>NZ_CP194171.1:925000-4122500 GCF_050908845.1 Marinobacterium sp. YM272
AGCGCAAGCGAAGCTCTTGATCGAAGCCCCGGTAAACGGCGGCCGTAACTATAACGGTCCTAAGGTAGCGAAATTCCTTGTCGGGTAAGTTCCGACCTGCACGAATGGCGTAACGATGGCCACACTGTCTCCACCCGAGACTCAGTGAAATTGAACTCGCTGTGAAGATGCAGCGTCCCCGCGGCTAGACGGAAAGACCCCGTGAACCTTTACTATAGCTTCACAGTGGACTTTGACATTACTTGTGTAGGATAGCTGGGAGGCTTTGAAACTCTGACGCCAGTTAGAGTGGAGCCGACCTTGAAATACCAGCCTGGTACTGTTGAGGTTCTAACCTAGGTCCGTAATCCGGATCAGGGACATTGTGTGGTGGGTAGTTTGACTGGGGCGGTCTCCTCCCAAAGTGTAACGGAGGAGCACGAAGGTACCCTCAGCATGGTCGGAAATCATGCATTGAGCGTAAGAGTATAAGGGTGCTTGACTGCGAGACAGACACGTCGAGCAGGTACGAAAGTAGGTTCTAGTGATCCGGTGGTTCTGTATGGAAGGGCCATCGCTCAACGGATAAAAGGTACTCCGGGGATAACAGGCTGATACCGCCCAAGAGTTCACATCGACGGCGGTGTTTGGCACCTCGATGTCGGCTCATCACATCCTGGGGCTGAAGCCGGTCCCAAGGGTATGGCTGTTCGCCATTTAAAGTGGTACGCGAGCTGGGTTTAGAACGTCGTGAGACAGTTCGGTCCCTATCTGCCGTGGGCGTTTGAGATTTGAGAAGAGTTGCTCCTAGTACGAGAGGACCGGAGTGAACGAACCTCTGGTGTTCGGGTTGTCATGCCAATGGCATTGCCCGGTAGCTACGTTCGGACGGGATAACCGCTGAAAGCATCTAAGCGGGAAGCCTCCTTCAAGATGAGATCTCACTGGACCCTTGAGGTCCCTAAAGAGCCGTTCAAGACCAGGACGTTGATAGGCTGGGTGTGTAAGCGCTGTGAGGCGTTGAGCTAACCAGTACTAATTGCTCGTGAGGCTTGACCATATAACGCCAAAGGCGTTTGAGCACAGAATATATAGATCGTATCGCGGTTGTAGCTTGTAGCGAACGACAAGACATCAGATAGGAGATAAGCGACAGCGGGTCTTCTACTAAAAGCTTTTAGATCTCAGTTTGTTCCAGTTTTGCCTGGTGACAATAGAGACGTGGAACCACCTGATCCCATGCCGAACTCAGTCGTGAAACGCGTCATCGCCGATGGTAGTGTGGGGCTTCCCCATGTGAGAGTAGGTCATCGCCAGGCACCTAATACGAAGAACCCCAGTACCGTTGGTACTGGGGTTTTTTCGTATTGGGCGGCGCTGCCGCCCCTTACTACCAGGCCCATGTGAATACGCCTGTACCGCAGGTACGGCGGATAGGCGCCGCAGGCGTCCCGAAGGGATGACGAGCAGCGCTCGTCACCTAAAGTAGGTCATCTCACCGCGCCAGACCGACCTATCCCAGCCGTCCATGTCCGAAGGATCGCAAGCACAGCTTGCGACCTAAAGTAGCTCACCTCCCTCCAGGCAAAGTGCCCAAACGTTACCAACGTTTACCCGTAGCCATCCCTAGTTAAACCAGTTAATCCTCTCAGGTACTCCCCGGCCTGATGACCGAAACAGCGACCGTTACCGGAAAAGCAGGTCATCACCCCGCACCAAACCACCCGATCTTTCCCACCGAAACCCGCAGACCCAGAAGCAACGCTCTTGATCCCTGCAGGCCTCTCTCAACCCGAAATCCAATACTCATTCAGCTCTCACAGAAATATCTGGGCGAGTTACAAACATGAAGCACCCAGCACAGAACGAGCCAGCTATATCCCCTATTCAAACAACGCTGGCAGATCCCGGCGAGCTAATCAGACACAGCCCCTGACTATACCCGCTCACTTTATATGGAAAATTAGGAAAAACTCCTATATCACCCGATCACCACTTAAGAGATGATACTCGACGAGGTACGCAGGGATGCGTAGATAACAGCTGGATGCTGAACCTCATCCCACCGCAGGGAACGTGGTGGGGGCAGCAAGGATGCTGCGAACCAGGGGCCCGTTACACGGATGTGTGCGGGCCCTGCCTTTTATAGGGAGGTGCTGGAGTCTTTAGAGTCTTGCCTCTCTCTTCGGTTTGCCTTCCTAGCTTTCCAGCATGAAGGTAACCGGGCCGTTGTTTTCAAGCGCGATCTGCATGTCAGCGCCAAACTGGCCTGTTTGAATCAGCCCTGGTGCATCAGAGCACGCACGCTCGACGAAATAGTCATAGAGTTTCTCCCCGACTTCGGGGTGAGCTCCCTTCGAGAACCCGGGGCGCATCCCTTTACGGGTATCCGCCACCAGCGTGAACTGTGACACGATCAGAAGTTCGTAGCCGGTATCCTTGAGGCTCAGGTTCATGCGTCCCTGTTCGTCTGGGAAGATTCGGTAGTTCAAAGTCTTATGCAGCAGTTTATCTGCCTTTGCCTGGTCGTCCTCTTTCTCGATGCCGAGAAGCAGCAAAACGCCCCGCTGAATCGAGCCCACGGCTTCGCCGTCGACACGTACGCAGGCATGGTTTACGCGTTGAATCAGTCCTTTCATTGTTATCCTGTCTCAGGCAAGGCTGCGGGCAAAATAGTCAGTGGCATGTATCAGGTTATCGATGATACCCGGCTCGAATGCAGAGTGGCCCGCATCGCGCACTATATGCAGCTCAGCATGGGGGGCCGCCTTTTGTAACGCCAGCGCCTGCTCAATTGGGCACACCATGTCGTAACGCCCGTGTACGATGGTGATCGGAATATCTCTGAGTGACTTTGGGTTTTCCAGGATCTGGTTGGGTGTCAGGAAAGCAGCGTTAATAAAGTAGTGGGCTTCGATACGCGCCATGGCCAGGGCAAAGTGCGGATCTGCGAAGTGCTCTACTATTTCGGGGTTGGGATCCAACGTCGAACAGCGCCCCTCCCACACGGACCAGGCTTTGGCGGCTGCCATGCGTGAGAGTTCATTTTCAGAGGTCAGGCGTCGGTAGAACGCGGCGAGAAGGTTGTGCCGTTCCTCTTCGGGGATCGCCTCGATGTAATCCTGCCAGAAGTCCGGGAAAATAAAGCTGGCACCATCCTGGTAGAACCAGCGGATATCACGCTCGCGACACAGGAATATGCCGCGCAGTATTAATCCACACACATGCTGCGGGTGGGTTTGCGCATAGACCAGGCTGAGCGTTGATCCCCAGCTGCCGCCGAAGAGCAGCCAGCGTTCGATGCCCAGGTGGCGGCGTATCTGTTCCATGTCTGAGACCAGTGCCTGAGTCGTGTTGTGATCCAGGCTGGCATGGGGGGTGGAGCGTCCACAGCCGCGCTGATCAAACAGAATAATGCGGTACTTCTCCGGGTTGAAGAAACGGCGATGGGTCGGAGAACAACCTCCACCAGGTCCGCCATGGATAAACAGAACGGGTATGCCGGCTGGGTTGCCGCTTTCCTCCACATAGATCCGGTGTCCCTGGCCAACGTCCAGATAGAACTCTTGGTTGCTTTGGATTTCGGGGTAGAGGGTCCGCATTACGCACTCCATTGTCTGGCCATGAGAGTGATTAGTATAAGGCGGCGGACGGGCGGCTTAACAGGGTGAGGGGGCGTAAAAAAGGGCAGCGGATGCTGCCCTTCGGGTGTTACTTCTTGTTGCCGGCGCGCTTGCGCTCGTTTTCCTTGAGCAGCTTTTTACGGATGCGGATCGCTTCCGGGGTCACCTCGACCAGCTCGTCATCCTCGATGAAGTCCAGTGCCTGTTCCAGCGAGTACTTGATCGGCGGGGTCAGCACGATGTTCTCGTCGGTACCGGAAGCGCGGACGTTGGTCAGCTGCTTACCTTTGGTCGGGTTGACCACCAGGTCGTTAGAGCGGCTGTGGATACCCAGTACCATACCTTCATAGACCTCGATGTTGGGGTCTATGAACAGGCGGCCGCGCTCCTGCAGGCTGAACAGCGCGTAGCCCAGTGCCTTACCGGTGACCATGGAAACCAGTACGCCGTTGATGCGCGAAACTACTTCACCTTCGCGAACCGGACCATAGTGGTCGAAGATGGAGGTCATGATACCGGTGCCGGACGTCATGGTGAGGAACTGGCTGCGGAAGCCGATCAGGCCCCGGGACGGGATCATGAAGCTCAGACGTACACGGCCCTTGCCGTCCACTTCCATGTTGGTCATGTCGCCGCGGCGTTTACCCAGTTCTTCGATAACAGCACCCTGGTGCTGATCTTCGACATCGATCATCACCTCTTCGTAAGGTTCCTGGATGATGCCATCGATCTCTTTCTGAATAACTTCGGGACGTGAAACGCCCAGCTCGAAGCCTTCGCGACGCATGCTTTCGATCAGTACCGACAGATGCAGTTCACCGCGGCCGGACACCTTGAACTTCTCCGGGCTGTCGCCGGGCTCAACGCGCAGAGCTACGTTGTGGATAAGTTCGCGATCCAGACGGTCCTTGATGTTACGGCTGGTGATGAACTTGCCTTCCAGGCCGGCAAACGGGGAGTCGTTTACCTGGAAGGTCATGGAAACGGTCGGTTCATCGACGGACAGAGCCGGCAGCGCTTCAACGACTTCCGGATCACACAGGGTATCCGAGATGTTCAGTTCGTCGAGTCCGGTGATGCAGATGATGTCACCGGCCTGAGCTTCGTTGACCTCAACACGCTCCAGGCCGTGATAGCCCATGATCTTCAGGATACGGCCGTTACGCACTTTAGCGTGGCGGTCGATCGCCTTGACCACAGTGTTGGTTTTAACCTTGCCGCGAGTAACGCGGCCGACACCGATGACGCCCACGTAGCTGTTGTAATCCAGAGCGGAGATCTGCATCTGGAAAGGACCTTCGGTATCCACGATCGGCGGGTGCACATGCTCGACGATCGCTTCGAACAGCGGCGTCATATCTTCGGCCATCTCTTCCGGGTCGTTGCCGGCGATGCCGTTGATAGCTGAAGCATAAACAACCGGGAAGTCCAGCTGTTCGTCAGTAGCGCCGAGGTTATCGAACAGATCGAAGACCTGATCCATAACCCAATCCGGACGGGCGCCGGGACGGTCGATCTTGTTGATGACGACGATAGGACGCAGACCCTGGGCAAACGCCTTCTGGGTGACGAAGCGGGTCTGTGGCATCGGGCCGTCAACGGCGTCCACCAACAGCAGAACGCAGTCGACCATGGACAGTACACGCTCTACTTCACCACCGAAGTCGGCGTGTCCCGGAGTATCAACGATGTTGATGCGGTAGTCGTTCCAGCGTATAGCCGTGTTTTTAGCCAGAATGGTGATACCGCGTTCGCGTTCCTGGTCATTGGAGTCCATGATGCGCTCGGCGCCTTCGTCACGACGAGCGAGCGTGCCTGACTGCTGCAGGAGTTTATCGACGAGGGTGGTTTTGCCATGGTCGACGTGCGCGATGATGGCGATATTTCTGAGATTTTCTATCACACGGATATACCTAGTTTAGTGCTGAAAGGGAGGCATTATACGTAACGCCTCAAGAACAATCGATTACTGTGTGAACATCCGTTGGCTGGACGTGCTCCGGTCAAACTTTGACGCCGCTGATAGAGGCCAGAAGCAAATCTTTGCGGTATGATGTTTCAACGGTTGCCAAGGGTGCTGTATAGGTGCCGATGGGCCGATATAGTGCATAAAAAGAAGTTGTGCCTGAATTTGGTGCGCCTCTAGGCTAAGCTTTTAGCTTGAGTGCCCAATTTTATTGGCAGTGAGCACAATTTAGGTGCTGGCACGCATGTTGCTTAAACAGCGCCATGGTTAACGCGTTGGAAAACGCGTGGCTTAAATAGAATTAAGCGTCTGGCAAATTCATCGAGTGGAGAGAGTCACATGTCAGAGAATACTCTGAATCTCATTAAAGAAAGCGAAGCGCGCTGGGTTGACCTGCGTTTTACCGATTCCAAGGGTAAAGAGCAGCACCTGACTATTCCGGTAACCGAAGTTGGTGAAGACTTCTTCGAAGAAGGCAAAATGTTCGATGGTTCTTCCATCGCTGGCTGGAAGGGTATCAACGACTCCGACATGATCCTGATGCCGGACGATAGCGCTTCCCTGCTGGATCCGTTCGCTGAAGACGCCACTGTTATCGTTCGCTGCGATATCGTCGAGCCGATGACTGGCCTGGG
This sequence comes from Marinobacterium sp. YM272, assembly GCF_050908845.1. NCBI lineage: Bacteria > Pseudomonadati > Pseudomonadota > Gammaproteobacteria > Oceanospirillales > Oceanospirillaceae > Marinobacterium > Marinobacterium sp. YM272. The sequence goes on from NZ_CP194171.1 coordinate 931,204, forward strand.
TTACGAGCGTGATCCGCGTTCTGTTGCCAAGCGCGCAGAAGAGTACCTGAAGTCTACCGGTATCGCCGACACCGCTATGTTCGGTCCGGAACCGGAATTCTTCGTATTTGATTCCGTTGAATGGCACGCTGACATGAGCGGTTGCGGTTACACCGTCAACTCTGAAGAAGCTGCCTGGGCGTCTTCCCACAAGATCGAAGGTGGCAACATCGGTCACCGTCCGCGCGTTAAGGGCGGTTACTTCCCGGTTCCCCCGGTTGACTCCCTGCACGATCTGCGTGCCGCCATGTGCGACGCCATGACTGCTATGGGTCTGGAAGTTGAAGTACACCACCACGAAGTAGCAACTGCTGGTCAGTGTGAAATCGGCGTTGCCGGTAACACCCTGGTCAACAAGGCTGACGAAGTACAGGTCCTGAAGTACTGCGTTCACAACGTTGCTCACTCTTACGGCAAGACTGCTACCTTCATGCCGAAGCCGATCGTTGGCGATAACGGTTCTGGTATGCACGTACACCAGTCTCTGTCCAAGGACGGTGTTAACATCTTCGCAGGTGATGCGTACGCTGGTATGAGCGAAACCGCTCTGTACTACATCGGCGGCATCATCAAGCACGCTAAAGCGCTGAACGCACTTTGCAACCCGGGTACCAACTCCTACAAGCGTCTGGTACCGGGCTTCGAAGCACCTGTTATGCTGGCTTACTCTGCCCGTAACCGTTCCGCTTCCATCCGTATTCCGTACGTAACCAGCCCGAAAGGTCGTCGTATCGAGACCCGCTTCCCGGATCCGATCGCCAACCCGTACCTGGCTTTTGCGGCTCTGATGATGGCTGGTCTGGACGGTATCCAGAACAAGATCCACCCGGGCGATGCTGCGGACAAGGATCTGTACGACCTGGAGCCGGAAGAAGCGGCTGAAATCCCGACTGTCTGCGAGACTCTGTCTGAAGCTCTGGACGCTCTGGAAGCGGACCGTGAATTCCTGACCAAGGGCGGCGTCTTCACCGACGACATGCTGGACGCGTACGTCGGCCTGAAGCGTGAAGAAGTTGCACAGGTCAACATGACTACTCACCCGGTTGAGTACGACCTGTACTACTCCGTATAAATACCGAATTCGGTAGTTTTGAAAAGGCCTCCTGATGGAGGCCTTTTTCGTTTCCGGCGCTGGTTGTGCAAAAACGCATCATCAGCCGCGGTCTACTTTCGGTGCGTTTAAAAAATGCATGCGCACCAATATGGTGCGATAATTCCTATCCAGTCTGGCGAGTTTTCCGGCAGTGCTCCGAATATGCGCAGTTGTGGCGCTTTTGCGAGCATTCTCTACTTGGCGTTTAACTTGCATAAATGAAGCTCAGTTATATAGAGAGCGAGTCAATGTTTCGTCAACAGTCGCATAAACAGATCCTGGATAACCTGACATCGTCGGTGCTGCTGCTCGACGAGTCGCTGTGCATCCAGTACATGAATCCTGCTGCGGAGATGCTGCTTGAAGCAACGCTCAGGCGACTGAAAAACCGGCCTATCGAAGACTGGCTCTCTCCGAGCGAGGAAGAGCTCAAGGTACTGCGGGAGTCGTTTACCAGTGGCCACCCGTACAGCAAGCGAGAAGCGCGGCTGGTCACCCAGACCGGGCAGGAGTTGATCGTCGATTACAGCGTAAACCCGGTGCCTCAGTCCGGCTTGCTGCTGGAGATTCAGGCCCGTGACCGGCTGATCAGGATCGAGCGTGAAGAGGAGATACTGACTCGACACGCAACCGCACGGACCCTGGTCCGGGGGCTGGCCCACGAGATCAAGAATCCGCTGGGCGGGATCCGTGGTGCCGCTCAGCTGCTGGAGCGGGAGCTGGATGACGAAAGCCTGCACGAATATACCCGCATCATTATTGAGGAAGCCGACCGGCTGAGAAACCTGGTCGACCGCCTTCTGGGGCCGCACAAGTTACCCAATATCGAACTGGTGAACATCCATGCGATTCTGGAGCGGGTCTGCAGCCTTATCGAGGTGGAGTCTGGCGGCCAGATCCGCCTGGTACGCGACTATGACCCGAGTATTCCTGAATTTGAGGGCGACAGTGAGCAGCTGATACAGGCGACTCTGAACATCACCCGCAACGCCATGGAGGCGCTGCAGGAGGCGAAGATACCGGAGCCGCAGATTGTGTTGCGAACCCGTGCGCTGCGGCAGATTACGCTGGGTACCGAGCGTCATCGCCTGGTCTGTTCGGTGGAAATTATCGATAACGGACCGGGCATCCCCGCCGAGCTGCTTGCCTCCATCTTTTATCCCATGGTGACCGGACGCGCTGACGGCTCGGGTCTCGGCCTGTCAATCGCGCAATCGATCATCAACCGTCACCATGGATTGATTGAATGCAATACGGAGCCGGGAGAGACCCGGTTCCAACTGTTTATACCGCTGGAGCAGAATCATGAAAACCTCAGGTAACGTCTGGGTTGTCGATGACGACCGATCGATCCGCTGGGTGCTGGAAAAAGCACTGACCTCTGCGGGGGTTGATACCCAGGTTTTTGAAAGCGCAGATGACCTGATAAAGCGCCTGGATCGGGAGCAGCCCGATGCGGTCCTCAGTGATATCCGTATGCCGGGGACCGGTGGTCTGGAGTTGCTGGATCACCTGCAGCAGCTCAACCCGGATCTGCCGATCATTATCATGACGGCGCACTCCGACCTGGACAGTGCTGTGGCGTCCTATCAGGGCGGCGCGTTCGAGTACCTGCCCAAGCCGTTCGATGTGGACGAAGCCGTAGCCCTGGTTAAGCGTGCCCTGGAGCACGCGAACGAGCGCAAGGAGAAGGTCGCTGAGCAGGAGGTCGATGCGAGCGCCGAGATTATTGGTGAAGCGCCGGCGATGCAGGAGGTGTTCCGCGCCATCGGTCGTCTGTCGCACTCCAATATCACGGTACTGATCAACGGTGAGTCCGGTACCGGTAAGGAGCTGGTCGCCCATGCGCTGCACCGACACAGTCCCCGTGCTTCCGGACCTTTCATTCCGCTTAACATGGCGGCGATCCCCAAGGACCTGATCGAGTCCGAACTCTTCGGCCACGAAAAAGGCGCTTTCACCGGCGCTCAGGCGGCCCGTCGTGGGCGTTTTGAGCAGGCGGATGGCGGTACGCTGTTCCTTGATGAGATCGGCGATATGCCGGCGGATACGCAGACACGACTGCTGCGTGTGCTGGCGGATGGTGAGTTCTATCGGGTTGGTGGGCACACGCCGGTCAAGGTCGATGTCCGTATTATCGCGGCGACGCACCAGAACCTGGAACGTCTGGTGAAGGACGGCCGCTTCCGTGAAGACCTTTTCCATCGCCTCAATGTGATCCGCATCCATATCCCCAAACTGGCGGAACGCCGCGAGGATATCCCGCGTCTGGCACGCCACTTCCTGGCGCACTCCGCCGAAGAGCTGGCGGTCGAGCCGAAGACGCTGCGGGAAGAGACGGAAAACTTTCTCTGTGATCTGCCCTGGCCGGGTAACGTGCGTCAGCTGGAGAATATCTGCCGCTGGCTGACGGTGATGGCGTCTGGACGGGAGGTGTTGATTTCCGACCTGCCGACCGAACTGATCGAATCCCAGGAAGAGGGTGTACCGGTCGCCGGCAGCTGGGAGCAGGCGCTGCGGCTCTGGGCCGATCAGCAGCTCTCCCGCGGGCAACAGGGTATTCTCAACGAAGCGGTGCCGCAGTTTGAGAAGGTGATGATCGAGATCGCTCTCAAACATACCGCGGGGCGGCGTCGCGATGCTGCACAGCTGCTGGGCTGGGGGCGCAATACCCTGACCCGCAAAATCAAGGAGCTGGGCATGGATCATGACGAAATGGGCGAGGATGACAGTGACGACTGAGGGCGTCACGGGTTAAGATCCGGCTCCTGATTGCGGAGCCGGTTGTCATGCTGAACGTTGTACTCTACCAACCTGAAATCCCACCGAACACCGGCAATATTATTCGCCTCTGTGCGAACACCGGTTTTCATCTGCATCTGATCGAGCCCCTGGGCTTCGAGTTGGATGACAAGCGCCTGCGTCGGGCGGGGCTCGATTACCGTGAGTATGCCGACGTCAAAACCTGGCCGACGCTTGAAGCCTGCGTCGAGGCCCTGGCGCCATCCCGTGTCTGGGCGATGACGACAAAAACGGAGCGCTGCTATACCGATGCGACCTTCAGTGCAGGGGATATCCTGCTGCTGGGTCCAGAAACCCGGGGGCTGCCCGAGTCGGTTCGCCAGCAATATGATGCCCTGACACTGCCGATGCTTGAGGGAAGTCGAAGTATGAACCTGTCAAACGCCTGTGCGGTTATCGTCTTTGAGGCCTGGAGGCAGCTCGGATTTGCCGGCAGCGCCGGGCAGGGGCGATCCTGTTAATGTGGGAGCGGAAACTGATGCAGCAGGTACTGATTATCAACCGGTTGATCCCTGAGCGCGATTCGAGCAGCGCGCTGGGGGCGATCAGCGGCGTTACCCACGATGGTCAGGCGATACGTTTCGAGGGCAGTGATCAGCAGAGAATCAATCTGCACTCGCTCGAGTTTCAGCAGACACCGCTGCTGCTGCTGACCGATCGCCTGTTTCAGCCTTTTTCCGATGTCTGGCTGGTGCCTGCCGATGCGTTAATTGCGATAGTTCCCATGGCCTCTGAGCAGATCCGCAAACTGCTGGAGCAGGGCGAGGGCGAGAGCCTTATTGCAGCGGTGCGCGATCAGTTGTCGGCCGATCCCGGCAAAGAGTAAGTGTGGCGGGCAGCAGCTTCGGCCTGCTTGTCGCCTGGATCGGGCGGGGCGACTTGGAGACCTTGTACCTGGCGGTTAATCCATCGCCCTTTGCCAGGGCAGCGGGTAGCCACTTAATGTGAGGGTGATCTGGTTCAACAGCAGCCAGGGGTCATCCTCGCGCTGTCCCTTGATCGCCATATCCACGCTGGAGGCCAGATCCAGCATCTCCTCGAGCTGTTCCGTCCGCAGGCGGCGGCTGGCGTTTCTGACCAGGTTCTTGCGTTTGCCGAAGATGCGTTCGCGCTGACACAGCGGATCCCAGGGCTGGCCGCTGGCAACGGCGCGGATCACCCGGTGCAGCATACGGATCTCCCGCGTGAGTCCCCAGAGTACGACGGCGGCTTCGTTGCCCTCCTGGCGCAGGACCTGGAGTATGTGCTGGCAGCGACCGGCGTCGCCGGTAAGCGCGGCATCCGTCAGCGCAAAGATATCGAAGCGGGAGCTGTCGCTGACCGCCTGGATCACCTGTTCGGCGTTGAGGCGTTGGCCGGGATATAGCAGGGCCAGTTTGTCCAGTTCCTGGCGGGCGGCGAGAAGGTTGCCCTCGATACGGTCTGCCAGCAGTTGCAGCGCTTCGGGTTCAAGCTGAACATTCTGACTGGCGGCGCGCTGGCCAAGCCATTGCACCAGCTGGTCCGGCTCGATGGGCCAGACCTCGACCACGACGCCGGTCTGTTCCACCTTCTTGAACCAGGCGCTCTGTTTGCTGGAGCGGTCCAGACGGTCGCAGATGATCAGCAGGGCATTATCCGGTGCCGGGTTCGCCAGGTATTTCTGCAGCAGGTCGCTGGCAGCGCGGTTCAACTTCTGGCCGCCCAGGCGGATCTCTATGATTTTGCGTTCGGCAAAGAGTGACAGGGCATTGGCGCTTTCAAGCAGGCTTTCCCAGCTGAAGCTGGCGTCGACGTGCATCACCTCACGCTCGCTGAATCCCAGCAGGCGCAGGTGAGCGCGAATCGCGTCGATACTTTCGCCACACAGCAGTGGCTCGTCGCCAGTCACCAGGTATACCGGCAACGCGTCCTGCTGACGTTTGAGCTGGCTGCCGAGCTGGTCCGCCTTGAGCTTCATTGCGCTGACTTACTTCAGGCTCAGGTACTGGCGTACGATCTGCTGCGCCAGCTGTTCCTGCAGCTGGCGACGGATTTCAACTTCCAGCGCGTCCTTGGCCGTCGTGTTCTGGTTGTTGTTGAAGAAGCGCTCGGCCCGCACCTCGCGATTGTCGATCAGCAGCTCGCCCGCACCGTTGCTGACGCTGAAGCGAGCAGTGGCGATCAGTTCATACTCGATTGTATCGGCGCTCAGGCTGGTGGACGCGCTGCGGCGGCGGGTTCTTTCATCAAGGATTTCCAGACGATAGTTGGCGCGCCGCGTGATTTCGACACCGTTAACCTCCAGCAGGCTGGTCAGGTGCGTTTCGATATTGCTCGGGCGGTCATCGGGAATATCGAGGTTAACCTGGCGCAGGTTTTCCGGCACGTCGTAGTAACCGGCCAGATGGAAACCACAGCCACTGATCAGCAGCGATGCGATCAGTGCGAACAGCGGGGCGCGCAATCTAAGCATGAAGGCCTCCTAGCCGACCACGATATTGACCAGTTTGCCCGGCACGACGATCTTTTTGCGCAGGGTTTTTCCAGCCATGTGCTTCTGGACGTTTTCCTCGGCCAGTGCCAGATGAAGAATGACGTCCTCGTCGGCATCGGCGGCCACGTTGATCTTGGCGCGCAGTTTACCGTTGACCTGAACCACCATCTCCAGGGATGCACGTACCAGGGCGTTCTGATCCACCTTCGGCCAGTCGGCATCGATGATGCCATCCGCATGACCCAGCTGGTGCCAGAGCTCGTGGCTGAAGTGCGGCACGATCGGCGAGAGCAGCAGTACGGCGGTTTCCAGTGCTTCCTGCATCACAGCGCGGCCGGCGTCGCTGACATCGACAAAGCGACCGATGCTGTTGGACAGCTCCATGACGGCGGCAATGGCGGTGTTGAAGGTCTGACGGCGTTCGATATCGTCGCTGACTTTCTGGATCGTTTCGTGAACCTTGAGGCGCAGCTCGCGCTGGCTGTCGCTGAGCTCGGTCTGGTTCAGCGTGGTGGCAACAGGCGCGCCATTGGTCAGGTGATCATGCACCTGTTTCCACAGGCGACGCAGGAAGCGGTTGGCGCCTTCGACACCCGAGTCGGACCATTCCAGGGACTGCTCCGGCGGTGCTGCGAACATCATGAACAGACGCACGGTGTCGGCACCGTAGCGGTCGATCATCACCTGCGGGTCGATGCCGTTGTTCTTCGACTTGGACATCTTCGACATGCCGTCGTGGCTCAGGGTAAGGCCATCGCTCTTGCGGCGGGCAGCAGTGACGCGGCCCTTGTCATCGGTGTCTACTTCCACTTCGGTGGGAGAGATCCAGACCTTGCCGCCGTTGTCGTCTTCGTAGTAGTAGCTGTCGGCCAGCACCATACCCTGGCAGAGCAGGCGGGTGAACGGTTCGTCGGAGTTGACCAGGCCCTCATCGCGCAGCAGCTTGTGGTAGAAGCGCGAGTAGAGCAGGTGCAGGATCGCGTGCTCGATACCGCCGATATACTGATCCACCGGCAACCAGTAGTTGGCGGCTGTCGGATCCAGCATCTTGTTGTCGCTGAAACGGCTGGCGTAACGGGCGAAATACCAGCTCGATTCCATGAAGGTGTCGAAGGTGTCGGTTTCGCGTTCAGCCTTGCCACCGCAGCAGGGACAGGTGGTGTTGATGAAGCTGTCCATCTTCTTGATCGGTGAGCCGACGCCGTCGAACTCGATCTCTTCCGGCAGCAGCACCGGCAACTGATCCTCAGGCACCGGCACGGAGCCGCAGCTCTGGCAGTTGATCACCGGGATCGGCGCGCCCCAGTAACGCTGACGGGAGACGCCCCAGTCGCGCAGGCGGAAATGGATGGTGACCTCCCCGCGTCCCTTGCTGGAGAGCTCTTTGGCGATCGCCTTGAAGGCGTATTCGAATTCCAGGTCGTCGAAGTCACCGGAGTTGACCAGTACGCCCTTCTCGGTGAAGGCCTCTTCGTCCAGGTTGACCGCAGTGCTGGCCGACAGCGGTGCGATAACCTGCTTGATCGGCAGGTTATATTTCCTGGCAAATTCCCAGTCACGCTGGTCGTGGGCCGGAACCGACATCACGGCGCCGGAACCGTAGTCCATCAGCACGAAGTTGGCGGTCCACACCGGCACAGTCTCGCCGGTCAGCGGGTGAGTTGCCATGATGCCCAGAGGCATCCCTTTCTTTTCCATGGTTGCCATATCAGCCTCGGCAACCTTGGTGTGGCGGCACTCCTCGACAAACGCGGCAAGCTCGGCGTTATCGGCGGCAGCCTTGATCGCCAGCGGGTGCTGCGCAGCCACAGCCACGTAGGTGACACCCATCAGGGTATCCGGACGGGTAGTGAACACCTCCAGATCACCCCAGCCATCCACATGGAAGCTCAGGTTGACGCCTTCGGAGCGGCCGATCCAGTTGCGCTGCATGGTGCGCACCTGTTCGGGCCAGTGTTCCAGCTTCTCGATGTCGTCCAGCAGCTGATCTGCGTAGTCGGTAATCTTCAGGAACCACTGCGGAATCTTTTTGCGCTCAACGATGGCGCCGGAGCGCCAGCCGCGACCGTCGATAACCTGCTCGTTGGCAAGCACCGTCTGGTCGACCGGATCCCAGTTCACCTCGGCCTCTTTCTTGTAGACCAGACCCTTTTCCAGCAGGCGGGTAAAGAACCACTGTTCCCAGCGATAGTATTCCGGGTGGCAGGTGGCCAGCTCGCGGTCCCAGTCGTAGCCAAAGCCCATCTGGCGCAGCTGGTCGCGCATGTAATCGATATTTTCGTAGGTCCATTTGGCCGGCGGGACGTTGTTTTTGATCGCCGCGTTTTCGGCCGGCAGACCGAAGGCATCCCAGCCCATCGGCTGCAGGACGTTCTTGCCCTGCATCCGCTGGTAGCGGGAGATCACGTCACCGATGGTGTAGTTACGAACATGCCCCATGTGCAGACGACCGCTGGGGTAGGGGAACATCGACAGGCAGTAGAACTTTTCGCGGCTCGGATCTTCCTTCGCCGTAAAGCTGTCGTTTTCCACCCAGTATTGCTGGGCCCGGTTTTCGATATCCGTCGGAATATATTGTTCGTTCATTGTGGCCGCTAGTAACTCGTTGGTATGCCTACGCCTGACTTAATGGACTGTGTGCCGAAATCAGCGGGTCAGGATAGAAAAGGGACGAAAGGCGCATAGCATACAATATTCGCCCTAGTGTCAACAGAGGCGGGGGCGTTTGCTCGGCGCGAACTAATAGGAAACCGCTGCTGCCCAATCTGTCCTGCTTGTTTTTACTGCATCGGATGGAAAACGGATGGCCGGGATCGGGCTGGCGTGAGTAAAGCGCTGCCGCTGGTGAGCCTAACCGGCGTGCCGAGCTACGGCTGCGCGAGGTGCGCAGGATGCCTGGTAACGGGCATGACACAGGAAACTGCGCTTCGTTGATCCGGAGCGCATTGATCTGCTTCAATCGGCTTATACTAATAACAAGGTGTACCGGCGGTTGGCGGGTACCCGATGCAGCTGACAGGAGTTACCGATGAGCAGTCGAGATAAAAAGTCCCCCAAGCATTCACCCGACGCCCCAAGCGCTTACGATCGTATCCTCGACCGGCTGCGTGAACGGCTCGACAAGGCCAGCGAATACTCCTGGGAATTTCTTCAGGAGCAGATTGAAGAGGCCGCGGAGATTGAGCTTGCTGCTGAAGAGATGACCCGTGACGAGATGGACCTGCTCAAGGCGTATATTCGCCGCGACCTGGTTCAGCTCGGGTATTACATTCACGAGACCGGCGCCGGTGTGGCCTCCTGGCTGCACTTTGACCTGGACGTGCTGGAGCGCAAGGCGATGGAGCGCCTACTGGATCTGGCCGATCGTACCCGTGTCGACCTGGAGCTGCTGCGGGAGCAGCTGGCGCACAGTGAAAACGAGTATATCGCCGGCGAGATCACCATTCCGGGTACCCTGGAGTGTGCCGTCTGCGGCGAGCAGCAGTGCCTGACGGCGACCTCGGTGATCGCGCCGTGCAGCTGCGGCTCAGTGGTGTTTTTCCGGCGTACGGATGCGGATGACCAGCAGAGCCAGCAGCAGTAGTAAGTTGAATGCCAGCAGGGGGTAGACTCCGGTCACCTGATAAGGCGTGCGCCCCTGCATCGGCACCACCTCTCCGCTCAAGACCGCGGCCTCGTCGACCGGCAGCCTGGCACTGATCTGCCCCTGAGGGTCGATCAGTGCGGTGATGCCGTTATTGGTGCCGCGTATCACCCAGCGACCATTCTCCAGCGCCCGCATCTGCGCCATCTGCAGGTGCTGGTCGGGCCCGATGGAACGGCCGAACCAGGTGTCGTTGGACACCGTTAGCAGGATGTCGCTGACCTGACCTGAATCCCGCACCAGCTCCGGATAAGCGATCTCGTAGCAGATCGCCACTCCCAGCCGGTAGGGCCCCGCGGCCAGCAGCGGTTGTTCTCGCTGCGGCAGGCTGAAACTCGACATCGGCAGGTTGAAAAATTCGATCAGGCCACGCAACAGGGATTCCAGCGGGACGTATTCGCCGAAAGGCACCAGTCGCTGCTTGTGGTAGACGCCGGGGGTGTCACCGAGAGCAACGACGCTGTTGTGGTAGAGGCGTCGTTGCCTGTCATGGATATCCAGCTCGCTGGTGGGCAGCCCCGTCAACAGGGTCCGACTGCCGAGTTGCTGTAGCAGGGGCTGCAACCGATCGGCAACCTGGTAATAGAACGCCGGTATCGCGTTTTCCGGCCAGACGATCAGCTCGGCATCGGGCTGAGCTTCGGTCATGGCGATCAGCTGATCGACAATCTCGCCGCGCTGGGCCGGATCCCACTTTTGCAACTGCGGGACGTCAGGCTGCATAACCGCGGTCCTGACCGGTTCCCCCGCGCTTAGTGTCCACTGGGCGGGTAGCAGCAGGCTCAGGCCGATCATCAGAACGCCCGGTATCAGGGGGCGGATACGCCGTTGCAGGACGCTCTCCACGGCACCGGCCGCCACCAGCAGGGTCAGTAATGTCAGTCCCCAGACGCCTGCTACCGGCGCCAGGGTGCGCAGCGGGGAGTCGGTCCAGGCGTAGCCAAGATAGAGCCAGGGGAAGCCGGTCAGGAACCAGCTGCGCAGCCATTCAAACAGCCACCAGAGCGCCACAAAGCCCAGCCAGGCGCCGCGGCCGCGGAACCAGCGGGCGCCTATCCAGGTCTGTAACGCAAAGAGTATTCCAAGCGCTGCGCAGAACAGGAGGGTGAGCCCGGCAGCCAGCGGAACCGGGGCGTTGCCGTAGGTGTGAATACTGACATACACCCAGGATGTGCCGGCGCCGAAGAACCCCAGGCCAAACAGCCAGCCGCGCAGGAGCGCCTGGCGTGGGGACTGTTCGCGGATCAGAAGCCAGAGACCGGCGGCAGAGAGCACCGCGAACAGCGGCAGTGAGAAGGGCGCGAACGCCAGGCTGGCGCTGGCGCCGCAAAGCAGTGCTGCCAGCCCGGGCAGCAGCAACTGAAAACTGCGCATCCTTATTTGCCGGTGCGGTTGACCTGCAGCAGCCGGATGCGACGGTTGTCGGAGCTCAGCACCTTGAAGCTGAAACCGTCAAACTCAACACATTCATCCTTGTCTGGCAGGTGGCCAAAGTGCTGGGTCACGATACCGCCGATGGTATCGAACTCGTTATCGGGAAAGCCGACATCGAAGTATTCGTTGAAATCCTCGATCGGTGTTAACGCCTTGACGATGTAACCCTCGTCATCGAAGGGTTTGATATTGCCCTCGCCCTCATCGGCGTCGTGTTCATCCTCGATCTCGCCGACAATCTGCTCGAGCACATCCTCGATGGTGATCAGGCCGGCGGTACCGCCGTATTCGTCGACGACGATCGCCATATGGTTACGGGTGCCACGGAACTCCTTGAGCAGCACGTTGAGGCGCTTGCTTTCCGGAATCATGGTCGCCTTGCGCATGCAGCTGCGCAGGTTGAACTCATCCAGGCGACCTTCGAGGAGGAAGGGGAGCAGGTCCTTGGCGAGCAGAATGCCGACAATTTCATCGGGATTCTCACCACAGACCGGAAAACGGGAGTGGGCGCTGGAGATGATCAGCGGCATGAAGTCACGCGGTGACTGGTCCAGCTGGACGACAGACATCTGCGAGCGCGGGATCATCACATCGCGCACCTGCATGTCGGATACCTGCATGGCACCTTCGACGATGCTTACGGCATCCTGGTCGAGGATGCCCTCTTCACCCGCTTCATAAAGCACTTCCAGGACATCTGCCCGGGTCCGGGGTTCGTCGGAAAAGGCGTTGGTCAGTTTTTCCAACCAGCTTTTCGACGAGCTTCCCGATCGATCTTCGCTCATGGTGTTCCTCTAGGGCGATTCATAGGGGTCGGCTATGCCGAGCCGGGCGAGCAGTTCGCGCTCCAGCGCTTCCATCTCTTCGGCTTCGTCGTCATTTATATGATCGAAACCGAGCAGATGCAAGGTGCCGTGAATCACCATGTGGGCCCAGTGATCTTCGAGAGATTTTCCCTGCTCTTCAGCTTCCTGTTCGACGACGTCAGCGCAGATCGCCAGATCGCCCAGCAGGTCCATCGGAATGCCGGGCGGTACGTCAAACGGGAAGGAGAGTACGTTGGTCGGCTTATCCTTGCCGCGGTACTCCCGGTTCAGCGTCTGGCTCTCTTCCGGGGTGACGATGCGAACGCAGACTTCGCCCCGCTCGCGCTGGCCATCGAGCGCGGTTGTGACCCAGCGTTGCAGTGCTTCGGACGAGGGAAGGCCGGCGTTATCCACATCAATCTGCAGGTCGACGGAATAGCTCATCAGTTATCGTCCTTGCGAGCGTTCTCGCGTTTCTCGAAGCTTTCGTAGGCCTGGACAATATGCTGTACCAGCGGGTGGCGTACCACGTCGCGGGCGGTAAAGTGGGTAAAGCCGATCCCCTTGACGCCGTCGAGAACGTCGATGGCGTGCAGCAGCCCGGAGCGGGTACCCTTGGGCAGGTCGACCTGAGTCACATCGCCGGTGATAACGGCGGTGGATCCGAAGCCAATACGGGTCAGGAACATCTTCATCTGCTCGCGCGTGGTGTTCTGGCTTTCGTCCAGAATCACGAACGAGCCGTTCAGCGTGCGGCCACGCATATACGCCAGAGGAGCTACCTCAATGACGTTTTTTTCGATCAGCTTGGCGACTTTCTCGAAGCCGATCATTTCATACAGGGCGTCGTACAGCGGGCGCAGGTAAGGGTCCACCTTCTGGGCCAGGTCACCGGGCAGGAAGCCCAGTTTTTCACCGGCTTCCACGGCCGGGCGCACCAGCAGGATGCGGCTTACTTCATCGCGCTCCAGGGCTTCCACCGCGCAGGCCACGGCCAAGTAGGTTTTGCCGGTGCCGGCGGGGCCGATGCCGAAGTTGACGTCGTGCTGACGGATCGAACGGACGTAGGTCTGCTGGTTCTGGCCGCGGGGACGGATCAGCATCTTGCGGGTGCGGATGCTGACCTCCTTGTCCTCTTTCAGCAGCTCGCTCTGTAACTGCTCGATACCGGCCTGCTGCAGGTTGAGGTGCACCTTTTCCGGGGTGACCGCTTCGCCTTTGACCGCCTCGGCGTAGAGCTGCTGCAGGATGTCGGCTACGACGCGGATCAGGTCCAGATCACCCAGCAGCAGGAAAGCGCTGCCGCGGTTGCGGATCTCAACGCCCAGGCGTTCCTCGATCAGTTTCAGGTGCTCGTCGAACTGGCCGCACAGATTTGCCAGTGCGTCGGGGTTTTCCGGCTCCAGGTGGAGCTTGACGGACGGGCGGGTTGCGTTGTCGCTATCGGTCATAAGTTAGTGCGCTTGTCTCAATCGAGTTCTGACGAAACCAGCTCGCCCAGCAGGGAGTTGGCGTAGGCCTGGATAATCTTCACGTCGGCAAAGTGCCCGATCAGGTCCGGGTTATCGCAGCGGAAGTTCACCACGCGGTTGTTCTCGGTGCGGCCGGACAGCTGGCCCGGGTCCTTCTTGGAGTAACCGTTGACCAGAATCCGCTGGGTGGAGTCCACCATGCGGCGGCTGATCTGCATCGCCTGGGCGGTGATCCGGTCCTGCAAAATCTTCAGGCGCTCTTTCTTGGTCTCTTCCGAGACATCGTCCGGCAGGTCCGCGGCGGGTGTGCCGGGGCGGCGGCTGTAGATGAAGCTGAACGAGGCATCGAAACCGATATCGGCGATCAGGTTCATGGTCGCCTCGAAATCACGGTCGGTCTCTCCCGGGAAGCCGATAATGAAGTCGGAGGAGAAGCTGATATCGGGGCGCAGTTTCTTGATACGGCGCAGTTTGGATTTGTACTCCAGTGCCGTATGGCCACGTTTCATCGACATCAGTACCTGGTCGGAACCGCTCTGTACCGGCAGGTGCAGGTGGCTGACCAGCTCCGGCACTTCGCCATAGACCTCGATCAGCGAATCGCTGAACTCCACCGGGTGGCTGGTGGTGAAGCGGATGCGGTCGATGCCATCGATAGCCGCGACGGTGCGAATCAGCTCTGCCAGATCGGCCTCATCACCATCAGAGGTTGCGCCACGGTAGGCGTTAACGTTCTGGCCCAGCAGGTTGACCTCGCGGACGCCCTGTTCTGCCAGCTCGACACACTCGGCGATCACGTCATCGAGCGGGCGGCTCACCTCTTCACCACGGGTGTAGGGCACAACACAGAAAGTGCAGTATTTGCTGCAGCCTTCCATGACGGAAACGAACGCCTCGGCGCCTTCAACCTTGGGTGCTGGCAGGTGATCGAATTTCTCGATTTCCGGGAAGCTGACGTCGACGATGCCGACGCTGCCCTTCTGGCTTTCGTTGATCATCTCTGGCAGGCGATGCAGGGTCTGCGGACCGAAAATCATGTCTACATAGGGCGCGCGCTCAAGAATGGCGGAGCCTTCCTGGGAGGCGACACAGCCGCCGACACCGATCATCAGGTCGGGACGTGCTTCCTTCATCTTGCGCCAGCGGCCGAGCTGGTGAAATACCTTCTCCTGCGCCTTTTCCCGGATGGAACAGGTATTCAATAGCAGTACATCGGCATCGTCCTGATTATCGGTCAGTTCGAGCGCGTGGCTCTCGCCCAGCAGATCCGCCATGCGGGCTGAGTCGTATTCGTTCATCTGACAGCCATGTGTCTTGATAAACAGCTTTTTCGCCATGAATCACCTGTTGCTTCGGGAGGGTATAGATTTAAGGACCGCGTATTATACGTGAGAGCATAGTCACAGACCAGAAATTGAACAGTGGAAACCTGCGCCGGCAGCCTTGTTTTTACCCGGGCCGGCCCTATATTTCAGCCAATCGACAGATTGCACAGGAGACGTTGCAGGCGATGGCCAGTGAAGACCCTATTTACCGTGTTGCCTTTGTTAACCAGGATAAAGTCTACGAGCTTTACGTACGCCACGTTTACCCCAGCGATATGTGGGGCTTCGTTGAGCTGGAGGGTTTTATTTTCGGCTCCCGCTCCGAGCTGGTCGTGGACCCGGCCGAGGAAAAGCTGAAGCAGCAGTTTGACGATGTGAAGCGCTCGATCGTGCCGATGCAGGCGATCATCCGCATCGATGAAGTGCGCCAGGAAGGGGTTGCCAAGATAACTGACGCTAAGGGGACGGTGACGGCTTTCCCCACCATCCCGCCAAAGCGTCAGTAATGCTTACTGCGCAGCCAGGTTCTGCTGGACTGCGCCGTCGCATGAGCCGCGGGCCAGCAGGGCCGGCGACAGCTGGATGCGGTCCGCCTTGTAATACTCGACCACGCCCTGGATATCGATCACTTCAGCGCCATCGATACGGAAGCAGGCGATGTTTTTGTTCTGCCAGACTTTCTCCCAGCGCTTGTCACCACTGGACTGGCCCGGGGCAAAGGGACCGGCTATGCGCAGCCAGGCATTGTCACGTCCGCTTTTCTTGGCCTGCACCAGCTCGCCGTCCTTGGTGTAGGCGGTGGTCTTGAACATGACGTATTCAAGGGTGTTCTTGCTGTTGTTGGTGAAATCGATGTGGGCCGCAACTATGCCTCGGCTTTCCGGTGCCGCCGGGTGCATGTCGCGTATTACCAGCACCGGAGCCGGCTCAACCTTCTTGGGGACGGGTTTCTGTACCACCGGCTGCGGTTTCTGGGCACAGGCGGCCAGCAGCATTGCGCAGGTGGCAGGAATCACAATTCGACCAAGCCCCTTGAAGGACTTTTGCGGCTGTTTCATGGATGGGCTCCCAGCGATTAGATATTTCTGGCGCTGCTGAAATACAGCTATTTCTCAGCAGCTCAACGTTGTACAAGTGTTGTATAAAACTTCTCCGCCAGCTGCAAACGTTTGTTTGAACCCAGGCCTTAGTCTTTGGGTGCAAGCAGCGTTTTCGATGGCTCTCCGGGCACTTCCCGTGCCAGGCGTGGTACCAGGTACCCCGGCAGCTGTGCCTGAAGCTCTGCCACCAGCCGTTTCGCCGTTTCATCGTCGATATCGAAATGAGCGGCACCGGCAACAGGGTCCAGTACAAACAGATAGTAGGGTAGCACGCCCGACTCGAACAGGGTTTCGCTCAGTATACGCAGGGTGTCCACGCTGTCGTTGATCTCTCTCAGCAGCACCGCCTGGTTCAGTACGGTGACGCCGGCATCGATCAGCCGCCGGATGGCGTCGCGGACACTGGCGTCGATCTCCTGAGGGTGGTTGCAGTGCAGGACCAGCACCGGCTTGAGTCTGGTGGCGGTCAGTGCTGACACCAGGCCTTCGGTGACGCGCTCGGGGATCACGATAGGCAGTCGGGTGTGGACGCGCAGGCGCTTCAGGTGTGGACGCTTGGCCAGGTCCGCGATCATCCGCTCCAGGCGGGAGTCCGGTGTTACCAGCGGGTCGCCGCCGGAAAGAATCGCTTCATGCAGCTCGGGGTGCGCATCTATATAGGCGAGTGCCTGCTGCCACTGATCGCCGCCGAGCTGGTTTTCCTGGTAGGGGAAATGGCGCCGGAAGCAGTAACGGCAGTTGATCGCGCAACCGCCGCTGCCGATCAGCAGCACGCGGTCTCTGTACTTGTGCACCACGCCGGGCACCGGGTTCGAGCCGAGCTCGGCCAATGGGTCGGTGCTGAAGCCGGTGACCGGTGTCATCTCCCGGCCCTGAGGTAGTACCTGCAGCAGGATCGGGTCCTGGGGATCGCCCCGGTGCATTCGCCTGACAAGCCCCCGGGGAACGCGCAGTTCAAACTGCGCATGGGCGCGATCGTCAGCGAGGTCCGCCGGCAGCTCCAGCAGGGCAAGCAGTTCGTTTGTATCGGTAACAGCGCTGCGCAGCGCCTGTTGCCAGGCGTCAGGGGCGGGCCAGGTCAGGGTCATGTCCGGGTTCTTCAACGGGATGGTGGGCGGCATTCTGCCGAATCAGTCCCCCGTCTATCAAGTCCATGCAGGTGGACTTGGCCGGAGCCTCCCCTGTACACTTTAGCGCACTTTTTCCGCCGGCTTTCCCGGCACGTTTGCAAGATTTTAAGCTTAATCCAAGCATAAAACGGAACCATCCAATGGCAACTTACTCCAGCAACCAGTTTAAAAACGGCCTCAAGGTAATGATCGATGGCGATCCCTGCACCATGGTCGATGTAGATTTCGTCAAACCGGGTAAGGGGCAGGCGTTCACCCGCGTGCGTCTGCGCAACCTGATGACCGGCCGTATCTGGGAGCGGACCTTCAAGTCCAACGAATCCTTGGAAGGCGCCGATGTCATGGACCGTGACATGGAATACCTCTACAACGATGGTGAAATGTGGCACTTCATGGAGCCGAGCAGCTTCGAACAGTTCGCTGCCGACCAGGCCGCTGTGGGCGACGCCGGCAAGTGGCTCAAAGAGCAGGACAAGTGCCTGATCACGCTGTGGAACGACAATCCGATCGCTGTTACGCCGCCGAACTTTGTCGAGCTCGAAGTGGTTGAAACCGATCCGGGCCTTAAGGGCGATACCGCTCAGGGTGGCTCCAAGCCGGCGACACTGAGCACCGGTGCTGTCGTGCGTGTGCCGCTGTTCATCGAACGGGGTGAAGTGCTGAAAATCGACACCCGTACCGGTGAATACGTCAGCCGCGCCTGATAGCTGCGACGGCCCCCGGGCGGGGCCGTTTTGCTGTGCCGCAGAGCGCAGGATAAGAGCAGTATCCCTGATTGAAAATTAATCGATACCGGGGATGGTGCTGCTCAGATTTTGTTGCTAGCATGCTGATACGGATATCGATAGGCGTTCAGGCCGCCCAACCTGTACGTTGCCCAAATATCGATTCCGCATTCCAGCGAAAGAGTCTCTCTCGAAAAGGCAATCTCGGGTAACCGGGTGCGCAAAGCTACGGGTTTAAATGGATTAGACCGCCGGGCTACCGAAGGAGAGACACCCCCTACCGACCTTTTCCTCAAGTCCGGTTTTTTCAATGCTACCGAGTGAAGACTGGCGTCCCAGTGCGTCCATCGATTCCTTGCGGTCCCGTGCCCGGCTTCTGGCGCTTGTCCGTGATTTTTTTGCGTCCCGAAACGTCCTCGAAGTTGATACCCAGCTGCTTTCCCACTGTGCCGTCAGTGACCCCTTTATTGACTCGATAGAGGCGTCCTACAGTCCTGCACCGGGGCAACCGGCGCATTCGCTCTACCTGCAGACCTCGCCCGAATACGCCATGAAGCGGCTCCTCGCGGCCGGCAGCGGAGCGATCTATCAGCTTGGCAAGGTGTTTCGCAATGGTGAATCCGGTAGTCGTCACAACCCGGAGTTCACCATGCTGGAGTGGTATCGGCCCGGCTGGGATGCAGGGGCGTTGATGGACGAGGTGGAGGCGCTGGTGGCGGCTGCGATCCCGGCGTTCAGCGCAGAGCGGATCAGCTACCGCGCGCTGTTTCAGCGTGAGCTGGGGCTGGATCCGCACCGCGCCAGCGCCGCCGAACTTGCGCGTCGCTGTCGTGAGCATGTCGACGCACCGTTCGATGATGATGATAGGGATACCTGGCTCAACCTGCTGATGTCCGAGGTGATCGAACCCCGGCTGCAGAGTGCCGTGTTTGTGCACAGCTTTCCCGCCTCTCAGGCGGCGCTGGCGCAGGTGGTGGAGGATGAAACCGGCACCCCGGTAGCCACCCGTTTTGAGCTTTTTGTACGCGGTATCGAACTGGCCAACGGCTACCAGGAGCTGACCGATGCGCGGGAGCAGGCGCGCCGGCTGCTGCAGGATCAGAACCAGCGCGCCGGGCTCGGATTACCTCAGCGTCCGCTGGAGCAGCGCCTGGTGGCGGCGCTGGAGGCGGGGATGCCGGACAGTGCCGGCGTCGCCCTAGGCTTCGACCGTCTGGCCATGCTGGCGCTGGGTGCAGCACGCATCGACGAGGTGATCCCGTTCAGCTTTGAACGTGCCTGAAACGGGTTCAGGCGGGCAGTGAGTTCAGCAGTCCCCGCCGGATCCGGTCCACCGCTTCCTCGACCCAGGCGCGTGGACAGCCGAAGTTCAGGCGCATGAACCGGTCATCACCAAAATCTCTGCCTGGTGAAAGGCCAACGCCCGCCTGCTCGAAAAAGTGGGCCGGGTTTTCCAGCTTGGCGCCGCTGACATCGATCCAGGCCAGGTATGTTGCCTCTATCGGGTCCAGCTTCAGGCCGGGCAGTGCGTTGATCTGTTCCACCAGGTAGTCACGGTTGCCACGCAGATAGTTCAGCTGCGCCTCGTTCCAGGCATCACCATCGGCGTAGGCCGCTTCTGCGGCGGTGTAACCCAGCAGATTGACATCGGGAACGATTCCCTTGCGCACGCGTTGAAACTGCCGCCTAAGCTGGGCGTCAGGAATAACCGCGAATGCACAGCCGAGGCCGGCGATATTGTAGGTCTTGCTCGGCGCCATCAGGGTGATGGTGCGGGCCGCCAGCTCCTCGCTCAGCGAGGCCAGCGGAATATGCTCAAGCCCCGGCTCCAGAATCAGGTCGCAGTGGACCTCGTCGGAGCAGACCAGCAGATCGTGGCGCAGAACAATCTGACCAAGCTGCTCCAGCTCCTCTCGGCGATAGACGGTGCCGCCCGGGTTGTGCGGGTTGCAGAACAGCAGCAGGCGAGTGGCGGGGGTGATCGCCTGCTCCAGCGCGTCGAAGTCGATGCGCAGTCGACCGTTGTCGCGGACCATCGGCAGGGTCAACATCTCCCGCTCCGATAGCCTCGGCGCCGACATGAATGGCGGGTAGATCGGCTGCGGTGTCATCACCGTCGCACCCGGCTCGGTGGCGGCGCGGCAGGCCAGGTGCAGGCCGCAGACCAGCCCCGGCAGCCAGACCAGTTGATCGCTGCTGACGGTCCAGTCATAGCGTCGCTGCAGTCTTTCGCAGACCCGCTCGTTCAGTGTTGCAGGCGTATTGGTATAGCCGAACACACCGTGATCGACACGTTCGTGCAGGGCTGCAAGTACCGAGGGGGGCGCCATGAAATCGGTGTCGGCTACCCACATCGGCAGGATTTCCTGGTCGCGATACTTTTCCCATTTCTGGCTGGCGGTGTCGCGGCGGTCGATCAGTCGGTCGAAATCGGTCGGAGACATGCTTACCCTTCGATCTGGCTGTTGTCGGTGAGGTTAGGTTAACCCATAGTGAATGCCGGTCGCAGCACCCTGTTTTAAAGCAGGTGTTCAGGCGCTATATTAGCGCCGCATCCACCCTCCATGGGCTGTATACTGTAGCCCATATCGTTACAGGCTGTGCGAGCCAAAGAATTCGGAGAACACCATGAGTAGCCAGGATCGAGTCATAGTTTTTGATACCACCCTGCGTGACGGCGAACAGAGCCCGGGCGCATCGATGACGCGAGACGAAAAGCTACGCATTGCGCGACAGCTGGAACGGATGCGGGTGGATGTGATCGAGGCGGGCTTCGCCATCGCCAGCGTTGGTGACTTCGAGTCGGTGCAGGCGATCGCGCGCACGATCAAGGACAGCACCGTCTGTTCCCTGTCCCGGGCGCTGGATGCGGATATCGACCGCGCAGGTGAGGCGCTGCGCGAGGCGAACTCCGGTCGTATCCACACCTTTATCGCCACCTCGCCGATCCACATGAAGTACAAGCTGCAGATGGATCCGGATCAGGTGGTCGAAAGCGCCGTGCGCGCCGTTACCCGTGCCCGTGGCCTGATCGACGATGTGGAGTTTTCACTGGAAGACGCCAGCCGCTCCGAGATGGATTTCATGTGCCGTATCATCGAGCGCGTGATCGATGCTGGCGCACGCACCATCAACATTCCCGATACGGTTGGTTACGCCGTGCCGGAAGAGTTCGGTAACCGCATCGCCGAACTGCTGCGGCGCATTCCCAATGCCGACAAGGCGATCTTCTCCGTGCACTGCCACAACGACCTGGGACTGGCGGTGGCTAACTCCCTGGCCGCAGTCAGTGCCGGTGCCCGCCAGGTGGAATGCACCATCAACGGTCTCGGTGAACGTGCCGGTAACGCCGCGCTGGAAGAGATCGTTATGGCGCTGCGCACCCGCAAGGATATGCTCGGTCTGGAAACGGCTATCGATACGACCCAGATCGTACCCGCCTCGCGCCTGGTCTCCAGCGTCACGGGCTTCCCAGTGCAGCCCAACAAGGCGATCGTCGGTGCCAACGCCTTTGCGCATGAATCCGGCATCCATCAGGATGGCGTGCTCAAGCATCGCGAAACCTACGAGATCATGACCGCCCAGGATGTGGGCTGGAACACCAACCGCATGGTGCTGGGCAAGCACTCAGGCCGTGCCGCCTTCCGCGCACGCTTGGAAGAGCTGGGTACCAGCTTTGCGACCGATGCCGAATTGAATACCGCCTTTACCCGTTTCAAGGAACTGGCGGACAAGAAACACGAGATCTTCGATGAAGACCTGATGGCGCTGGTCAGTGATGCCCGCGCCGAAGCGGCCAGCGAAAAATACCGCCTCAGTAGCCTCAGCGTCACCTCCCAGACCGGTGAAATACCGGTAGCCAGCGTGAAGCTGATGATCGGTGGCGAAGAGTATGCCGCTGAATCCCAGGGTAGCGGTCCGGTGGATGCCACCTTCAAGGCGATCGAGCAGGTCGCCAACTCAGGTGCCAGTCTGCTGATTTATTCGGTCAATGCGGTGACCGAGGGTACCGATTCCCAGGGTGAGGTAACTGTGCGCCTGGAGAAAGGCGGGCGGATCGTCAACGGCCTGGGTGCGGATACCGATATCATTATTGCCTCGGGCAAGGCGTATCTGCATGCCCTGAACATGCTCGACGCCAATATTCAGAAAGCGCACCCTCAGGTGTGAAGGACGCCGTTGTGAAGGACAAAGCCGCGTGAGCGTTACCCGGGAACAGCACAGACACGACTACCTGAGTGCCATCGGCATTACCAGTTGGCTGCCGCGCACCGCGCTGCCCGGCGCGGCGCCTTCGGCGGATTGGGTATCCGGTTTTGTCCATGGCCAGGAAGATGTCTGGGACTCGGAAGAACCTGATTCGGTTGAGCCTGCCCAGGCCGCCCGCGAGGCGGTGGCGACTGCTGCCCCGGAGACAGCGCCGCTAATGCCCAGTGCCGCTGGACAGGAGGCGCGAGCGGCAGCACGTGCATCGCTGGACCTGGAGATGGCTGCTGAGACTAAGTCCAAGCCCAAGCCGGCAGCTCAGCAAGCCGTCAGCAAAGACGAGATGGAAGCACCCAGGGTTTCCGCGCGTCCGGGCCCGCGTGTCGAAGCGCCGAGAGTCAAGCTGGCGTTTGTGTTGGCGGGCGATCTGCTGGTGGTAGACAGTCTGCCACCGGCGGGCCGTCAGGGTTTTGGGCAACAGCATCAGCGCCTGTTGCGGGGCATACTGACGGCACTGGGGCAGAGCGAAGCGCCGAGCGATGCCTCGCTGCTCTCCTGGCCTGTGTTAGCAGGCGCGTCGCTGAATCAGGGGCCGGATGAGCTGGCGAAAGCGGTCGCCCGCAAGCTGGAACTGACGCTGGCGCTGAAACCGGTACGTGGCGCCTTGCTGCTTGGCGAGAGTGCTGCGCAATGGCTGCTGGGCCGGGAAGAGGGGCTGGATGTGCTGCGCGGCATCCGCTTCACGCTGCAGGGCGGTATCGCCTGTGTCGCCAGTCACAGTCTCAGTGAGGCGCTGCAACTTCCCGAGATGAAAGCCGGCATCTGGCGGGATATCCAGCCGCTGCGAGCGCGGACTGGCAATGGCTGACCTGCGCCCGGCGAATAAAAACGATCTGGCGATTTTGCGCAGACTCGACGATCGCTGTTTCGATGAGGCCTGGTCGGAAAAAATCTGGCTCGGCTGGCTCTCGAATCCCAAACGCTACCGTTGCTGGTTATTGATGGAAGCCGACGTCGCGCTCGGCTTTCTACTGTTCGGCGTGGTGCTGGATGAAGCGGAGCTGCTGCGTATCGGTGTGGACCCTGCGCGTCAGGGCGAGGGGCTGGCTGCCGCTATGCTCAGGACCGTGCAGTCAGGGCTGGCTGCGCAAGGTGTTGCCAGCTGTCACCTCGAGGTCCGCGAGTCCAACTATGCCGCCCAGCGGCTTTATCAGCATTGCGGCTGGACGCCCAGCGGGCGCCGACGCAACTATTACGCCGCCGAGGATGGCAGCGAGGATGCACTGCTCTTTACCCTTGGGCTGGATTGATCTGTGTCAGTTGCCGCCGCTGCGGCAGGCCGATCCAATGTTTTACACTGGACGTAACTTCCTCACTGGCGCAGTGGAATTTAGCCAATGACTCCAAATGACGGACTGGTGTCCGGGCTCTGGCTGGGCATCTCGGCACTGCTTTATCTCGGTATTATGGCGTTCGCACTCTGGCGGCTTCCCTGGGGTGTATTGAAGCGTGAGCGCGGTATTCAGCATCTGCTGTTCGGTGCAGCGGTTGTGCTGATGCTGATGTGGACCATGCGTGCCGGTATCTCCCCCGGTCTGTCGATCCATTTTGTTGGTATGACCACCCTGACCCTGATGTTTGGCTGGGATCTGGCGCTCTGCGCCGGCAGTGCGGCGCTGATCGGGCTGGCGCTGATCGGACGTGAGAGCTGGCAGGCGTTACCGTTGAATGCACTCTGTTTTGTGGTGATTCCGGCGCTGGTCAGCCTGGGCGTGCTGAGAACAGTCGAGGCCTGGCTGCCGCGTAATTTCTTTGTTTATCTCTTCCTCTGCGCTTTTCTGGGAGGCGGAGTGGCCGCAGCGGCGGGGGGATTGTCGATGGGGTCGCTGCTCTGGTTGGCAGACGTCTATCCCTGGAGCAAGATCTACCACGAATACGTGCGCTACCTGCCGCTGATTATGTTCCCGGAAGGCCTGCTCAACGGCATCATCATGACCGGCATGATGGTGTTTCACCCGGACTGGATCCGCACCTTCGATGCGCGCCGCTATATCGATGAGCAGTAAGGATTTTTCTTTCCGTTAGCGGCGGGAATCAGCGCCTGACCGGGCGTTTCTGCAGTTTGCGCTGCAGGGTGCGCCGGTGCATTCCCAGCGCGCGTGCGGTGGCGGAGATGTTGCCGTCGTGTTCCGCCAGTACCTTCTGAATGTGCTCCCACTCCAGCCGGTTCACCGACATGGGGTCGGCGCTGATCTCCTGCGCGACGTCCACCTGTTCATGGTTCAGGGCGGCGAGTATCTGGTCCGCATCGGCGGGCTTGGGCAGGTAGTTGCTGGCGCCAAGCTTGATCGCATCGACGGCGGTGGCAATGCTGGCGTAGCCGGTCAGGATCAGGATTCTCATCTGTGGGTTCAGCGCTTTCAGCCCCTCGATCAGCTCGAGCCCGGAAGGACCTTCCATCTTCAGGTCAACGCTGGCCAGTGCAGGGGTCTCCTGCCGGGCCTGGCTTAGCGCATCTTCAACATTGCGCGCGACGCTGACACTGAAGCCCCGCCGGGTCAGCGAGCGTGCCAGTACGCGGGTAAAGGTAGGGTCGTCATCGACCACGAGAAACTTCTCGCTCACTCTGCCTCCTGGGTGTGCTGTGGCACGACGGGTAGCCGGACTTCCGTCAGTGTACCGCCTTTCGGGTGGTCGTACAGGCGCACCTCGCCCTCGTGCTGGGACAGCGTTGTGGCGGTCAAAAACAGGCCAATGCCCAGTCCTTTGCCCTTGGTGGTCACGAACGGCCGTCCCAGGTTGGCCGAGCTGCTAAGCGGCAGGCCGGGTCCCTGGTCATGAATGCGCAGCCAGATATCGTTTTTATCCCAGTCCAGTTCGATCTCCAGTGGTTCGTCCGAGGCATCGGCGGCGTTGTTGAACAGGTTGGTCAGCGCCTGTTTCAACTGCGGGCTGGTGGCAACCTCGGGGGCGTCCCCCTGTTTTATGATCGGCTGCCGGTACTGCGCCTGGGGGCGGATTATCTGCCACTCATCGAGCAGTTCGTCCAGCAGCCGGTCTACTGGCTTCGGCTGACTGGCATCCGCATCGCGTGCGCTGCGAGCCATCGCCTGCAGCCGCTCGGAGCAGGCGCCGACCTGCTGTTGCAGCAGGGCGATATCCTCGGCGGTTTCCGGGTCTTTATGGGTCAGTGCCATATCTTTCAGGATGACGCTCATGGTCGACAGCGGCGTGCCCAGTTCATGGGCGGTGCCGGCCGCGAAGGTAGCCAGAGAGATCATCTGCTGATCGCGCAGGCGACGTTCCCGCTCGCGATTAAGGCGCCGCTCCTGTTGCCGCATGGCGTGTTGCATACGCACCAGAAACCAGGTGATCAGCAGCACTGTCAGCAGGAAATTCAGCCACATACCGATGATATGCAGGTCAAACAGGGCGGCCAGGCTGAAGTGGTGCTCGGTTTTTGGCGGCAGTACCGGCAGGTAGTAGCGCAGCAGAGAGCTGTAGAACAGCACCACAATGACCGCCATCAGCCAGGTGAAACGCCAGGAGAGTGTGGCCGCCGATATCAGCAGGGGGATCAGCAGCAGGAAGATAAACGGGTTGGTGGCACCGCCGGTCTGGTAGATCAGCGCGCCGTAGAGAATGGCATCGGCACAGAGCTGGGAGAACAGTTCGGTCTCGGTGACCGGCCATTGCGAATGCAGACGCGCATAGGTGAACAGGTTGATCAGTGCCATCATCCCCAGGGTGGCACTGATCAGCCAGACATTGACGCCGGCGCCGACAAAGTAGACGGCGGCGAGTATCAGAATACCGAGACCGAACAGAATCAGGACGCGGGTGTAGGTCAGCTGTAAAAGGGTCTCGTGATAACCGGGCATGTTGCGTCAACTCAGTGGCGGTAACTGCCGTATTGTACTCTGTCGTTTACATTCGCTCATGGGGCAGAATGTCGCAGACCTGAAGCGCCTTTCGGTATCGTCCGCCAACAGCTCACCGCGCCGGAAATCTGGCCGGTATTTGTTGCCTTTTGCCTCGGATTAGCGGGTAAGCGGGCCGATTTAAGCTCTGATCGATTGTTCATCGGCCTCTGATCAGCGAGAATAGCGCACTTTCTAACCGATCACCTGTCGACGGCCTGTGGGCCGATCGATCAGCTATGCAATTCTGGAAGACCCAAAGCGATGTCCAATCCTGTCCCGCAAGAAGTCGCCAAGCGACGTACCTTTGCCATCATCTCCCACCCCGACGCCGGTAAGACTACGATCACCGAAAAGCTGCTGCTGATCGGTCAGTTGATCCAGGTGGCCGGTACCGTCAAGGGCCGCGGCAGTGACCGGCATGCCACGTCCGACTGGATGAGCATGGAGCAGGAACGTGGTATCTCCATCACCTCGTCGGTGATGCAGTTCCCGTACAAGGAGCGGATCGTCAACCTGCTCGACACCCCGGGGCACGAGGACTTCTCTGAAGATACCTACCGCACCCTGACCGCCGTGGACTCGGCGTTGATGGTGGTGGACGGCGCCAAGGGTGTCGAGGAACGCACCATCAAGCTGATGGATGTCTGTCGCCTGCGTGACACGCCGATCTTCTCCTTCGTCAACAAACTCGACCGCGATATCCGCGACCCCATCGAGCTGCTTGATGAGATCGAGGAGGTGCTCAAGATCCAGGCGGCGCCGATCAACTGGCCGATCGCTTCCGGCAAGCGCTTCAAGGGCGTCTACAACCTCTATACCGATACCCTGCACCTGTTCACCCCGGGCATGGGTCATACCCTGGCCGAGGAGAAGCTGATTCAGGGGCTGGAGTCTGACGAGGCTAAGGCGCTGCTGGACGACGACTATGAAGAGTTTGTCGATGAGATCGAACTGGTACGTGGCGCGACCCATGAATGGGATCAGGAGGCCTACCTGACCGGCAAGCTGACCCCTGTCTACTTCGGTACCGCACTGGGTAACTTCGGTGTACGCGAGATGCTGGACGACTTCGTCGACTGGGCACCGGCACCGCCTGCCCGTGGCACTGAAACCCGCGATGTGGCGTCTACCGAAGAGAAGTTCTCCGGTTTCGTGTTCAAGATCCAGGCGAACATGGATCCCAAGCATCGTGACCGCATTGCGTTTATGCGTATCTGCTCCGGGGCCTACAGCCGCGGTATGAAGATGAAGCATGTGCGTATCGGCAAGGATGTGAAGATCGCCGATGCGGTGACCTTCCTGGCAGGTGATCGTGAAAACGTGGATACCGCCTGGTCCGGCGATATTATCGGTCTGCATAACCACGGTACCATCCAGATCGGCGACACCTTCACCGAGGGTGAGCTGCTGAAGTTCACCGGCATTCCGCACTTTGCGCCGGAGATCTTCCGTCGTGTACGTCCCACCGACCCGCTGAAGATGAAACAGTTGCAGAAAGGTCTGCAGCAGCTGTCGGAAGAGGGCGCGGTACAGCTGTTCCAGCCGATGAAGAACAACGACCTGGTGCTCGGGGCTGTCGGTCAGCTGCAGTTTGACGTGGTCATGTTCCGCCTGAAGGATGAGTACAAGGTGGAGTGTGTTTACGAGGGGATCAGCGTGGCGACCGCACGCTGGGTCGAGTGCACGGACAACAAGATGCTGGATGAGTTTGAGCGCAAGGCCTACGAGAACCTGGCTTACGATGGCTCAGGCCTGCTCACCTACCTGGCGCCGACCCGCGTCAACCTGTCCCTGACCGAAGAGCGTTGGCCCGATATCGCGTTCCGTTCGACGCGCGAGCACTGATCGCTGCCGAGGCCGCCGTTTCCAGGCGGCCTCTTCTTTCTCTTTACCTTCCTTCTCATCTTTCGCAGGCGTTAACTGTGCCATACTGCGGCACATGTTGATCGACTCCCACTGCCACCTGGATTTTCCCGTTTTCGACACCTGTCGTGATCAGGTCATTGCCCGTGCCCGCGCGGCGGGGTTGGGGGCCATTGTGGTGCCGGGTATAACCGCTGAGCACTGGTCGCGCTGCCTGTCTTTGTGCCGCTCCGCGCCCCATGGGGTAGCGCTGTACCCGGCACTGGGCCTACACCCGTACTTTATGGCGCAGCATCGTCGCGCTGATCTGGATCGTCTGGCGGAGGAGGTTGAACGTCAGCGTGCAGCGCTGGTGGCGATTGGCGAGATAGGACTGGATTTTCAGATCGACGGCTTCGATGAGGTGGTGCAAACGGAGCTGCTGGTCGGGCAGCTGAAGATAGCCCGGGCTACTGATCTGCCGGTGCTGCTGCATGTGCGCAAGGCCCATGACCAGATGCTGAAGCAGCTCAGGCGGTTTAAACTGCCGCGGGCGGGGATCGTACATGCCTTTTCCGGCAGCCGGCAGCAGGCCGAGGAGTATCTCAAGCTGGGGTTCAAACTGGGCTTCGGTGGGGCGATAAGCTATACCCGCGCGACCAAACTGCGCAGCCTGGCAGCTGAGCTGCCGCTGCAGGCGATAGTGCTGGAAACCGATGCACCGGATATGGCGCTGAGCGACTGGCGCGACCAGCCCAATGAGCCGATGCGCGTGGCGGATGTGGCGCGAATCATCGCTGAATTGCGTGGCATACCGGTCGCCGAGGTGGCCGAAACCACCAGTCGCACGGTGACCGACCTGCTGAGGCTTTAGTTGTTGGCTTCAGCTGCTGGCGTAGTGCGAGCAGCTGGCGCCTGGATCAGTTGTTGTAGATGGAATCGTGGGCCTGCTTCAGCACATCCCAGACCGTATCGGTCTGCGCGTTGATCGGCAGTTGCACGTAGCGGCCGTTCTCATCTACCGGTGAGGCCTTGTAGCCGCCGTTGGGTGGGTCGATGAGCATGCGTGCCAGGTTGATCGGGTAGTTGGGGCCGGTCAGTTCACCATCGTAGGCCTGCTCGATTTTCGGCACCAGGTGCTGGGCTGAGGCGATCGGAATCAGGTCGCGGCAGCTTTTGCTCAATCCCTGGCAGAGCAGCAGCTTGTCGGTATCCAGGGTGTAGAACTGGCTTACGGTCGGGTCCTGCTTCAGAAAATCGCCGCCACAGCCGGTCAGCGAGAGAGCTATCAGGCCGGCCGTCAGTGCGGTTCTCATCTTGCCTCCAGTGCGCATATCAACACATGTCCTTGTAAGGGTTTTCCAGGTCCAGGCTGATCGGGTTGCTGTAACCCGGCAGCTTGATCTGGTGGTCGCTGATCGTCAAATCTTCGCCGGTCAGTACCTGGTGGTCGTACAGGTAGACCGGTCGTGCCAGGCCGCGCGTGGCCAGCTGGTCGTATTCGGCGGCTTTTGCCCGGGTGCTTTCCCGGCGCTGCTGCCAGCCGGTCAGAGCCTTGTCGCCATGGCGTTTCGCCAGCAGGCTTTCGGTGACCTGGGGCGACAGAATACAGGCGGTGGCGTTGTTGCCACCGAAGCCCTTGGCGTTGACCAGCACAGAATCCATTGCGGCAGTGCCGAGATCCAGATGCTGCAACGGCAGGTTCAGGTGGCTCTGGTGAACATCATCGGCGATGGCCGAGGTGGTGGTCAGGCCCGGAACGATACCGTAGCGCCACTGCCCCAGCGCCGCCATGATCTGGTCGCCACCGGCGGTGCCCTGGGAGTGACCGATAAACGCTTTCACCGCAGAGACGGTCCAGTCCTGGATATCGAAGGCGCGGGCGATTTCGTTGATCACGTGGGACTCGGTGACCCGGTTCTGCGGCGTGCTGGTGCCGTGGGCGTGCACATAGCTGCGCTGGCGCAGTGAGTCGTCGCCGAGCATGCTGCGAATCAGCGAAGCCGATTTGCCCAGCGTCATGTAGTTACCCACGCCGGGGGCCGAGATCGATTTCTTGTGGCCGTCGGCATGGACGTAAACATCCGGCACGCAGCCGTGAATATCGGCGCCAATATCCAGTGCCAGGTCATCGCTCATCAGTACCAGGAACTGGCTGGACTCGCCGATGGTGAAGCCACAGTTGTCACCGAACGGGCGGCAGGCCAGACGGTAGTGCTCTTCGCTCAGTTGATCGAGGCCATCCAGGGCAGCCAGCTGGCGGTCTTCAGCCAGGGCGCCCATGGCGCGGAAGCCTTCGATGATTTCCGGGGTGACCGGTGCATCTGAGCCGCCGATCATCGCCAGTTTGCAGGCGCCGCTGCGGATCGCATCGACCCCGCTCTTGAGGTTGTAGAGGAAAGTGGCGCAGGCACCGAGGGCGCCGCCGGTGGTGCCGACGTTACCGAGCAGGTAGGCGTTGATAAAGTCGGCCGGCATCTGGGCGTAACCCAGCGGCATCTGCTTGGAGGTGGTGCGCTTGCCCAGGGCCGGGAATTTGGTCAGACCGCCAAAGCCGAGGTCATCAAGCTGGCCGATCGAGTTGCTGGCAAATACCGCGATCTGATCCGGCGCCAGGTGACTCATGATCTCTGCGTAATCGATGCCGACGGAGCTGAGTGCATCGGATGCCGCGTATACCGCCATCTGCAGGCCGCGCGGATGGTTGCGCGACTGATAGAGGGTGCCGGGCTTGAACCCCGTGGGCAGCATGCCGGCGCTCTGCACCTGGGCTTCGCGGGTATCGGGGAAAATCAGGCTGCACTGTCCGTGCACGCTGACCTCTACCTGGCCGCCGTCGAGCTCCTTTACCTGCCAGTTTTCCGGCAGCTGCGCGGGCAGTTGACGCTTGCGCAGCTGGAAGGTGAGCAGGTCGTTGTCGCCCTTGATGTTCGCCGGGCGGTTGAAGGTCTGTGCATGTACGTCGAACCAGTCCGGGTGGATGCGGCGGACCAGTGTGTTGTCCAGAACCGAACTCTCTACCGCAGCGGCAAGCTCCGCTTCGCTGACGCGCTCGCCGGCGTCGTTGAGGTAGCTGCCATCTTCAAAGCTGGCCAGCCCCATCAGCGTAGCCAGGCCGATCACGGTCTCCTGTCGACTGTCAGTGTCGAGCTTATCCAGGATCAGGCGGCGATAGCCATGATGAAAGGATGCTCGGCCGGCCGGGCTGATTCCACCGAAACCGACAATGACGGGAAGATAGGACAAGGGGAACTCCTTGGACTGGTAACGCGGATAAGAAGAATGCAAAAAACGGCTGCCGTTATTTTATCGGTAGTCTGGCCTTCTGGGAAGCTGTGAACAACGCCATGGCCTTGCGGTCTGTCACCCCAAGGGCACGGCAGGCGCGGAATAAACGGCGTTTTCATCCCCGGTTAAGCTATGCTGGTTTAAATAGAAAAGTAAGTGAACCGGTAGGCATTTCATCGGTCAGCAAGAGGGTGTTTTCTGGAATGAACAAACGGAGCAAGAGAATGAACGTTAAACTAGCCGTCGCTTCGGCACTGTCTCTGGCGTTGCTGGGTGGCTGTACCACTCTGGATCCCTATACGCAGGAGCAGAAGACCTCCCAGGCGACCAAGGGGGCCGGCATCGGTGCTCTCGGCGGTGCCGCTCTGGGGGCGATTATCGCTGATGACAGTGAGGGCGCGCTGGCAGGGGCTCTGCTCGGTAGCGCGATCGGTGGTGGTATCGGTTACTACCAGGATCAGCAGGAGATGATTCTGCGCCAGGAACTTGAGGGTACCGGCGTTCGCGTAGAGCGGGTCGGTGATGATATTCGACTGGTCATGCCGGGCAATATCACCTTTGCCACTGACAGTTCGCGGGTCGATGCCGGTTTCTACCCGGTACTTGATTCCGTCGGCAAGGTGCTGATGGAGTTTGAGAAAACCCAGGTTGCTGTGGAAGGCTATACCGACTCCACCGGCAGCGCCGAGTACAACCAGCAGCTGTCCGAGCGTCGTGCCGTGTCGGTGGCTCAGTACCTGATGTCCATCGGTGTCGACAGGCTGCGTGTTAACGCAGTCGGCTACGGTGAGCGTAACCCGATCGCGGATAACAGCAGTGCGTCAGGGCGTGCTATCAACCGTCGTGTTGAGGTGAGGATTCGCGGTACCCGGCGTTAATCGGGTAGCGTGAAAGGAGGGGCGTGGTCCAGCGACCGCGCCCTCGCACCCGCTCAGAGAGAGGCGCTTTCTTCCAGTCGATCGAACTTGCCAAGCAAACGCTGCAGGCGCCCTTCGGTCTCGTTTTGCTCCGCTTTCAGTCCGTCACGGACTTCACGCAGTTCACTGATCTCCAGACGCAGGGTCTCTACCTCTTCAATCAGTGAATCCAGTTTGCTTTCCAGTTCGGAAAAGATCTCGCTCGACATCAATGTACTCCCATCTCTACACGCGGCTTTTGTCCGCGCGCAGACTAAGAGGGGGGAGGGGAAGTGTCAATCATCTCAGCACGGCGATGTCGTCGCGCTGGATGTTGTGGCTGAGGCTGTCGCCGACAATACGGCCGCGGGAAAAGCCTGGCTGTACCTGCTCGAGCTTGAGATTGATCCGGGTTTCGTTGAGTTCCGAGTAGGCGCGCATCTGGTCATCGTAAAAGGTCATGCGGCGCAGAATAGAAAGGTTATCGCCCGTTTTCAGCCCCTGGGCGCTGCCCGCCTCTATCCAGACCTGGTCGCCGCTGCTGCGGCTGATACGGGTGGCCAGCGGCTCGCAGCGCAGCTGCTCATCCAGCCAGGTGCCGGCGCTCTCGATCAACGATTTCACCTGCCTGCCGTAGTCCTGCTGCCAGAACAGGGCGCTGCCAAAACCGGTGCGCTCCTCGGTGGGGCGTGTCCAGCGCCCCCGGGTTGTAAACAGTTTACGCTCCAGCAGTTGTCCGCTGAGGCCGTCATAGACAAACAGTTCAACGGCCAGGTTGCGCAGGTGGCGTTGGCTCTTGTAGTCCGCTTCGTTGTACCAGTGGTTGAGGATGTTGGGCTCGCCGGGACCGGCCGGCATCCGCATCGACATGTCCCGGATGACACCACTGACGATAAACTGACCGTTGAGCTGGTCGCTGGCGTTCAGGGCGTTGCTCAGGCTGCCTTCCGGCAGTTGGTGGGTTGGTGCGGTGGCTGTATTCTGAACCAGGTTGTTGCCGGAAAAATCCAGTGGCTCAATCGCGCGGCTCTGTTGCAGTTGCGACGCCAGCAGGCTGGGTAACCGCGACTGGATCTCGCCCAGAGTACCGCTGCTGGCCTGGGCCGGGTCGCTGAGCGGGAACAGCGTCAATGCCACGCGTTTGCGGTAGTTCAGTGCCCTGGGTGAGGGGCAGAAGGCGTCTTCTGTGACCTCGGCGTTGATGCGCACGATCAGCATCTTGTTTTCGATCCGCTCATCCAGGACTTCCACCTCGCTGACGCTGCCGAAGGTCTGGATCTTCATGTCGTCGACCTCGAGCACACCATCACGAATCTCCTGGGTGGTGGAGATGTAGGCAGCCGCCTGCAGCGAGGCGGCCTGGCGGGCATCGGCGATCGCCTGCTCCCGGGCGGATCTGATATCGCCGTTGATCACCAGTGCGCGGCCTTCGGCTTCCACCTGGATCGCTTCGGCCGGCAGCGCAATCAGAAGTGTCAAAACAGCAAGCAGAGGGCGAAGAGTACTCAACATAGACCGAGGCTGACCGATACAGTAGTGACAGGCTTTGCGAGAATGTAGCATAGAGCCGTTTGGGATAGTAATGTCGCCGGGCCGCTACCCGGTTATAAACCTCAGAGGATGAAGCGCCGATGATCAAGGTGACAGGTGGACTGGGCGTAGCGCTGCTTTTGCTGTTGTCCGGTTGTGCCCGACATGAACAGCTGGAGCCTGTTCAGGTGGAAAGGTTTGGGCCCGAGGCGCTGTCCCAGGTGGATTCCCTGCTGAACCCGGGTGTCGAAAGCGGCCGCCAGGGCAGAACGGCCGCCCTGACGCGTGTGGATGAAAGTAATGAGGGTATCGACCCGATCAGTGAAGCGGTGCAGCAACTGGCCGGCCAGCTGGCAAACGGACTGGATGAAAACCGTATCCGTCGTCTGCCGATGGCGGTACTGAAGTTTCATGACCTGATGCAGCGAGACCAGGTCGGCCCGGTGGGCGAGCGACTCAGCGACAGCTTTATCTTCCAGCTGGAACACCTGGGCTACAACCTGGTGGATTACCGCGCCGTCAGCCTGACCACCAGCACCAAGCCGGTACTTGATCCCTCGTCGCTGTCACTGCTGCGCCGGACCCACCGGATCTATTTTGTGTTGACCGGCACCTATGCGCGTCAGCCGGGCGGTCTGGTTATCAACGCCCGGGTGCTGGATACCACCACGCGCCAGGTGCTGGCCTCCGGACAGACCCACATACCCACCTCTCGTCTTGAGGGGCAGTGGCCCGGCTATGATCCGCTCAAGGCGTTGCAGTCGGGTATGATTATCGAAAATCGACAGGGGCCGGCAGGTTTAGACCGCTGAGCCGAGCAGGAAGGACGCTGTGAATAAACTCAAATGCGCATTGGCGCTGGCCGCTCTGGTCATGCTGGCCGGCTGTGAAACGCTAGCCCGGGGCTTTTCCGATACCGTGGATGCGATGCCGGATGCGGACAGCACGCCGCGTATCGAACAGACGGCCGAGCCGCACTGGGTCCGTGCCACCGGCTATGCGCCGATCAGTCTGCAGCCGGGGGAGACGCATCAGCAGAAAGTTCTGATGGCGATGCGGGCGTCCAAACTGCGTGCTTACCAGGAGCTGGCAGGGGTGATTCACGGGCAGTACCTGTACGGTACCACCCAGGTGGATGACCTGGTGATCAGCAACGACCGCTTCAAAACGGCCGTGGCGGGCATCGTGCGTGGCGCCCGGGTGGTCAAGAGTTACCCGGTACAGGACGATACCTACGCCACGGTGCTCGAGGTGGACCTGAGCCAGGTGCAGCGCGCCTGGATACGCGCCGCCGACTGACTGTTTATTTCTGCTGGCTTTGCTCGAAGGCGGCCAGCTGCTCTGCGCTCGCCTCTTTCTGATACTTCTTCTTCCAGTCGCTGTACGGTTCGCCGTAAACCAGCTCGCGGGCCTGTTCGTAATCCACGGACTCGCCGCGCTCCTGTGCGGCGGCTGAATACCACTTCGACAGGCAGTTGCGGCAGAATCCTGCCAGGTTCATCAGGTCGATGTTCTGCACATCCTTGCGCTCATTCAGGTGCTCCAGCAGGCGGCGGAACACGGCGGCTTCGATGTCGGTCTGTGTCTGTTTATCCATGTCGTTCTCTCGTTATCAGGCGCTTTACAGGGCGGTTTACTGGCTGTGCTGGACGTGCTCGTCGAGCTGCTCGCAGATCGCCTTCTGCAGCGTTTCGCACAGCTGCGGGTCGCTGATCGGTTGGTCGTTGAGGTCGGTAATGAAGAAAAAGTCCTCTACGCGCTCGCCCACGTTGGCGATCTTCGCCTTGCGCAGGGTGATGCCGAACTCAACGAAGATATGGCCGATACGTGCCAGCAGTCCGGGACGGTCGGCGGTGATCACCTCCAGTACCGTCTGCTGCAGGCTGGGGTCGTTGCTGATCAGCACCCGGGTCTTGGTGGCAAACGCCTTCAGCTGTCGCGGCACCCGGCGCTGCACGATGTCGGGGTAGTCGTCCGGGTCGTCCAGCTCCTCGATCAGTCGCTGACGGATATTGTTCAGGTAGTCCGGGTTGTCTGAAAGCGGCTGGTCGTCATCGGTCAGCACGGTGTAGTTGTTCAGCGCGTAGCCGTTGTCACTGACGATAATGCGCGCGTCCTGAACGCTGAGCTGCAGCTGGTCCAGTGTTGATACCGTGGCCGCAAACAGGTTGGGAACATCCTTGGTGTAGATGAAAATCTCGGTGGCACCCTCGTGACTGCGGTAGGAGGTCTTCTCCAGGGTAACCAGAGGGATTTCCGGCGAGGGGTGCTCAAGAATCGCCTGGGTGTGGTGTGCGATCGCCTTGGGCTCTTCGCGCAGGAAGTACTCGTCGCCGAGGCTTTCCCAGAGTGTTTTGGCCGCCTGTTCCGATACCCCCATACGGGAGAGCGCCAGCAGTGCCTCGTGCTGGACCTGGGCGATGCGCTCGGTCTTGTTGACCGGGTTTTCCAGGCCGCGGCGCAGGGCGCGCTTGGTCTCCATGTAGAGTTGGCGCAGCAGGCTGGCACGCCAGCTGTTCCACAATGTGTGGTTGGTGGCGTTGATGTCGGCCACGGTGAGCACGTAGAGATAATCCAGGTGGATGCTGTCGCAGACCTGCTCGGCGAAGGTGTGGATCACCTGCGGATCCGACAGGTCGCGGCGCTGGGCGGTCATCGACATCTTCAGGTGGTTGCGCACCAGCCAGGCCACCAGCTGGGTATCCCACTGGGCGATATGGTGGCGGCGGCAGAAGGCGATAACGTCATCCGCGCCCAGCTCGGAATGATCGCCACCGCGCCCCTTGGCGATATCGTGGTACAGGCCGGCGATATACAGCAGCTCGATCTTTGGCAGGTGGTTCACCACGCGATAGGCGACCGGCAGGGTGTCGCGATGCTCGCGGTGGCGGAACTGGCGCATCATCTGAATCACTTTCAGCGTGTGGGCGTCCACGGTGTAGATGTGAAACAGGTCGTGCTGCATCTGGCCGACGATACGGCCGAACTCCGGCAGGTAGCGGCCGAGAATACCGTAGCGGTTCATCCGCTTGAGCTCGGTGGAGACGCCTTCCGGTGAACGCAGCAGCTCCATGAACAGGGAGGTGTTGCGGATATCATTACGGAAGGTATCGTCAACCAGGTGACGGTGGTTGCGGATCAGGCGGATGGTGGAGGCGCGTACTCCCTTGATGTCCGGATTGTGGGCCATCAGGACGAACAGCTCCATCAGCGCGAACGGGTGGTATTCAAACACCTTGTCGTAGGTGACCTCCAGGTAGTCGTTGTGCACCTGGAAGCGGTTGTTGAGCGGGCGCATGTGCTGCTCTTCGTCTGCTCGCAGAATAACCTCGTCGAAGTACTGCAGCAGCATGTCGTTGAATTCCGACATCGCCTTGGCGACGCGGTAATACTTGCTCATGAACTGCTCGACCGCGAGTGCGCCTTCGTCGTCCTTGTATTTGAAGAACTCCGCCAGGGCGCGCTGGTGGTCGAACAGCAGCCGGTCTTCGCGGCGTCCGCTGATCATGTGCAGCGCATAGCGCACGGTCCAGAGGTAGAGCTCGCCGCTGTTGAGGGCATCCAGTTCCGACTCGGTGAGGAAGCCGTGGTCAACCAGGTCCCTGATATAGGTGGCACCGAAGTGACGCTTGGCGACCCAGCCGATGGTCTGCAGATCGCGCAGACCTCCGGGCGAGTTCTTCAGGTTCGGTTCCAGGTTGTACTCGGTGTTGTTGGTCTTCTTGTGGCGCTCGACCTGCTCGGCGTACTTGGCACGGAAGAACTCCTTGTCGGTCCAGGCGCCTTCTGAGGTGACCCGTTCGTACATCTCCTCCTGCAGGCGCTCGTTACCCACCAGGGTGCGCGACTCGATCAGGTTGGTGGCGATGGTGATGTCCTTCATCGCTTCCTGGTAGCAGTCGTCAATGGTGCGTACGCTGGAACCAATCTCCAGGCCGATATCCCAGAGCAGTGTCAGAAAACCGCTGATACTGCCCTCGAAACTTTCCGCGTTGACGCCATCCGCAAGGATCAGGATATCCACGTCCGAAAACGGATGCAGCTCACCGCGGCCGTAGCCGCCCACCGCGACCAGTGCGACTTTATCGCCTTCGGGCCAGTCAAAGCGGTTCCAGGCCAGTGTCAGTATCTGGTCCAGTACCCAGGCCCGGCCGTAGATCAGGTGACGGATATCCTCGCCCTGGGTAAAGGCTGCATCCATCGTCTGACGCGATTCGCTGAGTGCCTTTTTCAGTACCTTGAAGGGCGGGTTGTCCTCGAGCTCAAGTTGCAGCGCGTCGATATCGAGATAGCGGGCAAACTGCTCTGCAGCCTGGTTACGGGTTTTCATGACAGGGGTGCTCCCTTGCAGCGGGTCGGGCGGATCAGATCAGAGCTTCTCTTCCGCTCTCAGGGTCAGGATCTCGTGACCATCGGCGGTGACCAGGATGGTGTGCTCGTATTGAGCAGACAGGCGTCGGTCTGCTGTCTCTACGGTCCAGCCGTCACGCTTGTTCAGTTTAACCTGGCGCTTGCCGGCATTGATCATCGGCTCGATGGTGAAGCACATTCCCTCTTCCAGCACTTCACCGGTGCCGGCACGGCCGTAGTGCAGTACCTGCGGGTCTTCATGGAAACCGGCGCCGATGCCGTGACCGCAGTACTCGCGTACGACGGAGTAGTGGTTGCTTTCCGCGTGCTTCTGGATCACAGCGCCGATATCGCCCAGGCGTGCGCCCGGCTTGACCAGTTCGATACCCATATTCATGCATTCCTGGGTTACCTGGCACAGACGTTTGGCATGGGGCGCTACGTCGCCGAGGAAGAACATCTTGCTGGTATCGCCGTGGTAACCATCCTTGATGACCGTGATGTCTATATTAAGAACGTCGCCCTGCTTGAGCTTCTTGTTGTTGGGAATACCGTGGCAGACAACCTGGTTTACCGAGGTACAGATCGATTTCGGGAAGCCGTGGTAGTTGAGGGGCGCCGGGATCGCTTTCTGCTCGTTGACGATGTAATCGTGGCAGATGCGGTCCAGCTCCTCGGTGGTAACGCCGGGAACGACATGCGGCTCGATCATCTCGAGGACTTCGGCGGCCAGGCGGCCAGCGACGCGCATTTTTTCGATCTCTTCCGGGGTTTTGATAGTGATGCTCATAAGGCTCCGCTGGTTGCTTAGGCAGGATGTCCGACAGGGCATCGCTGATTGCTAAGGGTGGAAAAGGGGAATTGTAGCGAAAAACGACCTGACAGAGAAAGGCGACTTCAAACCAATCGGGGTTTGTGGTATAAAAGCGCTCCCAAAATTCCGTGCCTCAGGCACATAACAAAACACACACATGTCGACACGCCGCTCCTGGGTGCTGCTAACGCGGTTGGACGGTGGGATATGTGGAGGTTTTAACCCGTTCAGAGGAAAAATCAGAATGGCTAAAGTAAGCATGCGTGACCTGCTCAAGGCAGGCGTTCATTTCGGTCACCAGACCCGTTACTGGAACCCGAAGATGTCTCAGTTCATCTTTGGCGCACGCAACAAAATCCATATCATCAACCTTGAGCACACTCTGCC
This sequence comes from Marinobacterium sp. YM272, assembly GCF_050908845.1. Lineage (NCBI taxonomy): Bacteria > Pseudomonadati > Pseudomonadota > Gammaproteobacteria > Oceanospirillales > Oceanospirillaceae > Marinobacterium > Marinobacterium sp. YM272. The sequence goes on from NZ_CP194171.1 coordinate 970,464, forward strand.
GGCGCTGAACTCTGCGCTGGACGTGGTCAAGGGTATGGCTGCCAACAAGAACAAGGTTCTCTTCGTCGGTACCAAGCGCGCTGCTGCGAAGGTAGTGAAAGAAGAAGCAAGCCGTGCTGGCATGCCTTACGTCAACCACCGCTGGCTCGGCGGTATGCTGACCAACTACAAGACTATTCGCCAGTCTATCCGTCGTCTGCGTGAGCTCGAAGCTCAGTCTCAGGATGGCACCTTCGAGAAGCTGACCAAGAAAGAGGCGCTGATGCGTACTCGCGAAATGGAAAAGCTGGAGCTGTCTATCGGCGGTATCAAGGACATGGGCGGTCTGCCTGACGCGCTGTTCGTCATCGACGTTGATCACGAGCGTATCGCTGTGAACGAAGCCAACAAACTGGGTATCCCGGTTATTGGTATCGTCGACACCAACAGCAACCCGGACGGTATCGATCACGTTATCCCGGGTAACGACGACGCGCTGCGTGCGATCCAGATCTACGCGCAGTCTGTTGCCGATGCTTGTGTCGAAGGCGCTGGCGAAAACGCTGGAGATAAGAGCGAATTCGTTGAAGTTGAAGAGCAGAACGCAGCCGAGTAATCGGGCTGTCAAAGGCTGCTATTAAGCTTGAGCGATTCGTTAAGGGGAGCCTGGCTCCCCTTTTTTGAATTCAGATATAACGCGAATATTTTAAAGGGGTAACCGACATGGCGAACATCTCCGCAGCGATGGTTAAAGATCTGCGTGAACGTACTGGTCTGGGCATGATGGAGTGCAAAAAAGCACTGGTCGAGGCTGGTGGCGATATCGATAAGGCTATCGATGATCTGCGTAAATCATCCGGTATGAAGGCGGCCAAAAAGGCCAGCCGTGTAGCCGCTGATGGTGTTGTATCTGTCAAGGTTGCAGACGACAACAGCTACGCTGTCGTGGTTGAAGTTAACTCCGAAACCGACTTCGTTGCCCGTGACGACAACTTCCTGGGCTTCGTGGCCAAGGTTGTCGACAAGGCTTTCGCTGACAAGCAGGAAGACGTTGCTGCCCTGATGGCTGGCGATCTGGAAGCTGCTCGTGAAGCTCTGGTGCAGAAAATCGGCGAAAACATCAGCGTGCGCCGCATCATGGTTGTCGAAGGTGCTGTTGTTGACGGTTACGTCCACAGCAACAACCGTATCGCTTCCCTAGTCGTTCTGACCGGTGGCGAAGGCGAACTGGCACGCGACGTGGCTATGCACGTTGCCGCTGTTAACCCGCGTGTTGCCAAGCCGGAAGATATGCCGCAGGACGAGCTGGATCGCGAAAAAGAGATCATCAAGGCTCAGCCGGATATGGAAGGCAAGCCGGAAGAGATCAAGGAAAAGATGGCCGGTGGCCGTCTGAAGAAGTTCCTGTCCGAGAACAGCCTGGTTGAGCAGCCGTTCGTCAAGAACCCGGATCAGACCGTTGGTCAGCTGGTCAAGGCGGCTGGTGCTGAACTGGTTTCCTTCGTACGTGTCGAAGTCGGCGAAGGTATCGAAGTCGAGCAGAAAGACTTTGCTACAGAGGTTGCTGAACAGCTGAAAGGCTAATTCGGCAAAATTACGGGCCGGGCGTCGCCTGGTCCGTACCGTTGTTTTACACTCTGTTCCCACCCTCTTTGGAGATTCCGCCATGCCTCCTACCGATAAGCACGCAAAATATAAACGAATCCTGCTGAAACTTAGCGGCGAAGCGCTGATGGGCGATGAAAACTTCGGTATCGATCCGAAAGTGCTCAATCGCGTCGCGCTGGAGATCGGCCAGCTGGTCGGGATTGGTGTGCAGGTCGGGATGGTTATTGGTGGCGGCAACCTGTTCCGAGGTGCAGCGCTGAATGCTGCTGGAATGGATCGGGTGACTGGCGACCATATGGGAATGCTGGCGACAGTGATGAATGCCCTGGCGATGCGTGAAGTGCTTGAGCGCTGTAATATCGCCACCCGCGTCATGTCGGCAATTCCGATGAGTGGTGTTGTCGATCATTATGATCGCCGCAACGCCATGCGCTACCTGAACCAGGGGGATGTGGTAATCTTTGCGGCCGGTACCGGTAACCCGTTTTTTACCACCGATTCCGCTGCCTGTCTGCGCGGCATAGAGGTGGAAGCGGACGTTGTGCTCAAGGCGACCAAGGTGGATGGCGTGTTTACAGCCGATCCGATGAAGGATCCCAAGGCTGAGCGCTATACACGTCTGAGCTTCGACGAAGTATTGGAAAAACAGCTGGGCGTTATGGATATGACGGCCATCTGTCTGACGCGCGACCATAATATGCCGGTGCGCGTGTTCAATATGAATAAGCACGGTGCGCTCGTTAACCTTGTCGTGGGTGGTGACGAGGGTACCTTGATTGACTGCGGTAGTGCTGCTGGAGAATAAAATGATCAATGAGATAGTGTCAGACGCCGACGGGCGCATGAAGAAAAGTATCGAGTCTCTGACCGAGCACTTCAAAAAGATCCGCACTGGACGTGCAACTCCGGCGATCCTGGACGCGGTTCAGGTTTCCTACTATGGCTCCATGATGCCGATTCAGCAGGTGGCCAACGTCAGTGTTGAGGATGCCCGCACACTGATGATCACCCCCTGGGAAAAGAATATGGTGCCGGAGATCGAAAAAGCGATCATGAAGTCCGACCTGGGCCTCAACCCGTCCACCAATGGCGGTGTGATTCGAGTTCCCATGCCTGCGCTGACCGAAGAAACCCGTAAGGGCTATATTCGCCAGGCGCGTCATGAGGCGGAAAATGCCCGTGTGGCGATCCGTAATATTCGTCGCGATGCCAACGGTGACTTCAAGGATCTGCTGAAAGAAAAAGAGATCACCGAAGATGAGAACCGTCGCGGTGAAGATCAGATTCAGAAAATTACCGACAAGTATGTCGGTGAAGTCGATGCGCTGCTGGCGCAGAAAGAAACCGATCTAATGGAAATCTGATACATCAAACGGGGCGGCTTGGCTGCCCCGTTTGTTTGTAGAATGTTCTGTTCATGGCTGCAGCGACAACTATAGACCTCCCTGAAGGGAAAAATCCCCCGCGCCATATCGCCATTATCATGGATGGCAACAACCGCTGGGCCAAGCTGCACCGCAAGGGTGTGCTGGCTGGTCATAAGGCGGGTGTGAACAGCGTGCGACGGGTTATCGAAGGCTGTATCGAAAACGGCGTTGAGGCACTGACCCTGTTTGCCTTCAGTAGCGAAAACTGGCGCAGACCGGCGCTGGAAGTGCGCGGCCTGATGGAGTTGTTCCGTATCGCTCTGGACCGCGAGGTGCCGAAGCTGGTGAAGAACAATATTCGCCTGCGCATTATCGGCGATCGCAGCCGCTTCAGTCGTGATCTGCAGAAGCGGATTGCCGAGGCAGAAGTGGAGACCCGGGGCTGTACCGGGCTGCAGCTGAATGTAGCGGCGAATTACGGTGGTCAGTGGGATATTGCCCAGGCTGCCAGGCAGGCTGCCGAGGCCTGTCTGCGCGGTGAGCTGACGCCGGAACAGATCGATGCTGAGTTTCTTGATCAACGTGTCTGCCTCTCGGACCTGCCAAAACCTGATCTGTGTATTCGTACCGGCGGGGAGCAGCGGGTAAGTAACTTCCTGATCTGGCAGTTTGCCTACACTGAATTTTATTTCTCTCCGCTTTACTGGCCTGACTTTGGCAAGGAGCAGATCCGCGAGGCGATCCTGGATTTCTGTACCCGGGAACGGCGCTTTGGAAAAACCAGCGAGCAGTTAAAGGCCGAAAAAAATGATTAAACAGCGGGTGATCACCGGAGTGATTCTGGGTGCTCTGGTGCTGCTGGGTGTGTTCTGGCTCTCACCCGGATGGTTTGCTTTCTTTGCGGCGGCTGTCGTCGCACTGGCGGCGCATGAATGGGGCAATTTTGCCGCCCTTGGGCAGCTGGGGCGCTCGGGATATGCACTGCTGTGTCTGGCGCTGGTGGCTCTGCTGCAGGTTGTGACCCCGTTACTGGATACCGCTATTCTGACCCTGGCCGGGTTGTTCTGGCTGGTTGCCTGCTACGTCGTCGTCCGCTATCCCGCAATCAGACTGGAGTGCCGCTGGCTGAAACTGCTGGTGGGGCTTGTGGTCATTGTGCCGACCTGGCTGGCGCTTACCTCCCTCAAAGCCTTGACCGAGGGGGAGTTGGCCCTGGTGATGCTGCTGCTTCTGGTCTGGGGCGCAGATACCGGTGCCTACTGTGCAGGCAAGCTGTTGGGGCGCAGAAAACTGATCCCCAATGTCAGTCCGGGTAAAACCCTGGAGGGGATGCTGGGTGGACTGGCAACCTGCATTCTTATCGGCGTGATTATCGGTCTGTCACGCGAACTTCCCCCTGTTGCGCTGGTCTATCTGGTGGCGCTTTCATTGATCACGGGTCTTGCCTCGGTGCTGGGCGATCTCTTTGAGAGCCTGTTCAAGCGCGAGCGTGGCATTAAAGACAGTGGTCGCATTCTGCCCGGGCATGGCGGGATCCTGGACAGGATAGACAGCCTGACAGCAGCGGCGCCGGTCTTTATGCTGGGTATCCACTGGGCGCCGATGTTTTAAATCCTCAGAGTCGTTCATGAGTCCTCGGAGTTGTTCATGAGTATAGTGCAGACGCTGCTCGCCACCCTTGTCACTCTGGGCGTGCTGGTCACCATTCACGAATGGGGGCACTTCTTTGTAGCGCGTCGCTGCGGGGTCAAGGTGCTGCGTTTTTCGGTTGGCTTCGGCAAGCCGCTGTGGATGCGTAAAGGGCGCGACGGTACCGAGTATGCAGTGGCGACGATTCCCCTGGGCGGTTACGTGCGCATGCTCGATGAACGCGAGGCGGAAGTTCCCGATGCGCTGAAGTCCCAGGCGTTCAATAACAAGCCGGTGCTGCAGCGGATGGCGATTGTCGCCGCAGGCCCCGTGGTTAACCTGGTTTTCGCCGTGCTGGCGTACTGGTTCCTGTTTGTCTGGGGCAGTACGGTGGTTGTTCCCGTGGTTGGTGGTGTGGCTCCCGGCTCACTGGCCGAGCGGGCCGGGGTTCCGGCCGGCGTCGAGTTGATGGCGGTGGATGGTCATCAGGTCCAGTCCTGGGATGAGGTGAATCTCCGTTTGGCAGCCCGGGTCGGGGAGAGCGGCGAGCTTGCGCTGCGCGCCGGCGAACCCGGTCGCGGACTGGCGCGGGAATACCAGGTGCGCCTGTCGGACTGGGACGTAAACCTTGAGAAAGAGTCTCCCATCAGCGCATTGGGGCTGCAGCCATACCGTCCGGAAATCCCTGCGGTTATCGGTGTGCTGACAGATGGCGGCGTGGCCCAGAGTGCCGGCTTGCAAGTCGGTGACAAGGTGGTGGCGATCAACGGTTCGCCGGTCGCTAACTGGGTCGACCTGGTCGGCAAGGTGCGTGCAGCCCCCGGTGAGTCGATGACCTTTACCGTGCAGCGCGACGGCGCCACTGAAACCCTCAGTTTGACGCCGGACAGCCGGGTCGATGACGCTGGCAACGGCTACGGTTACATCGGCGCGGGCGTTCAGGCCGTCGAATGGCCGGACAATATGCTGCGTGAAGTCAGTCATGGACCGGTGGAAGCGCTCTGGATCGGGCTGCAGAAAACCGGGCAGATGATAGGGCTCACGCTGGATGCGATACATAAAATGATCGTCGGCGCCATCTCGGTAAAAAACTTGAGTGGCCCGATAACGATTGCTAAAGTGGCGGGGGCTTCGGCGGCCTCGGGGCTCGAGTCTTTTGTCAGCTTCCTTGCCTATCTGAGCATCAGTCTTGGTGTGTTGAACCTCTTGCCGATACCGATGCTGGATGGGGGACACCTGCTGTATCAGTTTATAGAACTGGTGCGGGGGCGTCCGGTCAGCGAAAAAGTTCAGATGATGGGTCTGCGCATCGGGATGGCCATGTTATTCAGTCTGATGGCGCTTGCCATCCTGAATGACATCGCCCGACTCTGACGCGTGTCTCAAAAAGAATTCACTATACGGAAATTAAGACCTGCAGCATGAAAAGTAAGCTGGGATTGTTACTCGTATCGTTTTTGTGGACTTTTCAGGTAAGTGCGGCTGAATTTCCGTTTACAGTCAGTGATATACGCCTTGAGGGCCTGCAGCGCGTCGAGCCTGGTCTGGTGTTTCGCTATTTCCCGGTCAACGTGGGTGACAACCTCACTCGTCGCCAGTTGTCCGAATCAACCCGCGAACTGTTTGCATCCGGCTATTTCGATGATGTCGATATCCTGCGCGACGGTGACGACCTGGTGCTGCAGCTGCATGAACGCCCATCGCTTGCCCTGATCCGGATTGACGGCAATGACTTCATTGCGGAAGAGGATCTGCGCCAGGGCCTTGAGCAGTCCGGTGTCAAAGAGGGGGATGTGTTCCGGCGCTCGGCGGTTGACCAGATCCGCCTCGACCTGCTGCGGGTATACGTCGGTCAGGGACGCTACGGTGCCGATATCCAGACCGAGGTCGAGAACCTGTCCGGTAACCGTGTCGCGCTGAATATCGATATCACGGAAGGCCGCGAAGCGACGATCCAGCATATCAATATCGTCGGTAATACGGTGTTCAGCGATGAAGAACTGAAAGAGATGTTCTCGCTGAAGCTGCCGAACTTCTGGAGCTTCTATACCAAGAGTGACCGCTACTCCCGCGAGAAGATGTCCGGCGATCTTGAGCGCCTGCGTTCGTACTACATGGACCGCGGTTACATCAATTTCAATATCGAATCCGCGCAGGTATCGATAACCCCGGACAAGAAAAACGTCTACATCACCGTCAATGTCAACGAGGGCCAGCAGTTTAAGGTCAGCGGTGTCAGTGTGGCCGGCGATCTGGTGGTGCCGCGGGAAGAACTCGAGGCGCTGTTCCTGCTGAACGAGGGTGATACCTTCTCCCGCAAGGCGATGACCGATACCCAGGAAAAACTGGTGCGTCGTCTCGGTGACGAGGGCTTCATGTTTGCCAACGTAAGCCCTGTGCCTGAACTGAACGAAGACGGCACCCTGTCGGTGCGCTACTTTGTCGAGCCCGGCAAAAGAACCTATGTTCGCCGCATCAGTATCCGTGGCAACACCCTGACGGCCGATGATGTGCTGCGCCGGGAGATGGAACAGATGGAGGCGGGTATCGCCACCACTGAAGCGATCGAACGCTCCAAAGAGCGGCTTGAGCGGACCGGTTACTTCAAGTCGGTCAACGTCGAGACCACGCCGGTGCCGGGTACCGATGACCAGGTCGATCTGGAATACAGCGTTGAAGAGCAGCAGTCCGGCCAGTTCACCGCATCCGTCGGCTTCTCCGACAGCGATGGCATCATCTTCCAGCTCGGTGTGCAGCAGGACAACTTCCTTGGCACCGGCCGCAAGTTCGGCGTCAACCTGTCCAATAGCGATACGCTGACCGAATACAGCTTCAACTACACCAACCCTTACTACACGATCAACGGCGTCAGTCGCGGCTTTGAAGCCTACTACCGTGAGCGTGACTACGACGCAAGCGATGTCAGTACCTACACCACCAACGAGTTCGGTGGCGGTGTGAACTTCGGCTATCCGATCAATGACTATCAGCGCCTGTCTTTCGGCCTGGGCATCGATCTGACCGAAATCAATACCTATGACGAAACTGCAGACATCATCAAGGAGTTCGTCGACGAAGAGGGCGAGGATTACCTCTCCTATCAGCTGACGTTCGGCTGGAGTAATAACCATCTGAACAAGGGCCTGTTCCCGACCGCTGGTTACTCTCATCGTGCCAACATCGAGATCGCCCTGCCGGGCAGTGATCTGACCTATTACCGCGCCAACTACAACACCAGCTGGTATCAGCCGATCGATGACAATGAGGTCTGGGTGGGTGCGCTGAAAGGACGCATCGGCTACGGCGACAGCTGGGGGAATACCAGTTACCCGTTCTACCGCAATTTCTATGCGGGCGGCCTGCGCAGTGTCCGCGGTTACCAGAACAACTCACTGGGCCCAACCGAAGGCTGTACCACGATCAACGGAGTGACGGACTGTACAGATCAGGACTCCTTCGGCGGTAACGTGATCCTGACCGGTAGCGCCGAGTTTATCTTCCCGATGCCGTTTGTTGGCGATAAAGGTGCCTGGCGTTCACTGCTGTTCTTCGATGCCGGTAACGTTTACTCCACCGACTGCCGGGAGACCCAGAACAACTGCTCGAACGATATCGACCTGGGCGAGCTGCGCTACTCAACGGGTCTGGGTCTGAGCTGGCTGACCCCGGTTGGGCCTCTGTCGATCGCACTGGCGATGCCGCTGAACGACGGCGACGACGATGACACCGAAACCTTCCAGTTTGCTCTGGGCCAAACCTTCTAAGGAGAACGCATGAAATCTATCAAAACGCTGTTCGCGGTTGCCTGTCTGACGCTGAGTGCCCCGGTATTGGCTGGTAAGCTGGCGGTGCTGGACGTGCGCGAAGCGTTGCTGACCTCCGATGCAGCCAGTGACTTCCGTGAGCAGATGCAGCAGGAGTTCTCTTCCGATCAGCAGGAACTTGTCGACCTGGAAAAACAGGCCAAGTCCCTGCAGCAAAAGATTCAGAAAAATGCCGGTCTCAGTTCTGAAGACGAGATGCAGCAGCTGCGTCTGCAGTTCCAGAAGGCTTTTGGCGCGTTTCAGCGCAAGGGGCAGGAGCTTCAGCAGCAGCAGGCTCAGCGTCAGCAGGAGTTCATGAGCGACATGAAGCCCAAGCTGGACGAGGTTATCCGCAAGCTGATCGAGCAGGAGGATATCGACCTGATTATCAATAAGCAGGCCTCGGTATTCAGTGATCCGGGTCTTGATATGACCTCCAAAGTGATTGAACTCCTGAACAAGCAGTAATCCATGAAAGGATCGTCAGGCTTTACACTCGAAGAGCTCGCGCAGCGCTGCTCAGCCCGGGTGGTGGGCGACAGCCAGTGCGTAATCGAGTCGCTGGCAACTCTACAGACAGCTGGCCCAGGCCAGCTGTCGTTCTTTGCGAACAGCCGATATCTCAAGCAGCTGCGGTCGACCGCTGCGGCAGCGGTGCTGGTGAGCGAAGAGCATCTGCATGATGTACCCGGCAGCGCCTTGGTCGTGGTTAACCCTTACCTGGCGTTTGCCCGCCTGACCCAGCTGTTTGATTGGCGTACCCCCTGCAACCCGGGCATTCATCCCGGCGCTATTATCGATCCCTCTGCCAACGTCTCGCCCGAGGCCGAAATTTGCGCGGGTGTCGTCGTTGGCGCAAACAGCGAAATAGCCGCAGGCGCAGTGATTGGTGCCAACACGGTGGTGGGAGCTGACTGCTATATTGGTGAAGAGAGTCGGCTGGAGGCAGGCGTAACCCTGTATCCGCGGGTTCGCCTGGGTGCCAGGGTATTGATTCACAGCAGCGCGGTGATTGGCGCAGATGGCTTTGGCTTTGCCCCCGATAAAAACCAAGGCTGGGTGAAGATCTGCCAGTTGGGCGGTGTCAGCATCGGTGATGATGTGGAGATCGGCGCCGGTGTTACGGTCGATCGTGGTGCGCTGGACGATACCCGCATAGAGCGAGGCGTGAAGCTGGATAACCAGGTTCAGGTGGCGCATAACGTGAGTATTGGGGAGCATACGGCCATTGCGGGCTGTACCGCCATTGCCGGAAGCACTAGAATTGGCCGCCACTGCACCATAGCTGGCATGAGCGGCATCACGGGACACCTCGATATTGCCGATGGTACCCATGTGACGGCAATGACCCTGGTGAGCCGTTCGATTACCCAGCCGGGTGCCTATTCGTCAGGAACAGGTATCGAGCCGCATCAGCAGTGGAAGCGCAACGTGGTGCGCTTCCGCCAGCTGGATGAGCTGGCCAGGCGTGTGCGCAAACTCGAAAACAGCCTCGAGCATATTTCTACTGAAGGTCAAAAAAATGATGGATGTTAAGGAAATCCGGGAGTACCTGCCCCACCGCTATCCCTTCCTGCTGGTGGACCGGGTAGTAGAACTTGTCCCCGGAGAATCAATCGTGGCGTACAAGAACGTCACGGTGAACGAGCCCTTCTTTAACGGGCATTTCCCCGATCATCCAGTCATGCCGGGCGTACTGATCGTCGAGGCGATGGCTCAGGCCGCGGGTATTCTTGGCTTTAAAACCATGGATAAAACTCCACAGGATGGTTCTATCTACTATTTTGTAGGAGCGGATAACCTGAGATTCAAGCGTCCGGTTGTGCCGGGAGACCGTCTGCAGCTGGAAGCCAAGGTTCTTTCCGAACGTCGCGGCATCTGGAAGTTTGAAGTCCGTGCCAGCGTCGATGGCGACACCGTCAGTTCAGCTACTATTCTCTGCGCAGACAGGAAGGTGTGAGTGATTCATCCACAGGCTATCGTTGAACCCGGAGCAAAGCTGGCCGACAACGTCGAAGTAGGCCCGTGGAGCTATATCGGCGCCGATGTTGAAATCGGTGCCGGTACACGTATAGGTCCTCACGTGGTGATCAAGGGCCCCACCGTTATCGGTGAGGATAACCGGATCTTCCAGTTCGCCAGTGTCGGCGAAGAGTGTCAGGACAAGAAGTACAAGGGCGAACCCACCGAGCTGGTGATCGGCGACCGTAACGTGATTCGTGAAGGTTGTACCATCCATCGCGGCACGGTGCAGGACGAGGGGATCACCCGGATCGGCAGCGATAACTTGTTGATGGCCTACGTGCATGTGGCCCATGACTGTGTTGTCGGCAGCCACTGTATCCTGGCCAACAGCACGGCGCTGGCGGGGCACGTGAAACTGGGCGATTACGCGATTCTGGGTGGCTTTACCGCCGTGCACCAGTTTTGTCAGATCGGTCCCCACGTGATGTGTGGCGCCGGTACCGTGGTGCTGAAGGATATCCCCGCCTACGTGATGGCCACCGGTAATACGGCCCAGCCTCACGGCATCAACCTCGAAGGTCTGCGCCGTCGTGGCTTCTCACCGGAGTCTCTGCGTGCGCTGCGCCAGGCGTACAAAACGATTTACCGCAAAGGCCTGACGGTTGCCGAAGCCCTGGAACAACTCCATCAGCTTGCTGCTGATGAACCGGCGGTGCAGCCGCTGATCGATTCGCTCAGTGAGTCGGCCCGCGGCATCATCCGCTGATTGTCGATGCGATCTCTTAGAATCGGCATCGTCGCAGGTGAAGCGTCCGGCGATATTCTGGGCGCTGGCCTGATGCAGGCCCTGCAAAAACGTTTCCCTGATATCCAGTTTGAAGGTATAGGCGGTGAGCTGATGCTCGCCGCCGGCTGCCGCTCGCTTTATCCGATGGAGCGCCTGTCGGTGATGGGGCTGGTCGAAGTATTGGGCCGGGTGCCGGAGCTGCTGCGGGAACGTCGCCGCCTGGTGCGACACTTCATTGCCAACCCGCCGGACCTGTTTATCGGTATCGACGCCCCGGACTTCACTCTGGGTATGGAGCGTCAGCTGAAGCAGGCCGGTATTCCAACTGTTCACTATGTCAGCCCGTCGGTCTGGGCCTGGAAGCGCAAACGGATCTTCAAGATCAAACGCTGCGTCGATCTGCTGTTGACGCTGTTTCCGTTCGAAGCCGAGGTGTATGAGCCGACTCAGCAGAACCTGCGCTTCGTGGGGCATCCGCTGGCCGAGATTATCCCCGCGCAGATCGATATGGAGCAGGCCCGGGAGCAGTATGCTGCCCAGGCAGACCAGAAGATGGTGGCGCTGCTGCCGGGAAGCCGCGGCAGTGAGCTGAAATACCTTGCGCAGCCGTTTCTCGAGACGGCGCGCTGGCTGCAGGCGCGTGATCCCGGGTTGGTGTTCGTGATGCCGGCGGCCAACCAGCGTCGCTACGACCAGCTGGCCGCAATGGTGGCTGCGGAATATGGCGACCTGAACCTTAAACTGGTGCGTGGTCACTCACGCGAAGTGATGGCCGCCGCCGATGCGATTCTGATCGCGTCCGGGACCGCCACGCTGGAAGCCTGCCTGCTGCGCAAGCCCATGGTGGTGGCGTATCGCATGGCGGGGCTGACCTACAAAATCTATTCACGGATGATCGAAAGCCGCTGGATCTCTCTGCCTAATGTACTGGCAGGCGAGGAGATGGTGCCCGAAATATTGCAGGACCGGGTGAGCCCGGACGTGCTTGGGCCGTTGGTGCTCAGGGCGCTGGATGATAACGAGTACCGCAGCCGCATCGAGCAGGTGTTCGGTCAGATAGGCGAGCAACTGCGCCAGAATGCCAGTGAACGGGCCGCCGATGCCGTACTTGAGCTGCTGCAGCAGCGGCATTCCCAAAGAGGGGAGACGCCGCATGGATAATCCCGGCTTCGATTTTCGGCCTGCCGGCCTCGTGGCTGGCGTTGACGAGGTGGGGCGTGGCCCGCTGATCGGTGATGTGGTCGCCGCGGCGGTCATTCTCGATCCGGCCCGGCCGATCGAGGGGCTGACCGACTCGAAAAAGCTCAGTGCGAAGAAGCGCGAGCGCCTGTTTGATGAGATTCAGGAGCGGGCGCTGGCCTGGTCAATTGCCAGTGCGTCACCCGCAGAGATCGATGAAATCAACATACTGCACGCCAGCATGCTGGCGATGCGACGAGCTGTGCTGGCACTGGACCCGCAGCCGGAATACGCCATGATCGACGGCAACCGCTGCCCGGAACTGCCCTGCCCATCGGAGCCGGTGGTCAAGGGTGACCTGCTGATCGCCGAGATCAGTGCCGCGTCGATACTCGCCAAGGTATACCGCGACCGGCAGATGGAAGAGCTTCACGCCCGTTATCCGGAATATGGTTTTGCCGGCCATAAGGGCTATCCGACTAAAGCGCATTTACAGGCGCTCGCCACACACGGCGTTCTGCCGGAATACCGTCGTAGTTTCGGTCCGGTAAAACGCCTGTTGAACCAGGAGTAGAGATGTCTGCAGCCAATTATGTCCACCTGAGGGTGCACACCGAATATTCCCTGTTCGACGGCCTCGTCCGTATCAAGGAACTGGTCAAAGCTGCCGCCGAAGGCGGTATGCCCGCCGTGGGCATGACCGACCAGACCAACATGTTTGCCCTGGTCAAGTTCTACAAGGCAGCCCTGGGTGCCGGCATCAAGCCGGTCTGCGGCGTTGATCTCTGGGTTGAAAACGAGCAGGAACCGGAGAGCGATCCCTATCGAATCACCCTGCTGGTGCGCAACGGCGAAGGCTATCGTAACCTGATGGAGCTGGTTTCCCTGGCCTATGAAAAAGGGCAGGGGATAGTTGCGGACCGGGCGCTGGTAAAACGCGAATGGGTACGTGAAAAGTCCGCCGGGCTGATTGCGCTGTCGGGCGCTCGCCTGGGTGAAGTGGGACGCGCGATTCTGTCCGAGAGCGATGAGGCCCAGACGATACTCGAGCAGTGGATGCAGGTCTTCCCGGACAGCTTCTACCTGGAGATTCAGCGTACCGGGCGCCCCGGCGATGAGGCCCTGGTGCACGGCAGTGTCGAGCTGGCGCGCAGAACCGGCTGTCCGCTGGTGGCCACCAACGAGGTGATGTTTATCAACGCGGCGGACTTCGAAGCTCACGAAGCGCGCGTCTGTATCAACATGAGCCGCACCCTGGAAGATCCGACCCGGCCGCGTAACTATTCCGATCAGCAGTATTTCCGCACCCCTGAAGAGATGACGGAGCTGTTCGCCGATATCCCCAGTGCGCTGGCAAACAGCGTGGAAATCGCGCGACGCTGCAACATCGATATAGAGCTGGGCACCTACTACCTGCCGCGTTATCCGATCCCGGAAGGGATCCTGATGGATGACTATTTTCGCTATGTCTCGCGCCAGGGGCTGGAAGAGCGCCTCGAATTCCTCTATGACACCAGCTCGCCGGAGTTTGCCGAGATCCGCAAGCCCTACGACGAGCGGTTGAAGTTCGAGCTCGATATCATCATCCAGATGGGTTTTCCCGGTTACTTCCTTATCGTGATGGACTTCATCAAGTGGGGTAAGGAAAACGGCATTCCCGTGGGACCTGGGCGAGGCTCAGGTGCCGGTTCCCTGGTGGCCTACGCGCTCAAGATCACCGACCTGGATCCGCTGGAATACGACCTGCTGTTCGAACGTTTCCTTAACCCGGAACGTGTCTCCATGCCTGACTTCGATATCGACTTCTGCATGGACAACCGTGACCGGGTGATCGATTACGTGGCCGGCAAATACGGCCGCGATGCGGTATCCCAGATCATCACCTACGGCACCATGGCCGCCAAGGCGGTGGTGCGCGACGTGGCCCGTGTACAGGGCAAGCCGTTCGGCCTGGCCGACCGCCTCTCCAAGCTGATCCCGTTCGAGGTGGGCATGACCCTCTCCAAGGCCTGGGAGCAGGAAGAGCAGCTGCGTGAATTCGTTGAGTCCAGCGAAGAAGCGCAGGAGATCATGGAGATGGCGTACAAGCTTGAAGGCGTGACCCGTAACGTAGGCAAGCACGCCGGTGGTGTGGTTATCGCGCCTACCAAACTGACCGACTTTGCCGCCACCTATTGCGATGAAGAGGGGCACGGTCTCGTTACCCAGTTCGACAAGAACGATGTGGAGGAGGCGGGTCTCGTTAAGTTCGACTTCCTCGGTCTGCGTACGCTGACGATCATCGACTGGGCGCTGGAGATCATCAACGACAAGCGCAAGCGTCGCGGCGAAGATCATCTCGAGATCGAAGGGATCAATCTGGAAGATCCGGAGACCTTCAAGCTGTTGCAGAGCGCCCAGACCACCGCGGTGTTCCAGCTTGAATCCAGCGGTATGAAGGACCTGATCCGCCGCCTGCAGCCGTCGCGCTTCGAGGATATCGTCGCCCTGGTGGCCCTGTTCCGTCCGGGGCCTCTGCAGTCCGGCATGGTGGATGACTTTATCAACCGTAAGCATGGCCGCGCCGAGCTGGCCTGGCCGCACCCGGACTACCAGCTCGATTCCCTGCAGCCGGTACTGGAGCCCACTTACGGCATCATCCTGTACCAGGAACAGGTAATGCAGATTGCCCAGGTGATGGCGGGCTATACCCTCGGCGGCGCGGATATGCTGCGTCGAGCCATGGGTAAGAAAAAGCCTGAGGAGATGGCCAAGCAGCGCGCCATCTTCTTGGATGGCTGCGAAACCCAGGGCATAGACAAAAACCTGGCCGGCAACATCTTCGACCTGGTGGAAAAATTCGCCGGTTACGGCTTCAACAAGTCGCACTCCGCCGCCTACGCGCTGGTCTCGTACCAGACCGCCTGGCTCAAGCAGCATTACCCGGCGCCGTTCATGGCAGCGGTGATGTCCTCCGATATGCAGACCACCGAGAAAGTGGTGATCTTCATCGAAGAGTGTCGTCAGATCGGCCTCACCGTGCGTTTGCCGGACGTGAATGACGGTGAGTTCAAGTTCGCCGTCAATGACAAGGACGAGATCATCTACGGTCTCGGCGCCATCAAGGGCGTGGGTGAAGGTCCGGTGGATGCCATCGTGCGTGCCCGTGCCGAGGGTGGCCCGTTTACCGACCTGTTCGACTTCTGCAAGCGTGTCGGCAGCAAACGCCTGAACAAGCGTGTGCTCGAAGCGCTGGTACGCTGCGGTGCACTGGATGGTCTCGGTGCGCCCCGCGCAGTGCTCTGGCAGGCGATCCCCGCCGCACTGAAGTCGGCGGACCAGGAGGAGCAGAACCAGAATGCCGGCATGTTCGATCTGTTCGGCGAGATGGAAGCCCAAGAGGAGAGCGATCCTTACGAGAGCTTTCGCAACGCCCGTGAATGGAGCGACAAGGAGCGACTCACCGGCGAGAAAGACACCCTGGGGCTCTACGTCACCGGGCACCCGATCGACGAATATGAGGCGGAGCTCAGGCATTTCGTGCGCAAGAAGCTGGTCGATCTGCAGCCGGCCCGCGGCCAGACGCAGAAAATGGCCGGCCTGGTGGTCGATATGCGGATGAAGAAAACCAAGAAGGGTGCCACGCTCTGCTTTGTTACCCTTGACGACCGCAGTGCCCGCATGGAGGTCACTCTGTTTGGCGAGGCCTACGATGCAGCCCGGAACCAGATCGCCAAGGATGCGGTGCTTATTATCGAAGGCGAAGTCGCTCAGGATGACTACAATGGTGGTCTCAAGGTGCGCGGCAACAAGGTCTATGGCATGGCCGATGCGCGCTCGATGTACGCCAGTCATGTGGAAGTCAGTTGCCGCCATGACCAGATCAAGCGCCAGACACTGAAGAGCCTCGCCGAGACGCTTGGCCGTGAGCGCACCCCGCAGGGCGGCCTGCCTGTGGTGCTGCATTATCAACGCGAGGATGCCGAAGGCCCGCTGCGGTTTGGCGACAACTGGCGGGTCCGCGTCAGCGACGATCTGATACTCGCGCTGAAGGAACAGTTCGGCAATGACCGGGTCCAACTTCGCTTCGAACGTTGACTCCGCTGAGTGGGGTGGAGTCTGTGATCCTCACCCGGTAGAATTGAGCCTATTTTGACGAGCCCGCCGGGCTTTCGTTTAACTCATTTAAAAGAGCAGAAGCAGACGCGCATGAATCCTAACTATCTGGATTTCGAACAGCCGATCGCCGAGTTGGAAGCAAAAATCAACGAGCTTCGTCTCGTGGGCGAAGATAACGAAGACCTGAATCTCGCTGAAGAGATCGGCCGGCTGCAGGAAAAAAGTCGTACCCTGACTCAAAGTATTTTTTCAAACCTCTCGGCCTGGCAGATCTCCCAGCTGGCGCGTCACCCCAAGCGTCCCTACACCTTTGACTACGTCAAGCACGCCTTCGACGAGTTCGAAGAGATCCACGGTGACCGTCATTTCGCTGACGACCAGGCGCTGGTGGGCGGCATCGCGCGCATGGATGATAAGCCGGTGATGATCATCGGTCATCAGAAAGGCCGTGAAGTCAAAGAGAAGGTCAAGCGCAACTTCGGTATGCCGCGCCCTGAAGGTTATCGTAAGGCACTGCGCCTGATGGAGATGGCCGAGCGTTTCAAGCTGCCGGTGCTGACCTTTATCGATACACCGGGGGCCTACCCGGGCATCGACGCAGAAGAGCGCGGCCAGTCCGAGGCGATCGCCTATAACCTGGCGAAAATGTCCCAGCTGCGTACACCGGTGATCTCCACCGTTATCGGTGAAGGCGGTTCCGGCGGTGCGCTGGCGATCGGTGTCTGCGATGAGCTGCTGATGCTGCAGTACAGCACCTACTCGGTTATCTCTCCGGAAGGTTGCGCATCCATCCTGTGGAAAAGCGCCGAGCGTGCTTCCGATGCTGCCAAGGCGATGGGTATCACCTCTGAGCGTCTGCATGAACTCGGTCTGGTTGACCGCGTGATCTCCGAACCGCTCGGCGGTGCTCACCGCGATCCCGCACTGATGGCTGCGAGCCTGCAGCAGGTGCTGGTTGAAACCCTGGATCGCCTGCAGGGGATGTCGATCGACGAGCTGCTTGAGCGTCGTTACGCCCGCCTGATGGATTACGGGCGCTTTGCAGACTGATCTGTCAGCCCTCCTGACACGGCGCCTCGAGCGCCTGCACGACAGCCGCCGCTGGGTGATCGCACTCAGCGGCGGTGTTGATTCCAGGGTACTGCTGGAACTCTGCGCCAGAACCCAGCCGCGGGATAAACTGCTGGCACTGCATATCAACCATCAACTTCAGGCCGACGCCGCGGCCTGGGAAACCTGGTGCGCTGACCAGTGTCTGCGCCTGGGCGTGCCATTTACCTCCGTCTCTGTTGACCCCGGCAGTGGCTCCGAGGCGGACCTGCGTGATGCCCGCTACCGTGCATTCGAAGCAGTGCTGCAACCGGGAGACTGGCTGCTGCTGGCGCAGCACGCCGATGATCAGGCTGAAACCTTTCTGCTGCGGCTACTCCGCGGTGCTGGCGTTCGCGGTCTGTCCGGGATGCCCTGGCAGCGACCGGTGG
This sequence comes from Marinobacterium sp. YM272, assembly GCF_050908845.1. Taxonomy (NCBI): domain Bacteria; kingdom Pseudomonadati; phylum Pseudomonadota; class Gammaproteobacteria; order Oceanospirillales; family Oceanospirillaceae; genus Marinobacterium; species Marinobacterium sp. YM272. The sequence goes on from NZ_CP194171.1 coordinate 988,360, forward strand.
GGCAGGGGATGCTCTACCGTCCGCTGCTGGACCAACCGCGTGCGGTACTGGAAGCCTGGGCGCGGCAGCAACGGATCGAGTGGGTGGAAGATCCCAGTAACGCCAGCGAGCGTTACGACCGCAACTGGATCCGCCATCGGATACTGGCGCCGTTGAAACAGCGCAAATCCGCCGTGCTCGAGCGGCTGATGGCCACGACGGCTCAGCTCGCCGAAACCGACCAGTTGCTCGATGAAGTGGCGGCCGGTGATCTGGCCGGGTTACAGACGGTACCTGAGTGTCTGCCGTTGGCGCAGGTGCAGCGGCTGTCGTTGCCACGGCAGCGTAATCTGATACGTCACTGGGTATTCCAGTGTACGGGGAGCCGGCTTTCCCGGGAAGAGTTGCTTGAGATCGAGCAGTCGGTGATTACCGCCGGCGAAGATCGTACACCGCTGCTTAACCTGGGTGGCTTTGAGCTCAGGCGCTACCGCGGTTTGCTGTTTCTGACCCCGCCGCTGCCGCCACGCTCTGCGCCCCATGAGCTAGACTGCACGGCGGATAGCAAAACGTTGAATCAGGGCGTACTCGCGTTTCAGTCCACTGATGGGGTTGGGCTGGCTGAAGGCGAGACGCTGCGACTGGATTACCGACGTGGCGGCGAGCGGCTCAGGCCGTTTGGCAGAGGTGGTTCGGTGACCCTGAAACAGCTCCTGCAGGAGGCGGGAGTGCCGCCCTGGCTGAGGCCGGACTGGCCAATTCTCTACTCTGGCGACCAGCTGGTAGCCGTGCCCGGCATCTGTCTGTGTGAAGAGGCGGTGACAAAGGGCGGTTTGATCCCAACATGGCGCCCATCGGGTTTGTCTGAAGGGGTCCGCTTTGGTAGACTGTAACCCCATCTTGAGTACGTTTTCCCTCCTAACTTTCGATCTGACAGGTTCCGCATGACGCGTTATATTTTCGTCACCGGCGGTGTTGTGTCCTCATTGGGCAAAGGCATCGCATCTGCTTCTCTGGCGGCTATTCTCGAGGCCCGTGGTCTCAAAGTCACAATGCTCAAGCTGGACCCGTATATCAACGTGGACCCGGGCACCATGAGCCCCTTCCAGCACGGTGAAGTGTTTGTTACCGAAGACGGCGCCGAGACCGACCTGGATCTGGGTCACTACGAGCGCTTCATCCGCACCACGATGACCAAGCGCAACAACTTCACCACCGGCCGCGTTTACCAGCATGTGCTGCGCAAGGAGCGCCGCGGTGATTACCTGGGCGGAACCGTACAGGTGATTCCGCACATTACCGACGAGATCAAACGTCGCGTGATCGAAGGTGCGGGTGATGCTGACGTGGCGCTGGTTGAGATCGGCGGTACTGTGGGTGATATCGAATCCCTGCCGTTCCTGGAAGCTGTGCGTCAGCTGAAAGTGGAACTGGGCTCCAACCGCGCGCTGTTCATGCACCTGACGCTGGTGCCCTACATCGCCACCGCCGGTGAAACCAAGACCAAGCCGTCACAGCACTCGGTCAAGGAGCTGCGCTCCATCGGTATCCAGCCGGATATACTGATCTGCCGTTCCGAGCAGGCGATCCCGGAATCCTCCCGCCGCAAGCTGTCCATGTTCACCAACGTGGAAGAGCGTGCCGTGGTGTCTCTGCCGGATGCCGAGTCGATCTACAACATTCCGCGTATGCTCAGCGAGCAGGGGCTGGACGATATCGTTATCGACCGCTTCCGTCTGGCTGGCTGCCCGGCGGCTGACCTGCGTGAGTGGGACCGTGTTGCCGATGCCTTCCTTAACCCAGAAGGTGAAGTGCGTATCGCCATGGTCGGCAAGTACATGGAACTGCTCGATGCCTACAAGTCGCTGATCGAAGCGATCACCCACGCCGGCATCACCCTGCGCAAGAAGGTGCGGATCGAATATATCGACTCCGAGCGCGTTGAGCGTGAAGGTGCCGAGATCCTAAAGGATGTCAGCGCGATTCTGGTACCGGGCGGCTTCGGCGAGCGTGGTGTCGAGGGCAAGATCAGTGCCGTGCGCTATGCCCGTGAAAACAAGATTCCTTACCTCGGCATCTGCCTGGGTATGCAGGTGGCGGTTATCGAGTTCGCGCGTCACGTGGCGCAGCTGAACAACGCCAACTCCACGGAGTTCGATATCGAAAGCGAGCATCCGGTCATCGGTCTGATCACCGAGTGGACCGACGCCAGCGGCGAAGTGGAGCAGCGTACCGAAGAATCCGACCTGGGTGGCACTATGCGTCTCGGCGCACAGATCTGCCATCTCAAGCCGGGTTCCAAGGTGGCTGAAGCCTATGGCCGTATCGACATCAAGGAACGCCACCGTCACCGCTACGAGTTCAACAACAACTATGCCCAGAAACTGGAAGAGGCAGGTCTGCTGATCTCCGGTCGTTCTGAGGATGGAGAGCTGGTGGAAGTGGTCGAAGTACCCGATCATCCCTGGTTCGTAGCCTGTCAGTTCCACCCGGAATTTACCTCCACACCGCGTGACGGTCATGGATTGTTTACCGGCTTCATTAAAGCAGCGCTTGAGCGTCAGGCGCAGCAGGCTGAAACTGAATAAGCTAAAACAACGGAGAAAAATAGAATGGCTCAGATCGCTGATATTAAAGCGCGCGAAGTGCTCGATTCCCGCGGTAACCCCACTGTCGAAGCCGACGTAATCCTGGCTTCCGGTGTTGTCGGTAGTGCCTGCGCTCCTTCGGGTGCTTCCACCGGTTCCCGCGAGGCGCTGGAACTGCGCGACGGCGACAAGTCCCGTTACCTGGGCAAGGGCGTTCAGAAAGCCGTAAATGCAGTCAACGGCTCCATCCGTGACGCACTGGTCGGTATGGACGCGGCTGATCAGCGCGCCCTCGACAACAAGATGCTGGAACTGGACGGTACCGACAACAAGGCTAACCTGGGCGCCAACGCCATCCTGGCGGTCTCCCTGGCAGCGGCCAAAGCGGCAGCTACCGAGAAAGGTATCCCGCTGTACGCGCACATCGCCGAGCTGAACGGCACCAGCGGCCAGTTCTCCATGCCGGTACCGATGATGAACATCCTCAACGGTGGTGAGCACGCCGACAACAACGTCGACATCCAGGAGTTCATGGTGCAGCCGGTGGGCTTCACCAACTTCGCCGATGCTCTGCGTTGTGGTGCCGAAATCTTCCACGCACTGAAGAAAGTACTGCAGAGCAAGGGCCTGAACACCGCTGTCGGTGACGAAGGTGGCTTCGCCCCCAACCTGGGTTCCAACGAAGAAGCCCTGGTGGTTATCAAAGAAGCGGTTTCTGCGGCCGGCTACACGCTCGGCAAGGACGTAACCCTGGCGCTGGACTGCGCGGCATCCGAGTTCTATAAGGACGGCAAGTACGACCTGTCTGGCGAAGGCAAGGTGTTTGATGCCGAGGGCTTCAGCGACTTCCTGGCACAGCTGACCGAAAACTACCCGATCGTATCGATCGAAGACGGTCTGGACGAATCCGACTGGAATGGCTGGGCCTACCTGACTCAGAAGATCGGTGACAAGGTACAACTGGTCGGCGACGACCTGTTCGTCACCAACACCAAGATCCTGAAGGAAGGTATCGACAAGAGCATCGGCAACTCCATCCTGATCAAGTTCAACCAGATCGGCTCCCTGAGCGAGACCCTGGACGCGATCAAGATGGCCAAGGATGCGGGTTACACCGCGGTGATCTCCCACCGTTCCGGTGAAACCGAAGATACCACCATTGCCGACCTGGCCGTGGGTACCGCTGCAGGCCAGATCAAGACCGGTTCCCTGTGCCGCTCCGACCGTGTTGCCAAGTACAACCGTCTGCTGCGCATCGCCGAAGAGCTGGGCGCGAAAGCGGTTTACAACGGTCTGAAAGAGATCAAAGGCCAGGGCTGATCGCCCGGTTTGAAAAAAGGGGGCTGAAAAGGCCCCTTTTTTTTGCACTTTCGGGGCTTAGGGTCTGACATGCTCTCTGTGCTGGGCTTTTTTGACGTAGCACCACTTTGATGTAACAGGGCAGGGCCTGCAAAAGCCCGCCCTGATAGCCTGTAAGCCCTAGTTAATATGGATCTGTTCACTGCTTCCCCTGCTAGGATAGAGAGCGGAATGGGCGGGACTGACGGTGCATCATCGGACAGCTCGCAGGAGAAAACGTAGAGAGGCGTTTGTGTACCGCTGGCTTTTGTTGATTTTGCTGCTGATGTTCGCGGGTTTACAGTACCGGCTCTGGTTCGGCGAGGCCAACCTGCGCCAGGTATGGCAGCTCGAGGAACAGATAGAACAGCAGCGGGTTGAAAATGCGCGTCTAGTCGAGCGCAACAAACGGCTTGAAGCCGAAGTGCAGGATCTGAAAAAAGGCCTGACCGCGCTTGAAGAACGGGCACGCAGTGAGCTGGGTATGATCCGGGAGGGGGAAACCTTCTTCCAGCTGGTTGAGCCCGAACAGGAGAAGAACGAACGTTGAGCGACCATCAAGCACCCCCAGAGGGGCAAACGACCCCTGAGGCACAGGAACTACCGCGTTGGCAGGAAACTCCGCGCTGGCTCCATGGCGAGCCGGGTGTCAGTGCAACACTGCGGGCAACGCCCGATGATTTTAAAGTTGTGGAACAGCTGGGTTTCGAGCCCGATGGCGAGGGTGAGCATCAGTTCCTCTATATCCGCAAACGCGGTGAGAACACTGACTGGGTGGCGCGTCAGCTGGCGAACTTCTGTCAGGTCAGCCCCCGTGATGTCAGTTACGCCGGTAAGAAAGATCGCCACGCTGTCACCGAACAGTGGTTCTGCGTACATCTGCCAGGGCACAGGGCCAGCCTGAACTGGAAGCTGTTTGGTGGTGACACCATCGAAGTGCTGCGGGCGGAAAAACATGGCCGCAAGCTGCGCCTCGGTTCACTGCAGGGCAATCGCTTCGAACTGCGCCTGCGCGATGTCTCTGATGGTGCGGAGCTTGAGCGTCGCTTCGCGCTGTTGGCTCAGGGCGTGCCCAACTATTTTGGCGAACAGCGCTTTGGGCATAATTTCGGTAATATCGATAAAGGACTGGCGCTGATCGCCGGTCGTCTGAAAGAGCGGCAGCGTCATAAAAAGGGGCTGTATATCTCGGCGGTGCGTTCCTGGCTGTTCAATCGCCTGATATCCGAACGCATAGGGCGTGGCCTTTGGGACAGTCTGCTCGAAGGCGATGTGCTGATGATCAATGGTTCGCAGAGCTGTTTCCGCTATGATAACGCTGACCCGAGCATTGCGGAGCGCCTGGCAAAGGGTGAACTCAACCTGACCGGGCCGATGTGGGGACGGGGCGAATTGATGACCGAAGCTGCCGCCCGCGAGTTCGAACAGGAAGTTTACGCTGTTGAGTCGACGGTCTGTGAACAACTGGAACAGCTGGGACTGAAACAGGAAAGACGCTCACTGCGGCTGGTACCTGAGTCGCTTGCGATAGAGCGCGAGAGTGACGGACAATGGCGACTGGGTTTTGATCTGCCCGCTGGCTCCTTTGCAACCAGCGTGCTGCGTGAATTGTGCAACTGGCAAACACCTCAGAGTGGCGCCGCACAGTAGGTTTTGAATACTAATCTTTGATAGCAGTTTGATTGGATACAGGGCACAGAGAAGGCCCGGCGGAGTTTTCCCACCCGATGCATATTTTGATTTCTAACGACGATGGCGTGTACGCGCCGGGTCTGGCAGCGCTGGCGAAAGCCTTGGATAAGGATGCAACCTCGGTCTGTGTGGTTGCGCCGGACCGCAATCGCAGCGGCGCAAGCAACTCGCTGACATTGGATCGGCCACTGGAGGCGCATACCCACGACAGCGGGTTTATCGGCATCAACGGCACGCCGACCGACTGCGTCCACCTGGGCGTATCCGGCCTGTTCAGTGCGGAGCGTAAACCCGATCTGGTGGTTTCCGGTATCAATGCCGGCGCCAACCTGGGCGACGACGTGATCTACTCCGGCACCGTTGCGGCCGCCATGGAGGGACGCAACTGCCGTTTGCCGGCGATTGCCGTTTCCCTGTGCAGCTTCCACCCCCAGCATTTCGAAACGGCGGCGGAGATTGTGCGAGAACTGGTGAGCCGGCTGGAATCCCTGGTGCTGGCGCCGCGCACGGTGCTCAATGTTAACGTGCCGGATCTGCCGCTGGAGGAGATCAAGGGTATCCACGTGACCCGCCTCGGGCACCGCTTTGCCGGTGAAGCTCCGGTCAAGGTGGAGGATCCCAGAGGCCGCACCCGCTACTGGATTGCGGGTACCGGCGAACCGGCCGATAGCGGGCCGGGAACCGATTTTTATGCGGTCGCTGAAGGGTATGTGTCGATCACTCCTCTGCAGATCGATATGACCCATTACACGGGTATGGATAATCTGGCGCTCTGGCTGGAGGAGACGAATTGAACGACGTGTTGTTTCAGGGTATCGGTATGACCTCCCGACGGACGCGGGACCGTCTGATAGCGCGCCTGCGGGAACAAGGTGTCGAAGACGACAGGGTGTTGACGGTGCTACGTGACACCCCGAGGCATATCTTCATCGATGAGGCGCTGTCCCACCGTGCCTATGAAGACAGCTCACTCCCCATCGGTTTCAACCAGACCATTTCCCAACCCTATATCGTCGCCCGGATGACCGAGCTGCTGCTGGAGGATGGCCCCCGGGAGCATGTACTGGAAGTTGGCACCGGCTCCGGTTATCAGACAGCGATTCTGGCCCAGCTGGTTGATCAGGTGTACACCGTCGAACGTATCCGGCCGCTGCAGGAGAAGGCGCGCAAACGGATTCAGCAGTTGCGTCTGCGCAACGTGATATTCCGCCATACCGATGGTGGCATGGGCTGGCCGGACAAGGCGCCGTTTGATGGCATCCTCGTAACCGCAGCACCGGAACATGTGCCACAGGAGCTGCTCGACCAGCTCGCCGTCGGTGGTGTCATGGTCCTGCCGGTGGGGGATGGCGAGGGACAGGTGCTGATGCGCATCCGCCGTACCGCCGAGGATGAGTTCCAGCGTGAGGAGCTTGAGGCTGTTCGTTTCGTGCCGCTGCTGGCGGGAACCGTGCGTTGAATCAGGAAGAAAGGCGCATGCGTACAACAAGTGATTATCTGAAGCTCGCCGGTAAAGGCGTGATGATGGGGGCTGCCGATGCGGTCCCGGGCGTCTCCGGCGGCACCATCGCGTTTATCACCGGTATCTATGAAGAGCTGATCGAAAGCATTCGCCGTTTCGATCTGCAGGCGATACAGATCCTGTTCAGCCAGGGTGTGGCCGCCTGCTGGCGCCACATTAACGGTACTTTTCTGGTCACGCTGCTGGCCGGTATCGTATTCAGCCTGATTACACTGGCGCGCGGCGTGCTGTATATGCTGGATAACTATCCGGTGTTGCTCTGGGCGTTTTTCTTCGGCCTGATACTGGCGTCGGTCTGGAGCCTGGTGCGGCATGTAAAAGGCTGGAATTTAAGCGCCAATCTGACCTTCTTCCTGGGAGCTCTGCTGGCCTACATCATCACCTCGATGGTACCGGGTACACTGACTGTCACGCCCTGGACCCTGCTGGGCTCAGGTATGCTGGCGATCTGTGCCATGATCCTGCCCGGCATCTCCGGTAGCTTTATCCTGCTGCTGCTGGGCATGTACGCACCGGTACTCAGTGCGATCAAGGGATTTGAGTTCACCACCCTGGCTATCTTTGCGAGTGGCTGTGTGATCGGCTTGATAAGCTTTTCGCGCCTGCTAAGCTGGGCTTTTCACCACCATCGCCGCTTGATCCTGGCGCTGCTGGGCGGCTTCATGCTGGGTTCGTTGAACAAGGTCTGGCCGTGGAAATACACCCTGGCATACACCCTGGACAGCCACGGCGACGCCGTCCCGCTATTGCAGCGCAACGTTTTTCCGTCGGTATTCAGTGAGCTGACCGGACAGCCGACCCTGCTCTGGCCGGCGCTGGCACTGATGCTTGTCGGCGTTGTACTGGTGTTGGTGCTGGATAGAAACTCTGGTTAGCAACAACAGCTAGGAGGTTGGGTGCGGGGCATAAAGCGCAGTCTGCAGAGATTTTGGATCGCACTCGCTGCATGCGCTCTGGCTGCCTGTTCCAGTGGCTATGCACCGGTCACGGAACAGTCCCTGGGAGGGCGTTTTCAGGGACCGACACCCTCCACCTACACCGTGAGCCGCGGTGATACCCTTTACTCCATCGCCTGGCGCTACGGCCTCGATTTCAGAACGCTTGCGCGTATCAACGGTATAGATCGACGCTATCTTATCTACCCGGGGCAGCAGTTGCGCCTGAAAAATCAGTCTGATGCCTCACGGTCGAACTCTTCCGGAACCAAATCCGCCCGTTCTTCTCAAACGATAGCAAGCGCCCCTCCTAAAACGAGTCGCACGCCACCGCCCGCACCGGCCGTCAGTTCCGGTTCGATCAAATGGCAGTGGCCGACTCAAGGTGCTTTGATCGGCCGATACTCTTCCGGCTCAACCCCCAACAAGGGGATAAATCTGGCCGGAAAGGTGGGCGATCCGGTCTATGCAGCGGCGTCAGGGACGGTCGTTTATGCGGGCAGTGGACTGCTGGGCTATGGCAATCTGGTGATCCTGAATCACAACCGCCAGTACCTGAGTGCTTATGCACATAACAGTCGCATCTTGGTCAAGGAAAGTGATAGTGTGAAGGCAGGTGACAAGATCGCCGAGCTTGGAAATACCGGTGCCAACCGTCCGATGCTCCATTTCGAGATACGGCGAGATGGCAAGCCAGTAAATCCGCTGCAGTATCTGCCCAAAAAAAAATAAGAATCAGATAGCGCGAATGCTAGATGCATGGGGGAAATCAGATGGTAACAGTCGGAACCAAGGACTACGACGCAGGAAATGCGGGCCGTGATCAGGATGTCGAGCCCGATGACGAGATGGAGATGAACCAGGCTGACGATGCTGATACCGATGATTCGGGCAGCAGCGACGAGGTGCCCGAGTTCATCAACAGTGGTCGTGGTCGTGGCAGTATGGCACACAAGGATCTGGTCAATGCCAAGACCCTGGACGCCACTCAGCTTTATCTTAACGAGATCGGCTTTTCGCCACTGCTGACCGCGGAAGAGGAGGTTTACTTCTCCCGCAGGGCACTGAAGGGCGACGAAGCCTCCCGTAAGCGGATGATCGAGAGTAATCTCCGTCTGGTGGTCAAGATCGCCCGACGTTATATCAACCGCGGCCTGTCGCTGCTGGACCTGATCGAAGAGGGCAACCTCGGCCTGATCCGGGCTGTGGAAAAGTTTGACCCTGAACGCGGTTTCCGCTTCTCAACCTACGCTACCTGGTGGATCCGCCAGACGATTGAACGCGCGATCATGAATCAGACGCGTACTATCCGCCTGCCGATCCACGTGGTCAAAGAACTCAACGTTTACCTGCGAGCCTCCCGTGAGCTGGCGCAGAAGCTGGATCACGAACCTTCTGCCGAAGAGATCGCCAACCTGGTCGATAAGCCGGTGGAGGACGTGGAGCGGATGCTGGGGCTTAACGAGCGGATCAGCTCGGTGGACACGCCGGTAGGGGGCAGCAACGATAAATCCCTGCTCGATACCATCGCGGACCAGACCTCCGGTGACCCGGAAAGCCTGCTTCAGAATACCAATATCAGCGGTAACCTGAACAAGTGGCTGGACATGCTGCCGGAAAAACACGCCGATGTGCTGTCACGTCGCTTTGGTCTGCGCGGGCACGAGATGTCCACGCTGGAGCAGGTGGGGCGTGAGATCGGCCTGACCCGCGAGCGGGTGCGCCAGATTCAGGTGGAAGCCCTGCGTAAACTCAGAGAGATCGTGGAAAAGAATGGTCTGTCCGGTGAAGATCTGCTGCAGTAACCTGCGCAGACCGTAAAAGCAAAGGGGCCTGATGGCCCCTTTGTTGTTTCTGCGTGTTGTCTCAGCGCTCCAGATATTTCAATTTTCCCTCGACGCCGTTCCACTCTTCGGCATCTTCCAGCGGCGCCTTGCGCTCGTTGATATTGGGCCAGACCTCGGCCAGTTCCGCATTCAGTTCCACGTAGGGCTGTTGATCGTCCTTCAGGTCATCCTCGGACAGTATCGCCTCGGCGGGACACTCCGGCTCGCAGAGCCCGCAGTCGATGCATTCATCCGGGTGGATCACCAGAAAGTTGGCCCCTTCATAGAAACAGTCGACCGGGCAGACATCGACGCAGTCGGTGTATTTGCAGCGTATGCAGTTCTCGGTCACGACATAGGTCATGGTTGAAACTCCCTGTAGCGGCGGTATGAAGGCAGTATAGTCAGCCCAGCACCCGCTGCAGTTCAGCGCGCCAGTTTTTTCAGCTCGTAGAGCAGGTCCAGCGCTGCACGCGGGCTCAGTTCATCCGGATCGATCGCCTCCAGCTTCTGCTCCACCTCCGACGGCACCGGTGCGATAAACAGGTCGTTCTGTACCGGGCTTTCCTTCGGCGCGTTGGTGGGGGCCGGGCGCAGCTCGGCGGCACGGGAATCCTGCTCCAGCTGAACCAGTTTCTCCCGTGCCTGACTGATCACGTGGGGCGGCACACCGGCCAGCTGGGCCACCTGCAAGCCGTAACTCTGGCTCGCGGGACCTGCCTGAACCTCATGCATGAACACGATGTGGTCGTTGTGCTCCACGGCGGTCAGGTGCACGTTGCTGACGCCGGCGCACTGATCGGGCAGGGCGGTCAGCTCGAAATAATGGGTGGCGAACAGGGTAAAGGCACGCACCTCACGGGCGAGAAACTCGGCGGCGGACCAGGCCAGCGACAGGCCGTCGAAGGTGCTGGTACCGCGGCCGACCTCATCCATCAGCACCAGGCTGCGTTCACTGGCGTTATGCAGGATATTGGCGGTTTCGGTCATCTCCACCATGAAGGTAGAACGGCCACCGGCCAGGTCATCGGACGAGCCCATGCGGGTGAAAATGCGGTCGACTATGCCGATGGTGGCCTCGGCGGCCGGCACGTAGCTACCGATATGGGCCAGCAGGGTGATTAAAGCGGTCTGGCGCATATAGGTGGATTTACCGCCCATGTTGGGACCGGTAATCACCAGCATTCGCTGTTCGGGATCCAGGTTCAGGTCGTTGGCCACGAACGGGGTATCCAGCACCGCTTCAACCACCGGGTGACGGCCTTCACGAATCTCGATACAGGGATGTTCGACCAGCGTCGGCGCCTGGTAACCCAGGGTTTCGGCTCGCTCGGCCAGGTTCTGCAGCACATCGATCTCAGACAGGGCCGAGGCGCAGTCCTGCAGCGCGGCGAGTTCGGCGGCCAGGGTTTCCAGCAGCGCGTCGTAAAGCTGTTTCTCCCGGGCAAGGGCACGCCCCTTGGCACTTAGAGCCTTGTCCTCGAACTCCTTCAGCTCCGGCGTTATGAAGCGTTCGGCGTTCTTCAGGGTCTGGCGTCGCTGGTACTCGGCGGGCATATCCACCGCCTGTGCCTTACTGACCTCAATGTAGTAGCCGTGGACGCGGTTATAGCCGACTTTCAGGGTGCTGATATCGGTACGCTTGCGCTCACGGGCTTCCAGCTCCAGCAGATAGGCACCGGCGTTTTGGCTGATGCCGCGCAGCTCGTCCAGTTCTTCATCATAACCCTCGGCGATCACGCCACCATCGCGGATCAGCATCGGCGGTGATTCGATAATCGCCCGCTCCAGCAGTTCTGCAAGTGTCGGGAAGGTACCGATCTGAGCGGCCAGCTCATGGATACGCGGCGCCTCCTCGGTGGATAACTGCTGCTGCAGTGTCGGCAGGCAGGCCAGGGCCAGCTTGAGTCTTTCCAGGTCGCGGGGGCGGGCAGAGCGCAACGCCACACGGGAGAGGATACGCTCCATATCGCCTACCGAGCGCAGGGTGTCTGAGATATCCTCAAACTGAAAACCCTGACGCAGCCAGCCGATGGCACCCTGACGAGCCATCAGGGTGCTGCGCTCACGCAGTGGCCGGTGCAGCCAGCGACGCAGCATACGTCCGCCCATGGGAGTACGGGTCTTATCCAGCACCGAGGCCAGAGTGTTCTCCGTACCGCCGCCCAGGTTCTGATCCAGCTCCAGGTTGCGACGGGTGGATGCGTCCAGTAGCACCGCCTCCGAACGCTGCTCTACCTGGATACGGCGGATATGGGGCAGCGCGCTGCGCTGGGTGTCGCGGGCATATTGCAGCAGGCAGCCGGCGGCGCCGATCGCGAGCTCCAGGTGGTCGCAGCCAAAGCCGCTAAGGTCCTTGGTGTTGAACTGCTGGCACAGCAGGCGCTGGGCCGTATCGAACTCGAAGTGCCAGGGCGCCTGGGGGCGAAGACCACGGCGGCCTTGCAGTACCGCGCTCAGAGAGGAGTGCTCCGGATAGAGAATCTCCGCCGGACGCAGGCGCTCAAGCTCCGCCAGCAGACCTTCTTCCGAATCCACCTCCAGCAGGCTGAAGCGTCCCGAGCTGATATCCACCAGCGCCATGCCGAAACTGCCGTTATGGGCATCGATTGCCGCCAGAAGGTTATCGCGGGTTTCATCCAGCAGCGCTTCATCACTCAGGGTGCCGGGCGTAACGATACGTGCCACCTGGCGCTCCACAGGACCCTTGCTGGTGGCGGGATCGCCGACCTGTTCACAGATAACCACCGACTCGCCGGCACGCACGATCTTGGCGATATAACCCTCGGCTGCGTGATAGGGGATGCCCGCCATGGGAATGGGTTCGCCGCCGGATTTACCGCGCGCTGTCAGTGAAATATCGAGCAGCTTGGCTGCACGCTTTGCATCGTCATAGAACAGCTCATAGAAGTCACCCATCCGATAAAACAGCAGCTGATCAGGGTGCTCAGCCTTGATCTTGAAGTACTGCTGCATCATAGGGGTGTGCTTGGTTTCGGAGGCTGTTTTGGCTTTGTTCGTTTCCATGATTCTTCCGGGGAGCGGTTGGCGGCAATGCAGCGCGTCAGAGTACCAAACACGCCCGGGCAAAGACAGGCGCAGGTTATCTACAGAAGCTGTGGATAACACTGTTAAGGAGCAGTGGTAGGTTGGCCCAAAGGTAGTATCGGCGGGAAACAGCGGAGCCTGGTCGAAGAATAAGCGGGCCAGGGAGTGACGGCCTCTGGCTCGCAGGCGGAGTGCCTTTGGGCACGGGCTAATCGTTCACGGTTTTCGGAATCTCTTCAACCAGGTAGTCGATCAGGCTGCGGACCGAGGGCAGCATCCCGCGGGGGCGCGGATAGACCAGATAAATGGTGTGCCGGGAGCCCATCCATTGCGGTAGCACGTGGATCAGCTGGCCATCTCTCAGGGCGGCGGTTGCGATTGGCTCGGGCAGCAGGGCGATGCCGACACCGTCGATGGCGGCTTCGACCTGCACGCGCAGGTCGTTTGAGATCAGCCTGGGCGTGGGTTGCAGCGTGTGCGACTGGCCATCGGCGGTGGAAAGCAGCCACTGCACCTCGTCCTCCTGGATATCGGAGATGATATGCAGGCTGTTCAGATCCTCCGGCTTTTCCGGGAGACCGTTGCGTGCCAGGTAATCCGGACTGGCTACCAGAATCCGGCTGGCGCCGCCCAGCTCCCTGGCCACCAGGCTGGGGGAATCCTCAATGGCGGGGGTGACGCGCAGCGCCAGGTCGAACCGCTCCTCGACAAAGTTGATCTGCCGGTTGGTCGCCACAACCAGCAGGGAGACCTTGGGAAAGGCCTCCATATAACCGGACAGGATAGGTGCCAGATAGCTCTGTGCCAGGATCACCGGACAGCTCAGCTTCACCTTGCCGCTGGGCTCATTCTTCAGCTCGGCAATACTCTCATAAGCCTGTTCCGCATCATCAACCACTTTCTGGCACTGCTGATAAAAGCGTTCACCGGCTTCTGTCAGTGTCATGGAGCGGGTGGACCGGCGCAGCAGGCGTACGCCCAGTCGCTTCTCCAGCTCCGCCACACGGCGGCTCAGGCGGGTTTTTTCTACACCTGTAGCACGTGATGCGGCGGAAAAGCCGTTGTACCTAACCACGGCTGAAAAGAAGAAAAGGTCGTTAAGATCGTCCATTTCATTGTTGCTCTTGTGCACTAATCTTTGGTATTTTTGTCATATTATCACGGCTCATATGCACTAGTAGAATAGCAATCACTCGAAAGAAACACCGTACATCCCATCGCAAATCAGCTTCTTTACCGGTGTCCCTCCTTTATTGAGAAGCTCGCAAAACAGAGGTATTTATCCATGAAAGGTATCGAAAAATTCGCACTCGCTGCGGCACTTGTTGGTTTCGCTGGCATCGCTCAGGCCACCCCGGTTAATGACAAGGCTGAAAGCGCCAAGGCGCAGGCCGAAATTCAGCTGGCCCAGGCTTCTACTGCTCGCGACCAGGCTGTAAAAACAGAAGTTAAAAGCGATAAAGACTCGAAAGAAATTCTGACCAGCGGCGAGCGTGACTACCTGTTCACTATTACTCACCCGAACCGTTAATCGGTTCACGCTGGATAGCAAGTCGGTTTACCGCTGTTAAAGCGGTATAGATAAAGCTCAGGGGTATTATTCGCTGTCTTTTCAGGTATAGAGTTTCAGGTATCAGGCGACAAGAGTAGTCAAGACAACCCTGTTTTCAGCTATACAACGACTTGCTTTCGGGCGTCTCCAGCCCTGTCTATCCCTGGCGAGCCGGGCTTCTAAGCCTGTTTTCTCCTCTTTCGTCAGGCGAGCTACGAACCGGGATGATGGATCATCTCGGTTGGGCTCAGACCTTCAATCTATTTTCCCTCTTTATTTATCCTTCCTTTTTAAATCCCAATTATTGGGATTTTTTGTGTTTATTTCCCTGTCATTAAATTCTCTATTTTTTAATATGACTATTATTTGTTCCGCCATCTGCTGAATGGTGCTGTTTAATGTGAAGGAAGTATCCTGCGGTTATCCGTAGAAATTAAAGAAGGATGAATTTATTCCCAGGCTTGCTGATCGCACCAAAATTCCCCTTCAGCGCAGCCGAGCATCGCAGGCTGAAAGAAAAACAAGGGAAGGGCTGTTTGAGGCGAAGCCGACTGTTTTTGGAAAGAAAGCCCCTCCCGCTCTTTCAGACGAGAAGCACAGGGTAATCGGCGCAGCCGGCCAAGCTGTCGGGGCGGCTTAGGATTATCAAGGATCTTGGCCGTCCAAGATCCTTAACTCGCCAGCAGGCGAAACCTGCATCTATTGGTGCGTAACTGCTGAAGATGTCATCCCAAGCAACTTGATGGACACCGGCAATAAAAATCCCGGCACCAGGCCGGGATTCCATTGAGCCTGAGCTGGCGCTTTCAGCTCAGAAAATCTGCCACCATTTCCGTGTATCCACACCGGTCAGTACCACGGTGCAGCTGGTACCGGCGGTGAGGGTTTCGCCTTCCGGGATCTCGTCGATGCTGATGCGTACCGGGATACGGCGGGCCAGGCGGACCCAGTCGAAGGTGGGGCTGACGTTGGCGGTGAGTTCGTTACTCTGGGGGTTGTCCGCGTCATAGATACCGCGGGCGATGCTCTCTACCTGACCTTGCATCTTCATGCCGCTCATCAGGGTGATATCCACGCTGGCGCCAGGTTTGACCAGCGGCAGCTTGGTCTCTTCGAAGTAGCCGTAGACCCAGAATGAGTGCTCATCGATCAGTGCCAGTGAGGCCTGGCCGGCGTGCACGTAGTCACCGGCGTGAACATTGAGGTTGGTGATGTAGCCATCTTCAGGCGCGAACACCTGGGTACGCTCAAGATCGAGCTGTGCGGCGTCAAGCTGGGCGCGGGCCTGGTCCAGTTCCGCCTTGGCGGTCTGCGCGGCGCGTTCCGCCTGGTCGCGGCTCTCGCGGGAAACCACCAGGGCATCGGCGTCGGCGCGGCGGCGTGCCTCATCGGTACGCAGCGAGAGCATCGCTTCCTGGGCTTCCACCTGGGCCTTTGCGCGTTTCACCTCCAGCTCATAACGGGCCGGATCGATCTGCAGCAGCAGGTCGCCTTTCTTCACTCGCTGGTTGTCTTCCACATTCAATGTGACGACGGCGCCGGTTACGTCCGGGGCGATATTGATTACATCGGCGCGGACACGGGCGTCGCGGGTCCAGGGATCGTTCATATAGTGAAGCCAGAGCAGGCGCACCATCAGCAGTGCGGCGAGCACGATCACCAGGGTAAAAACGGTGCTGTAGAGTTTTTTCAGAGTCATAGGTGGACCTCAGCGATAAACAGGCAGCGTCAGCGCGCAGCTGATGCCGACATAAATGGCAAGACGTAACAGGGTGGGATGCCAGGCCCAGCGGTAAAGGCCGGTGCCGGCAAGGATGCGATCCACACCCCAGGTAATCAGCAGTGCGGTGATAAACAGCACGGTGAGGGTCGGAAAATAGAAGCCGTAAAAGGCGATCTCACGCGGCATGGGCGACTCCTTGTGGTAATTCTTGGTTACCGCTGCGATTCAGGTAGGTGCCAAATGGACCCTCCCGGTCGAGCAGCGAGACCTGGATAAAATGCAGAAAACTCAGTAGCTGGCGTCGCGGTGAATCGGAGAAATGCTCGTGCTCCGGTTCCAGCACCCTGCGCAGCTGCTCTATGGAGTGCTCAACCTGCGTGAGAGCACGTTCGAAATTGCGTTCGCCAGGCTTGAGGTACAACCGGCTCAGCGCCCGTCCCATCTGATCCAGCGTCTGGCGCCAGGGAGTATCGGGGTCTGTTTCCTTAAGTGCTTCAGAGCGCAGCAGGGTGCGCAGCTCGATCACCGCATGGCCCACTTCCTGGATATGGCAGCACCACTCCAGCGCCGTCTGCTGTTGCTGCGGTTGGCCGCCAGAGATGTTGTAGGTCTGGTTGAGCAGATCCCTGCTGCGGCTATCCAGCTGCGCGGCCAGGCCCGGCAGTGGCGCGGTAATCGCTTTTACGGCCAGTTCACGCATATCGCGCAGCATGACGCGGTGCAGCCACCGACCGCTGGGTGGGAACAGCAGGGCCAGCAGAACCGCCGACATCAGGAAGCCGATAACAGTGGAGAGCGACTGGTTGGCGAACTGCTGTGGCAGGAATGTGGCCGGGTTGTCGGGTGACGCGACAAAGCAGAACACGACCACTGAACCGAAGCCCAGACCCGCCCAGCGGGGAGTCAGGCTCAGCCAGGTGCCCAGGATGAATACTGGAGCAATAGCCGCCATCATGAGTGGAAAGCCGTCCACGTAGGGCAGCATGAAAAAGCTGATGATAAAGCCCATCAGGGAGCCGACAATGGCGCCGTGAGCCATGGATTGGGCCATGCGGTTCGGATTGGGCACCGTTGAGGTCAGTACCGATGCGATGATCGCACTCTGGATCGCCATGGTGCCGCTCTCCCAGCCGGTGCTGATCCAGAACCAGGCGACGGTGAGAATCACCAGAAAGGTCCGTGCCCCCGTGGTGGCCGCATAGAGCGGGTTGGTGTGAGCATGAAACCGGCTTTTCTGCTCGTTGACCGGCGCTGCTTTCTCATCATCCAGCTGGCTGTAGTCCGTCAAATAGGTGTGCAGCTGACCGCTGAATCGCACCAGCAGCTCGGCCAGGGTATCGAAGCGTTCCATCGCCTTCTTATCGCTTACCTCTGCTCGAAGTGCGCTGCGGGTTTCACGAATAGTCTGTTTGATCGCTGCCTCGATCAGGTCGAACTCGCGTAGTAACGCCGCCGCATCCCGAGGCTGGGGTGGGGTCTTCTCCAGACGAGCCAGCAGTTCCAGCAGCGGTTCCGCCAGCGGCTCTGCCTGTTTAACGATTAGGGCGTAGGTTTCGCTTTCTGCCGCATCCTCGCGCAGCTGCTCCAGCAGACGGCCTATGGAGTGCAGCCGTGTACCTAGTGCCATGTACTGGCGGTTGAGCGATTTCAGCAGCGGGTTTTTCTGCTTCAACTGCAGATTCTCGACGGTAGCCGCCTGTCTCAGTGCTTCGATAGAGACGCTTTCAGCAGCCAGCGCCCGGCCCCGGGCATTACGCTCGTTGCGGTGGATTTCGCCGAGCAGTGATGCGCGGGCAAAACCGCATAGACGGCTGATACGGCTGGCCAGCTGGTTACGCATGGAGTGGGCTGTCTGCATCGGAAAAATCGTGGCACTGACGATGCCGCCGCAGATGATCCCGAGGCCTACCGCCAGCATGCGGCCCACGGCCAGCGAGACGGCGGCATCCGGTGAAATCGCCGCCGGCACACCGATCATTCCGACCGTATAGCCCGCCAGCAGAAAAGAGTAGGCGCGCATATCGCGATAGTGAACGGCACCGGCGACACAGATGCCACACCAGAGCGCCGTGCCGAGGATGAACATCTGTGGCTGCTGGTGAAACAGCGCCACCAGCGTCAGCATGGCGATCAGGCCAAAAACCGTACCGATAAAGCGGAAGATGCTTTTGGTCAGCACCTGGCCCGCTTCGGGCTGCATGACGATCAACACGGTCAGTGCCGCCGAACGGGTGTGCTGAAGCTCCAATATCATCGAGGCGTAGTAGGCCAACGTCATTGCCAGCAGCACTTTGCCGACGTATAGCCAGCCACTGCCGCTGCCCAACCGCCAGTTGAGAAAGGCGCTGCGGTGGGCATCGAGGTTGAATAGGTCCCGGCTTAGCGTGCTCATGGCGTGCTGACCTCAGCGCTGACCGGAACACGCTCAGGTGTCAGCTGTTCGTTGTCTGGTTGCGCCATGAACTGCACGCCGCCGCCCAGTGACAGTGCCAGGTCTGCCTGCACCCGCAGCAGCTGTGCATGGATCTGCTCACGGGCGATACGCTGGTCGAGCAGCCGCGTCTGGGCATCCAGTACATGCAGGTAGTCGGTCAGACCGCGCTGAAACGCTTTTTCCGCCGTGTCGTACACCTGTTCTGCCTGCTGTACCGCCAGGTCGGCCAGTTCTGACTGATCCTTGGCCGAACGCTGGCGGATCAACTGGTCGCTGACCTCCTGCAGGGCGTGCCTCAGAGTGTTGTTGTACTGCTGCACCGCCTCGTCATATTCGGCCGCGGCGATACCGAGCCGGGCACGACGGGCGCCGCCATCGAAGATCGGCAGTGACAGGGCCGGCCCTGCGCTAAAGGTGCGACGTTCGGCATCGGTCCAGTCGGTCAGGGCGCCGTTGGTCAGTACCTGGCCCAGGCTCGCCACCAGGTTGATGTTGGGATAGAAGTCGGTGCGCGCCATATCCACGGCGCTGGCCTGGGAGGCGATCTGCCAGCGGCTCAGCACCAGGTCCGGACGGCGGCCGATCAGCTCCAGCGGCAGATCGCTGGGCAGGCTCAACTGACGGTTCAGCAGCAGGGTAGGACGCACCAGCTTGCCAGCTTCACTTAACGGCTGAGCGGCCAGGGTCACCAGTGTATTGCGGTTGAGCTCGATCGCCTCTTCCAGGGCACGAATGCGGCGCTGGGTCACCGGCAGTTGGGCGCGTGCCTGCTGCAGGTCGTAACGGGTACCTATGCCGGCACTGAGCTGCTTCTGGGTCAGATCGACGATCTGGTGCTGCTGCGCCAGGCGTGACTTCTGCACATCAAGCTGGGCGTAGTTCAGCGCGTAGGCGATATAAGTGCGGATCAGGTTGGCGGTAAGGTCCAGCTGTACCACGCGGGCGCTGGCTTCGCTGACGGCCACATCCCGCTGGGCGCGCTGCTTGCGGTCCTGCTGGCGACCGAACAGGTCAAGCTCGTAGCTGAAGCCCAGCATTGCGCTGTTATCCCAGGTTTCGGTTCCGGCCAGGGTGCCCGAGCCGTAATGGTCGTCGGTGGGCCAGCCGTGAATGTTGGCGTTGATATTGGCATTCAACTGTGGCGCCGACGGCGACAGGGTCCGGCCGGCCTGGGCCTGGGCACGACGGATACGAGCGGCGGCGGCTTCCAGGGTCGGGTTGTCCAGCATCGCCTGCTCCACCAGCTTGTCGAGCTGAGGGTCGGCAAAACTCTGCCACCAGCGGATACTGGGCCAGTTATCGCTGTTTGCGGCTGGATGGCTGACACCCTCGACGGCCTCGGGCTGTGTCAGCGCCGCCTGGGGATGAATTCCCTTCGGTGAGGCGCAGCCTGCCAGCGCGAAAGCCACAGCCAGACCGGCCAACAACAGGCGGCCGCTAGTCCCTGAAATGGGTCTATTAAGTGCTAAGTTCATAGTTTGTAAATCTTGTAAAAGTCGGGTGTAAAGCCCGCTACAGAGCCAGGGACCTGGCTGCTTATGCCGGCGGGTTGCCGGATTCGGGCAGCAGAAAAATACTCAGCGCTTCGTCGACAATGCGTTGTTCAAGATTGCTGGCGCTGCGGGTGTGTGCCGGCAACAGCGTCGGTGTGGTCATCGGTAAAGCTAGCGCCGAGGTCAGCATCCGCACGAACAGCTCGGGTTCCCGGGCAGCTACCACGCCTGCCGCCTGTGCCTTGCGTACTATGCGATGGGCTGGCAGCAGCAGCGGTCGGGTCAGCTTCTCAACGATAATCTCCAGACGTTCAGAGTGGGCGTTGGACTCCTGCAGCAGAAAAGCGGTAAACGCCGGTGTTGCCATGCAGATATCCGCATAGAGGCGGATAAAGCCCTCTATCGCCTGTCGTGCCGAGTGCTCACTGAGTGTCTCAAGTTCGGCAAGCCGCTGGGCGTAATGTGATTCGAAATTCTCCGCCAGATGATCGATAACCGCCTGCCAAAGCTGCTCCTTGTTGCCGAATAGCCGGGCACAGAGCGCCACATCGACCTCAGCCTCACGGGCGATCATGCGCAGGCTCGCACCCTCATAACCGCGTTGGGCAAAGGCGCGAATCGCGGCGTGGATCAGCGCTTCGCGGCCGGAGATATCCTGGCTGCTGCGCCGGCCGCGTCTGCGCGGTGCGTCAGGTTTCTGGCTATCGGTCATGGGTACGGGTCATGGATACAAATAACGCGGAAAGAATTTAAATCAACAAGTGTTGATATTTTTTCGAATCGGCGGTCAATAATCAATTCGAAACTCTGCAACACCGCTGTTGCGAAGAGCGAACCAATCCAACACGAATCGGCTTTTTTTGGTGAGAAAAGTGCAACCCTGCAGCCACCGATAAATCAGATGATGGAGCAGTGTTCATTTGAAGAGATCGGCGTGGCGACATACTCTTCCTGAAACACCCTTTCAGACTGGTGCCATCTAATCGGCGATCAGAGAGGGGACAGCCGAAGACTGCCATCACACAGGAGTGCCATGAAAACCCCAAAACGCCTTATCCCGCTGTTAGAGGATGGCCTGATCGACGAGGTGCTGCGGCCGCTGATGAGCGGCAAAGAAGCCTCGGTTTACGTGGTCCGCTGCGGTGACGATGTGCGCTGCGCCAAGGTTTACAAGGATGCGGAAAAGCGCAGCTTCAAGAAGGCCGCGCTCTACCAGGAAGGTCGCAAGGTGCGTAACTCCCGCCGTGCCCGCGCCATGGAGAAGGGCTCGCGCTTTGGGCGTAAAGAGACCGAAGAAACCTGGCAGAATGCCGAGGTTGATGCGCTCTACCGGCTGGCCGCGACGGGTGTGCGTGTGCCCGAACCCTATGGCTGCTTTGATGGCGTGCTACTGATGGAGCTGGTCACCGATGATGAGGGCAGGGTGGCGCCGCGCCTGAACGATGTGGGCATGTCAGCCGAGCAAGCGCGTGAAGATCATCTGATGGTGATGGAGTACGTCAAACGGATGCTCTGCGCAGGTCTGGTCCACGGCGACCTGTCGGAATTCAATGTGCTGGTGGACGACTACGGCCCGGTGATTATCGACCTGCCCCAGGCGGTGGATGCGGCGGCCAACAACAACGCCCGAGCCATGCTGGAGCGGGATGTGGATAACATGACCCGCTACTACGCCCAGTACGCCGAAGAGCTGATGGAAACCCGCTACGCCGCCGAGATGTGGCACCTGTTTGAAGCGGGCGATCTGACACTGGAGACCGAACTGACCGGCTTGGTGGAAGAGGACACCCACAGCGCCGATGTGGACTCGGTGATGGCCGAGATCCAGCAGATACTGCGCGATGAGGAGAAGCGGCGTGAGCGGTTAAAGGCGGGAATGGAAGGGGAGGATTAAGTGACCCCAAGCGTTATCGTTGGAGTTCTTCGTAGCCTGTATTTCAGGCTACGTGCAACAGCTTTGCGGCTTGCTCTGGATCTGTTTTGAACATAGTCAGCAGGGCTCTTGCCGGTCCGGTCGGTGCACGTTTTCCCTGTTCCCAACTGCGCAAAGTCGAAAGAGGAACTCCGATCATCTGAGCGAAAGCCTCCTGGGTACGTCCAGTGCTTTCGCGAATCGATTTCACATCCAGTGCAGAGAATCTGGTCTCGCGACTCGCTTTTTTCTCGCCTCGGCGAATGGCTCCGGCTTCTTTGACACTCTCACAGAGAGCGTCAAACATTGAATCATCCATTCTCAACTCTCCTCTGTCTGCAATTCGTTTTTGACCAGATGTTTGAGTACAGCTTTCTGTTTAGCTGTCAGGTTGTCCTGCTTGGATTTTTCGTAGGCCAGGAGCAGAAATATCTGGTTATCGTTCTTGATCCAGTAGTAGATAACCCGGATGCCTCCGCTTTTGCCGCCATTGTTGTTTGCAGCCCAACGGATCTTTCTGCATCCCCCGGTATCTCTGATAACTGGCCCTACATCAGGTCTCCCCAGAAGAAGTTCTTGGAAGCTCTTATATTCATCATCACTTAACAGCGCTTTAACCTGAGTGGTAAAAATGCTGGTTTCCTTAAAGACTAAATCCATACATTGGTAATCCGTTACCAGATGTGAATTATGTACTGAATTTAGATCTCAGGGTAACACAGAGTATTACTCGGTCAACCCCACAACTCCCCAAAACGGTCGCGATGACAGAGATACAGCCGTAGATCGAACTCCAGCTGATGGTAATCCGGTTCCATATAGCTACAGAGCTTGTAGAACGCCTTGTTGTGCTCCTTCTCGCGCAGGTGTGCCAGTTCATGGACCAGGATCATCCGCAGCAGCGGCTCCGGCACCCTTCGGAACAGGGACGATACCCGGATCTCGTTTTTCGCTTTCAGCTTCTTGCCCTGCACCCGAGAAACGTAAGTGTGCGTGCCCAGCGCATTGTTGATGACGTGAATCTTGTCGTCGTAGATCACCTTGCTGATCGGCGATGAGCTGCGCATGTACTCGTTCTTGATGCCCTGGGCGTAGTCATACAGCGCCTTCTCCGAGCCAAGTTCATGGGCCTGTGGATATTTCTTCAGCAGCCAGGGGCCGGTTTTCTCGTTATCCAGCAGGGACTGCGCCTGTTGCTGGATATCGGGGCTGTAGCAGCTGAGGTAGTTGGGCGCTTGTGACCGACTCATTGGCTTATGACTGACCGTGCAATAAAAGGGGGCATAGCCCAGGATTTGAATAGGCAAAATTGTACCCCGACAGGGGATGTTTAACGCTGACTTTTTGCATACAGGCTGAAGCGTTCATCGGCTTCCCGGAACAGCGTTTTGACCTGTTCTATATCCCATGGCTGCTCGGCCAGTGTTTCATGGTCCCAGCCACTCCTGGGGATATCGGGGGCAAAAAAGTCTCCGCCGTAGACATGAATGGCACTGGTCATCTTGCCAATGGGATTAAGCACCGAATGGATCATCGAATGGTCGAGCGTGACGACCTCGTGAGCGCCAAGAGACTTAGCCCCGAATGCCTCGATGCTCGCGTCCGTGCGGCGCCAAAAAATATTGTCTTCCCGGCCCGAATAGATACCGATCACGGCAAACATCTGATGATTGTGAGGCATCAAACTCATACACGGAGCCCAGGTAAAGTTGATGATGGTGAGCTCGGGCGAGCGGTAGAGCGGTGCAATGCCGGCATGCTCAGGCTCACCGAGCTCCGATATCACTCGTGAACTGTCGGAAACGGCTTCTGCAACAAGCTCACGCACCGCTTCCTGTCCCTCGGCCACGGCCTTTATGCAATCCTGGATAAAATCATCTTTGTTAAACATCATTTATCCTCCTTTTTCGTTGCGGCGCATGCTTAACCCGCTCAACAAGTCACGCCTGGCCTATACCCAAGGATAGGAAGAGGGCCCCGGGTAGCCAACATTCACCCTGGAATCCTGAAAGGAAGCTGTGGGGCTGCTGGGGAAGGGGCAGAGCCGTTGCCGGCAGCCAGGCTGCCGAGCGTTTTCTGCTTCTGCGGAGGTATGGATACCCCAAGCAGCAACCGGGGATAAGGCAGGCGGCTAGCGGTTATGCCAACAGCACCTGCCGGGAGATTTAGAGACCCCATTTATCCGGTTTCGATTTTTTCCCTATGCCTACCCACAGCATGCGCAGTACAGATAGATAAATAACCCCCAACACTGACCAGGCAATCATGGGCAATAAGCCGAGCATCGCCATACCGTGACCGATATCGTTGGGGGCGGGAAAGAACTCGGTCCACAGGAGGCTTACGGCCACCGCACCGGCATACAGGGTGACGAAAATACCCGGTAGGGCGAGCAGGATAAGGATCAGGCGGAGGATCCTGATGGCTGTTTTGGGCATGATCTGCTGGCTTGCTGCGCTGCGGTTGTCATAGGTGAAGAATAGTACGCCAATGGGGATTGTCGCAGAGAACAGGCGTTGGCAGAGCGGTCGCCGACCTCCCCGCGCTTTAGTGGATAGCCGAACATCGTTGGGTAAAGAGTTCCACTAAATGGCGGGAAGAGTACTGTCAGCAGAGGTATTCGGCTAGTTTGATGCCGCTTTAACGGCAGCCTGCCACATTGGAATCGCTTTAAATGCGGTCACCATGTCATAGTCTAAAGCGATCGGTTCATTTCCATCTTTGTCTTTCGGACCCATGGGCGTAGAGCCTGACCTGCTTTGGAACCACTGCATCCATAAATCACTACCCGGCTCAGCCAATACCAGGGATGCTGAACTGGGATCACTGGATAGCGGTGCTTTTTGTGTTTGGGGAGGGTAAGTGGTTGAAGGTAGCAGGAACGCGGTCATCGGATACTGCGCACTGCTGTGACAAGCCAGACATCCCGCACTCGAAAGGCCCTTGTGGTAATACTTTCCGGCAGCCCAGGCGGGGGTGACTACGGCTCCATCATTAGGCCCGGACAGGCGGCCATCCCATCCCAGGGTTGAACGCGCGTATGCCGGCGTCTCTTCGTTGATCCAGTTTTCCTGCAGCTTTGGGTTAACACTGGCTGGTGGCGTGAGGGCCGAGGGTTCTACGTTAATCACATCCGGGTCTCCACCCCAGGTTGCGCCCAGGGGGACCATCCTGTCCCAGGCATCGCTGCCTTTCGCATCTTTATCATAAACAAGAGTAGAGAAAACCCAGCCCGTATCCGGTGCTGCCTGAGTGTCTTTGACGATAATATCGAACTGCATCAGATAGACATTGGTTAACACGGGTGTGCTGCCATCTCCTTCCGCTCCCCGGTTTTTGCAGGTTGAGTCGGCTGACTTGGCGGTCCCGTTACTGATGTTTACCGGTGCATAGATCTGCCATATGGCGGTGTTTTCCATCGGTGACCAGTCTGAGCCACAGGGTGTGACAAAAGAGAATTTTACGATCACGCTGCCTTCTGCGTACTGGGTTGTCTTCTCGGACAGGGTCGGGTTCATGGCCGACTTCAGATCAACTCCCCATATATCACCCAGTGTTTTGGCGGCGGTTTTATCGTAAAGCGTGTAAACGTAGGTGGTCAGATCCAGATTCTGGTCGGTTAGGGCATGTGCAGGAAAGCCGGAACCAACGTACATTCCGTGGATAGGCTCACGCTCTGTGCCCAGCCAGATAGATTGATACCAGTCGCTGTTATTGGGATTGTTTCGATCAAAGATTAACGCCCGCATGTCATCAGCGACGTACGCTTTTAACGCCATTACATAGTCGTAAGCGTTGGCTTTGGTTATCTCTTTACCCTTGGTTACCGCTTTCCATGGATAGGGTTCGGTGGGCTTTTTAATCTCGGATGGATACTCATGGTTTAGCTCGAAAAAACCACCGTCATAGGTAGTAGGCCGGTCCAGAGATGAATTAATAAAGGGATGTATTTTGGCGTTAGCGGTGTAAGCCTCTTCAGCCGTTAATGTTAAAAAAGGGACTTTGCCACTGACTTCACTCATGCTTTTCGGCATATTGTCATCAGCGAAAGCATTACTGAGTATTAATGGCGACATAATTACTACAATAGATTTCTTCATGACTACTTCTCCTTGTAATTAATAACCATCGCATCTATGGGATCCCGTTTTATGTGAAGCGGCTGGAGTAGTTGGATGGATAACCTGCTGATATAAAAGTATTTATAGAGATATCAGTCATTACCCATCCGTTGAGCCAAGCCTGATCATTTCGAGAAGCAGTGGGCGATACCCGATAGCTTTAAACCCATAATGTTATTGAGAGTAGTCCAGTTAGATAAGGCCGCCAGTAAATCCAGTTTATAAATTCAGCGTTAGGATAGATTACGGTAGAATTACAGAAGATATTCGCTGCAACCTGCAGACGTTATTTAAAATCTTGCCCGATCATAACTATCTAATAAATATGCCGCTAATATTGCTTGGTGTCTTGGTATTAGAACGGTTTTATGATTTCTGGCCCAGAGAACAGAATGATAGCGATACAGAGTAGGTGAGCCGGAATGAGTATCCGGCGGAAGCTCCGGTGCGCTGTTTTAGAATGGTTTGGTGACCCAGGTCTACTGGGATTGCATAGTGAAAGAATAGTACTCGACCCAGGTCCAGAAACGAGGATTGCTGTGTTCAGCGTTGAAGAGGGCCAGTTGGTGCATTGGACTGGTTTCTGATAGTCGAGCGATTAACGATTTCTTTCGCACTATATTTGGTCGTTTCTTGTACAGAACGCTTGGATACGGGCGTGAAAAGCCGTTTTTGCTCGGATGACCGGGTTGTCAGTTTTTAATTTCAGCTAAGCGTTTGTTTTATTGGGTTATTTGTATCCCGTCGTTTGTACCTCTCCATGGCATGCATGCTGCTTGCACCTTTTCGCCAGTTAACTACGGAGGTACGAGGAATGAGGAAGATTCAACCGGCTTCAACTCATCAGAAGGGAAAGGTGGTTAAAAACCTGACCCTGTCAGCTCTTGCGTTAAGTATCAGTGCACCTGCTCTCGCTATCGAATGTGAATCCCCGTCGGGCGTCCCGACACATCACCTGCTTGCCGCCAACAGTGACACGGTACACTGGGGCTATTTCAGTAAGGAAATAGAGCCGCAGATCGCGGTGCAGTCCGGTGATTTCGTCACCATCGAAACCCTCACCCACCACGCCAACGATGATGCCTCGCGCATGATCGAAGGCGATGCTGGCGCGGAAAGCGTGTTCAAGTGGGAGAAGGGCGACAAGGGCGTTAACCGACGTGGTGCTGGGCCGGTGGATGCGTCCATTCTCGGACGTGGCGCCGGTGAAGGCTTTGGTGTGCATGTGCTTACCGGGCCGATCTATGTCTGTGGAGCTGAGCCGGGCGATATTCTGGAGGTGAAGATTCTGGATATGACGCCTCGTCCCTCACAGAATCCGGAATACGCAGGCAAAACCTTCGGCAGTAATGCTGCGGCCTGGTGGGGTTTCCATTACGGCGACCTGATCGAAGAGCCCAAGCCGCGTGAGGTGATCACCATTTATGAGATGGATGCCACCGGCGAAACCAACTGGGCTCAGGCTGTGTATAAATATAACTGGGTGCCCCAGACCGACCCGGACGGCGTGCTGCATGAAACCATCGATTACCCCGGTGTACCGGTGGATCACAGCACCATCGAGAAGGATATGAACGTGCTGGAAGGCGTGCGTATTCCGGTGCGCCCGCACTTCGGCACCATGGGCGTGGCACCGGCCGAGGCTGACTTCGTCGATACCGTGCCGCCCGGTTACTTTGGCGGCAACATCGACAACTGGCGTATCGGCAAGGGCGGCACCATGTACTACCCAATTGCCGTCGAAGGCGCGCTGCTCAGTGCCGGCGATCCGCATGCCGCACAGGGCGATTCAGAGCTGGCCGGTACCGCCATCGAAACCTCCTACACCGGTGTGGTGCAGGTGATCCTGCATAAGAAAGAGGACCTGGCCGACACCGTGATGGAAGGCCTGGACTTCCCGCTGCTGGAAACCGATACCGAGTACGTGGTTCACGGCTTCAGCTACGCCAACTACCTGGAGGAACTGGGCGAGAGCGCGCAGAGCGATATCTACTCCCAGTCTTCCATCGACAAGGCGATGCGTGATGCCTTCCGTAAAATGCGCACCTTCCTGATGACCACCAAGGGCCTCAGTGAAGATGAAGCGATCTCCCTGATGTCGGTGGCCGCCGACTTCGGCGTGACCCAGGTTGTGGATGGTAACTGGGGGGTACATGGGGTTATTGAGAAGGGGATTTTTCCGGCTAAGTAATTAGCCTTACTTGGCAGTGAAGCGGGTCTTGCTTGGTTGTGAGGCTCGTTTTTTTGTTTGTCTATTTGGTGGTGGGTTTGTGCTGGGGAGCACGGGCTTAGCGCACCTTTCGCCTGCTGGCGAGTCAAGGATCTTGGACGGCCAAGATCCTTAACAATCCTAAGCCGCCCCGACAGCTTGATCGGCTACACCGATTACCCTGTGCTTCTCGCCTGAAAGAGCGGGACGGGAAACTCACCGCTTCGCGGCTCAAACAGCCCGTCCCTTATTCCTCTTTCAGCCTGCGATGCTCGGCAGCGCTGAAGGGGATTAGGGTGCGGTTAGATGGTTCTGGTGTAATCTGAAAATTGATATCTTGCTTTGACCCCAAGTTCTTACATTAAGGGATATAGGCTTTATGGATGAGTTCCAAGCCGTTGCGAGCCAAGCAATCCAAGTAACCAGTGTCGCTAGCCAAGCGCTTGCAGTAGTTCCTGCTGCTGAAACTGTAAGTAAGGCTGCTCAGGCAGTTTCTAATTTGCAAGTAGACATCCAATCAATGCCTAGTGAGGGTGTTGATTGGATGGGGGTAGCCATCAATTTCTCCGCGGTCATAATCGGTGCTATCGTCGGAGGTATAGCCACATTGATGCAGGCTCGTAGGTCGTTTGAGCATCAACAGTCCTTGTTGAAACAGCAGGCTTTGAATTCAGAGACATCTCTTTTGGAAGCCTTGAAAAGTGAACTGAAAGCAGTATCGAAGCAGTACATGGAGTCAATCGGTGACGAGCTCGATAAGCACCCAGAGTCTGAGCCATTCAATTTTTATTTCCCGTTATATAGCAGCTATTTTTCGATTTTTGACTCAAATGCAACCACGATAGGCCTAGTCAGAAATGGAAACCTGCGAGATAAAATTATTACTGCTTATTCTGCCGGGAAAGGGCTGATTGATAGTTATCAACACAATAATATGTTGGTACAAAGATATGATGATGCAGCTAAACGAAAAGCAGCTTCACCTCGCACGGATAACGATAGTATGTATAGGCAGACTCAGAAGCAGCTTGCCAACTATTGCCCAATGCTTAAAAAGGTTCATTATGTAGTGGTTCAATGATTCCGGACACCCAGATAGGTGGTAACCTTGCCACCCAAGAGGTGTTCAATGAAAAAACAACGTCGTTCCTTCACGCCCGAGTTCAAGCTGGAAGCCGCCAGTCTTGTACTGGATCAGGGCTATTCCATCGTTGAGGCCTGCCGGTCACTTGGTATCGGTGATACCGCACTGCGTCGGTGGGTGGATCAGTTACGTGCCGAACGTGACGGGGAAACGCCCGCCAGCAAAGCTATGACGCCCGAGCAGAAGCGCATCCAGGAACTGGAAGCCAGGGTTAAACGCCTGGAGCAAGAAAAGGACATATTAAAAAAGGCTTCCGCTCTCTTAATGTCAGACGAGTTCAAACGTATGCGCTGATAGACCGTTTGAGAGAGTTAAAGCCTGTTGATCTGGTCTGTCAGGCATTTGGTATCAAACGTTCCAGTTATTATGACTACAGGAAGGCAAAGCGGCGTATCAAGCCGCAACGCCTTGAGCTTAAAGCCCACGTAAACCGTGCTTTCAAGCTCAGCCGTGGCGCGCTGGGAAGCCGGGGTATCTGTGACTTTCTGGCTTCAGAAGGGATCGTTGCCGGCCGCTATTTAGTCCGTCGCCTGATGAAAGAGTCCGGCTTAGTGTGTAAGCAGCCAGGCCGCCATAAATACAAACGGACGACCATTGAGCATGTGGACATACCCAACCGGCTGAACCGTGAATTTGATGTGTTACACCCTAACCAAGTCTGGTGCGGTGACATCACCTACATTTGGACAGGATCTCAGTGGTCTTATCTAGCCGTCGTTCTGGATCTGTACGCCCGCAAAGTTGTTGGCTGGGCAGTCTCCACGACAGCCGACGCGAGTCTAGTCATCAAGGCGTTGGATGACGCCTGGAACCGGCGTGGGCACCCTGAAGGCATCATGTTCCATTCGGATCAGGGATGTCAGTACACCAGTCTGAAGTTCCGCCAGCGGCTTTGGCGCTACCGCATGGAGCAAAGCATGAGCCGTCGTGGAAATTGCTGGGACAACTCGCCGATGGAGAGGTTGTTCCGCAGCCTGAAAACGGAATGGGTGCCAGAAACCGGTTATTCCTCGCTAATGGTCGCCAAAATGGATATGGGTCGGTATCTGATGGATTACTACAACCGCCAGCGGCCACATCGTGCCAATGGCGGCATCAGTCCGGTGGCGGCGGAAGAAAAACTTAAAACCGTGTCCGGGATTAGTTGACCACTACATTATGAGGCTTTAGCGAGGATCAGGTCAGCGATAGATGCAATTCAAAACGAGCTAGCTGAAAAAGACATTTAGCTTTTTCGCGAATATTCTCACTAAGATTATTTTATAGTTCCGTATCCTTCGATATATCGAGATAGGAAGGAAGGCAGGGCAAAGTATCGATTTTCGAAATCAATCTAGAACCAACTAACTGCAGCCTAATCCCCTTCAGCGCAGCCGAGCATCGCAGGCTGAAAGAGAAAAAGGGACGGGCTGTTTGAGGCGAAGCCGAGTTTCCCGTCCCGCTCTTTCAGACGAGAAGCACAGGGAAGCCCGCGAAGCGGGCCAAGCTGCAGGGGCGGACAGGGATTGTTAAGGGATTTTCCGTGAAATCCCTTAACGCGCCTTCAGGCGCAACCTGAGCCAACTACTGGCACAGTAGCTGAGAGACCAGCCGATCGACGCTAATCCCACCGGCTAAAGGAAAACAGCCTCAGCAGACGCCAGACCTTTCAAGCATCGCATGTAACAACACATTGCACCCAACCGCCAGATCCTCCGGATCCGCATTCTCAATCTCGTTATGGCTGATGCCATCCTCACAGGGTACGAAGATCATCCCCGCCGGGCAGACTTCGGCCATAAAGATCGCGTCGTGGCCGGCGCCGCTGACGATATCCATGTGCGGAACGCCCAAGCGCTGGGCGCCGGTGCGCACGGCGTTGACGCAGTCGTCGTGGAAGTAGAGCGCAGGGAAGTTGGCGGTGGGCTTGAGTTCCAGCTCCAGGCCGTTTTCGGTTTTCAGTTTCTCCAGCACTTTATCGAGTTCGTTGATCATATGCGCCAGTTGGTCTTCCTCCAGGTGGCGGAAGTCGATGCTGACCAGTACCTCACCGGGGATAACGTTACGTGAGCCGGGGTAGGCTTCGATATGGCCGCAGGTACCGCAGGCGTAGGGCTGGTGTTCCAGGGCGATGCGGTTGACCGCCTGAATCACTTCGGCTGCGCCCAGCAGGGCATCCTTGCGCAGGCTCATGGGGGTGGGGCCGGCGTGGGATTCGACACCCTTCAGGGTCAGGTCAAACCATTTCTGGCCCAGACAGCCGATAACGACGCCGATGGTTTTCTCTTCGTTTTCCAGGATCGGGCCCTGTTCGATATGCGCCTCGAAGTAAGCGCCCACTTTGTGGCCAGGGACCTGCTGCTGGCCCAGGTAGCCGATACGCTTGAGTTCGTCGCCGACCTTGGCGCCTTCGTAATCGGCGATGGCGTAGGTCTCTTCCAGGTCGAACTTACCGATAAACACGCCGGAGCCCATCATGCAGGGCGCGAAGCGGGAGCCCTCTTCGTTGGTCCAGACGGCGACCTCGATGGGCGCTTCGGTGACTATGTTGTGGTCGTTCAGGGTGCGGATCACCTCAAGGCCTGACATAACGCCGAAGCAGCCGTCGAACTTGCCGCCGGTGGGTTGGGTGTCGATATGGCTGCCGGTCATGATCGGCGGCAGGCTGTTATCCTTGCCGGGGCGGCGGGCGAAGATGTTGCCGATTACATCGATGGTGATGCTGCAGCCGGCCTCTTCGCACCATTTTACGAACAGGTCGCGGCCTTCGCGGTCCAGATCGGTCAGTGCCAGACGGCAGACGCCGCCCTTGGGCGTGGCGCCAAGCTGGGCCAGATCCATCAGCGATTGCCAGAGGCGCTCGCCGTTGATGTTCAGGTTGGCGATATCGCTGCTGGTTCCTGCTTCGCTCACAAGTGTCTCAACTGACATTCTTGAATCCTCCTTTTAGGCTTCCCGGTACGGGTTACGCGGGTCCTGGGTCCAGTTCATGTAGGGCAGGCCGGTCTCCTGCGGCACCATCGTGATGCACTGATCCACCGGACAGGTGATCTCGCAGAGGTTACAGCCGACGCACTCGTCATCGTTGACGGTGTAGATGTTGCTGCCGTCCGCCTGCAGCAGTTTGTTGATCGCCTGGTGCGAGGTATCTTCGCAGGCGATATGACAGCGGCCGCAGTTGATGCACTTGTCCTGGTCGATCTGGGCGATCGACTTGTAGTTCATATCCAGGTACTTCCAGTCGGTGGTGTTGGGTACCGCCAGTCCGCGGAAATCCTCGATGCGGGCGTAGCCCTTCTCATCCATCCAGCGGGAGAGACCGTCCTTCATCCCTTCGACAATACGGAAACCATGCAACATCGCTGCCGTGCACACCTGCACCGAACCTGCACCCAGGGCGATAAACTCGGCGGCGTCGCGCCAGTTGCTGATGCCACCGATACCACAAAGGCGTTTGTCGTGGGTTTCCGGGTCACGGGCGATCTCGGCCAGCATGTTCAGGGCGATAGGTTTCACCGCCGGGCCGCACATACCGCCGTGGGTGCTCTGTCTGCCGACGATGGGACGCGCCACCATGCGATCCAGATCGAGACCGGTGATGGAGTTGACGGTGTTGATCAGCGACACCGCATCGGCACCGCCACGGAAGGCGGCGCGGGCCGGGTGGCGCACGTCGGTGACGTTGGGGGTCATCTTCACCATCACCGGCAGGCTGGAGTACTGCTTGCACCAGCGGGTGACCATCTCGACATATTCCGGCACCTGGCCGACGGCCGCGCCCATACCGCGTTCCGGCATGCCGTGGGGGCAGCCGAAGTTCAGTTCCAGGCCATCGGCGCCGGTCTGCTCCACCTGTTTGACGATCCGTTTCCAGGCGTCCTCTTCACAGGGCACCATCAGCGAGACGATCAGGGCGCGGTCGGGCCAGTTGCGCTTGGTCTCTTCGATCTCGCGCAGGTTGACCTCCAGCGGACGGTCGGTGATCAGCTCGATGTTGTTAAAGCCCACCACATCGCCGTTGCTGTCGTAGGTGGCGGAGTAGCGCGAGGATACGTTCACCGCAGCCGGGTCTTCACCCAGGGTTTTCCACACCACGCCGCCCCAGCCGGCTTCAAAGGCGCGTTCCACGTTGTACTGCTTGTCGGTGGGCGGAGCGGATGCCAGCCAGAAGGGGTTGGGAGCCTTGATACCCGCGAATTCGATACTCAGGTCAGCCATGATTATTTATCTCCTGCTGCCATCAGGTCCTGATGGATAGATTCTGCTGCTTTCTTGCCCTGCTGCACCGCTTCCACGGTGAGGTCCTGCCCGATACCGGTGCAGTCGCCGCCGGCATAAACGCCGGTCAGGGTGGTGTGCAAACTCTCGTCGACCAGCAGCTTGCCGCCGCTGAGTTCGATGGCCGGGTCAAGCTCGTCGCTCACAAGCGTCTGGCCAATCGCCTTGAAGATCGCTTCCGCTTTCAGGTTGAAGCTGCGGTCGGTGTCGACCAGCTTGCCGTCATCCTCGGCGGTGCGGACAAAGCCCATACCGGCAACCTTGCCCTCGTTATCAAGCTCGATCTCTGCCGGGCGCGCCCAGGTGCGGATCTGCACACCTTCGTCGCGCGCCAGTGCCTGTTCGTGACCGGTGGCGGACATCGCCTCTTCGCCACGGCGGTAGACCAGGTAAACCTGCTCACTTCCTAAGCGTTTGATCTGCACCGCCATATCGATGGCTGTGTTGCCGGCGCCGATAACGATGGCGTTTTCCGGTACTGGCAGCGCGGTCAGGTCATCGCTCTGGCGCAGTTCGCGGATGTAATCAACGGCGGTCATCACGCCTGGTGCTGCTTCATGGCCCAGTGCCAGGGTGCGGGTGGAGCCCAGGCCAATAGCCAGGAACACCGCATCGAAGTCTGACTGCAGCGCCGACAGGGAGATCTCCCGGCCCAGGGCGCTGTTGTAGATGATCTCGATACCGCCGATACCGAGCAGGAACTCCACCTCTTTCTGGGCGAAGTCATCGGTCATCTTGTAGCTGGCGATACCGTATTCATTGAGGCCGCCACTTTTCGCTTGGGCTTCGTGGATCACTACAGCGTGACCGAGCATGGCAAGGCGGTGGGCGCAGCTGAGACCTGCAGGACCTGCACCGACGATGGCGATCCGTTTGCCGGTGGACTCGGCGCGCTCAAACGGATGCGCGGACTTGTCGGCGTTATCGGTGGCGTAACGCTGCAGCTGGCCGATCAGAACCGGTGCACACTCATCGCTCTTGTTACGCACGCAGGACTGCTCGCAGAGAATCTCGGTGGGGCAGACGCGGGCGCAGCTACCGCCGAGGATGTTCTCGCTCCAGATCGTTTTCGCCGCGCCGTTGACGTTGTCCTGGGCGATCTGGCGGATGAACTCCGGAATATCGATATCGCTCGGGCAGGCGTTAACGCAGGGTGCGTCGTAGCAGTACAGGCAGCGGGCGCTTTCCAGTGCCGCCTGGCGTTCTGTCAGGGGGGGAGCTATGTCGGAGAACTTCAGCTCCAGCGTTTCCGGTTGCACCGGGGTGTTTGCCAGATGTTTGAGTGGCTCGATCATGCTGTGACAGCCTCTTTCTTCGTTGTAATTCGGTCATCCGGTAATGCAGAGGCTGTGCCACCTTCTGACCACATGGTCAGAAGGTGGGTTTTCCGGTTGCTGGTTTTTTATGCTAAGTCTGTGAATGAAAAAGAGTATTCACCGATAAAAAATAGGACTTTCTATTTGCAGCGCAGGTCAGGGCGAAACGAAAAAACTGTGGATAAAAGCTTGGATTGGTTCGCAGTTGGCGCTTAACTCTGTGTCTGGGTACCATACTGGTGCAACCTTGGAGGCTGGTGCGGGCGCCGATTCCCGGGCATGGCTGTCGCTGTATGGGGTGGAAAAGAGATGACCGAGAAGAAAAAAGCGGCCAGGCGAACACGCCGGCCGTTGACCGAAATCCGGCAGGAAAACATTGACCAGATAGTCAAAGCGGCGGAGAAGCAGTTCGCCGATAACGGCTTTTCCGGCACCACGGTCTCTTCTATTGCCGAGGCTGCAGGCCTGCCCAAGCCCAACGTGCTCTACTACTTCAAATCCAAGGAAGGCCTCTACCGCGCGGTGCTGAAGCGGATTCTGGAGCTGTGGATGGAGGCGATGCATGACCTGCACGTGGATGACCATCCCCGTGAGGCGCTGCGCGGCTATATAGTGCGTAAGCTGCGTCAGTCCCGCGATTTCCCCGATGCCTCCAAGATCTTCGCCGCCGAGATCCTGCATGGTGCACCCTATGTACGCGAAGAGCTGGAAGGCCCGCTGAAGCGTCAGTTTGACGATACGGTGGCGGTGTTCCGTGCCTGGATCGCCAAGGGCTGGATGGACCCGGTCAATCCCGAGCACCTGATGTTCACCCTCTGGGCATCGACCCAGTCCTACGCCGATTTTGCCTTGCAGATGAAGGTGTTGCTGGGCCGTGAAGAGCTCACCGATGATGATTTCGATAACGCTATCGAGCTGCTGACGAGGCTGGTGCTGAAGGGCTGCGGCGTCAAAATGGTGTGAAAGCTGTTTCATTTTTTAACCGACTGGTCAAAAGTGCACCAATACGGTTCCTCCCGCTCAGAATCTGCTCAGATACCTTGCGCTTTTCTAACTGCCCGGTCAGCTATGGCTGCTGAGTAAGCAGCTTTGTATGACCAAAATACCCTTATATTTTCAATGGCTTGATCCCTTGCTCTACTAATCTTTTGTCCAGTTGGTCAAGCTATTGCATAGCCTCTGCAGTTTCTACATTTAGCTGCGCAGAGGATTGTCATGGCTCTACTCATCAAGAACGGCACCGTTATCAATGCCGATCAGACGCTGAAAGCGGACGTGCTGTGTGACGAAGGCAAGATTCTGGCGGTAGGCCCGGATCTGGAAGCGCCGGCGGGCGCGGAAGTGATCGACGCCGCCGGTCAGTATGTGATGCCGGGCGGTATAGACCCCCATACCCATATGCAGCTGCCGTTTATGGGGACCGTTGCCAGCGAGGATTTCTTTACCGGTACGCGGGCGGGTCTTGCCGGCGGCACCACCATGATCATCGACTTTGTTATTCCCAGCCCCCAGCAGAGCCTGCTGGAGGCCTACGGTACCTGGCGCGAATGGGCCAGCCGCTCCGTATCCGACTACTCCTTCCATGTGGCCGTGACCTGGTGGGATGACTCCGTCAGCGAAGAGATGAAGGTGCTGGTCGAAGAGGAAGGGGTCAACAGCTTCAAGCACTTTATGGCGTATAAGAACGCCATCATGTGTGAGGATGAAACGCTGGTGAACTCCTTTACCCGCTGCCTTGAGCTGGGCGCCATGCCCACCGTCCACGCCGAGAACGGTGATCTGGTTTACCACCTGCAGAAGAAAATGGCCGAGCAGGGTATTACCGGGCCGGAAGGCCATCCGCTGTCGCGCCCGAGCGAAGTGGAGGGCGAAGCCGCGAACCGCGCCATCCGTTTTGCCCAGACCCTGGGTGTGCCTCTTTATCTGGTGCATGTCTCCTGCAAGGAAGCCCTGGGTGAGATCTCCCGCGCCCGTCAGGAAGGTCAGCGCGTATACGGCGAAGTGCTGGCCGGACATCTGGAGCTGGACGACAGCGTTTACCGCAGCGATGACTGGGACTTTGCCGCGGCCCACGTGATGAGCCCGCCGTTCCGTCCCAAGGAGCATCAATCCGCACTGTGGAAGGGCCTGCAGGGCGGCACGCTGCAGACCACCGCCACCGACCATTGCTGCTTCTGCGCCGATCAGAAGGCGATGGGCAAGGACGACTTCTCCATGATCCCCAACGGTACGGCCGGTGTTGAGGACCGGATGATGATCATGTGGGATTCCGGCGTGAATACAGGCCGCCTTACCATGAACGAGTTTGTTGCCGTGACCTCCGCTAATGCGGCGCAGATCTTTAACCTCTATCCGCAGAAGGGGCGCGTCGCTGTTGGCGCCGACGCGGATATCGTGATCTGGGATCCGGCCCTGAGCAAAACCATCTCCGCCAAGACCCATCACCAGAACGTGGATTTCAACATCTTCGAGGGTCGCACCGTGAACGGGGCACCGAGCCACACCATCAGCCAGGGCAAGGTGGTTTACGCCAACGGCGAGCTGTTCGTGGAAGAGGGCGCGGGCCGTTATATCAAGCGTCCGGCTTTTGCCTCCGCCTTCTCGGCGCAGCAGCGCTTCAACGAAGTGAACGCTCCTACCGCCGTGGAACGTGACTGAGCTGGGAGTGGAGCCGAGAATGGATATGACTGTAAACGCCGCCCCATCCCCAAGCCCTGAAAAGATGCAGGCGGAAACTCGCAAGATCATCGCCATTGATGACCTGTCGCTGGTGTTCGAGACAAACGATGGGCCGGTGAACGCCCTGTCGCACATTAACCTGGATATTCACGCCGGGGATTTCGTCTCCTTTATCGGCCCGTCGGGCTGCGGCAAGACCACGCTGCTGCGGGTGATCGCCGATCTGGAACGCCAGACCCAAGGCTCGATTCAGGTGGATGGCGCTTCGCCGGCGGATGCCCGCCTGAACCGTCTTTACGGTTACGTGTTCCAGGCGCCGGGGCTGTTTCCCTGGCGCACCATCGCCGGGAACTGCAAGGTGCCGCTGGAGATCTTCGGCATGAGCAAGGAGCAGCAACAGCGCCATGTGGATAAGTACCTGGAGCTGGTGGGCCTGGGTGATTTCCACAAGAAGTTTCCCTGGCAGCTTTCCGGCGGTATGCAGCAGCGGGCGTCCATCGCCCGTGCGCTGAGCTTTGAGCCGGAGCTGCTGCTGATGGATGAGCCGTTCGGCGCTCTCGATGAGATCACCCGCGACCACCTCAACCTGGAGCTGCTGAAGATCTGGCGTGAGACCCGCAAAACCGTGGTGTTCGTGACCCACTCGATCCCGGAGGCGGTGCTGTTGTCGACCCATATCGTGGTGATGTCGCCGCGACCGGGGCGGATCGCCAAGATCATTAAGAGTCCGCTGTCGCGCGAACGCACCCTTGAGGATCGGGAAAGCCACGAATTTATCGCGCTGGCGCATGAAGTGCGTGAAGCACTGGCCAACGATCACCGCATCAACTGACAGGGGCGCACCGATGTTCAAGTCGCTTCACAAAAGTCAGGCCGCCGCGCTGACGTTGATGGTGCTGGCGCTGCTGGTACTCTGGTATGTCGGCGCGCTCTGGCTCAACAGCGATCTGCTGATCAACGGCTACGAGCGGCGCAATATCGACTGGAACTTCAGTCAGCTGCTGGCCGATGCCTATTCGATGAAACGGCCGCTGCTGCCGACACCGGACCAGATCGCCGCGGAGCTGTACAAGTCGATCTTCGACACCAGGATCAGCTCCAAGCGTTCGCTGGTTTATCACACCGGTATCACCCTGTCGTCCACGCTGCTCGGCTTTCTGATGGGCGCGGTGCTCGGCATCATGTTGGCCA
This sequence comes from Marinobacterium sp. YM272, assembly GCF_050908845.1. Lineage (NCBI taxonomy): Bacteria > Pseudomonadati > Pseudomonadota > Gammaproteobacteria > Oceanospirillales > Oceanospirillaceae > Marinobacterium > Marinobacterium sp. YM272. The sequence continues at coordinate 1,027,319 of NZ_CP194171.1, forward strand.
TCGGCATTGTGCATAACCGCACCCTGGAGCGCAGCCTGATGCCCTGGGTGATCACCTCGCAGACGATTCCGATTCTCGCCATCGCACCGATGATCATCGTGGTGCTGGGAGCGCTGAATTTCACCGGCCTGGTACCCAAGGCGATCATCTCCATGTACCTCTCCTTCTTCCCGGTCACCATCGGCATGGTGAAGGGGCTGAGGGCGCCGGACAAACTGCATATGGAGCTGCTGGCCACCTACAGCGCCAAGCCCGGTGAGTTCTTCTGGAAGCTGCGCTGGCCCACGGCGCTGCCCTATCTCTTTGCCAGTCTGAAGATCGCCATCGCCGCCTCGCTGGTGGGTGCCATCGTCGCTGAGCTGCCTACCGGTGCCCAAGGCGGCCTCGGTGCACGTCTGCTCAGTGGTTCCTACTACGGCCAGACCGTGCAGATCTGGGCCGCCTTGGTGGTCGCCGCGGTGCTCGGTGCCGTGCTGGTAGCACTGGTCGGCATGATGGAGCGCAAGATCAATCGACGTATGGGGATCGCCGCATGACCTCCGCTATGACTGTTAATACGCAGAGCACGCCGATGAGCCGGTTGGTGTTGATCGCAGCAGGCGCTGCGGCGCTGATTCTCAGCCTTTGGATAACCGGCGGTGAGCCCGGTGCCTACAGTCGTCAGCCGATCTGGCTGGTGCTGATTCCTCTGATGCTGCTGGGCGGATGGTTTGCCATGGAGCAGCTGACCGCCCTGGGCGACAGGCTGGAATCCAAAGCAGCGGTGCGCGCCGTGAACCTGGCGGTGCCAACACTGTTTGCGGTGTTGCTGCTGGTGCTCTGGCAGCTGATCTGCACCGGTTTCGCGGTGCCTTCGGTGCTCTTACCGGCGCCAGGCACCATCGGCATCACCTTCTTTTCCGAGCTGGAAACCCTGGCCAAGGATTTTGCCCAGACCTGGCTTAAGGCGGTGCTGGCCGGCTGGCTGATCGGTTGTGGTAGCGGCTTTGTAATTGCGCTGCTGATCGACCGCAGCCCGTTTTTGCAGAAGGGGCTGATGCCGATCGGCAATATCATGTCGTCGATCCCCATCGTCGGTATCGCACCGATCATGGTGATGTGGTTCGGCTTCGACTGGCAGTCCAAGGCGGCGGTGGTGGTGATCATGACCTTCTTCCCGATGCTGGTGAATACCCTGGCCGGGCTGCACGCCAGCGACAACCTGCACCTTAATCTGCTGCACACCTATGCGGGTAACCGTCGTCAGACGCTCTGGTATGTACAGCTGCCGGCGGCGCTGCCGTTCATCTTCAACGCCCTGAAAATCAACTCCACGCTGGCGCTGATCGGTGCCATCGTTGCCGAATTTTTCGGCACGCCGATTGTGGGTATGGGCTTTCGCATCTCCACCGAGGTGGGGCGCATGAACATGGATATGGTCTGGGCCACGATTCTGGTTGCCGCTCTGGCGGGCTCTATCAGCTACGGCCTGCTGGCGCTGCTGGAGCGCAAGCTGACCTTCTGGCATCCCTCCACCCGGGCTGCAGGTTAAGTAATTCTCTTGGAAAACGGTTCTTACAACGGTTCTTAAAACAGATAGTCCAAAAACGGTTTGTCAAAGCAGGAGCTACACAGGATGAAGAAAAACATCAGTTCTCTGATTGCAGGATGTACGCTGGCTTTTTCGGCGCTGTCTACCACTGCAGTACAGGCGGCGGATCCGCTGACGCTGCAGCTGAAATGGGTGACCCAGGCGCAGTTCGGCGGTTACTACGTGGCGCTGGATAAGGGCTTCTACGAAGAGGAAGGCCTGGATATGACCGTGAAGCCGGGTGGCCCGGATATCGCGCCGCCGCAGGTGATCGCCGGTGGTGGCGCCGACGTGATCGTAGAGTGGATGCCGGCGGCGCTGGCGTCCCGTGAGAAGGGGCTTCCGCTGGTAAACATCGGCCAGATCTTCAACAAGTCCGGCATGATGCTGACCTGCCTGAAATCCTCAGGTATCGAGCAGCCGATGGACGTGACGGATAAAACCCTCGGCGTCTGGTTCTTCGGTAACGAGTATCCGTTCCTGGCGTGGATGTCCAAGCTCGGTATCGCCACCGATGGTAGCGAAGGCGGCGTCACCGTGCTGAAGCAGGGCTTCAACGTGGACCCGATCTTCCAGGGCCAGGCGGACTGCGTCTCCACCATGAACTACAACGAGTATGGCCAGGTGCTCGATGGCGGCCTGACGCCGGAAGAGCTGACCGTGTTCAGCTATGAAGACCAGGGCGTGGCGATGCTGGAAGACGGCCTCTACACCACCGAAGAGAAGCTGGCCGATCCGGAAATGGTCGACAAGCTGGCGCGCTTCCTGAAAGCCTCGGTGAAGGGCTGGAAGTACGCCGCCGAGCATCCGGAAGAGGCCGCTGAGATCGTGCTGGAGTATGACGACACCGGCGCCCAGACCGAAGATCACCAGATCCGCATGGCGAAAGAGATCGCCAAGCTGCTGGAAGGTAACCCGAAAGAGATCGGCTACCTGGATCCTGCCGCCTTCGATCGTACCGTGGATATCCTGCTGAGCGGCGATTCATCACCGGTTATCACCAAGAAACCGGAAGGCGCCTGGACCCACGCGGTGTATGAAAAAGCGGGCCTGTAATTAAGCGCCTGAATTAAACGGGAGCCTCCGCCCGGGGGCTTCTGTTCTTCCCGTCTGATCTTATTTCTGCGCTCCTGGTTTCTCCGCTCCTCTTTCTCCGTTCCAGTGTAAGCCCGCTTATTTCTGCGTTTGATTAACATTACGGTCATGTAATCTTCATGTCAGCTTTGGGTAAGTGGCGCGCTCGTAATATGGCTCTCGAACACTTACTCAAGGAGATAAAGACGATGATTAAACAAACACTGATTGCTGCCGGTTTTGTCCTGATGAGCTCTGCTGCTGTTGCCGGTCTGGCACCGGTTGAGAAATACGGTCTGCAGGATGGTGGCACCCTGTATGTTTTCGATGATGGCAAAATGGGCGTGGAAAACGAATTCGGTCTCGTGAAGTCAGTGGAAGAGGGCGCAACCCTGACCACTGCCAGCGGTAAAGAGATCACCATGGTTGGTAACGAAATCGCACGTGTGCGTCAGATCGAGCTGCAGCGTAACGCTGACTGAGCATCACCGCGACCGCTCAAGCGACACTGAAAGAGAGCCTTTTTGCAGGCTCTTTTTTTATGCCTGTAATAAAGTCCGTGGCATGAATGCTTCGGTTGGTAAAAACCGCGAAACAGGCCGTTTTAAAACCTTACGGCTATGTAATCTGGGCGTCAGCTTTGAGTAAGTGCCGGGGCCTTAATATAGCTCTCGAACACTTACTCAAGGAGATAAAGACGATGATTAAACAAACACTGATTGCTGCCGGTTTTGTCCTGATGAGCTCTGCTGCTGTTGCCGGTCTGGCACCGGTTGAGAAATATGGTCTGCAGGACGGTGGCACCCTGTATGTTTTCGATGATGGCAAAATGGGCGTGGAAAACGAATTTGGTCTCGTGAAGTCAGTGGACGAGGGTACAAGCCTGACCACTGCCAGCGGTAAAGAGATCACCATGGTTGGTAACGAAATCGCGCGAGTGCGTCAGATCGAGCTGAAGCGTAACGCTGACTGAGCTCTCCGCACTCACGCCAACTGGCACCAAAGGGCCTCTTTCCTTTAATGGGAAGAGGCCTTTTTTTCGTTTGTCTGGAGACTGCCCGCCTTCAGGTGAAGCCTGATTCGCTTTTAATGGAACTGAAAACGCGGCCTCTTATTGGCGGGTAGGGGGAGACCTTGGATGGGATTGCTCAAACCAGCTCTTATATTCTTTCAGCCGGTGATGCCCGGCTCCAGGCGATAGACTCTGTATGAGATGCAGCATAGGCCGGGAGTTCTTCCCAGCCTGGTGCCGGTATAGCAAGAGGTTGAAACCGACGCGTTTAATCCGCGGCCGGGAAGGTCAGCGTAAAGCAGGTGACGCCATCACCGGAGCTGACATCGATGGTGCCGTCGTGGGCTCTGACAATCGCCTGGGTGATGGATAACCCCAGGCCTGTGCCTTCGTTATCGGCGTGGCAGCGGGCCTGGTCGACGCGGTAGAAACGGTCGAACAGGTAGGGGATATCGGCGGTCGGGATCTCGTCGCCGGTATTTCTGATGCTGATGCTGACAGTGTCGGCAGCGCTGCTGATATTCACGTCGAGCCGCCCGCCCTGGTGGGTATGACGGATGGCGTTGGAGATCAGGTTGCTGATGGCCCGGTCGATCATGATGCGATCGCCGATTATGCTGCCCTGTCCGTGAGTCTCCAGCGTAATCTCGTAGTCTTCTGCCAGTGCTTCGTAGAACTCGAACAGCTTGAGCACCTCCTGATCGAGGCTGAACTGCTCTCTGGAGGGAAGTTCCATGCCGTTTTCCGCCTTGGCGAGAAACAGCATGTCGGCGATCATGCGCGACAGCTTGTCCAGCTCTTCCAGGTTGGATGCCAGCACATCCCGGTACTCTTCGGCACTGCGCTGTTGCGACAGGGAAACCTGCATCTGGGTGGTCAGGTTACTGATCGGGGTGCGCAGTTCATGGGCGATATCGGAGGAGAAATTATTCAGCCGGGTGAACGAGTCCTGCAGGCGCTCGAACATCCGGTTGAGCTCCTTCGTCAGGTTGTGCAGCTCGAACGGCATGCTGTCGAGAGGCACCCGGTGATCAAGATGGGAGGCGGTGACCGCTTTCGCACCCGAGCCCATGCTGAGCAGTGGGGCCAGCCCCTGCCGGGTCACCCACCAGGCCAGAAAGCCGCTGCACAGGGCGGCCCAAAGCATCACTTTAAGCAGCCGGGATGAGAAGTGCTGCATAAACACCGCCTGCTGGCTGGTCTCCATGGCCGCGGTGATAATCAGGCTGCGCGGCGCGTAGAGCGCCATCGCCGCGCCGCGGAACTCAGTCTCTCCATCCTGCCAGTTGCGGTGTTTTATCTGTCCCGGCTCTGCCAGCAGTTGAGCCGCATCGAAGGGCGAGTTGAAGGGACGGTCGCTGAACAGCGTATCGCCCTGTGTTGTCTCGATCCGCACGCGGATGCTGTCGTGTGCGGACAGCGCCGTATCCATGATGGTATCGACAAGCGCCCACTCACCGTTGCTCTGCAGACCCTCGACCAGTCGGGCAGCGGTTTCCAGCTTCTCCTCCAGCCTTTTGAAATCCTGGTTTTCAAACTCCTGGTCGACGCTGTGTTGAATAACCAGGCCCAGCACCGTGAACATGGCTGTGAATACGAGGACAAAAAGCAGGGTCAGTCGGCTGGTGAGCGAGGTCATGATGCTTCGGGTTCATCCATCACATAGCCCATTCCGCGCATGGTATGGATCAGCTTGGTGGGGAAGGGGTCGTCAATTTTGCTGCGCAGGCGGCGTATCGCTACCTCTATAATGTTGGTGTCGCTGTCGAAGTTCATATCCCAGACCTGGGACGCGATCAGTGAACGGGACAGCACCTCACCGCGGCGCCGAAGCAGAAACTCCAGCAGCGTATACTCCTTGGCAGTCAGGTTGATGCGTTGACCGGCGCGGGCCACCCGTCGGCCGATCACATCCACCTCCAGATCGGCGATCTTGAGTGTGGTGGGCTCCACGGTCTGCTGACTGCGCCTGAGAAGGTTGCGCACCCGTGCCAGCAGTTCGGAGAAGGCGAAGGGTTTCATCAGGTAATCGTCTGCCCCCATCTCCAGTCCTTTGACGCGGTCATCAACCTGATCCCGGGCGCTGAGGATAATAACGGCGGTTTCATCGCCCCGTTTGCGCAGCGCTTCCAGAATGTGCCAGCCGTTGATTTCGGGCAGCATGATATCGAGCACGATCAGGTCGTACTCTTCTGTAGTGGCCAGGTGCAGGCCGTCGATGCCCCGGGTGGCAAGGTCGGTCACGTAACCGGATTCGGTAAGCCCCTGCTTTAAGTAGCTGCCGGTTTTTTCCTCATCTTCGACGATCAGTATCTTCATCTACGCTAATCCTCCGCTGGACAATATTCTGCCAGCAAACAGTGCGGCGGTGGGCACAATGACAAAAATGTAATCTGTCGGCGCGGGTGGGCGACAAGTCCCTTGCCGGCTTCCGCGGTTAAAGGCGTCGGAGGGCGGCAGGTAAGCGGGGCTGGTCATCAGATACGTGGCTTATATACTGATTCGACTAAAGTCGCATAAATAACGAATCAGAAGAGTGCGACACATAATCAGAAAAAAGGTGGGGATGTATGGAAGCACTGGCGCGCAGTGTTGGAGAGGCACTTGTAAAGGCGGGAGCAACGGCGATTACGGCCGAGTCCTGTACCGGCGGCTGGGTGGCCGAGGCGCTGACGGCGATACCGGGCAGTTCGGCCTGGTTTGAGGGTGGTTTTGTCAGCTATTCCTATGATGCCAAGCAGCGGATGCTGGGTGTGAAAGCGGAAACGCTGGAGCAATTCGGCGCGGTCAGCGAGTCTGTCGTTACCCAGATGGCAGAGGGCGCGCTGGCCAACTCCAGTGCCGATATCGCGGTGGCGATCAGTGGTATCGCAGGCCCGGATGGGGGCTCTGCGGAGAAACCGGTGGGGACGGTCTGGCTGGCCTGGGCGGTGCGTGGAAAACCCACGGTAACCTGCTTGAGTTTTTTTCATGGCGACCGCGAAACCGTGCGCCGACAGGCCGTGGTACAGGCGCTTGAGGGGCTGTTGGCCTATCTCCCCGACTGAGGTTGCAAATTAACCTTTTTCTGGAATAATACTGGTCAGGTATACAGTATTTTGATCCGGCTTTTACGGCTCTCGATAAAAGCTCTGGCTTTGATAAAGGTTGAGTGATGGACGATAACAGAAAGAAGGCGCTTGATGCGGCGCTATCGCAAATTGAACGTCAGTTCGGCAAGGGCGCGGTCATGCGCATGGGTGACCAGCCGCGTGAGGCGATTCCGGCTGTTTCGACCGGTTCGCTCGGCCTGGATATCGCTCTGGGTATAGGCGGTTTGCCCTATGGACGTATCGTTGAGATCTACGGTCCTGAATCCTCCGGTAAAACCACACTGACCCTGCAGGTGATTGCCCAGGCGCAGAAGCAGGGCAAAACCTGTGCATTCGTCGATGCCGAGCACGCGCTGGATCCGCAGTACGCTGAAAAGCTGGGCGTGAATGTGGACGAGCTGCTGGTCTCCCAGCCGGATACCGGTGAGCAGGCGCTGGAAATCACCGACATGCTGACCCGCTCCGGTGCGGTTGATGTGATCATCGTTGACTCCGTGGCAGCGCTGGTGCCGAAGGCGGAAATCGAAGGCGAGATGGGTGATTCCCACGTCGGTCTGCAGGCGCGTCTGATGTCTCAGGCTCTGCGTAAGCTGACCGGTAACGTCAAGCAGGCGAACTGCATGCTGGTGTTCATCAACCAGATCCGTATGAAGATCGGTGTCATGTTCGGTTCCCCGGAAACCACCACCGGTGGTAACGCGCTCAAGTTCTACGCTTCCGTACGTCTGGATATCCGTCGTACCGGTGCGGTCAAGCAGGGCGATGAGGTGGTCGGTAACGAAACCCGCGTCAAAGTGGTTAAGAACAAGGTTTCTCCGCCGTTCCGTCAGGCTGAATTCCAGATCATGTACGGCGCCGGTATCTACCATATGGGCGAAGTGATCGACCTGGGCGTGCAGCAGAAACTGATCGACAAGTCCGGCGCCTGGTACGCTTACCAGGGCAACAAGATCGGCCAGGGTAAGGCCAACGCGGCGCGTTACCTGGAGGAGCACCCGGAAGTGGCGGATGAGATCGAAACCGCTATCCGTGCCGAGCTGCTTAACGTGGCCAAGCCGAAAGAAGAAGCAGGCAAGGAAGACGCTGACAAGAACGCTGAACTTGAATTCTAATTGCCACTGAATTTAAGTGCTGCGCGTCTGTATAAAATGAAAAAGGCCCTTCGGGGCCTTTTCTGCGTTCTGGAGGTAGCGAGATCGATGTTTGGCCAGCGAAAAAGTAAAAACGATAACTTGATCGAAACCGAGTCGGGCCTGGTCGAGGCTGTTATCCAGTTGCTGGCGCGGCGTGAATACAGCCGTCATGAGCTTGAAAGCCGTTTTCGCAGTCGGGTTGTGGAAGAGGCTCTGCTGCAGAAAGTACTCGATCGAATGGCGGCGGATGGCTACCAGAGCGATCTGCGCTGCGCCGGTATGATCCTCCGCCAGCGTGTTGGCCAGGGCTATGGTGAACGCCGCGTCCGCTTTGATCTGCAGAATAAAGGGATCGCTTCAGCACTGGTCGAGCAGGTGCTGGAAGAGGAGGAGGTGGACTGGTTTGAACAGGCCCGAGAGCTGGCTGAACGCAAGTATGGAGGGCGCCCGGTGACTGATATGAAAGAGAAGGCGAAACGGGTGCGCCATCTTCAGGGGCGGGGATTCGGCTTTGACGAGATTCGATATGCGCTGGAAGTGAACGAAGACTGAACGTTTTTGGCGCTGAATGCCTTGAATATGCCGCTTTTCAGCCGCTAAAAGTATTCGAACAAAAAACAGACACGTTATATACTGTCCCGCCATTTTTTGCGGTGTTTGCACGCGCCAGGGCGCGAAAAAGCTAATCGAATTACCAGGCTGTGCACTGGTGTTTGAGTTCGGCAGCTGCGCCAGAGACATTCCCGCTGTTTACGCAGCAATAGGAAACTAGGAAAACGGTTTATTCAGATGAAATACATGACGAGTGCCGAAATTCGCCAGGCGTTCCTGAACTACTTTAACGAGCATGGGCATGAGGTTGTTCCCTCCAGTCCGCTGGTGCCCGGTAACGACGCGACCCTGCTGTTCACCAACGCGGGTATGGTTCAGTTCAAGGACGTCTTCCTGGGAACCGACAAGCGCTCCTACAGCCGTGCGACCACTTCGCAGCGTTGTGTCCGCGCCGGTGGCAAGCACAACGACCTGGAGAACGTCGGCTACACCGCCCGTCACCACACTTTCTTCGAAATGCTGGGTAACTTCAGCTTTGGTGACTACTTCAAGCGTGATGCGATCAAGTTTGCCTGGACCTTCCTGACCGAAGTGCTCGGTCTGCCGAAAGAGAAGCTCTGGGTCACCGTGCATTACACCGATGACGAAGCGGAAAAGATCTGGAAAGAGGAGATCGGCGCCGATCCCGAGCGTTTCTCCAAACTGGATGAAGACAACTTCTGGTCCATGGGCGATACCGGCCCCTGCGGCCCCTGCTCCGAGATCTTCTACGATCACGGCCCGGAAGTGGCTGGTGGTCCTCCGGGCAGCCCGGATGAAGACGGCGACCGCTACATCGAGATCTGGAACCTGGTCTTCATGCAGTTCAACCGCTCCGCCGATGGTGAGATGACGCCGCTGGCGGCGCCGTCCATCGACACCGGCATGGGGCTGGAGCGTATCGCTGCGGTGATGCAGCAGGTACACAGCAACTACGAGATCGACCTGTTCCAGAGCCTGCTCAAGGCCGCGGCCGAGGTGCTGGGGGTACAGGATCTCACTGCCAAGTCACTGCGCGTGATCGCGGACCATATCCGCTCCTGCGCCTTCCTGATCATCGATGGCGTACTGCCCTCCAACGAAGGCCGTGGCTACGTACTGCGTCGCATCCTGCGTCGTGCCGTGCGTCACGGTAACAAGCTGGGCGCCAAGGGCACCTTCTTCCACAAGCTGGTGGCTCCGCTGGTGGCCGAGATGGGTGAGGCCTATCCGGAGCTTAAAGAGCTGCAGGCGCAGGTTGAGCGCGTCATCCTGAAAGAGGAAGAACAGTTCGCCCGCACCCTGGATAACGGCCTGTCCCTGCTGGAGCAGGCGATTGCCGATCTGGATGGCAAGGTGCTGCCCGGTGAGACCGTGTTCCGTCTCTATGACACCTTCGGCTTCCCGGTTGATCTGACTGCCGATGTGGCCCGTGAACACGAAGTCACTCTGGATATGGATGGCTTCGAGTCCGAGATGGAAAAGCAGCGTGAAAGAGCGCGTGCATCCGGTCAGTTCTCCGTGGATTACAACGCCCGCATCGAGGTGGATGGCGAAACCCGTTTCACCGGTTACGAAGCCTTTGAAGACCGGACCAAGGTGGTTGGCCTGTTCCGTGACGGCCAGCCGGTTAACCAGCTGAGTGCCGGTGAGCGCGGCACCCTGGTGCTGGAAAACACCTCCTTCTACGCTGAGTCCGGTGGTCAGGTGGGCGACAGTGGTGTGATCCGCTGGGATCGTGGCCTGTTCAACGTGGCTGACTGCACCAAAGAAGGCAAGGTTCACCTGCATCACGGTGAAGTGGCAGAGGGCGTGCTTGAAGTCGGTGACAGCGTTGCTACCGAGATCGATGTGGAAAAACGCCGTGCGGCGGCGCTGAACCACTCTGCGACCCACCTGCTGCATGAAGCGCTGCGCCGTGTGCTCGGCAGCCATGTTCAGCAGAAAGGCTCACTGGTTGACGCCGAGCGTCTGCGTTTCGACTTCTCTCACTTCGAAGCGGTAACCGACGACGAACTGCAGCAGGTCGAGGATATCGTCAACGCCCAGGTGCGCGCCAATACGGCGGTAACCACAGAGGTGATGCCGATCGACGAAGCCAAGGCCAAGGGCGCCGCGGCGCTGTTCGGCGAGAAGTACGACGAAGTGGTTCGCGTGCTGAGCATGGGTGAAGAGGGCTTCTCCGTGGAGCTCTGCGGTGGTACTCACGCCAGCCGTACCGGCGACATCGCGATGATGAAGATTGTCTCCGAAAGCGGTATTGCTTCCGGCGTACGCCGTATCGAAGCGGTGACCGGCAAGGCGGCGCTGAACTGGTTCCGCGACACCGAAACGGTTGTAGGCAACCTGTCTTCCCTGGTCAAAGGTACCCGCGACACCGTGGTGGACAAAGTTCGTAATCTTAACGACCGTACCCGCCAGCTGGAAAAAGAGATCGAGCGACTCACCGCCAAACTGGCTGCTGCTGCCAGCGGTGACCTGCTCAACCAGGTGATCGAGGTTCAGGGTATCAAGGTGCTTGCGGCTAACCTGGAAGGTGTCGAGGCCAAATCCCTGCGTGACAGCATCGACCAGCTGAAGAACAAGCTGGGCAGTGGTGTCGTTGTCCTGATGACGGCCCAGGGGGACAAGGTCAGCGTGGCTGCCGGTGTCACCAAGGATCTGACCGGCAAGGTCAAGGCGGGTGACCTGGTGCGTGAGCTCGCTGCGAAACTCGGTGGCAAGGGCGGTGGCCGCCCGGATATGGCGCAGGGTGGTGGTACTGACAAGTCAGCCATGCCTGCCGCGCTGGAATCGGTGCCGGAGCTGGTAGCCCAGGCACTGTAAGTTGGCGATGGCGCCCCTGCGTGGGCGCCCCTATGGAACAGATAGAGAAGATGGCGTTATACGTTCAGAAATATGGCGGCACTTCGGTGGGTTCGGTAGAGCGTATCGAAGCGGTTGCGGAGAAGGTCAAAGGATTTCGTGAGCGCGGTGACGATATTGTCGTTGTCGTCTCTGCGATGAGTGGTGAAACCAACCGCCTGATCGGTCTGGCCAACGAGATCCAGGAGCGCCCGGACAAGCGCGAAATGGATGTGCTGGTCTCCACCGGTGAGCAGGTCACCATTGCGCTGTTGTCGATGGCGCTGAAAAAGCGGGGTGTTGATGCCCGCTCCTATACCGGTGACCAGGTGCGAATTCTTACCGACAGCGCCCATACCAAGGCGCGTATCCAGGATATCGAAACGCATCGCATGCGTGCCGATCTGGATGCCGGCCGGGTGGTGATTGTTGCCGGCTTCCAGGGGGTCGATGAAGAGGGCAATATCACGACCCTCGGACGCGGTGGCTCCGATACCACCGGTGTGGCTCTGGCAGCGGCGCTGAAGGCTGACGAATGTCAGATCTATACTGATGTAGACGGCGTATACACCACCGACCCCAGGGTTGTGGCGGGCGCCCAGCGTCTCGAGCGTATCACCTTTGAAGAGATGCTCGAGATGGCGAGCCTCGGCTCCAAGGTGTTGCAGATTCGGTCGGTAGAGTTTGCCGGCAAGTACAAGGTACCGCTTCGCGTGCTGTCCAGTTTTCAGGACGGCCCGGGCACGCTGATCACAATAGAGGATGAAGAGACTGTGGAAAAACCGGTTATTTCAGGCATAGCGTTCAACCGCGACGAAGCCAAGCTGACTGTGGTGGGTGTGCCCGATATTCCGGGTGTCGCATCCCGTATCCTTGGACCTATCAGCCGCGAGAATATCGAAGTTGATATGATCGTGCAGAACGTCGGTGCCGATCAGACCACCGACTTCACCTTTACCGTTCACCGTAACGATTACGAGCGCGCTCAGGCTATCCTCGAGCAGATCGTGACCGAGCTGGGTGCCCGCAGTTCTGCTGGCAACAGCAAGATCGCCAAGGTGTCTATCGTGGGCGTCGGAATGCGCTCCCATGCCGGTGTCGCCAGCAAGATGTTCGATGCCCTGGCGCAGGAAAACATCAATATTCAGATGATATCCACGTCCGAGATTAAGGTGTCGGTCGTGATCGCTGAGAAGTACATGGAGCTGGCGGTACGTGCTCTGCATACCGCATTTAACCTGGACAAGGCGGAAACCGTCTGCGAGTAAACGCGTGGCTGACCTTTGAGCTATAGTGCATATAAGCAAACGCTGAACTTCAAAAAGCTTGAAGACTCTGGCGTTTGTGCTTAAGTACAGAGTTGATGCAATGTGAATGTATCTAAAGGTCAGCACCCCCACAGGACGTAATAAGGAGATCCCCCATGCTGATTCTTACCCGCCGTGTTGGCGAAACCCTGATGGTCGGAGACGAGGTCACAGTGACCGTACTGGGCGTGAAAGGTAATCAGGTCCGTATCGGCGTCAATGCGCCGAAGAACGTCTCTGTTCACCGTGAGGAAATTTACCAGCGCATTCAGCGCGAAAAAGGTAACCAGGAAGAGCAGGACTGAGTTCAGATGGGTAGTTCGTCACGCTCTGGCAGAGGTCGGTTTGTGAGCGATTTTTACCCATCTGCGTTTTTTTTCAATTAGTGCTTTTCTTTTGAAAATCAGTCTTGTAGTATACGCGCCGTTGTCAAGGTGAGATGGCCGAGTGGCTGAAGGCGCACCCCTGCTAAGGGTGTATACCTCCTGGGTATCGAGGGTTCGAATCCCTCTCTCACCGCCATTTAGCGCCCGTAGCTCAGCTGGATAGAGTACCTGGCTACGAACCAGGCGGTCAGAGGTTCGAATCCTCTCGGGCGCGCCATTAAATGGACAACATGCGGTAAGGCTTTCAAGTGTGCGCCCGTAGCTCAGCTGGATAGAGTACCTGGCTACGAACCAGGCGGTCAGAGGTTCGAATCCTCTCGGGCGCGCCATCCTTTGATCGTTCATTCCGTTTCAGGCATGCGCCCGTAGCTCAGCTGGATAGAGTACCTGGCTACGAACCAGGCGGTCAGAGGTTCGAATCCTCTCGGGCGCGCCACTTCTAATTCCCCACATAACGCCCCCATGAAATTCATCATCAAGCTCTTCCCTGAGATTACCATCAAGAGCCGGCCTGTCCGTAAGCGCTTGATCGCTCGTTTGCAGAACAATATCCAGATCATACTCGGTCGTATTCACCCCGAGGTGAAGGTCAGCGGGTTCTGGGACAAGCTGGAGGTGGTTTACCAGGGTGATCTGGCCAGCATGCCGGAAAGTCTGCGTGACGACCTGGTGGACGGCCTGGCGCGGATCCCCGGTATTCATACCTTTCTCGAGGTGGAACAGCACCCGCTGGGTGATTTTCATCAGGTCTACGAGTTGACCCGTGCGGCCTACGAAGAGCGCCTCAAGGGCAAGACCTTCAAGGTGCGTGTACGTCGCACCGGCAATCATGAATTTACCTCCGTGGAGCTTGAGCGTTACGTGGGCGGCGGTCTGCGTCAGCATACCGAGGCTGCAGGCGTCGATGTGCGCAACCCGGAGGTCTGGGTTGACCTGGAGGTTCGCGACGAGCGTTTGTTTATCGTGACCCGTATACATCAGGGCCTCGGCGGTTATCCGCTGGGCACCCAGGAGCCGGTGTTGTCACTGATCTCCGGTGGCTTTGATTCTATCGTCGCCTCCTGGATGACCATGCGTCGCGGCTGTAAAACCCACTTCCTGTTTTTCAACCTGGGCGGTCATGCCCATGAGATCGGCGTAAAGCAGGTATCGCTTTACCTGTGGAAGCGTTACGGCTCCTCCGCGCGGGTCAAGTTCATCACCGTGCCGTTCGAGGAAGTGGTTGGTGAGATTCTGCAGAGTGTTGATCGCTCCCACATGGGTGTGGTGCTCAAGCGCATGATGATGCGTGCTGCCGACCGAGTGGCTGATCGCATGAAGGTGCAGGCGCTGGTGACCGGCGAGAGTATCGCCCAGGTTTCGAGTCAGACGCTGCCCAATCTCAATATCATCGACAATGTGGCCGAGCATCTGGTGATCCGTCCCCTGATCACCATGGATAAGCCGGATATCATCGAATACAGCCGTCAGATCGGCGCCTTCGAATTCGCCAGCGCGATGCCGGAGTTCTGTGGTGTGATCTCGGACAAGCCGACCACCGCCGCGCGCAAGGACAGGGTCGAACGAGAAGAATCCGCTTTCGACGATGAGGTGCTGGATCGGGCCGTCGAGGCAACCGAAGTCATCTCCATCGATGAGATTGTGGAAAACCAGAATATTAACTCCGAGATCCAGGCACTCACCCGTGTCGAGGCGAATCAGGTAATCATCGATATCCGCGCACCTCACGAAGAGGAGCGTAAGCCGCTGAACCTGCCCGGCTGCGAGATTCTGAAGATTCCGTTCTATAACCTGGAGCAGGGCGTGACTGCGCTCGATAGCGAGCGTGAGTACCTGCTGTACTGCGAGAAAGGGGTCATGAGCCAGATGCATGCCCAGCATCTGGTGGAAAAAGGTTATGCAAACATCGGTGTATACCGACCGGCCGCTCCCAAGTGAGCGGCTTTTTTTTGTCTGGAGCGCGGGTTTTAAGGTTGAGCAGCGACGCCGGCAAATAAATTGATGAGTCATCTTTCCGGTGTCGATTGCAGTCAGGGCCTGGAAAGCTGGTAAATCTTGTTTGTATGTCGCAGACTCCAATGAACAGAGCGCTTTGTCGCTTGACAGTTTTAGCCTTTATTCTGGATGATTTCGGGCGGCTGATAATCTTTCCCTGCCAAGGTGCAAAATCGTCTATTGCACTGATTGTCTTCGAATTTCTGTAAAAAAATTACATAACCTCTCCTATCTTGCTTTTACCCATAGAGTCTGGGATAGAATAGCTCGCTCGGTTACGTTGGTTTACTTCTGTTATAAGAAAAAACCGGCGACCGGTTCATCCGTCCATGTTGGCCATTGCACAATTGATGTGGTCGCGGCGGCCATAAGCCGCGCTGGGCGAAAGGGTTATGTAACGAACAGGAGCACCCATAGATGGATAATCTGTTATCGGAAGGTCTCGGCTTGATGGCCTTTGGTATGGGATTCGTCTTTGTCTTCCTGACGCTGCTGGTACTGACCACGGGCGTCATGTCGAAGCTGGTGATGAAGTACGCCCCTGCACCTGCCCCCAAGGCGGCGAGTGCGCGCAAGCCGGTTGTGGCTGCAGGGAGTGCGAACGCCACTGCCAAAAACGACGAACTGGTTGCCGTCATGACGGCCGCCATCAAAAAGCACCGCTCCTGAGCGGCGTATAAATAATCATAAACGAGATTGAGATAAGGCCAATCCCATGTCCGACGCAAAGAAAGCACTAGGCATTACCGACGTCGTACTTCGAGATGCGCATCAGTCCCTGTTTGCCACTCGTCTGCGACTGGATGACATGCTGCCGATCGCGGAGAAGCTCGATAAGGTCGGTTACTGGTCACTGGAAAGCTGGGGCGGAGCGACCTTCGATTCCTGCATTCGCTACCTTGGCGAAGACCCCTGGACCCGTATCCGTGAACTGAAGGCTGCGATGCCCAATACCCGTCAGCAGATGCTGCTGCGTGGCCAGAACCTGCTGGGCTATCGCCATTACGCCGACGATGTGGTCGAAAAGTTTGTTGAGCGCGCCGCTGAAAGCGGTATCGATGTGTTCCGGATTTTCGACGCGATGAACGACCCGCGTAACCTGGAAACCGCGATCAAGGCGGTCAAGGCAACCGGTAAGCATGCTCAGGGTACTATCTCTTATACCACCAGCCCCGTGCATACTGTCGAGAACTGGGTCGAGTACGCCAAAACGCTGGAAGAGCTGGGTGCGGACTCCATCGCCATCAAGGATATGTCAGGTATCCTGACGCCTTACGGTGCGTTTGATCTCGTTTCACGCCTCAAGGCGCAGACCGGCCTGGAAGTGCAGCTGCACGCCCACGCCACTGCTGGCCTGTCCGACATGACGATCCTCAAGGCGGTTGAAGCCGGTATCGATCGTGTCGACACTGCAATCTCCTCCATGTCCATGACCTATGGACACACCGCGACCGAATCCGTGGTTGCTGCACTGAAGGGTACCGACCGCGATACCGGTCTGGACCTGGTTCAGCTCGAAGAGATCGCCCATTACTTCCGTGAAGTGCGGAAGAAATATGCCAAGTTCGAAGGCTCGCTGCGCGGTACCGATTCGCGCATCCTGGTGGCTCAGGTGCCGGGCGGCATGCTGACCAACATGGAAAGCCAGCTGAAAGAGCAGGGCGCTGCGGATAAATTCGATGAAGTACTGGCGGAGATTCCGCGCGTACGTGAAGACCTGGGTTACATCCCGCTGGTTACTCCGACATCGCAGATCGTGGGCACCCAGTCTGTGATCAACGTGCTGATGGGCGAGCGTTACAAGACCATCTCCAAAGAGGTTCAGGGCATTCTGAAGGGCGAATACGGTGCTGCACCGGCGCCTTACAATGCCGAGCTTCAGGAGCGTGTACTGGCTGGCAGTGAGCCGATCACCTGCCGTCCGGCCGATATGCTTCAGCCCGAGATGGACAAGCTCAATGCCGAGCTGAAAGAGATCGCCGCTGAGAAGGGCATCAAGCTGGAGCAGGGCGGTCGCGAGATCGACGATGTCCTGACCTATGCGCTCTTCCCGCAGATTGGTCTGAAATTCCTGGAAAACCGCGGCAATCCCGACGCCTTTGAACCTGTACCGACGCTTGAGGACGCTAAAGCCATGTCAGCACCGAAAAAATCCGGACCGGAAGTCTACACCATCACTGTTAATGGCCAGAGCTACGTGGTTCAGGTCGCAGAAGGCGGTGATATCTCCAACGTGGCGCCGGCACCGGCTGCCCAGGCTGCGCCTGCCGCTGCTGCGCCGGCTGCTGGACCGGGTGAAGAAGTCCCCGCGCCGCTGGCCGGTAACATCTGGAAAGTCATGGTCAGCACCGGCCAGGCCGTACAGGAAGGTGACGTGCTGGTGATTCTCGAAGCGATGAAGATGGAAACCGAAGTGCGTGCTGCACGCGCGGGCAGCATCGTTTCCGTGGATGTTAAAGAGGGCGATGCCGTTCAGGTTGGTGATTCGCTGGTCACTCTGGCCTGAAGCCATAAAAGGTGTGAGTAATGGATAAACTACTCGATCTCTGGGTGGCATCGGGCATCTACAACATCGGCCCGGGTCAGGCGCTGATGATGGTGATCGGCCTGGGGCTGCTGTTTCTTGCGATCCGCAAGAATTTCGAGCCGCTGCTGCTGGTGCCAATCGGTTTCGGCGGTATTCTCGCTAACATCCCGGAAGCCGGTCTGGCTTTCTCCGCGGTGGAGAACGCGATCCACTTTGCCAAGCCGGAAGTGCTGGCGGGCCTGGCCGGTGCCTTGGGTGTCGACTCAGTTGACCCCTATGCTGTATTGGAAGCCTATAAAGGGGCTTCCCACTCGGCCCACACGGCGGCTACCGATGTGGCACTGGATGCCGGCTACAGCAACGGGATGCTGTATAACTTCTACAGTGTGGCTATTGCCTCCGGTGCTGCGCCGCTGATCATCTTCATGGGTGTTGGCGCCATGACCGATTTCGGTCCGCTGCTGGCCAACCCGAAGACGCTGTTCCTCGGTGCCGCTGCCCAGTTCGGTATCTTCGCGACCGTGCTGGGTGCTGTAGGTCTGAGCATGACCGGTGTGATGGACTTCTCCATTCAGGATGCTGCGGCTATCGGTATCATCGGTGGTGCTGACGGCCCGACGGCAATTTATGTGGCCAGTCTGCTGGCTCCGCACCTGCTGGGTGCCATCGCTGTTGCCGCATACTCCTACATGGCGCTGGTGCCGTTGATTCAGCCGCCGATCATGCGCGCGCTGACCACCGAGTCCGAGCGCAAGATCAAGATGCATCAGCTGCGTCACGTATCCAAAACCGAAAAGGTTCTGTTCCCGATTCTGCTGCTGATCCTGGTGGCACTGCTGCTGCCGGATGCGGCGCCGCTGTTGGGTATGTTCTGCTTCGGTAACCTGATGCGTGAGTGTGGTGTGGTGGATCGTCTGAGCGATACCGCCCAGAATGCACTGATCAACATCGTGACCATCTTCCTGGGTCTGTCCGTGGGTTCCAAGCTGAGCGCCGACAAGTTCCTGGATCTGGAAACCCTTGGCATCCTGGTTCTTGGTGTCATCGCTTTCGGTATAGGTACTGCCTGCGGTGTCTTGATGGCCAAGCTGATGAACAAGATGCAGGGCGGTGACGCGATCAACCCGCTGATCGGTTCTGCAGGTGTATCTGCTGTGCCGATGGCTGCCCGCGTATCCAACAAGCTCGGTCTCGAAGCCAACCCGCAGAACTTCCTGCTGATGCACGCCATGGGTCCGAACGTGGCCGGCGTTATTGGCTCGGCGGTAGCGGCCGGTGTCATGATCAAGTTCGTCGGCTAACTTGTTAGCAATGACGTAATAGAAAAGGGCTGCCATCTGGCAGCCCTTTTGCGTTCTATCCCGTGACTCATCGACACGGGTTCGATAGCTTTTTGTGGGGGCGACGCCCCGTCGCGATCGGTCACAACCGTTTGAGAACCGCAGTGCCAGGCTCAATCGGCGCGAGGTTTTTGCTCAGCACCTCAGGCTGAAAGCGCTTCCAGATGTGCCAGCACACTGAAGGCCAGGGCGACCGGGTTGTAACCGCCTTCAAGCACCGATACCAGGCGGTCGCCGGCATGCTTGTTGGCTACAGCCATCAGTTGCTCGGTAACCCAGCGGTAGTCTTCCTCTTCCAGGTTCAGATCCGCCATCGGGTCCTCTTTGTGGGCGTCAAACCCCGCCGAGATGAACAGCATGTCCGGCTTGTGTGCATCCAGTGCGGGCAGCCAGCGCGACTCTATCGCTTCGCGCCACTCGCTGGCGGGACTGAATGCTGCCAGTGGGCAGTTGACGATGTTGGGGCGGTCTATTTCGCTGTAACGCTCGGGATAGAAGGGGTGCTGGAAGGTGGAGCAGACCAGCACCTCTGGACGCTCCTTGAAGATATCTACGGTGCCGTTGCCGTGATGCACGTCGAAATCCAGGATAGCGACCCGTTCTATCCCCTCCTGGGCGAGGGCGTGAGCGGCTGCCACGGCAACATTGTTGTAGAAGCAGAAGCCCATGGCCGCTTTGAATTCTGCATGGTGGCCCGGCGGGCGGGTGCCGACAAACGCGTTTTTGACCTTGCCGCTTAACACCTGCTCGGTGGCGAGAACGGCGCCACCGGCTGACAGGCTGGCAGCGTGCAGGGAGTCAGGGCACAGTGCCGTGTCCTCGTCGGTGTAGACAACGCCTTCTATCGGCAGCTTCATCTCCAGCCGGGTTTGATGCAGCTCGCTATGGACACGCTTGATCTGCTCGGGCGTCACGTGCCGGGCTTCAAGAGGCAGCAGCTGCTCGATCAGGCCTGTGCGTTCCAGTACGCGCTGGATAGCGTGCAGACGAATAGGGCTTTCCGGATGCTCTGGCCCCATGTTGTGGAGGCTGCAGTCCGGATGGGTTATGTAGGCTGTTGTCATTATTTGTCCGTTTGTCCCATCTGTTTTTATTTTATTACAAAAGCCCGCCGCTGCATTTAAGGCGAAGGTCTTACGGCTAGTGTCTGCGGCGACCCATTGACGCAGGTCATAACGCTCCGCAGGCGGGAGGAGTAGTCTGTACCTACAGCATAGAACTGTCTTTAGGCACCGCATGTTTTCACCCTACATCGGTGCCTTTTCTTTTTCTGCTCCCGCCGTTGTTTCGTCGTCGCTTCAAGTCTCTGTATACTGGCGTTTGAATTCCCGTCATTTGGATCAGCAACCGGTGCGTGCCGGTTTCAGCAGGGTGAGCGAAAAGTTAAGTGGCTCCGCCGAAAATCGATTATTCCGATAAGAGTGTGCTGCTTGTCGATAGTAGCGGCAACATGCGCTCGACCATCTTTTACATGCTGCGAGAGCTGGGTGTCCAGAACCTGAGGGCAAGCTCGGTTAACGATCATGTGCTGGACCTGATCCGTGACGAAGCGTTCGATATTATTCTGCTGGGCCATAACAGCAGCGATGCTGTAAGCGGTGCCCAGATTCTTGAAGAGGCGCGTTATCGCGGTTTTATCCGACCCACGGCAGGGTGGATATTCATGACCTCCGATGCGTCTCAGGAGTTGGTGCTGCACGCTATCGACAGTCGCCCCGACTTTCTCCTGACGCGACCTTTCTCCATTGAAGAACTCAAGCAGCGCCTGGATCAGCTGATAATTCGCAAGCGCTCGCTCTATCCCATGGAGCAAGCGATTGAGATCGGTGACCTGGAATCTGCTGTTGAGGCCTGTAAGAAGATCTCCCGTTCGGATCCCTGCTTTGATCAGGCGATAAGGTTGCGTGGCCGTTGCCTGATAAACCTGGGTAAAGCGGGTCAGGCTTACGAGGAGCTGGAGCGGCAATACTGGAAAGACAAGGACAAGGATACCGGTCTGCTGATGGCCGAGGCTTTGCTGCGGCTGGGGCGCCTTGAAGAGTCGAAAGAGCTGCTGACTGGGCTGATAGAATCCCACCCGCTGCTGATCGCCGCCTATGACCTGCTGGCAAGGGTACACGAGCTCAATGGCCTGCTTCACGATGCCCGTGAAACACTGAAAGAGGCGACCCGGAAAGCACCGTTGGGAGTGCCGCGGCAGATGGAGCTGGGGCGTGTGGCGACCCAGTCACAGGCCCTGGATGTTGCCGAGGGGGCTTATCGGCGTTCCATCGTGCTTGGGCGGAATAGCTGTTTTCGTTCACCGGAGCCCTACCTTCGTCTGGCCAACGTGCGTCGGCTGGAGATGAAAGATGCCGATCCGCGCCGGGCGACCGATCTGCGCAATGAGTTTGAGACGCTGCTGAATAACGCCGAATATAACTTTCCGAAGGAGCCTGCGCTAAAGGTCAGGTCCGCGCTGCTCCGCGGCAAGCTGGCCCGGGATCAGGGCGACGAGGAGGAGGCGGGTCGCCTGCAGCGGGAGGCGGACAGTCGTAACAGGGCGCTGGAGATTCCCCTGGACCTGGAGCGGGAAGAGTTGCTGCTTAGCGGTGACAGGGTGCCGATGCTGGAGCCCGAAACCCTTGTTGAGCCAGCAGCTGAAACCGCTGGCACGCGCAGAGACTCTGAGATGGCTGCCAAGGTTAACCGACTGGGGGTCAAGCATTACATGGCCGGCAAGCTGTCTCAGGCGATCCGCTATTTTGGTCTGGCTATCGAGTACGACCCGCGTTATCCCGCTGCGCTGCTGAACCTGGCGCAGCTTTACCTGGAATCGGCGCGGGATACGAGCCAGCGGCGTGCAGAGCGTCTGAAAATGGTCGATCGCTATCTACGTCTTGCACAACAACTGCCACTGGATACCGCTGCACAGGAGCGTCTGGATCAGTTCGGACTGTTGCGTCAACAGCCGGTAGAGAGTCTGCCGCCAGGTTCGCTTGGTGTATTGCTGCGCTAAGCGCCGTCGATGCCGTGTGGCCGGAAGGGCGGGGAAGGTATAAAAAACGAGAGGAATGTGGTCTCCCCACAGGGATTCGAACCCCGATCTAACCCTTAGGAGGGGTTTGTTCTATCCATTGAACTATGGGGAGACGGCGCGCATTGTAGCGACAAAGCGGTGCTGAGGCTAGGCTTTGCCGATGCGGCTTTGGGTGCTGAAATTGTTGCGAGAACCGGAGCGGCCATAAAGCTCGCTTTTTTGATTCTTGCCCTGAAGCAGGTTTAGCAGGCGCGCGGTATTTTCCTGGCCGCGATGAACCAGCTGCTGATTGATCTGGCTTTCCCGCTGCGAGGCTTCCAGGAGAGTGCTTAGTTCATTCCAGGCCTGAGACAGCGGCGTGGCCGCTTCGGCGGGGAGCGCGGCGATAAATGCGTCCCAGCCCTCTGCGGATAACTCGATACCGGCCGACGTCATCAGCTCGTGCCGTGTATTGAAGTTGTCCTTGATTCTGCCGAGCAGCTCCGCCTTGCGCTCGGTGCAGTGCTCGATCCCTTCCAGATCGCGCTTTTCCAGCGCCCGGCGCTCATCGGCTATCAGTGTGTTTAGCTCACGCAGAAGCTCCACGCCCTGGTTTATCAGGGGGTAGAGTTCTTCGGATAGTTGCGGATTTGGCATCGGTCGTTGCTTGCTTAGGCTCAGCGGAACAGGTCTTCGAACGCCAGCATCCGGTCAGCAACCCGCTCGGCGTTCACTTTGTACTCGCCACTGTCGATCGCGGCCTTGAGTTCTGCAACCCGGTCGCTGTTGACCTCGGGCTCTGATTTCAGCTCTTTGGCAACGTTTTGAGCTGCCAGTGCTGCTTCACTGATTTTTACAGTGTCTACCGGAGCCTGATTAACCGATGGCTGAGCACCGCCAGACCCACCGGCTTTACCGGTAGTGCTCTGCTGCTCATTGTTGACCTTATTGCCGCGTCCGCCGCTGTTTGGCGTGGAGGACGGACCTATTAGATCGATTGCCATTTTACGTACCTCTTATCTGTTACAGCTAAGGGTATCGGTTAGCCGGCCGGAAACTTTAGGCAAATTCTAAAAAAAACTGACAAAATTCCTCAGGTACCGAAAAGTCGACTTTCAGATACCTGAGATGATCAGTATAAACCCCGCCAGCAACCGGGCCAACCAGGCAGGCTGACCACGTTGCCAAGGCGAATCATTCCATGCTGACGGTGCCGGGGGCGGTGACCCTGCCACGCAGTTCGCGGCCAGAGCGGAGATTCCTGACGTCGATCTGCTCATTCAGGTGACCATCCTCCAGTGCGATTCCCTTGGTCCGGATAATCAGACCTCCCTTTTGCACCACCAGGTTGACCTGGTCACCGCGCTTTACCGCCAGTGTGGCTTCCAGTGCTCTTGGCGAGATGACCTCGGCGTTATCGATGGGCGTTCTTGCCGTTTGTCCGGCGACATCCTGGAGTCGGGTGAAGTAATCGCCCCTGAGTCTTGTGACATCACGCTCTGACAATGTCAGTGCCGATGCCTGAATAGTGCTGTTTCTCGGGATCGGGCGGCGGGCCGTCACCACATCGATAAATTGCTGCACCCGTGCGGTGACAAACAGGCTCCACTGCCGGGGGGATTGGCAGCTGACCTTGGCGGTGACGCGTTCGCCGCTGGCGAACGGAAGTTCGACATTGAGCGGATGATTGCAGGGGGTCAAAGAAAGGGTGCGGTTAATGGGGTTTACTGTTACGTTTAAGCGACTATCTGGTAGTCTTGCGCGGTAAATCTCCCCGATTGTCGACCTGACCTGAGCCTCTATGTCAGAGTTGGTATCGCTGGACGCGAAAGAAGATCGCGGGAGAAAAAACACAAAGGTGGCGATGAGCACACCAAATAGTATTAAATTGCGGAAGTTCACGCCTGAGTCCTGAGAATACAGGGCTTTACGATAGGGCATTACTACGCTGGCCTTGGGGTTTGGAACGATCATGTCAGGTATCTTGGATAGTGTAAACCTACGTACTCAGATGGTGGGGCAGAACCGTCTTGAGCTGCTTTTGTTCGGTCTGGAAACCTCGCAGAAATACGGCATCAACGTGTTCAAAGTACGTGAGGTGCTGCAGTGCCCCGAGTTGACCGAGGTGCCCCGGCAGACCACGGCGATCAAGGGTATGGCACACATTCGCGGTGAAACCATCCCGGTGCTGGACCTGTCTGCAGCGATCGGCCGAAGGGCGATCCCGGAAGAGGACCAGCTGAAGTGCTTTCTGATTGTAGCTGAGTATAACCGCCGCACCCTCGCGTTTCTGGTGCGCAAGGTGGACCGCATCTTCAACACTCAGTGGGATCAGATTATGCCGCCTCCGGCCGAAATCGGCTCGGAAAACTATCTCACCGCGGTATTTGAGCATGAAGGTCGCCTGATCGAGATTCTCGATGTGGAGCAGATTCTCGCCGATCTCTATCCGATGCCCACCGAGGTCAGTGAAGAGGTTGCCAGCAGTCAGGTGCGTCAGCAGGCGATCGATTACCACGTATTGATCGTCGATGATTCCGCCGTGGCCCGAAACCAGATGCAGCGTTCACTTGAAAGCCTGGGGCTGAAAGTTACCGCCGCCAACAACGGCAAGCAGGCCTGGGAGCTGCTGCGGGACATGGCCGACAAGGGGATCGATGTCGAAAAGTCGTTCCTGATGGTGATCTCCGATATCGAAATGCCGGAGATGGATGGCTACACACTGACGGCAATGATCAGGGAAGATACCCGTATGCAGCGCATGCACGTGGTTCTGCACACCTCGCTCAGCGGCGGCTTCAACGTGTCGATGGTGAAGAAGGTCGGTGCCGATGGCTTTCTGGCCAAATTCAACCCCAATGAGCTGGCATCGGTTGTGGTCAACCGTATCAACCAGATCCGTGAAAACTGACGGCGGGTTTATCGGTGAGGCAGGGATTCGAGATTACCGCCGAGGATTTCCGGCAATTCAGCGCTTTTCTGGAGCAAAGCTGCGGCATTCTGCTGGCAGAGCACAAACAGTACCTGGTGCAGAGTCGTCTCGGCAAAATCGTGCGCGAGCAGGGCTGCGCATCGCTCAAGGAGTTGGTTAACCAGCTAAGCCGCCCTGGCGGCAAAGCGTTGAAAGAGAGCGTCATCGACGCGATGACCACCAACGAAACACTCTGGTTTCGGGATATTCACCCCTACGAAATTCTTGCCAAGCGGCTATTGCCGGAGATCGGGGCAGAGCGCAAGTTCCAGAAACTGAGAATCTGGTCCGCCGCCTGCTCCAGCGGACAGGAACCCTACTCGATCAGTATGGTGATCGATGAGTTCAAACGCTCTAATCCTGGCCTGTTCAGTGCCGGTGAGGAGATACTCGCCACCGATATTTCCACCCAGATTCTGCAGCAGGCGCAGAAAGGTGAATACGAGATGCTGGCGCTCAGCCGGGGCCTCTCTCAGGATCGGTTGAAGAAGTACTTCAACGCCACCTCGGAGGGCGCCTGGCAGGTACAGCCCGGCATCAAATCACGCGTACGTTTTCAAAGCCTCAACCTGCTCGGTCAGTATGGCGCCCTGGGACAGTTCGACATCATTTTCTGCCGTAACGTACTGATCTACTTCTCCTCCGACGTGAAACTGGAGATCCTGCGCAAGATGCGTCGTCAGCTTCGTCCCGGCGGTTATCTGCTGCTGGGGGCGTCAGAGTCCCTGTCAGGGCTCTCCGATATCTACAAGATGATTCACTGTCGCCCCGGTATTATCTACCAGGCGATCTGATACCTGCTCCCGCTGGCGGCAAAGGCGGCAGTCCTTGCCGCCAGCGGGAGGCACCCTCTTGCCGCTTTAACTCCCAACATCACTCCTTATCCGACTGCAGCTCCCATATTCAGGCTTTCTGTCTCTCTGGTACGCCATTTGCTTTGCATTATGAGCAACCAAAAGGAGAGCTGCATGGCCATCAATTTCGATTCCGCACTGGGTATTCACGACGACGCGCTGTTGCTGCGTGCGCGCCGCGCTGAAGTGCTGGCCAATAACATCGCCAACGCTGATACACCGGGTTTCAAGGCCCGCGATATAGATTTCGCATCGGTACTGCGCGGTGAGCAGGACGCGATGAGCCTGGAGCTGGAAACCACCTCCTTTGGGCACAGCAATGAATTTATCGAGCCCGATTTTGCCGCCGAGCTGATGTTCCGCAATCCTTATCAGCCCTCGGTAGACGGCAATACCGTCGAGGTGCAGGAGGAGATGGCACGCTACACCGATAACGCCATCCGCTTTCAGAGCTCCTTCACCTTCCTGAACAGCAAATTCACGGGCCTTATGAACGCAGTCAAGGGTGAGTAAGCATGTCACTGTCTAACGTTTTCGGAATCGCCGGCTCTGCCATGAATGCGCAGAGCATACGCCTGAACACCACCGCCAGTAACCTGGCCAACGCCGAGAGCGTCAGCTCCAGTGAGGGCGAAACCTACCGTGCCCGCAAGCCGGTGTTCACCGTGCAGCAGCCAAGCGCAGATGATTTTGCCGCTGCCGAGGCGGGGCTGGTACCGGGGCAGGGCGTCAGCGTGGAAGGTATTGTTGAAAGCGACGCGCCGCTGCGCATGGCCTATGAACCGAGCCATCCGATGGCGGACGAGAATGGCTATGTGTACTACCCGAATGTGAATGTCGTGGAAGAGATGGCAGATATGATCTCCGCCTCCCGCTCTTTCCAGATCAACACGGAGATCATGAACACCGCCAAGCAGATGTTGCAGCGTACGCTGACGCTTGGGCAGTGATTGGGTTGAGAGGATAACGCCATGAGTAATGTAAACGGCGTCGGCAACAATAACGTTTTCGATCAGATAAACCAGACGAACCAGAGCCAGGCAACCTCGCTGGAATCTCAGTCTGAAGACAGTCAGATGTTCATGAAGCTGCTGATTGCTCAGTTGCAGAACCAGGACCCAACCAGTCCTGCAGATCCCGCTGACTTCATGCAGCAGATATCGACATTGAGTAACGTCGAGAGTATTCAGAATCTGGCATCGACGATGGAAGGTATGAGCAACACTCTGCTCAGCAGCCAGACGGCACTCCAGGCGTCCTCAATGGTTGGTCAGCGCGCATTTGTAAATACCAATATCGCTCAACTGACCGAAGCTGAGGGATACGTAGACGGCCTGGTTTCCACCGATGTCAGTGCCAGCAATATCCGTATCTCCATCTACGATTCGGGAGGTAATCTGGTCGATCAGGTGGATATGGGAGCGCAGACTCCCGGTGATCATAACTTCGCCTGGAAGGCGGGAGAGGGCGTTCCTCCCGGGAATTACCGTATTGTGGCTGAAGCAGCTTCAGGAGAGGACGGCACCTACGAAGAGGTGGCGACCTACATGGGATTCAATATCAACAGCGTGACTCTGGGCCAAAACGGCATCGGTATGAAGGTCAATACGGCAATTGGCTCTATCGATATGAGTGAAGTGAAACAGCTGGGTTAACCGAGGGCAGTATAATGGCAGGATTCAGTACAGCGGTTACAGGTCTAAAGGCTTCCACCACGATGTTGGATGTGGCCGGTAACAATATCGCCAACTCAAGCACGACTGGCTTCAAGGCATCCAGAACCGAGTTCGGTGATATCTATGCCACTGCCGTTGTAGGCGCTGGTTCATCGAACACGCCTGGGTCCGGTGTAACGGTAACCGATATAGCGCAGGACTTTAGCGCTGGTACCATCGAGTTCACCAATAACAACCTGGACCTGGCGATCAACGGCTCGGGCTTTTTCCAGCTGGATGATGGTCAGGGCAGTGTTACCTACACTCGTGCGGGTTCGTTTGAACTGGATAAAGAAGGCAATATTGTCTCTAAGACCGGTAAGTTCCTGCAGGGTTACGGGCTGGATTCCGATGGCAACCGGTTGCCCATCGATAATATGAGGGTGACCGAGAAAGAGAGTCCGCCTAAGGCGACTGAAAGTATTGAGCTTTCATTCAATATTGACTCCAGGGAAGATCCCTCAGAGCTGCTTGTACCCTACGATAAAGACGAGCCTGCTTCTCTAACCTATACAACGACCGTCCGTAGCTTTGACAGTCTGGGTAACGAGCACACTATTAAATACAATTTCGTCGAGCAACGGCCGCAAAAGGAAGTCCATACCTTCAATTTAAATGATGGTGGAACGGTTCTGACCGAGTTCGAGTTGTCTGGACTTGAGGATGCTGCTGGAGACCCTAGACCAATAGATACGACTGCTGATTTCAGTGTTGGTGATGGTGGCCTTAGCCCGGATGGTTGGCAGAGAATTGACCGCGATACCCTTGAGCTTATCCAGAAACAGGACGAGCGTATTTTTGATGTCGAGTACAATTCGGTTAGCGATGAAGTAAGGGTGATTCTCAAGTCTGAATTTACAGAGTATGGGGACGTCGTAACCAACTTGGAGTACGCGCAGACTACCGACGATTCTCCCGCTGTCTCATGGGTTTCCAGCAGTAAACAGCAGTACTATGAGGTTGGTGACGGTCTTGATGCAGGTACGACTGCAAATCTTGTGATTGGTGGGGTAGAGGTGCAAATATCGGCTGGATCTGCCGATATGTCGTCATCGGCAGTAGGAGAGGCGATTGTTGATCGCAGAAGCGCAATCCTGGACGCAAACCCTGATGTCGAAAATATAAGTTACGATGAAGCTACAAATTCGATCGTCGTTACATTTAAGCCGGAAGCCGGTGATGATGGATCTCTTGTAATCGAGCAGAGCTCTTCCATTGCAGGGGATTTTGCACTGGTCGGTGCGGCGGGCACTGTAGACCCTTACTCGACTGTTGGAGGAGATGATTCGTACCAGGGGGTATATCGCACCTATGCATATCTCAATAATGATGAGCTGCTGAATATTGGTAAGGACCGGGATCCGGGAGAGGCGAGTGGTCAAGAGGTAGGTCCGGTTCTCATTAATTTCGATCCCAGCAACGGTCTGCTCACCTCTGTAAACGGAGAAGAAGTTGCACCAGGGGCGCCGGCACCCAAGCTGACGATAGTGGGTGCAGACCCCGCTGATCCCGATACCGAAATTACCCTGGATCTGGATGGCTCGACTCAGTTCGCATCGGCTTCCATCGTTAAAAGCCAGTTGCAGGACGGCTATACCAAGGGCGATCTGATCGGTGTCACCTTTGCACCTACCGGCGAAATGGTGGCCTCTTACAGTAATGGTGAAAACCAGTCTCTGGGTGTGGTCGCTGTTGCTACCTTTGAAAACCAGGATGGTTTGCAGCCCAATGGTGATACTGAGTGGGCGGCAACATTGACCTCAGGTGATGCGATTCTGAACCCGCCAGGAACCGGCCTGAACGGCACGCTGCGCTCGGCGGCCCTTGAGGCGTCCAACGTGGATCTGTCTGAGGAGCTGGTCAAGCTGATTGAAGGTCAGCGCAACTACCAGGCAAACTCCAAGACACTGGAGACCATGAACACCATCACTCAGACGATTCTGCAGATCTGACGAAAGGTTTCAGTATACCTCTCTTCAAAGCCGGGCATTGCCCGGCTTTCTCGTTAATGGCACACAGTTTGCTCCATTACTGACAAAGCCACCAAAACGGCAACTCTTTACCGGAGCAGTTGATGGATAAGGTTCTCTATGTAGCCATGACCGGCGCCCGCGAAAATATGCTGGCGCAGCAGGCTCATGCCAACAACCTGGCCAACGCGACGACCACGGCGTTTAAAAGTGATCTCGAGCAGGCCCGGGCCATGCGGGTGCTGGGTGAGGGCTATGAGTCCCGGGTGTACTCCATGAGTGAGCGTCCCGGTACCAATATGGAAACCGGCACGCTAATGCAGACCGGTCGGGATCTGGACGTGGCGCTGGATGGTGATGGCTGGATGGCTATCATCGGCCCCGACGGCAACGAGGTTTATACCCGTAACGGAGAGCTGCAGATCGATGCCGCTAACCAGCTGGTAACTGGCAGCGGTTTGCCGGTGATGGGCAATGGGGGTCTGCCGATCGTGATTCCGCCCTCTGAGAAAGTCGATATAGCATCAGATGGCACGATCAATATCCGGCCTCTGGGGGGAAGTGCTGCAGAAGTAGTACAGATAGACCAGATCAAGCTGGTAAGGCCTGAGGACGGCGCCCTTTACAAGGGCTCGGACGGGTTCATGCACACCGACAATGATTTACCCCTGCCGGCCGCGCTGGATGCACAGCTGCGGGCCGGTTATCTGGAAGCGAGTAATGTGAACGCGGTGGAAGAACTGACCTCCATGATCAGCCTGTCCCGACAATTCGAGATGCAGGTGAAAATGATGAAAACCGCGGAAGAAAACTCCTCCAGAGCTACGGAAATACTGAGAATAAGCTGATAAGGCGTAAAGGCATTAAGGAGCTATAAGCATGCATGGTGCGTTGCACGTCGCAAAAACCGGCCTGAGTGCACAGGATACTCAGCTGAAGGTTATCTCCAACAATCTGGCTAACGTCAGCACCGTTGGATTCAAGAAAGACCGTCTGGAATTTGAAGACCTTCTGTACCAGGTTCGTCGCCAGCCCGGTGCGGCGACCGGATCGGACTCTCAGCTTCCCTCTGGCCTTCAGCTGGGTAGCGGTGTCCGTACCGTGGGTACCCAGAAGCTGTTCCAGACCGGGGATATGCAGATTACCGATCAGCCATTTGATGTGGCGATTAACGGTCGCGGCTTTTTGCAGGTGGAGATGCCCAACGGCGAGATAGGCTACACCCGCAATGGTGAGCTGCACCTGGACAGCGATAACCGTCTGGTAACGGCTGAAGGCTATCCGATCGAGCCGGCGATTACCCTGCCGAACGAGGTGCTCAATTTTTCGGTGGGTGGTGACGGTACTGTCAGTGTTGCCGTGGCTGGTGATCCGGATCCGCAGGAGCTGGGGCAGATCGAACTGGCAGATTTCGTCAACCCGCAGGGGCTGCTGGCGATTGGCCAGAACCTGTTTACTGAAACCGCGGCAAGCGGAGCGCCCATCGTCGGCGCGCCGGGTGAGGATGGTATTGGCATCCTGAAGCAGGGGATGCTGGAAGGCTCCAACGTCAATGCCGTTGAAGAGCTGGTCGACATGATCACCACACAACGGGCCTACGAGATGAACTCCAAGGTGATCTCGACGGCGGATGAAATGCTCGGTTATGTCAGCCAGCAGCTTTAATGATCTGAGAAAAGGGTGATTCGATGAAACTGGCTATACAGGTGATGGCCGTTCTGGCAGCTGTTCTGCTGACCGGCTGCGTCAATAAGCCGCCCAAACCGGATAACCCCTACTACGCGCCGGTAGAGGTGGCCCCTCAGCCGAACCTCCAGCCGGTGACCGGGTCGATCTATAACGCCGCGACGGCCAGGGACCTCTATGGAGACGGTCGGGCCCGCCGCGTCGGTGACATTATCACTATTGCCTTGGAAGAGAGCACCCAGTCTTCGAAAAGCAGCTCGACACAGATCGATAAATCCAACAGCGTGGAAGTGGGTGCAGGCAGCGTCTTCGGCAATAACCTCTCAGCCTTTGGCAACCCGTTGTCAGCATCACTCGGCAGTGAGAGCGCGTTTGATGGCCAGGGTGACTCTGACATGAGCAACAGCCTGAGCGGCAACATCACCGTGACGGTTCATAAGGTGCTGCCGAACGGCAATCTGCTGGTGCGTGGCGAAAAGTGGCTGACGCTGAACCAGGGGGATGAATATATCCGCGTCAGCGGTCTGGTCCGTCCCCAGGATATCGATGAGGCCAATACAGTAGCCTCCACCAAGCTTGCGGATGCGCGTATCGCTTACAGCGGAACCGGCTCGGTGCAGGATGCCAACGTCATGGGCTGGCTGTCCCGCTTCTTTATCAGTCCTCTCTGGCCCTTCTAACGTGGCTTTTTAGCGGAGCTTTGCGATGAAGATTGTTTCTCTCTTGATTCTGGCGCTTAGCCTTGTGGCGCCGGGCGCTTATGCCGAGCGTTTGAAGGATATTACCTCTGTATCGGGCGTGCGCAGTAACCAACTGGTCGGCTATGGTCTGGTGGTCGGCCTGGATGGCACCGGTGATGGTACGGACTTTACCTCCAAAACCTTCCGTAACATGCTGAACAACTTCGGCGTGGCGATTCCGGCGGATGTGGACCCGGAGTCCGACAATATCGCTGCTGTCGCGATTTCGGCGGATCTGCCGCCTTTTGCCAAGCCGGGCCAGACCATCGATGTGACGGTATCCACCATTGGCGATGCCAAGAGCCTGCGCGGTGGTACTCTGCTGATGGCGCCGCTTAAAGGTGCGGACGGCAATGTTTATGCGGTGGCTCAGGGGAATCTCGTGGTATCCGGTTTTGGCGCTCAGGGCGCTGATGGCTCTCGCCTTTCCGTGAATGTGCCAAGCGTAGGTCGCATTCCCAACGGTGCCTCGGTGGAGCGTGCGGTTCCTAACGCCTTCTCTCAGGGCGACTCGTTGGTGCTGAACCTGAACCAGCCGGACTTCACCACGGCCCGCCGTGTCGCCGAACAGATCAACGGCCTGTTGGGGCCAGAGGTTGCCCGCGCCATGGATGCCACATCGATCCGCGTGCGTGCCCCGCGAGATTCATCCCAGCGAGTAGCTTTTCTGTCTGTGCTCGAGAACCTGACGGTGGAGCCGGGGCAGGAAGTTGCCCGCGTCGTTATTAACTCCCGCACCGGTACGATTGTGATTGGCCAAAACGTGACCATTTCGCCGGTGGCTATCACCCATGGCGGTCTGACCATCGCCATCAACGAAAACTTCGATGTAAATCAGCCCAACGCGCTGGCAGGCGGGGAAACCGTAATCACGCCGCGTACCGGTATCGAAGTCGACGAAGGTTCGGGTCATATGTTCGAGTTTGCACCCGGGCCGACCCTCAGTGATGTGGTTGAAGCAGTCAATCAGGTGGGTGCCGCGCCGGGTGATCTGATGGCGATTCTGGAAGCCCTGCGTCAGGCCGGCGCCCTCAAAGCCGAACTGGTGGTGATCTGATATGGCGATCAATGGTGGAGTCGATCCCTCCTCGGCAAGTGTGTACACAGACCTGAACCAGCTGAGCAAGCTTAAGTCTCAGGCCAAAAACGATGAACAGGCAGCACTCAAGGGTGTGGCTCAGGAGTTCGAGCAGCTGTTCATGAATATGATGCTGAAAAGCATGCGTCAGGCCAATGATGTGCTGGCCAGTGACAGTCCGTTCAACTCCAGTGACGTCAAGTTCTACCAGGAGATGTTCGATCAGCAGCTGACACTGGATCTTGCCAAAAAAGAGAGCCTCGGGCTTGCCGATATTATCGTAAAGCAGCTGAGCCAGAGGGCGGATGCAGTAGCCCAACCCGGCTCGGATGAGGACAGCGATGAGCACAATGCCCGCTCCCTGACCGAGCAGATGCTCAACCGGGCGCTGGGCAGTGGGCCGGTGGTTCAGCCTCCTGGCATGGTGTTGAAAACCGGCTCCTCCGGCACTGACGCCAGCGAGACTGCAAACGCAGAAAAACCAATCGAAGCCCCGCAGGTTAAGGTCGAGCGTACTGATCCCCTGCCGATCCGCTTTGATACACCGGCCGAGTTTATCGACCAGCTGATGCCACTGGCAGAGCAGGCTGCGAAAGCGCTTGGCGTTAGCCCGTCGGTCTTGCTGGCACAGGCAGCGCTGGAAACCGGCTGGGGCAAGTTCATCACCCGTGATGCGGCTAGCGGGCAGAGCAGCCGTAACCTGTTCAACATCAAGGCCGGCCGCGACTGGTCCGGCGATGCTGTCCAGGTGCAGACCCTGGAGTATCGTGGCGGGGTTCCCGAGAAAGAGCAGGCGCGTTTCCGTTCCTATGGCAGCTATGCCGACAGTTTCAATGACTATGTCGACTTCCTGCGCTCCAATCCGCGCTATCAACAGGCGTTGGAAAATGGTACGGACCCGAGTCGTTTTGTGCGTGAACTGCATAATGCAGGCTACGCCACAGATCCGGATTATGCGACCAAGATAGAGCGGATCTTCAATGGCGATCTGCTGGCCAGTCTGGGTAATACACCTCAAGAAGGCTGATCATCGGCCGATACAAATTTAAGAACGTTCGCGACTGATACCTGAACGTGCTGGAGAAATGAAAGATGTCATATGGCTTGTTATCACTAGGGGTTCAAGGAGTCCGGGCAGCCCAGTCCGGTCTGGGTGTTGTTAGTAATAACATCACCAATGTGAACACGCCCGGGTATACCCGCCAGGTGGCCCAGTTCAACAGCATGGAAGAGGGCGGGGTGCTGCAGGATAGCACCCAGCGTATTGTTGATCAGTTTATCAATCAGCGTCTCTGGAGTGACAACTCCCGGTTCGAGGCGGCTCAGGCCTATGAGCAGCTGTCCAGCCAGTTGGATAACCTGCTGGCGAGCGATAGCACCAGCCTGAATGTGAAAATGGATGACTATTTTGCCGCTTTACAGGCTGCTAACGATGATCCCATTTCTCTGACCAACCGCGAACTGTTCTTGGCGGAAGCGGATGCACTGGTACGTCGATATCATGATCTGGATGATCAGCTATCGAACATGAATGAGACCATCAATACCCGCATTCGTGAACTGACCAATGAAATCAACGTCTCGGCTGGCGATATCGCTGATCTAAACGATCGTATCCGCATTGCTGAAGCCTCCGGCAAGGATGCCTTTGAACTCAAGGACCAGCGCGATGAGAGCATCAAGGAACTCGCCTCGCTGGTGGATATTCAGGTATCAGAACAGTCGAATGGCGAGCTCAGCATTTTTGTCGGCAATGGCCAGCCGCTGGTTGTGGGTAAGTCAGCCTATCAGTTCTCTGCGGGACAAAACGATTTTGATCCCGACCGCTACGACATAACGATCAACATTGCGGGTTCAGAAACTAACATCACCGAGATGATTGATGGCGGTGAACTGGGTGGTCTGTTGACCTACCGGCGCGAAACCATGGATCGCAGCCTCAACGAGCTCGGCCGTCTGGCGATTATCTTTGCAGATACCATGAATGAACAACATCAGAAGGGTATCGACTACGACGGGGAAATGGGCGAAAGACTGTTCAACAACGTAAATGATCCTAACCTGATCGGTGGCCGTTTACGCTCTCTGTACGGCACTGAAGGTAGTGTCGAGATTACAGACAGTTCACAGCTGCAGGCGAGTGATTACGAGCTGGTCTTCACCGGCGCAAACGAGTTTCGGGTTAAGCGGCTTAGTGACGGTAAGATCTGGAGCAGTGATGCTCTCGAAGCCTCTGGAAACCTGTCTTTCGATCCTGATATTGGCCAGATCAGTCTTGAGCTGGATGGTTTCCGGCTGGATGCCAATGCAGGTGGGCCTTTTGTATCGGGCGAAAAGCTGATGATCAGCCCGGTGAGAACAGGGGCTGAAGATATCGAGCTGAACGTGACCAATGGGCGCGATCTGGCGCTCGCGTCTCCTGTGACTATCAGTAAGTCGGTGTCGGGTGATGGCAGTACGTCTGAGGCGACTGTCGCGCTGAGCTCTATCGGTGACCTTACCGTTAAGGATCCTGTTGAGCTTCTTTCGGGCACGACACCCGAACCTGGTCTCCCGTTTGAACTGAGCTACACCGATGTTGGTGGTTGGAAAACTTCTGTAGCCGGTGTAACCGTAACCCCGAGCAGCTCAGATCCCCGAAAACTTGTGCTTACGGGTGGGGGGCTTGGTGATAATGAGTTGACTGTTACCCTATCTGGAGAAACGAAAGATGGGGACGTATTTGAGCTAGGTTACAACTTTGATATTGATCCCGCATCCGGCCCGGTTAACGTTGGTGTCTCAGATAACCGTAACGGCCTGCTCATGTCGGGGCTGATGAAAGAAGCCAGCTCGCTGGATGGAAACTACCAGGATACCTATGGCCGCCTGGTTGAGCGAGTAGGTACAGACACCCGGGTTGCTCAAATGGATCGCAGTGCTTCCGAAGCGGTACTGAACAATACCATTGCTCAGCGCGAGTCGGTCAGTGGGGTCAACCTGGATGAAGAAGCGGTCAGATTGATCCAGTTCCAGCAGGCCTATCAGGCATCGGCCCAGATAATTTCTGCATCTCAGCGAATTTTCGATTCGCTGATCCAGGCAGTTTGATAGAGGAGTTTTAAAATGCGCTTATCCACGAACCTCTTCTACTCGCAGAATCAGACGAATATCAGCGAGGCTAACTCGCGCCTGTTCAAATTGCAGCAACAGCTGTCCACGGGTGAAAAACTGCAGCAGCCTTCCGATGACCCGCTGGCGACCACCCAAATCATGAAGTTTGACCGGGTGATCGCACGTACCGAACAGTTTTCGGAAAATATTACGGTGTCTGAACGCAGGCTTAGTCTCGAGGAATCAACGGTGGATTCTGTCGTCACTGCTATGCAGCGGGTACAGGAGATCGCCATTCGTGGAGCCAATGGTTCGATGTCGGAAAACGACCGGAATATTCTGGCCGACGAGCTGGGCGAAATTCTCGGTCACGTAAAATCACTGATGAATACCCAAGACGCCCAGGGCGAATATATGTTCGCCGGCTTTAAGGGGGCCACGGAACCCTACGTGCTGAATGACGACAACGATGGTTATGACTATCAGGGTGACGATGGCGCTCGTTTCCTTGAAATTGGCGAAAACTCAAGGATTCAGTCGACCGACCCGGGCAGTGAGTTTTTCGGCAACACCGATGGTAACGTACTCAATGCGATACTGGATCTGAAAAACGGGCTTGAAAGCGGGGCCGATCTATCGGCAGCCTCCAGTGATGTAAATGCCTGGTATGAAAACGTCGTTAGCAAACAGGCTGAGCTGGGCTCCCGGATGCGTGTCCTGGATGATCAGTCTCTCTCCCTGACTGATTTGAAAACGTTCACTGAGTCCACCCGTTCAAGGTTTGCTGACACCGACTATTACGAAGCGATCAGCCAGCTGTCGCTGGAGAGCACGGCCCTGCAGGCGGCCTATGAGAGCTTCGGAAAAGTGCAGCAGATGAGTCTGTTCAACTATGTTCAATAAAACGGCTCTCGAAGGCGCCACGACCGAGGTCCTGATTGCTACGGCGATAGAGTGCAGCCGGCAGCAGCAAAGCCTGCTGAAAGGCGAAATGGATGAAAACAGCGTTAATCTGTTCGGGCAGTATGAAGAGATACGCAGTTATGCCATACGCCATATCGCCTGGGATAACCCGGCAAAGTTACTTGAGAATATAGAAGCCCTAAAGCAGTTGGCAGGGCTGGATCGACAGGTAAGCAAGCAGCTGGAAGCATCACGGGATAACCTTGCTGCAGGGATAAAACAACTCAAAAAGAAGCGTGGAGCTTCGTCTGAGTACCTGCGCTTTCAGTAGCCCCAAGTGCTACTTAACTCAAATCACGAAGGTAACCTACTATGGAAATCACCGATAGTAGTGCGATCAATAGCAGCCTGCACATCACCTCTAAGGCTGATAATCAGGTAAAAGGCGTTCAGGCCCCCCAAGGCGCGGCGAGCAGTGATCAGCGCGGGGCGCAGGCTGAAACAGCGGCTGCGGACCCCAAGGCTGTTCAGGAAGCGGTAGAAAAGTTTGCCCAGTTTATGGAAACGGTCAGCAGCAGTCTGAAAATTTCTGTAGATGATGATTTGTCCCGAGTCGTGCTGAAAGTTATTAACACTGAAAACGACGAGACAATCCGCCAAATACCTTCTGAGGAGGTATTGGAGCTAATGAAACGGATGCGCGATATATCGGAAGAGTTTTTCGGTGATACCAAAGGCCTGCTGGTCGAAAGCAAAGTATAAGGATTTGTGGTTTGAGTCAGAGCGAGATGATCACCAATAAGTTTGGTGAGCAGTATCTGTATGCCGTTAACCGAGGCATGTTCGAACAGGAAAGTGCCAAGGATCGTATCGAAAGAGAGTTTGGTGATCTGCTGGCGCGTAAAGACTCGCTGATTATTTTTATTGGCTCGGATTCCGGCAATATTATCCGTTATATCCAGAGCCGAGATATTCCTTTAGGGACCCGTTACATCTTTATAGAACCTGCAGATATTCTGGAGCAGGTTGCGGCTTATGTAGATCTTGACCCCGAGAATGGGCGGATAGCGCTTGTGACGCGGGAGAAGCTTAATGAAGCGCTTAAAGCAGCCGGTGTTATCAGTTATCTGTATGTGAATGGTGTTGTTTTGAAACGCTCACTATCGGCTGAGTATGGCTACCTGAATCAGTATCGGGCTGAGTACTGGAGTGTTGATGGGCTACGCAACGATTTACGATGGAACGTGATGCTCTCCATGGGATTGGATAAGTTCATGGAGCGTCAGCTGCAAAACGTCGCTGATGATTTGCACCCTTTGACGGAGATTCGAGGCTGCCTGGAGGGCAAAACCGTTATTGTACTGGGCGGAGGGCCCAGTCTCGATGAGCATCTCGACTGGATTCAAACCAACCGTAATCGTTTGGTGGTTTTTGCGGTATCAAGGATTTCAGTCCGTCTTCAGCAAGTTGGGTTAATTCCGGACTTCGTTTTTTCAGTCGATCCAACTCCGGATAAAGGGTACTTGGTCAGTAAGGAGATGCTCAACTTCGGGCCTGAGGTTATCTTTGTTAACCATTGTCACTGTGCTCCCTGGCTTCCAGCCCAGTGGCCCCACCGTAAGTTTTTTAGTGGTGAAATTCTGCCATGGGAGTCTGACCTGAACCCCATAGATAACTTTCGGGGGTTAGGTCCGACCGTTACGAACAGTGCCATCTCCGCAGCTGCATGGCTTGGGTCCTCTCAGATTATATTGGCGGGGGTTGATCTATGTTATACCCCGGAGGGCTTCACTCATGCTCAAGGTAGCAAAGAGCGTGCTGCAGGCCCTCAAACTGATCTGCCCGGTGTAACGGTAATGACCAATGCTGGCCGGATGGCGAATACCAAGTCGGATCTTGCGATAGCGGTGAAATCAATAAGAGTGCAGGCATACAGGATGAGAGAGAAAGGGGTCTCAATCATCAATATTTCGGAGAATGCGGCAAAGATAGAGTTTGTGGATTACGTGCCGCCTGCCGAAGTCGTTCTGACGGACAACGCCTACGATCACAATTTGGTTCAGCCTGCATCCATAAATAAAAAGGACTATCTGGAAAAACTGCAAATAGAGTTAAACGAAAAAATAGATCAATTAACAGATTTGCAGGATCTAATCAAAGACGCTTCTAAAATTCATGAGTCGATGTATAAAGGTGATCTTATCGATGCCGCCTTGAAAAATGAGCTCGAGGAACTTGATCGCACTATGGAACGTGATCATCCGGAGCTCCTTAAACTATCTAAATCATTGACTATAAAAAGTTTACTTCGTATGGCTCAGCCTCTCCGAGAAATGGATACAATTGAGCCGGAGTATATTAAGGAAAAGCTATCGGGCTACTACAAAAGCCTTGCAACCGGCGCCTATAGGTTACAAAAGCATATTACAAATGGGACTAAAGCTGTTGAGTTGAGGTTGGCAGAGCTATCACTAGGCGCCATGTCCGAGCAGGAGTTGGAGTTTATCGCCAAGCGCTGGGGCGAGCGCGGGGAGATGGGCAGACTGCGATGCTTTGATCTTGATCCTAAGGCGGAGCGCATACTCTCTGGTGATGGTAAGTCGGTAGTGGATACAGCGATAGCAACCGACAATTATTTCGAAGCACTGTCGCTGAGTGAAAAAGCGAGAAACCTACAGATGCTGCCGTCTCGAATGCAGCAGCTAAAAGATACGGGAGATCTAGAAGCACTGGAGGCGTTGGCGTCAGCGTTTGAGACAGACCCGGAGGCAGAGCCCTATATGCCTCTAGTCACCGCTACTCTGTACCAGATGAAGCAGCAACCGCAGGAGGCACTGGAGGCACTGCTTCCTGTAATGGAACAGCCAGACTCCCCAGTTCTGGAGCAGGTGTTGGCTAAGATGGTTGGCCTAACTTCGGAACTGGGCTATCAACAGGCGGTTCTGGATGCGACTGCCGGTTTGGCTAGCCTGAATGCCCTTTATTTGAACAACTATGCCGATGCTTTGATGCTGAATGGTCAGGCTGGTGATGCAATTGAGCACTTGGTCGAGTATCTGAGGTATTTCCCAGGCGACAAAATTGCCTTGAATAAGCTTGGAAAGTGGTATTCCGAGCAGGGTAATGAAGAGGGCGTAAGCCTGGTGAAAAACCTGATAGAAGGGTTGGAGACCGGGGAGTAGAGCGAGCGACGAGAACAACCCTTCCCTTTGTCTATTTATGAAGGGAAGGGCTTCACACCACTACCATCAGCCTTGGTGGTAGTGAAACTCTTCAGGAATCTGATCCCAAGCGTCTTTAATCTGGAAAATAAGCTCACGTGCCTCGGTCAGAGGTGCCGTCTCATTCTTGTCGGTCGCTACCAAAAGTCGTTCGCGCGCATAACGGTACAGCCCCTGTAACTGCTCCGCCAGCTCGCCGCCCTTTTCAAGGTCAAGACCCTCTTCAAGCCCCCCGAGAATTGCCAACGCCTTGGAAATCGCGATGCCCTTGGCGCTCATATCCTTCTGTTCAATGGCAATGACCGCTTGGTCGACTCGCATGAGATATGTCTCAAACAGCATCTGTATGAGCTTGTGTGGGGAAGCGCTTTCTACACCGATGGTTTTATATTGATTTATACCATTCATAATCAATTATTCCTCACTTGGACTGGCTGGTGAAGCCAGGCAGTGCCGCTAACTGGCTTGTCAGATATGAGCCCGTATTGTTGTACTGTGCAACCAGACTATCCATAGCAATAAACTGATTCAGCATACGGGTTTCCATCGTGGAAAGGTGATCCTCCAGATCCAGCCTCTCGTCGTCGATCTTATCGATAGACTGGTTCAGGCTTTTTGTGCGGCTGTCAAAGACCCCGCCCAAATCCAGCGCCTCTTTCAGCCTGGCCTCCAGCTTACCGGCGATGCCATCTTCCGAACTTAACAGATTGGTCAGGGCATCCGGTCGCGAGGCGAGTACATCCTTAAATTTGGTGCTGTCGAGAGACATCTTGCCGTATTGATCAATCTCGATACCCATGCTGAACAGAGAGCTGAACTCACCGCTATCGGATGTTTCACGCAAAATGCTGCGAACATCATTCATGATCTGGCGTGCCGTGAAATCACCCTGAAGGGCGCCGCCGCTTTCCTTGTCGGCATCATAACCGGTGAGGCTGGTGAACGTATTTACAAGGTTGTTGTAGCTATCGACAAATGCCTGAACAGTTTTTTGGGTTGCAGAGGTATCAACTGAAACAAACAGCCCGACTGTCCTATCGACTTCGGCTACTTTGAGATCGATCGTCACACCGTCAATAACGTCGTCGATACTGTTGCTACTGCGCGTTACATCTAGGCCGTCGACGCGAATTACCGCATCGTCGGCAGCAACAAGCTCAGACAGATTGATCGTTCCGTCTGCAACATCGTAAGCAAGCTGGGAAAGACCTGACGTGTCGGTGGAGTCGCCATCGTCGTCAGCGACGCTGATGCTGATCTCATTGGCGGTGCCAGAGTTCTTTGCGGTCAGTACTAAGCGTGCTTCAGTGCCTCCAAGGCCATCATCGACATTTACAATCGATGCCGAAACACTGGAATTATCAGCTGCGGAGTTTATCGAATCACGGATGCCGGAAAGAGACTGCTCGCCTGCTTTAATCTCCACATCGAACGTGTTGTCTCCGCTGCTAATTTTGATAGTTCCGGTGCCAACCGTTGCGTCACTGGAGCTGAAACCTACGGAGTTCAGTTTCTGGGCTTTGGCGAGATTGCGTACCTCGATACTGTACTCGCCAGAGGTCGCACTGCCAGAGGCGGTTGCAGAAAAAAGGCTATCATCGCCCGAATTGGCGGAGAGTTGCAGCAGATCGTTTACATCGGAAAGTTTAGCGGCAGCACTCTGAAAGGAACTTAGACTGCTTTTTAGCCGACCAAGCGCGGAAAGCTCCGTCTGATAATTCGACTCCCGACGGTTAAGTGCGTTGTTTTTTGCCTGCCCTTCCGACTGTACTAACTGGGATACAAGGCTTTGAATATCCAGACCGCTGCCGACTCCACTGAGAGTAATAGCCATGGAAAGCCTCCTGTAACGTAAAAGTGCCTGATACTCATGAGTATACAGGCACTTTGATTTTTAAGTCAGACTGAAACTTGGCGGGCGCTATTAGCCCAACAGGCCTAGTACGGATTGTGGTGCCTGGTTCGCCTGCGCCAGCATGGAGGTGCCTGCCTGCTGCAGGATCTGAGAACGGCTCAGATTGGCAGTTTCCACCGCGAAATCTGCATCCATGATACGAGATTTTGCAGCACTCTGGTTCTCGATGGCGT
Source organism: Marinobacterium sp. YM272 (assembly GCF_050908845.1). Classification (NCBI taxonomy): domain Bacteria; kingdom Pseudomonadati; phylum Pseudomonadota; class Gammaproteobacteria; order Oceanospirillales; family Oceanospirillaceae; genus Marinobacterium; species Marinobacterium sp. YM272. The sequence continues at coordinate 1,069,486 of NZ_CP194171.1, forward strand.
TAGCCAAATTGTCGATGGTAGCGCTGAAACGGTTCTGAACCGCACCCAGGTCGGAGCGCATTGAATCAATCTTACCGAGAGCTGTATCGATAGTATCGACGGCAGCAAGAATATCGGATGTAGTGATTGCGTAGCTCATAACGGACGCGCCTGCTACGAGCGCTGATGCAGATGGCACGGCTGAGAGAATCGTTGTACCACCACCATTTGTGAGTGTTGTACCACCACCATTTGTAGCGGGGGTGCTTGCTTGTGCTACCAGCTGAGAAGCGGAAGCTCCGGCTACGAGAGTACCCGCATCACCAATCGCGAAGCTTGCGCCTACAACACTGGCGATACCGGATGCGGTCAGCAGGTTGCCGATGCTTACCTGAATCTGGTTGTCGGCAGTTGTGTTGGCACCCACCTGGAAGTTACCGGCGCTGCCCTGAATAGAACCCTGCAACACTTTTTTACCGTTGAAGTCGGTGTTTTCAACGATACGTTTGATCTCTTCCGAAAGCTGACGGAACTCGGAGTTCAGCTTCTCGCGATCGCCGCCACTTACGGCACCGGAGTTGGCAGACTGAATCGCCAGGTCACGCATCCGCTGCATGGTGTCGGTGATAGTCTGCATGGAGCCTTCGGCTACCTGAGCAAGAGAAATACCATCGTTGGCGTTACGTTGAGCGACGGTCATGCCGCGAATCTGGGAGGTCATGCGATTGGCGATAGCAAGACCTGCAGCATCATCCTTTGAGCTGTTAACGCGAAGACCAGAGGACAGGCGTTCCATCGCAGTCTGCAGTGAGCTGTTAGTACGCGACAGGCTGTTCTGTGCGTTGAGGGACATAACATTAGTGTTAACTACACTGGCCATGACGGTCTCCTTAAGACGATCAATCGATATTCATTTCAAATGGGTTTGAAGCCCTTGTGCTTAGGTTAGCGGCGGTCGGTGAGGAAGCTTTAGAGGTTTTTTGATAGATTTTTAATTGCTGCTGGCGGGCGGGGCGGAAGAGGCTATTTCACCAGTCGGTGGAGTATGGCTGTCGATGTCGCGAGCCCTGTTTGGGACCGGAAACTACAGTAACGTCGAGTGATCGGTTCGTGCCAAACTTTTGAGATATCTTGATCTTGCTGATGTGGATGATGATCGTTTAAAAAAACGCGAGTTATTCGGACACCTAAATTAGGTGTAAGACCTCTGATACGGGACGTTGGAATATGTTTCTTGATTGTACACTTAGAGATGGTGGTTACTACAACGCGTGGGATTTTCCGGTAGATGTGATCCATCAATACCTTCAAGCCATGCAGGCATCAGGAGTTGATGCTGTGGAGCTAGGATTCCGCTCCCTCAAAAACTCCGGCTTTAAAGGAGCGTGCGCATTCTCTACTGACGATTTTATCGGCAGTCTTACCTTGCCTAGCGGGCTGACGATTGGCGTTATGGTCAATGGAAACGAGCTCGTGGGTGAGGGATCGCAGCAGGAGAAGTTGGAGCGCCTGTTTCCAAACAATGCGGACAACTCTCCGGTCGATCTTGTGCGGGTCGCCTGTCATGTACATGAGTTCACGGAAGCTCTTCCGGCAGTGAGCTGGCTGAAGGAACGCGGCTACCGGGTCGGCTTCAATTTGATGCAAGTAGCCGATCGTTCCGAGGATGAGATCAAAGCGTTGGCTCACGAAGCATCGCAGTATCCGTTGGACGCGCTGTACTTTGCCGACAGCATGGGAAGCATGGATCCGGACAGAGTTGCGCAGATTATTCAGTGGATACGCAGTGAATGGAAATTTGATCTGGGTATCCATACTCACGACAACCTCGGACTGGCGCTGTCCAACACGCTTCGTGCGCTGGATGAAGGGGCGACATGGGTTGATTCTACGGTGACTGGTATGGGGCGAGGGCCCGGCAATGCGCGTACCGAAGAGCTGGCTATCGAAATGGCCGGCCGGCGGGGTAAGCAAGTTAATATGGTGCCTCTAATGGCTTTGCTTCGGGAACATTTCAAGCCCATGCAGGCGCGCTATGGTTGGGGCACGAATCCTTACTATTATCTGGCCGGGAAGTACGGTATCCACCCCACTTACATCCAGGAGATGTTGAGCGATACGCGCTACGATGAGGAGGATGTGCTTGCCGTAATCGATCATTTACGAGAGGAGGGTGGTAAAAAGTTCAATAACGCGACCTTGAGTGCGGCACGTCATTTCTACGCGAGCGAAGCGGCAGGGCAGTGGTCACCACAACAGCTATTTTCCGGCAGGGAAGTGCTATTGCTCGGCGCCGGTCCTGGTGTGTCGCGTCACCGTTCTGCTCTGGAACGCTATATCAAAGAGTACAAACCTTTGGTACTGGCGCTTAATACGCAATCTGGAGTGGCGCCGGAGTTGATTGATTTTCGCGTAGCCTGTCACCCTGTCCGTTTGCTGGCCGATGTCGAGAGTCATGTAAATCTCCCTCAGCCTCTGATTGCACCCTATTCGATGCTGCCTGCGGCTATCCAGTCCTTGCTAAAAGGGAAGGAAGTGTTGGATTTTGGCCTGAATATAAAGCCTGATACCTTCCAGTTCGGGGCTGTCCATTGTACGGTGCCGACTTCGTTGGTTGTCGCTTATGCTTTAGCTGTGGCTGCATCTGGCGATGCGTCCAGTATTCTGATGGCTGGTTTTGATGGCTATGGTGCGGATGATCCGAGGACTCAGGAGATGCAAACACTTTTTGAACAGTATCAAAAAGCTGAACAGTCGTTGCCGCTGACGGCTATTACGCCGACCCGTTACGGTATCGATACCAAGTCGGTCTATGCTCTGGATAGTTGAGAAGAGGTGCCCATGCGCAGTGTTGTCATGATCCCTGCACGCTACGGATCTAGCCGTTATCCCGGAAAACCCATGGTTCCACTGTTGGGGAAACCGATGATTCTCTGGGTTGCGGAGCTTTCGGCGCGTGCGTTGGGTGCTGAGAACGTCTACGTCGCTACAGAAGACAAAAGGATCGCAGACCTTGTGGAAGGGGCCGGATTTCAGGCAGTGATGACCGGGGGCGATGCATTGACAGGTACCGACCGATTGGCTCAGGCAGTGGAGCATGTCGCGGCCGATATCTATATCAACGTGCAGGGCGATGAGCCTCTAGTCTCACCTGAAGACATTCTCAAGGTGCGGGATGCTAAATTGGCTTCTATGGACGACGTGATAAACGGTTTTAGCTGGGTGGGCGCTGAGGAAAACCCTCATAACGTTAACATACCTAAAGTGATCACTAACGAGCGTGATGAACTGGTTTACATGTCACGGGTTGCGTTACCGGGTTTCAAAGACCCCAAGTGTGCACCTAAAAGGTATAAGAAGCAGGTTTGTATTTATGCTTTTACCCGCGAAGAACTCGCCGATTTTCTCGGTTTCGGGCGTAAGAGTGAACTGGAGTACAGCGAGGACATAGAGATCCTGCGTTTTCTGGAGATGGGTAAGGTCATTAGAATGATCGAAACACGCCCCGGTAGTCTCGCGGTCGATACGCCGGAGGATGTAGCTAAGGTAGAAGCCGCACTGCGGGCATCGGACCAGCTTAGAGTATGAAACGGAGAATCGAGGATTACGCGACTTTGGTATTTGATTGCGATGGTGTTGTGCTGTGTTCCAATAAAGTAAAGACCGAAGCTTTCTTCAAAACCGCATTGCCCTTTGGCGAGGCCCCTGCAAGGGCCCTGGTTGATTACCATGTCGCTAATGGCGGAATTTCCCGGTACAAGAAGTTTGCCTATTTCATTGATCAGATCCTGCCTTCATCTCTGCCGGATGGCGTGGAAGCAAGTCTGGATATCCTGCTGGATAACTACGCAAGTACGGTGCGACTGGGCTTACTGAAGAGCGAAGTTGCTCCGGGGCTGCAGTCGTTGCGAGAGAAGACGCCCGACGCACGGTGGTTAATCGTATCCGGAGGGGACCAAGAAGAGCTTCGCGATGTGTTTACACAGCGTGGACTAGCGGACTATTTCAACGGGGGGATATTCGGCAGCCCAGACACTAAAGATGAGATTCTCGCGCGAGAACTCGGTATTGGTAATATTCATAAGCCTGCTCTATTTCTGGGTGACAGCAAGTATGACTTTAAAGCCGCTGCCGGAGCGGGTCTTGATTTCATTTTTTTAAGTAAATGGAGTGAGGTATCCGAATGGGACCAGTGGGTTGAGGAGCATGGGTTGAGCCATAGATCGAGGTTGTCTGATTTATAAGTGTGTTTTACCCCCTGCCCCCCATTTAGGGGCGGATTGTTCAGGGCGATCTCCAGCTGAGATCATGATTATTAGGACACTAAGTTAGGGTTTCACTGCAAATCCGGCTAAAATTGCCGCTATCGCGTTTCACACCTATAAATAACGATGCAGCTGCTCAGTCGACTGCCGGTGGCCTCATGCTCAAGAAAAACCAGCTCGAACTCCTAAGCCCCGCCCGCGATGCCGGTATCGCCAGGGAAGCGATCCTTCATGGTGCAGATGCCGTGTACATCGGCGGCCCTGGCTTTGGTGCCCGCCATAACGCCGCCAATTCCGTTGAGGATATTGCCGGGTTGGTGGAGTTTGCCCATCAGTATCATGCGCGGGTGTTTGTCACTCTCAACACCATTCTTCACGACGACGAGCTGGAACCTGCCCGGGCATTGATTCACCAGTTGTATAACATCGGTGTGGACGCACTGATCGTGCAGGATATGGGCATCATGGAGATGGATATCCCGCCGATTGAGATCCATGCCAGCACCCAGTGTGATATCCGTCGTCAGGAGAAGGCGGAGTTTCTGTCGCAGGCCGGTTTCTCGCAGATCGTGCTGGCCCGTGAGCTGAACCTGCAGCAGATCCGCGATATCAGCGACAGCGTGGATGCGGCCGTTGAGTTCTTTATCCATGGCGCCCTCTGCGTGGCTTTCTCCGGTCAGTGCAATATCTCCCACGCCCAGACCGGCCGTAGTGCCAACCGTGGTGATTGCTCCCAGGCTTGCCGTCTGCCCTATACCCTGAAAGACGACAAGGGCCAGGTGGTCGCCTATGACAAGCACCTGTTGTCGATGAAGGACAACAACCAGAGCGACAACCTGCGTGCGTTGGTTGAGGCCGGTGTGCGTTCGTTCAAGATCGAAGGGCGCTACAAGGATGTCGGCTACGTCAAAAATATCACCGCTCATTACCGCAAACTACTGGATGAGATTCTGGCGGAACGCACCGACCTGGAACGGGCGTCCAGTGGTGTGACCGAGCACTTTTTCCAGCCGGATCCGGACCAGACCTTCCACCGCGGCAGCACCGATTATTTCGTGTCTGAGCGGAAGATCGACATCGGCGCCTTTGATTCACCCAAGTTTGTGGGACTGCCGGTCGGTGAGCTGATCGGTGTTGGCAAAAAGGATCTGACTGTTCAGACCACCACCCAGCTGAATAACGGCGATGGCCTTAACGTGCTGGTGAAACGTGAGGTGGTGGGCTTCCGGGTAAATAATGTCTACCCCTTGTGTGACTTCCCATCCGGCGAAGATGATGGCGTGCATTACTGGCAGTACCGGGTAGTGCCCAATGAAATGCCGCAGGAGCTGGCAAAGGTTCGCCCGCCGCTAAGACTGAACCGCAACCTGGACCATGACTGGCAGCAGGCGCTGACCAAAACCTCGTCCGCGCGCAAGGTGCTGGTGGATTGGCAGCTGGACTCCAGTGAAGAAAGGCTCAGTGCAAGGCTCGTCAGCGAAGAGGGTGTCGAAATTACCGCCGAGCTGGCAGGTCCCTTTGAAGCAGCAAAGAATGTTGAAAAGGCTCAGCAGCAGCTGCACGACAGCTTTGCCAAGCTGGGCAACACCCTCTATCACGCGGAAAACATTACCATTACCGGAGATGCCCGCTTTATTCCGGGTTCGCAGCTGAAAGCCCTGCGCCGGGAGCTGATCGAGCAGCTGTCCGAGGCGCGACTGAAGATACATCCGCGCGGATTCCGTAAAGCGGTGAGCGATCCCGCCCCTGTATACCCGGATACTCAGCTGTCGTTCCTCGATAACGTCTATAACGAAAAGGCGCGTGCTTTCTACAAGCGCTTTGGCGTGCAGTTGATTGAAGCGGCGTATGAAGCCCATCAGGAAACCGGCGATGTGCCAGTAATGATCACCAAGCACTGCCTGCGCTTTTCGTTCAATCTCTGTCCCAAGCAGGCCAAGGGTGTGACCGGCGTAAGGACCAAGGTCAGCGATATGCAGCTGGTGCATGGTGACGAGGTGCTGACCCTGAAGTTCGACTGTAAGCCCTGCGAGATGCATGTGGTCGGCAAGATCAAACCGCATATCTTCAACAGTGCCCTGCCGGGCAGCCAGGCCAGCGGTGGTGCCCACAGCTTTGATCCCGCGAGTTTGATTGCTACCAGTAGTGATTGATTTGAACCGCGGAGGATGATCGCGACGGGGGTACTATGCCCTCTGGGTGCGTCGCTCCTACGATAAGGTGGTCTGCCAGGCCCTGCCGGTATCGTAGGAGGTGCGCCCTCGCGCCGATCCAACCTGTCAATTCCTTGACAATAGCCCCCGGTCGAGTAACTTGTCAGAATACTGACGCAACCCGGATCGACCGATGCACCTCAGCGGATCAAATGTTCTGATCATTGATGATGCCCTGGAGCGGCGCGCCCATCTGCAGGGGATCTGTGAATTCCTCGAGCTCCAGTGTCATGTTTTTGACTTCGTTACCTGGCTGCAGCAGGGCAAGTCCTTTGATCTGTCGACTATCTCCGTGGTTTTTCTTGGCGAAAGCAGCCTGCCGATCTCCCTTAACAAGCTGATTGCCGATCTCAACGATCAGGGCCGAACCCTGCCCAAGGTGCTGGTGTGCGACTGGCCTGAGCTTTCCGAAGCGGATTTTGAAAAGGCCGGTGGCGCAGGGCATCTGAGCGAGCCATACAGCTACACCGCCATGCTGGATCTGCTGCACCGCTGTTTTGTGCTTTCCTCCCAGCAGAGCGTACCGACCTATCCCGAACTTGCATCTCTGGTGGGGCAAAGCCCCTCAATCCTGGAGGTCAAACGGCTCGTCGCCCAGGTGGCCCCGCGTGATATCAGTGTGTTGATTACCGGCGAATCCGGTACTGGTAAAGAGGTGGTAGCCCGCTGTCTGCATGAGCAATCCGCCCGCGCCGAGGGGCCCTTTGTGCCGGTTAACTGCGGTGCGATTCCGGCGGAACTGTTGGAAAGCGAGTTGTTCGGCCATGAGAAAGGGGCCTTTACCGGTGCAATCTCCAGCCGGGCAGGGCGCTTTGAACTGGCCCAGGGCGGTACGCTGTTTCTGGATGAGATCGGCGATATGCCGTTGCCGATGCAGGTAAAACTGCTGCGGGTTATTCAGGAACGCCAGTTTGAGCGGGTCGGCGGCACCAAAACCCAGGAAGCCGATGTACGCATCATCGCTGCGACTCACAAGGACCTAGAAACGATGATCGAGGCCGGCGAATTCCGTGAGGATCTGTATTACCGGCTCAATGTCTTTCCCATCGAAATGCCTGCCCTGCGTGATCGTCTCGATGATCTGCCACTGCTGGTCAATGGCCTGATCGAACGGCTGAAAAATGATGGGATGGGCCATTTTCGTTTTCATCCGTCTGCGCTGGAGTCGCTGTTAAAACATCCCTGGCAGGGCAATGTGCGTGAGCTGGCCAACCTGCTGGAACGGCTTGCGATTATCTATCCCGACGGCGTCGTCGGTGTCTCCGAGCTGCCGCCAAAATTCCGCCATATCGATGAGCCTGATCCTGAACGCTATGAGCAGGAGGCTGTTGATCACCCTGTATTGCGAGCAGAGCCCAGTTTGCCGACCACCGGCGAGGTGCAGCTGCCCCCTGACGGCATAGAGCTGAAACCTTTCCTCGAAAAACTGGAACAGTCCCTGATCAGCCAGGCGCTGGAGCGCTGCGCCAACGTGGTGGCTCGCGCCGCCGACGAGCTGGGTATCCGGCGTACAACCCTGGTGGAAAAAATGCGCAAGTACGGTATTTCCCGGCAATGAGTCACACAACATCCAGTGCGCAGCAGCGCATCGCCGAGCTGGAAGCTGAAGTTGCGCGCCTTAAGGAAGAGAAGCAGGCGGCAGAGCGATTGCGCCGCTTGATCGACCAGATGCCAAACGGCGTGCTGGTGATCGATAACCGGGGGCTGATTACCGAGAGTAACCCCGCCGCGCAGGCGTTGCTGGGCACAGAGCTGAGCGGTCAGCGCTGGGTGGATGTGATCAACGCCTGTTTTGCGCCGCGCCCCGATGACGGTCATGAAGTCTCGCTGCAGAACGGCAAACGGGTGAGTCTGGCGACGCGGGCCCTGGAAGGCGAGCCCGGCCAGCTGGTGTTCGTTGCCGACCAGACCGATACCCGGCTGTTGCAGAACAAACTGCATCACTACCAGCGGCTGTCTGAAATGGGCCGCATGATGGCCTCTCTGGCGCACCAGGTGCGTACGCCACTTTCCGCCGCGTTGCTTTACGCCAGCCACCTGGGTGCTGCGCATCTGGATGACGAAAAACGGATCCGCTTCGCCGGCAAGGTGAAATCACGCCTGACCCATCTGGAACAGCAGGTGCGCGATATGCTGATCTTTGCCCGTGGCGAAACCCGGCTGGAAAATCGGGTGACTGGTCGCGAGCTGGAAACACGGATCGACGACCTGCTCGATACGCCGTTGGCGAGCGCCGATGCCGACTGCCACCTGATCAATCAGGCACCGGAGGCGGTGATCCAGTGCAATCTGGAAGCGCTGCTCGGTGCGATCATGAACCTGGTCAACAATGCGCTTCAGGCCTGCGGCGAAGGTGCAGAGCTGACCATCCGTCTGACGCAGGAAAACAGCCAGCTACGGCTGGATGTGGTTGATACCGGCCCGGGCATGGACCCGGAACAGGTGCGGCGGGCGATGGAGCCGTTCTACACCACCAAATCCCACGGTACCGGCCTGGGGCTGGCTGTGGCACAGGTGATTGCCCGTGCTCATCACGGCGAATTTCAACTCTTATCCAAGCCCGGCACTGGCACCTGCGCCACCTTTTTACTACCCCTAATGGACGCGGCGTCCGAGCGCTCAGAGACAGAACAGAACGGAAAGGATTTATGACCCCTAGTGTACTCATCGTCGAAGATGATCAGGAGTTGCGCGAAGCGCTGTCGGATACGCTTGAGCTGTCCGATATCGAGCATCTTACCGCCGGCAGTGGTGAAGAAGCACTGGAGCTGATGAAAAAACAGCCGGTGGAGATGGTGATATCCGATGTGAACATGCCCGGGATCGATGGCCACCAGTTGCTGGCCCAGGTACGCACGCTCTATCCCGCCACGCCGGTGGCGCTGATCACCGCCTTTGGCCAGGTGGAAAAAGCGGTGGATGCGATCCGTAATGGTGCTGTGGATTACCTGATGAAACCGTTCGAGCCGCAGCAGTTGATCGAGCTGATCCGCAATCATGCCGGTATCGGTGGTCGCCAGGATAGCGAGCGACAGACGCCGGTGGCCGAAGCGCCCGGCAGTCAGCACCTGCTGCAACTGGCTCAGCGGGTGGCACAGACCGACTCCACGGTGTTGATCACCGGCGAGTCCGGCACCGGTAAAGAGGTGCTGGCGCGTTACATCCATGATCACTCGCCGCGCAGTCAATCCCCGTTTGTGGCGATCAACTGTGCCGCCATCCCCGAGAACATGCTGGAAGCCACGCTGTTTGGCCATGAGAAAGGCGCCTTTACCGGCGCCTACACCAGCGCGCCTGGCAAGTTCGAGCAGGCCAACGGCGGCACCCTGCTGCTCGACGAGATCAGTGAAATGGATCTTGGTCTGCAGGCCAAGCTGCTGCGTGTACTCCAGGAGCAGGAGGTGGAGCGGATCGGCGGTCGCAAGACGATCCCGCTGGATGTGCGCGTGCTGGCCACCAGCAACCGCAAGCTCGAGGATTTTGTCGCCGAAGGGCGTTTCCGCGAGGATCTCTACTACCGGCTGAATGTCTTCCCGCTGCAGTGGCAGCCGCTGCGCGAACGCCGCGAGGATATAGTCCCGCTGGCGCGGCGCATACTGGCTCGTCACAACGACAAGATGAAGCGTGGTCGCACCCAGCTGACCCCGGCTGCCGAGGCATTGCTGAGAGACCATCACTGGCCCGGTAACGTGCGTGAGCTGGATAATGCCATTCAGCGGGCGCTGATTCTGCAGCCGGGGAGTCTGATCGACGGTGCCGATCTGCATCTGGCCGGTGGCGCTATTCCGCTGGGTGGGGTGATGGCGGTTTCGACGCCCGCTCAACCAGCAGTGGATCTGGCTGAGCCTGACGAGCAGGGCGGAGTGCTTGGCCAGGATCTGCGTCAGCGCGAGTATCAACTGATCATCGATGCACTCAACGCCTGTGGTGGCAGCCGCAAGGATGCATCGGAAAAACTCGGCATCAGTCCGCGCACCCTGAGATACAAACTGGCACGCATGCGGGAGGAGGGGATCGAGTTCTAAACCGCATTGCCATAAATGCTGTTCATACTGAGGCCAGAGCGCAGCAGGCTTGTTTGTAAGTGTTTACATACTTGCAGTAACCAAGTTCTTTAGTCTAAGACTCGATAGACCAATGTCTAATTCAGGGCCTTGGCGCCGCTCAAGTATAACTCTATGCAGATTGAGAATACTCAACACTGGCCAGGTAGAGCGACACAGCGATAACAACAGCTTTTACAAAAGTGGGCCAGTACCGAATCTGTATAAAAACAATTTAATAAGGCTAGGGGCATTACCATGAGTGAAGAGAAAATCCACCCGGTAGATCCGGCGTTTGCGGCCAATGCACATTGCGACAACGAAAAATACAACGCGATGTATGAGCAGTCGGTCAACGATCCGGAAGCGTTCTGGGGTGAACACGGTAAGCGACTGGACTGGTTCAAACCGTTCTCCAAAGTTAAGAACACCTCTTTCGATCCGCACAATGTCTCAATCAAATGGTTTGAAGACGGTACACTGAACGCCTCCTACAACTGTCTGGACCGTCACCTGGAAACCCGTGGCGACCAGGTTGCCATCATCTGGGAAGGCGACGATCCCAGCGAAGACGAAAAGATTACCTACCGCGACCTGCACGAGCGTGTCTGCCGCTTCGCCAATGTGTTAAAAGCACAGGGCGTTGAGAAGGGCGATGTGGTTACGCTTTACCTGCCGATGATCCCGGAAGCCGCCGTAGCGATGCTGGCCTGTGCCCGCATCGGCGCTGTTCACTCCATCGTATTCGGTGGTTTCTCTCCGGAAGCCCTGGCGGCGCGTATCGAGGGTGCTGGCTCCAAGCTGGTGGTGACCTCCAACTACTCACTGCGCGGCGGCAAGGCTGTTCCGCTGAAGGCCAACGTCGATAAAGCACTGACTCACCCGGGCGCCAAGAAGAGCTGCGAGAAAGTCGTTGTTGTTAAGCGTGTCGACAAAGAGACCGAGTGGGACGACAGCCGCGATATCTGGTACGAAGAGGCGGTTGCCGCTGCGTCCACCGAGTGCCCGGCGGTCGAGATGGAAGCGGAAGCGCCGCTGTTCATTCTCTACACCTCCGGCTCCACCGGTGCGCCCAAGGGCCTGAAGCACACTACCGGCGGCTACATGGTCTATGCGTCCATGACCCACGAGTATGTGTTCGACTACCACGACGGTGACATCTACTGGTGTACCGCTGACGTGGGCTGGGTGACCGGTCACAGCTACATCGTGTACGGTCCGCTGGCCAACGGTGCCACCACGCTGATGTTCGAAGGTGTGCCGAGCTACCCGGACAACAGCCGTTTTGGCCGCGTCATCGAGAAGCACAAGGTCAACCAGTTCTACACCGCACCGACCGCCATCCGTGCACTGATGCAGCAGGGCGAAGACGTGCTCGGTGATTCCGATCTGTCCACCCTGAAGCTGCTGGGCTCCGTCGGTGAGCCGATCAACCCGGAAGCCTGGGAGTGGTACAACCGTGTGGTCGGTAAAGACAAGTGCCCGATCGTTGATACCTGGTGGCAGACCGAAACCGGCGGCATCATGATCGTGCCGCTGCCGGGCGCCACCGACGCCAAGCCGGGCTCTGCCTCCAAGCCGTTCTTTGGCGTGCAGCCGGCACTGGTCGACAACGAAGGTAACGAGATTGAAGGTGCCGCCGAAGGTAACCTGGTGATCAAGGACTCCTGGCCGGGCCAGAGCCGCTCGATCTGGGGCGATCACGAGCGCTTCACCAACACCTACTTCTCAAGCTTCAAGGGTTACTACACCACCGGTGATGGTGCCCGTCGCGATGCCGATGGCTACTACTGGATCACCGGCCGTGTGGATGACGTTATCAACGTCTCCGGTCACCGTATGGGTACCGCCGAGGTTGAGTCTGCACTGGTGGCTCACGAAGCCGTTGCCGAGGCGGCCGTGGTGGGTTACCCGCACGATCTCAAGGGTCAGGGTATCTACGTTTATGTCACCCTGCAGGCCGGATTTGAACCGACCGACGAGCTGATGAAAGAGCTGCGTAACTGGGTTCGCTCCGAGATCGGCCCGATCGCCTCTCCGGACCTGATCCAGTTCGCACCGGGCATGCCGAAAACCCGTTCTGGTAAGATCATGCGCCGTATCCTGCGCAAGATCGCCGAAGACGATTTTGGCGCTCTGGGTGATACTTCCACCCTGGCGGATCCGAGCGTTGTCGATGAGCTGATCGAGCACCGCATGAACCGCAAAGGTTGATAACGGCTTAAACGCTAAAGGCTTTTGCGCATAAAAAACGCCCTGTAGGCAGATTGTCTACAGGGCGTTTTTTGTTGTTTCCTGATATGATGCCGGATCTGTAAATTCTGGAATCAGGTAGATCCCGCAAGCAGGATCGCAGGCAAGGGGGAAATAACGCATGCAGCTGGCCCAGAAGATCATTATCGCCGATGACCATCCGCTGTTCAGAGCAGCGCTCAAACAGGCGGTGATGCAGGCTGTTCCGGGGGTGACCATTCTCGAAGCGGACACGCTCGCTGCGGTTCAGGAGACCGCCGAAGCGCATGGTGATGCCGACCTCGTTCTTCTCGATATCCATATGCCGGGCGCGCAGGGCTTTTCCGGCCTGGTATTCATGCGCGGGCAGCATCCCGGTATTCCCGTTGTCGTTGTCTCCGGCAGCGAAGAACCCCATGTGATGAAGCGGGCCATCGATTACGGAGCCTCAGGGTTTATCCCCAAGTCGGCGCCGCTGGATGTGATCTCGGAAGCGATCACCGCGGTGCTTGAGGGCGAAGAGTGGCTGCCCCAGGAGATCTCCGATAACCTGGACGATCAGGTTACCGAAGATGACCAGAAATTCGCCGCCGCACTCGCCTCACTGACACCCCAGCAGTTCCGTGTTCTGACCATGCTGACCGAAGGTCTGCTGAACAAGCAGATCGCCTACGAACTCAGCGTGTCGGAAGCCACCATCAAGGCCCATGTAACCGCCATTCTGCGCAAACTCGGCGTTCATAGCCGTACCCAGGCGGTGATCGCTGCGCAGCGCCTTGGTGTTGAACCACCCAAGACCGAGATGTAATTCGCCCTCTGGGAAATGTAAAAAGGCGTGCTCACCGGCACGCCTTTTTCGTGTCCGAGATTCAGGCTTTTGCCGTCGCGATCATCTTGTTGATCAGGGCTCTCAGTGCGGCCGGTTTTACCGGCTTGGTGAGCAGTTGCGCGCCGGAAGCGATAATTTCTTCGCGAACCTCGTCGGTGCGATCGGCGGTAATCACCACCGTGGGGATGGGCCGGTTCCAGCAGGGGGTGAGCTCCTGCAGTGCCATGATGCCGGTTTCGGTCTCTCCCAGGTGGTAATCCACCAGCAGGATATCGGGCTCCCAGTTGTCCGCCTTCACTTTGTCCAGCGCCTCCGCGCCGGACAGCGCGGTCATCACCTCGCAGGACCAGCCCTTCAGCAGTGCCGACATGCCTTCGATAATCTTCGGTTCGTTATCGATCACCAGCACCTTGATTCCATTGAGTCCCTTGCTACGGATCCAGCCGCGCTGCTCGGGCTTGGGCTTTTGCGCCAGGCTTGGATCGCCCAGGGGGACGCTGACGCTGAACACGGTGCCGTGTCCGGGCCAGGAGCGCACATTGACGTGATGACCCAGCATGCGGGCGATACGCTCGGTGATCGCAAGCCCCAGGCCCAGTCCCTTCACTTCACTGTGTTTCGGGTTGTCGATGCGACGGAACTCTTCGAACACTTCTGACAGTTTGCTCTCAGGAATGCCGACCCCGGTATCCCAGACCTCCAGGCGCAGGGTGTTGCCCTGGTGACGGGCGCCAAGCAGCACCTTTCCCTTGGCCGTGTAACGGATCGCGTTGGAGAGGAAGTTCTGCAGAATGCGGCGCAGCAGCGCCTGATCCGAGTAGACCACCTGCTTGCAGTTGACGTGATGGAAGCTGAGACCTTTCTCCCGGGCAACGGCATTGAACTCGGTGGCCAGGTGCTGGAACAGGGCGTCCAGTGCAAAGTGGCTGAAATTGGGCTCAAGCGCGCCGGCATCGAGTTTCGAGATATCCAGTATGGCGGTGATCAGCTCTTCGGCTGCATGAAGAGCGCTGTCCAGGTTCCCGACCAGCTGGGTGGTTTCCGGCTGGTGGCTTTGCTGGGCCAGGGCCGAGGTAAACAGCCGGGCGGCGTTAAGCGGCTGCAGCAGGTCGTGACTGGCGGCAGCCAGGAAGCGGGTTTTGCCCAGGTTTGCCGCTTCGGCATCCGATTTTGCCTGGCGCAGCTCGTCCTCCATCAGCGCACGGATGGTGTTTTCCTTGCGCAGCTCCTTGTTAACCACCGACAGGGCATGGGTACGCTCGCGCACGCGCTGTTCCAGGTTTTCGTTGGTCTCCTGCAGGGCGATCTCGGCTTTGCGCCGCTCGGTGATGTCCTGATAGAGCGTAAAGTAGCCGAGCAGATCACCATATTCGCCGATGTGCGGAATATAGGTAACCTCGGCGTAGCGCTCTGAGCCGTCGCGGGTGGGCATCCGGGTTTCGAAGCGCTGGCGCTCGCCGGCGAGTACCTTGCGGATGTAGTGCTGACGCTGGGTGTGTTCCTCCTGTGGCAGGATGTTGCGCGATGGCGTGCCGGCGATGGTATGGCGGTCGATGCCGAAGGCGTCAGCGTAGGCCTTGTTGACGAACAGGAAGTTGCGATCCGGGTCCAGGTAGGCGATCAGCACCGGCACGTTGTCGGTATAGACGCGGATATTCTGCTCACTTTCGCGCAACGCCTCTTCGGTTCGCTTGTGCTCGGTGATATCCATGTAAGTATTCACATACCCGCCGTTGGGCATAGGGTTGCCACGCACCTCCAGTACCGTGCCATCAGGGCGGTAACGCTCGAAGGCGTGGGGCTCCCCGGAGCTGATCACCGCCAGGCGCTCGGCTACCTGGTCATCGAGGCTGCCACTGCTGAGCCCGTATTCGCCACGCACGGCGTTGTAGCGGAAGATCTCTTCAATCGGACGGCCGACGCAGACCAGACCGTCCGGGTAGTTGAACATGTCGATGTAACGCTGGTTCCAGGCCACCAGACGCATGTGCTGATCGACCACGCTGATGCCCAGGCTGATGTTCTCGATGGTTGATTGCAGCAGCGAGCGGCTGAAGCGCAGAGCCTGGGAGGCCTCGTCGACGATCGCAACCACGTCGCCGATCTCCATCTCTTTACCGCGCAGCGTGGAATCCATTACGATCCTCGCCGACGAGGCGCCGATGGCGCCGGCGAGCAGACGCTCGGTGTGCTGGATCAGCTCGGGCGTGGCCTTGGCACCGGGCAGGGCGGGATCCTCGCCACGTTGCAGGGCAAAGGTGGCAAAGGCGTGTTGGGTGCGGCTGATCCCAAGAAAACGCTCGGTAAGCATCTGCAGGTCGCCCACCGAGACCTGGCTGGTGATGCGGCCGGGTTCGGCGAAGCTCTTGTTGTGCACATTGGTAAAGGCACTGGCCTGGATGCGGTCCACCAAGCGCTGGCTGGTGAGCATGGAGACCGCGATATAGAGCAGCGCGTTGATGCTCAGGCTCCAGACAACGCCGTGTGTCAGTGGATCGAACAGCGGGATGCGGAACAGCATCGTGGGTGCGATCCAGTCCGGCGTGTCCCAGCCCGGCAGCAGTTGGCTCGGGATCAGGTGGGCAGATTGCATCGCCGGCAGAACCAGGGTGTACACCCAGAGCAGGAAGCCGGCTGTAAGGCCTGCCAGCGCCCCACGACGGTTGCCTCGCTTCCAGTAGATACCGCCGAGAATGGCGGGCAGGAACTGGATCGCGGCGACAAAGGCGAGAAGCCCGAACGAGGCGAGGGAGCCCTGATCGCCGAGGATGCGATAGTAAAAGTAGCCCAGCAGCAGCAGCGTGATGATAGTGATGCGGCGCACCCGCAATAGCAGCGCGCCGAGGTCGGAGGTTTCAGCCAGCTTGAGGCGCGGGATGCGCAGCAGCACCGGCATCACGATGTCGTTACACACCATGGTCGCCAGGGTGATGCTGGCCACGATAACCATGCTGGTGGCTGCGGACAGGCCGCCGATAAAGGCGAAGGTGGCCAGGTATTCATGCCCGCCGATCAGCGGCAGCAGCAACACAAAAATATCGGCCTCGTCACTGCGTGGACCGAAATAGAGGATGCCCGCGGTGGCGATCGGCAGCACGAACAGGGACAGCAGAATCAGGTACAGCGGGAACAGCCAGCGTGCCGTGCGCAGATTGCGGTTGCGCGTGTTTTCAACGATGGTGACGTGAAACTGGCGTGGCAGACAGATCGCCGCCCCGCAGGCGAGAATAATCTCCGTCAAAAAACTGTCACCCAGCGGCGCGCTGAAGTTGGGGTTGTTGACCAGCTGGTTCTGGATATTGCTCAGCATGGTGTCGAGACCGCCGAACAGACCAAAGGTCACGAACAGGCCCACCGACAGGAAGGCGGTCAGTTTGACGATCGACTCGAACGCCACCGCCAGCACCAGGCCTTCGTGGTGTTCGGTGGCATCGATATGGCGGGTACCGAAGAGGATGCCGAACACGGCCATCGCCAGTGCCACGAACAGGGCGGTGTCGCTGCCCTTGCTGAGCGCCTCGGTAGCGCCGGGCGCCAGGGCGTTATAGCTGATCGCCACCGCTTTCAGCTGCAGCGCGATATAGGGGATGGTCCCAAGTACGCCAATGACCGTGACCAGCACGGCCAGGCTCTGGCTCTTGCCGTAGCGTGACGAGATAAAGTCGGAGATCGAGGTGATGTTCTGCTGTTTGCTGACCAGAATGATCTTTTCAATCACTCGCCAGGCGAGCAGGAACACCAGCACCGGTCCCAGATAGGTGGCGATAAACTCCCAGCCGGTGGAGGCGGCGCGTCCGACGGCACCGTAAAACGTCCATGACGAGCAGTAGACCGCCAGCGACAGTGAATACACCACCGGGTTGCTCGCCCATTTCTTGCCTGCATCGCTTTTATCGCCGTAATACGCCAGGCCAAACAGCAGGCAGAGGTAGGCGAGGGAGATCAGTATGATGGTCCAACCCGATAACATGTCGACAATGTCCCGTTTGCTCAACGTGAATATGAGACACAGTGTAACGCGCTGTGAACCGCCTGGGGACTGTCGCCGTGCAACCCCAAAGCTATTTCCCTACAGACTGTAAGACCATGGTCTAGGTTGTTTCCCCGGGGTATCCGCTTCTAATCTGTGGCTGATGCTACTCGCGCAGGAGTTGCGGCGCTTTTGGGTGGATTGTCGACACTATGAATCAGACTAAAGTCGGGGATTTTATCTCCCGGCTCCTTTGTTAGATTCAGCCTGTCTGCTTCCATCAACCGAAATAACAAAAATAGATAGGATGGTGCCATGTCTAGCAACATCAGCAGTGCGCAGGCTTACTGGAAAGAAAACCTGCGAATCATCATGACCTACCTGGCGATCTGGTTCGTCGTGTCCTACGGATGCGGCATCCTCTTCGTCGACGCTCTCGATCAGATCCAGTTCTTCGGCTTCCCGCTCGGGTTCTGGTTCGCTCAACAGGGTTCAATTTACGTCTTCCTCGGGCTCATCTGGGCATACGTGTTCAGCATGAACAAGCTCGACGAGAAGTATGACGTTCACGAATAACAATAAGTACGAAGGACGCTCACTATGAGTCTTGATCTGCTCACATACCTGTTTATCGGGGGGTCGTTCGCACTCTATATCGGTATCGCGATATGGGCGCGCGCTGGCTCCACCAAAGAGTTCTACGTGGCTGGTGGCGGTGTACCGCCGGTAGCGAACGGCATGGCGACTGCCGCTGACTGGATGTCTGCTGCGTCGTTTATCTCTCTCGCCGGTATCGTATCGTTTATCGGTCGTGACGGTACCGCCTACCTGATGGGCTGGACCGGTGGTTATGTACTGCTGGCGATGCTGCTGGCGCCTTACCTGCGTAAGTTCGGTAAGTTCACGGTGCCCGACTTTATCGGTGACCGTTACTACTCCAACACGGCGCGTACCATCGCGGTTATCTGTACCATCGTCATCTCCTTCACCTACGTGGCGGGCCAGATGCGTGGTGTAGGTATCGTGTTCTCCCGTTATCTGCATGTGGATATCAATACCGGTGTCGTCATCGGTATGGCGATCGTATTCTTCTACGCCGTACTTGGCGGTATGAAAGGTATTACCTACACCCAGGTGGCGCAGTACTGCGTACTGATTCTGGCATTCATGGTGCCGGCGATCTTCCTGTCCATGCAGGTTACCGGTCACTTCCTGCCGCAGACCGGTCTGGGCGCAACCCTGGAAAGCGGTAAGTCGGTTCTGACCACGCTGAACGAGCTGTCCGTCGAGCTTGGCTTTGCCGAGTACACCGCGGGCAAGAAAACCACCATCGATATCTTCTTCCTGACCGCTGCGCTGATGTGCGGTACTGCGGGTCTGCCGCACGTAATCGTGCGTTTCTTCACTGTACCGCGTGTTAAGGACGCTCGTATCTCTGCCGGTTGGGCGCTGCTGTTTATCGCGATCCTGTACACCACCGTTCCTGCGGTTGCCGGCTTCGGTCGTGTAAACCTGATCCAGACCATCAACGGTCCGGATAATGCGGGTACCGAGTACGCTGAGATGCCGTCCTGGTTCAAGAACTGGGAAAACTCGGGTCTGATCGCCTGGGCTGACAAAAACGGTGATGGCAAGGTTCACTACGAAGCAGGTGCGGCATTCGACGGCAAGCCGGCATTCGCTGAAGGCCGTGGCGACAGCGGTGAGCGTGTAACCACCAACGCGTCCGCTAGCTCTAACGAAGTCTACGTCGACCGCGACATCATGGTATTGGCTAACCCGGAGATCGCACAGCTGCCGAACTGGGTAATCGCTCTGGTCGCCGCCGGTGCGGTAGCAGCGGCACTGTCCACTGCGGCAGGTCTGCTGCTGGTAATCTCGACCTCGATTTCGCATGACTTGATGAAGAAGACCATCAATCCGAATATCACCGACAAGCAGGAGTTGATGTACGCTCGTCTTGCGGCGATCGTGGCGATCCTTATCGCCGGCTACTTCGGTATCAACCCGCCGGGCTTCGTGGCTCAGGTGGTGGCACTGGCCTTCGGTCTGGCGGCATCTTCGGTCTTCCCGGCGATCATCCTGGGTATCTTTAATACCCGGATGAACACCCAGGGCGCCATTGCCGGTATGCTGGTGGGTCTGATCTCTACCATGGCCTACATCATCTACTTCAAGTTCATGGGCGGATCTTCCGACCAGTGGTTCCTGGGCATCTCTCCGGAAGGCTTCGGTACCGTCGGTATGATCCTGAACCTGATCGTGGCGACCGTCGTCTCCAAGATGACTCCGCCGCCGCCCGCTGAAATCCAGCATATCGTTGAGGATATCCGTATCCCGCGCGGTGCTGGTGCTGCACATTCTCACTGATCTCTGATCGGTTGAGCTAAGCCCAAGGGCGCGCCAGCGGAAGTTGGCGTGCCCTTTTTACTGATGACAGCTCTTTCTACCCGGTATGCGACAGATACCGATAAAGGCGTGGCGGGTAGAAAGGTCTGATACAGTTCTACTAAAACAACAAGAGCCGGGTAACACCGGACGCAGCCCGATACAGAGGTGCAAGGCCGATGACCGATTCATTCAAGATGGATAACATCCCCTTCAGTCTTCTGACCCCGGAAGAGCAGGCGGCAGTGGAGGCCAGTCTCGATCTTGAGTATTACCAGCAGGGCGAGAAAATCATCACCGCCGGTGAGGCGCCCGAAGGGGTGTATATCATCCTCAAGGGGCGCGTGCGTGAGAGCGAGGCGGGAGAAGAGGATCAGCACGTCTATGTCCACTACGAGGACGAGGATTACTTTGGTGGCTGGTCATCGCTGAGAGGCAAGGCGATCCACGACTTTACCGCCGAAGAGGAAACGATCTGCCATATTCTGCCGACCAAGGTGCTGATCGACCTGATCCAGACGAACGCCCTGTTCGCCGACTACTTCCAGCAGAACTTCAGTGCCAAGACGGAGATTGTCGCACAGCACAGCCGTAACCAGGATATGGCCGAGTTCATGCTCTCCAAGATCAGCAGTGCCACCGTGCGTGAGCCGCTGGTGGTGGAGGAGGGTACCAGTATCCGCCAGGCCACCGCGCTGATGCGTGAACATAAGGCGGACTGCGTGCTGGCGCGCAAGGGCGGTCGTTACGGCATGGTGACCGGCACCGACCTGCTCGACGCCGTGGTGCTGAAAGAGAAGCCGCTGGATGGCGACGTCTCCGAAATTGCATCCTATCGCCTGGTCACCGCGGACCCCGAGGATTACCTCTTCAACGCCCTGATAACCATGACACAGCAGCAGATCGAGCGTGTGGTGGTGATGTCCGGGCAGGAGATGGTTGGCATCGTCGAACTCACCGACGTGCTGAGTTACTTTTCGAGCCACTCCCATGTGATCGGCCTGCGTATCGAGCGCGCTTCATCCATTGAAGAGCTGCGCGAAGCGGCCCAGGGGTTGAATGACCTGATCAAGGCGTTGATCTCCACCGGCGTGAAGATCCGCTTTACCATGGACCTGCTGGCAGCGATGAATGGTCGTATCATCGCCAAGCTGTTCGACCTGACCATACCCAGTGATATGCAGCCCCATGTCTGTCTGATCGTTATGGGGTCCGAGGGGCGTGGTGAACAGATCATGAAGACCGATCAGGATAACGCGCTGATCTTCCGTGACGGGCTTTCCTGGCAGTCGATGCAGGAGACGATGCAGCGCTTCAGTGAGACCCTGATCTCCTTCGGCTTTCCCCCCTGTCCCGGCAATATCATGGTCTCCAATCCGCAGTGGGTGAACTCCGTCGGTGACTGGACGCAGAAGCTCAGCGACTGGGCGGACAGCTGCGAGGGCGATGCCCAGATGAACCTGGCGATCGCGGTGGATGCCAAGCCGGTGGCCGGTAACCAGGCGCTGTTCAAGGTGGCGCGTAACTGGTTCCTGAGACACCTGCGTAACAATGACGTGTTCTTCTCTCACTTTGCCAAGGCTGCCATCGAGTTCGATACGCCGCTCACCTTCTTCGGCAACATCCGTGACCGGGATGAGCTGGATATCAAGAAGGGCGGTATCTTTCCTATAGTACATGGGGTGCGCACTCTGGCGCTGGAGCATCGCATACTCGCGACCAACACCTATGAGCGGATTCAGGCGCTGGTGGATGGCGGGCAGCTTCGTGACGATAACGGCAAGGATATTTCGGAGGCGCTGTCGCTGTTTATTCAGCTGCGCCTGCGGCAGCAGATCCGGCGTGTCGAGCAAAGTGAGGACGGCTTTGATCCGACGCCCAACCTGATCGAGCTGCACAAACTCAACAAGATGGAGCGAGACCTGCTGCGGGATGCGCTGCAGATCGTCAAAGGCTTCAAGAAACATCTGTCACTCCGCTACCACCTGGGAGGCTGAGCCGAATGATAATTCCAAGAACAATTCGCAGGTTTCAGGAAAAGCGCGCCCACCGCAACGGTCCCTGGGCGGAGCTCTTCGAGGCGTATAACGGTGATGAGG
This sequence comes from Marinobacterium sp. YM272, assembly GCF_050908845.1. NCBI lineage: Bacteria > Pseudomonadati > Pseudomonadota > Gammaproteobacteria > Oceanospirillales > Oceanospirillaceae > Marinobacterium > Marinobacterium sp. YM272. The sequence continues at coordinate 1,091,504 of NZ_CP194171.1, forward strand.
TAGTATCGCTGGATTGCGAAACCACCAGTCTCGATGTCTCCGAGGCGGAAATCCTCTCGATCGGTGCGGTACGTATCAAGGGGCAGAAGGTCAAAACCAGTGATCGTCTCGATATACGCCTGAAGCCACCTGCAAGCCTCACCGGCGAGTCGATCAAGATTCACAAGATCCGGGCCAGCGACCTCAGCGACGGTATCGAGCTCGAGGAAGCGCTGGAAAAACTGCTGGCGTTTATCGGTAACCGACCCATCCTCGGCTATTACGTCAACTACGATATCCGGGTAGTCGATAAATTCCTCCGGCCCCGTTACGGCTTCGGTCTTCCCAATAAGGCGATCGAGCTCTCCCACGTTTACCACGACATTATCAAGTGGAAACACGTGGGCGGCGATGTGGATCTGCGCTTCGATACCATCGCCAGCTCGCTGGATATTCCGATCATCAAACGGCATACCGCCCTCGGGGATGCGATCACCGTGGCGCTGATGTATGTGCGGCTCAAGCACGGCCAGGCACCTGTCAGTACGCACTGAGAGGCGTTAAGGCGTCAAAATAGAAACGGGCTGCTGGCCCGTTTTTTGCTTTATATCCCCTGGGGCCGCATAGTTTGGCCTAAGGTGACGTTTATTTGTCGCTTTAACGAGTCGCTGTGCTTGATGTCGAAGATGTTGAGCCTATAATGTCAAAATATTGCCGCTCGGGCAGGGGGAGATATGGTCGATCGAGCTGACATCAACGGCGTTCTGGCGCAGATGCGCGAGCTACGCGCGCAGGCTCAGCAGGGCGTGCGTCAGATCGATATGCCCAATCCGGTCGGTCAGCCAAACCAGGTTGAAAAAACGCAGCAGAGCGAGTTTGGCGATCTGCTCAAAATGGCGATCGACCAGGTCAACAATCATCAGACCGAGGCCTCAAGGCTCAGGACCGCCTACGAACAGGGCGATCCCAGCGTCGACCTACCCCAGGTGATGATCCAGGCACAAAAAGCTTCGGTGTCCTTTCAGGCGATGACCCAGGTGCGCAACCGTCTGGTCAGTGCCTACGAAGATATAATGAACATGGCGATCTGATCGCCGCACTTTTGATCTCTATTTTGAGGCTGCATGGCAGATTCGGCGGGACAGTTCGGAACCAAAGGTAGCTGGGTATCGGGCTTTAACAGTCTGAGTATCCTGCGCCAGCTCGGTTTGATGGTGGGACTCGCCGCCAGTATCGCCATTGGGTTTGCTGTCGTGCTCTGGTCGCAGGAGCCGGACTACCGCGTACTCTTCTCCAATCTCACCTTCGCCGATGCCAATGAAGTGATCGAGCAGCTCGATCAGCTGCAGATTCCCTACGAATTTGATACCGCCGGCCGTGCCATCCTGGTGCCCCAGGATCAGGTGCATCAGGCGCGTCTGCGTCTGGCGTCCCAGGGGTTTACCAACGACAAGACGGTGGGCTTTGAGCTGCTGGAGCAGGACCAGGGTCTTGGCACCAGTCAGTTTATGGAAACCGCCCGCTACCGCCGCGGCCTGGAGGGAGAGCTGGCGCGCACTGTCGCCAGTATGGTGGCGGTACGTAATGCCCGTGTTCACCTGGCGATTCCGAAAGAATCGGTATTTATCCGGGATTCGCGCAAGCCGCGCGCGTCGGTATTTGTAGAGATGTTCTCCGGCCGCAGGCTGGAACGTGACCAGGTGGCTGCGATCGCCAATCTGGTGGCGTCCAGTATCCCTGAACTGGATGTAAAAGACGTAACCGTTGTCGACCAGAAGGGGCGCCTGCTGAATACCCGGGATGCCGACACCGACGTGGTGCTGGCGGCCAAGCAGCTTGAGTACACCCGCAGTGTTGAAGATACGCTGCTCAACCGTGTGAACAGTATTCTGCAGCCGGTGGTGGGGCTGGGTAATTTCCGTGCCGAGGTATCGGCCGATGTGGACTTCACCCAGATCGAGCAGGCTAACGAGATGTACAACCCGGACCTGCCGGCCCTGCGCAGCGAGAAAGTCCTCGAAGAGAAACGCGCTGGCGGGGATGCGGTCGGTGGCGTACCGGGCGCCCTGTCGAATCAGCCGCCTGGCCCGAGCAGTGTGCCTGAGCAGGTGAACGGTGCGGCGGGCGCCGGTGCGGGAGCCGGGGCCGCCAGTGCGGTTGCAGGCAGCAGTCGGGAGCAGTCGGTCAAGAATTACGAGCTGGATCGCTCGGTTAGCTACACCCGGCACCAGCAGGGCCGGGTTCAGCGCATCAGCGTGGCGGTGGTCGTGGATGATCTGGTCAGCGTCAATCCCGCGGATGGCTCCGCCAGCCGGAGTCAGTGGCAGCAGAGCGAGCTGGAGCGGCTCCAGGTTCTGGTCGAGAACGCGGTTGGCTATTCCGCCGCCCGTGGTGACAGCGTGACCGTCGTTAACTCCCCGTTCGTACCGCCGGAAGAGGTGCAGAGTGTGGAGCTGTCTTTCTGGCAGCAGGAGTGGTTCTGGGATCTGGGCAAGCAGCTGATGGCGGCGCTGTTCGTGTTGATCCTGGTGCTGTTTGTGCTGCGCCCGATCCTGCGCAGCCTGGCCAGCTCCGGGGCGGACAAGGGCGAAGAGTCGCAGCTGGGCCCAGCCGGGGATGTGTCTGCCGAGCTTGAAGGGCTTGAGGGTATGGATGTCTCGGACGACAAGGTCACCTTCGGCAATATCGATAAGAGCATGATGGCAACGCCCAACGAAAGCTTCGAATACCAGCTCAATGCGATCCGCAGTCTGGTGGCGGAAGATCCGGAAAAAGTGGCGCAGGCGGTACGTCAGTGGGTGATTGAGCGTGAGTGAGCTGACGGATATCGAAAAGGCGGCGATCCTGCTGATCAGTTTGGGTGAATCGGATGCCGCGGAAATTCTCAAGCACCTGGGACCAAAAGAGGTACAGCGGATCGGCGAGGCGATGACGCAGCTCGATAATGTGCCCCAGTCCAGGGTGGAAACCGTGGTGTCCGATTTTCTCGGCGTTGTCGGTGATCAGACCGGCATAGGTATCAACAACGACCGTTATATCCGTGCCATGCTGAATCAGGCCTTGGGCGAAGAAAAGGCCAAGACGCTGATCGACCGCATTCTGATGACTACCAACACCTCGGGCCTGGATACCCTGCGCTGGATGGAAGCGCGCCAGGTGGCCGAAATTCTGCGCTATGAGCATCCACAGATTCAGGCGGTGATCGTGGCCTACCTGGACCCGGACCAGGCCGCCAGTGTGCTCGGCTTTTTCGACGAGAAAGTGCGTATCGAGCTGATTACACGCATCGCCGCCCTGGATCGCATTCAGCCGCAGGCGCTGCAGGAGCTGAACGATATGCTGGAAACCCAGTTTACCGGCACGCGCACCAGTCAGAGCACAACCCTGGGCGGGGTGCGTCAGACAGCCGATATCATGAACTACCTGGATTCCAGCATCGAAGCTGAACTGATGGAAGCGATCAAGGAGTCCGACGAGGGGCTGGCGCTGGAGATTCAGGACATGATGTTCGTCTTCGACAACCTGCTCGAGGTGGACGACCGCAGCATCCAGGTGATCCTGCGCGAGATCTCCACCGATGTGCTGGTGGTGGCGCTAAAAGGTGCCGACAGCGCGCTGCAGGAAAAGATCTTCAAGAATATGTCCAAGCGTGCCGCCGAGCTGCTGCGTGATGACCTGGAGGCCAAGGGCCCTGTGCGTGTCAGCGAGGTTGAGGCGTCGCAGAAAGAGATTCTGGGTGTGGCACGCAGGCTCGCCGACGAGGGTGAAATTGTACTCGGCGGTGGCGGTGAAGATATGATCTGATGCTATGAAGCCGGATTCCCCTATCCCCGTTCGTATTCGTGCCCGTGATGTCGGCAGCGTCAGCAGCTGGAAGCTGCCGGACATGACCGATGTGGAGCGCGAGCGCCTGATCGCCCTGGCACAGAAGCCGGAGCCCGAACCGATCACCGAGGTCAAGGTGGTTGAGGAGGAGGTCTATGCCGAAAAATTGACGCTTTCCCAGTGGGAGGAGATCTGCGAAGAGGCCCGCAAAGAGGGTCTAGAGCAGGGGCGTCAGGAGGGCCTGGAAGCGGGTAAGCAGGAAGGTTTGGAGCAGGGGCTGCAACAGGGGCTAGCTGAAGGCCGGGCCAGGGTCGAGGCGCAGATCCAGCGCCTGGAATCGGTGATAGCCTCGCTCCAGCGGCCGCTCGAAGCCCAGCATCAGGCACTGGAAGGCACACTTCTTACGCTGGTGACCCAGCTGGCAGAAGCGGTGGTACAGGCCGAGCTTGCCACCCGTCCCGAACTACTCTCTGCAGCGATCGCCGAGGCGCTGGCCTGTTTGCCGCCCAATAGCGGGCCGGTGAGACTGGTGCTCCATCCCGATGATTCCGCGTTGTTGGCCGCTCAGGCTGAAGTCCAGGGCTGGGAATTACTGGAGGATGCCGCCATGACGCCTGGTGGCTGTGAACTCCAGGCTGGCGCCTCACGGGTCGATATCCGCGCGGAAACGCGCTTTCAGCAGGTGGCCGATCAGCTCAAACGGCGACTGTTGCCCACTACCGACCGGGATGAGCCGGTCGTCGGGGGCGGCGAGGACGACCCTCAATGACGCTCAACGAGCGCCTTTCCAGATACCTGGATATCCCCTACCAGGCGCCCCGGCCCGGCATCGAGGGGCAGATTACCCGCATGATTGGATTGACCCTGGAGGCCGTGGGACTGCGCGTGGCCCTGGGGGACTGTTGTGTGGTTGAAGTCTCCCCCGGCCTGTCGGCGGAAGCTGAAGTGGTCGGTTTTGCCGGTGATCGCATCTATCTGATGCCGCTGGAGAGTATCGAAGGGTTGAGCCCAGGCGCACGGGTGGTGCCGAGGATAGGCGCCAGTCTGGTGCCGGTTGGAGAGGGGCTGCTTGGTCGTGTTATCGACGGCATCGGTCGTCCGCTTGATGGCCTGGGGCCGCTTCAAGCTGAGGCGATGGTGCCGCTCGGTGGCGAAACCATCAACCCACTCAATCGTCACCCGATTGAAACCACGCTGGATGTGGGGGTGCGTGCCATCAACGGCATGCTGGCGGTGGGTCGTGGGCAGCGCCTCGGGCTTTTTGCCGGCAGTGGTGTCGGTAAGTCGGTACTGCTGGGGATGATGACCCGCTTTACCGAGGCGGAGATCACCGTGGTGGGTCTGATCGGCGAGCGTGGCCGTGAGGTGCGCGAGTTTATCGAACAGAGTCTGGGCAAGGCGGGGCGTGAGCGGTCGGTGGTAGTGGCGGCGCCTGCGGATGATTCACCGCTGATGAGGCTACGCGCAGCACAGCTGGCGACGCGAATCGCCGAGCATTTTCGTAGCCAGGGTAAAAACGTGCTGCTGCTGATGGATTCGCTGACCCGTTACGCCCAGGCGCAGCGCGAGATCGCGCTGGCGGTGGGCGAGCCGCCCGCCACCAAGGGGTATCCACCCTCGGTGTTCGCCAAGCTGCCCAGGCTGGTGGAACGGGCGGGCAACGGCGAGACCGGCGGTGGATCCGTCACCGCGTTCTATACCGTGTTGACCGAGGGCGATGATCAGCAGGACCCGGTGGCGGATTCCGCCCGGGCTATACTCGATGGTCATATCGTCTTGTCCCGGCAGCTTGCCGAGCAGGGCCATTACCCGGCGATCGATATCGAAGCATCGATCAGTCGAGCCATGCCGCAGATCGTTGATCCGCAGCACCTGCATCTGGCAGTGCAGATGAAACGCACCTGGGCGCGCTACCATCAAAACGCAGACCTGATCTCCGTGGGTGCTTACGCCAGGGGCAGTGATCCGGAGATCGACCGGGCCATCGACCTGATGCCGGCGATCAGGGCTTACATGCAGCAGGGGATGCAGGAGGCGATGCCGATCAAGCGTTCAATCCAGGAGTTGGCGATGATCATGCAGGCGAAACCGGAGCAGCCTCAACAGCCGAGGCCCGCCGCAGCGGCCGGATTAAGGCGTAAACCCTGATGAAGACGGCTTCCACTGAAGGGCAGGTATGGCGAAAAAGATAGAACGCTTCCAGTTACTTCTGGATCTGGCGGAACGCAAGCGCAAAGAAGCGGAACGGCTGCTGGCTGAAGCCCAACAGCGGGTCTCCCAGGCGCAGGCGGGCCTCACCCAGTTGCAGCAATATCAGCTGGAGTATCAGCAGCAGTTTCAGACAGCTGGCCAGGGCGGTCTGTCCAGTGGTGGGGTGCAGGCTTACCAGGGTTTTATCAGCAAACTCAGCGCCACCAGTCTGCAGCAGCAGGAAGCGCTCAAGCAGAGCCAGGCGCAGCTTGAGCAGGTAGAAGCTCACTGGCGTCAGACTCTGGCGCATTACAAGGCGATGCAGAAGCTGCTCGACAAGGCGCTCGATGAGCAGCGGGCGCATGACGAAAAACGCCTGCAGCAGGAGCTTGATGAGCGTTCCCAGCATATCCGTACCAACTTTCTTTAAAAAAACCGGACTTCTGCAAACCCGGCTCTGAAAAATCTGGCCCCGATATTGCTCCGTTGAGTTGTTAATCGCCGATTATCGCTTCAGGAGCGAGTATGCCGTCAGCCAGTGTTTCCCTATCCATCGCCAGTGTTTCGGCCTCCGTATCGCCGTCCAGGCCCGCGCCGTCTGCAGCGCCGGGGGGGGCGACGCCTTCCGGTGGCTTTGCCGAGGTGATGCGTGATGCGCAGGGCCACCAGGGCAAAGCGGCGGGGAAAGGCGGCGATGCTTTGCCGAGCGGCGGTAAAGAGCTGCCTGCCCAGCGGCAACAGGAAAATTTACAGCCGGAACATGCCGGCAATGCCAGCGTTGAAAAGGCCGGAAAGGATCTCGATCAGGTGGATCAGCCAACCGCTGAGCCTGAGGAGGGAGAATCTGGTCATGAAGATAAAGCGCTTCAGGCGCAGAATGACGGCGCGGAGGAGGCTGTTACGGCGGATTCACAGCAAAGGCTCAAGGAGCCGGCCTCTTCTGCTGAAGTGCCGCGCCCGGGTCTGAGTGTGGAAAATAGGGTTGGTCAGTCTGCCCAGAGCAGTTCGAAGACAGAGGCTGGTGTAGAAGTCACTGTTACCGGGGATAAGCTGGCTGGCGAGGGGGAGAACGATCCACATATTTCCGGTTCCGCGCAGCGACCGGGTCCGAGTGCTGAAAATAGTGTCGTCCAGCCTTCTCAGGACAGTTTGACGGCGGATGCTGCTGCAGAAGGCACTGACTCCGGCAGTAAGCTGGTTGTCCAGGGTGAGAGCAAAAGTGAGAGCGAGAGCGCTCCGCAGCTGTCGGCACGGGCAACAGGTGAAAATGATCAAACCACGCAGCAGTCTGCCAGGGCTGCTGATCGGTCCGGAGTGCAGGCTGACGCAGCGCCGGCCGTTTCAAGCCAGAAGTCTGGTGAAACAGCGCCGCTCTCTGCCGATACAGCTCCTGTAAAAACTCAGCCTGAACTGTCGGAACAGGGCGCACGTCCTGAAGTCAGGGCTGCCGCACTGCAAAATGGCAAGCCGGGTGAGGTCTCGTCTGGTGAAAGCAAGCCCGGTGTCAGGGTGTCTGAATTAGCCAGTGAAGGCCGTCGCACAGGCACGCGCACACTGCAGTCCGAGACCGTTGATAGCGCTTCCGTAGATTCAATACCCCGGGATAGCGGGGCTGTGGATAACCCTGAGGCTGTTGTGCCGGAGGCCGGGGTCGTTGAAGAGGAAGCTCCGATGTCTGCTGCAACGGCTCAGTTGGCCGCGCAGTCATCTACGCCTGCAGTTGAGGGACAAACTTCTGCTCAGTCGGCCCGGGATACCGTGAGCCAGTCGATCGAGCGTAACGCCAATGTCGCCCAGGCGGGTGCTCAGTCACAGACTGGCGATAGCGCCCAGGCAACCGCTCAGAATGCCCGTTCTGGTGGTGAGTCAGGCGGTCAGCAGAATGGCGGTCAGCGAAACGCCGCCGGTGAGTTGCTGGCCTCTCAACAGGGGCAGGCGTCAGCCAGGGGCGATGCCGAATCAGCGCCGGGTTCATCGCGCAGCCCTACCCTGTTTTCGGCGGATACCCGCGCTGCTGGTGACTCCGCCAGCGGTCTCAATGCCCAGGGGCAGTCTCAAACGGCTAATGGTCTGCAGACCGGAGGCGCTGCGCCGCGACCGGATGCCGCCTCAGCCGCGGCGGCCATGGCTCAGCGCTTGCAGGATCCCGCTTGGGGGCGGGCTATGGGACAGCGGGCGATCATGATGGCGCAGTATGGCCCGCGGACCGCGGAGATACAGCTGGACCCGCCTGAGCTTGGTGCCATGCAGATCAGAATTCACCTGAGCGGCAGTGATCAGGTCAGTGTCAGTTTTAATTCGCCACACGCCCAGGTACGGGATGCTATCGAGCAGCAGTTGCCAAGGCTCAGGGAGATGTTTGCAGAGCAGGGGATGGATCTGAGCCAGTCCTCAGTGTCGGATCAGTCCGCCCGGGGGCGCGGCGATGATTCCAGCGGTGGGCGCTCCAGCCAATCAGCCTCGGCGGCCTACGGCGAGAGCGGCTCCGGTGACGAAACACCCGTCAATGTTACCCAGGCCCCAGTGGGGCTGGTCGACTATTACGCCTGATGCTTTAGCGCTGAAATCAGTGTGTTATATTAGCGGCGAGGTTTGAACGCTCGGCCAGGAGCGCTGGCGCGTGGGTAATTTGACGGGGAAAGTATGGCGGACGAGGCGCAGGCCGAAGATCAGGCTCCGAAGGGATCCAGGAAAAAGCTGATAATCATTCTTGCGCTGGTTGGCGTGCTGCTGGTCGGTGGTGCGGGTGCCGCCGCATTTTTCGTTTTCGGCGCAGCCGATGAAGCGCCCGCCGAAACCGCCGAGCCTGTGCGCGAGGATGCGATTTACACCAAGGTGCGTACCCTGGAAGGCAAGCCGATGTTCGTGGTGACCCTGCAGTCTGAGGATGGCAAGCGTCACTATATGCAGGCCTATGTCGAGGCGAAAAGCCGCTCACAGACCGTCGTCGATGCGCTGGAGCTGCATATGCCGCTGATCGTGGCACGCCTGAATACGCTGTTCTCGACGCAGACCTTTGAGCACCTGATGACTATCGAAGGCAAGCAGGAACTCAGAACCCAGGCGACCGAGCTGGTGCAGTCGATCATGCAGGAAAAGATCGGCCGGCCGGGTGTCGAGTCGATCCTGTTCACCAATCTGGTAATGCAGTAAGCGGAGACACCATGTCGGTAAAAGATCTACTGTCGCAGGATGAGATCGACGCGCTTCTGCATGGCGTTGACGACGGTGACGTAGACACCGCCGACGAAGAACCCGCCGAGGGCGACGAAGACGGGGTTCGCAGTTACGATCTGGCCAGCCACGAGCGCATCGTACGTGGCCGGATGCCGACGCTTGAGATGATCAACGAGCGTTTCGCCCGTCATACCCGGATCAGTCTTTTCAACCTGTTGCGCCGTACCGCCGATGTCAGTGTGGGTGGTGTGCAGGTGATGAAATACGGCGACTACATCCACACCCTGTACGTGCCCACCAGCATGAATCTGGTCAAGGTGAGTCCGTTTCGCGGTACCGGCCTGTTTATCATGGATGCCAAGCTGGTCTTCAAACTGGTGGATCAATTCTTCGGTGGCGACGGGCGTCACGCCAAAATCGAGGGGCGCGAGTTTACGCCGACCGAAACGCGCCTGGTCAACAAGACGCTGTCCCAGTTGTTCCGCGATCTTGAAGAGGCCTGGCGCCCGGTCTACAAGGTCAAGTTCGAGCATATCGGCTCGGAAGTAAACCCGGCGATGGCAAGCGTCATCAATCCCAGTGACGTGGTCGTGGTCAGTACCTTTCAGGTGGACCTGGAGGGTGGTACCGGCGAGCTGCAGGTGACCCTGCCCTACGCGATGCTGGAGCCTATCCGCGAGATACTGGTCTCCGGGCACCAGAATACCGAGGATCATCAGGATGAGCGCTGGCGGGTCGCACTGCAGCGCGACATCATGCTCGCGCCACTGGATCTCAACCTGGTGGTCGCCGAACGTGAGATGACGCTGAGGGATGTGGTGGAGTTCGAGGCGGGCGATATTATCCCGGTGGACCTGCCCGAGAAGCTGGTGCTTTACGCCAACAAGGTGCCGATCTACAACTGCCAGCTCGGTGCCTCCCGTGGTAATCTGGCGATCAAGGTTCTGGAACAATTCAAGCAGCCGGACTAAGTGTCCTTGTCTGCGGAGAGATAGCACGTGAGTGACGAAAATAACGATCTGGACCAGCAGGCGCTTGCCGATGAATGGGCCGCGGCCCTCGAAGAGCAGGTCGGCGGTGCCGACAGCGGCGAAGCGATCAGTGATGATGGTGCCCAGTCGGTGGATCTGGATGAGCTGAGGGACGAATCCGCGCCGGTCAACGACCCCAAGCTGGATGTGATCCTCGATGTACCGGTACGTATGACCATGGAGGTCGGCGGTACCGAAATCCCGATCCGCAATCTGCTGCAGCTGAACCAGGGTTCCGTGATCGAGCTCGACCGCGTTGCCGGTGAGCCGCTTGATGTGAAGATCAACGGTACCCTCATTGCCCACGGGGAAGTGGTGGTGGTCAATGACCGCTACGGTATACGTCTGACCGATGTGATCAGCCCGCAGGAACGTATCCGGCGGTTGAAGTGATGCGTCTCCCGGTCGCGGTTGCGATTCTGCTCCTAACTCCTTTCAGTCTGGCCGCCGAACCCGGGGCCGGGACCTCCTCTGCCCTGCCCAGTCCGCTGGGGTCCGGCGCCATTGTCGAGCTGGTGCTCGGCTTGATCGCCGTTGTTGCCCTGATCCTGGTGCTGGCCTGGGTAGTGAGGCGTCTTAACGTACTGCCGGGGCAACGTGCCGGTATGCAGGTGGTGGCGGTGCTGCCGCTGGGGCAGCGTGAGCGGGCGGTGCTGATTCAGGTCGGTGAGCAGCAGCTGCTGTTGGGCGTCAGCGGCTCTCAGGTCAGCCTGCTGGAAAAGTTTGATACGCCGGTCATCGAGCCGCGCCATGGGCCTCAGGGGGCCTTCGCCAACCGGCTGAAAGAGGTGATGCAGCAGACGGGGAGAAAGCCCTGATGCGCTGGCTGTTGCTGCCGCTGTTGCTGCTGAGTATGTCCGCCTGGGGTGCTGATGCGACTTTTCCAGCGGTCACGGTGACCACTGGCGAGGACGGTACCACCAACTACAGTGTCACGATCCAGATCCTGGCATTGATGACGCTGCTGACCTTCCTGCCGGCGATCCTGATGATGATGACCTCCTTTACCCGGATCATCATCGTACTGTCGATACTGCGCCAGGCGCTGGGGTTGCAGCAGACCCCGTCAAACCAGGTGCTTCTGGGGTTATCCCTGTTTCTGACGCTGTTCATCATGACGCCGGTGATCGACCGGGTAAATGCCCAGGCGGTGCAGCCCTACCTCAATGATGAGCTGGCGCCGCTGGAGGCCCTGCAGGCGGCCAGCCGGCCGTTTCATCAGTTCATGGTCAGTAACACCCGGGAGAATGATCTGGATCTGTTCATGCGGATCTCGGAAACGCCGGATGTGGCGTCGGTTGATGAGATCCCGCTGCAGGTGCTGGTGCCGGCGTTCGTAACCAGTGAGCTGAAGACGGCGTTCCAGATCGGCTTCATGCTGTTTATCCCCTTTCTGGTGATCGACCTGGTGGTGGCCAGTGTGTTGATGGCCATGGGTATGATGATGCTGTCTCCGGTGATCATCTCCCTGCCGTTCAAGATCATGCTGTTTGTGCTGGTGGATGGCTGGGCGATGGTGATGGGGACGCTGGCGGCCAGTTTCGGCATTTAGGAGGTCCCATGACAACCGGTATGGTGCTGGATCTTTTCGGTAGCGCAATCTGGACGGTGGTGCTTATCGTCTCCGCTATCGTGGTGCCGGGTCTGATTGTTGGTCTGATCGTTTCCATTTTTCAGGCCGCTACCCAGATCAACGAACAGACGCTGAGTTTTCTGCCGCGTCTGATCGTCACGCTGCTGGCGCTGATGGCGTTCGGTCCCTGGATCGTGACCGAGCTGATGGATCAGTTCCAGTATCTCTTCATGAACATCCCACGCCTGATCGGTTAACCATGGAAATAGATCTGACGCTGATCGAACGGATGGTGGGGCAGATCCTGCTGCCGCTGTTTCGGGTGGCGTCCGTCTTCATGACCATGCCTATATTCGGTACCCGGCTGGTGCCGGTGCGGGTCCGTCTCGGGCTGGCGCTGGGCGTTACCGCTGTACTGGTGCCGGTGCTGCCGCCGGTGCCCGCTTATGATGGCCTGTCCGGTGAAATGTGGCTGCTGATCGTCGAGCAGGTGGTGATCGGTACGGTGATCGGCTTTACGCTGCAGATCCTGATGGAAACCTTTGTTGTCGGTGGTCAGCTGATTGCCAACCAGATGGGCCTGGGGTTTGCGTCGATGTCCGATCCGGCCAACGGCACCAATGTGGTGGTGCTCGGGCAGTTTTACCTGATGATGGTGATGCTGATGTTCCTGGCGATGAACGGCCACCTGGTGGTTATCGAGACCCTGGCGATGAGTTTCGAGGTGCTGCCGATCGGTGAGGGCGGGCTGCCACTGAATAACCTCTGGCGCATTGTACTGGCAGGTGGCTGGCTCTTCTCGGCCGGTGTGTTGATGGCGCTGCCGGCGGTTACGGCGCTGCTGGTGGTTAACTTTGCCTTCGGTATCATGACCAAGGCGGCGCCTCAGCTGAATATCTTCGCGATCGGCTTTCCCTTCACCATGCTGCTGGGGATTTTTATCGTCTGGGCCTCCCTGGGCGGTTTTCTTGGTCAGTACGAGCGCTTTGCCGAGGCGGTGCTGGAGTTGATCACCAACGTTATCCGGGAGGCGGGTCGCGGTGGCTGAAGAAACAGGTCAGGAAAAAACCGAAGAACCCACCGCCAAACGCCTGCGGGATGCACGCGAGAAGGGCGATGTGCCCCGGTCGAAGGAGCTGACCACCACCATCCTGCTGCTGGCGGCGGTGCTGGCGGCCTTTATCTTCGGCGCCCAGGTGGTGCGTACGATGGCGGGCATGATGCGCTCCAACTTTATGCTCGACCAGGCGACCATCGCCGACCCTGCCCAGATGATCATCCATTTCGTCAATTCCATGACCGAAGGCTTCTTGAGTCTCTGGGGCTTTTTTCTGCTGGTGCTTATCGCGGCGGTGGTGGGGCCTATCGCGCTCGGTGGCTGGAATTTCAGTGGCCAGGCGCTGCAGCCGAAAGGAAGTCGCATTAACCCGCTCTCCGGGATCAAGCGGATGTTCTCGCTGAATGCGCTGACAGAGCTGCTCAAGGGGATGGCCAAGTTCCTGGTGGTCGGTGCTGTAGCGGTGGGTGTGCTGCTCTGGGACCGGCCCGAGATCGCGTCGCTGGCAAAGCAGGCGACAAGCAGTGCCATGGAGCATGCGCTGGAGATTCTGATCTGGTCCTTCCTGCTGATGAGTGCCTCGATGATCCTGATTTCCGTCGTGGATGTGCCCTTCCAGATGTACAGCTACAAAAAGAAGCTGAAGATGACGCTGCAGGAAGTGAAGGACGAGATGAAAAACACCGAGGGTAAGCCCGAGGTGAAGGGGCGTATCCGCCAGATGCAGCGGGAGATTTCGCAGCGGCGCATGATGAAAGAGGTGCCGGAGGCGGACGTGGTGATCACCAACCCGACTCACTATTCGGTAGCGATTCGCTATGACCAGTCGCGGGGTAATGCGCCCTTTGTGGTTGCCAAGGGGGCGGACTTCGTCGCCCTCAAGATACGTGAGATCGCCGAGGAGCATGATGTGCCGTTGCTGGCTTCGCCGGCGCTGGCACGGGCGCTGTATCACGCTACCGAAGTCGGGGACGAGGTGCCGATCGGTCTCTACAAGTCGGTGGCCCAGGTGCTGGCGTACGTCTATCAGCTCAAGCGCTACCGTAAACGGCTGGATGAAAAGCCCGAGCCGCCCGACGAGAGTGAGATCGAGATTCCCGAATCCCTGCGGGTGGATCCAGATGAGTAACTTGGCGGGGTTCTTGCTTCAAATAACGTTGATCGATCATTAAGCGTCAAAAAAATGTTGTACTATGGCTACTTTTGTCCGGTGTATCTGCCGGTCAGGGAGTTTGGTGTTCTTTGTAGCCAATTTTTTGACGTTTTTAGGGTGTTGGGGGATTTTTGGATCGCACGGCCGTACTGAATAATGCGCGCACTCTTACGCAGGGAAATCTGGGGATTCCTCTGTTGCTGCTCGTGGTTTTGGCGATGGTCACCCTGCCGATGCCGCCCTTCCTGCTGGACGTGTTTTTTACCTTCAATATCGCGCTCTCGATCGTTGTCCTGCTGGTAGCGATCTATGCCCTGAGGCCGCTCGATTTCGGGGTGTTTCCCACCATCCTGCTAGGTGCAACCCTGATGCGACTGGCACTGAACGTGGCGTCGACCCGCGTCGTGCTGCTCTATGGCCACGAGGGCACCGGGGCGGCCGGTAAGGTGATCCAGGCGTTCGGTGACGTGGTGGTCGGCGGTAATTACATCGTCGGTATCATCGTGTTCGCGATACTAGTCATTATCAACTTCGTCGTTGTGACCAAGGGTGCCGGCCGTATATCGGAAGTAAGTGCCCGCTTTACCCTGGATGCCATGCCCGGCAAACAGATGGCGATCGATGCCGATCTCAATGCTGGCCTGATCAGCCAGGATGAAGCGCGGGCGCGCCGGGCGGAAGTGACCCAGGAGGCTGACTTCTACGGCGCCATGGACGGTGCGTCCAAATTTGTCCGTGGTGACGCGGTGGCCGGCATTCTGATCCTGGTGATCAACCTCTTCGGTGGTTTCGGCATCGGCATGCTGCAGCATCAGCTGAGTTTTGACCAGGCACTGCAGTTCTATGCGCTGCTGACTATCGGTGATGGCCTGGTGGCGCAGATCCCCTCGCTGCTGCTCTCCACCGCCGCCGCCGTCATGGTAACCCGCGCCAACTCCTCCGAGGGGATGGGGCAGCAGGTGTTCCGGCAGATGTTTGCCTCGCCGCGGGCTCTGTTTGTGTCGGCGCTTATCCTGGCGATTATGGGCAGTGTGCCGGGGATGCCGCATTTTGCCTTTCTGTCCCTGGCCGCCGCTGCCGCAGGTCTCGGTTGGTACATCCTCAAGCAGGAGGAAAAGCGCAAGGCTGATGAGGCGGCGGCCGCTGCTGAGAAGCCGGCGGAGAAGAGCGAAGCGGAGCGCTCGGAGGAGAATCGCGAGCTCGGTTGGGACGATGTGATGCCGGTGGATATGCTGGGCCTTGAGGTGGGCTACCGACTGATCCCGATGGTGGACAAGATGCAGGGTGGTCAGCTGCTCAATCGGATCAAGGGTGTGCGCAAGAAACTGTCCCAGGAACTGGGTTTTCTGGTGCCCTCGGTGCATATCCGTGACAACCTGGATCTGCTGCCCGGGGCCTACCGCATCACCATGATGGGCGTTATCGTGGGGGAGGCGGAGATCTATCCTGACCGGGAGCTGGCGATCAACCCGGGGCAGGTGTTCGGTGATATCGAGGGGATCAAGGTCAAGGATCCCGCCTTCGGACTCGACGCGATCTGGGTCGAAAAGCCGCAGAAGGAGCGTGCCCAGACCCTCGGCTACACTGTAGTGGATGCCAGCACTGTGGTGGCGACCCATATCAACAAGGTGCTCCAGGCCCATGCACATGAGCTGTTGGGTCACGAAGAGGTGCAGCAGCTGCTGGATATGCTGGCAGAGAAATCGCCGAAACTGGTTGAAGAGCTGGTGCCGAAAAAACTCTCGATCAGTGTATTGTTGAAGGTGTTGCAGAACCTGTTGATGGAACAGGTACCGTTGAAAGACTTCCGCACTGTTATGGAATCACTGGCGGAAGCGATCAACCGTACCCAGGATCCACTGGGGCTGACGGCCGCAGTGCGGATTTCGCTGTCGCGGCTGATCGTACAGACCATCAACGGTTCGGCGGCGGAGCTGCCGGTGATTACGCTGGATCCTCAACTGGAGCAGATGCTGCTGAGTTCCATGCAGCAGCGTCAGCAGGGCGAAGAGGGGCTGGTACTGGAGCCGGGCATGGCGGAACGGCTGCAGAAATCGCTGGCTCAGGCCGCCCAGAATCAGGAGATGAAAGGACAGCCATCGGTACTGCTGGTTTCAGCGCCGATCCGTCCGCTTCTCGCCAAGTTCGTGCGTTATGGCGAGCAGCTGATCCATGTGCTCTCCTATCAGGAGATCCCCGAAAACAAGAATGTCACCATAGTGGCAACTGTTGGGGGACAAAATGGTTAACAGTTTTCCGCTTGTCGGCCGATAAGGGACGAATATGAAAGTAAAACGCATATTTGCACCGGACATGCGCCAGGCCATGCGTCGCGTACGCGAAGAGATCGGCCCGGATGCGGTTATTGTTTCCAACCACCGGGTTGCCGGCGGGGTGGAGATCGTTGTTGCGCGCGAAGAAGAGTACGAAGCCGCGCAGAGCGAGCTCAAACGTGAGAGGGCGCGCCGCCGTGACGAGCAGGTGCGTATTCTGACCAGCGCACCGGCGCCCGATAAGAGCGAGAAGCGGCGCGATCTGGACCAGCTGCTTGAACGCACCCGGCTGGATATTGCCCGCGCCCAGGAGGGGGCGGAAAAGCCGGAGGTGACCCCCGGTGCCAATCGCCAACTCGACGGCGATGACGACGAGGAGCTGCACTCCATACTGGAGTCGCTGCGAGCGCGTCAGCGCGAACGCGACGCCCGGACGGCGGCGCCGAGACGACCCCAGCCCAGGCCTGCGCCTGAGTCTGCTCCGCAGCCGGCTTTTGAACCGAGAGCGGCGGCACGACCCGAACCGCGCCCCCAGCCGGCAGCGCCGGCGGCAGAAGATAGCAGCCTGATTAAAAATATGCAGGATGAGATTCACCAGCTGCGCTCAATGCTGGAGCAGCAGATCTCGTCCCGTCAGCAGGAAAGCCAGGCAGCCCCGGCTCAGGATTTTGCGGAACCGGTGCAGACCAGCAGCGCGCCTCAGGGTACGGCGCTGAAAGGGCAGCTGGAACACCGCTTTGAGCGCTTGGGCCTGGGTGCCCGTCTGACCTCATCTTTGCTTGCTTCCATCGAGCCGGGCCTGGCGATCGACAAGGCCTGGCGCAACTCCCTGGCACGACTGGCTGATTCCATACCGGTTGTCGGTGAGGAGCTGATCGAGCGTGGCGGCATGCTGGCGTTTCTGGGCCCCACCGGTGTCGGCAAGACAACGACTATCGGTAAGCTGGCGGCCCGCTATGTACTTCAGCACGGCAGTTCCAGCCTCGCACTGGTTACCACCGACAGTTTCCGCATCGCCGCCCATGAGCAGTTGAAAACCTTTGGCCGCATCCTCGATGTGCCGGTGCGGGTGGTGGATGAAAATCACAGCCTTGAAGAGGTGCTGCAGTCGCTCAAGGGCAAGCGCCTGGTACTGATCGATACAGCGGGCATGAATGCACGGGATCCTTCCGGACAGCTGCAGCTTGAGATGCTCGAAAGTGTCTCCGTCCGGGTGAAGAAACTGCTCGTGCTGTCCTGCTCAAGTCAGCGGCAGCTGCTTGAGAGTGCCTGGCAGACCTATTCGGCGCTCGGGCTCAATGGCTGTGTGCTGAGCAAGATGGATGAGTCCGGCAGTCTTGGTGAGGCGCTGACCCTGGCGGTGGAAAAGCAGCTGCCGGTGGCTTATGTGGCCGATGGTCAGAAGATCCCGGACGATATCGGGCTGGCGCGCCGCCATGACCTGGTCAGCCGTGCCGTGGTGACCGCCCAGCGCGACAGTGAACGTGCCAAAACCGCGTCCAACCCTCTATTCCGGGCCGGCTGATAGCAGAGTATGAATATGAAGCAGTCACATCCGGTCAAGGTTGTTGCAGTCACCGGTGGCAAGGGCGGCGTTGGTAAAACCAACGTGTCCGTTAATCTGGCGGTTGCCCTTGGGCAGATGGGACGGCGTACCGTGCTGATGGATGCCGACCTGGGGTTGGCCAACGTCGATGTCATGCTGGGTCTGAGGCCGAAACAGAATATCGCCGATGTGCTGGAAGGCCGCTGTACGCTGCGGGAAGTGATGGTCGAAGCGAGTGAAAACTTTCACATCGTCCCCGCCTCTTCCGGCACTCAGGAGATGACTGCGCTCAGCGTGCATCAGCATGCGGAGCTGATTCACGCTTTCAACGATATAGCGGACGACCTGGATGTGCTGATCGTGGATACCGCCGCAGGGATTTCCGAGTCGGTGGTCAGTTTTATACGTGCCGCCCAGGAAGTACTTGTGGTAGTCTGCGACGAACCGACGTCGATTACAGACGCTTATGCGCTTATCAAGCTGCTGAACCGGGATTATCGCATGACGCGCTTCCGGGTACTGGCCAATATGGTCCGTAATGAGGCGGAGGGGAGGAGCATGTTCAGCAAGCTTCTGACAGTGACCGACCGCTTCCTCGATGTCACGCTTCAATACCTGGGTTCAATCCCTTATGATGAGTCGGTACGCAAAGCTGTTCAGAAGCAAACGCCTGTTTTGAAAGCATTTTCTTCGAGCAAGGCAGCGCTTGCGTATAGACAGCTCGCCAACAAGGTGGATGAATGGCCCGTATCGACAACCTCACGGGGGCATCTGGAGTTCTTTGTTGAGCGTCTGGTTCAAGGGGTCTAGATAATACAGACGGACGTAGCGCAGAGCTTGCATGTATAACCAGCTGGAATTCAGGTCAGGCCAGGAGCTCGTCGAACAGTATGCTCCTCTGGTGAAACGGATAGCCCGCCATCTGATGGCCAGACTGCCGTCCAATGTGGTGCTCGAAGACCTGATTCAGGCGGGGATGGAGGGCTTGCTTGAGGCCCTGGGTAAATACGATCCGGGCAAAGGGGCGAGTTTCGAAACCTATGCCGGTATACGTATCCGTGGCGCGATTATCGATGAGGTGCGCCGCGGAGACTGGACGCCTCGCTCGGTGCACCGAAACGGGCGGCGTGTCAGTGAGGCGATAGCAAAAGTAGAGGCGCGCACGGGAAGAGACGCGACCGATACAGATGTCGCGGCGGAATTGGGCGTTTCGATTGATGAATATCATAACCTGCTGCAGGATTCGGCCGAAAGCCGGCTGTTCAGTCTTGATGAACTGAGCAGCTCGGGGGAGGATTCGGTTGGCGAACAGTTTGCCAGCAATGATCCGGGGCCCGAACACACAACCCACGGCAGTGCCTTCCACGCATCACTGGCCCAGGCCATCCAAACCCTGCCGGAACGCGAAAAGCTGGTGCTGGCTCTCTATTATGACGAGGAACTTAACCTCAAGGAGATCGGGCAGGTGCTCGGCGTAACCGAGTCGCGTGTCAGCCAGATTCACAGCCAGGCGGCCGCACGGCTGAGGGCTAAGTTGAGAGACTGGCAGTGAGGGGCGTTTCCCTTTTTCATTGCCGAAGACGAGTAAATAACCGGGAGAACCTGTCTTGAAAAAAGACATCAAGATTCTTGTTGTAGACGACTTTTCTACGATGAGACGCATCATAAAAAACCTGCTGCGTGATCTGGGGTTCACCAATGTAGAAGAAGCGGATGACGGTAAAACCGCGCTTCCGATTCTGAAACAGGGGCGGGTGCAGTTTCTGGTGACGGACTGGAATATGCCCGGTATGACCGGCATCGACCTGATCAAAGAGGTCCGCGCTGATCCCAACCTTGCACATATCCCCATTTTGATGGTGACCGCGGAAGCCAAGCGTGAACAGATTATTGCCGCGGCCCAGGCCGGCGTTAACGGTTATGTGGTCAAGCCATTCACCGCGGCAACCCTGAAGGAGAAGATCGACAAGATCTTCGAGCGCTTGCAGGGCTAAGATTTCCAGGCAGAGGATCGCTTGATGGCAGAACAGGATAAAACGGTCGACTTTGATGGGTTGGAAGAGCTGCTCAAAGGCAAGGCGCAGGAGTTGGTTGCCGCGCTCGAGGCCGGGCAGCTGCCTGAGGCCATCAACCTGATCAATCAGCTGCAGACGGCCCGGCATGAGGTGTTCTACAACGAAGTCGGGCACCTGACCCGTGGTCTGCATGAGGCGATCAAGTCATTCTCAAGTGATGTGGGCGGCAAGATCGACGAACATCATGAGGGTGCGGAAGCGGTCAGCGATGCGTCGGACCGGCTCTCCTATGTGATCGAGCTGACCGAGGAAACTGCGCATAAGACGATGGATCGGGTCGATCAGTCCCTGACGCTGGTTGACCGGCTCGACGATCAGAGTGCCAGGTTCAGGGATCTTCTGATGCTGGTCGGACAGCTCGAGGGCGAGTTCAAGGCATTGGACGGGGTCTATGACCGTACCTGCGCGCTTAAGGATGAGTCCGAAAAAACCATCGAAGAGCTGCGTAGCGCACTCACCGACATTCTTGTGTCCCAGGGTTTTCAGGATATTACCGGGCAGTTGATACGCCGGGTCATTACGCTGCTGACCCAGGTTGAGGGGCAGCTGGTCAAATTGATGGATATGGCTGCCAAGGTCGAGCGTCTCAGTGGCGTCGACTTGTCCGAAGCTGAAGCCGAAACATCAAGCCTTGGTGCAGTCGAGGCCGGTGAAGCCGGGCCGGCTGGCGAATCGAACAGAAAAAATGAAGTGAAAGCTGAAGGTCCTCAGGTCCCCAAAGGTGGCGCCAATGTCGCCTGTGACCAGGACGATGTTGACGAGTTGCTTTCGAGCCTGGGTTTTTGATTAGGAGCACCCTATGAGTTTCGATGTCGATCAGGAAATTCTGGATGATTTTCTTGTCGAAGCGGGGGAAATTCTTGAGCAGTTGTCTGAGCAGCTCGTCGACCTCGAACAGCGTCCTGAAGATAAGGATCTGCTGAACGCTATCTTCCGCGGCTTTCATACGGTCAAGGGGGGCGCAGGCTTCCTGCAGCTGGACGCCATGGTGGAGTGCTGCCATAAGGCCGAGAACCTGTTCGATGAGCTGCGTAATGGCGAGTTGACGGTTACCCAGCAGTTGATGGACCTGGTTCTGCAGGCGCTGGATGCGGTGAACTCCATGTTCGATTCCGTGCGTAATGGGGTCGAGCCCGAACACGCGCCGCCCGAGTTGCTGCAGCGCCTTATCGACTTCGCCGAAGGTCATGGCCAGGGCGGCGCATCCGCGGCGCCCGCTGCGGCGAACCTGACTGAGCCAGAAGCAGCACAGCCGTTGCCGGACAACCCAAATACACCCAACGATGATTTCGAGTCCCTGCTCGGTGATCTGGCGGGTGCCTCTGCCGAGGCGCAGCAGAGCAGCAGTGTCGACAACGGTGCCCCGGACCTGATCACCGAGGACGAGTTCGAGGCGCTGTTGGATGATCTGCACGGGCCGGGCGGAGCGCCTGGTAGCGAATCAAAGCCGGCATCCCCGGTGGAGACGTCCGCCGCCGAGGCCTCGGCTGGCGGCGACCTGATCACCGACGACGAATTCGAAAACCTGCTGGATCAGCTGCAGTCGGAAGGCAAGGGCGCCTTTGCCGCGCCGGCTCAGACAGCTCCTGCACAGGCGACTGCCCAGCCCGAGATCAAGGCGGCGTTTGCGCAACCAGAGCCGGTTATGCCGGCGCGCAGTGAGCCTGTCGAAACCGCAAAAGCGACGCCCGCTTCACGCGCACCGGCGGCCAACAAGCCGGCGCCGGAAACCAATGTCCGTGTTGATACCCGCCTGCTCGATAAGATCATGAACATGGTCGGTGAGCTGGTGCTGGTACGTAACCGCCTGGTGCGCCTCGGCGTGACCCATGAAGACGAAGAGATGGGCAAGGCGCTCGGTACGCTGGATATGGTGACCGCGGATCTGCAGTCTTCGGTCATGAAGACCCGTATGCAGCCGGTGAAAAAGGTGTTTGGCCGCTTCCCGCGCCTGATCAGGGATCTGTCGCGCAACCTGCAGAAAGAGGTGAGGCTGGAACTGCGTGGTGAGGATACCGATCTGGATAAAAACCTGGTCGAGGCACTGGCGGATCCGCTGATTCACCTGGTCAGGAACTCCGTCGATCACGGTATCGAGTCACCGGAGGAGCGTGCCCGGATCGGTAAACCGCGCGAGGGGCATGTGCTGCTCTCGGCAGAGCAGGAAGGCGATCATATCCTGTTGATTATTCAGGATGATGGCGCCGGCATGGACCCGGAAAAACTGCGCAGCCTGGCGGTGAAGCGCGGCATGCTCGATGCCGAAGCGGCACGCCGGCTGACCGATCAGGAGTGTTTCAACCTGATTTTCCAGGCGGGTTTCTCCACCAAGACCGAAGTCTCGGATGTGTCCGGACGCGGTGTTGGCATGGATGTGGTTAAAACCAAGATTACCCAGTTAAACGGCACGCTCAGCATCGATTCCGTTATCGGGCAGGGTACACGGATCGCTATCCAGGTGCCGCTCACCCTGGCGATTATGCCGACGTTGATGGTGATGCTTGAAGGTCAGGCGTTTGCCCTGCCGCTGGTTAACGTCAACGAGATCTTCAACCTGGATCTGACCAAGACCAATATCGTTGATGGCCAGCAGGCGATCATCGTGCGCGATCAGGCGCTGCCGCTGTTCCATCTCAAGCGCTGGATGGTCAACGGTATGCAGAACGCACCCCTGCCGGAGCAGGGGCATGTGGTGATCGTGACCGTGGGAACCACGCGGGTTGGCTTTGTTGTCGATCAGCTGGTCGGGCAGGAGGAAGTGGTGATCAAGCCGCTGGGCACCATCCTGCACGGCACTCCTGGACTGTCCGGTGCAACCATCACCGGCGATGGTCGTATCGCGCTGATTATCGATATCCCCAATCTGCTGAAATATTATGCGCAGACCTGAACGGATGCGGGTTAACGGGGGTGGAGATGCCCTATGACGGTTCGTGTACTGGTCGTTGATGACTCAGGCTTCTTTCGTCATCGCATCGAAGAGATACTCCGCGACGATAAACGGGTGGAAGTGGTTGGCAGTGCGGTTAACGGGCGTGAAGGTGTCGAAAAAGCACGCCAGTTGAAGCCGGACGTTATCACCATGGATGTGGAGATGCCGCAACTGAACGGCATCGAGGCGGTGCGTATTATCATGCGCGAATGCCCGACCAATGTGCTGATGCTCTCCTCACTGACCCATGAGGGCGCGAGAGTGACGCTGGAGGCGCTGGAAGCCGGCGCCGCCGACTACCTGGCGAAAGATATCCGTGCCTGGATGGACAAGAGCCAGAATATCCGCACGCAGCTGATCGATCGCATCCTGGCATTGGGACGCAGCCGTCGTTTTCGTTCCGGTTCAGTGTTTGAGCATCGGCATCCGCGCTCGAAGGCGGTCGGCAGCACGACTCAGGTGTTTCGGCCGGAAGGCCCGCCCAGCCGCGCAGCAGTTGAGCCGGCCCGCCCGGTTACCTCAGCTGCTGCCAGGCGCAGCACAGCCGCGGCGCCGCAACGGGAGGCGTTGCAAAGAGAGATAAAACCTCGGGAGACGGCAGCGGCAAAGTCGCCGATGCTGCGCCCTGCCACTGCAGAGAGTACCCCCCGAACCAGCAATCCGTCGCGGGTGACCTTCCCGGATTGCCGGCTGGTCGTCATCGGTACCTCTACCGGTGGACCGGCGGCGCTGCAGAATATTCTCACCAAGATTCCGGCCGGCTTCCCGTACCCCCTGCTGCTGGTGCAGCACATGCCGAAAACCTTTACCCAGGTGTTTGCCGAGCGTCTTAACCAGCAGTGTGCGATTGAGGTCAAAGAAGCGGTGGACGGTGACCGCCTGCGGCCCGGGCTGGCGCTGCTTGCGCCGGGCGGCTTGCAGATGATGGTGGATCCGCGCCAGACCGACCGGGTACGTATTCTGGAAGGCGAGGCCCGACTGACCTACAAACCGAGTGTGGATGTGACCTACGCCTCGGCCGCCAAAGCTTATGGTGCCAAGGTGTTGGCCGTTATCCTGACAGGGATGGGGGCGGACGGTTGCGACGGTGCACGCTTGCTGAAACGCGAGGGTGCCAAGGTGTGGGCGCAGAATCGCGAAAGCTGCACCATCTATGGGATGCCTCAGGCCGTGGTCAACGCAGGATTGGCCGATGAGGTGCTCGATCTGGATGATATCGGGCCGTTGTTGGCCCGACAGAGCAGGCGTGGATAAGCGATGTTTGGATTTTTGGGAGTACTCCTGGCGCTGGTGGCGATTGTCGGTGGTAATTACATCGGCGGTGGTGCGTTGTCAGAACTGTATAACCCGACGGCGGCGCTGATCGTTGTAGGTGGCACGCTTGCCGCAGCGATCGTGCAGTCGCCAAGGGAGGATTTTCGCCGCGCGCGCCGGCTGTTTGGCTGGGCTTTTCGCACCTCTGAACCCGACTTTCAGGCCGGCATGAAGGATCTGCACCGCTGGTGTCAGCTGGCACGTCGCCGCGGACTGATCGCGCTTGAAGCCGAGGCGGGCAAGCATCCCGACGAGTACGTCGCCAACGGTCTGCAGCTGCTCGCCGACGGGCGTCCACCCGATATGATTCGCTCGGTGCTTGAGGTAGATCTGATCGCCCGCGAACAGCGGGACCTGCAGGCGGTCAAGGTGATCGAGAGCCTGGGCGGCTATGCGCCCACGCTGGGAATCATCGGTACGGTGCTGGGCCTTATTCAGGTCATGGCCAACCTGACCGAACCGGAGACGCTGGGGCAGGGGATCGCCACCGCCTTCGTGTCGACCATATACGGCGTTGGCCTGGCCAACCTGCTGTTGATTCCCACCGCCAACAAGATCAAGCGGCTGGTGCAGGGGCGAGCCCAGTACCAGGAGATGGTGATGGATGGGCTGGTGTTTATCGCCGAAGGCCAGGGGCCGGAGGTGATCCGCCAGCGTCTGCAAGGTTACCTGGAGACGGACGATGCCGCGCCGAAGGCCTCCTGAACCGGATGCACCTCTGGATCGCTGGGTGCTTTCCTGGGCGGATTTCGTCACCCTGCTGTTTGCCTTTTTCGTGGTTATGTACGCTATCTCCTCGGTGAACGAGGACAAGTACCGGCGCATGACCGAAGCGCTGTCCGACGTGTTCTCAGGCCCGGGGCTGCTGCGTGGTGTCAGTCCGTCCATGGAGGGGGGCAGCGGCATCCTCGAAGGAGGCGAGAGCCGTAACGAAGCCACCGCGACGCTGGTTGGACCGGCTGACGAGGTCGAAACACGCTTGCTGCAGGATCTGCGTGCGCGCCTGGAAGCGGATTTCAGCAACGAGATCAGTGCCGGCGAGGTGGAGGTGCAGGGCTCGGACCTCTGGTTTTCCATCGAGATTCGCTCAAGCCTGCTGTTTGAAAGTGGCGGCGCGATACCGGCTATCGAAGCGGACAGCATCCTGGCGACCATAGCCGAGGAACTGATCGACCTGGATAACCCAGTCCATGTCGAAGGATTTACCGATAACGAACCGATCTCAACGGCCCAGTATCCCTCCAACTGGGAGCTGTCGGCGGCAAGGGCCGCGGCGGTGGTGCGCCTGTTGGCGATGAACGGTATCCAGCCTCAGCGGCTGGCGGCGGTGGGCTATGGTGAGTTTCAGCCGGCTTACAGTAACCGCACCGCGGAAGGGCGGCGGCTGAACCGAAGGATAGTGATCGTGGTCTCGCGGGATGAAAAGGTGCGCCGTGCCGTGACCTCTTTTGGCAGTGAGCAGGTTAGCCCTGATGCGGTCAGCGAAATGCTGAGTGAACAGACTAAAGAAGAAGCGCCGCCGGCGCTGGAACAGGTACAAACGGAAGACGGTATTCTGATCCGTCAGGCCAGTCCGGAAGACTAACGGGAAAGTGCTATGCAGGTGTGGGCTGTTGCGAACCAGAAGGGCGGGGTCGGCAAGACGACAACCGTCGTAACTCTGGCAGGTTTACTTGCCGATGTAGGGTATAAGGTACTGCTTGTGGACCTGGATCCACACGGTTCGCTGACCAGTTATTTCCGCTATGACCCCGATGAACTCGAACACAGCGTTTATGACCTGTTCGAGCAGTTGCAGGTGGATGAAAAACGCGCCAAAAGCCTGATCCTGCCAAGTTCTCAGGAGGGGATAGACCTGATGCCCGCCTCCACGGCGCTGGCGACGCTGGAGCGGCGTGCCGTTGGCAAGGAGGGGATGGGGCTGCAGGTGGCCAAGGCTCTGGCCACCCAGAGACAGAGTTACGACTTTGTTCTGATCGACAGCCCGCCGGTGCTCGGCGTACTGATGGTTAATGCACTGGCGGCCTGCAATCACCTGCTGGTGCCGGTGCAGACTGAATTCCTTGCCCTGAAGGGGCTGCAGCGCATGATTCGCACGATCGAAATGGTGAATCGGGCGCGGCGTAACAAGCTGGATTACACCATTATTCCCACCTTTTACGATCGCCGTACCCAGGCCTCGGTCAGCAGTTTGCGTGAGCTGCACAAAAGGTACGAAGAGCGCATGTCCACAGCGGTCGTGCCGGTGGATACCAAATTCCGCAACGCCAGCCTGAAAGGTTTGGTGCCATCCTCTCTGGATGCCGGAAGCCGGGGCGTTCATGCCTATGCCAAATTGCTGAGAAATCTGCTGGAGCAGCGCAGGGAGGCGCGGAGTAATGGCTGATCATAAAAAAGTC
Organism: Marinobacterium sp. YM272; assembly: GCF_050908845.1. NCBI lineage: Bacteria > Pseudomonadati > Pseudomonadota > Gammaproteobacteria > Oceanospirillales > Oceanospirillaceae > Marinobacterium > Marinobacterium sp. YM272. The sequence goes on from NZ_CP194171.1 coordinate 1,118,028, forward strand.
GTTTTTGAGTATATCGAAGCGCTGCTGTCAGACCCGGATCTGCTGGATGAGTCTCTGTCCCCCGAGACCGATCTGACCGGTGCGGATGAAGACGCCCCGGCCGATGCCGTTGAACCGGTGCCAGATACACAGGAAAAAGCCTCGCCTGGGCAGATTGACGCCGCAGCGCAGGCACCACACACTCCTGCAGAGCCAGAGCCAGAGCCAGAGCCAGAGCCAGAGCCAGAGCCAGAGCCAGAGCCAGAGCCAGAGCCAGAGCCAGAGCCAGAGCCAGAGCCAGAGCCAGAGCCAGAGCCAGAGCCAGAGCCAGAGCCAGAGCCAGAGCCAGAGCCAGAGCCAGAGCCAGAGCCAGAGCCAGAGCCAGCACCGACACCAGAACCCGCCCCACAGACAGCCGTGCCAAACGCGGCTGGTAGGCCGGGGCAGGTGCTCAACTGTATTTTGATGGATATGCACGGGCTCAAGCTGGCGGTCCATTTCGACCGCATTGAAGGCGCGCTTAATCTGTGCGACCTGTCGCTGTCGATCGGCGGTATGCCGGAATGGATACTGGGTACCTTCGGCACAGAACTGGAGCAGACCCATGTGGTTGATACCGCGCTCTGGCTGATACCGGGGCGCTACCAGCCGGAGCATTCACAATACTCCGAGGTGCTGATTCTGCAGGGGCGCAAGTGGGCTCTGGCCTGTGATGGGCTGGTCAAGTCGATCCAGATCCCGATGGACCGGGTGAACCTCAACCAGGACAAGGCCCAGCGCTCCTGGTTGCTCGGGACCTATATGGACGAGCGCTGCGCGATTCTGGATATCGAGCAGCTGGTTGAAGAGTTTGAGGCGACCCTCGCCTGATTTGTGGGAGACTGCTTCCGGCTTGGGTTACAATCGTGAGCAGTGACGTTCTGCCCGGCCTTCCGTCGGGCAGTGGTATCTTTCTGGAACAGGCCTGTGTTTGATCTGAGTGCCACCCCTATCATCATGCTGATTCTCGCCACGGTTACGCTGATAACCGCGGCGTTGTGCGCTGTGCTGTTGGTGCGTCTGCGCCGTCAGGAGCGCCGTCAGCAGGCACTGATCAACGTGCTGCGAAACGAGATACGCGCCATGACGAACGGCTCTATCGGTATGGGCAAGCGCTTACTGGCGATCGAGCACCGGCTCAATATCACCGTCGAAAAACAGCAGGAACTGGAGAACCGGGATCCGGGCGTACTGGCCTACAACCAGGCAGCCAAGCTGATGGAGATGGGTGCCGATGTGGATGATCTGGTGCGCAGTTGCGGTATAGGTCGTCCGGAGGCGGAGCTGATGGCTCTGCTGCATCGTGAACTGCACACCGGCGAGTCTCTGCCACAACAGCACTAATCACCCTCTTTATCCAGCTTCAGACTGTAGGTGAAGGCGATGATCTCGGCGATCGCCCGGTACAGTGACTCCGGAATCTCGTCGCCAAGCTCCAGACGGATCAGCACCTCCAGTAACTCCGGACTCTCATAGATGTGAACATCGTGTTCCTTCGCCAGCGCGACGATCTGTTCAGCAATCAATCCCTGTCCTTTGGCCGTGACCCGCGGTGCCCCACCCAGATCCTGATCATACTTGAGTGCGACGGCGCGCTGGTTCAATGACGGATAGTCGTTTTCATCTGTCATGTATGCAGATCCACCAAGCGATGATTGATGACGGGCCTGTTATCTCTGGGCGGGCGGCCCCGTTGTACCTGGATACTGTCCACTTCAAAGCCGCTGGCGTTGAGCTGTTGTTCGAAGTCGCCGAGCTGCGCGCGAATCAGCTGGCTGGTCTCGTCCCGCTCTGCCCAGAAACGGGCGCTGAGCTGCCACTCGCGCTGCAGGCTGACATGCACGTCCACAGAGCCCAGCTGCTCCCGGTCGAAGTGGAGCTGAATCGACCATTGCGAGACGAAACGACCCTCGTCGTCGCGCTCCTTGTGCTGCTGAATCCTGATCTCGCTATCTTCCAGCCGGTCGCCAGCCAGGCGGATCGGCAGGTCGAGACGGTACTGGCGCTCTATCGATCCATCCGGCAGCTCCTGCCAGTTTTGCAGGCTGGTCGCCTGGTGACTGGCACTGCGTGCCTGCAGCCCTTTCACCAGCGTCAACATCTGCTCCCGTGCCTGGGGCGGCAACCGCTCGGCCAGTTGTGACAGTTTGCCGAGCTGTTGTTGCAAGGGGGGCAGCTCGCGCGGGGATCCACCATGCTGTTGCTGCGGCTGGGTAATCAAACCGCTGGACCGAAGATGATTCTGAACCGCCTGTTGGGTGGTTTTGGCGTCCCCTCTGACCGGTACGCTGAAGAGGCTGAGCATCGATTTTACTACCTGGGCGATGGCGTCCCCACTCTGCCGGCTGGCGACGGGAATCTGCCTCAGTTGGTTCAGTGCATCCCCGGCTGGCAGCTGGTGCGGCAAATTGTCGCGCAAGATTTGCTGTAACCCTTCCTGTAATTTCAACTGCGCCCCGCTATCATGGCGGGGTGTTGCGAGCTGCAGCTGGATCTGATTATCACCGCTGCGGGTCAGCTGTACCTGAAGTCCCGGCTGCAGTGGCCTTGGGCTGAGCAGATCTATGCGCTGACCACTGAGCGCCAGGCTGACCTGGACGTTGCCGGCGGCAGCGCTTGCAGGCGCCGTGCTAGCAGCTTGCGCCGGCGTTGTGATTTGAGCGCCCCGTGCCACTGGCGGAATATCCCGGGAGGTTTGCGGCGCCGGGCCAGGTGCGGGCTGCGGGTTGGCTGCAGCCCGTTCGCCCCTTGCTGCTGGAGTAGAGAGGCTGCCTTGGACGTTGCCAGTAGCGGCGGTTGCAGGCGGCGCGTTAGCAGGCTGCGCCGGCGCCGGTGTTTGAGCGCCCTGAGCCGGTGGCGGAGTATCCCGGGAGGTTTGCGGCGCCGGGCCTGGTGCGGGCTGCGCGGTGACTGCCGCCCGGTTTCCCCGTGCTGCAGGCGCCGGTTGCTGAGCGGCTGGTAGCGGCCTGTCGGTTGTGTTGCCCGGTGTAGAGGCCGGAGCCTGAGTTTGACCGCCGCGGTTGCTGGTTTCTGGCGGCGGCTGTGTCGGCGTCGGTGTCTGACGTGATGCTGCCCCGGGTTCAGGTTGAGATGGCCGGACGCTTCCGGTCTGCGCCTGAACATTGGGTTGGTTGCCGCGGTTGCCTGGCGTTGTGTCGCCGGCGGTGGCGGGAACTGACGACTGCCCCGCCTTCTGTGGGCTTGAGCTTTGTGGTTGCGAGCTCTGTGGCTGAGAGCTCGGGAGCCTGTCCTGAGTGCTGCCTGAAGCAGCGGCAGGGGCAGGGGTGTTCTGGATAACCCGGGCTGTGCGGGGCTGATCGATCGGCAGCAGTCGGTTCAGAACGTCGGCGCTTTGCGCTGCGCTGAGCGGTCTCAACTGCAGGGTGGTGGACTGGCTTTCAGCCGTTGTTGTTGCCTGACTGCGGGTTTGGGGCGGGTTGGCCAGGGTCAGCTGAAGCCTGCCGCCGGCATCCTGACTCAGGCTTATCTGTGTGCCGGTCTGCAGAGGTTTTGAGGTCAACAGCTCCATGAGTTGCCTTTGCACTTCGACCTTGATACGAAAAAAGTTGGGGCGCTGTGGGTCCTGGGCTACGTCCCGTACATTGGCCTCCAGGGTGCGGCCGGCGGCGAGTTCGGCACTGATGTCAGCCTGTGCGGCATTGGCAGAGGCGGACGTGCCGGATGTGGACAGCGGTTGCAGCGATTGTACGGGCAGTTGGATCGGCACTGATTCTGACTCCCTGGCTCCGGTAGCGGCCGGGTTGGACTTCGGTAGCAGCTGGCGTCACACCTTGGCACTATTCGTGCCCGTGAGCGGGCCGGTTGCCTGACGCTTTGCCGCCGATCTGTTTATAATGGCGCGTTTGAAATCAGTCGGCCAGCGTGACGGAAACTGTAGCCTGGCGGCGCTTGTATGGCCCGAGTTTTACGACCTGACGGAGAAGGCTGTTTGTCCGAAACGATGCTGAAAGTTGAGAACCTGTTCTGTGAGCGGGATGACAGGGTGCTGTTCGATCAGCTCAGCTTCGACGTTGATAGCGGCGAAATCGTCCAGATCGAGGGCGCCAACGGTAGTGGAAAAACCACGCTGCTGCGGATACTCAGTGGCCTGTCACGCAACTACGAAGGTGAAATCTACTGGCAGGGTGAGCCGGTGCAGCAGGTACAGGATGCATTCCGCAGGGAACTGCTCTATTTCGGTCATCAGCCCGGTGTCAAAGCGCTGCTGACGCCGGAGGAAAATCTGCGCTGGTACTGTGCCCTGCACGCCTCGTTGAACCCGGACCGGGTGCAGGAAGCGCTGGAACAGGTGGGGTTGAAAGGCTTTGAAGATGTACCTTGCCATACCCTGTCTGCCGGGCAACATCGCCGGGTCTCCTTGGCGCGGCTGTATCTCAGTGATGCCAAACTGTGGATTCTCGATGAGCCGTTTACGGCCATCGACAAGCGCGGGGTAGCGGCGAAAGAGGCATTGATCGGACGCCATATCGCCCGCGGTGGCAGCGTGATCCTGACCACGCACCAGGATCTTCAGGGCAGTGGCGCGGTGCGCAGTATCAATCTTGATCGACAGGGTGAGCTTTGATGTCGCAACAGCCGGATACCCTGCGCAGAGAGCCAATCGGCATTGGGGCGCTGTTTGCAGCGACGCTCAAGCGTGACCTGAAGCTGTCGCTGCGGCGTAAAAGTGAACTGGTCAACCCGCTGATTTTCTTTCTGATGGTGATCACCCTGTTTCCGCTGGGTGTCAGCCCTGAGCCGGGATTCCTGGCGGAACTAGCTCCCGGTGCGCTTTGGGTCGCTGCACTGCTTGCGACCCTGCTGTCGATGGATGGCCTGTTCCGCACCGATTTTGAGGATGGCTCGCTGGAACAGTTGCTGCTGAGCCCGCAGCCGCTGATGGTGGTGGTCATGGCGAAGGTGCTGGCGCACTGGATGCTCACCGGGCTGGCGCTGACCCTGGTGGCGCCGCTGATCTCGATCATGCTGTTTTTGCCCTCCGAGGGTGTGGCGGGACTGATGCTCAGTCTGCTGCTGGGCACACCGACGCTGAGCCTGGTTGGTGCCATAGGTGCGGCGCTGACGGTGGGTCTCAAGCGGGGCGGCGTGCTGATTTCATTGCTGGTGCTGCCGCTGTATATTCCGGTGCTTATTTTTGGCACCAGTGCCGTGCAGGCGGCTGTGACCGGGTTGCCACTGGGTGGTTACCTGGCGCTACTGGGCGCACTGCTGGCGCTGGGTGTGGCGCTGGCGCCGCTGGCAATCGGCGCGGCATTACGAATTTCGGTAAGTGGGTAGATAGAGATAGACGATGGCAGAGAAGAAATGGTTACCGCGCTGGTTCTACCAGCTTGCCTCTCCTCGCTGGTGTTACCGGATCTGCGGCAAACTGCTGCCGGGGTTTTCCGTAGCAGCACTGATCCTGCTCCTGGGCGGCATAGTCTGGGCGCTGCTGTTTGCGCCCGCTGATTACCAGCAGGGCAACAGTTTCCGCATTATCTATCTGCACGTTCCGTCGGCTATTTTGGCTCAGTCCTGCTACATGCTGATGGCTGTAGCCGGGGCGATCGGACTGATCTGGAAGATGAAGGTGGCGGACATGGTCGCCAAGTCCTGCGCTCCCATCGGCGCGACGATGGCGGTACTGGCACTGCTCACCGGCGCCATCTGGGGCAAACCCACCTGGGGCTCCTGGTGGGTCTGGGACGCGCGCCTGACCTCGATGCTGATCCTGCTGTTTCTCTACCTCGGCGTGATGGCACTGAACTCTGCCATCGAGAGCGAGTCAACTGCTGCACAGGCGAGCGCAGTGCTGGCCCTGGTCGGTCTGGTTAACATCCCGATCATCAAGTATTCGGTGGAGTGGTGGAACACGCTGCATCAGCCCGCCACTTTCAAACTGACCGAGAAGCCGGCCATGCCCGCAGAGATGTGGTTGCCGCTGCTGACCATGGTGATTGGCTTTTACTGCTTTTTTGCCGTTTCCCTGATGTTGCGGCTGCGCAACGAGATTCTGCGTCGCGAGCGTCGCGCCGGCTGGGTCAGGGATCTGCTGCTGTCCAAGTGAGGTCGAAGTGAGTTTTAGCTCTTTTTCCGAATTTCTGTCGATGGGTGGCCATGGGCTTTATGTCTGGCTCAGCTACGCCCTCGGTCTGATAGTTATTCTCGTTAATCTGGTAGTGCCCCTGATGGAGCGCAGCCAGTTGATTGCTCAGCTTAAACGCCGTTTACAGAGGGAGAAACAAAGTCCATGAACCCGAAGCGCAAGCAGCGGCTTTATATCGTGCTGTTCATCGTCTTCGGCGTCGCCGTAGCCGTTGGCCTGACTCTTTTTGCACTGAATCAGAACATCAACCTGTTCTACTCACCGACGCAGATCGCCAAAGGCGAGGCACCGGTGGATACCCGCATCCGCGCCGGCGGTATGGTGGTTGATAACAGTGTGAAGCGCTCCGATAACAACCTGGACGTTGTCTTTGCGATTACCGATTACGAAAACACCGTTCAGGTGCACTACAACGGCATTCTTCCGGACCTCTTCCGTGAGGGGCAGGGCATCGTCGCTCAGGGCGAGCTGGATAACCAGGGCGTGCTCCAGGCGGTGGAAGTGCTGGCCAAGCATGATGAAAACTACATGCCGCCAGAGGTGGCTGAAGCACTGGAAAAAGCGGGCAAGATGCCGATGCCGAGCGGTCAGGAGTTCAATAAATGATCCCCGAACTCGGTGAATACGCGCTGATCCTGTCGCTCTGTCTTGCTGTTTTGCTTGGCACCGTACCCCTTGTGGGTGCTGCCCGTGGCAACGCTCTGTGGTGCGGTTTCGCACGCCCGTTGGCCGTGACGATGTTCAGTTTCGCACTGTTCAGTTTTCTCTGTCTGGGCTGGGCGTTTCTGCAGAATGATTTTTCCGTGGCCTATGTGGCCAGCAACTCCAACAGTGCGCTGCCCTGGTATTACCGCCTGAGCGCGGTCTGGGGCGGACACGAGGGTTCACTGCTGCTCTGGGTGCTGATCCTGACCGGCTGGACGGTGGCGGTGGCGCTCAAAAGTGACAACCTGCCAACCGATATCCGGGCCCGGGTGCTTGCGGTGATGGGGCTGATCGCGACCGGTTTTATCCTGTTCGTGCTGTTTACCTCCAGCCCGTTTGAGCGTCACCTGCCGCAGAGTCCACAGGATGGTGCCGACCTGAACCCGCTGCTGCAGGATTTCGGCCTGATCGTACACCCGCCGATGCTTTATATGGGCTACGTCGGCTTTTCGGTGGCATTCGCCTTTGCCATCGCCGCGCTGCTCAGCGGACGGCTCGATGCCGCCTGGTCACGCTGGTCCCGTCCCTGGACCAATATCGCCTGGGCGTTCCTGACGCTGGGTATCGCACTTGGCAGCTGGTGGGCGTACTACGAGCTGGGCTGGGGCGGCTGGTGGTTCTGGGATCCGGTGGAAAACGCCTCCCTGATGCCCTGGCTGGTGGGCACGGCGCTGGTTCACAGCCTGGCAGTGACAGAAAAACGCGGTGTGTTCAAAAGCTGGACCGTGCTGCTGGCGATCTTTGCGTTCTCGCTGAGCCTGCTGGGCACCTTCCTGGTGCGTTCCGGAGTGCTGACCTCCGTACACGCCTTCGCCTCTGATCCGGATCGTGGTTTCTTTATCCTGGCGCTGCTGGCGTTGACCATCGGTAGCTCGCTGCTGCTTTATGCGATCAAAGCCTCGCACGTAAAAAGCGAGTCGAGCTTCGGCCTGATCTCCCGGGAAACCTTCCTGCTGATCAATAACGTGCTGCTGACCGTGGCCTGCGCCACGGTGCTGCTGGGTACGCTCTACCCGCTGCTGATCGATGCCCTGGGCCTTGGCAAGCTGTCGGTGGGGCCGCCGTATTTCAACGCGCTGTTTGTACCCTTGAGCCTGCTGCTTATGGTCAGCCTTGGCGTCGGTACCCTGGTGCGCTGGAAACAGACACAGGGTGCATTGCTCGCCAGCCAGCTCTGGTTACCGGGTCTGCTGGCGCTGATCGTGGGTATCGCAACCCTGTTCGTCCTGCCGGAACTGCCGGGGCTTTGGGTCAGCGTCGGTCTGGTACTGGCCTGGTGGATTGTCTTTACCGGCCTGCGTGACCTGTTCAACCGCATCCGCAGCAAACGCAGTCCGCTGTCTGCCATGTTCAAACAGTCCCGTGCCTATTACGGCATGATGCTCGCCCACGTGGGTGTGGCCATCATGGTTGTTGGCGTCGCGCTGGTCTCCACGTTCAGCGAGCACAGCGACCTGCGCATGGAACCGGGCGATCGCAAGACATTTGGCGGCTACGAGTTTGTTTTCGACGGTATTCAGAAGGTGGATGGTCCGAACTTCCACTCTGATACCGGCGTGATCCGTGTATTCCACGACGGTGAGCTCTACACGGAGATGAATCCGGAGAAACGTCTCTACCGGGCTCGCGGCAATGTGATGACCGAGGCGGCCATCGATCCTGGCCTGTTCCGCGATCTTTACGTGGCGCTGGGTGAACCCCTGGGCGGAGAGGCCTGGGCGGTGCGCGTGCAGTACAAGCCGTTCGTACGCTGGATCTGGCTGGGCGCGCTGTTCATGACAGCCGGTGGGCTGCTGGCAGCGACCGACCCGCGCTACCGTAAACAGGCCCGTCGAGATCTGGCCGCGCAAAGCGCTTGATAAGGAAGGTAACTATGCGTCGATTTCTACTCTTTTTACCGCTGGTCATCTTTCTGGGGATAGGTTTTTTCCTCTGGAAAGGACTCTCCATTGACCCCACGGAGCTGCCGTCTGCGCGCTTGAATGAGCCGTTCCCCGCGTTCGAGAAAGCCTCGCTGACCGAGCCGGAGCGGATGATGACGGTGGCGGACCTCAAGGGAGAGGTGGCCCTGGTCAATGTCTGGGCAACCTGGTGTCCCACCTGTAAGGAGGAGCATGCCTTCCTGAATCAGCTGGCGAAGCAGGGGGTGACTATTTACGGCATCAACTACAAGGATGAGCCGGTGAAAGCCCGCGAATGGCTGAAACGCTACCTGGATCCCTATGCCGAGGTGGTGCTCGACCAGGATGGCAAGCTGGGTCTGGATCTGGGTGTATATGGCGCACCAGAGACCTACGTGATCGATGCCGAGGGTGTGATTCGCTATCGCCACGTGGGCGCGGTGGACGCCAATGTCTGGAAGGATCTGCAAAGGGTTATGGCGCAGGTTGCTGGCGGAGCGGGCGCATGAAAAGGATTCTCAAGGCCCTGACCGTTTGCTGCCTGTTCTGGGCCGGCGTCTCGCAGGCTGCCATCGAGGCCTATGATTTTGATAACAAGGCCACCGAGCTGCGGTTTCAGCAGCTGACCGCTGAGCTGCGCTGCCCCAAGTGTCAGAACAACAATATCGCCGACTCAAACTCGCCGATCGCGTCCGACCTGCGCGGCGAGGTGTACCGCATGCTCAACGAGGGCGCATCGGATGACCAGGTTGTCGACTTCATGGTGACCCGCTACGGCGAGTTTGTGCTCTACCGGCCGCGGGTCAACGAGATGACCTGGGTTCTCTGGTATGGCCCCTTTGTCCTGCTCGGCGTCGGGCTGCTGGTTGTGGTGTTGATCGCCCGCCACCGTCGGCGTGGTGGAGCGGCCGGGGCCGCGGAGGCTAACCTGGCCCCGGAAGAGCGTGAACGGTTAGAGCAATTGCTGGAACAGGATAAGAAACAATGATCGCACTCTGGAGCGGCATCGCGCTGTTGACCCTCATCGCTGTGGCCGCCATCTTCTGGCCGCTGCTGGCGGCCCGCCGCGAGGCTGATCGTCAGGCGGTGCAGGCCGATGATCAGGCTGTGGACCGTCAGCACCAGAATATCGAGATCTACCGTGAGCGCCTGGCGGAGCTCGAAAGCGAGCGGGAAGCGGGTACGCTGGATGCCGGCAATTTCGAAGTACTCAAGCTGGAACTCGAGCGTAACCTGCTGATCGATGCCGAGGAGCAGGCTCCCCGGCTGAAACATCCGCGTCCGGGCGCCGCCCAGTTTACGACCGTTGTCCTGCTGGCGCTGCTGGTGCCGGTGATCGCGTTTGGCCTCTACAACAATCTTGGGCGCTCCGCGGACCTGGCGCTGGCACTGAACCCGCCAACAATGCCGACGCTGGAAGAAGCGGTGGCGCAGCTTGAGCAGGAGCTCGAAGCGAACCCGGACAACGCCGAAGGCTGGTACCTGCTGGCCACCACCTATGTGAACCAGGGCCGCTTTGCCGAGGGACTTGAAGCCTTCCAGCGTGTTGCAGCGATCCTGCCCGAGGATGCGCCCCAGTATGCGGGCGTGCAGGGACAGATCGCCCAGGCGCTCTACTTCCAGTCCGGCGGCAGCATGACTGCGCAGGTGAAGGCACAGATCGACAAAACTCTGGCGCTGGATCCGGATGATATGGCGGCGCTGGGGCTGCTGGGGATCGATGCCTATGAAACCGGCGATTACCGTGCAGCCATTGAATACTGGAGCCAGGCGAAGGCCAACGCCCGTGGTGATGCAGTTCAGTCGCTGCAGTCGGGTATCGATCAGGCGACACAGCAGCTGATCGCCGCCGGTGAAGAGGTGCCTGAGCTGCAGAGTGCGACCGCTGCGTCGATTCAGGTCAGTGTAACCCTGTCCGATGAACTGAAGGACCGGGTGTCGCCGGATCAGGCGGTGTTTATCTACGCGCGTCCGGTCGGTGGCCGGATGCCGCTGGCAGCGGTGCGCAGGCAGGTATCCGATCTGCCACTGACGGTTGAGCTTAATGACGGAATGGCTATGATGCCCGGGGCCGAACTATCCAGTGTGGACGCGGTCGAAATTGGCGCACGTATCAGTGCGTCAGGCCAGGCGATCGCGCAGCCGGGCGACCTGCTGGGCAGTCAGTCGCCGGTAGCGGTCGGCGGGGAACCCGGCAGCGTTACACTGGTGATCGATCAGGTTGTAGAGTAGTCTGTTACCGGGGAATATAACTTGAAACAAAGACCGGACCGGAAAAGAGCCTAACCATGGAAATCAGTCTGCGCGAATGGCTAATCATTGGCGGAATTCTGGTGATTGCGCTGATTCTGTTTGATGGGTGGCGTCGGATTCGCGGCAATGGCAGCCGCATACATATGGATATCGACCGGTCGGCCGTCAGTGACGGTGACGACGAGAGCGTATCCCCGTCGAACCCTGAGCTGCCCAACGGTGGTGCCCGCCGTATAGCAGAAGAGGAGCAGCGGCATGAGCCGGTCTTCTCGCCGGAGCCCGCGCCCGCCAGTGCCGAATCAGACCGCATACCCGATTGGCCTGCCAGCAAGCCCTCCGCGGGCGTGGAGCAGCAGCCCGACCTGCTTGCTGACCAGGAAGCCGAGCTGGATCCGCTGTTTGATGATGTGCCGGTAGGGCGACGTCGCAGCAGCGCGGCAAGCCAGGCGCCTCAACAGCATAGCGCCAAGCCTGCGCCAAGTACCCTGGATACACCGCTGACAGCGCGCCGGGACGAGGACGATATCCCTTCCGAACCTGAGCCCCTGAGCCTGGATTTTGACCCGGAACAGCCGATCCCGGTGCTGATGGACCGAGTGCGCCCCAGTAGCGAGAGAAAGAACAGTGAGCGAAAGCGTCCGGTCGAGGTCGCTGAGGAACCAGCGCCGGAAACAGAGCCCGTACCCGCGCCGTCGGATGATGGCAGCCGTCTGGGAGAGGCCCTGAGTCTTGATCTGGACGCTGACCCCGACAGCGCTGAAGCAGAGCCTGCGCGATCTGCACCTGAGCCTGAGATTGCCGAACTGCCCCGAGAAAAGTCGCCTGATCCCGAGCCTGTAAAGCCGCTGCCGGTGGCAGAAAAAGAGGCAGGGAGCGAATCGGGCAAGAACAATCGCCCCGCACCGGAGATCTCCGCGGACCCGGATGAGATGCTGGTGATCTTTGTCGTCGCCCGTCAGGGCCAGACCCTGCCCGGTGCGGCGATTCACCGTATTGCCGACGCCTGCGGCATGGAGATCGGCGCCATGGATATCTACCATCGCCATGAGCATCCAAACGCCCAGGGATCGCTGCAGTTCAGCATGGCCAACGCCATCCAGCCAGGCACGTTTGACCAGGCGACCATGGATGAACTGGAAACCCCTGCGGTGACCTTCTTCATGTCGATGCGAGACCCGGCTGACCCCATGTACGCTTACGAGTGCATGCTGGCCACCGCGGAAACGCTGGCGCGTCACCTGGAAGCTGAAATGCTTGATGGTGATCGCTCGGTGATGCGACCGCAGACCAAGGAACACTATCGCGAACGTATCCGCGATTTCGAGATCCACAAACGGGTCCGGCGCGCACACTGAGCTGCGCCCGACCCTGAAGGCCGTTTCCGGCCTTTTTTTCCCAGAGATATCCCGAACCGATGACCACTTCAGCCCCGGAGCGCATCAAGGCGCTCCGAGAACAGATCGATAATCACAACTACCGCTACTACGTCCTCGATGAGCCCAGTATTCCAGATGCGGAGTACGACCGTATTTTCCGCGAACTGAAACAGCTCGAAGAGGAAAATCCCGAGCTGGTGACGCCGGATTCCCCGACCCAGCGGGTGGGTGCCAAACCGGAAGGCGGTTTCGCCGAAGTACAGCATGAACTGCCGATGCTCTCGCTCGATAATGCATTCAGTGAAGAGGAACTGCGCGGTTTCGTGCGTCGTATCGGTGACAGGGTCAAGGGGCTGGATACTGCTGCGCTGGCTTTTGCCTGTGAGCCCAAGCTTGATGGTCTGGCCATCAGCCTGGTCTACGAAAACGGTGTGCTGGTGCGTGGTGCGACCCGTGGTGACGGTTATACCGGTGAGGATATCACCCTGAATGTGCGCACCATCGCCAACGTGCCACTCAAGCTGCGTGGCAGCGGCTGGCCTGAGCGCCTGGAGGTACGTGGCGAAGTCTATATGCCCAAGGCCGGTTTCGAAGCGCTGAACGAACGTGCCCGCGCCCGTGACGAGAAAACCTTTGTTAACCCGCGTAACGCCGCGGCCGGCAGCCTGCGGCAGCTGGATCCGAAAATCACCGCCCAGCGCCCGCTGGAGTTCTGCAGTTACAGTACCGGTATCGTCGATGGCGGCGAGCTGCCGGACAGCCATAGCGAAACCCTGCACCAGCTGCGCGAGTGGGGCCTGAAGATCAATCCCGAGATGCGTGTAGTCACAGGCGCGGATGGCTGCCTTGAGTACTACCGTGATATGGAGCAGAAGCGCGCCGGACTGGCCTATGATATCGACGGCCTGGTGTTCAAGGTGGATAGCCGCGAGATCCAGCAGGCACTGGGTTTCGTCGCCCGGGCACCGCGCTGGGCCATCGCGCATAAATTCCCGGCCCAGGAAGAGATTACCCGGTTGAACGATGTCGAGTTCCAGGTGGGACGCACCGGTGCGGTGACGCCGGTTGCCCGTCTTGAACCGGTCTTTGTGGGCGGTGTGACCGTCAGCAACGCCACGCTGCACAACATGGACGAGATCGCCCGCCTGGATGTGAAGATCGGTGACCACGTCATGGTCCGCCGCGCCGGTGATGTGATCCCGCAGATCGTTAAAGTGGTCACGGAAAAACGTACCGGCGATGAAAGCCCGGTGCACATTCCCTCCCAGTGCCCGGTGTGCGGCTCCGATATTGAGCGCACGCAACTGGTCAAGCGCGGCAAAGGAGGCGAGCAGGTTAGCGAGGGCGCTATTTACCGCTGCGTTGGTCGTCTCTCCTGCGAAGCTCAGCTGAAACAGGCGCTGTTTCACTTCGGTTCACGCAAGGCGATGGATATCGACGGCCTGGGTGATAAAAATATCGAGCAGCTGGTGGATCTCGAGCTGGTGCGCTCGCCGGCAGACCTTTACCGGCTTTCCACGCGCGATCTGCTGAGACTGGAGGGCTTCGCCGAGCTCTCCAGCGAGAACCTGATCGCCGCGATCGACCAGAGCCGCCAGGTCAACCTGGAGCGCTTTATCTACGCCCTGGGTATCCCGGAAGTAGGTGAGGAGACCGCCCGTACCCTGGCGTCCAGCCTCGGCAGCCTTGCCAATGTGCGCAGGGCGTTGCCGGAAGTACTGGCGACGCTGAAGGATATCGGCCTGACGGTGGCTTACGAAATCCACAACTTCATGCAGGACAGCCATAACCAGAAGGTAATCGATGACCTGTTGTCCCTGGAGGTGCAGCCCAAAGAGTCCGGTCAGGTCAGCCCGGCACTGACGGGCAGCGTCGCCTTTGGTGATCTGATCAACAGCCTTGGGATCTTCAAGGTCGGCAAGAAGGGCGCGGATAACCTGGCGGCTCATTTCGGCACGCTGTCGGCACTGCTGGAGGCGAATGAGGCGCAGATCGCCGCCGTCACTGGCCTTAACAGCCAGGCGAAGAGGAATCTGTTCGAGTACCTGCAGTCCGAGGCACATCGTCACAGGCTGAGCGCCATTGAACAGCAGTTGCGCGAGTTCGGCATGCACTGGGAGTGCCAGCCGGAAGAGTCGCTGCAGAGCCTGCCGCTGGAGGGCGAGACCTGGGTGCTGACCGGTGCCATGGAGGCCCTGACGCGAGACGAAGCCAAGGTGCGTCTGCAGGCGCTGGGCGCCAAGGTTGCCGGTAGTGTCTCGGCCAAGACCTCGGCGCTGGTGGCCGGTGAAAAAGCCGGCTCCAAGCTCGCGAAGGCGGAGCAGCTCGGTATCCGGGTGCTGAATGAAGCCCAGCTGATCGAGCTGCTTGAGGCCGAGGGGCAGGGGCTGTGATTATTCCCTGGCAGGAGCTATCGCCGCAGGCATTAAACGGCCTGATCGAGGAGTTCGTCACCCGCGATGGCACCGACTACGGAGAGCAGGAGGTGTCGCTGGCACGCAAGGTGGAGCAGGTAATGGCAAAACTGAGAGCCGGTGACGTAGTGTTGGTGTTCAGTGAGAGTACAGCTGAATGCTCTATAGTGGCTAAAGAGCGATTGAAACGGTGATCCGCCCCGCGCGATCCCGGTAGGAGCTGCTGTATGGAACAACTTGATCAGATAACGGCGATGATCGCCCTGTCCATGGGCGTGGCCTGGGCCAGTGGTATCAACCTGTACGCTACTCTGCTGATGCTCGGTGTGCTTAACAACATGGGGCATATCGATCTGCCGCCGGGGCTGGATATCGTCAGTGATCCCCTGGTGATCATGGCGGCGGGACTGATGTACTGCGTTGAATTCTTTGCCGACAAGGTGCCCGGTGTGGATACCGGCTGGGATACGCTGCACACCTTTGTGCGTATACCGGCAGGCGCGGCCCTGGCCGCCGGCGCCGTGGGTGACCTGTCACCGGCGGTGGGGCTGGCGGCGGCGATCGTCGGTGGCTCGGTGGCGGCCGGGACTCACAGTCTCAAGGCCGGTACGCGGGTGATGATCAACACCTCGCCGGAGCCGGTCAGCAACTGGACCGCCTCGTTCAGCGAGGATCTGATTGTCATCGGTGGTCTGTGGACGGCGCTGAACCATCCCTGGTGGTTCCTCGGCGCCTTTATCCTGTTTGTTCTGTTCCTGATCTGGGCGTTGCCCAAGCTCTGGCGCGGGATCAAGCGGGTGTTTGGATTCCTGGCACGGTTGTTCGGTGGCGGCGACTCAGCGCCCCAACGGGAGCCCCCGGGCGCCACTGCCCAACAGCCGAAGCCCGTCCGGCCCACTGAGCCGGGCAAACTTCCCTCTCCCGATAACCGGGGCTGACAGCGATGCTGAGCGGCAGGCGCTACTTGACCGCCGCAGCCGCTCAGGCCCAACTTTCCACACGGGCGTTGTTGATCAACAGACGCAACAGATCCGAACGCGTAATGATGCCAAGCACTTTCTCTTCGTCATCGATGACCGGCAGAGCCCTTACCGGGTAGTTGACGAAGGTGGCGGCTAGCAGCGACAGCTCCGTATCGAGCGAGGCGACAATAATCTGGCTGTGATAAACGGTGGCGATGGTGCGCGCGGAGTCTCTGCTGTCTTCATCAATATCGGCGGCGGAGATCAGCCCCAGGGGACGACTGTCATCATCGACGATAACCAGGTGGTGAATACCATGAGCCTTCATCCGCTCGTAAGCGGTATACAGCGTTTCATGGGTGCGGGCGGTAAAGACAGGGGAGACAAACAGCTGCTTGGCGGTCAGGCCTGATTTGCGCCTTTCATGGCCGGCAAAGGCTTTTTTGCCGTAGGTGTTCGGTGTTCTCGTATTGTCAGTGGCAGCGGGCAGGCGACGGTGCTGGGGGGCTGAGCGCTCCTCTGACGCATTTGGCAGTGTAAAAGACTGCGCCAGCTCTTCAGCCTCGTCCCGGGGGATGTCTTCACTGGTGGGAATGGCGGCCGAGCGTTTGCTCTCCGTGAGAGGATCGACCCCCTTGGGTTTGAACTGTGACGATACGGGGGTCTGAATGCGATACCCTTGATCGTATACTACCAGCGCCATATTAAACCCTCCCGTTTACAACTTATATCGTCCCCTTTTTCAAATTCTTGATAAGAAATCGAACGGGGTTCAGCGCATCGGCCACCATCCGGGGCACTGGCAGCGGAGTCTGTTCGATCAACGAGACGACGGTTAGCGCACTTATTGGACCGCTGATCAGTCCTTTAGATCCATGGCCCGCGTTTACAAACAGCCCGGGCAGGTGCTTCATGCCCGGCTCGAACTGCCAGCGGGCATCCCGCCGCAGCCGGTCAAAGCGCTCCAGGCTCCAGGATATATCCGGCACTGCGCCGACAATCGGCAGGTAATCCGGCGTGGTGGCCCGAAACGCCACACGACCGCTGGCTGCCGCCATATCGATCTGTGCGGCCAGCAGTGGCAGGGCGCGTGTCAGCAGCTCGTGATTGTGAGCGTGCTCCTCCTGACGAACTGCGGTATCCGGGTCGTTCAGCTTGAAGCTGGCGCCGAAACAGTACTGGCCGTTCAGGGCTGGTGAGACATAGCCCTCGCCGCAAATAACCTTTTGCAGCGCCCTGGCATCCTCAGGGGCGGCGACCTGGGTGGTCTGTCCGCGGATCGGCTTCAGTGGCAGGAAAGCCAGGGGCTCCAGTTTATGGGTGTCAGCCGCCGTGCAGGCGATAACAACAGGCGCCCGCCAGTCGCCGCCGTTGATGATCCACTCACCGCTGCTGTTATCACGTGCCAGGGATTCCACCGCTGTATTGTAGTGACAGCGTATATTGGAGTGCTCCAGCAGGCGTCGGCATAACAGAGGCGGGGAGGCCCAGCCGCCGTCCGGGAAATACAGGCCACCGGCCCCGGTTTCCTGCCCGGCGAGCGCGCTGGCCTCTTCCCTGTTTACCGGGCGCACCAGCTCTTCCGGGTAGCGCTCGCTGTCGAGCAGCTGCTGCTGGCGTTTCTGCTCGGCGGGCGTAAGAGCAAGACTCAGCAGACCGCAGATATCGCCCAGTTCCGCGTCTGTCTGTCGCAACTTTTTTACCAGAGCGCCGCTGAAATGCAGGCCCTGGAGATGCAGCTCGCCCTGGCGGGTGGGGTTCTTGGGAAGCTTCAGGTATAGCGCGCCCTGGGCGTTGCCAGAGCCCTCCTGGGCTGGCTCCGGGTGGCGCTCCAGCAGGTCAACCTGCCAGCCGCGGGAAGCAAGCTCTGAGGCGGTAAAGGCGCCGGCAATACCGGCGCCGATGACGATGGCGTGCTTTTCAGCGTACTCGGTGTGAGGGCGGGCCAGCCAGGGGGCCGGATCGGTCTCTGAAATTTCTTCGTTGAGGCAGCCAACCAGCATATCCCGCTTGTGGCCAAAACCTGGGCGTTTTGAGACCTCGAAACCCTTCTCAGCCAGTCCGCGTCGCACTATGCCTGCGGCGGTAAAGGTACCGAAGGTCGTGCCAGGGACCGAGTGCGCCGCGATCTGGTGAAACAGCGCGTCACTCCACATATCGGGATTGCGCGAGGGGGCGAAGCCATCGAGAAACCAGGCATCGGCGCGCCCGTCGAAAGCGGCCAGCATCTTTGCCGCATCGCCAAACGCCAGGGTCAGCGTTATGCGACCACCATCGAACAGCAGGGTGTAGAAGCCCTCCGCAGCCGGGGGCCAGCCAGCGATCAGGACACTGCAGGCATCGCTGAACTCCGGCCAGTGATCGAGGGCGGTTTGCAGATCATCACGGGAGAGCGGGTACTTTTCGCAGGAAAAATAGTGCAGACGGGCATCTGCGGGGGCGCTCCTGAGCCAGAGATCCCGGGCGCAGAAAAAGTTAAGCCCGGTGCCGAAGCCTGTTTCGGCGATGCTGAAGTGTGCGCCGGGGCTCAGGCTTTGCCAGCGCGAGTCCAGATTGTTGGCGTCGAGGAATACATAGTCGGTTTCGGCCCGGCCGCCGGCCTTGTTGAAGTAGATATCGTCAAACTGGACCGATACCGGGGTGTCATCCTGCCACTGGATCTCGGCGGGTGTGAGCCGGGTGTCTTGCTGGTTGCTCAATGGGGTCTATCCGCTGTTGAAGAAGCTGCCCGCCGGAGGCGGACAGCCTCGAAGCGCTAGCGCCCCACGCCGTAATAGGTGAATCCCAGGTCGTGCAGCAGCTGCGGGTCGTAAACGTTGCGGCCATCGATGATTACCGGATCCTTCATCAGGCGATGGAGTTCGGTGTAGTTCGGTGACCAGTACTCGGGCCAGGCGGTCAGCAGCAGCAGTGCGTCGGCATCCTTGACCGCCTCGTAAGGCTCGTCGCAGTATACCAGCTGTTCCTGCTCACCGTAGTGGAAGAGAAACTCTTCGCGCGCTTCCGGGTCGTGCAGCTGGATAATCGCCCCCTGGGCGAGCAGTGCATCGACGGTCTTCAGGCTGGGGGCGCCCTCGATATTGGCAACGCCTGGCTTGAACGCCAGACCCCAGATGGCGATACGCCGTCCTTGCAGGTCGCAATGGAAGTGCTGCCAGAGTTTGCGGAACGGCAGCTCCTTGTGGTGCTCGTTCTGGTCGAGCACCGTTTCCAGCAGCGTCGAACCGCGGGTCTTGCTGAGCAGACCGGCAAGGCCTTCAATATACTGGGTGAAGTGCTGACCACCGAAGCCGCATCCCGGGGCCAGGTAGTGAGAGCCAACGCGGGGGTCGGTACTCATGCCGTCGCGCACGGTTTCGATATCCACGCCCACGTGGTCAGCCAGCATGGCCAGTTCGTTGATATAGCCAAGTCGCAGCGCCAGCATGCCGGTGATGGCGAACTTGGTAAACTCCGCTTCGCGCCGGTTCATCAGGCGTAGTTCGGTACCCTCGCGGGTGAACGGGCGCATCAGTGCGGCGAACCTGATGCGGGCGGATTCATTCTCGCAGCCAACCAGTAGTACACCAGGATGGCCAAACTGGCGCATCGCCTGGCCCGCCTGGAGCATATCGGGCAGGTAGATGACGTGCTGATCCTTGTCCTCATTCAGGCGAGCCTGGAGTTCATCGCTGGCACCGGTGCCCAGGTTGCTCTGGTTGATCACCAGCACCGGTTCATCATGCATCGCAGCGATGCGGGCGACGATTTCGGTAGCGGCTTCAAGTTCCCCGGGGCCGATGGCCAGCCAGTGGATATCGGCGGAGAACGGGTCCTCCTGCTCGCTGGATACCAGTTTGCCGGAATCTATACCCCGCTTGAGGCTGTCCATCAGGCCTGGTTCGATGCGGTTGCCGCTTTCCGCCGGCATCATTTCTGAGCCGGCCTTGATCACGTTGTTACCGAAGTTGGCGAAATGGGCCGCCGCGATCCATCCGGCCAGCTCCTCACCCCATACACAGATCTTCATACTCAATCCTTAATGCAGTCCTTAAAGCCGGCTCACGCTGAGTGGCGCTGCGCGTTGATACGGTCGAGCAGCCCCTGCGTGGCGCTGTCCAGCTTGCCGCTGCGGCCCGGTTCGTCCAGCTCGTCCAGCATGGCGGTGGCCATCTTCTTGCCAAGCTCCACGCCCCACTGGTCAAACGGGTTGATCTGCCAGATCACAGCCTGGGTATAGACCTTGTGTTCGTAGGTGGCGATCAGCTGGCCCAGGGCATAGGGTGTCAGCTCGTCGAGCAGGATGACCGTACTGGGCTGGTTGCCGCGATAACGTTTCCAGGGCGGTGCCGAAGCGGCGGTATCGGCATCCAGGGCTTTATCGCCCAGGGCCAATACCCGCGCCTGGGCCAGGCAGTTGGCCAGTGCCAGGCGATGCTGCTCCTGCAGTGTCCTGCTTTGTTCGGTATAGCGCTTGGCCGGGACAATGAAATCGCACATCACCGATTCGGTGCCCTGGTGCAGCAGCTGGTAGAAGGCATGCTGGGCATTCGGGCCGATCTCGCCCCAGAGCACCGGGCAGGTACGATGGTCGGAGTCCGTACCATCGAGCCTGACGCTCTTGCCGTTACTCTCCATCTCGAGCTGCTCGAGGTAGGCCGGCAGGTGCGCCAGACGACCGTCATAGGGCAGGATGGCGTGGGCATGGATATCAAGCAGGTTGATGTTCCAGATGCCGGCCAGCGCCAGCAGCACCGGCAGGTTCTCCTTGAACGGCGCCTGCTGGAAATGGGTGTCGATACTGTGCGCGCCGGCCAGCAGTTGGCGGAAGCCGTCCATGCCGGTAGCGATGGCGATCGGCAGGCCAATGGCAGACCACATGGAATAGCGCCCGCCGGTCCAGTCCCAGAACAGCAACTGGTTCTGGGTGGGAATGCCCCACTCACTGGCTTTCTGCGGCTGCGCCGTGATGCCGATAAAGTGGTGCCTGAGGATGGTTTCAACCTCCAGACCACTGGCGTCCTGCAGCCACTGGCGTGCGGTCGCCGCGTTGGCCAGGGTATCGATGGTGGTGAAGGATTTGGACGAGAGCACAAACAGCGTGGTAGCCGGGTTTAGACGGCTGAGCAATCCCGACAGCTGGCTGCCATCCATGGAGGAGACAAAGTGCAGGTCGATGCCGCGGGCATTGTCCGGCTGGAACTCCGACAGTGCGTGGCAGGTCATCAGTGGCCCCAGGTCGGAGCCGCCGACACCGATATTGACCACGGTGTCGATCGCTTCACCGTTGAAGCCCCGCCACTGGCCCGAGTGCAGCGTGCTGACCAGATTGTCCATTTTATCCAGCGTTGCCTGAACGCCGGCGACCACGTCCTTGCCATCGACCACCAGCGGCTTGCCGGCTGGGGTGCGCAGGGCCGTGTGCAGCGCCGCGCGGTCTTCGGTGGTGTTTACATGGCTTCCGCCGATCAGGTCGTCGATCTTCTGTTTCAGGCCGCTGGCCTCGGCCAGGGCGACCAGCTGATCCAGGGTTTCCGGCAGCATGCGCTGGCGGCTCAGGTCCAGCAGCATGCCGTCATGACTGAACGAGAAGGTATCAAAGCGGCTGTCATCAGCCATCAGTTCGCTCAGGTGACGTTTCTTCAGCGCCTGCGCGGATTCGCGCAGGTCACTCCAGCATTTATCTGGGTTCACGGTTTCTCCTTTTCCCCGGATAGGGATCTTGCCTGTGGGCAATCAGACATCCAGTCCCTGAATAAACGCTTTCAATGCGTCCGCGGTTTCCGGGTGGCGCAGACCCAGGGCGACGTTGGCCTGCAGCAGCCCCGCCTTGTTGCCACAGTCGTAGATTTTGCCGCGCATGTTGTAGGCTTCCAGCGGGGATTCTCCGGTCAGCTCCAGCAGGGCGTCGGTCAACTGGATCTCGCCACCGGCGCCGGGCTGAGTGGTTTTCAACAGCTCCATGACCCGTGCCGGCAGAATGTAACGACCGACGATTGCCATATTGGAAGGTGCGTCCGCCACGTCCGGTTTTTCCACCATGCCCTTGATTTCGGCGGCGCTGCCGGCTTCCACGTTAACGCCACCGCAATCGACGATACCGTAACGCTGTACCTGGTCTTCAGGTACCGACTCCACCATGATCTGGCCCTTGCCTGTCTCGGCGTAGCGCTTGGCCATGGCGGTGAGGTCGCGCTTGCCGTCCGGGTTATCGATCACCATATCCGGCAGAATCACCGCAAAGTCATCGTCCCCCACCACGTGAGAGGCGCAAAGGACTGCATGCCCCAGACCCAGTGCCTGGGGCTGACGTACGGAGACGATTTCCACATTGTCGGGGAGAGTGTCGTTAACGGCGGCGCGCAGGTCGTGCTTACCCTTGCGGGTCAGTTCGTGCTCAAGCTCGTAGTGGTGATCGAAGTGATCCTCGATCGCCTGCTTGCCGCTGCGGGTGACCAGGATGATCTCACGGAAGCCAGCGGCGATCGCTTCTTCGACCACGTGCTGGATCACCGGCTTGTCGACGACGGTGAGCATCTCTTTCGGGATAGCTTTACTGGCGGGAAGTACGCGAGTGCCAAGACCGGCGACGGGAATTACGACTTTGCTCAGCATTGTACTGCAGTCCTTTGTGGCTCATTTAAGCTTAACGATAACACAAAGCGATGACCGCCCGCACAGCTCGTAATTCGTGCCCTGTGGTGGGTCGTGAGGCAGCTCAAATGTGCAAAAAGAGGGCGGGTATGCGGCGAGTCGATGAAATGTCGGGTGCCACTTGGGCACCCATTTTGAACAATTTAGTGGCTATCGTCGCTAAAAGAGGGCACTTGCCGCTCGCGGGCCGATGCGGTCAGCGACTTGCCGTGGGAGCGTTTCAGCATCTTTACGCGATGGTGCAATGCGGTTTTTGCCAGCATGTGGGCACTGACCGGTGCGGTGATCAGCAAAAACAGCGTGATCAACAACTCGTGAACCATCAGCCGCTGCTCGGCGGCGAAGAAATAGATCATCGAGCCGATCAGCAGTCCTGCCAGCCCCAGCGTCGTCGCCTTGGTGGGCGCATGCAGACGGGTGTAGAAGTCGGGCAGCTTCAGCAGGCCGAAGGATCCCAGTAGTACAAATAGGCCGCCCATCAGCAGAAATGCGCAGACGACCAGTTCAACAGCTTGACTCATGACAGATCCCCTTATTCGATAATATCGCCGCGCAGCAGGTATTTGCAGAGCGCCGCGGTGCTGACGAAACCGAGCATGGCGATCAGCAGGGCGGCCTCGAAATAGAGTGCCGAACCCTTGCTCAGGCCGAACAGCAGGATCAGCCCGATACTGTTGATGTAGAGGGTATCCAGCGCAAGGATACGGTCCGACAGGTCGGGACCGGTCAGCAGGCGGATCAGGTTCATCACCAGGGCGATGCAGATCATCACACTGACGATCGTGATGGTCGTGCTCAGCATCCGAAAATCTCCTTCAGCGGGGCCTCGTAGCGCGTTTTAATCTGTTCGATCAGCGCGGTCTCGTCATCCAGGTGAAGCACGTGAATATAGAGCCAGCGTCGGTTCTCGCTGACCTCCGCGCTGACGGTACCCGGGGTCAGTGAGATAGTGCTCGCCAGCAGCGTGATCGGCAGCGCGCCTTCAATATCCAGCGGGATCGCGACGAAGGCGGGCTCAAGTGCGCTGTTCGGACCGATCACGCGCATCGCCACCTCAAAGTTGGCCACCACGATGTCGTAGATCACCATCAGGGTATAACGCAGCGCCAGTCCGTGCTTCAGCACTCGCGGCTGTCGCGCCTGCATCGGTGCTACCAGCAGCGGAATGACGAGTGCCAGAAACGCGCCCAGCAGGATCTGGCCGGGGGCGACCGAGTTGTTCAGCAGCAGCCACACCAGGAACAGAATCAGGCTCTGGGCCGGCATCGGCACCCAGCGGTTGCGGGCTTGAAGTCTCATGAATCACCTCCCGGTATGAACGGCAGGAGAGGGCCCAGATCAGAGCTCATGCCATGCAGCTGCAGGGCTGCCTGGTCGGTAAACTCGGTCATGGGGCCGCCGAAGATCACCAGAAGTGGCGAGCTGGCCAGCAGCAGGTAAACCGCCACCAGCTTGATGCGTGCCGGGGGCTCACAGACATCCTGTTCGCGGCTGACATTCCAGAACAGGGTCGTGCCTGCGCGTGACAGTGCGATCAGCGCCGCCAGACCGCCGATAAGCAGCGTCGGATAGACCCAGGCCGCTTCGGCATTGAGCTCGGCGGCTTTCAGTACCAGCGCCTTGCCGACAAAACCGGAGAAGGGCGGCAGGCCGGCGATGGCCAGAGCGCCGATAAAAAACGCTATCCCCAGGGGTACCGGCTGACACATGCGGCGCGCGATAACAAATCGGTCTTCGGCTTTGCCGCGTTGCTGATGGATAAGATCCGCCAGCAGGAACAGGCCGCCACAGACCAGCGTCGAGTGCACCAGGTAATAGAGCAGGGCGCTGGTGGCCTCCACGCGGGACATGGCAACGCCTGCCAGCAGTGTGCCGATGGAGAGAATAACCAGCTGGGCGATCAACTGCCGCATACTCGATGCAGCCAGCACACCGAGGCTGGCGACGATCAGAGTCAGGATCGCGATAGGCCAGAGCCAGGGCTGGGCGATCTGAGCCAGCCCGCCGGCATCTTCACCGAAGACCACGGTGAAGACGCGCAGAATGCTGTAGATGCCCACCTTGGTCAGCACCGCGAACAGGGCAGCCACCGGAGCGCTGGCGCTGGAGTAGGTGCGTGGCAGCCAGAACTGCAGTGGCAGCATGGCGGATTTGAGGCCAAACACCACCAGCAGCATCAGAGCGCCGGTGGTGGCGATCGCCTGCTCCTCGGGCCCCAGAGTTGCGACCGTGCGTGACATGTCCGCGATATTGAGCGTACCTAGGGTGCCGTAGAGGATCCCCAGTGCGAACAGGAAGATCGACGAGCCCACCAGGTTAAGCACCACGTAGTGCACACTGGCGCGGGTTTTCTGTTTGCCGCCGGCATGGATCAACAGTGCATAGGATGAAATCAGCAGCACTTCGAAGAACACGAAAAGGTTGAAAATATCCCCGGTCAGAAAAGCGCCGTTAATGCCCATCATCTGGAACATGAACAGCGGATGGAAGTACATGCCGCGTTTGTCGTCGCCGCCACAGGCATAGAGCATGGCGCCAAAGCCAAGCACGGCGGTCAGCAGCAGCATCAGTGTCGACAGTCGGTCGGCGACCAGCACGATGCCAAACGGCGGCTGCCAGTCACCGAGCACATACAGCTGAATCTCGCCGCTGCCGGCCTGAACCAGCAGTCGCAGCGCCACCAGTAGCATCAGTCCCAGTGCCGCCAACGACAGCATGCGCTGCCGGGCGTTATCCCGGCAGACCGGTGGCAGCAGCATCAGGATCCCGCTCAGCAGCGGGATGATGATCGGAAGAATCGCCAGGTGCTCCATTCAGTTTTTCTCCTTCTTTGGCGATTCTTCGTTAGCGACCGGCAGGCGGCCGTCCACATGGTCGTTGCCGAGGTCGGCGCGGGCACGCATGGCCAGGATGACCGTGAACGCGGTCATCGCAAAGCCGATCACGATGGCAGTCAGTACCAGTGCCTGGGGCAGTGGATCAGCGTACAGGGTGGCGCTGTCTTGCAGTACAGCGGCATCTTTACCGCCGAGCCTGCCGCTGGCGAACAGAAACAGGTTAACGGCGTAAGAGAGCAGGGTCAGGCCGATAACAACCGGGAAAGTACGGCCCCGCAGCGTCAGAAAGATACCGCAGGTGGTCAGGACACCGACGCACAGAGCGTAAACCATCTCCATCTCAGGACTCCTCTTTATGCACAGGGCGTTCGGTGGTGGTCAGTTTGCCGAGGTTTGCCAGGATCAGCAGCGTGGCACCGATGACTGTCAGGTAGACACCGAGGTCAAACAGCATCGCACTGGCCAGCTCGAACTCGCCGATCAGCGGCAGATGGAAGTGATCGAACCAGGAGGTCAGGAACGGACGTCCCGCCAGCCAGCTGCCCATACCGGTCAGGGTCGCAATCAGCAGGCCGGAGGCGATCAGCCACTGATAGTTGAGCTTCAGGCGTTGCTTGATGAACTCAACCCCGTTGGCCACGTACTGCTGGATGATCGCCACCGAGGTGATCAGGCCGGCGATAAAGCCGCCCCCCGGCATATTGTGGCCACGCAGGAAGATGTAGACAGACACGAGCAGTGCAAGCGGCAGCAGCAGCTGGGAAACCACGGCGAGGATCACCGGATAGCGGTCGGAGGACCAGGGACGGCCGCGCTCATCACCGGACGGCATATAGAGCCGCATACGGTTGATCAGTTTGAAAATCCCCAGTGCGGCGATGCCAAGCACGGTGATTTCGCCCAGCGTATCGAAGCCACGGAAGTCCACCAGAATGACGTTGACCACGTTGGTACCGCCACCGCCGGTCTTGCTGTTGGCGATAAAGAAGTCGGAGATCGTCGAATGCGGCCGCGTCATCAGTGCGTAGCAGAGGGTACCGACCACGCCGCCGATCAGGGCCGAGACCCCCAGGTCGCGCATCACCTGGTGGGGGCTTGATTCCTTCGGCGTCTTCTGAGGCAGGAAGAACAGCGCCAGCATCAGCAGTATCACCGTGACCACCTCGACGGAGAGCTGGGTCAGCGCCAGGTCCGGCGCCGAGAAGCGAGCAAAGGCCATGGACACAATCAGACCGACGATAGAGAGCGTCAGCAGCGCGATCATGCGCTTGCGATGCCAGATAACCGTGGCGAAAGAGCCCAGCACCAGCAGTACCGCGCCGGTTATGACGACGCCATCGGCGGGGATGGCTTTATTGATCCCGACGGTGTTGTTGAGCTGCATCATCGGCCGCGCGATAAGTGCGGCGGTAAAGATCAGCATCAGCAGCAGGTAGCGTTGTAGCGAGCCGTTTTCAAGCCAGCCATGAACCGAGCGACAGCCGGCAACGAATGACTGCATCGCCTTTTCGAACACCTCCTTGGCATCGGCTTCCGGGAACTGGGCATGGAACTGGAACAGCACCTTGCGGTTGTAGTAGATCACCAGGCCGCCAAGGAAGGCCAGAATACTCATGGTCAGGGGCAGGTTGAAGCCGTGCCAGATCGCCAGGCTGTACTCGGGAACCAGCCCCTGAAGCACGGCGGCGGACGCACTTTGCAGCAGGCTGCCGATCACGTAACCCGGAATTACCCCTACCAGAAGGCAGAGCGCCACTAGGATCTCTACCGGCAGCTTCATATAGCGCGGTGGCTCATGGGGGGTGCGGGGCAGGTCGATCGGTTCGCCGTTGAAAAATACATCGTGGATAAAACGCAGCGAATAGGCCACGGAGAACACGCCGCCACAGGTCGCCAGCACTGGTATTAGCCAGGAGAGCGAGCCCAGAGTGCTTTGATGCAGCGTCTCGGAGAAGAACATCTCCTTCGACAGAAAGCCGTTAAGCAGAGGGACACCGGCCATGGCGGAGGCAGCAACCATCGCCAGGGTTGCGGTGTAAGGCATGTACTTCCAGAGGCCGTTGAGCTTGCGCATATCGCGGGAGCCCGATTCGTGATCGATGATCCCGGCGGCCATGAACAGCGATGCTTTGAAAGTGGCGTGGTTTATGATGTGGAAGATCGCGGCCACAGTGGCCAGCTTGGTGTCCATGCCGAGCAACAGTGTGATCAGGCCCAGGTGACTGATGGTCGAATAGGCGAGCAGTCCCTTGAGGTCATGCTTGAACAGGGCGAAATAGGCGCCAAGCAGCAGCGTGGCAAGCCCGGTCAGACTGACGATCAGGAACCACATATCGGTACCCGAGAGCACCGGGTAAAAACGGGCCATCAGGAAGATACCGGCTTTCACCATGGTGGCGGAGTGCAGGTAAGCACTGACCGGCGTGGGGGCCGCCATGGCGTGGGGCAGCCAGAAATGGAACGGGAACTGGGCCGACTTGGTGAAAGCGCCCAGCAGCATAAGCACCAGGATCACCGGGTAGAGGCTGGAATTACGGATCTGTACCGCGTGATCCAGCACCACGGTGAGGTCGAAACTGCCGACCAGGTTCCCGATTAGCAGCACGCCGGCCAGCAGGCAAAGGCCGCCGGCACCGGTAATGGTCAGCGCCATTCGGGCACCACGACGTGCCTCGCGTTTGTCCGACCAGAAGCTGATCAGCAGGAACGAACTGATACTGGTCAGCTCCCAGAACATCCACAGCTGCAGTAGATTGTTTGACAGCACGATGCCCAGCATCGCCGTCATGAACAGGATCAGGTAGCTGTAAAACCGCCCCATCGAATCTTTCGCGGACAGATAATAGCGTGCGTATAGAATGATCAGCAGGCCGATGCCGAGAATCAGCAGGGAGAACAGCAGTCCAAGTCCGTCAAGCCGGAACGACAGCTCAAGCCCAAGCGACGGAATCCAGGGCAGACTGGCAAAGTGCGTCTGCCCGGAGAGTACATCGGAGGCGTGATTCAGAACGATGAACAGTGCCGCAGCGGGCAGGATAGCTGTCATCCAGGCGCATGCAGTACGTCCATAGCGCTCGGAAAACAGCGGCACCAGGGTGCCTAAAAGGGGCAGCAGTGGTACCCAGATCAGGTTCATGGCAGGGGTAAACTCCTGTCAGTTGAGCCAATATATGTCGCCGTTATGGCAAAGCATTTTCGTGCATTCCAGAAATCTCCGTTCCGGGAACGCAACGCGTATTTATAACGACTTAGCTCGAAGGAGTCTAATGAAACCGGAGTTTCCCGGGGTGATGCTCCCCCGGGAGCAGCCCCTCGCCGCAACCACCGCCTGGTCTGGAAACATATCCTGCTAGCTGCAATAGGGCCGGGGCGGTGCTCTGGTGGGTGTTAACCCCGAATGACCCCGAGATCCACGGATAACCGCTGCCACTTACCCAGCAGCTCCAGCAGAACGAATGCGCGTTGCTCGCCATCGTATTGCATGAACACCGCCTCGAGCCCCCGGAAAGGCCCTTCGGTAATCTCGATCTTCTGCTCTTTTTCCAGCCGGTGCTCCGGCTCTTTATCGCAACGCAGTTTGCTTCGCAGTGCCTCGACGACCTGAGCAGGGACGATGGCCGGTTTGTTGCCGAAGGTGATGATGCGGGCAACCCCGCGGGTGGAACGGATCGGTCGCCAGTTGCTCTCCATCTCTGACAACCAGATAAATAGATACCCGGGGAACAGCGGCTCCTCCTCCGTTACCCGCTTGCCACGTTTTACTTTCTCGACGCTGATCCAGGGCACAAACAGGTCGAAGCCCTGATTCTCCAGCTCCTGCTGAGCGCGAGCCGTCTGGCCCGGCTTGGCCTGCACGACATACCAGTTATAGCTCGCCATTGAACAAACTCTTCTCAATCAAACTCAAACAAACATTATAGGCGTATGGGGAGTGCGGCTAAAGTCATGTAGAATCCCGCGATCGGCCCACAGAACGTTGCACCTTTACGCAATCGCTTGATATGCAAATGGTAATCGTTTCTGGAAATGGAATAGGGGCGTTTAAAACGTCGCTGGGCCAGCGTTGGTTTTTATGGGTTCGAGGAGCGCCCGGCAGACAACCTCCGGGCGGTAGCGTGGCAGAAAGCCGGGTCCGGTTTCGCGAAACTGGCCTCGGAGTGTTGGCCGGCAGATGTAAGGCAAAAAGCTTCGTCCTCAGCCTATGGACTCTTTGGCGGATACTGCGCTTCGGTTACCGCGTCCTATAAAGTGCAATGACAAAAGCGCATCATAATAACGGTTGTTACGTACCGGTTTGGATACAGGAGAAGGGTTGAGTGAAAATCGCGGTTGCAGGTACTGGCTATGTGGGTCTTTCCATCGCTGTGCTGCTGGCACAGCATAACGAAGTGGTTGCCCTGGATATCCTCCAGGAGAAAGTGGACCTCATCAACGCGAAGCGTTCACCGATCGAAGATGCCGAGATTGAGGAGATGCTGCGAAACGCAGACCTCAACCTGGTTGCAACGACCGATAAAGAAACAGCCTTCAAAAACGCTGACTTCGTCGTTATCGCAACGCCCACGGATTACGATCCCGAGACAAACTACTTCAATACCAAAAGCATCGAGTCGGTGATCGCGGATGTTATGGCCATCAACCCGGACGCGGTCATGGTCATCAAGTCGACAGTACCAGTGGGCTATACCAAAAGCACCTGTGAGCAGTTTGGTACCGAAAACCTGCTGTTCTCGCCGGAGTTCCTGCGCGAAGGCAAGGCACTGTATGACAATCTGCATCCGTCCCGAATAGTGGTGGGCGAGCAGTCCGAGCGCGGCAAGGCGTTTGCCGGACTGCTGCAGGAGGGTGCCATCAAACAGGATGTGCCCACCCTGTTTACCGACAGCACCGAAGCGGAAGCGATCAAGCTATTTGCCAACACCTACCTGGCCATGCGCGTGGCCTACTTCAACGAACTCGACACATACGCTGAAACCCATGGCCTCGACACCCGCCAGATTATCGAAGGTGTTGGCCTGGACCCCCGTATCGGCAGCCACTACAACAATCCCAGCTTCGGCTACGGTGGCTACTGTCTGCCAAAAGATACCAAGCAGCTGCTGGCTAATTACTCCGAGGTGCCCAGCAACCTGATCCGCGCTATCGTCGATGCCAATACCACCCGCAAAGACTTTATCGCCAACAGCATTATTGCCAAGGACCCCAAGGTTGTCGGTATTTACCGCCTGGTGATGAAGTCAGGCTCCGACAACTTCCGCGCGTCGGCTATTCAGGGGGTAATGAAACGCATCAAGGCAAAAGGGATAGAGGTGGTTGTCTACGAGCCAGTGCTGGAGGAAGAGGAATTTTTCCATTCGCGCGTTATTAAAGATCTTGAGGAGTTCAAACAGATAAGTGATGTGATCATTGCGAATCGTCGATCGGATAACTTGAGTGACGCTGCTGAGAAGGTTTACACACGCGATTTGTTTGGCAGTGATTCGTAAGTGTTTTAAACAATAGTTATTAAAATAAATACCGAATACTCAAATTCTATTGTTGGTAGCCATTCCTTTATTCTTTAAATTTTTAATAGATTACCGGGGTTACGGCTTTGTAACTCCCGATTTGCTGAGGTTGTAAATGAAATTTGGTTTACTTTGGCACTCCTTTTCTTCCGGTAACCTTGGTGTTGGTGCTTTAAGTTTATCTAATATGATGTTGATAGAAGAAGCTGCTAAAAAACAAGGGGTTGAAGCGGAGTTTGTTCTGATAGGTTCTTCGGGGGATTGTAATTATCCTCCGGTGGGAGAGTCATTAAAATATGAATTTATAGAGTTTAGTGAAAAAGAATTTTTAAAAAACCCTTACAAGATCTATAAGGCTATTAAATCTTGTGATGCGGTGTTTGATATCGGTGAAGGTGATAGCTTTTCGGATATTTATGGTAAAAAGCGACTGATTAAGTTGTTGGTGTCTAAATTTATGGTGCTTAGCGCTGGAGTACCCTTGTTACTATCGCCACAAACGATCGGACCTTTTGATACAGTTTGGGGTCGGTATATTGCAGCGTTTATAATGAAGCGGTGTAAAGAAGTATTTTCTCGAGATCATCAATCAACAAAGCTGTTAGAGAAACTTAACGTTTTATCTAGGTGTGAGGCTGTTGATGTAGCTTTTTATTTGCCTTATGGGGTGAGTCACGATTTTAAAAGAAATAGCAGTAAAAAAATTGGTCTTTCCATATCGGCATTACTATTTCACGGCGGGTATAGAAATAATAAGAACCAGTTTGGCTTGAAAACGGATTATAAAAAGTTAACTTTTCATCTGGTAGAAGAGTTACTGGACCGGGGTTATGAGGTGCACCTGATTCCACATGTTATTCCAAAAGGTTTTATAGAAGAGGACGATTACTCACTGGCCGAAGTGTTAAAAGAACGGTATTCGCAGCTAGTGCTGGCCCCAAGGTTTAGGGGGCCTGTTGAGGCAAAAAGATATATGGCCGGTCTTGATTTTTTAATTGGCGCACGGATGCATGCCACAATAGGTGCTTTTTCAGCTGGTGTTCCGGTGGTTCCTTTAGCTTATAGCCGAAAGTTTTCTGGACTTTATGAATCATTGGATTACGGTAGGGTTGTTAACCTAAAGACCGAAAGTACAGAAAGTGCTTTGCAGGAAGTTATGATGTGCTTGGCAGATTATGAACAACTCAAAAATGACGTTGTTACTAGTCGTGCAATTATTTCGGAAAAGTTGGCGGTCTATAGCGCTAATCTAGAAGCTTTTGTTTCCTCACTAGTCAATGAGCGTTCGTCTGGTGGCAAATAATGCGTGATTATTTGTTAATGGGGGTGGTCACTGCTGCAAGAATAAGTGTCGCTTTAGGTACCCTTCTAATATTAGCTCGAGTATTAGGGCCTAATAAGTTTGGTTTTATTTCAGTCGTCGTTACTTGGTCTGCTATTGCAGCGTTAGTTACAGACTACGGATTTAATATGCAGGCCATTCGTGATATAGGTGCTAATAATGAAAGAGCTGTTAACGTTATGTCTTCCAGTTTGGCTGGAAAAACCATATTGGTTTCAATCACCACGTGCATTTTTATTCCGCTCATTTTACTTGTATCAGGACTCAGTGATATTGAAAGAGTCGTCGCCGCATTATTTTTTTTTGGTACGTTGGCAGGTTCATACGGCGACTTAGCTTTAGTTGCTTTTCGGGGGCTTAGAGAATATAAAAGCGAAGCAGAGGTTGTAGTAATCGCTGCATTTTTGCATTTTATAATTTTATTGGTAGTAGTGTTTTTAAGTGATGATTTAATATTAATCGCCTTCGCTTTTATTTTGTCTCGTTTATTATACGCAATATTGGCCGTAATTTCATTGGTACGTCGGTTTTCTAAAGATAAAATATTTTTCTTTAATCTTAGTACAGTTATGCATCGGTTTAGGTCATCTTTAAGTTTTGCTGTCGATAGTGGTGCAACTAATATATTTTCTCAGTTGGATGTTATTCTTATAAACCACCTCGCTGGACGAGAAATGGCAGGTATATATTTTGCAGGAGCTAGGTTACTACAAGGGGCAGTTCCGTTTAGTGTTTTATTGGCAAGTATTCATATACCGAGGTGTGCTAAGCTTGGATATGATAAGAGTGCTCGTTTAAAGGGATATGGGCTACGAATATTTTTAGAGTATATAGTGGTAGGAGTGTTTTTTGGTTTCGCTTTTTTTATTTTAGGACCCATAATTACAAATTGGTTTCTTGGCCCAGATTATAAACTGCTAAACAGTCTGTGGTTGGCCTTTGGCGTTTTTACAGCTATACGCTTTGCTGCTGCGGGTATAGGAGTGCAGTTAGTTGCGCTGGGAACAGGATTTATACGCACAAGTGGGATTATACTGTCAGGAGTTATAACAATAGTACTCTATTGGATTTATATCCCTGATAAAGGGATAGTCGCTGCGCCTTGGGTTTCAGCATTTGGTATGACGTTTATTACGATTTTCTATGCCGTCGTCATAATGAAAATATATGGGAAAATGAAAGCTGAAGTTTAAATTGGGTGTGTTGGTAGGATTAAACTGGTTAAAGAGATAGTTCTGTAATGAGAGCAGAAATAAATCAGGTTCTAAATAACGACCTTTGCAGTGGTTGTGGCTTGTGTAGTTTTTTAGCTGCGGACAACGCGGTTAAGATGCGTATCGATGGAGACGGATTTAATAGGCCACAAATATCGAGCACCTTCAAAGATCAAACCATCATCGCTTCTAGTCAAAATACAACGTACTTTTCGAAGTCTTGTCCAGGGCTTAATTTAGACATCCGGCCATACAAATCTCATGACTATGATGCAATATGGGGGCAGATAAAGAAAGTCTTAAGAGGCTATGCTGTAGACGAAAATATTCGAAGGAAAGGGTCTTCGGGGGGCGTTATATCTGGCTTGGCTAAGTATTGCTTGGATCAAAAATTGGTCGATGGAGTTATCCAGATTAAAGCATCGACAGAGGATCCCTTAATAAATGTAGCGGTGGTAAATTGCACAGAAGAAAACATAGTGGAGTCTGCTGGATCTCGGTATGCGCCGGCATCTCCTGCTGAAGCACTTAAGATAATTTCTCAGTCTAATGAAAAAAAGTATTTGTTTATTGGGAAACCATGTGATGTGGCCGCAATAAGGCAGCTACAGGCTTGTGATAGTGATTTGAAGATTAAAATTCCTTATTTGGTTTCGTTCATGTGCGCCGGGACTCCAAGTATTAAAGGGACAGAGAAAGTATTAGAACGGCTGGCTATAGATAAGGGTGACGTAGCCAGTTTTAGATACCGTGGTGACGGTTGGCCGGGGTTAACAAAAGCTATATTACGTAGCGGTGAATCCCGTTCGATGACATATAACGAGTCTTGGGGAAGCGTTCTTAATCGGTATCTTCAAACTCGTTGCAAAATATGCCCTGACGGCATCGGAGAATTCGCCGATATTGTGTGCGCAGACGGTTGGGAGGGAGATGAAAATGGCTACCCTTCGTTTGATGAGAAAGATGGTTATTCATTAATATTAGTGAGAACCGGAACAGGAGAAGAATTGTTTTCTAAAGCTGAGTCTGAAGGAGTTATTATTACCGAAAAATACAATATTAAAAAACTTAATAAAATTCAGCCGTTTCAATTTTATCGACGCAGTACCATATTACCTCGTTTATGGGCTATGAGGTTTATGATGTTAAAACCTCCCGTGTATAAAGGGTTTTCTTTTGGCGTTGGTGTTCGTGAAATCGGTCTTTATAAAAGTTTTAAGGCCTTTATAGGGATGTTGATGAGAAGGGGAAGTATTAAAAAAAGATCCTTTAAAACAGAGATCGATGATTCGAATAATAAAGCGAATTGATATGTATAAATTTTGTTTTAAATACGGGAGTGTCTTTTTATTTTTTTCGTGTTCCTTTCTATTCACTTTTGCATTAATTCCTAACTATATCGATATTCGGCTGAGCAGTAATGTGGGGATAAGTTTTCAGAGGGCAATTGTCGCTTTTTGTTTTTTGTTTTTTGTTTTTTGTTTTACTGTAAATTCTCAGTATAGGAAATATTCTTGGTTTGTGGTGAAATCAAATAGGTTCGTCTTTTTATTTTTCATTTTGTATTTTTTATTAAGGCTGCTTTCTCTTTTTTATAACCCGGGAATTTATTCTTTACTTTTATTGGTTAATGAAGTTTTAATGAACTTTTTTGTTTTTTGTTTGGCAGCGTTTTCTCTGAACTCATTAGATAGGGTTTATAAGTGTATTAAATTTTCTATATACGGTGCATTAATTGCTTCTGTTTATGTGTTTGTAGAGAAAATGATCGGATACAATTTTTTTTCTAGCTTCGCTGATTTAAATACCAATATCGGGATTGTAGCGGCTGAAAATAAATATAGAGACGGTGTTTTAAGGGTTCAAGGAGGTTTTGAACACCCCTTGGCACTTGTGCAGTATTATTTGGTAGTAATACCTTTGTTATTATCTGGAGTATTTTTTAAGGGTAAAAAGAATTTTATTCCTTTTGTTATGCTCATTGGGTTTTTTTTCTTCATTGCGGCCAGTATGGCTATGGTTAGAACCTTCTACGTTGCTCTGCTGTTAGGATTGGTGCTTTATTTCGTTATTAGGTTTTTATGGTTTGGACGTTCCATATTTTATGCAAATGAGCGATTTATACTTGTATTAGGTTTAGCTCCTTTCGTTTTTTTTGTGGCTTTATACAAAATTTACGATATGGCGTTATTAGGAAGTGGTGCTGAAATATCAAGCACAATGACTAGGTTTGCACAACTATATAATGGATTTGTAGGTGTTTCTGAGCAGCCTCTACTAGGGCATGGCATTGGTATGGCAACCAAGGTAATTGTCACAGTTGGAGAAAATTACCCTGATACGTTTATAATCTGGAACGAGGCTATTGATAATTTGTTTTTATCAGTTGCCTTAGATTCAGGTATCCCAGCAGTTTTATTTTATATGATGGTTTTTATTAGCTCGATTTATTCTGGATTTACTTTATTTAAAAATAAAGCGAACCATGAAATAATTCGAAATATGTCAATGTCAATGTCAATAGCAATTTTTTGTTCATTTGTTTCGATGAGTGTACTTTCCATTTTTACCGTGCTTCCTTTTGTTTTCTTTGTTATGGGGGCTCTTTGTGCAGTCTCAGCGTTATCAAAATCAAACAAGTTAGAATTATAGCGATTACGAGAAATGACAAGATTATGAATGTTGCGATTGTACTCAATTACAAGTCTCCAAATGAAACTATTGTTTGTGTTGAAAGCCTTCTTAAATATTGTACGAGTATCGATTTTATTGTTGTCGTCGATAATGACTCCCGAGACGGTTCAGTTGAAAGGCTGTGTGAATGGAAAAGTCATAAAAATAATAAAAAAGTAACTGTATTAATAAATGCGAGTAATAGTGGGTATGCTGGTGGTAATAACTTTGGTATAAAATGGAGTTTGAAGAATTTAAGTGTTGATAATTTTTGGATAGTAAATAATGATGCGTATGTGGTTGATGATGCATTTTTTCCAATTTTAAAAGAACTTAAAAAAGGCGATTTAAAATTTATCGGCTCTGTTATCGTTGGCGATAAGGATCAAAAAATAGAATGTTATGGTGGAGGGAGACTTTATCCAATCCTTGGTAAAGCAAAGTTGTTAGCTAAAGGTAAGCCAGTTGATTTTGTTAACAAGTGCCAAGAATCTCCCGACTATCTTATGGGATGTAGCTTAGCTTTTCCCGTTGCTGTAATAGATAAAGTGGGTTTAATGGATGAGGAATACTTTATGTATTCTGAAGAAGTAGATTGGCAGTATAGGGCAAAGAAGAAATCTATAAGTATTAAAGTAGTTCGAGAAAGCTTGGTATATCATCATGGATCTCTTAGCTACGGAGGTCGTTCAGAGTTTTACTATTATTATAGGAATAGAGCTGCGGTTCGGTTTAATAAGCGTTTTTATGGGATTTTGTTTGCCTTTACCTCCGCTTGCTTTTTGTCACTTATAACCACCTTACATGAATATAATAAGCCAAAGTTAGTATGGATGGGTATTAAAGGGGCTTTCAAAGGAGTACTTATGGATGTCTAATGAAAATTCAGTAGCATTCGGAGTCGATTTTTTTACGGCGGATAAGTCAAGCTTATTATCGGATATAGAAAAAAGAATTTATGCGCCATATTCCTTTGTAGTGACTCCAAATGTAGATCATCTTGTACAGCTTAATAAAAATCATGAATTTCGTGATGCATACTGTAAGGCAAGTATCCGTATATGCGACAGCCGGGTTTTATCACCGCTATTACGATCGTTAGGAGTTATCATACAAGAGGTTATACCCGGTAGTGATTTGACGCTCGACCTTTTATCGTGGGCGAACCGGGATAGGTTACGTCTTGTTTTAATTGGTGGGAGTGAGCTGGAAGTTGAAAGATTGAGATTACTCTATCCAGGCATATTTTTGTATCATCATAACCCGCCAATGGGTTTTATAGAACGTGTTAGCGAAGTCGATGAATGTCTTAATTTTATACGAGATCATCACTCTGAAATTGTGCTTTACGCGGTTGGTGCTCCTAGGCAAGAAATACTTGCAAGCTATATAGAACCTAATGAACGTACGGGGGTTGGTTTTTGTATAGGTGCCTCTATATCTTTTGCAACAGGTACAATTAAACGAGCGCCAAAGTGGATGCAGAAAGCTAAGTTAGAATGGCTTCATCGAATGGTTTCTGACCCTCGTCGCTTAGTTAAACGCTATTTTAATGATTTTTTGTTTATCGTTGTTGCGTATTGTTCGGAGAAACTAAAATCCCGTAAGTTATGATAGGTTTGAAATGATTTACACGATATGGAATAAGTTTTTTGCTCGGTCTATATTTTTGTAAAATTGAATTACCGAAATTATATTTTGTAAGGTAAGCATAGCTATAGGTAATGCTAATTCTATTTATTGTGTGGTTTTTTAACGTGCTAGTTCAGCAGTAGTAGTGTCGTTGAGTTCGGGGTTGGTTGAAGTTCGCGCCTGTGGCCTATTCTTCGGGAATTTTTTTTGATAAAGATTCAAATAGATTTTATAAAGTTAATGTGTTCTCATATGAGATTTTTAATTTTTAATCGATCTTCTCATAATAAAATTTTCTTAATTTAGATCTTGTGTTTTTTGGTGTACGGTAAATGTTTTTTACATATTATTGAAAATATATATCCATTTCGAAAGTTTTTAGAAAAGAATAAATCGCTATTTTATCTTAATTTCTAATTTTATCTAGTGATTTGGCTGCGCTTGATATTAAATTTAAACAAAGGGGCCTTTTTTTTTGAATATTATAGTCACAGGCGGTGCTGGCTTTATTGGATCGGCGGTCGTGCGTTATATTATCGAGAATACAACTGCCAAGGTCGCAACCATCGATAAACTCACCTACGCCGGAAATATGGAATCTCTTCAAAAAGTTATGGGGGGGCGTCACCTTTTTTATCAGGTAGATGTTTGTGATGCGCTAGCATTAGACCGTGTGTTTTCTGAGTTTAAGCCTACTCATGTCATGCATCTCGCCGCTGAAAGCCATGTCGACCGTTCTATTGATGGCCCGGCGGCGTTTATCGAAACTAATGTGGTTGGCACCTACACGCTGCTAGAGGCGGCACGTCGATATTGGTCAGGCTTGCCTGAGGGTGAGAAGTCAGCGTTCCGGTTCCATCATATCTCCACAGACGAGGTGTATGGCGATCTGGAAGGAACCGATGACCTGTTCACCGAAACAACGTCTTACGAGCCCAGCTCACCCTATTCAGCCTCCAAGGCCAGCTCCGATCACCTGGTTCGCGCCTGGCAGCGTACCTATGGGCTGCCCACGCTGGTAACCAACTGTTCCAATAACTACGGGCCTTATCACTTCCCGGAGAAGCTGATTCCGCACATGATCCTGAATGCCTTGTCCGGTAAGGCGTTGCCGGTATATGGCGATGGTAACCAGATCCGCGACTGGCTCTATGTTGAGGATCATGCCCGTGCACTAGTAAAAGTGGCGACCGAGGGTGAAGTGGGGGAAACGTATAACATTGGCGGCCATAACGAGAAACGTAATCTCGAAGTGGTGGAAACGATCTGTGACCTGTTACAGGAGATGGTACCGCCAGGAGATTATGAACACGCAAGTTGGGTTCCGGAGAAGCCCGTTGGTCATTACCGTGACCTCATTACGTTTGTGAAAGATCGTCCCGGCCATGATGTGCGTTATGCCATCGATGCGAGCAAAATTCAGCGCGAACTGGGCTGGGTTCCGCAAGAGTCGTTTGAGACCGGTATTCGCAAAACCGTTCAGTGGTACTTGGACAACCCGGAATGGTGGCAGCGTGTGTTGAGTGGCGAATATCAGTTGGGTCGATTGGGGGAGAAGGGATGAAAGGCATTATTCTGGCGGGTGGTTCCGGCACACGGTTATATCCGATTACCAAGGGCGTTTCCAAACAGTTGTTGCCCATCTATGACAAGCCGATGATCTTTTACCCGCTGTCGGTGTTGATGCTGGCCGGTATACGCGAAATTCTGGTGATCTCCACCCCAGAAGACCTCCCCAACTTCGAGAAACTTCTGGGTGACGGTTCCGACTATGGCATTGAGCTAAGTTATGCGGAACAGCCTTCGCCCGAGGGTCTGGCGCAGGCATTTATCATTGGCGAAGAGTTTATCGGCGACGATAGTGTCTGTCTGGTGCTTGGCGACAACATCTTCTACGGCCAGAGCTTCAGCCGCCAGTTACAGGCCGCTGCTAGTAGACCATCCGGTGCGACTGTTTTCGGCTATCTCGTCAATGATCCTGAGCGTTTCGGCGTTGTGGACTTTGATGCTGATGGCAAGGCGCTTTCCATCGAGGAAAAACCCGCCAAGCCTAAATCCAACTACGCCGTAACGGGGCTTTATTTCTACGATAACGACGTGGTGGAAATCGCCAAGCAGGTTAAGCCCTCAGAGCGTGGTGAACTGGAAATTACCACTGTAAACCAGGCTTATCTGGATAGGGGCAATCTCAACGTTGAGCTGCTCGGCCGTGGTTTTGCCTGGCTGGATACCGGTACCCATACAAGTCTGCTGGAAGCTGCGATGTTCGTGCAAACTGTTGAGCACCGCCAGGGCCTGAAAATCGCCTGTCTTGAAGAGATTGCTTATCGCAATGGCTGGCTTTCCCGGGAGCAGATGCAAGCGCAGGGGCATCAGTTGGCTAAAACCGGCTACGGTCAGTACCTGCTGAAACTGGCACAGGAGGAAAAGACAGTATGAAAGTGATCGATACTGAACTGGCCGGCGTGAAAATCATCGAACCCAAGGTTTTTGGTGATCATCGAGGCTTTTTCAAGGAGACCTTCAGTGCCCAGCGCTACGAAGAACAGGCGGGCATTGCACTCGAATTTGTGCAGGACAATCACTCCCGCTCCCGTAAGGGGGTGCTGCGTGGTCTGCACTTTCAGAAAACCAAGCCGCAGGGCAAGCTGGTCGGCGTAACGCGAGGGGCTGTTTACGACGTGGCCGCCGATATCAATCCGGACTCACCCACCTTCGGGAAGTACGTGGGCGTTGAGCTGAGCGAAGATAACCATCGCCAACTTTGGGTCCCGCCCGGCTATGCCCATGGTTTCGTCGTGCTGAGTGACGTAGTGGACTTCGTTTACAAGTGCACGGATTACTATGACCCCAGTGACGAAGGCGGCGTCGCGTGGAACTGTCCTGTGCTAAACATCGACTGGCCGCTGCAGGACGTGCAGCTGTCTGAAAAAGACAGCCATTATCCCAGTCTGAACGATTTCACCTGAAGGAGCGCCGGAATGCGAGTGTTGATTACAGGTGCGGGTGGTCAGGTTGGCTACGAGCTATCGCGTCTTGCACCAGCTGAGTTTGAAGTGCTTGGACTTGATTCCGCCGCCCTCGATATCACCGACCTGGGCCAGGTTCAGTCCGCCGTTGCCTGGATTCAACCTGGGCTCATCATCAATGCGGCTGCGTATACCGCTGTGGATAAGGCTGAATCTGACGCCGAACGTGCCTGGGCGGTGAACCAGGACGGCGTTGCCAATCTTGCGACCGCTGCTAAAGGGTTGGAAATACCGGTCTTACATATATCTACGGACTACGTGTTTGCCGGCGATGCTGATACGCCTTATAGCGAAACAGATCCTACCGGCCCCACCGGTGTATACGGTGCCAGCAAATTGGCAGGGGAAAATGCGCTCGCGGCAGCGTGCAGCCGTTACCTGGTGCTGCGCACCAGTTGGGTGTTTGGAGCGCATGGCAATAATTTCGTAAAAACCATGCTGCGCCTGGGGAACGAGCGAGACAGTCTCTCGGTTGTTGCCGATCAGCAGGGTGGGCCTACCTCTGCAGTCAGTATTGCAACAGCGCTTTGGAAGCTGGCTGAAATGTACCGGATAAGGCAGGAGTTGCCCAGGGGCGTTTATCATTTCAGTGGTACGCCGTACTGCAGCTGGTTTGAGTTCGCTGAAGAGATATTCCGGCAGGCTGAGTCGTTAGGCCAGGTGCAGCAGTGCCCGCAACTTTCAGCGATTACCACGGCTGATTATCCGACACCGGCCAAGCGTCCTGCCTGGTCGGTGATGGATTGCAGCAAGCTTGAGAAGGCAAGCGGTATTGTTCCCCCATGCTGGAAGGAAGATCTACGTGATGTGCTGATAGAATTGAGTAAAAGGTAGATGAATACTACCGCTCTTTCTTCCTTGAAGGATAAATTAAGTGATACACATACCCGGGAAATCCTCTTGGGGAGTGCTGCGGCGATAATCGTGAAGGTGCTTGCTGCAGGCGCATCTTTTTTAATGAGTCTTGTAGTAGCCAGAACTCTGGGTGCTGATGAGGCAGGGCTTTTTTTCTAGGTTTTACGCTAGTTACTATATTGGCGACACTGTCTCGTTTTGGACTGGAAAATAGTCTGATCCGTTATATTTCGGCGGAAAATTGTCAGAAAAATTATGCAAGCGTGCACGGAGTATATCGTAAAGGGATGTTGTGGGCTCTTGCCTGTTCGATTTTGCTCTTATGTATATTGTTAATGGCAAATCAACTATTGGCCCGTTGGTTTTTCGATGTTGAAGGCTTTGCTAAAGTATTATGGATTATGAGTTTTGCCCTACCACTGCTTACGCTTTACACATTGCAGGCGCAATCACTACAGGGACTGAAACGTGTCGCTAAAGCAATGTTTTCGTTAAATGTGGTCGTTCCGGCAACAGTACTTCTATGTATGCTGAT
This sequence comes from Marinobacterium sp. YM272, assembly GCF_050908845.1. NCBI lineage: Bacteria > Pseudomonadati > Pseudomonadota > Gammaproteobacteria > Oceanospirillales > Oceanospirillaceae > Marinobacterium > Marinobacterium sp. YM272. Next base: position 1,160,020 of record NZ_CP194171.1, read on the forward strand.
ATACCCACTGCACAGTGCTGCCTCTGTAGCCTGGGTTTATGTAATAGCTTGTTTTGTCGCCTTGGGTGTCGGCTGGTTTTGGTGGCGCGGAAGCGTACCAAAAACAGATGAAAGGCCTGTCTTTGATTCTAGGCTGCTACTGGCCAGTTGCCTGCCTTTATGGGGGGTTATGTTGTTTGGGCAGGTCGTGCAGTGGTCATCGCAGCTATTGCTTGGGGTATGGGGGACACCTTCGGATGTGACACTCTTCGCAACAGCTCAACGGACAGCCATGCTAATTAGCTTTGTACTTGTCGCAGTAAACGCGATCGCAGGCCCGAAATTTGCCGCTATGTATCGACAGGGCGATATGCAGGGGCTACGTCGTACTGCACTGATGTCGGTAAGACTAATGCTTATGGCGGCTGTGCCCGCCGTGTTATTCCTGATGCTTTTTCCCGAGTGGTTGATGGGGCTGTTTGGTGCTGAGTTTAAAGCGGCTGCCGGGGTTCTTATGATTCTGGGTCTGGGGCAGTTCGTTAATATCGCATCAGGATCTGTTGGCTATCTACTTAGTATGACGGGATACGAACGGCAATTGCGTTTTAATGTAGTTGCTAGCGCTTTGCTAGGCGTCGGTTTAGGCGTTTTACTGATACCTTTTTATGGTCCTGTAGGTGGGGCTATCGCCTCATCACTGGCCGTCGCCTTGCAGAGCTTACTTGGTGTATATCAGGTCAATAACTTGCTAGGGGTTAATACCTTGGCTTTTTGGCGAAAAATATGATGATGTTTTATGTCAGATTTTTTATCAATTAAGTGCTGAAATATTTTGAACTCATGTTTTTCTCATGAATGGACAGTCGGAATATATAGGAGGGATTGAATTGTTTAGGTACTTACTATCTAAGTAAGAAGGCTGCTGACATATCCAGCTATGTGCCCGGATATAAACTATAAGTTGTTAATTAATTTAGGCGTGGGATACACTTCTATTCATTCCTCGTATTATTAATAACCGACATAGATCAAAAGCAAGCTGATATTGTTTAGTGTTGAACCAGAATGTTAACGTCTTATCCTGAGATAGTCGTTGTTGACCGCAAGGAATCTCTGATTGATGTCTGCTTTCTCCTCTCCTGAGTTGGTACGAGCTTATCCAATGCATCGTCTGGCGATGCTATCCGATTGTGTCGCGGTTCTGTTGGGCAGTGTGGGGGCATATCTGTTGCGCTTTGGCGTAACACCGGTTGCTGACCAGTTCATATTGGCAACAGCTGTCATGATGCTATGCGTTATCCTCGTCAACTTTAGTACTGAGTCCTACAGCCAGTGGCGCACCACCAGCTTGTTACGCCTGTTGCGTAACCTGTTTCAAAACTGGGCGCTGGTGTCGCTGATCATTGCCACGCTGATCTACTTTACCGATGCCTCACAAAAATATTCGCGTCTGTGGCTCGGTTTCTCACTGCTCTTCTCGTTTACGCTGGCGGGTGCTGCACGTATATCTGCTCACCTGCTGCTGAGTCACCTGCGTACCAGTGGTCGTAACCGCCGTCAAGTTTATCTATTGGGCCCGCCGGCAACGCTGCTGAAAGTTGCCCGGAAAATGCGCAAAAACAGCAGCGAAGGGTTTTCTATTGGGGGAGTCACTCGCCTGACGGATGGGTTTAGCGATTCTTTTTTGCAGGAAACCGTCGAGAAAATCCGCACATCTGGCTGTAACGAGGTCTGGATTAGTGTGCCTCTGGATATGGGCTCAACGGTCAAGGCGCTAATGTACGCGCTGCGTAACGAAACTATTGAAATCCGCTATATGCCGGAACTCAGAGACATCCCACTGCTGAACCACCGGGTCAGCTCAGTAGCGGGGATGTACTCTATAGATTTGAGTGTCACGCCGATGAACGGCCCGGCCCGGGTGTTCAAGCGAGCGGAAGACTTGATTATCGGTGGATTGATTATGCTGCTTATTTCGCCGGTCTGTCTGGCGATTGCTATCGCCATAAAACTGACATCGCCAGGACCCGTGCTGTTCAAGCAGTATCGCACCGGCATAAACGGACGAAACGTCAAGGTGTACAAGTTCCGTTCAATGAAGGTACATCAGGAAAGCGAAGGGCAGATCACACAGGCGACCAGGGGCGATAGCCGTATAACGCCGATCGGCGCCTTTCTGCGCCGCACATCTCTTGACGAGTTACCGCAGTTTTACAATGTACTCCAGGGGCGGATGTCCATCGTCGGGCCTCGGCCCCATGCGCTGGCACACAATGAGTATTACAAGGATCTGGTTGAATCCTACATGCGTCGTCACAAGGTGAAGCCGGGGATTACCGGCTGGGCTCAAGTGAATGGCTATCGTGGTGAAACAGATACGCTTGAGAAGATGGAAAAGCGAGTGCAATACGATCTCTGGTATATCAATAACTGGTCACTCTGGCTGGATCTGAAGATTATCCTGGCGACAGTGTTCAAGGGGTTCATCAACAAAAATGCGTATTGACCGTCCTCTGTATCGTTAACGTCAGACTAGAGCGTTCACATGCGCTAACTGTTTCATCCTGCGAGAACACTTCCTGCCGCCTCGAAAGGGACGCGTATCTTCTCTTTCCCGGCTACGGTTTGGTGCTGCGATGCATCTTGGATTGCAGCAGCACGGACCACCCAGTCCTGTCTTTTTCGCCACTTCAATACTGCCGAGCCATTGATCCAGCACCTTGTTTTCAGCTACAACCCTAGACTGACGGTGTTAGTCGATACAAAGTCGATTACCATCTAACAGCTGTTTGAATGACCAACCATTACAAATGCTCAACTAGGATTGAGGTGTACCCATAACCTCCGGGCGGTAGCGTGCCAAAAGAGCGCTCCTTGGCCTGAATCTGTTGAAGTGTGAATAGCGGGTAGGGGCAAGGGATATGCCATATAAAGAGATTCAGCATCACGGCGTACGAGATAGCGTTACCGGGTCATGTCCTAAGTTGCATATCGATGACAGCCTAAGGGCGTTGATCGTCGCTCACGTGCAGATAGATCATGTGGGACGTATCCCGTGATTATTGGCTTCCGCTTTTAATGGACCGCTCTCAGCCTTCAGCCAAACTACTGCCGTTGATGCCGGAAGAAGAGTTCAAGTTAGGTATAAACCACGACCGCGCACTGGTTTAGCGTTACCTGAAATAGATCGAGTCATAATTAGGGACGGTGTGATCAAGTTCGGCTCGTGGGAGAATGGCGGCCATTAACTGAACCAAGGAAGCGCCATGGACCAACAGCTCACAATTTGCCGATAGGGAGTTCAGCAACAAGCGTCGCCAGACACGAAAGTAAGTATTCCTCGGCCGTATGGATAAGCTGATCCTGTGGGCGTGGTTGGAAGCGGTAATCGAGCCTCATTATCCAAAGGCTGCTAATGGGCGACGACCCTATCCGCTGGCGACCATGCTCCGGACTCACTGCATGCAACATTGGTACAACCTTGGCGATCTAGGCATGGAAGATGCGCCGTACGAAATTGCCTCCATGCGCCTGTTTGCCGGTCTGTCACTGAAGAAGGCCATCCCCGATCACTCAACGATTTTGAAGTTCCGCCACCTGCTGGAGAAACACGGGTTAGCGCGGCAGATCTTCGACGAGGTCAATCAGTGGCTGTCCGAGGCAGGTGTCCTGCTTAAAGAAGGTTCGCTGATCGACGTTACTATTATCAAGGCACCCAGTTCAACCAAGAACCACAGTGGTGGGCGTGGCCCCGAGATGCACCAGGCGAAGAAGGGCTATCAATGGCACTTTGGCATGAAAGCACATATCGGTGTAGATGCGCGTACCGGTATCACGCACAGCTTCACCCCACGGCAGTCAATGAGGATGACCTGAACCAGGCTGAACATCTGCTCCACGGCGATGAAGGGTACCGGGGTGCTAAAAAGCGAGACGAGTTTCAGGATGTGAGTGCGGACTGGCACATCGCCGAACAACCAGGGAACCTGAAAGTACTGAAAAAGCGCCCTCGGATCAATAAGGTCTGGATCCGCACCGAGTATCTGAAGGTCAGCCATCGCGCCAAGGTTGAGCATCCGTTCCGGATCATCAAACACCAAATTGGCTTCGTGAAAGCCTGTTACTGTGGTCTGAAGAAAAATGACGGCAAACTGGCGATGCTGTTTGCTCTGTCAAACCTCGTGCGTATGGATCTGATCTTACGAACACATGGTTAATCTGTATGTGCTGCCTGAAAAGCAGTTCGCCGCTGGTAAAAGCAGGAATATGGCGCCTCAATTGAGTGTTGGATGCGACGATTTCGACTCACAACGGAAATAAAAACTTAATCACAGTCTCCCTAAGGAAGCGCTGAAACATCAGTTTGTTAACACCAAGCAAATAGGGGGGAACAATGCTGATTTGATTCCGTAGCTATATCTAAATAGGCTCTACGCCTCTTCTGGACTCCAGATCAAAGGTCGATACTCCAGCCGATGCTGAGAAAAGCTCCAAATCTTCCATCCACCAGACATCATCATTCATGTACGCCACACTTAAAGAACTATTTTTACTCCTAACCCCAGAGCAACGGCGAAAACTGTTGTGCCTTCAACTGTTGGTAATTCTAATGGCATTCGCCGAGATCGCGAGCGTGATCGCGATTGGCCCTTTCATGGCCCTAGTGGGTGATTTGGATCAATTGAGGGGTGAGGGATTGATCGCTCAGTTCTACGTATATTCTGGTGCAGCGGACCCACATTCGTTTCTGATGATGATAGGGGCTGGGGTATTGACCGTACTTACCTTGGCCTCGGCGATCTCCATTTTCACCGCCTGGTGTCTGGCGCTTTATGGCACCAAGGTTGGTGCAGAACTATCCTGTCGCCTGTTTAGACACTATCTCTACCAGCCTTGGCTTTTCCACACTTCGCAAACCAGCAGCCAACTGACCAACCGCATTGCGCTGGAAAGTCAGCGAGTCACCAACAGCGTGATCAACCCACTGATGCAACTTAACGCCAAACTGGTGTTGGCGTTTTGCATGGCGGTGGCGATTTTTATCTATAACCCGCTGGTGGCTTTGGGCGGTGTCAGTATATTTATTGCCGCCTATCTGGTTTTGTATCTAACGGTACGCCGTCGCCTTATTCGCAACGGCCGCACAATCAGTGACGTCCAGGGCGTACGTTTCAAGTTAATGAACGAAGGCTTCGGCGGTATCCGAGATGTCTTGTTGCTGGAACGCCAGCCGATCTTCACAGCGCGCTTTGAAAGGGCCAGTAACCACCTTGCGCGCGCCCAGGGAACAACTCGTGCCATGGGACAGATACCACGCTATATCATGGAGTTGGTGGCGTTTGGCAGCATCATTTTACTTGTCCTTTATTTGTTGGCTGCGTACGACGGCAACCTAGGTGCGATTCTGCCGATGCTCTCGATCTACGCGCTGGCGGGCTTTAAACTGCTACCTGCCCTGCAGGTTGTGTATGGCAGCACCTCCCAGATACGTGGCAACCTGGCAGCCATCGACGCGCTGCGCACCGATCTGCAGGCTAGCGCACTAGTGCCACAGTTGCCTACCGAGACTGACCGCATGAACGACGGTAGCCCTTGGAAGCCGAAACAGCGTATTCAGCTCAAGGATGTAACTTTTACCTATCCCGGAAAAACGCAGCCAGTACTCAAGGATGTTACCCTCGATATCGATGTGAATCAGACCATAGGCCTGGTTGGCCCATCCGGCGGCGGCAAATCGACAATTATCGACATACTGTTGGGTCTGATAAAGCCCCAGCAAGGACAGTTGCTGATTGATGGCGAACCGGTAACAGAAGCAAACAGACACCTCTGGCACCGTGTAGTGGGCTTTGTCCCGCAATCGATCTTTCTGGCCGACAGCAGTATTCGGGAGAACATCGCCTTTGGATTACCTCAGGAACAGATAGACGATGCCAATGTGACACGCGCGGCACATCTGGCACATCTCGATGAATTGCTGGAAAGCCTGCCAGACGGGCTGGAAACCCGGGTTGGGGAGCGGGGCATCCAGCTTTCGGGCGGGCAGCGTCAGCGGATAGGGATTGCCCGAGCGCTGTACTATGATCCGGATATTTTGGTTCTGGATGAAGCGACCAGTGCGCTGGATGGCGCTACCGAAAAGGCGGTTATGGATGCGATTTACGATTTTTCAGGGAAGAAAACCATAGTGATGATAGCGCATAGGCTAACGACAGTTGAAAAGTGTGACCTTATATACTCTGTTGACGGCGGGCTTGTTTTTGAAGATAAGGAAATACTAAGGAAATAGAGTTCCGGCCCTAACGGCCTACAACTGCCTATAGCTCCATTTGTGAAAATATCGCTTTCTGATTACCTATAGAAGACGCTGACGAGGAAAATGTAAATAGTGCAGCTAAGCTTGCTCAGCTTGATGAATTTTTGTTAGAACTACCCCAAGGATTAGATACGAGAGTGTGATGCGCAACTATCAGGTGGGCAAAGACAGCGTATAGGGATAGCGAGCGGGCTATATCAGGATGTTGGGGTTTTAATTCTTGATGAAGCAACCAGTGCGTTAGATAGCATTACAGAAAAACTAGTAATGGATGCGTTCAACGATTTATCTGGAAAAGACCATAGTAATGGTCGTACACCGACTCGCAACAGTTCGCAAGTGTGATCCTATTTCTCTGCTGGATCAGGGATAAGTAATCGATCAAGCTAATTATAACGAACTATTTGTAAGAAATTCGATTTTAAAAAATAGAAGAATATTATTGATTGGTTTTTATGGGAAACAATTTTTTGTTATCAAATTACGAGTTTTATAAAATAATATATAAGCGTAATTTTAATTTTTTCTAAGAGATTTAATATGATAATTGATAGGAATTTAAACCCATATATAGTATATGTCGAAGACTCAATACAATATGCTCTTGAAAAAATAAATAAAAATTCAAAGAGAATGGTATATTGCCTATCAGAATCGGGGTTTCTTGAAGGTGTCGTAACGGATGGCGATTTCAGGCGTTGGGTTGTTACTGTATCAAATATAAACTTGGAAAATAAAGTTTCGGAAATAGCTAACAAAGAATATGTTTGTGTTGAAGAATCGTTGCCTAATAAAGACATCGAGAATTTGTTCAGCTCTAAAATATTATCTATACCTCTTGTTGATAGTAGTGGCCGCTTGGTATCGATTGCATGGAATGGAGAATCCGGGGTTCGTATAGGGCACCATATAATCCGCGATGATAAACCAGCATTTATTATAGCTGAGATTGGAAATAACCATAATGGTAGTTTGAAAATCGCAAAACTATTGATAGATCAAGCGGATGAAGCGGGTGTTGATTGTGTGAAATTTCAGCTTCGTGATATGAAAAGCCTTTATACCGAAGGTGGCAATGCCGTTAGTGAAGACTTAGGCGCAGAATATACTCTAGATCTACTTCAGCGCTTTCAGCTTTCCGTTGGCGAAATGTATGAGGCGCTAAATTACGCACGGAGTAAAGGACTTACCGCGCTATGTACTCCTTGGGATGTTGCTAGCCTTAAAAAGCTAGTCGAATATGGCGTAGAAGGTCTAAAAATAGCATCAGCAGATCTTACTAATCATGAACTTCTACGCGCAGCTGCTCGTGCCCATTTGCCGATGTTGGTTTCAACAGGAATGTCTACAGAGAAAGAGATCCGCGAGTCGGTCGAAGTATTGCGCGAAGAAGGGGCCTCTTTCGTATTACTGCAATGCAATTCTACCTACCCGGCGCCAATGCAGGATATCAATTTAGCTTACATGGATAGATTGAAAGAGATTGCTCACGTACCAGTAGGCTACTCGGGACATGAGAGGGGGTACGAGGTCTGCATAGCCGCAATAGCACGTGGTGCCAAAGTAATAGAAAAGCATTTCACTCTGGATCGCTCTATGGAAGGTAATGACCATAGAGTTAGTTTACTGCCAGGGGAGCTCACTGCAATGGTTAAGGCAATCAGGAATGTGGAGCAGGCTATAGGGTCCAGTAAAGAGCGTCAGCTTACCCAAGGAGAAAGGCTCAATAGAGAAGTCTTGGCAAAATCGCTCATAGCGTCATGTACAATCCTTAAAGGAACAGTGATAACTGAAGAGATGTTAACGGTTCGTAGTCCTGGACGTGGACTCCAACCTTCAAGAGCGAAGGAGCTGATAGGAACAAAAGCTTATAGAGATATGCAGAAAGGTGATCTCTTCTATGAGAGCGATATACTGGGTAACTGTGTATCTCCACGGCCATACCGGTTTAATCGGCCTTGGGGGATTCCAGTACGCTACCATGACATACAGGCACTGACGGACGGTGCTTCACCCGATTTTGTAGAGATTCATTTCAGCTATCGTGATCTTGACCTTCAGCCGAGTGACTACTTCTCCGAGCCGGAGAACATAGGATTAGTTGTTCACAGCCCAGAACTATTTTCCGGTGACCATTTGATGGACCTATCATCTTCTGACGCCAACTACAGAGATCGATCTATACTCGAACTGCAGCGGGTAGTAAATCGAACTCGTGAACTTAAGAAGTATTTTTTAAATACAGAAAAACCCTTGATAATTATCAATGCGGGCGGGTTTTCTTCTGATCGATTTATGCCGAAGGAGGATCGCGAAAAACTCTATGAGCGGATAGGTCTGGCTTTGGCAGAGGTTGACTCGGACGGAGTGGAAATAATTCCTCAGACTATGCCACCTTTTCCTTGGCATTTTGGCGGCCAGCGTTATCATAACTTGTTTATGGATCCTGATGAGATAGTAGATTTCTGTGTAAAATATGATATGCGTGTATGTTTAGATACGTCTCATTCCAAACTTGCGTGTAATTATTTTGGTTGGTCTATGCGCGATTTTATTCGTAAAATTGGCCCCTATTCAGCCCATTTACATATTGTTGATGCTTGCGGGTATGATGATGAAGGGCTTCAGATTGGTGAAGGTGATATCGACTTTAAGGCACTGGGAGAAGATTTACAGCAGTGGTCTCCGAATGTTTCATTCATACCCGAAATATGGCAAGGGCATAAAAATACAGGTGAAGGTTTTTGGGTAGCATTAGATCGATTGGAAAGTAGCTTCTCGGAGAGTCATTAATGAGGCGGCAAGGCGATAATAGTATTGTAGCGGTCATACCAGCACGCTCTGGATCTAAGGGAATCTCTGGCAAAAATCTTACAGAGTTGGGTGGTAAGCCCCTAATCGTATGGACAATAGAAGCAGCAATAGCCTCAGGTTGTGTAGATAGAGTGATCGTTTCAACAGATTGTGAAACTATTGCTTCGGTTGCAAGGGCTGCTGGTGCGGAAGTGCCTTTTTTAAGACCTGCTAACTTGGCTGCAGACGAGGTGCATGCGGTTCATGTCGTGTTTCATGCATTAGACTGGTTCCTCAGAGAGGAAAGCCTTGTACCGGAGGCCGTAATGATGCTGCTTCCAACGAGCCCCCTTAGACGTGCCAGTGATATCAATGGAGCTGTTGAACTTTTCCGCAATGAGCAGGCATCATCCGTTATTAGCGTGGTTGATTTGGGCAAATATTTGACTAACTTGCGCTATTTAGATGGTCATCAGCTATCCATGGTCGCTCCAGGCGAAGATAGGAACGCACAGCGTCAGGGACAGAGTAAACTTTTTAGCGTTAATGGGGCTATCTTTATGGCGCGGCCGGCACAACTCCGTAAGGCCGGAACTTTCCATATGGAAGATTCGGTCGGTTTTGTCATGGACTACATCAGCTCAATTGATATCAATGAGCAAAAGGATCTTGAGTTGGCTCGCCGCTTATGCGGTGTTCTTGAACCTTGGAACGCTATTAAGAGCAAAGTCGATGCCCATTAGAAATATAAAAACTTATGGTCCTGTGACCAAGTTGCCAATGTGCATCAATGCAGGCAGAGGAAAGAAAAAGCTGCTCCACATTGGCGTACATAACTCAGCGAATCGGAACGCAGGCGATACTTTGCTTTTCCCGGTAGTACGTAAAGCGTTTGACACTGTAATAGGGCCGTTTGAATGGACCCTTAGACAGGCTTGGGAAGAATTGTCCTTGGATGATATCGATTCGATCAATCAAGAGTTCGACGGCATCGTAATTGGAGGTGGAGGACTTCTGCTAAGGGATCAAGCGGGCAGTGACGTATCGAATAGTGGTTGGCAGTGGAACTGTTCGGTGGGTGCGCTAAAAGCGATAAATATCCCTATTTATGTTTTTGCTATCGGCTATAACCGCTTCAGAGGGCAGGAAGATTTTGACCCTATTTTCACAGAACACATACAGACCTTGGCAGAAAAATCCACATTTCTTGGTTTGCGTAATCATGGATCTATAAAAGCTTTAGAAAAATATTTAGATGGTCCAGCACATCTAAAACTTAAACACCAGTTTTGCCCTACAACAGTCATTTGGCAGCTATATCCAGAGTACAGGGCTTTAGCCGAAGCCCATGATGCGAAAAAGGAAAAGGTATTGGCTTTTAATGCTGCCTTTGATAGAGCTGCATTACGTTTTGGCGATGATCCGGACAAGACACTATCTGAGATTGCCAAGGCAGTGAGCGTTGCAGAGCAACGCGGCTGGCATATTGTGCTAGCCGCCCATAAAACCATGGATCGTGATATTGAGCCGTATTTAGACGCAGCGGGTGTGCAATATGATGTGGCTGATTTGACTGATGCGAGTCCGAATCAAATCATGGAGTTCTACGCTCAGGTTGATTTCGTCTTTGGTATGAGGGGGCATGCTCAATTGATTCCTCTTGGATTAAGGCGTCCGATTATGTCAATCATCAGCCATGATAAGGTGAGATTCCTACTGGAGGATATTGGCCAATCGAACTGGGGAATTGAAGTGAATAGCGAGAAAATGGTTGAAAAGCTAATTGATATGTTATCAATTTTTGAAAACTATCGTGCTACTGTATTAGATAATATCGCTATTGTGCAACAAGCAATATGGGAAAAAACTTTAGAAAATATGACTTTTATCGAGTCGAAAACGAATTATCCTTGTAGTTAAACGATAAGATCTTAAAAAATTCTAAGAGGTAAGTAATGTCACGACTTATCGCAGAGCTAGAGAGTATTGGAGCCCTCTGTAAAGATCATTTAGTAGAGTATTATCCAAGAGTTAGGGATCGAGATGATGTTAGGGTTCTTCAAGATAGTCTAACTGAAGTTATTGTACTTTCTAGTTCGGATCACATCTCAGAATTCTATTATGAATCTCGTAAGGAAAAAGAGTTTTTTTCCGTTTATAACTCTGAAATTAAAACGCCAAAATTAGATGATAACATACGGCGAGCAAAGGAATTTTCTGATTACATTAGAAATAAATGCTGGCTAGATTTTGGTTGCGGCTTAGGAGGAATGCTAGATGAACTTAGTGATGAAGCTGATCTAGCTATCGGACTAGAGCCCAATATAGAACGAGCTAGGATTGTATCTAATAAAGGTCACAATATTGTTAATTCATTAGAAGAGTTAGAAGAAAAATCGCTTGATGTAGTAACAATGTTTCATGTCCTAGAGCATATTGAAAAACCGCTTCAAGCTCTATCTTTAGTTCTTGATAAATTAAAACCTGGTGGTGTTTTGCTGATCGAAGTACCTCATGCTCGTGACGCACTTTTTTCATTGTACGATTGTGATGCGTTTAAAAAGTTTACCTTTTGGAGCGAACATCTTGTTCTGCACACGCGCCAAAGTTTGTTTAAAACTTTGAAAGTATCAGGGTTTGAAGATATAGAAATTTCTGGAATGCAGAGGTATCCCCTGTCAAATCATCTCTATTGGCTTTCTATGGATTCTCCTGGCGGACATAAGAAGTGGCAGATTCTTTCAAGTATCGAGCTAGAGAAAGAGTATGAAGCATCTTTGGCCAGATTAGACCGAACAGATACATTGTTTGCGGTTTGTAGAAAGCATTGCTGATGTTATTTATTCATCTAAAGAAAATATATTTTTTTATTATTTATTTCTATTTTTTGTTAAAGTTAATTCTTGTTTTTAGAGGTAAAAGAGTTGCTGTTGTAGGTGGTTCTCCAAATATTACGTTAAGAGAAAATGGTAACTTTATCGATTCCCATGATTATGTAATTAGGGTTAACTTATTTAGTCCTGATTGTAATCAGCACCGCTTTTATGGGGCTAAAACAAGTTTTCGATTTATTGGTGCTACGATGGTAGACAAACATCAAGAATGTATTCCTCGACTACATGGTGAAGCTGCGAGGATTATTACTACTATTAAAAATAAGAAATTTTTTCTTGGAGTGAATAATGAATTTTTATATTATCCAAGACAAACGCCAATGTACTCTTATGCTATTTTTAGAATTTTTATGTCTAAGGGAGAGTCTTTTCCTAAATTAGAAAAACCGCCTAAGTCGGGGACTATTTTATTGATTATCTTAGGCTTGTTCGGGAGATGTAGAGAATTGAATGCGTTTGGATTCTCTCTTGACGAAAAAGACGCTTGGGAAGCAATGAATTATTTAGATAATAATAAATATGAATATGATAGCAATTACATATATGAGAAACACTGTAATCCGGAGGTGGATATCAATGTACTGAGTTTTATTAAAGAAAAAGGGTTTGTCAATTTTATCTAGTTTTTAGTTTTTATAATATCAAAAGTTCCACTTTGATTTATTGGTTTTCAAAATTATAGTGCGTTATTGAGTAGGTTATGAAAATATCTATAGCTATGGCGGTCTATAATGGCCAAAATTATATAGAAAACCAACTTGAAAGCTTTCTTGATCAGACGGTACTACCGGATGAGTTAGTCATAACAGACGACTGCTCTTCAGACCAAACAGAGGAAATAGTTAAAAAGTTTTCGGAAGCAGCTCCGTTCGATGTTTTACTATTCAGAAACAGTCGCAGGCTGGGTTATTGCGGTAATTTTAATGCTGCCTTAACGAAAACGACAGGAGACCTCGTGTTCCTCAGCGATCAGGATGATGTTTGGTTTCCAGATAAAATCGAGTACATGCTTAACGTTGCTGAGAATAATCCTGATGCCTTGTTGATGATGAATAATGCTTTATTGACTGATAAAACTTTAAACCATAATGGACTGACTAAGATAGGGCAGATACGTTCTGCGGGCTTCGACATGCGTAGCTTTGTAATGGGCTGTTGTTGTGTGGTGCGAAGAGAGCTTTTAGATCTTAGTACACCAATCCCAGAAGGAGTTGAAGCGCATGATAAATGGTTAGTTTGGTTTGCTGATGGTTTGAATGCAAAAATAGTCGATGAAAAAATTTTGCAATATTACCGTCGTCATGAAACAAATGAATCGCAGTTTATTGTAAATAAAATAACTAAAGTTAATCGACTAGAAGCTCTTATTCATTTATCAAGAAATGCATTAAAATCGAATAGCCAGAAAGATCTACGGTCTCAGTTAACACAGTTAAAATTATTTTGTAACGCGATTAATAATTCCTTGCGTATTGCTCCTGAACGTCATATTGAAAGGCTTGAAACGCTTGAAAGGATATATCGTCAACGCGTGGTTTCAACAAAGAAGCGCCTTGAAATCATTGATAAACCACTCCTGACGAGATTTTTAGCCGTAGGAGCTTTAATATTGTGCGGGCATTATAGATATGCTAATGGCCTTCGATCGGCAATTCGCGATATCTTAGGTTAGAAGAGGAAATAACTTATAGTTTTCTACTTCATAACAGCGATTTAGTCCTTCGGATGACGGTAAGTTAATACTTTTTGTCAATATTGTGTAAAGCTTTTCGGTTTTATTGTCGGATATTGTTTTTTACATTGAAACTGATAAATATTCTGTTTACCCGGCTAAGAAGCCTTTTTCAAAGTTTTTTGGGTTATAATCGATTTTTAAGTTGACTGGGAGCGTATATAATATGCTAGTTTCAATTTTGATGTTATTGTTAAGTCCGTACCGGCGGTGGTTATAACAATCTCATCATGGGGCATTATTTTTCTTGCTTAGGTTTTATAAAAGTTCGAGAATATTGAAATAGAGTGGTTATAGTTAATAGTAACTGTAAGGCGGATTCTCTATTGATTATCGCATTAAAGGAAAGCAAAGAAGGTTTTATTATTTGTTTGTTTTAAAGTTTTAGGAGATTCTTTTAGTGATATTTGCTCATCTTCGTTAAATTATGCCTGACGTTATTTCCATTGTGCCTGATAGGCTGGCTCATTATAGAATTCCTGTTTTTGAAAATCTGTCTAAAAATTCTTTTGGCTTAAAGATTCGTGTTTATGCGGACCTTTCAGAGGATTCGTCAAAAATTAATAAACCTTCTCTTGATGAAGCGGTTCAGTTTAGTTTTCATTATAAAAGCTCTAAAGACCTTAGGGTAAAAGGTAGGCTCTTATTGTCAACAGGTTCGATTGCAGCAGCTTTTGATGACTCTAAGGTGGTTGTGTTTTGGGGGGATGCCTTCTGCCCTGGTAACTGGTTAGCAGCATGTATGACTAGGCTGATGGGAAAGAAGCTAGTATTTTGGACTCATGGTCTATATGGCAACGAATCATGGATGAAAAAACGAGTGAGGTGTCTTTTCTATTCGCTGGCCGATGCTTTGCTTCTTTATGGTAATCGATCAAAGTCATTATTAGTCCAAGCTGGGGTTTCGGAAGATAGGCTTTTTGTAATTAATAATGCACTTGAGTTTTCAGAGCAAGATTCTGTGTATAACAATTATCTGTCTCGTTTTGAAGCGACATGTGAATCTGAGATTAAGCTGATTTTCGTTGGTAGGCTGACCGCAGTTAAAAGGCTGGATCTTTTGCTTAAGGCCGTCGCTAATCTAGCTAGTTGTTTTGATGTTCAGCTAAAGATAGTAGGTGATGGAGATGAATGGGATTATCTGACTCAGCTGGTTGGGCGTTTAGGGATATCAGATATCGTGACCTTCTATGGTGCCATCTATGAGGAAGTCACTTTGGCGGAGCTTATTATAGCATCTGATATTACAGTGTCTCCCGGAAATGTTGGTCTTACAGCTATACATTCTCTCATTTATGGTACTCCGGTGATCACTCACAGTAATGCTGAAAATCAGATGCCCGAACACGAGGCTATTTGCCCTGGTTATACCGGTGAACTGTTCGATGAAAATAATGTATCTTCTTTGGAAGCAGCGATATTAAGGTGTAAAAGTAATATATTGTCTGGATCTATTAGTGCTGAAAGCTGTAGATCAATCATAAAGAACTCATATTCACTTGAATATCAAAGTAAAGTCTTTGAAGAACTTTTGAAAAAAAGCTTGGGAGTCGCATGAAATTTACCGAAAAAACTCTTCTGATCACCGGCGGTACCGGATCCTTCGGCAATGCAGTTCTCAACCGTTTCCTGAATACCGATATTGCAGAAATCCGAATCTTCAGCCGGGATGAAAAGAAGCAGGACGACTTGCGTAAACGCTACGCAAACCCCAAGCTGAAGTTCTACATTGGTGATGTGCGTGATTATACCAGTCTATTGAATGCAACCCGAGGAGTTGATTACATTTTTCACGCGGCGGCGTTGAAACAAGTGCCGTCCTGCGAATTTCACCCGATGCAGGCGGTTAAAACCAACGTAATTGGTACTGAAAACGTCCTTGAAGCCGCCATTCAGAATGAAGTTAGGCGTGTCGTCTGCTTAAGCACAGACAAAGCTGTGTACCCTATCAATGCCATGGGTATCTCGAAGGCCATGATGGAAAAGGTGATGGTCGCTAAGTCCCGCAATCTTGATCCGGCTAAGACGGTTATATGTGGCACTCGCTATGGCAACGTGATGGCTTCCCGTGGTTCAGTTATCCCGTTGTTCGTTGACCAGATTCGTGCCGGTAAGCCAATCACCATTACCGACCCGAACATGACCCGGTTCATGATGACCTTGGCGGATGCGGTGGATCTGGTACTTTACGCGTTCGAACACGGTAATAATGGTGACCTGTTCGTACAAAAAGCCCCCGCCGCTACCATTAAAACCTTGGCCCATGCGCTTACCGAGCTAACAGGCAAGCAGGAACATCCCGTTCAGGAAATCGGTACTCGTCATGGCGAGAAGTTATATGAAGTGTTGCTTAGCCGTGAGGAAATGGCCAGTGCAGAAGATATGGGTGATTACTTCCGTATTCCTCCAGACTTGCGGGACCTGAATTACGAAAAGTATGTGGAGCAGGGCGAGGAGAAGATTTCCCAAACCGAAGATTACAATTCTCACAACACAGAACGGCTTGATGTCGCGGGCATGCTGGCGCTGTTGCGGAAACTGGAGTTTATTCGCGCCTTGGAGCAGGGCGAATACGTTAGCCCGGAGGATTAATATGCGTGTAATGGTCACCGGAGCCAAAGGGTTTATCGGCAAGAACCTGTTAATGCACTTACGTGAGAAAGGCGATTTTGAAGTTGTGGCGTTTACCCGTGAACACAGCGAGCATGATTTGCCGAAACTG
This sequence comes from Marinobacterium sp. YM272, assembly GCF_050908845.1. Classification (NCBI taxonomy): domain Bacteria; kingdom Pseudomonadati; phylum Pseudomonadota; class Gammaproteobacteria; order Oceanospirillales; family Oceanospirillaceae; genus Marinobacterium; species Marinobacterium sp. YM272. The sequence goes on from NZ_CP194171.1 coordinate 1,176,456, forward strand.
CTGGAGGGTATTGATTGGGTGGTTCATCTGGCAGGCATTAATCGCCCCGAAGATCCGGCGGAATTCCAGACCGGTAACGCTGACTTCACCCAGGCACTTAGCGATGCAGTGGAGCAAGTTGGCCGCAATATTCCGATTATCTACAGTTCTTCCATTCAGGTAGATCGGGATAACGATTACGGCAACAGCAAACGGGGTGCAGAAGATTCACTGCTAGCGCTTAATGAAAAGACCGGAAATCCGGTATACATCTACCGCCTACCCCATGTGTTCGGTAAATGGGCTCGGCCAAATTACAACTCGGCCGTTGCGACTTTTTGCCATAACATCGCACGAGATTTGCCAGTACAGATTAATGACCCGGACGCGGTGATTAACCTGGTGTATGTCGATGATGTGATTGCCAGTTTCCTCTCGTTGATGGAGTCCGGTGATCAAAAAGGTCCGTTTGTTGAAGTGGGGCCAACGTATCATATAACCGTGAGCGAACTGGCAGAGCAGCTGAACCGGTTCAAGGCCACACGGGATAACTTGGTTACCGAGCCTGTGGGAAAGGGCCTGGTGCGCGCGCTGTATTCCACCTACGTAAGCTATCTGCCGCCGGAGAGCTTCACCTACAGGGTACCCCAGCATAGCGACGACCGCGGCGTGTTTGTGGAAATGCTGAAAACAGCGGATGCGGGGCAGTTCTCGTTCTTTACAGCACTTCCAGGCGTTACCCGTGGCAGGCATTATCACCATTCAAAAACCGAGAAGTTTTTGGTTATCAAGGGCGAAGCCTGTTTCCGGTTCCGTCATATGCTCACTGGCGAATTCTACGAGCTGTTTACTTCTGGTGAATCCCCGGAGATTGTAGAAACTGTGCCCGGCTGGACGCACGATGTTACCAATGTGGGCGACACCGAATTGGTATGTATGCTCTGGGCCAATGAGATTTTTGACCGGGAAAATCCCGACACCTTCGCGTTCCCGGTGGGTACCAAAGACTGAACAAATCCGAGATCTCCATGAAGAAACTCAAAGTTATGACCGTGGTCGGCACTCGGCCGGAAATTATTCGTTTGTCCCGGGTAATGGCCAAACTGGATGAGTATTGCGAACACATTTTGGTCCACACGGGCCAGAACTATGATTACGAGCTGAATGAAATCTTCTTCCAGGATTTGGACATCCGTAAACCGGATTACTTTTTGGAAGCCGCCGGTGCCAGCGGTGCTGAGACTATTGGCAACGTAATTGTCGCCGTGGACAAGGTGTTGGCAGAAAGTCAGCCTGAAGCGCTTCTAGTGCTGGGTGATACCAACAGCTGCATGGCGGTTATTCCGGCCAAACGCCGAAAAATTCCTACCTTTCACATGGAAGCTGGCAACCGTTGCTTCGACATGCGCGTTCCGGAAGAAATTAACCGGCGCATTGTCGATCACACCGCCGACATCAACCTGACATACAGCACCATTGCCAGGGACTACCTGTTGCGCGAAGGTCTGTTGCCGGACCGTGTCGTAAAAACTGGCAGTCCCATGTACGAAGTGCTGAATCACTTCCGCGAAGGTATCGATGGCTCCGATGTGTTGCGCCGCCTGAGGCTGCAAGAAGGAGAGTTCTTTGTGGTGAGCGCCCACCGGGAAGAAAATGTCGATTCCGAGAAAAACTTCCTGGCCCTGGTAGACACTCTGAATGCCATTTCTGAGCAATACGGCTATCCCGTGATAGTCTCTACCCATCCACGCACACAAAAGCGCGTGGACTCGTCGGGTGTGACTTTCCATGAAAACGTGCGCCTGCTGAAACCGCTGGGCTTCAAGGATTACAACAAGCTGCAGTTGAGCGCCAAAGCGGTGTTGTCCGACAGCGGGACTATTAGCGAGGAAGCTTCCATCCTTAATTTCCCCGCCCTGAACATCCGTGAAGCTCATGAGCGCCCTGAGGGTATGGAAGAAACTGCCGCCATGATGGTGGGCCTGAACACTGAGCGCGTACTTCAGGGACTGGTCATACTGGAAAACCAGTGCCGGGGTACCGATCGCTCCATGCGGCTGGTGGAAGATTACAGCATGCCGAATGTTGCAGAGAAGGTGGTACGCATTATTCATAGTTATCGGGATTATGTGATGCAAACCGTATGGAAGCATTATTGAGGGGCGTTCTTTGAAGGTTCTTGCCATACACCGCTTTTACTGGCCCGACACGCCACCCTATGCCTCAATGTTGCGAACGATTGTGCGGCAGTGGGTGAATGATGGCCATGAAGTTCACGTTCTCTCTTCTCAACCTTCATACAAGTCTGGCGTTAAGAACGAGAAGCAACCACGAAGGCAGGTTGTTGACCGTACGCAGGTGATTCGTTTGAACCTGCCCACTGAAGCCGGAAAACCTTTGGTTCGAATCTTTAATGCCTTGCGCCTGGGTGCCGGGATATTTTGGCAGGCGCTGGTAAAAGAGCGTTATGACGTGATTATGGTGTCCACTTCGCCTCCCGTTCTGGGGGGCTGGTTTTCTGCTGTCATAGCAAAGCTGACAGGCGCTCGATTTATTTACCATTGCATGGATATACATCCAGAAATTGGCCGTATCTCGGGTGAATTTCGTAATCCGAGAGTTTTCTCTCTTTTGTCTCGGATGGACAAATGGACTTGTGCTCAGGCGCAGCCTGTTGTGGTTTTGTCTGATGATATGGCTGAAAGCTTGGCTGGCAGAGCGCCTGAAAATCCACCTGAAACTGCTGTGATTAATAACTTCAGCTTACCTTCGGAAAGTTTAAGGCAGGCGGCTTTACCTTTCTCTTGGCCCAGTGAGCCCTTTATTTTGCTCTTTGCCGGTAATATTGGGCGCTTTCAGGGACTGGACACGTTGGTCGATGCTATAGCTCTCTTGCGTGATCGAGCAGATATTCGCTTGGTGATGATGGGAGACGGTAGCGAAAAGAATCGTTTGTCTGACAAAGCGAACCACGTTGGCGCCAGGGTAACTTTTTGGGGGCATCAGCCTGTAGAAGTTGCTAAGGCCGCAATGGCAAAAGCTGACTTAGGCTTTGTAAGTCTGGTGTCTGAGCTTTATCGATACGCTTATCCGAGTAAAACCATGACTTACCTGGAACAAGGTTGCCCGGTTTTAGTCGCGGCTGAAGTGGATAGCTGTCTTGCTCGGGATATTACAGAGAGCGGTGCAGGTTTGGCCGTCAAGAATGGCGATGTTAAAGAGCTTGCTAATGCGATTTCATCTTTGGCAAACCAGCCTGAGCGGACTGATGCTATGAAAAAATGCGCCAAAGGGTTTTCTGAAAGTGCATTTTCCACCGATGTTGTCTTGGCTGAATGGTCTTCTCTTTTGAAATAAATTTGGACGTTTGAGTGAGTCATAAGGATGTTATTATTGTTGGAGCCCCGCGCTCGGGCACCAACATGCTACGCGATGTTTTAACCTCTTTTGAGGGCATATCCACCTGGCCCTGTGATGAAATTAACTATATATGGCGCCATGGAAATGTTCGGTATCCTTCCGATGAGATACCCGCTGGCAACGCCTCACCATCGATTAAGAGCTACATACAACAGCGCTTCACTGATATTGCCAAAAAATACGATGCTGATGTTGTTGTCGAAAAGACCTGTGCCAACTCCCTGAGAGTGCCCTTTGTCGATGCAGTACTACCGAATGCCAAGTACATCTTCATCTATCGCGATGGGATTGATGCGATGGGCTCGGCAAGAGAGCGTTGGACGGCAGAGCTGGATATCCCCTACATATTGAAAAAGGTGCGGTTCGTGCCGAAGACAGACCTGCCTTATTACGCGTTCCGCTATTTATGGGCACGGGTTTACCGCTTGATATCGCGGGAGAAGCGCCTCGCCTTCTGGGGGCCAGCATTGGATGGTATGCAGGATATCCTGCAAAACCATACCTTGAATGAGGTGTGTGCCTTGCAGTGGCAGCGTTGTGTGGATAATGCGGAGCAAGCGTTCGCAGCCATGCCTGCAGATAAGGTGATCCGTGTTCGGTATGAAGACTTTGTGCGTGAGCCAGCGCGAGAGTTGGCCGCTCTTCTCAGGTTTATGGGGCAAGAGGTTGATGACGGCAAGATAGCCAAGGCGGTCGGAGGCGTCTCGTCACGCAGCCTGGGCAAGGGCCGCAAAGCTCTTGGGCAGCAGGAGGTCGCTCATCTCGAAGCGCTGGTAGGGGATACGTTAAAGCGTTATGACTACCTTTGATTCGTACTCGAATGGCTTGAGCCGCTGTCAGGCTATCCGCAAACGGCTATTTGATCTGCTTGTTTCAGCTGCGGGGTTGATTTTTCTCTGGTGGCTGATTCTTCTAGCCTGGATCGCTGCAAGCGTTGATACACGCTCCAACGGCTTTTTCATCCAGAAAAGAGTTGGGCGTAACGGCAAGGTTTTTAGTGTGGTGAAGATCAAGACCATGCGTCCGGTAGCATCTATCGATACAACGGTGACAACCAAAGGGGATCCCCGCATTACGCCCTTGGGTGCTTTCTACCGCCGTACCAAGATTGATGAACTGCCCCAGCTGTGGAACGTGTTACTTGGTCAGATGAGTTTTGTAGGACCAAGGCCTGATGTGCCAGGTTTTGCTGACAGGCTGCAAGGGGAAGAGCGGGCGATGTTGTCTGTTCGGCCTGGCATAACGGGGCCCGCGACATTGAAATACCGTGATGAAGAAGCATTGCTGGCCGCGCAAAAAGATCCAGAGGCCTACAATCGGGAGGTGATCTGGCCCGATAAGGTTAGGATCAATCTGGACTATATCCGTCACTGGTCGCTGCGTCGTGACCTTCACTATATTTTGAAAACGGTAGTGCACTAAATGTTGAACGGTCCTTTTTCACCTTGGCCCAGCTTTTCTGAAGAAGAGGGCGATGCCGTCAGGGATGTGCTGCTGAGTAACCGGGTTAATTACTGGACAGGTGAAGAGGGGAGGCAGTTCGAGCGTGAGTTCGCCGATTATTTCGGTTCGGAGTACGCGGTGACCGTTGCAAACGGCACGGTGGCATTGGATCTGGCCCTCAAGGTGCTCGGTATCGGCCAGGGTGATAGGGTAGATGAGGTAATTGTTACCTCCCGTACATTCATCGCCTCTGTGTCCAGTGTGGTGAACGCTGGTGCAGTGCCGGTATTCGCGGATGTGGACAGGGATAGCCAGAATATTACAGCCGAGACTATCGCTCAGGTTTTGACAACGCGGACACGTGCCATTGTTTGCGTGCATCTAGCAGGTTGGCCCTGTGATATGGATCCGATCATGGAGTTGGCGCGGGAGCATGGCCTGTATGTGATCGAGGATTGTGCCCAGGCGCACGGTGCCCTCTACAAGGGGCGAAGCGTTGGTTCAATCGGTCACATAGGCTGCTGGTCATTCTGTCAGGACAAGATTATGTCTACCGGCGGAGAGGGCGGCATGGTCACCACCAATGATAAGCAGCTGTGGCAGACGATGTGGGGATACAAGGATCACGGTAAAAGCTGGTCTGCTGTCTATGAACGTCAGCATCCGCCTGGTTTTCGCTGGTTGCATGAGTCTTTCGGTACTAACTGGCGCATGACTGAGATGCAGGCTGCTATCGGTAGGATCCAGCTAAGGCGGATGCCCGAATGGCACACTAGGCGTTTGACCAATGCGGAGAAGATCTGGGGAGCAGCCAGGCTGTTACCAGGACTCAGGGTGCCGGATATTCCAGCTACTATCGAGCATGCTGCGTATAAATGTTATCTCTTTCTGGATGCGCAGAAGTTTGCCGCTTATAACGATATCGGAGAAGTTCGAGATCGGATCATGAACGTGATGATCTCCCAGGGCATACCTTGTTTTTCTGGGTCCTGCTCTGAGGTGTATCTGGAAAAGGCATTCGACGATACGGGGTACCGTCCGAACTCGCCACTGCCCGTCGCTCATGAACTGGGTGAGACCAGTCTGATGTTCCTGGTTCATCCGACCTTGACGAATGTGGAGATTGACAAAACGATCAATGTTCTCAAACAGGTGATGGCTGAGGTAACAGAGTGATAGATGGTCTGCCGACAAACTCTGCCCATCACCGTGTTCTTACGCTGAACCGCACGGCCAAAAAGCTGATCATGGTGTTTGCGGATCTGGTCGCCTTGCCTTTGGCGTTGTGGTCCTCCTATGCATTGCGTCTTGCTGACTGGTGGCCGACCGATTTCCTGGCCGCCGGTTGGTGGCTGTTTCTTTTTACACCGCTGCTGGGTGTACTCATCTTTATCCGCTTGGGTCTCTACCGCGCCGTCGTTCACTTTATGGGTGCCCAGGCCATAGGAGCTGTCGCCAAGGGTGTGGTGCTGCTGGCAATAGGCATGTGGGCGGCGGCCTATCTTTCGCATATTGATCAGTTCCCGCGTTCAGTGCCGATCATCTTTGCGTTGGTGGCGCTGGTATACGTGGGCGGCAGCCGCCTGTTGGTGAGGAACTACTATCACTCTTTACAGCGGCACTATGCCAACAAATCGCCAGTACTGATCTACGGGGCAGGTAGTTCCGGCGTTCAGTTGGCCAGTTCCTTTGTCAGCGGCGGCGAGTTTGAGGCGGTGGGTTTTCTGGATGACGATAAGTCCCTTTGGAAGGGGAGTGTAGGGGGGATGCCGGTATACCCGCCTCAATCACTGGGGCAGTTGATTGATGAGCTTAAGATTTCCCATGTGCTGTTGGCGCTGCCATCGGTCAGTATCAAACAGCGGCGAAGGATACTGGAGCGGCTGGCAGAATATCCGGTTAGAATTAAAACGGTGCCGTCGATGATGGAGATTATCGGTGGTGCGGCGATGGACGCGCTGAGGGATGTGGATCCCGAAGATCTGCTGGGACGTGATTCGGTGCCGCCGAAGCCCGAGCTTATTGCGGGTAGCCTGAGGAACAAAACTGTTCTCGTCAGTGGTGCCGGTGGCTCTATTGGTTCGGAGATCTGTCGTCAGGCGCTGGTGAACAATCCTAAAGCGCTGATCCTCTATGAAGTGAGTGAATACGCACTCTATTCCATTGAGCAGGAACTCAGCTCGCTTATCAGTGATCAGGAGCTGGATATACCGCTCTATCCCGTGCTGGGTTCGGTTGCCGATGCTAACCGCGTTGCCAACACGCTGGATTACTTCAAGGTGGACACTATTTACCATGCAGCTGCCTATAAGCATGTGCCCCTGGTAGAGCACAATGTGCTGGAGGGTGTGCGCAACAATGTGCTGGGTACACGGGTGCTGGCGGAAAAGGCGCTGGAAGCCGGCGTCGAACGCTTTGTGCTGATATCCACTGACAAGGCTGTGCGGCCGACCAATGTAATGGGCGCAACCAAGCGAATGGCCGAGTTGATTCTGCAGGATCTGGCGGCGACTAATCCGGCAACCACCTTTTCCATGGTGCGCTTCGGTAATGTGCTGGGATCTTCTGGGTCTGTCGTGCCGCTGTTCCGGCGGCAGATCGAGACTGGCGGCCCGGTTACCGTCACCCATTCAGAGATTACCCGCTTCTTCATGACGATCCCGGAAGCCGCCTCGCTTGTGATTCAGGCTGGCACGATGGCCCAGGGGGGCGAGATTTTTGTTCTCGATATGGGCAGCCCTGTGCGCATCGTCGATCTGGCCCGCCGCATGATCAAACTGATGGGGCATGAGATCCGCAATGAAGCAACACCGGGCGGTGATATTGAAATCGTTTTTTCCGGGCTGCGTCCAGGGGAGAAACTGTACGAAGAGCTGCTGATTGGTGAGGACGTGGTCGGTACCGATCACCCGAAGATCATGCGTGCGCGGGAGGAGAAGCTTGCTGCAGACGACTTGGCGGACCTGCTGCTTGCCATGGAACAGGCACTGGCAGCGGGTAGCGGCGAAGAGGCCCGTACCCTGCTGCAGCAGGCGGTCAGTGGCTTTGTACCCTCATCGCCGATTGTCGATTGGTTGCATGTAGAGCGAGCAGTCAATGAGCCAGGCTCCAAATCAGCGGTCATTCTTCCCTTGGGAGCACGAGCGCCAAAAGCGTGATACATTGACGCCCATATCTGTTGCGGTTCTGCGTGGCTGGAATTCCCAACAGGCTCACGGCGCCTTTGGTTTACAGCGATTCCGGATCGCCATACGTACCAGTGCGATCATAATGCCCATCATCCCGCCTAAGACCGTTGCCAACGCAACGATCAACAGCTTCTTCGGTTTGATCGGTTTGTCATCTGGCAGAGCTTCAAGGTCCACACGTACAGGCTGAATACTCTCAGGATCCACCTTGAGCGCTTCAAGCAGGTTTTTCTGCAGCTCAAGGTTGGTCAGGTCAGGGATAAACGCTTCATTCTTGCGACGCTCGCTAATAGCTGCGATTTCTGCTTCCAATGCGTTAGAGCCCAGACGATACAGGCGGCGGATTTCATCAACCATCATGTTGCTCTGTTCGTCGATCACAGTATCTGTGCGCAGAGGCTCGGTCAGCTTAAGTGATTGGGCGATGCTGAGCGCTTCGGTCAGTTTGTTCAGCTCAGTGTCGATCTGAGACTGGTAAATCATACGACGGCTCTGGATATCCTGTTCCAGCTTATTAACGCGGGACTGGATCTCTTCACGCAGGTCGGCAGCAAGGTTTTCGCGGGATTGCTCTGCCGTGATGCGGACATATTCATTAGCCCATTGTGCAGCAGGTTGGGCAGCATCGGTTTTAACGCTGACGCTGGCGGTGTTGCCATCCTTTTTGGGTGGGCTGACGCTGATAGCCTCGTTAAACAGTTTCCAGGCTTCGACCGCGTTGCCATCGGTTTTCTCCAGGAAATGCTGCTGTACATCAGGCTGGTTAAACAGCGCCTGTCTGGCGGTATTGGACTGTAATGTCTGCAGAAAATAGTCGAAAACCGAACGAGTGGAGTAGTCGGCAGCGGACTCATCAACCAGCTTTAGCTTGTTGAGTTCTGCCATGTTTTTGCTGGATGGCGGCAGCAGATAGGCCGTGGATTGATAAGTTGGAGTGGCAAGCAGGGCATAGGCCGCACCGCAAGCCGCAACGATCAGCGTGACCAGAATAATGAGCAGCTTCTGCTTCCAGAGGTTTTCTATCAGTTCGAACAGGTCGATCTCATCATCTGCATAGGAGCGTTGCGGAGGGCTGTTATCGGCGGGTGACTGCATCGATATTCCTTTATAGATCGGGCCTGTATAGAGAGCGGCAGTATAACGTTACTTTCGGACTGAATCAGCAGTCTGAGGTTGATCGGTAGCCGTGACGCGATTGTCTGTCCGTGTTGGCAGGGTATTAACCCGATGAGCTCTCATCGCATATTCTGCCCGCTCAGCACATTGAATCACTCCAGGGACAATATCAATCTCGGTTGTTGCGGCGGAGGCGGCACGGGAAGAGCTTTATTGGCGGTAGAAACGGAAGAAAAGTCTTTAGTGTTTAGCGAATAGGCCGGCGCGGATATGAGGAATGCCGGAAGCGCTGATCCAATTGATTTGGGTTGCTTTGGGAACGGAAGGAGGTGGTGGGCCCAGCAGGACTTGAACCTGCGACCAATGGATTATGAGTCCACTGCTCTGACCAACTGAGCTATAGGCCCGTAAAGCGAGCGCCAATGATACCGGGGTGGTGTGGTCGGCGCAATATGTTGAATTGAAAGGGAAGCTGGTGTCGAGAATGATCGCGACGAGGGCGTCGCTCCTACTGGAGGACGCCCTGTGTCGTGTTACTCGTCCAGGAAGCTGCGCAGGTGATCGGAGCGGCTCGGGTGGCGCAGTTTGCGCAGGGCCTTGGCTTCGATCTGACGGATACGCTCACGGGTAACGTCGAACTGCTTGCCGACTTCCTCAAGGGTGTGATCGGTGTTCATGTCGATGCCGAAGCGCATGCGCAGAACCTTGGCTTCTCGGGCGGTAAGGCCGGAGAGTACGTCCTTGGTCGCTTCGCGCAGGCCTTCGCCGGTAGCAGTATCCACCGGTGAGTGCAGCGTGGTGTCTTCGATAAAGTCACCGAGGCTGGAGTCTTCATCGTCACCGATCGGTGTTTCCATGGAGATCGGCTCTTTGGCGATCTTCAGCACCTTGCGGATCTTGTCTTCCGGCATCTCCATACGCTCGGCCAGCTCTTCCGGCAGCGGCTCGCGGCCCATCTCCTGCAGCATCTGGCGGGAGATACGGTTGAGCTTGTTGATCGTTTCGATCATATGCACCGGAATACGGATGGTGCGTGCCTGGTCCGCGATGGAACGGGTGATCGCCTGACGAATCCACCAAGTCGCGTAGGTGGAGAACTTGTAGCCGCGACGGTATTCGAACTTGTCCACCGCTTTCATCAGACCGATGTTGCCTTCCTGGATCAGGTCCAGGAACTGCAGGCCGCGGTTGGTGTACTTCTTGGCGATAGAGATAACCAGACGCAGGTTGGCCTCGACCATCTCTTTCTTGGCGCGGCGGGCACGGGCTTCACCGATCGACATGCGACGGTTGACCTCTTTGATCTCCGCCAGGGAGATGCCCACTTCCTCTTCGATCTGGACCAGGCGACGCTGGGCGCGCTGGAGGTCGGAGAGGTTGTCTTCGATGTACGGCGCATAGCCGGCACCGGAGGCGATCAGCTCATCCGCCCAGGCCTGATTGGTTTCGTTGCCCGGGAACTTCTGGATGAAATCGCGGCGCGGCATGCGCGCACGCTGGGTGCAGATGCGCATGATGGTGCGCTCCTGCTGGCGGATACGGTCAATGTAGCCGCGTACACGCTCAACCAGGGCGTCGTAGAAGCGCGGCGAGAGCTTGATCGGGGAGAATACCCGGCCCAGTTCTGCCTGTGCTTCGGAGAGTTCCTTGGCGTCGTCGCCGAGTCGTGCGGCGTGGAAACGCTCTACCGCTTCCTGCACGGCGCCGAAGCGGATGCGGGCTTCCTCGGGATCCGGACCGCGCTCTTTTTCGTCGCTGTCGGAGTCGTCCTTGGAATCGTCGTCATCTTCGTCTTCATCATCATCGTCAGACTCTTCGTCATCGATGTCGTCGATCGGCGCCTCGGTCTCTTCTTCCGGAGCGTCGGAATCCGGATCGATGTAACCGCTGAAGATATCGCTCAGGCGTCCCTCTTCCTGAAGCACGGTGTTGTAGGCTTCAAGAATGGTGTCGACACTGCCGGGGAACTGGGAGAGGGCGATCATCACCTCGCGGATACCCTCCTCGATCCGCTTGGCGATATCGATCTCGCCTTCACGGGTCAGAAGTTCGACGGTACCCATCTCGCGCATGTACATACGCACGGGATCGGTGGTGCGACCTGCGTCGGACTCGACCGCAGCCAGAGCGGCAACGGCTTCGTCGTCTGCCTCTTCAGCAGAGTCGCCGCCGGTGAGCAGCAGGTCTTCGGCATCCGGTGCTTCTTCCGACACGGAGATACCCATGTCGTTGATCATACGGATGATGTCTTCGACCTGATCCGGATCGGCGATATCCTGGGGCAAGTGGTCGTTGACCTCAGCGTAAGTGAGGTAACCCTGCTCCTTGCCTCGGGCGATCAGTTCTTTTAGACGTGATTGCTGCTGTTGGGAGTTATCCGACATAGAACCCCTGTTTGAAGAGTAGATGCTGAAGATGTGACTGACGGCAGTGTAAAATCAAGCGCGACATTATAGCGTTTGAACGACTCTTTGGCCAGTTACTAAGCAATTGAGTTTACGCATTGCTCTGGGAAATTTGTGCTGAAGACAGTTAGATTTTAGAACAGATTTTCCGTTTTGCCCGGCGCTGCGGGCAACGCTGAATTGTGCTTCTCGCAGTGTGCGGGTCCGGTTTGCGCGCATCTGTGCCACGGGTGCCCGTAAGCGCTGCAGGTTGGGTGAATCAGTGGCCCTGCAGGCGTCCGGTCAGCAGTGATTGCAGTTGCTGCTTTTCTTCGTCGGTCAGTGGTGACTGGCGCTGCTTTTTCATCAGTTCGTCGATGCGGGCCTCGCTGTGGCGCCCGACCAGTCGCTGCATGGTTTCTCCGAGCAACTGGCTGGCGTCGATATTGCCCAGTACCGGCTCCAGGTGTGCGATCTCGTTCAGCAGCATCAGGTGCGCCTGGCGTGCCGGGTCTTCCTGCCAGTCCACCACCAGTGTGCCGAGGGAGGCGCCCGGGTTCTGCTGCAGGTAGGTGAGTAGCTCGATCAGCAGCTCGATATTGGGCTCCTGCAAGCCTTTAAGCACACTGGCTTCCGGCTGGGAAGTCGCAAGGTCAGGCTGGTGCAGCAGAATGGAGATGGCGCTGCTGACCAGGTTGATCTTCAGTGCCTTGTTGCCGGATTTTGGTCGGCTGCTGGTCGCGGGCGCAGGGATTGGGCCTGAGGCTTCCGGGCTGCTCGGGTACTGATCCGGGAAGTCCGGATACTCCGGCGGTGCGTAATCCCACTCACTGGCCGGTGGCGGCATCTCTTCGCGGCTGGGTCTTTCCGCTGGGGGTGGCGCTTCGGTGGCGCGGTGCAGGTCGATTACGCTGTTGAGCTGCTCCAGTGACAGGCCGGTGATCTCGCAGATGCGGTCCATCATCATCTGTTGCAGCAGGCTGGGTTGCATCGACTGGATCAGTGGTAGCGCCTGGTTGCTGAAGCGGGCGCGGCCATCCATGCTCGACAGATCGGCGTCTTCCGCCAGCGCCTTGAAGAAGAATTCGCTGAGCGGCAGCGCTTCGCTGACCCGCTGGGTAAACGCGGCTTCACCTTCCTTGCGCACCAGGGTATCCGGGTCTTCGCCCTCGGGCAGAAACAGGAAACGTGCCTGCTGACCATCCTTGATCACTGGAAGCGTGGTGTCGAGCGCTCGTTTGGCGGCCTTGCGGCCAGCGTTGTCGCCGTCGAAGCAGAAGATCACTTCGGGGACGATCTTGAACAGCCGTTCCAGGTGATGTTCGGTGGTCGCGGTGCCGAGCGTGGCCACAGACCAGGTGATGCCATGCTGCGCCAGGCTCACCACGTCCATATAGCCCTCGACGATCAGTAACCGGTTAAGGTCCCGGGTCTGCTGGCGGGCTTCATATAGACCGTAGAGTTCGCGCCCCTTGTGGAAGGTGTCGGTCTCCGGAGAGTTCAGGTACTTGGGCTTGTCGTCACCGAGTACCCGGCCGCCAAAGCCGATGGTACGGCCGCGCATATCGCGAATCGGGAACATGATGCGGTCGCGGAAGCGGTCGTAGTAACTGTCGCGCTCCTCATTGTGGATAAGCAGGCCGGCGCGTTCCAGCTGAGTCGGTGCATTTTCCAGAGAGGAGGACAGGTGGTTGAGCAGGTTTTCCCAGCCCGGCGGTGCATAGCCGATCTGGAAGCGGACGGCGATCTGTCCGGTGAGGCCGCGGTTTTTCAGGTAATCCACCGCTTTCTGGCGCTGTTCGCTGGTGCGCAGCTGTTGCTGATAGAAGCTGTTGGCCTGTTGCAGTACGGAAAACTGGCTCTTGATCTGCTTCTCGCGCGCCAGGTCCTGGGGGCGGTCGTTCTCGCGCGGCACTTCCATGCCGGCCAGGCGGGCGAGTTCTTCTACCGCTTCCGGAAAGCTGAGACGGTCGTGTTCCATGACAAAGCCGAGCGCATTGCCACCGGCGCCACAGCCGAAACAGTAATAGAACTGCTTGTCGGGGCTTACGGAAAACGACGGGGATTTTTCTTTGTGGAACGGGCAGAGGGCGGAGTAGTTCTTGCCGGCACGTTTGAGCTTGACGCGGCTGTCGACCACATCAACGATGTTGACGCGCGCGAGCAGGTCATCAATAAAATGCTGTGGAATTCGCCCTGCCATAGAACCTCGCTGTCGGTTGGCAGCGAGAGCTTAGTGTCAGAGCTTCGCTTTTACCAGTTTGGATACCTGGCCCATGTCGGCACGACCCTGGAGCTTGGGCTTGATGACACCCATTACTTTGCCCATGTCGGCCATTGAGCTTGCACCTGTATCGGCGATCGCCTGATCCAGGATGGCGTTGATCTCTTCGTCACTGAGAGGCTGCGGCAGGAAAGTTTGAATCACCTCCAGCTCCTGCTGCTCCTTGTCTGCCAGCTCCGGGCGCTCAGCCGCCAGGTACTGGGCAATCGAATCGCGGCGCTGCTTGACCATTTTGTCCAGCACCTGCAGTACCCGGGCATCGTCGAGCTCTATACGCTCGTCAACCTCGATGCGCTTGATATCAGCCAGGATCAGGCGAACCGTGGCCAGTCGCGCTTTATCTTTGGCGCGCATGGCGTCCTTCATCGCTGCGGAGATCTGCGCTTTGAGTTCAGACATTGGGCCGGATTCCTGTGTCGGGTATCGATTACAAGTAGTTGTTACTTAATACGGTCGATCAGTACAGGCGTACGCGACGAGCGTTTTCGCGAGATACTTTCTTGGCGTGACGCTTAACAGCAGCAGCTGCAGCACGCTTACGCTGAGTAGTGGGCTTTTCGTAAGCTTCACGACGACGAACTTCAGCCAGAATGCCGGCTTTTTCGCAGGAACGCTTGAAACGACGCAGAGCTACGTCGAACGGCTCGTTATCTTTAACTTTAACGCTAGGCATTTATCAGTCACCTTGTGCTTGGTTGTGGGTTTGAAAGTTACTCTCTTAGCTTAGCCCCAAAAGCTGCGCGTAGAGAATAAGGCGGCAAATTGTAGTCAGGCTGGTCGTCCCTGTAAAGAGATGGGATAATTCTGCGCGTCAAATAATTGGGGTGTTTCAGCCAATGCATTAAAGCCTCGTAGGAGGCACGCCCCCGTGCCGATTGGTTGCAACAGGCGGCCTGATAGCAGTTCGGTGGGTAATCGCGGCGAGGGCGCCGCTCCTACGGCGCGTTTGACGATGAAATGGCAGGTAATAAACAGGCTTAAAAAAGGCGAGAGAATGCGAGTACTGGGGATAGAAACCTCCTGTGATGAAACCGGTGTAGCGCTGTACGACAGTGAACAGGGCCTGCTTGGCGATGCGCTGTATTCGCAGGTGGCTATGCATGCCGAGTATGGCGGCGTGGTGCCGGAGCTGGCCTCCCGTGACCATGTGCGCAAACTGATACCCCTGATACGCGAAGTGATGGCAGAAGCCAAGCTGACCCTGTCCGATATTGATGCGATCGCCTACACCGCAGGACCAGGGCTGATCGGCGCATTGATGGTAGGGGCATCCACCGGACGCGCGCTGGCGCTTTCCCTCGGTGTGCCTGCCGTGTCGGTACACCATATGGAAGGACATCTGCTGGCGCCGATGCTGGAGGAAACCCCGCCTGAGTTTCCGTTCGTGGCCCTGCTGGTCTCCGGTGGTCATACCCAGCTGGTGCAGGTAGAGGGCATCGGCCGTTACAGCCTGCTGGGCGAATCCCTGGACGATGCCGCTGGCGAGGCGTTCGACAAGGCTGCCAAGATGCTGGGCCTGGATTACCCCGGTGGTCCGCTGGTGGCGAAGCTGGCGCAGAAGGGCGATCGCAGCCGCTTTACCTTCCCGCGTCCGATGACCGACCGTCCCGGTCTGGATTTCAGCTTTTCCGGTCTGAAAACCTTCACGCTCAACACCACCAATGCCCAGCGCGATGAAAATGGCTGTATCGACGACCAGACCATGGCCGATATCGCGGCAGCGTTCGAAGAGGCCGTGGTGGATACGTTGGCGATCAAGTGTCGCCGTGCGATTAAGCAGACCGGCTACCGTCAGCTGGTTATCGCCGGTGGCGTCAGCGCCAACGCCCGCCTGCGTGAAAAGCTGGAAGCGGTGATGAAGAAAGAGCGTGCCAAGCTGTTTTATGCCCGGCCCAAGTTCTGCACCGATAACGGCGCGATGATCGCTTATGCGGGTTGTCAGCGTCTGTTGGCGGGGCAGCACAGCGACCTGACGATCCTGGCACGGCCGCGCTGGCCGATGGATACGCTGCCGGCTATCTGAGCTGCGAAGTCGCATTCGCCGTTAACGGTGTCGCGGGTACCCGGGTTTGAGGCCGTTGCGCCGGCTAATATATGAGTGGTACGGGTTAGGGCGGGCTATCGCGACGGGTCGTCGCTCCTACGCCAGGGTTGCTCTTCGGTGCTGCAGTAGGATGCACCCACCCAAAGTGCATAAAAACCTCGCGCCGATTGCTTTTAAAGCTTTCAAAGCTTCGGCTCGTGGCGGCTGATCAGGTTGCGGATATTGCGCGCGTGGCGGCCGACCAGCAGCAGTGAGATCAGCGTCAGCGTGCCCAGCATCTCGGGCAGCAGAAACCAGGCATATAAAGGTGTCAGTAGCGCGGTCAGTACCGATGCCAACGACGAGATCCGCGTGGTTGCAA
Organism: Marinobacterium sp. YM272; assembly: GCF_050908845.1. Lineage (NCBI taxonomy): Bacteria > Pseudomonadati > Pseudomonadota > Gammaproteobacteria > Oceanospirillales > Oceanospirillaceae > Marinobacterium > Marinobacterium sp. YM272. The sequence goes on from NZ_CP194171.1 coordinate 1,192,675, forward strand.
AGATCAGCAGCCAGCTGCCGATCTGGCTCAGCGCCAGCGGTGGGCTGAGTACCAGGCAGCCGCCCAGCGTGGTGGCAACGCCCTTACCGCCGTGGCGCATGCCCTGGATCGGGTAAAGATGGCCCAGCACCGCGGCCAGCGCACTGAGTGCCAGTGCCGGTCCGCTGAGTCCGGCCAGTAGGCCGGCGCCCACAGCGGCGGCGCCTTTGCTCAGGTCGCCCAGCAGGGTCAGCACCGCCGCTGTGGGGTTGCCGATACGCAGCACATTGGTGGCGCCGGGGTTACGTGAGCCTTGTTGACGGGGGTCGGCGATGCCCATAGAGTGGCACACCAGCACGGCGGTGGGCAGGGAGCCGAGAAGGTAACCCAGGCCGACGACCAGTGCAGCTGTCGATGTCAGGGGTTCCTGCATTCCTCAGAATTCTCCAGGTTAAGCTCTTTAGGTGGAGCTCTTCAGGTTGGGAAATGGATAAAGTTTACATTCGCGGCTTAGAGGTGCAAACGGTCATCGGTATCTATGACTGGGAGCGCAAGGCACCGCAAACGCTGATTATTGATCTCGAGATGGCCTGGAGTATCGCGGAAGCGGCCGCCAGTGACAATATCGACGCTGCGCTCAACTACAAGAGCGTTTCCCAGCGGGTGATCGCCCATGTGGAAGCCAGTCGCTGCCTGCTGATCGAAACCCTGGCCGAGGAGCTCGCCACCCTGGTGCGTGAAGAGTTCGGTGTACCCTGGCTCTGTCTTGAACTGAGCAAGCCCGGCGCCGTTGGCGAGGCGCGCACGGTTGGCGTAAAGATAGAGCGGGGCGAAGCGGCCTGATGACCGATGTCTATCTGGGGTTGGGGAGCAATCTCAACCGCCACGCCAATATCAGTGCGGCGCTCGATGCGCTGTCCGAAGCGTTCGGGGAGATCCGCGTCTCCCGGGTGTTCGAAAGCGAAGCGGTGGGCTGTACCGCATCGAACTATTTCAACCTGGCGGTGGCTGTTAAGACCGACCTGCCGCTGGCAGAGCTCTCATCCTGGCTGAAAAGGCTGGAAGACAGCTTTGGCCGCATCCGCCGGGGCAAGCCGGTGGAGCAGCCGCTGGATATCGATATCCTCATCTATGGCGATCGTGTCGGCAGTTTTGACGGTGTGCAACTGCCAAGAGCGGAGATCCTGCGTAACGCCTTTGTACTCTGGCCGCTGGCGGAGCTGGTGCCGGATGCGTTGCACCCCGCTGAGAAACAGACCTTCGCCCGCCTCTGGCAGGCCTACAGCAGTGATCAGCAGCTTTGGCCGATCCACTTCGACTGGCATGACCGGGCGATCTCGGTGCCGGACAATACCGGCTTCAGCGCTCAGCAGGGGGGTTAAGCCTCTGCGCAGATCGTCAGCTGGCGCCGTTCCAACTCCTGTCCAAGCTCTTTGCCTGAAAAACCTTCCGCCATCAGCTGGCGTGGTTCCAGTGCCCTCATCTGCTCCAGCAATCCATCCAAAGATGGCGCAACCGGCCCATCAGCCCCGTTCAATGCCTGAACGCATAGGCGCAGCTGCGCCAGACGCTCCGGACGGCGCAACAGATCCAGCTGTTTGATCAGCCTCAGTTTCTGTTCGGCCGCAAGCCTTTCGAAACGGCTCAGGCTCTCATGCCAGTGACACAGCTGCAGCGCCAGATCGCGGTAGCGGTTGGGGGCTCGCAGGCGCAGGCAGAGGTCGCGAATCTGCTGTTCGGCTCTGTCAGGCGCGCTGTTCCGGGTCGCCAGAGAGAGCAGCAGGGCGAACTGCTGTTCCGGGGTGCCGCTTGCATCGGTCAGTTGCCGGGTCGCGCTACAGGCCGTGTCCGTATCCAGTTCGCAGAGCTCCCGCAGCAGCTTTTTGCAGGCATGCGCGGCATTCAGTGTCTCGATAAACACGATTGGTGAGCGGGTGCCGAGCGCGCGCTCGAACTCCTGCCAGACACGCTCAGGTGTCAGGTGATCAAGCTCGTCGCTTTGGCTGATTTTCCGCATCAGCGCCAGGGTCTCGTCCGCAATCTGAAACCCCAGGTCGGCGAAGCGGGCGGCAAAGCGGGCGGTGCGCAGCACCCGCAGTGGATCTTCGCGGAACGCGGGGGAGACATGGCGCAGCAGGCGGGCGTCCAGATCCTGGCGGCCGCCGTAGGGATCTATCAGGCTGCCCTCGCTGTCCTCGGCGATGGCGTTGATGGTCAGGTCGCGCCGGCGCAGATCCTCTTCCAGGGTGACCTCGGGGCTGGCGAAAAACTCAAAGCCGGTGTAGCCCTTGCCGGACTTGCGTTCGGTGCGCGCCAGGGCGTACTCCTCGGCGCTGTCCGGATGCAGAAACACCGGGAAATCCTTCCCCACCGGCCTGAAGCCCGCGTCGATCATCTGCTCCGGGGTGGCGCCGACGACGACCCAGTCGCGATCCTTTACCCTGAGGCCGAGCAACCGGTCGCGAACGGCGCCTCCCACCAGGTAGACCTGCACCCTTAGCTCTCGCAGCGGTCCGGGAACGCCTGGTGCCAGGCTTCAAACCCGCCATCCAGGCTGTAAACCTCGTCGAAGCCCTGGTGCGACAGGAAACCGGCCGCAGACTGGCTGCTGATACCGTGGTAGCAGCAGACGATGACCGGCTTGTCCATATTAGCTGCGGCGATGTAGTCCTGCAGGTTGTCGTTGTTCAGGTTGAAGGCGTTGGTGATGCGGCGCGCCGAATAGCTCTGCCCGTCGCGTATATCGACAACGGCAGCGCCCTGGTCGATCAGGTCGGCCGCCTCGATAGGTGAAATGCAGCGGTATTGATCCATGGGTGGCTCTCCAAAATGCGAATTAGTGTTTAACGGGGTGATGGCCGGGGCAGTCGCATGAAAACTGCTCGCCATCCTCCAGGCGCAGTGCCGTCAGGCAGTTGCCCCAGACACAGCCGGTATCCAGGGCGATCACCGCCTGCTTGCCGGTGGTACCCAGCGCGGCCCAGTGGCCGAACAGTTGGGTGCGTTTAATCTCTTTTTCTCTGGCTACCTCATACCATGGATGGTAGCCCTTGGGCTGGGTTTCAAGGCCGCCGTTGGCGCTGAACTCCAGTTTGCCGTGCTCGCTGATAAAGCGCATCCGGGTCAGATAATTGGTGATCAGGCGCAGACGCTCCCAGCCTTTAACCGAATCGCGCCAGCGGTCCGGCTGGTTGCCATACATATGGCGAAAGTATTCATCCGCCAGTGTGCCCTGTAGTACCTGCTCCACCTCCGCGGCATAGCCTTTCGCCTGTTTCAGCGTCCAGACGTGCGGAATGCCGGCGTGTGTCATCACGTAACCGAGCGTCTTGTCATCCACCAGCAGTGGCTGATGGCGCAGCCAGTGCAGCAGTTCATCCCGGTCCGGCGCTTCTAGAATCGGTGACAGAGTATCCTTGCGCTTGCCGCTGGCCATGCCGTAGTGCACCGCCAGCAGGTGCAGGTCGTGATTGCCCAGCACCGTGCGGGCACGGGAGCCCAGGCTTTTGATGAAGCGGAGCACCTCGAGGGATTTGGGCCCCCGGTTAACCAGATCGCCGGCGAGCCAGAGTCGGTCCTCTTCGCTGAAGTTAATCTGTTCCAGCAGCTGCATCAGTTCATCGTAGCAACCCTGAATATCTCCAATCGCGTAAGTGGCCATCTACCCCTGCCGTCTGGTCCGGTGAAACAAGTCCGCTATCATACCGGATCGTTCGGTGTTTCCGTACGGGTCCATGACCCAGGTCAGGGGCGAGGTAAAGCGTTTAGCGAATCAAGAGGTAATTCATGTCCGATGCTCTGTCGTTCCCGCCCAGCTGGCGGGCCGATGCCCGTGTGCTGATTCTGGGCTCCATGCCGGGCGTGGCGTCGCTGGAGGCGCAGCGATATTACGCGCATCCGCGCAACGCGTTCTGGCCGATCCTGGGAGAGCTGTGCGGGTTTTCGCCGCAGCTGCCCTACGAGGAGCGGCTTGAAAGGCTCAAGGAGGCCGGTATCGCACTCTGGGATGTGATCGGGCGCTGCTATCGGCCCGGCAGTCTCGACAGCAGTATTGCGGCGGAGTCGGTGCAGCCCAATGATCTGCCGGGGCTGCTGGCACAACTGCCGCAGCTGCAGCTGGTGGTCTGCAATGGCGGCACCGCCTACCGGTTGTTCCGGCGCCACTTTGGGTCATTACTGGCTGCAGAGCACCCGAATGGGCCGGCTCTGCTTCAACTGCCGTCCACCAGTCCGGCCCATGCGGCGATGAATTTTGCGGCAAAACGCGAGCAGTGGCGGGTTATTCAGGGGTATCTTTCAGCGCAGGGGTGAAGTCACCGGGGGCTTTGCGCGGCTGGCTCCTTTGTTGCAATAAGGCTACAGAAGATAGTCGACTACGTCGGCTTCCTGACAATTTGTGCAGTAGGGTAGCAGGAGTAGCCAACGTGAAGCAGAACTTGCCGGTGACTCAGATAGAAGAGGCGTTTCCCGCGTCCTCCAATATTCTTTCCACCACGGATCTCAAGGGACGCATTACCTACGTCAATGAAGACTTTGTCCGTATCAGCGGATTTTCGGAACAGGAACTTCTGGGCAGCAACCATAATATGGTGCGTCATCCGGATATGCCGCAGGCGGCATTTGGTGACCTCTGGAGCCGGGTTAAAACTGGCCAGTCCTGGATGGGCGTGGTCAAAAACCGGTGCAGTAACGGTAACCATTACTGGGTGGATGCCTATGTCACCCCCATCGAGCGCGATGGTGAAATCGCCGAGTATCAGTCGGTCAGGCGTAAACCGGATCAAGAGGCGGTGAAGCGGGCGGAAACGCTCTATGCCAGGCTCAATGCGGGCAAGGTGCCCTGCAGTCTGAGAGGCTGGGGGCTTTCCTACCGCATGCGGTTGCAGCTGTGTGTAGTGCTGCCCCTGTTGATGGCGGCGCTGGTGGGGCGCTACCTGGGCGTGTCCGATGAGGCCCTGCTGATGCTGGGCGGTGCCGGGCTGGTGGCGGTGATCGCCCTGCTGTTTGCGCTCAGCCCCCTGAGAGCACTGACCCAGCGGGCAGAGAGCGTGGTCAATGATCCCGTCGCCCAGTGTATTTATACCGGCCGTATGGATGAGATCGGCAAGCTGCAGCTGGCGATGAAGATGCTGGAGTCGGAAACCGCGGGTCTGATCGGGCGTATCTCCGACTCCTCCGGAGCGCTCACCGCGGGCGTATCCGGGCTGAGTGCGGCGGTGGAGCAATCCCAGGCCGGTGTCCGGCGCCAGTTCTCGGAAACCGATCAGGTATCCTCCGCCGTCAACGAGATGTCGGCGAGTATTCAGAGCGTGGCGCACAGTGCGCAGGGCACTTCAGACGCGGCAGCCCAGGGCCTGCAGGAGGTGACCGAGGGCAAGGCTGACGTGGATGCCTGCGTCGTCGCCATCCAGCAGATGAAAGCCGAAATCGCCCGCGCCGCCGAAGTGATTCAGGAGGTGGAGCTGAGCAGCCGCAATATCACCGGCATTCTGGATGTCATCGTGTCTGTCTCCGAACAGACCAATCTGCTGGCGCTGAATGCCGCCATCGAAGCCGCGCGTGCTGGCGAGGCGGGCCGGGGCTTTGCCGTGGTCGCTGACGAGGTGCGTTCGCTGGCGACACGGACGCAGAGCTCCACGGATGAGATCCACGCCATGATCGAGCGCCTGCAGGATGGCTCGCGCAGGGCTGTGGAATCGATGCGAGCGGGTCAGGCGCAGGCCGATATCTGCGTCGAGCAGAGCGGGCACACCGCCGAGTCGCTGGATCGTCTGCTGGAGTCGATTCAGCAGATCTCCGCCATGAGCCTGGAGATCGCGGATGCGGTGGATCAGCAAAGTCAGGTGGCGGAAACGATCAACCGCAGTGTGTTCAGTATCCGCGATATGTCGAGGATAAACCTGGAAGCGGTGGAGCAGAGCTCCCAGACCAGTCATCACATGCTGGGCATTGCTACCGGCTTCGGTGAGCTGGCCCAGCAGTTCTGGGCCGGTCGCAGCAAACAGGGAATCTGAGTCTGCAGCTTCCTATGGTGGCGACCCATGGCTTGGGGTAGGGTAACTGGAACAGGTTAAACCCTAACCCCAGCCAGCGAGGGCCCGCCGATGAAAGTCGTAATCGCACCGGATTCATTCAAGGAAAGTCTCAGTGCCGCCGAGGTCGCCGCGGCCCTGGCCGAGGGCTGGCGCCTGGCGCTGCCGGATACCGAGGTGGTGGAACTGCCGCTGGCGGACGGCGGTGAAGGCACGACGCAGGCGCTGGTCAGTGCCACCGGTGGCAGCCTGGAGCACAAAGAGGTCTCCGGCCCGCTGGGTAAACCGGTTAACGGCTTCTGGGGGCGACTCGGTGGCAAGCGTGCGGTCATCGAGTGTGCGGCGGCCTCGGGGCTGGATCTGCTGTCCCGCGGCGAGCGTGACCCCTGGCGGGCAACCACGCGCGGCACCGGCGAGTTGATTCTCGAGGCGCTGGATGCTGGCATGACCGAGATCATCATCGGCCTGGGCGGCAGCGCCACCAATGATGGTGGGGCGGGTATGCTGCAGGCACTGGGTGTGCGCCTGAGGGATGAAAACGGTGATGATATTGCCCCCGGTGCCGAAGGGCTGGAGAGCCTGGCATCGATCGACCTGTCCGGGCTTGATAAGCGTCTGCGTGGTGTCAGCTTCCAGGTCGCCTGTGATGTGGATAACCCGCTCACCGGCGAACAGGGCGCTTCCGCCGTATTCGGACCGCAGAAGGGAGCCGATGCCGCGCTGGTCAAACGCATGGATGCCTGTCTGGCACGTTACGGGGAGGCGATTACCCACTGTATCGGCGAGAAGGTCGACACCATTCCCGGCGCCGGCGCCGCGGGTGGACTGGGCGCTGCCTTTCTTGCCTTTCTCAACGCCAGTCTCAAACCCGGTATCGAGATCATGCTCGATGCTGTGGATATCGATTCACACCTGGAAGGTGCGGCGCTGGTCATCACCGGCGAAGGGCGGATAGACAGCCAGACCGAGCGGGGGAAAACACCGGTAGGAGTGGCGCGCCGGGCAAGAATGCACAGCATTCCCTGTATCGCGGTAGGTGGTGCGGTGCCGGAGGATCCCCAGGTGCTGCAGACGCTATCACATCAGGGGCTGAAAGCGGTGTTTCCGATTTTGCCGGGGGTTACGGATCTCGACACGGCGCTGGCCAATGCCGGACTGAACCTCAGGCTTTGTGGGCGCAACCTGGCGGCGTTCTGGCAACTGGCTGCAATTCAGCCAGCGGATTGAGTCGGAGGAAACAACTCATTTTCCCTGCGGTGAACGCGGAGGAAGCGTTATTTAACGCTGTCAGTCGTCGTAATGGATGATCGACAGTAACTGCAGTGGCACCTTGCGCAGCTCTTCCGGGCCGTGTGGAACCTCGGCATCAAAAGAGAGCGAGTCGCCCGGGCCCATCTCGTAGAGGTGGTTGCCGTGGCGGTAGAGAATTTCGCCCTGGAGGATATAGATGAACTCCTGCCCAGGGTGGGAGAAGGTCGGGAACACTTCGCTGGCGTCGTCCATGGTGATCAGGAACGGCTCGTAGCTTTTCTTCTTGCCGCGATGGTAATTGAGCAGCTGGTAGGTGTGGCCCTTCTCGGTACCACGGCGCACCACTTCCATCCCTTCGCCCGCCTTGGTCAGCTGAGCGCCGCCGGAGGGGCGATCATAATCACTGAACAGCTGGGAGATCGGCAGGCCGATGGCATCGCAGAGTTTGCTGAGCGTTTCCAGGCTGGTGGAGACCTGGGCGTTCTCGATCTTGCTTACCATCCCCTGGCTAAGGCCGGCGATGCGCGCCACGTCGGTAATCTTCAGACCCTGTTCGGTACGTTTGCGCTTAACCTGCATGGCGATGTACTGCTCAAGCCGCAGACGTGGGTCCTGGTTCTGGCTCTCCCGGCTAAGACTGATCTCGCCTTTCTCCAGGGCGTCGATATGTCGTGAAGCAGTGTTTTTTTCGCTCATAGGCCCGCTCTCTTGTTTTACCAGGATTGAGTGTAACATTCCTGTTAAGAAACTTTATTGATTCTTGGCGAGAAAAGCGACGTTTTTTCGAGAAAATCCTGAGGCCCCGAGGCAAGAAAAAGATAAGGCCCCGCCATCAGGGAGGGCGGGGCGGGAACTGATGCGCTTAACCTGCGCAGACCGGTACCAGGGATTTGGCGCGGTTATAGACCTGATCGGCGGGCAAGGATTTTGCCGTGAGCATCTCGATATTGTGGTCGATCACTCCCTGCAGAGTATCTTTCCATGCCGGGTTCTCCGTGCCGCCTTCCACGGTGTAGAAACTGTGCCCATCTTTCAGTGCCTCTTCGCGTCCCCGGGCATCCAGGTCGTCCAGCTCCTTGCCCATGGCGCGGGCCCACTCCATACCGCTGTTCTCGTCGATCACCTGCTTCAGGTCATCCGGCAGCCGTGTGTAGCTGGCGTTGTTCATGGTGGTGATAAACGACAGCGTATAGAGACCGATCTCGGTGTGCTGGGTCAGCTGTTCGTTTAAGCGAAAGTCTTTCATTGCCTGCCAGGGGAAGGCTACGCCGTTCATCACACCGCGCTGTACCGCGGTATAGGTTTCCGGGGCCGGCATGCCGACCGGCTGGGCGCCGAGGCTTTCAAGCAGGTCGCCGACCACGGTGGTGGCGCGACGGATACGCAGGCCGGAAAGATCCTCCGGTGTTTTCACCGGTTTCTCCCCGGTATGGATATGGCCAGGGCCATGGGCGAAGAAGAACAGCGGATGGGTATCCTTGTACTCATTGCTGATCAGCTCCTCGTCGTAGAGGTTCTGCAGTACGCAGCTGGCGTTTTCGGCGCTGGTAACGATGCCGGGCAGTTCGATCACCTGGGTCAGCGGAAAGCGTCCGGCGGTATAGCCCTGGGCGGTCACCGTAATATCGGCGACACCGTTGACGGTCGCATCATAACTGGCGGGCGCTTTGGCCAGGGTTTGAGAGGGGTAGATATCGATAGTGAGGCGTCCGTCCGAGCGCTCGTTGAGGCGCTCGGCCCAGGCGTTAACCACCTTGTCGACGCTGGAGCCCGCCGGCCAGAAATGAGCCAGGCGCAGGCTGTAGGAGTCGTCGGCCTGGGCGGCGGAAGCAGAGAGGCCCAGCAGCACGCCGGCAGCGAGCGGCTTGATCAGAGAGGTCAGTTTCATGGTGCTTATCCTTTATCTTTATTTTTAAACGGATGTTGTTGGGTTTTTCATTACCGCGTTCTGCCTTCCGGGAAGCGACCAGGGCTTCTCCGGAAGGCATAAGCATTTACAGGTCCAGAGTCAGGGTGCCTCCCTTGGCCCTTGAGCAGCAGGGGGTAAACTGGTTGTTTGCCTGCCTTTCCTGAGGTGTCAGGAAGTGGTCCCTGTGATCGGGTTCGCCGTCGGTAACACCGGTGAGGCAGCTGCCGCAGACACCCTGTTCACAGGACTTGGGAATATCAAAGCCTGCTTCTTCCAGGGTCGACAGTACGCTGGCGTTGGCCGGTACGGTCAGGGTTTGCCCGGTGCTGGCGATACGCAGCTCGATCGCCTGGTCATCGCTGCTGCTGGCGGGCGTTGCTGCGAAGTATTCGTAGTGCAGTTTCTCCTCCGGCCAGCCCAACTCCCGGGCACTTTCGAGCACCGCCTGCAAGAAGCCCTCGGGGCCGCAGACGTAGATCTCGGTATCCCGCTCTGTCTGGCCAAGCAGCGCCTTGATATCCAGACGCTCGCCGTCATCGTGATGCAGGCTGACCCTGTCGGCGAAGCTCGAGTTTTCTATCTCGTCGAGGAAAGCGGTGCGCGCGCGTGAACGGGTGCAGTAGTGCAAGCCGAAGGATTGCTCACGCTTCTGCAGTTCATAGGCCATGGCCAGAATCGGGGTGATGCCGATGCCGCCGGCCAGCAGCAGGCTGGGTGATGAGCTCTCACTCAGGGCAAACAGGTTGCGCGGGGCGCTGATTTTCAGGGCGTCGCCCGGGTTCAGCTGCTCATGCATCCAGTTGGAGCCGCCACGGCTTTGGGGATCCTTGAGGACACCGATGCGATAGGCCGAGCTTTCTCCTGGGAGGTTGCAGATCGAATACTGGCGGATCAGGCCGTTACCGGTATGCACATCGATATGGGCGCCGGCTTTGGCGACAGGCAGAGGCGCGCCATCGGCACTCACCAGTTCGAAACTGCAGATATCGGCGGTTTCCAGGCGCTTGCCTCGAATACTGACGCTGAGCAGGTTGGGATCAGCTTTAGATTGGGCTGCTACCGGCTCCACGGAGGTCGTCTCTGCTGCGGCAGGCTGTTGGGCGGTTTTCAGTCGCAGCGGCAGTGCGGCCAGACCGCGCAGGGTGTTGTTCAGCCACCACTGGGGTTCGCCACACAGCTCAATGCTTTCGATCCGTTTTGCCAGCGCGGTGAACAGCAGTTCGGTTTCCAGGCGGGCCACCATCTGACCGACACAGACATGAATGCCGTGGCCAAAGCCGACGTGTCCTGCGGCCTTGCGCTGAATATTGAAGTCGTTGGGGTTTTCCCACTGGCGCGGATCCCGGTTGGCGGAGGCCAGGAACAGCAGTACCTTGGAGCCTTCGGGAATGGTCTGCCCCTCGATATCCACATCACGGGTGGTTGTGCGAAAGAATGTCTGCGCGGGAGAAGCATACCTCAGCACTTCCTCGAACGCCTGAGGTGCCAGGGATGGATTCTCACGCAGTATCTGCCATTGCTCTGGATGACGGGCGAAGCAGAGCAGGGCGTTGCCGATGCCGAAAATGGTGGTGTCCAGCCCGGCGGTCAGTAGCGAGCGAACCAGCAGTCCCGCCTCTTCGTGGGTAATGTTGCCGGCATCCGCCTCGGCGTAAATCTTGGCGCCGAAGCCATCGTCGGTCAGCGCCTCGCGTCGGCACTGATCGGTAATCCAGGAGATCACCTTCTGAGCATTGGCCATCGACTTTTCCAGCCGCTCATTGCGGGGGCCAAAGGCGTTAAATGCCATGTCACCGTAAGGCAGCAGGTTTTCGCGACCCTCCGGAACCAGACCGACCGCATCGGGAAATACGCGCAGCGGATAGGCCTTGGCGATCTCTGCGACACCATCGAGTTCGCCACTGTCTGCTAGGCGGTTCACCAGCTCTTCGGCTTTGCGGGCGAAAGGTTCACGCAGAGCTTCCAGCGACGGGCGCGACAGGATGCGGGACATCACGCCGCGGGTACGGTCATGGAAGGGCGGATCAACCTCGAGCAGCAGGCTGGGCGGGCGCCAGGGTTTTTCTTTCTTGAAATCGGTCAGGCCGACGCCGCGTGAGGAGCAGAAGGTCTCCCAGTCACCGAGTGCCGCTTTCACCTGGTCGAAGCGGGCCATGGCCCAGACCTCGTACTTCGGCAGCCAGACCAGGGGGCCGGCTTCACGCAGCTGCTCATGGAAAGGGTAGGGGTTAAGCAGGAATTCGTCGCTGTAGGGATCTACATCGAGTACGGGTACGTCATGCTGTACGGCATGCATATTCATCTTTGAGCCTCGCTTATTATTTTTATCTGTTGTCGGGACGGCTGCTCTGGCCTGTCCCAGGCTTGTGTTCGAGACTAGAAACTGGACTACTATCTGTAAATCATCGTTTGTTTATTTTGACTATAAAAATAATGAATATTAAAGATATCGACTTGAATCTATTAAAGGTTTTTGACGCCATTCAGACGACGAAAAGCGTCTCTGAGGGGGCGGCAATACTCGGATTAAGCCAGCCGGCCATGAGTTTTGCGCTGTCCAAGTTGCGTCGGCAATTTAATGATCAGCTGTTTGTGCGCACCGCCAGGGGCATGACACCCACGGCCAGAGCGATGGAACTGGTCGATCCGGTCAGCCGGATTCTGGAAACGGTTAACCGGGAGCTGCTGCATGAGGCGGAATTCGATCCGTCCAGTGCAGAGCGCACCTTTACCTTCAGCATGTCAGATATCGGTGAGATGGTGTTTCTGCCGAAACTCCTTAAAAGGCTGCGTCAGGAAGCGCCGGGGATCGCGCTAAAAACCCTGGTGATGCCGCCGGCGAGGCTGGAGCGGGCGATGGAGGAGGGCGAAGTGGACCTGGCGCTCGGTTATTTCCCTGACCTGGTCAAGAATGGCTTTTATCAGCAGCGGCTTTTCCGGCATAACTTCGCCACCATCGCCCGCGCTGACCACCCGGTTATCGGCGACAGCCTCAGCCTTGAGCAGTTTATTGAGGTGCCACACGCCATCGTTACGCCGGAGGCGCGCAGTCAGGAAATTTTCCACCGTTTGCTGGCCAAGCAGGGGATCAAGCGGAATATCGTGCTGACGATCCCTCACTTTATGAGTGTGCCGTTTATCGTCAGTACCTCCGACCTGATCGTGACCCTGCCGCGTGCCGTGGGCACCTCGTTTGCTGAGCTGGCCAATATCAAAGTGCTGGAACCGCCGCTGGAAAACCCGGTGTTTGTGCTCAAGCAACACTGGCACGGCCGCTGTCACAAAGACCCGGCCAACCGCTGGATGCGCAGTCTGGTCTATGAGTTGTTTCACGAGGCACTTCCACTGGAGGATGGCGCCGAAATCAGCTCGCCGGAACCCTGGGAACTCTGACTATTTCCAGCGTGCATGTTTCACCATTCACCGGTTTACGCCTCAATTCGGACCGCTCCACCGCACCTTTGCACCAAAATGAGTAGTTATTCTCGACCCTGACGGGAGTGAAAAACGGACTCCTAAGGTAACTTGCTTTTATATCAGTAAGTTAGATCTTTTGGTGCGCAAATTGCCTTTCTTCATGAGAAATAAACTATCCCAAAGGGAAATAAATGGGCCGGTTTTTACGGTGTCTCCCATTTATTCCCGCTGGCGATAAGACTCAACCTTATGAAGGAGGCGAGTGGTAATGCAGATCGATCCGCGTATCAAAAGCCGGCCGCTCTATGACCCGGTCGTTATCCGGCCAAAGGCGAAAAAACATCTCTTTATCGGTGCAGGCGCAGAGCTGGATGCGCTGAAAGCCAGCCTGCCGCAGGATCAATGTATCCGCATCGACGGCGGCCCGGATGGCCTGACCGCGCAATTCCGCGCTGAGCTGGAAGCGGTGTTCGAGACACTGCCGCTGGCAAGCGCTGTGTATGTCAGCGGCAGTGAAGGCTTTATGTGGGATATCCGCAACCTGGCGCTGGCGGCGGGCCTTGCCGATGAGCAGGTACAGATGTGTGAGCCCACCAGTAAAGAGCGCCGTCTTTTCTGTACTCACTGTTACGAAATCACCGAAGGCGTGACCCACTCGCCGCAAACCTGCTCCGCCTGTGGTCGCCTGCTGCTGGTACGCGATCACTATTCGAAGCTGCACGGCGCTTACGTGGGCGTTCAGATCAATGCCGAGGATCCAGCCGATATCCCGGAAACAGAGGAGCTGGTGTGATGAGTACCGATAGCATTCGTGTGCGGGTGAGCGCCATCGAGCAGGTCTCTCCTATGATTCGTGAATTTACCCTCGATGCCGTCGACGGCGAACTGCTGCCGTTTTCTCCCGGCAGCCACGTGGTGGTTGAGATGCCCGCTGAACCGCGTCCGTACCGTAACGCTTACTCGTTGCTGAGCGATCCGCGCGACAGCGGCAATTACCGCATCGCGGTGCGTCTGCAGGAGCAGTCCCGTGGTGGCTCCGTCTACATGCATGAATCTGTGAAGCTGGGTGATGAACTGTGCATCACGCCGCCGGCCAACCTGTTCGCGCCGAACTGGCAGGCGGGCAAACATCTGCTGCTGGCCGGCGGTGTGGGTATCACGCCGTTTATGGCCTACCTGCCGGAGCTTGAGCGTCGCGGTGCGGATTTTGAACTGCACTACCTGTATCGCGGCTCCAGCACTGGCGCCTACCGTGATCAGTTGAAAGCCGAGCTGGGCGATAAGTGTTTTCTTTATGACTCCGAAGCCGGACAGCGCTGTGAGCTGGGCGAGCTGCTGGCCAACCAGCCACGCGGCACTCATGTGTATATCTGTGGCCCGGAAGCGCTGATCGCCGGTGTACGCGAGGTCACCGAAGAGCTCGGCTGGCCGGCCAGCCATGTGCATTTTGAAGCCTTTGCGGCACCTCAGCCCGGTAAGCCGTTTGAGGTGGAGCTGTCGCGCAGCGGGCGCACGGTCAGCGTCGATGGCGAGACCTCTCTGTTGGAAGCGCTGGAAAGTGCCGAGGTCGATGTGCCGCACCTCTGCCGCGGCGGTGTCTGCGGCCAGTGTGTGACCCGCGTGTTGTCCGGCGATATCGAGCATCGCGATGAGTTTTTATCGGCGGCCGAGCGCGAGCAGGGCGACTGCATCATGCCCTGTGTTTCACGCGCCTCCGGCAAACGCCTGGTTATCGATCTTTAAGAGGATGTTGAAAAAACTATCTGCGTTGCCGAATGCGGCGTTAAAAACAGGCTCAAAGTGCTCATTTAGTTCACTAAACTCCGCTTTTTCGCCTGTTTTTGCCTTGCCTCGGCTGCCTCGAAAACGATTTTCAACATCCTAATTTGGAGGTATCCCCATGAGAATGGCCCCAAAACCGATTCAGAGTTTCCGCGACGACTTCACCTATTCCAACAGCCCCGGCGCCGTCGCCCGTTTCCCCTTTCCGTTTCCGGAAGATGAGTACATGTACTCGGTCAATATCGAGCCGCATGTAACGCCGGGTCCGGAAGGCAGCGTTTATGAGCACCTGCTCGACATCGATGAGCACTACCTGTCCGAGATGCATGAGCGTGACCTGGTGCTGAAAGAGAACCCCAAGCGCTGCCTGGCGATGCCGCATATGGATCTCGCCTGCTGGGACATGATCGACCGGGTGATGCACTGCTTCGCGGAAGACTATCCGGAGCATTTTAACCTCACCAAAGAGGGCGACCTGTGGACCTGGGAAAACAAGCTGCTGAACATCAAGGACAGCTTCACCTTCGGTGACAGCAGTACCCTGCCGCTGCCGCCGATGGAGTATATCGGTCGTCAGGTACAGGGTGACTTTGCCATTTTGGATCAGCGTGATGGCGACCTGTTTCTGGACGCCGGAATCGTTACCTGTCCGGCAGACTGGTCGCTGGCGTTCGATGCCGGCATGAGCTTCGCTGAGTGGCACGGACCGGTTCCCATGGCCCATGAGATGGGCATCTTCGATCGAGCCCTGAAATATCTCTGTGCGATTCCGCTGGGCCGTCCGGTGCGTCGTCTTAACTGGACACTGACCGTCAACGCGCGCATGGATACGTCGCCGGAAACCTACCCAAGTTGGGGCTCCGACCGTATGAGCGTGACACCGGAAAACGTCGGCGAGAAAGTACACCTGCGCGTCGAGCTGCAGGTGCTGGATCGCATGGCGCGCAGCAACGCGCTGATGTTCAGTATCCGTACCTACCTGATCAGCCTGGAAGATCTGGTCACCAACCCGGAATGGGCCAAGCGTATGCATCGCGTTATGAAAGGCTTGCCGGAGGAGCTGATCGATTACAAGGGACTGACCCGCTTCCATCCGCTGGTTGTTGAGTGGCTGTCCAAGTACGATCCGGCAAACTGATCCAGGGAGATTCTTTTGGGCTGGATATATCTGTTAATCGCCGGGGTGCTGGAGTGTCTCTGGGCCATCGGTCTGAAATACAGCGATGGTTTCACCCGGTTCTGGCCCTCGCTGATCACGGC
Source organism: Marinobacterium sp. YM272 (assembly GCF_050908845.1). Taxonomy (NCBI): domain Bacteria; kingdom Pseudomonadati; phylum Pseudomonadota; class Gammaproteobacteria; order Oceanospirillales; family Oceanospirillaceae; genus Marinobacterium; species Marinobacterium sp. YM272. The sequence continues at coordinate 1,208,305 of NZ_CP194171.1, forward strand.
GGTGCTGATCGTGGTCAGCCTGGCGCTGCTGTCATTTGCCATGCGCACGATACCGGTGGGCACCGCCTACGCAGTCTGGTCCGGTATCGGCGCATCGGCGCTGGCGATTGTCGGTATCCTGTTTATGCAGGAGCCGGGCGGTGCGCTGCGTATCTTCTGTATCGGCATGATTATCGCGGGTGTGGTCGGGCTGAAATTGGTCGGCGAGGGCAGCACCGCCTAGGCGCACATAAATGTCGTTTTCGGGAACGAGCCTGGCGGTTCGTCGGGCTATCGTCTCAGGCTATATATCCACAGTTCTGGAGTGAGCTCATGAGCAGAGCCGAAACCGAAGCGTTGATCTTCGAATACTACCGCGCCTTCAACCAGGGCGATATGGAATGCTTTCTGGGTCTTCTGACCGAGGATGTGGTCCACGATATCAACCAGGGTGAGCGTCAGGTCGGACGCGATGCGTTTGCGACATTCATGGATCACATGAATCGCTGCTACCGCGAGGAGCTGACCGGCATCTCCATCATGAGCAGTGCCGATGGCAGTCGCGCCGCCGCCGAGTTCGTCGTCAACGGTGAATACCTGGTTACCGACGAAGGCCTGCCCGAGGCGAACGGCCAGACCTACCAGCTGCCCGCTGGCGCGTTTTTCGAAGTGCGCGGCGGCAAGGTGGCCCGGGTCACCAACTACTACAACCTGGAAGACTGGATCGCCCAGGTCGGCGGCTGAAACCGCCTTCGACTGACAGCTTTAAATACCGCCTTTTGCCCAAAAGGCGGTATCATCCCGCGCATGAAAAGCAGCAGACTTATTACCCTGCGTGGCGCCGAACTTGAGCCCTGGCTCGATCATGTGGCGGCACTGCGTATCCGGGTTTTCCGTGACTTTCCCTATCTTTACGACGGCTCGCCGGAATACGAGGCGAAGTACCTGCGTACCTACGTGGAAACCGACTCCGCCGTCTGCGTGCTGGCACTGGATGGCGACCGGGTGGTCGGCGCATCCACCGGGCTGGCGCTGAGCGATGAGACCGAGGAGTTCCGCCGCCCGTTCGAACAGGCAGGCTGGAATATTGACGATATCTTCTACTGTGCCGAGTCTGTGCTGTTGCCTGAACACCGCGGCGCCGGTTTCTACAAAGGCTTTTTCCGCGAGCGAGAGGCTCAGGCGGTTGCTTTAGGTAAGTCGATCAGCGTGTTCTGCGCCGTGCAGCGCCCGGACGATCACCCGCTGAGGCCCGCCGGTTACCAGCCGCTGGATGAGATCTGGCGCCACTTCGGTTATTCCGCTAGAGCCGGGCTGGTGACCGAATTCAGCTGGCAGGATGTGGACCACCAGGACGAAACCGCCAAGCCGATGCAGTTTTATCTGAAGCGGCTGGTGTAGTCTGTCTATCGATACACTCCGCGTATACTGACCCGATCAACAGCTCCAGAGAGAATGCCATGTCGCGCACCCTGACACTCGCTGCCGCCCAGTACCCGATCAACTTTGTTGGTAGCTGGGAAAACTTCCGTACCAAAATCCAGGGCATGGTGGATGACGCCGTATCTCGTGGCGCGAACTTCCTGCTGTTTCCCGAGTACTTCAGCATGGAGCTGGCCTCCCTGTTCGAGGCCAATGTCTACCGTTCATTGTCGGCCCAGCTGGAAGCGATGCAGAGCCTGCATCAGCCGTTTCTGGATCTGTTCACCGAGCTGGCGCAGCAGCACAAGCTGTATATCCAGGCAGGCACCTTTCCGCTGCTGCAGGAGAATGGCCGCTATGTGAACCGTGCCTGGCTGTTCCGCCCGAACGGCACCCGTGATTACCAGGACAAACTGCAGATGACCCGTTTTGAGTCGGAGCAGTGGCTGATCAGCGCCGGTAGCGAGATCCGCGTCATAGACACCGTTTTCGGCAAGGTGGGCATCTCGGTCTGCTACGACAGCGAATTCCCGATCATCGCCCGAAGGCAGGTGGAAATGGGTGCCGATCTGATCCTGGTGCCAAGCTGCACCGATACCCAGGCCGGTTACAACCGGGTACGCATCGGCTGTCAGGCCCGTGCGCTGGAGAACCAATGTTTCGTTGCCCAGTCGCCGACCATCGGCGAGGCAACCTGGTCAGAGGCGGTGGATATCAATAGCGGCCGTGCGGCGATCTATACACCTGTGGATTACGGTTATCCCGATGATGGCGTGCTGGCGCAGGGGGAAGAGGGCGAAGCCGGCTGGGTCATCGCCGAGCTGGATCTTGAAGCCCTGGCGCAGGTGCGGGCCAATGGCCAGGTGTTTAATCACCGTGACTGGAAGAGCCAGTTCCGGTTTTCATAGGAGCGGCGCCCTCGCCGCGATCAACCTCGGTGTTTTGAATTAATCGCGGTGCAGGGTTCAATCGGCGCGAGGCGCGCCTCCTACAGAGAGGAGGTCGCCCCGCGTCGCTTACTTCATCCGAATGGTGAAGTGCTTGAGGATCGGCTCGATGATCTCCCAGGTGCCGACAAAGTCGGACTCCATCACGAATGCATCACCCGGACCTACTTCAACCGGTTCACCGCCGTCCGGGGTGATGATCGCTTTACCTTCGATCAGGTGGATAAACTCCCAGCTGGCGTAGGTTGCGTGGTAGGTACCCGGTTGGGCGGTCCACCAGCCGGCGATCATCGATTCGTCCGGCGCGGTGTATTCGATCCAGGTGGACATGCTCGGTGAGCCTGCCACCTTGGTCCAACCCGGCAGGTCGTCGGTAATCGGTTCAACACTGCGTACCGGCAGTTTGGTAATGCTGCTCATCGTCGATTCTCCTCTGAATTGCCTTTAGCTGGCCTTCTGGGCTTTGGTTTCAGGCTCGCCCAGGTAGGCTTCCATGGAATCGTCCAGTGCTTCCAGCCAGGGGGTGTGGTGCGGCGGAGCCATGGTGCCGGTCATCAGCGAAGCGTAGGAGTGGTCACGGAAGGTCATGATGTTTTCCTTCTTGTGGTTCTTCCACTCCAGGAAGGTGCGGTTCACGCCGTCGATATCGAAGGTCGGGTAATCGGTCTGCTCGATCAGATGCAGGATGTAAGAACCCTGGAACTCGTACATCTCTTTTGCTGTTTCCAGCGTCAGTTCCTCTTCGCGCCATTTCAGGCTGTCGGCAGTCATCTCTTCCCTGGATGGCAGCGGGATGCGACCCAGGATAATGTCACGCACGTACCAGGCCTGGGCATCAAACATGTTGAAAGAGTACCACTGGTCCTGCATGCCGACGTAGAAGAACTGCGGATTATCTTCCCAGACAACACCCTTGTAGAGGTTCAGCGGCCAGAGACGGTTATTGGTCTTCAGGGCAAGTTCGTCGTCGAGGAAGGGGAAGTGATGCAGGTAACCGGTGCAGAGGATGATCGCGTCGATCTTTTTGCTGCTGCCATCGGCGAAGTAGGCGTTCTCTACATCGACGTGGGTCAGGTTGGGTTTCTCTTCCCAGTTGTCAGGCCATTTGAAGCCCATCGGCGCGCTGCGGTAACAGCTGGTGATGGAGCGGGCGCCATATTTGTAACACTGGGAGCCAACATCTTCGGCGGAGTAGCTGGCGCCGACGATCAGGATATCCTTGTCCTTGAATTCAAGTGCGTCGCGGAAGTCATGGGCGTGGAGAATACGGCCGCCGAAGTGGGTGAAGCCAGGGAATTCAGGCACCTTCGGTGTAGAGAAGTGACCGCTGGCGCAGACCACATGGTCAAAGGTTTCGCTGTAGCTGGTGTCGGTGTTGTGATCGTGTACGGCGACGGTGAACAGTTTGGTGTCCGCGTCGTAGCTGATGTTGCGGACCGGGGTGTTGAAGCGGATGTACTTGCGTACGCCGGCTTTATCGACGCGACCTTTAATGTAATCCCAGAGCACTTCGCGAGGAGGGTAAGAGGCTATCTGCTTGCCGAAGTGTTCCTCAAAGGTGTAGTCAGCGAACTCCAGACACTCTTTCGGTCCGTTGGACCAAAGGTAGCGGTACATGCTGCCATGAACCGGTTCGCCGTTTTCGTCCAGTCCGGTGCGCCAGGTGTAGTTCCACATACCACCCCAGTCGCTCTGTTTTTCGAAACAGACCAGCTCCGGAATATCAGCACCTTTGGCCTGGGCAGACTGGAAGGCTCTAAGCTGCGCCAGACCGCTGGGACCGGCGCCGATAATAGCTACGCGTTTGTTCATGTGTCTCTCCTGTACGTATGCAGGTTAGAAAAGAAAGCTGCACGAAACGTGTGTGTAAGACCCAAGTTAAGCGTTAGCGAGGCTGGTGGTAATTCCCCGGTGGGGGTAGGTAAAAAGGGGTAATCGGAGGGGTAGTCGGTAGAGGCGAGTCCAAGGAAAAACAGCCAATAGCGGAACAGCCGGAATTAAATAGCCGCGAAAGCCTGGCAAAACGGGGTGACAGAATAGAAAGGGGCGTGAGCAGCAGAGGCTAGTCACGCTCCATGTATTGCAGTGATGTACGGTGAGAGCGGCCCACATGCTCACGCAACAGCTGTGCAGCCAGTTCCGACTGTCCCTTGAGCACCGCCTTGACGATCTCGCCATGCTCGGTGAACGAGGTCTGCAGGCGATCCTCCACGCGGAACTGGGCGCGGCGATAGGGGGTCACCTTGGCCCGTGCCAGCAACACCGCTTCGGCAAGAAAGTGGTTGTGGGCACCTTCAAACAGTGCCTCGTGCAGCTTGATATTAGCGGCCTCGTAGGCGTCCACATTGCCGTTGAGCACATGGGTGTGGCTGTCCAGATGGATCGCCAGCAGGGCTTCGCGCTCGGCCTGCTTCATGTTGATGGACGCCATGCGTGCGCAAAGTGCTTCCATCTCGGCGGCATATTCAAACATCTCCGCCAACCGGTCTGACGTGATCTCGGTGACGAATACCCCGCGGCGGTGGCGGTGTTCCACCAGGCCAGTAGCAATCAGCTGCTTCAACGCCTCTCGTACCGGCGTGCGCGACACCTCGAACTGATCGGCCAGGGCCACCTCATCGAGACGGGTGCCAGCCTCGATACGTCCGGAAAGAATATCGTCCGACAGGGCGCTGCGGATGCGAGCCGCCAGCGGCAGGTCTTGCGTTGTTTGCTCAGTCATAGCGGTGCCTTGATGCTAGCGTTGCCTGGACATAAATAGTCTCAAGCGCGTTTTCTTCCCGTCAGCCTGAGCGAATCAGGTGGCCGGATCCATCAGTGATACATGGGCGGCGACAATGCGCCAGCCCTCCGGGCGCCTGGCCCAGACCTGGCTCTGGCGCCCGATCCGTGCCGAGCCCGGGCGGGTAAACTCGGTCCAGGCGGTGGCCATATCCGGGCCGTGGGCAGTGATCACCGTGTTGTGCAGTTCACGATAGAGCCCCTTGCTCGGGCGCTGTTTACGAAACTCGGCGATCTGGTCATAGCCGTACAGGTTCTCGGTGGCGCCGTAGCGTACCACCCGCGGATCGTTCCAGAACAGCTTGTCCAGCGTTACGACATCGTTGCTGATCAGGGCCTGTTCGTACTCGGCGAAAGCGGCTTTCACCTCTTCCAGTACGCTGGTGTCATCGAGCCTCACTAATACTCTCCTTTTATTTGTGGTTATTCCAGTCGGCATCCAGCTCGGCAGCCAGATTCAGCAGCGCTCTGTCGCTGCCGGCAGGACCGATCAGTGAAAGGCCCACGGGACCTGTGCCGTCATGCAGCAGCGGCAGGCTGATCTGCGGCAGACCTGCGATACCGGCGATGGCGTTCATGCGCATGGTGCGGCTGCGGATCGCATCCACCTCTTCGGGGGATGCATCGATGGCAGGCGCATGGCTCGGTGCCGTCGGCATACACCAGAGGGTGCTGCTATCGAAACGTGCACGCACCTGGTCGCGCAGAGCGTTGGCGGCGGCCAGTGCGGTTGCGTATTCATCAGCGGTGATCTTTGAGGCGGCCTCAAAACGCTCGCGGATCCCGGGACCGAAGTTGGGGCGGGTTGCCTCGATCCACTCACCATAGGCCTGCCAGGCCTCATAGCCCTGCACTACGCGGAACAGCGAGGGGAATCGGTCCAGCTCACCGAGGGTTAGCGCATCGATCTGGGTTAGCTGCGTGTTGGCGTCGAGCAGCTCCTGCAGCTGGGTGAGCAGTATCGGCTCTACGTTTGAGTGCACATCTGCAATGCCGCGTACCCGCGAAAAACTGAACGCCTGGGTATCCTCCGGCAGCAGCACCTTGCCGACCTTGCCGAGCGTTTCGATATCGCGGGCAAACCAGCCCAGGGTATCGAAACGGGGTGCCAGCGGCGCGGCAGCCTCGGTGGACACTGCGCCATGGGTCGGTCGGATGCCATAGACGCCGCAGTAGCTGGCGGGAATCCGCACCGAACCGCCGGTATCGCTGCCGATGGCGAAATCCACCAGGCCCGCGGCGGTCACCGATACCGAGCCGCTCGAAGAGCCGCCTGGAATGGCGCCCGGCAGGGCCGGGTTCGGCGGCGTGCCGTTATGGCTGTTCTGCCCGGCGATGCTGTAGCAAAGCTCGTCGGTATGGGTCTTGCCGATCAGGTGAGCACCGGCATCCAACAGGCTGGTAATCACCGGGGCATCGGTGGTGGCGGGAGCGTGGGTCGCGCGCCACTGCGGTTGGCCGAGGCTTGTGATATGTCCCTTGAGCTCGAAGATATCCTTGCTGGCGAAGACCAGTCCATCCAGCGGACCGCTGCCGCTGGGCAGGCGCTCCACCGGGTCGTTCTCGATAAAACCTGTCGTCAGTTGCATGGGGCTTTCCCTATCCTGTTAGCCGGAGATACCGGACATGACGGTGCGTGGCAGCCAGAGGCTGATCTCCGGCACGGCGTTGATAACGAAGAGTACGATCAGCGCGAGCCATACCAGTGGCAGGGCGCCCTTTACCGCCTGGCCATAGGTGACGCCGCCGAGGCTGCTGGCCACAAACAGGTTCATGCCGAAGGGCGGGGTGAACATGCCGATGGCGCAGTTGACGCAGAGGATCACCCCCAGGTGCACCAGATCCACGCCTGCTATTTCAGCCACCTTGATCACCAGCGGCACCAGGATGATGACGATGGAGTTGGGGTCCAGGAACATACCGGCGATCAGCACCACCACATTGATCAGAAGCAGCAGGACCACCGGGTTATCGCTCAGGGAGAGCAGGCCGCTGGCCAGCTGTTGGGTCAGGCCGGAGGTGGTCAGGTACCAGGAGAAGGCCGCGGCGGAAGCCACGATAATCATCACCTGGGTGGTGACCACGGCGCTGTCGACACAGACACGCCAGAGATCTTCAACGCTGAGCTCGCGGTAGATAAACATGCCGACGACGGTGGCATAGATTACGGCCACGGCAGCGGCTTCGGTGGGGGTGAAAATACCGCCGTAGATACCGCCCAGAATCAGCACCGGAATCGCCAGTCCCCAGGAAGCTTCACGCAGGGCGCTGAACAGCTCCTGGCGGGACGGGAAGGGGCGTGACTCCATGCCCGACTTGCAGGCGCGGTAGTAGCAGTAACCGAGGAACACCAGGCCGTATACCAGGCCCGCACCGATGCCCGCCATAAACAGGGCGCCGATCGACACGCCGGCCATGGCGCCGTAGACGATCATAAAGATGCTCGGCGGGATGATGATGCCCACGGCGCCGGTGGCCATCAGCAGGCCCACGGAGAACTTCTGGTCGTAACCCTCTTTCAGCATTGACGGCAGGATCAGCCGACCCACCGAAACCACGGTGGCGGGGCTGGAGCCGGAGATGGCACCGAAGAACATGGAGCCGGTCACGGTGGTCATCGCCAGGCCGCCGCGGAACGGGCCCACCAGCATCTGCGCCACCTTGAGGATACGGTTGGAGAGGCCGCTGGTGCTCATCAGGTTGCCGGCCAGAATGAACAGCGGGATCGCCATCAGCGGAAAGCTGTCGAGGCCGGAGAACATGCGCTGCACGATCAGCATCGGCGGGGTGGTGCCGGCGACACTCAAGCCGATAAATACGGCCAGCGTCAGCGCGACGAAAATCGGTAGTCCGGCGGCTAGCAGGCCGGAGGTAAGAAAAAGAAATCCTGAACCCATGTTAAGCACCTGCCGGGGTATTGCTGTATTCGAGGGACTGGTTGCGCAGCAGGCGCACCAGGGTTTCCGACAGCCGGATCAGCATCAGCGCCGAACTGAGCGGAATAGAGATGTAGAACAGGTACATCGGTGCTTCCATGGCCGGTGAGCTCTGCCCGAACATCATGATCTGGCGGGTCAGGTGATAACCGTGCCAGGCCAGCATCGCGCACAGTGCCATGCAGGTCAGGGTGATCAGAATCTGCAGCGGCTTCTGCATGTTCTCAGGGGCGATCTGCTTGAGCACATCGATCCGGATATGGGCGTTCTGGCGGAAGGCGATGCTGCCGGCGATAAACACCATCCAGATAATCGAGTAGCGCACGCTCTCTTCGGCCCAGCTAAACGAGTAGTTAAACAGGGCGCGGGCGCCGATCTGAACGCAGAGCATGGTGGCGGCAAAGATGATCAACACACCGACGGTGCCGTTCTCGATCCACGCCAGCAGACGACTGAAACTGTTCCACATAAAGAGTCTCCAGCCCGGGGCCCTGAAAAGAGCCCCGGGGCGTTTTGATCGGCTTACTGGGCGGCGAGGGCTTGCTGGGTACGCTCAAGCAGGTTGTCGTCCAGCTTGCCGGCGAACTCGTCATACACCGGGGTCATCGCCTGGCTGAATTTCTGCAGCTGCTCTGGGCTCAGGCTGACGATCTCGGTACCGCCGGCGGCTTCGATGCCGTCCAGGTACGCCTGCTCGCGGGCGATAGAGCGCTCGCGCTGGTACTCACCGGCCTCACGCACGGCGGCTTTCAGCATCTGCTGATTTTCCGGACTCTGCTGATCGAACCAGGTTTTGCTGAAGATAAAGGCGGTGGCCAGGTAGCCGTGGTTGGAGAGCATCAGGTCATCCTGCACTTCGTAGAACTTCATCTGCGAGATGGAAACCAGCGGGTTCTCCTGGCACTCGACCACACCCTGCTGCAGCGCGGTATAGGTTTCGCTGAAGGCGATCGGTACCGGGTTGGAACCCAGCGCCTTGTACTGGGAGATCAGCAGCGGGCTTTCCATGACACGTACCTTGCGGCCATCCAGGTCGGCCGGTGAGTTCACCGCGTGGTTGCAGGTAAGCTGCTTGAAGCCGCTTTCCCAGAACATGGCCGGCTCAAAACCCGCCTTGCGCAGACCGGAGAGAACTTCGTCACCGATCGGACCGTCCAGCAGTTCATAGGCGGCTTCGCGGGACGGGAACAGGAACGGCATATCGATCAGCTGCAGGTTCTTGTTGAAGCCGCTGAGCTTGGCGGTGGGGATAGGAGCCGCCTCGACGGCACCAAACTGCATCTGCTGCGCCACCTGAACATCGTCCCCAAGAGCGTTGTTTGGATAGATGTTGACTTCGTATTCGCCGTTGGAGCGCTCCTCGATCAACTGCTTCAGACGCTCGGCGCCTTCATGCTGGGCGCTGTCTTCGGTCATGTCGTGATGCAGTTTGATCACGCTGGCGGCCTGGGCCTGCAGGGCGGTGGCGGAGATGGCCAGGGTCATGGCGCTGATCAGGGTTTTGAGCGGCTTATTCATCTATCTCGTTCCTTGTATCGACAGGTCGAAAGTTGTCAGGCTGTTTCTTGTATACAAAAGCAATATGAATGCCACTTTTAAAAATCCATGAAAAACAATGAATTAGAAATTCAATAAGCTTTTTGGTCCATGGTGGTGCGCTGTTTTAGCTTTGTATACATGGTATTTGGTCTTTATTGGTGCAAGGTGGGGAGGCGGTTTCGGGGCTGGTAAACGAGGCTTTAGAACCTCATAGGTACGCCTGTAACGCCTGTAACGCCTGTGACGGTTGAGAGGATTGTGGGTGGAGCTAGATGGGCGTGGGGGTAAGAAGGGCTGGTACGAAAGGGCGGGTGTGAAGAGGAGCGATGATCAGCGAGGATCAGCGGGATCTATCCACGCTGAAGATCACCCCCTCGACACCCAGCACCGTGCCTGATTCGGAGTAGACACCCTGTCCCTTTTCTTCGACCCGGCGTTCGCTGCCATCGGCGTGGTGAATGCGGTAGTGCAGCTCGAAACTTTCCCGGCGGTGCAGCGCTTCCTGCACCTGATCCCAGACCATGCCGGCATCGTCCGGATGAATCAGGGCACCGTAGCTCAGGCGGGGCTGGTTGATCAGTGCATCGGCGCTGTAGCCGGTGACGTCCAGGCAGCCGTCGCTGACGTACTCCATGGTCCAGTTGCGGTTGTTACGCGCGCGGTAGAGCATCACCGGCAGGTTGGAGACAAGCTGGCTGAGGCTCCTGTGGCTGGCAGCGCGCTGCTGATCGCGGCGGACCTGTGGGGTGATATCGCACAGCGTCAGGCTCACCGGCCAGGTAGTGTCGGGGTAGAGGGGTTGGGCGCGCAGTTCGCACCAGTGCAGGTCGTTGCCGGTAGGCAACCTGAGCCAGACGGGCTTTGGCAGAGCACCCTGGCGCAGCTGATCCAGTTGCTCGCGCCAGAGGGTCAGATCGCGGGGGTGCAGGTAGCGATGCACAGGCTGGCCTTCGCAGGTGGTATCCCCGGTCAGCTGATGCCAGCGTCGGTTGCCGTGCAGGATGGTTTCCTGTGCGTCAATCACCAAAACCGCTTCGTCCAGGCTGTCGAGCACGTCTCCCGGCTCGATCTCCATCTTTTCCCGGCGTCCCCAGTTCAGCTTCAGCAGGCTCATAGCTCGCTCTCCAGCTCCACCTCGGGGTGGGCGTGTACCCAGGCGGCCAGCTCAAGGCGGGAATGCAGGTTAAGTTTGCGCAGCAGTGATTTGACGTAGACCTTGACCGTGCCGTCGCTGATGCCGAGCTCCCTGGCGATCAGCTTGTTGCTCATACCCGAGGCGATCAGCGACAGGGTCTGGCGCTCTCTGAGGGTGATTTCATCAAGGGTGCTGTCGGTCTGGAGCGGGGCTTCGGGTGCGCGCAGGCGCTGGGTCAGCATCACCAGAGCCTCGTCATCCAGCGCGACCTTGCCTTCCAGAACGCCCTCGAGCCGCTGCAGAATCAGCTCCGCATCGGTCTCTTTTAACAGGTAGCCGTCGGCGCCGGACTGAATCGCCTGCAGCAGGTGATCACTGTCATCGGAGGCGGTGAGCATAACGATGCGCAGCTCCGGTGATCGACTTTTGAGCTGCTGCAGCAGCCAGAGACCGTCTTCACCCGGCATTTGCATGTCGAGCAGCGCCAGGTCCGGTTGCAGGCTGTCTATCTCATCCAGCAATGCGATGGCTGAACTGAAGTCGGCGATCACCTCGAAACGGCCGCTTTCGTTCAGCAGCTCGGCCACGCCGCGGCGGAAGATGGGGTGATCGTCCACCAGCACCACGCGGGCGGTGGAGGACTCGGTCTGTTGCCAGGGGGCAGCGTTGCTCATCGGGTCTCTCCAATATCAGATCGGCAGTATCATTTCGGCAGTACCAGGTCTATGCGGGTACCCCCGCCGGGCCTCTCGCCAATGGTCAGACGGGCACCGATACGCTCGGCCCGCTCCTGCATGATGCCGAGTCCGAAGCTGTCGCCACGGCGGCGCTCCGGGTTCAGTCCCTCGCCGTTATCATCTATCCGAAGGTGCAGGCCTTTCTCTTCCAGTGGCAGTAGTTGAATACGCAGGTGGCTGGCGTGGGCGTGGCGGACCGCGTTGCTCAGCGCTTCCCGTACGATCATCAGCAACTGGATCGCGCACTTTTCATCCGGTTCTCTTTGTGGGCAGCGGTCGTCCAGCTCAAACACCAGGGCAGAGCGCTGCTCGAACTCGCTGACAGCAGCGGCCAGCGCAGAGTGCAGCGAGCCGCCCTCCAGCGTCAGGCGTGAGCTGCTGATCAGGTCGCGCAGCATACGGTAGGCGTGGCGTGTCTGCTGGGATAGATCTGCGGCAATCGCCTGCAGGTCCGGCTGGTTGCAACGGCCGCAGCGGGCATCCAGACGGGATGCGCCCAGGCGCAGATAGCCCAGAACCTGGGCCAAAGAGTCGTGCAACTCGGCGGCGTGGTTGCGGCGCTCCCGGCTGAGCGCTTGGTCCAGGCGCTGACGGTGGGTTGTGTGAATCGACAGGCCCCGGCTCACTGCCCGGCCAATCAGTGCGAGCTCGGACGGGACCGACGCGGGCAGGTTGACAGGCCCTGCCAGCATCAGCCAGCCATCGGCGGGGGCGGCATCCAGCCGGGTGCAGTGTAAGACCTGGGTCGAGGCCGGCAGTGGCAGAGTCAGGGACCGGTTAGCTTTCAGGTCCTGCAGTACACCGCTCAACTGATAACGGATAAAACTGTGGATGCCGGGGGCCGCCTGCTGTGAAGCATGCAGCTGCGCTTCTTCACCCTGTCGGCCGGTCGCGAGCAGGATGCTTGTCGATGCCATGTCCGGAAACTGGCTCAGGCTCCGCTCCAGCAGTGCCAGCAAGGGGGGGATCTCCGCGTCGAGCTTTTCGCAGCCGGCAATCTGCAGTGACAGTTCAGCGAACCGGGCTGGGTCGCTGGTGGCAGTTGCCGGCCTGGACGTCCCAGCCGGCTGCACACGCAGAGCGTCCCTCAACCGGCCCAGCAAGCCTGCTGATGGGTGATAAACCTCGTTACCTGGTCGTTCCATAGGGGCAGTGTCTCGATTAGCTTTGCCAGGATGCAGCAGCAAACATGCCAATCCGGTCGCTTACCCCCAAAGGGGTAACTCCAGAGGCGCATTGAACGCACATCTATTGTAAGTAAAGATTTTTTCCTAACAGTGATTGGTTTTTCGAGGTTTTCGGGCCTTCTCCGGCTGCACCAGTCTGATTCGCTTAGAGCTGGAGTGCACCTGGATGAGGCCCGACTTGAAACCGGTCCAAACTCTTTCGAATAGAAGAGGGACAGGGCATGACCGCTTTGCAAACAGCGCCCTCCGGCTGGGGCCGGTTGAGCCAGGTTCGCCAGTTACGGGTAGCGGCGCAGGATGGCCTGCGCCTGCGGCTTAATGCAGGTGAAAAACTCAATATCGCCAGTACAGATGGACAACAGTGCTGCGAGCTGATCGGGCTGGATGGTTTCAGCCAGCAATACCTCGCGCAGGCGCTGGGGGCGGATGCACAGCCAGCCGTGCTGTTTCAGGCTCAACTGGATCAGCAACGCCCCAGTGCTGAGAGGCTGAAAGCGCTGCTGATGCAGAGCGGTGTCGAGGATTGCGCACAGACAAGTGGCTTTGCTCTGGCCGCCGATAGGCTGCCACTGGAGTTGGCACTGCCGGAAAGCAGCGCAGCGCTGGAGTTGATCGTGCTGGCGCCGGGGCTGGATATGGCCGTGGATCAGCAAACAGCACCAGGTGAGCTGGCGCTGGTGCATCACTATCGCACCGCCTCTGTTGATCTGCTGCCGACGCCGTACACCGGTGACAGCAGGACGGTGGCGCCGATCCGCGAGGTGCACGTACCGCACTCCAGTGCCCGCGCCTACGAGGTCAAAGCCGGGGAGTGGATACAGGTCAGTGATATAGCGGGCAAGCAGTGTTCCGACTTTATCGCCTTTGATCTGGAGGCCCTGAAAAACGGTGAAGAGGTCACCCTGGACTCCACCGCCACCCGCACCCTGGCCGGTGTTTCGCTGCCGCAGCCGGGGCTTTATTCCCGTTTTGCCGACCAGCGGATGCAGACCATGCTGGAGCTGGTGCAGGACAGCGTGGGGCGCCACGACAGTTTCCTGCTCGCCTGTACACCCAAGTACTACGAGGATGCCGGCTATTTCGGCCATATCAGCTGCACCGCCAACTTCAACCTGGCGCTCAAGCCTTACGGCATCAAGCCGCGCTCTGGCTGGCCGGCGATCAACTACTTCTTCAACACCTCCGCAGAGCCCTGTGGACATATAGGTATGGATGAGCCCTGGTCGCGTCCCGGCGATTACGTGCTGATGCGGGCGAGCCGCGATCTGCTCTGCGTGTCATCAGCCTGCCCGGACGATATCGACCCGGCCAACGGCTGGTGCCCCACCGATATCCAGGTGCGGATCTATGCCGCCGACGAGGAGTTTCCCCGTGCCATCGCCTACCGCAATCAACCCGAGGAGCCTGCCCGCATGACGCAGCAAACCGCCTTTCACAGCCGCACCTCCGCGCTGACAAGCCACTTCAGTGAATACCGCGGCTACTGGATGCCCACCGAGTTTGATGGCTGGGGCGCGAGGGCTGAATACCTGGCCTGCCGTGAAAAAGTCGCGGTGATGGATCTGTCGCCGCTGCGCAAGTTCGAGGTTACCGGCCCCGATGCCGAAGCGCTGATGCAAAAGGCGCTGACCCGCAATGTGCGCCGGCTGGCAGTGGGTGCAGTGGTCTACTCCGCGATCTGCCATGAAACCGGCGGCATGATCGATGACGGTACCCTGTTCCGCATGGACGATCAGGCGTTCCGCTGGATCTGCGGTGATCCCTACACCGGCACCTGGCTGCGCGAGCTGGCCGAGCGCGAAGGCTTCCGCGCGAGGATCCAGGAATCCACCGATCAGCTGCACAACCTGGCGCTGCAGGGGCCGCTCAGCCGCCAGTTGCTCAGTGAGCTGGTGTGGACGCCGGAAACCCGCACTCCGGTCAGCGAACTGGCCTGGTTCCACTTCACCGTTGGTCGTCTTGGCGGGCCACAGGGAACGCCGGTGATGGTGTCCCGTACCGGTTACACCGGCGAGCTGGGCTTTGAGATCTGGTGTCACCCGAGCGATGGCGAAACCCTCTGGGACGCGATCTGGGAGAAGGGCCAACCGCTGGGACTGGCGCCGCTGGGCTTCGACGCCCTGGATATGCTGCGCATCGAGGCGGGGCTGATCTTCGCCGGCTACGAGTTCTGCCCCGAGACAGATCCGTACGCCGCGGGTATCGGCTTTACCGTGCCGCTGAAAACCAAGGAGGAGGACTTCATCGGTCGTGCCGCGCTGGAGCGGGTGCCGGCGGCAAACCGGGAAAAGCTGATGGGACTGGTGCTGGATACGGAAGACGCCATCGCCCACGGCGATCAGATCTTTAACGGCCGCTTTCCGGTGGGTGTCGTCACCAGTGCGATCCGCTCACCGCTGATCGGTAAAACCATAGCGCTGGTGCGTTTGCAGCCGGACTTTGCAATGCCGGGTACAAAACTGGAGGTCGGCCAGCTGGACGGTCACCAGAAGCGCCTTGGCGGCGAGGTGGTCAGCCTGCCGTTCCATGATCCGGAGCGGATCAAGGTACGTAGTTGATTTAAGCCTGACGTATTAATGAGAAGGGCTCGATTAACTCGTAATCTGCTGAGCGCACCAGCGTATCCCCGTCAGTGCAGCCGAGCATCGCAGGCTGAAAGAGGAATAAGGGAAGGGCCGTCTGAGGCGAAGCCGACTGTTTTTGGAAAGAAAGCCCTTCCCGCTCTTTCAGACGAGAAGCGCAGGGAAGTTGGCATAGCCGACCCAGCCTCAGGGGCGGTTTGGGATTGCTAAGGGACTTAATTAGTAACGAAAGCCGCACAAGTCCCTTGGCTCGCCAGCAGGCGAAACCTGCCTTGAAAATAATGAAGATGTTCGTCCTGCCGGGGGAGGCTGTTATTACTATGCTCGTCTTGCAAGCGTCTGCGAAGGTAACTCCCCGAACAGGCGCTTGTAGTCGGTGGCAAACTGGCTCAGATGGTAAAAACCATAGTGGGCGGCCGCATCGGATACGGATTCGGTGGCGCCATCGCTCAGGCGGCGCCTGACCTGGTTCAGCCGGTTGGTGCGCAGGTAAAGCTTCGGATTGATCCCCAGAATACTCTCGAAACTGTACTGCAGGGTACGCCGGCTGACGCAGGCGATTTCGCAAAGCTCCGTCAGTGTGACCGGCTGGCTGCCGGTGTCACGTACGTGTTCACGCACCCGCTCCACCACCGCCTTGCGATGGGCATGGCTCGGCGTCAGCCGGTCGTTGATGCTGGCGTCCTGAAGTACGTTCAGCAGCGCCTGCATCACCAGATCTTCATGGATATGGCGCTCAATACTGCCGGCGCTAACCGAGATCACCCGGTTGATCACTGAGCCCATTTCATCGATCCGGCGTGGATCCACCTGAATCCTCGGGTTGGCGCCAAACTTCGGCAGTTGTATCGCTATTCCCTGGGCCTCGGCATGCTGCAGCAGCGACTGTTCATGCACGGCGATACTGAGAATATTGGAGTTGTCAGGGGTCATCAGCTCGAACGCATCCTTGCCGCGACGCCAGAGAAGATCAGCACTCTCCGGCGCTTCGCCATTGATACGAAACCCCTCCCTTACCACCGGAATACCGACCCAGATCGCGTCCTGCCAGACCTCACAGCTCTGCCGCAGGGTCTTGCTGGTGTGTTCGCGAAACACCTGCAGGGCACCGATCCGGCACTCCTCGATGGAACCGTGAAAGGCGCCGGCGCTGACCTGGTCATATTCCTGCTGCCAGTCGCTGATGCCATCCGCCTGCTCGTTCAGATCATCGGAGAAAACGCTGCACCTGAGCGGTGCAGCCTGGCCGGTTATTGGGCGGTCAGCGCGCTTTCCTTCGTCGTGCTGGCCCTGCTCTGTGAATAGAAATCTGGTCATATCACGCTGCTGATTCTTTGCCGGTTTTCGATAACCTAGGCCTGTGCGCCTGCTTTAGGCTGAACTGAAGCAATAACCGTTCCCGGCCGTCGCCGGGCGTTCAGTAAAGGTGAGAAGTCGCAGGAGTCAGAAGTTCGATGATCTATACCGATGCGTTGATCGAGGCGATCCGGCAGCGGCTGGAGGAGTCTCTCGCCAACTGGCGTCTGCCGCCCGGTTCCAGTGTGAAGCCGCTGACCGTTTCCGAGAACATCACCTACCTGGCGCAGTCCGCCGATAACAGTCAGCGCCTGATTCTGCGTCTGCATCGCCCCAACTACCATCAGCCGGGCGAGATCGAATCGGAGCTGGCGTGGATTGAGGCACTGCGTGCATCCAACGCCGTGGATACACCGGCCATAGTCGAGGGGGAAGCGGGGCGGGTCTGCTCGGTGCAGGTCGATGGCCAGTCTTACGCCGTGGTGGGCTTCGACTTTGTCCCGGGCAGGGAGCCGAACGTGGGTGAGGACCTGCCGCGCTGGTTCGAGCAGTTGGGCGCTGTCACTGCGACGCTGCACCAGCACAGTCGCCAATGGCCAAGACCCGAGGGCTTTGTGCGCAAAGAGTGGAATCTGCACACCATGCTCTCTGCCGACGCACACTGGGGCGACTGGCGCAGCGCGGAGGGGCTCGATGGAGAAAGTGAAGGCTTGATCGCCACTGCCATCGATAAAATCGCCGAACGTATCACCGCCTACGGTGACGGAGCTGAGCGTTTTGGCCTGGTGCACGCGGATCTGCGCCTGGCTAACCTGCTGGTTGAGGGGGAGCGCCTGTCGGTGATCGATTTCGATGACTGCGGCATCAGCTGGTTTGCCTACGATTTTGCCGCCGCCATCAGTTTCTACGAGCTGGATCCCTCGATACCGGAACTACAACAGGCCTGGGTGAAGGGCTACCGCTCCAAAGCTGATTTCTCGGCAGAGGATGAGACGATGCTCTCCACCTTCATCATGATCCGCCGGATCATGCTCACCGCCTGGCTGGCGCAGCATTCGGAAAGCGGTACCTACGCAGAGTTTGGCGAGGGGTACACCGCGGGCACCGCAACTCTTGCACGCCGCTACCTGGAGGGCGAGCTGTGAAGAACGAGACCCGCTCCATTCTTGATCAGAACGCCTTCGATTTTGACCGCGCCGGCAGCGATGGTCCGATGAGCTCGTTGATTCGCCAGCGTCGTGATCTGGTGGGGCCCACCTCCATGCTGTTCTATGACGAGCCGATCCAGATGGTGGAGGGTAAGGGCGTCTGGCTGTTCGATGCCGGGGGCAGGCGCTATCTGGATGCCTACAATAATGTGCCGGTGCTGGGGCACTGCCACCCGCGGGTGATCGATGCGGTGGCGCGGCAGATCTCCAGGCTCAATGTGCACACGCGCTACCTGGATGAGGCGCTGCACCGCTACGCCGAACAGCTGCTGGCCACTCTGCCGCTGGAGAACGGGCGGCTGGTAATGACCTGTACGGGCAGCGAGGCCAACGATCTGGCGCTGCGGCTGGCGCGGCTGCATACCGGGCACCAGGGCATCATCGTCTCCGCAGCCGCCTATCACGGTAACACGGCAGCGGTGACCGAGGTGTCGCCCTCCTCGCTGAAGCAGGGCGGAGTACCCGACTATGTCGCCTGCATCGATCTGGAACCGCTCAATGTAGAGGCTGTGGATGCGGCGGCATTTCTCGACCAGCAGGTGGAAGCCGCACTCGAAAAGCTTGAATCGCGTGGCTTCGGCTGCGCCGCGCTGCTGATCGATTCGATTTTCTCCAGTGATGGCGTCTACGCCGATCCGGCCGGCGCCCTGGCGCCTGCCGTTGCGCGGGTTAAACACGCCGGCGGTCTGCTGATCGCCGATGAGGTGCAGCCCGGTTTTGGCCGTACCGGTTCCGAGTTATGGGGCTTTGCCCGTCATGGTCTGATCCCGGATATCGTCACCTTCGGCAAGCCGATGGGGAACGGCTACCCGGTGGCGGGACTCGCGGCGCCGGATGCACTGCTGGCGGAGCTCTCGGCACAGACTGGCTATTTCAACACCTTCGGTGGCTCCTCGGTGGCGGTGGCGGCCGCGCAGGCGGTGCTGGATACGCTGGCCGAAGAACAGCTGCAGGCCAACGCGCTCAGCACCGGTAATGAACTGCTGGCGGGGCTGCGCTCACTCTGCGATGAGTTTCCACAGTTGGCGCGGGTACGCGGTGCCGGCCTGTTTATCGGTGTGGATATCGTTGCGCCAGAGGGGCAGCCGGACCCACTGACCTGCAGCCGCATTATCAACGCCCTGCGTCACCGCGGGGTACTGATCGGCGCCGCAGGACTCTACGGCAATGTGCTGAAAATTCGCCCGCCGCTCTGTTTTAAACCCGAACATCTTGACCTGTTGCTGGAGCAGCTCCGCCAGGTACTTGTTAACGATTTAACAGGAGATAAAGCATGACTGAGACAAGCAAGCGCGTCGCCATGGTCACCGGTGCCAGCAAGGGCATAGGTCTGGGGATCGCCCGGGTATTCGCCGCCCAGGGGTACAAAGTCGCCGTGGTGGCGCGTCACATGGAGGCCGCCGAGCAGGCTGTGGCCGGTATCGTTGCCGCTGGCGGTGAGGCGATGGCTGTTGCCGCTGACGTGACCGATCGTGCCTCGCTTAAAGACGCTGTGGAAAAGGTAACCGCAGCGTTTGGCGGGATGGACGTGCTCTGCGCCAATGCCGGCATTTTTCCGTCCGCCGATCTTGAAACCATGACTGAAGATGACTGGGATCTGGTGCTGAACACCAACCTGAAAGGGATGTTCAATACCGTGCAGGCGGCGATTCCAGCCCTTAAGAAAAGTAGCGCCGGTCGCATCGTGGTGACCTCGTCGATCACCGGGCCGGTCACCGGCTATCCGGGCTGGTCGCATTACGGTGCCAGCAAGGCCGGGCAGCTCGGTTTTGTACGCACGGCGGCGATCGAGATGGCGAAATACGGCATTACCGTCAACGCCGTGATGCCGGGCAATATCATCACCGAAGGGCTGGAAGGCATGGGGGAGGACTACCTCAGTCAGATGGCGGCCTCCATCCCGCTGAAGCGCCTGGGTAGTGTGGAGGATATTGGCGAGGCGGCGGCCTTCTTTGCCTCACCGGCGGCCGCCTACATCACCGGTCAGACGCTGGTGGTCGATGGCGGACAGATTCTGCCCGAGTCTCTTGAGGCTCTGGAGTAAGTCTCTCGAGGCTCTGGAGTAAGTCGCTGGAAACGGCAGGCTGATAAAGGTTTCGCGATGCGAAGATAAGAGGGCAGCCCCTGGGTTGCCTTGTTCGCGGGCTACTGTCAGCATCCAGTCTCTTGGTACGCCACCCTGAGGGGGCGAAAGATCCGAGCTTGCTGGGGGATGGGGTGATGAAACAATGGATATTTCTGGCGGCGGCGATCGTCTCCGAGGTGATAGCGACCTCGGCGCTCAAATCCACAGAGAGCTTTACCCGGCCGATCCCCTCAGTGATTGTGGTGGTGGGGTATGTGCTGGCTATCTATCTGCTTGGGCTGACGCTGAAGACTATCCCGGTCGGTATCGCCTACGCGATCTGGGCTGGCATGGGGGTAGTGCTGGTGGCGCTGGTGTCCTGGCTGGCGTTCGGTCAGCGACTGGATCTGCCGGCGGTACTGGGCATCTGCCTGATTATCGCGGGCGTCGCCGTGATCAATCTGTTCTCGAAAACGGCGGTGCACTGAGCTTTTCTTGCGGCTAGAACTCAATTAAAAAGAGGGCGCCGATACGCCCTCTCTCTATTTTTCGGCGATATCAGCCCTTGGCTGTGCGCTTTTTCTTCTCCGGATCATCAAACGGCAGGGTATGGGCGATGGCCGATACCTCCAGACTGCCCTTGACCTGCAGCGGTGTACCCTGCTCCGCGTACGGCACTTCAATACGGGCGATCGCCATGGAACGGTCGGTCAGGCGGGAGTACATGGCACAGGTGATCACGCCGACTTTCTTGCCGTTAGCCCAGAGTTCATCGCCCTCGGCAGCGGCTTCTTTACCATCCAGCAGCACACCGAAGATCTTGAAGCGCTCTTTGCCCTGCAGGCGGAAGTGCTCGAAAGCGCCGCAGAAGTCGGTCTTGTCCTTGGACACGGTGAAGTCCAGTCCCAGCTCCCAGAGTGTATCGCCGGCCGGCTCATTCTCGAACGGGTAGAACTCCGAGTTATCGAAGGGGTAGAACAGCAGGTAGCTTTCGGTACGCAGCCAGTCCAGTGCGGTGAATGAGCAGGGGATAATACCGAAATCCTTGCCCTGTTCGAGGATGCCGTCCCAGATGGTGGCGGCATCGGTGGCCTTACAGAAGATCTCGTAACCGCGCTCGCCGGTGTAGCCGGTACGAGAGATGGTTACCGGGCAGCCGAACAGGCGTGCGTGGGTGTGATGGAAGTAGGGCAGGTCACGGATGCCTTCGACATGCTCGGCGAGGAAGTCCACGGCAGTCGGGCCCTGCAGTGACAGATCGTGCAGGTCATCATCGAATAGTACGGCGACCTGCTTGCCAAGTGCCGCCTGCACCAGCCGCTCATAGCCGCCACCGGTACCGTGTACGACCATGAAAGAGTTCGGGCCCATGCGATAGATGACGCAGTCATCGATGAACTTGCCGCCCTCATTGAGCATGGTGGCGTAGACCGCCTTGCCCGGATACAGCTTGGAAATATCACGGGTGGTTGCCCACTCCAGCAGGCTTTCCGCATGCGGGCCTACGTAGTGAACCTTCTTAAGGCCCGATACATCCATCAGGCCCGCCTTGGTACGAATAGCCTCATGCTCGTCGGCGAGGGTGTAACCGCTGTTGCTGTAGGTCCATGCGGTGGGCATGCCATTCCAGTCTTCCAGGTTAGAGCCCAGTGCGCGGTGTTTGTCGGCCAGGGCGGCGATACGCCAGGAATTAGCCATTGGTGCCTCCTTATATAGAGTAAGCAGAAAATCGCTATGATTCCTGCTAGGGGAATATTATTCCCAAAAGGAAAAGCAAGAGTCGCGCCAGTCCTGCGAAAGGTTCGATTCCCATTAGTTAAAAAATATTCCTATATAAGGAGGGCTGTGCGGCAGGGTGGTTTGGCTCCCTGATTGTGCAGAAGCCGACTTGGCGGTGCGTTTAGGTATGTTTTGCTTGGAGATGGTGCATGAGTGCTTCCTGCTGGTGCGATTTATTGATGCAGATCAGTATCCATAAGTCGCAATAGATACGCGCCTGAATTTTCCTAAAAGGAAATAAATATTCACAAACCTACTGTTTTCAGGCCTCTGGCGAGAGCGCCGCAAAAAATTTCCTGACTTTTGCCAAGTTGGCAAAGAGTTTGCTTTCTCATAAATAAATTATTTTTCTTCTTGAGAATAAAGGTGAGAAAGATGGTTCTCGATCCCCAGAATACCCGGCGTTTTCGATTCACTATTTCCTGCCCCGACAAGGTCGGCATCGTTGCTGCGGTCACGCAGTTCATCTCTGACCATAACGGCTGGATCAGCGAAGCCCACCAGTTCGCTGACCCGGAACACTGCACCTTCTTTATGCGCTATGAAGTGGTCTCCGACTCGCTGCCGTTTGAGCTCGAAGAGCTGAAAGAAAAGTTCGCACCGGTGGCCGATGAGTTTGATATGACCTGGAACATCACCGACTCTGCGGCTAAAAAGCGCGTCGTTCTGATGGTCTCCAAGGAAGCCCATGCGCTGTCAGATCTCCTGTACCGCTGGCGCTCAGGGGAACTGAATATCGACATCCCCTGCGTTATCTCCAACCACGACGATCTGCGCTCCTATGTTGAGTGGCATGGCATTCCCTACATCCACGTGCCTGTGGATATGAGCAACAAGGAACCGCACTTCCAGGCGGTGCGCGAGCAGATCGCGGCGGCCGATGCGGATGCCATCGTGCTGGCCAAGTACATGCAGATCATTCCGGAAGAGCTGTGTGAGATCTACCCGAACAAGATCATCAACATCCACCACAGCTTCCTGCCTTCATTTATCGGTGCGCGTCCTTATCACCAGGCTGCAGAGCGCGGTGTTAAGCAGATCGGCGCCACCTGCCACTACGTCACCTCTGAGCTCGATGGCGGCCCGATCATCGAGCAGGACGTGCAGCGTGTGACACACCACAACACCACCAAGGATATGGTTCGCCTTGGTAAGGATGTTGAGAAAGCAGTTCTGGCGAGAGGCCTGCGTTACCACATCGAGGACCGTGTCCTTGTGTACGGAAACAAGACCGTAGTTTTTGCCTGATTATCCGTTTGGAGACGAGCAATGCCCTGGCGCTTACTGAAATTCGGGTTGCAGAGCGAGCATAACGAGCCCCGCTTCTTCCCGGAGAGCAAACCGCTCAAATCGCACTACGACGTAGTCATCATTGGTGGCGGCGGCCACGGTATGGCTTGCGCCTACTATCTGGCAAAAGAGCACGGCATCACTAACGTGGCCGTGCTTGAGCAAGGCTATATCGGCGGCGGCAACACCGGCCGTAACACCACCATCGTCCGGTCCAACTACCTGACGCCGGAAGGGGTTAAGTTCTACGACACCAGCGTGAAGCTGTTCGAAGATCTGGCCGATGACTTCGACCTGAATATCTTCTACTCCACCCGCGGTCACTACACCCTGGCCCACACAGACAGTGCGCTGCGCACCATGCGCTGGCGTGCCGAAGTGAACAAGCATCAGGGCATTGAAAGTGAAGTCGTGGGCCGCGAGGAGATCGCCAAGGACGTCCCCTACATGGATCTGGACTGCGCCGGACACGCACCTGTCATGGGTGCGCTGTACCACGCCCCCGGCTCCGTAGCGCGTCATGATGCGGTGGCCTGGGGCTACGCTCGCGGTGCCTATAACCGTGGCGTCGAAATCCACCAGAAAACCCGCGTCACCGCCATTCGCACCAAAGGCGACAAGGTGGTGGGCGTGGACACCGATCGCGGTCAGATCAGCTGTAACAAGGTGATCTCCATGGTCGCCGGCTCCACCCCGCGCATCACCGAGATGCTGGGGCTGCGCACGCCGATCGAGATCTTCCCGCTGCAGGCCTGTGTATCCGAGCCGGTGAAACCGTTTATGGACACCATCGTCGTGTCCGGCAGCCTGCACGTCTATGTCAGTCAGTCCTCCCGCGGGGAGCTGGTAATGGGCGCCTCGGTGGATCCGTCGGTGCTGCACTCCACCCGCTCAAGCTTCAACTTTGTTGAAGGCCTGGCGGACCAGATGCTCGATCTCTTCCCGTTCATGAGCCGCATGAAAGTGATGCGTCAGTGGGCGGGTATGTCCGACCTCACCCCCGACTTCGCACCGATCATGGGTAAAACACCGATCGACGGTTTCTACCTGGATGCGGGCTGGGGAACCTGGGGCTTCAAGGCGACGCCGGTCAGCGGCAAGACCATGGCCTGGACCGTCGCCAACGACAAAACCCATGAACTGATTGAACCCTTCCGTCTGTCCCGTTTCGCTGACTTCGATCTGGTCGGCGAGAAAGGTGCGGCATCGGTGGGCCACTAAGGAGTCGGGTTTATGAAACTGCTTGATTGTCCCCTGATCGGCAAACGCCCGATCACTGAATTTGATTACCTCGGTGAGGTTCGCGTGCCGCCTAGCGACGCCGATGAGGCCACCTGGGCTGACTATGTTTTCAACCGCAATGGTGCCCCGGGCGTACTGCGCGAGCGTTGGTATCACCGCCCGACAGGACGCTGGTTCATTCTTGATCGCGACACCCTGACCGATGAGATCACAGGTCAGGCGGATGCCGCCGACGTTCGTTACAAGGAGCCGAATTATGAAGTACCGGCTTGATCCCCAGCCGCTGGAGTGGATCGACCGTCGCGAGTCGGTCAGCTTCCGCTTCGAAGGTGAGTCTTTCACAGGATTCAGCGGCGACAGCCTGAGCTCCGCGCTGCTGGCCAGCGGCCAGAAACTGCTCGGTCGCAGCTTTAAATACCACCGCCCGCGCAGCGTGCTGTCGATGGCGAATCACGATGTGAACGCGCTGTTCCAGAGCGATGAAGCCACCAACATCCGTGGCGATGTCACTCCGGTCAGCGAAGGTCTGGACCTGCGCGCCTGTAACGTCAACGGCTCGCTCGCCAACGACAAGGACAGCTACATCGGTCTGCTGTCGCGTTTCCTGCCGGTGGGCTTCTACTACAAGGCGTTCCACAAGCCGAAAAAATTCTTCCCTTTCTGGGAGCGGATCATCCGCGAGAAGGCGGGCCTTGGTGAGATAAACACCAGCTGGACCGCCACCCGTCAGCCCAAGCAGTACGGTTTCTGCGACGTGCTGGTGATCGGCGCCGGTGCCAGCGGCATGCAGGCAGCTATCACAGCCGCGGATGCCGGTGCCGATGTGGTGCTGGTGGATGAAAATCCGCATATCGGCGGCAGCCTGGATTACCAGCTGGCTAATGTACTTGAGGCAGCGGGTGTGCGTGCCGAGCTCAAGAGCCGGGTGCGCAGCCACGCCAACATCCGTCTGCTGGAAGGCCACTATGCGGCCGGCTGGTACACCGACCACTACGTACCGCTGGTGGGCGCTGAAGGTATCGTCAAAATGCGTGCCGAGCAGGTAGTGATGGCCACCGGCGTTATGGAACAGCCCTCCGTATTCCGCAACAACGACCTGCCGGGCGTGATGCTGGCCTCCGCTGCCCAGCGTCTGATCACCCGTTATGCGGTCAAGCCGGGACAGCGTGCCGTCGTCCTGACCGCCAACGACGAAGGCTACCGTGCCGCACTGGATATGCTTGAATCAGGCATCGAAGTCGCCGCCGTGGTCGATCTTGAGTGGCTCGATAAGCGCGGCCCCTGGGCTGAGCAGGTCAAGGCCAAGAATATCCCGGTGCTGGAGCAGAGCGCGATCTACGAAGCCAAGGGCAAAGATGCGCTCAAGGGCGTGGTTGTCGGCGACTTTAACGGCCGTGGCTGCGATAGCGGCCTGACCCGCAAGTTCGACTGCGACCTGCTGCTGATGAGCGTGGGCTGGGCACCGGCATCACAGATGCTGTACCAGTCCGGCTGCAAGCTGGGCTACGACAAGAAAGCGCACCAGATCCTGCCGCGTGAGCTGGCCAAAGGGCTGCATGCCTGTGGCCGCCTGAACGGCGCCTTCACGCTGGAACAGCGTCTGGCCGATGGTGAACGTGCGGCGAAAGATGCGCTGGCTCAGCTTAAAGGTGAAACCATCACCATGGATCTGGCAGCCCACCGCGACAGCGTCGCCCACAGCCACGACTGGCCGATCATCAGCCATCCCAAGGGCAAGAACTTCCTCGATATCGACGAAGACCTGCAGCTCAAGGATCTGGTCAACGCCGCCAAAGAAGGCTTCGACAACATCGAACTGATGAAGCGCTTCTCCACCAACGGCATGGGCCCGAGCCAGGGCAAGCACTCCAACATGAACGGCATCCGCGTGCTGGCGGAAGTGACCGGCAAGACCATCGACGAGACCGGTTCAACCACCGCCCGTCCGATGTTCCACCCGGTACCGGTCAGCGCCATGGCAGGCCGCCGTTTCCGTCCGGAGCGCCATACCCCGATGCACCAGTGGCATGTCGATAATGGCGTCCAGCTGATGGAAGCAGGGCAGTGGATGCGTCCGGAGTACTATCTACCTGTTTCAGAAGCTGGCGCTTCTGACGCCGCAGGCGCTGGCCGTCCAGATCAGCGTAAGCAGGCGATCCTGCAGGAAGTACAGGCGGTGCGCAGCAGTCTCGGCATCATCGATGTCTCCACCCTCGGCAAGATCGAAGTGATGGGACCGGACGCAGGGCGCCTGCTGGACGTGGTCTACACCATGAAAATGTCCACCATAAAAATCGGCATGACCCGTTATGCCCTGGCAGTGGATGACAGTGGCGTCATCATTGATGACGGCATCGTTGGCCGCATCGCCGAAGATCGCTTCTACGTTACCGCCACCACCAGCCATGCCGCCGCAGCTTTCCGCACCCTGTCCCTGAAGATTCAGGAGCTGGGCCTGGATGTGCGCCTGGCCAACCTGACCGGCTCCCTGGCCGCGATGAACCTGGCGGGACCGGCATCACGTAAGGTGCTCACCAGCCTGACCGATGTGGATCTGAGCGAAGAGAGCTTCC
This sequence comes from Marinobacterium sp. YM272, assembly GCF_050908845.1. Classification (NCBI taxonomy): domain Bacteria; kingdom Pseudomonadati; phylum Pseudomonadota; class Gammaproteobacteria; order Oceanospirillales; family Oceanospirillaceae; genus Marinobacterium; species Marinobacterium sp. YM272. The sequence continues at coordinate 1,235,003 of NZ_CP194171.1, forward strand.
CTTACCTCGGTATGCGTGAAGGCACCGTATGTGGCTACCCGGTACGTTTGATCCGCGTAGGTTTCGTCGGCGAGCTGGGTTACGAGATCCACCTGCCGGCAGCCGCTGCCCTGGAGGTCTGGGAAACGCTGATGCGTGAAGGCCAGGCTGCGGGTATCCGTCCCTTCGGTGTCGAGGCTCAGCGTGTCCTGCGTCTGGAGAAGGGCCACATCATCGTGGGCCAGGATACCGACGGTCTGACCAACCCGTTTGAAGCCAACATGGGCTGGGCGGTGCCGCTGAAGAGCAAGCCCTGGTTCACCGGCAAGCCGTCGCTGGCGCTGCTCAAGGCGCGCTGCCAGCGCAAGCTGATCGGATTCCAGTTGCCCAAAGGCTTCAACGGTGAGCTGCCGAAAGAGTGTCACCTGATTATCCACAACGGCGATATCGCCGGTCGCATCACCAGTATCGCCTACAGCCCCTCACTGGGTCGCACAATCGGCCTGGCGATGGTGGACCTGCCGCTGGCGGATGAGGGCACCCTGCTGCAGGTGCGTGTGGACAGCGGTGCGATGGTAACCATCGAACCCTGCGCAACACCTTTCTACGACGCAGATGGTACCCGCCAGACTGCTGACCTGACGGAGGTGGCTTGATGAACACCTTAAATCTGAGTATCCGCGACGACCTGAACGGTTATCTGCTGACCGGCCCTGAAAGCGCAGCAGCGCTTGCCGCCGCCGGTCTGCCGATGCCCGAGGCGCAGCTCAGCGCGGAAGAAGCTGAAGGGGCCCTCGTTGCCCGCACCGGCAGCGACGAGTACCTGGCGTTTCTGCCCGCCGCAAAAGGGACTCCGGCCTGTGCCTGGTGCTTCCCGCGCGCCGACCGAATCCTCGCCGTAGAGGGCGAGGGCTGGATCGAGCTGATGGCTCAGCTGTGCCAGCACGACTTTCGCAAAATGCAGCCGGGTGACTGGCTGATGTCCTCCGTCGCCGGTGTGAACTGCTGGCTGTACCGCGAGCAAAGCGGCGGAGCACTGCTGATCGGCTTCGACGCCGGTTTCGACCACTACCTGAGCGACCTGTTTAACACCCTGGTTCACGAACTGGGTGGCAAAGAATCAATCAAAGGAGGTGCACTATGATGCCCGCAGAAATCGACCGTTTTATCAGCCAGAACGACATCAAGTACATCCTGGCCCAGTTCGTCGACATCCATGGTGTCGCCAAGACTAAATCTGTACCTGCCAACTGCCTGACCGACGTTGTCGAGAAGGGCGCCGGTTTCGCTGGCTTCGCCGTCTGGGGCCTGGGCATGGAACCGCACGGACCGGACTTCCTGGCCCGTGGCGATCTGAACACGCTGAGCGCTGTGCCCTGGCAGCCGGGTTACGCCCGCATCGCCTGTGACGGTTACGTCAACAACGCGCCGCATCCGTACTGCTCCCGTGTGGTGCTGAAAAAGCAGCTGGAAAAGATCAGCGAGCGCGGCTGGACCCTGAATACCGGTCTGGAGCCTGAGTTCTCCCTGTTTAACCGTGCAGAAGACGGTTCCCTGGTGCCGGTGGATGAGAGCGATGTGCTCGATAAGCCGTGCTACGACTACAAGGGGCTGTCCCGCTCCCGCGAGTTCCTGGAAGAGCTGGTTGAATCCCTGCAGGCAGTGGATTTCGACGTCTACCAGATCGACCACGAAGACGCCAACGGCCAGTTCGAGATCAACTACACCTACAGCGATGCGCTGACCTCCGCTGACCGCTTCACCTTCGTACGTATGGCGGCGGGCGAGATCGCCAACAAGCTGGGTATGGTCTGCTCCTTCATGCCCAAGCCTGCTTCCGACCGTACCGGTAACGGCATGCACTTCCACCTGTCGATCACCGATGCGGCCGGCAAGAACCTGTTCCACGATGCCAGCGACAAGAACGGTATGGGCCTCTCCAAGATGGCGTACCACTTCACCGCTGGCATCCTGGCCCACGCCGATGCGATCTGTGCCTTCGCGGCACCGACCGTTAACTCCTACAAGCGTCTCGTGGTTGGCGGCAGCGCCTCCGGCGCGACCTGGGCACCGGCTTACGTCTGCTACGGCGACAACAACCGCTCCGCCATGGTCCGCGTACCTTACGGTCGCCTCGAATTCCGCCTGCCGGACTCCGGCTGCAACCCCTACCTGGTGCACGCGGCACTGATCGCTGCCGGTATGGACGGTATCGAGCGTGAGCTGGATCCGGGCGAGCCGATGAACGTCAACCTGTACAGCCTGAGCCTCGAAGAGATCAAGGCGAAGGGCGTCAGCATCCTGCCGCAGAACCTGAACGAGGCGCTGGACGCGCTGGAAGCAGACACCCTGTTCACCGAGAAGATGGGCAAGGAAATCGTCTCTGAATTCCTCAAGGTGAAACGTGCCGAGTGGGTTGAGTACAGCCGTCACGTCTCCGACTGGGAACTCAAGCACTACGCCGAGTTTTTCTAATTCAGCATCTTTATGCGCAAATGTGTGATGTCGGGTGAGCCCGGCAAGAGGACAAGAATATGTGTGGAATTGTTGGACTTTATCTGAAAAACCCGGCCCTGGAGAGCAAGCTCGGTGAGCTGTTCGAGCCGATGTTGATCGCGATGACTGACCGCGGTCCCGATAGTGCCGGTTTTGCCATCTACGGCGACGAAGTGGCCGAGGGCAGCATCAAGCTGACCCTGCGTCATCCAGATGACGAATATGACTGGGAAGGACTGGCTGACGCTCTGCGCCATAGCCTGCGCAAGGAATTGTCCTGGATGCAGAACGCCAACGTCACCGTGTTCAAGGTGAACGGCACCGAGGCCGAGATCCGTGGCTGGCTGGAAGAGAATGCACCGGACGTGCTGATCCTGAGCGTGGGCCAGTCGATCGAGATCCTGAAAGAGGTGGGTCTGCCGGAGAAGATCGCTGGCAAGTTCAACCTCAAGAACATGAAAGGCAGCCACATCATCGGTCACACCCGCATGGCCACCGAGTCTGCCGTGACCATGGAAGGCAGCCACCCGTTCTCCACCGGCATGGACCTGTGCCTGGTGCATAACGGCTCTCTGTCGAACCACAACCGCTTGCGCGACAAGCTCAAGCGTGAAGGGATCGAGTTCGAGACCGAAAACGACTCCGAAGTGGCAGCCGGTTACCTGACCTGGCGCCTGCGCTCGGGCGACAGCCTGAAGGAAGCGCTGGAACATGCGCTGGAAGACCTGGACGGGTTCTTCACCTTCACCATCGGTACCCGCGACGGCTTCGCCGTAATGCGCGATCCGATCGCCTGTAAGCCGGCGGTGCTGGCTGAAACCGACGATTACGTCGCGATGGCTTCCGAGTACCAGGCACTGACCACCCTGCCGGGTATCGAGAACGCCAAGGTGTGGGAGCCGGAACCGGCCACCTTCTATATCTGGGAACGCAGTGCCTGAGGAGAGATGACGATGAAAACTTTTGATCTTAGCGAAGCCCAGGTACGCGACCTGAACCAGATGCTTCACGACCAGTCCCCGGAATGTGTCGAGCGCGAATTTGAAGTCACCAACCCCAAGGGGCAGCACAACATCGCCTGTGGTATCGACCAGAACCTGTCTGTGGATATCAAGGGACACGCCGGCTACTTCTGCGCCGGTATGAACAAGAAAGCCCACGTCACTGTGCATGGCAATGTGGGCCAGGGCGTCGCGGAAAACATGATGTCCGGCACCGTCCGCGTGAAGGGTGATGCGTCCCAGGCAGCTGGCGCGACCGCCCACGGTGGTCTGCTGGTAATCGAAGGCAACGCCGGTGCGCGCTGCGGTATCTCAATGAAGGGTGTGGATATCGTCGTCAAGGGCAGTGTCGGCCACATGAGCTGCTTCATGGGTCAGTCCGGCAGTCTGGTGGTGTGCGGCGATGCGGGCGAGGCACTCGGTGACTCCCTGTACGAGGTACACATCTACGTCAAGGGCAGCGTTAAGTCCCTGGGCGCAGACTGCATCGAGAAAGAGATGCGCGACGAGCATATCGCCGAGCTGACCGATCTGCTGAACCGTGCCGGTGTGGATGAAGATCCGGCCAGCTTCAAGCGCTACGGCTCAGCCCGACAGCTCTACAACTTCAAAGTGGATAACGTATCTGCGTACTAAGCAACCGCCGTTAAAGCTAACTGCGTTGTCAGCAGGGTGTTAAAAATCGGCTCAAATCGGTCATTTATCGGGTATAAACTCCCTCATTTCGCCGATTTTTGCCTACTGCTGACTGCCTCGCTAACGCTTTAACAACCGGTTCTCTGATTGATGAGGATTGAATAATGAGCAACGATAGCAACTACAACGGCGGACTGCGTGAATCGGCAACCTTCGACCGCACCACTATGGATGAGATCCGCCGCGCGGCCGATACCGGTATCTATGACATTCGTGGCTTTGGCGCCAAGCGCAAGCTGCCGCACTTTGATGACCTGCTGTTCCTCGGTGCCAGCATGTCCCGCTACCCGCTGGAAGGTTACCGCGAGAAGTGCAACACCTCGGTGGTACTCGGTGACCGCTTCGCCAAGAAGCCGATCACCCTGGATATCCCGGTCACCATCGCCGGCATGAGCTTCGGCGCACTCTCTGCCAACGCCAAGGAAGCCCTGGGCCGCGGTGCCTCTGAAGTGGGCACCTCCACCACCACCGGTGACGGCGGTATGACCCCGGAAGAGCGCGGTCAGTCCAGCAAGCTGGTTTACCAGTACCTGCCGTCCCGTTACGGCATGAACCCGGACGACCTGCGCAAGGCCGACGCCATCGAAGTGGTACTCGGTCAGGGCGCCAAGCCGGGCGGCGGCGGTATGCTGCTGGGCCAGAAGATCACCGACCGTGTCGCGCAGATGCGTACCCTGCCGAAGGGTATCGACCAGCGTTCCGCCTGCCGTCACCCGGACTGGACCGGTCCTGATGACCTGGCGATCAAGATCCAGGAGCTGCGTGAAATCACCGACTGGCAGGTGCCTATCTACATCAAGGTGGGTGCGACCCGGACCTACTACGACGTGAAACTGGCCGTTAAAGCCGGTGCTGACGTCATCGTTGTCGACGGCATGCAGGGCGGTACTGCCGCTACCCAGGACGTGTTCATCGAGCACGTGGGTATCCCGACGCTGGCAGCCATCCCGCAGGCGGTTCAGGCGCTGCAGGAGATGGGTATGCACCGCAAGGTTCAGCTGATCGTCTCCGGCGGTATCCGTAACGGTGCCGACGTGGCCAAGTGCATGGCACTGGGTGCTGACGCGGTGGCTATCGGTACCGCCGCCCTGATCGCGCTGGGCTGTAACGATCCGAAGTACGATGAGGAGTTCAAGAAGATCGGTTCCGCCGCTGGTTTCTATGACGACTACCAGGAAGGCAAGGACCCGGCTGGTATCTCCACCCAGGATCCGGAGCTGTCCAAGCGTCTGGACCCGGTGAAGGCTGGACACCGCCTGGCCAACTACCTGCGCGTACTGACGCTGGAAGCCCAGACGCTGGCGCGTGCCTGTGGCAAGAACGACCTGCGTAACCTGGAGCCGGAAGATCTGGTGGCGTTGACTGTTGAATCCGCCGCCATGGCGCGTGTGCCGCTGGCCGGCACCAGCTGGGTGCCCGGTCAGAGTTTCTGATCCGGCGCTGGAACGGGGTTCCCTTCCCTCCTGATGAAGTGAGGGGAGCCCTGCCTTTTGAATGTAAACGCTGAACAACTCGATGGTATGTCCGGACCTGGCCATCAGCCCCTTAAACCCGAGGTGCCATGGATTTGTTCATCGCCGCAATAGATAAAAACAGATTAACAGACCCTTAGGAGATGATTGTGGATACAGCACAGCTGATCGACGGTAAGGCCGTTGCGGCCAATCTACGTAAAGAAATCGCCGAACAGGTAAAAGCGCGCGGCGAGAAGGGACTACCGGCCCCGGGCCTGGCGGTGGTGTTGATCGGTGAAGATCCCGCCTCCAAGGTTTATGTGGGTAGCAAAGTGAGAGCCTGCGAAGAGGTTGGGTTCGTGTCACGCAGCTATCGCATGGCCGTGGAAACCACCCAGGGCGACCTGTTGGCACTGATCGACGAACTCAACGCCGATCCGGAAATCCACGGCATCCTGGTGCAGCTGCCATTGCCGAAACAGATCGACGTTCAGTCCGTCATCGAGCGGATCGATCCGAAAAAAGACGTGGATGGATTCCACCCCTACAACCTGGGTCGTCTGGCCGGTAAGGCACCGACCCTGAGACCCTGCACCCCTTACGGCTGCATGCGCCTGCTGAAAGCTTACGGCATCGACCCCATGGGTAAGAAAGCCGTGGTTGTCGGTGCTTCCAATATCGTGGGTCGCCCGGTCGCGCTGGAGCTGCTGATGGAACGAGCCACTGTCACCGTCTGCCACTCCAAAACCCAGGACCTGCCGGCCGAACTGGCGGATGCCGATATCGTTATCGCCGCCGTAGGTATCCCCAACTTCATCAAGGGCGAATGGCTCAAGAAGGGCGCCGTGGTGATCGATGTGGGTATCAACCGCCTCGAAAACGGCAAGCTGACCGGTGATGTGGACTTTGAAGCCGCCAAGGAAAAAGTCGCCGCGATCACTCCCGTGCCGGGTGGCGCTGGCCCGATGACCATCGCCTGCCTTTTGCAGAACACCCTGGAAGCCTGCGAGGCGATGGAAAGCGCAGCCTGATTCCAGTCTTGTGAGACCTGTTTCATCAAGGGACGGATAGCGATCCGTCCCGCCCTCCATCAAAGGTCCTCCGGGGCCTTTTTCTAATGTGGTGCGTTAGTTATGGCACACCACAAAAAAGGGCAGCACCAAGCCGCCCAAGAAGTGATACCAATGCAGAAATGGTATCGGTATTTAGAAAATACTCATCTTGTATTGCGCGATTAGACGCAGATCGTCCAGTTCACCAACGCCACCGATATCAACATCCGCATAGCGCAACTGGAAGCTCAGGCCTTGCGCCTTGCCGGTCTGGATAACGTACTTGGCTTCCACATCCAGCTCGGTGTCTTTGACACCGTCGTACTTGCCTTCAGTGTAGCGTGTCATCATGCTCAGTCCGGGGATGGCGGAGGAGTCATAGTTAACCTTGAACTGCCAGGAGTCCTGATTCGGATTGTAGAAGTCCAGAATCTGCACGGAGTTGGTGGACCAGAGGACGGTTGTATCCCGCGAGAAACCATCCCAGCTTGGTTCGTAGAGATCGTCGCCGACCGTCTGATAAGACAGCGTATAAGTGAGGTCACCCTGTTTCAGGCTGGCGGCGAGGTTGGTCAGGTAAGTATCCAGCTCGCCGTCAGGACCAGGGTTATCCTTCAGGTTTGAAGCATCACCGATTTCTTCCGCGGCATAGTGATAAAAATCAAGCAGGAGTTTGGAATTTCCAACAGGGAAGCCGTAACCCGCATTGAGGAAGGTTTGCTGCTTGGCGTCCTTGAGCTGCCCGTGGGCAAGGTGAAATCTCAGGCCGTTATCAAAACGGTACTTACCGCCAACGATGGCTACACCATCACCACTGTCGGTGTATCTGTAATAGGTATCAGTGCCGCTCGGCGATACCTTCTCGCTGTAGATACCATACAAACCCAACCCGCCCAGATTGCTTTTGAGGTGAATCGCCTCACGGGTACTGGGCTCGGAGCGGCCATCCGTATCCATCAACAGTGGTGAGATAATACGCATGCGGCCGGCTCGCAGGGTGGTTTGGTCGCCTAGCTTGAATTTCAGATTAGCCTGACCGATTTTGGTAAAGCCATCGCCATTCTCATCCAGCAGCGGGATACGCGCGGTATTACCGGACGCAGCGAGTTTAAAGATAGAGTAAAACGATCCATCGAAGCCGACCAGGTCATTGTAATAGCCTGAACGATAATCCAGCCTCAACGCCTGACTGAACTCTTCACTATCCCCTGGGCCAAAGTCGCGATCTACCTGCCCGAAGTGAGTTCTCAATGTAAGTGACAGGTCGCTGTCTTCTGCAAACGCTGGCGCCATTACGAAACCATAAGCCGAGACAGCGAGTGCCAGTTTTTTAAAGCCATTATTCATCGGGATGCTTACCTATTTAATTAATATATTAATTAATATTGCCTGTTTACGCTTTCTGCTCCTGCCAGGGAGACGTGGTGCAAACATATGCTTGCAGCAGGTTCTGGTAGCGATTGCATACCCGAACCTGTGTTAGGTGCGTGCGACTTGATCAGAAGAAGGCTGTTTTAGCTTGAACTGCGCCGTCTTCGCTTCTTGATACTTCTCAAAGGCCTGCAAGGGGGGCTGTGTAACCACTTGCCCGGTTTTTGCCCGTCATGGTTCAGCAGCGATAGTCGTCGCCATGAAATAGCTACCGGTCTCTTCAGCAATGCGTTTGACACTTTGAGCAAAGGGAACGCATGCAAGGACCTTGGCGGTGCGACTTTCCTCGAGTTGCGAAACGCTCAACATGTTCACAGTCCTCCCTCCCCATCGGGTGCCGTGATTTGGAAAGCAGTAATGCACTGACTTCAAGCAATCACGGCGTTCACTATTTTGGTCTTTGTATGGTTTGTTATTTGATCCGAAGGTGTCATTAATTCTTGCCCGTACAGTTTTTTTCTGTCAAGCTCTTTTCCATGTTGAACACATATACCGGCTGCGGAATTGACCGAGAAAACGATGGGTACAATTACTAAAGCATTAGAAATGCTTAACTTTTTTTCCCGCCACCGCCCTGAATTAGGGCTGAGTGAGTTCGTTAAATTGACTCGGCGCGATAAGGCAACCGTGCTGAGACATTTGTCGGAATTGAAGGAAAACGGGTTTATCGAGCAAGCGCCGAATAGCAGGGCTTATCGTCTGGGCCCCGCTATATTGCGGCTGGCCAGCGTCAGTGAGGCTATCTATCCACTGCGCGACCGTGTTCGTCCCATCATTAACGAGATTGCACAGCAGGTGGGTGAACTCACTCATGTCACGCTTGTTCAGGGAGATGCGCTGTCACCGCTGATGTACTCGGACGTGAAGATTCACGGTACCCAGGTGAATTACAACGAAGGGGAGCTGCTGCCTCTGCATGCAACATCATCCGGCATGGCAGTCCTGGCCTTCGCTGAGAGCTCCTTCGTTGATCAAGTTCTGGCAAAGGGGCTTCAACCTTTCAGTAGCCGGACAATTACCGATCCGGCTCAACTGAGAGAGCGCCTAGCAGAAATACGAGACAGTGGTTTTGCCTATCAGGAAAAGTACTTTGATAACGAAGTCACCTCCGAGGGCGCGCCAATTTTCGGCGCGTCAGGTGAGGTCATCGGTGCCGTTTCGATCGTTATACCAAGCATCAGGCAAAGTGATGAGAAGTTGGCGGATATCCGACGCCGATTGTGTGAAGCCGTGGTGCGTATTACCGAAGCCTTTGGTGGCTCCCTGCCGCCAGAGCATGCATACAAATGGCATTGTCTGTCGAACTAACCCTATTCGGCAGCAGGGCTGCCATTAAAGATTGTTGTGAGGATTATTATGAACAGTTCAGCGTTCCTGAAAGAGCATAACGCCACAAACCTGTGGCACCCAATGGCGCATCCGGCCGATTCAATGGCGAACCCGCCACAGATTATTGTTGGCGCTGAAGGTGTCGAAATTATCGATGTCGACGGCCACCGGACAGTTGATGGCGTGGGTGGATTGTGGAACGTGAACCTGGGGTATTCATGCCAGCCGGTAAAGGACGCCATCTCGGCACAGCTGGAAAAACTCCCGTACTACTCGATCTTTCGCGGTACCAGTAACGATGCGGTTATCGAGCTGAGCCAGATGCTGAAGAGCTTTTTTGCTCCAGACGGTCTCAGCCGTGCGTTCTTTACCTCTGGCGGCTCTGACAGTGTTGAGGTTGCTCTGCGTCTGGCACGCCAGTATCACAAGGTGCGTGGTGAAGGGACCCGTACCAAGTACCTCAGCCTGAAAAAGGGTTATCACGGCACGCACACACTGGGTGCTTCGGTAAACGGTAACGCCTTTTTCCGTACCCAGTACGAGCCGCTGATGCCGGGCTGCTTCCATATCCCGGCGCCGCATACCTACCGCAACCCCTTTAACGAAACGGATCCGGCCAAGCTGGCGCAAAACTGTTTGGCCGCTATGGAAGATGAGATTCAGTTCCAGGGCCCCAACACCATAGCGGCGATGATCATGGAACCGATTCTGGGAGCGGGTGGGGTTATCGTGCCGCACGAAAGCTTCATGCCGGGCGTACGTGCACTCTGTGACAAGTACGGCATCCTGTTGATCTCTGATGAGGTTATCACAGCGTATGGGCGTACAGGCGCCTGGTCCGGTGCGCGCCTGTGGGGCGTTCAGCCAGACCTTATGTGCACGGCCAAGGCAATCACTAACGGCTTCTTCCCGTTCGGGGCACTGATGATCTCCGACAAGGTCGCTGAGGTGTTTGAAAAGGATACCACCGGGTTGGCCGCCATTGGCTCCGGCTATACCTACTCCGGTCATCCGGTCGGCGCTGCTGCGGCGATCGCTTGCCTGCGTGAAACAGAGCGTTTGCAGGTTAAAGATAATGCTGCCGAGCGCGGTGATCAGCTGTTCCAGGGCCTTAAGGCATTGCAGGAGAAGCATTCGCTGGTAGGTGATGTACGTGGCGGCCGCGGCCTGATGTGCGCGATGGAGTTGGTCTCCGATCTTGAAGCCAAGACGCCGTTGGACCTCAAGCTGATGGATCAGCTGCAGAAAACCGCTTACGCAAATGGTGCGATGATCCGCATCGCCGGTAATAACATTATTCTGTCCCCTTCACTGGTGATTAATGCCGACGAGATCCAGACTATTCTGTCGTCTATAGATGCAGGCATTTCGGCAGTTAGCTGATTGTCGGGCTAGGGCTAAAGCTCGGTGTTTACCGCCCTCTGATAAGGGGGCGGTTATTCTATATGCTTTCAGCACCAATAGGTGCGGTTTATCTTCTTGAACAACTTTCGCTTGGTATATCACGTACCGACGATTTATCTCCTCGTTATATCCAACCTAACCAAAAAAATCACCCTAATTGGCAGGCATGGTTACCCCAAGGTTTATTATTGCTAAATGCGCAAGTAAACAGATAGATGGCAGTTCGCTTATTAGGCACAACCATCAGCTCCGAAAATTCAAATTCGGCGATACTCTAAATAGCAGATACATAGCTTTACTTTTCTCGTTTAAATTCAGAGCCTGAAATGTTTCTTGCAGAAGAGATAGATTAGGCCGTGCAGTTCTTAGCCTATAAATTTTCAAAGCGCTGTATCTGTGCTTCGGGATCAAAACGCCGTGATACTGGATGGGCTGGAAAAAAGGTGACCAAGGTTAACATCCCCTCGCGTTATTTGTGCCATTTATTGACTGGTAAAAACTGAAGCCCTCTTTCGCAAGCAGGCTTTTTCAGCCTGATCCCCGATTAAATGATCACCACCTTTATGGCCGGTGGTTTAAAGTAGACATTAAAAAAGCCAGGTGTTGCCACCTGACTTCATAATATCCCGCCGAGCAAAATCCAGCAGTTGCTTCTAAACGCCGTTCGTCAGGCCATGGCATCTGGCCAGGGGCTGGAATCACAGGCCCTCGTCATCTCTTGCAACAGACGGAACTGCAGATCCGCCTTTATGTTGGCATATTCGGGGTCGTCCCAGAGGTTTGTGATCTCACCAGGGTCCTTTTTGAGATCGTATAACTCACCCCACAACTGATCCTGATAAATGCTCATACGGTAAAGGTCCGTTATCAGCGTGCGCACACGCGGCGGTGTTTCGAACCCTAGCGAGGCCCTGTTTCCTTCATCCTCTACCAACAAACTGTCACGTGCCTGTGCGTCAAAAAGATCCTGGCCCTGCATGCCCCAATAGGGCTGAAGACCGGCACGGTTGAGGATGGTGCGGGAAATATCCACTGATGAGGACAGGCGTGACTGAACTCCTTCACCCATTCGCCCCGGTTCAGACCAGATAAAAGGCACCCGGATGGTCGACTGGTAATGCATCGGACCTTTCAAAATCATGCCGTGATCACCGAGGAAGTCACCATGATCAGCGGTGAAAACAACAATAGTGTTCTCGCTGAGCCCCTGCGATCTTAGCGTATCAAGAATCTCCCCGACGGCGTCATCAATCATGCTTATCATGCCGCAGGTAAGGGCAATGCCTTCTTGCGCCTGGCGTTCGGTCACCATAGCTGCACCATAAGCCGCTTTACCGAATTCACCCTGCTCACGCAGCCACTTCAGGTGGGGTGGGGGCAGCTCGGAACGTTGGTAAAAGCTGGCCGGAACTTGCATATCGTCCGGATCATACATTTCCCAATACTTCCCGGGAGGTGAGAAGGGGTGATGCGGATCAGGAAAGGAGACAAAGGCGAAAAAGGGGTTCTCCTGACGTTTGGCGTCAGACAGGTAATCGATGGCACGATCGCGAACCCATGCCGTGGAGTGTTGCTCTTCCGGGATACGGGTTCTGATCGCCTGTGGACAGGTGTAGTCATGAGGCATTTGATTTTCGGCACCACGCAGTGACTCGGGGTCACCCAGTGCTTTGCGTTGGTCTATAAGATGAGCCGCACCCGCCTCATCACCATGCCCCGAGAGCAGGTCTACATGGCTGAAACCATAGTAGGGCAGGGAGATTGCGGCTTCACCCTTCTTCTCCCAAGTGGATTCGAGCTCCTGGTCATAGCGCCCTTCAGGTCGTCGCCTTGCGTTAGACAGCGGGCCCTGCCCAGCAGGGTTTGCGCCTATTTCAGGGTCGCCGTCGAGCGTACACTGTAAATGGCTCTTGCCAATCAGTGACGTGTCATAACCGCCGGCTCGCATGACATCAACAAAGGTATTGGCCTCAAGTGGCAGCGGGATACCGTTATGACGGATGCCGGAGATGGAGCTGTAACGACCTGTCAAAATGGCCGACCGGTTGGGCATACAGACCGGGTTCGCCACATAGAACCGATCAAACATTGTCCCTGAAGCGGCGATGCTGTCGATATGTGGCGTTTTTAATACCGGATGACCAGCACAGCCAAGATAATCGGCCCGGTGCTGATCAGTAACGATGAACAGAAAGTTGGGCTTCATGCTTTCTTCCTGAAATTAAAAATGCTCGCGCCAATCAACAACACCATAATTATCAGCATTACCAGGCTAATCGGGCGTTCTACAAAAATTGTAAAATCCCCATTACTTCCACCCAGTGCCTGCCTGATACGCGTTTCCAGAATAGGCCCCAGTACCAGCCCAAGAATGATAGGAACCATCGGCACCTGGGCTCGGCGCAGGGCAAAGCCCAGCAGGCCAAATGCCGCCGCCAGAAGCGCATCGGTTAGACGGTAATTCGCTGAGTATGTACCGGCCATGGCGAAACAAAGAATAGCAATACCCAGCAGCCGGTCACTGACACGGGTAACCAGGCTTATCCAGCGCGTCGCCACAATCAGAATCGCCACAATGACAAAGTTCATCATGAACAGGGACAGATACAGCCCCGAAACAAAGGCACCGTTTTCGGAGAAAAGTGTCGGCCCTGGATCCACGTTGTGAATGGTAAATACCGCCAACATCATGGCTGTCAGTACTTCTCCAGGAATACCCAGCGCCAGGAGAGGAACCAGTGCTGCGGCAGGAACTGCGTTATTGGACGCCTCGGATGCAATGATGCCTTCAGGCGCCCCCTTGCCAAACTGGTCGGGAGTCTTGGAGTTCCGCTTCGCCGAGCTATAGGAGAAGAATTGCGCCAGAAATTCACCAACACCCGGCAGAATACCCATGCTCACCCCGAATGAAGAGGAGCGAAACAGGGTCCTGGGATATTTCAGTACTTCTTTGAAGCCAGAAAACAGCCCCTGAGAGACTTCTGCTGGAACATCCTTTTTGACATCAGGACTCGCGATCAGGGTGAATGCCTGGCTCATGGCAAACAAGCCCAGAATAATCGAAATCAGCGGTATGCCGCCCATGAGCCAGGTGCTATCAAAGGTATAACGTGGAGACCCGTAAGCGCCTTCCAGCCCGATAGTGCTCAAAAACAATCCCAGTCCCAGCATGGCGGCTGTTGCCAGCTGTGCGCCTCGGTGAGCGGTTACCACAAGCACCATGGCCAAAAGCGCAGCCATCGCCATATCGGCGGCACCGAACTGCTTGGCAAAACTTGCCAGCAGCGGTGCCATAAATGCCAGTACCAACACACTGAAAGTACCGCCAAAAAAGGATGATGCATACGCCAGTGACAGAGCTCGTTGCGGTTGCCCGGCTCGAGTCATGGGGTAGCCATCGTAGGTGGTTAGTACACTGACACCGGTGCCAGGCGTATTCATCAGAATCGCTGGTATGGCACCGCCATACCAGGCACCTGCATAGACGCCCATCAACAGAGTGATCCCGGAAAGAGGATCAAGGCTGAAGGTGACCGGCAACAGAATAGCGATGGCAACACCCGGGCCCAGTCCCGGTATGGCGCCGATGACAATGCCCAGCAGACTACCGCTCACCAGTGCTATAAGCACCGGCAAGGTCAAAACCTGCTCCAGCGCAATATTCAGATCCGCAAGATTCATTACAAATATCCCCCCAGAAACCCTAGTCCTGGAATCAAGTCAAACAACTGCGCCGCAGGAAACCAAAGCCCCAGGATGTAGCGAAACATGATGAGCATGAACAGCGTCAGCCCGATAACAACCAGAGCCAGCTGACGTCCCTTGAAGCCAGCGCTGATGGCAGCAATAAGGCAGAACAGCAGAACCGAGAGCCCATATCCGATAAAAGGAATGAGCCACACAGCGCCCAGAAACGCTGATGTCATCAAGATGCTGATAAATGTTTCCCGGCCACCGTTGCGCTGCGCGGAGGGGGCGGCTGAGATGGCAGACAAAAGAGAGAAAACAAACAGGATGCTCAGAGATAATAAGGGGGCGTTGCGAGGCTCATTCCACCATCCACCGCCCGCCATACCCGGCTCCGTCTGCGAGCCTATAGCAAGCAACAGAAGTCCGGATACCAGGGCAAGAAGGCTGAACATCAGCCTGCCCCCTGGCTTTCCCTCAGAAGCCTGGGGGCAGGCTTCTTCTTTCGTTTTTTCTGTCAGATCGTTCATTGCGCCAACAGTGCCTCAATGCGCTTGTACTGCTCAGATACGAAGCTGGTTGCCGCATCATCGGCAGTCCAGTCAAGCACGGCGCCCGTGCTCACTTCGATATCCGAAGCGACCTGGCTCTGCAGTACCTTTTGTGCCGAAGCCGCAATTTTTTCACGAATCTCCTCGGGGACTTCTGAGCGTACAAAAAGCCCGGCCCAAGAGGGCGCGGCAATACCCGGTACCTGTTCATCAAGAGTGGGCAGATCCGGCAAAATCTTGATTCGAGCAGCTGTGTAGGCAGCCAAAGGCTTGGCTTCACCGGAATCGAGGCAAGAGCGCATCAATTTGACTGAACTGATAACCACATCAGCATCACCACTTGCCAGTAGCGTGCAGTTGGGTTCGTCATAGGCCGCATTGCCGGAGAACTCGAATCCAAGCTTATTGGCCATCATTAGAGTCTGGCGGGTAGGTGGGCCGTTGAATCCATAATGTGCCAGTCTGACCGGGTTTTCCTTGGCATATTCGGCGAGTCCAGCCAGGTCATTGAAAGGCAGATCGCCCTTTGCCCAGATAGCCATGGGATAGCTGATTGCAATACCGACAGGCTCAAAGGTCTCGGCGTTGAAAGGTGCCCGCTTTTTGATGATATGGGTTGTCAGGATATTGCCTGTGAACATACCCACGGTATAGCCGTCAGGGCGGGCCGAAGCGACATGGCTGGCACCGATGACACCACCTCCGCCCTTCATATTCACCACGGCGGAAGGTACCCCGTAATCTTTCTGAATCTGATCAGAAATCATGCGTGCAACCACATCCTCAAGATCCCCTGGCGGCCAAGGAACAATAATTTCAACCGGGCGCTCAGGATATTCTGCGTGTGCAAATGCGGACATTAGAGACGCGCAGCCCAGTGCGCCGGCAAGAAGCATTTTTTTCATTATTGGATTCCTCGGTTACTGATCGAGTTCAATATTCGAACCATTGGTTTCAAATATATTTAATCAATCTCTATTTTTATGTCAACCTCTTTTCCGGTAATGCACTGCCTGTGGTAGCGATATATGTCGGGGAAAACGACAGATAGGCCTCTAAGTGGTTATCAATTATAGGGTTTTTATTTGGTTGGCCTGAGATTTAAAACGAATCTTTGGCTTCGTTTTTAAAGCTGTTGCCATATCCCGTTGCATAGGAAATCGTAAGTTTTTATTGAACCAACGTTTTTTGGTTTCTTGACCAAAAGGTTAAATGCACTTAATAAGTGCGCAGTAAAGATGGTCTGCACTAAGGAAGGGCAAAAATGCCAGCTCCGTGATCCATTGGGGTGAATAATGTCCAGCAGTTAGGGTTTCTGCGTCATGCCCCTGTCCGTGATTAATATAACTGCTGAGTTATGCGGCGCGTATATGAGGAAGAGGGGAGTTGCTTAGAAGCCGTAGTGCCTTTCTGCAGGCGGAGATTATGGAGGCCCTACTGCGGACTAAAAACTCTAGTGGTCTATATCGTTGTAGATTTTATGCGGGAACCGCAGGCGTGTGAGGAACTGCTGCGGCTCCAACGCCGGAACTGGCTTTGGGAGTTAAGGCAAAATGCGGAGGTGGGTAGGGAGGCCGGTGACGTCTCTACCCTTGTCTGACTCAGGGTTGCTGCCACTTGTGGGCGTGCTCGGGCGGAATGATACCGCCCACTGCGGTAGTGATGCGTTGCATGGCATCACAAAGGTGAGCACGAATCGCTTGGGTTTTTTCTTCGCTTTGCCGAATGGAGGGTATGGCGACGGATACGGCTCCGATCACTTGCCCCGAGGAGCCGAAAATCGGGACGCCTCCTGAGGTTACTTCGCCATCGAAGGCTTTTTCCTGATAGGCAAAGCCGGTCTCGTGTATCTGCGCGAGCTGCGCTTTAAGCTGTCCAGGGTCTGTCATGGTGCGGTTGCTGAACGGCTTGAGGCCATGGGACAGAACCTTGTCAACGAAAG
Source organism: Marinobacterium sp. YM272 (assembly GCF_050908845.1). NCBI lineage: Bacteria > Pseudomonadati > Pseudomonadota > Gammaproteobacteria > Oceanospirillales > Oceanospirillaceae > Marinobacterium > Marinobacterium sp. YM272. The sequence goes on from NZ_CP194171.1 coordinate 1,252,025, forward strand.
CCGGATCGGAAAAGGCGAGTACGGCCATGCCGGATGAGGTCGCATGTAAGGGCAGTAGCTCACCCTCATTGTAGTTGACCTGGGTGCCGTGCATTTTGACATCTGAATAGAACAGGGGCGAGAGGGCTTCCCCTTGTAACAAGGCAACGTGGGTGAGTTCACCGACCTGTTGCGCAATTTCGTTGATAATCGGGCGCACCCGGTCTCGCAATGGATAAATCGCTTCGCTAACCCCTGCCAACCGTAAAATTGCCGGCCCCAGCCGATAGGCCTTGGTATCCGTTGCCTGCTCCAGAAAGCCGTTATCTTTTAGTTCCGCCAGATGGCGTAACACGGTTGCTTTATCCCGCTGCGTTAACTTTACAAATTCACTGAGTCCGATTTCAGGACGCTGTCGTGAAAAAAAGTTAAGCATTTCAAGTGCTTTTGTAATTGTTCCCATTATTTATCGGCAAGTCCCTGTTCTTGTTAGTGGCTAGCATAATGAAAATAACTTGACATGAAAAAACTTACCAATCAAAAATAATGACACCTATGGTTCAAATAATGATATTTTTATTTTCCGTGGCCAGGCCTGGGCTTAGCGGCACCGGGATTATTTCCAATTCAGTTTCTCCACAGAGGTGTGAACATGTTTGATCGTGCACGTATCGAGGCATTGCGCAGTGCAGAGGTACCGCCTGCCTCACTGATCATCAATGGCAGCAAGCGTCCTGCATCAGATGGCGGGGTTATGGATGTTATCTCGCCTCTGGATGGCCAACCCTTCACTACCCTTGCGAAAGGGACCGAGGAGGATGTTGAAGCGGCTGTAGCATCTGCTCGTGAAGCCTTCGATGATGGACGTTGGGCAGCCAAGGCCCCGGCGGAGCGCAAACAGGTCATGCTGAAATGGGCCAGTCTGATCGAGCAGAACGCACTGGAGCTTGCCGTATTGGGTGTGCGGGATAATGGCACAGAGATTGGTATGGCACTGCGTGCGGAACCCTTATCCGCGGCGGCGACTCTGCGCTATTACGCAGAGTCCATCGATAAGTTGTACGGCGAAGTTGCGCCGGTTGCCGAAGGACACCTGGGGATGGTGACGCGTGAACCTGTCGGTGTTGTGGGTGCCATCGTCCCCTGGAACTTCCCGCTGATGATTGCTGCCTGGAAACTGGGCCCGGCACTGGCGTGCGGCTGCTCTGTGGTCCTGAAACCGGCAGAAACCGCTTCTCTTTCGCTACTGCGCTTGGCCGAACTGGGTCTGGAGGCGGGGCTTCCTGCTGGTGTGCTGAATGTCATTACCGGTGAAGGCCCGGTGGTTGGCAGAGCCATTGGGCTGTCGATGGATGTCGATGTGCTGGTGTTTACCGGATCGGGCCGTGTCGGGCGTCAGCTGCTGGAGTACTCCGCCCAGTCAAACCTTAAGCGGGTGTATCTGGAGTTGGGTGGCAAGTCCCCCAATGTGGTCTTTGCAGATGCACCGAATCTGGATGAAGCGGTGGCTGTTTCAGCCAATGCGATCTTCCGTAATTCGGGTCAGGTGTGCGTTGCCGCATCCAAACTCTTGGTTCAGCGCTCCATCTATGACGAATTCATCAGCAAGTTGTGTGCGTTTACTCGGGAGATGAAGGTTGGTGATCCTCTCAATCCTGACAGTGTTGCCGGTGCCGTGAACAGTGAAGCCCAGCTTGCACAAAACCTGCGTTTTGTTGAACAGGCCAGGCAGCAGGGGCGCGACATTTTGACCGGCGGTGAACGCATTCTGGAAGAAACCGGCGGCTATTTTATGGCGCCGACCATAGTCTCCGGGGTGCGGCCTGAAGATCCGCTGGCACGCGAAGAGGTATTCGGGCCGGTGTTGGCGGTGATTCCCTTCGATACCGAAGAGGAGGCCGTAGCGTTGGCTAATGCCACCGACTATGGCCTGTCCGCGGCAGTCTGGACGTCTGATCTATCCCGTGCGCATCGGATGGTACGCCAGATCAAGGCGGGGCTGGTACATGTAAACACCTATGGCGGCGCGGATCTCAGTGTCCCCCTCGGTGGTATGAAGCAATCGGGTAATGGTCACGACAAGTCCCTGCACGCCTTTGACAAATACCTCGACTTGAAAACGGCATGGATCAAGCTGTGAAGAGTCAGGCTGGTTAGTGTTATACACAGGCTGCGGATCATTTTGAAAACCTGTTAAGCGATGGAAAGCGCAGCCTGACTCCTGTTTTGTAAGACCCCTTTCATCAAAGGGGCGGATAGCACTCCGTCCCGCCCTCCATCAAAGGTCCTCCGGGGCCTTTCTTTTTTGGCTATTAAACCAACGTACCTCACGACTTGGGTGCGAGTTGACCCCGCCAATCAATACGAAGCGGCCAGACGTCAGTTTTATATCGTCGGGATTTTCTTCAGCTAAGCTTTTCTGGTTAACGCGAAGGGTCATAGCGAATTCAGCAAAGGCAATACGACAGATTGGAGAGCGATTGTAAGGAGCGGAGCAATGAAAAATAACACGCTTGTCTGTGCCAGTGTTTTTAAACGAACTTGGAAAGGGCGGTCATCGCGAGCCTGGGGGGCGGCTATTATTGCTGCCTTATGCGGCGGCTTTGTTGTATGGCCTTCCGCGGCCCTGGCGATCGGTAAACCCGATCGGAGTGCCATTCCGCAGGTAACTATTATCGAAGTCCAGGTTGATTTCGACGACAGTGCCGGTGACCTGCTCGTAATAAGGGGTGAGAATTTCGATATAGGTTCGCTGGCAACAGTCTCACTGGGCAGCGTCGTCGAACTCGAAGTACTCGCTCAATCCTCTACAGAAATCACTGCTGCCTGCCCCGCACCAGATTATTTGTGCCCGGTTGGTGACTATCTGCTCCGCGTATCCACAGGAGACTCGGCCTCCGAGAACGACGTATATGCGCTGACTATCGGTGCTGTAGGCCCCGCGGGACCAGCTGGAGAGCAGGGCATACAGGGTCCCAGTGGCGTGGCGGCAGCTGGCGCAGGGCTGGTTGGAACCGGGACACCCGACAATCTCACGCTTAGCGTTGATTATCCTAATCTGGTGACGCCGTCAGGTATCCAGATAGAGAGCACCGGGGACGCGGTCAGGGTCAGAGCGAAAGGCGGCAGCGTGGTGATCAACCCGGACGGCAGTATCCAGATTGAAAGCAGCGAATCGGTCGATGTGGTTTCGACTCGTGGCAATATCGATGTTCAGGCCACTCAGGGTGCCATCACCATGAAGGCGGCCCAGTCGATCTCTTTCGCGGTGGGTAACCAGGAGTTGCGCATTGATCCGGGGAAAGTGTCGCTTAAAGGTGCGCAGGTCGATATTCAGGGTGGTGCAGCGGTCAATATCAGGTCGACACTGACTACAGTCCAAGGAGACGGAATACTGAGTCTCGAGGGCGGAGTAGTCAAAATCAACTGAGTTGAGGTTAGTGGCGATGAAAACAATCCATAGATTCATGCTGTGCCTCCTAACCTGTTGTTTGGGTATCAGTGCGGTTAATGCCGCGGGGTTACCCGCTGCGCGGGTTACGGATAGGGTTGGCTCCCCTGACGGAATAAATGGCCAGATACTGCCGCCCGGCGAGGCGACTGTGTTGATAGAGGGGTTGCCGGCAGCTCGCTTGGGTGACCAGGTGCAGTGTACTCAACTGGAAGGGGAGACCCCTGTTTTAACCGTTGAATCAATAGTACAGGGGTCTGCAACTGTGCTGATCGGCGGGCTGCCTGCCGCAAGAGTCGGTGATACATCGGCAAGTGGTTGCACCCTTGTATCCGGCAGTTCCACTGTACTTATCGGTAACTGAATCGAGGCAGTCTGGTTTCAGTCCCGTGAGATCTGTTTCATCCAAGGCCCTTCGGGGCCTTTTTCTATTTAATTCGCTTCATAGCTGAAAGCTGCCTGGCTTATTAATCATCGGGGCCGGTTTGTGGTCAGCTATACGGAACCGATTTAACACTTAGCGATAGGGAAGGGATTAACAGATGAAACGACGCCAACTTATTCAGGCCGGGCTTGCCGGTGCCGCAGGTCTGCTTGCCGCCAGGGGGACTAGCGCCAACGCAGTATCAACCGATACCTCAGCCGCTGCCACAGAGAAGCCCTACCGCACCGATATCAAAACCCTCGCGATTGTCTCGCATCCTTACCCGGAGCGTTCGGTGATGACCAGGGGGATGCAGCAGGCGGCTGAGAGTGTTGATGGTGTGATCGTGCGTAATCTTGAAACGCTGTACGGGTTCGATACCCGCGCTATCGATGCACAGCGCGAGAAGGAGATTACCCGCCAGGTCGAGCGGATCGTGTTTATGTTCCCGACTCACTGGTTCAACATCACGCCGATGATGAAAGCCTACCTCAACGATGTCTGGGGCAGCGTAGGGCCGGGACTCTGGCAGGGCAAGGAGATGCTGCTGGTCACCACCGCTGCCGGTAGTAGCTCTACCTACGGTGAGTCCGGCCGCATCGGCGTGAGGCTGGAAGATGTGTTCCTGCCGATGAAGGCCAGCGCCCTGCACGCGGGCATGACCTACCTGGAGCCACTGGCGTTTCAGGCGATCTCCCGCTCCGAGCTGCCGGAGTATCAGCAGCAGTTAATCGAGCGCCTGCAACGCTGAGGTTGGCGCGTTAATGTCTGAGAGCTTGAGCAGCCGGGCCAGGCTTTGCGCCGAGAACCTGAGATTCTCGGCGCCCCACTTCAATGCGTCCTCCAGAGTGCTGGCGCCGGTTAGGATGCTGAATACCGCAGTGATGCCTTTATCCCGGACTGCGTCGATATCGGGGCCGACGGAGCCGGCGAGTCCCGGCGGCTTATCATCTGATTTTCCTTTCCTTTCCTTTCCTTTCCTTTCCTTGCTTTTAGAGCCTGCTGCGGTAACCGCGTAGGAGATCCTGCCCGGCTAGCGACAGGGCGATCGAAGACGCTCAGGGCTGGGCTCATCAGCAGAGTTTGCAGCAGTTGTTCAGCGATTTAGGCCTCTTTAAGTCGTATGTAGACATGTTGGGGATGGTTCTGGCTAAAGCGGACCCTGAAATTGCCCATTATTATCAGCAGCAATTGGTTAGCCTCGGTATGGCCCGTTGGGAGAGCAGCTGATAGAGCGGCTTCGTAACTGCCAGAACCTGATTGAGCGGTTAAGAAAGCGCGAGGTTTACGGGATAAGGGTGCAGTTCGGGCGTCTTTTGATGTCTGTAAAACCTACATCGACCCGCTTCATTACCTGCAGGCGGAGCTGCTGTTGAGAGACAGGAACAGCCCCTGCGAAGCCGTCGACTTCGCCTTGATGGTGACCAGGACGGGTATAGCAACAGGTATGAGAAATACGGGTTAAAAGTTCTATTTGTGAAAAGGAAGCTATGCAGCAGGCTATAGCGTTTCGGAAACGCCAATGGCCCGTTCACAGCTTCCTGCAACTTAATCCTTTAACCGCATCGTTTTGTTTTTCGATGAAATCCCCTGTTTAGAAAAACTGGAGACTTGAGAATAATGAAAATAGGCATCCCCAGAGAGGTGGAAGAGGGCGAACGCCGCGTAGCGTTAACGCCTGAAGTTGCCACTCAGCTGCACAAGCTGGGCTTCTCTCTAGCGATTGAAACCCAGGCGGGGGCAGCCGCCAGTTTCGACGACGAGCAGTATCGCGCTGCCGGTGTCGAGATTGTCGAAGACCCACGTGAACTGTGGAAAAACTCCGACATCATCATGAAGGTTCGCCCGCCCAAGGAGCACCCGGAGCTGGGCTTCTACGGTGTCGAGATGCTGGGCAAGGGACAGACGCTGATCAGCTTCATGTACCCGGCGATGAACCAGGAGATGCTGCAGGACCTGTCGAAACATGGTGTGACCGCGCTGGCGGTGGACTCCGTGCCGCGTATCTCCCGTGCCCAGAAGATGGATGCGCTGAGCTCCATGGCCAACATCGCTGGTTACCGTGCGGTGGTGGAAGCGGCGCAGCATTTCGGTCGCTTCTTCACCGGCCAGATTACCGCAGCGGGCAAGGTGCCGCCGGCCAAGGTGCTGGTGATCGGTGCCGGTGTGGCCGGTCTTGCGGCGATCGGTGCGGCGAAAAGCATGGGCGCCATCGTGCGTGCCTTCGATACCCGGCCTGAGGTTAAAGAGCAGGTCGAGAGTATGGATGCCGAATTCCTCATGCTCGATTTCGACGATGAGGATGGCGCCGGCGAGGGCGGTTATGCCAAGACCATGAGCCCCGAGTTTATCAAGGCGGAGATGGATCTGTTCGCGGCCCAAGCGGCCGAGGTGGATATCATCATTACTACCGCACTGATTCCGGGCAAACCGGCGCCGGAGCTGATCACCGAGCGTATGGTTGCCAACATGAAACCGGGCAGCGTGATTGTCGATCTGGCAGCGGAAGCGGGCGGTAACTGCAAGCTGACCGAAGCCAACAAGGTGGTCGTCAAACACGGCGTGACCCTGATCGGTTACACCAACCTGCCGAGCCGTCTGGCGGCCCAGGCAAGTCAGCTGTACGCCACCAACCTGCGTCACCTGTTGACCGATCTCTGCCCGGAGAAGAACGGCGAGATCGTCGTCAACATGGAAGACGAGGTGATTCGCGGTGCCACCGTGGTGAAAGAGGGCGAAGTTACATGGCCGCCACCCGCACCGCGTATCTCGCTGGCGCCGAAGGAAGATATCGGCATCAAGTCCAAGGCAGAGCTGGAAAAGGCTGAGCCGAAAAAGGCGCATCCGCTGGCGTTCCTGGCACCGCTGGCGCTGGCCGGCCTGGCCCTGTTTGGTCTGGGTTCCGTGGCACCGCCTGAGTTTCTCGGCCACCTGACCGTGTTCGTGCTTTCCTGCTTTATCGGTTACATGGTGATCTGGGGTGTATCCCACTCCCTGCATACGCCGCTGATGAGCGTCACCAACGCCATCAGTAGCATCATCGTTATCGGCGCCCTGATACAGATATCCAGCGACAGTCCGCTGGTGGTGATTCTGGCGACGCTGGCTGTGTTTATCACCAGTATCAACATCGTCGGCGGCTTTGCCGTCACCCAGCGCATGCTGCGGATGTTCAGGAAATAAGGGGCCGACAATGAACTCAGGCATCATCACAGTTGCATACATCGCCTCCAGCGCCCTGTTTATCATGGCGCTTGGCGGCTTGAGCCACCAAGAGAGTGCACGTCGCGGCAACTTCTACGGCATGCTCGGCATGGGCCTTGCGGTCCTGGTAACTATCGTCGGAATGGTCACCGAGAATCAGGTGTTCCTGATTGGCGGTATCGTCGTCGGCGGCATTATCGGCTGGATCCTGGCCAAGCGGGTCGAGATGACCCAGATGCCGGAACTGGTGGCGATTCTGCACAGCCTGGTAGGTCTTGCTGCGGTATTCGTCGGCTGGGCCAACGCCCTGGATCATGGCGTTAGCCTGAACAGTGTTGAGCAGGCGATTCACGCATCAGAAACCTATATCGGTATTCTGATCGGTGCACTGACCTTCTCCGGTTCGGTCTGTGCGTATCTGAAGCTTGCCGCCAAGATCAGCGGCAAACCGCTGCAGCTGCCGGGGCGTCACCTGTTCAACCTCGGGCTCGGTGTGCTGGCGATCTGGTTTGGTGTTGAGTACGTGGCTGCGTCCCCGGATGGCGGCGCCATCTGGCTGGTGGCAATGACCATCATTGCACTGATTTTTGGTGTGCATATGGTTGTGGCGATCGGCGGTGCCGATATGCCGGTGGTCGTCTCCATGCTCAACAGCTACTCCGGCTGGGCGGCAGCTGCCATGGGCTTCATGCTCGGCAACGACCTGCTGATCGTGGTCGGCGCGCTGGTGGGCTCGAGCGGTGCGATCCTCAGCTACATCATGTGCAAGGCGATGAACCGCAAGTTCCTCAACGTTATCCTTGGTGGTTTCGGCAACAAGAGCAGTGGCGGTTCCGCCTCTGCGGGTGCGGCCGGCAGCGAAGAGGACATCAAGCCGATTGAAGCGGACGAAGCCGCCGATATGCTGGTGAACGCCAAGGAAGTGATGATCCTGCCCGGTTACGGCATGGCCGTGGCCCAGGCTCAGCACACCGTGTTCGAGATCAGCAAGAAGCTGCGCGACAAGGGCGTCAATGTACGCTTCGGTATCCACCCGGTAGCGGGTCGTATGCCGGGCCACATGAACGTACTGCTGGCCGAGGCCAAGGTGCCTTACGATATCGTCTATGAAATGGACGAGATCAACGAAGACTTCCCGGATGTGGACGTCTCCGTGGTGATCGGCGCCAACGATATCGTCAACCCGGCCGCCCAGGAAGTTCCGGACAGCCCGATCGCCGGCATGCCGGTGCTGGAACCCTGGAAAGGCAAGGCCACCATCGTCCTCAAGCGTGGCATGAGCACCGGTTACGCCGGTGTGGATAACCCGCTGTTCTACAAGGACAACACCCGCATGTTGTTCGGTGACGCGAAGGACAGTGTGGATTCTATCCTCAAGCTGTTGAGCGAGTGATCGCTGTATCGGGTGGGAGTGCTGAGTCGCTTCCGCCTGATCAGGCTTGAAAACAAAAACGGCCAGTCCTTTTGGGGACTGGCCGTTTTTGTTTGAGCCGTTGGCAGGGCTTTCGTTTGAACGGTCTGGCCTACCAGGCGCCGACTACGTAGCCGAGTTTCTCAGGCAGCCAGAGTGCAAGTCCCGGTACCAGCATCACCAGCAGCAGGCTCACCGCCATCGACAGGACAAAGATCATGGTCCAGCCCAAGGTCTGTTCCAGCCGGATATTGGCGATTCTTGTGGTCACCATCAGGTTCACCGCCACCGGCGGTGTAAACTGGCCGATGGCGATGTTCATCGCCAGCAGGATACCGAACCAGACCGGGTTCCAGCCGAAGTGCTGCATCAGCGGCAGCAGGATCGGGATCAGGATCAGGTAGATCGAGATCGCGTCCAGCAGCATGCCCGCCAGCAGTACCAGCAGCATCACCAGCCCCAGCAGCACCCAGCCGTTTTCAGACAGGGACAGCATCGCCTCGGCCAAGTGACGGAAGGTACCCAGTGTCGTCCCGGCCCAGGCGAAGATCCCTGCCAGGGCGATGATGAACATGACGATACCGGAGGTGATGCCCGCTTCGCCCATCAGGCGCCAGAGGTCTTTCAGCGTCAGTTTGCGGTAGATCAGCGTACCGACGATGACACCGTAAGCCACCGCGACCACGGCGGCTTCCGTCGGTGTGAACAGGCCGGAGCGCAGACCGCCGAGAATAATCACCGGTGCGAACAGTGCCGGCAGGGCTTTACGGAAACTCTCACCCAGGGGCGGGCGTTCGGTGGTGTCCGGGTCTTCCCAGCCGTAGCGGCGGGCCAGCAGCCAGGCCGGCAGCAGCAGTGACAGGCCGGCCAGTACACCGGGAATCAGTCCGGCCGCGAACAGGGCGCGCAGGTCCACACCGGGAACCACGATGGAGTAGAGGATCAGTGCAATCGACGGCGGGATCAGGATCGCCGTAGAGGATGAGGCGGCGATCAGCGAGGCTGAGAACGGCTGTGGATAACCGGCGCGCTTCATGCTCGGCAGCATTACCATGGCGACGGCGGCTGCATCGGCGGGCCCCGAGCCGCTCATGCCACCCATGATCAGGCAGACCAGTACAACAACCACGGCAAGCCCGCCGTGGCGTGGCCCGATCAGTGCCTGGGCAAAGCGCACCAGGCTGGCGGCGACGCCGGCGTATTCGAAAATCAGGCCGGTGAGGATGAACAGCGGGATGGCGATCAGCGGGTATTTGGCCACGCTGTTATAGGTGTTGGTGCCCAGGGTGGCGAGCATATCCGGCGACAGGCCGGCAAGGATTCCGACCATGCCGCCGATACCCAGTGAAATAGCTACTGGCGCACCGAGGATCAGGGCGAGCAGAAAGCCGCCAATCATCAGAATATCAGGACTCATGCTGCTCTCCGCTATCAGCTTTGCCGGTGAGGCGATCGATCAGGTTCTGGGTCATGCGGATGATGATTGCCGCCGACAGGATCGGCAGCCAGATCACGTAGATCCAGTTGGGCAGGCCCAGCCCCGGCGAGAGTGATTCCCACTGGTACTCCTCCAGCGCGAAGGTGGAGCCGTACCAGGTGGCGGCACCGAGCACAGCGATGCCGGCGGCCCACTGCAGCAGATAAACCACAGGCAGCAGCGGGCGGGGCAGGTGGTGCTCGATCAGCTCGATGCGGATGTGCTGGTTATCCCGAGCAGCCGCGGCGGCACCGGCAAAGGTCACGATCACCAGCAGGAAGACGGAGAACTCCTCGGTAAAGGCAAAGGAGGCATCGGTGGCGTAGCGCACGACTACGTTACCGAGGCTGATAAGGCAAATAACAGTCAGTGCCAGCGCAGCCAGGAAACGTTCCGGCCGGGCCTTGGGCGGTCTGGATGACATGTAAACTCCAGAAAGGAAAAAGCCCGCCGCGTGGTAACGGGCGGGCAGGATCAGTTTATAAAAAGTGCCCTCAGGCTTTTGAAAAGCGTTATCGAGGCAGCCGGAGCAAGGCAAAAACAGGCGAAAAAGCGGAGTTTAGTAAACTAAATGAGCATTTTGAGCCTGTTTTTAACGCCGCTACCGGCAACGCAGGTAGCTTTTCAATAGCCTGATCAGTTGTTGCGGTTGGCCACCGCTTCCTTAGCTTCTTTGACCAGATCTTCACCGATCTTCGGAGCCCAGGTGTCGTAAACCGGCTTGGTCGCTTCAACAAAGGCTGCGTGCTGCTCCGGTGTCAGATCGATCACCTCGACGCCGCGCTCCTGGATTTTCGCCAGGGTGGCGTCCAGTTCGCTGCGGGACTTTTCAATCTCCCACTGACCGGCATCGATGGCGGCCTGTTTCAGCAGTGCCTGGTCGTCCGGTGAGAAGGTGCGCCATACACGGGTGCTGACAGCGAAGACCAGCGGGTCAGCCATGTAGTGCCAGCGGGTCAGGTATTTCTGGCCTACCTGGTCGATACGTGCCACGTCAAAAACAGACAGCGGGTTTTCCTGGCCGTCCACGGCGCCGGTGGTCAGTGCCGGCTTGGCATCGGCCCAGCTCATCTGGGTCGGGTTGGCGCCCAGGGTGGAAAAGGTGTCCTGGAACAGCGGTGACCCGACGACGCGGATCTTAAGACCCTTCAGATCTTCCGGGTTGCTGATCGCCAGTTTGGAGTTGGACAGCTCGCGGAAGCCGTTCTCACCCCAGGCCAGCGGAGTGACGCCGCGCTTTTCGATCGCCTGGAAGATTTTCTCGCCGGTTTCGCCCTGGGTGATCGCGTCGATCGCCTGGTGGTCCGGCATCAGGAATGGCAGTGAGAACAGGTTCAGCTCCGGAACCTGGGGCGACCAGTTGATGGTGGAGCCGACGGCCATATCGATCAGACCTGAGCGCATGGCGGAGAACTCCTTGGTCTGATCGCCGGAGACCAGCTGAGCGCTGCTGTAGATCTTCATGTTGATGCGCCCTTCGGAGCGCTCGTTCACCAGCTCGACCCACTTCTCAGCGGCCTGTCCCCAGGGGAAGGCGGCGGGGAGCACGGTGGATACGGTGTATTCAGCCTTGTACTCGGCCTGGGCAAAGGGGCTGAGCAGCAGGCAGGAGGCTGCGGCTGCCAGCAGGGTGCGTCTTTTCAGCATCGGGGCGTCCTTTTCGATCTTTTTGGGCATCGCTTCACAGAAAGCTGTTGTGCTTATTAACTGTGGGCAAGGCGGCACAATATGCCGCAGCCCGTGGCGTTGGTAAAGCATTTGCCGGCCGCAACCTAGAGTAAGTGGCAGCTAGCACGAAAATCGATGCGTCAGCTCAAGTTGTGAACAAGCCTGGCACTGAAAGAGTGCGGGTCGAAGCGCGGCTCCTGGTTGGATTGTGCACTGTTCTGGATGTCGTGCCTCGTGCGGTGCACCTTTTTGGCTGGGTTTGTCTCTCTTTTTCCACAGGCGTTAGCACTTATTGCAAGTAATACAGAGGATTGGAGCAAGTTGGTCCGATGGTTGCTTATTCGTATTAAGAAATTAAATATCCTTTGGGTAATAGTATGGCGGGTTCTGGTGTAGGCCGGAACACGTGAATGCACTGCGGAGACCGACCTATGGAAAATATGGTGCTCGAACTTGGGTACGCCCTCGATACCTTTTACTTCTTAATGTGCACTGCGCTGGTGATGTGGATGGCGGCTGGTTTCGCCATGCTGGAATCCGGTCTGGTGCGCGCGAAAAACACAGTCGAGATATTGAACAAGAACGCGCTGCTCTATGGCATCGCCTGTATCGTCTATCTCGTCGTCGGCTACAACATCATGTACCCGGCTAACCCGGTGAGCTCTGTCATCCCGGGGATCGACTTCCTGCTGGGTGCCGATAACAGCGTTGAGGACGTGGTCGCCGGCGGTGACGGCGCGCCTTACTACTCTGCCATGGCTGACTTTATCTTCCAGGCGGTATTCGCTGCTGCCACCATGTCGATCGTATCCGGCGCCGTGGCTGAGCGGATGAAGCTTTGGCCGTTCCTGATCTTTGCCGTCGTGATGGTCGCTGTGATCTACCCGGTAGAAGGCTACTGGAAGTGGGGCGGCGGTTTCCTCGATCAGCTCGGTTTCCAGGACTTTGCAGGCTCTGTGGTTGTCCACATGGCCGGTGCTGCAGCGGCTCTGGCGGCGGTAATTCTGGTCGGCCCGCGCAAAGGTCGCTTCGGACCGAATGGCGAGGTACGTGCCATCCCGGGTGCAAACCTGCCGATGGCAACCCTGGGTATGTTCATCCTGTGGATGGGCTGGTTCGGCTTCAACGGCGGTTCTGAGCTCAAGATCGCCAACGTGGATGAGGCTAATGCGGTCGCCAAAATCTTCGTCAACACCAACGCGGCGGCTGCCGCCGGTATGGTGGTTGCCGCACTGGTGGCGCGCTTCCTGTTCGGTAAGACCGACCTGACCATGACCATCAACGGTGCTCTGGCCGGTCTGGTGGCGATCACTGCCGAACCGCTGCTGCCGTCCGCTGGTGTGGCGAGCCTCATCGGCGCCGGCGGTGGCGTGGTGGTGGTGTTCTCTGTACTGCTGCTCGACAAGCTGAAACTCGATGATCCGGTCGGTGCGATCTCCGTGCACGGTTCCGCCGGTATCTGGGGCATCTTCGCGGTACTTATCAGCAACCCGGACGCGACCTTCATGGGCCAGTTGATCGGCACCGCCGCCACCTTCGCCTGGATGTTTATCGCCAGCTTTATCGTGCTGCTAATCATCAAAGCGGTTATGGGGCTGCGTGTCAGCGAACAGGAAGAAGCGGAAGGTATGGACGTGCATGAGTGTGGTATGCACGCCTATCCGGAGTTTGGACCGGATCACATCAAATAACGTCAGCGCGTTTACAGCTTTGCCCTCCATCAAAGGCCCTTCGGGGCCTTTTTATCGTTCAGTGGCAGCCGTGCTAAGGCGGGCCGGCAAGAGTTCCGCTGGTATCAGGTGAAAGCGGTGAGTGACTCAATGTGGCAGGCGACGGGGCTGGCGGTTTGTTGTCTCCATATCGAAAGGTCAACGTGGTAGGATGCGTTCCGGTTTTGGGAAGCTATGCAAAGCCTCCTTCGCTTGGATGTAACTCAAGGATTGACACCAGTTGGCAGTAGAATCTCGTTCATTTTTGATGTTGCAGGGTGTTGCTTCTCCCTTTTTTGCACGCCTCGCCGACGCTTTGCGTGCATGCGGTCACAAGGTCTATAAGGTTAATTACAACGCCGGCGACCTGGCGTTCTGGTTTCCCCGGGGCGATCACGCCCATTATCGTGGCACTCTGGAGCAACTACCTGCGTTCCTTGAGTCGCTTTGGCAGAAATGGGGTATTACCGATCAGATCCTGTTTGGTGATCGACGGCCGGTGCATCGTGCCGCGGTAGAAAGTGCAGAGCGCTTTGGCGTGCGTACCCACGTATTCGAAGAGGGCTATTTCCGGCCGTTCTGGGTCACGCTGGAGCGTGAAGGTGTCAATGGTCACTCTCTCTTGCCGCGGGATCCGGACTGGTTTCGCTCGGCTGCCACTTTCCTGCGTGATCTGCCGGAGGAAAAGCCCAACCGCTTTCGCTCGGCATTTCGTAAACGAGCCGGCTACGATGTGATCTATCACGTCGCCGGGATGCTGAATCTTTTTCTCAACCCGCGCTACCAGACCCACTCCCCGATAACTGCACCGGTGGAGTATGCCGGTTATATCGCGCGTTTTATGCGCCTGCCGTTCTGGCGCAAACGCGATGCTCAGGTGATAGATCGCCTGTGTCGTGAGTCCGCTGACCATCCGTTTTATCTGCTGCCGTTGCAGCTCAATACCGATGCCCAGATACGGGATCACTCCCGCTTCGATAATATGCAGCAGGCAATCGAGTATGTGCTGGAATCTTTCGCCAGAAAGGCATCGGTATTTTCGCGTTTGCTGATCAAAAACCATCCGCTGGATATGGGACTGGTCGATTATCCGGGGCAGATAGATCAGATTGTGAAGCGCCTGGGTCTGGTGGGGCGGGTTGAATATATCGAAACGGGGAACCTGGAAAAGGCGTTGAAATCTGCTTCGGGTACAGTAACGGTCAACAGTACCGTGGGCATGGTCTCTCTGGAGAAAAACTGCCCCACCCTGTGCCTGAGCGACCCGATCTACAACCTGCCCGGCCTGACCTGGCAGGGCGAAATGGATGATTTCTGGCAGGGCGGCGGTCAGCCCGATGCAGCGTTGTTTGAGGCCTTTCGCAAGGTGGTTGTGCATGCCACGCAGATCAACGGTGGCTTCTACTGCTTTGACGGTATCAGTCTGGCGGTAGAGAACTCAGCCAAAGTGCTATGCACTGAGAAAACACCCTTTGAGTCTTTGTTGGAGGCCTGCCCGCTATGACGCAGAAAGCGCCCGCTCACATCCTGATAACAGGGGCAACTGGCGCCATCGGTTCTGCCCTCGCGCTCGAGTATGCGAGCCCAGGTGTGCTGCTGTCGCTCCAGGGGCGCAACGCGCAGCAGTTGGAGCAGGTAGCGGAGCGGTGTCGCACAGCAGGTGCTCAGGTAACAACCTATGTGATAGATCTCTGTGACCGGGAGTCGCTGCGTGAGTGGGTCGATGAACTGGTTGTTGGAGAGGTGCCGGACCTGGTCTTTGCCAATGCCGGCATGAATATCAATACCGGTCTGGATAACGCCGGGGAAAGCTGGGAAGCCACGGAACAGTTGCTGGAGCTGAATATCCGCTCCACGTTTTATCTGACACACCTGATGGCCAAGGCGATGCGGGTGAAGGGCCAGGGGCAGCTGGTGTTACTGAGCTCCCTGGCTGCCTGGTTCGGGTTGCCGGTGACGCCCGCTTACAGTGCCAGCAAGGCGGCGGTCAAAGCCTACGGCGAAGGGCTGAGGGGCTGGCTGTCCGGCAGCGGGGTGAGTGTGACGGTGGTGATGCCCGGCTATGTGAGTTCCGCCATGTGTGATGCCATGCCGGGTCCCAAGCCGTTTCTCTGGCGCGCCGATCGCGCCGCCGGCTATATCCGCAGTCGCGTGGCGCGACGCCGGGGACGTGTCAGTTTTCCGTTTCCGTTGAACTTTGGTACCTGGTGGCTGGCGGTGCTGCCGGCGGGTCTGTCGCACCGGATTCTGCGTCTTATGGGCTATGGTGGCTGAACCTCTATGCTGTTAATTGTATCCGCCGGCCTGCTGGTATCAGTGCTGATGGCCGCGCTTGTCAGCCCAACCGGTGGGCGGCCGCGCCTTCCCAATAGCTATGCATGGTTGAGCGGTCTGGCCTGGTGGCTGGCCTGGTTCGCGGCGGTCTGTCTTATCAGCCAGCGGCCCTATTTTGCGGCGACCCTGGTCGTGGTGCTTCACGCCGTGCTGATTGCGGTGAATTACTCCAAGTTTACGGCGTTGAGAGAGCCGTTCATCCTGCAGGATTTCGAGTATTTCAGCGATGCTATCCGCCATCCCAGACTCTATATTCCTTTCTTTGGCATAGTTAAAACCCTGGTGCTGATCATTGCTGCGGCGATCGCGATAGGGTTGTTTCTCTGGCTGGAAAAGCCGCTTTCCAGTTCGGGAATGAGTGCCTGGCAATTGCCCGCAGGGGCGCTGTTTGTATCGCTCATCGCTTCGGCAGGTGCCTGGCTGATCAGGCCGCGCCTGACGTTAGACCCCTTGAGGGATATGCAAACGACAGGGCTGATCTCTCTGCTGCACAGTCATCTTGCCGAGTATTGGCTGGCGCGTCGCAAGGTATTCGCAGATCCGGTCGCTGAATGGCCAAGCCTTGAGTCGAACGGCGCAATGCCGCACCTGGTCATGGTGCAGAGCGAATCCTTTTTTGACCCCCGCCCGAGTTATCCCTTTGTTGAGCCTTCGGTGCTGGCAAACTGGGATGAATGTTCAGCGGTTGCAGCCGCCGCAGGGCGCTTGTCCGTGCCTGCCTGGGGCGCGAATACCGTGCGCACCGAGGCGGCTGTGCTGACCGGACTCTCCCGCGATGCCCTGGGTATCTTCCAGTACAATCCCTATCGTCGGCTGGCAAAGAAACCGGTCAGCTCCCTGGCGTCGCACCTGCGGGCGCAGGGCTATAAAACGGTTTGTGTCCACCCCTATCTGGGGCACTTTTACCAGCGCGACCGGGTGCTGGCGTCGCTGGGTTTTGACGAGTTTATCGATATATCAGCCTTCGATGAATCAGACCGTTGTGGCCAGTACACCGGCGATCTTGCGGTCAGCGATAAAGTGAAAGCACTGCTGGCGTCGACTAGAGAGCCGCTGTTTGTTTTCGTCATTACCATGGAGAATCATGGTCCCCTGCATCTGGAGCAACCTGAACCGGGGCTGGCTTCCCGTGTCTATACGGAGATACCTTCCGGTCCTGTGGATGATCTGACCGTTTATCTGGGCCATCTGCAGCATGCGGACGCCATGGTGTCACGCCTGACGGAGGCGCTTCAGAGCACTGAACGCGGCGGTTCGCTGTGCTGGTATGGCGATCACGTGCCGATCATGCCGGAGGTGTATAGTCATTTTGGCGAACCCGAAGCAACCACGCCCTGGCTGGTATGGACGAGCGCTAATATGCCGCAAACCGGCGCCAGCTCTGGTGTGGAGGGGCCGTCCTGTGCTGCCGAACAGCTCGCGAAATGCTGGCTGCAAATCGTAAAAGAGTGCCGCTGGGTATAAACACGCAGATTGTAAATTTGCTACCATGCACCGCTAAACTGATAGATCCCGGGACTGTACAAATAGATGGACAAGCGAATTGCTGTTATCGGTTGCTCACTGCGTTTACCAGGCTGCGACAACACTGAAACACTTTGGAAAGCTCTGCTCGATAAACGTGACCTGGTGACAGAAGTTCATGACAGTCGTTGGAGCAAAGAGGCCTGGTTGCATCCGGACAAGAAACATCCGGGCAGCAGCTATAGCTTTGCCGCCGGCTCACTGGGTGATGTGAGCGGCTTTGACGCAGCCTTCTTTGGTCTTTCCCCCCGGGAAGTCAGCCACATGGACCCGCAGCAGCGCCTGCTGCTGGAGATGTCCTGGGAGGCGATGGAGAGTGCCTGTATAGCGCCTTCCAGCCTGCGCGGCAGTAATACAGGCGTGTTCATGGGGATCGCCGCCGTTGATTACGGCTACCTCTACGCCGATGATTTCAGCGCCATCGATGCCAACACCGGTACCGGTACCGCATCCAGCATCGGCTCCAACCGCATCTCTTACCTGTTTGACCTCAAGGGTCCCAGTGTCTCCATGGACACCGCCTGTTCGTCATCGATGGTGGCCTTCCATCAGGCCTGTCAGTCGATCCGCAGCGGCGAAACGGACCAGGCCCTGGCGGGTGGTATCAGCCTCCATCTTCACCCCAACGGGTTCATGATTTTCTCCAAGGCAACCATGTTGTCGCCGGATGGCCGCTGCAAGGTGTGGGATGCGGATGGCAATGGTTACGTGCGCTCAGAGGGTGGAGGCGTATTCCTGCTGAAGGATTACGAAAAGGCCGTTGCGGATGGCGACCCGATCCTGGCGGTCGTTGCCGCATCGGCGGTTAATACCGATGGCTACAAATCGGGCATCACCGTGCCCAATGCCGATGCGCAGATCGAGCTGATGCGCCAAGCCTGCGCCAAGGCGGGGCTGGAGCCGGAACAGATCGACTACCTCGAAGCCCACGGTACCGGCACCCCGGTGGGTGACCCGATCGAAACCCGGGCGATCGGCCAGGCGCTGGGTCAACAGCGTAGCCGCCCGCTTAAGATAGGTTCTATCAAAAGTAACCTTGGTCACCTGGAAACCGCTTCCGGCGTGGCAGGTCTTGCCAAAGCGATCCTGTCGATCCAGAACCGCCAGGTGCCGGCGACCATCAATCTGCGTAAGCCCAACCCGAATATCCGCTTCGATGAATGGAATATCGAGGCGGTCACCGACACGCTGGATCTGCCGAAAACCGGCCAGTTGACGATCGGTATCAACTCCTTTGGCTTTGGCGGTGCCAACGCCCATGTGCTTCTGCAAAGCCCGCCAGAATCGGAACAGCCGGTCAGCGACTCTTCTGTAGCCGACTCTGATCGTGAGCTACCGCTGATCCTGTCGGCCCGCAGCGGGGATGCGCTGAAAGAGATGGCCCAGCGCACCGCGGATCTGCTCAGCTCCGAGAGTGCGGTTGATCTCTATGACCTGTGCTGGAGCGCACGCTATCGTCACGAGCAGCACGAGCAGTCGCTGCTTGTATGGGCAAAAACTGCGGAACAGGCCGCTGAAGCCCTGAATGGTTTTGCGAATGATGATGAAGCGAGCTCGGGCGTTTTCACCGGGCGTCGTCAACTGCAGGACCAGGGCAGTGTCTGGGTCTATTCCGGTAACGGCTGTCAGTGGGCCGGTATGGGACAGCAGTTGCTGGCCGAGTCCAGCCTGGTTCGGGAGACCGTTGCCGAAATCAATCAACTGATCAAACAGTACTCCGATATCTGCGATGTGGAGGAGCTGTTGGGCCAGCCTCAGGATGACGACTGCTACGCCCTGACGGAGCTGGCGCAGCCGGCGCTGTTCGCGCTGCAGGTGGCTGTCACCCGTTACCTGCGAGCGCAGGGGTTAGAGCCCGAAGCTGTCACCGGACACAGTGTCGGTGAAGTAGCGGCAGCCTGGGCATCGGGCGCACTGACGCTGGAACAGGCGACCCGCGTTATCTGCATCCGCAGCCAGTACCAGGGCAAAACCGCGGGCAGCGGCGAGATGACAGCCGTGGCGACCGATGAGGCCAGCCTGAATGAATTGCTGGCGACCCTCGGGTGTGACCGCGTCGCGGTGGCCGGGGTTAACAGTGCCAAAGGGTCGACACTGGCAGGCGATCCGCAGCAGCTGACGCTGGTTGAGGCGCAGTTGAGGGAGCAGGGCGTCCGCTTCAAGCGCCTGAGCCTTAACTACGCGTTCCACAGCCCCTGCATGGATCCCATCGAAACTGGCCTGAAACAGGCGCTTGCAGGGCTGGAGCCCGGCGAGAGCAAAATCCCCTTTATCTCGACCGTAACCGGCGAAGAGCTGCAAGGTTCATCCCTGGGGGCGGATTACTGGTGGCGCAATATACGCCAACCGGTTCTGTTCGAAAAAGCGATATCCGGCTGTCTGGCAAAGGGGCAGCAAACCTTTGTCGAAATCGGTGCGCACCCGGTTTTGCGTACCTACCTCAGTGAGTGTCTGCGCGCGCAGGGGGAACAGGGGCAGGTGATTGCGACCCTCTCCCGTGGCCAGGACGCGGCGGTCGAGCTTGAACGGGCACTGGCAGAGTTGCTGCTCAGTGGCGCAAGGCTCGATGAGAGCCACTGGTTCCCGGTGCAAGGGAAGGCGGTTGCTCTGCCTGCTTACCCCTGGCAAAAACAGTCCTACTGGAAGCCTGATAGCGCCGAGTCTATCGGGTTGTTGTCGCGCCATTACCGCCATCCGTTGCTGGGTTATGCCCTGCCGCACCAGCCGGGTCAGTGGGAGGCACAGCTGGATACCGGGCGTCAGCCCTGGCTG
Source organism: Marinobacterium sp. YM272 (assembly GCF_050908845.1). Taxonomy (NCBI): domain Bacteria; kingdom Pseudomonadati; phylum Pseudomonadota; class Gammaproteobacteria; order Oceanospirillales; family Oceanospirillaceae; genus Marinobacterium; species Marinobacterium sp. YM272. The sequence continues at coordinate 1,271,978 of NZ_CP194171.1, forward strand.
GCTGATCATGTTGTTGGCGACGGTGTTGTCTTCCCAGGCGCAGGTTATGCGGAGCTTGCCCTGGCGGCAGTGGAACAGCAGCTGATCGAGCACGAATCCGACACCCCGGTGATCGATATCGAGGGGCTGGAGATTCGCGCGCCGATGTTGCTGGAACCGGGCTCCACCAAGGTTGTGCAGACCGCCCTCGATGAAGAGAGTGGTGAGCTGCAAGTGAAGGCGCGTCCCTATGCCCATGAAGGCGAGTGGCAGGAGCATGTCAAAGCGCGCTGGTTTGAGGGCAGTGCCGGCCGACTGCTGACCCGCCAGGCAGAGATGATGCCTGAGCGAGCGGCGGATTTTGATCGGGCCCAGCACCTGGCTGCCGCGACGCAAATCGGTTTGGACTATGGTCCCGCATTCCAGGGTGTCAGCGAGGGCTGGGTAGAGGGTGACTCTGTCATCGGGCGCTTTGACCCAACCGAGCAGATCAGACAGAGCCATGACGGGCTGCTGCTTCATCCGGGGATTCTCGATACGGCGTTCCAGCTGTTTATCCCGCTGCTGGCGCAGGAAAAGCAGCAAAGTGGATTTGGTTACGTACCGGTACAGATCGAACGGCTGCAGTTCAGTCGCGCTCATATTGGCATCATCCCGGCGCAGGTGAAGGTCCGCATGGTGCGCCGTTCCCCGCACTCTTTGCTGGCTGAAGTCGAGCTCTTCGATGCACAGGGCGAGGCCGTAGCGGTGCTGACAGGAGTCAGATTCAAGGCTGTTCCCCTGCGCAAGCATCACTCACTGCCGATCTCCCAGCTGGATATGCCGCTGCAGCCACTGCCGCTGCCGAAGGTTGTTTCGGCGCAGGATCAGGCGGAAATGCTGCAGGGGTTGCAGGGTTTCTTTGCCGATCAGTCCGAAGATCGCATGATCACCGAAGTCGAGCCGCTGCTGGATACCCTGGCGCTGGCCGGACTCAACGCAGGCCTCACTGCCCAACCCGTGCGGCTAGCCCAGCTGGGGAGTGTGCAGTCACGTTGGGCTGATACAGCGATCAAGCAGGGCATGCTGCTCGAAGACGACGCGGGTGAGCTGCAGGTTGCAGAAGCGCCCGAGGTAGAACTGAGCGAGCTATGGGAGTTGCTGCTGCGTGAGTATCCCGAGGCTTTCGGCCCGGTTCATGCCGTTGGACGCCTGGGTTTACATCTCGCCGATTGGCTGCATGAGACCGGCCCACTGCCAGGCGTGACCGAACGCGTGTGGAGTGACCTCTATCGCTCACGCCATGAGCCGAGGCGCCTGGCTGAGCTGCAGCGATGCCTGGTCGAGTCGCTGTTTGCTCAGCTTGATGACCTGAAGCCGGGTCAAAGGCTGGCACTGGCAGAAATTACCGCCGGTGAAATGGTGTTGAGTCCAGCTCTGGCCGCAAAAATTCAGGGGTGTAACGCTGAGCTGAGCTTTGTCAGCGCCTCGGCCGCGGCCGTTAACGATGCCCGGGCCGAGCTGCAGGATCAGCAGCTACATGCGTTGCACTGGGATAAAGCCTCGCTGCCGAAAGAGCTCGGGCTGCTGGACCTGGTGCTGGTTCACCTGGACTTTATGTACCCATCCGACGTGCGCCAACTGTTGCAGCAGTTGCACACTGTACTCAGGTCTGGCGCGCAGGTGCTGCTCCTGGGGCAGCCTCAGGCGCTTTGGCTGGAACAGCTCGCGGCGGCTGAACAAGACCTGCTGGAGCAGGAAGGCAGTCTGCAGCCGGGCACAGACCACTGGTCTCGCCTGTTGAAGGGGCTGGGCTATGAAGGGGTGCAGCTGCTGGAGGATGCCGAGCAGGCAGGTAGCGCCTTCCTGTTGTCAGCAACGCAGCCACAGCAGGTCGACAGCAGTGACTTCGATTCACTCAGAGTGCCTTTGCTCTGGGTCGATCAGTACGGTCAGGCACAGGCCGATCAACTGGCCGCTCAGTGGCCGTCACTGCAGCTGGTTTCCTCTGTCGACGAGCTTGAAAGCCGGATCGAGGGCGAGACTGATCAGCCACAAAGCTTGCAGCTGGTACTGTTGGCAGGAGCCGGGTCTGACAATTCTCAGGCTGGCGCTACCCGGCGTTGTGCCGAGATTCGCGACCTCGTAGGGGCACTGGAACAGATCGATGCTGATCTGCATCTGACGGTAGTGACGGCAGGTGTCGGCGCAGCCCAGTTAAACCCCGATGAGTTGCCGCCCAGTGAGCAGGTTGTCACCCAGGCGGCGGTCTGGGGATTCGTTCGTACTCTGATGAACGAAACGGGTCTGCCACTTCAGTTGATTGATCTGCCGGGCAATCCTGCCGATACAGATTTGACTGCCTTGCAGCAGGCGCTGCAGTGTGCCGCGGACGAAGATGAGCAGTATCTGACTGCTACCGGTGAGCGTTACGTTCCGCGCCTGATCCACGCCGCCAGCCATGAGCTGGGTGGAAGCAAAGAACAGAATCAGCGTTTAACTCTCGGCTTTGATCAGCCGGGGCAACTGCGTAACCTGCGCTGGAAACCGCGTGAACTAAACCTGCCGGTTGATGATCAGGTCCAAGTCGAGGTCAAGGCCACCGGTCTTAACTTCCGCGACGTGATGTATGCCTTGGGGCTGCTCTCCGATGAGGCGATCGAGAACGGCTTCTCTGGCCCGGCGATGGGGCTGGAGTTTTCCGGTACGGTCACTGCGGTGGGGTCGGATGTCAAAGATTTTCGACCGGGTGACCCGGTGGTCGGGTTTGGCTCTGCCAGCTTCAGTACCCGGATGGTCACGGGTGAAGAAACCCTGGCTCACCTGCCTGAAGGTATTAGTTTCGAGGCGGCGGCAACCATCCCGACCACGTTCTTCACCGTGTACTATGCGCTCAAGCATCTGGCGCGGATCCAGCCCGGAGAACGGTTGCTGATTCATGGTGCAGCCGGCGGGGTTGGTTTGGCCGCGATTCAGATCGGTCGTTTAATGGGGGCTGAGATCTTTGCCACCGTGGGGTCCGATACCAAGCGCGACGTTGTCCGTCTGTTGGGCATCGATGCCATTTACGATTCACGCAGCCTTACCTTTGCCGAAGATATCCTCGCGGATACTCAGGGCGAGGGGGTGGATGTGGTGCTTAACTCCCTGGCGGGAGAAGCCATTAACCAGAACCTGCGTGTGCTGCGTCCCTTTGGTCGTTTCCTGGAGCTGGGCAAGCGCGATTTCTACGAGAATACTTCCATAGGTTTGCGCCCCTTCCGCAACAACATCAGCTACTTCGGTATCGATTCCGACCAGCTGATGAAAGTTCAGCCGGCGCTGACGCGTACCCTGTTCCGCGAGATGATGGCCCTGTTTGAGCAGGGTGAGCTCTATCCGCTGCCCTATACCGCATTCTCTGCGTCCCATGTGGTGGATGCATTCCGCTACATGCAGCAGGCAAAACAGATCGGCAAGGTGGTTGTGAATTATCCACAACCTCCTAAGGCTGTGCTGCCTAAAGAAGAGCTGCATGAAAGCCTCAGGCTGTCGGCCGGCAAGACCTTCCTGGTAACCGGTGGCCTGGGTGGCTTCGGCCTGCGCACCGCCCAGTGGCTGGTAGAGAAGGGCGCCCGTCATCTGGCGCTGCTCAGTCGCCGGGGCAAGGCTGAAGGTGAGGATGCGGCGGTTATCGAACAGCTGATCGATAAAGGGATCGACGTTCAGGCCTACGCCTGTGATGTGTCTGATTGGGTGCTGTTGGCAGATACCCTTGAGCAGGTTGAGCAGCAGCAGCCGGCACTGGGCGGTATTGTGCATGCGGCGACCGTGTTTGCCGATGCGCTGGTCGAAAATATGACCGATAAGCAGATCGAACAGGTGCTTGCGGCAAAAGCCTTTGGTGCCCAGCATCTGCATGAGCTGACCGCGGGTAAGTCGCTCGAACTGTTCGTCATGTTCTCCTCGGCGACAACTCTGTTCGGTAATCCCGGTCAGGCCAACTATGTCGCTGCCAACCTGGCACTGGAGGCGCTAACACAACTGCGTCGGGCCCAAGGTTTGGCGGCTACCTGTGTGCGTTGGGGGGCTATCGATGATGCCGGCTATCTGGCACGTAACAGCCAGATCAAGCAGGCGCTGCAGTCGCGCATGGGCGGTAACGCACTGACCACTGAACGCGCGCTGACGGTATTGGAGCAGATGCTGTTGCAGGAACAGCCACTCTTGGGTGTAATGGAGTTTGACTGGTCAGCGCTGACACGCTTCCTGCCCAAAGCAGACGCTGCACGTTACCAGTTGATTGCCCGCAGCCATGACGGCGGAGATTCAGGTGATGGCGGTGGCGATCTGCTCGCAGAGCTGCTGCAGCTGGAGCCCGAGGCGCAGTTAGCCCGGATAGCGGAAGAGCTGAAGCATAGTCTGGGGCAGATCCTGATGTTGCCAGCAGAGCAGATTGACCCGGAACAGTCCGTCTATGATCTCGGCTTTGACTCGCTGATGGGTGTTGAGCTGATCACCGCTATCGACGACCGCTTCGGGGTTCAACTGCCGGCCATGGCGATCAGCGAATCGCCCACGATTGCCAAGCTGTCGGTGAAGTTGCTGGAGCGCATCAGCGGTGAAGATGAAGAGAGTGAAGATTTGACGCAGTCCCTGGTAGTAGCCAAGCACGGCGTTAGCGAAGATGAGGTAAAGGGGACTTGAAAGCCGCGCAATCAATGAAGCAACGCCTGATCGAACAATCTGTTCAGCGCAAGCTCAAGCGTAATGATCGTAAAGCGAGTAACGGCAGTTTGATGACAGGGGCACCGGCACCTAACCGGCGCACCGATTTTTGTCAGCACCCCGGCTGGCAGCAGCTCAATATCATGCGCGAAAGCGCGGTTAAGCTCGATGTCGAGTACCCGTTTTTCAGGGTTCACGAGGGCTGCTCCGGCGCCACTGCTATCATCGATGGCCGCGAGTGCATCAACTTTGCCAGTTACAACTACCTGGGGCTCTCCGGGGATCCGCGCGTCATCAACGCTGCTCAGGAGGCGACGGCTAAGTACGGTACTTCGGTTTCCGCCAGCCGTATGGTCTCCGGCGAGCGTCCCATCCATCGGGAGCTGGAGCAGGCGCTGGCGCAGGTCTACCAGAGCGACGATGCCCTGGCTTTCGTCAGCGGTCATGCCACCAATGTGTCTGTTATCGGTTACCTGATGGGCAGCCGTGACCTCGTCCTGCATGATGAATACATCCACAACAGCAGCCTGATGGGCGCTCAGCTGTCCGGTGCCCGGCGTATGGCGTTTCGTCATAACGACCTTAATCATCTTGAAAAACTCTTGCAGCAAAATCGTCATCAGTTTGAAAGGGTGTTGATCGTCGTCGAAGGACTCTACAGCATGGACGGGGATGCGCCCGACCTGCCAAGCCTGGTTGAGCTGAAAGAATCCCACGAATGTTGGTTGATGGTGGATGAAGCCCATGCGCTTGGCGTTCTTGGTGATAAGGGGCTGGGTAGCCATGAGCACGCCGGTATAGATCCGAAACGTGTGGATATCTGGATGGGTACCCTGAGTAAGAATCTGTCAGGTTGCGGCGGTTATATCGCTGGATGTCAGCCGCTGATCGATATGCTGCGCCATTTCGCCCCGGGCTTCCTTTATAGCGTTGGCATGCCAGCCAGTGTTGCTGCGGCGGCGATCGAGTCCTTGCGTATCATGCTGGCCGAGCCCGAGCGGGTAAGCGCATTGCAAAGGAATTCTGAATATCTGGCAACCCGGGCCCGAGCCGCAGGTTTGGATGTGGGTGAGAGTATCGGTCGTGCAGTGGTACCGGTTATCAGTGGCAGCTCATTGGTTGCGACACGTCAATCGGTGGAACTGCTGAAACAGGGTATAAATGTGCAGCCGATCCTGTATCCCGCGGTGCCTGAAAAGAGTGCGCGGCTGCGTTTCTTCGTGTGCAGCGACCATACCGAGGCGCAGATCGACTTTACCCTTGAAACTCTGCTTTCGATGAAAAAAGCATCCTGAGGCCCGACCTCAAGGCGCTGATCTTAAGGTTAAGGCCAGGATGCATAGAAACGTATTTTAAAGCTCAGTAGGCGGGCCGGCCTGATGGCCGGTGCCGGCTGAAAATGTTAACGTGCGCGCCTCAAAGGATTTGGTATGTCTTTGCAGGCGGGCATAAATGGAGTTATCTGTAGCTATGCAGACCCCTTTCTTTAGCAGCACATCACGGCTCCTGACAGCTTTGGTCTGTGCTGGTGCTCTCGCCGGTTGTGCGCAATCAACGACTGTTCCCTCCGGTACCCAGTGGCAGGCAGCAGCTGACAACACCACTTACCTGAGCCCAGAACTTCAGCAGTTTTTTAATAACTCCGCTGAGCAGGCCTCTGCATACTTTGACCAGACGCCTTGGGGAAATCACGCCGATGTGATTGTCCAGCGTCAGTACTACGCCGGTTCCGGGCGTGAATGTCTGGGCCTGCAGGTGCTGCCTGCTGCTCAAGCGGCAAAGACTGCCATCGCCTGTCAGCAAAACAACCAGTGGGTACCGGTGCGTCCGGTTACCGAACTGCTCAGCGCACAATAAAGCGGGTATATGGGTATGAAACAGATCAAAGCATTGTTACGCCCGCTGCTGGCTGGAGTGGGGGCCTTGGCCCTGGCTGGTCAGGTACAGGCGGTCAGTATCGACAACAGCGGTATCCTGTCAGCGGCTGACCAGGCTCAGCCGATACCGCAGACCATCGATGAGCAGCAGTCGCGTACCGACTGGCGGACGGCTCGTTATGGCAAAGGGCCCGGCCAGACTTCGATTGATGGAGACCAGGAGTTGGTACTTCCCTTCGGAAGTCACCTGTTTAGCGGTGGCTTCAGTGGGATTCGGGCTGATGGGCTCAATCCTGACTACCGCCTTGTTCCGGGAGACCAGGTAACTCTGAGAGTCTGGGGCGCCGTAGAGATTGAACGCATTCTTCCGGTTGACGCTCAGGGTAATATTTTTGTCCCTGGTATTGGTCCGGTTAAGGTCCAGGGCAGCACTAATGCGGAGCTGAATACTAAGGTCACCTCGGCAATCAAGTCCGTTTATCCTGAAGGTGTTGAGGTTTACACCAACCTTCAAGGGGTGCAGCCAGTAGCCGTTTTTGTCACAGGCTACGTGGAGCACCCCGGACGGTATGCGGGTACACCGACAGACTCGCTGCTGTACTTTATTGATCAGGCCGGTGGTATCGATAGCCGCCTGGGCAGCTACCGACACATCAGCGTTATGCGCGATAACAAGGTGATCGCCACGGCTGACCTCTATGCATTCCTGCTGGAAGGCAAGTTGCCGTTGCCTCAGTTTCAGGATGGCGACACCATCGTTATTTCCGAGCGTGGCCCGGCTGTTGTTGTGACCGGGGACGTTGAACGCGACTATCGCTATGAGCTTCTGCCCAGCGAAATGACCGGTGGCGCTCTGCTGTCCCTAGCACGTACCAAGTCTAAGGTCTCCCACGTTTTGTTGCGCGGCAACCGTGATGACGGACCTGTCTCACTTTACCTGCCTGTCGACGAGCTGCAGCAGCAACCGCTGCGTAGTGGTGACGAGGTACTGTTCAGCTCGGATCAGCGCGATGAAACGATCGTGGTGCAGCTTGAAGGCAGCTTTTACGGCCCTTCCCGCTATGCGCTGCCGAAAGATGCGCGCCTCAAGGAGTTGCTCGACGCCGTGGCCGTTCCGCGTGGGCTGACCGATACGCACAGCATCTCCCTGCGCCGCGTCTCCGTCGCAGAACGCCAACGTCAGGCCCTGGAAGAAAGCCTTCATCGTCTGGAAACCAACTACCTTTCAACGCCTTCCGCTACCTCAGAAGAGGCAGAGATTCGTCTGAAAGAGTCGGAGCTGATCAGCAACTTCGTGGCCAAGGCGTCACAAGTCGAGCCGACCGGTCGCCTGGTCGTTTCACATAATGACCAGATCAGCAATATTCGCCTGCAGGATGGTGATGTCATCACCCTGCCCGAATACAGTGACTCGGTTATGGTCAGTGGCGAGGTGTTGGTGCCCCAGTCCATGGTCTATAAGCAGGGCCTGAGCGCCAGTGACTATATCGAAAGCTCCGGCGGCTTTACCCAGAATGCGGATGATAAAAACGTCCTGGTTGTACGGATGAATGGCGAACTCCGCCAGGCCAGCGATGTCACTCTAAGACCGGGTGACGAAATTCTGGTGTTGCCGGTGATACCGACCAAGAACCTGCAGCTGGCTACCAGTATCAGCCAGATCGTTTACCAGATCGCTATCGCAGCGAAGGTTGCTTTCGATCTCTGATCACGCGTGATAGACAGCGCCCTATGGGCGTTGTCATATTCCTGTTGTAATCTAGCTGTAATCTAGAGACGAGTTGTAAACACAAGTGCGGGCTAGGATGCCCGCACTGTGCGTAATACGGAGTAGAGCAGTAGTGAAAGCACGCACACCCTGGCAGGTTACGCGTTCCGTTTGGCATGCCATGTTTATCCGCGAGGCCCTCGCCCGCACTATGGCCGATCGCATGGCCTGGTTCTGGATGCTGTTTGAACCGATTGCAATGATTGTTGTTATGGTGGCCATTCGCACGGTGGTGTTGGGTCGTATGCGCCACATAGATGGTGCCGAGTTCATACCTTGGATAGTTATCGGTTTGTTTGGCTTTTTCTTAGTCAGGGAAAATATGATGCGCCCAATAGGGGCGATTGATGCGAACAAGGGGCTGTTTGCTTACCGCCAGGTTAAGCCCATCGACTCGGTGTTGATCCGTTGCTATCTGGAAGGATTACTCAAATCCTTTATCTTCAGCCTGTTCATTCTGGTAGGGGCGCTTCTGGATGTTGGCCTGATCCCCGCTGACCCGTTGTCTGCACTTTGGGCATGGTTTTCCCTCTGGTGTCTAGGATTGGGGGCTGGCCTTCTCTTTTCAGCCCTTGCCGGACTGGTTCCAGAAATTGGCAAGATACTTCGCATCATATCTATGCCATTGCTGATCATTTCGGGTGTGATTTTCCCGCTGAATTTCATACCTCATGACCTTCTGATCTATGTGATGTGGAACCCCATCGTGCACGGTCTAGAGACATTGCGTGCGGCGTTTTTCCCATTATATCGGGAGCTTCATGGCTCTACTTTGCTGTATCTCTGGTATTGGGCCTTAGCGATGATGACGTTTGGTTTGATGTTACACGTGCGCTTTGAGCTGAGGTTGAAACGTCAATGATCAAGGTGGAGAACCTGTATAAGCGATATCACAACCACCAGGGCAGCGACTGGGTTCTCAAGGATGTGAATATCGAGATTCCCAGCAATGTCAGTGTGGGACTGGTTGGTCGCAACGGTGCGGGCAAGTCCACGCTGTTGCGATTGATAGGTGGGATGGATAGCCCTGATCGGGGCCGAATTGTCACGAATAGCAGTATTTCCTGGCCGATCGGTCTTTCAGGTGGCCTGCAGGGGTCTATGACCGGGCGTCAGAATGTCCGTTTTGTAGCCAGGGTTCACGGCAACCGAAATGACATCGACGCTATTGTAGCGCGTGTTGAACAGTTCGCAGAGATAGGGCAAGCCTTTGATGAACCGGTGAAAACCTATTCCTCGGGTATGCGTTCCAGGCTGAATTTTGGCCTATCACTTGCCTTCGACTTCGATGTCTATTTATCAGATGAGGCCACAGCGGTAGGCGATCGGGTGTTCAGAGCCAAAGCCACCAAGGCGTTTCGGGACCGGGTCGGCAAGGCCAGCATCATTATGGTGTCGCACTCCGAAGGAATTTTAAAAGACGTGTGTCAGTCGGGTATATGGCTCCATCAGGGCCAGGCGATCTGGTTTGATGATATCAATGATGCTATCGAGGCATACCATCAGAGTAGTGGTAAGAAAGAAAAGGTTACCCAAACAGCATGAAAATGGATATTAAACAGCTTATCAAGCAATACCCCTATTGGTTTGCCTGCCTGCTATCGATAGCTCTCGTTACGTTCTACTGGGGCCTTTGGGCCAGTGACCGCTACGTTTCTGAAGCCAACGTAGTGCTCGAAAGCCCGCAGATTGCGCCCCCCACATTAAGCTTCCAATCGCTTCTAAGTGGGACAGGGGGCGACGCTGGTGACATGCTTCTTCTGCGCGATTACCTGTTGTCGGTAGATATGCTGCGCAAAGCGGATGCAGCCCTTGACCTGCGTGGCCATTATTCGCAAAGCGGTATCGATTTCTTCTCGGAGCTGTCTTCGGAGGATGTACCGATTGAAGAACTACATGAATACTTTTTGAAGCGTGTCTTTGTCGAATTGGATTCTTATGCCGGCGTCTTACGAGTCAAAGTAATAGCTTTTGACCCAGAAATGGCTCATACGCTGGCGACCTTCCTGCTAAGTGAAGGCGAGCGACACATGAACGCGATGGGACAAAGGCTGGCCGAAGAGCAGGTTCGATTTCTGGAAAAGCAGGTGGCCAAACAGGCCGAGCAGTTTGATGCGGCTCGCCAGAAGCTGATCGAATACCAGAACGAAAATGGCCTGGTGTCACCCACGGGCACTGTTGAAAGCATCAACGCTGTAGTGGCAAGCCTTGAGGCTCAGTTAGCTAATTTAAGAGCCAGGAAAACGGCACTGCTGAGTTATCAGAGCCAGCGCTCATCGGAAGTACAGCGTGTAGAAGCTGAGATAAAGGCGCTGATTCAGCAAATCGGTCTGGAAAGAGCTCGGATGGCTCAGCAGTCAGGAGGCGCACTGAATGTACTTTCATCTGAATACCAAACGCTTGAGCTCCGAACCCAGTTTGCCCAAGAAAGCTACTCTGGTGCACTGATGGCGCTGGAAAATACCCGCATTGAAGCGGCACGCAAGCTTAAGCAAGTATCAGTGCTGCAGAGTCCTACTTTGCCAGAGTATTCAGTAGAGCCGCGTAGACTTTACAATACCGTTGTTTTTGCAATTGTCGCATTACTGGCTGGATTGATCCTCCAGATGTTGGTGTTGATCGTTAAAGATCATAAAGATTAATTTTTAGCATTTCTCGTTACTAACGCGAACGCGCCCACGCTAACGCGAAAAATACGAGTCTTGGTCCGCGCGCTCTGCGCGCGCTCTGACTTTCGAGTGCTCCTACAGAGGTTGCTCTCCAATACGGAGGAATGCGCGACCGGGCGGTAGCGTGTCAAATTGGATGGAGTGACACGTAACTTTCCGCTGAAGTTCCGACACTATGTGTAAACTATCAGCATCACTTGAACACTAAAATTACCCGCCTAAATGACGCCGCCTTCAGTTACTGTTAGTGACATGGCGACCAAAATGTTGTTCTCCGGGAGGTGCGTTGCCACTTCGCTTTGCTTTCTTCCTACTCGTACAAGGTAGGCAGGTTTGCATGGGCGCAAGTAACCTTTCTTTTTATAGTGGGTATGAGTGACGATTAATAATAAAGCCTAAAAACTTTTTAGCGTAACCGATGAGCTTTGTATAAGTATTCGGTGTTATCAACTAGACGATGCATTATATGAATAATCTCTATGTTCCCATGCTGTGAATATTGAACGCTCTGCCCCCTGATTTGAAAAAGTTTAATATTGGCAGGTATGCCTTTTTGCAGAGAAAAACACCGCTATAGAAAAAATAAAGCGGTTTCGATACGGCAGGATGTGTCGCGTATGATAAATAATGAATGTAATAACTAACAGCACGAGTGGAGTTGATTTCGTATGAGCCTGACTGTTAAAGCACTTTCATATTCCGGTTGGGAGTCGCTTAGAACATTACTAGAAAGTCTTGGCTGTGAAGAGCTTAGTGCAGAAAGTATTGAAAACTGGGACTCCGTCAATACGCTAGTATCGAACCAGCTAGTTTTAGTGCTCCATCGCCGGCCCGAGCGGATCATCGCAACAGCTATGGCAGCAGGGCAAACAGCGCAACAGGCTATTGCTGAATGGAAGGCTCAGGCAGAGCAACTGCTGGCATGGTTGAAACGAAATCGTCGAAGTGCCACTGTTGTTGAAGTTGATGCGCTGTTGAGTGCTCCTGAAACAATAGAAAAGCTCTGCGATTGGTTGAATATACGATGCCCTCGACATTTGCCGGTATTACCAGAGGAGGTGCAGTCTAGTCTTGAGATCAGTGATCTCGACCTGTTATTGGCGTCTCAGCTGATGCGTCAGCATGAAGGTGGAAAGGAACTTTTGGGGCTGCTTGAAGCCAGTACTTTACCACTTGGTGAGTCATCTTTTGCCGAGCCACTCTTTAATATTGAGCAACTTGCAACTCAGCAGGAAGAGTCCAAACAGGCTTTGGAGCAGCTCCATACTACCCAGGAAGAGTTGGAGCGCCTATCGATACTTAAGGCAGAGCTCGATCTGCAATTAGTGGCTAAAGAAAAAGACGCTGCTAGCGTTATCGAACAGCTTGAATCCACTCGCGGTCAACTCAAAATTCAGCAGGAAAATAGTAATCTACTGCTGGAGCAGCTCCATACTACTCAGGAAGAGTTGGAGCGCCAACAGATACTTAAGGCAGAGCTTGGTCTGCAATTAGTGGCTAAAGAAAAAGACGCTGCTAGCGTTATCGAACAGCTTGAATCCACTCGCGGTCAACTCAAAATTCAGCAGGAAGATAGTAATCTACTGCTGGAGCAGCTCCATACTACTCAGGAAGAGTTGGAGCGCCAACAGATACTTAAGGCAGAGCTCGGTCTGCAATTAGTGGCTAAAGAAAAAGACGCTGCTAGCGTTATCGAACAGCTTGAATCCACTCGCGGTCAACTCAAAATTCAGCAGGAGGAGAGTAATCTGCTGCTGGAGCAACTCCATATGGTACAGGAAGAGCTTGAGCAGACGTGTAACCGTCAGCAGCACTTAGAGGCGGCGCGGAAAGATGAAGATGCTGTATTAGCCGTTGCTAATGGTGAAATTGCTAAGTTGCATAATGAGCTGAATAGCATCAAGGCTAGCCGCTTTTATAGGCTGCTTAAACGGGCCGAGACCACGCCACAGAGAAAGACCTCTACCAATAAACGGAAACTGCAGCGTAATATCCGCAAACTGAATGATTCACCTTTATTTGATGCAAATTGGTACCAGATGACCTATGCCGACGTGGCTCAGCAAAAAATGGAGCCTGCGCGACACTACATCAAATTTGGTGCAGCGGAAGGCCGCGATCCTAGCCCGCACTTCAACACCAGTTGGTACCTGCAAGTAAACCCTGATGTGGCCGATTCGGGCATCAATCCACTAATTCATTACATGGAACATGGGGAGGCTGAGGGGAGAGCAGCTAAGCCGGAAGAGCAGAATCATCTGCCGGGTCCAAGGGGGTAATGGTGGATAAAATTATACATGTTGGCGCTGGTCTCGGCATAGAAGTGGCTGTTTACTTAACAGCATGCGCTGGGGAGATCATACTGGTTGAACCAAACCCGAAACTGGCTGATCAGTTGCGTAAACAAACCAGCAATGAGCCTCAAGTAACCGTTATTGAGGCTGCTATAACAACCAACCCGGCGTATAACCAGCTATACGAATACAACTTACCAGAGGCTTGTGGCCTGCATACTGCCACTGGGTTAAAGAAGCTTTTTCCAGGGTTGAAAATCCACACTGTAAACACTGTGGTGACATTAACACCTCAGCAACTGCTTCAGGAACATGCTCCAGAGCCTGGACAATCAGCACTGCTAGTATTGGAAACCCCGGGAGAAGAGTACGCCATTATTAAAGACTTGGTAAATGCGGGGAAATTGAAAAAATTCAGTCACATTGATGTGTCGGCAAACCCTGAAGCCTACTACCAGGACAGCGTTCCCGCAGCGGAAACCCTGCGGCTACTGGCCGAAGATGGCTATGATGTAACAGTAGAACATCAGGAGGACCCTGATTGGCCACGCTGGCAATTGGTACGCAACCCTCTTAAAGACGCTGTCGTCAAGCTGGAACAGCAGTTGGTCGATAAGCAAGAACTATTGGTTGGATTTCAGCAAGAATTGGAAAAAGAGCAACAAGCACACCAGGAAACTACAAAAAAACTGGAAGATTTCAAGGGTTGGTTAGAAAGCAGAAAGAAACAGGTATCAGAACTAGAGAGTAGTGCTGATCAGGCAGTCAAGGAACTAGAAACTCTCCAGTTGAAAATAAAAGAAATGGACACACTGCAACTGAAGTTGAACGAAACTGAGTGTAAGAATGCAGAGCGTCAGGAACAGGTCAGAGAATTAGCAGAAACTAATCGAACTATTACCCATGAAAACAAAAAACTAAAGGAAACAGTAGCAGGGCTCGAAAAAGAATTGGTCAGAACCGAAGCACAAATTTCGACTATAAAAATGCTTATGTTGGATCAACAAGGCGAACTGTAAATATGGTCCCCAGCGACGATAAAATCAAAAAAGATGAAATCAATGTTGCTGCGCTAAACAGTATACAGGCATATAGAAACCGCGAACCCTTGCCCCCGTTCATACAAACGCTATGGGGATGCGGTGATTGGCCTTCTCTGGTCTCTATATCGCTTGAGCAAGCCGAGCAACTGGAATCAAAAGCTTGGGTCGCCGCAATCATCGCCGTAGCTCATTATCAGAACGGAACCGAGGAAAAAGCTCAGGCATACATTAAAAAGGCGCTGGAATGGGGCATGGAAAATCGAGTAGTGGCACAACTCCTCACATCCGGTGCGTACAATTCACTTGGTCGTGCAGCTCTTTTGATGGGAAATCTCAAAGCAGCGTATGGACACTTTCAGCAATCCGTAAAAATTGGCGCGCCAGAGATCGGTGTTCAACTAACCACTCCAATCCGCGCAAACCATCAGTCCAGTCAGATCGGCCTGGCTGTAGAGATTCCAAATTTCTTTGCCGAATCACTTGAACTGCCTCTATTAGTTGACAGTAGTAAGAGCTTTACTGAGCAACTAATGACCATACTCGACAGCTTTGCAAAGCGTTTAGTGATATATGGGCAAGATCTAGTGATTGATGGAGTTGAGGTATTTAAGGAAAAAGATCCATTCCTTGTTGGAAAGGTTGCTTTGGGTTTAGCCTATTGGGTTACTGAATATCCTGCAGGTAGTGAAATAACTAAACTACGTTGCATGAACTTTCGCGATATTATTTGCGATCTGAAAGGATTTGAAATAGATAGTTGGGGGATTTTTTTCTATTTAAAAGCGCTGTGCTTGCTAAACGAAAAGGGTGTTTTAAAAGACTGTTTTTCTTACGAGTATTTAAATAGCCTGAAAGGTATACTTGATTGGCGTAGTTTTGTAAATGAAGTCGACTATACACTGATTGGAAAACCAAATAATTTTTATGGAATAGCCTACAGAATAGCTTATGCGCGCTACCAACTAAACTGGGATAGTGTAATTCATAGTGAATGTCTGCTCAAAAAAGAATTAGATCACTATGAAACTGCTTCAGGCGGAGAAGGTCTCGCTGATGAGACTAATGGAAAAGGCCGCTATGATCGTTACAGCTTTTTATTAATTGCTGAAATAGCTTATAGCTTTTATGAAGCCGGACTTCCACTAACGAAAAAAATGAAAACATGGCTAAAAACCTCGGTTGATTATGTTTTATTTAATGTGAACAGTCGAGGCGATGGCTTTCAATGGGGGAGAAGTATTGGTGCTTATGGAGATAGCGCTTTTCTAGAGATACTGACTGCTGCAGCAGTACACAACCTCCTTAATGATGAAGAGATGCGTGTCGCCCGTTACTTTGCGGAACGTATTACCGCCAAATTTCTTGATTTTTGGTACCAGCCGGGCCGAGGTAGTATTAATCTCTGGTCAGATGGAAGAGCCACCGAATCCTACAGGGGGAAAAATAGGGTACTTGGTGAAAACTTATCATTAATTCATCAACATATTTACTGTCAAAGTTATTGGAAGTCCTACGGCGATGTAAAAAAAGAGGCGGAGCTGAGTGCGTCTGTAACAACCTGGTTGTCAAAACAGCCATCAGGAAAGTTATGGAAAGCACGTCACAAAGAGGCCTGCTTCGGTATAGCAAGCATTAGAGTTGGTGGGCGTTTAATAAATATACCCTTCGTGAATGGTGATCGATATTGGAAGAAAGCGGCCTATCAGCCGGCACCATATATTAGAGGTTTCGTTCAGGCAGTTCCGGATTTCGATAGCTTTTTGTTTAGTCCTGTCTTGGATCTCGAAGGAAAAGAAAGACGAGCTATATATCCGTGTTATGACGATATAAAAATATCTGAAAATCATCGAAGGGTTACGTTGCTATCTAAAATTTCGTATATGTCGTCATTAAACGGCTCGGTCCCAACTAGAGATAAAAGTATATCGGGGACATTCGAATACACCGTTTCATCAAGAATTATAAAAATCAAATATGAGATAAAAACGACTTCAGAAAATATAACTCCTTCTTCTTTTTATCTTCCAATCATGCTTCCGGGCAAAAAATACAGAGAGTCAGATAAATATATATTATCTGATACGAAGGATGGCAGAAAAATTAAAACAAAGATTTTTAATAAAAGTGCGAGTGAAATAAATATATCTTTGTCAAAAGATGATTTGAGAGTAGTCGAGAACCATGGAGAGGTTTTTAATATTTTCTCTATAATAGGTAAATTCGTAGATTGTTTTTCTATTGAAATAATTTTATATCTTGGTCGAAATGATATTTGATTTTATTTTCTTAAAGGATTGAAAATTAAAATGCAGAGTGCGAAGGTGGATATTTTAAAGGTCGCAAATTCACATTTTAGAAATGGTGATTATGAGAAAGCAATAAATCTTTATAGGTCTGGTGTCGGCAATGATGGAAAAATAGACTTCTATCGACAAAACTTAATCTTGGCTTTACGAGCTGCTAGTTTTCTTAAAGAAGCATCTCAAGAAATTTATCGAGGACTCGCGGAAAACCCTAAAGATCGCGCCTTAAACTCATTCCTTGAGCATCAAAACAGGAGCCATATTAAAAACCACAACGGTCCAACTCTAAGCGTGATTGTCCCTGTATATAACTCAGGGAAGTATCTCGAAAAATGTCTGCAGAGTATTTTGGATCAAACATTTGAAGATCTTGAGCTTTTAGTCATAAATGATGGATCAACAGATGATTGTGGCGAAATAATACGAAAGTTGGAAATGAAAGACTCTCGTATTAAGGTTATATCCAACGAGAGACCCAGTGGTAATCCCGGAACACCACGAAACCAAGCACTAGCTTTAGCTGAAGGTGCATATATCGGTTTTGTTGATAGCGATGATTGGATTGAGCCTGACTTTTATCAGGTGCTATTGGATAAAGCCGGTAGATGTTACTCGGATATCGTCTTTTCTTCTGGTTTTAATAACCATACTGAAAAAGGGATGGATATTCGAAAGTATGGTAATTCGGGTTTTAATGATTCCTCATCTCGCTTATTTAAATATCATGAAAGCTTTATGATATGGGATAAGATCTTTAGTAAAAAGATGATAGATGCATTCGATCTTAGACTTGGTGAAACGAAAGCGGCCGTCGACGTCCCGTTTATTTTTAAAGCATATTACTACGCACACAGGGTCTCTTTCTGTGATGACTATATTGGTTATAATTATCGGAGAGAAAGTGATTCCTCTGTAACTGTAAACTATCGAAAATCGTCCGATTGTAATTTTGAACTATCAGCTTACCAGGCAATTGAAAATTGGATAGTAAAAGAAAAGGTTAAAGATTATTACGGCAGAGTTGTAGCGTACAAAAAGGTCAGTAGTTTTATCTATACATTGAGCGTTATCGCTCCAAAAATGTTCGACAAATTCTATGAAAAAGCGAAACTAATATTTGGCACGGTTGATCGTGAGATAGTAAAAGAATTTTGTGAGTTTAATGGAAAAAATCATATTCTTAAAAAGTATGATGCGGTGATATCTAAATCTCCAACCGATTATAAAAAAGAATATCGTTCTGATATTAGTAAAAAAAGTGCATCAACGAAAACTCAGCAAAGTGCAATTGAAAAGAAGCAGACATTTCATATCGCTGCGGATGGTAAGGGCGTTATGTTCTTTCCAGATTGGTCAGCACGTAACCCCTACCAGAAATTACTATATGCGGCAATTTCTAAAAAATATAACTCCAAGGTTAAAGGGTATAGCGAAAAGCTATTTTGCCCCGAGTTATTATCTTTGAATTCTAAAGAATTTGGAGTCGTTCACTTACACTGGCTACATGTCTTTATGGACTTTACCAAAGAAACTGGCGCAGACGAGTTTATAGAGAAGCTAAAATCGGCAAAAGCTCATGGATACACGATCGTATACACGGCGCACAACATCATATCTCATGACAGTGAATATATAGAAAGAGAGCGGAAGTTTCGTCGTCTTGCGACTCGATATTTCGATCATATTTTGGTTCACGGAGAGTATGCTAAGGATAGAATTGTAAACGAGATTGGCGTCGATCCTGATAAGGTATCTGTCGTTCCTCATGGATCTTATGAAGGTTATTATCCAAATTACGTAGACAAAACGATATCTCGAAACCGCTTCGATATAAAGGAAGAGGATTTCGTCTTTCTTTTCTTCGGTAACATTAAGGGTTACAAAGGAGTTGATCAACTCTTGGAATCCTACCGAAGAGTTAGTCAAAACATAAAAAACACTCGTCTTATCATAGCCGGGAGGGTGTTTGAAAAGGCTACCGGCGAATTAATCGAATCATATGCGAATCATGATAAGAGTATAATTTTTCATCCAGGTTTTATTCAGGAATCGGACGCTCAGTACTACTTTAACGCCGCAGATATCGTTGTACTCCCTTACAAACGGATTCTAACCTCTGGCGCTGCTCTATTAAGTTTTTCTTTCAGCAAACCTATTATCGCACCTAACTCGGGTTTACTTCCCGAATTGGTAACTAGCCCGGAGCAGGGGTTCCTTTTTTCATCATATGAAGAGATGGAAAATTTGATGTTAGGGGTTGCAAAAAGCGGGTTTAGGGATTCCGATCCGAAAAAGTTTCAAACTATTAATAAGTCGCTTAGATGGTCAGCCCTTGTAGCTGATAAGCCATTTAATAATATTTTCCCCAGTTACGCATTGGAGCGGAAGCAGTCAAAGGATTTTAATAAAAGTTACGAAGTTGCTTTAATTCGTATATTGGGCAATGATTTACCATTTCGACATAATCAGAATCAAACTCTCGCTAATCTTGATTTTACACTTGAAAATGAATCTGATTTTGAAGGATGTGTTAAGATTTGGATTCTGAATAGAATTATTGATAGAGATAAAAAAAATAAAATTATATCACTGCTTGAAAAGTATAATAAGAAATATATAGATATTCCTTATCAAAGTGAGGAGCTTGCGAAGGCAGCATTTTGCTTTGATGATCTTCCTGTTGATGAGTACACACTTACTACTGAGTATGAGAAACTTAGCGAGAGAAACAAGGTTATAGTTGATACGGCTATTCTAAAGCATAAAAATAATTATGTTATGAATAATAATGGTGCCCGGAATGTAGCCCTAGAAGAAGGTAAGAAAATAGCTAAGTGGGTCTTACCTTGGGATGGTAATTGTTTCTTGAACGACCAAGCATGGCTCTCCTTGACAGCTTCGCTCGCTGCTAGATCAGATATTCAATATCATATTGTGCCTATGGATCGGATTGTATCAAATCAAGCGGTTATTGAAGAAGGTTATTCGCCTAATCCAAGTGAAGAGCCTCAAATCGTTTTTCGCTCAGATGCGGAGCTAAATTTCGATGAGCGATTAATGTATGGACTTAAACCGAAGGTTGATTTGCTTAAACGGTTAGGTGTCCCTGGAGTTTGGGATAATTGGAATAATCTATATCCTTGGAAAAAACACGAAGTAGAATTTACTAAAGATTCTCTAAACTACGTTTGGTCTGGTTGGGTTGCCCGTTTATTCTCTGGTAATGAAGGTCAGGAGCTTAGCGCTCATGAAAGGGCTGTCAGTCGAGAAAAGGGTATAGTTAAATATATTCGACATCACGACATAGCTGAAACGTTTAAGAGATTTAATAAAAAGAACCTAGCCTACTATGATGAAAGCTTGATAGATCAGTTGAGAAAAAATCCCGACTGCGCTGGCGATTTGGGCCTGCTGAATACTTTGAAAAAGCTTAAAGAAAATGCGGAAGAGTACATCGAAAACCCGTTATATTCTGTCATTCACAAAACAACGTTGCCACCTAGCCAAGATTTAAAAGACTACTGGCACCCAGCCCCTTACGCTTGGCCCAATCCAGATACTGCGGATGGTCTTCCCTATGTTCACAAAGATGGACAGCGGGTTCCAGGAACGCGGATGTACGAAGCAGAAAGTGTCAAATACGATAGAACTTCAATCCAGCGGTTGTTTGATGAAACTACAGCGCTAAGTTTGGCCGGTTATATATATAATAAAACTGATTATCTAAAAAAAGCTTATGACTTAATTCACTGTTGGTTTATTCGGCCTGAAACAGCAATGAACCCTAATCTCAATTTCTCACAGGTGGTGTTGGGGAAAAATAATAATAAGGGAACAGCATCAGGATTGATTGAAACTAAAGACCTTTACTTCTTACTTGATGCGATAAGAATTGTCAAAAGGACTGATTATTGGACATCTAATGATGACGCAACCATGAATAAATGGTGTCGAGATTTTATCGATTGGTTGTGTACCAGCGAACAAGGGATACAAGAGTCTAAGGCGAAGAATAATCATGGCAATGCCTATGATTTGCAAGTATACGCTTTGGCTGCATTCATCGGCGATATAGAAACGATGTATGATATTATAATTCGTGCATCCAGCCGTTTGAAATCACATGTTGATTCGGATGGTCGGCAGCCACATGAACTTAAGCGCACTACAACCGCGCATTATACTTCGTTCAATTTGCACCTTTGGATCAGCCTTCACTCATTGATAAAGAATACTTCTAAATTATCTATTATAGATACAAATCAAAATTACGGGGCTGATGGCTATCGTAGCGCATTGAAGGTTGCTGCTAGCTGGGTGCTTCGCCACGGGATTTTGCCGAAGTGGCCATTTAAGCAAATTGATCATTTTGATAAAGCTCGCTACGAACATATTTATCATTCGTTAGCTCCGTCCTCCCCAAATTTGGAACGTAAATATAAAAGATACATAAAAAGTTTTTCAGACGCTAAGGACGTTTATTTTCCACATGATGGAATTGCACCTTACTGGAAGCTTTCAATTAATAAAACGTACAGAGTTGTAGAGGGGTAGTTTTATGAAAAAGATGTTTTTTATGCATGTTCCTAAGTGTGGAGGAACATCTATTAAAAAAGCTTTAGCTAAAGGGTATGATCATAAGAAGATTTTTAGTGTGGATGCTCATGCATCGAAATACGTAGTTGATAATATCGGTAAAAAACTAGGTCTCCACGAATTTCGTGACATGTTAGTTTTGTATGTATTGGCTACAGGAAAATATAATCTGGTGATGGGGCATAGTGTCTATAACCCACTCATGAAAGAACAGTTTTCTGATGATTACGGATTAGTGTCATTGGTTCGAGACCCAATATCCCGCTTTGTATCGCATTTTTTCTATAATAAGCATAAAGATTCCGATCATTTTAGATTTGATTATGACCTAGAGGCTTTTATAGAAAGCGAAGAGGCTTCTAGCTTAGGAAGTTTTTATAAGAAATATTTTTCTGGCGTACAGGAAAAGGCTAGTTTAGCGACTGCGTTAGCTAATATGTCGAAATTCGACATCGTGGGTACTCTCGAAGATCTTCCTAAGTTCGCTGACGATATAGAGCAGATGTTTGGAATTCAGGTAGAGTTTGGGCATGAAAATAAGAGTCCTAAACCTCAGGCAGCACAGGTATCTAGCTTGTCGAACTACCAATTGCAAAAAATCGAAGACATATGTAAAGACGATATAGAAATCTATAAAGAAATAAAGCGTAGTTTTCGATATTAAATTGTTTTAAAAATACACAGTATGTTAAATGATTTTTTGGTTTACGACTTTATTCGATTCGATTCGATTTGGTTCGGTTCGATTCGGTTCGGTTCGATTTGGTTCGGTTCGTACTTCAATTGTAATTTTCCTTGAGTAGGTACTATAAAACAGAGACGCTTACGAAAAATATACGATATTATGTCGATGTTCGTAGCTTTTATTTGAGATATTTGGCTGCTGTTAAAGACGCTTAGATATATGCGTTGCTAAAGAAAATACACATAAGTTATCTATGATTGGTGATTTAAAAGATGTAGATGGGTTTGCGAAAAAGGCAAGCCGAAGGTTTAATATTTAACTACGGGTAGGATTTGAAAATGTTAATCCTAGTGAAGGAAAATAATATAATCGCAGATGAGCAAATTGAAAAAAATACAGCTCACGCGATTGTAATCTATTATTAAATAACATCGAATTTTTAAAAGGTTTCTTTGCTAAGTATGAATCAATTTCGTACCACTGGTTTAAAAGTTTCTGGAATAGCTGATCTGGTTGAACTATTAAGGCCGATCCTGCTTCGTCTTAGTTCCAATAAACTAATTCAGTACCCAGATAAAAGTAATTCACACTTTAAGACGGTTAAGGTTTTTCAATATTGGTCGCAAGAAGAAAGACCTATCGAGATTTCTAAAGCCTTTAAACTTTGGGATAACTACCTAAGGAATAGCTCGGTTTTAAAAATAGAACGGTTCAATAAAATTACAGCAATAGATTGGTTGAATCATTATGCGCCAGAATATCAGGAGGTTTTTAAAAGGGCTATTCACCCTGCGATGGAAGCTGATATTTTTCGTGTAGCTTACGCTTCAAAAAAAGGAGGGGTTTGGATAGATGCAGACCATGTCCCTCCCAAAGTTACATCTAAGAATATTCGTCACTTTAACATACAGTCAATGGAATCATGGGTGCAGGATGAACAGAGTAACTTTTTGATGAAGCATTGGCGTGAAAATACCCCTTACCTAAATAATAGTATATTTTTGAGTCATAAAGACTGTCCTTTAGTTCGCGCAATGTCAGAAAGAATATTGAGTTTAGATCCTGCCGAGTTCGCAACTGCGTCAGGTATCTCAACATTCGCGGGACCCAAGGCGTTAACTGAAGAAGCAGAAAAGATTCTTATTCAAGATAAAATAACAGTCAATATAAATGAATACGGGCAAATAAATATCTTAAACTCTGCTGGGTCTATGCTTTTTACTATTTCCAATTTATTTAAATTTCTCGGAGCACGGAAAGAGTATGCTGATGTCTTTGGCGGGGATTCAAAATGGGAGTATAAGAGGGATTCTTTAATGGACTGGAGGTCTGTTTAATAACTCCTAGACTAATCTGATGAAGTATTAGTTAGGTATCCAGACATGATTTGGTTAAAACTAAAAGGTATCACTGTATTACTTTTAGATTATGATTATTCAACGCGAAATCCACAATTTTAATGACTTATGAAATTGTATTTAACAGAAAGACATCTGGAGATATTTGACCGCGCGCGAATATATTTTAAAGGGAATGACGAAAGAAGGCTAAAAAGCGGTGATCTTCTTCAAGTACCAGAAGAGTTAAGAATCGAGCCATATACAACGTTCTTTAGAGGAAATACACTTTGTAGTATGGGAAGCTTCTCTTTTTCCAGAAGCCCTATTCAAAATAATTCTATAAAAATAGGTAGATATAGCTCGATATCAATTGGGGTGAAAGTAATGGGTATAGATCATCCAATTGATAGGTTCACAACGTCTAGTATCACGTATGACGATAGAATGATTATGTGTAAAAAAGCATTAGAGGATCACCCCAATTCCATTTTTAATCAACAAAAAAATTCTCAACAAAGTAAAAACCGTTCTATTACTACAATTGGAAATGATGTATGGATCGGAGAAGATGTAACTCTCGCGAGAGGAATTAATATAGGTGATGGTTCTATTGTTGCGTCAGGTGCAATAGTAACAAAAGATGTAGAGCCATATACCATAGTTGGGGGTGTTCCAGCACGGTTAATTCGCCCGCGTTTTGATAGCGTTACCGTGTCTGAATTGATGGAACTCAGGTTTTGGGATTATGCATTTTGGGATTTTGGTGAACTTTCTTTGGACAGTGGAATAGGTTATTTCATATCGCATTTGAGAAAACTAATTGAGCAAAATTCAATAAAAAAATATTCACCTGAATCTATTTCGTTGAAGTCCTTAATTGACTTTTCTGAGTGAGGGGTAATTAATCAGGGGTAAATCGCCGTCTATGCCGGGTGACTCGCATAGTTTTTATCGTGGCAACGGTCAAGATACCCTCGCATTTCTACCAAGAAAGATGAAGGTAATCCTATGCGAGACTACTTAAGTCTGGCGCACACGCGCTGGGATTGTAAGTACCACGTGGTGTTCATCTCGAAGAAGAGGTGGAAGTTGATTTATGGGAAATCGCGTCGGTATCTGGGAGAAATCTTCCATGAACTTGCTCGGCGCAAAGACGTAAAGATCGTTGAGGGACATCTGATGCCTGATCACATCCACATGTGTATCAGCATTCCGCCCAAGTACTCGGTATCCAATTTGGTTGGCTACCTGAAGGGGAAAAGTGCGATCGCCATCGGCAGATAGTTCATAGGCCGTCCGAGAAACTTCAGCGGCGGAATGTTGGGCGAGAGGGTACTTCGTCTCAACCGTAGGCCTGGATGAAGTTATGGTGCGCGAGTACATCCGCAATTAGGAAAAAGCGGATGAGCATCGTGATCAATTGAATCCCGGGATGTAGCGGCTTGGGCGCAAGCAATAGCCCTTAGAGGGCGTTCCCTGATAAGCCTCCGGTTTTGCCGGAGGTCACTTAACTCTGTTTTAGAACATGTTGGTCTGGCCGAATAAGAGTAAAAATATAGAAAGTGTATCACCTATCTTTTTATGTGCGTACGATAACAAATTATGAATCTCATAAAATGCTTAGCCATAAATGGCTAAGTTTTTGTCCCCATTGCTTTTAATGGCTCTAGTGCGTGATTTTCGGCTGTAGACATCCAGCAATTTTATGTTAAAGGCAAGGGTCGTAACCTAACCTGATACCTAATAGTGACTTTCAGGAATTAAGTTGGTGCAGTTTGTAGTTGATCTAAATTATATAGAATTAGTTTCGTCGTTTCGTTGACGCGTTTGGCACCTTTTTATTCATCGAGGTGAATGCACTAGAAGCTGTCTCGAAGAACTTTAACCGTTTGCTTGCTATAAGCTCGATCGGCTGATTGGGCTATTAAAGCATCGTATATAATACGCTTAGATCACTCTCGTTACTGAGCGTAGTCGAGTTTTAATCAAGGCTAGTATCGCTTTTGGATAAAATCATACAGACAATTATACGTCTTTTTATATATGGCATGGACGTAAATTAACGCGTATCTTAACCATCGGCTAACCAGTGATTTATGTGCACGAGTACTGTAAAAATATTTGGTGCTTTGTGGTGCAGGGTTATCTAACGTCCCTACGTTTCTCAATTATAGTTTTTCGAGTTCTGTGAGCCGCAGATATATCCTAAAAATCCGGTTTATATTGACAGGTATAACGATACTATCAGCCATATATGCAGAGGATTAAGAAGGTAATATTCAAGTGTTAATTTATTGGCGAATCAATAGCGTAATCGAATATTGGTAGGCTTAATATTTTGCTCGTTTTTCCAGCAAAAATCCGATTGCTAGTACATTTAGAATTAGTTATTTGGAGAAAATAACGGTTTTGGGTATGAATCGACTAGATATTAACTGTATACGCGACGCTGCGATAAAACTAAAAGAGACCGATCCAAAAATGGCTTTCGAGTTGTGTGCGATCGCTTTGAAATATAGACCTAAAGGGAAGTATATAAGGCAACTATATGATGAGTTAAGGCTTAGTCTTGGTATAAAGAAATTTGTAATTATTGGGAACTGTCAATCAGGTGTTATAGAGAAAATCTTAAAAGAAAAAAGTGATAGATTTAAAGTGGATTTGGTTATTCGAGCTCATAAATATAAATCTCACGATCCAAAAGTTTATGATGTAATGGAGGATGCTGATTACATCATAACTCAGAATATAAGTGAAAAAATTCATGGCATAGGAACAAATACTATATCTGACAAGTTTCCTGGTAAAGTAGTAAAAATATTAAACTTGTTTTTCACAGGGTACCATCCAGATTGGTGTTACATTCCAAGGGTTAAAGGAGTTCGATGTCAATCGCCTATAGGAGATTATCATAATAGAACTGTACTTGATTCGTATATAAATGGAGATGATGAAGAAGAAACGATAAGGAAATACAGAGATTATGAATATAACTCTAAAAAATATATTGGGGTGGCGGAAGATTCTTTAATCGAGTTAAAAAATAGAGAACGTCATGTCGATGTTAAAATGACAGATATTATAGAGAAAGATTTCTTAAAAGGAAAGTGTCGATTCTACACATTTAATCATCCTTATAGCGACTTATTGGAAATACAGGTTAATAGAATCTTAGAGTTACTAGGGTTGAGTTTTAAAAGCGTCGATTTGAAAGATGGTGCGTTGGACGGGACTATAATGAGGGTAAATCCATGCGTATCTTCCTTCAAAAATGAAACCCATATTATATATAACGGTGAAGTTGTTGACATAAAAGAGTTTGTGAAAAAAAGTTTCGAATTATATGAGCAAAACCATTTTCACATAGAAGCTTACAAGGCGCGTTTTACGTAAATGTACTCTATTGAAATAGGGTTAAAAGCAAAACGCCTCCAAGGGAGAATCCGAACTAAGTTAGAGCTTCGATTCCGGCTTATAAAGTGAACATCGGACTTCGCGAAAGCGATATCATAGCCTGTAGTCTAATGGCCAATTGTCTATGCTGTTCGAACTGGCGAAAGTCGTGCGGTTGGATCAGCTGATACGCACATGTGCTTGATCTGTCTGTATCGCTTGGAAAAACGGGCTTGGGGATAGAAAAACGGGAACAAGGAGCCTTAGTAAACTCTCAATTCAATAAAAAAGCAGATCAGGCCGAGCACGACGACTTAATTACACTGCCCTTTTTCGGATCGCCTTTTTTCGATGAATTTCTTTATCCTTTAAAGCGGTAGCTCTGTTTTTAATTAACTTCTCTCAAAAGCGTAAAGATTTTATAGAGATAGAAAACGTTTGTTCAAGGGAAGTTTTAATTGAAAGCGGCCTCGTTCTAAGTAGCTAAAATTAGTGTGACACTATGCGTAATTTTTATTCTTCATTTAAAAAGCTTTATTAAGATGCCGTTGCTAATTTAGCACTTTAAGCTGGATACCCTGATAAGGGGTAGTTAACGTGGTTAAGGCCATCTTCGTTTATATTTATATAAGTACTAAGAAGTAAAAAGAGGCACAAAAGCTCCATGGTTTATGAATATGGAATGATTTTAAAGGATTTAAAGAATAAATATTATTTTTCCTAAATTAATTTTATTATCTAAGCAAAGTGTTTAAATTTATCTTCTTATTTTTAGCTTAATTCCCCATAAAAATCGATTTAAATAATTAAGTAGATTTAAGTTTTCACAACTGTATTCAAGTGATTTTTTTATAGCATAGGTCGGCTATTCGTTTTTTCTGGTTATATAAAGTGTTTTTTTATTTTTGGTGGTCGGTTTTTAAGGTTTGATACATATTTATAAGTTTTGTTTTCAATTTTGATTCGTACCTTATTCAGTTATTTCTAGATCAAAAGAGTGTAAAAGATGATTTATCCAGTAATCATGGCAGGCGGCAACGGAAGCCGCCTTTGGCCCATGTCCCGTGAGTTATACCCTAAACAGTTTCTTGATTTGGTAGGCGAAAAAACACTACTTCAAGAAACTCTTCTTCGGCTTAAGGGGTTGGATACCGCTCCTCCTGTGCTGATTTGCAATGAAGCTCACCGTTTTTTGGCCGCGGAACAGCTTCGCCAGATAGATCAACTCAATCACAACATCATTCTGGAACCGGCGGGCCGTAATACGGCGCCAGCTATTGCTCTTGCCGCGCAAACTACACTGGCTTCCGATGAAAATGCGATGTTACTCGTACTCGCTGCTGATCATGCCATCACTGACGAGAAGGCGTTTCGCGATGCGGTGAACTCTGCTACGCCATTGGCTGAAGCTGGTGAGTTAGTTACTTTTGGTATTGTGCCGTCACATCCTGAAACCGGGTACGGTTATATCCGCCGGGGAAAGGCCCTGGGAGGCGCATTTCAGGTTGCTCAATTCGTCGAAAAACCGGATCTAGAAACGGCAACAGATTACCTGGCGACAGGAGAGTACTACTGGAATAGCGGCATGTTCCTGCTCCGGGCTGATCGGTATCTGGAGGAACTAAAGGCCCATCGTCCAGATATCTACGAGTGCTGCTTGGCTGCTATGAAGGATACACAACCCGATTTGGATTTTATTCGCATCAATGAGCAGGCCTTCGCCCAGTGTCCCTCTGAATCGATTGACTATGCTGTGATGGAGAAAACGGAGCGTGCCATGGTAGTGCCGCTGGATGCTGGTTGGAATGATGTCGGGGCCTGGTCTGCGCTTTGGGAGCTTGGCAATAAAGATAGCGAAGGCAACGTCTGTAAAGGCGATGTGGTAACTCAAGCTACCAGGGACTGCTACGTGCTGGGAGAAAATGCCCTGGTCGCTACAGTAGGTGTTACTAACTTGGTGATTGTGCAAACCAAAGACGCTGTTCTGGTGGCTGACAAGAGTCAGGTTCAGGATGTAAAAGCGATAGTGTCGCAACTCAAAGCGCAGGGGCGACACGAACACCGATTACACCGCGAGGTTTATCGCCCTTGGGGTAAATACGACTCGGTCGATAGCGGGCAAAGATACCAGGTAAAACGGATTACAGTAAAAGCGGGGGAGAAGCTCTCGGTGCAAATGCATCACCACCGGGCTGAGCACTGGGTGGTAGTGTCGGGAACGGCCAATGTTACGATCGACGGAAACACGCAAATGCTGACGGAAAACCAATCGATCTATATCCCGGTTGGGAGTGTCCATGCCCTGGAGAACCCTGGTAAAATTCCGCTGGAACTGATCGAAGTTCAGAGTGGCACTTACCTTGGCGAAGATGACATTGTGCGCTTTGAAGACCGTTACGGACGTTCCTGAGTCTACGGTACACATTTGCCTCTCAGTGATTGGAGACTCTGATGTCTGATCGAGTAAATGCGATCATCGCCAAAAGCGGTATTAGCTTTGGTACCAGTGGTGCGCGTG
The DNA here is from genome assembly GCF_050908845.1 of Marinobacterium sp. YM272. Lineage (NCBI taxonomy): Bacteria > Pseudomonadati > Pseudomonadota > Gammaproteobacteria > Oceanospirillales > Oceanospirillaceae > Marinobacterium > Marinobacterium sp. YM272. Next base: position 1,301,129 of record NZ_CP194171.1, read on the forward strand.
GCCTGGTTGAACAGTTTACACCTGATGTATGCGCCGCATTCACAGCGGCCTTCCTGGCCGTGATGAAAGAAGACGCTGCGGTGTGTCGTGTCGCCATTGGCGTGGACCGTCGTCCCAGTAGTCCGGGTATGGCGGCAGCCTGCACCGCGGCGGCACAGGCGATGGGTATAGACGTCCTCGACTATGGTGTTCTACCCACGCCCGCACTCGCATTACAGGCGATGAAGGACGGAATACCAGCCATCATGGTTACGGGAAGTCATATCCCGTTTGATCGGAATGGAATCAAGTTTTACCGACCCGAGGGGGAAATCTCAAAGGTCGATGAGCAGGCGATTTTGGATGCGGCCCTGCCAACGCCAAAGATCGCAGAAATCAAACGGGTGGATACGAGCGACTTGGCAATAACTGGCTACCAGCAACGATATACCCAGTGGTTCACCGGGCGTCCGCTAGCGGGAGTGCGGATAGGCCTTTACCAACATTCCGCAGCCGGTCGGGATCTAAATCAACAGGTGTTGGCTGATCTCGGTGCCGAAGTGGTTGTTCTGGGCCGTAGCGAGGTGTTTGTTCCGGTAGATACAGAAGCGGTCAGCGATGAAGACCTTGCATTGGGGGTCAAGTGGTCATTCCAATATCAACTGGATGCAATATTAACGACGGATGGAGACGGTGACCGTCCGTTACTGGCAGACGAAAATGGCCACTGGCTGCGTGGAGATATTGTTGGCTTGCTCTGTGCCCGCGCATTGGGCGTGCAGGCACTGGCAATACCCGTTAGCTGCAATACGGCCATTGAACAGTCCGGTGCCTTTAGCAAGGTGGTACGAACCCGTATTGGTTCACCCTATGTGCTCGCAGAAATGCAAGAGTTGGCGACTGACTTCAAATGTGTCGCCGGTTTCGAGGCTAACGGCGGCTTTATGCTGGGTAGCATGATTACGGAAGGCGAGCGCCAGCTTGCCGCTTTGCCAACCCGGGATGCCTTGCTGCCGGCACTCACTATCCTAGTGGAGGCGGCAAAACAGAAGAAACCTTTATCCGAGATTGTGCGGCATTTGCCGGCCCGCTACACCGTCAGTGATCGCTTGAAGGATATTCCTGCCGCAAAAAGCCAGGCTTTACTGGCGGCTTGGTCCCAGGATCCCTCTGCCATGGTGCAGGCTCTCGGCCTTAGTCAGCCAATTGGAGCAGTAAACCTGACAGATGGACTGCGCGTGAGCTTGCTCGATGGAAATGTCGTGCACTTGCGGCCTTCGGGGAATGCGCCGGAATTGCGCTGTTATGCGGAAGCAGACAGTACAGCAAAGGCGCAGGCCTTAGTCACGAATACTTTGAACAAGATACCCCTGTAATTTCTGGATTTTATAGAATGAAGATCGCCATCGCCGGAACCGGCTACGTAGGCCTTTCTAACGCTATGCTTCTGGCTCAACACCACGAAGTCGTAGCCCTTGATATTGATGCTGAAAAAGTTCAGCTGCTGAATGACTACATCAGCCCTATTGAAGACTCTGAAATCAGTCAGTTTTTTGCAGAGAAAGTACTTAATTTCACTGCAACCCTAGACAAAGAGCAGGCCTATTCCAACGCCGATTTTGTCATCATCGCGACTCCTACTGATTACGATCCGGATACGAATTACTTCAATACCGGTTCAGTGGAATCAGTTATCCAGGATGTGATGGCGATCAGCCCGGACTCAGTCATGGTGGTTAAATCCACGGTGCCTGTGGGCTTTATCCGTGAAGCCAGTGAACGTTTTGGCACTCAAAATTTGATATTCTCACCAGAGTTCCTGCGTGAAGGCAGGGCGTTGTACGACAACCTCTATCCTTCGCGAATCATTGTAGGTGAGCGTTCCGAGCGGGCACAGCAGTTTGCCGATTTGTTGCTGGAGGGGGCCGTAAAACAAGATGTGCCGACGTTGTTTGTGGACAGCACTGAAGCTGAAGCGATCAAGCTGTTCTCGAATTCTTATCTGGCCATGCGCGTTGCATATTTCAATGAACTGGATACTTACGCAGAAACCCATGGCTTGAACTCCCGTCAGATTATCGAGGGGGTTGGTCTTGATCCGCGTATTGGGGGCCATTATAACAACCCCAGCTTCGGATACGGTGGCTATTGCCTTCCGAAAGATACCAAGCAACTGCTTGCTAACTACCAGGATGTGCCCAGCAACATTATTCAAGCCATTGTGGATGCAAACCGCACTCGCAAGGACTTTATAGCCGAATCAGTTCTAAGTCGTGACCCGAAAGTAGTTGGAATTTACCGGCTTATTATGAAGTCCGGGTCTGATAACTTCCGTGCTAGCGCAATGCAAGGCGTAATGAAACGTATTAAGGCCAAAGGCATTGAGGTGGTCGTGTACGAGCCGGTGCTTGAGCAAAGTGAGTTCTTCCATTCACGTGTAGTCAATGATCTGGAAGCGTTCAAGCAGGAAGCAGATCTCATCCTGGCTAATCGTGCAACAACAGAGTTGGCAGATGTAGCGGATAAGGTTTACACACGGGATTTGTTTGGTAATGACTGATAGGCTTTACTCAAAATCATTCGATGTTGTTGATTAACTAGACGGTTATTGAGTTCATTTGAAAGTCAAAGCCTATCGTATGAAGTCAGGCAGATCATTGAAACGTCTATTTAACCGTTTCTTGGGCAAGGCCTCTTTTGATTCTGCCGCCTCCCCCGAATGGTTCGATCGAGAGTGGTATCTACATCATTATCCTGATGTGGCTGCTGCCGAGATGGATCCTTGGGCACACTATTCGCGCTTTGGCCGGGCAGAGGGGCGTTTACCCGCACCGAACCGCGCGTTGGCGATGGGAGATGCCTTATGGAGGGGGGGGCATGATGTTATACAGCCACGTTTAGAAGCGCTTATAGCCGCCCCCGGTTCCACTGTTAATGAGCAACAACATGCACGTTGGGAGTTGGCGCGATGGTATGCATGGAAACAGGAGTGGTCGATTGTCGTCAGGCTCTTGATGCCTTTCAATGCACCCTTGGAATACCCGCAAAATAAAACAGGGTCTCTACTGCTTTTGGTAGAGGCATTGTGCCGTTTGATGATGACGCATGACGCGAGGCCATCCGAATGGGCGGCGCAGCTTCAAAGTGTAACTGACCTTCTCAATGAAGGCTGGCCGGAACAGACTGACACCTTACTTGCACATGCAAACGCAAAATTGGCTTTAGAAGGCGAAGGTGCCGACGCTGTTCGTCTGCAGCTAATGAATCAGCTGTTCGCCCGTCACTCGCTTGCTACTCTGGCATGGCGTAACCCATGTGCTCCGCTTGGTCTTGATAATTTGTTCCCCCGTCTAGCCCAATTTATAGGCCAACAGGATGGTGCTAACCTGTCGTCCTTGCCATTGGTCAGCGTGATCATCCCTGTCTATAACGCTGCCAATACACTACCAACTGTTTTACGTAGTTTGTACGGCCAGACCTGGCCCCGGTTGGAATTGCTGTTGGTAGATGATGCCAGCACTGATGAAAGTCTTGCCGTGATTGCGCGCCTGAGTTCTGAGTGCCCCGCGCATATTCATCAGAGGTTGCTTCAGCATGAAGTTAACAAGGGGGCTTATGCTGCACGCAATACTGCTCTGGCTGTGGCTGACGGCGATTTTATAACCGTGCATGACAGTGATGACTGGTCGCATCCGCAGAAGCTGGAGAGGCAGGCGAGCGCCTTAGTGGAACAGGCGTCACCCGTCGCTTGTTTGACCTGGTGGGTGAGAGTATCGGATGAACTGTTCTTTCATCGGTGGCGATTGGACGATCATGGTTGGGTCTACCCCAACATCTCGTCACTGATGTTTCGGCGCGAGGTTTTTGAGCAGCTTGGCTACTGGGACCAGGTGCGTGTTAATGCGGATACCGAGTATCGTGAACGTATCGAGATGGCGTTTGGAAACCAGGCGGTTGTAGAGGTGTTACCCGGTGTTCCACTTTCATTTGGCAGGGCAGATGAGGGTTCTCTGTCGCAACACTCAGCTACCCACCTGATTACTCAGTTTTCAGGCGCGCGTTACGCTTATATGAAGGCCGCTAAAGCCTGGCATGCACGCGCTCAATGCCCCGCTGACCTGTATTTATCCCAACACCCCTTAACACGGCCTTTCATTGCACCTCACTCGATTTTGCTTAGCGCTACATCTGACAGTACCTGCGATGTCAGCGAGTTTGAACTAAAGGATAGGGCCCGTGTAAGTGGCTGGTTTGATGCAGGCTGGTACTTGCAACGCTACATAGCGTTGCAGCAGGCGCTGATAGAACCTTTTGAACATTTTTGGGACAAGTCGGCTTCTCTGGGGTATGACCCGGGGCCGAACTTTTCGTCCTCGGGTTATCTGCGAATCTGCCCTGAAGCGGCCCAAAGCGAGAATCCTCTCTGGCACTATCTTCAATCGCCGAATCCAGCCAAGGCTTTGCCCGTGTGGCGGGGCAAGGTGCCGATTCCTGACAAACCGACCATCATGGTATGTGGACATCAGGCTGGCCCGCGGCTGTTTGGTGCGGAACGAAGTTTGATTGATGTTGTAGACGCCTATACACGGTTGGGGGCGAACGTGGTGGTAACGCTCCCGGAGGCTCTGAACCTGGCGTATGAGCAGGCAATGCTGAAACACTGCACGGCGCTTGCGGTGCTTCCCTATGGCTGGTGGCAGAAGGGGCGGCAACCGGTTGAGGCGACGGTGCAACACTTCTCCGAGCTGATAAAACGCTTCAATGTCTCTGCGGTGCATGCCAATACACTGGTGCTTGATGAACCCTTGCGTGCGGCCAGGCAGTGCAAGGTGCCCGCCATTATTCATGTGCGTGAGCTCCCGGCAGCGGATCAAGCGCTGTGTGAGACGCTTGGCTGCGATCCTGCAGGCATCATGGCGCATGCTGCAGACCTTGCCGACCTGTTGATCGCCAATTCCCGTTATACGCGACGTGAACTTGAGCAAAGCCTGCCGACTGAGTGCTCGCGGGATACTCCCGTGTGTGTCGTACCCAATACGGTTGAAATGGATTCTCTGTTGTCGATTCCCGAGTTGTCCGGCACATCTGCCGGCAGGGTGTTACGGGTCGGCATGCTCAGCAGTAACCTGCCGAAGAAAGGGCTTGCTGATGCCGAAGCGCTGGGAGAGTTGCTCGAAAAACAGAAAGTCCCGATCGAGCTGGTGCTGATTGGCCCTGAAACAGACGCCTTGCAAACGCTGCTCAAGCGTCAAGCGGACGGCCGTGCCCCGGCCAATATTACTTATCACGGTTATGTAAGCGACCCTGCTGAGGTATTGGCAGATTTGGATGCAGTCATTAATCTGTCGCGCTTTCAGGAGTCTTTTGGCCGTACTGTGCTGGAAGCGATGGCGGCTGCCCGACCTGTTGTTGCCTATGACTGGGGCGCACTGTCTGAGCTTGTGGTACCTGGCGAAACCGGTTACCTTGCCGCGCTGGGCGATGTTCAGGCTGTTGCCGGCTACTTGCGGAAATTGGCGTCGGCACCTGAATCCTGCGCTGTTCTGGGCCATGCCGGCCGTGAACGTGCATGGAGGGTTTTCGGACAAGACGCGCTGATGCATGCCTTGGGTAATGCATACCGGGCCGTTGATCTGGTCATGTATTCTAAGCTTAGCGATCTTCATTGAGAAAAAGTTGTACTCATGGACAAGGCCTGGTTGGCAGCGCAAAGTGAAAAGTCGTATCTGAAAGTCGCAGGCTGGATTCAGCGTGTCAGAGATGCCGTATCAGGCAATAGATCACCGCTACTGACCTGGTGTCTGGATTATCCTAGTCCTGATCACGCACCACGCTTTACGCATTCCGGGCGGGTAGTTCAGGGATGGGTTTTGCTCGATCCAGAAAAGGCCGATACGCTATCGCGAGTGCGCATCATCTGTCATCTGCAACCGGCCTTTGAGCTTTGCTGTCCACTGGAGTTGAAACGACTGGATGTGATTGAGCGCATTCTTCAGCAGCCTGCCGACGGTCATGAGCAGCTATCCTGCGGGTTTCGTTTTACGGTGCCGCCTGATCTGCATTCATTCAACCTGTCTTTTGAATTGGATGGTCAGCGTTGGCCATTACAGCGGATAGAGGTTGAGCCGGCAGTAGCGGAAAATACCCTGCTAAAAGTGATTAAGGGGCATAATGATTGGCTGTTCCTTGATAACGATACCAATTTCAGTATCGATCAGTTTACGGGGCGATTACAGCTAACAACTCGAGGGTTGAAAAGTTGGGAGGCGTACGTGGACGCCCTCAAAAATGGTTTCGGAGCGCAGCGCAGCCCTGCGGTCATGCTTGTGGCACCGACCAAGGAAAGCGTGATGGGGCATTATCATCCCATGACGGCAGCGGCAGTCTCCCCCCTGGATCCCGTGTTCGCGCTGTTTCCCCCCGGTCTGCTTCTGCACCCTGTAAGCGAGTTGCGAGATACACTGGGTGATGAGGCCTTTTTCAAAACCGACACGCACTGGACCCACCGAGGTGGTTCTCTGGCAGCTGCGCTGGTTGCCAGGAAATTGGGCTTGTCAGCAGAGCATCTAGACCGGCTGCTGGCGTCCGATCGTTACAGGGTGCGCAATCATGCCGGTGACCTGGGCAGCAAACTGGAACCCAGAATGGCTGCCCCGGCATCCTTCCTTACGTCATTTCATTACGGCAAATGGGTCGTTTACGACAATGGATTGCCAAACTTTGGCCGTGTGATTGTCATCCAGTATCCCGATGCCCTGGAAGAAGGGTGTTGTCTTGTTTTTGGCTCTTCATCCAGCTATTCCATGTTCAATTATCTCAGTCGTTTCTTTCGACAGCTGGTCTTTGTGCATACCGCAGGCAATTTGGACCCAAGCTTGATCGATGCCGTCGCACCGGATTATCTGATTGTCCAGACCAATGCGCGGTTTATGATTCGACCGCCGATTGCCGATTACAATCTGAAGAATACAATCATAGAAAAGCAGGATAGTCTGGATTGCACAGCTATTGAGCGGCAGGCGCAAATCCGCAAAGTTAGCGATCTGGAACTGGTGACCTCTCTTGGCCTTGAGCCCTGGCATGTGCCCGTGTCGGCTATCGATCACGAGGCGGCTGTGTGACACTCCCGTTGTTCTGCTTCAGAGTTATTCCTGAATGAATGCTTTTGCAATAGAGCCATATCGCACTGATCGTTGGTATCTGATCAGTGCAAGTCTGCCTACGGGATACAGCTACCTGTATGTTTGGGCTGTTATACGTTTCGGGACGCGCGAGTGCCGTATACCGCTGCCTGCGAGTCTAAAAGGGCGTGTATTTGAATTGATCCCGCGGCCCGCCGAAGCTCATGAGCTGGTCATTGAGGTTGAAAGTGAACAGGGGCCTCTGGCTATCGAAGCCATCGTCCCTCGGATTGTATCCACGCCTGTGGCCTGGTATTGGATGTGGCGGCGGGTACTCGGAGCATTGCCCGCGCTGGACAAACATAAAGCCAGGCGTTTGGGGATTGGCTGGCGCAGCGTGTCGTATGATCCGTTTAAGACCTACCGTCTGCTTGGATGTTTGCGCTACCACTTTCCGGCACCTGATTATGCCGAATGGCGCGCTCAATACTGGTCCTGCTCCGACGGGGTGGAGCAGCGGCTCTTCCGGTATTTGAGCCGCAGTGGTTTGGCGGACACCACTATTCCGGTGTTGCTGGACACCCGCAAAGTTGAGGGGCAGGCGCGAAAGAATGGGGACGAGGCGGCTTATCAGTGGCTCATCGAGTCACAGGAATCCGTCCGAGCCCAGATTGGTCTGGAGGCCCGTCTTCATGTGTTGTCCGAGGACGACGGGCTGGCTCGACTGGATAGCACCGGCGACTGGGTACTCGTGATGCAACCCGGACAACGGCTGGAACCCTGGGCGCTGGCGTGGCTGTTGAGTGAAGCCGAGCGTTTCCCTGAGGCAAGCCTGATCTATTCCGATCACGCGCTGCAACAACGGGGTGGAACTCCCGTTGCGCCTCGATTCAAGCCGGATTGGTCACTGGAGCTGCAGCGTACAAGTCATTATGTCGGCGACTGCCTGTTTGTTAAGACTTCAGTGCTGCAAACCATACTCGAACGTCTGGGGTATGTGCCCGGTGCCTACGAGTTGGCACTGGAAGTAGGTGCGCTGTCGATTGACAACCAGATTCGGCATATTCCGGCCGTACTCTGGCATCAGGACGAGGATGCGTGCACATCGCCGTGCCCGGAGCAGCTAGGGGCGCATTTGCAAAGGCATAAAATTGATGCGCGCGTCGTACAGGATGTCCGTGGGCAGCTGCGCCTTCGCTATGGAATGCCGGCCAATTCTCCGAAAATCAGCATCCTCATCCCCACTCGTGACATGCTGCATTTTCTGCAGCCTTGTGTGGACAGTATTCTGCAGAAAACCACCTGGTCCAATTATGAAGTGCTGATTCTGGATAACCAGAGCAGTTGCCCTGATACTCTGGCATATATGACGTCCGTGTCGGCTGACCCTCGTGTTCGAGTGCTGGCCTATGATCATCCGTTCAACTTCTCGGCGATCAATAACTTTGGGGTAGCGCACGCCACGGGTGATTTGGTCTGCATGCTAAACAATGATACGGAAGTGATCAGTCCTGACTGGCTGGATGAAATGGCCTCTCGCTTATTGCAGCCGGGTGTTGGTGCCGTGGGTGCCAGGCTGTACTTCAGTGATGGCCGCGTTCAACACGCCGGTGATGTGATCGGTCCCGGGGGCTGTGCCAACCACCTGCACGGCATCATAGAAGCGGACGACCCCGGATACATGAATCGTGCGGTGTTGCCTCAGGAGTTGTCAGCGGTGACGGCGGCCTGTCTCCTGACAACTCGTTGCTTGTACCAAAAGTTGGGCGGTCTGGATGAACATAACCTGACCGTCGCCTTCAACGATGTCGATTTCTGCTTGCGTATTCGCGAAGCGGGGTATCGCGTAATCTATACTCCTTATGCCGAACTTTACCATCATGAGTCGGTATCTCGTGGTAAGGATGATAACCCTGAAAAGAAGGCGAGGGCGAAGCGGGAAGTGCAATACATGCGTGAACGCTGGGCTGATGTGATCGAGCGAGACCCGTTCTACAACCCGAACCTCAACTATGCCAAGCCTGATTTCACACTGGGCAAGTATCCCCGTGTTGACTGGCCATGGTGATCTTGATTTGAGCTGGTTGATTGTTGAGCAGGGTCGAAACCCCAGTAGTGATTATTTTATTCGCCCCTGCCTGGCAGAGTTTGAGGTGCGAACGAGCCACTTGGCTTCTGTACCGGCCGAAGCGCCTGCTGCCGGAATGAACCTGATCTTTGTGCGCTACCTTACGCCCCAATGGCGACAATGGGTTGAAAAAAATTGCGCGTCTTTGGGGCGCCTGGTTTTTTTTATGGATGATGACCTCTTCGACTTGAGCGCCCACCAGGGACTCCCTCTGCGCTACCGCTGGAAGCTTTATCGCCTAGCCACACGCCATAAAGCCTGGTTGCGCAGGATGGATGCAGAGCTTTGGGTATCCACCCAGTGGTTGGCCGATAAATACGCTGATTGGCAACCGTGCGTCATGGAGCCGCAGTCACCCTATACTGATTGCCTGCCGCAAAAGACCTTTTTCTATCACGGCTCCGCCTCGCACATGCAGGAGATTCGTTGGCTGTTGCCGGTGGTAGAGGAGGTGTTGCAGCGGGACTCTTCCTTCAGTTTCGAGCTGATCGGTAATGCCGAAATTCGTAAACTGTTTTCGCATCTGCCTCGTGTTCATGTGCTGCAGCCGATGAGCTGGACAGCCTACAAGGCATTGGTGAGCCGGCCGGGACGTACCGTCGGCCTTGCACCACTGCTGTCAGGCTCGTTCAATCAGGCTCGTTCCGCCACCAAATTTCATGATATTACTCAGGCCGGTGCCGTCGGCATCTACGCCGACCATCCCGTGTATCGGTCGATTGTTCAGCACGAGCAGAATGGTTTGCTGCTGCCGATGGAGCCAAGTGCTTGGGTGGAGGCGATTTTAGATCTGGGTGACAATGCGGGTAGGCGTCAAAGTATGCTGACGCATGTCAGAAAGGGAATGTCTTAATAGCTGTTCATGACGCAATAGACTGCGAGTCAGGTCAATTCACCAGGGTAATAAACAGTACAAATGCTCTGGTCGCTGTTCTCGTGCTCTCTTTTCTACGAGGGCTGATGTTGCTCGATATATTTGACCATGAGTTAACCCCATGGGACGCTGGCAATACCCGTGTCCTGCTTAATCCAGTATAAAAGGTGTTGTTGTGCAACAGATTTCAGAGCTTATTTCCGCTTATACCCAGTCGAAACCCGATCCAAACAATTCCGGTGAGCGCGTAAGCTTTGGTACCTCCGGCCATCGAGGCTCAGCTCTGAAATCCACCTTTAACGAAGCTCACATTTTGGCGATCAGCCAGGCAACGGTGGATTACCGTCAGGAACAGGGTATCTCAGGCCCCTTGTTTCTCGGTATGGACACCCACGCACTGTCTCAACCGGCGTGTGAATCCGCACTGTCGGTACTGGTAGCCAATGGTGTGCGAGTGATGGTCGATGTGGCGGAGGGCTTTACGCCGACCCCGCTGGTGTCACGTGCCATCCTGGCTTGGAATGCAGATAGTCCGTCGGACCAGGCCGATGGTTTGATTATTACGCCTTCACACAATCCGCCGGAAGATGGCGGCATCAAGTACAACACTCCGGATGGTGGTCCGGCGGATGCTGGCGTCACCGGTTGGATTGAACAGCGTGCCAATGAGCTGCTGAAGTTGGGCCTCGCCGGTGTTAAGCGTGTTTCTGTGGATGAGGCACGGGATAAGGCCGAACCCTATGCGTTCGTCGCTGAGTATGTGTCAGCTTTGCCGTCCGTTATCGATATGGATGCCATTAAGGCCGCCGGCATTCACATTGGCGCTGATCCCATGGGTGGAACCTCTCTGGCAAGCTGGGATGCAATAGCGGAGAAGTTCGGTCTCGATATCGAGGTGGTTAACCGCGAGCAGTCGCCGGATTTCGGCTTTATGCCGCCGGACCATGATGGCAAGATCCGCATGGATTGCTCCAGCACTGCGGCCATGGCCAATCTGCTGCAGATACGTGAACGCTTTGATCTGGCGTTTGGTAATGATCCGGATGCCGATCGCCACGGCATTGTTGACGCCGGTGGTCTGATGAACCCCAACCACTATCTGGCGGTTTGCATTGATTACCTGCTCTCACATCGGCCGCAGTGGCCTGCAGATCTGGCTATCGGCAAGACCCTGGTGTCTTCCTCAATGATCGACCGGGTTGTCGCAGGTCAGCAGCGGGCCCTTTATGAAGTCCCGGTGGGCTTCAAGTGGTTTGTCCCGGGACTGCATGGCGGTAAACTCGCGTTCGGCGGTGAAGAGAGTGCCGGAGCCAGTTTCCTGACCCGCGATGGTAAGCCGTGGAGCACGGATAAGGACGGTATTATCCTTTGCTTGCTGGCGGCGGAGATCCTGGCGGTCACCGGTAAAACGCCGTCGCAGTATTATGCGGAATTGACCGGGCGTTATGGTGCGCCGGTCTATAAACGCATCGACAGTCCGGCCACTGCAGAGCAGAAGGCGAAGCTTAAGGCGCTGACCTCCGACGATGTTAAGGCTGATACGCTGGCCGGCGATCCGATTCTGGGCTGTTTCACCGAGGCACCGGGTAATGGCGCTGCGATTGGTGGACTCAAGGTAGTGACCGAGAACGGCTGGTTTGCCGCCCGCCCCAGCGGTACCGAGGACCTGTGCAAGGTCTATGCGGAAAGCTTTAAGGATGAAGCGCATCTCGAAGCTATCCTCAGCGAGGCGCAGCAGCTGGTCGGGTAACAGGTTCTTTGTAAGGCGTTCCGGGCTCTGTCTCCCAGGCCGGGCCTGGTGCGCAGTAGTCTTCGATTGGCTTCCTGGAGATATGGATGCAGCAAGCAAAGTCGGTCATTGGTCGCGTTTTGCGTTACCCGTACTGGTTTATCGAGCTTTTTACCTGGGCAAAAAGCTTCAAGCAAAACCCGATCATTGGCAATTACTGGCTCAATCGCTGCGGCCTGCATGTGGCGCGGGTTGTGGTGTCTCAGGGGCTGTTCCGTTTCCGTCTGATGCTGTTGGCGCCATTGGTGGCAAAAGAGGATCGGGAAGCTTTTCTGCGAGATGGCTATATCCTGAAACGGAATTTTCTCGAACGTGGGCACTTCCTGTGTTTGAAGGCTGAGGCTGAAAATTATCAGGGGCTAATCCGCGAGTTCGTCGAAGGCACTACGCTAACCCAGCGTGCTTTTCTGACCCAGGATAAGCGCGCCGAGCTACGGGAAATCAGTGCGTTTACCGATGGTCGACGTCTGGACCGGCTGATGCGCTGGTGCTCATCCAAGAACCGGCCACCTTTCTTTTTCATTGAGAACCTTTGCAACCACGCCAACGTGGCTCCTCAGCCCGACCCGCAAAGGGATTTTCATACCGATACTTTTCACCCCTGCGTAAAAGGCTGGCTGTTTCTCGATGCCGCCGATAATCGCAACGGTCCCCATGTCTATGTGCCTGGTTCTCACCGCCTCACCTGGAAGCGGTTGAAGTGGGAGTACCGCGAAAGCCTGGAAGCTTCCAAGCAGGGTGATAAACGCCAGCCCGGGCGCTATTGGGATGGTTCATTCCGGGCCACTGAGGCTGACCTGGCGGAAATGGGCCTTGAGGCGAAAGCCTTACACGTGCCGGAAAATACCTTGTTGATCGGAAACGTCTATGGATTTCATCGCCGAGGCGTTGCTGAGCAACCCAGCCGCCGCATGACGATCTGGATGCAGGCACGGGACAACCCCTTTAATCCGCTGTTTACCCCTTTCCCTCGCGCGACCGCCTGGCTGTTTGAAAAGGTCTGGCAGCGGGAACTGGAAAGCCAGGATCCCAAGAAAATTGCGGCAGGTACTCAGCGCAATCAGATAGGCTCCTTTGACAGGGATTGCGTTAACTGAGTATGCGCGTCGGCTATGTTGTAAAAGGGCTCGGCCAGACACCCTGGTTGGCTGAGCTGGTGGGGGCACCCTGCGTACGGATTTCTGCCCTGACGAGGTTTTTGAGGCTCACCCATGTAGCCGGTTGGGGGCTAAAGCCCAGTGCCGCTAAAGCCCGGGAGTATGCCGCAAGACTTGGTTTACCCTTCCTGTCACTTGAGGATGGTTTTCTGCGTTCACTGGGGCTGGGTGTTGATGGCGCGCCGCTGCATAGCCTTATCGTTGACCAACGGGGTATCTATTACGACGCCACCCGTCCTTCCGATCTTGAATCGCTCATATCTGAGCAGACTCTGGAGCCGGCTCAGCTGCAGCGGGCCCGCGATTGTATCGAGCTGCTCAAGAGCTATCGACTCTCCAAATATAACCATGCACCGGATCGGCAGCCTGCCGGATTGGAAGGCAAGGCCTCCCGCGTGCTGGTTGTGGATCAAACCGCAGGCGATGCCTCCATCGAATATGGCTTGGCCAGTGCCAGCTCTTTCAGTGAAATGCTTGATGCTGCCGTGGCTGAAAATCCGGATGCCGAGGTTCTCGTCAAGGTACACCCGGATGTGATCGCAGGTAAAAAGCAGGGACACCTGCTGGAGCAGGCCCGTGCTGCAGGCTGTCGTCTGATCGGGGAGGACCTGAACCCCTGGGCGTTGTTGGACCTTGTCGATCAGGTCTATGTGGTGACCAGTCAGTTCGGTTTTGAGGCGCTGCTGGCGGGCAAGAAGGTGCACTGCTTTGGTATGCCGTTCTATGCCGGGTGGGGGCTTACCTCTGATCGTCAGGTATCTAAGCGGCGGGGCGTTAGCCGCAGTCTTGAGTCGGTGTTTTACGCCGCCTATCTGCAGTACTGCCGCTATATCAACCCTTACACAGGGAAGCGCTGCGAGTTCGAAGATACGGTAGCGTTGATCGGCGATCAAAAACGGGCGAGGGATCGCTTTGCTGGTGACTGGGATGCGGTCGATTTTGCTGGCTGGAAGCGAGCATTTGTCGGACGCTTTCTCGGCCCACGTGCAAAGGTTGAGTGGAAACAGCTGGCGTCGGAGGTATCCGCACCCAAAGTGCTGGCCTGGGCTTCCAAGCTGGATGCGGATCTGATTGCCCGCTGCCAGAAGAGGGAGCAAGAACTCTGGCGTATGGAAGATGGCTTTGTCCGCTCCGTTGGCTTGGGAGTAGATCTGATCGATCCCTTGTCACTGGTGATGGATTCACGGGGAATCTACTACGATGCATCCTCTGCCAGTGACCTTGAACAGATGCTTGAGCATGACGAGTTCTCGCCGGATCTATTACGACGGGCAGAGGCGTTAAGACAGTGTCTCGTTGCCCTGAAACTGTCCAAGTACAACGTGGGCAAGCAGCAGCGATTGAATCTGCCGAAGGATCGCAAAATTGTGCTGGTGCCGGGGCAGGTTGAAACCGATGCCTCTATCCGCACCGGATCGCCCCGGATGCAGACCAACCTTGAACTGCTGCAGGCCGTCCGAGAGTGTTGTCCGGATGCCTATATCATCTATAAACCCCACCCGGATGTGCTAGAAGGTGCCCGCAAGGGAGAAGTGCCTGGACAGGAGTATTTCGATCTGGAAGTGCGGGATCTGGCGATGCCTGATCTGCTCGAGCAGGTAAATGAGGTTCATACCCTGACGTCTCTGACCGGGTTTGAAGCGTTGCTGCGAGATATCCCGGTTTATACCTGGGGGCTGCCGTTCTATGCCGGTTGGGGGCTAACAGAGGATCATATCGCCTGCCCGCGCCGCACCCGCAGACGGACTCTGGATGAACTGGTGGCGGCGACGCTTATCCGTTACCCGCTCTATGTTGACCCGGACAGCGGAGACCAGATCAACGCGGAAACCGCCGTCGATATCCTGCAAAGGCAGAGGCAGGAGAAGCGGAAAACAGCGCTCAGAACCCACGTTTGGCGCCGGATTCGCAAGCGGGTTTAAGCGTTAAACGGAAACACCAGCGGCGTAAGGATAAGCACCGCTGCGGTGTAAAGCAGACTTACCGGCAGGCCCGTTTTCAGATAGTCCGCTAAACGGTACCGGCCCGGTGAATAAACCATCAGGTGGGTCTGGTAACCGAATGGAATCAGGAAGCAGGCGCTGGCGCCGTAGGCCACAGCCATAATGAACGGCATGGGGTCGGCGTTGAACGCTTGGGCTGTGGATAAGGCGATCGGAAAGGCCAGCGCGGCGGCGGCGTTATTGGTGACCGTTTCCGTCAATATCAGCGTCAGCAGAAAAATGCCGACGAAAGCTGCGTATACACCATAGCCGTTGAATAACGCCTGCATACCTTCTGCGACCAGTCCCGCCGCGCCTGATGCGCTCATTCCCTTGGCGACGGTCAGTGCTGAGCCTATCACCAGAAACAGCTCGAACGGGAAGCGGCGGCGCATTTCGTTAACATTGAGCAGCCCTCCCAGCAGAAACAGACCCAGCAGACAGAGCAGCGCCTCGAAAAGGCTGATGATGCCCAGCGACGCGCCCAAAATCGCGGCTGCAAAACCGCCAAGCGCAGCGAGGCTTTGCTTCATGCTCAGGCGAGGGCGTTGCAGGGTGCCGCTGAGCAGATGAAAGTTGCGGTCCAGATTACGATGCTGACTAAAGTCGCCGCCTACGGCGAGTAAGAGGCTGTCACCCACACGCAGGGGGATGCGCCCCAGCTGCCCCTCAAGTCGACGCTCCCCGCGCCGGATCCCTACCACGCCCGCGTTGAACGTGGTGCGGAAGTCCATATCCTGCAGGGTTCGGTTGGCGAGCTCGGATTCATTTGAGATCACCACCTCCACCAGATTGCTGGCCAGCAGGTCGTCGGCGTCTTCCCCCATCAGTTTCAAGCCCTGAAAGCGTTGCAGCGCCTGTACCTTGTTCACCTCTCCGGTAAATATCAGCAGATCCCTGGCCTGGACGACCTCCTCAGGCGTCACCGGGCTGATCAGCCGGCCGTCGCGTTCGATTTCCAGCAGGAACAGGCCATCCAAGTTACGCATGGCGTTGGCTTCAATACTTTTCCCCACCAGCGGAGAATCCACCGCGACTTCGGTGGTCAGGAAGTAGGACTGGCGGCTATCCCGGCTTGTGGTGCTGTTGTTGGGCAGGCAGTGCGCGCTGAGCATCAGCGCGGCCAGGCAGACCAGCGCAACAGGTACGCCCACCAGGCTGAACTGGAACATGCTGAGTTCTGGTAGCCCCGCATCCACGGCGAAGGAGCTGACCACCAAGTTGGTGGAGGTGCCCACCAGCGTGGTAATGCCGCCCAGTATGGATGCGTAGGAGAGGGGGATCAGCAGTCGGGAAGCAGGGATGCGGGTCTGGCGGGACAGAGTACCTAGAAAGGACGCCACGATAGCGGTGTTGTTCAAAAAGGCTGAGAGCACGGCGCTGGTGGCCATCAGCTTGAGCAGCGCGGAAGACTGCCGCCCGGAGATGATTCGGTCGGAGATCTGGTCGAGCAGCGGAGAGCGCTCCAGTGTCAGCGAGATCAGCAGCAGGAGGATAAGGGTGGCCAGGGCCGGGTTGGCAAAGCTGCCGAGCAGTTCGGGCAGATCGACCAATCCGGTCAGCAGGTATCCGCAGGCAAGGGTCACAAACGCAGTGGCAGGCTGGACGCGGCCGCTTGCCAGCACCGCCAGCAGGCCAATAACCGATGCAAGAACTCCCCACTCCATTGCGCAACTCCCTGGGTATTGACCGTAAAAGGTTGAAATTTTATAGAAGGCTTTAATAAACTGTCCATGGTAATAACAGGTTTTTGATGTTTATTTCTTTTTAATTCTTTATAAAACAATAAATTAACGAGGTTTTGGCTATTAAGGATTTAGCGCCGAAGAATCTGGAGCAGGCCCGAATTCGGGCTGTTCAGCTTCGTATCTCAGGCTATACCCTGGCGGAAACCTCTGCTCAGACGGGGCTCTCCGTGCCCACGATAACCAAGGTTTTCAAGGCATTTGAAAACGGTGGCTGGGCGGCGATCAAACCGGCGCCTAGAGGGCGTAAGGCGGGAGAGGGTAGTGGTCTCTCTACAGAGCAGCAGCAACGGCTGCGCGAGCGACTCCTGGAACCGCCGGTAACGGGGCTCTGGGGCCGTGAAACAGTGGCGGCTGAAGTCGCGAGCCTGTTCGGCGTGCAGATCTCGGAGCGCGCGGTATCGCGATTGCTGCAGGAGTGGCATCTGGACTGTCCTGCGCTGAAGGTGCGTAAACCCAAGGGTGTGCGGAATCCTGCTGCCCGTTGGTACCGGCAGGAGTATGAGCCGTTGCTGGAGTGGGCGGAACTGCATCAGGCCAGCCTGCTGCTTGCCTACTGCCAGCCGGCGCGCCGTTCCCCGGATACCTTTCAGTTATACCTCCAGACCGCTCTTCGCAAGCAGCTCTGGCTGGAGACCTCGCACTGGCCGACCGAGAGCTGGTTGATCGACGTGTTGGAGCGGCTGCTGGCACAAAAGAAGGCGCCCCTGGCCCTGTGTCTCGCGGGACTGGACCTGTGGCGCGCCAGCCGGCTTCAGGCCTGGCTCGATCAACATGACACCCGGATCAATTTGATTGCAGTGCCTCCCGAGGTGGAGCTGCGCTCATCCTGACTTTAGATACTCACATTAGATAACTGATTTTAGATAACTGATTTTATATAACCACAGACTGGTTAAAGGAATTCTATGTCTCTTACACATTTGAAGCGCCTGGAAGCGGAAAGCATCCATATCATGCGCGAAGTGGTGGCAGAAGCGGAAAACCCGGTGATGCTTTACTCCATCGGCAAGGACAGCGCAGTGATGCTGCACCTGGCCATGAAGGCGTTCGCGCCCTCCAAGCCGCCGTTCCCGCTGCTGCACGTGGATACCCGCTGGAAATTCCGTGAAATGTACGAGTTTCGGGATCAGATAGCCAAAGATCTCGGCCTTGACCTGATCGTGCACGTCAATCCGGAAGGCGTTGAGAAAGACATCAACCCCTTTACCCACGGCTCTGCCCTGCACACCGACATCATGAAAACCGAAGGCCTGAAGCAGGCCCTTAACAAGTACGGTTTCGATGCGGCCTTTGGCGGTGCCCGTCGTGATGAAGAGAAGTCCCGCGCCAAGGAGCGTATCTTCTCTTTCCGCACTGCTCAGCATCGCTGGGATCCCAAGGGGCAGCGCCCCGAACTGTGGAAGCTGTACAACGCGCGCAAGCAGAAGGGTGAGAGCATGCGCGTATTCCCGCTGTCGAACTGGACCGAGCTGGATATCTGGCAGTACATCTATCTGGAAAATATCCCCATCGTTCCGCTGTACTACTCGGCAACCCGTCCGGTGGTTGAGCGTGATGGCACCCTGATCATGGTGGATGACGAGCGCATGCCGCTGAAAGAGGGTGAAGTGCCGATGATGCGCAAGGTGCGTTTCCGTACCCTGGGCTGCTACCCGCTGACCGGCGCCGTTGAATCCGAGGCGGATACCCTGCCGTCAATCATTCAGGAGATGCTCCTGACCAAAACCTCAGAACGCCAGGGCCGTGTGATCGACCACGATTCCGCCGCCTCCATGGAGAAGAAAAAGCAGGAGGGCTATTTCTGATGGCACACGTATCTGACCTGATTTCCAGCGACATCGAACAGTACCTGAAACAGCACGAGAACAAGGGCCTGCTGCGCTTTATCACCTGTGGCAGCGTGGACGACGGCAAGAGTACGCTGATCGGTCGTCTGCTGTTCGACTCCAAGATGCTGTTTGAAGATCAGCTTTCCGCGATCGAGTCTGACTCCAAAAAATACGGTACTCAGGGCGAAGATATCGACTTCGCGCTGCTGGTGGATGGCCTGGCCGCCGAACGTGAGCAGGGCATCACTATCGATGTTGCCTATCGCTTCTTCTCCACCGATCGTCGCAAGTTTATCGTTGCCGATACTCCGGGGCACGAGCAGTACACCCGTAACATGGTGACCGGCGCCTCTACCGCCGACGCAGCGATTCTGATGGTTGATGCGCGTAAGGGCATCCTGACCCAGACTCGACGCCACAGCTATCTGATGTCGCTGATCGGTATCCGCCACATCGTAGTGGCGATCAATAAAATGGACCTGATGAACTACTCCGAAGAGGTCTTCAACAGGATCCGTGACGAGTACAGTGAATTCGCCAAGCAGCTCGACCTGGATGAGATCACCTTTATCCCGATGTCGGCGCTCAAGGGCGACAACATCACCGCTCTGAGTGACAGCACTCCGTGGTACCACGGCACCACCCTGATGGGCTACCTGGAAACCGTTGAGGTGGATGATGACCGCCTGCAGCGTAATCCCTTCCGTATGCCTGTGCAGTGGGTTAACCGTCCCAACCTGGATTTTCGCGGCTTCTCCGGAACCCTGGCCAGCGGCGTGATTCGCCCGGGTGATGAGATTCGTGTTCAGCCCTCCGGCAAAACCAGCCGCGTGGCCAGCATCTATACCTATGACGGTGAGCTGGATGAGGCGGTTGCCGGCCAGTCCGTTACCCTTACACTGGCGGATGAGATCGATATCTCCCGTGGCGATGTGATCTCAACCACCGAGCAGCCGGCACAAACCGCCGAGCAGTTCGAAACCACTATCGTCTGGATGCACGATGAGCCGCTGCTGCCCGGTCGTCCCTACCTGCTGAAGGTCGGTACCCAGACCGTGACCGCCACCGTCACCGATATCAAGTACCAGGTGAACGTGAACACCTTGGAACATACGGCGGCCAAGAACCTGGCGCTGAACGGTATCGGTATCTGCAATATCAGCCTGGACCGGGCGATCGCCTTTGACCCCTACAAGGAGAACCAGGACACCGGTGGTTTCATCCTGGTCGACCGTATGAGTAACAACACGGTTGCCGCCGGCATGATCCATTTCTCTCTGCGTCGTAGCCAGAACATTCATATGCAGCATGTGGATGTGGACAAGGCCGCTCGTGCAGTTGCCAAAAACCAGAAGCCCAGTGTTCTCTGGCTGACTGGTCTTTCCGGCGCCGGCAAATCCACCATTGCCAACCTGGTGGAGAAAAAGCTTCATGCCATGGGTCACCACACCTACCTGTTGGATGGTGACAATGTCCGCCACGGCCTGAACAAGGACCTCGGCTTTACCGATGCCGACCGGGTGGAAAATATCCGTCGTGTGGCAGAGGTCGCCAAGCTGATGGCAGACGCCGGCCTTATCGTGATCACCGCCTTTATCTCTCCGTTCCGTTCCGAACGTGCCATGGCGCGCGGTATGGTTGAGGAGGGCGAATTCGTCGAGGTGTTCGTCAATACACCGCTGGAAGTGGCGGAAGACCGTGATCCGAAAGGTCTGTATAAAAAGGCGCGTCGCGGTGAACTTAAAAACTTCACCGGTATCGACTCCGCCTACGAGGCACCGGAAGCGGCCGAGGTCGTGCTGGATACCACCCGCTGCACGGCGGAAGAAGCGGCCGATCAGGTGATCCGTCAGCTGCAGGCACGGGGCATCGTTCCCACGCTCTAAGCTTTAACCTACCAAGGACAGGTGCCCGGCCCGGGTTTCAGGCAGGGCATTTGCCATGAATAGCAGGAATAGAAAATGACCGATATTTCACTGCCGGCGCTGATGGACCAGGTAGAGCAGATCGCCCTGAAAGCGGGCGAGGCGATCATGGCGATCTACAGCCGCGAATTCACCATCGAAGAGAAAGAGGACAAGTCGCCTCTGACCGAGGCAGACAAAGCGGCCAACAGCATCATTGTTGCAGGTCTTGAGGCGCTGCCGGTATCTATCCCGGTGTTGACCGAAGAGGCGGTAGAGGCGTTCCATGGCGCTGATGAAAATGGCCGCTACTGGTTGGTTGATCCGCTGGATGGCACCAAGGAGTTCATCAAGCGTAATGGCGAGTTCACCGTCAATATCGCTCTGATTGAGCAGGGCCGTCCGGTTCTGGGCGTAGTCTATGCGCCCGCTCTGGATGTCACCTACCTGGGTGCAGAAGGCGTAGGTGCCTTCAAAATTGAAGGTAAGAACGAACGTCAGCCTATCGAAGTGGCCGTGCATGCAGATGCTGCGTGGCGTGTTGTGGGCAGTCGCTCCCACGCCAGCCAGGATACGCTGGATTGGCTGAAGCCGCTGGGCGAGTATGAACTGGTGCCCATGGGCAGCTCGCTGAAGATCTGTCTGGTGGCTGAAGGTGCTGCCGATCTTTATCCGCGTCTTGGGCCGACCTGCCTTTGGGATACCGGTGCCGCGCATGCCGTTGTTAACGCGGCGGGCGGTGCTATCGAAACACCGGAAGGCGAGGTACTGGGTTACGCCAACACCGCTGAAACCCTGAACCCCTGGTTCGTTGTTTACGGCGGCAGCCGGCCGTAACGGTTCGCGGCCGACCTAAAAAAGGGGCTGGACTCTATCGGGTTCAGCCCCTTTTTTGTCGGTTTTGTAGGCGCCATGCCCCGTCGCGATCAACCGCCTTGGTTTAAAATAACCACCGTGCCAGCTTCAATCGGCACGGGGTTGTTATGCCCTCTGGATATGTGATTCCTGCAGCGACCTCCCTCCAGCGTGAGCTTTACGGCCGATCAACACAGGGCTGAACTATACTCAAACTGATCCAACGCACCGGAACGGGAGGTTGATCATGTTCAGAATAAAAACCGCCTGCGTCACGGCTCTACTGGCGGTAGCGCTTTCGGCTCCAGCTATGGCAAGCCATTGTCCGATGGACGCGAAGGCGATTGAAGCCGGTCTTGCGAACATGGAAGTCAGCGACGATACGCGCAGCCAGGTCATGGCACTCAAAGATGAGGGCATGGCCGCTCACAATGCGGGCAACCACAGTGAGGCAGAGCGCAAGCTGGCTGAGGCTATGCGGATGCTACTGAATGCCACGGCAATGTAAGACCAGTGTGGTGTAGCGTTATTGGGTTAATCGAAAACAAAGCCGCTTCCTTTAGGGGAGCGGTTTTTTCTTTTACGAGAGATTTTAAGGCCCCGCGAGGACTAGAGCCGACAGTCTGCTTTCGAGCGTTGTGCTGATTAGTTTAGGCAGTGGGTGTTTTCAATTGCCAAACCACGCTCATCGGTTTACTACCCTCATGGCTTTGATAGCTTACTTCGCCGTAATAACGGAAGGGCGCTGCCTTACCGCTATTCAGTTTGTGTTCGCGCACGAAAAGGTAGACCCGACTGCCCAGCTTTTCATGCTCAATAATCTCGCGGCCACGTTTGTTGTCCGGGCTGGTGCTGTTCTGTGACTGCCAGTGGAAGTGGGCGTTATCGATGAAATAGTCGTGGTACTGATGATCACTGGCTTTGCCCTGTTTGTTCAGTGTCACGAGCAGGATCTGTGCCTGTTGATCTTTCAATACCACGTGGCCTGACTGCCAGTTGCCCGGGTTGAATTGGGCATCGAACAGTGGCGGGATCTCTTCGCGCATGAACGTCTGGCCGACCAGCAGCTCCAGCGGATCCACGCTTCCCTTGAGGCGGGCGAAGGTGACCATGCTTTCATCGGCGATCAGGTCTTCGTAGTCCGGGTTGTTGGCTCTGAGCGTATAGCTGCCATCGGCGTTTTTGAGCACCTTGCGCAGCAGGTACTGGTTGTCGCCGGCGCCGTCCTGACGTTCGATCGCCATAGTTTGGTTGCTTATGCTGCCGGCGCTTTCGGGCGTCACCTGTTCCAATAGCAGGTAGTCGCCATCGTAGATCGGGGTTTTACCGCCGTTCATGGAGTTGCCCGAAGCGCGGGCGATGAAGTGACGTTCTACCGAGAGGTTGCCAAAGCCTGTCGGTGCCGGCAGATACTCTTCCACATCGGCGTGGCCGGTTTTGAAATGACCGCAGGCGATCTTGATATTGGGAAAGAAGGGCAGCTGTTCCCCGGCTTCAGGAGAGGCCGGCTCAGGTACGGTCGGCGTTAAGGTGTTTACCTGTGGCAGTTTGCTTTGCGCATACTGAGCCAGGCGCCAGTTCAGGACCTCACGCGTCATTGCGCTGAATATGGGTAGTTCAGCGGCGTCCAGGCTCTGCTGGTAGCGAAACTGCATACCATCCTGAACGAACCACTCAATCTTGGAGCTCTGTTCAGGGGTGCACCAGTGGGTGATCGGGTTTTCGCGCCAATGGCTTAGCCATCCCCGGTCGCTGACTTCATCCAGCGGCAGTTTGCTTTTCGGTAGATCCGCCAACCAGTCCGGATGATCGAGAAACCAGCGTTTAGCCCAGGCGGCCAGTTCCTGCAGCGTTGCAGGCTGAATCAGCGCCTGCTTATCCAGCAGGGTGTGCAGCAGCACGAGCTTATAGGATTTGGAGGTTTTGGTGACCGTCAGGTCACGGAACCACTGCACGTGCTGTTCAAGTACCTGCAGCTCATCAGCGGTGGCATCGCCCTGTTCATCGATAAATTCCCACCAGCTGCCGTAGCTCTGTCGCAGCCGGCTCAGGTTAGCGCCACTTTGCCAGAACTCGGTCAGGCTGGGGCGCCGCTTCAGGTTCTGCTTCAGTTTGGTGTATTGGGCGTCGAGTCTGTCGCCTGTGAGACTATCCAGAAACTCGATAAAGCCCAGGTCGTAATTGACGTAGCAGCCATCCGGCAGCAGATCGTTGGGGCTTTTTACCGCCTCGGTCAGTTGCTTGCGCGTCGGCTTGTGATCAAAGGCGGGGCCGAACAGCATTTCAGGTCGGTTCAGGAAGCTATGGTGATTACCGACAAAGTCCAGCACCACCAGCCTTTCCTTATCTTCGCTCAGGCGCAGACCACGGCCGAGCTGCTGCAGGAAAAGTATTTTCGATTCCGTGGGGCGCAGCATCATGACCGTATCGATCTGTGGCAGGTCGACACCCTCGTTAAACAGGTCCACCGAAAACAGCACGTTCAGTTCACCGCTGGCCAGCTGCTCCAGCGCTTCGGAGCGGGTCAGATCGGATTCGGTATGCACGCTGGCCGCAGGGATACCCTGTTTGCGGAAAGAGTCAGCCATGTAATCCGCATGGCTGCGCGAGGCGCAGAAGGCGAGGGTGCGCGATTGGGACTTATCCTGCCACTCTTTCAGCGCATGGCGGGCGCGGGCGCGGGTGGCAAGCTGTGTGGATAACCTGTCCGGGTCGAAGCGACCGTTACGCCAGGGGATATGTTCGTAATCCACTTCGCTATCGAAGATACCGAAGTAGCTGAACGGGCAGAGCTGCTGATCGTTAATGCCGTCAAACAGATCCCGCCGATATACCAGGTTGTGGTCGCACAGTCGCAGAATGTCAGAGCCGTCGGTCCGATCCGGCGTCGCCGTGAGTCCCAACAGGAACCCGGGCTGAAAGTATTCCAGCAGGCGCTGGTAGCTACCTGCGGCGGCGTGGTGAAATTCATCCACCACGATGTAATCGAAATAATCGCGGTTGAAGCGCTCCAGATGGGCTACACGGCCCAGGGTCTGTACCGATGCAAACAGCAGGTCGGATTCGCGGTCCTTTTGTTTTCCGCTGTAACGACCTACCCGTTTGTGCGGCAAAATCGCCAGAAAACTCTCTTCGGCCTGCAGCAGGATCTCTTCGCGGTGTGCCACGAAAAGTACCCGCCCGGCTTCGAACTGTGCGGCATCGAACGCTGCGAGGTAGGTTTTACCCATACCGGTGGCCAGCACGACGAGTCCTTTTTGCCAGCCCCGCTGGCGCGCGGAAACCAGGGCCTCAAGTGCGTCTGTTTGGTGGGGCCGAGGAGTAGGGATCTCGGGCTCAGGTTCCTGTTCATCCACCCTGGCGGTATGGATCGAAACTACTTTCCGAGCCTGCTCGTAGCGCTGCCGGTATTGTTCGATCCAGTCGTCATTGAGTGGCTGTACCTGGGGCTGCAGCAACAGGTTCTGAAACTGCTGGCGGATTTCGTCCAGCCGCTGTGCAGCCGAGGAATCCTGCTCGTTGGGGTAGTCCAGGTGGTAGTTCCATTCCAGCCCATCGGTTAGCGCCTTGGCGCTGATATTACTGGAGCCAACAAAGGCATCGGCGCTTACAAGCTCTCCCTGTGCTGAGCGCACAAAGATATAGGCCTTGAGGTGAAAACTGTCGGCAGAGCCTGTCTCGAAAACCCGGATATCGGCACCGCGTTCGGCCAGTAGCATCAGCTTCTTCAGTGCCTTGGGATCGGTAATGCACAGATAGTCGCTGGTCAGCAGCGTCAGGCGGACATTGCGGGTGTCGGACTGCAGCGCGGCTTCAAGGTCACCAAAGATCAGATTGAGCCCGGTAGAGCGAATAAAGGAGACGGCGATCTCGATGTCGGTGGCCTGGGTCAGTGCTCGGCGCAGTGCAGGCAGCAGCTGGCGGTTATCGCTGCCGGTCAGCAGGTACTGGCTGGCGCTCACGCTTGTGGCTCCGTTTGATGCTGAAGCAGGGCTGTCTGCCAGCTCACATCGGCGCGCTTTAGTCGGTCATGGGATGCCTGGGTGTTGATAAGCTGCATCTGTAAGCCGGTGTCTCTGGCCAGGGCATTCAGCTCGGCAGTACTGACGGGAAACATGGGGCGTGCCGGGTCGGAAGGGCCGAAACGGAGCGTGATGATCAGTAAGCCGGTGTTGGCCAGCAGTCGTGACAAGCGCTGAAGGGCAAGTGGGCGCTCACTGGCGGGCAGGTGCATCCAGACGGCGGAGAGAATAATCAGATCGTAGCCGCCAGAGGGGCCTGCAAGGCTGGAGAGCGACGGCAGTCTGGCATCAACCCAGCGTACCCGCTTGCCAGTGGCCTGTTCCCCGAGTTCACGCAATCGCTGAGCCGGTTCGGCGGCGGTCACGGCCCATCCAAGGGTCGACAGCCAGAGAGCATCGCGGCCGCTGCCCGCACCCACATCCAGTGCCTGGCCCTGTGTGCGACCGGCTAGCAGGTGTGCCCAGTCGCCATGAACCTCCTCGGCGGGCACCGAGTTGTATTGTGCCTGATAGTGCTTGGCATGCTGATGATAGTGCGCAATGGTTCGCTCCGGCATAACCGTCCTTTGCTGGTGCTACTTCCCTTAAAATACCTTCCGAGTATACCTAATGCGCTCAGCGATCCCAGGAGGGAGTGTCGGTGATTAGCTTGCTATGTCTCTCTTTGGTCCGCCGGAGGGAGCGCCTGCTTACACAGGCGGCGATCGAATGGCTGAGCTTAACTAAAAAAAGCCTGGTTTTGATTTGACAGTCCCATAAACCATAGGTATAGTTTGCTCACGTTGATGCGGGGTGGAGCAGTCTGGTAGCTCGTCGGGCTCATAACCCGAAGGTCGTTGGTTCAAATCCAGCCCCCGCTACCAAATTTAAAGAAGGCAGATCAGCTACTTAGCGATCTGCCTTTTTTGTTTCTGGCCTCCGGAAAAGGCCATGTGCCCAAAATGGGTCCATTTTGTGCCCATGCTGAAAATTTCTATACCTACCCTCTCTCGAAACCGACCTTAAGTCTCCAATTGACAAGTGACCTTAAGGGCTGAATGAGCCCCCAGGCTCTGCTGACCTTATGGCAGTCTCTGGCCAAAGGCGGCTCATAGGATCACTCAGGATTCTGGCTCTGCTGGTTCGTCCAAGTGGCTCAGCAACTACTCAATGGGTTATCCCTTGCTGTGTAATGCAGTGGATCATTTTCCCCACCAATTGCAGCCCTATACGGTGCGATATGTCACCAGGTGAAACTGTTTGTCTGTCTCTTGCCATAATTGATTACTCTTTCGTCAGATTTTTTTGAGCTGCAGGGGCTTAGGTTATGGCTCCTGGGCGCCGAGAACAGATGGAAGATATCCACATGGCAAAACAACCCAATATTCTCTTCGTGATGGCAGACCAGCTGCGTGCCGACTACCTTGGCTGCAATGGACATCCGACTATCAAGACGCCCACTATCGATGGCCTGGCCGCGTCCGGTGTTAATTTTACTCGAGCCTATACTCAGGCCCCGGTCTGCGGTCCTTCACGGATGTCTTTTTACACGGGGCGGTATGCGTCTTCTCATGGCGCGACTTACAACAATGTGCCGCTCAACCTGTCCGAGCAGAGTATCGGTGATTACCTGCGCCCCCTGGGCTATCGTGTGGGCCTGGTTGGCAAAACTCATATGAAAAAGGACGTGGCAGGGATGCAGCGTCTGGGCGTCGACCCTGAGTCTTCCCGCGGTGTGCTGCTCAGCGAGTGTGGTTTTGAACCTTACGAGCGTGATGACGGTCTGCACCCGGATCAGAGCGTTTCGCCGGATCTGGCCTATAACAAGTACCTGCGTGAACAGGGCTTTACGGGTGATAACCCCTGGCATGAGTGGGCTAACTCGGCGGAGGGAGAGGACGGTGAAGTGCTGTCCGGTTGGTACATGCGTAACTGTGACCTTCCGGCACGCGTGCCTGAAGAGCACTCAGAGACCGCCTACACCACCAATCGTGCGATGGATTTTATTCGCGAATCGGCTGACACGCCCTGGTGTCTGCATCTGAGCTATATCAAGCCGCACTGGCCCTACATTGCTCCGGCGCCCTACCACGATATGTACACCAGTGACGATGTACTACCGGCCAATGCGACTGAGCAGGAAAAAGCCGACCTGCACCCGGTTATCAAGGCGTTCATGGAGCATGAGGAATCAGTTAACTTTTCCCGTGAAGAGGTGCGCCAGCGCGTGATACCGGCCTACATGGGATTGATTACCCAGCTGGACGACCACCTGGCACGCCTGATCGCCTTTCTGAAAGAGATTGGTCAGTACGACAACACGGTAATCGTTATAACCGCCGATCATGGCGATTACCTGGGTGACCACTGGCTGGGCGAAAAAGAGCTGTTCCACGAGGCCAGTGCCCGCATTCCTATGATTGTTCATGATCCGCGCGCGGCTGCAGATGAGACGCGTGGTCAGGTAGACGGCCGTCTGGTGGAAGCGATCGACCTGGTACCCACCTTTGTGGACCTGGCTGGCGCGGAAGTGCCGGACCATATTCTGGAGGGACGCTCCCTGTTGCCTCTGATTGAGGGCGGAAGGGTTGAACACTGGCGTGAGTACGCTGTCAGCGAAGCTGATTATGCCTGGCGCCATGCACGCTTTACGTTGGAAATGGCACCCGATCAGACCCGTGCCATCATGATCACCGATGGTCGCTGGAAGTATGTGCACTATGAACATTTCCGGCCGCAGCTTTTCGATCTGGAGACGGATCCCCAGGAGCAGCACGACTTGGGTAAGGACCTGGCTCATGCAGAACAGCTTGAGCGTATGGAGCAGGCGCTTTATGACTGGTACCGGATGCGTAAAACGCGCACCACCATCAGCAACGCAACTGTGGCCAGTATGACCGGTAAGGCGAAAGAGCGCGGTTACCTGTTTGGCTGTTGGTGAGGCCCGCTAGCAGTTATGGCGCCTGGCTAACCAATTGGCAGATCAGCTAATTAGCGATCTGCCTTTGGGTGTCGGGTGTACGGACAAGGCGCTGTGGCCATTTGGGGTACAGGCGGACGTTTTCTCGTCTTGAAGCGCTGGAGACTTCTGCTGCGCTGTGTTCTTTCGAACGTTTACTTCATGTTTTGATCCGGTTCACTCGATTGCGTCAGCGCGACGCTTTGATTACGTCCTGTGCGTTTGGCCTGGTACAGTGCCGCGTCGGCAAGGCCGATCGTTGCGTTGACACTCTCTGTGCTGCCGGTCGATACGCCCAGGCTGAGGGTGATTGGCTCTTCTGAAGGCAATAGGGGGAGTTGTTCGACCGCATGTCGTAACGACTCTGCGATGGCGTGTGCACGCAGGGGGCTGACGCCTGGCAAAATCAGCAGGAACTCCTCACCGCCCCAGCGTACGATGAGGTCATTGCCGCCTATCTTTGTCTTCAGACATTGGGCGACAGCGGCGAGCACCTGGTCGCCGCGCTCGTGACCGAAGCGGTCGTTGATCCGTTTGAAGTGGTCGATATCGAGCATTATTACGTTCAACTCGGTGCTGGCAGGCTGGTCGGCCAGCCATTCATCGCACATCATCCGGTTGCCCACACCCGTTAGAGGGTCCAGAGTGGCGACCCGCTTCAGTTCCCGGTTTGCCTGCTCCAGGCGCTGCTCAAACCCCTTGCGCATGCTGATATCGCTTATGCTGCCTCTTTGCCAGGGGTAGGGAAGGAGTGTGGGAGCGTTTGGGTAGGCAGTTCAGGGGAGGCGGTTAGGCTCTGGGGAGATTTCGAGCACTTTTAATACAGCCGCCCCGGGGCGAGGCGGCTTTCGGTCGTTACCTGCTTTTAGGCTGGCTTAGGCTAGTTGTTCATCAGCAAAACGATGTCCGGTACGCCGATAACCAGGCCCACGACAACGAGGTCGGCGACGAGGAAGATGGCGACGCCCTTGAAGATATCCACCAGTGACGCGTATTGGCCCGCTACGCCTCGAATCACGAAGATGTTCATCCCCACCGGCGGGGTGATCATGCCGATCTCGAGCAGTTTCACCAGCAGTACGCCGAACCAGATCAGGCTGATGTCGTAGAGTTCGAAAATCGGCAGCAGCACCGGCAGGGTCACCAGCATCGCACCGAACGGCTCCATGAACAGGCCCAGCAGCAGGTAGATCACAACCACGACGAGCATCAGCTGGATGTAGGAGGGGTCCCAGCCCGATACAGCGGAGGTGAGCACATCGGCGATGCCGCTGAGGCTCAGGAACAGCGTGAACATGCTGGCGCCGATACCGATAATCAGCAGCGATGCAGTGGTCCCCAGGGTTTCCAGAAACGCTTTCTTAGCGCTAGCCCAGTTGAGCTTGCGTACCGCAATGGAGAGCGCCAGCGCGCCGGCCGCACCAACCGCACCGGCTTCGGTGGCAGTGAAGAAACCGCTGAACATGCCGCCAAACACCAAAATCGCCAGTAGCAGGACCGGCCAGACATCGATCAGTGCGCGGGTCGGATCGATATCCTCGGCATCCTTGGCAACGCGCGGCACGATATCGGGGCGGAACCAGGCCACAGCCAGAATGATCAGCGCGTAGCTGACGGCGGTGAGCAGGCCGATGGTGATACCACCGAGGAAAACCTGGGTGATCGAGACCTGGGCAAAGACGCCGTAGACGATCATCAGGATGCTTGGCGGAATCAGTGCACCGATAGTACCGCCGGCGGCGATGGTGCCGCAGGCGAAGCTCGGCTTGTAACCGCCCTTGACCATCTCCGGAATGGCGATACGGCCCATGGCTGCGGCGCAGGCAACGCTGGATCCGCACACGGCGGCAAAGCCGGAACTGGCAAATACGCTGGAGATGGCGATGCCGCCCGGCAACCAGCGGAAGAAGACCTTGGCAGCGTTGAACAGTCCGGAGGTCAGGCCGGAGTGGTAGCAGATGAACCCCATCAGCAGAAACATCGGTACCGCGCTGAGGGTCCATTTGGAAACAAATTCATAGGGCTTGGATGCCAGCAGGCTGATGGCGGTATCCCAGCCGAACATCAGGCTGATACCACCAAGCGAGATGGAGATCAGCGCCAGTGCGATCGGGATCCGCACGATCAGCAGAACGATGAGCAGTGCCAGCCCGGCAAAGCCGATTTCGATACCCATGGTCCGGTTACTCCTCTCGATCCGTGGTAAACAGCAGGGGGATGCGGGCCAGGGTCACCAGTGTGGACAGGGCGAAGGCGACCGGCAGAATCAGGTAGGTGGGCCAGACCGGCATCGGAAAATTGAGTGACATGACATAGGAACCGATATCGTACTGCTCCATCGCCTTGTCCCAGGTGGCGACGGTGAGGACGGCGTAAATGGCGGCCGAGAACAGCGCCACGAAGCAATCCACAATGCGCAGACCCCGGCTACCGAACAGACCACTGAACGCTTCGACAAAAATCATGCTGCGTTTGCGTTCAACCCAGGCCAGTGGCAGCAGGGCCAGTGTGATCATGTAGTACCGGGTGACCAGCTCCTGGGTCGCCGGGATGGAAAAGGAGATCGAGCTTCTCAGGACAACGTCCAGGGTGATGTGAACCATCATCGCCAGAATGCCCAGGGCACCGAGAAGCGCCACGCCCTGAGCCGTGCGGTCAAGCCAACGCTCTAGCAGTTTCATAACAGCTCTCTTGGAGAATTATCTTGGAAGGATGGAAGGCGCACGACCGTTCTGGATCGTGGCGCCTCCCGGGTGTGGCCGTTTAGATACCGTAGGTGCTGAAATCGACCTTAGCCCAGATCTCGCTGTTCATCGCCTCGGCGACGGCAGCAGGGTCGTTGTTGGCCTCTTCGGCGATCTTTTCCCACTTGCTAACCAGCTCTTCGAAGCGCGCCAGCTTGGCATCGGCGTTTTCGATATTGTAGCGCTCGCCAGCCTGTGCCGCTGCGGTTTTCAGATCTTCCTCAATGAAGGCCTGGGTCGCATCGATCAGCGCCTGGCTTGGCTGCAGCACCTCAACACCGGCCTCGCTTGCCATGCCCATGCCCTTTTCAGAGATGGCGGCCCAGCGGTCGGTACACAGGGTACTGGCCAGGGAAGAGACTTCGATCAGCGCCTGGCGATCCTCGGCGGAGAGGCTCTTCCAGGTGTTCAGGCTGACGGCGTGGGAGATGTCGGAGAAGAAGGTGCCCAGCGGAACCTCGGTGACATACTTGATCGCATCGTCGAGACGGAAAGAGACGATATCGGCCGTGGATGCCAGGGTGCCGTCGATCACGCCCTGGGACAGGGCTTCGAACTGCTCGCCGACCGGGATGCTGGCCGGAGTCGCACCCATGGCTTCAGCCCAGCGGGAGTACTGCGGGCCGCCCGCGCGCAGGCGCAGACCCTTGAGGTCGTCGACATCGGTGACCGGCTTGTTGCTGAGAATCTGGTAGATGTTGGTGGAGTGAGCGGAGGTGAACACCACGCCCAGCTTTTTCAGCTCTGCCTGACAGTCGCTGCAAGTGACGATGTACTCGGTGAGCGCTGCGCCCATCGCCTGCGGGTTGGAGCCGAGGAAGGCCATGTCGCCAACCAGGTTGAACTCAGGCAGGTCGGCAGGGAAGTATGCCGACAGGAACAGACCCGCGTCGACCAGGCCGCTCTTGATACCGGTACGCATTTCACTCAGCGAGGCGATCTCCGGGCCAAGCAGCTTGGCGGTCAGGCGACCATCGGTGGCTTCGGGCAGCTTTTCCTGCAGGGTGGTATAGAGTGGATCAGTAGCGGGGTGGGCCGGTGGAACGCCCGGTGCGACGCGCAGTTCCTTGGCTGTGACGGCCTGGCCGTAACAAGCCGCGAGGCCGATAGCGATGGCGATGCCTTTGGTAAGGCTCTTTTTCATAGTTAGCATGTTTGGACCCTTATAATTATTAGATGTGCCTTATGTGCTGCAGACCCCGTCCGTCGCTGCGTGCCTGCGTGGGTTGACCGCGGGCACCTCTGTCGAGGAATGCGGCCACCATAATAATTAGAATAGACTATTGTATGCAATGTTATTTGTTTAGTTGGCAACATACTTTGGTTCAATGTAGAAAGTATGGCTGAATAATTCCAATAACAAATACAAGCGCCTATACACAGGCGTCTGACAAGGGAGAATCTCTATGCGCTTGCAGGACAAAGTATGCATCGTCACTGGCTCTGCGAATGGAATCGGTCTGGCGACGGCGAGAAAATTTGTCAGCGAGGAGGCGATAGTGATCGTCTGCGACCTGGATGCAGCTCAGGTCGAAGCCGCCAAAAGTGAGCTGCTGGCCAGTGGCGGACGTGCCGAGGGATATCGGGTTGATGTCAGCGAGCGTGAGACGGTTGATGCGATGGTTGATTCTGTGAAGCGCAGGTTCGGACGCATCGATGTGCTGGTGAATAACGCCGGTATCACCCGGGATGCCAGCCTGTTGAAAATGGATGAGGCGCAGTTTGATTCCGTAATTGCGGTTAACCTCAAGGGTGCGTTCAACTGTACCCAGGCGGTGGCAGCGACGATGGTAGAGCAGCGGGCCGGTGCGATTATCAACACCTCTAGCATCTCCGGTGTTTACGGCAATTTCGGTCAGAGCAACTACTCCGCCTCCAAAGCGGGCGTTATCGGTATGACCAAGACCTGGGCGCGGGAGCTCGGCCCCAAGGGCGTGCGCGTCAATGCCATCGTACCGGGTGCCGTAGCCACCGATATCCTCAAAACGGTGCCGGAAAAAATCCTGCGGCAGGTTGAAAACGCCTGCTGGCAGCGCCGTATCGGGCAGCCGGAAGAGCTGGCCAACGCTTACGCCTTCCTCGCCAGCGATGAGGCCAGCTACATCAACGGCACAACTCTGGAAGTGAGTGGCGGCGTCTCCGCCTGAGTCTGCTGGCTGAGCTCTGGTAGCTGTGGACTGGCCGGCGTGGATGCATCGAGGGGCGAACCTTGCTAGGCTCGCTCTCTCATTCAGTGTTATCGACAGCTTAGCCCTGTGCCCGATCCCGATTACTACATAGGTCTTCCGCAGTGGAACCATCCCGCCTGGCATGAGCACCTTTTTGCCGGCGATGATGCCAGACCGCTGGCCAGCTATGCCGGCAGCTTTAATTCCGTGGAGGGAAATACCACCTTTTACGGCCTGCCCTCCGCCGATGCGGTGCAGCGCTGGAAGGAAGAAACCGGCCCCGATTTCCGTTTCTGCTTCAAATTCCCGTCGGAACTCAGTCATCAGAACGGTTTGCATCACAGTGACGCCGACCTGCTGGCGTTTGTCCGCAGGCTGGCGCTGCTGGAGGACAAGCTCGGCATGCTCTGGCTGCAGTTGCCCGCGGCTTTTGGTCCTGCGCAACTACAGCAGCTGGCGCAGTTTCTGATGCAGCTGCCGGCAGGCTTCCGCTATGCGGTGGAGGTTCGTCATCCGGCGTTTTTCGAGCGCGGTGATGCGGATAAACAGCTCACCGATCTGCTGGCGCAGGCCGGTGTTAACCGGCTGGCATTTGATACCCGGGTGCTGTTCGGTCATCCGGCCAGTGACCGGGTGACGCGCGAGGCGTTGAAGGCCAAGCCGAAACTGCCGCTGCGCCCCGTGGCAACGGCGGGTAACCCCATGCTCAGGTTTATCGCGCCTCTGGATCTGCAACTGGCGGATGCGGCACTGGATTACTGGGCGCAGCGCGCCACAAAATGGATCGGAGAGGGACGTACGCCCTGGCTGTTTTTCCACACGCCGGATAATGCCCGGGCGCCACTGCTGGCGCAGCGGTTTGCGGAGAAAATGTCGGGTTATAGAGGCTTTAGGCCCTGGCCGGAGCCTTCTCAGGCGCAGGGCGGTTTGTTCTGACTTTTTTGCTAAAGCGCTTTAGTGAAGCGCGTTGGGCTGTGCCAGCGTAAAGGCGGGGATCGGGGCGATGAAGAGCTCTTCGTCTTCGGTCTGCATCTGGTAGTGCCCCTGCATGCTGCCCACTTCCGTGGCCAGTACGGTGCCGCTGGTGTAGCTGAAGCTCTGGTCCGGCTCGATCACCGGCTGCTCGCCGACCACACCTTCACCTTCTACTTCCTGTACCTGTTCATTGCCATCGGTGATCACCCAGCGGCGGCTGACCAGCTTGACCGGATCCGGGTTGTGATTGGTCACGGTGATCTGGTAGGAAAACACGAAGCGGTGAGCCTCCGGGTCCGATTGCTCGGGCAGGTAGGAGGTCAGTACATCAATTTCTATGTTGCGGCCGTATTCAAAAGGGTCCATGCGATTCAGTGTTCCTCTTGGTCAGTGTCGCTGAGCGCATCGCTGATCCGCACAAACTCTGCAAGCGTCAGACGCTCGGGGCGCAGCTGCGGATCAATCTCCAGTGTTTCCAATGTGGCGGCATCGATCAACGGTTTCAAGTTGTTGCGCAGGGTTTTGCGTCGCTGGCTGAAGGCTGTACGCACCACTTCCTGCAATTTGGTCACATCTTTGGCCGGGCAGGGCAGGGTCGCATAGGGGGTCATGCGGACAATGGCCGAGTCGACCTTGGGTGCCGGGTTGAACGCGCCGGGGGGCACGATGAACAGTTTTTCCACCTGGCAGAAGTACTGCGCCATTATCCCCAGGCGGCCGTAGTGGTTTTCACCCGGTTGCGCGGCAAGACGCTCTACCACTTCTTTCTGCAGCATGAAGTGCATATCGCTGACCCGGCCGCTGAAGCTCAGCAGGTGGAAAATCAGCGGTGTAGAGATGTTGTAGGGCAGGTTGCCGACGATCCGCAGCGGACGGCCATCCTCACACAGGGAGGCGAAATCGAACTTGAGCGCATCAGCTTCATGGATACGGAAGTTGTCTTCGTAACGGAAGAACTTGGTGCGCAGTACCGGGATCAGGTCCCGGTCCAGCTCGATGGCGTCCAGCGCGCCCGCTTCGCTCAGCAGCTCTTCGGTCAGCGCGCCAAGGCCGGGGCCGATCTCCACCAGGTGGTCTTCCGGCCGGGGGTGGATGGCGCGGACGATGCGGCGGATGATGCCGGCATCGTGCAGGAAGTTCTGGCCAAAACGCTTACGCGCTTTGTGCATCGTTGGTTTCTTGCTCATGAGGTGTGGCTGTTGTCCTGTCTGCAGGCTGCCATGGTGGCAGCATAGTCGATCGCCGTGCGCAGCGAGCCGGTGTCGGCAAGGCCGGTGCCCGCCAGATCCAGCGCGGTGCCGTGGTCCACCGAGGTACGGATGATCGGCAGGCCGAGGGTGATGTTGACGGCGTTGCCAAAACCCTTGTATTTCAGCACCGGCAGGCCTTGGTCGTGGTACATCGCCAGCACCGCATCGGCATTGGCCAGGTACTTGTCGGTAAACAGCGTGTCGGCGGGCAGGGGGCCGATCAAGTCCACATCGGCATCCTCGTAGCTGCGCAGAACCGGTTCGATTACATCGATCTCTTCCCGGCCCAGGTAGCCGCCTTCACCGGCATGGGGATTGAGTCCGCAGACCAGAATGCGGGGGCGCTGACAGCCGAAATAGCGTTTCAGGTCGGCGATCAGTGCGTCGATCACTTCATGCAGCAGCGGTTCGGTGATAGCGGCCGGAACGCTGGCCAGCGGCAGGTGAGTGGTAGCCAGCGCCACCCTGAGCCCCTCGGTTGCCAGCATCATGACCACTTTCTCGGTGCGCGTCAGCGCTTCGAGAAACTCGGTATGGCCGCTGAAATTGATCCCCGCCTGGTTGATGACGCCCTTGTGCACAGGCGCGGTCACCAGGGCCGCGTAGTCGCCGGACTGGCAGCCGAGGCAGGCTTCCGTCAGTGTCTCGAGAACATAGGCGGCATTGGCCGGATTGAGCTGGCCCGCCTCGGCAGGCTGCGCAAGCTTTACCGGGTGGACGAAAATTTCACCGGGCAGGGCAGGGGCGGCGGGCTTGCTCAGGTCGACCGGGGTTAGTTTGATCTGCAGGCCCAGCTGCTCTGCGCGCTGGCGCAGCAGGTCTGGATCTGCAAACAGAACCAGCTGGTGCGCCTGAGCCTGCTGGGCGATCGCCAGGCAGAGGTCGGGACCGATTCCCGACGGTTCGCCCGGTGTCAGCGCGAGTCGGAATGTCTGACTCACGGCTGCTCCAGCGCCTTGCGCTCGATATAGGCCTGGGCACGAATTTCGCGCAGCCAGTTATCCAGCTCTTCGTTGAACTTGCGCTTGCGGATGGCGGAGCGCGCCTTGTTCTCACGCATCTCGTCGGCGAAATCCTGGGTGCGACGCTCTTCGACCTGAAGGATGTGCCAGCCGAACCGCGACTGGAAGGGTTCGCTGACCTCTCCGGTGCCGGTGCTGTTCATGACCTGCTCGAACTCCGGTACCATCTGGCCGGCCTGGGTCCAGCCCAGTTCGCCGCCCTGGGAGCCGCTGCCCGGGTCGTCGCTGTAGCGGCGGGCGAGATCATCAAATGCCTGGCCATCCTGGATACGGTTGTAGAGATCCAGGGCCAGTTCCCGTGCCTGGGACTGGCTGCGTACCTCGTTCGGTGAAATGAGGATGTGGCGTACGCGGGTCTGCTGCACCAGGGAGTCCTCGCCACCGCGCTTGTCGCGCAGCTGCAGAAGATGGAAACCTGCCGGTGTGCGTATCGGCGTGCTCACTTCACCCACCTGCAGCTGGCCCAGGGCGCCGGCAATATCCGAGGGCAGCTCGGTGCGGGCACGCCAGCCCAGATCACCGCCCTGGAGCGCGTTGGAGGCATCGGAGTTTGCGGTAGCCAGCTGGCGGAAGTCCGCCCCTTCCTGCATCTGGGCGTAGAGTGTCTCGGCTTCTTCCCGGGCGCGCTGGATCATCTGTGGCGACGCGTTCTGGGGTATCGAGATCAGGATGTTACTGAGCAGGTATTCGGTGTTGTTGCTGTTCTGGCTGTTAGCGAGAAAGTTGCTGATCTCCTGCTCGGAGACATTGATGCGGCGGTTGACGTTGGCCTGCTGGATACGTGACAACAGGATCTCCTGGCGGATCTGCTCCCGCGCCTGGGCGTAGTCCTGGCCTTCGGCGATCAGCGCTTCGCGGAACTGCGGCAGTGTCATGTTGTTCTGCTCAGCAATGTTCTGCATCGCGCTGTTCAGCTCCTGATCACTGACGCGGATGCCCTGACGTTCGCCGATCTGCAGCTGGATACGGTCCATGATCAGACGTTCGAGCACCTGTTTGCGCAGTACATCGGCTTCCGGTGCCGTTGCCCCCTGGGCCTGGATCTGGTCACGAACCAGTGCGGTGCGGTTCTCCAGTTCGCTTTGCAGAACAATGTCGTCATTAACGACGGCGACCACCTGATCCAGCAGCTCGGCTGCCTGCGCGTTTTGCAGGGTGAGCAGAGTCGCCACCAGGATCAGTTGG
The DNA here is from genome assembly GCF_050908845.1 of Marinobacterium sp. YM272. NCBI lineage: Bacteria > Pseudomonadati > Pseudomonadota > Gammaproteobacteria > Oceanospirillales > Oceanospirillaceae > Marinobacterium > Marinobacterium sp. YM272. The sequence goes on from NZ_CP194171.1 coordinate 1,338,799, forward strand.
CGTTTAACGAACCGCTTAAAACGCATTTCGAGCATCCTCTTTCTCGCCGGTAATATCTTCTAGGAATTCACGCCCGCCGGATTGTCCGAACGAGCCCAGGCCGCGCAGTACAAATTGCAGGAAGACGCCGGTTTTGGTCTCTATGTCTTCACCGAAATCGGTATCGTCTACGTACTGGCGTCCCGTTACACGGACTTTCCAGCAGCAGCTGGTGTATTCGACACCGAGCAGGGTTTCAATGTTCTCTTCTCTGAGCAGATCTTCCTGCCAGCGGCCGATCATGTTCCATTGTGCCGAAACCGGCCAGCGGAAGGCGAAGTCGGTCTGGCGAATTTCGTTTTCGTCCTCATCGCGCTGGTCGTCGAAGCGGGTGCCCGAGTTATCGCGATAGCTGAGGTAGATCAGGCGCGTGTCGTCGGGGCGGTAGGTGAGGCGATAGTTCTGCTGCACCATTTTCAGGTTGTCTTCATCGTCCAGCTCGCTGTCGTGGGTGAAGCGCAGATCGGGCCTGATGTACCAGCTTGCCAGCACCGCCAGGTTGGAGCGGCTTTCTGTACCGTCCACATCACCGGGTCGCAGCTGGGTATCACTCTCGCGGTCTTCAAAATAGTGTGCCTGGGCGATGCCCACACGTGCCCGTTCAACACCCGACTCGGAGTAGAACGCACTGCTCAGTGCCAGGGTGGCCTGCGTGGTGCCGGCGACGTTGTCGTTGCCGCTGAAGCCGGTCTCATCGAACAGGTTGTAGTAGCTGAAATCCAGGCGTGCTGAATCGAAGTCCGGCAGTTCTGACTGGTCTTCGCTGGCGGCATGGATCAGCTTGATGCGGGGTTCCAGCGTCTGGGTCAGGTTGTTACCGTAGGCCCGCTCCAGCTTGATCGTCGAGTCGAGACTGGCGATGGGCAGTCCCAGGCTCGGGCTCTTGGACCAGTCTGCCGGCTGGTCAGACAGGTTGTACTGGGAGTACCAGTAGGTCAGGCGCGGCTTGACCGATGCCCAGGGGCGGTCCCACTGGTAGCTGACACTCGGGCGCACGTGTATACGGCTGCCGACAACCCTGTCTGCATCTACCAGGTCATCATTGTTGCGGTCAAAGTAGGTGTACTCGGCCAGGTAGCGCAGCTGGGCATCGCCGTTCAGGGCGACTTCGCGACCGGTAACGCTCAACGCGGGCACCTGCTCGTAGGGTTCGATACCGCCATCGATGGTCTGGTACTGGTGTACTTTTCCTGTGAAGTTCCAGCCATCGCCCTGGTAGCGGGCGGAGGCGATCTGGTCCAGGTCATCCTCTTTGGCGATCTCCAGGTTGGTGGTGTCGAGATCGTCCAGGTAGTCGTCATCGCTGATGCGGCGGTAGTCGATGAGCGTATACCAGTTGTTGAACGGATTACCTGTATGTTCGGCACCCAGGGCCCAGCGGCTGTCGCCATACTGCCTGTCATCATTGATGTAGGCGGTGCTCAGGGTATTCATCGACCAGCCGTTCAGGTAACGGAATTCGTTCTCCAGTATCAGGCCGCGCTCGCTGTTGTACCTGGGCGTGAAAGTGTCGTCGTAATTGGGTGCCAGGTTGAAGTAATAGGGCGTGGCAATATCAAGGCCGTCGGTGTCGGAGTAACCCAGGGCCGGATACAGGAAGCCGGAGCGACGGGTGTCATCGATCGGGAAGTAAAAATAGGGCAGATAGAGTACCGGTACATTGCCGATCTCGAAGGTTGCATGTCGCGCCTCGCCATACCCCTCTTCGGTATGGATTTCGAGGTCATCCGTTTCGATCGCCCAGTCGTTGCTGCCCGGTTCGCAAAAGGTTACCCGGCCGTTGGTCATGACCACGCGGGCATCGCCAAAGCGCTCAACCGCTTCCGCCTCACCGCGCATGTGCTGGGGGTGCAGCACATACTCGGCGTTCTGGAAGCCGGCATTGCCGGCATTCAGATCGGCCCGGGCGCTTTCGGCGACGATCAGCAGGCCCGGTTCGCGGTAGGTTACGTTGCGCTCAAGCGTGGCGGTCTGGTTATTGGCGTCATACTCGGCCACCTCGCTGGTCAGCAGGCGACTGCCCTGGCGCATGTTGATGCCGCCTTCGAGCTGGGTTGTGCCGCCAAGCACCGTAGAGGAACGCAGCGCCTCAAGAAAAATGGTCTGCTGCTCTTCCAGAGTCTGCGCGGCATCCAGATCCAGTGCCGGTTGACGGTATTCACCAGAGCATGCGCTGCCGTAGCCTTCCTCACCGGGCGCGAACGTGTACCAGTCCAGGTAGGCGTAGTTCTGCACCGCACGGGCTGCTACACCAGAGGCAACGCCCGCTGTAGCGACGTCTCTGTTTTCGAAACACTGCCACTGGCCGTTTACTGCGCTGCAGCTAAACGCCTGAGAAGGATCGTTGCTCGGCAGCGCCGCCTGGCTGGCGGGTTCTGTCTGAGCTGTAAGCCTGTCAGTGGGCGCTGGGTTTACTTCAGCTGTAGCAGAAGACGGTGAGTCTGTGGCCGGCTGAGCGGGTCGCAGGGCCTCTGCCGAGGTGCTGGTTGCGGGGGAAGGAGCGTTGCGGCTCTGGGCGCCTGTGTCGCCGGAACTCTCCTGCTGCGGGAGTGATTCGGTAACCTCGCAGTCCCATCCGCCAGCGGCGTTGAGATCGCAGTTCCAGAGTCTTGGGTCATCCTGAGCGGCTGCCTGTGACGCGGCCACTGCTGCTGCAACTGCCAGCATCAGCTTGAAAGAGTGGGCTCTTTTAAAGGGCATCAAGTCGCTTTCCGTTTGCGCGAGAAGGCGGCCTGTTTCTTGCCACCCCCGAAGTCGAGTACCATACCGAGCTGTGCATGATACCGCTGTTACCGGCGCGAAGGCCAGACCTCCGAGGCGGGTCGGCAGCGGTGCCCTGCCCCCTGGGTTGCTACGGTTTTTTGCAGTTTGTCCGGGCAGACCGACCTAATCTCTTCGCCAAGTGTTACGAGGAACCGAGAAAAGATGGATATTCGCCTGCAACAGCTGCAGCAGTGGGTAGAGCAGACAGCGGCTGAGCAGGGGATCGAAAGCCTCTCCGGCGAGTTGCTGCCGGTGTCCGGGGATGCCAGCTTCCGTCGTTATTTCCGTGCTGTTGGCGAGCATGCAAGCTGGATTGCCGTGGATGCTCCACCTGACAAGGAGAACAGCCGGCCGTTCGTGGATCTGGCGCGGGACTGGTTTGCCCGCGGTGTCAGGGTGCCGGAAATCCTTGCGGCCGATCTCGAGCTCGGGTTTATGCTGCTCGAAGATTTCGGTGACCGCCTGCTGCTTCCTGAATTGAAGGACGAGACGGCGCAGCGTCACTACTCCCAGGCTCTCTCTACCCTGCTGCAGATCCAGCAACTTCCCGCCGACAACCTTGCGCCCTACGACGAGGCTCTGTTGCAGCGGGAGATGGGCCTGTTCGATGAATGGTACACCGGCAGCCTGCTGTCGCTGACCCTTGATGAGGACGAAGTGGCGTTGCTGGCGCAGGTTAAGTCCTGGTTGGTTGATCGTGCGCTTTCCCAGCGCCAGGTCACGGTGCACAGGGATTACCACTCCCGTAACCTGATGCTGCTCGATGACGGCGGGCTCGGCGTGATCGATTTTCAGGATGCGGTACGGGGCGCACAGACCTACGACCTGGTCTCCCTGTTCAGGGACAGCTATATACGCTGGTCCGATGCGCAGGTGGCGCAGTGGGTGGAGGAGTATCGCGCTGCACTGTCGGACGCCGGTGTTTCGGTACCCTCGGCCGAGGCATTTCTGAAAGATTTCGACTGCATGGGCATGCAGCGTCAACTGAAGGTGCTGGGAATATTTTCCCGGCTCTACCTGCGCGATGGCAAGGACGGCTACCTGCCGGATATGCCGCGTACCCTTGGCTACCTGGTCAGGGCGGCGGCCCGTTATCCGGAGACGGAGCCCTTTGCGCGCTGGTTGGAGCGGCGTGTTGTGCCGGCGATGAGTGCCCACCCGCTGTTTGAGGCAGGCGAACTGGCCCGGGAGCTCGGCTGATTTATGCGCGCGATGATTCTGGCGGCGGGGCTCGGCACCCGCATGCGCCCGCTGACACTGACAACCCCTAAGCCTCTGCTGACGGCGGCCGGCAAGCCGCTGATCGTTTACCATATCGAGAGACTGGCGGCGGCCGGCGTCGAGCGCATCGTGATCAACCACGCCTGGCTCGGTGAGCAGATTGAAGCGGCACTGGGCGACGGCAGCCGGTTCGGTGTGGAGCTGCTTTATTCACCGGAAAACGACCCGCTGGAAACGGCCGGGGGAATCCGCCAGGCACTACCGCTGTTGGCGGATCACGAAGACGACAGTTTCCTGGTGGTCAATGGTGATGTGTTCACCGATCTTACTCCCGCGGCGCTGAAAAAAATGGAACTGAAGGCGGGCAGCGACGCTCACCTGTTACTTGTGGATAACCCGAGCTGGCACTCCGAGGGCGACTTCTATCTGTCACCGACAGGGCAGCTATCCAGCCAGGGAGAGCCCAGGCTGACATTCTCGGGTATCAGCCGGTTGCGTGCGTCGCTGTTTACCGGGCTGGTCGCCAGCGAGCCTGCGCCTCTGGCGCCCTTGTTGCGCCAGGCGATGGCGCTGGGACGGGTGACAGGCGCGCGCCTGAATGCTTTTTGGGATGATATCGGGACGCCCGAGCGCTTAACCGCACTAGATAAGCGATTGAGAGGAGAGTAATAGATGACAGGTGCTGAAACCCTGGGTCAGAAAATCTACCGCCACCGGGCCGGTCTGGGTATCGGCGCCTTGATCGGTCTGTTCAGTGGTGGCCCCGTAGGGCTTCTGCTGGGTGGGGCGCTGGGCTACTGGATCGATTCAGCGCTGAGGAAAACCGCTTCAACCTATAACCCTCAGCAGCTTTTCTTTCGCGCCACGTTCAGTGTCATGGGCAAGGTGGCCAAGGCTGATGGACGGGTGTCCGAGGTGGAGATCAACTTCGCCCGTGAAGTGATGGCGCGGATGAACCTCAGTGAAGAGAAGCGCCGTGAGGCGATCGAGTACTTTTCCGAGGGCAAGCAGCCGGACTTTGATATCGCCAAGGTGCTGCTGCCGCTTGCGGCACTGATGCGTAACCGCAGTTCGCTGAAATTGATGTTTGTTGAGATTCAGCTTCAGGCGGCCATGGCCGATGGCGAAATCAGTCCCAATGAGCAGGCACTGCTGCAGCAGATCTGTCAGCAGCTTCACTTTACACCCCGGGAAGTACAGGCGCTGCTGGCGCGGATGCGGGCTGAGCAGGCGTTTCGTGAACAGGCCTACCAGTCTCACGCGCAGCAGGAGGGCTACTCCGCTGCATCGCTGGAGCAGGCCTATGGTGTGCTCGGGGTGGAACCCTCGGCCAGTGATGCCGAGGTCAAGCGCGCCTGGCGTAAGCTGATGAGTCAGCACCATCCGGACAAACTGGTTTCCAAGGGGTTACCGGAAGAGATGATGCAGCTGGCCAAAGAACAGGCCCAGGAGATCCAGGCGGCCTACGACCAGATCCGCAAATCCCGTGGCATGCGTTAAGCCCTGGCATCGGTCGCAGCCACGCAGGCGGGATCAGTTAATCGGCCTGGCGCCCGGCTGATTCTGCCCTGGCGCGGGCGCTGCGGCCGCCGCCTCTTCCTGTTCCTCGGCGATAGGGGCGAGGATGCCCGCTTTAATCAGCCCACGCACCTTGGCGGTCAGCCAGGGCATCTCGTCATTCCAGCCGGTAAAGGAGCCTGACACCGGCGACTGCAGATAGTTGGCTAAGCCTTCCCGTCGCGCCAGGTCCTTGCGGATACGCGCATCGGGGGCAGCCCGGGGATAACCGGGCAGGGGCGCGTGGTAGATATCGACGATGCGCATGTCACCCAGCGATTCCAGGAGTGTCGTCAGCACGGGGGCGTCAGGCGCGCTGTCCGGCAGCGGATCGATCATCACCAGAGCCAGGTCGAGCTCGGGATGGCTAAGCAGATAGTCGATGGTCCAGGGCGTGGCACGCCCGAAACTGATCACAACCAGGGGCTCCAACGGTTCGCTGCGCAGCTGCTCCAGTACCAGGTCCATGCGCTCGCTAAAGCGCTCAGCGAACGGGGCGGGCGGCTCGGCATTTGTTTCCTGTGCGGTATCGGCAGCGGGCGTCGGCTGCGCGCTGTCCGATGGGACTGCCCCCGATGCGCCGGCTGATCCGGCGTTTATCGGCTGCATCACCGGCAGGGTACGTTCCGGCAGGGATGGGCGTTCGCTGGCTGGTGGCTCCAGAGCCAGGGTCAGCCAGCCCTTCTGTGCCAGGTCAAAGCGCAGGGCTTCAACCTGGTTTACCCAGGCAGGTCCTATGGCCGGGTCCGGCACCAGCAGCAGCCCGCCGACCGCGTCCTCGCGATTGGCCTCCTGGCGCAGGGCATGAAAACGCTGCTCGCCCACCTCCATGGTCAAAACCACGGTATCGGCGGGCAGCAGTTTTCTAAGCTGTGAATCCAGCGGCAGGTTACCGGCACTGCTGCGCTCTACCTCATACAGCTTGGCCATATCCATACCCGGTGCAGCAGCGGAAGCTGTGTTCTCTGCTTCCTCGGCTGCCCGGGCCTGAACAGGGCACAGGAGCAGGAGCGTAATAAGTGTCTTGTTAATCAGCGAGTTCATGGTCCGATTATCGGCGGCAGCGTCGCTGCGGGCAAGGCTGAAACCCTGCGCCGGCTTTTGTACAATAGCGCTCCACCCAACCAAGCACAGCGGTAGATTGCCCGATGACAGATTACAAGATTGCTCCCTCGATTCTTTCCGCCGACTTTGCCCGTTTGGGTGAAGAGGTTGAAGCGGTATTGGCTGCCGGTGCCGATATCGTCCATTTTGACGTGATGGACAACCACTACGTTCCCAACCTGACCATCGGCCCGATGGTGTGCAAGGCGCTGCGTAAACACGGTATCCAGGCGCCGATCGATGTACACCTGATGGTCAAGCCGGTGGATCGGATGATCGGCGATTTTATCGACGCCGGTGCAACCTATATCACCTTCCACCCGGAAGCATCCGATCATATCGATCGTTCGCTGCAGATGATTCGTGACGGTGGCTGCAAGTCCGGGCTGGTGTTCAACCCGGCCACGCCGCTGCACTACCTCGATCATGTCATGGACAAGGTCGACATGATCCTGTTGATGTCGGTAAACCCCGGCTTTGGCGGGCAGAAATTTATTCCGTCCACGCTCGAGAAGCTGCGCCAGGTGCGTGAGCGCATCGACGCCAGCGGTCTGCCGATCCGCCTGGAGGTCGATGGCGGTGTGGGTGTGGGTAATATCCGTGAAATTGCTGCTGCGGGGGCGGATACCTTCGTCGCCGGCTCGGCTATTTTCAACACCGATGACTACCGCGCGACGATCGACAGCATGCGCGCCGAGCTGGCTCAGGCTAAGTGATGGCTGCTGATGCTGTGAGCGCGCCGGCTGCTGTCCTGTTCGACCTTGATGGCACCCTGGTGGACAGCGTGCCGGATCTGGCGCGGGCGGTGGATCAGATGCTGGAGGCGCTGGGGCGTGCTCCGGCGGGCATCGACGCTGTGCGTCAGTGGGTGGGTAATGGCGCCGATACGCTCGTTAAACGGGCGCTGAGCGGAAGCGTTGAGGTGCAGCTCGATGAGGAAAACGAAGAGCTCTTCCCGGTGGCGAGAGAGCTGTTCTTCGGTGCCTATGCCCAGGCTAATGGCCGTACCAGTCAGGTCTATCCCGGCGTGGCGGAGCTGCTGGAACACTACCGTCACCAGGGTGTGCCGATGGCCGTGGTCACCAATAAGCCCGGCAGCTTCACCGGGCCGTTGCTGGAGCAGCTTGGTCTTGCGGCCTACTTCTCTGTCGTCGTGGCCGGCGATACCCTGGCTGAGAAGAAGCCCTCGGCGGCGCCGCTGTTGTATGCCTGCGATCGTCTGCAGGCTGCGGCGGATAAGGCGTTGATGATCGGTGATTCATCGGTTGATGTGGCCGCCGCCCGCGGCGCCGGCTGTCCGGTCATCTGCGTCAGCTACGGCTACAACAAGGGGGCGCCCATCGAAAGTGCGGGCGCGGATCGGGTTATCGACTCACTGGCCGAATTAGTTCTCTGACCCGGTTTCGGAAAGCAGTTCGCGGGCCCGGTGTGTAATCGCCTGCACACCGGGATGGCGGATCTGCCGCTCCAGCGAGATAGCGTAATAGCGCTCCCGCAATCCCTCCAGTCGACCGATGACCTCAACGCTGTGCTGGCGCTGCAGCTCGCTTTCCAGTACGGAAGGGCCGCAGAACAGGCCGGTGCCGGCCTGACCGAAGATGTCGATCAGCGCCGAGTCGGCACACTGCACACGCACGGATGGCTCGAGGTGCCGGGCGCGGAACCACTTCATGATGTTGGCGCCGGCGACGCTGTCGTCGGTGGGCAGCAGCAGTGGTGCATCATTGAGCCGGGCGGGAAACTCTTCCCGGTAGTGTGCGGCCAGGGCCGGGCTTGCGAACATGCTGATGCCGGTTTCACCCAACAGATGGTTGTAGGCGCGCACATGGGTGCTGGCGTCGATGGGACGGTCGGCCAGAATCAGATCGACCCGGTTGGCGATCAGATCACCCAGCAGCGCTTCCATTGATCCTTCCCGACACTCCAGGTGAACCGGCTCCTCCAGTTCCAGAGCCGGTGCCAGCAGTTTGTAGGCGATGCTTTTGGGAACCACATCGGCGATACCGACGGCGCAGTTGATCCGCTGGTTGCCCGCATCATGCAGCTGCAGCTGCATCGCCTCACCGAGGCTGAAGATCTCTTCGGCATACTCCAGTGCCTGACGACCGGCGTCGGTCAGGTCAAGGCGTCGGCCATGGCGCTCAAACAGCTCTATTTCCAGCATCTCTTCGAGCACTTTCAGCTGCCCCGAGATGGTCTGCGGCGTCAGGTTCAGGCGTTTGCTGGCCCGGGCGATGGTGCCCTCCTGGGCGACGACCATGAAATAGCGCAGGTGGCGAAAGTTAAGGTTATGAATGCGCATTCGAAAATTTCGAAGAGAGGTGAGATTAAATTCGAATTTTATATAGTTTGATAAGGACTATACTCGATATTGCTCATGCAGTCTCTCCCCCGAGACTGGATTGCTCTGTTCTGGTATGTGGACAGACATCGGCTTTATCACACACATTCACCCGCCGCCCTGGCGGGTTTTTTTTGCCTGCGGATCAGCCTGTAAGCCCTGCGTTCGAGATCTCTTTCTGTTGCTGGCTGCCGGTAACAAAAAAGGCAGACCTGAAGATCTGCCTTTTCTGAAGGTGCGGGCCAGTTTACATCTGTGACTGCTGGTAGTTCTTCAGGCCAACCCTGTCGATCAGGCCAAGCTGTTTCTCCAGCCAATAGGCGTGATCTTCCTCGGTGTCTTCCAGCTGCTGGCGCAGCATCTCGCGGGTCTGGTAATCCTGTTCCTCTTCACAGAGCTGAATCACCTCTTTTAGGTTTTTCGCCACGGTGTATTCGGTGTTCAGGTCGTTGCGCAGCATTTCGGGCACGTCCTTGCCCACGTGGATCGGCTCGCGGGTGACCAGGTCGGGGGTTCCCTCAAGAAAGAGGATGCGGGCGATGATCGCCTTGGCATGGCCTTTTTCGTCATCGAATTCGTGAGAGATACGCTCGTAAAGTTTGGTCAGCCCCCAGTCGTCATACATTTCCGAGTGGATGAAGTACTGGTCCATGGCGGCCAGCTCGCCGGCCAGCAGTTTGTTCAGGGCGTTGATGACTTTCTTTTTACCTTGCATCACTTATTCCTTCTCGATGGCGGACTGCAGATAGTTCTCGATGCCGGTCTCCCGGATCAGGTGCTGCTGAGCTTCGATCCAGTCGACGTACGCCTCTTCGCTCTCCAGGATCTCCACCAGCAGGTGGCGGCTGACATAATCTCCGGCAGCCTCGCACTCGGCGATGACTTCGCGCAGAAGCGTCAGCTGGTCCATTTCCAGGTCCAGGTCGCACTGCATCATCTCGGCGCAGTGTTCGCCGATACGTAGTCGTTCGAGTTGTTGCAGGTTGGGCAGCCCTTCCAGAAACAGGATGCGCTCGATCAGCTCATCTGCCTGTTTCATATCCAGGATCGATTTTTTGTAGGCCGCGTGATTGAGCTTTTCCAATCCCCAGTTCTTGTACATCCGGGCATGGAGAAAGTACTGGTTGATTGAGGTCAGTTCGATTGTGAGCACTTTGTTCAGTCGGCGAACCAGCGCTTTATCACCTTGCATTAAGAACTCCTTTTGCGTCGTTGCAAACGTTTAACGGCGGCTGGGCGGGTGAGTAGCCCTGTCACAGGAGTATAGCTTAGGGGAATGGCGTTTGCGGCCCGGAGGAGGGGCGGATGCCTGCTGTCAGGCAGGCACCGCGAGAGCCAGGGCACGTTCGGCCTGCTCGCGCTTGAGTATCTGGCGGGCGGTACAGGTGCATTTGCCGCACTCACTGCCGACGCTCAGCGAGCGGTTAAGATCACGCACGCTGCTGGCGCCGTCGTCTATCGCCTGTTGAACCTCGCGTTCGGTGATGTTGTTGCAGATGCACACGTACATGGCGCCCCCTTTTGCTCAAACTATAGAGTATGGGTGTTCAAATAGTATTGGTAATGATAATAGTTCGTATTAATTAAATTTCAACCGCTTTTTTCTCAACATGACGTGCCTGGTGTTGGGGTTGTCGTTTCAGGCTCATCTGTATGACAGGCAGCAAAACCGGTGCCAGCAGGGCGTCTGGATTGCGGGGCTTGCAAAACAGAGGGTTAGGTTTTCAGGGGTGAGAACGGGGTGGGCGGTTGTCGCAAAGTGCACAGCGTTGGCGTCGCTGTTTGTTGAGGTGAAACGAGAAGATGGAGAAGCCCGCTGCGGGCTTCTCCATCAGCTGGGTCAGTCGCAGAGCGCGTCGAGCTTCTGCTTCAGGATACCGGTGACGGCGCCAGGGTTGGCCTTGCCGCCGGTGGCCTTCATCACCTGGCCCATAAAGAAGCCAAGCATCTTGCCGCGCTTCTCGGGCTCGGCAGCCTTGTACTGCTCAACCTGCTTGGTGGCATTGGCGATCACATCGTCGACGATCTTTTCGATCGCGCCGGTGTCGGTAACCTGCTTCAGGCCTTCCGCTTCGATGATCTCGTCCGCGCTGCCGCCTTTGCTCCACATCAGCTCGAACACCTTCTTGGCGATATTGCCGGAGATGGTGTTGTCCTTGATGCGTACCAGCAGGCCGCCGAGCTGATCCGCCGATACCGGGCTTTGCTTGATATCGGTATCGTTCTGGTTCAGATACTTGGCGAGTTCGCCCATGACCCAGTTCGCCGCCAGCTTGGTATCGCCGCAGGCACTGACTACCGCTTCGTAGTAGTCCGCCTGGGCGCTGTAACCGGAGAGTACGCCGGCGTCGTAGTCGGAGAGTTTGTACTCGCTGATAAAACGCTCACGGCGAGCGTCCGGCAGCTCCGGCAGGGTTTCGCGGATCGCGTCGATGTAGCTGTCGTCGATCACCACCGGCAGCAGGTCTGGGCAGGGGAAGTAACGGTAGTCGTTGGCATCCTCTTTCGAGCGCATGCTGCGGGTCTGGTTTTTGTCCGGATCGTACAGGCGGGTTTCCTGTACCACCGTGCCGCCATCCTCGATCAGGTCGATCTGACGCGCCACTTCGGTGTCGATGGCGCGCTCGATAAAGCGGAACGAGTTGATGTTCTTCAGCTCGGTGCGGGTACCGTACTCTTCCTGACCTTTCGGGCGCACGGAGACGTTGCAGTCGCAGCGCATGGAGCCTTCGGCCATGTTGCCGTCGCAGATGCCCAGGGTGGTGACGATCGCGTGGATCTTGCGGGCGTAGGCGGCGGCTTCCTTGGAGGAGCGCATATCCGGCTCGGAGACGATCTCCACCAGCGGGGTGCCGGCACGGTTCAGGTCGATACCGGACATGCCGTGGAAATCTTCATGCAGGGACTTGCCCGCATCCTCTTCCAGGTGGGCGTGATGCAGGCGTACGCGGCGCTGCACGCCCTCGTCGGTCTCGATATCCACAAAGCCGGGGCCGACGATCGGCTCGGCCAGCTGGGTGGTCTGGTAGCCCTTGGGCAGATCCGGGTAGAAGTAGTTCTTGCGCTCAAACACGGAGCGTTTGCCGATCTCTGCGTTCACTGCCAGGCCGAACATCACGGCCATGCGCAGGGCGTTTTCGTTGAACACCGGCAGGGTGCCCGGCAGCGCCAGGTCAACGGCGCAGGCCTGGGTGTTCGGCTCCGCGCCAAAAGCGGTGCTGGCGCCGGAGAAAATCTTGGTCGTAGTGGAGAGCTGGACGTGAATCTCCAGCCCGATAACAACTTCCCATTCCATCGTAGTCAAACCTCTCAGATGCCAGCCGGTGCCTGTTTATGCCAGTCAGTTGCCTGCTGGTACTGGTGTGCCACGTTAAGCAGCTTCGCTTCGGCAAAGTGGTCGCCGATGATCTGCAGGCCGACGGGCAGCCCCTCAACCTGTCCACAGGGCACGGACATGCCCGGCAGGCCGGCCAGGTTCAGCGACAGGGTGTAGATATCTTCCATGTACATGCTGACCGGGTCGTTGCTCTTTTCGCCGATCTTGAACGCCGGGTGCGGGGTAGTCGGCGCCATGATGACATCAACCTCTTCCAGTACCTTGGCAAAATCCTGCTGGATCAGGCGGCGGATCTGCTGCGCCTTGTTGTAGTAGGCGTCGTAGTAGCCGGCGCAGAGGGCGTAGGTGCCGACCATGATGCGGCGCTTGACCTCGTCGCCGAAGCCTTCGCCACGGCTGCGCTTGTACATGTCTTCCAGGTCTTTCGGGTCTTCGCAGCGGTAGCCGTAGCGCACGCCGTCAAAGCGGGACAGGTTGGAGGAGGCTTCGGCCGGCGCGATGATGTAGTAAGCCGGGATCGACAGCTCGGTACGCGGCAGGCTGACCTCTTTGACCGTGGCACCCATCTTTTCGAACTCGGCCACGGCGTTACGTACCTGCTCGGCCACCTGCGGGTCGAGCGTATCGGTGAAGTACTCTTTCGGCAGACCGATCTTCAGGCCGGCCAGCGGTTCGTTCAGCGTGGCGGTGTAATCCGGCACTTCGCGGTCCACGCTGGTGGAATCCATCGGATCGAAACCGGCCATCACGTTGAGCATCATGGCGCAGTCTTCGGCGGTGTGCGCCATCGGGCCGATCTGGTCGAGAGAGGATGCAAAGGCGACCATGCCGTAGCGGGAGACGCGGCCGTAGGTCGGCTTCAGGCCGGTGATGCCGCAAAGAGCCGCGGGCTGGCGGATGGAGCCGCCGGTGTCGGAGCCGGTGGCTGCAGGGGCCAGGTGTGCTGCCACAGCAGCACCTGAACCGCCGGAGGAGCCGCCCGGTACACGGTCGGTATCCCAGGGGTTGCGGGCCGGGCCGTAGTAGCTGGACTCGTTGGAGCCGCCCATGGCGAACTCGTCCATGTTGGTCTTGCCCAGCATGACCGCGCCGGCCTGCTTGAATTTGGCCACCATGGTGCCGTCGTAGGGGGAGATAAAGTTATCCAGCATCTTCGATGCGCAGCTGGTGCGCACGCCCTGGGTGCAGAACAGATCCTTATGGGCGATCGGCAGGCCGGTGAACGGGCCCGCGGTACCGGCGGCGAAGGCTTCGTCGGCGGCTTTCGCCTGCGCCAGCGCTTCCTCTTCGGTCACGGTGATGTAGCTGTTGTATTTGCTGTCTTCGGCCTTGATGCGCTCAAGCCAGGCCTGGGTCAGCTCGGTGCTGGTGAAATCGCCGTTGCGCAGGCCGGCTGCCAGTTCGGCCAGTGTCTTATCAAACATGGTTCGCTATTCCTTGAAAACTGAAGCCGGATTACTCGATCACTTTCGGGACCAGGAACAGTCCGTCTTCGACGGCAGGAGCCGCCGCCTGCAGCTGTTCACGCTGGTTGGGCTCGGTAACCTCATCGGCGCGCAGGCGCTGTACCGCGTCGAGCGGGTTGGCCAGAGGGGCGACACCGGTGGTGTCCGTCTGCTGCATCTGGTCGATCAGATTAAGGATATTGGAGAGGTTTTCGGTGTAGGCGGGGATATCGCTTTCATCGATCTGGAGGCGTGCCAGATGGGCGATACGTTCCACGTCGGATCGGTCCAGAGACATAAGTCCGCTTCTCGCTGTCTAAACGTTCGGGATAGGAATTCGAAGCGCAGTAAGTTACCACATTTGTTCCTTGCCCAAAATCCCCGCCATTGTTAGAGTTATCGCCTTTCAGGACTTCTGGCCAGTAATGTCGCCCGGCCCGTTTGCATCCCGTGGCGGCCAGATGGCAAACCTCAGGGTATCCGCTTCTCATGTTCAAGAAAATCCGTGGTCTTTTCTCCAGTGACCTGTCCATCGACCTGGGCACCGCTAACACCCTTATATACGTACGTGATCAGGATATCGTCCTTAACGAGCCCTCGGTGGTTGCGATTCGTGTCAACGGCAACCAGAAATCGGTTGCGGCCGTCGGTGCAGACGCCAAGCGTATGCTCGGCCGTACCCCGGGTAACATCACCGCCATCCGGCCGATGAAAGATGGCGTCATCGCCGACTTTCACGTCACCGAAAAGATGCTGCAGTATTTCATCAGCAAGGTGCACGACAACTCTTTCCTGACACCGAGCCCGCGCGTGCTGGTCTGCGTTCCCTGCAAATCCACCCAGGTTGAGCGTCGCGCGATCAAGGAATCGGCCATCGGTGCCGGTGCCCGCGAGGTCTACCTGATCGAAGAGCCGATGGCAGCAGCGATCGGCGCCGGCATGCCGGTGGATGAAGCCAGCGGTTCCATGGTTGTGGATATCGGTGGCGGTACCACCGAAATCGCCGTGATTTCTCTGAACGGTATCGTTTATGCGGAGTCTGTACGTGTAGGCGGTGACCGCTTCGATGAAGCGATTGTCACCTACGTGCGTCGTAACTACGGCAGCCTGATCGGTGAGGCCACCGCTGAGCGGATCAAGCAGGAGGTAGGCACCGCTTACCCGACGGCGGAAGTGTTCGAGATCGACGTGCGCGGTCGCAACCTCGCCGAAGGTATCCCGCGCAGCTTCACGCTGAACTCCAACGAGATCCTGGAAGCGCTGCAGGAGCCCCTGTCCTCCATCGTTCAGGCGGTCAAGAGCGCACTGGAGCAGTGCCCGCCGGAGCTGGCGGCTGATATCGCCGAGCACGGTATCGTGCTGACCGGTGGTGGTGCGCTGCTGCGCAACATCGACCGTCTGATCAGCGAAGAAACCGGACTGCCGGTGGTTGTTGCCGAAGATCCGCTGACCTGCGTAGCGCGGGGTGGTGGTAAGGCGCTGGAGATGCTGGACAAGCACTCCTTCGAGCTGCTGACCTACGAATAATAACGATGTGACCTGTTTTCGACTTGTCACCGTCGAGGCCGGTGGCACAGAGTCAAAACCGGAGGTCTGTTATCAAGACTATTTTTAGAGGGGGGGCACCGCGTGCCCTCTTTGTCGTTCTGATACTGATGGCTGTGCTGCTGATCGTCGCCGACCTGAACTGGTCGAAGATGCGTGAGGGGCGTGCCTGGATGTCGCTGGTCGTCACACCTCTGCAGTGGCTGGTTGATCTGCCCTCCCGCGCCGCCGACAACCTCTCCAGTGTGGTGGTATCTCGCGCGACCCTGCTCAGCGATAACGAACGCCTGCGTTCGGAAGCCCTGCAGCTTGAGCGCAAGGTGCAGCAAAACGCCTCCCTGATCGCCGAAAATATCCGTTTGCGTGAACTCTTGAGCGCCAGTCAGCGGGTCGATGAGCCGATCCGTCTGGTGGAGCTTATCGGCGTCAACCCGGATCCGTTCCAGCACGAGGTGATCATCAACCGTGGCTCCGAGGACGATGTCTACCAGGGGCAGCCGGTACTCGATGCCGGTGGCATCATGGGGCAGGTGGTATCGCTCTCCCACTACACCGCCCGGGTCATGCTGATCACCGATGCCCGTGCAGCGATCCCGGTGGAGGTCAACCGCAACGGTTTCCGTGCCATCGCCCTCGGCAAGGGCGTGCTGGGCGAGCTTGAACTGGAGCATGTGGCCGATACCGCCGATGTGCGTGAGGGCGACCTGCTGGTGACATCGGGGCTTGGCGATCGCTTTCCACGGGGATATCCGGTGGCAGTGGTGACCGAGGTGATACGCGATCCTGGTCTCCAGTTTGTGCAGGTTCGCGCCAAACCGGCCGCACGCCTGGACAAGAGCCGCCACCTGCTGCTGGTAGGCGGAAAACCCGAACCGGTGGCGATACCGCCGGAGGTTGCCGGTGAGTGAAGAGCGCGCCGGCGGCGGGCTGATCATCTTCGGTACCTTTATTATCGGTCTGGTACTGAGTCAGATCCCGATGCCCGATATGCTGATCTGGGCACGTCCCGCCTGGGTGGTGTTGGTGCTGATCTACTGGACCATGGCGCTGCCCCACCGCATAGGGGTCAGCAGTGCCTTCCTGCTCGGTCTGGTGATGGATCTGGTGCGCGGCTCGGTGCTGGGTCTTAACGCCCTGTCGATGACGATCATCGCCTTCCTCGTTCTGGTTCTCTACAAGCGGATGCGGATGTTTCCGCTCTGGCAGCAGTCAGGCCTGATCCTGGTGTTGGTGGGAATCAATCAGTTACTCTTCCACTGGATGCAGGGCATTACCGGTACCACCAGCGAGTCCCTGTTCTTCCTGTTGCCGGCAGCGGTCAGCGCTCTGGTCTGGCCCTGGCTGTTCCTGCTGCTGCGCAATATCCGCCGCGTTTTCCACATAGCCTGATTCGGGAGCGACGATGGCTCAACTTGTACTTGCTTCAGCCTCACCCCGTCGCCGCGAATTACTGGATCAGATCGGTGTGCCTCACCGGGTGCAGCCTGTCGATATCGATGAAACCCCCAGGTTAAACGAGTCGCCCCGGGCGTACGTTGAGCGTCTGGCACTGGAAAAGGCGCAGCGGGGATTTGAGGCCGGCGGCGCAGACTGGCCGGCACTTGGGTCGGATACGGCGGTTATTCTCGATGGCGAAATCCTTGGCAAACCGGCGGATGAGGAAGATGCTGTAAGGACGCTGCTGCGACTGTCCGGCAGGCGTCACCAGGTGATGACCGGCGTCGCTGTTGCGAACGGCGATCACTGCCGTGTCGAAACGGTGATAACAGAAGTGAGCTTTATCGACTTCGATGAGCACTGTGCACGGCAGTACTGGGCCAGCGGTGAGCCTGTGGATAAGGCGGGTAGTTATGGTATTCAGGGGCTCGGTGCCGTGTTTGTGGAATCTATCAGCGGCAGCTATTCGGCCGTGGTGGGTCTGCCATTGGCGCAAACCGCGACCATACTAAAAGAATTCAATATCAAGGTCTGGCAGACAGTGCCGGCTAGCAGTGCCTGATGGCTAAGGGAAGCGGCATGGGTGAAGAGATACTAATCAACTTTACGCCGATGGAAACGCGGGTTGCGGTCATTGAGAACGGCATGCCGCAGGAGATCTACATCGAGCGCGTCAAGCGGCGTGGCATCGTGGGCAATATCTACAAGGGCAAGGTGGTGCGTGTGCTGCCCGGCATGCAGGCGGCCTTTGTCGATATTGGCCTGGAGCGCGCGGCATTTATCCACGTGGACGAGGTGGTCGACAGCAGTCAGACCGGAGAAACCCGTTCCAGCCTGTCCATCTCCCAAGTATTACGCGAAGGGCAGTCACTGCTGGTACAGGTCACCAAGGACCCGATCGGCACCAAGGGCGCACGTCTGACCACCCATCTGTCGATCCCGTCGCGTTACCTGGTGCTGATGCCGGGTAATACCCATATCGGCGTGTCCCAGCGGATTGAAGATGCCGAAGAGCGTGAGCGCCTGCGCGGTCTGATTCAGCAGCTCACCGAGAACGAGGAGGAGGGCGAAAGCGAGTGTGGCTTTATCCTGCGTACCGTTGCCGAGCGGGTCAGCAGCGCCGAACTGGCATCGGATATTCAGTTCTTGCGCCGCCTCTGGAGCAGCATTCAGGAGCGTATCGAGCAGGTGAAGGCGCCAGCCGCGGTGTATGAAGATCTGCCGCTGAATATGCGGGCACTGCGGGATATGGCCCATGCCGGCGTTGAGCGTATCCGCATCGATTCCCGCGAGACCTTCCAGAAGGCGATCGAGTTTTCCCGCTCTCTGGTGCCGGAGATCGAGGACAAGCTGGAGTATTACCCAGGTGAGCGGCCTATATTCGACCTGTTTAATGTCGAGGAAGAGGTGCAGAAAGCCCTGGGTCGCAAGGTGGAGCTGAAATCGGGCGGCTACCTGATTTTCGACCAGACCGAGGCAATGACCACGGTGGACGTGAATACCGGTGCGTTCGTCGGTCACCGTAACCTGGAAGAGACGATCTTCAAAACCAACCTGGAGGCGGCCACCGCCATCGGTCGTCAGCTGCGCCTGAGGAACCTGGGCGGCATCATCATCATCGATTTCATCGATATGGAGGATGTGGATCATCAGCGTCAGGTGCTGCGTACGCTCGAACGTGTACTGGAAAAGGATTATGCCAAGTGCAAGGTGACCGGTGTGTCCGAGCTTGGCCTGGTGGAGATGACCCGCAAACGTACCCGCGAGAGCCTGGAGCAGGTGCTCTGTGAGCCCTGTCAGCAGTGCGAGGGACGCGGCTCTATCCGTACGCCGGAAACAGTCTGCTACGAGATCTTCCGCGAAATCCTGCGCCAACACCGTGCCTACGATACCGATTCATACCTGGTCCTGGCGAACCAGCGCGTGGTGGATTACCTGGTCGACGATGCATCGGATCACGTGGCGGAGCTTGAGGTGTTTATCGGTAAAACCATTCGCTTCCAGATCGAGCCGATGTATAACCCCGAACATTTCGACGTTGTGCTGCGCTAAGGGCGGGTGAGCCATGCTCAAGGCTTCGGTCAAACACCTGCTCTGGTGGAGTTTGATGCTGGCCATGCTGTTAGGGCTGGTGCTGATCGGCCTGCGCATGGCGCTGCCCAAGGTGGGCGATTACCCTGAGGAGATCGCCGCTTATGTGGGCGAGCGGCTCGGTATCGGCTTGAGCATCGACTCGCTGGAGGCTCAGTGGGATGGCTACTTTCCCACTGCGACTCTGCACCAGATCCGGGTGAAAAATGCCGGTGAGAGCGGCCCCGAGGTGCGGCTCAGCATCGCCCGTATCGACGTAAAACTCGACCCCTGGCGCTCGCTGCTGCGCCTGCAACCGATTTTCAAACAGTTGGATGTGGTCGCCCCGAGCGGCATCTGGAGTCAACGTGACGGCCACTGGCTGCACCGTCCCGGAATCGGCCAGAGCAGCAGCGGTCTCAGCGAGCAGGGCTGGAGCCGGCTGCTTAATCTGCTGCTTAGCCAGCCACAGGTCGGCATTCGCCAGGCCAATCTCCGTTTACAGCCGGAACAGGGCACCTCGCGGCGCCTTGAGGCGGTTGATGCGCTGTTGGAAAACGCCGGCGATGAGCATCAGTTGAGCGGCCAGTTGCGGGTCAAGGGGCTGGGTGAGGACTCCCAGCTGCACTTCGCGGTGCAGTTTCAGGGCACGCCCGAAGATCCGCTGCAGGGGGATTACCCCTTCTATCTCAAGCTCGATTCACTGGGGCCCGAACTGCTGACCCTGGTGGATGTGAATCTGCCCCTGAAGCAGCTGCGTGCCGGCACCGAGTTCTGGGGGCGCTGGGGCAAAGGTCAGTTGCAGTGGTTGCAGGGTAGAGCCGCGCTGGGTCGTCTGCTCTATGGTGAGGAGTCGGCACAGGTTGAGCTGAGTAACAGCACTCTGGATTTTGCGCTGTTCAAGCAGGCAGAAGGTTACCAGCTGCAGCTTAACCGGATTCACCTGAACTCCCGGGAACAGGCACTGGATCTGCCGCAGCTGGTCCTGAATGCACAGATGGTCGAGGGCAAGCCGGTGCTGCGGCGCCTGGCGCTACCTCAGTTGACGCTGGAGCATCTGAATGCCTGGTTCCTGGCGCAGCCCTGGCTGCCGGAAAAGGCGGCACAAGCGTTATCCGCCCTGTCCCCCGCCGGCACCCTGGCCAATATTGTCCTCGACTGGGAGAGTGGCGTCCCACTCAAGGCGTTCAAAGCCAGGGCCGATGCCCGGGATCTCAGTGTTGAGGCCTATTATGGTGCGCCCGCTATTGCGGGGGCTTCAGGCCTTGTCGAGGCGGATCTGAGCGGCGGCCGACTGCACCTGCAATCCGAGCAGTTCGGCCTGCATTTTCCCAGGCTGTACGACGAGGGCTGGCGTTTCGACAGTGCCGGCGGTGTTATCGCCTGGTCGCTGACGCCGGATGCCGCGCTGATCAGCAGTGAACTGCTGCACTTGAGTGATGACAGTGTCAGTGCAGAAGGGCGGTTCAGTATCCATATTCCCTACAGTCGGGAGCAGCAGACCGAACTGACACTGATGATCGGCATGCGCGACTCCGATGGAACTCAGGCACAGCGGTTTACCCCGGCCAAAGAGGTGGGGCAGGGGCTGCACGCCTGGCTTGGCAGTGCAATAGAAGCGGGCGATGTGCGTCAGGCCGGGCTTGTGCTGCATGGCGGCACGCGCAGGCTGGAGCAGTCCAGTCACCCCAGCGTGCAGCTGTTTTTCGATATCGGCCAGGCAACACTCAATTACGATGCCAGCTGGCCGAAAGTCAGCGACGCTGATCTGTTTCTCTATCTACGTAACGGTGACCTGCGGGCCGATGTGCGCTCAGGCACCCTGATGAACACCCGTGTTGATTCGGGCTGGGCCTACAAGCCGCTGCACCAGGATCAGCTGCAACTGGCTTTCCAGCTGCAGGGGCCGGCCGATGACCTGAACCAGGTGCTGGCGCTTGATCCCCTGCGTGAGGTGATCGGCGATGGCATGGCCGACTGGCGCCTGGGTGGCGAGCTGAGTACCTCTCTGGTGCTGGCAGTGCCGGTTATACACAGGGAGGGGGGCAAGGCCGAGGCGCAGGTGGATGTCAGGTCGCGGTTAGCCGGTGGCTCACTGGTATCGGAGTCGTTGAACCTTCAGCTGGAGAATCTGAATGGCAATGTCAGGTTTTCTACCGAAGAGGGGCTTAGCAGTGATGCACTGGAGGGGAGCCTGTTTGGCGAACCCCTGAGCGGGCGGATCGAAACCCGGGACGGTGTCACCAGCGTCAAACTCTCCGGCTCGTCCCCCGTAGCGAAGGTCAGGGAGTGGAGTGGTGTAGCGCCCCTGCGGCTGGTCAGCGGTGATCTGGCCTATGATGCCTGGCTTATCCTCTGTAACGGCAAGGTCCAGTGCGGCAGCCGGTTTGAGCTCACCTCGACGTTGCAGGGGGTGGCTGTGGATCTGCCGGCCGGGTTTGGACTTGCGTCAGATGCGCAACGCTCCCTGGGTATTCAGGTGCCGCTGGGCAGTGCGCAATTAAGCTTCGACTACGCTGGGCTGCTCAAGGGTATTTTTGACCTCTCGCCGGGTCCTGTGACGGGAACCCTGTCTGTGGGGGCGGGTACCCCTGAGCTTCGCTCCACCCCCGGTCTCTATGTCGAAGCTGTGATGGAGCGGCTTGAGCTCAGTGACATCAGTGACCTGCTGGATCGCCTGGAAAGTATCGCCCCGCCAGAGGCTGAGGGGCCGCAGGGCGGTGCCGGCAGCGGGGCCGGGGCTCTGAAGCAGGTGGCGCTTCAGGTTGACCGCTTTGGGATTGGAGCCCTGGAGATCGACAATGTATCGGCCAGTCTTTCACCGGCTGATCTGGGCTGGCTGCTGCAGTTGTCCGGGCCAACGCTGCAGGGACAGGTGATTCTGCCGGATGACGATACCCCGATGGAAGTGGCCCTGCAGCGGCTTGAGATCGTCGCCCAAGCGCCTGGGGCCGAAACGCCGGCAAAGCCTGCCTCGGGCGCGGCGCTCAATTTTGATGACCTGCCGGCGATTGATCTGTCGGTGCTTGATCTGATCTACAAGGAACGTCCCCTTGGACGCTGGAGCGCTCAGCTGCGACCGGACGTCAACAGCGTCAGGTTGCGTGATATTCGAGGCCAGATGAGCCAGGTGAGTGTGCGCGGCGAGATGAGCTGGTTGCGCCAGGACGAAGACAGGACCGGCATGACCCTGAAAATTGAGGGGCAGGACATAGGCGAGCAGCTAGAGCTCTGGGGCATGGCGAAAACACTCGACAGTCAGTTGCTGAATGCCGATCTGCAGCTGGAGTGGACCGGATCACCCTGGGAGATCAACAGTGATACTCTGGATGGCTCGGCTCAGCTACTTCTCAAGGACGGCCATTTGATCGAATCCGGTAACAGCGCCAACCTGTTGCGCGTGTTCGGTATCCTTAATTTCAATACCCTGGGGCGGCGCTTACGTCTGGATTTCAGCGATCTGTTTGAAAAAGGCGTGGCCTTTGACCGTCTGGCAGCGGACTATCGTTTTGATAACGGCGTCGCCAGCAGCGAGGCGCCGCTGCTGATGGAGGGCCCCTCGGCTAACCTGAAAGCCAGTGGCCGTATCGATTTCAACCGGGAGACGGTGGATAAGGATATCGAGGTGGTGCTGCCGTTAACCAGCAATGTGCCGTTCGCGGCTGTTCTGCTCGGTGCGCCACAGGTGGCTGGCGCGGTGTTTCTTATCGATCGTCTGATCGGTGACAAACTGGAGCAGGTGACGACGTTGAGGTATCACCTCAGTGGTGACTGGAGTGACCCGCAGGTGGAGCTTGAAACGGCGCCACCCAGGCAGCGGGAGGAGGTATTCCGATGAGTCGGGTTGCAGTGGTACAGATGGTCTCCACGGTGGACGTGGAGGCCAATCTGAAGCAGGCGCAGGCGCTGCTGGAGCAGGCGGCGGATGCCGGTGCCAGGCTGGCGCTGTTGCCGGAAAATTTTGCCCTTTTCGACAGTGTGTCGGTGCTGGCGCTGGCGGAGGCGGAGCTTGAGTCCAGAGTATTGGAATCCTGGCTCGCCGAACAGGCCCGGCATCTGGGTCTCTGGGTTATTGCCGGCAGCCTGCCGGCGGTGGACCGTCCCGATGGCTCCCGGGTACCCGATGGCCGTGTACGCAGTCGCATGCTGGTGTTCAACGACCAGGGCGAGGTGGTTGCCCGCTACGACAAGCGGCACCTGTTTGATGTGGATGTGGGGGATGCGCAGTCGCGCTACCGCGAATCGGATCGTTTCGAGCCCGGTGATGAGGTGCTGGTAGTGGATTCGCCGCTGGGTGTGCTGGGTCTGAGTGTCTGCTACGACCTGCGCTTCCCGCTGCATTATCAGCGCCTGCGTGAGCTTGGTGCGGAACTGCTGCTGGTGCCCTCGGCCTTTACCGCCGTGACCGGAAAGGCTCACTGGGAGGTGCTGCTGCGGGCGCGGGCGATCGAAACCCAGTGCTACTGCCTGGGAGCGGATCAGGGCGGCTGGCATTCGCGTACCCGGGAAACCTGGGGGCACTCTATGGTTGTGGACCCCTGGGGCGAGGTGATGGCGTCACACGTTCAGGGAGCGGGGCTGGCCCTGGCCGATATCGACCTGAAGGCGCTACACAAACTGCGGTCGCAGATGCCGGTGTGGCAGCACCGTCGCGACCGCTGCTGAATAAGCCGCTGAGAGCTCAGTTACCCTCGCTGATCTCACGCAGGTAGCGGAACAGCTTGCGTGCCTGGGCCGGCGGTTTGTTCTGCTGGCGCTCTTTCTTCGCGTTGCGCACCAGTTGGCGCAGGTGCTGGATATCCGCTGCGGGGTGCTCTTCGATATAGCGCTGGAGCACATCGTTGTCGCCGTCGATCAGCTGGTCGCGCCATTTTTCCAGGGCATGAAAGTGCTGGTTATGGGCCGCACTTGCCGAGTCGAAACGTTGAATCGCTTCACGGATCGCGTCGGCATCCTCGGTGCGCATCAGCTTGCCGATAAACTGCAGCTGGCGCTTCTTCGCGCCGTTGGCGCTGATGCGGCGCATCTCGGCAACCGCGCTGGCAAGGCGTTCTCCCATCGGCACCTGGGCCTGCTGTTCCGGGTTCAGCTCGGTAATCTGCCGGCCCAGCTCCTGCAGAGCTTCCATGTCCCGTTTTACCTGACTGCGACTGGGGCCCCAGTCTTCTTCATCGCCAGGGTATTCCTGGCTATCTTTGAAATCGCTCATTGACCTAACCAAAAAACAGGGTCGCCAGACCCAGGAATGCAAAGAAACCGACCACATCGGTGATCGTTGTCAGCAGCACGCTACCGGCCAGGGCCGGGTCTATACCCGCCGACTTGAGAGCCATCGGCAGCAGGGTGCCGGCCATCGCCCCGGCAAGCAGGTTGATCACTATCGCCAGTGCGATCACCAGGCCGACGGTGGTGTCGCCAAACCAGACCATGGCCACGCCGGCCACCACCAGTGCCCAGAGGGTACCATTGAGTGCGCCGGCAATCAGCTCGCGATTGAACAGCCAGCCGATATTGCCGCGCTCTATATGTCCCAGCGCTTGTCCCCTGATCACCAGTGTCAGGGTCTGGCTGCCGGCGATGCCGCCCATGGAGGCGACAATCGGCATCAGCACCGCCAGTGCGACCACCTGTTCCAGGGTGTCCTCAAACAGGCCGATCACCGCCGAAGCGATAAAGGCGGTGATCAGGTTGATGCCCAGCCAGACCGCCCGGCGTCGGGTGGTACGCATGACCGGGGCGAAGGTGTCTTCGTCCTCGTCAAGGCCTGCCATGCTCATCAGCGAGTGGTCGGCATCCTCGCGGATGACGTCGACCACGTCATCGATGGTGATACGGCCGAGCAGTTTACCGTTTTCGTCGATCACCGGCGCAGATACCAGGTCCTCGTCCTCGAACAGGCGGGCAACTTCCTGGTCCGGCAGGTCGGCGGGAATCCCCGCCAGCTCGGTCAGCATGATTTCGCGAACCATCACCTGCGGGTCGGACGTCAACAGCCGGGTCAGCGGCAGCGAGCCGATAAATGAGTCCTTGCGGCTGACCACAAACAGGCTGTCGGTGGATTGAGGCACTTCGGTGTGACGACGCAGGTAGCGCAGTACGGTTTCGACGGTGATATCCGGACGAATGGTGACCGTATCGGTGTTCATCAGGCCGCCGGCGGTATCCTCCGGGTAGGAAAGCAGTTTTTCGACGCGCTTGCGGTTCTGCTTGTCCATGATGCGAAGCAGCTCTTTCATCACCCGGTCGGGCATCTGCTGCATCATGTCGGCGACATCGTCGGAGTCGAGACCTTCGGTGACGGTAAGCAGTTCGTTGGCATCCATGCGGCTGAGAATATCGCTCTGGACATCGTCACCGAGGTGCTGAAGAACCTTACCCTCGTTTTCCTTGCTGATCAGGTTCCAGAGGATCTGCCTTTCCCGTGGCGGGGTCTTTTCCAGCAGCTTGGCCGCTTCAACCGGACGCAATCCCTTGTTGAGCATGAAGCGCATGCGCTTGAGCTCGTCGCTGGTCAACGCGCTGCTCAGTTCTTCGAGGGTGTTTTTCTTTTCGTTTGGGATGCTCATGCCGGAGTGGATCGCTGCGCTCGTGGGGTGGAAGGCTTACGGAGAAGTATAGCGGCGCGGAGGTGGATCTACTCGGGCTCGTCGAAGCGGTTGTTGATCAGGGTTTCAATGGCGGCCATCGCTTCCACTTCATCTTCACCGGCCACCCGAAAAGTCAGGTCGGTTCCCTTGGAAGCGGCGAGCATCATCACGGCCATAATGCTTTTTCCGTCCACCTGCCGGCCGTCTTTGTCGATTTTGATCTCGCTGGAAAAGTGCCCGGTGGTGTTGATCAGCTTGGCAGCAGCCCGCGCGTGCAGACCGAGCTTGTTAATGATTTTTAACTGTTTTTCGATCATCGGGGTTCCTGGTAACGGGCGGCGATCAGGTCAGTTCGCGGTGACGGACGTGAACATTATCCATAAGTTCACTGAAATGGCCAGCCAGGTGCTCGGCGATGTAGACCGAACGATGCTGGCCACCGGTACAGCCGATACCGATCGTAATATAACTGCGGTTGTTCTGCCGGAAGGAGGGGATCCAGCGCTCGAGGAAATCGCGAATATCGTCGACCATGGCATAGACATCCGCCGACTCTTCGAGGAACTCGATAACCGGCTGGTCGCGCCCGGTGAACTGGCGCAGCTCCGGAATCCAGTACGGGTTGGGCAACATGCGCACGTCGAAGGTGAAGTCCACATCCAGAGGTACGCCGTGTTTGAAACCGAAGGATTCGAACTGAACCGAAAGGCTCTGCTCGCTTCTCTGGGCGATGCGCAGCTTGATGGTGTCGCGCAGCTCGTAGAGGGTCAGCCGGGTGGTGTCGACGCGAATATCGGCCAGGCTGGCGATCGGCTCTAGCAGCTCCCGCTCGTAACTTATCGCCTCCTGAAGACCCGCCTGGTTGGTGGATAGCGGGTGTTTGCGCCGGGTGGCGCTGTATCGCTTGATCAGCGTGGGCTCGGCGGCATCGAGGTAGAGTATTTCGCAGCTGAGATCATCCCGTTTTGCCAGTTCGCCGATAATCTCTGGGAAGGCGTGCAGGTTGCTGATCAGGTTGCGGGCGTCGATGCTGACGGCCAGGCGTCCCGGGTGTTCCGGGTCGCCGAGCATCTGGTCGATCAGGTCAGGCAGAAGACGGGCTGGCAGGTTGTCGATGCAGTAGAAATCAACGTCTTCGAGCGCCTGCAAGGCTGTGCTTTTGCCTGAGCCGGAGCGACCGCTGATCACGACAAGCTTCATTAAGCCCCCAGTTTCTCCATCTGCGTTATGAAGGTGGAGTAAAGCTCGGCGGAGGTCTCACAGCCGCGCAGCTTTTCCCTGGCGTCGCGCTGGCTGAACAGCTCGGCCAGTCCCGCCAGTGTCTGCAGATGCTCCTCTGCGCCGTCTTCGGGCACCAGCAGGAAGCAGAGCAGGTCCACGGGCTGGTTGTCGATAGCGTCAAAGTCTATCGGCGTCGCCAGTGTCATCACCAGTGCCACCGCGCTTTCGCAGGCGGGCAACCGGCAATGGGGGATCGCAACGCCATCACCGATACCGGTACTGCCAAGGCGTTCCCGGTTCAACAGACCGGCAAAGATCTCTTCCGAGGGGGGATTACCAGACTGGCCAGCGAGAGTATCGCTGGCCAGTTCGAGGGCTCTTTTTTTGCTGACGACATCGGCGTGACAGAGAGTGCGCGATTCGTTCAGCAGTTCAGTTAAGTTCATTATCTGACAGGAGCGTCCGGTTTTCGTTTATTTGTGCGCCTTCATCTTTTCCTTGTGCTTGATGATCTGGCGATCAAGTTTATCCACCAGTCCGTCGATGGCTGCATACATATCATCGTGTTCGTGCGTCGCGAAAATCTGGCCGCCGGCCAGGTGAAGATCGGCTTCGGCCTGTTGACGCTGCTTCTCAACGCTCAGAGTCACCTGGGTGTTGGTGATGTTATCGAAATGGCGCTCCAGTTTGTCAAACTTGGTACGAACATAGTCGTTAAGGGCATCGGTCAGTTCGACATGATGGCCAGTGATGTTGATCTGCATACGTTTTCTCCTAGTCACAATGCACGCTTTTTTATCGTGCTTTCCACTTCAATTAAACCAGACGCTTCCGCTCATTAGAAGGCGGAATTGCCATCGCTTCACGATATTTTGCAATCGTGCGTCTGGCGACGTTGATTCCCTGTTCGTCCAGCAGTTGAGCGATCTTGTTATCGCTGAGCGGTTTGCCCGGATTTTCCGCTGACACCAGCTTTTTGATCAGCGCGCGGATGGCGGTGGAGGAGGCTGCGCCGCCGTCCGAAGTGCTGACATGGCTGGAGAAGAAATACTTCAGCTCAAAGATGCCGCGCGGCGTGTGCATGTACTTTTGTGTGGTGACGCGCGAGATGGTCGATTCATGCATGCCCACCGCTTCGGCGATGTCATGCAGCACCATCGGTTTCATCGCCTCTTCGCCCTGTTCAAGAAAATCGGACTGGCGTTCAACGATCTCTGTGGCCACCTTCAGCAGGGTGTCGTTGCGGCTCAGCAGGCTCTTAAGGAACCAGCGCGCCTCCTGCAGATGGTTCTTGAGGAAATTGTTGTCGGCGCTGTTGTCGGCGCGTCGGATCAGGTCAGCATACTGGGCGTTGATCCGCAGTTTCGGCGCGGCCTCGGGGTTGAGGTTGACCGCCCACTCACCCTTGATTTTGGTGACCACCACGTCGGGGATGACATATTCCGACTGGCTCGGATTGATCATCGCGCCGGGTTTCGGGTTCAGCGACTGGATCAGGCGGATGATCTCCTGCAGTTGCTCTTCCTTCACCCGCATACGCCGCAGCAGGGTTTTGTAGTCGTGGTTGCCGAGCAGTTGCAGGTGCTCGCTGACCAGCCTGAGTGCGTCCTGCAGGTACGGGGTGTCGGGGTCCAGCTGGCGCAGCTGGATCGCCAGGCACTCGCTCAGGTCGCGGGCTGCAACGCCGGGCGGGTCGAACTGCTGGACACGGTGCAGGACTGCTTCGATCTCGTCCTGCTCGGTCTCGATGAAGTCTTCCGGGTACTGGCGGGTGAACTGCTCGATCAGCTCTTCCACTGACAGGGTGAGATAACCATCCGGCTCGATACCGTCGATGATCGCTTCAGCCACCAGACGGTCGTTATCGCTCATCGGTGTCAGGTTGAGCTGCCAGATCAGGTGGTCCTGCAGGGTCTCGTCGCGGGTGTCGTTATCGCCCGGTTCCCAGTCATCATCGCGCGCGGGAGCGGAGGCGGCCGGGGTCGTCTGGTAAGTGTCATCCCAGGAACTGTCAGTGGTCAGCTCGGTCGGGATATCCTCGCTCCAGCTGTCTTCCGGGGTATCTTCGTAGCTTTCTTCGCGCTCGGATTCGCCACTTTCGGCGGCTTCAGGTTTTTCCTGGGTGTTATCGCTCTCATTGCCGTCGTCGCTGCCCGGCAGTTCGTTATCCTCTTCGCTGACCTCGAGCAGCGGGTTGCTCTCCAGCGCCTGCTGGATCTCCTGCTGCAGATCCAGCGTCGATAGCTGAAGCAGACGGATCGCCTGCTGCAGCTGTGGCGTCATGGTGAGTTGCTGACCGATTTTGAGCTGTAAGGATTGCTTCATACTACTACGCGATAAACCATTACTGGGTCGGTGTTAGTGGCGCCCCAGGCTGCTAGAGCCTGAACTGCTCGCCAAGGTAAGCCTGACGTACCTGCTGGTTTGCCAGGATCTGTTCCGGGTTGCCCTGCGCCAGGATCCCGCCGTCACTTACAATATAGGCGCGCTGACAGATATCGAGCGTCTCACGTACGTTGTGATCTGTGATCAGCACGCCGATGCCCCTGTCCTGCAGGTGTCTTACCGTCTGCTTGATATCCCCGACGGAGATCGGATCTACGCCTGCAAACGGCTCATCCAACAGGATGAAGTGGGGCTCGGTTGCCAGGGCGCGTGCGATTTCCACGCGGCGGCGTTCACCGCCTGACAGCGACATGCCGATGCTGTGTGTCAGATGGGTGATATGAAACTCTTCGAGCAGCTGTTCCAGCTTGGCTTCACGCTGCGCCTTGCTCAGGTCTTTGCGTGTTTCCAGGATGGCAAGCAGGTTGTCTTTAACGCTGAGCTTGCGAAATATGGACGCTTCCTGCGGCAGGTAGCCGATACCGGAACGGGCCCGGCCGTGCATCGGTAGCCGGGTAATGTCGTCCTGGTTGATGCGAATCTGGCCGTGATCCGCCTTGATCAAACCGACGATCATATAAAAACAGGTAGTCTTGCCGGCGCCATTGGGGCCCAAAAGGCCAACGACCTCGCCGCTGCTGATCTGCAGCGATACATCACGCACGACCTGGCGGCTTTTGTAACTCTTGGCCAGGTGGAGGGCTTCAAGCTGCATCATGGGTTGTCTCCAGCCTGCTTGGGCTGAATCACCATTTTGACCCGTTGGTCGCCGCTTTCGCTGCTGAAGGCGTTAACTATCGCTTTGTCCATGTTGTAGACAATGCGCTGGCCGGAAAATGTGTCTTTTCCCTGTTCGACGCGGGCTTCCTGCGTGATCGTGATTTCCTGCCGGTTTACCCGGTACTCCATGCGCAAACCGTAGGCATGGGTGACGGGGTCATCGGCGTTGGGTTTTTGTTCAAATTCTGCCGGTCGACCAATAGATACGATACGGTCTACATCGCCGTCCGCGCTGCGGTAAAGCTCGACCTGGTCGCCGCGAATTTTCATCGAGCCCTGTTCGATTTCCACGTTGCCCCGGTACACGGTCACGCCGGTGTTGTCGTTCATGCTGGCGCTGTCGGCGCCGATCTGGATCGGCTGGGATGAATCCTCGGGAAGCGCCATGGCAGGAGCCGACAGCCAGAATACCAGGCTGCAGATCGCGGCAGGAAGGGTCGGTTTAAGGCGCATTGTATCTACCCTTTACGTTAGAAAGCAGTTCAACCCGGCGCTCGTCGAAGTACACCTCGAGACCGGTGGTTTCGGTGCGCTCGTCTTCGCGAATCAACGTGGCGGGGGCGTCTGTCTCGGCATAATCCCTGGGTGGGTAAACGCTGAGCGTACTGGTTGTCAGTACCGAGCCGGGCCCGGATAGCGGATTATGGTTAACCTCCACATCGCCTGCAAGCTGAATCTCACTCTGATCATCCAGCACCCAGCCTTCGTTGGCGCGTATTTTGTATGCCCCACCCTTATCCTGCGGCATCAGCGTGCTGGGCTCAAGTAGCTTGCTGGAGTTGAGCCTGGGGTAGTGGCGCAGTTCGGGGGTTGTCCAGCTGCGTTGAAAAGAGCCGTCCTCACCCCAGTAGCGGGTCTCGGCATCGCGCATGAAGAAGTCGATACTGGTATCCGTATCCTGGCGCAGCGTCTTTTCCTGCGGCAGGTTGTTGCCGGCAAAACCCCACCAGAGCAACAGTGGCGTGAGAATCGCCAGGGCAACAAGCAGCCGCACTCGTCCCGCAGTCAGCACGTCAGAGGTACTCCTCAAGGATCGGCATCAGTTTCTCCTGGGCGGCGAGAACCAGTTCGCAGATCTCGCGTCCTGCACCCTGGCCCCCGGGCGTGGTGCTGACCCAGTCGGCCTGTTCGCGTACGTACCAGTGGCCATTCGGTACCGTGGCGCCAAAACCGGCACAGCGGATGGCGCCGAGATCGGGCAGGTCATCGCCGATATAAGCGGTGGATTCTGCATCGAACCCGGTTTCCTGCCAAAGCTCCTCCAGCGCAATGCGCTTGTCTTCCCGCCCCTGGCGCAGGTAGTTGATTCCCAGGGCTTCGGCGCGCAGTTCGACCTGGGGTGAGCGGCGTCCGGTAATAATGGCGCTTTTGATGCCGCCCTTGTGCAGCAGCTTGATGCCGAGGCCATCAAGGATACTGAACGACTTAATTTCACGGCCGTCGGCAAGAAAGTTGAGCTGACCGCTGTTGAGTATGCCGTCGACATCAAATACCACCAGCCTGACTTTTTTGAGTTTGGCCAGTTGTTCCTGGGATAGAGATTCGAGCATCAGATAACTCCCGCTTTCAGCATATCGTGCATGTTCAGGGCGCCCACCGGGCGATCGTTTTCATCCACCACGATCAGGGCGTTGATCTTGCGGCTCTGCATGATCTGCAGTGCTTCGGCGGCAAGAATGCCCGCTTTGATGGTGGTGCAGTTGGCGGTCATAACCTGGTCGATCGGTGTCTGCTTGAGGTCGACCTCCTGGTCCAGCGTACGACGCAGGTCGCCGTCAGTGAAGATGCCAACCAAGGCACCGGACGTATCCGTGACCGCGGTCATGCCCAGGCGTTTTTGCGTCACCTCCAGCAGCGCATCGCGGATGGAGGTCTCCACATCGACGTGGGGTACTTCGTTGCCGGTATGCATGATGTCATCGACCAGCAGCAGCAGGCGGCGACCCAGAGCCCCGCCGGGATGGGAAAAGGCGAAGTCCTCGGCACTGAATCCGCGTGCTTCCAGCAGGGCGATCGCCAGAGCATCGCCCAGCACCAGCTGTGCCGTGGTGCTGGAGGTCGGGGCCAGTCCCAGCGGGCAGGCTTCCCGGTCAACCGGTATGTGCAGACTTACATCAGCCGCCTGGGAAAGGGTCGACTCGGGTTTGGCAGTGATGCTGATCAGCGGCGCCTGCATCCGTTTGATCAGTGGCAGGATCGTCACCACCTCGGCGGTTTCGCCGGAGTTGGACAGTGCCAGCACCACATCGTCCCGGGTGAACATGCCCAGGTCACCATGGCTTGCCTCGCCCGGGTGTACAAAGAAAGAAGGTGTTCCGGTGCTGGCCAGGGTGGCCGCGATCTTGTTGCCTATATGCCCCGACTTGCCCATGCCCGTAACGATGACGCGCCCCTTGCAGTTGAGCATCAGTTCGCAGGCGCGGGTGAAACGTTCGTCCAGATGGCTGAGCAGATTCTTGACTGCATCCAGCTCCAGTTCGATGGTGCGGCTGCCCGCGCGGAGAAAGTCGAAATCGGACATGGGAAACTCAATCTCTTTGAGGGAGTGAAAGATGTAGAGGGCAAGAGTTTACAACAGTGGGAGTCCCGGGCACACCCGGCTATCCGGGGAGGGGATAAAGTTTCGTTTTCAGGGGCAGAGTGATATATTTTTGCGCTTTGATTCATTCTGCATTGTCCTCGCAACGTGCCAGAAGGAACTGAATACGGGACATTCTAAGGCAGGTATATGGACCCTCTCAGCGACAATATTATCGATATCCGCGGTTTGAGCTTCAGCCGCGGTTCACGCACTATTTTCGATAATATCGATATCCAGGTTCCACGCGGTAAAGTGACCGCGATCATGGGGCCCTCGGGAACCGGTAAAACCACGCTGTTAAAGCTGATCGGCGGGCAGCTTAAGCCCGATGCCGGGCAGATTCTTCTTGAGGGCGATAACATCCCGACCCTCGGTCGCAGTGACCTGTTCGCTGCCCGTGAGCGCATGGGCATGCTGTTCCAGAGTGGTGCCCTGTTCACCGATATGAGCGTGTTCGAGAACGTGGCTTTTCCGATCCGGGTACATACCGATCTGTCCGCCGACATGATTCGTGATGTGGTACTGATGAAGCTTCAGGCGGTGGGCCTGCGTGGTGCCGCCGATCTGATGCCGAGCGAGTTGTCAGGTGGTATGGCGCGCCGTGTAGCCTTGGCCCGCGCCATCGCGCTGGATCCGGATATCGTTATGTACGATGAGCCGTTCACCGGTCAGGACCCGATCGCCATGGGTGTGCTGGTCAACCTGATCCGTCGCCTTAACCAGGCTCTTGGCCATACCAGCATCGTGGTATCCCACGATATCAAGGAAACGCTGAGTATTGCCGATTACGTGTATATCGTCGCTGATGGTCGGGTGATCGCCCAGGGTTCCCCCGAAGAGCTGGCGGCAGTGGAATCTGATCAGGTGCGCCAGTTCATGCAGGGGCTGCCGGACGGTCCGGTTCCCTTCCATTACCCGGCACCGGATTATCTGCAGCAACTCTTACGGGAAAATTGATAGATGCTGGATTGGATTCAGTCACTGGGCCATCGCGGCCTGTCGCGACTGGCCGCGTTCGGGCGTGCGGGGCAGCTGCTGATGCAGTCGCTTATCGCCCGACCGGAGCCGGTCAC
Organism: Marinobacterium sp. YM272; assembly: GCF_050908845.1. Lineage (NCBI taxonomy): Bacteria > Pseudomonadati > Pseudomonadota > Gammaproteobacteria > Oceanospirillales > Oceanospirillaceae > Marinobacterium > Marinobacterium sp. YM272. The sequence continues at coordinate 1,372,285 of NZ_CP194171.1, forward strand.
CATGTTTCCGCTGTTGATCAAGCAGCTCTACTTTGTTGGCGTGCTCTCGCTGATCATTATCGTCGTCTCCGGCGGTTTTATCGGCATGGTGCTTGGCCTGCAGGGATACACCATTCTTGTCGACTACGGTTCCGAGCAGGCGGTGGGGCAGATGGTTGCCCTGAGCCTGGTGCGTGAACTCGCGCCGGTGGTGACGGCACTGCTGTTCGCCGGGCGCGCCGGATCCGCCCTGACTGCCGAAATCGGCCTGATGAAGGCAACCGAGCAGCTGGCCAGTTTCGAGATGATCGGTGTCGATCCGATGCGTCGCATCATCGCGCCGCGCCTTTGGGCAGGCTTCATCTCCATGCCGATCCTGACGATTATCTTTTCGGTGGTTGGTGTCTGGGGTGGCGCGCTGGTCGCGGTGGAATGGCTCGGCATCTTTGAAGGCTCCTTCTGGGCCAATATGCAGCAGGCCGTCGATTTTCGTGCGGATGTACTCAACGGCATTATCAAGGCGCTGGTCTTCGGTTTCGTGGTGACCTGGATCGCCGTGTTTGAGGGATATGACTGCATACCTACTTCTGAAGGGATCAGCCAGGCCACAACCAGGACCGTCGTGTTTTCGTCCCTGGCTGTACTGGGGCTTGATTTCTTACTGACCGCATTAATGTTTGGAGAGCTGTAACAATGCGCATGCGTACAATGGAGATCAGCGTGGGCTTCCTTATGCTGGCCGGTTTTTTTGCCTTGGTGGTTCTGGCATTGAACATCAGTGGCCTGAATCTGTCTCAGCAGGGAGGTGGCTACACCGTGCTCGCCCGCTTCGATAATATCGGTGGCTTGACCCCCCGTGCCAAGGTGGCGATGTCCGGCGTTCAGATCGGGGAGGTGACGGCAATTCGTTTAGACCCCCAGATGCTGATGGCCGAGGTGGAGATGAAAATTAACGATGACGTGGACTTTCTGAGCACGGATAGCTCGGCACAGATCCTGACCTCAGGTCTGCTCGGTGAGCAGTACATCGGCATTACCCCGGGTGCTGAGGATGACACGTTGAAAGATGGTGACCGGATTTCCGATACCCAGTCGGCCCTGGTGCTTGAGGATCTTATCGGCAAGTTCCTGTTTAATGAGGTAAGTAACTGATGAATATGGTCAATCGTGCAAAAGGCGCCCTGGTGGCTTTGGCGATGCTGGTCATTGCCGGCGTTGCGCAGGCAAATACGCAGCCGAGCTGGCAAGAAGCCAGCAACGTAATGGATGGCACTACCCGGGATATGCTGGCGGTGGTTGAGGATGAAACCCTCAAGGCGCCGGAAAATCTCGACCGCATGATGCTGGAAGTTGAAAAGGTGATCTCGCCGGTGGTCGACTTCCCCTACATCGCCAAGCGGGTGATGGGTAAGTACTACCGCCGCGCTTCTGAAGAAGAGCTGGCTCGGTTTTCCGCGGTGTTCAAGAACACCCTGCTGAAAACCTTTGCCAAGGCGATCGTCGGCTTCGAATTTACCGGCTACGAAATCCTGCCTCAGCGCGGTGAAAGTCCCGATCCGGACAAGCAGGTAATCAACGTAAAGGTCAGCTCCGGCAACGGTAACACCTATACCCTGGATTACTACATGCTGAAGCAGAATGGCCAATGGACACTGGTGAACGTGCTGGTTGATGGCGTCAACCTGCGTCTGACGTTCAAGAACCAGTTTGCCGATATCTACCAGCGTGAGAACAGCGTGACCGGCGTTATCGACAGCTGGGAAAGCCAGGTATCCTCCGAGCTGAACGATGGAGCGCGTGGTAGTGACGAAGGTTGAGCAGCGCGATAGCAACGTGATCGCGGTGAGTGGCGACCTGCTGTTCTCCAGCGTCATGACCGTGCGCGGCGAGCTTGAGTCTCTGCTGGCGGCGGGCCAGGGCGATCGGGTGCTCGACCTTGCCGGCGTATCCCGGGCTGACAGTTCGGCGCTGGCGCTCTGGTTCGCCTGTCGCCGCTACGCGAAGAGCCTTGGCTTCGATCTGAGTCTGCGTAACATTCCACAGGGTATGGCATCGGTCGCTGACCTGGTCGGCCTCGATCATAGCCTGGGTTAACTCCTGTCTTAATACAGCGGCAGGCGAGGTCGGGTCGCGAGGTGGTCCGATCATCGCCTAACCTGTATCATTCACCCCCTGTCCTGAAACGAATCTAAAACTCTGCATTTCGGAGTTCTGCATGCAAGCTGAAGAAGTTAAACAGATCATCGAGCAACAGCTCGATGGATGCACCGTTCATACCGCCGGCGAAGGTTGCGACTTTCAGGTGACGGCGGTTGGCGAGTGTTTTGCCGGACTCTCGCCGGTCAAGAAACAGCAGCTGGTATACGCCTGCCTGACTGAACAGATCGCCAGCGGCGCAATTCACGCCGTATCGATAAAGACCTTTACCCCCGAACAGTGGGCCGCCAAGCAGTAAGCGCTCGGCATACAGGAACACCTGATGGATAAACTGATAATAGAGGGTGGCGTTCCCCTGCGCGGGGAAGTGCGGATTTCCGGTGCCAAGAACTCAGCTCTGCCTATTCTTGCCTCCACGCTGCTCGCCAGCGAGCCGGTGACGATCTGCAACCTGCCCCACCTGCACGACATCACGACCATGCTGGAGCTGATCCGCCGCATGGGCGTCGAGCTGATGCTGGACGAAAATCTGAGCGTACAGATCGATCCGAGGCCGATTAACGATTTCTGTGCGCCCTATGATCTCGTAAAAACGATGCGTGCATCTATCCTGGTGCTCGGGCCGCTGCTGGCACGTTACGGCAGTGCGGATATCTCCCTGCCGGGCGGGTGTGCCATCGGCAGCCGGCCGGTCGACCTGCATATCCGCGGTCTTGAGGCGATGGGTGCCGACATCAAGGTGGAAAACGGCTATATCCGTGCGCGCATGGATGGCCGCCTGAAGGGTGCCCGCGTGTTTTTCGACACCGTGACCGTGACCGGCACCGAAAATATTCTGATGGCGGCGACCCTGGCGGACGGCGAAACCCTTATCGAAAATGCCGCCCGCGAGCCGGAAGTGGTTGATCTGGCCGAGTGCCTGATTGCCATGGGGGCCGATATATCTGGTGCCGGCACCGACACCATCAGAGTGCGCGGCGTTGAGAAACTGCATGGCTGCAGTTTCCCGGTCATGGCGGACCGTATCGAGACCGGAACCTACCTGGTGGCCGCGGCGATCACCGGCGGCAAGGTAACCTGCCTGAATACGCGTCCGGATACCTTTGACGCGGTGTTGCAGAAGCTTGAGGAAACCGGTGCCCGGATCGAAACCGGGGACACCTGGGTGAGTCTCGATATGGAAGGGCGTCGACCCAAGGCGATCAGCCTGACCACGGCACCGTATCCGGCGTTCCCGACCGATATGCAGGCTCAGTTCGCCGCGCTGAATACGGTTGCCGAGGGTGTCGGCCGCATCAAGGAAACGATTTTTGAAAACCGCTTCATGCACATGCAGGAGATGATCCGCATGGGGGCCGATATCACCATCGACGGTAACACCGCCATTATCGAGGGTGTGGATAAGTTGCAGGGAGCGCCGGTGATGGCGACCGACCTGCGCGCATCTGCCAGCCTGGTGATCGCGGCGCTGGTGGCCGAGGGTGAAACCCTGATCGACCGGATCTACCACATCGATCGTGGTTACGAATGTATTGAAGAAAAATTCCAGTTGCTTGGTGCGCGAATCCGTCGCGTACCGGGATGATTGAGCGAAGAGGCAAATGAAAGAACAGCTGACCATCGCCCTGTCGAAGGGGCGCATCCTGAAGGAAACGCTGCCGTTGCTTGCGGCGGCTGACATCGTTCCGGCTGAGGATATCTTCTCCAGCCGCAAGCTGATCTTCGATACCAACCATCCCCATATCAAGCTGGTGGTGATCCGTGCCACCGACGTACCGACCTATGTGGAATATGGCGGCGCCGATATGGGGGTGGCTGGCAAGGATGTGCTGATGGAGCATGGCGGCGAGGGGCTCTATGAGCCTCTGGATCTTGAAATCGCCTGCTGCAGGCTGATGGTTGCCGGTATGAAAGATGCCCAGCCGGTGCAGGGACGAATGAAGGTTGCGACCAAGTTCGTCAATGTCACCCGGGAATATTTCGCCCGTCAGGGCGCTCAGGTCGACATCATCAAACTCTACGGGGCGATGGAGCTGGCGCCGATCATGGGCCTGGCCGATCGCATCGTCGATATCGTCGATACCGGCAACACCCTGCGCGCCAATGGCCTGGAGCCGATGGAGCATATCGCTGATATCAGCTCCCGTTTTGTGGTTGGTCAGCCATCCATGAAAATGAAGCACCGCCAGATCCAGCCGTTGCTGGACAAGCTGGCTGGCGCTATCGAGGCCAAGCGTGAGGAGAAAAGCGCATGAGTAACATAGAGATCACCTGCCTTGACAGTCAGCAGGCCGGCTTCGAAGCCCGTCTGGACAAGATGCTGGCCTGGGAAAGCGTCTCAGATGCCGGTGTAAACCAGACCGTTAACGAGATTATTGGTCGTATCCGGGCCGAGGGTGATGCCGCACTGGTGGAGTACACCAACCGCTTCGATCGCATGAGCGTTGCATCCATGGCCGAGCTGGAAATGGGCCAGGAGCGTCTGCAGCAGGCGCTGGAGGGTCTGCCGGCAGAGCAGCGTCTGGCGCTGGAAAAAGCGGCAGAGCGCGTTCGTGCCTACCACGAGAAACAGCTCGCCGGCTCCTGGCAGTACACCGAAGCCGACGGCACCATGCTGGGCCAGCAGGTGACACCGATGGACCGTGTCGGTCTGTATGTGCCCGGTGGCAAGGCGGCTTACCCCTCATCCGTTCTGATGAACGCGCTGCCGGCCCACGTGGCCGGTGTTGAAGAGATTATCATGGTCGTGCCGACGCCGGACGGCGTGGTCAACGAGCTGGTACTGGCCGCCGCTGCCGTTGCCGGTGTCAGCCGCGTATTTACCGTCGGTGGCGCCCAGGCCGTGGCGGCGCTGGCCTACGGTACCGAGACTGTGCCCCGAGTCGACAAGATCGTCGGTCCCGGCAACATCTTTGTTGCCACCGCCAAACGTGCCGTGTTCGGTGCTGTCGGTATCGATATGATCGCCGGCCCGTCCGAGATTCTGGTGATCTGCGATGGCGATACCGACCCGGACTGGGTGGCGATGGACCTGTTCAGCCAGGCTGAACATGACGAAGATGCCCAGTCGATTCTGGTCAGCCCCGATGCCGAGTTCATCGAGCAGGTCAAAGCCAGTATCGAGAAACTGCTGCCTACCATGGAGCGTGAGGAGATCATCCGGCAGTCGCTGGGTAATCGTGCGATCCTGATCAAGGCGCAGGATCTCTCCGACGCCGCCCGTATCAACAACCGTGTAGCGCCGGAGCACCTGGAACTCTCCGTGGCCGACCCGGAAGCGCTGCTCAAGGAGATCCGCCACGCCGGCGCGATTTTCATGGGGCGTTACACGGCGGAAGCCCTGGGTGATTACTGCGCCGGCCCGAACCACGTACTGCCGACCTCCGGCACTGCGCGCTTCTCTTCGCCACTGGGGGTGTATGACTTCCAGAAGCGTTCGTCGCTGATCATGTTCTCCGACGAGGGTGCTTCCGAAATGGGCAAGGTCGCTTCGGTGCTGGCGCGTGGCGAAGGTCTGACTGCTCACGCACGTTCAGCGGAATACCGCATAAAGTCCTGATGTTTAGGCGTTCGGCAGCCAGAAAAAAGCACGCCAGAGAGCGTGCTTTTTGTTATCTGTCTGTAAGTGCCCAGGATCAATTGACATCAGCAGGGCGTTCTACGGTGGTGATCACCACGTCCATCTGTTGGCCATCCCGGTAGATGGTGAAACGCGCTTTCTCGCCGGGCTTCAGTCGGGCGATGGCGTTCATGGTGCTGTGACCGGCATCGGTGATCGGCTTTTCATCGAAGGCGAGCAGAATGTCGCCGGGCTGAAGGCCCGCTTCATGGGCCGGACTGTCGCGGTAGATACCAGCAATAATCAGCCCGTGCTGGTTCGGGTCCAATCCGAAAGACTCCGCCAGGCGCGGGTTCAACGCCTGGGCCTCAACGCCCACCCAGCCACGGACCACGCGTCCCTGTTCAATCAGGTCCTGGAGTACCTGGGTGACCAGATCGGTGGGGATCGCAAAGCCGATACCTTCCGAGCCACCGGACTTGCTGAAAATCGCAGTATTGATCCCGACCAGGTTACCGGCGGGGTCGATCAGCGCGCCACCGGAGTTGCCGGGGTTGATGGCAGCGTCGGTCTGGATGAAATCTTCATAGGTGTTCAAGCCGAGGCTGTTGCGATCTGTGGCGCTGATGATGCCCTGGGTCACGGCCTGGCCCACGCCAAAGGGGTTGCCAATCGCCAGAACCACATCGCCGACACGAATATTGCTGCTGGGGGCAAGGGTAATGTTGGGCAGGTCGGGCAGGTTGATTTTCAACACCGCGATGTCGGTGGGGGGATCGGTACCGACGATCTTGGCGACCGCCTCACGGCCGTCACGCAGTGCCACGATGATAGAATCGGCGCCGGCGATCACGTGATTGTTGGTCACCACGTAGCCCTGGGCGTTGATGATGACGCCTGAACCCAGGCTGGCGTGGATCTGCTCTTGTGCCGGTGGCTCGTCAGCGTTGAAATAGTGGCGGTAGATGGAGTTATCATCCTGGGGTTTTTCGCCGTCAGTGACCCGGGTTCGGGTGTAGATATTGACGACGGCGGGGGCCGCCTGGTCCACTGCATCAGCATAGCTGAACGGGCCGCTCAGGCTCGCCGGATTGCCATCGGCCTGACGAATCTCCACTTTGGGGCCGCCGCTGCCGAGCAGTTCCGGCTTGAGCTGAAGAATCAGAATGGCCGCCAGTATGCCGGTCAGAATCGGCCAGCCGAGAAATGAGAGTATGCGCATAAAGTAAAATCAAAAAAGAGTGGAAGCGCGTTATAAAGCCAACAATATAATGCAACGGGGTGCCATGGACGTGTTCACAGCCTCCCGAGATTATACGGATAGTTGCGGATAAATGGGAAACATCATGACTGAAACAAAAGGTGTGGCCAGAGCGCATCTGGTCGAGTACTGCGATCAGGTGTTGCAGACGGATAAGTTCCGGGACTATTGCCCCAACGGGCTGCAGGTTGAGGGGCGTCCTCAGGTTAAACGGATTCTGACCGGTGTCACGGCCTGCCAGGCGCTGCTGGATGAGGCCGTTGCCTGGGAGGCGGACCTGGTACTGGTACACCACGGCTATTTCTGGAAAGGGGAGCCGGGCCCGGTCACCGGTATCAAGCGCAAGCGGCTGAAAACCCTGCTCAGTGCCGATATCAACCTGCTGGCCTATCACCTACCGCTCGATGCGCATCCGGAATATGGCAACAATGCACGGCTGGGACGGTTGCTGGGGATCGAGATTCAGTCGGGGCTTGAGCCTGGCAATCCGCTCAGTGTCGGCAACCTGGGCGTTTTGGACAAACCGCTGACTCTGGACGAGATGGCTGCAAGGATAGAAAAAGTTTTGGGGCGCACGCCGCAGACCATCAGCGGCGGTCAGCGGCCGATTCATCATATCGCCTGGTGTACCGGGTCGGCCGACCGCATGGTAGAGCAGGCACAGGCGCTGGGTGCTGACGCCTTTCTGACCGGGGAGATTTCAGAGCCGGTGGTGCATTTTGCCCGCGAGGCGGGTATCCACTATATCGCTGCCGGGCATCACGCCACCGAGCGTTACGGGGTGCAGGCGCTGGGAGAGCACCTGGCGCGCCATTTCGGGCTGGAACATCGCTTTGTGGATATCGATAACCCGGTCTGACGCGTCAGTGGCAGAAGGGAAGCAGTCGGTTAGTGCTGCTTCTCTTCTTTTCTCGGCTCCTCGTCCTCTGATGGGGTCGAGGGATCGGCCGGTGCCTGCACCTCGTCATCGTTTTCTTCAGCGTTGCGCTTGATGCCGTAGGTGTCGGAGAGCGTGCCTTCCTGGTCCGCCGTTTTCGGTGCGTAGTCGCGCGGCGGCTGAGGCTGCTCCTCGGCATCCTCGTTTTCCACCGCATCGGTCACCGTGGGGATATCCTGGCTGCTGATGCGGGGCTGCAGCGAGGCCTGCAGTGCTTCACCCGGGCGCTGGTCGTTGCAGAGCGTCTGGGCGCCGGCAGCCAGGTGCTGGTGTACTTGACGGTACTGCTCGGTCAACCCGTTAACCAGGTCTGCTGTGGTTTCGAAGTGCTCTGTGACCTGCTCCTTGTAGCGGGCGAGTTCCGCGTGAGCGCCGTCCAGTTCCTTTCTCATGGCCTCCTGGTTACCGCGGCCGGCCCGACCAAGCAGGTATCCGATAACAAGACCGATGGCTACGCCCGCCAGGGCGAGGGTCCAAGCGTTACTTGCTTCCACAACTTCTCCTTACTGATTGTTACCAACTGATTTCTAGAATAAGGCAAAGTCGCAGTCCTGCCTATGCCCGCGAGCGGCGACTTTCGTCGCGGGCCCGACTCATCTGCACCGAGAGTGTCTCAACCTGGCGCGCGATCTGTTCGCGGGCGCCGGCTTCGTCACCGGCGCGGATGGCTTCGATCAGCGCTTCGTGCTGATCGATAATCAGATCCCGTTCCGGGTAACGAAACACAATCATGTTGCTCACCGGCTGCAGTCCCTCGATGACTGCATACATCAGCAGCTTGAGCAGCCCGTTGCCACTGGCATCCACCAGTGCCCGATGAAAACAGACATCGGCCTGACAGAATTGTTCAGGCAGATCGATAAATCGTTTCTGGTCGGCCAGGGCGGTTTCGAGCTGAGCGAGGTGGGTTTCGTCCCGTGAGCGTGCCGCCAGTCCTGCGCACAGCTGTTCCAGTTCAAGCCGGCACTGGATCACTTCCTCCGGTGACAGCGTATCAAGCCCGACCAGGAGGCGTGTGGAGCTGGCCAGGTTTTCGCCCAGTTCCGCAAGGTCAGGGCGATTGATAAAGGTGCCGCCGGTGGGGCCGCGGCGGGACCGGATCAGGTTCTGTGCGGCCAGGCGTTTCAAGGCCTCGCGGATGGTGGGGCGGGAAACCCCGAAGCGTTTGGCCAGCTCATCTTCGGTGGGCAGGCGCTCATCGGCGCCGAGGGTGCCTTCGGTAATGGCCTGGCGTATCTGATCGGCGATCTGGCGTGGCAGATTCTGCTGGCTGACGGGGCTGAATTCCAAAATAGATTCCTGAGGGTTTGGGGCAGATTCTCTGAGCGATTATTTCACAAAGATCTTCTATTGTTAATTTGTTTGACAAATAGGTGGGAGGTGTTGGATTCTTATTTGTAAATAAGTAAGACAAATAGGGCGCGACTGAAGTCGCTGCTATAGTTTATCCCCTAGGTGGTTATGCCAAGCCACACAATGCAAAGCACTGGAGGTTCCATGTTCAAGGCGCTGGTACTCGATCAAGTTGACGGCAAGACCCGCTCAGAGATTCGCCAACTGGAGGAAACCGATCTGCCGGAGGGAGAGGTACTGGTCGATGTGGCCTACTCCTCGTTGAACTACAAAGATGGTCTGGCGGTAACCGGCAAGGGCAAAATCATCTCGGCATTCCCGGCGATACCGGGCATCGACTTTGTCGGTAAAGTGGCCAGCTCCGCAGATGCACGTTTCTCCGCCGGGGATGAGGTGATTCTGACCGGTTGGGGCGTGGGGGAGCGCCACTGGGGCGGTATGGCGGAAAAGGCCCGGGTAAAGGCTGACTGGCTGGTACCCCTGCCGAGCGGCATGTCCGCGCGGACGTCGATGCTGATCGGTACCGCCGGGCTGACGGCGATGCTCTGTGTGCTGGGGCTGGAGAAGGGGGGCGTGACCCCGGATCAGGGGCCGGTTCTGGTGACCGGTGCCTCTGGTGGTGTCGGCAGTGTCGCGGTGGCCCTGCTGGCCAAACGTGGCTTCGAGGTGGTTGCTGCGACCGGTCGCACCTCGGAAGAGGCCTATCTGCGCAAACTCGGAGCTTCTGAGATCCGCTCCCGCGATGAGATGGCCGCAACCCCGCGTCCGCTGGAAAAGCAGCGCTGGGCCGGGGTCGTCGATACGGTCGGCGGTACGGTGCTGGCGCGGGCGATCGCGGAAACGCTCTACAGTGGCACGGTGACCGCCTGCGGCCTGGCTGGAAGTCACGATCTGCCGGTGACCGTGATGCCGTTTATCCTGCGTAACGTGCGTCTGCAGGGGGTGGATTCCGTGAGCTGTCCGGTGCCGGTGCGCACAGAGGCCTGGCAGCGTCTGCAGAGTGATCTGGATGTGGAACTGCTGGGCGATCTGGGGCAGGAGATCGAGCTTGAGCAGGTACCGGATTACGCCGAGCGTATTCTGCGGGGCGAGGTCCGAGGACGCACCCTGATCAAGCTGAGCAGCTGATACGCTGGCCGCCGGCTCTGGGCGCGTTATACTGCGCCTTTTGCCGGGAGAGTGGTTTGCGTTTTCTGATACTGCTGTTGTTATGGCTGCCCGCCGCCTGCCTGCACGCCCGCGAGCTGGTCGATGCCCGGGGGCAGCCTCTGCTGCTTGAAAAGCCGGCGCAGCGGATCGTTGTGCTGGCCCCCAATCTTGCCGAAGACCTGGACGCCATCGGTGCGCTTGACCGCGTTGTAGGCCGTGTGGCGCATACCGATTATCCTGCTCAGGTCGCCAAACTACCGCTGGTCGGTGATTATCAGCAGTTCAATGTCGAGGCGATTCTCAGTCTTAACCCGGATCTGGTCCTCGCCTGGCAGGAGGGCAACCCGGAAGCACAACTGCGAAAGCTTGAAGCGATGGGGCTAGAGGTGTTTCGCCTGTCATCGCAACATATCCGGGATATACCGGATAACCTGATCCAGCTGGGTCGCCTGACCGGGCAGGAGGCACAGGCCGAACAGGCCGCCGCAGCCTTTCACCGGCGCCTGGCCGAGCTTGAGCCCGCGGAGGGGCCACGCCCGCGCCTGTTTTATCTCCTCTGGGACGATCCGCTGCTCAGCGTCAGCAACTCTACCCTGATCGGTGAAGCGATCGCTTTCTGTGGTGCAGACAACCTCTTTGCCGAACGTCCCGAAGCGATACCCCAGTTGAATATGGAGGCGGTCATCGCGGCACAGCCCGATCTCATCGTCAGCACCAACGAAGTCGGCGATAACTGGCGCGAGCGTTGGCTCTCCTGGAAACAGATCCCCGCGGTTGCCAGGCAGCAACTGGTCAGCCTGGAGGCGGATTATCTGCACCGGGCCACGCCGCGGTTTCTGTCGGGGCTGGACGAACTCTGCAAGGCCGTCAGTGCAGCGCGGGCACAAATGTAGTTGCTTTGCTTGATGCAAGTTGCTGCTTGGCGGCCGGCTTTCCGTATAATGCTCAGGCTAGCAACGGAATGACAAGTACTCTCCCAGGTGTCGCAGTCGGTGAAATATCAGGAAACTTTGAATGCGGTTTATGCCCAGCTGGATAGTCTCGGCGATCTGCCGATCTTCAGCGCAACGGTAAACCGAATCCAGCAGATCAGCTCGTCGCGCGAAAGTGATGCGATGGTGCTGGCGATGGCGGTGATGAAAGACGCCAACTTGTCAGCCAAGCTGCTTAAGATCGCCAATACGCCGCATTACAACCGGGGGCATGGCAACATCAGCGTTGTCTCCAGGGCGGTGGTGCTGATCGGTTTCGAGCGCATCCAGAACCTGTCGATGACGCTGAAGCTGATTGAAACCTTCAGTGAAGACCAGCCGGAAACCGGCATCGACAAACTGCTTATCAGTGCTTTTCTGAATGCCGCCATAGCGCGCGAAGTCGCCATCCGCTGCGGTGCCATGGATGCCGAGCAGAGTTACATCTGTGGCCTGCTTTACCGCCTGGGCGAGATCATCGTGGCCTATACCCTGCCTGAGCGCTATCGCCAGATGCAGGCTGAGCGCGCCCTGGGCAACCATAGCTGGAGCCGCATTCAGTTGCAGGAACTGGGTGGTCATTTCAGTGATATCGGCCAGGACCTGACCCAGGGCTGGGGCTTCCCCAAGACGGTGGTCGAGGCGATGGACCCGATGACCGCCGAGCATCTGCGGCCGTCGCACAAGCTTAATCACCTGCTGGCGGCGGGCAGTCACGATCTGCTGGAAATGATCTATTACCGTGACACCGGTCGTGAACTCGATTACACCCAGCGGATCAAGCAGATAGCGGGCAACACCGGGCTCACCCAGGATGAACTGGAAGCCGCGATCAGTGATGCTTTTCGCCAGGTATGCGATCTCAGCGTCGATTACGGGCTCAACCCGGGCGCCCTGAAGCCGCCGTTCAAGGGCAGCGGCAACAGCGATCTTGATGAGTTGTCGCGCAAACTGGCGTTTTATATCAGCTCCCGTGTCGAGTCGGCAGGGGTGTCGGAGAACGTGGAGAAAAACGAGTCAACGCGGGTGAATCAAAGCCAGCTGCAGCTCGATTACCTGGCGAAAATGAACCACCTGCTTAGTACCGGCGCATCGACCACTGCGGTGATTGAGGCCGCTGTCGAAGCGATCGCCCGCTGTGCGGGTCTGCAGCGGGTGGCATTCTGCCTGCTGAGCAAGGATCGCCGCCGGCTCTCCGCCCGGGTGGTGCGCGGCAAGGATGACGACAAGTTGATGGATCAGCTGCAGCTGGACCTGTCCAAGCCGGTGGGGCAGCTGTTTATCCGCCTGACGGAGCGGGGCAGTACGCTGCTGGTCGAAGACTGTGCCGAAAAGGGGTGGGCCGAGCGCTTACCGGCCGAGTTGGCCAGGACTCTTGCGCCCAAAGGCTTTATCGCCGGCCCGCTGCGCATCGATGACCGGCCGGTGGGACTGTTTTACGCCGACAACACGGCGGCGGGTGCACCCCTGGATGAAGAGGCGTTCCGCGTGTTTAACCAGTTTCTGATGCAGGCCCGGCTGGCGCTGGAACTGCGCCAGCGCAGCACCAATTAGGGGATCAGGGGGCAGGGGAGCAAGGGTTCTTCCTGGCTCAAGGATTATCCTTGTCCACCTTTTCCTCATCACTGTTGCCGGTAAATCCCTCGACGAAGGAGCCGGTATCGTCCCAGGCCTCCTTGCCCATCTCCAGCGCTTTCTTGGCACCGGCTTCTGTACTGCAGGCGGCCCGCTCGGCCATGCAGCGTGATTCGCAGCCGAGCCGTGCGGCATTGTCATTGAAGTGGTTGATGCTGCAGCGGGCTTCGCAGAGCGTCTGGTCAAACGCGCAGTCCGCCTGGGCCGTAACGGGCGCCAGGAGGCCGAGTGACAGGGCGGTGAGCAGGTATTTAAACATCATCGCTATCGGTCTCTTGATTGTCTGTCTTCCGGGCCTGTCTGGGACGCCAGAGCACCTCATTACCGTCATTGCGTCGCGCCAGAATGCGGGCGTAGACGAACAGTAGATCGGACAGGCGGTTCAGATAAGCGACGGACAAAGGATTGACTGTATCCTTGCCGGCAAGTTCCACCATACGGCGTTCCGCACGTCGGCATACACTGCGCGCCAGATGCGCCTGGGCCGCGGCCCGGTTGCCGCCGGGCAGAATGAACTCTTTCAGCGGCGGCAGGGTTTCATTCAGATGATCCACCTTCTCCTCAAGCGTTTCGAGGCACGCGGCATCGATGGCGGTGTACTGGGCGTCGGCCACCGCCAGCTCACCGCCGAGATCGAACAGGTCGTTTTGAATCTGCATCAGGTCCGGCTGCAGTGAGTCGCCGGCCGAGAGCTCTGCAGCCAGCAGCCCCAGCAGCGAGTTGAGTTCGTCTACGTCGCCCAGCGCTTCGATACGCGGGTGCGTTTTGGCAACACGGTTGCCGTTGGCCAGTCCGGTGGTGCCCTTGTCGCCCGTGCGGGTGTAAAGGCGGGTCAGTCGGTTACCCATGTATACGCTCCAGCGGGTGTTGTTGTGTCATCCTATTCTAGCCCCGGACGCTGGTGTCAGATCACTTCAGCAGGGTGCGCGCCGGCAGAACGATCTCCGGGTCCGGCTGCAGCTGGATATCCGGGTTGCGGTCGGGGTAGGGCAGGCTGGCAAGAATAAAACGCATCGCATTGATGCGGGAACGTTTCTTGTCGTCCGAGTGGATCAGCGTCCAGGGCGCGTCCGGGGTGTCTGTCTGCCGGAACATCGCCTCCTTGGCTTCGGTGTAGTCATGCCACTTGTCCAGCGAGGCCATATCGATGGGCGAGAGTTTCCAGTGCTTCAGCGGATCGGTACGACGGGACTGAAAGCGGTGGAACTGTTCGTCCCGACTCACTTCGAACCAGAGCTTGAACAGGCGAATGCCGCTGCGCACCAGCATCTTCTCCAGCTCAGGCGTTTCACGCATGAACTCCAGGTATTCGGACGGTGTGCAGAAATCCATCACCCGCTCGACGCCGGCACGGTTGTACCAGGAGCGGTCGAACAGCACTATCTCTCCTGCCGCCGGCAGGTGCTTGATGTAGCGCTGATAATACCATTGTCCCTTTTCACGCTCGTTGGGCTTTTCCAGCGCGATAACCCGTGCGCTTCGCGGGTTGAGGTGCTCCATGAAACGTTTGATGGTGCCGCCCTTGCCGGCGGCATCCCGGCCTTCAAACAGAATAAGGACCTTTTCGCCGCTGGTGCGGACCCAGCTCTGCATCTTGAGCAGCTCGATCTGCAGCTCCAGTTTCAGGCTTTCGTACTCGGCACGTTTCATCTTCTTGGTTTTTGACACACGACTTCCTCTTCTATGTGATCGCCTGCTTGTAGGTTACCGCATCTAGCAGTTCCCTGTTCAGTGGTGCCGTTATACCGGCCGCCTCGGCTTCACGGCACAGAAAGCCGGTAATCTGCTCGATCTCGGTAGGCCGGCCTGCGCTGATATCCTCCAGCATGGAGGAGCGGTTTGCTGCCGTATCCCTTGCCACGCGGATTACCTGATCGATCAGCGGAGTCTCAAACAGCGGCTGATGGCAGGCGCTGGCGACGGTTTCGATTTCATGGCACAGCGCCGTCAGTCTCGGCAAGTGCTCGTCGCTGATCAGTTCACCATTGGCACACCCAAGCAGCGCGGTGAGCGGGTTGATCGCGGCGTTGATGGTAAGTTTCTGCCAGAGCGCCTGCTCAATCTCCACGGCGATGGCCGGTGGCCTGAGTGCCTGCCAGCCGTCGGGCAGGGCGCCCCGCTCAGTGGCCAGAGGGTTCAGTGGTCCGATGCGTGTCTCACCCTCGCCGGAGACCAGGATTTCGAACGGGGAGATCCGGCGCGCGCCCGAGGTGGTGATACCGGCCCAGACCGGCTGCCCGGAAAACCGGCGGGCGATCGCCTGCTGGTGGCCACAACCGTTCTGAAGCAGTAGGATTTGCGCTCCGGGCGTCAGCCGGTGTTTGACCGATGCCAGCGCCCTGTCGGTGTCGTAGGCTTTGGTGGTTACCAGCAGATGGCTTATGCTGCCTGCGCCATCGATCAGATCGCCCGACACGGGCAGATCCCGATCACCGGCACTGTCATGGACAGTGATATGGCTGCTCTTTGCCACTAGCTGTTCCAGGCGTTCCGCTGAGCGTAACACCAGGCTGGTCTCTATACCGGCCTCCCGAAGGCGTGCTGCGAACAGGCACCCCAGGGCGCCGGCGCCCAGAATATGCCAGTGCATCGTGATTCTCCCTTGCTGACAAAGCAAAGCGCTATGATAGCGGTGTGGCTTCAATAACAGAAAGTAAGATGGAAGCGGATCTGGATTTTTGCCGACCGCTTCCGGTTGTCTGAATTCAGGAGAGTAGGAAATGCCCTCGTTCGATATCGTATCCGAACTGGATATGCATGAAGTGACCAATGCGGTGGATCAGGCCAACCGCGAAATTCAGAGTCGTTATGATTTTAAGGGTGTTAGCGCCAGCTTCGAGTTTCAGGACGAAACCGTCACACTGACGGCCGAAGTGGATTTCCAGCTGCAGCAGATGCTTGATGTTCTGCGTGCCAAACTGACCAGCCGCAAGATCGACACCAAGTGCATGGAAGTGAAGGACCCGGATGTCAGTGGCGTCAAAGCGACCCAGCAGGTGACCCTGCGGCAGGGGCTTGATCAGACCCTGGCGAAGAAGATCACCAAGACCATCAAAGAGAGCAAGTTGAAGGTGCAGTCACAGATTCAGGGCGAAAAGGTCCGCGTGACCGGTAAGAAACGTGATGACCTGCAGCAGGCGATGGCACTGCTGCGCGAGGCAGATATCGAGCTGCCGCTACAGTTCAATAACTTCCGCGACTGAGCGCATTCCGCGACAGACCGCGGGTAGCAACGGGAAGGGCTCCGTGCTTCTTCCCGTTGCTACCCACGCAGCGGCTGCAGCCGCTCTCTTCCATGCACGCCAGCAGAAACAGCTCTCTCACCAGCTCCTTCTCCCTGCCCTGACAGCAGCAGAAGTCCTCTGGGTTAATCAGCCCCGCATCCAGCATCGGTTGCAGCTCTTCACTGTGCCAGTGCAGCAGTACCACACCGGTATTGCGCAATGTCACTCTCAGTTCCGGGTCCTTGCGTTCCAGCCAGGCATCAATCTGATAGGCCATAGGGGTCTCCTTGCTCATTTAATAGGCTCTTTTATTGAATGTAATGATAATCAATATCATTTGCAATAAGGTAAGCCTGGAAAGTGAGCAGAGGGTTAGCTGTCCCTGTCCGGTGGGGCTGAGTGCCTGATCTGGGTATGACGTGCCGCCAGAACGATCAGAATCAGCACCGGGATACCGAGAATGGCGGTGCCGGTGAAAAACAGCGGGTAACCGATCTGATCAACCGCAACGCCGGAAAAACCGCCGAGAAATTTCGGCAGCAGCAGCATGATCGAGCTGAACAGGGCGTACTGGGTGGCGGAGTACTGGATATTGGTCAACGCCGACAGGTAGGCGACAAAAGCCGCGGTGGCGATGCCGGCACTGAAGTTATCCAGGGATACGACCACGACCAGCAGTTCCACAATCGGGCCGTTTAGGGCCATCAAGGCGAACAGCAGATTGGTGGTGGCGGCTAGCAAAGCGCCAATGAAGAGAATCTTCATGACGCCAAAACGGTTGACCAGCACACCGCCGGCCAGGGCGCCGATCAGGGTCATGATGACACCGAACACCTTGGTAACGGCGGCAATTTCCGCCTTGGTGAAGCCGATATCGACGTAAAATACGTTGGCGATTACACCCATCACGATATCGGCAATGCGGTAGCTACCGATCAGCGCCAGGATCAGCAGCGCCTGCCAGCGATAGCGTTTGATAAAGTCGGCGAAGGGTGAAACCAGCGTGACATACACCCATCCGGCTGCGCGAGCCAAGCGGCCATCCCTCTGGCTGTGAGAGACCCACTTTTCCACCTGCTCGATCTGGGCCTCGAGTTCCTGGTTGGCGGGTGCTTTGGGCTCGGGAGAAAACAGCGTTGTCAGAATGCCCGGCAGCATCAGCGCCGCCATGACCGAATAGGCGAGCTGCCAGGGCGCGTGTTCATAGGTCGATTCGCTTGGATCGACCAGCGCGGCTATGGCCAGCACGCCGGCGGTGGAGGTGATCATCGCCAGGCGGTAGCCGACCATGTAGGTCGCGGCCATCGCCGCCTGGAGCCGCTCGTCACCGGACTCGATGCGGTAGGCATCCACGGTGATGTCCTGGGTGGCCGAGCAGAAGGCCACCACCAGTGCCATCCAGACACTGAACTCCAGGTTCTGTGCCGGGTCGTTAAATGCCATCCCCAGCAGTCCGGCGGCCACGCCCAGTTGTGCCAGCAGCATCCAGCTGCGGCGGCGGCCCAGCAGGCGGCCCAGCAGCGGCAGCCGGATACGGTCCACCAGCGGCGCCCAGGCCCACTTGAACGCATAGGCGAGCGCCACCCAGGAGATAAACCCGATACTGCTGCGCTCTATACCGGCTTCACGCAGCCAGAATGAAAGCGACGAGAACACCAGCAGCAGGGGCAGCCCGGAGGAGAAGCCTAGAAACAGAAGAATCAGCGGGCGGGGGTGAAGATAGACGCCCAGGGCGCTTATCCATTGCGTGCTGCGGTTATCCATAAGGGTCCTGTGCTCTGGCTGACCGGTACAGTCTGGCGGCCCATCATTGTGCGTCAGGTGCACAGGAAATCAAGAAGTCGATCAGGCAAGGGGCGTAATGGGAGGGTGTCCGGGCTGCACCTGAGCCCGGACATGACTGACGTTGATCAGATACGCAGGGCGCCATCGATCTCCAGGCAGCGGCCGTCGACGTAATCGTTTTCGAAGATGAACGAGACGGTTTTTGCGATCTGCTCCGGTTTGCCCAGTTTCTTGGTCGGAATCATCGCCTCGATCTTTTCGCGTGCTTCCGGCTTCATCGCCATGACCATCTCGGTACCGATATAACCCGGCGCGATGGAGGCCGCACGGATACCGTAGCGTGCCAGCTCTTTTGCCCAGGTCACGGCCATCGCCTCAACCGCCGCCTTGGTCGCGGTGTAGTTGGTCTGGCCCATGTTGCCGGAGCGGGAGATGGAGGAGATATTAATGATGCAGCCTTCAGTGCCAAGTTCGATCATCTTGGCGGCGGCTTCGCGGCCACACAGGAAGGTGCCGGTCAGGTTGACCTTGAGCACCAGGTCCCAGTTCTCCTTGGACATCTTGGAGACAACCTGACCTTCCTTTGCCTTGACGAACAGACCGTCGCGGGTAATACCAGCGTTATTGACCAGACCGTGCAGTGAACCCAGGTCAGTGACAATATCGCCAAACAGCTTTTCTACGTCAGCCTCTTCACTGATATCTGCAACATAGCCTCGCGCTTCGACGCCTTTTGCAACGCAAAGATTGATAGTCTCGTCGAGATCGGCCTCGTTCAGGTCGACCAGTGCCAGCTTGGCACCCTTTTCGGCCAGTTCCAGAGCCATGGCGCGACCGAGGCCACGACCACCGCCGGTTATAGCAATAACCTTGTCTTTCAGATCCATAACGCTATTCCTCAGTATGTAGTGGGTAATACATTTTGATGGCTGTAGCAATCTATATTGTGCGCTGCGATATGTTGCGCTGCAACACGGTTTGCCGCCAGTGCAGCAAAATTCATGTTGCAGCTGTACTTTTGGGTTGGGGCCCGCGTTGATAGCCACTTTAATACCGTTCCGAACCGCCGTCTGTTAGTCTTTCGGCTGTAAGTAACTATTGAGGTGAGCGATGCGCTTTCTGTTTATCCTCTTCGTGGTCATTCCGATCATCGAAATCACTATTCTTATCCAGGTTGGTCAGGCGATTGGTGCCTGGTATACGGTTGGCCTGGTGCTTCTTTCTGCTTTTATTGGCGTCAACATGCTGCGTTATCAAAGCCTTGCAACCCTGGGACGCGCTCAGGAGCGGCTTAACCGCCAGGAGATGCCGGGGCAGGAGATGGTAGAAGGGATCGTGCTGGCCGTGGGTGGTGCGCTGCTTATCACTCCGGGGTTCGTTACCGATGTCATCGGCTTCAGCTGTCTGATACCCGCATCGCGCAAGGCGTTCGTGAAACTGCTGATGAGTCGCTTCACCCTGATCGTCGCTTCCCAAGCCACGCACCGCGAGGGCGGGTTTCAGCGCCCTGGGCCGGGCGATGCAGCGCAGCCACGCCGCAATGGTGATGTCATTGAAGGCGAGGTCATCGATCGCGACGACCGGGACAAGCCGTAAGCGCTCAAAATCTTTACTTCCAACCCCTTGAATCCATTTTCGGCCCACCCCACATAAGGGGCATCGGGCCGATTTTCGTTTGGGGATGCAAAGGATTGAGTCACGGCTTCCCCGACGACTGGAAATGCAAAAAAAATTTCTTCGCACTGTTGAAATCGGCAGTGCCGGCCCCACAAACAAAGCCACAGATATTTTGAACAGAACCGGGCACCCTCTCGGGCCCGGTTATAAAAATCAACATCGCATTGGATCCTAGATACCAGGAGAACAACCAGATGAATATTCGTCCACTTCACGACCGTGTAGTAGTTCGTCGCAGTGAGGAAGAGACCACCACGGCGAGCGGCATCGTGCTGCCGGGTTCTGCTGCCGAAAAACCGAATCGCGGTGAAGTAGTCGCAGTCGGCCCCGGTCGAGTGCTGAACAACGGCGACGTTCAGGCGCCGTCTGTCAAAGTGGGGGATAAGGTCCTGTTCGGTCAGTACGCTGGCTCCAACACCGTCAAAATCGGTGATGACGAGCTGCTGATCATGCAGGAAAGCGAAATCTACGGCGTACTGGAAGACTGATCGTCGCGTTAATCGCTCATAACGTTAACAACAGACTGAATTACAGGATATACAGATAATGGCTGCTAAAGACGTACGTTTCGGTGATGATGCCCGTCAGCGCATGCTGGCCGGCGTAAACATTCTGGCGGATGCGGTTAAGACAACCCTGGGCCCGAAAGGCCGTAACGTTGTACTGGACAAAGCTTTCGGCGCGCCGACCGTAACCAAAGACGGTGTTTCCGTTGCCAAAGAGATCGAGCTGCAGGACAAGTTCGAAAACATGGGCGCACAGATGGTCAAGGAAGTTGCTTCCAAGGCCAACGACGTGGCCGGTGACGGTACTACCACTGCAACTGTTCTGGCTCAGGCGATCGTCAACGAAGGTCTGAAGTCCGTTGCTGCGGGCATGAACCCGATGGACCTGAAGCGCGGCATCGACAAGGCGGCTGCCGCTGTTGTTGAGCAGCTGGCTGAAATGTCTTCTCCGTGTGAAGACTACAAGGCGATCGCTCAGGTCGGCACCATCTCCGCCAACTCTGACGCTGAAGTCGGCAAGATCATCGCTGACGCGATGGAAAAAGTCGGCAAAGACGGCGTTATCACCGTTGAAGAAGGCTCCGGCTTCGAAAACGAGCTGGACGTTGTCGAAGGTATGCAGTTCGACCGCGGTTACCTGTCTCCGTACTTCATCAACGAGCAGGAAACCCAGGCTTGCGAACTGGAAGATCCGTTCGTCCTGCTGGTCGACAAGAAGATCTCCAACATCCGCGAACTGCTGCCGGCTCTGGAACAGGTTGCCAAGTCTTCCCGTCCGCTGCTGATCATCGCTGAAGACGTTGAAGGCGAAGCGCTGGCGACTCTGGTCGTCAACACCATGCGCGGTATCGTTAAAGTCTGCGCCGTTAAGGCTCCGGGCTTCGGCGACCGTCGTAAGGCGATGCTGCAGGATATCGCTATCATGACCGGTGGTCAGGTTATCTCCGAAGAAGTCGGTCTGAGCCTGGAAACCGTTACCCTGGAGCACCTGGGTACCGCCAAACGCGTCAACATCACCAAGGAAAACACCACCGTTGTTGGCGGTGCCGGTTCCAAGGCTGATATCGAAAGCCGCGTTCAGCAGATCCGCGTTCAGATCGAAGAGACCTCTTCTGATTACGACCGCGAAAAACTGCAGGAGCGTGTTGCCAAGCTGGCTGGCGGCGTTGCTGTCATCAAGGTTGGTGCGGCTACCGAAGTTGAAATGAAAGAGAAGAAGGCCCGCGTTGACGACGCTCTGCACGCGACCCGTGCGGCTGTCGAAGAAGGCGTGGTACCTGGCGGTGGTGTTGCACTGATCCGCGCGCTGAGCAAGATCGCTGGCCTGGAAGGTGACAACCACGACCAGACCATCGGCATCCAGCTGGCGCTGCGCGCCATGGAAGCTCCGCTGCGCCAGATCGTCAGCAACGCTGGCGGCGAAGGCTCCGTCGTTGTCGACAAGGTACGTGCCGGTGAAGGCGCATTCGGCTTCAACGCATCTACCGAAGAGTACGGCGATATGCTGGAAATGGGTATCCTCGACCCGGCAAAAGTAACCCGTTCTGCGCTGCAGGCGGCTGCTTCTATCGCTGGTCTGATGATCACCACCGAAGCAATGGTTGCTGAACACCCGGAAGAGAAGCCGGCTATGCCTGACATGGGCGGCATGGGTGGAATGGGCGGCATGGGCGGCATGATGTAATGCCAGCCTAGGCGCTCCAGACCTGAGAAGCCCCGCAATTGAGAGTGTGTAAAAACACAGTTTCCTCAGGCCCGGGTAAAGAACCCTGTCATTTGGCAGGGTTCTTCGTTTCTGAGCGCGACTAATTCACAACCCATCTATCTATCAGATCAGTTGCAGCATTCTCTGGACCCCAAGAGCATTGATCATGCGATTTAAGTTGTAAGCCATAACCGCCAACCCCATTTCTGATTCTGCACCGGATTGCCCCCAACATCTGAAACGCCGCATACCCATATTGTGCTTAAGTTGAGCAAACGGACGCTCGACAACGGCACTTCGTAACCGCATTAAACCTGGGTTTTCATCAACTCTTTGCTGGGAACGATCCAGTGCGTCTTCATTGAAGTGTCGGGTGACCCAGCGTTTATCAGCGCTTGTGCACCGGCCCTGCAAGGGACAGGCGTTACAACCAGTCCGGGCATATAGGCGGTGCTTTTTCTTGCGATTGTAGGTCTGGTAGGTCAACAACTGACCGGCTGGGCAAGTAAACTGATCTTGCTCACTGTCGTAGGTAAACTCACTTTTCTGGAAGTAGTTCCCCTTATTGTTAACAGCGCGATTGACCGGAACTGCGGGTTCGATGCCTTGCTCCTCACATCGCTCCAACTGCTCCCCATTGGAGTAGCCTGCATCGGCGAGAACTTGAAGTGTATCTGCACCAAGCTCCGACTTTGCAGTCGTTGCTATCGGCTCCAATTGACGGTTGTCGCTACCTTCGGTCGTGACCTCATGATGGACGATCAGACCAGTCTCTACGTCAACGGCACTTTGTACGTTATATCCAACCACAATGCCTTCCCGGCCGGAGCGCATACGCTTGGCCTCAGGCTCGGTTTCACAGCACTGTGATGCCCCTTTATCTAGAGAGCCTGAGAGCCCGTCGAGCCTTACTTTGCGCTTCTGGAGCTGACTCAATGCCTCGTGGATGGAGCCTTTGTCGTTCGTACCCGATTGCTCGGATTTAGCCATCAGGTGCAGGTAATCATCAATCTTGCGGTTTAAGCGTTTCTGGAGAGCGTCGAGCTGCTTACGGTTATAAGTTTTACTCATGCTGGCGGCAGCTCGGAACTTGCTGCCATCAATCGCTATCATCCGACTATCAAGTAGGCTCGCTTCACGGCAAAACTGAATGAAGCCGCGGCAGGCCTCGCGTATGGCTTTGCTGTTTTGTTGACGGAAGTTAGCCAGTGTCTTGAAGTCGGGCGCCAATCGCTTCATCAGCCACAGTACTTCGACGTTGCGGTGGCACTCTTTCTCTAGCCTACGGGTACTACGCACTTGATTGAGGTACCCGTAGGTATAGAGTTTAAGGAGATCGGCCGGGTCATAGGGTTTGCGACCGGTGTGTTTGGTAGCGGCCTGAGTAAAGCCCAGAGCTAGCATATCCAATGAATCCATGTAGGCATCGATAACCCTGACAGGATTATCTGCCGAGACATAATCATCTAAGCTCTCTGGAAACAGAGTGCTCTGCTGCCGGGGTTCCCCTTTGAGATGACGCATAAAAAAATACCCGCACTTATTGGTGCGGGTATTTTGTCGGTATAGAGAGTGTTTTTACACATCCTCAATTGCGGGGCTTTTTCGTTTATGGCAAAGCTGATAGTGTGACTTTTCAGTGGTAACGGATTGATTTCAAAAGATGAGTGAACGTAAAGAACCAGGACTGAACCTGTCGGGCCTGGAAGCCGATGAGGTAGAGAAGCGTGGCGCCCCGCAGCCTCCCAGGCAGAAGTCTGAAGTCGCCAGATCCGATACAGGCCGCGGCGGCGGTATCCTGTTAACGTTGATCCTGTTGATTATGGCGGGTGGTACCGCTGCAGTGGGGTACTGGTCACTGGAGCTGAAAAAAACCGTCGACTCGCAGCAGGCGGAATTGACGGTCATGCGCGAGCGGCTGGCCGAGATGTCGGAGGCGCTGGCGTTGACCAGTGATACCGCGAGCCAGGCCGGGCAGACGCTGATGGGACGCATCGGTACGCTTGAAGAGACTGCCACCGACAAATATGCGCATTTCGATTCCGAGATTGCCAAGCTCTGGACCGTGGCCTACCAACGCAACAAGCCGCAGCTCGAGGAGCAGCAGAAAGCACTGGATGCCCAGCGCGAAACCCTGGAGTCGTTAAAGGCCGGGTTGGCCGCGGCCGAAAAGCAGCTATCCTCGTTTGCGGGTACGCAGGATGAGCTCGCATCGGTGAAAAAATCGCTGTCCAGCCTCGATAGTGCGCTTAACGAGCAGAAGTCCCGTATCGAATCGGTCAGCAGCGACACCAGTTTTGCGCTGTCACTGGAAAAGGATGAGCGTGTTGCAGCCCAGCAAGCGCTTGGGCAGCGGATCGATCAGATTGGTCAGAGTGCCCGGAGTCAGGGCGATCTGAGTGGACGGATCGCAAGCATTGAGCAGTCGATTCAGGCGATCGATGGCTCCCGCCGTCAGTTCAACCAGAGCCTGCTGCGCCTGCGCGATCAACTTAACCAGCTGCAGCTCCGGGTGGAAGGCGGTTGATTTAACTGAGCTTTTCACTCAGGTTTGCGTCGCGCCAGTTTCGGCGGCACAATAGCCGGTTTCTGAAAGAGGTTCAGCACACCGCGCATGGACATACGCGCCTTTTTTGCCCTGCCGATCCCGGAGCGCGTTGCCCGCGCACTGGCCGATTATTCGGATACCTTGTGTGAGTATGATCGGGGGCTTGATGCGACCTGGGTCGACTCCTCCGGTTATCATCTGACACTCTGTTTTCTGAGCGAGATTACGCTGGATCAGGTACAGCAGCTTGAACGCGAAGCGCGCAAGGTCCTGGCTGATGTGGCGCCGTTCAGAGTGCCGCTGGATACGCTGGATTATTATCCGGTCAACCCGGAACTGTCCTTGGTGGCAGCATTGACCAGCAAGCCGGCTCCGCTGGCTGCCCTGCAGATGAAGCTGGCCGAGGTGGCCCGGTCTGCCGGTGTGCGCTATCACGAGAGAGGCTTCCGGCCGCATGTGACGCTGGGCCGGCTACCGGCGGACAATCGCTTCGAGCCGCCGCCGCAGTGGCCGCTGCTCGCTGAGGTTGCACCTGCTGATACGGTAGTGCTGTTCCAGAGTCGCCCGGGCGAGCGCGGGTCGATCTATACACCTCTTTTCGATATTCCCCTGTCCGCCGGTGCGGGCAGCCTCTAACCCAAATACGTTGTTGAACATGCGAACGCCTGAACTCCTGTCCCCGGCGGGGACGCTTAAAAATATGCAATACGCATTCGCCTATGGCGCGGATGCGGTTTATGCCGGTCAGCCGCGCTACAGCCTGCGTGTGCGTAATAACGACTTTACGCACGACAACCTGGCCGAAGGGATTCGTATTGCCCATGACCTGGGCAAAAAGTTCTTTGTGGCCAGTAACATCCTGCCGCACAACTCCAAGCTGACCACCTACATGCGTGATATCGAGCCCGTCATCGAGATGGGGCCGGATGCGCTGATCATGTCCGACCCGGGCCTGATCATGATGGTCAAGGACAAGTACCCGGATCTGCCGATCCACCTGTCGGTGCAGTCCAACACCATGAACTGGGCGTCGGTGAAATTCTGGCACCGTAACGGTATCGAGCGCGTCATACTGTCCCGCGAGCTGTCGCTTGAAGAGGTGGCCGAGATCCGTGACTGCTGCCCGGAGATGGAGCTGGAAGTGTTCGTGCACGGCTCGCTCTGTATCGCCTACTCCGGCCGTTGCCTGCTGTCCGGCTATATGAACCACCGCGACCCGAACCAGGGCACCTGCACCAACGCCTGCCGCTGGAAGTACGACGCTCACGAGGCGAAGGAAGACGAGTCTGGCGATGTGGTGCCGGTACAGTCGTTCGACCCGGCCGAGCAGGGCGCTGCGACCCACGAGCCGGCCCTGGGTGAAGGCAAACCGTCCGACCAGATCTTCCTGCTGCAGGAGGAGAACCGTCCTGGCGAGTACATGCCTGCGTTCGAGGACGAGCACGGTACCTACATCATGAACTCCAAGGACCTGCGCGCCATCCAGCACGTACACAAGCTGGCGGAGATGGGCGTGGACTCCCTGAAGATCGAAGGCCGTACCAAGTCACACTATTATGTAGCGCGTACCGCCCAGGCATACCGCCAGGCGATCGACGATGCCGTTGCCGGCAAGCCTTTCGATATGGGCCTGATGGATGTACTGGAGAACATGGCGAACCGCGGTTACACCGAAGGTTTCTACCGTCGCCACGTGCATGACGAGTACCAGAACTACGAAAACGGCAGCTCTATCGGCGTGCACCAGCAGTTCGTCGGTGAAGTACTGGATCACGACTCCCAGCGCGGTACGCTGGAGATCGATGTGAAAAACCGCTTCGAGATGGGCGATACGCTGGAGCTGATGACGCCGGCCGGTAACCGCCGCTTCAAGCTGTCCGAACTCTACAACAAGAAGGGTGAGGCGGTAGATGCGGCACCGGGTTCCGGTCACCGCGTGACCATCCCGCTGGATTTCGATACCGATATGCGCCACGCGCTGCTGATGCGGGATCTGCCCAACGCGCCGCAGCGTTAATCTCGCAGTAACCGCTGCGCGCTAGTCCGGCCCGCCGGATAATGGCATCATCACGGGAGCCTCTTCAGGCTCCCGTTTTGTTTTCTGGCGACAGGCAGTTACCGACTTGACCACTCTCTCCGCGCACTCATTAACAAAGTACCAGTTTAAACGTGCACTGCGTCCTTTTTCCTTTGGCGTGGCGCTAACCACCTGTCTGATCGGCATCACTGCCGCCTGGCAGCAGGGCCTGCTCATTCCGCTCAATGCGGTATTGGTATTGGTCGGTGGACTGCTGCTGCAGGCGGGCGTCAATCTCATCAACGACTATTCGGATATCGCCGAGCTGGGCGATTCGGCGCAGGTGAAAGCCAGCGTTATCGCCATCCGGCGTAACTTCCGTATCGGCATGCTCTGCTTTCTGCTCGCCACACCGCTGGGACTTTACCTGGTGTTTGATCGCTCCATCGCGTTGTTGGGGCTTTTCCTGGTTGGCCTGGTCGGGGCGTTGGGTTATACCCTGCGACCGCTGAATTACAAGGACCGGGGCCTGGCGGTTTTGCTGGTGTTCTGGCTGATGGGCGTGTTTATGGTCGCAGGCAGCTATGTGGCGGTGGGCGGCACGCTGAATACACAGATCCTGGCGCAGTCGGTACCGATCAGTCTGCTGGTGTCGCTGCTGTTGCTAAGCAATGAGCTGCGCGATTACGAGAGTGACAGGGAGCAGGGGTTGAAGACACTGACGGTGCGTGGCGGCTACGAGCGCTCACGCCGGCTCTACCTGAGCCTGCTGTTGCTGACACCACTGAGCACGCTGCTGCTCTGGGGGCTGAAGATGATCCCGGCTCCCTGGCCGTTGCTGGCGGCGTTGCCGTTCATGCTGATGCCGCTGCGCTATCTCAACCGCCCGGCCGAAGAGCGGCGGCCTCTGCCGCCGGCCACCGGGCGCCTGGTGATGATTTTCGGTTTACTGTTTTGCGTAACGATCGGCTAAATCGCTACCTGGGCATACACCGTTAGTCGTACAACCCGCACCATCATTGCGACATCTGGTGTATAATCCTGCGCCATCCGAGGGGTGCCCGCGAGTCTGTCAAAGCTTGAATAGCGCCCTGATCCAAACCAGGGCCACTATCTAGTAGCAATGGCCCTAGCCTGAATGGAGAGTCACGAATGAGCGTTATTCGCCAGGATGATTTCATCAGCAGCGTTGCCGATGCGTTGCAGTTCATCTCCTACTACCACCCGATCGATTTTATCCAGGGTGTGCATGAAGCCTACCTGAAGGAGGAGAACCCGGCGGCCAAGGACGCCATGGCGCAGATCCTGATCAACTCCCGCATGTGTGCCGAAGGCCACCGCCCGATCTGCCAGGATACCGGTATCGTCACCGTGTTCCTGAAAGTGGGTATGAACGTGCAGTGGGACGCGAAGATGTCCGTGACCGATATGGTCAACGAAGGTGTGCGTCAGGCTTACCTGAACCCGGACAACGTTCTGCGCGCCTCCATCCTGGCCGATCCGGCCGGCAAGCGTCAGAACACCAAGGACAACACCCCGGCGGTTATCCACTACGAGATCGTCGAAGGTGACGAGGTCGAGGTTCACGTGGCAGCCAAAGGCGGCGGCTCCGAGAACAAGTCCAAGATGGTAATGCTGAACCCGTCTGACAGCATCGTCGACTGGATCGTCAAAACCGTACCGACCATGGGCGCTGGCTGGTGTCCGCCGGGTATGCTCGGCATAGGTATCGGCGGTACCGCCGAGAAAGCCGCGGTACTGGCGAAAGAATCCCTGATGGACCCGATCGACATCCACGAACTGCGCGAGCGCGGTCCTCAGAACCGTGTCGAAGAGCTGCGTCTGGAGATCATGGACGCGGTTAACGCCCTGGGCATCGGCGCTCAGGGTCTGGGCGGTCTGACCACTATCCTCGACGTTAAGATCAAGGATTACCCGACCCACGCGGCGTCTCTGCCGATCTGCATGATCCCGAACTGTGCCGCGACCCGCCACACCCACTTCAAGCTCAACGGTAACGGCCCGGCCGTACTGACGCCGCCGAGCCTGGATGAGTGGCCGGAAGTGACCTTCGAGGTCGGCGCCAACACCCGTCGCGTCAACCTGGACGAAATCACCCCGGAAGTGGTGAAAGAGTGGAAGGTCGGTGAAACCATCCTGCTGAACGGCAAGATGCTGACTGGCCGCGACGCGGCGCACAAGCGCATGGTCGAGATGCTCAACAACGGCGAAGAGCTGCCGGTGGATCTGAAAGGCCGCTTCATCTACTACGTGGGCCCGGTTGACCCGGTGCGTGACGAAGTAGTTGGCCCCGCAGGCCCGACGACCTCTACCCGCATGGACAAGTTCACCCGTCAGATCCTTGAAAGCACGGGCCTGCTGGGCATGATCGGTAAATCCGAGCGTGGCCCCGTGGCCATCGAAGCGATCAAGGACAGCCAGGCGGTTTATCTGATGGCTGTGGGCGGCGCCGCCTACCTGGTATCCAAGGCGATCACCGACTCCAAGGTGCTGGCCTTCCCTGAAATGGGAATGGAGGCGATCTACGAGTTTGAAGTGAAGGATATGCCGGTTACCGTCGCGGTAGACACCTCTGGCGAGTCTGTGCACACCACTGGCCCGGCCAAGTGGAAGGACATCATCGCGCACAGCGCCTGATAAATACTCTCCGCTTCATGACAAACCCCGGCCTTTGAGGGTGTGTAAAAACACTCTCTATACCGACAAAATACCCGCACCAATAAGTGCGGGTATTTTTTTATGCGTCATCTCAAAGGGGAACCCCGGCAGCAGAGCACTCTGTTTCCAGAAAGCTTAGATGATTATGTCTCGGCAGATAATCCTGTCAGGGTTATCGATGCCTACATGGATTCATTGGATATGCTAGCTCTGGGCTTTACTCAGGCCGCTACCAAACACACCGGTCGCAAACCCTATGACCCGGCCGATCTCCTTAAACTCTATACCTACGGGTACCTCAACCAAGTGCGCAGTACCCGCAGACTAGAGAAAGAGTGCCACCGCAACGTCGAAGTACTGTGGCTGATGAAGCGATTGGCGCCCGACTTCAAGACACTGGCTAACTTCCGTCAACAAAACAGCAAAGCCATACGCGAGGCCTGCCGCGGCTTCATTCAGTTTTGCCGTGAAGCGAGCCTACTTGATAGTCGGATGATAGCGATTGATGGCAGCAAGTTCCGAGCTGCCGCCAGCATGAGTAAAACGTATAACCGTAAGCAGCTCGACGCTCTCCAGAAACGCTTAAACCGCAAGATTGATGATTACCTGCACCTGATGGCTAAATCCGAGCAATCGGGTACGAACGACAAAGGCTCCATCCACGAGGCATTGAGTCAGCTCCAGAAGCGCAAAGTAAGGCTCGACGGGCTCTCAGGCTCTCTAGATAAAGGGGCATCACAGTGCTGTGAAACCGAGCCTGAGGCCAAGCGTATGCGCTCCGGCCGGGAAGGCATTGTGGTTGGATATAACGTACAAAGTGCCGTTGACGTAGAGACTGGCCTGATCGTCCATCATGATGTCACGACCGAAGGTAGCGACAACCGTCAATTGGAGCCGATAGCAACGGCTGCAAAGTCGGAGCTTGGTGCAGATACACTTCAAGTTCTCGCCGATGCAGGCTACTCCAATGGGGAGCAGTTGGAGCGATGTGAGGAGCAAGGCATCGAACCCGCAGTTCCGGTCAATCGCGCTGTTAACAATAAGGGGAACTACTTCCAGAAAAGTGAGTTCACCTACGACAGTGAGCAAGATCAGTTTACTTGCCCAGCCGGTCAGTTGTTGACCTACCAGACCTACAATCGCAAGAAAAAGCACCGCCTATATGCCCGGACTGGTTGTAACGCCTGCCCCTTGCAGGGCCGGTGCACAAGCGCTGATAAACGCTGGGTCACCCGACACTTCAATGAAGACGCACTGGATCGTTCCCAGCAAAGAGTTGATGAAAATCCAGGTTTAATGCGGTTACGAAGTGCCGTTGTCGAGCGTCCGTTTGCTCAACTTAAGCACAATATGGGTATGCGGCGTTTCGGATGTTGGGGGAAATCCGGTGCAGAATCAGAAATGGGGTTGGCGGTTATGGCTTACAACTTAAATCGCATGATCAATGCTCTTGGGGTCCAGAGAATGCTGCAACTGATCTGATAGATGGGTTGTGAATTAGTCGCGCTCAGAAACGAAGAACCCTGCCAAATGACAGGGTTCTTTACCCGGGCCTGAGGGAACTGTGTTTTTACACAGCCTCCTTTGCCGGGGTTTTGCGTTTCTGGCAACAGGCTGTCGGTCGGAGTTTGTTGACCCTTATCAAAGGAGACCTGCAAACAGTACTCAAGTACTAAAGAGGCCGGATTCCGGTGGGGCATATAGTGGAGCTATCTGTTAACTGGCCTCATGAGGTGTGCCATGAATAACCGTTGGATAGCTGCACTTTCTCCTTCTGCCCTGGTTGCTCTCACTGCTCTGGTTGCTTCTCCCGCGCTTTACGCCGAAGGCAGCGATCAGGAAGCGATGGCAGCGGCGGGTGCTGCCGTGTTTCATCAGTGCGAAGCCTGTCATACATTGGACCCGGCAAAGAACGGCTTTGGTCCCGATCTGCATGGCGTGGTCGGGCGTGAAGCCGGTACCGTGCCGCGTTTTGCCTATTCCGATGCGCTGAAAAATTCAGGGCTTACCTGGAGCGAGGAGAACCTGCGTAAGTGGGTGGCCGATAACGAAGCGCTGGTGCCGGGCACACGCATGCGTCACGTCTCGGTGACCGACCCGGTGGAACAGGACTACCTGATCGCTTTTCTGAAATCCCTGAACTGATCAGGCGGGTAATTGATCAATCTGGCTCTTTGGCAGGGGAGGGGCTTTTCTTCGGCAGTAGTCCCTCTTTCCTGAGTCTGGCCTTGAAAGCTTTCATCACCGGTCGCGAGATCCGCGTTTCCGCCAGTACACGGGTTTCGTAGATCTGCTCGATCATCGCCGCCGAGGGCGTCTGCCCGACTGTGGCAATCAATGTATGCATCTCGTCCCCCAGATGTTCACCGCTGAGAGTGCTGCAGTGTCGGTAGAGCTCGGCAGCCAGCGTCTTGTCCTGCTCATTCATCTTGCACTTGCCGTCGAGGATCTTGAGCATAAGGGCGATCACGCAGTCGATCTCCCGAGGCGAAAGCGAATGACTTTTCAGCCACTCTTCAGCGGGTATAAGAGCGCTCATCTGATATTACTCCCCTAGGCGGCACTCTTCGGGCGTTGTGCGTTCGTGCCGGTCATATCCAGACCGCGGAAACCGGCGCAATGCTCGAACACCTCCATGCTCGGCGGGCAGTCTCTGAAGCTGCAGAATTTCGCCACCAGTTTGGCCAGGCCCTTGATATCGCGGCCGCTGGCGCTGGCGAAGCGTTCGGCCAGTTGCTCAAGCTGCTCTGCCTCCAGCGGCAGACCAAACTGCTCTGTCATCACCTGCCAGATGCGGCTGCGTTCCTCGGCATCGGGGTGTTGATAACGCACCATGGCGATACAGCGGGAGATGATCGCTTCGTCGATATCGTCGATGCGGTTGGTGGTCAGGAACAGCAGACCGTTAAAGTACTCCAGCACGCGCAGGAATACACCGACCACCGCGTTCATGGTCAGGTTGTCGTCGCGGCGCTTGATATAGACATCCGCCTCGTCGATCAGCATTACGGCGCCCCAGCGCTGGGCACGGATCAACACATCCTTCAGGTTTTTCTCCATCTCGGCCACGTTAAGCCCCAGCTGGCCGGAGTGAACGCGATACAGCGGGCGGCCGATGATCTCCGCATAGACTTCGGCGGTCAGGGTTTTGCCGACACCGGCGGGACCGCTGCAGAGCACGGTGGTGCCGCCGGATTTGCCGTCGATGATATCGTCCAGCAGCATCTCCATCTCGGCGGTGAGTATATCGATCAGATCAGTGTGGGCCTGGGGCAGGACCAGTTTATCTTTCAGCTCCGGTTGATAGCGGTAGGGCTGCAGGTTATCCACATGCACCCAGAGATGGTGGTGCAGCTCCAGATGGAACATCAGGATATAGCCATGCACCGGAATTCGGCTGAACAGGGGTTCCGGGATCGCCTCGGCCAGGGCCTCGATGCGCTTGTCCACCTCATCACTGAAGCTGGACTGGCGGGCGATGCGCTTGAGGATGGCGTTAAGGATCTTGCCGCTCTGCTGCAGCGTCAGTTCCCGCTCGGCGAGCACCTCCTCGTCGTTCACCAGCCGGGCGTCGCCGCCGCTGGCGGATAGCACGACACGGGGCTTGCGGCCCCATTCGCTGTTGCGGTGCGAGGCGGCCGGGTCTTCGGCGTAGATGCCGGTGCCGCTGCCGGAGAACTGCTCGCCGAAGTTGGCGCGCCAGTTGATATAGCGCTCGTTGGCGGCGTCAAAGCTGGCCAGCAGGTGGTCGGTCTCTTTCAGATAACCCTTGGTGGCGAGCAGCTCTACCAGTGACTGATTGTTGAGGTCACGCTCGGAGATGATCAGCTGCTTGGTCTGGAGCTTGCCTCGGCTGTTGGCTTTCAGGTCGATGACGATACGCGCCTGCTCCTCGCTGCCGGCGGGGGTGAAGTCGATGCGGGAGACCGCCCAGGGCAGCAGAGTGCCGCTGCCTTCCAGGCGGAACAGCCAGCCCCGGCTGACGTTCTGGCTCAGATGGGCGATCAGTTCCGGCAGCAGCTCCTCGAGATCCTCTCCTACGCTGACAGGCTCGGCGGCAAAACTGGCATCGCGCAGCGCCTGCAGTTGGGCTTTCTTGCCGGCCCCTCCCGGAAGCTGGCCGTAGATGTCGATCAGCAGATTTAACTGCTCCTGGTTGAAGACCTGAAACGGGATCTCAACCCTGCTTGCCAGCTTGAGCTGCTCTTCCCAGGTCGTCAGTGATGGACAGCGCTGGAACAGCGTTGTCGCCACATTTCGCTCGATTTGAAGTTTCACCCCTGTCTCCTCGCGTCTGTTGCCAGATTGTCAGGGGCAAACGCCATGCCAGGGCTAAGCTTATGAAATTCAGTTGTTTTGTCGCGGCTCAGTGTGAGGTTGCCGACACAGTGTCGGCATTGGGGCGGGGTTTATCAGGTAATGTAGGCATCCGGTGGGCCGCCCGGGCTGGTGGCCACCTGGTTTCTGCCCGCCTGTTTTGCCCGGTAGAGTGCCGAGTCGGCTTTCTGCAGCAGTTCGCTGTCGGTGCACAGGTCGCCGTAGTCAAAATAAGCGACGCCGGCACTGATGTTCAGGTTGATCAGTTCGCCCTGCTTGGACTGGATGGAGAGTTCGGGGGCTTCAACCCGTATCTGTTCGGCTATCGCCTGGGCCTCGGAAAGGCCGATCTGAGGCAGGATGAGGGCGAACTCCTCACCGCCATAGCGCGCAGCGAGTTCGCCGGAGCGCTGAGCGAAGCGTTTGAGCAGGTGGGCGAACGCGCGCAGGCAGTCATCGCCCTGCTGATGGCCGTAGGCGTCATTGATCTGTTTGAAATGGTCGATATCAAACAGGATCAGTGCCAGGGTTTGCTGGTGTCGCGTCGCCCGGTTCAGCTCTTGCTGCAGACAGGTGTCGAACTGGCGGCGATTGGCGATGCCGGTAAGGCCATCGAGATGAGACAGCTTTTCCAGCTCTTCATTCAGGTGGCGAAGCTCCATAGAGGTTTCGCTGTAGTGCTGTATATTTTCGGCGATGGCATTTATCTCCGAGAAGTAGCCCAGCTTTTTATCCTCATCGGACAGCGGAATGCCTCTGCTGGCGAGCTCCAGGGCCTCGCTGGTGCGCAGTATGGGACGCAGCACCAGGTAGTTGAAACCGATCAGCAGCGCCGTGCCGATCACCAGAAATGCGGCAATAAAGACCCAGGTTAAGTGCTGTACCTGCAGGGCATCGTCTTCCACACGCTTGGCCAGTTGCTGTGTTTTCAGCGCGGCATCGTTGTTTAGCAGGTTGCTGAGATGCAGCTGTTCGCGGATCGCTTCCTGGTAATAACCTTCAGCCTGAATCTGCAGTTGGATGATGTCGACAGTACGCTCCTGCAGCCGAGCCAGCAGTTGACCCAGTGTGTCACTTGACGCGCCGGCCGAGCTGGCAAAGGTCAAAGGGCTCTGGGATGTCTGCTGCCTGGTACGTTCGATCTCCTCGATCAGTCCGGCCCAGTCAGCGGTGAGAAGGTTGGTATGTTCTATGTTGGTGGCGAGGACAAACAGCGAGCGGCTGATCGCTGACGCCTGGGGGCCTGCCGATATCTGTGCCTGGTGTGGCAGCGCCAGTTGTTCGCTGATCTGGCGCAGCGCCCTGGCGTCCGTGTGCAGCAACTGTTGCAGGCGATGCTGTTCTGTGCGCCGTTCTGACAGTGGCAGAATGGCCTGCATTACGCTGCTGGCCTGCTTTGCCAGTTGTGGGTCCGGCTCGAAGGCAAAACCGTTAACCAGTACCTGAGACTGCAGGCGGGTACGGCGGATCAGTGCCGGGTCCTCCGTCCGGTAAAGGGTGTTGATAAAGTAGTAAAGCCGGTCTGCCCGCTGGCTGTTGTGGCGCCACTGGGTGATGGCCGGGAGGTGAATATCACGGGTTTCCCGTGCTTTATCCACGATGCCGTTCATCAGCGGCATCGCCAGCCAGATCATCACGCCAAGAAGCAGCAGCAGCAGTAACACGCCGATGTGAATGGTGTGGGCCAGGCTGGGGCGGAACTGATGGGCCCGTTTCTGCATCCTGATCTCTCCCGTTTCGGATCAGTAGATGCTGAACGGAAAATACTTGCGGTTGATGCGGTCATAGCCGCCATCAAGCCGCAGACGTTCGAGGGCGCTGTTGAGCGCTTCCCGTAAGTCGTCGTCACCCTGACGAACCGCGATGTGGGCCTTCGAAAGTAGCTCTTCGGAGTTGAGCGGTGCGCCGATGAAGTCATACTGCGATGATTCAGGTTGCTGCAGGAAATCGAGCAGGTTGATGGTATCGGACAGGACCAGGTCGGCCTGGCCCGACGTCAGCAGCTCCAGGGCCTGGACCTGATCGTCTGTCAGCCTGATCTCGCTGTTGGTGTAATGCTTGTTAAGAAAATCGGCCTGTATCGTACCGCGACCAGTGGTCAGCACTGCGCCGGCCAGCGCTGATGGCGTGCTTGCAGTGAAGCGTTTGGGGTCGCCGATAAAGATGGTATGGGAGCGGTAGTAGTAATCGGTAAAGTCCACGCGGAGGTCCCGTTCCGCTGTTTTTGCCATGCTGGCGACGACAAAATCGGCCTTGCCTGACTCAAGCAGTGGCAGTAACTGAGTCCACTCGGCCTCAACCATTTCGCAGTCGCGCTGCATGCGTTCACAGAGCGCCCAGGCAATATCCACGTCAAACCCGGTGAGCTCGCCACGTTCGTCAGTGTAACTGAAAGGGGGGTAGGTGCCCTCTGTGGCGATAACAAGCGGCTCTGCCGACAGGCTGGTGATCAGGCTTCCCAGTATCAGTGGCGGCAGCATCCGCTTGGGGAAGCGCAACTTCTTTGCCATATTCTTCTCCGACGAGGTCTCGACTTATCCATGAGAAACTATCGATAGCACTTGAGCGCTTCAGTGTAGCCTGAGATGGCACGGACCTGTTCATAGCTTCCCTTATATTACTCAAGAATTCTGAAACTGTCTTTTCGTCGTGTGATGAATACAAACTTTCTACTTGTTGGTGCCTCGTTGTAAATGGGGGCTGGTGAATTAAAAACGCAGGTTGTTCCTTGCCCCGGGTAAGTCCCCTGACTCTAAGCGAGTGGATGTCTGTAAGGGGCCGACCTGGCCGGTGGCAAAGGCGCTGCTGCAGATGATCTGACGGGGTCAGAGCGACTCATAGGCGGCGCTGCGGTTCCGACCTGCCTGCTTGGCCTGGTAAAGCGCCATGTCGGCCGACTGCAGAGACTTCTCCAGCGACTCGTTCTGACTCACCAGGTAGCAGCCGGCGCTGACCGTCACCTTGAGTGGCGCCTGATCGTCGTCGTAATGGATGTTGCAATCCCCGATGCCGCTGCGGATACGCTCGCTGAGGCTTTGCAGCGCGTCTAACTCGTCTGTCTGGATCAGCAGCAGAAACTCATCGCCGCCCCAGCGGGCGGCACAGTCATAACCGCGCAGTTGCGTGCGGACCTGAGCTGCGACCTCGAGCAGAACCTGGTCACCGGCCTTGTGGCCGTACTGGTCGTTGATCTCCTTGAAAGCATCCAGATCGATCCAGATCAAGCCGAACTGACGTCCTTCGCGTTCCAGCTGCTGGCGCACGCCCTCGAGACGCTCCTGCATGCCGCGGCGGTTAAGCAGCTCGGTGAGCGGATCGGTTTTGGTCAGGTTCTCCAGTGCTTCGGTACGCACCCTTACCTTGTACTCCAGGTCCAGACGTGCGCTCTGTACCGCCTTGGCCATGCCTTTGAAATGGTTCATCAGGCGGCCTATTTCCCCGGAAGGCAGGGCCTGCTCCAGGTTTTTCGGATAATGACCCTCTTTGATATCGTCCATCCCCGCTTCCAGCTTGACCAGCGGTGTGATGACGAAATATTTAAGTGCCAGATGCAGGAGTAACAGGCTGAGCAGCAGCATCAGCCCGAAGCTGAACAGAATGCCGCTGAACAGGCTGAACGGCAGCACCACCTCCAGGTCAAGCAGGGTGATCTCATACCAGCCGATCTCCGGCAGGTATGCGATGCCGGCCAGGTGGCGGCGACCGTCGATATCGACAAAACGGGTCAGTACCTGGTTCGGGTCGTTAACCAGCTGCTGCATCAGTCTGTGTACCGCACGCTGGTCATCCGGGTCGGAGAACAGCCGGTCAACCATGGTCTTGTCGCTGCTCGACTTGGTGATTGTGGCAAAGTCGATCAGGCTCTGGTCACGGTAGAGTTGAATCGCGCCGTCATGGTCGGTGAACAGGCTGGTGATGCCGGGTTCGTCCTGGTTGACCACCTCATTGATAAAGCTGGTCAGATCCAGACCGGTGCCGACCACCCCGAGAATCTCGTCGCCGTCGCGCAGCAGCATGTCGATCCAGAGCTTGGTAACACCGAGCTCCACATCCGGGTTCACGTTCAGGTGCATGTCCCGGTTTTGTTCAATGATGTCGTAGAACCAGCTGTCGGCGGGGCGGGAAGGGTCGAGGGTGTAGCGATACTGGGCACCGGCGTATTCATTGGCGGCGTTATTGTGGTAGTAATCGCCCGATGCCAGAAGGGCGACGAAATAGCTGTTGTCATGGAAGTTGAGGCGGTAGTTTTCCATCTCGGCGATGGCGCGCTGCTTCAACACCGGATCGTCCGGGTTTTGCGCCCACTCGATCAACTGCCGGGAGTGTGCGAACTGGCTGGACAGTGCGATCTCGCGCAGAATGGGCTGAACCGTGCGGGCTTTATCGTAAAGTACCTGCTTTTCGGCATAGCGGGTGGCCCACTCCTCGACGATGGATTCGGAGAGCTGGCGGACAAGTACCCAGATAATGGCCGCCGAGAGCAGGAAAAGTGCCATCATCAGCAGCATGAACCGGGTTTTGAGATTCATGGTCATACGCAGTCCGTTGCTGCATTAAAAGATAGAACGGATCATATCAGATATTTCTGAGTGTAAGATCAATACCAAAGTCGGCGCAGTGGAGAGTTGAAGCTGGCTGTAGCAGCCGAATGAAAGCGTTCAGGGCAAATTTAGAAGGTAGTAGAAGCGTTGATTCCGGGTTTGAGAAAAGGATCGCAAAAACGTACCTCGGGGCTGCTGGCACGGTTTCGCAGAGCATTGCTTTGGCTGCTGCTGGGGACGGTCGGCGTCCTGCTGGCTCTGCTGCTTGTACTGAAATACCTGGATCCTCCGGTCTGGAGCTGGCAGATGCACCGCTGGTTCAACCCGCCGGAGGAGTTCAGTGGCAAGTTTTACCACCAGTGGGTCGATCTGGAGGAGATACCGCTGTCGATGCAGCTGGCAGTGGTTGCCTCTGAGGATCAGCGTTTTCCGCTGCACTCCGGTGTCGATACCCAGGCGATCGGCGAGGCAGTCAACGAAGCGCTGGAAGGGGAAGGGTTGCGCGGTGCCAGCACCCTGACCCAGCAAACAGCGAAAAACCTGCTGCTCTGGCCGGGCCGTGACTGGCTGCGCAAAGGGCTGGAGCTGCCCCTGGCGTTCCTGCTGGAGTGGATCTGGGGCAAGGAGCGTATTCTTGAGGTCTACCTGAATATCGCTGAATTTGGTCCCGGTGTATTTGGCGTCGGTGCGGCCAGCGAGTACTGGTACCAGCGCCCGGTGCAGACCATCAGCGATAACCAGGCGGCACGGCTGGCAGCGATTCTGCCCAACCCCTGGCGCTACTCGGCGCAGCCGCCCGGTCCCTATGTACAGAAAAGAGCGCGCTGGATAGAGCGGCAGATGCGCCAGCTGGGCCTGGCCTGGCTGGACCCGATCCGGGACTGAAGCGGGGAATATCGCAGCCAGTTGGTCGGAAATTAGGCACGGCTGGGGTATACTGCCATCGATTCCGGCCGCCCGGCCTTTTCCGATACGCTCGATTTAACCGGTTTACTCCCTATGCAGACCCCGACCCCGCTTCAGGATCTGGCAAGCTTCAATGCCAGACGCGATCCCGCACCCTTTTTGCCGATGAGCCGGCAGGAGATGGAACAGCTGGGCTGGGACGCCTGCGATATCATCGTTGTCACCGGTGATGCCTATGTCGACCATCCCTCCTTTGGCATGGCGATCATCGGCCGTCTGCTCGAAGCCCAGGGCTTCCGTGTCGGTATTATCGCCCAGCCGGACTGGCACAGCGCTGATGCGTTCAAGGCGCTGGGCAAGCCGCGCCTGTTTTTCGGCGTGGCCGCCGGCAATATGGATTCCATGATCAACCGCTACACGGCGGACCGGAAGAAGCGTTCTGACGATGCCTACACGCCGGGTGGCAAGGCCGGTAAACGTCCGGACCGGGCCAGCCTGGTCTACAGCCAGCGCTGCCGTGAAGCCTATAAGGATGTGCCGATTATCCTCGGTGGTATCGAAGGCTCCCTGCGCCGTATCGCCCATTACGATTACTGGCAGGACAAGGTGCGCCGTTCGATCCTGCTGGATGCCCGTGCCGATCTGCTGCTTTACGGTAACGCCGAGCGTGCCGTGGTTGAGCTGGCGCATCGTCTCGATGCCGGCGAAGCGGTGGAAGAGATCCGCGACATTCGCGGTACCGCTTTCGTGCGCAAAGACACGCCCGAAGGCTGGATGGAGATCGACTCCACCCGTATCGACCGCCCGGGCAAGATCGACAAGATCATCAACCCCTATGTGAATACCCGGGATCTGGCCGCCTGTGAGATTGAGCGGGAAAAGGGCGGCGAAACCGCCGAGATGGATGCCGAAGATGAGCTGCAGGTGCTGCATATCGAGTCTTCGCCACGGATGCGACTGGATCGCGCCAAAACCGTGATCCGCATACCCTCCTACGAGAAGGTCAGCAAGGATCCGGTGCTCTACGCCCATGCCAACCGGGTACTGCACCTGGAGACCAACCCGGGCAACGCCCGGGCGCTGGTGCAGCTGCACGGTGATCAGGAGGTCTGGCTGAACCCGCCGCCGATCCCGCTGAGCATGGAGGAGATGGACTATGTGTTCGATCTCTCCTACGCCCGCGTGCCGCACCCGGCCTACGGCAAGGAGGAAATTCCCGCTTACAAGATGATCCGCTTCTCGGTGAACATCATGCGTGGTTGCTTCGGCGGCTGTACCTTCTGCTCCATCACCGAGCACGAGGGACGGATTATCCAGAACCGCTCCCAGGACTCCATCGTCCGCGAGATCAAGGAGATTCGCGACAAGGTGCCGGGCTTTACCGGCGTGATCTCTGATCTTGGTGGCCCTACTGCCAACATGTATCGTCTGGCGTGCAAGAGCCGTGAGATCGAGGCGGCCTGTCGCAAGCCCTCCTGTGTCTACCCGGGCATCTGCCAGAACCTGAATACCGACCATTCGTCGCTGACCAAGCTTTACCGCGAGGCGCGCAGCCTCAAGGGGATCAAGAAGATCCTGATCGCCTCCGGCCTGCGTTACGACCTGGCGGTGGAAGATCCGGAGTATGTGCGCGAGCTGGTGACCCACCACGTGGGTGGTTACCTGAAGATCGCGCCGGAGCACACCGAACGCGGTCCGCTCGACAAGATGATGAAGCCGGGTATCGGCACCTACGATGCGTTCAAGAAGATGTTTGAACGCTTCTCCGCCGAGGCGGGCAAGGAGCAGTACCTGATTCCTTACTTCATCGCGGCGCACCCGGGCACCACCGATGAAGATATGATGAACCTGGCGCTCTGGCTGAAAACCAACGGCTTCAAGGCTGACCAGGTGCAGGCGTTTTATCCCTCGCCGATGGCGTCGGCCACCGCCATGTATCACTCTGGCCGCAACCCGCTGCGCCGCCTGAGCTACAAGAAGAGCTCGGAGAAGGTGGAAACGGTGAAGGGCGAGCGTCAGCGCCGTTTGCACAAGGCGTTTCTGCGCTGGCACGATCCGGAAAACTGGCCGTTGCTGCGTGAAGCGCTGATAGCCATGGGGCGGGCGGATCTGATCGGGGATGGCGAGCACCAGCTGATCCCCAAAGATCAACCGGACGGTCAGGCCTACAATGCGCCGCGGCGCAAGAACTCCAGACAGTCTGCGCGCGCCGGCAAGGGCCGTATTCAGACCCAGCACAACGGTCTGCCGCCGCGGGATGATGGCTCGCGCAAGCCGCGCTCATCGGCGCCCCGCAAGCCGGGCACGCAGGTGCAGGGCAAGAGCAAAAGCCGGGGTAAAGGCGAGCGCAAGGCGCGTCGGGTTTAAGTCTGGTCCGCCGGACTTTGCCGAACGCATCACAGAGACAGCCAGGGAGGGCCAGGTTTGAAGTTGAGGCGCCGGCAATTACGCCGATACCCGAATCAGCAACTTCGCGCAAACAGGCCATTGTAATTGATCACAACTGGAGTATTATGCGGAAAAGGTTGTCCTCCGGTCGGCAACTTCAGGGCAGGCTGTCAAGCGTCCTGAAACGTATATCCACAACGGGATAGACGATGCAGCAAGACCGGACCCGCCAGCGGGTATGCTGGCACGGAGTTATTTTAAGTTTGATGCAACAAAACATTCGCGGGTTTTTGACCGCAAAGCTTCATAATCAGCCGGTACGATCCACATGTCAGGGAACGACGGCCTTTGAAGCGACAGCCACATCTCAGATTTCGGCCATTCCGGCCGCCGCTTTCCGTTTGACTCATGATTGCCAGCGTATCGTCGTCGACTCCGGCGTTTCGATCAGGGCAGCGCTGTGTCCGGAATTTGTCAGAGGTGAGATGGGCGCAGGGTGATCCCGGGCCCAGAGCGGCTTTAGTCGCAGATGAAATGTTCAGCGCCGCGGGAAAGCTCACGCGGTTGCCGGAACGGCGAGGCCAGGTTGCGTAGCGGCCTGTTATCGTCAAGCGGTTTTATACCGAGTGTGTCACAGGAGTGGCAGCCGGTTGAAATCGTCTGAAAAGGTCGAAATACAGGATTTCGGTCAGTTAGAAGTCACCAGTCAAAAGGCTGGTCTGAAAGTAAAAAGAAAGAGGCAAAACATGTCACAGCTCGTAACCGGCACCGTTAAATGGTTCAACGATGAGAAAGGCTTCGGCTTCATCCAGCAGGAAAACGGTCCTGACGTATTCGTTCACTTCCGTGCAATCAACGGCACAGGCCGTCGTACTCTGCACGAAAACCAGCAGGTTACTTTCGAAGTAACTCAGGGCCAGAAAGGTCCTCAGGCTGAGAACGTTACGGTCGTTGCTTAAGTAGCGCCCGTATTCAGGAGGATGGATATTCCGGTATCCATCCTCCGATATCTTCCCCCGCTTTACTCCCCGCTTTAACGCTTGCTCTCCGGTTAAAGGCCAAACTGGCCAAACCGTTTACATGCCCGTTTTCAGGCAGTTTCTCAGACGTTCGCTCATCGCTTCCGCATCCATCGCCCGATCGCTGATAATTTCAACCCGTGAATCCCGGCGCCAGCTACTCTCTCTGACCTCACGGTCATTGGACAGAGCCCGGTTGTAACTGATCCAGGCATGACCAAGACGCAGCACCGCTTTTATCCGCAGCGCGTCGGTGTCTGCATCGAGCAGTGCCAGGATCGAGTCCGTATCAAACAGGTCGTCGGCACTGAAGAGCCAGCTATAGCTATACATACCGTCCAGCTGCCCGGTTTGCAGCAGCGGGCTACCGGGTGCAGCCACTGAGGGTTCGGTTGCTGGCGTCTCCACCGGAGCCGGGCGGTTGATGGGGCTGAGGCTGGAGCCCGCCGCGCTGCGCTCGCTGCTCAGGTCTAGCAGCTCAAGCGGAATCTCGCCTCGGGTTGTCTGCACGACGCTGCGTTTCGGTGGAAACATGTTGTTGGAGAGGGAGACCGCCTCGGCAAGCTGCTGGGGGGCGCAGAGGTCGGTTTTGTTCAGCACCAGGATATCGGCCAACTCGATCTGGTCATTGAAGACCGGGTGTCGCAGGACCCGCGGCTCATCAAGGACCTGGGGATCGACCAGGCAGATCATCGAGTGCAGATCGATGGCCGCGTTGAAATCTGCGCCCTGCAGCAGGTCGACGATGCCCGTGGGGTGACCAAGTCCGGTGGGTTCGATCAGT
Organism: Marinobacterium sp. YM272; assembly: GCF_050908845.1. Classification (NCBI taxonomy): domain Bacteria; kingdom Pseudomonadati; phylum Pseudomonadota; class Gammaproteobacteria; order Oceanospirillales; family Oceanospirillaceae; genus Marinobacterium; species Marinobacterium sp. YM272. The sequence goes on from NZ_CP194171.1 coordinate 1,415,382, forward strand.
AAACGGTCCGGGCGGGCCTCCCTGAGCAGCCGGGTCAGGGCCACACGCATTTGTGGGCCTCGGGTACAGCACAGGCAGCCACCGGGGATTTCGCTGATATGAACAGCGTCGTTGGCATCGAACAGTGACTGGTCGACGCCGATCTGGCCAAACTCGTTGACCAGTACGGCCCAGCGTTCGTGTGCCGGTTTGAGCCTGAGCAGGTGATTGATGGCGGTCGTTTTACCGGCGCCGAGGAAGCCGGTAACAATGTTGGTGGGAACCGATTTTACTATCCTGACCATGCGTCGCTTGCAGCCTTTAGGTGGTGAGCCTTATTCGAGCGCACATTGTCCTTGGCCGCCGGGCAGGCAGCAAGCAGAACCCCGGGTTAACTTTTCACGCGGGGTGAAACCGGCTGATCGATTCGGTCAGGCGCAGTCCTTCTCAAAACGCCGTTTGGCTTCGAGGTAACGGGGGGTCGGTCCGATATCCTCGTAGACCGGATCGTCATCTTCGACCCGGATGATCCGCTTGCCGGCACGGTAGGGAAGCTTCGCTTCCACCTCCATCAGGATATTGTGCAGCAGGCTGTTTGTGACCTCGTCGATACTCAGTCCATACACCTCGGCCAGCGCTCTCAGGCGGATCAGATCTTCCTGATCTACCTTCAGTGTCACCTCTTTCTGACTGGCGACGCGTTTAGCCCGGTGTTCAAGCTCATCAAGCAGGGAATTAATCTGTCTGTCTGGCATGGCTTATCGCTCTCCCGGCTAGGTTGGGTTACATCCTCATCATAGCCGAGAGTTTTGTGCGCTGCATATGGTATAGACAGGGCTATTTTTTCAGGAAGCCGCGACTCTGCAGAAACGCCAGCATATGGGGTCTGGCCTCTTTGACCAGCATGCCTGAAATCTGCTCGCTCCAGCTCATCTCTTTATTGCCGCCGGTACGGGTGCGGTAGTATTCGCGCACGTCGTTGTCGTAGGCGGCGATAATCTCCCGGTCCTGGTTGTCGTCATAACGTTCATGTTTGAGTACGGCCGTTAGCGGCAGACGCGGTTTGGTTTCCGGGTTCTGGTCCGGGTAACCCAGGCAGAGGCCGAACACGGGGTAGACCAGCTCCGGGAGTTCGAGTAGCTCGGCCACGCGCTGGATCTGGTTACGCAGGCCGCCAATGTAGACGACGCCCAGGCCCAGAGATTCGGCGGCAACCACGACGTTCTGTGCAAACAGGGCGCAGTCCAGAGAGGCGGTCAGGAACTGCTCGGTAAAGCCGGATTTCATCTCGGCAGCGTGCATGTCGCAGGCGATCTGGTGACGGTGCATATCGGCGCAGAACACCAGAAAACGGGGTGCCTCGGCGACATAGGCCTGGCCGCCGGTGCATTCGGCCAGCTGCTCCCGGGTTTCCGGGTTATCCACCTGAATGACGCTGCATGCCTGAATGAAACTGGAGGTGGCGGCGCTCTGGCCTGCTGCAACCAGCTGGTTCAGCGTCTCCTGATCGATCGGCTCCTGGCGGAATTTACGGATTGAACGGTGGCTTTTGAGCAGGTCTATCACGGCATTCATTGGGGTAAACGGACCTCTTTCGCTGGAAGGATGAGTGGATCGACTTCAGAACGGGATTCTAGCGCCCATGATGCAATCTCAAGCGGCGGTGGACCAGTGCAAAAAGTGCATCGCCGCTGTCTGGCTTATGCACCTTTATCGCTGGCCAGCAGCGTCCCGGTGGCCTCGGCAAGTGCCTTGGCGAGACCGATAGCGTTGCTTGGATGTGGCACCGATTCGCAGGTGGTGACATCCGCCAGCGCCTCCAGTTGCTGCCAGGCATCGCCGGCGAAAAGACCGTGTACGGCGATCACCCGGGCGCGGGGCAGGCCGGCCGCCTGCAGGTGTTTCAGTGTCTCCAGCATGGTGCGGCCGCTGGAGATGATATCGTCCACCAGTACCGGCGTATGGCTGCGCCACTTTTCCACATCCGGCAGCGAGACGCTGACGTCGTAATCGCCGCGGCGCTCCTTGCTGAGCACCTGAAACGGCGCATCTGCCAGTTTTGCCACCTCGGAAACCCACTGCTCGCTTTCGCTGTCCGGGCCGATCAGCAACGGCTTTTCAACCTGTTCGCTGATCCATTGGGCGATCATCGGTGCGGCATGCACCACCGCGGACTTCAGCGAGTAGATCTCGTCCAGCGAGTTGTAGCGGTGCAGGTGCGGATCCACGGTGACCAGCAGGTCGAGACTGCTGGATAACAGCCGGGCGAAAGGGCGTGAACTGACGCACTCGCCGGAGTGAAAACGTTTGTCCTGGCGCATGTAGGGCAGGTAAGGCGTGATCAGGCCGACCCGGTTGGCGCCGAGTTCCCGCAGCGTATCGGCAAGGAACAGCAGCCGCAAGGTGACATTGTCTGGCCGGTAGAGGTTGCACAGGATCAGGCAGTCCCGTTTGGCGGGCGCGGTGTGGACGCGCAGATAGCTCTCGCCATCGGGGAAGTGGCGCTGCTCCAGTTCGCCGTGGTCTGCGTCCAGGGCTGTACAGAGGCGGCTGCCGAGGTCTGGGTCGGCGTCCAGGTTGAAAAGCAGTGGTCGCATCAGGGTTGTCCTTTCGGCTCTTCGCTCAGGGTCATGACCAGTTTATGGTCAGTCAGGTATTCCACGGCGTAGTTCAGTTCGCCGGCGTTCTCCGCATGGATCGTCAGCAGGGGATCATACTGCTCTACCGTATCGCCGATCTTTACATGCAGCTCGATGCCGGCGGCCGGATCCGCAGGTGCTCCTGCCAGTTTGGCCACCTTTGCCAGCTGGCGGTTATCGATCCCGGTCACCCGGCAGTCATGGGGGGCGATCAGCGCGTAGCGATAGGGTGCAACCGGCGGGTGTTTCAAGCCGCCCTGAGCCGTGCAGATCGCGTAAAACTTGTCCCAGGCGGCGCCCGATTCGATCACGGACTGGGCGTGCCTTTCGCCCTCTCCCGGGGCGGCTTCGCCGGTCATCTCCAGCATGGCGCCGGCGATCTGGCAGGCCCGTTCCCGCAGGTCGGCGGGGGCGCCCGGCTTGTTTTTCAGTACCGCGAGAATGTCATGGGCTTCCAGCGCCGGGCCGATGCCGCGCCCGATCGGCTGGCTGCCGTCGGTCATCAGGGTTTTCAGCTGCAGACCCAGGTTGTCGGCCACATTACGGAAGCTCTGTGCCAGCTTGTCGGCCGCTTCCTGGCTGCGCACCTTGGCAGTGGGTCCGACCGGAATATCGATCAATACGTGGGTGGCGCCGGCGGCGAGCTTTTTCGACAGCACGGAGGCGATCAGCTGACCCTCGCTGTCGATATCCAGCGCCCGTTCAACCTGAATCAGCAGATCGTCCGCCGGGCTGAGACGCATGGCGCCGCCCCAGGCCAGGCATCCGCCCTGGGTACCGACCACCTGGCGCATCTGTTCAAGGGAGAGGCTGACATCGGTCAGCGTCTCCATGGTGTCGGCGGTACCGGCCGGGGAGGTGATGGCGCGGGAAGAGGTTTTCGGCACGGTCAGGCCGCAGGCGGTCAGAATCGAGACGACAATCGGGGTGGTGCGGTTGCCGGGCAGACCGCCGACACAGTGTTTGTCGATCACCCGTTCCAGCCCCCAGTCGATGCGGCTGCCGGCGTTGACCATCGCCTGGGTGAGGGCGGTGATCTCGCGATCGTTCAGGGATTCGTCGCCGCAGGCGGTGATGAACGCCGCCAGGTGTACATCGGCATAGCGGCCTTCAACGATATCGTTGATGATGCTCTGGATCTGCAGCTCGTTCAGCTCATGGCCATACACCTTGGCGCGAACGTGGGACAGCGACTGCACAGGTCTTGGGTGTGACAGCCAGACATCGGCATTGGGAGTGGCGTCCAGTCGCTCCCAGGCAGACTCGGAGAAGCCTGCCTGACTTGGGTCAAGCAACTCGGAACTGACCATGTTCAGTGAGGCGATGATGTGTCGGTCGCCGCAGTTGACCCGCACCCGTGACAGGCTGTCAAAACCTTCCGATCGGCAGATCGGGCTGTCGTTACGCAGAAAGAGTGTCGGCTCGTGGTGGGTATCTATACCCAGGCGGCAGGCCTTGAGGGGGGCCATCTTTTCCGGCGTGAAATGCATCCCGGTTTTATCCTTGAATTTTTACTCAATAGTAACGCAACTGAAGATCCGCGCGCAGTGCTCAGCGAAGGCAGACTCCCGGCACCGCCCCGGTACTGGTAGAATACCACGCTCATTTTCGCTGGCTGTGAACAGGACTCCCTCTGATGGAACGCAATTACCGGTTGGTTTTATCCTGCCCCGATCGTGTGGGCATCGTATCGATGGTCAGTAATTTTATCTCCAGCCATGGCGGCTCGATCACCGACGCCAACCAGCATTCCGACCCGATGAGCGGTTACTTTTTTATGCGCGTTGAGATCGATGCGTCGAGCCTGCCGTTCACACTTGAGCGCCTGCGTGAAGCCTTCGCACCGATCGCCGGTTCGTTCGATATGGAGTGGGCGATCACCGACTCCAGTGTGCCAAAAAAGGTGATACTGATGGCCAGTCGTCAGTCGCACTGCCTGGCTGATCTGCTCTACCGCTATCACAGCAAGGAGCTGTTCTGCGAGATCCCCTGTGTGATCTCCAACCACGAGGACCTGCGCTCGATGGTGGAATGGCACGGTATTCCCTACTTCTGCGTGCCGGCAGAGAAAGATAACAAGCAGGCGCACTTCAGCCGTGTGGATGAACTGATCCGCGAACACGATGCAGATACCGTGGTGCTGGCGCGCTACATGCAGATCCTGCCGCAGGAGGTGTGTGATCGTTATCCGCACCGGATCATCAATATCCACCACAGCTTCCTGCCGTCGTTTGTCGGCGCGCGACCCTACCATCAGGCCCATGACCGCGGCGTCAAGCTGATCGGTGCGACCTGCCACTATGTGACGCCGGACCTGGATGCCGGTCCGATCATCGACCAGGAGGTTACCCGGGTCAGCCACCGCAGCCTGCCGGAGGATATGGTGCGCCTGGGGCGTGACGTGGAGAAACTCACCCTTGCCCGGGGGCTGCGCTGGCACCTGGAGGACCGGGTGCTGGTCCACGGCAACAAGACAGTGGTGTTCGATTGAGGCCATATCGAAAGCCAGCCTGCCTGAGCTACTATTAAAGATTGGAAACCGTTATAGGAGAGCGCAGCGCTCATGAGTTTTACTTTCCCGGAAAAGCCGATGCTGATTTACCCGTCTCTGGCGCGCCAGATCGGGGTTGAACCGGCACTGCTGCTCGGTCTCTACCATGAGGCGATGGAGCGCAGCGGGATGACCGATGAACGCGGCAGGGCAGAGTTGCTGTTATCCCGCAGTCAGTGGCTGGCCCTGGCGGACTTCTGGGATGAAGGGCGGCTGCGCTCAGTGACCGAGCAGCTGGTCGAACTGGGCCTGATCGAGATCGCCTGGGGCGGCGCCGGTAACCTCAGGCTGAAGCTGGCTGCGGCCGAACAGACGCCCGTACCGACCAGGCGCCCTGAACCTGCTCCACCGCGGGAAGCGGGTGTGCGCCATATCCCGGTGGTGGATGAACCGCCGGCCCAGGGGCCACGTGCCTCCGCTCGTCAGCCCAATCTGGCCCGACAAAAGGGCCCTGCGCCCACCTTTGGTGGCAGCATCGGCTGGCGCCGGCACAAGGATGAGCTGGAGGAGATCTTCGAGCAGGCGGAGCAGCGCAACCAGAAGCTGCAGGCGATGTATATCGGTTGGCAGCCCTCCGACCTGTTTCACCAGTTGCTGCCGCGCTATGCGATTCCGGCCGATTTTGCCGACGGCTGTATCGATGAATTTGTGCTCTATTTTCTCGATAAGGACCGCAAGGAAACCAATTGGGATCAGAAGTTCCTCGCCTGGGTAAAACGGGAATGGGTCAAGAAGCAGACACAGGATGCGCGCGATCAGCGATACCAGCAGGAGCGCGAATCCGGCTCAACAGGAGCAGCGAAAGATGAAAACAGCCGATCAGATTCTCGGGAAAAGCGGAAACGGATTACCGCAGCGCTCATGGACATCAAGAACACCGACTGGTGATCGCGGTCATGAAGTGCGTGACCCCCGGGCCGGTTACGCTGACCGGGATCCCCAGGAACAGGTGATTCCCGATGAGACCAAGGTGCTGGTCAACATGATCTTCACCCGGTTTATGGCGATCTACGGGCACAAGTTCAAAAGCTGCTTCGAGACCGAACAGGAGATCCGCATCGCCAAGCGGGAGTGGGCGTTGAGTCTGCGCGGCTATGGCGAGCGCGAGCTGGTGGCGGCGATTAACCGCTGCAAGGAAACCCTGGCCTGGATGCCAACCATCTCCGAGTTTCTCAGCATTATCCGCGATCTGGATGGCGACTTCGGCCTGCCGCCACTGCGTGACGCCTATACCGAAGCCTGCATGTACGCCGATCATCCCCGTGAGCACGACTGGAGCCATCCGGCGGTGTATCTGGCCGGCCGTAACACCGGCTGGTTCGAACTGCGCAGCGAGGATGAACCGGAGGTGCTGCCCAAGTTCAGCTACCACTACGACGTGCTCTGCCGCCGTGTGCGTCAGGGCGAAGAGCTGGAGCTGCCGGTGATGCCGGCTATAGAGAACAAGCAGGACGGCACCCTTGCGCGCTTTATGCTCGCCTTCGGTGAAAAACAGGGCCTGCCCCCGGAAGAGGCCTGCAGTCTGCTTTACTACCTGACCCTGCCGAAGGGCAGCGCGGTGCGCAAACGCCTGAAGGCCCAGGCCCAGGAAAAGCTCGACAAACAGGGTAAAGGGATCCAGCTGCCCGACGAGCCGGGCGCGATCACCTGATACTGAGTTTGAACAGGGCTCGATTATCCATTGCGTCTGATATTAGCTGAGCGCAGCAAGGCGTCCCCTTCAGCGCCGCCGAGCATCGCAGCCTGAAAGAGAAACAGGGGACGGGTTGTTTGAGCGACGAAGGAGTGAGTTCCTGTAAGGTGAAGAGTCTGTCCCGCTCTTTCAGGCGAGAAGCACAGGGCAGTCGGCGAAGCCGACCAAGCGGCAGGGGTGGCTTGGGATTATTAAGGGCTTTGCATTAAAGCCCTTAATTCGCCAGCAGGCGAAACCTGCAACAGAAATATACTTAGGCCTAGAAGGCCACCCACATTAGTTTTAAGTGACTAATGCCTGTCATGGTCAGTGACGAGTAAACGTCTGCCCAAACATCTCCCCAATCGCCTTACTTAACTGCTCGCTGCGCTCGGGGCTGCGAAACGCCTGCATGATCAGCGCCCGTTGCGCCGGCATAAACATCAGGTCCGCCAGTACACGGCTGAATCCCGCCTGTCCTGCCTTGCCCTCGGAGAGTCGTTCCAGAAACGGTAGCAGCACGTCCGGCGCCTGCAGTGCCGAGCTGCAGCGGGTGGCGATGGCGACGATCACCTCCGCCTCCAGCGCATGCTCGCTTTGCAGAACCTTCATTACCTGCTGCTGTTTGAAGCGCTCGTCCGCTACGTTGGAAAGGCCGCGAATCAGTGCTGCCACCAGCAGGGCCTTTTCTTCGCCTTCGCTCAGCGCCGTTGTCAGGCGTCCTGCCAGCGCGTCGCGCACGACAACCGGTGGTGTGACATGCTCAAGTAGTGTGGCAATAGAGGCCAGCACCGGTTCCGGCATTTCGGTGATGCGGGCCGCCAGGGCTGGGCTGTTGTCATCCAGCCTGACCACCAGGTCGGCCAGCCCCTGCAGGGCCAGATCGGCCCAGCGATCCAGCGGCATAGAGCCGTTCACATACTGCTGGGCGGCCTCGTAATAGGCGGATGCCGGTGCGCCGGTGGCGAGTGCGGCGCGGGCATGGAAGATCGCCATCTTTTCCTGCTCGGGTTTGAAAGAGTAGGGATTGTCCTTCAGTGCATCCTCTTCCAGCGCGCCCTGCTTGCTGTTGACGGCGTTGAGCAGCAGCCGGCTGACCAGGTCGTCGCGGGCGGCCTGAACCAGGTAGCCCTGCTCATCCAGTGGCAGCTTCAGAAACCAGATGGCGTTCTGGGTGGGTTGCTTCGGGTGCCAGATCAGGATGCCGAGCCAGGCGTGGTGCAGAAACGGAGTGGGGTAGGGCGTGCGGGCCTCTTCGATACGCTCGAACTCCTCCGAGGTCAGCTTGCTGACGCGGCGGCCCATATCGAAGATACGTACGGCCGCGCCGGCTTCGCGCAGCACCTGCATCAGGGTCGGTTGTTCGTTGGGGCTGGTCATGGCGGCTCCTGATCGGGCATTGAGGGGCCGCTATTCTACCAGCTGCGTCTCAGCCGCTGAACAGGCGTTCCTCCGCCGCTTCTACCTGGCTCGGTTCGCCGGTCAGAATGACGATGTCGCCGCTCTGCAGCACCTCTTCGCCGGGCGGTGAACCCAGCTCGATATCGCCGCGTTTCAGCGCAACCACGCGCGCTTTCAGGGCGAGGCTTTCCAGCGTACGTCCGCTGGCGTAGCAGTCTTCGGTCAGCGTCACCGGGTGGCGAAGCTCGTTGGGGTCGCCGGTATCGGTGACTTTTTTCGAACGCTTGCCATGTAGGAAGCCGTGCAGCAGCTGGTAGCGTTCAGAGCGCACGGCATCGATACGGGAGCGGATATCCTCTTCCGGTATATCGAGCAGGGTCAGGATATGCGACACCAGCATCAGGCTGCCCTCCAGCGCTTCGGGGACCACCTCGGTGGCGCCGGCGTTCTGGTAAAGTTCCAGCTTGCTGTCATCCTGGGTGCGCACCAGCACCGGCAGGTCGGGGCAGTTGCGTTTGATCTGCTTCAGCGCCGCCATGCTCTCGCCGTGGTCCGGCACGGTCAGGATCAGCAGACGGGCACGCTCGGCGCCGATCGCCTTGAGGATGTCGGCACGGCGGGCGTCGCCGTAGAACATCGGTTCCCCGGCCTGAGCAGCCTCATGGGTGCGGAAGGGGTCGGAGTCTATGGCGATATAGGGAATATCCAGCGGCCTCAGAAAACGAGCGACGATCTGGCCAACACGGCCGAAGCCGCAGATGATCACATGGCCATCCAGATGCTCGCTGGCGTCGTTAAGCTCTTCGAGGCTGGGCTCTTTAACGCTGGCGCTCTGCGGAACTTTCTCGCGCAGCAGAAAGGAGGCGATCTGGCCGTTAAAACCGATCAATAGCGGGGTGATGACCATGCTGAGGATGATCGTGGCGGTAATAATGGCGTTCAGTTCGCTGCTGATCACGCCGTGACCCAACCCCAGTGCCAGCAGCGCGAAGCCGAACTCACCGCCCTGGGCTAGGCAGAGTGCCGAGCGCAGCGCGTTGTGTCCGTCGCGATTAACCCGGCCGACAACCAGGGCTATGATGGCGGCTTTGAGCAGCATCAGACTGCCGGCGCAGATCAGGATCCAGTGCCAGTTGGTGATCAGGGTGTCCAGGTTCAGCTGCATACCCACGGTGACAAAGAACAGACCCAGCAGTACGTCGCGGAAGGGACGGATATCCGCTTCCAGCTGATGCTTGTAGTGGCTCTCGCCCAGCATCATGCCAGCGAGGAAGCCACCCAGTGCCATGGACAGGCCGGCCGCGTGGGTGATCCAGGCGGCGGCCAGTGCAGTCACCAGCGCCATCAGGACAAACAGCTCGTCGGAGCGGGAGCGGGCGATCTCTTTAAACAGGGCTGGCAGCACGGTACGCCCCAGTACCAGCAGAACCAGCAGCAGACCTGCGCCCTGCAGCAGCGACATGAACAGCTCTTCGGAGTTGACCTCGCCACCGTTGCTGCCCAGCACCGGGACGATAATCAGGAAAAAGACCGCCGCCAGATCCTGGAACAGCAGAATGCCGAAGGAGATCTGGCCGTGCGGTGCACTGAGCTGATTGAGTCGCAGCAGCTCGCGGGTGACTACGGCGGTTGAGGACAGCGCCAGGGCACCTGCGATGACGATGCCGCTGTTGAGGTCGATACCCAGGGCCAGGGAGATCAGTATCAACGCCACGGTGGTCATCGCCACCTGCAGCGCGCCGAGACCAAATACCAGTCGCCGCATGGCGATCATGCGGGGCAGGGAAAACTCCAGCCCCAGCATGAACAGCAGGAACACCACGCCCAGCTCCGACATCAGCTCCATCTCGTGAGGATCGGCCATCTGCAGAGCAAAGGGGCCGATCACCACGCCTACGGCGATGTAGGCCAGGATCGGCGGCATGTTGAGCCGCCGGAACAGGGTCGTGGCGATCACCGCCCCCACCAGGATCAGTAGCAGCTGTTCAAAAAGCGAGTGTTCCATATATGTACTTCCCTGCCCTGGGCGCTTGCGGGGTGGCGCCCGGGTTACTGCCCCTCAGTGACGGCCCGGTCCAGATCGGCAATCAACTGCAATAACTGGTCTGTTTCGGCCTCGATCTGCTTGAAAGCTTCCTCGGCCATCGGTGCGATATCGCAGCTGGTTGGCAGCGGCATCTGCTCGACAATGATCTGTTCCATGCGCGGTAGCAGCAGCCACTGTACCCACTCATGAAAATCAAGGGTGTCCACGCAGAACGGCTGCTGACTCATCAGCGCTTCCGCTGACGGCATGGTTTCGGACCAGAGGTCGAGCGCACGCATTTCGCGCTCGACCTCCAGCAACAGGGACAGAATTTGCTGGCGTTGGCTCAACGTTGCCTCCGGGCGACTTTCAGGGTATCGGCGATCATGAAGGCCAGTTCCAGCGACTGGTCGGCGTTCAGGCGCGGATCGCAGTGGGTGTGGTACCGGTCGGCCAGACCCTCTTCGGTGATCTGGTAGGCGCCACCGATACATTCGGTCACATCGTTGCCGGTCATCTCGAAATGCACACCGCCGGCATAGGTGCCTTCGGCATTGTGTACCTCGAAGAAGCCCTGCATTTCGTGCAGGATCGCGGCCACATTGCGGGTTTTGTAGCCGTTACTGGCCTTGATGGTGTTGCCGTGCATCGGGTCGGAGCTCCACACCACGTTGGCACCCATCGCTTTCACGGCGCGCACCAGCGGCGGCAGCTTGTCGAGAATTTTTTCTGAACCCATGCGCGCGATCAGGGTAATCCGGCCCGGTGCGTTGTCCGGGTTCAGGGTGTCCAGCAGGCGGCGCAGGTCCTCCGGATCGGTGGTCGGACCCACCTTGATGCCGATCGGGTTATGCACACCGCGCAGGAACTCCACGTGAGCGTGATCCGGCTGGCGGGTACGGTCGCCGATCCACAGCATGTGCGCCGAGCAGTCATACCAGTCACCGGTCAGGCTGTCCTGTCGGGTCAGGGCCTGCTCGTAATTGAGCAGCAGCGCCTCGTGGGAGGTGTAGAAATCGGTCTCTTTCAACTGGGGTGTGTTGCTCGGGCTGAGACCGCAGGCCTTCATGAACGAAAGGGTCTGATCGATCTGGGCAGCCAGGTGCTCATATTTTTCATGCAGCGGGCTTTGTGCGACAAAGCCCAGGTTCCACTGGTGCACCTGGTGCAGGTCTGCCAGGCCACCGCCGGCAAACGCGCGCAGCAGGTTCAGCGTGGAGGACGCCTGGTGGTAGGCATCGAGCAGGCGCTGGGGGTCCGGGGTGCGAGCCGCTTCGGTGAATGCGATGTCATTGACGATGTCGCCGCGGTACGAGGGCAGCTCAATGCCATCGATGGTCTCGGTGCCGGATGAGCGCGGCTTGGCAAACTGGCCCGCCATACGACCGATCTTAACCACCGGGCAGCTGCCGGCGAAGGTCAGTACGATCGCCATCTGCAGCAGCAGCTGGAAGGTGTCCTTGATCTTGTTGGCATTAAACTCGGCAAAGCTTTCGGCACAATCGCCGCCCTGGAGCAGGAAACCTTCACCCCGGCTGACCGCTGTAAGGTCCTCTTTCAGTGAGCGGATCTCGCCCGCAAAGACCAGCGGGGGATACTTTGACAGCTTGGCTTCGGCCGCCGCCAGTGCGTCGGCATCGGGATAAACAGGCTGCTGGACGATCGGTTTTTCGCGCCAGCTGCTGGGGCTCCAGTTCTGCATGTGTGGATATCCAAGTACGTCTGATTATTAGTGAGCGCGCTCGCGCGCAGCCCCTAAGTGTATGTTATCGGGAGGGGTAAACAAAGGGATAGGGGAGAGCAGGCTGAAGCCTGGGAGAGGCTTCAGGAGGCGCAGCGAATGCCGTTCAGGTTGCGAAAAGTGACATCTCTGGCGGTACCGAGAAAGTCGAGCATGAAGTCCGAGTTTTTCTGGTCTTCACGCATCGCCGCGTAGAGTGTGCACCACAGGCCTTTTTCCCCCAGCGGGCGGGCAGCGATATAGTCACGTTCGAGATACTCGTGCAGTGCCCAGTTGGGCAGTGCCGCCACACCGCGGCCGCTGGCGACCAGTTGCACCATCATGACGGTGAGCTCTGCGGTGCGGATCTCCGCGGGTTCGACGTTGGCCGGGTCGAGAAAACGGCTGAATACGTCCAGGCGCCCCGGCTCCACCGGGTAGGTGATCAGGGTTTCCTGGGCCAGATCCCGGGGGTTGATAAACTTTCTCGCGATCAGCCGATGCTGGCGTCCCATGGCGAGTACCGACTCATAGCTGAACAGCGGTACATAATGGATGCCGCTACGGGGCTCTGGATCCGAGGTGATCACCAGGTCCAGGTCGCCGCGGGCCAGCGCCGGCAGCGGTTGGAAGGTGAAACCGGTGGACAGATCAAGCTCCACCTCCGGCCAGTTCTGGCGGAAGTGGTCGATGGTGGGCATCAGCCAGTCGAAGCAGCTGTGACATTCGATACAGATATTCAGCCGGCCCGCTTCGCCGCCGGCAAGCCGGGCGATGTCGCGCTCTGCGTTGCGGATCATCGGCAGCATGTCGTCGGCCAGTGCCAGCAGTCGCTGACCGGCGCTGGTAAAGCAGATCGGCTTGGTTTTACGGATGAACAGTGAGCAGTTGAGGCGCTCTTCCAGGTCCTTGATCTGGTGAGACAGGGCGGATTGCGTCAGATGAACTCTTTCGGCGGCTTCCACGAGGCTTCCGGCATCACGCAGGGCGGCCAGCGTTTTCAAATGACGTAACTCGATCATGCCAGAAGGACTCTCCTTGGTTGGGGAACGGGTTGCAGGTGCCTGGCAAAACTAGACGCTGTCGGCAGTATAGTCGGCGCCTTGGGGTCTGGCGAGAGATGTTCGAAGAGATTGGCAGGCGGGGCTTGGCGCGGTGTGCAGGCGCCAGGCCCCCGTTGTGCTTACTTGCCGTGGGTTACCAGCAGGAACTCGAGCAGCGCTTTCTGTGCATGCAGTCGGTTCTCGGCCTGGTGGAATGCCACACAGCGAGGGTCGTCCATCATGTCTTCGCTGATCTCCTCCCCCCGGTGAGCGGGCAGGCAGTGCATGAACAGGGCGTCGTCAGCGGCCAGGTCCATCAGTGCCGGGCTGACCTGGTAACCACGGAACTCACGCAGGCGCTGCTTCTGTTCCTCTTCCTGGCCCATGGAGGCCCAGACATCGGTGTAGACCATGTGGGCGCCGGCGACGGCCTCTTCGGGGTCGGAGAATACTCGCACGCGGTCAGCGTTTTTCAGCACCAGTTCCGAGCTCGGCGCGAACTCTTCCGGGCAGGCGATATGCAGGTTGAAGTCAAACTGCTGCGCCGCGTTGATGTAGGAGTTGCACATGTTGTTGCCATCGCCGACCCAGACCACGGTCTTGCCCTTGATCGAGCCGCGCAGCTCGTGGAAAGTCTGCATGTCGGCCAGCAGCTGGCAGGGGTGGTAGTCGTCAGTCAGTGCATTGATGACCGGTACCCGGGAGTGGGCGGCGAAGGTCTCGACCGCTTCATGGCTGTAAGTACGGATCATCACCACGTCGACCATGCTGGAGATGACACGGGCGCTGTCTTCGATCGGTTCGCCGCGGCCCAGTTGGGTGTCGCGCGGGGACAGAAACATGGCGTGGCCGCCGAACTGAGCCATGCCGGATTCGAAGGAGACGCGGGTGCGCGTGGAGGCTTTTTCAAAAATCATCGCCATCACGCGGTTTTTCAGCGGCTCGTAAATTTCGCCGTTGTTGCGGATGCGCTTGAGCTCGGTGGCTCGTTCGATAATTCCTTGTAGCTCCGCCGGTGTCATATCCAGCAGGGTCAGAAAGTGTCTTGTACTCATATAGTTAACGGCGGCGGAGCCGCCGGTTCCAGAGGTCAATGATGGATTAATGTGTCTGTCGCGTTCAGCTGGAACGCTCGTCACCGGCGTATACACGGATCAGTTGGGACACAGTATTGATCATGAGGTCGGCCTCATTCTGGCTCATGATCAGCGGCGGCAGCATGCGCACGACGCGGCCGCCCCCTGTAACATTAAGCAGTACGCCTTTTACCTTGGCCAGCACGGCCAGCTCTGTTCCCGCCTCGGTCAGCTCAATGCCGATCATCAGCCCCTTGCCGCGGATGTTGCGGATGTAGGGGGCGTCGCCGAGCTGGGCGCGGAACTGGTCGACGATGTACTGACCCAGTTGTTCTGCACGCTGGCAAAGGTTCTCAGCGCTGATGGTATCCACCACGGCCAGCGCCGCTGCGCAGGCCAGCGGGTTGCCGCCAAAGGTGGTGCCGTGAGTACCCGGTGTGAACAGCTTGGCTGCCGCGCCGTGTGCCAGGCAGGCGCCGATGGGAACGCCGTTGGCCAGCCCTTTTGCCGTTGTTACCACATCCGGCAGGATGTTGTTGTGCTGGTATGCGAAATAGCGGCCGGTGCGGCCGTTGCCGGTCTGGACTTCGTCCAGCATCAGCAGCCACTCCTGCTGGTCACAGATTTCACGCAGCTGGTTCAGGTAATCCGCGGCGGGGATGTGAACACCGCCTTCACCCTGCACCGGCTCGACGAAAATGGCAACCACATTCGGGTTCTTTTCCGCGACCTGGTGGATCGCCTCGACATCATCATAGGGGACGCGTACGAAGCCCGATACCAACGGCTCAAAGCCGGCCTGGGCGGCACGGTTACCGGTGGCGCTCAGGGTTGCCAGGGTGCGTCCGTGGAACGAGTTTTCCATCACGATGATGGTCGGGGTGTCGATCCCTTTCTGGTGGCCATAGCGGCGTGCCAGTTTAATGGCCGCTTCGTTGGCTTCTGCACCGGAGTTGCAGAAAAAGATATTGTCCATGCCGGACAGGCTGGTGAGTTTTTCACCGAGCTGCTCCTGCAGCGGCACGGTGTACAGGTTGGAACAGTGGATCAGGCGGCTGGCCTGGTCGCTGATCGCTTTGGTGACCGCGGGGTGTGCATGTCCGAGGCCGGTGACGGCGATACCGCAGAGAGCGTCCAGATATTTGTTCCCGTCGGTGTCGTAAATCCAAGCGCCCTCGCCGTGATCGAAGGCGACCGAAAGCCTGTTATAGGTATTCATCAAAGGCTGAAGCGACATTGGGCGTTTCTCCATACAACGCAAAAAGGCAGCCAAAGCTGCCGAAAAAACGACCATTCTATGTGTGGGTTATGATTTTGGCAATATTCATGGCGCGGGCGCGACAGGGGACTTGAATCGGAATGTTTTGGCACCATTAAAGGTCGGTAACAGGAGCGAGACCGAAGCTGCTACCTTAGCTGTCAGGCTATTTTGATGTTCAATTTATCCGAGCATGGCGGTAGGATAAGAGGCTTGGGTTTTTTCGGGCCCCGGGGGTCCGGGTACATAGAAATTTAATAGCAAGGTGTAACCATGAGCGTAGTCGACACCATTAAAGAGCAGATCGAGAGCAACACGATTCTGCTATATATGAAGGGTACTCCCCGTTTCCCCCAGTGTGGATTCTCCTCCCGGGCTTCGGCGGCGCTGGTTGAGTGCGGCGAGCGCTTTGCGTTTGTAAACATTCTGGAAGCACCGGAGATCCGCTCCGAGCTGCCGAAATACGCGAACTGGCCGACCTTCCCGCAGCTGTGGGTCAACGGTGAGCTGGTTGGCGGATGTGACATCATCTGCGAAATGGCGGAAAGTGGCGAGCTCAAGGAGCTGGTTGCCGCAGCGGCCAAGCAGGAAGGTTCCGAAGAGGCTTGATAGCCTCTTCCGTTAGTTGACGCGGCTTTATAAGCGTTTGATTCAGTCCCCGAATATCTCAACCTAAGCAAGGAGTTTAGAGAGCATGGGCGTACTCGTAGGTAAGAAAGCACCGGACTTTACAGCAGCAGCGGTTCTAGGCGATGGCAGCATCGTTGATGAATTCACGCTGAGCGAAGCGATCAAGGGCAAATACGGCCTGGTATTCTTCTACCCGCTGGATTTCACGTTCGTTTGTCCTTCCGAGCTGATCGCACTGGATCACCGTATGGATGCGTTCAAGGAGCGTGGCGTAGAGGTGATCGGTGTTTCCATCGATTCCCAGTTCACCCACAACGCTTGGCGTAACACTTCCGTCAACGACGGTGGTATCGGTCCGGTTAAATACACTCTGGTTGCTGACACCAAGCACGAAATCTGCCAGGCATACGACGTTGAAGCTGACGCCGGTGTTGCCTTCCGTGGCGCTTTCCTGATCGACCAGGAAGGTAACGTGCGTTCCCAGATCGTCAACGACCTGCCGCTGGGCCGTAACATGGACGAGCTGATCCGTCTGGTTGACGCGCTGCAGTTCCACGAAGAGCACGGCGAAGTTTGCCCGGCTGGCTGGAACAAGGGTGACAAGGGTATGGCTGCCTCCACTGAAGGCGTTGCCAAGTACCTGTCCGAGGAATCCGACAAGCTGTAAGGCTTGCCTGATCCGAAAAAAAAACCGCCTTCGGGCGGTTTTTTTGTGTCTGTGCGTTGTCGCTATTAGGGGGCGTGGCCTAGTCGCGGGTGGCCAGTACCATTTCCCAGCCGCCCAGGTCTTTCCAGCGATTGACGATGGTGCAGAACAGCTCCGCTGTTTTTTCCGTATCGTAGAGCGCCGAGTGGGCCTGTTTGCCGTCGAAGTCTATGCCGGCAACATCGCAGGCGCGGGCGAGCACGGTCTGTCCAAAGGCCAGTCCGGCAAGCGTGGCTGTGTCAAAGGTTGAGAACGGGTGGAACGGATTGCGCTTGATCTCTGAACGCTCGGCGGCGTTGCAGACAAAACCGTGGTCAAACGAGGCGTTATGGCCAACCAGCACGGCACGCTTGCAGTCGTGAGACTTTATCGATTTCCGGATCGGCTTGAAAATCGATTCCAGCGCTGTCAGCTCACTGACGGCGCCCCGCGCCGGATCGAGCGGGTCTATGCCGGTGAATGCCAGAGCCTCGGGCTCCAGGTTGGCTCCTTCGAACGGTTCTACCTGGGCTTCGTAGCTTTTGTCTGGAATCAGGTAGCCCTCTTCGTCCATGGTGAGCGTAACCGCTGCGATCTCCAGCAGGGCATCGGTTCGGGGATTGAATCCAGCGGTTTCGACGTCGACAACGACAGGCAAAAAACCACGGAAGCGATCGGACATGGGGTGTTTGGGTGCAGAGCTCAAACAGCTTCCTTAGATCAGTGTTGTGGGGAGGAGATTCCTGTCTGTATTCTAACAGGCAGGGGAAGAGGGGCCAATTGCTGGTCTTTTTCTAAAGCTGTGGCCCTTCCGGCCGTTAATCTCAGGTGCTGGAGCAACGGTTTGGGCCGTATTGCGACACCTCTGACCTACGGAATCACCATTTGATGCGAGCCTGTCTTCTGTTTCTGATCTTATCTCTGCCTGTTTCCTTGGTTGAGGCCGTCACCTTTCAGGCGGAGATCGACGAAGCCAGCTGGGAGATGGAAACATCGGAGTTTTCCTGCCGTTTGCGTCAGACGATCCCTGCCTACGGCACGGCATCTTTTGAACACCAGGCGGGGGAGGCGGTGCGTTTTGTACTGACCCCGACCCAGCAGCAGCAGGTTAGAGGCTCGGCACGGCTTGTGGCAGAAGCCTCCCAGTGGCAACCGGGTTTGGCGCCGGAGTTTCTTGGTGTGGTTCGTGTCAGCGGTAGTCGGGGCGTTATCGAAGTGCCGGCTCAACTTGCCGAGAATATGCTGGCAGCGCTCTACAAGGGGATGACGCCAACCTTTAATACCGATCAGTGGTATGGCGCTCCCGAGCTTCTCAAGGTCGGTGTATCGGCGGCGAACTTCCAGTCGGCGTACACTGATTATCTGGACTGCGTGAGCGGGCTGTTGCCGGCTAACTTCCGTCAGGTGGCGCGTACCGCGATCCTGTTTCCCTCCGGTCAGTCCGGTCTGTCCGATGCCACCCGTCAGCGTCTCGATCTGATCGCCACTTACGTCAAAGCGGATAACAGCGTGCAGACGATCTATGTGGATGGTCACTCCGATAACCTGGGACGTCGTCTGCTCAACCGGGATCTTTCCAAGAAGCGGGCGGAAGAGGTCACCCGCTACCTGGTGCAGCAGGGGCTGCCGGAAGACAGGATCATTACCCGCTATCACGGTGAGCGCTACCCGGTGGTGCCGAACAACAGCGTCGAAAACCGCGCCCGCAACCGTCGTGTGACGGTTCGGCTGGAGCGCGAAGAGGGCAGCACTCTCTGAATCGCCTTGGTTCTGCCGCCGTCCGCAATCTGATATACTTCCCGGCTTTCCGAATTTAATACCCGGTTCCCGTGACGGGAGCCGGTTTTCTGTGATCTGGAGTCGCATACATGTCCGATATCAATAAGGTCGTACTGGCATACTCCGGCGGTCTGGATACCTCCGTGATCGTCCGGTGGCTGCAGGACACCTACAACTGTGAAGTGGTGACCTTTACCGCTGACCTGGGCCAGGGTGAAGAAGTAGAGCCGGCACGCGCCAAGGCCGAGGCTCTGGGTGTAAAAGAGATCTACATCGAGGATCTGCGCGAAGAGTTCGTACGCGACTACGTGTTCCCGATGTTTCGTGCCAACACCATCTACGAGGGCGAGTACCTGCTCGGTACCTCCATTGCGCGTCCGCTGATCGCCAAGCGCCTGGTTGAGATCGCCAACGAGACCGGCGCCGACGCTATCTCCCACGGTGCTACCGGTAAGGGTAACGACCAGGTTCGTTTCGAGATGGGTGCCTACGCGCTGAAGCCGGGCGTCAAGGTTATCGCGCCCTGGCGTGAGTGGGATTTGAACTCCCGCGAAAAGCTGATGACTTACTGCGAAGAGCGTGACATCCCGGTGGACTTCGCCAAGAACAAGAAGAAGTCTCCCTACTCCATGGACGCCAACCTGCTGCACATCTCCTACGAGGGCGGCATTCTGGAGGATCCCTGGGCCGAGGCTGAAACCGATATGTGGCGCTGGAGCGTGTCTCCGGAAGAAGCCCCGGATCAGCCGACCTACCTGGAACTGACCTACGAGAAGGGTGATATCGTTGCCATCAACGGCGAAGCGATGAGCCCGGCTACCGTGCTGGCTTACCTGAACAAGGTCGGCGGTGAAAACGGTGTAGGTCGTCTGGATATCGTTGAGAACCGTTTCGTCGGTATGAAGTCCCGTGGTTGCTACGAGACGCCGGGGGGCACCATCATGCTGACCGCTCACCGTGGTATCGAGTCGATCACCCTGGATCGTGAAGCGGCTCACCTGAAAGATGAGCTGATGCCGCGTTACGCCAAGGTCATCTACAACGGCTTCTGGTGGTCTGAAGAGCGCAAGATGATGCAGCAGATGATCGACTACAGCCAGCGCAACGTGAACGGTGAAGTTCGCGTGAAGCTCTACAAGGGCGCTGTATCCGTTGTTGGCCGTCGCTCTAAAGACAGCCTGTTCGATGAAAGCATCGCGACCTTCGAAGATGACGCCGGCTCCTACGATCAGAAAGACGCCGAAGGCTTTATCAAGCTGAACGCGCTGCGCATGCGTATCGCCGCCAGCAAAGGCCGTAGCCTGCTGGACGACTGATTTCGCAGCCTGTCGTTACTGCAACAAAGCCCGCCAGCCATGTGCTCGCGGGCTTTTCTGTTTTTATTCTCAGCCGGGCTTGTCAGTTTTTGATAATTGGCTGATTTTCATGCTACTTTTGCTGAAATTCGGTCGCCTCTGAGCTTATGGCAAATCTGTTAACAGGAAAGTCCACGCTGATCCTCGACAAGAAGTTCGAAGATCTACAGACCCTGCGGGCTATCATGGAAAATATCGGCGTATCCGATGTTTTTGTCGCCTCGTCGGTGAATATGGCACTGAGCCTGCTGCATGATCAGCCGATCGATCTGTTCTTCCTTAATTACGAATTGGGCCGAGACGAGAAAAACGGACTGCAGTTGATGTTTGAGCTGCAGGCTGAGGGCCGGCGTCTCTATTCTGCCTGCTATATCCTGGTGATCGATCCGGAAAAGTCGAACCTGCTGCTGGGATCTCCGGAAAACGCGCCCGATATCTACATCTCCAAACCCTATGATCGTGTGCTGCTGAGTCAGCGCATCGAAAAGCTGATGCGGCTGAAGCAGAGCCTGTATCCGGTGGAAAGCCTGATGGATAAGGGTGAGCTTGAAGCAGCGCTCGATGCCTGCCAGGTGCTTGAAGAGCAATATCCCGGGTTGCGGATCTACCTGCAGCGTTTGCGCGGCATTATCTATCTGCGCCAAAACCTGCCCGAGCAGGCAAGGGGCGTGTTTTCGGGGCTCCTGTCAGGGCGGGATAAACCCTGGATTCGTATCGGTCTGGCTATGGCGGCCTGCCGCAGTGGCTGGTTCGACCAGGCGAAGGGGCAGCTGGACCAGGTTATCGCTCAGCAGCAGATCTGTATCGAGGCGTTTGTCTGGCGTGCCCGGCTCCATCGTCTCTACGGTGATTATGGCGAAGCTCAGAATCTGCTGCGCCAGGCTGTGGTCGTGCAGCCGACGGTGGCGCTCTTGCAGGGGGATCTGGCCAACCAGGCGGCGATGAATAACGATACTCGCCTGGCGATCGATTCGTTTCGCGCCGCCATCAAGTACAGCCGGTATACAGCCTTTCAGCACCCCGATTTCTACTTCGGGCTGGTAAGAACGCTGATGAAGCGGATGAGTGGTCCAGATGCGGCCTCCGGCCAGGCCGAGGAGGAGGCTGTTCGGCTGCTGGAGCAGGCGCGACGGGACTTTCTCGATCAGCCTGTTATTCAGTTTAAGAGTCGTCTGCTGGCGAGCGAAGTTTATCGCGCCGTGGGTGATGAAGAGCAGGCCAGCCTGTCTGCCCATGAGGCGATGGTGATCTATCGTCAGCTGTCACCGGATGATCAGGCAATGTGGTTGGAGCAGCTGGTTGAAGGTGTTGAGGGCTCCCCGGTAGAGGAGGAAGCCCAGGCCGCGCGGCATGATCTGAACCGGCAGATGGCCAGACTGAAGTGGGGCCGGGCAAACCTGAAGGGCATGATGCAGTTTCGACACGGAGAGCTGGCCGAGGCTTATGCCTCGTTCAGTGATGCGCTGGCGCAGCAGCCCGGCACACCGAGTATCGCGCTTAACCTGGTGCAGACCGCGCTGGAGCTGTTCCGGCGCGCTCCCGGAACTGTACACCGGGGAATGCTGGCAGCCTGCGATGAGGCGTTTTATTCACTGCAGTTTGCGGCACTAACGCCTAAGCAGCAGCAGCGTTATCTGGGACTGGGGCGGAGATTGTCGGAAAGCGTGGCGCAACTGGACGCTGGTTAAAACAACGGTTCATCTTCATCGGCAAGAAAACCGCCGCTGCTCCGTGTATCTTTCGATGCTTCGGTGCTGCCGGACTCCTCACGCACCAGCGAGCGTGCCAGCCTTCGGCCGAGCAGCTTTTTCTGTGCCGGCATCGGCAGGTCGGTGAAGCGAATAAGGTGATGTTCGACCAGAGTGTCGATCAGGTCTTCGAGAATACGGATCGTGCCCTTGTCGGACTCGTCGAGAAAGGTGTCCGGGTCAAAATCGCCATCCTCGGCCATGGCGAGGAATTTCAGCACTTCCGGGTCTTTCAGGCTGACCTCGCGGGCACCCTGAGCAGGAGTTTCCGTTAAGCCTGTTACCTTTCCCTGGTCGTCGAAGTGTGCGTAGAGCATCGACCGGAATCCTTGCTAAATCTGAGGGCTAGATTAAATCCAAACAGCTGTTAGTATTAACCGTCCTAAGAATAAGGTCAACGAGTATGGATGCATCGCACGACCCGCTTCTGGATTGCCTGGTGATACTTGCCCAGCAATATCGGAGGCCCACATCAGCCGAAGTATTGGCAGACGGGCTGCCTCTGGTTGATAACCGCCTGACCCCGCAACTTTTCGTGCGTGCGGCGTCGCGGGCCGGTCTTGCCGCAAAGGTCGCCGAACGCCCGCTGAAAGAACTCTCCAGTCTGTTACTGCCTGTGGTCCTGCTGTTGAAGGACAAGGGCGCCTGTATTCTTCACGAGCTGGATTACGAACGCCAGGAGGCTGTTGTTCAACAGCCTGAAAGCGGCGGCAGCTTCTCGCTGCCGCTGGAAAAGCTTGAAGAGCAGTACTCCGGATACCTGATTTTCGTACGCCAGGAATATGCCTCCAACGGTGACTCCAACCGGGTACTCGATGGGCGCTCCGGACACTGGTTCTGGGGTACGCTGAAAAGATCCAGCCGTATCTATCGCGACGTCCTGGTTGCGAGTTTTCTGATCAACCTGTTTGTGCTTGCGAACCCGCTGTTTGTCATGAATGTGTACGACCGGGTCGTGCCCAATGGTGCGGTGGAAACGCTCTGGGTGCTGGCGATCGGTGTCATGCTGGTGTACGCCTTCGACTTCGGACTGAAGATGTTGCGTGCCTACTTTATAGAGGTGGCCGCGAAAAAGGCCGATGTGCTGTTGTCAGCGCAGATTTTCGAGAAAGTGATGCGTGTCCGCTACGACCGGATGCCCGCCTCCGTCGGTGCCTTCGCAAGCAACCTGCGCGAGTTCGACAGTATTCGCAACTTTCTCAGCTCCACCACCAATACCGTCCTGATCGATATCCCGTTCATGCTGATCTACATCCTGGTGATCAGTCTGATCGGTGGTCCTCTGGTCGTGGTGCCCGCCGTTGCCGTTCCCGTGATTATTATTTATGCGATGATTATCCGACCCAAGCTGCGCGATTCTGTCGAGCGTACCTTCGCCTCCTCGGCGCAGAAGAACGGTACCCTGGTGGAATCGCTTACCGCCATGGAAACGGTTAAAACCCAGCGCGCAGCCAGTCCGCTGCAGGAGCGCTGGGAGCAGGCTGTCGGTTACATTTCCCGCTGGGGATTAAGGTCAAGAATGCTGTCCTCGTCGGTGGTGACCTTTGCCGGCGCCACGCAGCAGCTGGCCTCGGTGCTGATTATCATCGGCGGTGTCTACCTGATCATGGAACAGGAGCTCTCCCTGGGTGCCTTGATCGCCTGTAATATCCTGTCCGGCCGCGCCATTGCGCCGATGGCCCAGGTGGCAAGCCTGATCATCCAGTACGAACAGTCCGCCAAGGCGCTGAAAACCCTGAACGAGATCATGGAGCTGCCGGTAGAGCGTGATGAGGGCACCCATTTTGTGCATCGTCCGACGTTGAACGGAAACCTGGAATTCAAAAATGTTAGCTTCAACTATCCCGGCGTTGAACATGCGGCGTTGAAGAACGTCTCTTTCCGTATCAAGGCCGGTGAGCGTGTGGCGATGATCGGGCGCATCGGCTCGGGCAAAACAACGATAGAAAAACTCCTGCTTGGGCTCTATCAGCCAAGCGATGGTGCGATTCTGCTTGATGGGGTCGATATCAACCAGATCGACCCCGTGGACCTGCGCCGTAACACCGGCTACGTACCCCAGGATGTGATGCTGTTTGCCGGCTCCGTGCGGGATAACATCCTGATCGGTTCACCTCGGGCCACGGATGCCGACATGCTGAGAGCCGCCAAGCTGGCGGGTGTGGAGCAGTTTGTTAACCTGCACCCCATGGGGTTCGATATGCCTGCGGGCGAACGTGGTCAGGCTCTTTCGGGCGGCCAGAAACAATCGATCGCCATTGCCCGGGCACTGCTTCACGAACCGAATCTGCTGATCCTGGATGAACCCAGTAATTCCATGGATAACGCCACGGAAGAGCAGTTCAAACGCCAGCTGACTGACGTGATGAAGGGGCGCACCCTGCTGATGGTTACGCACAAGATGTCGCTGCTGTCGCTGGTTGATCGCCTGATCGTCGTTGATCAGGGGCAGATCGTCGCAGATGGGCCGAAAGATACGGTGCTGGAAGCACTCAAGCAGGGACGCCTGCAGGTTCGGCGATAGGGAGCTGTGGGTCGATGAAACATAAAGATGTAACGCCAAGAGCCGAAGATCTCGGTTACACGTCGAGCATCAGCGCGGCCATGCTGGAGCAGGCGCCGCGCGGCGCCAGCCTGTTGCTCTGGTCCATGGCACTGTTTATCGCCGCTGCCATAGCCTGGGCCAACTGGGCGACGCTGGATGAGATCACCCGTGGTGATGGGGAGATCATTCCGTCACGACAGTTGCAGGTTGTTCAGAACCTGGAGGGTGGTATCGTCTCGGAGATACTGGTTCGTGAGGGGCAGCTTGTTGAGCAGGGCCAGGTCCTGATGCGGATCGAGGACAAGCGTTTTGTCAGCTCGGTGGAGGAAAACCGGGTGCGCTTCCTGGAGCTCCAGGCTAAAGGCGCACGACTTAACGCAGAGGCCAATAACGAGGAGCTGAAACTGCCGGAAGCATTTCCCGATCAGTACGCCAGCATGCTCGATCGTGAAGTGCGGCTTTACAACACTCGCAAAAGTGAGCTCGAAGCAAACCTGGCGGTGCTGAGCGAGCAGCGTCAGCAGCGTGAACAGGAGCTGCGTGAGGCGGAATCACGTCAGGGGCAGGTGCGCCGCAGCTACAACCTGCTGCTGCAGGAGATGCGCATCACCGAGCCGCTGCTGAGCGAAGGTGTTATCTCAGAGGTTGAGTATCTGCGGTTGAGGCGTCAGGTCAACGATCTGCGTGGCGAGCTCTCCAGTATCGAGCTGAGTTTGCCGCGTATCAGGTCGACCATCGATGAGATCGACCAGAAAGTTAAAGAGATGGAGTTGCAGTTCCGCAACAAGGCGCGCTCGGAACTCAATGAACTGGAAGCCGAGCAGGCGCGGCTGCAGGAAACGCTGACCGGTATGCAGGACCGCATCCGCCGTACCGAGGTGCGTGCTCCGATCAAGGGCCGCGTGAAACAGCTGCTGATCAACACTATCGGGGGCGTTGTCCGCCCCGGTGACCAGCTGCTCAATATAGTGCCCTGGGAAGACAAGCTTTTGGTCGAAACCAAGATCCGGCCATCAGATATCGGCCAGCTTCGGGTGGGGCAGCCAGCGGTGGTAAAAGTCAGCGCCTATGACTTTGCCATTTATGGCGGACTTCCGGCGGAACTTGTCTATATTTCACCGAGCACTATCGTCGACGAGCAGGACGAAACCTATTACCTGGTGCGGCTTGAAACCGAGAGGCCCTACCTCGGCGACGAACAGGAAATGCCGCTGATAGCGGGGATGACGGTATCGGCGGATATCATGACCGGTAAGAAAACGGTACTCCAGTATCTGCTGAAACCGATTACCAGAGCACGGGAGCGTGCGCTGACGGAGCGTTAGAATGGATTATTTTTGCCTGGTTGCCCGGGAGGATATTGCAGAGCGCTGGTCACTGGCATTGCATGTGACGCTGAATCACCTCAGCACTGACGTGCTGGACGACAAACTTCCGGGAGAGGGGATCTGCCTGGCGCATTGGGATTGCCTGATGCCGGCGGCCCGGGAGCGCCTGTTATGCCAGGCGCATAACAGCGCACTGCAGCTGCTGGTGCTGACCGACTACCCCAACACGGAACAGGGCCGGGAGGTGATTCGGCGTGGCGCCAAAGGGTACGGCAACACGTTTGTGACTCCCAGTCTGCTGGGAGAGATGGTGAAGGCGGTCAAGGCGGGGGATATCTGGGCAGGTCCCGACGTCTTGCAATCGGTGTTGCGACTGTTGCTGGAGCAGGTCGACCCACCGGCAAAAAGCCTTGCGGAGCGCTTTGGATTGAGTGACCGCGAGGCTGAAGTACTGGTTGAAGTGATGGCCGGTGCCAGTAACAAGGTCGTTGCACGACGGCTGAATATAACCGAACGGACAGTAAAAGCGCATATGAGTGCTATCCTCACTAAGACGGGTGCTCATGATCGCGTTGAACTGATTTTGCTGGCTCAGCACGCTGAGCAAAACGCTGTCTAGACAGGGACAGACGAAAACAGGGGAAGAAGATGGAGTTTAAACAGTCTTTGCTCGCTGCGGCTCTGCTAGCCGTGATGGCCGGCGGTGTCCAGGCAGCGACAGTACAGGAAGTTGTAGCGGATAATCTGGCCCAGAACCCTGAGGTCGCACGGGCGCTTGAAAGCTATCGTGCGGTGACCAAGGAGGTTGACCAGGCCAAGGCGGGTTATCTGCCCACCGTGGATGCCACCCTGGGCTACGGCTGGGAGTGGACTGACAAGGAAAACGGCATTCAGGATACCGAGCTGAACCGACGCGAGGGACGCCTGAACGTCAACCAGATGCTGTTTGACGGCCTGGCCACACCGAGCGAGGTCAAACGTCAGGAGGCGCGTATGGCGTCAGCCCGCAGTGCGGCGCTTGATGTGGCGGAGAACTACGCGCTGCAGGCGTCCCGGGCCTATCTGGAGCTGCTGCGCCGCGACCAGCTGCTGAAACTGTCGAAGGAAACCCTGTATAACCACGTCAATATCTACGACCAGATCAAGCGTCGTTCGGAATCGGGTCTGGGTACCATGGCGTCGATCCAGCAGGCTGAAGGCCGTCTGGCCCTGGCCGAGGTTAACACCTTGGCCGCCGAGAACAATCTGCTCGATGCCCAGGCAAACTACGAGCGTGTAGTCGGCCAGCCGGCGCCGGAAGTGCTGGAGCCGCTGGACGAAATGTTCGAGCTGCCTGGAACGCTCGACGAGGCACTGGCGATCGCCAATGAGAATCACCCGATTGTGGGCGTAGCCCAGGCAGACGTGGAAGCGACCTACGCTCAGCGCGATGCCGCCAAGAGCGCCATGTATCCGCGCCTGGATCTCGAGCTCGAGCGTCGTTGGGACGAGGATATTGATGGTATCGAAGGCAATGATGAAGACTTCACTGCCATGCTGCGCCTGCGCTACAACCTGTTTAACGGCGGTGCCGACAAGGCACGTATCCGTCAGACCGAGTACCAGATTGGCGAAGCGCAGCAGGTTCAGCGCGACTCCATGCGTCAGATCAAGCAGAGCCTGGAACTGTCCTGGAACGCCAACGAGATTCTCGGTCGCCAGATCGAGCATCTGGAACAGCACGTGATGTCCAGTGAGGAGACCCGCAACTCCTACAAGAAACAGTTCGATATCGGTCAGCGCTCACTGCTCGACCTGCTCGATACCGAGAACGAAGTGTTCTCCGCAAAGAACCAGCTGGCGGAAGCACAGCTTGATCAGCAGATCGCCCAATTGCGTATCCTGAACGGTACCGGGCAGCTGCTGCAGGCGATGGCGATCGAAATGCCGTTCGATGACGAGGTAGCTCTGGCTGCTGAAACTGTCACCACCGAGCCCGAAGCGATGCCTGAAGGCGAGATGGCGCCGGAGGAGGAGATGGGGTCTGACAGCAGCGCCAGCTGAGGTCTGATTGCATCCATAGAGGTGGCTGGCTAAAATCGCCGCCATCCTTTTTACCTGAGAGGGTTGCAGGAGCTGCAACCCTCTTTCTGTTTTAGCCACAGGACGTAGTTTTTCCGCGAGCGCAGGATGCGCAGCAGCGGGACAAAGAGAGCCGATGAAATCACACAAGATACTTCAGGCACCTATCCCGATGCGCTGGGTGGGCCCGGTCAAGATCAGCGGTAATGTACTGGATGAAAGCCTGAGCGTCCCCCTGGCCACCTACGAAACTCCGCTCTGGCCCTCCGTTGGGCGTGGTGCGCGGGTGTCGATGCTGTGCGAAGAGGGCATCAAGACCACCCTGGTTGACGAGCGGATGACCCGTTCCATCCTGCTGGAAGCCGATGATGCGCTGGCCGCGCACCAGGCGGTGGAGTCGATCAAGGCGCGCCGGGATGACCTGAACGCGGTGGTCGCAACAAGCAGCCGCTTTGCCAACCTGATCGATATGCACAGTCAGATCGTCGGCAACCTGATCTACCTGCGACTTGAGTTCACCACCGGTGACGCCTCAGGTCACAACATGGTGACCAATGCGGCGGACAAGCTGTTTCCCTGGCTGCTGGCGGAATATCCACAGCTGCGTTACAGCTCCATCTCGGCCAACTACTGCTCGGACAAAAAGGCGACCGCCGTTAACGGTATTCTCGGTCGTGGCAAATACGTGGTCAGCGAGATTCTGATTCCACGTGATGTCTGCGAGCGTCGTCTGAAGACTACGCCGGAAAAAGTGGTCGACCTGAACATCAAGAAAAACCTGATCGGCACCCTGATGGCGGGTGGCCTGCGCAGTGCCAATGCGCACTACGCCAACATGCTGCTGGCCTTTTATCTGGCCACCGGTCAGGACGCTGCAAATATCATTGAAGGCTCCCAGGGTGTGGTACACGCCGAGGTGCGTGATGGCGATCTCTACTTCTCCTGCACCCTGCCGAACCTGATTGTCGGCTCGGTCGGTAACGGCAAGGGGATAGATTTTGTCGAGGATAACCTCAGGCAACTGGGCTGCCGCGAAGAGCGTGAGCCGGGCGCCAATGCCCGCCGCCTGGCCGCCATTTGTGCAGCCACGGTACTCTGCGGTGAGCTTTCTTTGTTGGCGGCACAGACCAACCCGGGTGAGCTGATGGATGCTCACATCAAGTTGGAGCGCTGATGTCCGATCAGATCAATGATCGCAAGATCGAGCATATCCGTGCTATCGAGAACGATCCGGCCACCGATCGTGACGGGCGCTACTTTGATCGGATTCATCTGACCCATCGGGCGCTACCGGATCTGGATCTGGCGGCCGTGGACCCGGCGGTGGAGTTTCTCGGCAAGCGTCTGAGTTTTCCGCTGCTGATCTCGTCGATGACCGGTGGCGACCATGAGCTGGTGCGCAAGATCAACCGCCACCTGGCCGAAGCAGCGGAGCAGTGCGGCGTTGCGTTGGCCGTGGGGTCCCAGCGGGTGATGTTCGACCAGCCGGCGGCGCGGGCCAGTTTCGAACTGCGCCAGTTTGCGCCGTCCACGGTGCTGATCGGCAATGTCGGTGCCGTGCAGCTGAACTACGGTTTCGGTATCGAGCAGTGCCAGGCGGCGGTGGATTGTCTGAAGGCCGACGGCCTTTATCTGCACCTGAACCCGCTGCAGGAGGCGATCCAGCCGGAGGGCGATACCAATTTTGCCGGAATCGCTCAGCGCATTGGCGAGATTACTCAGTCGCTGAGCGTTCCGGTGCTGCTGAAAGAGGTGGGTTCCGGCCTGTCTTCGGAAGATATCGCCGCGGGTTACGCCCAGGGCGTGCGCCATTTTGATGTGGCCGGAACCGGCGGTACCTCCTGGAGCCGGATTGAGCACCACCGCCGCAATGATGGCAGCGATATCGGCCTGCGCTTCCAGGACTGGGGTCTGCCGACTCCGCTGGCGCTGAAACGTGCCGAACCCTGGCTGGAGCGGATCAACCTGATCGCCAGTGGCGGCCTCAGAGATGGGCTCGATATGGCTAAATCTGTTATACTCGGCGCCTCGCTGTGCGGCCTGGCGGCGCCTTTCCTGCGCCCGGCAGCCGAGTCGACCGAGGCCGTGATTGCAGAAATCGAGCGGTTAAAACGTGAATTTGTAACAGCGATGTTCCTGCTAGGCGTTGCGGATGTTGCCTCACTGCGCAACAACCGGGCGCTGATCTTGGACGAGCGTTGAGGATCCAAGCCTAAGATGTCCGTGGGTATAGACGAAATCAGTTTTTATACGTCCAGCTACTACTTCGATTTGAGGACGTTGGCGGAATTCCAGGAGACCGACCCGGAGAAGTATTATGTCGGGATCGGGCAGGAAAAAATGGGCATGGCCGCCCCCGATGAAGATATCGTCACCATGGCAGCCAATGCCGCCCGGCCGCTGATCGACGCCGCCGGCAGCGATGCCGTCAGTACGCTGCTGTTTGCCACCGAAACCGGTATCGACCAGTCCAAGGCGGCTGGCGTTTACGTGCACCGCCTGCTGGGGCTTGGTGCCAACTGCCGTGTGGTTGAACTCAAGCAGGCCTGCTACAGCGCCACCGCGGCGCTGCAGATGGCCTGTGCCCTGGTGGCGCGTCAGCCGGAGCGCAAGGTACTGGTGATCGCCTCCGATGTGGCCCGTTACGACCTGAACACGCCGGGGGAAGCGACCCAGGGCTGCGGTGCCGTGGCGATGATGATCAGCGCCAACCCGCGCCTGGTCAGCATCGATCCGGAAGTGGGTAACTACACCGAAGACGTGATGGATTTCTGGCGTCCGAACTACCGCACAACGGCGCTGGTGGATGGCAAATACTCCACCAAGATCTATCTGAAGTCGCTGAAAAAGGCCTGGGAGAACTTCCGCGAAGTCAGTGCCCTGAATTTTTCCGACCTGAGCCGTTTCTGCTATCACCTGCCGTTCAGCCGCATGGCGCAGAAGGCACACCAGCACCTGGCCAAAATGAACAAGGTGGCGCTGACACCGGAACAGATCGAAGAGCAGATCGAGCCGACACTCAGCTATAACCGCACGATCGGTAACAGCTATACCGCGTCGATGTATATTGGGCTCTGCTCGTTGCTGGAGACCTGCCAGGAGAACCTGGCCGGCCAGCGTATCGGCTTTTTCAGCTACGGTTCCGGTTGTGTCGCCGAGTTCTTCAGTGGCACGGTCAAGCCGGGCTATGAGCAGCACCTGCATACCGAGGCGCACCGCGAGCTACTCGACAACCGTGAGTCGCTGAGCTACGACGAGTACCTCAATCTTTACAACTACCCCAACCCCACCGACGGTGGTGAGCACGAGTTGCCCCACGTCACCCGTGGCGGCTACCGGCTTGCGGCGATCAGTCATCACAAGCGCGAATACGTGACCTGCTGATGCGGATCGCCTGCGCCCCTGGCAAGGTGATCCTCAGTGGCGAACATGCCGTGGTCTATGGCGCGCCGGCGCTGGCCCTGGCGGTGGACCGCCACATGCGCGTCTACTACGAGCCGGACCGCCTGCCGCGCCTGAGCTGGCATGCCCAGGAGCGCACCCATGTACTGGGGCTGGACAAGTTCGCCGCGTTGCGGCGCCGGCTTGATTCCCATTTCGAGCGCTACCTGCGCGGCGAAGTCTCGATCACCGATATCCTCAAGAAACCGGCGGAACTGGCGTTCTACGCCGTGGATATGGCGCGCATGGTGTCGGGGCTGGATGCCATTCCCCGCGGTAGCGTGAAGATCGACTCCGATATTCCCATCGGTGCCGGCATGGGGTCTTCGGCCGCCTTGATCGCCGCGCTGCTGAAACTGTTCGGCCATTTCGACAGCGAGGATGAGCTGATCCGCCAGGTGCATCACTGTGAACGCCTGCAGCACGGCCGTGGCAGTCTGATCGATGCGGCCACGGTGTGTCTCGGCGGGCTGGTGCGGCTGCGTGCCGGCGAGTACAGCCGCCAGACTCTGTCAGAGCAGGGGCTGGGTGAGGGCTGGTTCTGGGTCTTTACCGGTACACCGGCGGCCAGTACCGGCGCCTGTGTCGATCAGGTACGTCGCGGCTTCGAGCACTCCGCGATCTGGAGCGAGTTTGCCGAGCTCACCGGCCAGGTGGAAGACTCTCTACGCGATGGCAAACCGCTGACCGAACTGGTGCGCCAGAATCACCATCTGCTCTCCCGGCTTGGGGTGGTGCCCGCACCGCTGCAGCAGTTTGCCGAACAGGTGGAGCAGCATGGCGGCGCCGCCAAGGTCTCCGGCGCAGGCTCGGTCAGCGGCGACAGTGGCGGCCTGATGCTGGTCTGGTTACCGCAGGGAACACCGGCGCAGCTGAATATGCCGAAAGACTGGCACTGGGGTGAACTGAAGGAGGATCCGAAGGGTGTCCGACTGCTCGACGATCAGGGCTAGTGCGCCCGGCAGCATCATGTTGATGGGCGAGCACGCGGTACTGCGTGGTGCCCGGGCCATCGCCTGCGCGGTGGACAGCTATATCCACCTGACGTTGATTCCCCGTGAGGACCGGCAGGTATCTATCCAGAGTGCGCTGGGTGCCTATTCCGCCACGCTGGATCAGCTGCCCGAATCCGATGACCTTTCCTTTGTCGTTACCGCTATCCGCCACTGGGCCGGGCAACTGCCCGCGGGGCTGGATCTGAGGATCGAATCGGAGTTTTCCCACACTGTGGGTCTGGGTTCCTCCGCCGCCGTGGTTGCTGCGCTGACCGTGGCGCTGGACAGGTTTGCCGGTACCGACATGAGTCGCGAGCAGCAGTTCGATGCCGCGCTAAGGGTGATCCACGCGGTACAGAATGGCCGTGGTTCAGGTACCGATCTGGCGGCCAGTCTCTATGGTGGCCTGATCGCCTACCGGGTCGAGCCGCGCGAACTGCGCCCGCTGCAGGGCCTGCCGCCGCTGAGCCTCTGGTACGTGGGTTACAAGATGAAGACGCCCGCGGTGCTGGCGCTGGTCGAGCAACGCAGCCAGCGTTTCCCGATGCTTTATGCGGGGCTGGACCGGCTGATGGCTGATTGCTGCGCGCAGGCAGAAGCGGCGATCGACAGCAGTGACTGGGACGCACTGGGCGAACTGATGAATATCTACCAGGGGTTGATGGATGCTCTCGGCGTGAACGATGCCAATCTGTCTGAATTGATCTATCGGCTGAGAGCGGAGCAGGGGAATCGGGGGGCGAAGATCTCCGGATCCGGCCTTGGCGACTGTGTCGTTGTGCTCGGCCAAAAGGCCCCCGACAACCTGGCCTATCAGCAGATTCCGGTGGCGGTCTCCGCTCGCGGCGCTGTGGTTGAGCTCTGACACTTTCCTACTTTGTGCATCTCCCCCGGGCGGTCTTCAGATAGTGAAGATTGGCTTTCCGCTGTCTGCCGGCATTGTCCGAATCCCGGTCACGTTCCGTCCAATGGCCGATCCAGTGGTATCCTATAGTGCAGAAGTCGAGTTGGGAAAGGACTGAAGGCTAGCGATGAACAAGACCGATTTTATGACCGCATGGTTGCCGCAAAGCGCAACACCAGGGGCCAGTGCCGAGCATTTCGCCCCCAGCAACATCGCCTTGTGCAAGTACTGGGGTAAACGCGATACGGAACTGAACCTGCCGGTGAACGGTTCGCTGTCGGTATCCCTGGATCACCTGGGCAGCCGTACCCGCGTCGAGCCGATCGATGGCGAGGCGGACGAAGTCTGGCTTAATGGCGCCCGGCAGCAACCGGAGTCCCGCTTCGCGAAACGGGTGTCCGCCTTTATCGATCTGTTCCGTATCTACCATCCGGAGCAGGCGTTCCGGGTGAACACCGAGAACAACATTCCCACCGCTGCCGGCCTGGCTTCTTCAGCATCCGGTTTTGCTGCCCTGACCCGTGCCATGAACGATGCGTTCAAGCTCGATCTCAGTGATACCGAGCTTTCAGTGATGGCGCGTATGGGCAGTGGCAGTGCCTGCCGCTCACTGTTCGATGGTTTTGTTGAATGGCAGATGGGCGTCCGTGAAGACGGTATGGATAGCTTTGCCGAGCCGCTGGAGCAGCGCTGGCCGGGCCTCTGCGTTGGTCTTCTTCATGTGGACGAGAACGAAAAAAGCGTCGACTCCCGCGCGGGTATGCAGCGCACCAAGGAGACCGCCCATCTTTATCAGAGCTGGCCTCTACAGGCCGCGGCCGATCTCGGCAAGCTGCAGCAAGCGATAGCGGAGTGCGACTTTGCCTTGCTTGGCAGCGTGGCCGAGCAGAATGCGCTGTCGATGCACGCGACCATGATCGCCTCCTGGCCGCCGCTGCTCTACTGGCAGCCTGACAGCGTAGCGGCGATGCAGAAGGTCTGGAAACTGCGTGCAGAAGGAATGGCGCTCTACTTCACCATGGATGCAGGGCCCAACCTCAAGCTGCTGTTTGAAAGTGCCTCCCGCGGGGCGGTTGAAGCCCAGTTCCCGTCGCTGGAAGTCGTTCAGCCGTTTGGTGTCTGACCACCTTGGCTAGCGGATTTGTGCTGGCCCGCCAGCAGCGTGATCGCAATGATCAGATTGAACTGAGTTACTGGCTCTCCACGGCTGAAGGCCCCCGCCTTGTGGAGATTCATGGTGAAGAGGCGGTGTTTTTCCTGCGCGCGGATGACCGGGACAGGGCGGCAGAATTGCTCAGTGATCTGTCCGGCTGGCGCCTGCGCGAACTGGCATTGAAAGATCTGTCGCAGCAGCCGGTCTGTGCGCTTTACTGCAGGAGCCTGGCGCTCTGGCGGCAGTCGATCGAGCGCCTGCAGCAAGCCGGAATCGGCCTGATGGAAGAGGATATCCGGCCGGTGGATCGCTACCTGATGGAGCGGTTCGTGCAGGCCGGTGCCCGGTTGATCCAGCGCCCCGACGGTGCTGCGCTCAAACCGGCCGAGTACACTCCCGCTTTTCGCATTCTCTCCATCGATATCGAAACCACCATGCGGGCCGACCGGGTGCTGTCGGTGGCACTGCAGGGGCCGGGGCTTGAACGGGTGCTGATCAACGGTCAGGGACCTGCCGAACCCTGGATCGAGAGCTGCGTCGGCGAGCGTCAACTGCTGGAACGCAGCATGGCGGTGATTAACGAGTACGACCCGGATATCCTGATCGGCTGGAATGTGATCGGTTTTGACCTGAGGGTACTGGAAGCAAGGGCCAGGGCCTGCGGGCTCAGTTTGACGATAGGTCGCATCGGCACAGGTGGCGACAATAAAGGTAGAGAGCCCCAGCCGATACTGGTGGACAGGGCGCAAAACGGACGCTGGTTCGCGCGTATACCGGGACGAGTGGTACTCGATGGCATCGATACGCTGAAGGGCGCCACCTGGCGCTTCGAGCGTTACGGCCTGGACTTTGTTGCCCATGAGCTGCTCGGACGTGGCAAGGCGATCGACAAGGTGGACGATCGTGGCGCTGAGATCCAGCGACTTTACGCCGAAGACCGACTGGCGTTTGCCCATTACAACCTGGAAGACTGCCGGCTGGTCAGCGAAATCTTTGAGCACGCCGGCCTGATCGAGTATCTGATCGAAAGAGCTCGTCTCACCGGGTTGCCGCTGGACAAGGTGGGCGGCTCGCAGCAGGCGTTTGATAACCTCTATCTGCCGGCCCTGCACCGTCAGGGCTATGTGGCGCCGCGCTATGCCTCCGGGCGCTCGGACCTGACGATCCCAGGCGGTTTTGTCATGGACTCCCGACCTGGACTCTACCGCCATATCCTGGTGCTCGACTTCAAAAGCCTGTATCCGAGTATTATCCGCACCTTCAAGATCGATCCCCTGGGGCTGGCCCAGGGCTTGATCGATGACGCCGAGCCCGACGATCTGGTGCCGGGCTTTCATGGCGCGATCTTCTCACGCTCCCGCAACCTGCTGCCGGGTATTATCGAGCAGCTCTGGCAGGCACGTGACCGGGCCAAGGCTGAGGGTAATGCGCCCTTATCACAGGCGATCAAGATCCAGATGAACGCCTGCTACGGGGTGCTGGGATCGAAAATCTGCCGTTTTTTCGATCAGCGTCTGTCCGGCTCGATCACTCTGCGCGGTCACCAGATACTCAACCAGACCGCCGAGCGGATAGAGCAGCATCACGGCCATCGCGTGATCTACGGCGATACCGACTCCGTATTCGTCTGGCTGGGCGATGACTGGCCCGACCAGAATACCGCAGAGTATGGCGAGCAGCTGGCGCAGGCGTTGAACGCCTGGTGGACCCAGAAGCTGGCTCAGGAGTTTGAACTCGACAGCGCGCTGGAGCTGCAGTTCGAGGCACACTACGAGCGCTTTCTGATGCCGACCATGAGGCACAGCGACAAGGGCACCAAGAAAAGGTACGCCGGTCTAAAGCGAAAAGGTAAAGGCGCCACTGAACTGGTATTTCGTGGTCTTGAGTCTGTGCGTACCGACTGGACGGCGCTGGCGCGCGAATTTCAGCGCGAGCTCTACGAGCGCATCTTTCATGGCCGCTCCTATCGGGAGCTGATCGACCGGACGATCAACCGGCTGCAGGCGGGGGAGTGCGATAACGAGCTGGTCTACCGTCGCCGACTGCGTCAGCCGCTGGATGCCTACATCCACAACCAGCCGCCCCATGCGCGTGCCGCACGCTTGCTGGAAACCGAACGGCGCAAGCAGGGATTGCCGCCAGCCTACGCCATTGGCGACAGTGTACGTTATCTGATTACCGTGAATGGCCCCGAGCCTTTGGAGCTGTTGCGCTCGCCGATCGATTACCAGCACTATATCGACAAGCAGCTGCTGCCGGTGGCTGATTCGATCCTGCCGTTTATCGGTGAGCGATTCGAAACCCTGGCAGCGCCCCAGATCGGTCTGTTCTGAATCCGGTGGCAGCAGGCTGGGGCAATTTAGGAAGCGAGAGGCCGATGTACGATCCCGACCGAAACCGCCGCCGCATGGGCCGGCTGATGACCCACCTGACCTGGGTCGCCATCCTGGCGATGCTGACGCTGTTCTTCAACAACTACATCGAATCCCGCGACAATCCGAATGCGGATCTGGCTTATCTCAACGGCAAGAACGCCGAGGTCGTGCTTGAGCGTAACCGCGCCGGACACTACCTGGCGCCGGGGCGGATCAATGGCGAGCGGGTTCAGTTCCTGCTCGATACCGGCGCCACCACCGTCAGTGTACCGGCGACACTGGCTGAGGAGCTGGGGCTTGAGCGCGGCAGGGCGATGCAGTCGATGACTGCCAACGGTGTGGTGAGGGTTTACCGCACAACCCTGGACAGCGTCACCCTGGGCGGGATCCACATGAACAACGTCAGCGCCACCATCAACCCCGGCATGCATGAGGATCTCGTACTGCTTGGCATGAGCTTTATGCAGCATCTCGAAATGACCCAGCGCGACGGCACACTGACGTTGAGGGTGCCTGCAGGGCGCTGAACGGGGACAGGGCCGTCGTTAGGGGACTGCTCCAGATCAGTGTTCAGCTTCGCCGTACGGGTAGACTCCGTCAAAACAGGCTTTACTTAAAAGCGGTTGATGACGTCCTCCCCAGAGAGATAACAACAATGAAAAAACTCGCCCTGACCCTGATACCCTTTCTGTTTCTGCTGCTTGGTGGCTGTGCCTCTGTCTCGATGACCTCTCTGGACGCGGACCGGCAGGCAAAAGAGTTTGCCGTTGCCGATGACAAGTCGAATATCTACCTCTATCGCAATGAGATGTTCGGTGGCGCCATTGCGATGCCGGTCAGTCTTGATGGTCGCATGGCGGGGCGCACAGGACCTGAGACCTTTTTCCTTTGGGAAGTCGAGCCCGGTCAGCATGAGGTGGTTTCCCATACGGAAAACGAGGCTCGTTTAACGCTGACCACTGAAGCCGGCAGGAATTATTTCATCTGGCAGGAGGTGAAGATGGGCATGTGGACCGCTCGTTCACAACTTCATGAAGTGTCAGAAGAAGAGGGCCGGGCGGGTGTGCAGGAATGCAAACGAGCTGACAGTGCCTTCTGATAACTGAAGCCTTACCGCCTAAACGGTCTTTGCTCAGGCGTCGCTCAGGGCTGGCCTGAGCTAACTCAACCCTAACTCAACCGCCGTGCCAGATGATTCAAGAGCAGCGGTAACCACCTGCTAGTTGACCGGTCTTTCTACTCTGGGGTTGTCCATTTTTCGCGGATATTCGGGGCAGTAGATCGGCAACATATCACTCTCCAGTGATCACGCGGCTTTTCAGCCGACTTTGTGCCACCAGGTGGAACGCCCGCCCTTAATCTATTCTTCACACTGGCAATGCAGCGCTAGACTAAAGCGTAACTGTTATGACCTGAGCACAAAGTTTTGCAGTGCATCGCTGCACGCCGGTGACTTGATCACCGCTGCCAACGTGCATTGGCTTGATATCAAAACAGAATAATAAATGCTAACAACATAAGGGGTGTCACTGATGGCTTATCTTACAGGCAAGTACAGGGCTGGAATCCGTTCCAAGGCGCTACTGGGTGCCTTGATCGGCGGCTTGGTTTTTTCTCCGCTGGCGGTCGCTGAACGTCCGAATATCGTTTTGATTGTTGCGGATGACATGGGATATACCGACCTCGGGGTTACCGGTGGGGAAATCGATACACCGAACCTGGATAAGATGGCCCATGAAGGGCTGTTGATCTCTGACTTTCAGGTGGCTCCCCAGTGTTCGCCGACACGGTCAATGATGCTCTCCGGAACCGATAGTCATCTGGCCGGGATGGGGCAGATGGCCGAGTGGAAAAAGGCACCCAACCAGCAGGGGCAACCGGGTTATGTCGGCTATCTGAGAGACGATGTGATGCCGATATCGGAAACGCTGAAAAACGCAGGCTATCGCACTTACATGGTCGGCAAATGGCATCTGGGCTTGGATGAGCCGCACATGCCGCATAGCCGTGGTTTTGAAAAGTCGTTCGTGATGCTCAAGGGGGGCGCGAGTCATTTCGGCACCCAGAAGGGTTACACCCCGGATAAACCCATTGCCCCCTACAGGGACAATGGCAAGGAAGTCGAGTCATTGCCCAAGGACTTTTTCTCTACCGACTTCTATACCGACAAGGTTATCGAGTATA
The DNA here is from genome assembly GCF_050908845.1 of Marinobacterium sp. YM272. Lineage (NCBI taxonomy): Bacteria > Pseudomonadati > Pseudomonadota > Gammaproteobacteria > Oceanospirillales > Oceanospirillaceae > Marinobacterium > Marinobacterium sp. YM272. The sequence continues at coordinate 1,453,930 of NZ_CP194171.1, forward strand.
TCGACGAGGACCGGAACGACGACAAGCCGTTCTTTGCCTACGTCGCCTACACCGCCCCGCACTGGCCGATTCAGGCACCTGACAGCTGGATCGACAAGTACAAGGGACGCTACGCTGAAGGCTATGAAAAGCTGGTTCAGCAGCGCACCGAACGGGCCAAGGCGCTGGGACTCTTCCCCGAAGATGCCGCCCCTTATGCCTTTACGCCACTGAAAATTCACAAGTCCTGGGATTCTCTGACAGACGAGCAGAAAGCCGTATCGAGCCGCAAGATGGAAATTTATGCGGCGATGGTGGCTAACATGGATTTCAATATCGGCCGCCTGCTGGAACACCTGAAAGAGATTGGCGAGTACGACAATACCCTGTTTGTATTTATGTCCGATAACGGACCCGAGGGCGGCAATCCGATCAATATCTGGAAGCGATATGGAGAGCAGGCCGCCAACGACTGGAAAGCGACCTACGATCTGAGCTTTGAAAATATGGGGCGGCCCAATTCGTTCGCGGCATACCAGGAGTGGGCGCAGGCCAGCGCGGGACCCTTCCGTGACTTCAAGGGCACAGTCACCGAGGGCGGCATCCGCTCGCCGCTGATCGTTAAATACCCGGGGGGTGTCATGGGCAAGGTGAATACCACCGCGCTGACCACCGTGATGGATATTGCACCGACATTCCTGGAAGTTGCCGATGCCGAGCATCCGGAGACCTACAACGGCATCAAGATTTATCCGCACAAGGGTAAGTCGCTGATGCCAATGATCAGGGGCGAAGCCGAGGCCGTACACGACAGCGACTATGCGGTGGGTGTTGAAATCGCCGAGAAACAGGCGCTGCGCAAGGGAGACTGGAAACTGGTGTGGGTTAAGGTCGGACCTGTCAAAACCGATGGCTGGCAGCTGTTCAATATGGCCAAGGACCCGGGCGAAACCACTAACCTGGCTGACGCAAATCCCGAAAAACTTGCCGAGATGAAGCAGGAGTGGGAAGACTACGTTGCCGAGAATGGCGTGGTCATCGCTGAGTGGCCGAAGCAAAAATAACCACCGGCAGGTATCCTGGTGTCAGTATGGCACCGGGGGCTCCCACTTTAAAAAGTCGCCTGAAACGAAAAAGTCCCGGTTTTTCAGCCGGGACTTTTTTGATCCTGGAGAAACGAGCAGTGGAGTCAGCAGGTAGGGAGCGATTAGACCCCCTGCTCACTTGATCCTCTTGTTACAGGGCACGATGTACTCTTCTGGGCCCGGGTTAAAGGTCAGGTTTTCGGTCATGATGGAGAGACTTTCCTGTAATGAATCAGCGCCTGACAAGGACACCGTCTCTATGGATGCAGGCGAAAGTTGCACGCGGAAGGTTTCAATGGGTTTTTCGCCAGCTGTGTTTTCCAGATTCGCAATCAAAATCTCTTCAATGATCATGCCGGAGCTGGCAGCCATGATCAGCGGCAGGCTGGTAGAGTCGAAGCGTTTAGCAATCACTATTTGACTGCATTCCCCATTTAGAATGTTTGCCGAAATTGAGTCAATCCGGATCCAGTTCCTATAGCCAGGCTCCTGCGCATCGCCCGGTATACCCTGAATTTGCATAAGTTGGTAAGCCTGAGACGGCAGGCTGAAAGTAGCGAGCAGAGCTAGCCCAAGCGGCAGCAGGATACTGCGTAGATAAGTCGTATTCATGATCTTTCCCTATACCATTACTCCGGTACCCAGGCAGGCGGCTTGGCGTGGAGTTGGGTGGACTGCGGCGGCTGTCGGGAAGTATAGGTTGAATTCTGCGACGCAAAGGTGCTGGCTCAGGTTATCCCCATACGCCGCTTGGCCCGGTTCGATACACCATTACGCAGCGCCCAGCGCAAAGAGGGCGCGAGCAGGTGCATGCCCGACTGGATCGCCTTGCGCCGCCGCGGGCTCAGCTTGATACCCGCCATCTCCAGCCCCCAGTCCGGTAATAGATCGACTCCGGCTCTGGCCATCAGATACCCCATGGGTTTGGTCACCAGATTCGGTGCAGGTGCTGTGAGCAGGAGTTGGAGTACCTCCGCGGTGCGCTCGTTGAAGCAGAGCTGGGGTCGCATCGCTTCGATATAGGCATCGATATCCCGCCGGGTGCGGGGCACGTTTTCCGCGCCGAGGGCCTCGGCAATCAGCGCCACCTCGTCAAAGTAACGATCCTGCTTCTCGATACTCAGTGTCGGATCACCATAGCGCAGATAACCCGCCATAAAGCTTCGCACCTCAGCCACATGCACCCAGGTCAGCAGGTCCGGATCATTTGCAGAGTACGCCCGGCCATCCGGCGCCGTGCCTTGCACCTGAGAGTGGATCTGACGTACGCGCTCGATCAGCCATTCGGCATCCTTTTGGGCGGCGAAGGTGGTACCGGCGATAAACTGGCTGGTGCGGCGCAGGCGGCCGATCATATCCTCGCGGAAGCTGGAGTGGTCCCAGACACCGGCCAGGGCCAAGGGGTGAAGCATCTGCAGCATCAGCGCGCCGATGCCGCCACAGAGCATGGAGGGGAAGTCCGCATGGACGGTCCAGCAGACGCTGCCGGGGCCGAACAGGCCGGGGTCGCCCTTGGGGTTTTCATAGTCGATCTGGTTAAGGGCAAGGCCTGTGATACTGAAAACCTGCTGCTCTATGCGATGCCGGATAAATTCCATGCCGTGTGAGGCCCACTAGAAAGGATTGGTTACTCTTAATGCCAGGATGGGGTGGGGTCAATAGCTTGATTGATAGCGGGTAAAAGAAGCGCCCCGGCTGGGGCGCTAAGAGGTTGCGAAATCGAGAGTTTTAAAAGGTCGGAAAGCTTATTCGCCGTGCAGCAGGAATATCACCAGACGGCGCGGGCCGTGGGCACCCATCTGCAGCTTCTGTTCGATATCGGCGCTGCGTGACGGGCCGGTGATCAGGTTGACCGTGCGCGGCATCTCGCCACCGGTGGCATCTCGCAGCATCTGCCAAGCATCCTCATAGGGGCCGACGATGGTGCTGGCGCGCAGAACGACCAGATGCGTGTCGGGCAGGAAGTTCAGCGTGGTTGGGCTGTCTTCACCGGAGTAGAGCATCAGGGTGCCGGTCTCGGCGATACCGCAGAACGCGCAGGTCAGGCTGGCCTCATCACCCACCTGGGCGACCCGCTCTTCGCGCACCAGGGTGCCGTTGCCGGACCAGTCCAGGTTTTTAATCTGCTCATCGCTGGCGGTTATCAGGTGCGATACGCCGTTTTCCTGAGCCCAGCTCTCAATGGCACCCACCAGTTCCGTGGCGCTGTGCAGCTCGACCAGTTCCGCTGCTGCTTCATCGGCCATATCGATAAACAGGCGCAGGCGCTCGTTCTCCGGCAGCTGGGCACGCTGGGGAATCAGGTTGCGTTTGCGGGCATCGAGGCGTGCCTTGACCGCCTCGCGTCGGGCCGAGTCGTCACTGGGCACATGCAGACCGATGCGAATACGGTTGAAAATATCGGCCTTGCTCATCGGTTCTGCTCCTTCCACTGCTGCATGAAGGTTTTGCCGCTCGGTGCCGGCATATCACGGTGATCGGTCCAGGCGCTGGCCAATGGCAGCTTGCTGGTGCGTCCTTTTTTGCCCGCCTTGAAGCGCAGGAAGCGGTTACCCACAGCGGCGAACAGGCGGTAAAGCTTCGGCCGGGTGGCAAAGAAACTCCACAGGGCCAGCCCCGAGCGTACGCTTGATGGGCTCAGATGCTTCTCATACTCCTTGTCGCGCCAGTGGCGCATCAGCTTGGGCAGCGGAATGCGCACCGGGCACACCTCCTCGCACTTGCCGCAGAACGTGGAGGCGTTGGGCAGAAGCCCCGCGTTTTCGATGCCGATCATCTGCGGCGTCAGCACCGAGCCCATGGGGCCGGGGTAGACCCAGCCGTAGCTGTGGCCGCCCACGGCGCCGTAAACCGGGCAGTGGTTCATGCAGGCGGAACAGCGGATACAGCGCAGCATCTCCTGGAACTCGGAACCGACCATGTCGCTGCGACCGTTATCCACCAGCACCACATGGAAATTTTCCGGACCGTCCTGATCGCCGGGGCGACGCGGGCCGGAGGAGAGGGTGTTGTAGACGGTGAACTCCTGACCGGTGGCCGAGCGAGCCAGCAGACGCAGGAACAGAGTCATATCCTCCAGGGTCGGTACCACCTTCTCGATAGAGGAGACAACAATATGGGTCTTCGGCAGCGTCTGGGTCAGGTCGCCGTTACCCTCGTTGGTGCAGATGATGGTGGAACCGGTCTCCGCCACCAGGAAGTTGGCGCCGGTGATGCCCACATCGGCGGCGACAAAATGCTTGCGCAGCATTTCGCGCGCTTCACGCATCAGGTGAGCCGGGTCGTTGCTTTTCGGGCGCTGGTGGTGCTCGTGGAATGCATCCGCCACATCCTCGATATTGAGGTGGATCGCCGGGGCGATGATATGGCTGGGATGATCCTCGCGCAGCTGCAGGATGTATTCGCCGAGATCGGTTTCTACCGGTTTGACGCCGTTTTTTTCCAGGTAGTCGTTTAGATCGATCTCTTCGGTGACCATGGACTTACCCTTGGTCACCGTCTTCGCATCCTGATCCTTGCAGATCTCCAGAATCTTTTTGCGCGCGTCCTCGGCGGTGCGGCACCAGTGCACGGTGCCACCGTTGGCGACCACGTTTTTCTCGAACTCTTCCAGGTAGAGGTCCAGGTGCTCGAGAATATGGTTTTTCAGGTCGCGGGCTTCATCGCGCAGCTGGTCGAACTCCGGCATGCGGGCGACAGCGGCAGCACGTTTGTGTGGAAAACCGGCTTTCAGGTTACCCAGCGCACGCTGCAGGTTGGCATCTTGCAGCGCTATGCGGGCGTTCTGTTTGAACTCGGGGCTCTTGATCTGCATGGCTCAGCTCCTCTTCTCTGCTGCGCCAACAGCGGTTTCGCCGATGGCCGCTTCCCCAATGGCTGGAGTGCTGGCCATATCGGCCAGTACTTCGACCACGTGGCGGGCCTGAACATCAACGCCTTCGCGCTTGAGCTTGCCGGCCATGTTCAACAGGCAGCCCAGGTCACCGGCGAGCAGGGTATCGGCGCCGGTGGCGCGGATGTTCTCGCTCTTGTTGCCGACCATGCGGTTGGATATATCCGGGTATTTGACGCAGAAGGTGCCGCCAAAGCCGCAGCAGGTTTCCGACTCTTCCATCTCGCAGATCTGCACGCCGGGAATCTTCGACAGCAGTTCGCGGGGCTGGCGTTTGATGCCGAGCTCGCGCAGGCCAGAACAGGAATCGTGATAGGTCACTTTCCCGCTAAAAGAGCTGGATAGCTTGTCCATATCAAGATGCTGCGCCAGAAAGCTGGTGATCTCGAAGGCGCGGGACTTGAGATCCAGGGCGCGCTGGTGCCAGGGATCGCTCTCAGCGAACAGCTCGGGGTAATGGTGCAGCATGCCGATGCAGGAGCCGGAGGGACCGACCACATATTCAAAGCCGTCGAACGCCTCGATAGTCTGGCGGGCGATGGCGGCGCTGTCGTGACGGTCGCCGGAGTTGAAAGCCGGCTGGCCGCAGCAGGTCTGGCGTTCGGGAACCTCGACGTCGAAGCCGGCCAGTTCCAGCAGCTTGACGCTGGCGAAGGCCACTTCCGGTCGGAACATATCGGCCAGGCAGGTCACGAAAAGACCGACCCGGGGATGTGCTGATGCCATGACAGATATCTCTTATTGGTTGTTTTTGGGGTACTGGCTGTTTGCAGTTACAGGCTGCAGTGAAAGATAGGTGAGGCGGCAGCGGTTGGAAATGTTATCCTGCAAACTGGTCTGACCAAGAGTGATTACTCAGCCTAGCCGGGGGCGTTTTGTCGACATGAAGCCAAACGAAACAGCCACGCGCAGTGATGAACTTTACGAGCAGTTGCTGGGCATGATTGCCTGCACGCAGCTCGCGCCCGGTGAGCGATTGCCGTCAGAGCGTAAACTGTCCGAGGAACAGGGGCTGTCGCGGGAGATGGTGCGCCAGGCAACTACCCGGCTGCAGGCGGTTGGCTTTGTGGAGGTTTCCCAGGGGCGCGCTAACCGGGTAGCCAACCTGGTGGAGCCTCACCTGAATCTGCCACTGGAGGGGCTGGGCGATGATCTGGCGTTTCAGCTGCAGGTCTTGGAGGTGCGTGCGTTTCTGGAGGGGGAGTGCGCCTGGTACTGTGCTACCCGGGCCAGCGAGGCAGAACTTGGTCTGCTGTCCGAGGAGTATGGCCGGCTTTATGAGCGCGGGCAGCGGGAAACCACCCTGGCCAGGGCCAAGGCGGATCTGCAGTTTCACACGCTGATCGCTCGCTACAGCCATCACCTGTTGCTGGTATCCTTTAGCCAGATTTTCTATGAGCGCTACTTCAATGCGATCTATGGCGTGCTCTCGCGCACGCTGAAAAAGTTTGGCCGCTACCCGGAAGGGATTCGTGGCCAGCATGCCGATATCCACCGCGCGATCCAGGCGCGGGATGCCGAGACCGCGCGCCGTGTCGCCCGGGATCACATCCTCTATACCCGGGGATTGCTCGAGGCCGACTAATCTACCCCCTGGGGTGTATTGGCTTCATCCTTCAGGAAGCCTAATCTCTCCCTATTGTTAGCACTGTTTAAAGGAGACACCATGCATACGCTGGCTGAGTGGACAGCCCTGTCCGAGAAAATCGAGTTTCGCCACCAGGCATGGATCAACGGCGAGTTTCGCCCGGCCGCGAGCGGTGAAACCTTTCCGGCGATCAACCCGACCACTGAAGAGCAGCTGACCGAGCTGGCCAGCTGCGATGAGCCTGATATCGATGCGGCGGTGAAAGCGGCCCGTGCAGCCTTCAAGGCGGGTGACTGGTCCCGAGCGGCACCGGCGGAGCGCAAGCGCATCCTGCTGAAACTGGCCGACCTGATGCAGGAGCATTTCGACGAGTTCGCGCTGCTTGATACCCTGGATATGGGCAAGGGCATTGCCGAGATGACCGGTATCGATGTACCCGATTCCATCGACTGCCTGCGCTGGAGCGCGGAGTGCATCGACAAGATCTACGGTGAAATCGCGCCGACCAAAGCGACTACACTTGGCCTGATCACCCGCCACCCGATCGGTGTTATCGGTGCGATCACGCCGTGGAACTACCCGCTGATGATGGCGATGTGGAAGCTGGCGCCAGCACTGGCCGCCGGTAACTCCGTGGTACTCAAGCCGTCAGAAAAAGCCTCCCTGAGCTGCCTGCGCTTCGCTGAACTGGCCAAAGAGGCGGGCCTGCCGGATGGCGTGCTGAACGTGGTGCCGGGCTTTGGCCACACCGCGGGCAAGGCGCTGGCGCTGCATATGGATGTGGACTCTCTGGCCTTCACCGGTTCCACCCGTGTGGCCGGTATGCTGATGCAGTACGCCGGTCAGTCCAACCTGAAACGGGTCTGGATCGAAGCGGGCGGCAAGTCGCCGTTGATCGTGTTTGATGATTGCGGCGATATCGAAGCCGCGGCCCAGGGCGCAGCCACCGCTATCTTCACCAACCAGGGTGAGGTCTGCATCGCCGGCTCCCGCCTGTATGTGCAGAACGGCATCCGTGAGCAGTTCATGGCAGCGCTGAAGCGCTATGCCGCCCAATACAAGCCGGGTAACCCGTTGGATCCTGAAGTGAAAATGGGCCCGATGGTGGACAAGGCGCAACTGGAAACCGTTAACCGCTACATCGCCGGTGCTCTGGAAGAGGGCGGTAAGGTGGAGTTTGGCGGCATCATCGAAAGTGCCGAGAAAGGCTTCTTCTCCCAGCCGACAATCATCACCGAGACCCACGCAGACATGACCTGTGTGCGTGAAGAGATCTTCGGCCCGGTACTGGCGGTAGCCGGTTTCGATACCGAAGAGGAAGTGATCGCCATGGCCAATGACTGCGTCTACGGCCTGGGCGCATCGATCTGGACCGACAACCTGTCCCGCGCTCACCGCGTCAGCCGCGAGATCGAAAGCGGTATGGTCTGGGTTAACACCTGGGGCGAGGGCGATACCACCATGCCGTTCGGTGGCGTCAAAGGCTCGGGTAACGGCCGCGACAAGTCGCTGCACTCGCTGGAGAAATACACCGAGCTCAAATCGGTCTGGATCAGCCTCTAATCCAGGCAAGCAGACGGGTACATTAAAACGCCTGTCCGGCTATCCGGGCAGGCGTTTTTTATTGTTGCTCTTAAGCCTCCTCCTCCTATGGAGGTGGTGATTGTCTAATCGGGGCCAGGCCTTTCTGGTGCCTTGGTGAAGACAGGGCTCGATGTCTCATGGCTGCCTGAGCGCAGCAATCCATCCCCTTTGGCGCAGCCGAGCATCGCAGGCTGAAAGAGAGGCAAGGGACAGGCTGTTTGAGGCGTAGCCGACTGATTTTTAGAAAGAAAGCCTGTCCCGCTCTTTTAGACGAGAAGCACAGGGTAGTCGGCGTAGCCGACCAAGCCATAGGGGCGGTTTGGGATTGCAAAGGGACTTGTCCGTACAAGTCCCTTTGCTCGGCAACAGCCGAAACAGGCCGCGAAAAGTAAGCCGATATGGGTGATCCCAGCATTAGTCGGTAGGTCTACCCAGGCTCCCTTTTAGGGAGCTTCATGCAAAGCTACCTGCTATGCAGGTGGATTTTTACATCGCTATTCAATCGGCTTCGATGCGGATATTCAGTTTACCGGGCGTTGCCAGCAGTTCGGCACGCTCCTCGAGATTCCCCAGCCTGATGAGGCCCTTGGCGTAGCCGAAGCCCTTGTAAAACAGCGCCAGGTTACCCCAGGGCGCGTAGTAGGTGATGTCACCGGCCGATGCAGAGTATCCGGCGGGTGCGTCCTGCTGATCCAGAGGCTGCTCCAGGTAGGCAATTTTCTCGGTGCTGGCGTAGTCCTCAAAGGTCAGTGTCAGCGGCAGGCGGGCAAAAAAATCGCGGGCCGACGGGTTGTCATCGAGCCTGGCTGGCACCGGTTCGCCATTGATAATCATACGGATCTTCATAAAAGCAGGGTCCGGAAGTTGAGTTTGAATAGAAGAGGGACTGGCGGGGCCATCAGCGCCGAGGCTGGGCGCAGGACTCAGTACTGGCAGTAAGAACGTCAGGCAAAAAAGCTTGTGCAGGCCCCGGTATTTCACGCTTAGCCCTTAATTTGGTTTTGCGGTGTTCCAGGAGGAAACGCCCCGTTTATCGGATGACCGCGCCGTTAACGACGCGGCCAACCTGAAAAACCGTGCCTCTCAGTATAGATACTTCAAGGCAGCAAAGTGCTGGTTAACCCGCGTCGTTTTCGGGGTGCAGAATCCGTGTTATTGCCTGCTCAACACGCAGTCCTTCCGCCTTGCCAACGCTGATATCCAGTACGGTCGCCAATTCGGTCAGTTGCGCCTCGCTGACACCCACATTGGTTGCCATCTGAATATGCGAACCGAGCTGAGACTCGGCGCCGGTGATGCTGGCAAGTGCCGATACGGTGACCAGTTCACGCTGTTCATAATCGAGAACGCCCCGCGCGAAGATGTCGCCGAACAGGTGGCTTTGCAGGAACGTATTCATGCCGGGTGCGAAGTCGAACAGCGGGCCCGATACGGGGCGGCCGACCAGCTCGGTCTGAACCTGTTCACCGACCACCTGACTGGATTCGGTTGCGGCAACAGCGCCGGGTTCTTGGCCCTGTTCATCTTCGATGCCGCTCGCCTTGCGCGCTTCCAGCACCTGCATAAAAGTAACCAGGCCGTTCAGGGCGCGCGGAAAGCCGGTATAAGCGTAGAGGTGAACCTGAACCTCTTTGATTTCATTGATGCTCAGCCCCGCATCAAGCCCTTTGATAATGGCGTTTTTGAGCGCGGCCTGGTCGCCGTTAGCGGTGAACGCAGCGATCGGAATGAGCGCCTGCTGCTTCGTACTCAGTGCCTCGAATACAGCGGTCTTCTCAATCACGGCGTTGCTGTATTCGGCAGCCGTGAGTTTTTCCTTCCAGTTAACATTTTCACCATCAAGGCTGCCGGTAATGACCAGGTGTGTCATCGGAGCCTCGGGTGTTGCGCCGTGCCAGTGATCGATACCGGGCGGGCACCAGACCGTCTCGCCCTCGGTGAAATCGATCACCTTGCCATCACGGGTCCCGGTAAGCGCGGTTCCGTCCGTCACAATCATATGCTGACCGGCCGGATGGTTATGCCAGGCTGTGTGCGCGCCCGGTGCGAAGGTGACATAGGCACCGGAAAAGTGCGCTGTCTCATTGGCCGGAAACAGGATGTCGACCTGAACATCGCCGCTAAACAGGTTCTCAGGGCCGGTGAAAGATTGCTGTGAACCCAGGGGGTAGTGGGTTTGAGACTCAGGCTGTGTATCTCCAGCCAGGGCCCCAAGGCTGTAGCCCCAGCCGGTTATGGCGATGGCGATAAGGTTCAGATGTCTGCGTTCCAGTTGCATAAGCGTCTCCCAAAGCCGCAATTCGATAGCGGGGTTCAATGAGTTGATCGTCTGATTCAATCAGTGCTGCCATCGTCAGGCGTACAACGATTCTTCAGATTTCTTGCCTGATTCTGTAATTAAAGCCCCGAAAACCGGTTGGCAGTCGCTGTGGGGAGCGCTGCGTCAGTACCGAGTCAGCCTAGATCAGCTCGGGCAGGTTTGCCTGTTATAGCCCAGTGACCTTGAGGTTGCCGAGTGACTACTGCATTCACGCGCTCTGAGGGAGGCCGAAACAGGCTTCGAAGGTGATGAAGGGCACCGGCGGAACCGCCGCCCGGACAACGCTGACCCGGGCTGGATAAGCGTTGTCTGGCGGGCTGCCGGTGTGAGGAGCTCAAGGGCAGTTAGCCTGGACTCGATGCAAGGGTTACTTCAGCGCTTCGCCGAAGAAGCCTTCGAGCTTGTCGAAGGGGATTACATCGGTGCGGTCGTAGAGGTCGACATGGTTGGCGCCCGGTACGATGTACAGCTCTTTCGGCTCGGCTGCAGCAGCATAGATATCCTCACTGTAAAAACGTGAGTGTGCCTCTTCGCCCATGATCAACAGAATGGGGCGCGGGGAGATCCACTCCAGCTTGTCGAGCAGCGGGAAGTTCATGAAGGCCTGGGCCGAGGTCTGGGTGAACTGGGTGATGGAGTTCGGGTGGTAACCCCTTGGACGGGAGTAGAACTCGCCGAACTCACGACCGATCGGGTGCGTATTTTCATCGATCTCCATCGGTGCGCCACGTTCGGACAGCTCTGGTCGACCAGTTTCAAACTCGGCCCAGCGCTGTTCGGCCAGGGCTTCCAGCATCGCCTTGCGGGATTCCTCATCCAGAGAGCCGGCAAAGCCTTCTGCGTGCATGCGGGAGATATCGTACATGCTCACGGTAGCCACGGCCTTGATACGCGGATCCACCTGGGCGGCACTGAGGCCGAAACCGCCGGAGCCGCAGATACCGAGTACACCGATCCTGTTGCGATCAACGCCTGCCTGGGTTCCGATGAAATCAACACCGGCGTGAAAATCTTCCACGAACATTTCCGGTGACGACAGGTGACGCGGGAAGCCGCTGGAGTCACCGTTGTAGGACGGGTCGAAAGTCAGTGCCACAAAGCCACGTTGCGCCAGTTCATTGGCATACACGCCCGGACCCTGCTCTTTGACACCACCGTAGGGTGCGCCAATGACCAGCGCCGGATAGCTGTTGGCGGCGTCAAAGTCTGCCGGCAGATAAAGGTCAGCGGATAGTTCGATGCCAAAGCGGGTTTTGTAGCTAACCGCCTTGCGGGTCACTTTGTCGCTGAGAGTAAAAATGTAGTTGCTCATGTTCAGTCTCCTGATGCTGGTCGGGCTGCTGCCTGAATCTCATTTCAGCCCAAAATAATAGTCCGTAGGGCAGGAATGCTGCCTGGTCTGAAGAAATATCAGTCCTTCAGGACCGGGCCGCCGAGGTCCTCCTCGTCAGTAACCGGCTCGGTCGAGGTGACGGGACTTCCATCCAGGCCTTCCTGTGCGGCTAGGTGTTGTATATAGGTCGTGTCAGTGACGACCCCCGCAGTTGAAGTAAAGAATGTCTCCCGGGCGGAGGATTGATCTGTCTGACCCATGACAATCTCCTTGCCAATCGATAGGAAGGCTTGCTGACTGTTGATATTTTGGTTCAGGTGAAGACGTTAGCGGTATAATGATCTGGTCAGGTTATTGCCTATTACTCCAGTCTTTCGGATTTTTATTAGACAGAAGGGCGCTATCCACTTAATCTCGGCTTATACAACGAGGGGAGATAACCATGCCTATATCAAATCAGGCCGGTCAGCAGGCTGACCCATTAATGGATGAAGCCCACAGGCAGTTGGCCGAGGTGATCGATCAGTGGACAGTGGGAGTAGAGGATCTACAGACCTCGATCTCCAGCCTCTCTCTTTTTCGCCGGGAAACCGTGACCGAGCCTTGCGACTGTGTCGTTGAGCCTAGCATCGTGCTGGTGGCTCAGGGCGTAAAGCAGTTGCTGATTGGTGATAACGCCTATCGCTACGATCCCGGCCGTTTTCTGATCACGTCGCTGGATCTGCCCGCCAGTTCTCAGGTGCTTGAGGCATCGCAGGAGAAGCCATCCCTGGGCCTGGTGTTCAACCTCGATCTGAATATTATTGCCGAGCTTATTTCTCAACATCGCCTGCAACCGCCCCGGGAACGAACCAGCGAGGAGGGAGCGTATATCGGCAGGCTTTCGCCGGAGCTGCTGGAGACTTTTTCGCGTTTGCTGAAACTGCTCAATACACCTGAAGATATCGCGGTACTCGAGCCGTTGATCAGGCGGGAAATTCATTACCGGCTGCTAAAAAGTGATCTGGCCGCCGGCCTGTGGCGGGTTGTATCGGCAGGTAGCCAAAGCCAGCGTATAGCCCGCGCCATTGACTGGCTCAAGGTCAACTACAACCAGCCGCTGCGGATTGATGAGCTGGCTTCCCATGTGCAGATGAGTACATCCAGCCTGCATCATTACTTCCGCCAGCTGACCGCCAAGAGTCCGTTGCAGTACCAGAAATGGTTGCGCCTGAGCGAGGCAAGAAGGCTGATGCTCAGCGATGGTCTGGATGCTGCCCGTGCCGGGTTTACCGTAGGCTACGAGAGCCCATCCCAGTTCAGCCGGGAGTACAGCCGCCTGTATGGAACGCCGCCCAAGCGCGACATCGAAGGGCTGCGCCGTCTCTCCAGCGAAGCAAGGCTGGCCGAGTAATAGACTCAGGACGAACCGATTCTGCTGTCAGGTCTATACTGGCTTGGTTGACGAAGGAAAGCAGAAACGGTTGTGAAGTTCGGTACCTATACCCCAGGGGCCGGTCTGTTTAAGCAGGGTTTGGACAGAACCGGCAGTTGCCTGAAGCCATCTTTAACGGGTGGCAATAGACTGGAACAGGCTGTAATTCTCAGTGCCCCGAGGTGCACCTCCGAAACCGTTTACCAGAAACCCAATTGCGGGTTAACCCCATAGCAGGAGAACCATCATGGCTATGACCGCTATCGAGGCTGTTAAACGGCTCGCCCCTCACGCGAGACAGGAGTATCTGGAAGCTATGCAAAAGGGTGATGCCCTGTTCCAGCAGCACGGTATCAATACGCCGCTGCGCATGGCGCATTTTCTGGCTCAAGCCCTTCATGAAACGGGAGGGTTCAGGATACTTAGAGAAAATATGAGCTACTCGGCCGAGCGCATGGTCGTGATCTTCGGCGTCGGCAACCACAGCGCCGCGGTGACCCGGGCGGAGGCGGAGTCGCTGGCACATAAACCGGAGCAGATAGCCGAACGGGTCTATGGACTTGGCAATCCACGCAAGGCCAGGGAGCTCGGTAATGACCAGCCTGGTGATGGCTTTCGTTACCGGGGCAACGGTGTCCTGCAGACCACGGGCCGGGGCGGCCACAAACGGATGGGCGATGCGGTGGGGGTCGACTTCGAAAACCACCCTGAACTGGCGACCGATCCCGAGCACGCGCTCAAGCCCGCACTGCAGGAATGGACAGAAGGCAATCTCAACGTCCAGGCTGATCGCAACAACATTAATGCGATTACCCGCCGGATTAATGGCGGCTTCAATGGGCTTGCGCACCGCAAACAGCTGTTCAATAAACTGCTTCCGCTGCTGAGTGAAGAGGGCCAGGCGGTTGATCCGGATATGGTCGGTCTGGAAGACCCCGAGGTGAAGCAGCTGCAGCAGGCGCTCAACGATCTCGGCGCTGATCCCCAACTCGTTGTCGATGGCCGCATGGGGCCCAAGACACGGATGGCCGTACGTGCGTTCCAGTCAGCGGCCGGTTTGGGTGTTGATGGCATTGCCGGCCCCATCACCGAGGCCGCCATCGAGTTAAGACTGTCGGCCCTGCGCGGGGCGCCGAACCTGGAAGACGAAGATGGTTAGTTGTTCTCCGTTGAATCCTGGCCAAACCGCTGGATCTGCGCGGGTCTCACCTGCTCGAAACTGAAAACCTGGAACCGAAAGCCTGGAACTGAAAGGAAGTCGATGCGTTATTCACCGCCTGGCAACGCCCGCCCTTACCGTTTTGCCCTGCTCGCCTTCATGCTCGCCCTTGGCGTCTCAGCCTGTTCGACGGGGCGCTCGACAGAGAGCAGGGCCGGTGCCGACGTTGCCCCCGTTAAAGCTGAAACCGGTTCCATCAGCAGCGCTGACAGGCTGCAGGGCCGCTGGCGCTCCCTGAACGATGCCTCTGCCAGCCTCGAAATTGACGGCAACACTGTTCTGTCCATTTACGTCGATACGGTGGTCAGCAAGGGCGTTCTGAGGTTTGTGAACAATTGCGAAGCGCAGATTCAGGATCCACAGGGGGAGTTTTTCACCGTTGCCGACGAGGCTGACACCCTTTGTTACCACCTCACCTTGGCAGGGGAGAGGTTACTGGAGTTTGTCTATATCCCCGGCGGCAAGACCCTGACTTATGAGCGGATCGAATAGCCTGTTGCTCTGACCCCAAGGCGCTGCGCGGAAACACAGTTTTATCCGTTCAGCTCACCGACTTCAGGTGATCCAGAAACAGGTTGAACAGCTCAGATTGGGTGGAAGTGTGCATCTTGGCGTGGATGTTCTTCCTGTGAACCTTCACCGTGCCCACGCTGATGTTGAGCTGATCGGCGATCGCCTGGGATGAGTTGCCCTTCACCACCAGTTCGGTGATCTGGCGTTCGCGCTGGGTCAGCACGCCGCTGCCGAAACTCTTCAGCGCCTGCTTGGTGGCATCGTCGGATTGTTCGTACTGCACATACTGGCCCGACTGGGTGGACCAGAACTGGCGAAACAGCGCACTGATCACGGGGTAGATCTCCTGCAGCGCACGCAATTCACCGCGGGTGATGGTGCCCAGGGACGGCTGACGGCCCAGGGAGATGGTGCAGGTGACTTCGTCGCTCAGGTCGATGATCAGGACGATCTCGTCGATGATGTTGAAGTACTGGTAGCAGTTCTCAAAGAATTCGCTCTGCTGGAAAGAGTCTGGCGAGATTTCGGCTACCCGAACAACACCGCTGATCCCCTGTTGCACCGCGTTGAACAGCGGGTCCAGCAGGTAATAGCCGTTGTCGATATAGGAGATCAGCGTCTGGCTCTGCTCGGCGGGATCCAGCGGCTGCAGAATGATCGGCTTGAACGACTTCTTGTAGGTGACGGTCAGCGCGGTATTGAAATCGCAGAGGGTCGCGAGGTATTCCACCAGGCAATCGGGAAAGGTGTTCGATTTAACGTGGTCGATCAGAACCGCCAGGTTCTTCTGCCAGCTGTTGGTGACGTTAATCGCCGGAAAATGTTCAGCCATGAAATGTCCGTTGCTCTCCAGGGTTGCGCGATTGTATCAGCTTACCGTGGAAAGAGGGCTCTGGCGATTACAGGTGTGCCAGAGCCCGGGCACTTAATGCGCTTTAGCGCTTACATCCAGCCTTTCTCTTTTAGGCTGGTTTCGGTCTTGTCGAGGCAGACCAGCACCAGATCGATCATCTCGTCGATCTGCTCGCGGCTGATGATCAGCGGCGGTGACAGCACCATGCGGTTGCCGCAGGCGCGCATGATCAGGCCGTTCTCGAAGCAGTGGTCGCGGCAGACGGTGCCGGCATCCTCATCCTTGCCGAAGAAGGTCTTGGGTTCCTTGCTTTTCACCAGTGCCATGCCGGCCACCAGGCCGGTACCCTCAATATGGCCGATCAGCGGATGCGCACCGACACGCTCGCGCAGCTGCTGCTGCAGGTAGGGGCCGGTATCCGAGCCCACTTTCTCGACTATGCCCTCATCACGCAGGATGCGGATATTCTCCAGTGCCACGGCGGCAGCGACCGGATGCCCTGAGTAGGTGAAGCCGTGATTGAACTCGCCGCCGTCCTCGATCAGGGCGTTGGCGACGCGGTCACCGACCGCCACTGCTGAGATCGGCAGGTAGCCGGAGGAGAGTCCCTTGGCCATGGACATCATGTCCGGTTCGATACCCAGGGTCTGGCTGCCGAACCACTGGCCAGTGCGGCCAAAACCGCAGATCACCTCATCGGCAACCACCAGGATGTCGTATTTCTTGCAGATGCGCTGGATCTCTTTCCAGTAGCCCGGCGGCGGCATGATGACGCCACCGGCGCCCTGGATCGGCTCGCCGACAAAGGCGGCCACGTTGTCCGGGCCCACTTCCAGGATGCGCTCTTCCAGTGCCTGGGCGCACTCCAGGGCGAACTCCTCTTCGCTCTGGCCCGCTTCGGCCTCGCCATACCAGTAAGGCTGGCGGATATGCTCGATGCCCGGCAGCATCGGCGTGCCCTGGGCGTGCATGCCGCCCATGCCGCCGAGGCTTACACCGCCCAGGGTGCTGCCGTGGTAGGCGTTTTCACGGGAGATCAGGATCTTGCGCCAGGGCTTGCCGACCACTTCCCAGTAGCGACGCACCATGCGGATCACAGTATCGATCGCTTCGGAACCGGAGTTGGCGAAGAATACGTGGTTCAGGTCACCCGGTGTCAGTGCAGCGATCTGCTCGGCCAGCTCGGCGGCCGGATGGGTCGTGGTCTGGAAAAAGGTGTTGTAGTAGGGCAACTGGTTCATCTGTTGGGCGGCCACCTCGGCCAGCTCCGGGCGACCATAGCCCAGGTTGACGCACCAGAGACCGGCCATGCCGTCGATCATCCGGTTGCCTTCGCTGTCCCAGATGTAGATGCCTTCGGCACGTTCAATAACCCGGGCGTTTTTTGCATTCAGCGCCTTGGTGTCGGTAAAAGGGTGCAGATGGTGCTGTGCGTCCCTTGCCTGGGTTTCGGTGCACTCGGGGCTGAGGATCGCTCGGGTGGTTGAATTCATTCAATCTCTCCAGTATCAAATGTTCGCGCTAGGCGGCTCGTTGAAAGCTTCCCCCACGATACTGAGGGCTCCGGTGCTGGGCATATACCTACCGGGGGATATTTTGAACCTCAGGCTGGTCTCCTACACTGAAAGCTAGATTCGGAACCTCAGTGTGCAAAGACGGTTTGCACAGGCTGTATAAATAGTTTGGATACAGGAAAAAAGATGAAGACTGGAATTCTGGCCACCGGCATTACCCCGCCGGAACTGCTGGAGCAGTATGGCTCCTACGCCGATATGTTCGTCGCCCTGCTGGGTAACGAGGACCCGGAGATGACGTTTGAGATTTTCGACGTCAGGGATGATGATTTCCCCGCATCGATCGACAGCTTCGATGCCTGGGTGATCACCGGCTCCCGCTGTGGTGTCTACGATAATCTGCCGTGGATGCAGCGCCTGAGTGGTCTGATTCGCGAGATTTATGACGCCGGCCAGCCGCTGGTCGGTATCTGCTTCGGTCACCAGATCGTTGCCAGCGCCTTTGGCGCAAAAGTGGAAAAATATGAGGCTGGCTGGGGCGTCGGTCTGAACACCTACCGGATCGAGGGTGATTGGGGTTTCCTTGCCGGCGACGAGCAGGACAGCTTTACCATCAACGCCATGCACCAGGACCAGGTGCTTGAGCTGCCGCAGAACGCCCGCCTGTTTGCCAGCTCAGAGTTCTGCCGTTATGCAGGACTGGTGTACGACGACCGCATCCTGACACTGCAGGCGCATCCCGAGTTCAGCAACGATTACGAACGCGAGCTGGTCGCCGCGCGCCGCGGACCGACCGTGCCTGAAGCCGTTGCCGATGAGGCGCTGGCGGGGCTGGAAACGGGCCAGCAGCCGGAGTCTGAGCGTGTGGCGCGCTGGATGGTGAAGTTCCTGAAGCGGGATTACTGATTCGCTCAGGACTAAAATGACTTATAAACGGGCCTGTGAGGCCCGTTTTTGTTTTCGCTTTTCAGTCACTATCTACGGGGGGCTAGTCGAGGCTTGGCCTGTTTCCGCCTGTATCAAGAACAAGGTTCGGTTTCTTCCTAAGTCTCTGAGCGCACCGGTCCATAAAGCCGTTCAAGACTCTTGATTCGTCAGCAGGCGAAACCGGTATCGTGAAGCGGATGAATATGTAAAGCGAACTACCGGCCCTGAAGCTGGATGCTTGCGGAGTGAAGGCGTGGATAAGCCCAACCTGAAAGAGCCTGAGCTCCCGGTTACAGACAAAAAAGCCACTGCGGCCGTAAACCGCAGTGGCTTTTTTAGTTCAGGCGCTGGATCAGCCTTCGTTCATCTTCGCCATGGAGCGCTTGTGAGAGCGGTGCGCCACGTACCAGGCGATCAGTGCGACCAGCGAGACCGCCAGGATGATCAGTGTCGCCAGAGCGTTGATCTTCGGCGAGACGCCAAGGCGTACCGAGGAGAACACCACCATCGGCAGGGTAGTTGAGCCCGGGCCGGAGGTGAAGCTGGCAATTACCAGGTCATCCAGCGACAGACTGAACGCCAGCAGCCAGCCGGAGACCAGTGCCGGGGTGATCATCGGTACCGTGACCAGGAAGAAGGACTGCAGCGGTGTCGCGCCGAGATCCAGCGCGGCTTCCTCCACGGAGCGGTCCACTTCACGCAGGCGGGATGACACCACCACGGCCACGTAGGCGGCACAGAAGGTGGAGTGCGCAATCCAGACGGTGGTCATGCCGCGCTCGGTGGGCCAGCCCAGCAGGTCCGACATGTGTACGAACAGCAGCAGCAGGGAAAGACCGGTGATAACTTCCGGCATAACCAGCGGCGCGGTGATCATGTTGGACAGGGTCATCTTGGCCCAGGAATGGCGGAAACGGGTCATGACGAAGGCCGCCATGGTGCCCAGAATGACCGCCATACAGGAGCTGTAGAAGGCGATCGCCAGACTGGTAAACACCGCATCGATAATCTGCTCATCCTTTAACAGCTCGGCATACCACTTGCCGGACCAGCCGCCCCAGACCGTCACCAGTTTTGAGGCGTTGAATGAGTAGATCACCAGGATCAGCATCGGCAGGTAGAGGAATACCAGACCGACCCAGAGCATGATGGTGGAGAATCCAAGCTTTCTCATGATTGGGCCTCCATGGTGCGGGACTGATAGCGGTGGAACAGGGCGATCGGAATGATCAGCAGTAACAGCATCACCATCGCCAGGGCGGAGGCCACGGGCCAGTCACGGTTATTGAAGAACTCCTGCCAGAGCACCTTGCCGATCATCAGCGAGTTGGGGCCGCCAAGCAGTTCCGGAATGACGAACTCGCCCACTGCCGGGATAAATACCAGCATGGAGCCGGCAATAATGCCGCCCTTGGACAGGGGCAGAGTGATAGTCCAGAAGCTGTGCAGGCTGCGAGAACCCAGATCCGACGCCGCTTCAAGCAGGCTGCGATCCAGTTTGACCAGGTTGGCATACAGCGGCAGTACCATGAACGGCAGGTAGGCGTAGACGATACCGATATAGACCGCGGTATTGGTGTTCATGATTCGCAGCGGGCTGTCGATGATTCCCAGCGACATCAGCGTGGTGTTGATCAGGCCGGTGTCGCTGATCAGCCCCATCCAGGCGTATACACGGATCAGGAAAGAGGTCCAGGAGGGCAACATCACCAGCAGCAGCAGGATGGTCTGCTTGCGCGGCGGCGCCTTGGCGATGGCATAGGCCATGGGGTAGCCAAGTATCAGACACCAGACGGTAGAGATAAACGCTACCTTCAGTGAGTTCAGATAGGCCGACACGTAGAGTGAGTCGTCCATCAATAGAATGTAGTTGCCGATGTTGAGGGCGAACTCGATCACCTCGTCGCGATACTGAATAATCGCCTCGTAGGGCGGAATCGCGATCGCCATGCTGGAAAAGCTGATCTTCAGTACGATCAGGAACGGCAGGGCGAAGAACAACAGCAGCCAGAGGTAGGGCACCCCGATGGTAAAGATGCGCCCGTTGGGACGCTTCAATGCGCTTAACTTCATGATCTCAGTACCACGCCGCTGTCGGCTTCCCAGCTGATATAGACTTTATCGTCCCACTGCGGATGAACGCCGCGGCGTTCGCGGTTGGTCATACAGCACTGCACGATCTGACCGCTTTCCAGGCGGACATAGAACACGGAGAGGCCGCCCAGGTAGGCGATATCATCGATAACACCGGCGGCCCAGTTGTACTCGCCTTCCGGTTTCTCGCGGGAGAGCAGGGTCTTCTCCGGCCGCACCGCCAGCCAGACATGCCGGCTCTCCGCGCTGGTGGAGACGCCGTAGCCCACGTAGATCGGCTGGCTCAATCCCGCTGACTGGATGATCGCGTGATCCGGCTCGTCGGCGACGATGTCACCCTCGAACAGGTTCACCGAGCCGATAAACTCGGCGATCATGCGGCTGTTGGGGCTCTCGTAGATATCCATCGGGGTGCCGGTCTGGGCGATCCAGCCTTCATCCATGATGGAGATACGTGCCGCCATGGTCATCGCCTCTTCCTGGTCGTGGGTCACCATGACGCAGGTAACGCCGACCCGTTCCAGGATCTCGACCACTTCCAGCTGCATCTGGGTACGCAGCTTTTTGTCCAGGGCGCCCATCGGCTCGTCCAGCAGCAAAAGCTTGGGGCGTTTTGCCAGGGAGCGGGCCAGGGCGACACGCTGGCGCTGACCACCGGAGAGCTGATGCGGTTTGCGACGGGCAAATTTTTCCATGTGTACCAGGGCGAGCAGTTCTTTCACCCGGGTTTCGATCTCTGCTTTCGGCAGTTTGTCGCGCTTGAGGCCGAAGGCGATGTTATCCGCCACGCTCATGTGCGGGAACAGAGCGTAGGACTGGAACATCATGTTGATCGGCCGCTCGTAGGGCGGCAGGTCGGTGATGTCCTGGCCATCCAGATAGATGCGGCCGCTGGAGGGCTTTTCGAATCCCGCGAGCATTCTCAGGAGTGTGGACTTGCCGGAACCCGAACCTCCGAGCAGTGCGAAGATCTCTCCGCGCTTGATACTCAGAGACACGTCGTCGACGGCGCGGACGTCATCGAACAGTTTGCTGACACCCTCGATACGCAGGATCTCCTCGCCGGGAACGGCGGAGGGAGTCGGTTGAGTGTTCTGGGCTAATGCCATCAATCTACTCCAGGCAGAGTTGGCTCCGGCGGCGACCGCCGGAGCTGGTTGTTTTAGATAAATCCTGTGTCGGCTTAATGACCGGCAGTCACACGGGTCCAGCTGCGGGTCATCGCGCGGATAACCTTCGGATCCAGGTCAGCGAAGGTATAGAGTTTTTCGCTGATTTCGTCGCTCGGGTAAATACCCGGGTTGTTACGGATCTCCTCATCGATCAGCGCAGTGGCCTCGGTGTTACCGTTGGCATAGGCGACATAGTCAGAGATCTTGGCGATCACGTCCGGACGCAGGATGTAGTTCATGAACTCGTAGGCTTCATCCTTGTTTTTGGCGTCCGCCGGCATCGCCATCATGTCAAAGAAGGTACCCGCGCCCTCTTTCGGGATAACGTACTGCACATCGACACCGTTATCCGCTTCGACGGCACGGGCCTGAGCCTGAAGGATATCGCCGGACCAGCCGATCGCCAGGCAGATGTCGCCGTTAGCCAGGTCGGTGATGTACTTGGAGGAGTGGAAGTAGCGCACGTACGGGCGAACCGCACTGACGATCTCTTCAGCCTTGTCCACCGCTTCGGTGGTGGTCGGGTTGGGATCTTCGCCGATATAGTTCAGCGCTGCCGGGTAGATCTCGTCCACGGCGTCGAGCATGGATACACCGCACTCCTGCAGCTTGGACAGGTTCTCCGGTTCGAACACCACGTCCCAGGAGGTGATCTCGTCGATACCCAGGGCTTCTTTTACCTTGTCGGCGTTATAGCCGATGCCGGTGGTACCCCAGAGATAGGGGAACGCGTGCATGTTGCCCGGATCGGCGCTGTTCAGTGAGCCGAGCAGGGTGGTGTTCAGGTTGCTCCAGTTGGGCAGCTTCTCCTTGTCCAGCTCGGCGAAGATGCCGGCGCGGATCTGCTTGGCCAGAAAGCTGTTGGACGGCACGACGATATCGTAACCGGAGTGGCCGGACAGCAGCTTGGCTTCCAGTACCTGGTTACTGTCGAACACGTCGTAAACCACCTTGATACCGGTCTCTTTCTCGAACTCGGCCAGGGTGTCCTCGGCGATGTAATCGGACCAGTTGTAGACATGCAGCGTGCGCTCTTCGGCCTGGGCTACAGTCGAAATTGCCAGTGCGGTGGATACGGCGAGCAGCGTGCGTTTGAAACCTGATGTCATCATTTCTCTCCTCAGCTGTTACAGGAAGCCCGGTGGGGACCGTGGCTGTCAGTTGTTGTTCTTTATCTCAGTTCGGTTTTTGGCTTCTACAACAAGGGGCAGAGGTTTCCGGCGTTGCCCGGTGGCACGCCGGAGTTCTTCTTTTTTATGGGCGTTGCTAAACGGTCAGCAGCAGGAACTCGCGTTCCCAGGAGCTGATAACCCGTTTGAAGTTTTCCATTTCCGCTTTGCGGGTGGCGATATAGCCATCCACAAACAGATCGCCAAGGTACTGGCGGACCTGGGGTGACTCGTCCATCTGTTCGATAGCGGCTTCCAGCGTGACCGGCAGGCGCAGGTTGTCACGGTCGTAGGCGCGGCCATCGATGGGCGCGGTCGGGCGCAGGTTCTCGATCATGCCCAGGTAGCCGGCCAGCAGGCTGGCGGCCACCGCCAGGTAGACGTTGGCATCGGCGCCGGCAAGGCGGTTTTCGATACGGCGGTTCTCCGGGCTGGAGGCGGGTTCGCGCAGGCCGCAGGTGCGGTTCTCTGCACCCCATTCCACGTTAACCGGTGCCGAGGTATCCGGCAGGAAGCGGCGGAAGGAGTTCACGTTCGGCGCCAACAGCGGGATCAGTTCCGGCAGGTAGGTCTGCAGGCCCGCGACATGGGCAAGGAACAGGTTGCTGCGCTGGCCATCCTCGCCACTGAATACATTGTGACCGGTTTCGACGTCGAGAATGCTCTGGTGAATATGCATGGCGCTGCCCGGTTCATTGCTGACCGGCTTGGCCATGAAGGTGGCGATCACCTTGTGCTTGAGGGCGGCCTCGCGCATGGTGCGCTTGAACACGAACACCTGGTCGGCAATGTGCAGCGGGTCACCGTGCAGGAAGTTGATCTCCATCTGCGCGGTACCTTCCTCGTGGATCAGGGTATCGATATCCAGACCCTGGGTCTCACACCAGTCATACATGTCTTCGAACAGCGGATCATATTCGTTGGCCGCGTCAATGGAGAAGGACTGGCGGCCGCTTTCGCGACGGCCCGAGCGACCGATCGGCGCCTGCAGCGGCTGGTCCGGATCGGCGGTGCGGGCGGTCAGGTAGAACTCCATCTCCGGCGCCACCACCGGTTTCCAGCCCTTGGCCTTGTACAGGTCCAGTACCTTTTTCAGCACGTTGCGGGGAGAAAGCTCGATGGGGCGTCCCTGGCGATCGTAAGTGTCATGGATTACCAGGGCCGTTTTCTCTTCGGTCCAGGGAATCAGGAAGGCGGCGCTGGGATCCGGTTTGCAGATGAAATCGATGTCGGCGGGGTGGAGCAGGGAGTAGTAAAGATCGTCTTCGACATAATCGCCGGTGACGGTTTGCAGCAGCACACTTTCTGGAAGTCGCATGCCGCCTTCGGCAATAAATTTATCCACCGGAGAAATTTTTCCCCGGGCAATGCCTGTCAGGTCGCTGACCACGCATTCAACTTCAGTTATGGCTTCGTTTCGTAGCCAGTTTTCAATACCCGGTTTGTCGCTATCCATGTTATTTAACCATTCGTCGCGAGGCTTTCGGAAACAATTTTAAATCTCTTTTTAACGGGGATATTTGTTACCCGAAAACAGCTTTTCCGAAAGACCCGTTATCTCGTTTGAGTGTTGTTCGATCATCGTTTTGGAGCGCCTGAGCGACAATACCCCCTGGGAGGTATTTTCTGCAAAGCGCTTTTAAATCAGAATTATATGGCACATCTATAGTGCGGCCAACAACTTGGTTGTACCAATTTGGTGCATTTCGGTTGTTTCCAGCCTGTATTTCCGACCGATCCGAGCCAGCGCAGATATCCTTTCGCGCGGTTTTTAATAACTGGATAGATAAAATGTCGAATGTATGTACCAAGGATGCTGAAAATCCTGAATTAAAAGAAGCAGAAGAATTTCTTGAAAAACACCCCGAAGTGCAGTTCGTCGATTTATTGATTGCCGATATGAACGGCATCGTTCGTGGAAAAAGAGTCGATAAATCAGTCCTTTCCAAAGTATTTAAATCCGGTGTCGCTCTGCCTGCATCGATTTATGGTCTGAATATCCAGGGTACAACCGTCGAAGAGACCGGTCTGGGCCTGGAGATTGGCGATTCCGACCGTATCTGTCTGCCGGTACCTGGCACCCTGGCCATGGAGCCCTGGCAGAAGCGTCCGATCGCCCAGTGCCTGATGTCGATGTATGAAGAGCCGGGCGAGCCGTTTTTTGCCGACCCGCGCATGATTCTGCGCAGCGTGGTGCGCCGTTTTGAAGAGCTCGGATTGACGCCGGTGACCGCGTTTGAGCTGGAGTTTTATCTGATCGACCAGGAGATGGTAAACGGACGTCCGCAACCCGCCTGCTCGCCGATCTCCGGCAAGCGTCCTGAAAGTGTGCAGGTCTACTCCATCGATGAACTCGATGAGTATACCGATCTGCTGATGGATATTATCTCCAGTGCCCGCGAGCAGGGCCTGCCGGCGGATACCATCGTCGCCGAGTCGGCGCCGGGGCAATTTGAGATCAACCTCAACCATGTGGATGATCCGGTGCGCTCATGCGACAACACCACGCTGCTGCGCCGGGTGGTGAAGAACGTGGCCTACGATCACGGCATGGACACCACCTTCATGGCCAAACCTTACGAAGATCAGGCCGGTAACGGTATGCATATGCATATCAGCCTGGTGGACAGAGATGGCAACAATGTCTTCGCCGTCGATAACGACAAGCCCAACGACATCATGCGCTGGGCCCTCGGTGGCCTGCTGGAAACCCTGGATCAGTACTTCGCCATCCTCTGCCCGAACATCAACTCCTACCGCCGCTTCAGCAGCCAGTTCTTCGTGCCACTGGCGCCCACCTGGGGCATAGAGAACCGCACCACCGCGCTGCGTATTCCGGGTGGTGCACCGGAGGCTACCCGTATCGAACACCGCGTGGCGGGCACCGATGCCAACCCTTACCTGATGATGGCGGCGATGCTGTCGGCGATCCATTACGGCATCACCAACAAGGTGGAGCCCAACGAAATGGTCGAGGGCAACGCCTACGAAAAGGTCGACCCCTGCCTGCCGACGAACCTGCGTGACTCCCTGCGTGCGCTGGAATCCTCCAGCGTGATGCGTGAATACCTGGGATCCGAGTTCCTGGATATCTTCGTCGCCTGCAAAGAGCACGAATTGGCCGAGTTCGAACAGACGATTTCTGACCTGGAATACGCCTGGTACCTGCATACAGTCTGAGGAGAATAACAATGACAAGATCGGTTGTGGTCGCGGCCACCCAGATGGCCTGCAGCGACAGTGTGGAAGAGAATATCGCCAACGGCGAGAAGCTGGTGCGCCAGGCGGCGGCTCAGGGTGCCCAGGTTATCCTGCTGCAGGAGCTGTTCGAAACACCCTACTTCTGCAAACGTCATGATGCCGAGTATCTCGCGCTGGCCACCAGCGTGGAGGAGAACCCGGCGATCCAGCATTTCCGCGGTGTGGCCGAAGAGCTGGGTGTGGTGCTGCCGATCAGCTTTTACGAGCGTGCAGGCCAGGCGCGCTTTAACTCCCTGGTGGTGATCGATGCGAACGGCCAGGTGCTGCCCGGTGTGTATCGCAAAAGCCATATCCCGGACGGCCCGGGATATAGCGAGAAGTTCTATTTCTCGCCCGGCGATACCGGTTTCCGGGTCTGGGATACCGCCCACGGCCGTATCGGCGTGGCGATCTGCTGGGATCAGTGGTTCCCGGAAACCGCACGCTCCATGGTGCTGGCCGGTGCCGAGCTGCTGTTCTTCCCGACGGCCATCGGCAGCGAGCCCCAGGATCCGACGCTGGATTCGCGCCTGCACTGGCAGAACACCCAGCGCGGCCATGCTGCCGCCAACCTGACGCCGGTGATCGCCTCCAACCGCATCGGCCGTGAGCGCGATGGCGAGGTGGAGCTGCGCTTCTACGGCTCGTCGTTTATCGCAGGTCCCGACGGGCAGCTCTGCGCCGAGGCGGACCAGGAAAGCGAAACCCTGCTGGTGCAGTCGTTCGATCTGGATAAACTGGCGGCGCAGCGTGCGGCCTGGGGATTGTTCCGTGACCGTCGCCCGGATCTGTACACAGCGATTGCTACGCTGGATGGTAGTCATAAATCGGTTGGTTAATTGATAGGGGAAGACGCGATGCTAGTTAACGCCAAGCCGGTACAGGAAGGCTTCAGTATGCCCGCCGAATGGGCGCCGCAGCAGCGTGTCTGGATGCTCTGGCCGGAGCGTCCGGATAACTGGCGTGATGGCGCAGGGCCCGCGCAGCAGGCGTTCAGCGCCGTTGCCAGGGCGATCGCCGAGTTTGAACCGGTCACTGTCGGTGCCAGTGCAGCCCAGTATGACCGGGCACTGGCGGCGCTGGATTACCCGGGGATCTCCGTGGTGGAGATCGCCAGTGACGATGCCTGGGCGCGGGATACCGGCCCAACGTTCGTCAGTAACGGCAAAACCCTGCGTGCCGTGGACTGGCGTTTTAACGCCTGGGGCGGCGAAAACGGCGGGCTTTATGCCTCCTGGGAGCAGGACGAGCGGGTGGCCGCCAAAATGGCCGCTGTTGCCGGCTGCGACCGCTACGCCGCCGACTTCGTGCTCGAGGGCGGTTCCATTCATGTGGATGGCGAGGGCACGCTGATCACCACCGAAGAGTGCCTGCTTAACCCCAACCGTAATCCGCACCTGAGCCGCGCCGATCTGGAACAGCTGCTGGGTGATTACCTGGGTGTCAGCAAGGTGATCTGGCTGCCGGAAGGTCTCTACAACGATGAGACCGATGGTCATGTGGATAACTGCTGCTGTTTTGTTGCGCCCGCTGAGCTGGTGCTGGCCTGGACCGATGATCCGGATAATCCCAACTACGAGCGCTGTCGTGCTTCGCTTGCGGTGATCGAGCAGAGCCGTGATGCCAAAGGGCGTGAACTGACAGTGCACAAGATGCCGCTGCCGGGTGCGATCCACGCTACCGAAGCGGAATGTCAGGGTGTACAGCAGGTGGAGGGCAGTCAGCCGAGAACCCCTGAGGAGTGGCTGGCGGGTTCCTACGTGAACTTCCTTCTGGTCAATGGTGGTGTCATCATGCCGTGCTTTGATGATCCCGCGGATGAGCCTGCACAGGCGCTGATGCAGCAGATGTTCCCTGACCGTAAGATCGTTGCTTTGCCTGGCCGCGAAATACTGCTTGGCGGTGGCAATATTCACTGCATTACGCAGCAGCAGCCCATGCCCTGACAGGATGCTGAAAAGCTATCTACGTTGCCGAATGCGGCGTTAAAAACAGGCTCACAGGCCTTGCCTGAACGCACTTTAGTGCGGCCCCAAAGGGGCGAGCGGAGCGAGTAATATGCTCATTTAGTGTACTAAACTCCGCTTTTTCGCCTGTTTTGCCCGGGCGGCGAACCGCTTGCCTCGGCGGCCTCGAAAACGCTTTTCAACACCCTGCTAAGTTATTTGGCAGTTACGTTTTAAATTAACCCGATGGAACCGGGAGACTCCCATGAAAGACCCCGTACACAGCAATAACTACCCCAACTCCTTTTACACCGCCACGGCGCGCTATCAGAAGGAGCGTCCGGCGCTGTCCGGGTCGCTGGAGGTGGATGTCTGCGTGGTCGGTGGTGGTTTCAGCGGCGTTAATACGGCACTGGAACTGGCCGAGCGGGGGTTTTCCGTGGCACTGCTGGAGGCAAAGCGGGTGGGCTGGGGCGCTTCCGGTCGCAACGGCGGCGAGCTGATCCGTGGTATCGGCCACGGCGTTGACCAGTTCCGTGACCAGATCGGCGACGCCGGTGTCGAGGCGCTGGGCCGCATGGGGATCGAGGCGGTGGAGATCGTGCGTAACCGGGTCGAGCGCTACAACATCGACTGCGATCTGCAGATGGGTTACTGCGACCTGGCGCTCAAGCCGCGCCATATCGATGAGATGGTGGCTGAGCGCGCCGAGCTCGAAGCCCTGGGGTACGGTTACGATCTGGAGATTCTCGACCGTGACGAAGTCGGACAGGTGATCGGCTCCGACCGTTATCTTGGTGCCATGGTGGATATGGGTAGCGGTCATCTGCATCCGCTCAACCTGGTGCTGGGAGAGGCGGTGGCCGCCGAAGCCGCCGGCGTGCAGATCTTTGAATACTCCCCGGCGGAGAAGATCATCAAGGGCGAAAAGCCGCGTGTGCTGACCCCTGAGGGTGAGGTCAGCTGCCGCTACCTGGTGCTCTGCGGTAACGCCTATATCGGCCACAAGCTGGAGTCTCATATCGGCGGCAAGGTGCTGCCTGCAGGCAGTTACGTCATCGCCACTGAGCCGCTCAGCGATGCCCAGGCCAAACAGATCATTCCACAGAACATGGCCTTTGCTGATCTCAGCGTGGCGCTGGATTATTTCCACCTGTCGGCGGATAACCGTCTGCTGTTTGGCGGCCTGTGTAATTATTCGGGTAAAGACCCCAGGGACATCACCGGCGCCCTGAGGCCCAATCTTGAGCGGGTGTTCCCGCAACTCAAGGGCGTTAAAATCGATTACGAATGGGGCGGTATGATCGGCATCGGCGCCAACCGTCTGCCCCAGGTGGGGCGTCTGCCGGATGCGCCCAATATCCTCTTTGCCCAGGCTTATGCCGGCCACGGCGTCAACGCCACCCATATGGCTGCAAGGGTTATCGCCGAGATGCTCAGCGGCCAGGCGGAGCGTTTCGACGTGTTCGACAAGGTCAGGCATATGACCTTCCCGGGCGGCCCGGCGCTGCGTTCTCCGCTGCTGGCGATGGGGATGCTGTATTACCGGATGAAGGATCTGCTGTAACAGGCCTCACCCGGGCGCCGCCGTGCACCACTTCGAGTTACTGCTGGGCCTCTTTCATCGCATCGGCGGCTTCCTCTGCACCTTCGGCCGCTGCGTCACCGGCCTCCTCGGCGGTCTCGGCGGCCTCGTTCATGCCCATCGACTCCTTGGCGGCATCGACAGCCTCGTCCGCCGCCGCAGCAGCATCTTTAGCCGCTTCACCGGTCGCCTTCATGGCATCGTCTGCCATCTCCCCGGCGGCATCGGCGGCATCGCTCATCATCTCACCGGCCGCTTCGCCCATTTCGCTGGCACTTTCCATGGCCGAGTCGGCCGCGTCTTTCGCCATATCGCCGGCGTCCTCGGCCATCTCTCCGGCTTTGTCGATGGCATCCGAAGCCATCTCACCGGTTTTGTCTGCCGCTTCCTCCATCGCATCGCCGGCCTTGGCCGCAGATTCCTTAACCTTCTCGGCAGCGTCCGATGCCATTTCCTTGACACTGGGCGCGCTTTTTTCCGTTTTCGCTTCGTCGGCTTCCTCGCTACCGCACCCGGCCAAAAGCGTCGCCGATGCCAGCACACAGGAAAACAGCAGTTTGTTCATTTTCATGGATGATCACTCTCCGTAGTTGATATCAATGCCAATGCTGTTGCTCGCAGCTTCCCTTGAATATAGGCCTTCGAGGCTGTTTACGCGAAACAGCACGGCAATAACGTGTCAGGTCTCGGGGCCCGATATTTCAACTATCGTGAGTCAGTCGTGATTAACAGCCGATGGAAACCCGGTATGGCCACGAGAAACGCGAGTAGCTGAGTACGTTTCAAGCGTTTGGAAAAGATCTTTCGACCCTGGGCATCGATGCCGACCCTTGATTGGTTTTGTCGAACGCATTCATGGCACGGGGTGGGCGGGTCCACCTCATTTCCTACATTCTCTTCGATCGAAACGGTTAGGGCGTGAACTTTATGAACAAAACGGCCGATAAGGCCTAAACGCTTAATATTCACCTTAACTTTCAACAGCGTGTCTTCGCGACTATGTTTCGGTTGTGATCAGGCTGCCCATGAGCGCCTGCGTAATGCCGGCATCCCCAAAATACGGCCGGCTCTCACGACTAAAACAATAATCTCGGAGAGATCGCATTATGCAACGTCCTATCCGCAAGCTGATGCTTGCCACTTCCCTCGTATTTGCAGCTTCCCAGTCCTACGCCTTTGAGCCAGAGCGCACCGCCGAGTGTATCGCGCCGGCCAACCCGGGTGGTGGCTGGGATTTCACCTGCCGTAGTGTCGGCAAGGTACTGACCGACCTGGATTACATTGAAGGCAATGTTCAGACCGTGAACATGCCGGGTGCCGGCGGCGGTGTTGCTTTTGCGCATGCTGTTTCCAAGCGCGAGGGTGATTCCTCGCTGATCGTCGCGGCCAGTACTGCGACCACGACACGCCTCGCGCAGGGGCAGTTCGCCGGCCTGAGCGCTGATCAGGTGAGCTGGGTCGGCGCACTCGGCGCGGATTACGGTGTCATCGCTGTAGCGGCTGATGCACCTTACAAGAGCCTGAACGATCTGATCGAAGCGATCAAAGAAGACCCGCAGTCCGTCAAGTTCGGTGGCGGCAGCGCTCTGGGTGGCTGGGATCACCTGAAAGTGCTGATTACGGCGAAGGCGGCCGGCGTGACCGATCTGCCGAAAATCAAATACCTGGCTTACAGCGGTGGCGCCGAAGCGATCACTCAGGTGGTCGGTGGTCACATCCAGGGCTTCACCGGTGACGTATCTGAGGTGCTCGGCTTCGTCGAGTCCGGTGACCTGCGTGTACTCGCGGTACTGTCAGAGGAACGCCTGCCCGGTGAATTCGCAGGCATGCCGACCGCTGTCGAGCAAGGTGTAGACTCGATCGCTCCGAACTGGCGTGGTTTCTACCTGCCGGCCGGCGTACCGGACGACGCCTATGACTGGTGGACCGCAACTATCGACGGTGTTTACCAGAGCGACGAATGGAAGCAGATCATGACGCAGAACGGTCTGATGCCGTTCCATAAATCCGGTGAGGAGTTCGAAGCCTTCGTCCAGCAGCAGGTGAAGGATATCCGTGATCTCTCCGTTGAAATCGGTCTGATCAAATGATCGGCGATCGTATTCTTGGCATCATTCTGCTCCTCCTGGCCGTCGCGTACGGCTGGGAGGCCAGCCAGTTCCCGGTCCCCTTTGGTGGCGCCGAGGCGGTTGGGCCCGAGACATTCCCGCTGCTGCTGGCGGTAGTCCTGGGTCTGTCCAGCGTCTACCTGATCGTTAAGCCGGATCCGGACCAGCCCTGGCCAGGCATGAAAACCCTGCTCGACCTCGGCTTCGTGCTTGTGGTGCTGATGATCTTCTCCGCGATGCTGGCCCCCGTGGGCTTCGTGATCTCCACTACGCTGATGGTTGGTGTGCTCTGCTGGCGCATGGGTGCCCGCCCGATTTCGGCCGGTCTGACCGGTATCGGCTGCGCGGTGGTGGTCTATGTGCTGTTCAACTTCGTGCTTGAGCTGCATCTGCCGGCTGGCATCCTCGAGCTGAGTTAAGGAGCTGAACTGATGGAAACTCTTTCTTTCCTGCTGCAGGGCTTCGCCGTCGCGCTGACACCGGAGCACCTGATGTTTGCAGCGATCGGCGCGATGCTCGGCACTCTGATCGGCGCCTTGCCCGGTCTTGGCCCTGCTAACGGTGTTGCTATCCTGATCCCGCTGGCCTTCAGTCTGGGTCTGTCGCCGGCTGCATCGCTGATCATGCTGACCTCGGTCTATGCTGGCGCCATGTATGGTGGGCGTATCTCGAGCATCCTGCTCAACATCCCCGGTGACGAGCCGGCGATGATGACGACACTCGACGGTTACCCGATGGCGATGAAGGGCAAGGCCGCCGAGGCGCTGGCGATCTCCGCTATTGCCTCCTTTATCGGCAGCCTGCTGGCCACCATCGGCCTGATCATCCTGGCACCGATTCTGGCGCGTTTCGCCCTGCATTTCGGTCCTGCGGAATACTTTGCGCTGTTCGCACTGGCATTCGCCACGCTGGGCGGTATTACCGGCAAGAATCCGGTAAAAACCATCGTCGCTGCGGCGTTGGGTCTGATGGTAGCCACCGTGGGTGTGGATATCTCCACCGGCAACCAGCGTTATACGTTCAATATCCTCGAGCTTTACGAGGGGATCGACTTCATCATCGCCATCGTCGGCCTGTTTGCAGTCAGCGAACTGCTGTTCTTTATCGAGAAACATGTCGGTGAAGGACTTGCAGCAGCGAAGCTGAACAAGCTGAGCCTGAAGATGAAGGATATTATCGAGGTTCTGCCGACCAGCTTGCGTGGTTCTCTGCTGGGCTTCGTTTCCGGCGTGCTGCCGGGTGCCGGTGCCTCTCTGGGTAGCTTTATCAGCTACACCCTGGAGAAGCGGATAGTTGGTTCCAAAGGCAAGTTCGGTGAAGGCGACCCCCGCGGTGTGGCTGCACCGGAAGCGGGTAACAACGCCGCCGCCAACGGTGCCCTGGTGCCGATGCTGACCCTCGGTGTGCCGGGTAGTGGTACCACGGCGGTACTGCTGGCGATGCTGATCTCGCTGAATATCCAGCCGGGTCCGATGCTGTTCCAGCAGAATGCTGAACTGGTCTGGGGTGTGATTGCAGCCCTGCTGGTGGGTAACATCATGCTGCTGTTGCTGAACATCCCGATGATCGGTGTGTTCGTCAAACTGCTGAGCATTCCGCCGAAGTATCTGATGCCGGTGGTTACGCTGGTGGCGGCTGTGGGTATCTACTCAATTAGCAACAGCGCGCTGGATCTCTACTTCATGGTCGGCTTCGGTCTGCTGGGCTACGTCCTGCGTAAGCTTGATGTGCCGCTGGTACCGGTCATCCTCGGTATGCTGCTGGGGCCTGAAATGGAGCTGAACCTGCGCCATGCGCTGACTATCTCTGATGGTGACTGGACGGCGTTGTTCTCCAGCGGCCTGAGCATCGGTATCTGGATCGTAGCGTTCCTGGGGCTGGCACTGCCTTACATCATCGGCCCGGTTCTGCGTCGCCGTATGGAACGTGCCCGTGCCCGTCTCGAAGTTCCGGAAGAGGCCGACTGAGCCCTCTGCCTGACATGTGTTAAGCCTCCGCAAACGTCGTTGTTGTTTGCACCTGCCGGATGACCCAAGGTTCCTGTCATCCGGTATTTTCTGGCCACCCGTCGGCACTGCTGACGCGGTGGCTTTTTTATTCTGTCGGCTTCAGGTCGGGCGCTGCACGATAACGCCGCTCCGGTCGGCCTATGCTGCCGTAGTTCACATCCGCCTCCAGTTCCTGCTCCGAGACCAGGTATTCCAGGTAACGTCTCGCCGTGGTCCGGCTGGAACCGATCCGCTCGCCGACCTGCTCGGCGCTCAGGCTTTCTTTGCTGTCCACAAGGGCACTGCGCACTTTATCCAGTGTCAGGGTGTCTATCCCCTTGGGCAGGCGTTTACGCGCGGGCTGTGTGCTTTGCTGCGGAACCGGTGTGTTGCGGGGCAGGAGGCCGTCCACCGATTGCTGGCTGAGGCTTTCCAGTGCCTTGAGTTTTGCCAGGTGGGAGGTGAAATTCTGCAGCGCCTGCTCCAGGCGTTCGAACACCAGCGGCTTGAGAATATAGTCAAATACCCCGCAGCGCAGCGCCTCGGTCAGACTGTCGACCTCCTTGGCTGCGGTCACCAGAATCACGTCGGTAGGGCTGGCGGACGCGCGGATCTCGCGCAGCAGGTCCAGGCCGCTACCATCGGGAAACTGGATATCCAGCAGCACCAGGTTGGGCTGGAATACCTCGATAAGCTCCCGGGCATCCCGCGTGGTATGTGCGATACCGCGGACCTCGAAGCCGGGCACGCGCTCGACGAAGCGGCGCTGGATCTCGGCGATCTGAGGATCATCCTCGGCGATAACGATACCCACAGGTGTGCTCATCAATGTGTCTCCTTGGGAAGGTAAAGAGTGAAGCGTGCGCCTTTGCCGGCGAGATTTTCAACCACCACCTCGCCGCCCAGGTCGCTGACAATCTCTTTGACCAGGTGCAGGCCGATGCCGCGACCTTCTGCCTTGCTGCTGAAGCCGCGCTCGAAAACGCGGGCGAAGTCGTCATCTTCTATTCCCGGTCCCTGGTCTTCGACCTCGATAATGATGTCCTGGCCGATGTCGGTCATGGAGAGACTGATGCGCCGGTTGCCCTCGGAGAGGGTGGCGTCAAAGGCGTTATCCAGCAGATTGCCGATCAGCGTGACCATCCGTTCGGTGGAAATTGCCGCCGGCAGGGGGCCCAGGTGGCTGTCCTCGTCGATATCGAGGTGCAGCCCCAGCTCATGGGCGCGGTTGAACTTGCCCAGCAGGCAGCCGGAGACCACCGGGTCATCCACCGAATCCACCAGCCAGCGCAGCATCGCCTGGTGATCCCGGGTCTCCTGGCCGATCAGCTCCAGCGCCTCGTCGCTCTTGTCGAGCTGAATCAGACCGGCGATGGTGTGCAGCTTGTTGGCGTATTCGTGGGCCTGGCTGCGCAGGGAATCCGCATACTGGCGGATACGGGTGAGACGCCGGCTGACCATGGTGAGTTCGTCACGCTCGCGGAAACTGGCGACCACGCCGCTGATCTTGCCGTGAACACGGATCGGAATCCGGTTGATCACCAGGTGGCGGCCATCGACCACCATCTCCTTGTCGAATTCCGGCTCGCCGCTTTCGAGCAGGGCGGGCATCCGGCTCTCGGGCAGGACTTCGCGGATATGGCGTCCTGTAAGCGGCTCGCTGCCCAGGTCCAATGTATCGATGGCGGCGCGGTTGAAGGTGGTGATCAGGCCCTGCCGGTTGATAGCGATGATGCCTTCGCGAACCGATTCCAGGGTGGCGTTGCGCTCCTCGAAAAGTGTGGCGATCTCATGAGGTTCCAGGTCGAAGATGGCGGCGCGGAAACGGCGCCCGATCCAGCTGGCGATCAGCACCGACAGCACCAGCAGGACCAGGGTGACGATGATCACGATACGCTGGTAGGTCAGTACCGTGTTGTCGATCTCATTGGTCAGGTAGCCCACCGAAACCACGCCTACCACTTCGCCGATATCGTTGAACACCGGTGCCTTGCCGCGGATCGACGGCCCCAGGCTGCCGGTAGCTGCCGATATGATGGTGCGTCCCTCCTTGAGCACGGCGTAGTTATCGCCGCCGACCATCGGTTTGCCGATGCGGTCGGGAACGGGGTGGGAGAGGCGGATACCGTCGATATTGCCGATGGAGATAAAGCTGGCGTCGGTGGCATCGCGCAATTCGGAGGCGATACGGTTGGTGGTGTCGGCGTCGTTGGCTGCCACGGCGCGGCGGATCGATGGGGTCTGCGCGATCATTGAAGCGAGCTGAACCGCCCGCTGCGCGATCTGTTCCTCAAGGGAGTCGCCGAGATGACGCAGGGCGAAACCACCCAGGACAACGGACTGCACCAGTACCAGCAGGCACAGAACAATCATTAAACGGGTGCTGATACGTAAACGGATGTGTGGCATGGAATTGTTATATATCGGGCCTGTTTTGACCCTAAAGTGTACGCCTAAGCTACTGATTTGTCCGTATGGGTGGTGGCACTGGAGCGGGAACGTTATACTCTCGCGTCTTGCTCAGGGTCGTCCGTCGATTGTCGGCCAACACTCTTATGTGGCCTGTCGTAGGGGCCACCACTAAGCATAGGATTTACCATGCCTGTTATTACCCTTCCCGATGCGAGTATTCGCGAATTCGATCACCCCGTCAGCGTATTCGATGTGGCCGCCGATATCGGTACCGGCCTGGCCAAGGCAGCTCTTGCCGGCAAAGTCGATGGCACGCTGGTGGATACCAGTTACGTCATTGAAAACGATGCCGAGCTGGCGATCGTCACGGCACGCGATGAGGAAGGCCTCGAAGTTATTCGTCACTCCTGCGCCCACCTGATGGCCATGGCTGTTCAGGAACTGTTCCCCGGCGCCCAGGTAACGATCGGCCCGGTGATCGACAACGGCTTCTATTACGACTTCTCTTATGAGCGTCCCTTCACCCAGGAAGATCTCGAGAAGATCGAGAAGCGGATGACCGAGCTGTCGAAGCAGAACCTGGAGGTATCCCGCTCCATCATGAACCGTGACGAAGCGGTGGCGATGTTCGAGCAGATGGGCGAGAAGTACAAGGTCGAAATCATCCAGGACATCCCGGGTGAAGAGCCTCTCTCCTTTTACAAGCAGGGCGACTTTATCGACCTCTGCCGTGGTCCGCACGTGCCGGCTACCGGTCACATCAAAGCGTTCAAGCTGATGAAGGTTGCCGGTGCTTACTGGCGCGGTGATGCCAAGAACGAGATGCTGCAGCGCATCTACGGTACCGCCTGGGGCGACAAAAAAGCGCTCAAGGCATACCTGCACCGTCTGGAAGAAGCAGAGAAGCGTGACCACCGTAAACTGGCCAAGCAGCTGAACCTGTTCCACCTGCAGGAAGAAGCGCCGGGCATGGTGTTCTGGCATCCGCACGGCTGGACTCTGTACCAGCAGATTGAACAGTACATGCGTGCCAAGCAACGCAAGCACGGCTATCAGGAGATCAAGACACCGCAGGTTGTCGAGCGCACGCTGTGGGAAAAGTCCGGTCACTGGGACAAGTTCCAGGAGCAGATGTTTACCACGCACTCCGAGAGCCGCGACTTCGCCATCAAACCGATGAACTGCCCCTGCCACATCCAGGTGTTCAACCAGGGCCTGCGTTCTTACCGTGAAATGCCGCTGCGTCTGGCGGAGTTCGGCTCCTGCCACCGTAACGAGCCCTCCGGTGCGCTGCACGGCATCATGCGTGTGCGCGGCTTCGTTCAGGACGATGCGCACATCTTCTGTGGCGAAGACTCGATTCAGTCGGAAGTTGCGTCTTTTATCGACTTCCTGCACGAGGTGTACGCAGACTTCGGCTTCAGCGACATCCTTTACAAGCTCTCCACCCGTCCGGAGCAACGCGTCGGTTCCGACGAGGTCTGGGACAAGGCCGAGAAGGCGCTGGCCGATGCGCTGGACGCCGCTGAGCTGGACTGGGAAGAACTGCCGGGCGAAGGTGCGTTCTACGGGCCGAAGATTGAATTCTCCCTGCGTGACTGCCTCGGCCGTGTCTGGCAGTGCGGTACCATCCAGGTGGACTTCTCTATGCCGGGCCGCCTGAATGCGCAGTTCGTCAATGAGCAGGGCGATCGCGAAACACCGGTGATGCTGCACCGTGCAATCCTCGGTTCCTTCGAGCGTTTCATCGGTATCCTGATCGAGCATTACGCCGGTGCACTGCCGACCTGGCTGGCGCCGGTGCAGGTTGCGGTGATGAATATTACCGATAAACAGGCGCCGTTTGTTAATGAAGTGACCGAAAGACTTGAAAATCAGGGTTATCGTGCCGTTGCGGACTTGAGAAACGAGAAGATCGGCTTTAAAATCCGCGAGCGTACTTTACAGAAAGTGCCCTACCTGCTCGTCATAGGTGACAAAGAGGTGGAGAACGGATCCGTTGCAGTGCGTACGCGCTCCGGTGAAGATCTTGGCACTATGTCCGTCGATGCCCTCATTGAGATGCTGAATGTGGAAGTCTCCCTTAAAGGGCGTCAGGAATAAAATTCGTCAGGAGATATAGCTATCAGGCGTGATAACAGGCGCGGCGGTCGACAGAACCTGCCGCCAATCAACGATAACATTCGTGCTCGTGAAGTCCGTCTCATTGGAGCGGATGGTAACCAGGTTGGTGTCGTTTCGATTAATGAGGCTCTTGAGCATGCTCAGGAGGCCGAGCTTGACCTTGTACAGATCTCTGATTCTGATCCCATCGTCTGCAAGATCATGGACTATGGTAAGCATCAGTATGAGCTGAAGAAGAAAGCAAATGAGGCTAAGAAGAAGCAGTCTCAGATGCAGGTCAAGGAAGTGAAATTCCGTCCCGGTACGGAAGAAGGGGATTATCAGGTAAAACTGCGCAACCTGATACGTTTCCTTGAAGCCGGGGACAAGGCCAAGGTGACATTGCGTTTCCGTGGTCGTGAGATGGCCCATCAGGAGCTGGGTATGCAGTTGCTGCGACGCGTCGAGGCAGACCTCGTCGAGTTGGAGCTCGGTACTGTAGAACAGCAGCCGAAGATGGAAGGTCGCCAGATGGTGATGGTCGTCGCCCCGAAGAAGAAATAGTCAGCGTTTCTACGAGACCCGCGCTGTTTCTCTATAGCAGAGAGACTGTGTGGGTTTTGTCGATTCAGGCTGGCGTATTACAAACGAATGCGTGGAGATTGAGTAATGCCTAAGATTAAATCTGTCCGCGGTGCGGCAAAACGTTTCAAGAAAACTGCTAATGGCGTCAAGCACAAGCAGGCCTTCAAAAGCCACATTCTGACCAAGAAAAGCACCAAGCGTAAGCGTCAGCTGCGCCCGATGCTGCAGGTTCATGATGCTGACCAGGCTCTGGTCAAGCGCATGCTGCCGTATCTGTAAGCTTTTTGTCTGAATCAACTTTTAATTAGAAGGAAATACCATGGCTCGTGTAAAACGTGGTGTTGTGGCTCGTGCTCGTCATAAGAAAGTCCTGAAACAGGCAAAAGGTTACTACGGCGCTCGCAGCCGTGTATTCCGCGTTGCCAAGCAGGCGGTCATCAAAGCTGGTCAGTATGCTTACCGTGACCGTCGTCAGCGTAAGCGTCAGTTCCGCGCTCTGTGGATCGCACGTATCAACGCTGCTGCCCGTATCAACGGTCTGTCCTACAGCCGCTTCATCGCTGGTCTGAAAAAGGCCAACATCGAAATCGACCGTAAGGTTCTGGCTGACCTGGCTGTTCACCAGCAGGCTGCCTTTGCTGCGGTTGTCGAAAAAGCGAAAGCTGCCCTGGCCTAAGGCGTCACCCGCCTGATGGTAGGTAATTGATCGAATCGAATAGGGGAAGGGTGCAAGCTCTTCCCCTATTTTTGTTTGGAGCCGGACATGGAAAATCTTCACGCCCTCCTGGCGGATGGCAAACAGGCGGTCGCTCAGGCCGACGATGTAAAGACGCTGGACGACGTGCGCGTTCAGTACCTGGGTAAGAAAGGTCATCTTACCCAGTTGCTGAAAGGGCTGGGCAAACTCTCAGCCGAAGAACGCCCTGCAGCGGGTGCGAAAATCAATGAAGCCAAGGAAGAGCTGGCGAAAGAGCTGAGTTCCCGCAAGGAACAGCTCGAGCGTGCCGCTCTTGAGCAGAAGCTGGCAGCGGAAACCATCGACGTTACCCTGCCGGGACGTGGTCAGCAGCTGGGTGGTTTGCACCCAGTCACCAAGACCATGGAGCGTATCGAATCTTTCTTCGGCAGCATCGGTTACACCGTTGAAGAAGGTCCGGAGATCGAAGACGACTACCACAACTTCGAAGCGCTCAATATTCCGTCGCATCACCCGGCACGTGCCATGCACGATACCTTCTACTTCGACACCCACACACTGCTGCGTACCCATACGTCGCCGGTGCAGGTGCGTACCATGGAAGCGCAGCAGCCGCCGATCCGCATCATCTGCCCGGGCCGTGTATACCGCTGTGACTACGATCAGACCCACTCACCGATGTTTCACCAGGTGGAAGGTCTGTTGATCGACAAAAACATCAGCTTCGCCGATCTCAAGGGTACGCTGGAGCAGTTCCTGCGCGCCTTCTTCGAAGAAGATGTGAAAGTTCGTTTCCGTCCCTCCTATTTCCCGTTTACCGAGCCCTCCATCGAGGTTGATATCGACCGTGGCGATGGCAAGTGGCTGGAAGTGCTGGGTTGCGGCATGGTGCACCCGAAAGTGCTGGAGATGTCCGGTATCGATCCCGACGAGTACAGCGGTTTTGCCTTTGGTATGGGCGTTGAGCGTTTTGCCATGCTCCGTTACGGCGTTGATGACCTGCGCCTGTTCTTCGAAAACGATCTGCGCTTCCTCGGCCAGTTCCGTTGATCGACCCAACCCAGAATTCAGAGATTTCAGGACAGCAGCATGAAATTCAGTGAACACTGGTTGCGCGAACTGGTGCAGCCCGAAATTGATACCCAGACACTGGTCGATCAGCTCAGCCTGTCGGGACTGGAAGTCGACGAAGTCGAGCCGGTGGCCGGTCAGTTCAGCGGTGTGGTAATTGGCGAGATTATCAGCGCCGAGCAGCATCCCAATGCCGACAAACTGCGCGTTTGCCAGGTATCTGATGGCAGCGAAGAGTTCCAGGTTGTCTGCGGCGCGCCCAATGCCCGTGCCGGCATCCGCGTGCCTTTTGCCAAGGTAGGCGCTGTCCTGCCGGGCGATTTCAAGATCAAGAAAGCCAAACTGCGTCAGGTTGAGTCCTTCGGCATGCTCTGCGCCGAAGATGAGCTGGGTCTGTCGGACGATCACGGCGGCCTGATGGAGCTGGCGGCGGATGCGCCGGTCGGCACCGATATCCGCGAATACCTGAAGCTTGATGACCAGATCATCGATGTAGACCTGACCCCGAACCGTGGCGACTGTCTGAGCCTGGCGGGTATGGCGCGCGAAGTGGGCGTGCTCAACAAGGCTCCGGTCACCGATATCGACTGTTCTGCGGTTGCTCCGCAGATCGACGATCAGGTCGAAGCAACCCTGGTTGCTGCCAACGGTTGCCCGCGCTATCTGGCGCGTGTGATCCGCAACATCAACCCTGGCGTTGAAACTCCGCTGTGGATGCAGGAAAAACTGCGCCGCTCCGGTATCCGCTCCATCGACCCGGTAGTCGATGTCACCAACTACGTGCTGATCGAGCTCGGTCAGCCGATGCACGCCTTTGACCTGGCTAAGCTCGATGGCGGCATCCAGGTACGCATGGCAGAGCAGGATGAGCAGCTTACGCTGCTGGACGGCCAGGAGATCAAACTCAACAGCGATACGCTGGTGATTGCCGACCAGTCCAAGGCGGTTGCCATGGCGGGCATCATGGGCGGCGAGCCTACCTCTGTGACCGGAGAGACCCGCGATATCCTGCTGGAAAGCGCCTTCTTCGCACCGCTGGCGATTGCTGGCCGTGCCCGTAGCTACGGTCTGCACACCGACTCCTCCCATCGCTTTGAGCGTGGCGTGGACTGGCAGCAGCAGCGTCGCGCCATGGAGCGTGCCACCGCATTGCTGGTCGACATCGTCGGCGGTGAAGCCGGTCCGGTAACCGAAGCGGTGTCCGAAGCAGACCTGCCGGAAGTGGCTCAGGTGACTCTGCGTCATGACCGTGTCACCTCGATGCTGGCACTGGAGATCCCGGCGGAAGAGATCGTTGAGATCCTGACCCGCCTGGGCCTGTCGCTGGAAGTCAGCGGCGAGCGTCAGTGGCAGGTGAGCGTACCGAGCTACCGTTTCGACATCAGCCTGGAAGTGGATCTGATCGAAGAGATCGCCCGTGTCTACGGCTACAACAACCTGCCGTCGCGTACACCGCTGGCAGAGCTGCCGATCGCACCTCAGTCCGAAGCACAGGTGCTGCAGGGCCGTATCCGCAGCCACCTGATCAGCCTGGGCTACCAGGAAGCGATCACCTACAGCTTCATCGAGAAAGGCCTGTCCGCCCAGTTCGATGACCAGCATGAGCCGATGGCGCTGGCTAACCCGATCTCTGCCGAAATGGCCGTGATGCGCACCACGCTCTGGCCGGGTCTGGCCAAGGCGCTGCAGTACAACCAGCACCGTCAGCAGCCGCGCGTGCGTCTGTTCGAGATCGGTCAGCGCTTTGTGCCTGAAGAAGATGGTCTCAAGCAGCAGAACGTAGTTGCCGGTATTATCTGTGGCTCCCGTCAGCCGGAAGGCTGGAACGGCGGTAGCGACAAGGTCGATTTCTTCGATCTGAAAGGCGATGTGGAAACCCTGCTTGGACTGGGTAGCTGTGCCGATCAGTTCAGTTTTGTCGCCGAGTCCAATGTCGCCCTGCACCCGGGTCAGAGCGCTGCGATTCAGCGTGGTGGCAAGACCGTGGGTCGTATCGGTGCGCTGCACCCGAGCCTGCAGAAATCACTGGACCTGACCGGTCCCGTGTTCCTGTTTGAAATCGAGCTGGATGCCGTGATCGAAGGACAGGTTTCCCGCTTCAGCGAACTGTCCAAATTTCCGGAATCGCGCCGCGATCTGGCGGTGCTGGTTAGTGCCGAAACCCGCTTTGCAGAGCTGCGTGAAGTGGCTGTTGCAGAGGCCGGAGAGCACCTGAAGCAAGTGACGCTATTTGACGTCTATCAGGGCCAAGGTATTGAACCGGGACGAAAAAGTCTGGCCCTGGGCTTGACCTGGCAGCATCCATCACGCACTCTTACTGATGAAGAAATAAACAGCGCAGTGAGTGCTGTGGTTGCCGCTCTGGGCGAAAAGCTGGGAGCGACTTT
Organism: Marinobacterium sp. YM272; assembly: GCF_050908845.1. NCBI lineage: Bacteria > Pseudomonadati > Pseudomonadota > Gammaproteobacteria > Oceanospirillales > Oceanospirillaceae > Marinobacterium > Marinobacterium sp. YM272. The sequence continues at coordinate 1,496,708 of NZ_CP194171.1, forward strand.
AAGAGATTAAGACAGGGTGGTGTCATGAGCTCTTTGACGAAAGCGGATATGGCAGAGCGCCTTTTTGAAGAACTGGGCCTCAATAAACGTGAAGCTAAAGATATGGTTGAATCCTTCTTTGAAGAGATTCGGTCGAGTCTGGCGTCAAATGAGCATGTGAAACTTTCGGGCTTCGGCAACTTCGACCTGCGCGACAAGCGTCAGCGTCCGGGCCGAAACCCGAAAACCGGAGAGGAGGTCCCGATCTCGGCACGCCGGGTCGTGACCTTCCGTCCGGGCCAGAAACTGAAGGAACGTGTAGAAGCCTATGCCGGACAGCAATCCAACTCAGACTGAGCTGGAGCCCATTCCCGGCAAGCGGTATTTCACCATCGGCGAAGCGTCCAAGCTCTGTGAGCTCAAACCCCACGTATTGCGATACTGGGAGCAGGAGTTTGAACAGATCAAGCCGGTCAAACGCAGCAACCGCCGTTATTACCAGCGCCAGGATCTGCTGCTCATTCGTCAGATCAGAAGCCTGCTCTACGACCAGGGTTTTACCATTGTCGGTGCCCGTCAGTGGCTCAAGGGCGATCACGCCGGTGATGATGCCAAGCAGTATCGCCAGCTGCTTAAACAGACCATTTCGGAGCTCGAAGAGATCCGCGACCTGTTAAAAACAGTTCGATAAAAAGCTTCACATTATCAAACCCTTAATGTAGTATTCGCATCTCTCTTCGAGACCTTGGGGTCTCAGCTCAGTCGGGGCGTAGCGCAGTCTGGTAGCGCACCTGCATGGGGTGCAGGGGGTCGCAGGTTCAAATCCTGCCGTCCCGACCATTAAAATCCAGAGACCAGAAGAATCGCCGTTTGGCGATTTTTTCGTTTCTGGCTCTTCTTACTTTCCTCTATCCATGTCCCGGTACGTTTTCGTAATCGGCACTGGAAAGCTCAAAGCGCAGCCCTTTAGCCTTTTCGGCATTCTATGAGATCAAAACTGTGTTATCGCTCTGCAGGGGCGAGCACACCCGCGTACTTTTCGTACAGGTCCTGCGCAAGCTGGCTGCGTTCTGTATCACCCACATAGCCGAACAGCATTGCCAGATTGGTAAGCACGTCGGTGTTCCTGGGGTCGTAAAGGGATGAATCGGCCAGCTCGAAGGCGATCTGTTCAACGAACTCTTTTCTCAATGCGACCCCGTCGAAGATGCCTTTGGGGCTGAACCGCTCTGGCAGATGCTGGCGCCAATCATCACCGTACTCAGATTGCAGGCGTCGTTGGATGTGTGCGATCTCTGGCGTAAGCGTCTCGATGCGATCTTCGTAGGCGTGTTGCAGGGCTATGGCCAGCTTGGCCAGTGAACGGATGTTTGCGAAGCTGGCACCGCCGGGGGCGATACCACTGCCACGATCTATCTCTGTCCACTCGTCTTTGCCTGTCCAGCGCTCAGGGCCGACCCAGCGCTCGGCGCGTTGCAAGCTCTCTTTGTTGATCTTCTCTGCCGATGGATTGTTAAGCCCATCCAGCGCTTTGATCTGCTCCTCGACCGCCAGCGTCTCATTGGTAAGGTGATCGCTGGCGTTCTGTAACTTGTGGCTTGCCATGTAGCTCAGCACCCCGCCAGAGAAGCGTGCTGCTTCCAGTAGGTGCTTGCAGGCACGCAGGCAGTATCCGCTCACCGGGACCCAGCCTTTCGGGCCTTGAGGTATCTGCAGCAGCGCCCAATCTCCCTCTCGTCGCAGCACATAGTGAACCTGCCCCTGCGGAAGCTCGCCCACCACGGCCGCATCGCGGCGAGGCGAGGCGCGCAGGGTCGCAAGGCGCCTGGTGGCACTGAGAATGTCATCCATCGCCGTTGCATCGACGCTCAGGCTCTGTACGCGGATGCGGTCGGGACGCAGATGAGCCTGGAGCGTGCCGCCTCCCATCGCTTTCGGCAAAGGGAGTTGCCACTGCAGATACTGCTTCAAGGCGCTGGGCGATATCTGTGCGTAGGTATCGATCTGGAAGGCGTTGCCGGTGTGCCGGATCACTCCCCACACAGAGAGCGTCACCTGCTGTGCCTCCGCCAGCCGCTCAACCTTGTCGAAGTAGCTCAGGCCGCCTTTTTCCTGAGGTGCCAGCTGGCCCTCGTATTTCAACACCCCCAGGGAATAGACACCGCTGTTCATCAGAATCTCGTGGCCCATAAGGCGACCGATCTCTTCACCCCAGCCGGTACCGTCGGGGTCTTCGTAGGTAAACGTGGCCGCCCGAAATTCCGCGGCGGGGATATAGCGCTGGCTCTGGCCGCCTTCTTCCAGCAGGCGAAGTTCGGTTTCAATATCGAGTTGGATGCCTGCCAGTACATAATGCGGCAGACAGAGCAGCAATGCCGCCAGGCCAGCCAGTGCGCAGTGAATCCGCTTCATGGCGAATCCCCCCTGAGTAACCCGCGGTTCTCGATATTGGCCTGACAGCGGCTGCGAATGGCTTCCAGCTCGGGCGTCAGGAAACCCATCAGCTGCTCGGCCGCCACGGTGACATCCACACCCTCGGCGTAACGACCGTCATTCTCGTAGGCGGCGGCTACCGCGGTCAGAATTGCGCCGTGGGTGCCGGGGTCCAGTTTTGCCGCGCCGGGATCGCCCAGGTCCACCGCCTGATTGACGGAGCGGTGGGGCAGTCTGAAGATACCGAAGCGATCACTGACATAGGTGCTGATGTCGTATGTGCCGTCTGCCGAATTTACGTCACCGGTGACGAAGGCGACTGCACCGAGCACCGTGGCGTATCTTTGCCCCAGCGTGGCGGAGCGCAGCTTGGCCTCGTTGCAGGCCCAGAATTCCGGCTGCAGGGATGTATCCAGGTGGGCCTGCTGCAGACGCGTCAGCAGGCTGTAGGTCAGAGCATCACTGATGCGGTAGGTCAGATCGCTGACATTCGCCGCAGGCGGTGCGCGAAAATAGCCGACAATCACGCCGTGGCCTCCGGTGATACGACAGGCGTTCAGCGCCATCGGAAACAGCTCCAGGTCGTATGCCGGGCTGTCTGTGCTCCCCGAGGTGACGGTGAAGTCCTGGGTCTGGGTAACATAGCCGTCAAGTTCGGCGGACAGTGTCAGGGTCTGGGGCGACGGGCTGGTGCCCACATCGATAACAAGCTGGTAACGGCCGTCCGTTTCGCTGCTGGCCGTGTCGAGCACCTGGCTTCCCTTTAAGACGCTGACCTGGACGCCCATCATGGGCCGCTCGGACACCTGGTCCGATAACTTGCCGCGCACAATGGTTTCGGCCAGCAGTGGCTGATGCCAGGCCATGAGCAGGCTCAGTGTGATCATCAGGGTGCCCTGGCGCAGGCTGTTACCTCGGGGCGAAACTGAATGTCCAGTTGTCCGCTGAAGTGTCCCGCTGTTGCGCATCGATACACCCCTTGAGTTCGATACCCGTAAGGCGCTGGCCGTCGGCATCATGCAACCCCAGCGTCCAGGCCGACACCTGTGGGGGCTCGATCACGATGTGTGCCGTCCCCGTTGCCGAGAGCAGAAACTGATTGCTGTAGTCTGCACCTGCTACGTCGAGCGACATGCCGCGAAAGGACGTAACGGATACACCCGGTGGAGGCTGAATCTGTACCGACAGATAGCAGGTCGAAACTTTGGGCCAGGACAGATACACGAGTAATGCCAGTCCCAGGATCACGACGAGTTTCGATGTCAGCCGATCTCCTTCGCTATAAACATAGGCCAGTTTAGGGGTAGTACCAACACCGGCCAGCCTTGGGGTGGTTTCGTCCGGTGGTGCCTCGCACTTCGATATGACGACGTAGTGCGCCATCGCAACGAGCGCTGCCAGGATAATGAAGCGTGCAACAAGCACCACCTGTGCCGAGTCGTTGTCCAGTAACCAGGCGAGAATAGGTTGGGCGAAGGCGAGGGCGAGAATGCCGCCTGCGTTTTGCAGGGCGTTCATTGGCGTGATTTTGCGATCGGTGCGACGGATGACGTCAGAGCCCCCGATCCAATCGCGTATCCAGCGCGGCAGCTTGGGCATAATCGGGGCCGGCAGATCTGTTGGTAGTAAAAATCAGCCTAGCACATCCGTACTGTCACATCGCACAGCTGCACCCTGCGTGAGCGGCTACTGCTCCGCTGTCTCCGGCGGCCGATACCCCAGTTGTTCCGAAATCGCTTCTCCCGCCGCCACAAGGTCGGCGACCCACTCGTCACGGCGGCGCTCGATCGGGGCGGACAGTGACAATCCCGCCACCGGCTGATTGGTGTGATCGTAGATCAGCACGCCGATGCAGCCCACGCCGATCTCCGCTTCCTCGTTATCCAATGCGTAGCCGCGTTCCACCGATGCCAGGCATTCGTCGGTCAGCGTCGGTAGCGAGGTAAAGGTGTTGCGGGTGTAGGCCGGCAGGTTGGTCCGTTGTGCATAACCTGCAATCTCTTTTTCTCCCCCCTTGCCCAGCATCAGTTTGCCGACACCGGTGACGTGCAGGGGCGCCCGGCTGCCGATGATCTGGTGCACATGCATCATGCGGTTGGGAGTGGCCTTGTCGTAGTAGACCACGGCATCGCCTTCCCGAATGGTCAGGTTGATCGTTTCCCCCAGCTGATCACGCAGCTTGACCATATAGGGCATGGCCACCGCTCTGAGTTCGATGTCGGAGTGGATACGGTTGCTGAGCTGCAGCAGACGCTGTCCCAGCCGGTAGCTGCCGTCCTCGCCACGCTCGACAAAGCGGTTATCGATCAGTGAATGCAGAATCCGGTAGGCGGTGGAGGGATGCAGGCCGGCATCGGCGCTCAACACCTTGAGTTTGACCGGCGTTGAGTAGCGGGAGATCACATCAAGCAGGGTCGCGGCCCGGTCGATGACCTGGATTCGCGCTTCCGGTTTTGCGTCAGACATGGGGGGCCTCGCACTAAAAGGTTCGGTTTTTATCCTTTGGGTTCTCATCAAGTTACCACATTGCAATAAAAAACAGCACGATTTCGCATTGTGAAAATCCTTCATTTTCCAGAATTTATAAATCAATACATTTAAAAACAAAAACTTAAACGCCTAAAGCTGATTAAATGGTCAGTTTTCATAATGTGAATGTTGTTGCGTATTGCGGAAATTAGATCCGCTACTTATGGTGAATCTCAACTTAAGCGCTGAACCAAGAGCGGTTTAAGAACTGAGCCAAGAAATAAAGCCCCGGCAAGTCGCTGAGGCGGAAACAGTGCCAACTACACAATAAAGGGCGAATCACCATGTCAGACCAGAACCCCGTTTTTATCCCAGGCCCGACCAATATTCCGGATCGGTTGCGTAACGCCATGCATATCCAGACCCGCGATCACCGCGCACCGGATTTCGTGGAAACCTTTGCGCCCGTCCTTGAGGACTGCAAGCGTGTATTCGGGACTGAGACAGGACAGGTGATCACGTTCCCGGCAAGCGGTACCGGTGGTTGGGAAGCCTCCATCTGCAACACCCTGTCTGCCGGCGACACCGTTCTGGTTGCCCGCTACGGCATGTTTTCCCATCGCTGGATCGACCTGTGCCAGCGCCACAACCTGGAGGTTCAGGTTATCGATTGCGAATGGGGTTCCGGTGCACCGGCTGACCTGTTCGAAGCGGCATTGAAAGCCGATACCGACAAGACCATCAAGGCGGTTCTGGTTACCCACAACGAAACCGCTACCGGCGTTAAAAGCGATATCGAGGCTGTCCGTGCCGCCATGGATGCCGCCAACCATCCGGCGATGCTGTTTGTTGACTGCGTAAGTTCCCTGGCTTCCATGCCGTTCCATATGGACGACTGGGGCGTTGATATCGCGGTTTCTGGTTCGCAGAAAGGCTTCATGCTGGCCACCGGTATGGCGATCCTCGGTGTCAGCCAGAAGGCGCTGGCGGCGATGGAAACCGCAACCCTGCCGCGGACCTTCTTTGACTTCCGCGACATGATGGCTGCCAACGCCAGCGGCGGCTTCCCTTATACCCCTCCGCTGCAGCTGATCTACGGCATGCGCGAGAGCCTGAAGATGCTGCTGGAAGAGGGGCTGGAGAACGTTTACGCACGTCACTACCGTCTGGCAGAAGGGGTTCGTAAAGCGGTTGCGGCCTGGGGCCTGGAGCTGTGTGCCCAGTCACCGGAGCTGTACTCCGATACCGTCAGCGCGATCTACGTACCGGAAGGCTTCGACAGCAATGAACTGACCGAGCATGCCTTCAATGCCTACGGCGTATCTTTCGGGATTGGTCTCGGCGAGATGAACGGCAGGGCGTTCCGTATCGGCCATCTGGGTTCCCTGACCGATGTAATGGTGCTGTCGGGTCTGGCCACCATCGAAATGGCGATGGCGGATCTGAACTACCCGATCGAGCTGGGCTCCGGCGTGCGTGCCGCGCAGGAGTATTACCGCGCCACCGCAGCCGCCAATCAGTAACGGAGGAATGTCATGAGCGAAACAACGATGACCATCCCGACCTATGACGATGTGCTGATCGCCCATGAGCGGATCAAGCCCTACATCCACGAAACGCCGGTGCTGACCTCGCGTTTTCTGAATGAGCTGACCGGTGCGGAGCTGTTCTTCAAGTGCGAGAACTTCCAGAAAGCCGGCGCGTTCAAGGTGCGCGGAGCCAGCAACGCGGTGTTCGGGCTGAGCGAAGAGAAGGCGAAGCTCGGAGTGGCCACACACTCCTCCGGCAACCACGCGCTGTCGCTCTCCTATGCGGCGGGCCAGCGCGGCATTCCGGTCACCGTGGTGATGCCGCGTACGGCACCTCAGGCAAAGAAAGATGCGGTGATCGGTTACGGCGGCAAGATCGTCGAGTGCGAGCCGTCCACCAGCTCCCGTGAGGCGACTTTCGCCGAGGTGGTGGCCGAGACCGGTGCCGAGTTTGTGCACCCCTACAACGACCCGCGCGTTATCGCGGGTCAGGCGACCTGCTCGAAGGAGCTTCACGAACAGGTGAAAGACCTGGATGCAGTGATCGCTCCGATCGGTGGTGGCGGCATGATCTCGGGCACTTGCCTGACGCTCTCCAACATTGCGCCCGAGGTGAAGATTTACGCCGCCGAGCCACTTAACGCCGATGATGCCGCACGCTCCTTCCGCGCCGGTCACATCATCGCCGACGATGCGCCGGACACCGTGGCCGACGGCCTGAAAGTGCCGCTGAAAGATCTGACCTGGCACTTCGTCAGCAACCATGTCACCGACATCCTCACCGCGACGGAAGAGGAGATTGTCGATGCGATGAAGCTGATCTGGAAGCGGATGAAGATCGTGATGGAGCCCAGCAGCGCCGTACCGCTGGCGACCATCCTGAAGAACCCGGAGGTTTTCCGCGGCAAGCGCGTGGGCGTGATCATCACCGGCGGCAACGTGGATCTGGACAAACTGCCCTGGATGAAGGCGCAGGGCTGAACGGCTGATAACGAATTAGAGGAGATTATGAATGAACGCGAAAACCGATCTGAATAACTTAGAAGTTGGCTACGACGTTCCGGCCGTTCCGGGCATGGACGAAGCCGATATCCAGACCCCTTGCCTGATCCTCGATCTGGACGCCCTGGAGCGCAACATCAAGAAGATGGGCGACTACGCCAAAGCCCACGGCATGCGCCACCGCGTGCACGGCAAGATGCACAAGTCCGTGGATGTGGCCAAGCTGCAGGAAGAGCTGGGCGGCGCCATCGGCGTCTGCTGCCAGAAGGTCTCCGAAGCCGAGGTGTTCGCCCGCGGCGGCATCAAGGATGTACTGGTATCCAACCAGGTGCGCGATCCGCAGAAACTGGACCGCCTGGCACAGCTGCCGAAACTGGGTGCGCGCACCATCGTCTGTGTCGATGACATCGACAACGTGGCCGAGCTGTCCGCCGCTGCCCAGAAGCACGGCACCGAGATTGAGTGCTTCGTGGAGATCGACTGTGGCGCGGGCCGCTGCGGTGTCACCACTACCGAGGCAGTAGTCCAGATCGCCCAGGCTATCGATGCGGCTGCCAACCTGAAGTTCACCGGTATCCAGGCCTACCAGGGCGCCATGCAGCACCTCGACAGCTATGAGGCGCGCAAGGAGAAGTTGGATATCGCCATCGCCCAGGTTCAGGACGCTGTGGATGGCCTGAAGGCAGTGGGTCTGGAGCCGGAGCTGGTCTCCGGCGGTGGCACCGGCTCTTACTACTTTGAGAGCAACTCCGGCGTTTACAACGAGCTGCAGTGCGGATCCTACGCCTTCATGGATGCCGACTACGGCCGCATTCTCGATAAGGACGGCAAGCGTATCGACAAGGGGGAGTGGGACAACGCCCTGTTTATCCTCACCAGCGTGATGAGCCACGCCAAGACCGACAAGGCGATCTGCGATGCCGGCCTCAAGGCCCAGTCCGTGGACAGCGGCCTGCCGTTTATCTTCGGTCGCGATGACGTGGAGTACATCAAATGCTCCGACGAGCACGGCGTGATCTCTGATCCGAACGGCGCGTTGAAGGTCAACGACAAGCTGCGCCTGGTGCCGGGTCACTGCGATCCGACCTGCAACGTGCACGATTACTACGTTGGCGTTCGCAACGGCAAGGTCGAAACCCTGTGGCCGGTATCTGCCCGCGGCAAGGCGTACTGATACCGGTATCCGCCGCTCTGCGGGGCAGGGCGGCGTTGCACAAAGAGTAGAGGAGATTTTATATGACAACTCCCGAAAGTGGAGCAGGCAACCCGGTTTCGATCGTATCGGAAGCGGTGTGCGAACAGATCGTCGGCCGTCCCGAAGCGTTCAAGGCGGTTGAAAACGTCTTCGCCGCGATGGCCCGTGGCGATGCCTATAACTTCCCGGTGGTGCGCGAGGCGATCGGCCACGCAGATGCCCTGTACGGCTTCAAGTCAGGCTTCGACCGCGCCGGCATGGCGCTTGGCGTCAAGTCCGGCGGTTACTGGCCGGGCAACGTGGACAAGAACCTGACCAACCACCAGTCCACGGTGATCCTGTTCGATCCTGATACCGGCCAGCTGAAGGCGTTGGTGGGTGGTAACTACCTGACCGCGGTACGTACCGCAGCAGCCTCGGCCGTATCGATCGCGCACCTGGCGCGTAAGGATGCCAAGGTGCTGGGCATGGTTGGGGCTGGGCACCAGTCCACCTTCCAGCTGCGCGCCGCACTGGAGCAGCGTGACTTTGAGAAGGTGGTGGCCTGGAACCCGCACCCGGAACACCTGCCGCGCCTGGCCGCGGTCTGCGATGAACTGCGTGTGCCGTTCGAGGCCGTGACCCAGCAGGAACTGGGGGCGCAGGCGGATGTGATTATCACCATCACCTCGGCGTTTGAACCGCTGCTGCTGAAAGAATGGATCAAGCCGGGCACCCACATCGCCTGCATGGGCACCGATACCAAGGGCAAGCAGGAGGTCGATCCGGCCCTGCTGGCCGCAGCCAGCGTGTTTACCGATGAAGTGGCCCAGTCAGTGCTGCTGGGCGAAGCGCAGCATGCGGTGGCCTCCGGCCTGATCGCCGAAGCCGATATCACCCCGATCGGCAAGGTGATTAACGGCACTCATGTGGGCCGCCGGGACGATCAGGAGATCACCCTGTTCGACGGCACCGGTGTCGGACTGCAGGATCTTGCAGTGGCCTCGGCGGCAGCCGAACTGGCCGACCAGAAAGCTCTGTCGATGCAGATTCGTCTTTAAGACGAATGCATCGGCACCGCGCCGCGGCGGAGATGCCCTTGACTCCAGCCGCCCCTGAAGTCCGTTACCACCCTGATCGGTAACGGCAAACAACACCCTTGCCCGACGGGTGAGGGTGTTACCCCAAACGCCTCTCTATCAACTTTTCATCAACAGATACAGGTACTGACCCATGAGTTCTGCCGCACGAATGAGACTCCGCGAACTGCTGGAAACTCAGCAGTGTGTCCGCTGCGCTTCGGTTTTCGATCCCCTGTCTTCCCGCATGGCCGAGGATATCGGCTTCTCGGTGGGGATACTCGGCGGCTCCGTGACCTCGCTGATGGCTCTGGGTGTACCGGATATCTACCTGCTGACACTGAGCGAACTGGCCGAGCAGGCCCGCCGGGTGTGCCAGGCATCTGACCTGCCGGTGATCGTCGATGGCGACAACGGCTACGGCAACTCGCTCAATGTGATGCGCACCGTCGCCGAGCTCGAACATGCCGGCGCCTCGGTCATTACCATCGAAGACACCATCATCCCACGGCCGTACAAACAGCCGGAGCTTAACCTCAGCAGCATCGAAGAGGGGTGCAGCAAACTGGACGCGGCCCTGAGAGCACGCCGCGACCCCAACCTCGCCATCGTTGCCCGCACCCACGCACAGCAGCCGCTGGAAAAAATACTGGAGAGGGTGGGCGCATACAGCCAGACCGGCGTCGACGGCATATGTATTTTTGGTAAGACCTCCAAAGACCTGCTGGAGCAGCTACGCACCGCCACTGACCTGCCGCTGATGCTGATCGACTACAACGCACCGGAGATGAGCCTCGCAGAGATGACCCAGCTCGGCGTGCGTATCCACTTCAACGGCCACAGGGCCTACGAAGACGCAGTGAAAGCGGCGTACACCTCACTGCTGGAACTGCATACCGGTGGCGATACCGGCTCTGACATTGGTAGCGAGCAAAACGCCAAACAGCTGATCGGCCGCTTTGCCGGACAGCAAAAATTCAAAGCCCTGAGTGAGGATTATCTAGGCCTGGTCTGAACTAGAAACGGCGCACCCCAAGTCAATAGAAGTGCATTTGATCCTGTCTGATCAGGGCGCTGTTCTAATCGTTTTCCGCAGGCTAGCTGAGTGTTCCATCCCCTTCGACGCAGCCGAGCATCACAGCCTGAAAGAGAAACAAGGGACGTGCTGTCTGAGGCGAAGCCGAGTTTCGCGTCCCGCTCTTTCAGGCGAGAAGCACAGGGCAGTCGGCGCAGCCGACCAAGTCGTAGGGGCGGCTTAGGATTATCAAGGATCTTGGCCGTCCAAGATCCTTGATTCGTCAGCAGGCGAAACCTGCACCAGAAAGAAACGAGTAATAAGAGACATTGCCCGGCCCCAATATGCCCATACGCACTCCGGCTGAAAAGCCGTACACCAACATTTTTAGATCAAAAAAATAAAATCTACAGGAGATAAAAATGGAAAAGCTCAATCTGGAAAGCTCGATAAAAATAACCCAGGCTGCCTTCGAAAAAAGCAAAGAACTCAACACCGCCCCCCTAACCGTAGCAATCCTCGATAGCGGTGGCGCAGTGATCTCACTGCAACGCCAGGACGGTGCCAGCCTGATGCGCCCGGATATCGCCATCGGCAAAGCCTGGGGCGCCGTTGCCTTGGGCAAACCATCCCGCCTGCTGGGGCAGGATGCCCAGGAGCGGCCTGCATTTATCTCCGCGATCAATACGCTGGCGCGGGGGAATATTGTCCCGGTGGCTGGTGGTGTTCTGGTACGTAACAGCGACAACGAGATTGTTGGCGCGGTAGGTATTACTGGTGACCTGTCGGATGTGGATGAGCAGTGTGCTGTTTCAGGTATTCAGGCGGCGGGGTTGGTTGCTGATGCAGCTGGGTGATAGAAGCTGCGAATATAACTTTTAGGTGAAAACAAGCCTCCAGCAATGGGGGCGCGCTACCTATCAGTCTTCATCCTGTTGATTTGAATCACTTTCTGTTCTGTAGAAGCTGGGCGATTGTCCAGTCCAGCGCTTAAACGCCTTGCGGAAGTTGCCATACTCGGTGAAACCGGTTCGCTCGGCGATTTCCGCCATCGATAAGCGAGAGTCACGAATGTATCCGATGGCCAGATCCCGGCGTACTTCATCCATTATCGATTGGTAGCTGGTATCTTCTTCGGTAAGGCGGCGACGCAGTGTGCGAGGGCTCATCTCAAGTTCTTCGGCAATACTTTCCATGTTGGGAAAACGCTCTGGTGTGCGTAAGAGGATAAGCTTGATGCTCTGACGCAGTTCGTTATCGCTGGTCTGGGCCTTTAAGGCCTGTTCGCACAGCTCCTGGCTCAGTCGTGCACTGACCGGGTTGGCATTGACCAGGGGGATATCCAGGTAGGCACTGTCGAAAATCAGGCGGTTGGCGTGCGCGTTGTACGTGATAGGGCACTGAAAGAAGTCGTCGTAAAGAGCGCTATAATCCGGACGGTCGTAGACGACCTGAATCTCTTTCAGTGTGAAGGGCATGCCAATCAGTTCAGGGAAAACGGTGTAAACGGTTGCAAATAGCTCTTCTACAACGATAGGCAGGAGGCGACCAATCGGTTCAGGTACTATCGCTTGTATGGTGCAATTACCGCCTTCGACATAGGATTTCAAGTCGTATAAGGCAGGTCCCGAAAGGTAATAGCGGTTGCCGATCTCCATAACGCTTCTCAGGTCCGCGGCACACATCACCGCGAAGCCTAAAAGCCCCCAACTGGCAACGTGTTCTCGACGGCCAATAGCCAGTCCCAGTCCGGGCTTCGGATAGAGCTTCAAAGCGTTTTCAAGGATCTGCAGCAGCTGGGTATAGCGAATGAACGTACTCTGTTTGCGTAACGCAGAGAGAGTCAGCGTGGAACCTTCGAGCAATAATGATTCGTTGACGCCCTCCTCTCTGAGAAGGTCAGCGATGATGGATACGACCTGAGTAGGTAAGTTGGCGTTTACGACACTTCGATTTTGCTGCTTCATCTGATTGTTGTTTCTGTGAGATGCAACTGCCAGTGTAATGCCTGGCGTTGCACCTCACAATAATCGACAGCGCCGGTCAGCGCTGGTCACACGCCAAGCTTATGCGGTTCCACAGCTGCTGAAGTGTACCTATCATGATTGCATCGACCTGCACCGGGTAAGACCCATATCCGCAAATCATCAATTCCCTGTCATGATCGAACCAGGCAAACTGGCCATGAATACCCTGCATGGCATACTGCTTCTGCTGCGGATTCACAACCCAGAACTGGTTGCGATACTGGGCTCCCGGCATCACCTCACCGTAGTCGCTGCGGGCGAATGCCGCCTGAGACGATGCTCGTACGGCGAGGGTATCCTCGATGAAGCTTTTCGGAATGACCCGTTCACCTTCAAGGTTGCAGCCGTCGTTGATCATCAATGCAGACCAGCGAGCGAAGTCATCCATCCTTAAGCTCAGCTGTCCTTCAGCGATCGGAACACCCAAGTGATCGGTATTGAACCAGCCACGCGACACGGCACCTATACGCTGGTAGATGCGTGACTCCAGCAAGGACAGGGCGGATTCGCCGTAGGCCTCACCAACGGCGATCATCAGCGCATTGGTGAGCGGTGAAGTGTAGTTGAAGCGTTGGCCCGGCGTCCCCACGGGGCGCATGCGTTTGTTGGTTAGCCAGGCGCGGGCTCCCTGCGGTTGGCGCCCTTCAAGTTCAGGGTAGTAGCCTACGGCACGTGCATAGTGGAAGTAACCGCAGTCTGGCTCGTCATAATGCTCGGTGTACGGACTGTCGACCGACATGTCCAGCACGTGCTGTAGCTGCACGGTTTCCCACTCGGGGTAATCAGCCAGTTCCGGAATATATTGCGTGATAGGGGCCTGAGCCGACATTTTACCTTCGTCGATGGCAATACCTACCAGCATTGCTACCAGTGACTTGGTGGTCGAATGCTGCACATGGTGGTCTTCTGCAGTCATGCCGTTACGGTACGATTCGTGAATCACCTTGCCACGGTGAAGCACCAAAAGTGCGTCATTGTACAGGCGGCGATTGAGCAACTGGTCTATTCCGATAGGCCGGTTGTTAAGTGGATCCCTGAACTCAACCTTATCCAGTAAAAGTGGCCTAGTATCCCGTTCCAGAGGAATACTGCGCTTGCCCGGTTCCAGATAAGCGACCGGCATCATCCTGTCCATGTGCAGCTGACTGTATGCAAGGTGGGAAGGGTGGTCCCAATTTGCATTGCTAATACCGAGGGACTCGTCAATAACACCGCTTTCCTGAATCCCTGTTAAAAAACTAACCATTGTTAAACCGTATAATTTAAATTGGGTAAGGTTTGATAATTAATATATTGTCCGATTAAGTATCACTTTTTTGTTAAAGGAAGAATTATAAAAAGATAAGCGGCGAGTGCGAATCCGGAAACTATGTTGATGTTTATATAACTTTCGCCGGCCAAAAATATACCGGCAATAAAAGGACCCAGTGCAAGACCAGCTCCCTGAAATGCGGGAATAAGCGCAGTATAGCGTCCTGTACGATCCATACTTGCAACGACCCCAACCTGGAATGCAATGCCGAAGTTCCAGCAAAACGCAAAGATTGAAAATAATAACGTGAAGTAAATGGAACTCATCTCCCCATAGAACAGGGTCAAGGCTGCCAGCTGAACCAGAATTGCAATCAGAATGGGCCAGGTCCGGCCAAATTTCACATCCATCCATGCGGAAAGAAGCGCACCAAAAAGGGAAGCGAAAGCGGTCAATGCCAAGGCGTTGGCGACAGCCTGGGAGTCAAGGCCACCGCTAACACCGATGCGGTCGCCAAATGCCCAGATGGCGCCCTGACCCAGGAAAAAGAGCGTCATTGAGGTGAGCGCGAGAATAACCGCGAGTTTGGAGCCTTTCTTGCTCTCATCGGTGGAAGTTACATCGTTGGCCTTTTGATGGCGGCTTGGGATAAACGCCACCAGGGGGATGGACGCGAGCGCCAGCAAGGCAAAAAGATAATAGAAACTATCGGAGCCCGCAGACTCGATGAGTGTGGGGGCGAAGACAAAACCCAAGCTTTGTGCCAATACCTGTATGGTGACAAATAAGCCGGTGTAGCGGTCGGGAGAGTCGCTGTTGGCGATAATCGTAAAGGCCAGCACAATACCGGTACCAGCTGCCAGTCCGGCGATTAATCGCAACGCCATCAATGTCATGTAGTCGGTGGTACCCAGACAAAGCAGGTTGGCGCCGATCAGGCCCAGCATGGAAAGGATGGCAGCAACCCGCCAGTTAGCTGTCTTGATCCACAGCATCGCTAGGACTGATGCCACCGTGATGCCGGCAAGATCCATGGAGGCCAGGTTACCTAGCTGGGCATCATTGAATCCCAGAGAAGCCAGGATGCCAACGTAGGCTGGCATAAGCAGAAAAACGAGCATTGCAACTGTGCCAAAAACGATCGCACTCCAAAGGCTCGCTTTGTTCAGATGAAGGCTCTCTGCCGGGTGCGGATAGCCGCCGGCACTAATATCCAGGGTGTTCTGCATGAACAGTCTCCTTAGATTTAGGGAGATTATGACTAATTCAAGGGATGAAGCTGATGAACATTATTGTCACATAAGTAGAACGAAGCAGTACGTTTGATTGGGACGGGCAGGGGGTTCATTTCGGTCATGCAGGTCTGACGTTTTCATGCCGCATTTCTTTTTTCAACTATGTCAGACTTTATATCGCAGCGTCCTTATATCCAAATAGTAAATAACATGTTTTAAATGTAAATAGATGTTACCTATTGTGAAAAGATTATAGATCTATGTGAATTGAGGATACATTAGGTTTTTAATCTTTGTCCGAAATCGACCCATAGCTTGGCCGTAAGGAACCTATAGGAACTAATTCCCGCTTGTATATAGTGGTTTTGACTTTGCCTGGTAATAGCCTGAATAAATAAATCCTTTATATGCATCGCATCAGCGCGATAAACAAATACAGGGCAATACATGATGAAACCTAGATTACCTTTCTACCGGAATAAAATAAGCCAGGCTGTGCTGGCGGCTGTGGTCGGGATTGCGAACCAGAGCGTGGCGCAAGCTGTCGAACTCGACTTCGGTAAAGACTCAGAGTTGTCCGGTAGCCTTAACTTCACCCTCGGTTACGCCACGTCCTATCGTGCGACCGATGCCAATAAAGCGGCGCTGGATCCAGCAAATAACTTTGCCAATGGCGGCTCTACGGTCAACTACCTGTCTGAGGCACGCTTCCCAGACGCGGGTGACCGTATCTCCAATGTCTTCAAAGTGGTTACCGAAGCGGAAATGAGCTGGCGTAACTACGGTATTGTTGGCTCGGTCAGCCAGCAATACGATACCGAAATCATGGATGAAGATTCGGTAGACTTTGCGGGCAACTCCGCTGGCTGGAGTGACGGTGCAAAAGATTATGCCGGTAATAAGCTCGAGCTGCTGGACGCGTATGTGTATGGCACTTTTGATGTCGGCAGCAGTCCTCTGGAGCTCCGTGCCGGTAAGCAGGTAATCAACTGGGGCGAGGGCCTGTTCTTTGGCGACGGTGTCGCTACCCAGGTACCGCTCAATATCAATAACCTGGTAACCCCCGGCTCTGAGCTGAAAGAAGGCTATATTGGCGTTGAGTCACTCTACGGTCAGCTAGGGATTGGTGACTACTCCTCGCTGGAAGCGTATGTGCAGACCAACTGGCGCCGCACAGAGTTACCTCCTCGCGGCACCTTCTACGGTGACGATTTTGCGTTTCGCGGTGGTGATGAAGTCGATCCGCTTCTGGGGGTAGCGTTACGTGATCCGGACCAGGAGGCTGACAGTGCTGGTCAGTGGGGTGTAGCTTTCCGTACTGCGCTGGACAATGCCGAAATCGGTTTCTATTACTCGCGTTATCATGAGACCTTCCCGTTCTTTACCGCCAACACCCCGGGTACCTCGGCGACCATGCTGGCGCAGTATTGGCCTGAAGAAATCGACATGTTCGGCGCCAGTTTTGCCACCACGCTGGGCAGCTGGTCATTTAACGGTGAAGTTGCCTACCGTCCCAACCGTCCCCTGTTCATGTCCTTTGGCTCGCCTGATGTCTTTACTAATGCTGAGCTAACCAACTCCGAAGAGCACGACACTGTGACTGCATCTGTCCATGGTATCTGGCTGGGCGGCCCGTCTGTGCTAGGCATGGATTCCCAAGTGGTACTGGTACAGGTGGGGGCGGACTATGTCAGCGGTAACCTCACGAATCTAGCCGCGCATAACTCAATTACCGACGCCGCCAGTGTCGATGATCTGGCCTACGGTGCGGCCGTCGAGTGGACTGGCACCTGGCAGGGTATCTATCCAGGCACCGACCTGTCACTGGATATCTATCTGCAACACGATATCGAGGGTAACTCCCACTTCTGGGGCAACTTCGCTGAAGGCCGTACCCTCGGGGCGGTGTCGGCGACCGCCGCTATCGGCACAGATATCGAGGCCAGCATCGGTTACTCCTGGACGGATCAGGATAACTCTCAGTACGACACTCAGGATGTCGTCAACCTGTCCGTCAACTACAAATTCTAATTCGCTGCGCGCGAACGATAGGTGCAACATGATCAAAAACTGCAAAAAAAGCTGTATGGCAGTAAGCCTGCTATCCCTCGCCCTGAGCGCGGCCAGTGCTCACGCAGTCATTACCGCTGACCAGGTCGCTCGCCTGGGCGCAGACCTGACGCCGGTGGGCGCAGAGCGCGCGGGTAATGCTGAGGGTACCATCCCGGAATGGACCGGAGGCCTGACCCAGGTGCCTGCCGGCTGGGAGCGTGGCCAGGATCGACCTGACTTTTTCGCCGATGAAAAGCCGCTGGTGGTGATCACAGCGGCCAACATGGCGGATCATGCCGACAAGCTCACCGAAGGCATGAAGGCGATGCTCAAACAGTATCCGGAGTTCAGTATTCCGGTTTATCCGACACACCGGACGGCGGCATGGCCCGAATATGTGTATGAAAATATTCGCAACTACGCCACTGAAGCGGTCTTCGCTGAAGATGGCGATGCGATTAAAAACGTATGGGGGGCGATTCCGTTCCCGGTTCCCCAGGATGGCAAGGAAGTGATCCGTAACCATCAGACACGCTTTGTCGGTACCTATCGAGAGGTGCCCAGCGCGGTGGAAAATACCCTGTACAACAACGGTCAGCGTCTGGAGTGGACTTACTCCAACAACGTCCACTTTACCTACTATGATCAGAATGCTTCGGCCGAGGATAAAGAGCAGGGAGTGATGTGGAAATATGTCAGCACCATGCTGACACCGTCCCGCGACTCCGGCGAGGGCATCCTGCTGCTGGAGGGGCTGAACCCGACCCTCAATCCACGTCAGGCCTGGACCTATGACCCTGGTGAACGGCGTGTGCGCCGTGCGCCTAACTTTGCTTTCGATACCCCGGATCGCCCGGTCAATACGATTGACGACTACGACATGATCAGCGGCTCGCTGGAGCGCTACGACTTCAAGCTGCTCGGCAAACGTGAGATCTACGTACCGTATAACAACAATGGCCTCAACAAGACCACACATTCAATCGAGGAAACCTATACGCTTCCGGTACTCAACCCGGATCTGACCCGGTACGAACTGCACCGTGTGTGGGTGGTCGAGGCAAACGTGAAGCCGGAAGAGCGCCATATCTATTCCAAGCGTGTTTTCTACGTGGACGAAGATACCTGGACCATCCTGGCGACCGACAAGTACGACAACAACGGCAGTCTGTGGCGCGTTGCTTACTATTACCCGATTACAGCACCGGAGGTGCCTGTCACGGCCGGCGGTATGTGGGTTCATTATGATCTCAAGGTCGGTGCGTATTACTCGCTAATGGGCGTGCAAGGGCAGGAGAGCTCTCAGATCTTCGACGGTCAGCCGCCTGAATCCTCCTTCTACACCCCGGCCGCCATGCGTCGCCGCGGTCGATAAGTTCCGCTGAAGCACCCAGCATGGGTGTCGGCTCCCCCTTCGCCGGCACCCGTGCCCGATTATCGCCGCAGCCTTTACTTCCAGGTTTTGACGTCCAGGCACTGACTTCCAGGTGCTGGGTGTCGTTTGATTTGAATGGCAAGACACCATGAATCCCAACAGACTGACCAAGTTTCTACTCGCCTTTGCGTTGCTGAGTGCCCAGTCGGTTGCTCAGGCGGAATATCTCGACGCCATCGAGCTTCCGGCGTTACAGACAGAGGCCGCAACGCAATCACTGCTCCTCGATATCACCAGGGTCGGTGATCGCATCATAACGGTGGGTGAGCGCGGACATGTCCTGCTGTCCGACGATCACGGCGCAACCTGGATTCAGGGGCAGTCTCCCTCACGGATGCAGCTGAACGCACTCACCTTCGTTGACGACAGCGTGGGCTGGGCTGTCGGGGAAGGCGGGCTGATCATCCGCACCGATGACGGCGGCAAAAACTGGCAGCGCCAGTATGATGATGGCCTGGAGGGCCCTTTCCTCGACGTACTGTTTCGCAACAACCAGGAAGGTTTTGCGGTAGGTGTCTTCAACAGGATGCTCCATACCGATGATGGCGGCGAAAGCTGGGACGACTGGGGAGAGCATGTCGATAACCTCGACGAATGGCACCTGATGGCCATGGCTGCCACCGGTCCCTCGCGTGATCGAATCTATATCGCCTCAGAAAAGGGGCTCGTATTCCGTTCGACCGACCAGGGCGAGAGCTTTGAGGCGATCGAAACAGGTCATCAGGGCACTTTTCATGCGATCGCGGCGCGTCGCGGTGCCGATGGTGAGGATCGAATCGTGATGGTGGGCGTCGGCGGTGTCATCTACACCTCAACTGATGGCGGTGAAACCTGGGCCAGGATCGATTCAGGCACCGATCTGGGGTTGGCATCGGTAACCTGGCTTGATGATGGCGGTTTGCTGGCTGCCGGTGCCGGTGGTGTTCTGGTACGACTGCTGCCCAACCTGCAACAGGCAGACACCCGTTATACCCAAAACGGTGAGTCTCTCAGCGCGCTGGTTCAGCTCGATTCCAATGAGGCGTTGCTGGTCGGTTTCGGTGGTTTGCACTCCTTTAACTTCCAGTAATCACGCATCCCGTCCCAGCATCACAGCTGCTGTGCAGTCGGAAGTAAATCCAAGGTAGAACATCATGACAAAAAGCTATCATGAGGTGTCATTTTCCCGCTTGGAAAATGCCCTGTTTAAGATGCGTGCCCCCATTCTTGTACTCAGTTTGCTGGTCACGATCTTTCTGGCTTACCGCGCCACCTTCCTGGTCCCGGATACCCGTCTGGAACGGCTGATTCCAAGCAGCCATGAATTCGTTGAAAATGCCAGGGGAACGCTGGGCGAAGTGTCGGCGGCAGGCAGTAGTGTCATCCGTGTTGCCGTCAGCCGCTCAGAAGGCACTATCTATGATTACGATTACCTCCTGGATCTGCAAAAAATCAGCGACGAGCTGTCATTACTGCCGGGTGTGGATACCGGCAGCCTTAACTCGCTCTGGTCTCCCGGCATGCTCTGGCTTGCTATCACCCCCGAGGGGTTCGAAAGTGGGCCGATTATCAGCAGCGATGATTTCGATATTAGCGCCAAGGGAGTAGAGGCCATTCGCAATAATGTACTGCGTGCCGGCCTGGTGGGCAGCTATGTGTCCAACGATGGCCGTTCATCGATGATCGACTTTCAGGTACTGCCGATTAATGCCGCGACCGGCGAAGCAACGGATTACAACCTGTTGTCGCAGCGCATTGAAGATATTCGTGCCCGCTATGAAAACGACAACCTGAAGATCCAGGTGATCGGTGATATCAAGAAGGTGGCTGATCTGGTCGATGGTTTCAGCCAGATCGTACTGTTTTTCCTGATCGCTTTTCTGATTACTGCAGGGCTTCTGTACCAGTATGCACGATGCCTGCGTGCCACTCTGGTACCGCTGGCCTGTTCCGTCGTTGCCGTGATCTGGCAGCTGGGTGCATTGAACCTGATCGGCGCCAATCTGGGTGTGTTTTCGGTTCTTGTACCCTTCCTGGTGTTTGCAATTGCGGTCAGCCATGGCGTACAGATGATTAACAGCATTGCTCATGAAGCCGCTGCCGGGGCCAGCAAACTGGATGCGGCGCGATTGAGCTTTCACCGGCTCTACCGTCCGGGCCTGCTTGCCCTGATCAGTGACGGCATCGGTTTTGCGATGCTGTTTGTCATCGATATAGGCGCAATCAAGGATCTGGCAATGGTCGCCAGCATCGGTGTGGCGCTGGTGATTTTCACCAACCTGATTCTGCTGCCGCTGCTGATGTCCTATATCGGTGTTGGTGCTGTGGGTATCAAGCGCTCGGAGGCCAAGCAGCAGGATGAAAATCGCTTCTGGGATCTGGTTGCACACTTCTCTGAGCCGGGGCCGGCGAAGCTGGCGATAGCGGCAGCGCTGGTGCTGGCAGTGGGCGGCTTCTATCTGGGCAAGGATCTGCGCATCGGCGATCTGGACAAGGGGGCACCCGAGCTAAGACCCGACTCCCGTTACAACCTGGACAACAGCTACATTACCGGTCAATACAGCACCAGTACCGATTTGATGACGGTGTTCGTTCAGGTACCCAAGGGGGAGTGCGGTAGCTACAAAACCATCGATATTGTTGATCGTCTGGGCTGGAAACTGCGCAATACAGCGGGTGTCCAATCGGTCGACTCGGCCGCAGAAACCGCCAAGTTCAGTCGCTTCGTGGCTAACGAAGGCAACCCTAAGTTTCATTCCATACCGCGTGACGAGCGAGTCCTGATGCGTTCCATCGAACGTGTGGGCGGAAGCAGCCTGACTCTGGACTATGATGCGGCAAGCTGTGACCACCAGGATATACAGCTTGAGTTGGCCGATCATCGTCAGGAAACCCTGCTGACCGTGGTTAACGCTGTGCAGGACTTCGCCCGCGACAATAACGATGCTGCAATCAACATTATGCTGGGCTCAGGCAACGCCACCTTTGAAGCCGCCACGAATGAGGTGATTGCCAAAGCCCAATACGAGACCCTTGTTTACATCTATGTGGTTGTCGGGCTGATGTGCTTGCTGATGTTCCGCTCGCTGAAGGCGGTGGTCTGCATCCTGTTGCCGTTGGCGCTGACATCCATACTCTGTCAGGCATTGATGGCCCTGCTGGGTATGGGGGTGAAGGTGGCTACATTGCCGGTAATTGCGCTGGGAGTCGGGATCGGTGTCGATTATGGCATCTACATCTATGAGCGACTGCGTATCCACCTGAACCAAGGGGAACCGCTGCGCCTGGCCTATCGCAACACCCTGAGATCGACCGGCAGGGCAGTGTCCTTTACCGGTATCACCCTGGCCGTTGGTGTGGCGACCTGGATCTTCTCCCCGATTCGCTTCCAGGCCGACATGGGCGTACTGCTGATCTTCATGTTCCTGTGGAATATGGTGGGCGCACTGGTTCTGCTGCCGGCTCTGGTTCGGTTGTTTTACCGGCGTAATTTCGAATCTGCGGATCCGGCACAGGCCTCTAGCAGCAAGTCCTGGCCAGCGTCAGAGCTGGAAGGTTCAACCTGAGGCTGTGACTGCCCCCCGTTCTTGTCGGGACTGGGGGCAAAACAGCCTTAACCGGAGCGGGAGGCCTGTCCCTATCAAGAGGCAGGCCTCCCGCTCCGGGTTTATACTGTTGCTCCGATGCTCCGATGCTCCGATGCTCCGATCCTGGGTATCCATCCCCCCACGAATAGACTCCCGCATACCTGGAACAGATAGCAGGTAAAGTGTCGGCTGAATAGCCGACCGGTCTTCTTCCGATACCAGTACACAGCTTTGTCCCGCTTACCCATGAGGGAGGTGGGATTCGGCGGTCTCATCAATCAACCGGTAAAGCTTGCTGCACGCCCCTGTTGCAGTAATTACAGTCATGACGCACCTTTATTGTGTTCAAGTGTTGTTCAGAAATGTACGTTTTAAGTACGTAGGGACGAACGATTGGCTTGTCTTGTCAGGAAACAGGGCTCTGGCCCCAGCTCCGTATTTATTGGTTCCCGGTAACCTTTTATGAAGTTGCAGCCTGGCACATCTAAAAAGCCCAAATAATTGGAAGGCAGACGGAAATGCTCAATCGATTAGGTACTTGTTTGAATGCGGAAGCGATCCAGAAACCGGGCTTAAAAGCTTTAGTGCCGATGTTACTGACAGCCTTATTGCTGATCGGCTTGAGTCCGGTTAGTGCGGCTACGCTCACTGAAGTGAGTGATTTTGGGTCCAACCCCGGCGATCTGCGGATGTATGAATACATCCCGGATGACCTGCCGGAAGGCCGCCCGCTGGTGGTGGCATTGCACGGATGCAGTCAGAGTGCCTCCGCTTATGACGATGAGACCGGCTGGGTCAGCCTTGCCGATCGCTGGCAGTTTTCCCTGCTGCTGCCAGAACAGCAGAAGATCAATAACAGCTCTTTCTGCTTCAACTGGTTCAACGGCAGCCATTATATGGACTGGATCTTCTGGTGGACCGATTGGGGTAATGATATTGATCGAGGCGAAGGGGAAGCGCTCTCCATCAAGCAGATGATCGATCACCTGGCGGATAAACAGCAGGTGGATACCCGCCGTGTTTATGTGACGGGTCTCTCAGCGGGCGGCGCTATGACAGCGGTAATGCTTTCCACTTATCCGGAGCTTTTTGCGGGCGGCGGGATTATCGCCGGTGTTCCCTATAAATGTGCACGTTATTCCATCACGGCGCTGACTGATTGCGGAGTCGATGCGGACAGCGCAGGGTCCGTACCTATCAAGGACCTACCACCAGAAGAGTGGGGGGATCTGGTTCGTGATGCCAGCGACCACACCGGCCCCTGGCCCCGGCTATCGATCTGGCAGGGCGATGCGGACAAGCGAGTGATCCCGGACAATGCCAGAGAGTTGCTGGAGCAGTGGGCCAATGTCCAGGGTATAGATACCACCCCCGACATTGAAGATAGCGTGAAGGGTTATCCACATAAGTTTTATCAGGATGATGCGGGCAACGCATTGATCGAGACCTACCTGATCACCGGTACGGGGCATGGTACGCCAGTCGATCCGGGGGCAGGCGAAGACCAGTGCGGTGTGCCGGGCGGACATATTCTCGATACCGATATCTGTGCCAGCTACTTTATTGGCAAGTTCTGGGGGCTCGATCAGTGAGTGCTTCGATAAGGGAATGGACGTCGGAGCAGATCTGCGCCGCTATCACTTGTGTAACCGGATATCGCCAAAGCCTGGGGGGCCGTTGCCCGGGTTAGGTCATCCTGCCTGCTGGCGCCGGACAATATCGTCCCGGTTGCCGGTGGGTACTGGTGCATAACAGTGAGAACGAGGTTGTTGCTGCGGAGGGTATCAGCGGTGGTCTGTCAGATCTGGATGAGCGGTGTGCAATCTTCGCTATCGAGTCGGCGGGTCTTACGGCTGATAGGGATAAAATCTAAAAGTTATAAACAGCCAGGAAGCCAGGTGAGGAGAGGGAGACAGAGAGCCGACAAACCGGCAATCAGGGCCTGCAAAAATGTGTATCTGTTAAAAAAGATCCCCTTACCCTGTTGATACTCAAAGGTAAGGGGACGCCGCGAATTATTGTAGGACCAAACAGATTCCAGTGACTGGAATAGGCCGCGGCAAACGCTGAGTTATACCCGGTGTACCAATGCGTTGGAAAAGCTGCCTGGCCAGCCGAGTCCGTTATTAACGGTCCGACTGGCCGTTGATCAAATCCGGCTTAAACGATTATCAGCTCGAAAATATTCTGCCGATATAAATTCGTAAAACCGGGGCAGCTATGCTTTTTAGAACCTGTAATTAACTGATACGCGAGTCGTGAAAAGGTCGTCGTTTCCGACGGCCTCACGATCGAAGTCCATATAGGATGACTTGACTCGTGCGCTCAGGCCTTCGACAGTCTGGAACTTGTAGCGGATGTCGATTCCGGCCTCATAGCCACCGTCAAGGTCCTTGCCACTGGCAGCGATACCCGCGTCACTCTGTTTCCAGCCGGAGTACACCAGATCTGCTTTCAAACCCGGGACGCCAAAACCGTAACTGACGCGCAGGGAGGTGGTGTCCAGTCCGGCGAAGATCTCGTCGATAAAGCCGGATTTGTAGCTGCGGAACATCGGCACATGGCCCAGGGATCCCGGGAAGTTGCCGTCATCCTGCACGGAGGTGTAGCCCAGCTGAACTTCGACACCCTTGATCTGAGTTTGCGCCTTGACGCCCCAATAGCCGGTATCGTCGCGGTTTTCATAGTCGGCGGTCATAGCCTTGGCACCCAGTACCCAGCTTGAGTTCGGTACCTTGTAGGTCAGCCCCAGGAAGCCGGTATCGTAGGGATCTGCAGTCACCGCCGCGGCGGGCGGATCACCTGCGGGGTCATCATTGTCATTCGACAGCCACTGGGCTTCGATATTGAGGCCTGTGAAGCTGTTGTTGCTCAGATAGAGCGAGTAGATGAGATCATCGTACTGCTTGTCTTCCTGGGTAATGCCGCCGTTTGAATCGTCGCCGTAACGCATATTCCAGCGGTCAACCACCATCAGTTTCAGCGTGGTATCGGGCAGGTCGCGGTTGTCGATGACAAGGGCGTCGAAGGAGTCCTGCATCGGGAATGCACCGCTGTTCATCAGCAGCGGGCTGACGATCTTCTGACGACCGATACGCACGCTGGTCGCGGTCATCTCTTTGTTGAAGGCGTATTCCAGGTAAGCCAGGCGAAGGTCTGTTGCATCGATGGTGACACGGGCATCATCTTCACCGCCGGCCACGGTCAGGCCGCTGTCCTCATCCTGAATGCCCCAGTCCCGGCCAGCCTGGAAACCTACCACGGCCTTGAAACCGTTGAAGCTGCCGGTCTCATAATTCAGGTCGAGGGCGGAACCAAGTACGTTGGCATTATTGAGTGCGCCGGCCTCTGGCTTGGCATCCGAATAGGAGCTGCCCGCATAAGTATTGCGTATCTCACCACTGACTTTCCCCCCGGTCAGTGCTTCGCGAAAAGAATCTGCCTGTACGTTTGCGGTTGTAGATGCTGCGATGGCGGCTGCCAACAAAATGTCATGACGAAGCTTCATATTATTACCTGTTATAGTTTTATTTTAAGAGGCGACTATTTTGTTTTTATTTTTCAGGTCGCTAATTGATAAAATATTTACATTGATTTTATTCACGACGTAGTAAGTGCTTTTTCTCCTGTATATCCCCAATGGAAATACCCAAACACTTTTTAGGTTTTCTTCGGGCGGCAAAAACCTGTCCACTCCGGTAGCGATCGGGGGCAGTGTTCGGGCCGAGCTGGCGACAGTGCGAAGGGGAGCACTGTCGCCGGTCTTACTAGGCCGCGACGGTTCCGTGCGGATCGATAACGAATTTCTTTGCGGCGCCACCGTCGAAATCGGCGTAGCCGTTCGGCGCCTGGTCCAGGTTGATCATCTGTACGTTGACCGCGTCAGCAATCTTGATCTTGTCGAACAGGATCGCCTGCATCAGCGGACGGTGGTACTTCATGACCGGGCACTGGCCGGTGTGGAAGGAGTGGGACTTCGCCCAGCCCAGGCCAAAGCGCATGCTCAGTGCGCCATGCTTGGCCGCATCGTCAACCGCACCCGGGTCTTCAGTCACGTACAGACCCGGAATACCGATCTGACCGCCGGCACGGGTGTGCTGCATGGCAGAGTTCAGTACGGTAGCCGGCGCTTCCTTGCCGTGGTTACAGCCACAGGCGTGTGCTTCAAAGCCGACGCAGTCAACGAATGCATCCACTTCACGCTCGCCAAGGATCGCTTCCAGCTTGTCAGCCATATCGCCATCTTCGGTCAGGTCGATGGTTTCGCAGCCAAAGCTCTCAGCCTGCTTCAGGCGTTCCATGTTCATGTCACCGACGATGACGCAGGCAGCGCCAAGCAGGTGGGCAGACGCTGCTGCTGCCAGGCCAACAGGGCCGGCGCCGGCGATGTAAACGGTGGAACCCGGACCTACGCCCGCAGTGACGCAGCCGTGAAAGCCGGTGGGTAGAATGTCAGACAGCAGGGTCAGATCCTTGATCTTCTCCAGTGCCTGATCCTTGTCCGGGAATTTCAGCAGGTTGAAGTCAGCGTAAGGCACCATGACGTATTCCGCCTGGCCACCGACCCAGCCGCCCATGTCGACGTAGCCGTATGCGGCGCCCGGACGGGCCGGGTTTACGTTCAGGCAGATGCCGGTGTTGCCTTCTTTACAGTTACGGCAGCGGCCGCACGCGATGTTGAACGGTACGGATACGATATCGCCGACGCTGAGGAATTCCACGTCGCGTCCGCATTCGATGATCTGTCCGGTGATTTCGTGACCCAGAACCAGGCCAGAGGGGGCTGTGGTACGGCCACGCACCATGTGCTGGTCAGAGCCGCAGATGTTGGTTGTGACGACTTTCAGGATGACACCGTGATCACACTTGCGCTTGCCCAGAGCCAGTTCCGGGAAGGCGATAGACTCGACGGCAACCGTGCCCGGTTCCTTGTATACGACGCCTCGGTTATCCGTTGATATTCCCATTTTTATCTCCTTTATTATGTTGTGGAGGGCTAGAACGTTGGCGCTTTCGCGCCCGGCGCTTGTTAAGTGATATCTGCCTGGATAGTCCGTTTGATCTGGTTAAAACACGCCGACCTCGGCTGGCGGGCGGACCGAGTCTGGCAACTCGCTGCCAGACCAGACTCCAACCAGAATCCCCTGGCGACGGGACAGGCCGGTCAGGGACTGCTCCTTCTCCCGGCTGACGGTAGAGCGGTTACGCAGGCACGCGCTCCAGTCGAGCATCTGCTCGCGCAGTTGCTGGCGGATAGCCGCGTATCCGGGGTCGCGGCCCAGATCGATGAACTCGTTCGGATCGTTGTGCAGATCGAACAGCATGTCCGGCAGACCCAGGCAGTGCACCAGCTTGTAACGGCCGTCAAATGCCATGGTCGTGCGAGCTTTCAGCGGATCGACGCCGAGTTGGTTTGCCACCGGCAGGCGTCCGTAGTCACCTTCGGAAAAGATGACCGAGCGCGCCGGCAAGTTGGCTTCGCTGTGGAGCCAGGGCTGCAGCGAATGGCCCTCCAGGCGGTGTTCCGGCGGTTTACCACCAACGGCCTCGATAAAGGTAGGCAGCAGATCGATGGCACCGGTCAGGGCGTCACAGGTCTGGCCCCGGGTACTGTCAGCGGCCGCGCTGGGATCATGGATGATCAGCGGGATCTTCACTGACGGCTGGTGGAACAGGTCCTTCTCGCCGAGCCAGTGGTCGCCGAAGTAGTCGCCGTGGTCAGCGGTCAGGGCAATCAGCGTATGTCCGGCCTGGCCACTGCTCTCAAGGTACGCAAACAGCCGTCCGATCTGATCGTCCAGTTCCTTGATCAGGCCGTAGTAGGCAGGCAGTACGTGATTGCGTTTTTCGACATCCTGGAAGGTGCGGGCGACGCCAAGCTGCATGAACGCCTGTACCAGCGGGTGCGGATTCTCCAACTCGCTTTTCGAACGTACCGGTGCCGGCAGCTCGCAGCCCCGGTAAAGGTCGTGGTAGGGCGCTGGCGCCAGATAGGGCCAGTGCGGCTTGATATAGGATAAGTGCAGGCACCAGGGATTATCGCCGAGCGCATCAATGGTTTCGATAGCCCGTCCCGTCAGGTAGGCGGTTTCCGAGTGCTCCGCAGGTACCCGGGCCGGGCGGTGCGCGTTCTCCATGTAGAAGCCGGATAACGGCGTGCCCTCATCGCTATCGGCGGCGTTGGCCCACTCGAGCCAGGGGTTGCGGCCGTTGAAACCCTGCTCGCGCAGGTAATCGTTGTAGCGCGGCTCCCGGCTTGAGTAGGGGCCCGCCGGCCCCTCCGGATGAATGCCGTCGTCGTGCTCGCCTTCAATGAAGCCGGCGTTGGTGAGAGCACGGCCCTGGTCCGATTGCGGATCGATGCCCAGGCGCGCCATGCCGTCACGGTCCGGTTTCATGTGGGTCTTGCCGAGCAGAACAACCTGGCGCTCTTGCTCACGCATGTAATCGGCCAGGGTCCACTCGTCGAGGCGGAAGGGCCAGTCGTTCCAGGTCGCGCCGTGGGAGCGAACGTGGCGCCCTGTGTATATCGAGGCCCGCGAATTACCGCAGCTGGTGCCCTGGGTGTAGGCGTTGGTGAAACGAACCCCTTTTGAGGCTAGCCGGTCGATATTGGGCGTGTTGACCACCTGGTTGCCATAGCAGGAGAGGGCATCCCAGCGCAGCTGGTCGATCATGATGAAGAGGATGTTTTTCACAGACATCAGCTAAGCGCCTCTTGCAGTTTTACTTGTTTGGTACGGTGTAGGACCAGCATGCCAAGGCCCAGTACAGCAGCCGCAATGCTTGGAATCTGGAAGGGCGAAAGCAGCAGTATCGCCAGGGCGAAACGGGTCAGAACCGACAGGTGTCCCAGTGCGTGCTGATCAAAGCGGGCCAGGGCACTGCCGGCCAGATAGAGGGCCAGTGCCAGCTGTGCCAGCATCCACAGATAGGCGCCCAGGCTGAATACGCCACCGGCTTCGGGCACCGTCAGCATCAGCGGGTTGTAAACGAACGCGAACGGAATCAGGAAGATCATCGCGGCGATGCGGGTACTGGTCACGGCGGTGGCCATCGGCGAGCCCTGGGATATCGACGCTGCGGCAAAGGCTGCGATCGCTACCGGCGGGGTGATGGCCGAGGCGACACCGAAGAAGAACACGAACATGTGAGCGGTGATCATCTCCAGGCCGAACGCCTGCAACGTGGGGCCCATGACGACGATGATGGCGATATAGGCCGGCAGCGTCGGCATGCCCATGCCTAGTATGATGCAGCCGATCGCGGTGATCATCAGTGCCACCAGAAGCGAATATTCCGAAGCACTGGACAGCAGCACCGCAAACTTGGTCGGAATGCCGGTGGATGACATCGAGGCGACGATGATGCCCACGATCGCAATTGCGATACCCAGGCGTCCAACCGTGATGCCACCCTCGGCCAGAGCGCACAGGAGTCGGTAGGGTTGGCGCCGGATCTGCGGATTGATCAGGCTCAGCGGCAGCAGCGCGAAAATAGCGGTGATCGACGCACCTGCAGGAGAGGCGCCCTGAATCAGCAGCACGACGATGATCGCCAGGGGGGCGACGATCAGCAGCAGGTTGATCCAGTCCTGGCGGGTTACCGGATCTGGCATGTCCTGTTCGTTGGCCTCGACACCCAGTTTGCGTGCCTCGAAGTAGACCGCCAGGAAAAGGCTGGCGTAGTAGGCCAGTGCCGGAATCAATACCGCGACGATGATGGTCAGGTAGCTGACGCCGATATAGTCAGCCATGACCAGTGCTGCAGCACCCATGATCGGCGGCAGAATCTGCCCGCCTGTTGAAGCGGTCGCTTCAAGTGCGCCGGCAAAGTTGCCGGAGAAACCGCGCTTGCGGATCATCGGAATAGTGACAACGCCGGTGCCCACAACATTGGCCACCGCACTGCCCGAAACGGTACCGAACATGGCAGATGCAAGAATCGCGGAGTAGGCGGGTCCGCCGCGGAAGCGATGCATCAGCGCGAAGGAGATACGAATCATCGAATCGCCCGCGCCACAGCCGTCGAGTACCGCACCGAGAATGATAAACGGCAGGACTGTGCTGAGGATGATCCCGAAGATGCTGCCCATCAGGCCATTATCGGCACTGAACCAGAGGTTCTCGGCGAGGTTGTCGATCGGGTCCCCGCCGGACGTACCGAGAATGCCCGGCCAGTAATCGCCGGTGCTCAGATAGGCAAATGCCAGCAGGCCGATAATGGCGATAGGCGCACCCCAGAGACGCCAGCACAGCAGGGTAGCTACGGCGACTGCAGCGACGGCAACCAGGGCGTCGGCAACATCGAAGAATACAATCGACTTGATCATCTGCACGCCGACCTCGTAGTAACGCATGCAGCAGTAGGCAACGATTACCAGCGCGATGAGGTCCAGCAGAATACGCCAGATCGGCAGCGACCGTCCCACGGTCAGGGTACGCTGCCAGCCGTAAACGACGCCAATGGCCACGCAGAGGAAGAAAAACAGGGGCCGGAACCATTCTAGGCCGAAGGGCCCAATACGGGGTATGGAGGCGTAGCCCGGCATGACATTGGCCAGGCCCAGAAAGGCCAGCAGGCCCCCCAGTACCCAGATCAGGTACTGCAGTTTATTAGTGCAATTGGACATGGTGATACTCATTTGCGCGTGAGAGTTGCCCAGGCCGCTCTGGCCCGGGCTGAGTGCGCCTTAACAGGCGCTCAAACGGCAATACCGACCGGGATTACTGCTTGACCAGCAGTGTCTCCGGGATCTCGATACCGGCTTCCTGGTAGTACTTGACTGCGCCGGGGTGAAGCGGCGCATTGATGCCGGCGAAGGGGTCGCTGGTGTTGGTGTCGCCCAACAGAGCGTTAGAGGTCTTGATGGCGTCGATGTTTTGCCAATAGGCCTTGGTAAAGCGGTAGGCGATATCGTCATCCATCTTGCGGTTAACCGCCAGGTACATGATGTTCGAACCGGTCAGGATATCTTCATCACTGTTCACCTGGCCGGCGTAGGTGTTGGCCGGGATCACTGAGCTGGTCATGTAGGCTGTGTCGCTGTAGTCCTTCCACGCCTCAGTGCCGAGGACGCTTTTGGGGATACCGAGAATACGGATCTCACGTTGCAGGCTCAGTTCGTTAATCGACTGCTGCCCGACGGGGGCGCTGGTTACCAATACATCGTACTGGCCGTCCTGGAATCCCTGGATAGCGATATTCCAGGGCGCGCGGACCGCCTCGTAGTCGCTTTCCGGCTCAAGCCCGGAGGCCACTTCAATCATGCCGATAATCTGCATGTTGGCGGCACCTGCCGGTGGGCCGACGAATACACGCTTGCCGCGCACATCATCCCAGTCCTCGATACCTGAATCTGCCCAGGTGATGGCGTGGTAGGTGCTGCCCGGGAGC
Organism: Marinobacterium sp. YM272; assembly: GCF_050908845.1. Taxonomy (NCBI): domain Bacteria; kingdom Pseudomonadati; phylum Pseudomonadota; class Gammaproteobacteria; order Oceanospirillales; family Oceanospirillaceae; genus Marinobacterium; species Marinobacterium sp. YM272. The sequence continues at coordinate 1,528,351 of NZ_CP194171.1, forward strand.
CCGGTCAGAGAGCGAACCTCGCCGGCCAGCTTTTTGGCCGGTTCAGCCTGCTGGGCGTAGGGACCAACACCCTTGCTCATGGCGCTGAAGGCGGGTGGCGGTACCAGGGATGCATCGAGGCGGTTTGCAGCCAGCTTCATGATCGACTTGGTCAGGGTCTGGCCCAGTATGACCTCCAGGTTGATATCTTCCTTGGCGGTGTACTGGGCGATCGCCTGCGGGAGGATGCCGGTAACCGAGGAGGCGCTGCCGGCATCCAGGCGCAGGGTTTCGGCGCCGGCCGGAGACATCGAAACAGAAAGAGCGCAGAGTGTACCGAGAACGGCGACTGTTTTTTTCATGAACACCTCTTATTTTTTTATTAGTGCATTGTCGTGAATCAAGTCTGCGTCATGGAGATAAATTCGTATAATGGGTTTTTAAACTCTTAAACATAAAAAAAAGAATATAAGGTGCCGCCCTGATACAAGGTACCTCCCCGGAGTCACTATGGAGCCCAAGCATTTAGTTCAACTGGCGGCCGTGCTGGATTGCGGTTCGATCAACCTGGCAGCACAGCAGCTCAACATCACCCAGCCGACACTGACAAAAAACATGCAGACGCTGGAGATGCAGGTCGGTGCCAGTCTGTTTAGCCGCAGCCGGCACGGTGTGCGTCAGACCGAACTCGGTGAAGCACTGGCGCGGGAAGGGCGAGTCATTGCTGATGCGGTGCGAAATGTACAGCAGATAGCGGTGCGCCATGGCCTTGGCATGGAGTCGGAAATTCGCATGAGTGTCGGCCCCCTGGTGGCAGCGCTGCTTATGCACCGGGTGACTGCAAGCCTTAAAGCTCAGATGCCAGAGCTGTCGCTGATGATCCAGGTGGGAACGCCGTGGACCGCCATTGACCAGCTCAACCGGGGGCAGCTCGATGTGGTGATAGGGCCAGCGGTGCCGACTGCCCGGCCTGAGATTGAGCGCATACGCCTGTTCGAGGACGAAGTGGCCGTCTTCGCGTCAGCCTCCCATCCGCTGGCGCAGGCCGACAAGTTAGATGCATCCGATCTAGATGGTTATGACTGGATAAACCTGGCGACCTACGCCTTCCTGGATGAATCCCCGGTCGAGCCGTTACTCAGAGCGGGTATTCAGCGCTTTAACACAGCGATCGCGCTCAGTGGCGATGTCATGATCTGCTTTAATTCCATGACGATGGGGCACTACCTGAGTCTGATGCCCGTGAGGCTGACCCGGCAGGCGCAGCAGGATTACGGCCTCAAACGCTTGCCGATCGATGCCGACTTCGGCTATCGCCATCTCTACCTCTGGCATCGTCGCGACGGCAAGTTTCAGGGACTGGTCGAGAACATTCGTGACACGGTAATGCAGGTACTGCAGGAAGAATGAAGGTGGTTTGCTGGAAGGTATTCAGACCGCGGGCTTGGTGGATGGTGCGGGGTAATCTTTGGCCTTAAAAGTCGTAAGGCAGAAACCATAGCCGATCTTTTGGCTGGATTGGGAAACAGGGCTCTGACTCCTATTTTCAAACGAGCTTGGTAAAGCCCTTGCCGAGAGTGTCCTCAGTAGGGGCAGTCGCAGACGAGCTGAGCAACTGTCTGATTCCCATAAAGTGTCTACACTCAGTTGGATGCACTTTTTCAGGGGAGAAAACGATGACAGGCATGCACGGCGTGGGAAAGATCGGACAACCGGAAATTCCGCAGGAGGCGTTTGATTGGTACGACGAATATGCGCATGGCGACATAGACCGCCGTACCTTTTTGCAGCGACTTGGAACGCTGGGGATTGCAGGGCTGAGCGCGGCTAGCTTGGCAAAAGGTTTGTTACCCAACTACGCATTGGCCGAACAGGTGTCGTTCAATGATCCCGATATTAAGGCGACATACGTCGAGTTCGATTCGCCCGATGGATATGGGCGGGCCGGAGGATATCTGGTCGTCCCCACCGGTGTCAGCGCTGATCAACCCGCATCTGCTGTGTTGGTAGCCCATGAGAACCGAGGTCTTAACCCGTACATCGAGGATGTGGCGCGGCGTCTTGCCAAGGCCGGCTATATTGCGCTGGCGCCGGATGCATTGTTCTCGCTGGGAGGCTATCCCGGTAACGATGACGAGGGGCGGGCGATGCAGAAGGAACTTGACCGCGGCAAAATTGAAGAGGACTTTAAAGCTGGTGCTCGGCTGCTGAAAACTCACGAAATGAGTACGGGGAAGGTCGGGATGGTGGGATTCTGCTTCGGCGGTTATCTGACGAACGAATTGGCTGCAACGCTGCCCGATGTCATCGACGCAGGGGCACCTTTTTATGGTACACCGCCGAGTTCTGATGTTGCGGCTATTAAAGCGCCTCTGCTACTTCATTTTGCCGGTCTGGATACGCGGGTGAACGGTTACTGGCCTGATTATGAAGCGGCGTTAAAGCAGGCGGACGTTGACTACACGGCGTATGTTTATCCTGACGTGAACCATGGCTTCCATAACGATTCGACGTCCCGCTATAACGAGGAAAGCGCCGAACTGGCCTGGAGCCGTACGCTGCAGTTTTTTGATGAGAAACTGAAAGGATAATAACGGACAGAGTGGTTTATAAAGAAGGGCTGGTGCTGATGCGCTAGGCCTTTTTATTTATCAGGCGTTGGCTTGTTGGATTGAGCAGCAGAGTGACCCTACGCACAGGTAACGCCAGGTGGAGGTAAACAGCCCGGGTAGGGCATATCAAAAATAGGGCTCTGACCCTATTATTCGTTTGTTATAAATCAACTTCGCAATCACCTACTGTAAACGTATAAGAATCTTCTTTTTCTGTAGCGAGGACAATCTTATTGCCGCTAAGGTATGCTACTTTTTGGTCAGCGCTGACGTCACAATATGAGTACATTTCCATTTCAAAGCTATATGCAAACCATCGGATAAAGTCTGATGTCGCATTCATGTAACCTTCGTTATTTTGAAGAAAGTTAAGAGACACGGAAAACAAAACAATTGCACTGAATACACGACCAAATAATGTAATTGGATTATTTGCGAATAACTCTTTGACGTGCGATAAGCTCAATAGTTTTTTTAACGAAAATTTATTTAGTGATAGGCACGACACTAAAATCAATAACAACATCCAGAAAGCAAAAGTAAATGCTAGAAACAAAGCTGCAGTATAAGGTATCGATAAGATTGCACTCAATGTAATTGTGTATCCAAAAGGGCTGACTGGTGCTTCCAATGCACCATTTACGAACGCATGAGCCATACCCAAGTTGAAGGTAGTACAACCAACTATGAAGACGCTGGCAATAGATTTTCCAAAGATATTATTTGTGAATGTCTCAGCGAGATCTATTACGTATAACGCTAACCCACATATGCAAGCCCCGAAGCTAAGCCAATAGGCAGGGAAGTCACTAAACTTAGCAATCAAAGGAACTAAGAGCAGAAATGCGACGCTTAAAAGGTATGCGACTTGTTCATTGTCAAGAGTGCTTATCTTTTCCGACAATAAATGTCGAAGCTTTACTGAATCCATTCTTACTCCTGAGTCCTAGCGTTATAAGCGATGGTTAGCAGGAAATAGGGCTCTGACCCCTATTTCTACAATTGTGTATTTCTCAAACTCGATAGAAAGTAGCTGCTCAAGATCATCAATATCCCACAGTGAAATATCACGTTTCATTCGGCCAGATGGCAAGTAAATAGACAGGCTGACATCTGTCACCCCAAACTCTTCACGTTCACAAAGATCCTTATATTCAATTTCTGCTTCTTTACAACGCTCAATTACCGCATTAACCAAACTTTCGGCACGTTCAGCCTCAGCAATTTCATCCTCGTCATACTCTTCGTGGCTCAACTTAATCTCCTTGTGAATCTAACGCCTCACCTTACCAGGCAGAGGGAAGCGGTAGCGACCCGAAGGTCGAGTGCATGTGAATGTTAACCTTTGGAAAGAAATGCTCAGGCTGTCAACTGTGTAGGCCTGCTACGCATGCCCTTTCTCTGATCCATCAGCTTAGAGCTCTAAAGGGCCATTTTTGGCCCGCCCCAGTTTCGCTACTAAACCCCTCGCGACGCCTTTTTAGACCGGGTGCCAGTCGCTTTTTTTCTTGAGTAAGGTCAAATCGGGCAACAAGCATTTCATATATGTGTGTAGTTGCTGCTTAATACATTCGAGAAACAGCGCCTTAAAGGCCGCGGCCGCCACGCCCACATTGGCCGTTACAAGTCCCGCAATTGTGGCTGCAAGGGCTGATCTTTTTAGGCAATAGACGATAACATCAATCACGATCTGATCAACATCGGCGCGGTGGGCGAGCACTGCATAAAGAACGCGTTTAGTATTGCGATAATACAGCTGGGGTAGCTTGAGAGAAATTCGCACACAGCCGACCTTGATTACCACACGTCGCCAGACGATCTTGAACTCGGGATATTGGATCAGTGTTGCAATACGTTCCTGTTTGTAATCTATATGCTCGCAATTCATTGCTGGGCTGTCTTCGACAATGTCCCGGATAATATCGATCGCGCCAACAGTATCCTCGGGGTCGTCAACCTCAACTGCCCCATCATCGCGCTCGCGCACGTCTTCATAACGGCTGTTTCGGTACTTCAACTGAAAAACCTCATCCTGCACGTAATACCCGACTATGGAACGGTCCTGGCGATCGTCCACGTGGGGTTGACCGCTTTTGCGTAGTTCAAAGTAGACCATTGCCTCATAATTACCTGCCGGGATTCCGTTGTCCGTGGCAAAGTCGTCCGGGTTAGTTCCTGGCCCGTCAACATAAGCGGAAAAGGCGTCACGAATATTTTGTGCTTCTTGTGCGCTAAGACCTGGGGCTAGAAAGAGCTCGTGCCAAACAACCACCTCGACAGCTTGAGAATGAATGATCTGGGTTTCGACCTGGGAATGAATGGCGAGGGTGGCGATTTCAACTAGATCATAAGTGCGAATCTCAGCTTGCATCACACCAAGAACGCCGTTCGTCCCAGTTGTTTGATCCAGGGGAACGTGGTCGGCGGGGTTAAAAGGTGGGCCTTGGCGGGTTAGCGCTGTCTCTGCATAGCCCTCGTGGATCAGATAGTCGCGCTGTTTGCCATAGCTCGGATCTTTTAACGTAGTTTCAGTAGAGCGGGTAAATTCACGAATTTCGGGGCTGTCAAAATCAATTGTAAAACTGGTTACCGTAGGCATGATAAACTCCTTTTTAAAGTGATTAGCAGCCCGTTAATGAGGTCTATGACCTAATAATAATTATTAGCGGGAATACCTTCTAATCCAGTGGTTATGATCGAATCATCTGTAACTGTTTGAAATTGATTTTGAAAAAGACATGCTGCTCAGTGGCAGTCGAATAAAGGGTACTCGTCCCGACAGGCAGACAGGTGAAAGGTTATTACTATTCGCACTTGAGCAAGGTGTGTAAAGGCCCGGTTCGGAACTTCTATCGAAAGGAGTTGGAATTCCCGCCAGCAACGGGTGTGAGTTGCAAATATCCATCAATCAGTCCCTTTGGATCTTTTGCGTGCTTTGTTTTGCGTCTACTGCCTGTCTGACGCTAAAAAGAGTTTAGCTACCCCTACGCAAAAGTCCAAGTTTCAAAGGGGAATGACTTTGAGGGAAGCGGTGTGAACGGCTGGTATTTTCACCTGACTGTAGTAAACGGTTACGAGCTCAAGGTGCTTTCACCCCACACCCTTTCAATATCACCTGTGTCAACTGCTCTGCCGCCAGATCGTAATCGCTCTGGGACATCTGCTCTTTACCGGTCACCTTGGAGATCTGCCAGTCGAAATCGGCGTAGGTCTGGGTGGATGCCCAGAGGGTAAACAGCAGGTGCTGGGGATCGACTGGGTCCATCAGGCGCTGGTCGATCCAGTCCTGGATCTTGGTGCTGCTCTGGAGCGTCTGCTCCATCATCTTTTCGGCGATATCCTCGGGCAGGTGAGGGGCGCCGTGCATGATCTCGCTGGCGAATACCTTGGAGGCGTGGGGGTGCTGCTGGGAGACTTTGATCTTGGCGCGGATATATTGCGCCAATACGGTGGCGGGGTCGCCGTTTTCATAGAAGGGCTGGGCGGCCTGCAGCAGTGGGTCGATGACGCTTTCGATAACGCTGCGGTAGAGGTTTTCCTTGCTCTTGAAGTAGTAGTAGATGTTGGGCTTGGGCAGCCCGGCGCGCTTGGCGATGTCGATGATTTTGGTGGCGGCATAGCCCTGGTCGGCGAAGATTTCGCTGGCTGCCTGGATGATCAGTTCTCGATTGTGTTCACTGATTCTCGACATCAAATGGTGGCTTCCCGGTTTTTGACTTTGGGGTTTATTTTTTTTCGCATGTTAGCACTTGGGGAAAAGTTGCCTCAAGGCCGGAGCTATATGGAGCTGGGTTGCTTGTTTTCTATCGGTAGCGCCGGATATCTCTTGGTTCTTATAGATGCAGGTTTCGCCTGCTGGCGAGTCAAGGTACTTGTACGGACAAGTACCTTAACAATCCGAAGCCGCCCCTTGTATGTTCGATCTCAAGGAACCGTTAAGCTCATTCACTAGTAACCGGGGAGGCCGTCCGCCCCTAGAGGCAGTTCAAACTGACCTCGTCCGTAGAGAGGCTCCCTGCCTCATTGCCCACCTCGAAGAGTATCAGGAAGCCAGTGAAACTGGACTTCGTATGACAAGGAAGAGGCAGCATCAAGTACGAGTTCGGGAAACCGGTGAACATTGTGATCTAAGCGTAGCGGGGTGTAAAAGCCAATGAGCGTGTTTGTCGGCATCGATATCTCAGCCAAAAAATTTGACCTCGTCAGTCGAGTGGACGGACGAGCCTCTAGGGCTAAGCAGTTCCAGCAAACATCCGATGGCCATGCGAGAGCGGTAGATGCGCTCCTGCTACTTCAACCGAAGCTAATCGTGCTAGAAGCCACTGGCATCTACTACTTGGATTTAGCAGTAGCGCTAGCGCATGCTGGGCTTCCAGTAGCGGTTATCAACCCAAAAAGTTTCCACAATTTCGCGAAGCTTACGCTGACGGGTAGCAAGACTGACGCGGTTGATGCTGCCCTACTCGCTGAATACGGTGAGCGCATGAGCCCAAGGCTCTGGACGCCTCCTGACCCTGCCTGTTTAGGCTTGAGAGATCTTGGCCGGCAAATCAATCGACTAACAGCTACACGTACACAAGCTAAAAACCGGCTGCATGCCCTTCAATCTAAAAGCGCCACAATGCCGCTTCTACTTGAGGATGAACAGGACGGTATCGACTTGCTGGACCAACGTATTGAGCGGTTAAGTAAGGCTGCTTTGGTGCTGATCGCCGAGAACCCTGCGCTTTCAGAAAGCTTGGCGAACATCCGTGCCGCCAAAGGTATCGGTGAAGCATCAGCTATCGCCATACTGGCTGAACTCTGTGTATTACCGCAGCATCTGAAAGCACCGCAGGTGAGCCGTTTTGCAGGTTTAGATGTACGAATAACGCAGTCCGGCAGTAGTGCGAACAAACCTTCCCGCCTGGGAAAAGCAGGTAATACATACTTACGCGCGGCACTATTTATGCCTGCTTTATGTGCCGTGAGGCATGACCCGAGGGCAAAGCACTTCTACGAAGCACTGATATCGCGCGGCAAGAAGAAAATCCAGGCCCTTTGCGCGGTCATGAGAAAGTACCTGACTGGGCTATGGGCCTGTATACAGACAAAAACCGCATTCAACTCAACCTTATTGTTCAGTGATGAGCATTTGAAAGGTTGACCCTCAACTGAGTATCTACGACTTGGTCGGCTGCGCCGACTGCCCTGTGCTTCTCGCCTGAAAGAGCGGGACGCGAAACTCACCGCTTCGCGGCTCAGACAGCACGTCCCTTGTTTCTCTTTCAGGCTGTGATGCTCGGCTGCGTCGAAGGGGAATCTGGGTGCGCTCAGGTAGTTTTGTGAAAACGAGCCCTGTTTTAACTACTTCGTTCCAGTTGGTTTGATGGCAATAAAAAAAGCCCTGCTTTTTACACAGGGCTGCGAAAGGTGCGGGGGAATTGTTCAGTCGATATGGGCGCCGTCGGCGATCCACATGCCTACCAGGTCGCGCTCTTCCAGGGTCATCTGGGTGACGTTGCCGAGCGGCATGGTCTGGGTGGCGATGGCCTGGGCGTGGATTTTTTCTGCCATCAGTTTGATCTCTTCTGCACTGTCGAGTTTGATGCCGGCCGGGGCGGTGGCGAAGCCGGCGAAGCTTGGGCTGGAGGAGTGGCAGACGGTGCAGCGTTCGTGGATCACTTCCGATACCTGGTTGAAGCTGACCTGCTGGGGCTGCGCCGCGCTGGTGTTTTTCTGCGGGGCAACCACAAAGGCCAGGGTCACCATGCCGAGTGCGGCAGCGGGTAGGGTCCAGGCGTATTTCTGAGACTCGTGACGGGTGTTGAAGTAGTGACGCACCAGTACGCTCAGCGCTGCGATGCCCGCCAGTACGGCCCAGTTGAGTTCGGCGCCGTAGGTGCTCGGGAAGTGGTTGCTGATCATGATGAACAGCACCGGCAGCGTGAAGTAGTTGTTGTGGCGTGAGCGTAGCAGGCCTTTGGCTGGCAGCTGCGGATCCGGTTCGCGGCCTTCTTCGATCGCTTTCACCAGCGCGCGCTGGGCCGGCATGATCACGCGGAATACGTTACCGACCATGATGGTGCCGATGATGGCGCCCACATGGATAAACGCACCACGGCCGCTGAATACCTGTGACAGTCCCCAGGCGGCGAACACCAGCAGGGCAAAGAGTACAGCACCGAGCAGGGCAGGGGTTTTACCCAGTGGAGAGTCACACAGGGTGGTGTAAACCAGCCAGCCCACAACCAGGCTGCCCACGCCGATGGCGATGGCGGCGGCGGAGCTCAGGTCAGAACCTGGAGCGACCAGGTAGAGCTGGGCGTTGAGGTAGTACACCACGCTCAGCAGCGCGAAACCGGAAAGGAAGGTGGCGTAGGCTTCCCATTTGAACCAGTGCAGCTGCTCCGGCATCTTCGGCGGGGCCAGCTTGTATTTTTCCAGGTGGTAGATACCACCGCCGTGAATGGCCCAGAGGTCGCCGGACAAGCCGTCACGCGGGTTGCGGCGGTCCAGGTGGTTTTCCAGCCAGACAAAATAGAAAGATGCACCGATCCAGGCGATACCGGTGATCATATGAACCCAGCGCACGGCCAGGTTGAGCCATTCAGTGATATGCGGATCCATTGTCTACTCCTCATAGTCGGTTGGCCCTGGCGATCTCACCTTAAGCCAACACTTTCTTTTTATGTGAAGTCCTACGACGTGCCTTAGATTTGCGGGCGTTGGGGAAGCTGGAGCCAAGCCCCTAGCTTCCCCTGCCTTAGCCTTACGGGGTCTGCAGCAGGATCTGTGTTTCGTCTGCGAAAAAGTATTCGTCGCAGTTGTTGCCTTCGCCTTCCCGGTCAACGACCAGGAAGTCATCTTCTTCCACGCAGGTGAGCACCGGGTGGTGCCACACGCCGGTGTGGTAGTTGACGCCCTGAGTACCATCGGTGATGAAGGCACGGATCGACGCGGGATCGGGCGTCTCACCGGCCGGTGCCACCAGCACCAGGAACGGGTTCTGTTTCAGCGGCACAAACGCCTGGCTGCCCTGCGGGTGGCGCTCCAGCATCTTCACTGGCATCGGCATGGGCGTATGCTGGGCCCTGAAGATGCTGATGATGCCGCGATCCCCCGCCTGGCCGAGCATTACCTCGGCAAGGCGGTGAAAGCGCTGGGTCGAGCCGTTGTTGATCATGAAAAAGTCACGATCACGGGTTTCGATCACATCGCCGAAGGGCTTGAACGCTTCGGCGGTCAGGGGTTCCGGTCGAATGATCAACATGCCGGGCTCCGCTCAGTCTGAGATCTTGCCGAACAGGCGCAGTCGGCTGATACCGCCATCCGGGAAGATGTTGATGCGGATATGGGTGATCGCGCCGATATCGTTGATCTCGGAGCTGAACTCATGCTCCTGGTGCATCTCCAGCTTCTGCTGCGGCAGCAGCTCTTTCCAGAACAGGCTCTGGGTTTCGATCTGCGCATCGGTACCGCCTTTCACGTAAGAGGCCTGGATGGAGCAGCTGTCCGGGTAGTTGCCCTTGAAGTGCAAGGTGTCGACAACGATACGGCTGACTTCGCCTGGATGACCCAGTGCGACGATCACCCAGTCGTTACCCGGCGTACGGCGGCGGGCGGTTTCCCAGCCATCGCCCATGTTCACGCCACGGCCCGGGTTGAGGATGTTGCCCATCTTGCCGAAGTGCTCATCGCTGCAGGCGAGGGCGCGACCGCCGTTAAGGGCTGCGGCCAGATCGATCTCTTCGCCGGCGACGTTTTTCCAGTCCAGGTACGGGGTGCCGTAAACGCGCAGACGCGCAACGCCGCCATCCGGGTAGATGTTGAAGCGCAGGTGAGTCCAGGGGCGGTCATTATCGATGGCGTGCAGGTGGTGGCTGTTACCCTGCAGGCTGACGGCGCCGAGCAGCTCGGTCCATTCTGCATCGTCGGCCGGGTCGCCGTCCGGGCTGTAGCAGGCTTCCAGCGATGCCGACGGCGGGAAGTTACCGGTGAAGTGCGAGGTGTCGATATCCACACCGCTGATCACGCCCGGTACGCCGAGGCGGATGATGGTGTAGTCGTAGCCTTCAAAACGCTTGCGGCGTGATTCCCAGCCATCCATCCACTTGCCGTTGTCATCGAAGACGCCCTCTTTCCAGACTGCCGCTTCCGGCTGAAACATGCGGTTCACGTCGGCAAACCAGTCATCGGTAACAAAGATGGACTCGGTGCCGAGACGGGCGTCGGCCAGGTTGATCATTTTTTCGAAATTCGTGTTGCTCATTATTGTTCTACCTAAAGCTTAATAAGGGCACGTGAGGGGCATTGCGAATCCGGGTCTGACGCCCGATTTTTATATATTTTTAAACGCTTACATGATTTCTAAGCGCTTACATAATCTCTAAACGGAAGCGGGCGATCTTGTTGATCTCCTGCAGCGCCCGTTCGAACTCTTCGTCCGGCGTGTTGTGGATACGCTCTTCGAAGGCGGCCAGAATCTGGTGCCGGTTGCTGCCTTTAACCGCCATGATGAACGGGAAGCCGAACTTCTCCTTGTAGGCGTTGTTCAGGGTGGTGAAGCGCTCAAACTCCTCCGGCGTGCATTCGCTGATGCCTGCGCCGGCCTGCTCGGCGGTGGAGGACTCGGTCAGCTCCCCGGCGACGGCGGCCTTACCGGCCAGGTCCGGGTGGGCATTGATCAGGTCGAGCTGCGCCTGCCTGTCGGCCTGCAGCAGGATGTCGGCCATGCGCTGCTGCAGGGTATCGATGCTGTCGATTGAGCTGTCGCTGCCCTGATCGAACGCCTGCTCGGCTACCCAGGCGGAGTGCTCATAGATGTCGCCGAAATGGCTGACGAACGCGTCGCGGGTCATTTCGCTCGGCTTGCAGGTTTTAAAGGTCATATCGCTCACTTGGCCGCCTCCGGGTTGTACGGATGGTGTTCATGCCAGTGTTTGGCGATATCGATACGGCGGCAGAACCAGACCTTGTCGTGGCTGCGCACGTACTCGATAAAGCGGGCCAGGGCGGCGATTCGGCCCGGGCGGCCGGCCAGACGGCAGTGCAGACCGATGGAGAGCATCTTCGGTGCTTCGGCGCCTTCTTCATACAGGGTGTCGAAGCTGTCCTTCAGGTACTGGTAGAACTGCTCACCGCTGTTGAAGCCCTGCGCGGTGGCAAAGCGCATGTCATTCACATCCAGGGTGTAGGGGATCACCAGGTGGCCCTTGCCGTTGTTGTCGACCCAGTAGGGCAGGTCGTCATCGTAGGAGTCGGAGTCGTACATGAAGCCGCCTTCTTCCATCACCAGGTTACGGGTGTTGGGGCCGGTGCGACCGGTGTACCAGCCCAGCGGACGCTCGCCAGTAACTTCCTTGATGATGTCGATGGCGCGGATCAGGTGGTCGCGCTCTTCCGACTCATCGGTGTACTGGTAGTCGATCCAGCGGTAGCCGTGGCTGCAGATCTCGTGTCCGGCCTGAGCCATTGCCTGGGCCACCTCGGGGTGACGCTCCACGGCCATGGCGACGGCGAAAATGGTCAGCGGGATATCGTGCTTCTTGAACAGCTTCAGCAGACGCCATACACCGGCACGGCTGCCGTACTCGTAGCAGGATTCCATGCTCATGTGGCGCACGCCTTCAAGCGGCTGCGCACCAGGCATCTCGGACAGGAAGGCTTCAGATTCTTTATCGCCGTGCAGGGTGCAGCGCTCGCCGCCCTCTTCGTAGTTCAGTACAAAAGAGACAGCGATACGGGCGTCGTTGGGCCATTGTGCGTGGGGCGGGTTCTGGCCGTATCCGATCAGGTCGCGCGGGTAATTTTTGTTCACGGCTCAACTCCTTATAGAGGGTAGAGGTGGCGATAGAGCAGGTTGCAATGGAGCTCTTTTTTAGTGTGCATTGATTGTATACAAAAATTTCTGATTTCTACAACCCGGAATTTGCCTTTATGGTCAAAAAATACACGATCCATTACCCTGGATAGGGTGTTATTCCTTGATATACCAGCGCTTACGCGGTGCATTGGGCCGTTTTCACAAAGTGAATTCTTAAAATGTATACAATAAATGTTCTGTTGTGTGTTTTTGTCTGCCGATGATCTATAGTGGTGTGAATTGGCTGGAGAGCGTTTGAGCAGTTCTGGCTAAACCGAAAACAGTAAACAGAGGAAGAACGAACGATGGGCTACCTGACGACTCATGTGCTGGATTCCGCTCACGGCTGTCCCGGCGAAAACATCCCGGTTTCACTGTACCGAATCGGCAGTGACCAGAGCCGGGAGCTGATCAAGCAGACAGTGACCAACGACGACGGCCGTTGCGACCAACCGGTACTCGCCGCTGAGGATTTCGTTAAAGGTGTTTACGAGCTCCAGTTCAGCGTCGGCGCTTATTACCGCGCACGCGGCGTCGAACTGCCGGAACCGGCCTTCCTCGATGAAGTGGTCCTGCGCTTCGGCATCGCCGACGAAGAAGAACACTACCATGTGCCGCTGCTGATCTCCCCGTACAGCTACTCGACTTATCGCGGCAGCTGAGTCGGCGCCAATTAGTAAAAAGCCGCCCGGGAGACCGAGCGGCTTTTTTAGTGCTGTTCACAAACGCGCCTATGGAAGTAAAGATCGTTCAGTCAGTACTGAGGCATTACTGGCATAGAAAAATAACAGGGCACGTTCAAGTAGATCTTGCTTAGCGCAGCGAGATTTCCCCTTCTGCGCAGCCGAGCATCACAGACTGAAAGAGAAACAAGGGATCGACTGTCTGAGCGACGTAGGAGCGAGTTTGAGATCCCGCTCTTTCAGTCGAAAAGCACAGGGAAATCGGCGTAACCGATCAAGCGGCAGGGGCGGCTTCGGATTGTTAAGGTACTTGTCCGCATGTATGGACCGGGGACATAGGTAACAGAACGTTAACTCGCCAGCAGGCGAAACCCGCGTCCAGCCAAGACGCCAGGCTAGTCATATATGATTTCGTTGGCTAAGCCCGACCAGTCAAACAAGTAGCCAAGGTGTTACTTAATCAACACCACACTCCCAATCCCCACAAACAATCCCGCACTGGCACGATTGAAGTGCTCCAGGTTACGACCGTTCTTCAACACCGGCGTCAGCAGACGCGCACCGCCGCCATAGGCCAGCTTGCAGATCAGGTCGAGCACACACCAGCTCAGGCACATCACCAGCAGCTGCGGCAGCAGCGCCGTATCCGGTGAGATGAACTGCGGCAGGAAGGCGACGAAGAACAGAATATCCTTCGGGTTACTGATCCCCAGCGTAAAAGCCCGCACAAACATCCGCGATGCCAGTGGCTTGGCCGGTTGGGCGTCTGCGGCCTGAGTGCCCTGTGCCGCTTCCCGCCAGGCCTTGTAACCGAGCCAGATCAGGTAGCAGGCGCCGGCATAGCGGATCACCGAGAACAGTGTCTCGGAGGCGGCCAGCAGGGCGCCAAGTCCGGTTGCCGAGGCTGTCAGCAGGGTCAGTGAGGCGAGGGTGCCGCCGACGAAAGCTGGCAGACTGCGTCGGATGCCGTGGTTAAGGCTGTTGGCCACCATCAACAGCGACAGCGGGCCGGGGATCAGGATCACCAGCAGGGAGGCCAGGCAGAACAGGGACCAGCTTTCAAAACTCATAACAGGATTACTCAAATAAAGTGGGCCACCATCCGGGGCCCACATCAGGGTTTCAGGGTTTAGTCATTCAACGTGCCATCAGGGCAGGAAGATAAACTTGGCGATAAATATCGCTGTCAGCGCCCAGACACCTGCGCTGATCGATGCGGCTTTGCCGGTGCACAGCTTCAACGCCGTGTAGGAGACAAAGCCCACCGCGATGCCGTTGGCGATGGAGAAGGTCAGCGGCATCATGATCGTAGTCAGAATGGCCGGCGTAAACTCGGTCATATCCTCCCAGTCGATTTTCGCCAGTGAGCCCATCATCAGCATGGCAACGTAGATCAGGGCGCCATCCACCGCGAAGGCGGGCAGCATCTGTGCCAGCGGCAGCAGAAACAGGCCGAACAGGAACATCACGCCAATCACCACCGCGGTGAGGCCGGTACGACCGCCTGCTGATACCCCGGCGGCCGACTCCACGTAGGAGGTCACCGGCGGGCAGCCAAAGGCGGTACCGATCACAGAGGAGATGGAGTCCGCCTTCAGCGACTTGTCCAGCCCCTCGATCTTGCCGTTTTCATCCTGCAGGTTGGCGCGCTGGGCAACGCCCATCAGGGTGCCGGCGGTGTCAAAGATGTTCACGAACAGGAAGGTGATGATCACCGGAATCAGGGCGACTTCAAACGCACCGGCGATATCCAGCTGCATAAACACCGGGGCCAGGTCGGCAAAGTTCGGCACGGCAACCAGTCCGCCCTCCGGCCAGGCCACAAAGCCTGAAGCCGGCGCCCAGTCGACACTGACGGTAAAGAATTCATAAGGCAGTACGGCAGCCATGATGAAAGCGATGGCGGTGGTGATGCCGATGCCGAGAATAACCGAGCCGAATACGCCGCGGTAGCTGAGGATGCTGATCAGCAGAAAGCTCAGCAGGCCAAGTGCCGGTGCTTCCGGGCCGAACTGGCCGAAGCCGAAGTGGGTCAGGTCAGCCAGGGCGACCACGTTGTCCGGGTTCGGCACGACCAGGCCGGTGAAGCGCAGACCGATAAAGCCGAGGAACAGGCCGACACCGGCGGTCATCGCCAGACGCAGGCTGAGAGGAATACTGTTGAGCATCCACTCACGCAGCCGGGTCACACTCATTAGCACAAACAGGATACCGGAGAGGAACACCGCCCCCAGGGCGATCTGCCAGCTGTAATCCATCTCCATGACAACGGTAAAGGTGAAGAAGGCGTTAAGGCCCATGCCCGGTGCCAGGCCGATCGGCCAGTTGGCATAGACACCCATAAAAATAGTGGCGATGGCGGCGCCGATACAGGTGGCCAGAAACAGTCCGTCGAACGGCATGCCCGTTTTGGACATGATGATTGGATTCAGAAAGATGATGTAAGACATGGTGATAAAGGTGGTCAGACCCGCGATCACCTCGGTCCGTACATCGGTTTTATGTTCGTGAAGTTTGAAAAAACGGTCTAGAAACCGGCGGCTATCCGGCGGAGTCGTGTCCTGTGCTATTTCTTGCTCTATGCGTTCCACAACGTTATCTCCTGGAGGGGGATTTCTGGGCCCAATTTTATTTTTATAAATGACGGCAGCTAATTCTGCTCGCCGGGATGTTGTGTTTCATTCCCTGGAACTCGGGAGGCGGTGAACAGATCCTTACCTTCTTGGCGTGACCCTGAGTGTTCAGGGATCTGGCAGCGCTTTGCTGCGAAGTGATCTTTCATTCGGCGTAACCTCCCTCGGCACTGTCCTTGATCGAGCTATGCTCAATTGTGCTTTATTTGATCTTAAAATTGTATACATAAAATTCAACCCCGGAGTCAGGTTTTTTCGTACAGCGAAATCTAAAATCGATGAATGAGATCGATATTGAGCGGAATCGGGGGGCAATTACTTATTGCGGACGGGGCTTTGTGGATTGAGCCAATCCTGGAGGAAAAGGTTGTGATCACTTGTTGGGATAGATGCAGGGATTAATGTGTACAAAAAATGAGCCAAAGTGTACGATTTGCCCATATATCCCGGCCGGCGGCCTTTCCCGGTTCGGTGCCGTGACTAGATAGCGAATGAAGCCTTATGAGTCGGTTAACGGAAGTAAGGAAAAGTGATCCCATGAAGGGAGAGAAGAAAACCCAGGACGATATCGTTTACGAACATATCTTCGACGCCATCCTGGAACAGCGGCTGGCGCCGGGGACCAAGCTGAACGAAGAGTCGTTGGGTGAGATTTTTGGTGTCAGCCGTACCATCATACGGCGCGCACTGGCCCGGCTCGGCTATGAACAGGTTGTGGTTTTGCGGCCGAACCGGGGGGCAGTCGTTGCCAGCCCAACCCTTGATGAAGCCCGGCAGATTGTCTTTGCCCGCCGCGTGGTGGAAAAAGCGGTTACCGAACTGGTGTGTGAGAACGCCGACGCGAGCCAGATTGAACAGTTGAAGCAGATGGTGCGCGACGAGCAGGCCTGCTTTGACCGTGGCGACCTGGGCGCGGGCATCCGTTTATCCGGCGAGTTTCATCTATTCCTGGCTGAAATCGCGAAGAACCCGCCGCTGCTGAGCTTCCAGCGCAGCCTGGTCTCACTCTGCTCGCTGATCATCGCCCAGTATGAAAAGGGCGAGACCAAGTCCCACTGCTCCTATGATGAGCACTTCGAGCTGATCGACGCCTTCGCACAGCGTGACAAGGAAAAGTCGGTCGCGCTGATGATGCATCACCTGGATCACATCGAGGACAAGCTGAACCTGGGCGATGAAAAGGAAGAGAATGATCTTAAGTCGATCTTTTCCAATGTGATGAGTCGCAAAACCAGCTAATCGATCCGGTTGGTCGCAAGAAAACGCCCTAGCTAGGGCGTTTTTTTATGGCCGTATCTAAATCACCTTTTATAAGTCTTACTGCCCAATTCGCTAAGTGCAGCAAGGTTTCCCCTTCTGCGCAGCCGAGCATCGCAGGCTGAAAGAGAAACAAGGGACAGGCTGTTTGAGGCGTAGCCGAGTTTCCTGTCCCGCTCTTTCAGTCGAGAAGCACAGGGAAATCGGCGCAGCCGATCAAGCGGCAGGGGCGGTTTGGGATTGTTAAGGCGCTTGTCCGCACAAGCGCCTTAACTCGCCTGCAGGCGAAAGCGGCATAAGGGAGTGCATCAATCTTGATGAGGCAGACAGCAAGCATTTAGAGCGCTACAGCATCTTTGTTCTCCGCCGGGAAGCGGGAGCAACGCGGCCACGCAATTCTTGGCGCTTTACTGTGGCGCCGGGCTAATCTCGGTTATAGACCTTCTCACCCATCGCAAAGGTTTCCTTTACCGCCCGGTCATCACCCAGCGTCATCAACACAAACAGGCGCTCCTCCAGCGATTTGGCCTGCTGCATGCGATAACTCATCAGTGGCGTGGCGTTGTAATCCAGCACCACGAAGTCCGCTTCGCTGCCCGGTTCCAGGGTGCCGACCTGCTGGTCCAGCTCCAGCGCGCGGGCGCCGCCCAGGGTGGCCAGGTAGAACGATTTGAATGGGTGCAGCTTGGTGCCCTGTAGCTGCATCACCTTGTACGCCTCATTGAGAGTCTGCAGCATCGAGAAGCTGGTGCCGGCGCCCACATCGGTACCCAGCCCGACCTTGATCTTGTGCTGCTCCGCCTGGGGCAGATTGAACAGGCCGCTGCCAAGGAACAGGTTGGAGGTGGGGCAGAAGGCGATGGCAGAGTCGGTCTCGGCCAGGCGCTGGCACTCCTCGTCACACAGGTGTACGCCGTGGGCGAACACCGAGCGCTTGCCGAGCAGGTTGTGGTGGTCGTACACATCCAGATAGCCGTTCTGCTCAGGGAACAGTTCCTTGACCCACTCGATCTCATTGCGGTTTTCCGACAAATGCGTGTGCAGGTACAACCCTTCATGTTCACGCAGGAGCTGTCCGGCGGTGGCCAGCTGTTCCGGGCTGCTGGTCGGCGCAAAGCGGGGAGTTACCGCGTAGTGCAGGCGGCCTTTGCCGTGCCAGCGCTCAATCAGCGCCTTGCTGTCCCGGTAACCGGTTTCCGGGGTGTCGGTCAGCGCCTCCGGTGCATTGCGGTCCATCATCACCTTGCCGGCGATCATGCGCAGATTGCGTTTCTCCGCCGTGCTGAAGAAGGCATCCACCGACTGTGGATGGACGGTACCGAACACCAGCGCGGTGGTGGTGCCGTTGCGTAGCAGCTCGTTAACGAAAATTTCGGAGACCTCAGCGGCATGGGCCGGGTCGGCGAACTGTTGTTCGGCGGGGAAGGTGTAATTTTCCAGCCAGTCCAGCAACTGTTCGCCGTAGGAGGCGATCATGCCGGTCTGGGGATAATGGATATGGGTGTCGATAAAGCCCGGGGTGATCAGGGCATCCCGGTAATGGTGGATGCTGGTGCCTGAACCCAGGGTTTTCGCGATTTCTGCCGCGTCACCCAGTGCGGTGATGCGACCGTTCTCGACGACCAGCATGCCGTCTTCAAAGTAGCGGTAGCTGTTCTCAAGACCGAGCTCGGCCGGGTCGCCGAGGCTGTGGAGTATGGCGGCACGGTAGGCTGTGGTACCGCTGGCATGGGTGGCTGTATCTGTCATGTGGTTTTTTCCGGTATTGCGTATTGAGGGGAAGCAGCCTGTTAAATCGCAAGCCGTTCCACCGCTGCTGTTTCGATAGGGGGCTTGGACTCGGCGCCGAATGCCGCGTTGTACTGGGCGATCACCTCGCCGGCCACGGAGACAGCGATCTCCGCCGGCAGTTTGCCCTTCACCTCCGGGATGCCCATGGGGCAGGTCATCCGCTCCAGCAGGGTGTCGTCGAAGCCCTTGGCCTTCAATCGGTGCTCGAACTTTTTCCGTTTGGTCTCGGAGCCGATCAGACCGAAGTACTTGAAGTCGTTGCGCTTCAGGATCGCTTCGCTGAGCTCCTGGTCCAGCTGGTGGTTATGGGTCATCACGATGAAGTAGCTGTCGGCCGGTTGCTGCGCGATTTCGTCCACGGGGAACTCGTTGACCACTTTTTCCACACCCTCCGGCAGCGTGGCCGGGAACTCTTCCTCCCGGGCATCGACCCAGCGGATGCGGCAGGGCAGGGTGGCCAGGATCGGCACCAGAGCCCGGCCGACGTGGCCGGCGCCGAACAGAACGATCTGCACGATGCCGGTGTTGAGCGGTTCAAACAGCAGAGTGGTGGCCCCGCCGCAGCACTGGCCGAGGCTCGCGCCGAGGGAGAAACGCTCCAGACGCGGCTGGCTCTGTTTCTCCTCCAGCATGGCACGGGCGATCTTGATCGATTTGTGCTCCAGGTGGCCGCCACCGATGGTATCGAACCGTTCGTTGGCGCTGACCAGCATCTTGGCGCCGGCATTGCGCGGTGTTGAGCCGCGCTCGTCCACGACGGTGATCATCACCGCCGGGGTGGCGTCGGCTTCAAGCTGGCTCAGGGCCTTGATCCACTCGCTGTTCATAGTTCAGCTCCCCAGTTTTTGTTGTTGTCTTTAGCGTTACGGGGCTCTCAGGCCAGTTCGGTGACGGCGTCACTATCGGTTCGCTGAGTAGACTCTTCCATCGCGCGGATCGCCCAGAGCACCCGCTCGGGTGTGGCCGGTGCGTCGATGGCCGGGCTGACCCGGTAGTCGGCGACACTGGCGATCGCATCCTTGATGGCGCAGTACACGGAGATACCCAGCATGAACGGCGGCTCGCCCACCGCCTTGGAGTGGTAGACGGTGTCCTCGGCGTTTTTGCGGTTCTCCACCAGCCGCACGCGGAAGTCGATCGGCATATCGGTCACCGCCGGGATCTTGTAGCTGGCCGGGCCCGAGGTCATTAGCCGGCCCTGGTCGTTCCAGACCAGCTCTTCCGAGGTGAGCCAGCCGGCGCCCTGGACGAAGGCGCCTTCGACCTGGCCGATATCGATGGCCGGGTTCAGGGAGGCGCCCACGTCGTGAAGGATGTCGGCGCGAAGGATCTTGTATTCTCCGGTCAGGGTATCGACCACCACCTCGCTGCAGGCCACGCCGTAGGCGAAGTAGTAGAACGGCCGGCCGCGGGCGTTGTCGCGGTCGTAGTAGATCTTCGGCGTGCGGTAAAAACCGGTGCTCGACAGCGAGATCTGGTTGAAGTACGCCAGCTGGATAAACTCGGCAAACGGCAGTACCTCGTCGCGGACCACCACGTGGTTGTTGCGGAACTCCACATC
Source organism: Marinobacterium sp. YM272 (assembly GCF_050908845.1). Lineage (NCBI taxonomy): Bacteria > Pseudomonadati > Pseudomonadota > Gammaproteobacteria > Oceanospirillales > Oceanospirillaceae > Marinobacterium > Marinobacterium sp. YM272. Next base: position 1,548,711 of record NZ_CP194171.1, read on the forward strand.
CTCTTCGGTCACATTGAAGTGGCGGGCGGCGAACTCGACCAGGCGCTGCTTGATGGTGCGGGCAGCGTTCTGGGCCGCTTTACCGTTCAGGTCGGCACCGGACGAGGCTGCGGTGGGCGAGGTGTTCGGGACCTTGTCGGTGTTGGTGGCGGTGATCTGGATGGTATCGAAGTCCACCTGGAACTCTTCGGCGACGACCTGGGCCACCTTGGTGTTCAGCCCCTGACCCATCTCGGTACCGCCGTGGTTCAGGTGGATACTGCCGTCGGTGTAGATATGGATCAGCGCGCCGGCCTGGTTGAGATGGGTGGCGGTAAAGGAGATGCCGAACTTCACCGGCGTCAGTGCCAGACCCTTTTTCAGGATCGGGCTCTTGCGGTTGTACTCGCGGATCGCCTGGCGACGGGCCTGGTAATCGCAGCTTTGCTCCAGGTCGTCGATCATCTCCGGCAGGGCGTTGTCCTCTACTTTCTGGAAGTAGTGGGTGGTGTCGCGGCCCTCGCCACCGTAAAGGTTGTGCTTGCGCACCTCCAGCGGATCCTTGCCCAGGCGGCGGGCGATATCATCGAGAATAATCTCCGGCATGATCAGCCCCTGGGGGCCGCCGAAACCGCGGTAGGCGGTGTTGGAGGCCAGGTTGGTCTTGCAGCGGTAACCGGTAATGGTGGCATCGCCGAGATAGTAGCCGTTATCGCTGTGGAACATGGCGCGGTCGACGATGGAGTTGGACAGGTCCGGTGAGTAACCGCAGTTGCCGGCCAGTTTCATCTCGCAGCCGGTGATGCGGCCGTTGTCGTCAAAGCCCACCTCATACTGGTTGAAGAAGGGGTGGCGCTTGCCGGTCATCATCATGTCTTCCATGCGCGGCAGGCGCATCTTCGCCGGTCGGCGGGTGAGGTGAGCGACAACCGCGGCGAGGCAGGCGGGCATCGCCGCCTGGGTTTCTTTGCCGCCGAAGCCGCCGCCCATGCGGCGCATGTCGATCTGCACGTTATTGAACGAGACGCCCAGTACCTCGGCCACCAGCTTCTGGATCTCGGTGGGGTTCTGGCTGGAGGTAAACACGATCATGCCGCCATCTTCGGTGGGCACCACCGAGGAGATCTGGGTCTCCAGGTAGAAATGCTCCTGGCCGCCGATATGCACACTGGCCGAAGTGCGGTGCTTGGCCGATGCCAGGGCAGTCGTGGAATCGCCGCGCTTATGGGTGTGCGGTTCGGTGACGAACCTTTCCTGCTCCAGCGCCTGCTCGACAGAGAGCACCGGTTCGAGCTCTTCGTACTCGACGATGGCCGCCATGGCCGCCTTGCGGGCGGTTTCCAGATCGTTGGCGGCCACCGCCAGTACCGGCTGGCCGAAGTACTCGACAACGCCGTCTGCCAGCAGCGGATCACCCGGCGCCACGGCGCCGATATCGAGCTGGCCCGGCACATCCCGGGCGGTGATGGCGATGGCAACACCGGGGAAGTTGTAGCAGGGGCTCACATCCAATTTGGTGATGCGGGCGTGCGCCTTCTCCGACATACGGGCGTAAACGTGCAGCTGGTTGGGAAACTCCAGGCGGTCGTCGACGTAGATCGCTTCGCCGCTGACCTGCTTGGCCGCGCTTTCATGTTTGACGCTGCGGCCCACGCCGGTGACCAGGCTCTGCTTGGTCAGCTCCAGCATTTCGGCGTAGGTTTTTTTGTTCTTGTTGTGATTAGACATATGCGGTCACCCGTGTTTCCAGTTCTGGGGATTCAAGCTCGACAAAGTACCGGGTCAGCAGGTTGACGGCGGTCATCTGCCGGTACTCGCGCGAGGCGCGGAAATCGGAGATCGGCGCGAAGTCCAGCGCCAGTGCCTGCCTGGCCTTGTCGATGGTGTCGCGATTCCATGCAGAGCCGGTCAGCGCCTGTTCGCACAGGCTGGCGCGCTTCGGAATGGCAGCCATGCCGCCGAAAGCGATCTTTGCCGATTCGACGCGGCCCTCCCGGATCACGAGGTTGAAGCAGCCGAGCACCGCGGAGATGTCGTCATCGATCCGCTTGGAGATCTTGTAGCTGCGGAACTCGCCGTTAGCGGCCGCTCTCGGCACGATCACCTTCTCGATAAACTCGCCCGGCTGCTGGGCGGTGACCTTGTAGTCGATAAAATAATCCTGCAGATCAAGGGTCCGGGTCTGCTCGCCCTTGCGCAGGACAAGCTTTGCACCCAGCGCAATCAGGGCGGGCGGTGAGTCACCAATCGGAGAGGCATTACCGATATTGCCGCCCAGGGTGCCCTGGTTGCGGATCTGCAGGGAGGCGAACCTGTGGAGCAGGGCGCCGAAATCGGGATAGTCCTGGCTCAGGGCCTGGTAGCAGTCGGTCAGCGGGGCGGCAGCGCCCAGTTCGATCTGCTCATCGAGCACACGGACCTGTTTCATCTCGGCGATATCGCCGACGTAAATAAGTGTGGGGAGCTCGCGGTGGAACTGGGTAACCTCCAGCGCCAGATCGGTACCACCGGCGACCAGGCGGGCATCCGGGTGCTGTTCCAGCAGGCTAGCGAGCTCCGACAGCGAGGCCGGGTTGAAGGCAGTCTTGTTGCCGTCGCTCAGTTCGACCTGGGCCTGTGGCTGGATCTCGCGCAAGCGGGCGACAGTGGCGGCCTGTTCGGTATCGAAGCTGTCGGGCGTGACCTCTTCGTACATCTTTTCGGTGGCCTCGACTATGGGGCGGTAGCCGGTGCAGCGGCAGAGATTGCCGGCCAGCGCCTCGTGGATCTCCTCTTTCTCCGGCTGTCCCACGTTTTTGCCGAGCGCAAACATCGACATGACGATGCCGGGTGTGCAGAAGCCGCACTGGCTGCCGTGGCAGTCCACCATCGCCTGCTGGGCAGGGTGCAGGCGGTCTCCCTGTTTCAGGTCTTCCACCGTGATCAGCTGTTTGCCGTTCAGGGCGGAGACGAAGGTCAGGCAGGAGTTGACGCTTTTATAGCGGATGCGGTCGCCGTCCAGCTCGCCCAGCACAACGGTACAGGCGCCGCAGTCACCCGAGGCGCAGCCCTCCTTGGTGCCGGTTTTGCGGGCCTGGGTGCGCAGGTAGTTCAGCACCGTCATATTGGGGTCGAGCTGTTCTTCGACCCGCAGCGCTTTGTTGAGTAAGAACCTGATCAAGGAGGGCCTCCTTTTCTTATGTTTATTGCGGAGCCGTGTTGTTGCGGGGCTCGTTGGGTTTGGCTCGATTAAAGTAAAAGCTGACTCATGAGTCAACTTTAAAATTGACCTTTGAGTCAGCTATCTGCCTTTGTTTGCCATTAAAAAAAATGCCATCGGTGTTTTCTGTGGATAAATCACAGGTTTATTTAATTTCTGGCGGGAAATAGTTCTGATTTAGTGCCTTGAAGTGTGTTTCGTATACTTTTTTTCATGGTGGTTTGTGTACACGATTGGTGCCGGTAATGCCTGGGTTTTGCCCAGGTTTACGCAGCAGGCGTCTCGCTTTTACGGTTTCTGTGCCACATCCCCGTGTTGGGCAAACCGGCCCTGCTAATTTGTTATTGATTGAAAAATAAGTGCTTTTTTTGGGGGTGTGCCGGAAGGAGCGTCGGCTTTCATATAGTGAATACAACTATGGGTGTAAATTGTGGACAATACCTGGCCGGTCGATTAGGTTTTAACCCTGCGGGTTGAAAGCCTGCTTGCAACGCTTGTGACTGTCTCGTCGTGAAAGCGCTCCTCCGTGAAAGCGCTCAACCGTGGAGGCGCTTCAGCCTGAATACGGCGAGAGAAAGACCAAAAAAAATAACTAGGGTATTTTCACAATGGCAAAGCACGACTCTACGATCGATCTGGTCTTCGGGCTGGATGACAAACCACGCTTCTCGGTATCGGTGTTCGCTGCGCTCCAGCATGTGCTGGCGAGCTTTATCGGTATCATTACCCCAACCCTGATCGTCGGCGGCGTACTGGGGTTAGGCAGTGAAGTGCCCTACCTGGTCAGCATGGCGCTGATCGTCTCCGGTATCGGCACCTTTATCCAGGCGCGCCAGATCGGACCGGTCGGCTCCGGGCTGTTATGTGTGCAGGGCACCAGCTTTGCATTTCTCAGCTCCATTCTGGCTGCGGGCTTTATCGTCAAAGGCAATGGCGGCGGGCCGGAGGAGATACTCTCGACCATCTTCGGAGTCTGCTTCCTGGCCGCATTTGTCGAGATCTTCCTCAGCCGCTTTATCAATAAGCTGCGCCGGGTGATCACGCCGGTGGTCACCGGTACCATCATCACCCTGATCGGTCTCTCCCTGATCAAGGTATCGATGACCGATATCGCAGGCGGCTTTAACGCCCCGGATATGGGCGCTCCGGTCAACCTGGGTCTTGCCGGCCTGGTGCTGATCACCATCGTCATTTTCAACCGTTTTCAGATCCATATGCTGCGCCTGAGCGCGGTGATCATCGGTCTGACCCTGGGGTTCGTGGCCGCCTGGTCGATCGGCAAGGTGGATTTCAGCGGCTTGAGCGAGCTGTCCCTGATTGCGATTCCGGTGCCGTTTAAATACGGCTTCAGCTTCGACTTCGCCGCCTTCCTGCCGATTGCGATTATCTACGTGATTACCGCGCTGGAAACCACCGGTGACCTGACCGCCAACAGCATGGTCTCCAAGCAGCCGGTGGACGGTCCCGTCTATATCAAGCGCATCAAGGCCGGCGTATTGGCTGACGGCGTGAACTCTGCCATCGCTTCTACTCTGAACAGCCTGCCGATGACCACCTTCAGCCAGAACAACGGTGTGATTCAGCTGACCGGCGTGGCCAGCCGCCACGTGGCGATCTTCATTGCCGCCATCCTCGCGCTGCTGGGTCTGTTCCCGATTATCGGCGGTGTGCTGCAGCAGATGCCCAAGCCGGTGCTGGGCGGTGCCACGCTGATCATGTTCGGTACCGTGGCGATGGCGGGGATCAAGATCATTGCTGAAGCGGGTCTGAATCGTCGCAATATGCTGATCTGCGCGATCTCCATCGGTATGGGACTGGGGGTTGCCGGCGTGCCTGAAGTGCTCTCCGCCATGCCGCAGGATCTGAAGAACATTATCGGCTCGCCGCTGACCATCGGTGCGCTGTCCGCGATCATTCTCAACTTTGTGCTGCCGCATGACCTGGATGCAGCGCCGGAAGCAGCTGCGGAAACGACCGAGGCACAAAGCGACGTTGCGCACGAGAGCTCCCGCACGCTCTCCAGCTCTGCGGTATCCAGCCCGGCAAACAGCTAATCAAACCTAAGTGAAAAATTGGAGTAACCGAGTGAACGCATCCCGACGTATCTGGATTAAAACGCCGCTGGCGACCCTGGATGAGGCATCTGCCGGTGGTGTGGTGATAGAAGGGCAGCGCATCGTCGAGGCGCTGGCCGCGGGCGAGGTGCCGGCCGCGTCGGTCGATGAACAGTTCGATGCCCGTGAACACGTGATGTTGCCGGGGCTGATCAACAGCCACCACCACTTTTACCAGACGCTGACGCGGGCCTTTCCGGCAGCGTTGAACAAGTCCCTGTTCAGCTGGCTGAAAAGCCTCTACCCGGTATGGGCGAAACTCGGCGAGGAGATGGTCGAGGTGTCGACCCAGGTGGCACTGGCGGAGCTGCTGCTCTCCGGTTGCACCACGGCGAGCGATCATCACTACCTGTTTCCGCAGGGGCTGGAAAATGCCATCGATATCCAGATGGCGCAGGCAGAAAAAATGGGCATGCGTGTGCACCTGACGCGCGGCTCCATGAGCCTGGGCGAAGAGGACGGCGGTCTGCCCCCGCAGAGCACGGTGCAGGATGAAGACGCCATTATGGCCGACAGCGAGCGGTTGATTGCGCGCTACCATCAGGCCGAACCCGGTGCCATGAGCCGGGTAGCGCTGGCACCCTGTTCGCCGTTCTCTGTCAGTGAAAGTCTGATGAAAGCCAGTGCGAAGCTGGCGGAAAAACACGATGTGCGCCTGCACACCCATCTGGCCGAGACCCATGACGAGACCGCCTTCTGCGAAAAGATGTTCGGTCTGCGCCCGCTCGACTACCTGGAAAAGGTTGGCTGGCTCAGCGACCGGGTCTGGCTGGCCCACGGCATCCACTTCAACGACGACGAGATCCGTCGTCTGGGTGCGGCCGGTACCGGTATCGGTCACTGCCCATCATCCAACATGCTGCTGGCCTCCGGCCTCTGCCCGACGCTGGATCTGGAGCGTGCCGGCAGTCCGGTGGGATTGGGTGTGGACGGCTCCGCGTCCAACGATGGCTCCAACATGATTCAGGAGGTGCGCCAGGCGTTCCTGCTCGGTCGACTGCGCTACGACGCCTCTGAAATAACCCACCAGAAAGTGCTCTCCTGGGCCACCGAAGGCTCGGCACGCTGCCTCGGTCGCGACGATCTGGGCGCTCTGAAGGTTGGCATGCAGGCGGATATCGCCCTGTTCAAGCTGGATGAGCTGCGCTTTGCCGGTGCCGGCGATCCACTGGCGGCGCTGGTGTTGTGCGGTGCCCATCAGGCGGATCGGGTCATGGTGGCCGGACAGTGGCGGGTCACGGACGGCGCCATCGACGGCTTTGATCTCAAGGCGTTGATCGAGCGCCAGAAGAACCTGGCGCGGAAACTGGCTGCCTGATGAGCCCTCCGGGCCGTTGGCAATGGGAGTGCCCCTCGCACTCTTAGCCTGACGCAATTCCCTAAGAAAATTTTCAGCGATGCTGGCCCGTAGCGGGCCGGCAGGGCTGAACTCATCTGTTCTTCAAAAAACGCATCTGAAAATAAAAACAAAGGATGAAAACTACGATGAAAATAAAAACAACAGCCGCCTGTATTCTGACCGGTGCCATGCTGTCCGCGCCGGCTTCTGCCGAGCAGCTCTGGAGCTCGTTCAGCCTGAGCTACCTGAACGGCAGCGAGTACGAAGTGGGCGACGATGACCGCCAGGTGGTAACCGTCGAGCACGCCAGCGGCCATAGCTGGGGCGATAACTTCTTCTTCCTCGACCGTCTGAAATCATCCAACGGCTACACCGAAAACTACATGGAGCTGTCGCCGCGTCTGAGCCTGGGAAGTCTCACGGGTGGGGACCTGTCCTTTGGACCCGTGAAGGATCTGCTGCTGGCAGGTACCTGGGAGAGCGGCGAGGGGTTTGATAACTACCTCGGTGGTGTCGGCGTCAGCCTGGATCTGCCCGGTTTCCGTTACTTCAACGCCAACGTCTACCAGGTTAACAACGAAAATAAAGAAGACGATCAGCAGCTGACCCTGACCTGGGGCCTGCCGTTCGAGCTGGGCCGTGCCGAATTCCTTTATGACGGTTTCCTCGACTGGTCTACGGCAGAGTCGGACCATGCCGCGGAGATGAACTTCACCTCTCAGCTCAAGTGGAACGCCGGCAAGCTGTTCGGTGCCAAGGCGCCGGTCTATGTCGGTGTTGAATACGCCCACTGGAACAACAAGTTCGGTATCAAGGGTGTTGATGAGCGCAACCCCTCGCTGCTGCTGAAGTGGCACTTCTGAACGGATCAGATCGACAGCGCCGGCCCGGCTTCCCCTTTCAGTCCGTGCCGGTGTGAGTTTCCCCAGCGCCCTCTGGATGTAGTCACCGGTTGGCGCTGTTTTTTATTCGTTTGGCCTATTCATGTGGCGTTCTGCCAAGTTTGTGGGAGCTAACAGGTGACCGCAGAGTATCAATTATGCCGCGCACTTCTGCTCGGACTCAGCCAGATCATGCTGCATTCAAATGTCCTGACGGGGCTGTTTTTTCTCGCCGCGATCGCGCTGAACTCGGTGCCGATGTGCCTGGGTGCCATTGGCGGGAGCCTTGTCGCTTATGTTGTTGCATCGGTGTCGGGTGCCAAAAGAGAACATCTCGATCAGGGGCTGTACGGCTATAACGGCGCTCTGGTGGGGCTGGCCTGCACGCTGTACTGGCCCGTTGGCACTGAACTGCTGATTATTCTTGGGCTGGCAGCTTCGCTCAGCACCCTGTTGATGAGGCTCCTGATCGACCGGCTTGGCTGCCCGGTCTACACGGCACCCTTTATTCTTACTGTCTGGCTGGTGACTGCGGTTGTAGGCGTAGAACCTGTGCCGGCGGTGGAGGTTAGCCGCACAGGGTGGGATAACCTGCTGCTTGGGTTCGGACAGGTGCTGTTCCTGGATCAGCCGCTCTCATGTCTGCTGATTATGGTCGGTATCGGGATCGCCTCCGTCCGTGCGCTCTGTTGTGCAGCTGTTGCCATAGTGCTCAGCAGCGGTTTTGCTTTTCTTATCGGCGCGTCCGGGGACTCGGTTTTTAGCGGCCTTTATGCCTATAACGCGGTACTGGTCGCCATGGCGCTTCCGGCGCGGAGCGAGCAGGGCGCGCTACTGCTTTTCGCCGCGATTCTGTTAAGCGTTGTCCTGACCGGGTGGCTGCAGCAAAGCGGTTTGCCGGTGCTGACCGCGCCCTTTGTGCTGGCCTGTTGGCTGGTGTTGCCGCTATGGCATCGTCTTGAGCATCTATACCGGACCAGGACTCTCCCCGCAGCCGGGGGAGTAGCCGAGGGTCCCGCCACTACTGCTTGAAGCCCTGGGGGGTTATGCCGGTCCAGCTTTTGAATGCCCGGGAGAATGACGCCGTTTCGGTGAAGCCGAGCCGGTGGGCGATATCGGCAATGGGGATGTGGCGCAGCGACAGCAGGTGGATCGCGGTGTCACGTCGGGCCAGGCTTTTGATCTCCTGGAACGAGGTGTTCTCGTCGCTGAGCTTGCGGCGCAGGGTGCGTGAATTGATACCGAGGCTGGCGGCAATATCGTCGATCTGCAGGTTCAGAAACTCATTTTCAGGCATCAGTGCATCGAGCACGCGGCGGGTGTAGGTGGGGTAATAGCTCTGGCGCTTGAACCAGTCCAGAGGCGCGCGGACCAGGTGCTTTCTCAGCGTTTCCGGGGTTTGTACCACCGGCAGAGAGAGCAGCTCTGCTGAAAAGATCAGGCGGTTGGTGTCGCAGTCATACTCGATATCGCAGGGAAAAAGCAGGCGATACTCCTTCGCATGGCGCGGTTTGGGAAAGGCCAGCTCCACCCGGATTAACGGTAGGCGCTGACCGGCCAGCCAGGCGGGAAATCGGTGCCAGAGCAGCAGCAGGAAATCCACCAGCATATGATCCCTGTCCTCGGCAGGCTCCTTGAGTGACATGCTCAGGCTGGCTTGGTCATCCTCCATATCAAAGCTCAGCGAGATGCTGTCGGTCACCAGGTTATAAAACCGGGTGAGGTGGCGGTAGACCCCGCGCAGGTTGCCGCAATAGACAGCCTGCTTGGCCATTAATGTGAAAATTCCATGTCGACAGCATCCCGGTGACATCCCCAGAAACTCGTCATCCTCCAGTCTCCAGGCAGCCTGCATCAGGCGGGCAAGCTGCTCAGGCGTGATCCGCATCTCCTCCGATGCCAGCAGATTTGGATTGATCGATGCCTCCCGTAGCAGCTGGAGCCTGTCGTAGCCGCGTTGCTCTGCGGCAGACACCACCGCTTTGGCATAGTGGATGGAAATGGTCTGTTTCTCGAAGCTCATGGGCTGTTCCGGGGCGAGTAATCGATGCTGAGTCCCTATTCTAAGTCTCCTGTCCGAAAATGCTAAATTATCGGCTTCATCGAACATTGGATAACGACCGCTGAGTTGGAAAACTAGCCCGACACAAACGAGGCGTAAGCGCGCTTACCCCGAAGAGGAGGTTTTTCATGTTCAGCGGTGATTCGTTAACGCTATTGCGAAGTGATGCAGTACCGGGCCTGGTCGAACTGGTGATTGACCGCAAAGGGAGCTCGGTGAACTCGATCGGTAGTGCTTTCCTTAGCGAGTTGAGCGATGTCTGTGATCTGCTGGAAAATGAGCCGGGTATCCAGGGACTGCTGATCAGGAGTGCCAAACCCACCTTTGTCGCCGGCGCCGATGTGTTTGAATTCCCCGCATTGTTTGAAGGCGATTCCACTCTGTTTCAGCGCAGGATGGAGCAGGCGCATCAGCTGTTCAATCGGCTGGAAGCGCTGCCGTTCCCGACCGTCTCTGCCATCAACGGGCTGGCGCTTGGTGGCGGTCTGGAACTGGCGCTGACCAGCGATGCACGCGTTATCGACCAATCCGCCAAGGTTGGCTTCCCGGAAGTGACCCTGGGCCTCTGTCCTGGCTGGGGTGGCACTGTGCGCGCAAGCCGCATGGCCGGTGTCGAAGCAGCCCTGGAACTGATGATCAGTGGCAAACCGGTAAATGCCGAAAAGGCGATGGTACTGGGTCTGGCTGACGAGTCGGTGCCGAGTGATAGGCTGCGTGACGCCTCCCTGGCGCTGCTCAAGCGCATGATCGACGGCGAAATTAACTATCCTGTGCTGCGTGACAGGAAGCAGCAGCCGGTGGCCAGCGCTGATCTCGAGACCCTGAAATCCACCTTTGCGAAGAGCCTTAACCCGAACTATCCCGCCGCCGGCGAGATTATCGAGCTGGTTGCAGGACATGCGTCACTGACCTTTGATGCCGCACTGGCGGCGGAAAGGGACAGCTTCCTGCGCCTCGGCGCCACCACCAGCACCCAGAGCCTCGTTGGCCTGTTCATCAACGGCCAGCGCGTCAAACAGGCGTCAAAAGCAGCAGCACTCAAGGCTGTGCCTGTTAAAGAAACCGCGGTGCTTGGCGCCGGCATCATGGGCGGCGGTATCGCCTACCAGTCGGCTGTTAGCGGTACGCCGGTGATCCTGAAGGATATCCGCCAGGAGTCGCTCGACCTGGGCATGAGCACCGCCAGCAAGGTGCTGGATAAACTGATCAAGAGAGGCCGCATGGATCAGGCCGGCAAGAACGATTGCCTGGGGCTGATCCAGCCTACACTGGCGTTCGAGGGTTTCGAGCGTGTCGGTCTGGTGGTGGAGGCGGTGGTTGAGAACGAGGCGGTAAAGCGCGCTGTGCTTGCCGAGACCGAAGCCAAACTGTCGCCGGATGCGATCCTCACCTCCAACACCTCGACTATTTCGATCTCTGCCCTGGCGGGCGCATTGACGCGGCCGCAGAACTTCTGCGGCATGCACTTCTTCAACCCGGTACCGATGATGCCGCTGGTCGAAGTGATTCGCGGTGAGCAGAGTAGTGAAACTGCCATTGCGACGGCGGTGGACTGCGCGGTCAAAATGGGCAAGACCCCGATCGTCGTTAACGACTGCCCGGGCTTCCTGGTTAACCGAGTGCTCTTCCCCTACTTCAACGCATTCAACCGCCTGCTGCACGACGGCGTCGACTTCCAGCGTATCGATCGGGTGATGGAGGCGTTCGGTTGGCCCATGGGGCCGGCTTATCTGGCTGACGTGATCGGGCTCGACACCATGGTGCACGCGGATCAGGTACTGCAGGCCGGCTACCCGGAGCGGATGGGGCATGAGAATCAGCCGATCATCGAGCGGCTGCTGGAGCAGGGCGCGCTGGGCCAGAAGAACGGACGTGGTTTCTACGACTACGCCGAGGGTCCGCACAACAAGCAGGCCAGCACCGAAGTGCTCGAACTGATCCGTGGACAGGTCAAACGCCAGGTTCAGCTGAGCGACCAGGAGATCGTCGATCGCATGATGATCCCGCTGTGCCTGGAGTCGTTCCTCTGCCTGGATGAGGGCGTTGTGGCCTCGCCCGCCGAGCTCGACATGGCGCTGATCCTGGGCCTTGGTTTCCCGAAATTCAGAGGCGGTGCGCTGCGCTACATCGACCACGTCGGTGCAGACGAGTTTGCCGCCCGAGTCGAGAAGTGGGGCGCTCAGGGTCCCCTGTACCGATTGCCGGAGAGCTTTCGCGCCCATTGTCGTGGCGCTAAGCGTTTCTTCTGATCCGAATCACCGATTGCCGCCAGAGGCGGCGCTGAAAAACGAGGTAAACAGAATGTCCGAGTATCTGCACCCTTACCGTGATGCCGCGTTTGTTTTGCGTGAACTGGTTGGATTTGACGCGCTCTGCGAAGCCGCCGGTCTCGATGAAATCAATGGCGAGCTGGCGGAAGCGATTCTTGAAGAAGCTGGGAAATTCGGTAGTGAAATCTGGGCACCGTTGAACGTGGTTGGCGACCAGAACGGCGCGACACTGGATGAAATTGGCGTTCGTGAGACCGAGGGCTTTGCCGAGGCTTACCAGGCATTTGTCGAAAGCGCCTGGCCGACGCTGACCTTCCCGGAAGCGTTCGGTGGTCAGGGACTGCCCAACGTGCTGGGTACCGCTGCCAACGAAATCTGGCAGTCCGCCAACATGGCGTTTGGTCTCTGCCCGATGCTGACCCAGGGCGCGGCGGAAGCGATTAATCACCATGGTAGCGAGGAGCTTAAGGCAACCTGGCTGCCGAAGCTGGTTTCCGGCGAGTGGACCGGCACCATGAACCTGACCGAGCCGGATGCCGGTTCGGATCTGGCTGCCATCAAGTCGAAGGCAGTGCCTGAAGGTGAGCATTACCGCATCACCGGCCAGAAGATCTTCATCACCTGGGGCGACCACCAGATGACCGATAACATCGTGCATCTCGTGCTGGCGCGCCTGCCGGATGCGCCGGCCGGTGTTAAAGGGATCTCCCTGTTCGTTGTGCCCAAGTTCCTGCTGGATGAAAACGGTGAGCCGGGTGAACGCAATGACGTGAGCTGCGTATCGATCGAGCACAAGCTCGGTATCCACGGCAGCCCGACCTGCACCATGAGCTTCGGCGATGACGGCGGTGCGATCGGTTACCTCGTCGGTGAGCCGCATCAGGGGCTGGCCTACATGTTCACCATGATGAACCACGCCCGTCAGGCCGTGGGCCTTCAGGGACTGGCGATCTCCGAGCGCTCCTACCAGCAGGCGGTTGCCTATGCCCGCGAGCGTACCCAGGGCACGCGCAGGGATGGCAGCAAGATCGCGATCATCGAGTTCCCGGACGTGCGCCGTATGCTGATGCAGATGCGTGCTTCCATCGAAGCGATGCGCGGCGTGGAGCTGCTGGCCGCTGCGGAAGCGGACCGGGTGTCAGCCTCTAAGGACGAGACAGCTGCTGCCCGGCATCAGGAGCGGGTTGAGCTGTTCACGCCGATTGTAAAAGGCTGGCTCACCGAGCTGGCGCAGGAGGTCACCTACCTGGGGGTTCAGGTTCACGGTGGCATGGGCTTTGTCGAGGAGTGTGGTGCCGCCCAGCATTATCGCGATGCCCGGATTCTGACCATCTACGAAGGCACCACCGGTATCCAGGCGCTGGACCTGGTGGGCCGCAAGATGCTGCGCAATAACGGCGTTGCCGTGACGGCACTGCTGGATGAGATCGGACAGAGTGTTGAGCAGCTGCGCACTGAGCCGAGTCTCGGTGAACTGGCGGAGCGTCTGGGCGCCGGGCTGGAAAATGCCCGTCAGGCCTGCGCCTGGCTGTTGGATAAGGGCAGTCAGTCGCCGAGCGCACCTGGAGCGGTCAGTGTGCCTTTCATGATGCAGATGGGTTACCTTTGTGGCGCCTGGGTATTGTCCCGCATGGCACAGAGCGCACAGCAGCAGCTGGCGGCAGGGGAGGGCGACAGCGACTTCCTCCGCGCCAAGGTGACGACCGCGCGGTTCTACTGTGAACATCTTCTGCCCCGGACGGAGGGGCTGCTGCAGACCGTAACCGGAGGCAGCGACAGCGTGATGGAACTACCGGAGTCCCAGTTCTAAGTGAACCGGGTTGCCCCTGAACAGAATCTCTAACGGTAGAGGCTTAAAACAATGAAAATACTCGTTAGCGTAAAACGCGTCATCGACTACAACGTCAAGGTACGCGTCAAGGCCGATAACTCCGACGTGGATCTGGCCAACGTCAAAATGGCACTCAACCCGTTCTGCGAGATCGCGGTTGAAGAAGCGATCCGCCTGAAAGAGGCCGGTGTGGCCTCCGAGGTCATCGTGGTTTCCATCGGCCCGAAAGCGGTACAGGAACAGCTGCGTACCGCCATGGCCCTGGGTGCCGACCGTGCCATCCAGGTTGAGACCGATGACTTGCCCGAGCCGCTGAACGTGGCCAAGCTACTGGCCAAGGTGGTTGAAGCGGAAGAGCCGGGCCTTGTGATCCTCGGCAAGCAGTCCATCGATTCCGACAACAACCAGGTGGGCCAGATGCTGGCAGCCCTGACCGGTCGTCCCCAGGGTACCTTCGCCTCTGAAGTGAAAATCAACGGCGATAAGGCTCAGGTGACCCGCGAAGTGGATGGCGGTCTGCGTACCGTTTCCCTGGACCTGCCGGCCATCGTCACCACCGACCTGCGCCTCAACGAGCCGCGCTACGCCAAGCTGCCGGACATCATGAAAGCCAAGCGCAAGCCGCTGGATGTGAAGACCCCGGCGGACCTGGGTGTCGAGCTCAAGCAGCATATCTCTCAGCTGAAGGTGGAAACACCGGCCCAGCGTGAAGCGGGTATCAAGGTGGACAGCGTGGATGCGCTGATCGATAAGCTGAAGAACGAAGCCAAGGTCATTTAAGGAGGCTGGGATGAGCATTTTACTGATTGCTGAACACGACAACAGCGCACTCAACCCGGCGACCCTGAGTGCAGTCACCGCCGCCAGTCAGATCGGTGGCGACATTACCCTTCTGGTGGCAGGCAACGGCTGCCAGGCCGTGGCCGATGAAGCCGCCAAGGTTGCAGGTGTATCCAAGGTCCTGCTGGCCGATAACGCCGCTTACGAGAAAGGCCTGGCGGAAAACCTCAGCGCCCTGATCGTGGAACTGGCCTCCGGCTACAGCCACATCGTTGCAGCGGCCAGCAGCACCAGCAAAGACACTATGCCGCGCGTCGCTGCCCTGCTCGACGTGGGCCAGCTCAGCGAGATTATCGCCGTTGAGTCTGCCGATACCTTCAAGCGTCCGATCTACGCCGGTAACGCTATCGCCACCGTGCAGTCCCAGGACGCGGTCAAGGTGATCACCGTACGTACCTCGGCATTCGACAAGGCCGCCGCCGAAGGTGGCAGTGCCGGCGTTGAAGCCGTGGGCACCGCCTGCGATGCCGGTACCTCCAGCTTTGTCAGCGAAGAGATGGTCAAATCCGACCGTCCGGATCTGGCGGCCGCAGGCGTGGTGATCTCTGGTGGTCGCGGTATGGGCAACGGTGAAAACTTCGCCCTGCTGGAAAAAGTGGCCGACAAGCTCGGCGCCGCCATCGGTGCCTCTCGTGCCGCGGTGGATGCCGGCTTTGTCAGCAACGATCTGCAGGTCGGTCAGACCGGCAAGATCGTTGCCCCTGAGCTGTACATCGCCGTGGGTATCTCCGGTGCGATCCAGCACCTGGCCGGCATGAAAGAGTCCAAGGTGATCGTGGCGATCAACAAGGATGAGGAAGCGCCGATCTTCCAGGTGGCCGATTACGGTCTGGTAGGTGATCTGTTTGAGATCCTGCCGGAGCTGGAAGCGAAGCTATAAGCTTCTCTGGCTGAAAGTGCCGGTGTCTCTCCTGATGGCTGGTTGCCACCGGAGACGCAGGTTTCGCCTGCAGGCGAGTTAAGGGACTTGTACGGCTTTCGTTACCAAGTAAGTCCCTTAACAATCCCAAGCCGCCCCTGCAGTTGGGTCGGCTGCGCCGACTGCCCTGTGCTTCTCAGCTGAAAGCGCGGGACCGGAAACTCGGCTACGCCTCAAACAGCCGGTCCCTTCATCGCTTTCAGCCTGCGATGCTCGGCTGCACTGAAGGGGATTTGACCCCGCCCTCTGAGTCCTTAATCCGCTTTTGTGTGAGAAGGGGCTCGTCAGGCTAGCATCAAAAAAATAGAAGCGCCGGATACGAAAAGTGCGCTGGAAATAACAAAGAGGTTTATATGCGCGAATCCATGGAATTTGATGTAGTTATCGTCGGTGCCGGCCCTGCCGGGCTCTCTGCCGCCTGCCGCCTGATGCAGCAGGCTCAGGAAGCGGAACAGGAGCTTACCGTCTGTGTCGTCGAGAAAGGCTCCGAGGTGGGTGCCCATATTCTCTCCGGCGCTGTCATCGAATCCCGCGCCATGGATGAACTCTTCCCGGATTGGCAGGACGCTCCTGAAGAGAGTCGTGCACCGCTGAATACTCCGGTGGTCTCCGATGAGCTTTACCTACTGAAAAGCGATACGGCAGCGAAAAAACTGCCCAACGCACTGATTCCCAAGACCATGCACAACACCGGGCATGGCCTTAACAATTACGTGGTCAGCCTCGGTAATGTCTGCCGCTGGCTGGCGGAACAGGCGGAAGGCCTGGGCGTGGAAATTTTTCCCGGCTTTGCCGCCGCTGAAATCCTGTTTAACGACGATGGTTCCGTGAAGGGTATCGCCACCGGCGATATGGGCATTACTGCTGAAGGCGAGCAGGGCCCGAACTACATGGAAGGGATGGAGCTGCACGCCAAGTACACCCTGTTTGCCGAAGGCTGCCGTGGTCATCTCGGCAAGCAGCTGATCGAGCAATTCAAGCTCGATAACGAAGCCGATGCCCAGCATTACGGTATCGGTATCAAGGAACTCTGGGATATCGATCCCGCCAAGCACCAGCCGGGTCTGGTGGTGCATGGCTCAGGTTGGCCGCTTGAAGGTGATACAACCGGAGGTTTCTTCCTCTACCACCTGGAGAACAACCAGGCGGTGGTCGGCCTGATCGTCGATCTGAACTACACCAACCCCTGGCTCAGCCCGTTCGACGAGTTCCAGCGCCTGAAGCACCACCCGGTGCTGGCCGAACACCTGGAAGGCGGCAACCGCGTGGCCTATGGCGCCCGCGCCATCACCAAGGGCGGTTTCAACGCCCTGCCGAAAATGACTTTCCCGGGCGGTCTGCTGATCGGCTGTAACGCCGGCACCCTGAACTTCAGCAAGATCAAGGGCACCCATACCGCGATGAAATCCGGCATGCTGGCGGCCGAAGCGGTGTTCGAGGCGATCACGGCCGGTGATGAAGGCGGCAAAGAACTCGGCAGCTTCAGCGCCAAGTTCAAAGACAGCTGGGCCTACGACGAGCTGTTCCGTTCCCGTAACTTTGGCCCGGCGATGCACAAGTTCGGCCCGATCCTTGGCGGTGCGTTCAACTTTGTCGACCAGAATATCTTTGGTGGCAAACTGCCGATCACCCTGCACGATGACAAGCCGGACTATGCCCAGATGAAACCGGCGGACCAGTGCACCAAGATCGATTACCCCAAGCCGGATGGCAAGCTCAGCTTCGACAAGCTCTCCTCGGTGTTTATCTCCAACACCAACCACGAAGAGGATCAGCCCTGTCACCTGAAACTGAAAGACGCGAGTATCCCGGTCGCGCAGAACCTGCCAACCTACGCGGAACCGGCGCAGCGCTACTGCCCGGCCGGTGTCTACGAGGTGATAGAGGAGGAGTCAGGCCCGCGCTTCCAGATCAACTCACAGAACTGCGTGCACTGTAAAACCTGTGACATCAAGGACCCGGCGCAGAACATCACCTGGGTGGTACCCGAAGGCGCTGGCGGCCCCAACTATCCCAATATGTAACTGGCCGAATACATAACTGGCCAAATATATAACGGGCGCTTGCTTAAAAGGAGTAAGAGGCGGGGGCTTCCAGGTAAGCCCCTGAGACTGCGCCGACAAGTCGATGGACGTCAGGCTCTGACTAGATCGGCGCCGCGCTGTGCCCGGGACCTTCCGAGCTGCCTTTCAGCTGGCCAAGGATGGTGTGGGTGAGTCGGGCACTGTCGAACGGCTTATCCAGGCAGTCCTGCATACCTGTGGTCAGGCAGCGGTTGCGCAGTGCCTCGTCGCCATTGATGGTCAGGGCGACGATCGGAATTCTATCCCACTGGCGCTCACGGCGGATGTTCTCTGTGGCAGAGAAGCCATCCATGACCGGCATATCCAGGTCCATCAGGATAATATCCACAGGCTCCGGGTCGTCAGTGAAGAAGCGGTAGGCCTCCTCGCCGTTGCGTTTCCAGATAACCTGGGCGCCCTGGGTCTCAAGCAGCAGTGTCGCGACCGTGGCATTGACGCGGTTATCCTCCACCAGCAGCAGACGCACGCCGGCCAGCGGATCCTCAGCGGCCACCTGCTCGGTGAGGGTTGGAACCTCTTCGGCATCGGGCTCCGGCGGGGTAAGTGCCTGTGCGACCCTATCCTGCAGGATCGAGGGGACCAGAGGTTTTATCAGCTGTATCTCTTTGCTGTTTTCTTCCAGCGAAAGGCTGGATAAAGAGCGGTACTTGCGTGACAGGTATACACATACCGGGCGCTGGGTCTTTGGCAGAGAGTCAAAATACTCCAGCAGGCAGTGATCGCTTTTTACCAGGGTCGGCGAGTCGATCAGCACCAGGTCTATTTCAGGGGCTGTGTCGGACTCTTCCCGCTCCTGGTACAGGCTCAGTGCCGCGCGGCCCGAGCCCGCCTGGCTGGTGCTCCAGCCCAGCGTATGGCAGAAATTGGCAAGGATACGCCTGCTCACTTCCGACTTGCTGAGCAACAGGACTTCCGGTGACCGGGTCTCTTCGGCCGTCTGATCGGTCACCGCATCGGGTGTGGGCCGTTTGAGCTGAAGCGTGAAGTAGAAGCGGGCACCGAGGCCGTATTCACTTTTGAATGCCAGCTTGCCACCCATCATCTCAACCAGTTCGCGACTGATCGCCAGTCCCAGGCCGGAACCGCCAAAGCGTTTGCTGATCGATGCATCCGCCTGACGGAAGGCTTCGAATACGCGGTGCTGCTGATCCGGTGATATGCCGATGCCGGTATCCATCACCTCGAAATAGAGTGACACCTGGCCTTTGCTCTTTTTCTCGCAGTGGATCTTGATCACCACGCGCCCGTGCTCGGTAAACTTGACCGCGTTTTCGCCCAGGTTCAGCAGTACCTGTGACAGGCGGAACTCGTCCGCAATAAGCTGTTGCGGCACATCCGGATCGATATCGAACCAGATATCCAGTGGCTTGTCGCCCACCTGGGAAGAGAGCAGAGCCGCCAGTTTGCGCAGCAGGTTATCCAGCTCCATGGGGGCCATGTCCAGCTGCAGGTCGTTGCTCTCGATGCGGGAGTAATCAAGTATATCGTCGACGATCTGGGTCAGGTGGCGGGCCGACAGCAGAGCGTGGCGCACATTCTGCTGTGCCTCCGGGCTGGTCAGTTCGGACTCCAGCTGCTGCAGTGCGCCCATGAGGCCATCGATCGGAGTGCCGATTTCATGGCTCATATTGGCCAGAAAACGTGCCTTGCGACTGTTTTCCTGCTCGGATTTCAGCACCGAGCGGCTTAACTCTTCGGTTTTTTTGCGCAGCTCCAGTCTGGCCATCACCTGCTGCGCCAGGGTCTGGAGTGCCTTGCGCTGCTTCGCAGTGGTTTTCATCGGCGTCGGAGACATGACGCAAAGCGTGCCGATCACCAGTCCCTCGGGGGTGATCAGCGGTGCGCCGGCATAAAAGCGGATATGGGGCCGGTGTCTGACCAGCGGGTTATCGGCACAGCGGCTGTCGTTTGAGGCATCCTCGATCTCGAGGACGTCGCTCTGCAGGATGGTCTGGGTGCAGAATGAGTTGCTTCGCGGTGTCTGGAGTATCTCCAGGCCGACGCGGGATTTAAACCAGAGACGGTCGGTATCGATAAAGCTGATAAGCGCCACCGGCGTGCCGCATAGATAGGCGGCAAGCCGTGTCAGTTCACAGAATTCGGTGTCTGTCTCGAGAATACGGTAGCTGTTAAGCGCCTTTAACCGCTCTTTCTCGCATACAGATAGTGGCGCTGACCCCATCAGTTAACCTGCCCAATCAGTCAAAAAACGATACGCCAGCCGGTCTGGCCCATACAGATCCCGGTGGCAGTATTCTTACCCCGCCTATTGTAACGACTAATCTGCCCCAGGGGGTGGTCTCGATCAAGGAATAGCCAGCTCTTTTCGAGAGATAGTACCTGGCGAGGGGCTGAAAGCACCTGCTGCGGGTTAACTGCCCATTTGTCCATCGGTAAGCCCGTCGTTTGGGGACGACAGGGGCGACTCTCTGCTGTATCCGATATTGATCCGGTTTAACTGCGGTTATTTTTATAACCTTATGAATGTATTGGGGTTTTTCTTTGTTTGTGCGTTCGTTGGCTGTTTTGCTCCTGTCTGGCCCGGTTATTGCGAAATAGAGCTGGAGAGGCGGATAAACAGCGAATACGAAGAGTCGCGAAAGCGTCCGGGCTAACCGTCGGGAAGACGCAACACAGAATAAAGAGGAGGTTCCCATGAAAAAGGTCTTTCATCCCCTGTTGCTGGCTGGCGCGCTGCTGTCTTCGGTGGCGATACCCGTTTGGGCCGGGGAGGGGTTAGACGTCAACACCCAGAACCTGCCGGGTATTCAGATCGTCAGGGTTGAGAAAGTATCCGCGGCAGGTACGAAAATACTGATGCCGAACCTGGCGGAGAATCCGCAGCAGACCCCGGGTTTCCTGCTGGCGGCACCGGAGGCGCTGGAACTCTATAACCAGGCGCCGGAAGACCTGAAGGGCGAGCAGCTGTATGGCGCCGAGGGAAAGCTGCTGGGCAAGGTATCGGAGATCGTCAGCGACCGTATCAGCGGACGCATTTACGCGGTTGTCAGTCGGGGTGGCTTTCTGGGATTCGGCGCATCGAGCTATGCGGTACCGCTGGACAATCTGCGCCGGGGTGAGGGCGCGATGCATGCGGATATGACCGCTTCCCAGTTTGAAATGAGCAAGGAGTTTACCACTGATCGCTACATCAGGGTTCAGCCTGAGTCCCACCCCATCAGCGAGTTCTCCGCCTTCGAGACCAGCTTTAACTGATCCCTCTGATCCGCTGCTTTAATGTCAGCGGATCAGCTTTCCTCCTCCGATTGCCTGAACATCCCCGGCGACAGATGGTTACGCTGCAACAGGCGGTAGAACTCGGTGCGGTTACGGCCCGCCAGACGTGCCGCCTGGGCGGCCTGTCCATTGGTAATCTTCAGCAGCTGCACCAGGTAGTCGCGCTCAAACGCCTCTTTCGCTTCGGCATAGGTGCGAATAGTCGTGGTCTTCTCCTTCAGCGCGCGCTCCACCAGTGAGGCGGGTACCAGTGCGGTGGTGCAGAGAACGCAGCACTGTTCGACCACATTCAGCAGCTGGCGTACATTGCCGGGCCAGGCATAACCGACCAGGCGCTCCATCGCCTCCGGGGTGAAGTCGTTGGCCCTGTGGGGGTGTTTTTCCCGCAGCTGAGTCAGAAAATGACGTGCCAGCAGCGGGATATCCTCGCGGCGCTGCTGCAGCGGCGGCAGGGTGAGCGTGACTACGTTCAAGCGGTAGTAGAGATCTTCACGAAACTCACCGTCAGCGATCGCCTGCTCGAGATTACGGTGGGTGGCCGAGACGATACGGACATCCACCGGGATCGCCTGGCTGGAGCCGACGGGGCGGATCTCGCGGTCCTGCAGAACGCGCAGCAGCTTGGCCTGCAGGGCGAGGGGCATGTCGCCGATCTCATCAAGAAAAACAGTACCTCCCGAGCCGGACTGGAACAGGCCCTTGTGGGCGCTGGTTGCGCCGGTAAACGCGCCCTTAGCGTGCCCGAAAAGCTCGGATTCGAGCAGCTGCTCGGGGATCGCCGCGCAGTTGATCGCTACCAGCGGCTTGTTGTTTCGCGGACTGGCCTTGTGCAGCGCCCGTGCCAGCACCTCCTTGCCGCTGCCCGAGGCCCCCTGGATCAGTACGCTGGCTTCGCTGGCCGCGACCAGTTGCGCATCGGCCAACAGGGCCTCCATGCTCGGGCTTGCGGTGACAATCTCGGCACGCCAGGGAGCGTCCTGTTCCCGCGGACTGCCGTTTGTGGAGCCGGAGGCGGCCACAGCCTTCTGCAGCAGCTCCAGCAGGGCGCCATCATCAAAGGGTTTGGTCAGGTAGCCGAACAGGCCGCGCTGAGTGGCGTCTACCGCATCGGGGATGGTGCCGTGAGCTGTCAGCAGGATCACCGGCAGCGCCGGGTCATCGCTGTGGATGCGGTCGAACAGTTCCATTCCGCTCATGCCGTCCATGCGCAGGTCGGTCACCACAACGGCGGGTCGGGAGACCGCCAGGTGCGCCAGGGCCTGCTCCGCGCTCGAGGCGCTGTCCACCTTGAAACCGGCCGCGCGCAGCCGGATCGACAGCAGTTTCAACAGCCCGGCATCGTCATCCACCAGCAGGACTCTGGGGTGTCTGTCAGTCACAGGCCATTCTCCGGAGTGGTTGTTCCCAGGCTCGGAGAGGCGGGCTCCAGTGCCTCTTCCAGTCCTTTGAGCTCTTCAATCTTCTGACGGTACGCCCGCGTTTCACGCACCTGATTTCGCAGCGCCTGCATCAACTCCAGCTTGCGCTGGTAGATGGCGATCAGCTGCTGCTGCTCGGGCTCGGCGAAATCGGGGTCGGCGAGCAGCACCTTGAGTCTCTGTGCGGCCTGGGCAAGCTCGGCATCGGATGCCTGGGCGTGGCCGAGCAGGCAGGCCTGGCTGAAACGCTGCTCCGCCGATGCGGGATTGGCCGAGGTCGAGGCGGCCATCTGCTGCCGGCGCTGCGCACCGGAGAGACGCTCCTGGGATGCCAGGCAGGCGAGCATCGACGCTGTTAATGGCTGGCCCGAGAAGTTAAAGGCACCGGCAATCGACGCCAGACTCTGACTTTTGTCCTGTGATGCGCAGCCGCCCAGCAGTAAGGCGATGACAAGCGGCAGTGCGTATTTCCTCCTAACCACGCGGGGGAGTCTCCTTGTTCCTTGGTAATCTGATTTCAAAACAGGCGCCGGGGCCGGAGGTGGGCACGACAGCCAGGCTGCCGCCCATCAGCTGGATATGGGCACTGGCGATGGCCAGTCCCAAACCACTGCCTTTAAGAGTGCCCTGGGGTTGCCGGGTTCCCTTGAAAAACGGCTGAAACAGCATCTCTCTTTGCGATGCGGGTATACCGGGCCCCTGATCGCTGATGCGAATACTGATCTGTTGATCTTCGGCCCGGGCATCGATCTGGACGGTACCCTGTTCCGGGCTGAATCGAATCGCATTGCTGGTCAGGTTTTCCAGCACCACGCTGAGACGGCCACGGTCGGCGTGCAGACGGATCGGGTCCAGCTGCTCCGACCAGTTCAGCGAATGGTTACGCAGGGTCAGGTCGAAGCGCTTTTTAACCTCGCTGATCAGTGGACCCAGCTCGAACCATTCCGGCTTGAGCTCGGGCTCCGAGGTGGCTTCGTTGTAGCGTAACAGGTCTTCGATCCGCAGACGCAGGTCTGAGGCGCTGCCATGCATGATTTCGACAATATCGCTCTGCTCCTCGGTTAGGGGACCGGTGACCTGGTCGCGCAGCAGTGAAACCGCCTCCAGCATGTTGGTCAGCGGAGTTTTCAGCTCATGGGAGACCTCGCGGAAGAAGTTGAGTTTTTTCTCCTCCAGCGCCTGCAGACGCTGGCGCAGCCAGTTGAGCTGATCGCCCAGGCGTTCCAGATCGCGGGGGCCGTGAATACTGATCTCGCTACCGAGATCGTTCTGTCCCAGCTGGCGGATGGCGGATGACAGCTGCTTGACCGGTCTGCCGAGCAGCCAGGCAAACACGCCGGCTAACAGCAGTGACAGCAGGACCATGGCGCCCGCCAGGTAGATCATGCCGCCCTGGATTCGCTCGGCAGTCTGGTTCATGCCGGTGACGAGCTGTTCCCGTATATAGCCGGTGGTGCCCTCGTTCAAGCTTTGGGTGGCCAGGCTCAGGTGCTCGAAATCCTCGCTGTAGGTATCAAAACCGGCATCGGCTGAAGCTTCGGAAAGGCGCCGGTAAAGCGCTGATTCCGTGCGGGCCAGTGCGGCAATCTGATGGGCCTGGGCAATATCCAGCGGCAGGGACTCAAGCCTGTTGAGTACCTGGACGAAGCGGGCATGGGCGCGCTCCAGGCGCTCTTTCAGCGCCGGGTCTCCAAGCACGAGATATTGGCCGGCTGCGCGTTTCAGGGTGATTTCGGCTTCCCCCAGCTGGCGGCTGGCCAGGGTGATCTCGGCGCTGATCGTGACCGAGCGACGTCCCTCGAACGCCATTTTCTCCAAGGCGTAGGTCATGCCAAGAATACCGCCCAGCAGAGGCAGTACCACGAGAATAAAGCCGGCGATAAGCAGGCCGGGAAAGGACGGAAGGGATAGGGGCTTTAGCTGCATAAGTGAGCTGTCTTCTGTTGAGCCGGTGTGTTCGGTTGTGAGCATCCTGGCTGTCTCGATGAGGATGCAGCCAGGTATCGCCTGCCTAGCTTACTTGAGACGCCGGGAAAACAGGGCAGTTCAGCGCCGGTTTTCAGCCGAAAAGTGGCATGTCGCCTCTGGGCGACAGGGTAAGTCATTTAAATTCAGATACTTAGATATTTTGCCTCGAAAGGAGTCGCCTGCAGGTGACAGTCTGGTGTTGCCGGTTGCGTCTGGAATGGCGGGTTTGATTTTAAATTGTTGAAATAAAATGGATAAATGTTTTTGGCATGAAGTGTGCTATCCAGCATGGGTAAGTATTTTGAAGTATTCAGGTCCGTCGTTGCGATCTGCGTTGAGGAGTCAGTAGGACCCGGCCGCGAGTGATTCACATTCTGGGACCCAGCTTGTCTGTCCGCCTCGGTTGCGCTTGCCGGCGGAACCGCGGGTTTCGAATCTTTCGACCGCAACCATTAGGGCGCGTTTACGGCGGACGAGATCAGCCCGGATTCCCGGTTAAACCAGTTGTGGAGTCGTCTTGATGCAGACAGATGCGGAGAAATCGACCCGTTCGAATCCGGTGCGCTGGAGTCCCTGGATCTCCCGCCGGAAATGGAACTGTCCGCCGAAGAATAGATGGACCAGGCCGCCAAGGAGGCGCGGTCAGCAAACATAAACAGGTTTAGCGTCTGATCACCTGCTGTCTATTCAGTGTGTGATCACAGCCCTTAGCCCTCAGGTTCCGGGCTGGGTATTCGGATGCAGTGTTCGTTGGCCGGGGGTCCCCATGGAAAGGTGCGGCTCCCGGTCCTGGTACAGATCGAAGGGGGATTGTGTACCCGGATCTGCAAACGTTTACCCAGCCCGGCGCATCTTCGGATGCGCTTTTTTCAGCGGCGTTGCCCCCCTGCACTGGCGCGCCGCTTTTTTCTTGCCCCAGCACTTCTCTTTCAGCTTTCCCTCCCAAGGTCGTCTAGCCGTCATGCGACTTCCAGTCCGCCCGGTCTGAAGCTGACCGGACCTGCCCAATCGCGTCGCCGTTGATGACAGATGGCGTGTTCTGAGCCATCTTTTAACTTCGCACTGCAAAAAAACGGTAGCTTTGATACGTAATAAAAACAAAATAAACCGGGTATATACCGGTTGAAATACCGTTTTATGTGGTTATACTACGTAATTATATTACATCGAAGCGGGGCTCGACCTATCTTATGAACTCTACAGTTGCAGCCGTTACTCAACGTATCATCGAGCGCAGTCGTGACAGCCGGGCCGACTACCTGGCGCGAATGGCTCAGGCACGGGAAAACAAACCGCATCGTTCGGTGCTCTCCTGTGGCAACCTGGCTCACGGCTTTGCGGCCTGCGGTGGTGAGGATAAAGGCCGCCTGAAAAAGATGGATCAGGCGAATGTGGGCATCATCTCTGCCTATAACGATATGCTCTCGGCCCATCAGCCGTTCGAGGAGTTCCCCGCGCAGATCAAGGATGCAGTCTCGGCGATGGGCTGTGTGGCCCAGTTCGCCGGTGGCGTCCCGGCCATGTGTGATGGCGTGACCCAGGGCCAGCCGGGCATGGAGTTGAGCCTGTTCAGTCGCGATACCATCGCGATGGCGGCGGCGGTGGGGTTGTCTCACAACATGTTCGACGCGGCGCTCTGTCTGGGCGTTTGTGACAAGATCGTCCCCGGGCTGATGATCGGCGCGCTGGCCTTTGGTCATCTGCCGGTGATCTTTGTGCCGGCAGGTCCCATGACTACCGGGCTGTCGAATAGCGAGAAATCCCGCATCCGCCAGCTTTATGCCGAAGGCAAGGTCGGTCGCGAGGAGCTGCTGCAGTGTGAATCCGATTCCTACCATGGTCCCGGTACCTGCACCTTCTACGGCACCGCCAATTCGAACCAGCTGTTGATGGAAGCGATGGGCGTGCATCTGCCGGGATCCTCTTTCGTCAATCCGAATACGCCGCTGCGCGAAGCGCTGACCCGTGCCGCCGCCGAGCAGGCCTGCCGGATCACCGAGCTGGGGCCGAACTACCGTCCGCTCTGTGACGTGATCGATGAAAAATCGATCGTCAACGGCATAGTCGCACTGCTGGCCACCGGTGGTTCCACCAACCACACCATGCACATCATCGCCATCGCGCGTCAGGCCGGCGTCATCGTTAATTGGGATGATTTCGCCGACCTGTCCGAAGCGGTGCCGCTGCTGACCCGGATCTACCCGAATGGTACGGCCGATATCAACCATTTCCACGCCGCTGGCGGCATGGCGCTGCTGTTCCGCGAACTGCTCAGTGCCGGCCTGCTGAATGAAGATGTCACCACTATCGTTGGCGAGGGGCTGGATCAGTACACCCGCGAGCCGTACCTGGAGGATGGCAAGCTGGCCTGGCGCGATGGTCCGACCCAGTCTCTGGATACCTCGGTGGTAGCGTCCGTCAGTGAGCCGTTCTCTGCCAATGGTGGACTGCGCCTGATGCAGGGCAACCTGGGACGCGGTGTGATCAAGGTCTCGGCGGTCAAGCCGGAGCACCGCATCGTTGAGGCACCGGCGGTGGTGCTGCACGATCAGGATGAGCTGAAGCCGATGTTTGAGAAGGGCGAGCTGGATCGGGACTGCATCGTGGTTGTCCGCTTCCAGGGACCGTCTGCGATCGGTATGCCGGAACTGCACAAGCTGACGCCCTACCTCGGTACGCTGCAGGATCGTGGCTTCAAAGTGGCCCTGGTGACCGATGGCCGTATGTCAGGCGCATCGGGCAAGGTGCCCGCGGCGATTCATCTGACGCCGGAAGCGACCAAGGGTGGCCTGATCGCCAAGGTTCGCGATGGCGACATGCTCAGACTGGATGCCGAAACCGGCGAGCTTAACCTGCTGGTCGATGCTCTGGATCTGGCCGCACGGGAGCCGGCGGACGCTGACCTGAGCGGCAGCCACTTCGGTATGGGACGCGAACTCTTTGGCGGTATGCGGCAGCTGGTATCCGGCGCCGAAGAAGGTGCGAGCTTCCTGTTTGCAAACGAAACCAAATCTGCGCTTTGACGCGGCCTGGAGAACTATCGATGACAACTCAAGTTGATGCGGTGCTGAACACCTCCCCGATCATGCCTGTGCTGGTGATTGAACGGGTGGAGGATGCGGTTCCCCTGGCCAAAGCGCTCAAGGCAGGTGGACTGCGTGTACTGGAAGTCACTCTGCGCACTCCGGCGGCGCTGGATGCGATCCGTGCCATCGCCGCTGAAGTGGATGATGTGATCGTCGGTGCCGGCACCGTCACCCGGGTAGAGGAGCTGGCGCTGGTACAGCAGGCCGGTGGTACCTTTGCGATCAGCCCCGGCGCCACGGCGGCGCTGCTCAAGGCGGGCATGGAGTGGGAGCTTCCCTACCTGCCGGCCATCAGCACCGTGTCCGAGCTGATGAGCGGTCTGGAGGCGGGCTACAGCGCGTTCAAGTTCTTCCCGGCCGAGGCTA
Source organism: Marinobacterium sp. YM272 (assembly GCF_050908845.1). Taxonomy (NCBI): domain Bacteria; kingdom Pseudomonadati; phylum Pseudomonadota; class Gammaproteobacteria; order Oceanospirillales; family Oceanospirillaceae; genus Marinobacterium; species Marinobacterium sp. YM272. Next base: position 1,576,304 of record NZ_CP194171.1, read on the forward strand.
GCGGCGGCACCGCAGCGCTTAAATCGTTCGCCGGGCCTTTCCCGGATGTGCGTTTCTGCCCCACCGGCGGAATCGGGCCGAAAAACTACCTGGATTACCTGAAGCTGCCCAACGTGAGCTGCGTCGGAGGCTCCTGGGTTGTGCCTTCCGATCTTATCGACGCCAAGGACTGGGAGGGCATTACCGGTCTGGCAAGCGAGGCGGTTGCCCTGATCGGCTGAGTCTATGCCAACTGCCGTGAACTCCATCGAAGCGTTAGCGACACCCCTGTGGTGTTCACGGCCAGCTTTTGTTCGCACGCTTCCATAGCGTTTTTACACCGCCTGCCTGAGGCGGTTTTTTTTACCAGAAACGGTCCGGCTAGCTGTCTACCTTTGGGGGAGCGCCGGATCGTCAGTTCGACTGACCAATAGGAGTCGTTAAAAAATGAGTGCCATGCTGAACGGCCATGCCTGTGATTTTGTGCTTTTTGGTGCCCGTGGCGACCTGGCGATGCGCAAATTGTTTCCGTCGCTCTATCAGCTGCACAAAGCCGACCTGCTGCATGCCGATACGGTGCTTTACGGCGTGGCCCGCACGGAGTGTTCTCAGGACGAGTTCATTGAGTCGGTGCATGACGCGCTTAAACGATTCGTGAAGCCCCGTGAATATGATGAAGCGGTATGGGGGACGTTCAGAGACAGGTTGCGCTATCTGAAGGTTGATATGTCGGTGGCGGAGGACTTTGCCGCGATCGCCGAGGCGGTGAAGGACTCCGGCCGCACGATGGTCAACTACCTGGCAACGCCCCCCGCGATCTTTGGTGATATCTGCAAGAATCTTTACCTGTCCGGCGCGGTGCAGCCAAGTACCCGGATTATCCTGGAGAAGCCGATCGGTCACGATCTGGAAAGCTCCATCGAAATCAACGATACGGTGAGCCAGTACTTTACCGAGGAGCAGGTCTATCGCATCGACCACTACCTGGGTAAGGAAACGGTGCAGAACCTGATTGCCCTGCGCTTTGCCAACAACCTGTTTGGTTCCCAGTGGAACCAGAACTATATCGATCACGTGCAGATTACCGTGGCCGAGACCGTGGGTATCGAAGGCCGCTGGGGTTATTACGACCAGGTGGGGCAGATGCGTGACATGGTGCAGAACCACCTGCTGCAGCTGCTCTGCATGGTGGCGATGGATCCGCCGAGCCAGCTGACTGCGGACGGCATCCGCGATGAAAAACTCAAGGTGCTGCGGGCGTTGCGGCCGATCACCGCCGATAACGTCGCGCGGCGGGCGGTGCGTGGTCAGTATACCGCCGGCGCTGTTAACGGCGTCTCCTGCCCGGGCTACCAGGAAGAAGAGGGCAGCAAGGGGCACAGCAACACCGAAACCTTTGTTGCCCTGCGCGCGAGTATCGACAACTGGCGTTGGGCCGGCGTACCGTTTTACCTGCGCACCGGCAAGCGGATGCCGACCAAGATGTCGGAGATCGTCATCGTCTACAAGAATCAGCCGCACTATATCTTCGATCCGAAGCAGAAAAGCGTGGTCACCAACAAGCTGATCATCCGTCTGCAACCGGACGAGGGGATCCGCCTGCAGGTGGTGACCAAGGAGCAGAGCCTGGATAAGGGGATGGCGCTGCAGAGCCGCGGTCTGACCCTGAACTTCTCCGAAGGTGAAGAGGGACATCGCACGCCGGACGCTTATGAGCGTTTGATGCTTGAGGCGATGCGGGGGAACCAGTCACTGTTCGTGCGCCGCGACGAGGTGGAAGCCTCCTGGCGCTGGTGTGATGCGCTGATCGACGCCTGGGCCGATATTGGCGACGAAGTGCGGCCCTATTCCGCCGGTAGCTGGGGGCCAATCGGCTCCATCGCTCTGATAGAACGAGACGGGAAATCCTGGCATGAATGAACTGAATCTACATTCCGAACTGAATCCGCTGGTGGCGCTTGAGTCCTATGACAGCCGCGAGGCTCTGGAGCAGTTTCTGTGCGAGCGCATCGTCGAACGACTGAGCGAAGGACTGGAGGCCAGGGGCGAGGCGGTGCTGGTTGTCTCCGGTGGGCGCACGCCGGCGGCGCTGTTTCAGCGTCTGTCGCAGCAACCGCTTGATTGGTCGAAGGTGATTGTCACGCTGGCGGATGAGCGTTGGGTCGATAATCAGCACGACGATTCCAATGAGCGCAGTGTGCGTACTCATCTGCTGCAGAATCAAGCCGCCGCAGCGCGTTTTCTGCCGCTCTACAACGGTGCCGAGACGCCGGTCGCCGGCCAGGCGGAGCTGGAGCGTGAACTGGCGGTCTTGCCGGAGAAAATCGATGCGGTGATTCTCGGTATGGGCGAGGATGGCCATACCGCTTCGTTTTTCCCCGACGCCGAGGAGTTGGGCCGGGCACTTGAGCCCCTGCCCGCTGTTGCCTGTGCGGCGGTTACGCCGCCGGTGGCACCCTGGCCGCGCATGACGTTGACCTTGCCGCGGCTGCTCGCGAGCCATGCCATCTATGTCCATCTGTGCGGCGAATCCAAGCTGCCGGTGCTGCAGCAGGCGCTGGAGCAGGGGGCCGTCGAGGCGATGCCGATCCGCTCCGTGTTGCGCCAAAGCCAAACCCCGGTAGCGATCTGCTGGGCGCCCTGACCGGACCTGGCGACCCCCGCTGATTGGACACCTCACTGGCGCCGCTCCCGCATTTATGTGGGAGCGGCGTTTGTTTTTTCTCCTTCGCGTTGTGATTGTTCCACCTCGATGCTGGCGCTGATTATCCTCCGGGGTGGTCTTTCAGGACCTGGGGAGTAACAGGTGGCAGATGCTGGTATCCCGTTATCTGTTCTTTCTATCTGACACAGTCCTTTCGATAGTTAAAAATTAATCAACGTTTTGTTGAAAAGAACGAATGTTACCGGTAAAGTTTGTTTTGTTACCGGTAACAACGCAGCTTAAAGAACGACTGTGTCACAGGTTGCCAGGTGAAATTCGACAATAAAAAAGTCAGGAACAATCCAATGAATTTCTCAAAAACGCTCATCACAACAGCTCTTTCCAGCCTGATCTCCGTATCTGCCTTTGCTGCTGATTACACCTTCAAAATACAGTCGTCCGATCCGTCCGGTGACAAGAACTTCCAGGTTCAGCAGGAGTGGGCCGATCGCGTTGAGGCGATGACTGGCGGCCGCCTGGAGATCAAACTGCTGCCGGTGGGCAGTGTGGTCAAGCACACCGAAACCCTCGGCGCGATCAAGATGGGTATTCTCGATGGTCAGCTGACCGCAACCGGTTATTTCTCCGGTCAGGATCCCGCCTTCGGTCTGATCGGCAACACCGTCGGTGCCTGGTCCGATACCCGCCAGCTGCTGCAGTACATGAACTACGGTGGCGGCAACGAGCTGATGACCGAGCTGTACGCACCCTACGGTGTTAAGTTCGTCGGCGCATCCACCACCGGTGTGGAGTCCTTTGTTTCCAAGGTGCCGGTGGATGGCGTGGATGATCTTAAAGGTCTGAAACTGCGTGCGCCGGAAGGTCTGGTGCAGAAGGTGTTCGCTGCAGCCGGCGCTGCACCGGTTAACCTGCCGGGCTCCGAAGTGTTCACCGCGCTTAGCAAGGGCGTTATCGACGCGGCTGACTACACCGTGTTCTCCACCAACCAGAAGGCGGGCATGAACGATATCGCACAGCATCCCGTGCAGCCCGGTTTCCACTCACTGCCGCTGATCGATGTATCCGTGAGCCAGAAAAAGTGGGATCAGCTGCCGGAAGATATTCAGCAGATCCTGACCGTATCGGTGCGCGATTTCGCCAAGGATATTACTACGCAGCTGCGTATCGCCGACCAGAAGGCGGTGAAGGAAGCGCAGGCGAATCCTGAGATCACTATCCACGACTGGTCAGCCGAAGAGCGCAAGAAGTTCCGTGAAATCGCGCGCGGCCAGTGGCAAGAGATGTCCAACGAATCACCCAACGCCAAGAAAGTCTACGAGTCGGTCACCGGCTACCTGGAAGTCAACGGTCTGCTCTGATCCTTCCTGAACCCTAGCTTGCGGCGGGGCGTCCTGCACCGCCGCCCATCCTGGACATTGTTATGAAACCTGCTGACAAACTTCACGAGGCCGAGACTCGGGAGGTGGAGCAGCACGGGCGCACCCTGCTGGATCGTTGCATCCTCAAGGTCGGCAACCTGCTCAGCCTGCTGTTCATCGTCACCGTCGTAATTTCGTTCTACGAAGTACTGATGCGCTACGTGTTCAACGCACCGACCATCTGGGTGCATGAAACCGCGGCGTTTACCGGCGGCTCCCTGTTCGTTATCGGCGGTGCCTATGCGCTGGCCAATAACAAGCACGTGCGTGTCGTGCTGATCTATGACGTGGTATCCACCCGGGTGCGACTCTGCCTGGATATCTTCCACTCCCTGGCCGGAATGGCGTTTGCTGCCATGCTCGCCTACGGCTCCTGGATGATGGTCACCAACTCCTGGCTCGCGCCCTGGGGCGGTATGCGCCTTGAAACCTCCGGCTCCGCCTGGAATCCGCCGTTCCCGGCGCTGCTGAAAGGCGTCATTTTAGTGGTGGTCTGCGTCATGTTTGTTCAGTTTTTCCTGCACCTGTTGGCCGATATCCGCAACCTGCGTCGGTTGAAGCGCGGAGGTAGCGATAATGTTTGATCTATCCGTAATCGGGATCGGCTATGGCAGCCTGCTGATGCTGGCGCTGCTGATCCTGCTGCTGCTCACCGGCATGCAGCTGGCGTTTGTCACAGGCCTTGTGGCCCTGATATTCACCATCGGCTGGTTCGGTGTCGATGCGATGCCGCTGATCACCAGTCGCATGTACAGCTTTGTCGACAGCTACGTGTTCCTCGCGGTACCGATGTTCGTGTTGATGGCCGCGCTGCTGGATCGCTCCGGTATCGCCGTGGATCTGTTCGATGCGATGAAACGTGTGGCGCGCAAGTTGCGCGGTGGGGTGGCGGTGCAGACGCTGATCGTTGCCGTGATCCTGGCGTCCATGTCCGGCGTCATCGGTGGCGAAACCGTGCTGCTCGGTATCCTGGCACTGCCGCAGATGCTGCGTCTTGGCTACAACCGCAAACTGGCGATTGGTACCACCTGTGCCGGTGGTGCGCTGGGTACCATGATGCCGCCGAGTATCGTGCTGATCATCTACGGTATGACCGCAAGCGTCTCCATTGGTGACCTGTTCAAGGCAGCCTTCCTGCCAGCGGCTATCCTGGCCAGTTTCTATGTCGCCTATGTGCTGATCCGCAGCTATCTCAACCCGTCGCTGGCGCCTCTGCCCTCGGCTGAAGAACTTGCCGCCGATGACGCCCGCGATATCAACTATTTCAAGGCGCTGCTGTTCCCGGGTCTGACCGTGGCGGTGGTACTGGGCAGTATCTACACCGGTGTTGCGTCCGTCACCGAGGCGTCGGCGCTGGGCGTGGTCGGCATCATGATCAGTGCGCTGATCCGTGGCGAACTGAATGGCCGCATGCTCTGGGAAAGTGCCCGTTCAACCATGCAGACCTGCGGCATGATCATCTGGATCGGTATCGGTGCCAGTGCGCTGGTCGGGGTTTACAACCTGATGGGTGGTATCGACTTCGTCGAGTCCGTGATCCTGTCGCTGAGCGACGGTCATGTCATGACCACGGTGCTGATCATGATGGCGATCCTGCTGGTGCTGGGCATGTTCCTGGACTGGGTGGGCGTGGCGCTGCTGACCATGCCGATCTTCGTGCCGATCATCACCAACCTGGGTCTCGACCCGATCTGGTTCGGCGTGGTGTTCTGTCTGAACATGCAGGTCTCCTTCCTGTCGCCGCCGTTCGGTCCTGCTGCCTTCTATCTCAAGTCGGTAGCGCCGAAGGATATCAGTCTGGGTGAGATTTTCTCCGCACTGGTGCCTTTCATCTTTCTGCAGATTATCGCACTGGCGTTGGTAGTTGCCTTCCCGCAGCTTGCGCTCTGGTGGCAGTAGGAGAACCGTTATGACGAAGAGATATGTAGTCATGGGCGTCTCCGGCTGCGGCAAGTCGTCCATCGGCCAGATGCTGGCTGAAAAGCTGGGTCTGAAGTTTTTTGATGGCGATGATTACCACCCACCCGAGAACGTGGCCAAGATGCGCAGCGGTCAGCCGCTGAATGATGATGACCGGGCCGGATGGCTCGCCACATTAAACAAGCTGCTTTGTGACGAGCCTAGCGCGGTGCTGGCCTGTTCCAGCCTGAAGCCCGCTTACCGGCAGACCCTGCGCCAGGGCAATGATGCGGTGTTTATCTATCTGAAAGGGGATATCGACACCATCTGGCAGCGTCACAGCCAGCGCGAGGGGCACTATTTCAACGGCCGCGGGATGCTGGAGAGCCAGTTCAGCGAGTTGATCGAGCCCGGCGCCGATGAGGCGGTTCAGGTCTGCATCGATCAGCCGTGCGAGGCGGTGGTTGAAGCGATACTCGTCGCGCTGCGGAAAAAAGCCGAAGCCTCCGGTTAGTCTGGAGCGGGTCGCTTTGTTCCGCAGCAGGCTAACCGGTATGATGTTACGCGTAACAATGTAGCCAGGTTTGAGCATGTCAGAAAAACGTAAACGGCCCACGCTTCAGGATGTGGCGGACCGGGTAGGGGTGACCAAGATGACGGTCAGCCGCTACCTGAAGAAACCGGAGCAGGTGTCTGAAGCGCTGCGCGAGAAAATCCAGCAGGCACTGGATGAGCTGGGGTACATCCCCAACAAGGTGCCAGACATTCTCTCCAGTGCAAAAAGCCATGCGATTGGTCTGCTGGTGCCGTCCCTGACCAACCAGGTGTTCGCCGAAATGATACGGGGCGTGGAATCGGTGACCGAGCCCGCCGGCTACCAGACCATGCTGGCCCACTACGGCTACAGCCAGGACGCGGAAGAGGCGCGCATCGCTACTCTGCTCGGTTACAACGTGGACGGTCTGATCCTGTCGGAAAGTTTCCACACCGAGCGCGTGCGTCGAATGATCAAGACGGCGGGTGTGCCGGTGGTGGAGGTGATGGACTCGGTCTCGCCGCCCATCGAACAGGCGGTGGGCTTCGATAACGAGGCCGCCTCCTTTGCCATGACCGAGCGGATGATCGCCTGCGGTCATAGCAAGATCGTCTATTTTGCAGCGCGGATGGATGCGCGCACCCGTCTCAAGATTAAGGGCTACGAGCGGGCCATGAAAAGCCATGGGCTTGAGTCTTTTACCCTGCAGACAGAAAAAGCCTCGTCCTTCAGTCGCGGTTCCCTGTTGCTGGAACAGGCGCTCGCCGAGTGGCCGGACCTGGACGGGGTGTTCTGTACCAACGATGACCTGGCGATCGGCGCGCTGTTCGAATGTCAGCGACGGGGGATTTCTGTCCCCGGTCAGATCGGTATTGCCGGTTTCCACGGCCACGACATCTCCGGTGTGATTGTGCCGCGACTGGCGACAGTGGTGACGCCGCGTGAAGAGATGGGACGGATCGCCGCCGAGCAGCTGCTGAATCGACTGAACGGCAAACCGGTGGCAGACCGGGTGCTCGATCTGCCGTTCCAGCTGGAAGACGGGGAAAGTTTGCGCCGCCCTGAACGGGGCTGAGAATCCAGTTAAGCCAATGTCAGTGCAGCCACCCCGCATCTGCAGGGTGGTATTTTTTTATGCGCTGATATCGGCTTGGGTAGGCAGCGCGTCAAAGGCGCCTTTGCGGGTCACGGCGAAGGCACCGCAGAGCATGCCGGTGTTCAGTATCTCCTCCAGCATCGCCTCGTCATTCAGCTGTCTCAGCTGGTCGATGCCCAGATTTCGCGTTGAGAGCGCGTACAGCACACCACCGGTAAAGGCATCGCCAGCGGCGGTGCTGTCGATGGTTTTTGCGCTTGGTGGCTGCAGTTTTCCTGCCAGATGGTTACCGATGTAGTGCAGCGGGTTGCCGCCATCGGTAATCAGAATAAGTGACACCCCGGCATCCTGGATGCGCTGGATAACCGCTTCTTCTTCCTGATCACGACAGAGAAACTCGAGCTCTTCGCTGCAGAGCTTGAGCAGGTCACACTGTTCGATCGCTTCCCAGACGCTGGGTAGCGGGTCAAAGTCGGCCGGCCAGAGATTATGCCGCAGGTTGATATCGAAGCTGACGATAAAGCCCGCCTCGCGTGCCTTGCGCACGCCCGCCAGTGTCGCTTCCCTGATACCCGCTTCGGTCAGGGTGTTGGAGCAGAAATGGAACACGCCGGGTTCTGCAAACCAGTCATCCTCAAACTCTTGCGCGCGGAACAGCAGGTCGGCGGTGTTATCGCGGTAGAACTCGAACGAGCGCTCGCCGTGCTGGTCCAGGGATACGAACGCCAGGGGGGTTTTGGCTTCATCGCTCTGCAGCAGGTAGTCGGTGCGCACGCCGGCGCTGGCCATGGCGTCGCGGACACAATCGCCGAACATGTCCTGGCCGACCTTGCCGGCAAAATAACTGTTGCCACCGAGCTTGCCCACGGCAACCGCCACATTGGCGGGGGCGCCGCCGGGATACTTGGTGAAGGTTTCCGGGCCTGCCGGATCGGCACCACCGATCCGGTTGGAGAGCATATCGATCAATGCTTCGCCAAAACAGATAACTTTGTTCATGACATCGAGCCTTAGGCCTTAGCAGCCTTTGTTGTCTTTTTTGATGCCGCAGCTGATGAAGAGCTGTTGCCGGCATTACTCTCTTTATGCTGAGTCTGCATCTTCTGACGCACGATCTCCATCAACCCCTGGGTGGAGGGGTCGTACTCCGAACTCTTCAGCTCAATGTTGCGGCTGATCTCCGTGGCCAGGCGCTTGCCGAGCTGCACGCCCCACTGGTCGAAGGAGTTGATGTTCCAGATGGCACCCTGGACGAACACCTTGTGCTCATACAGGGCGATCAGGGCACCCAGGTTGCGCGGGCTGAGCTGGTCCATCAACAGGATGTTGCTGGGACGGTTACCCGGACAGGACGCATAGTCCAGCATGCCGTCTTTCTGATCGCCATTCATAAAGGCGTTGGCCTGGGCCAGCATGTTGGTGAGCAGGGCAAAGTGGTGCTCTTGGGTTTTCTCATCGGATTCCAGCGAGGCGATGAAGTCGATCGGCACAAAGCGTGTGCCCTGGTGCAGCAGCTGGAAGAACGCGTGCTGACCATTGGAGCCGGTCTGGCCCCAGACGATGGGGCCGGTGGCGTAATCCACCGGGTGACCGTCCAGATCGACGGACTTGCCGTTACTCTCCATATCCAGCTGCTGTAAAAAGGCCGGCAGCTGATGCAGTGCCTGATCGTAGGGGATGATCGCCTGGGTTTCCGCGTCCAGGAAGTTGATGTACCAGATGCCGATCAGTGCCAGCAGCACCGGCATGTTCTGATCCAGCGGCGCTTCCATGAAGTGACGGTCCATCTCGTAGGCGCCTTCGAGCAGCTCGATGAAACGGTCATAGCCAATGCTCAGAGCGATCGGCAGGCCAATGCTGGACCAGAGCGAATAGCGGCCACCGACCCAGGCCCAGAATTCGAAGATGTTCTCACGCTTGATACCGAACTCCATGGCCGCCGCCTGGTTGGTGGAGACGGCGATGAAGTGCTGGGTCATGTCGGTCTGCGCGCTGGTGTTCTCAAGGAACCAGCGGCGCGCGGTCTTGGCGTTGAGCAGCGTCTCCTGGGTGGAGAAGGTTTTGGTGGAGACGATGAACAGGGTGGTTTCCGGGTTCAGACCGGAGAGAACCTTCTTGATGTGCTGGCCATCCACATTGGAGATAAAGTGGAATTTCATCTCCGGGTGGTTGTAGTTGAGCAGGGCGCGACAGACCATGTTCGGGCCCAGATCGGAGCCGCCGATACCGATATTAACCACGTCACGGACGCGCTTGCCGCTGAAGCCTTTCCACTCGCCGCTACGTACTTTCTTACTGAACGCTTCGAGCTTTTTTAGCCCCGCCTGGATATCCGGCATCACATCCTTGCCGTTGACGACCACTGGCTCGTCACCACGGTTACGCAGGGCGGTATGCAGCACCGGGCGGTTCTCGGTGGTGTTGATGATATCGCCGGAAAACATCTGCGCACGGCGCTGGCGCAGCGGAGAGTGCTCGGCCAGGGCGATGAGCGCTTTCAGTACCTCGTCGCTGACCTTGTTCTTGGAAAAATCGAGAAACAACTCGCCGAGGCGCAGACTCATCTTGTCGAAGCGCTCGGGGTCTTCTCGAAAGTAATCGGCAATGCGGTCGTCTTGGGTTTTTTCCGCCAGGGTCTGGAGTTTCTTCCAGGTGACGGAGGAACTGAGCTGGTACATGGTGGCGTCACTCTCCGATCAGCAGCGTCAGCCGGCTGGGCAGCGCTTATTCTAATTATCACTGTCAGAATAGCCGTGGTGAGTAAACGGCAAATGATTGCGCAGGGCCGATTTTGTAACAGTTGTAACCTGCAGCGCCTGAGCAGAAATACCGATGCGGCTCTGGCATATAGCCTGGCCTCGGTCTGAATGCGCTTTGACAGCATGCCGTTGTCTGCGGGAAGCGCGCCCCTGAAGGACGGGTAATTTTTACGCTCTGCCGGCCAGGGTTCATACTGGTTGTGACGAAAGCTGTTAACAATTGACACATAAAAAGACGGCATCTGTGATATTCAGGGCGCGCGATAGTAAAGAGGAGAGATAATGGCGGAGTCTGTTCGTTACCGGATACTGGTGGTCGACGATGAACCGGCCATGTGTGAGTTGCTGCAGGACCTGCTGGAGGACAGCGGTTACGAGGTGCACACGGCACCGGGTGGGGAGCAGATGCGGGCTGCGCTGAAGGATTCGGTCTACTCCCTGGTGATTCTCGATCTGCGCCTGAAAGGCGAGGATGGTATGCAGCTGGCGAAAGAGCTGCGTCAGCGCTCCAGCATCCCGATCATGATGCTCACCGGCAAGGGCGATGAAACAGACCGTATTCTGGGTCTGGAGATCGCCGCCGACGATTTCCTGATGAAGCCATTTAATAACCGTGAGCTGCTGGCCCGGGTCAGGGCGATGCTGCGGCGCAGTACTGAGCTTAGCAGTCCGGTTTCCCGTAACGATGAGTACCGCCATGAGCGCTTGAGCTTCGACGGCTGGATACTCGACCTCACCGCGCGGGTGCTGTCCCGGCCGGACGGTAGCGCCGAAATGCTGACAGCGGCGGAATACGCCTTGCTGGAGGCGTTGGTGCAGGCCCATGGTCGGGTGCTGAGTCGCGAGCAGCTGCTGGAAGAGACCCGGGGCATAGATACCGACGTGTTCGACCGCACCATCGATGTGTTGATTCTGCGGCTGCGCCGCAAGATTGAACCCAACCCCAGCCAGCCACGCTATATCCGCACCGAACGCGGTCTTGGCTATCAGTTCTGTGAGCCGGTGGTGCAGTGCTGAGACACGGCCTATGAGCGCGGAAATCGCTTCCCGAGCGTCGCGCTGGCGAACCATGCGGGTGCGCTCGCGGCTGCTGATCGCCTTCTGCATCCTGCTGGCGGCGACGCTGGTGATTGCGCTGGTGGGCTGGAGCGGCCTGGATAATACTGGCCGCGCGTTGAATGAGTTTGAGCAGCAGGCGCTGCCGGATATCTCCCGTTCGCTGGAGCTGGCCGAGCGCACCGCGAACCTGGCAGCCGTGGCGCCCTATGTGGCCGGTGCCAGCAGTCCCTCTCTGCTGCAGGTCGAAAGCCAGAATCTGCGTGACCGCATTAACAGCGTGCTGGCACTGGCGGATGAGATTCCGCAGCTTGATACCGCCGCGCCGCGTTTGCAGGCCTTGCTTTATCAGCTGGAGCAGGCGGTCAATGACCTGGTGGCTCTGACCCGGGAACAGCTTTTTCTGCGTGAGGACCTGAGGCAGCTCGAATTCAAACTGAGCCTGTTGAGTGATCGTTACGGCGGCAGTGCAGATCGCTCGCCGGTTGCCGCTGCCCTGGTGCGTGAGTCGGAGCGCCTCACGCTGGCGGCGCAGATCGGCAGTCCGGATGAACTGGCGCGGACAGAAACCCGTTACCGGGCGGCACTGGATGCACTGCGGATGATGCCCGACGCCTCGGGTATTGCTGCTGACCTGGATCAGATCGTCGCTATAGGGGAGGGGGATGCCAGCCTTTTCAGGCTACGGCGGCAGCAACTGGAACTCGGCCAGCACAGCGCCTTTCTGCTCGCCTCCACCCGCGCCATCAGTGAGCAGCTCAGTACCGAGGTCGGCTTGTTTGTAGGCCACGTGGAGGAGAGAGTCGCGCAGCAGAGCCGGCGGGTAGGTATCGCCGTGACCTCGGGCAAAAGCGGTATTCTGCTGATCACGTTGCTGTGTGTGGTCGTGGTGCTGGGCGGGATCTGGGTGGTGCGGCGGCTGGCGCGGGATCTCGGCGCGGTGACCCGGTTGATGACCCGGCTTGCCGGCGGCGATACCGATCAACAGACGCCGGCTATAGGCCGCCATGACGAGATCGGTGATCTGGCCCGGGCGTTCCAGGTGTTTCGTGAGAATGCCGTCGAGATCACCCGTATCAGCCAGTCTCTGCGCGAACAGGGCCGGCTGCTGGAAACCGTCTTCAAGAACATCAACGATGGCTTGAGCGTGTTTGATGCCGATGGTCGCCTGCTGGCCTGGAACCCTCGCTATGCCGAGATGCTTAACCTGCCTGCGGAACAGTTGAAACCGGGGTTGGCGCTGGAGGAGATCCAGGCGCTGTTGCCTGAAGAGGCACGCAGCAGCTGGGGGCTGAACGGCGTAGCGCTGGACCGGGATACGATCAATAACCTGCGGCGTCAGCGGGTGCAAAGGTTTGAACGCCACTTTGCCGATGGCCGGGTGGTGGAGTTTCACAGCTCGCCCCTGCCCGGTGGCGGCTTCGTAACCCTCTACAGTGATCTCACCGAGCGCAAGGCGATCGAGGCGCAGCTGCGTCAGTCACAGAAGATGGAGGTGCTCGGCCAGCTGACCGGTGGCGTCGCCCACGATTTCAACAACCTGCTGGCGGCGATTATCGGCAACCTTCAGCTGCTGGAGACCCGCCTGGAGCCGGATAGCCGGGCGGCGCGCAATGCGGCCCGGGCCCTTGCCGCCGCCGAGCGCGGAGGAGGCCTTACCCAGCGGCTGCTCGCCTTTGCCCGCAAGCAGCGTCTGCAGCCGGAAACCATTCCAGTAGACCGCTTAGTCGAGGAGATGCGAGACCTGATCGAGTACAGCGTGGGGGGCGATATCGAGATCCGGTTCGACCTTCAGGCCGATGACTGGCTGATCAACGTGGATCCGGGGCAGCTGGAAAATGCGCTGTTGAACCTGGCGATCAACAGCGCGTCGGCGATGTCGGAGGGCGGTCGCCTGAGCTTTTCCACCCGGCATGAAACCGATCCGGTCTCGGGCGAGGAAAGTGTATTGATCCAGGTGGCGGATACCGGGTGTGGTATCAGCGAAGCCCACCTTGGAAGGGTGTTCGAACCCTTCTTTACCACCAAGGAGGTGGGCGAAGGCAGCGGGCTCGGCTTGAGCATGGTGTATGGCTTTGTGAAACAGTCCCGCGGCGATATCCGTATCGACAGCCAGGTTGGCGAGGGGACGCAAATCGATATCGTTCTGCCCCGCTCCCAGCCTGACTGCCCGGCATCTGCGGCGGAAAGTGAAGGTTCCCCACTGCTCTTGGGGGCCGGGGAGCGTATTTTGCTGCTGGAGGACGATCAACCGGTGCGCGACATGGCGCTGGATATGCTGGAATCCCTGGGTTATCGGGTGGATGTCTGCAAAACCGTGGAAGAAGCGCAGGCCGCGCTGCAGTCGCCTACCGTCTATGCACTGGTGTTCAGCGATATTAACCTGGGCACCAGTGTTAACGGCCTGCAGTTTGCGCGCTTTGTCGCTGAGGTCGACCCCGGGCTGCCGGTACTGCTCACCTCCGGTTTGCCACCGGAGCAGCTGAGTCAGCGCTATGGTCTTGGCGAAACGCAGTTTGTACTCAAGAAACCCTATCACCGCGAGGCGCTCGCCGAGGCGGTATCGGCGCGGCTGCGGGGAGAGCGGCGATGAGGCGCTGGTCGCTGCTCAATCTGTTAACCCTGCTGCTGTCGCTACCAGCAGGAGCCGATGCGCCCAGAGCTGATGTGCCCGGGCCTGATGTGCTTAAGGTTGGCGTCTCGGTGTCGGATCTGGGTAACCGCTATTTCCAGCGCATCGGTCGTGCCATCGATCGGGAGGCGCGGCTCCAGGCGGGCGATGCTGTGCGGGTGGAAGTGGTCTCCAGCGCCTACGACGTGGCGCGTCAGATTGGTCAGGTGGACCGGTTTATCGTCCAGGGGGTGGATCTGATTCTGCTGTCGGCGGCGACATACGATGGCGTGACGCCAGCGATACTCAGGGCAAAGCAGGCCGGCATTCCGGTGATCGGCTTTGATGTGCAGGCCGCGGGGCTCGATGCCGCCGTCACCACGGATAACCGGCAGGCGGGGCGTATCGCCTGCGATGATCTGGCCCGCAGGCTGAACGGGCAGGGGCAGGTGGTGATTCTGAATGGGCCGCCGGTCTCCTCGATACTGGCCCGCGTCGAGGGGTGTCTGGAGGAGCTGAACAAGCATCCCGCGCTGCAACTGCTCTCCACAACGGAAAACGGTGGCGGCAGTGTCGAAGGGGGCTTTGAGAAAATGACCCACCTGTTGACCGCCTACCCCGATCTGGACGGCGTATTCACCATCAACGATCCCACCGCGCTGGGGGCCGAGCGAGCGGCCCGCCTCGCGGGACGATCCAGCTTTATCATCACCAGTGTCGATGGCTCGCCGGCGGCGACAGCAAGAATCGCGGAGCCTGACTCGCTGCTTGTATCCACCGCATCCCAGTTACCGGACCTGGTGGCACGGCTGGCGGTCAGGCTCGGTTTGCGTCTGCTTGACGGTGAGGCGCTGGAGAAAAAAACCTGGTTAATCGCACCTGAGCTGATTGATGCCACCTCGCTGCAGTCGCAGGATCAGAACTAGCCCGGCCCGCAATAATCTTGTGCAATAAACGGATGGCACCAGGGTGGCCTGTCAGGTCACACTGCGGCTTGAGGCGTTTGCTGCAGCGACTTTGTTGGCAGGCTGAGTCTGACAAGGTCGATAGTGGACAGCGATCGCGGTGTGAGTGTTTATCTTCGTCGGCATTTAGGTACTATCGGGTATCTGCCCGCATGGGGCTTTAACGAATGACGCGCAACCTGGCAGCTAACGACCGCTGAAACAGCGCGCAGGATAGGGCAAATTTTTACTACCCGCTGGATAGTTTGCCCCGCACAAGGGAGCTGATTGCGGCATGTTTCGTTATTTCGGGTTCGGCTCGAACATGAGTATCACGGCGTTGCGGGCCAAGGGTGTGGAGCCTCTGGCTTCGCGTCCGGCGGTACTTTATGGCTGGCGCCTGTGTTTCAACGTCGAGCATTTTTTCCGTCACGAGGGAGGGGTGGGCAATATTGTTCCCAGTGATGATCCCTCCGATCGCGTTCTGGGTGTGCTGCATGACTGCCCGGACGAGGCGCTGGCGCCGCTGGACGCCACGGAAGCCTATGGGCACGGTTATGACCGTATCGAGGTAGAAGTCGACGCCGCCGGTGCGGTTGTCCCCGCGATCGTCTATGTGGGGCTGCCCGGCTTTATTAATCACGACTGCAAACCAAGCCGGCGCTATCTCAATATTCTGATTCAGGGCGCGCAGCAGGCCGGGCTGGACCCGGACTATGTGCACAAGCTGGAAAAACAGCCTGTGTTTGAGCCCGAACCCTACCCACCGTTTCAGCCCCCGAACGGGAGTTATCCAGAGTATGACCAGTTGTCGCTGGCGCAAAGGCCGCTATATACGGCGCTTTACGGGGCGGTATTCGATATGTCCCGGGCGCGTCCCTATCACGACTACCTGAAGGACTTTTTCGGCGGCCGGGATATGACGTTGTTTCATCTTAAGCGGCTCGATAGCAGTGATGGCACTGAAACCGATGAGGATATACGTCATGGGCGTCTCAGCGAGGCGCAACGGCGCTACCTCAATGCCTATCTGAATGAGTATGCCCGTGAGTACCGCTATGTGGGGCGCTTCACTTACAAGACATTAAAGGATGAGCAGTAATGGACCAATTTACCCCGGCGTTGCCGCATGGCTCACTCGAAGAGGTGTTTCCGGACGTCTTCTTTGTAACGGGCTCCATGGAAACCGTTCTTCAGCAGATGGATTGGCAGTTCAGCCGCAACATGATCGTGGTGCGTGACGGTGAACGGCTGATTGTTATCAACAGTGTGCGTCTGGATGAGGACGGGCTGGCACGGCTGGATCAGCTGGGACAGGTGACCGATGTGGTGCGCCTGGGCTGTCTGCATGGGCGTGATGATGCCTTCTATGTGGATCGTTACAAGGCGCAGTACTGGGTGCTGCCGGGCATGGAGTCTGAGGTACCGGCCGAGGCGGTGCGGATACTGAGCAGTGATGGCCCACTTCCAATTACCGATGCATCGCTGTTCGTTTTCGCTACCACCGGTATTCCCGAGGGCATTTTGCGCCTGGAGCGCTCCGGCGGCATCCTGATCGCCTGCGACGCGCTGCAGAACTGGCATGCACCAGACGAATACTTCTCCGATACCTCCCGGGCGTTGATGCAGGAGATGGGCTTTTTCACACCGGCTAACCTTGGGCCTGTCTGGATGCAGGCGGCATCGCCGGCGGGTGAGGATTTCACCCGCCTCAAGGCCCTGGCGTTCAAGCATGTCCTCTGTGGCCATGGCCAACCCCTGTACGAGACGGCGCACAGTGACTTCAGCGACCGCTTCAACCGGGTGTTTGGTGTCTGATGAACTCTGAGGTGAGTGCCTACCTGGGCGGGGCGGGGATTTCGCTGCCCGGTTACCAGCTGCTGTCAGTGCTGGAGCGCGTCGATGATCGCGTGATTTTCCGGGCTCGCAGAGAAGCCGATTCGGCGGTCTTGGCGGTGGAAACCATCGATGCTGAATTCCCCAACCGCCACCAGGTTGCCAGAATCCGCCGCGAGGGGCTGATTGCACAGCGCCTGAACCTTGTGGACGGTGTGCGCCGGGTACATGCGCTTGTTCCCCATGGCAGCGGTAACCTGGCGTTAGTGGCCGACCTCTATGGCAGTAATCTGAGGCATCGCCTGGATAACGCACAGGGTTCCAGTCTCGGGGTTGGCGAGGTGCTCGATCTGGGCATCCGTATTGCCACTGTTCTGAGCGGTATTCATGGTCGGGATCTAGTCCACAAGGCACTAATGCCCGAGCACGTGCAGGTAGATCCGGTCAGCGGCGCTATTGCACTGTGCGGCTTTGGTATCGCCTCTGAACTGGACCAGGAGCGCCAGGCGGTACAGCTGTCACGGCGACTTGAAGGGCCGCTCGCCTACATGTCACCGGAGCAGACCGGGCGGATGAACCGGGATCTGGACTACCGCTCGGACTATTACTCCCTGGGTATCCTGCTGTTTGAGCTGCTTACCGGTCGACATCCTTTCCAGGCTCGCGGTGTGCTGGAGTGGGTGCATAGCCATATCAGCCGTGAGCCTCCGGCCCCGCATGAACTGAGGCCCGGGCTGCCGGCACCGGTGTCGGCCATCGTACTCAAACTGCTGGCGAAGAACCCCGAGGCGCGCTACCAAAGCGCCGCCGGTCTTTTACATGATCTGCGCCAGTGTGCGCAATGCGTTGCTTCAGGTGCAGAGTTAGCGCCTTTTGAGCTGAGCGAAAAGGACGGCGTACAGAAGTTTCTTATTCCGCAGACACTGTACGGGCGCACCCCGGAACTTGCCACCCTGTTTGAGCTGTTTGAGTCGGCCGCTGCAGGGCGTAACGAGTTTTGTCTGGTCCATGGTTATTCCGGTGTCGGTAAATCGGCCCTGGTCAACGAGATCGACCGCCCGCTGGTGAGAGAGCGCGGCTTTCTGGTGCAGGGCAAGTTTGATCAACTGCATAGCGGCGAAGCTTACAAGGCCCTCTGTAGCGCCTTTCGCAGCCTGGTTCAGCAGGTGCTGGCTGAACCCGAAGAGAGCCTGGAGCAGTGGCGTGAACGCCTGCAGAGTGCGCTGGCGCCCAACGCCTGTCTGGTTATAGAGCGGGTGCCGGAGCTGGAACTGATCCTGGGCCCCCAGCCTCAGGTGCCCTCGTTACCGCCGGCGGAGGCGCGCAATCGGCTGCAGATTGTGTTGACGGCATTTCTGCGCGCCTTTGCCGGGGAAGGTCACCCGGTGGTGCTTTTCCTCGATGACCTGCAGTGGAGCGATGTACCGACGCTGGAGCTAGTGCAGCGTTTTGTCACGTCCCATGAGCTTAACCATCTGTTGCTTATAGCGGCGTATCGCAGCAACGAAGTCGGCCCCGGGCACCCGTTGAGCCTGATGCTCGATCAACTGGAGCAGCAGCGTGAGATTTGCCATCTGCCGCTGGCGCCTTTGCAGGCCGATGCGGTGGCGCAGCTGGTCGCCGGAGCGCTCTGTCGCGACGAGGCGCAGTCGCGGCCTCTGAGTGAGATGCTGTTCGCCAAGGCACAGGGCAATCCGCTGTTTACCAATGAGCTGCTGCGCAAGTTGCATAAGGACGGGGCGATTTTCCCGGCGGCTTCCGGTGCCGGCTGGGACTGGGATCTTGATGCCGCAAGCTGGGCCAGCGTCAGTGAGGATGTAGTTGAGTTCATGGTTGGAAGTCTTCGCCAGCTTGAGCCGCAAACGCAGCAAGTGCTGCAGCTTGCGGCCTGTATCGGCGGGACCTTTGATCTGCAGACCCTGTCCACCATCTCCGAGCTGACGGTGGACGAAACGGCGGCGGCGCTGCTGCCTGCACTGAAACAGCATGCTGTGTTGCCCCTGCACAGTGACTATCGTCTGTTCGGTGGTTGCCTGACGGAACAAGGCAGCGGTGACTGGGGTGTTAGCCCGAGTTACAGGTTCCAGCATGACCGGGTGCAGCAGGCGGCGTATGCGCTGATCGAGGCGGAGCATCTGGATGAGGTGCATCTCAGCATCGGGCGGCTGATGCTCAGGGGCGAAGGTGCTGCGCTGGATGACTCACGCCTGGTCGAGATCATCGATCACCTGAATGCCGGTCGTGGCTTGATCGATGATTCCGGTGAACGGCTGCAGCTGGCCGAGCTGAACCTGCGAGCAGGGCGGCGTGCACGGCGCTCGTCGGCGTACCGGTCGGCCTATGACTATCTGCAGGTTGCCCACGAACTGTTACCCCAGCAACCCTGGCAGACACTGCCTGCGTTGATGCAGGCGCTCGCAGCCGAGACCCAGTTGTGCGCCTACCTGAATGGAATGACCGCTGAGGCTGACCGCTGGATCGATGTGATGCTGGATCATGCCGGCAGTACACTGGAACGTGCCGATATTCTCGCGACCCGGACGCGTCAGTGCGCAACGCTGGGGCGGATGGAGGAGTCGATCCAGTCTGCCATTCTGGGGCTGGCGGCACTGGGTGTGGAATTTACCCAGACGCCCGGCGTCGCGGATATTGAGCGGGAGAAGGCGCAGGTCATCGCCAATCTGGCCGGGCGTCGGATTGCTGATCTTGTGGATGCTCCCCAGGTTGATAATGACGCGGTCTTGATGGCCATGCGCCTGCTCAACGAAATCTTTGCTGCAGCTTTTCTCTCCGGCAGTGGCAATATTTTCCCCTACCTGGTGCTTAAAGCGGTCAATCTGTCGCTGCGTCATGGCAACAGCCCCGAGTCGGCCTTTGCCTACGCTGCATACGGCATGCTGCTGTGTGGCGAGCTGGATGAACCGGCGCTGGGCTATGAATACGGTCGCGTCGGGCTGGCAATCAATGAGCGTATTGATGACCTGCCGCTGCGGGCGCGGGTTGTTTACGTGTACGCCATGTTTGTCCATCACTGGAGTAACCACTGGGCAAGCCTGACGCCGCTGTTTCAGCGTGGCATCGAGGCTGGCTACCAGTCCGGTGACCTGCTTTACCTGGCTTACAGTGCCCAGGACTGCGTTATCTGGGATCCGACGCTGGACCTGGAAACGGCGCACCGGCTGCATGCGGAAAACCTGAAAATAGTGCGTGAGTGTGCCTACCAGGATTCGCTGGATTCAGGGTCACTGTTCCTGCAGATGCAGCGTAATCTTCTCGGCTTAACCGACACGCCTTTCAGTCTCAGCGATGCGAACTTTGATGTGCAGGCCTGTCTGCAGGGGATGCAGCAGCGTCGGTTTATGACCGGTATCGCGAATTACCATATCTACAGTGCCGAAGTGTGCCTGTTGCACGGTGGCTATGAGCAAGCGCTCAGGCATGTGCAGGCACAGGACAAGCTGATCAAGTCGGCCATGTCGCTGCCGCAACTGACCCGATTTTATATTGTTGCCTGCCTGACGCTGGCCAGGCACTACCCTGAAATGACGCCGGCGGAGCAGCAGCGCACCCGTGAAAGGCTTGAGCATGACCTGGCGCGAATGACCCGCTGGGCGGATAACTGCGAGGCTAATTTCAGGCATCTGCAATACCTGATGGAGGCTGAGCTGGCGCGGTTGAAGGGGCAGCACTTTGAGGCTTGCGACCGCTACGACCTGGCTATCGATACCGCCAGGGAGGCGGGCTTCCTGCGCGATGAAGCCGTCGCCAGTGAGTGTGCCGCACGGCATCTGTTGTCACTGGGGAAAAGGCGCAGCGCCGAGGGCTATCTGCGTGCCGCCTATCGCGTGTTCGACCGCTGGGGGGCGCATCGCAAGGTCGAGTTGATGGAGCGGGAGTTCCCGCTGCTGCGTGAATGGGGATCGGCTCGCACTCAGTCTGCGCACGGGATCGACACCGGTGACCTGGACCTGGCGTCGGTGATGAAAGCGTCCAGGGAGATCTCCGGCGAAATGGTGCAGGAGAAGCTGCTCAACAAGAGCATGGATATCCTCCTCGAAAGCGCTGGCGGGCAGTGGGGCTGTCTTGTCACCCGGCAGGCGGGGGAGTTAAGGGTTGCAGCACTGAATCGACCGGATAATGCGCCGGCGCTGGATCTGCCTGCACTGTCCCGGGTCGCTCTGGCCGACGGGGAAGAGCTGCCACTGCCGGTGACGCTCATCAGCGCGGCGCTCAGTGGCGATGCAGCGGTAGTGCTGGACTATGCTGCGCGCGAGGGAGCGTTTCAGCAGGACCCCTACATCCTTTCCGGGGGACCCCTGTCGGTTCTCTGTGTGCCGGTGCGCAGGGATCGCTTTGAGGGCGTGATCTATATGGAAAATAACCTATCCTCCGGCGTGTTCACCGAGGCGCGGGTGGAGCTGGTGCGGCTGTTGGCAGCCCAGGCGGCAGTCTCGATCGAGAATGCGCGGCTCTATGAGCAGGTTCAGAATTACACTCACAGGCTGGAGCAGAAGGTCGCGGAGCGTACCGCGCGGCTGGAACAGGCGAACCTGGAACTGCAGGGGCTGGTGGATCTGGACGGTCTTACCTGTGTGGCGAACCGGCGCCGCAGCGACAGCTACCTGGAAGAGGTTTGGGTGCGCCTGCGCAGGGAGCGCGAGCCGCTGTCGATCATCATGCTGGATGTGGATTACTTCAAAACGTTCAACGATACCTACGGACATCAGGCCGGCGACGACTGCCTGTCGGCGGTTGCTGCTGAGCTGAAAAGCCATCTGTTGCGCCCAGCTGACCTGGTGGCGCGTTACGGTGGCGAGGAGTTTGTCCTGGTGCTGCCCAATACCCCTAATCCGGGGGCCTGTTTCGTCGGCGAGAAAGTGCGCAGGGCGATAGAGCAGCTGGCTATTACCCACGACCGCTCGCCGCTGGGCGCAGTGGTGACGGTAAGTGTCGGTGTGGCCACCGCAGTGCCAGGTGCAGGCGGGTCGGTGTCGGAGCTGTTGCGGGCAGCGGATACGGCGCTCTACCGGGCCAAGCATGCCGGGCGTAACCAGGTGCAGCCTGCACCGGCGGACCGGTCGCATTGGCTGCAGAGCGAGCCGGGCTAGAGGGTAGGAGACAGGTCTTTTCAGGTCCGCTTCTGCAGGTAGTCGCTGTAGTCCGGCACCCGTCGCTGGTAGGGCTGGTTCAGGTAACCGGAGCCGAAGATAAAGTCGGCGGACGCCTCGTTACAGGCGACGGGGATATTCCAGACAGCGGCGATTCGGAGCAGGGCCTTTACGTCCGGGTCATGGGGCTGTGCGTCGAGTGGATCCCAGAAAAAGATCAGCAGGTCGATCTCCCCTTCGGCGATACGGGCGCCGAGCTGCTGGTCGCCCCCCATGGGGCCGCTGAGCAGGGAATGGACCGGCAGACCAAGCTGCCGGCTCAGCATGTGGCCGGTGGTGCCGGTGGCGTAAAGCTGATGCTCTGACAGTGCCGCTTTCTGTTTATCGGCCCAGGCAAGCAGGTCCGGTTTGCGGTTGTCATGGGCGACCAGGGCCAGCTTTTTGCTGGCTCCCATTTCCACGAGCGTGGTCTGCATCAGCTTTACTCCGGGTGGGTCACTTGGGCGGCACGTTCTGGCCGGTGTTAATTGACGCGGTCGCCAACGCGGACCACCTTCAGGGTGTTTGTACCGCCCTGGGCATCGATGTAATCGCCCTTGGTGATGATGACCAGGTCGCCATCACTGACGATCTCCCGGCGCACCAGCTCATCAACCGCGCGCTGATTGATCTCGGCGTTGGGAACCTCTGTGGCGACAAAGGGCACGGTCTTCACGCCGCGGTAAAGCGCTACGCGGGTCTGTGTATCCGGATGCCGCGAGAAGGCGAATATCGGCTGTGATGAGCGGATGCGTGACATCAGCAAGGGCGTTGCGCCGGTCTCGGTCAGGCAGATGATCGCCTTGATTCCTTCAAGGTGGTTGGCGGTATACATGGCCGACAGCGCGATCGACTCATCGATATGGGTGAACGCTTCGTTCAGGCGGTGCTTGGATACGTGGGCACGGGGGTGCTTTTCTGCGCCGATGATCACCCGGGACATCGCCTTGACCGTTTCGATCGGGTAGGCGCCGGCTGCGGTTTCGGCGGAGAGCATCACCGCGTCGGTGCCATCGAGCACGGCGTTGGCCACATCAAACACCTCGGCCCGCGTCGGCATCGGCTGGGTGATCATCGATTCCATCATCTGGGTGGCGGTGATGACCACGCGGTTCAGTGTGCGGGTGCGATCGATGATGTACTTCTGCACACCGATCAGCTCGGCATCGCCGATCTCCACGCCCAGGTCCCCACGGGCGACCATCACCGCTTCTGAAGCGAGAATGATCTCATCCAGGGTGTCGCTGTCCTGTACCGTTTCTGCGCGCTCGATCTTGGCGACCAGGCCTGCCTTGCCGCCAGCGGCCAGCAGGGCTTCCCGTGCCTGGTGCATATCACTGGCACTGCGGGGGAAAGAGACGGCCAGGTAGTCGACACCGATGCTGGCGGCGGTTTTGATATCCTCGAAATCCTTGTCGGTGAGCGCGCCGGCGGAGAGTCCGCCACCCTGGCGGTTGATCCCCTTGTTGTTGGATAGGGGGCCGCCGATCAGTACCTCGCACTCGATCCGGCTGCCGGCCACTTCCAGCACTTTCAGCTCCACACGGCCATCATCCAGCAGCAGGATGTCGCCGGGCCTGCTGTCACTGACCAGCTCTTCGTAGTCGATACCGACACAGGTGGAGGTGCCGGCGGTTTTATCGAGAGACGCGTCCAGCGCGAAGCGGGCACCGTTGTGCAGTTGTACAGGACCATCCTTGAAGCGGGCGATACGTATCTTCGGGCCCTGGAGGTCTCCGAGGATGGCGACAAAGCGGCCGTGCTTGGCGGCAAACTGGCGCACCAGCTCAGCCCGCTGTCGATGGTCCTCGGCACTGCCGTGGGAGAAGTTCAGGCGGACCACGTTAACACCCGCCTCAACCAGCGCTTCGACCGCCTCGGGAGAGCTGGTGGCGGGGCCAAGAGTTGCGACTATCTTTGTTCTTCGCTGCATCGGATCAGGCCCCCGCTTTCATCAGTGCCAGAGTGTTGTCGAGCATCCGGTTGGAGAAGCCCCACTCGTTGTCATACCAGCTCATCACCTTGACCAGGCGGCCGTTTACGCGGGTCTGGGCTGCATCAAAGATGGATGAGTGCGGATCGTGGTTAAAGTCGATGGATACCAGGGGCAGCTGGTTGATGGCGAGAATCCCCTTGAGCGGGCCGTTGGCGGCCTCGGCAATGATAGAGTTGACCTCTTCAACGCTGGTGTCGCGGGCGGCCTCGAAGGTCAGGTCCACCAGCGAGACGTTGATCGTCGGCACCCGCACCGCCATGCCGTCCAGCTTGCCGTTCAGCTCCGGCAGTACCAGGCCGACGGCTGCGGCAGCACCGGTTTTGGTCGGGATCATCGACTGGGTGGCAGAACGTGCACGGTAGGGGTCGGAGTGGTAGACGTCGGACAGTTTCTGGTCATTGGTATAGGAGTGGATGGTGGTCATCAGGCCGTTGTTGATACCGATGGCATCATTCAGCGGCTTGGCGATCGGCGCCAGGCAGTTGGTGGTGCATGAGGCGCAGGAGATGATCTGGTGGTCGGCGGTCAGGCTGTTCTGGTTGATACCGTAAACCACGGTAGCGTCGGCGCCCTTGGCCGGTGCTGAGATGATCACCTTGCGGGCGCCGGCTTCGAGGTGGGCAGCGGCCTTGTCGCGGGAGGTGAACAGGCCGGTACACTCGTAGACAACATCCACGTTCAGTTCATTCCATGGCAGCTTTGCCGGGTCGCGCTCGGCGAGGATGCGGATGCTGTCACCGTTAACCACCAGGTTGTTGCCATCGACGATCACCTCGCCCTGAAAGCGGCCATGCACACTGTCGAAACGTGTGAGGTGAGCATTGATGTCCGCGTCGCCCAGGTCGTTGATTGCGACGATCTCTATTTTATCGCGCTTGCCGGACTCATAGAGTGCACGCAGAACGTTACGTCCAATACGGCCGTAGCCGTTGATTGCTACACGGATAGTCATGGGTCACCTCTGAAAATATTGTAAAACTTACGTAATTATAGGGTTTGTAAGCGCGGTATTGTCAACTTTATTTTGTTTAAGTTACGTAAATTTGTTTCGAGAAGGGGCTGCTAACTCACTGAACAGTTTTGTTTTATCGGCAGGTTTGCTGTTTTTTTGTGTCTGAGAGCCTGTGGCTCTGCTGTCTGCCTGGCGGAACCCGGCGAGGAGACTCTGGCTGGCAGTACGTAATTTACTTACATATTCCCTGTAGCCGTTGATCGCCCTATCGCTGCCTGACTTAAAGTGTAGATGAGATTAGGTGGCTTGATTGACTGCAACAGAGAGTTTGTCAGCGGCTTTGCCAGGGGGCGGTATGCTGCTGGGTTGATCGGTCAGGGATCTGGGTACGTAGATCGCTGGTCGAACATGGGCTGTCGTCAGGGCGCTTTGCCGTTGTGATAGCGGCATGGCATATGTGTATGATGTTCAAGCCTTTGCGTTATCCGAACGCAGAGTGTGAGGAATGTCAGCAGTTGATAGGGAAGGGTGTATGAATCAGGCGGAGCCGGGACAGGCGACGATCAGAATCAAGAATCTGCGTTTGCGAACCTACATCGGCATTAACGATGAGGAGAAACAGAAGCTCCAGGACGTGATTATCAATGTGCTGGTACGGTACCGGGTGCGCAGTGCTATCGAGCACAACGATATCGATCATGCGTTGAACTATCGCACCATCAACAAGGCGATCATCAACCATGTCGAAGATGGCAAGTTCCTGCTGCTGGAGCGCCTGGTCAGCGAGGTGCTGGCACTGGTGATGGAGGATCCGATGGTCTGCTTTGCCCAGGTCGAGGTGGATAAGCCGCACGCACTGCGCTTTGCTGATTCGGTATCGATCACGCTGTGCGATCGCCGCGATTGAGCAGGCTTGGAGTCGAGCGTTTTAACTGCGGGGGAGGCTGATGTGGGCGTATTGACCGAAACGGAAATCAAGCTGCGCCTGTCCGCTTCCCTGACGCTGGAGCTGTCGGCGCTGCCGGTGTTTGCGCAGCGGCTTGTTGGTCACTGGCAGCAGGTCGAACTCACTAATCAGTACTTCGATACGCCCGATCTGGCGCTTGATCGCGCGGGGTTCGCCCTGCGTCTGCGGCGGGATGGCGACCAGGTGATTCAAACCTTCAAGGGCCGCGGTGACAGCCTTGCCGGACTGTCTGTACGTGCCGAGTGGGACTGGTATCTGCAGCAGGAGCTGCTGGAGCCCGAACGTCTGCTTGAGTTCGACCTGCCATCCGGCGTGGATGCCAGGGTCCTTGAGCAGCTGACGCCGCTGTTTCGCACCGATTTCACCCGTACCAAGGGCTCCCTGCAATGGCGTCGCGACGGCGAGCCGGTGGAAATCGAGGTGGCGCTGGACCGGGGTGATGCACGTACTCCTGAGCGTATCGAACCGTTCAGGGAGCTGGAGCTGGAGTTGCGCCAGGGTCCCCAGGAAGCGCTGCTGGAATTTGCCATGGAGGTTGCCCGCGAGCTCCCCGTTATGCCCTGGGACAGTGCCAAGGCTGAGCGGGGCTATCGGCTGGTGGAGGCGGGGCGAAGGCCACTTCCGCCGGTGCTTCGGGAGCGGGTGACCGAGCTGCCTGTCGATGACGCGCTGACCGAACTCTGTCGCTACCTGCTCAGCCTGGCGTTGACCGATTCGGAACTGCTGGCGATGGGCGATTCCCGGGCTTTGGCACAGGTTGAAAGGACGCTGGATTATCTGCGTGTGTTCAGTGGTCTGGCGATCCGTCTGGGGGAGGATTTCCCGCCTGACAGTGTGGATCGAATTGTACGCTTGCAGCGCGCTCTGGCCTGTCTCGATCTTTCTGTTTCGCAAAAATCGAGCGCCCAGGCCGCTTTGGCATTGCTGGAGCGGGGCTGTGACTGGGGGCTTTTAACCCTCAGTCTCTCGCAGTGGTTACTGCGGTGGCATCAGCCTGGGCGGGCGCAGAAAGAGCAGAAAAAATTGCAGGGCGTCAGCCTGAGTGCTGAAGAGATCAGCCTGTTTGAAAGTCTGAGAAAGGAGTGTCATGGAGACTAAATCCTGGGTGCTGATTACCGGCGGCGCTCAACGGCTGGGGCTGCACTGTGCGAAGCGCCTGGTCGAGGATGGCTTTAACGTCATGATCACCTGCCGTTCCCACCGGCAGGAGTGGGCGGGCGAACCTCTGGAGGGCGTTGAGGTGCTGCTGGCTGATTTCTCCACCGTCGAGGGGATCGAAGCGCTGATTGCCGATATCGATCGGCGCGCTCTGCGGTTACGGGCAATTATTCACAATGCCTCAACCTGGATGGATGACAGCGAGGGTGCAGAGGCGATGCAGCAGATGATGATGGTGCACATGCAGGCGCCTTATCTGATCAATCAGGCCGCCCGACGCTGGTTCGGCGCGGACCGTCAGGGCGACATCATCCATATGACGGATTGGGTTGCGGGGCAGGGCTCCGCGAGGCACATCGCGTACGCCGCCACGAAAGCGGCACTGGAAAATATGACGCTCTCGTTTGCAGGGTTGTTGGCGCCTGATGTGAAGGTCAACAGTATTGCGCCCTCGATGATCCTGTTTAACCCGGATGACGATGCGGCCTATCGTGAGAAAACCCTGAAAAAATCTGCCCTCGGGATCGAACCCGGCGCTGAAGTGGTCTACCAGGCGGTTCGCTATCTGCTGGATAACCCCTACGTCACGGGGAGTTGTATGGAACTTAATGGCGGACGTAACGTCAAACCCCGCTGATCGACGAGTGGAATAAAAGGACTTAGGCATAATCCGTTATTCAGTTGTATCGGTTTTGATACATAGACGGATCTGCAGGGCGCCCGTCGCCTTGATGCCAGACAGGGATTTAGTGGAGTTAAATGGCAACGTTGTTCATTCTTCGAACAGCCTTGTGCTATATTCCCCTAAACAGGGAGTGGTTACCAAGCACTGCGTGGTAACGCGTGTCTGCTCCCTCTGATCATCATTAATCCGGATCCTTTCTCGAAAAGGCAAACCCCGAGCAATCGGGTGACGCAAAGTCACGGATCCCTTTGGGATGGCCGGGCTGTCGAAGGAGAGTGAACTAGAAGAGTCCACCACTTCTGAGGATCTGAAGTATGCTTTTTACTTTGGGAGACGCTCAGAACTGACAACTGCTCTGAGCGAGTCTGTGGGTTACAGGTGCGCCGGTTATCGCCGGGTACCGATTAATTGACGAGCGCGATATGGACAGGGCTGACACAGGTGGCACCAAGGATTCCGGGCCACTGAAAATTCTATTGATCGATCCACACTCTGCATTTGTAACCTGGGGCAGTGGCCTCGTGCAGGAAGGCTGTAACTGGGATGTGGTGCGCAGTGATGATCCCCGTGTTGCCCTCCAGCTGTTGCGGCAGACCGCCTTTGACGCCGTCATCGTAGGCGCCATTTCCAGTTTTGAGCGCGAGATCGGTATCCTCAAGCAGGTGGGAGAGGTCAAGCCGAAAGTCGCCCGTATTCTGCTCTCTCCGCCACTCAGCTCGGCTAAGCTGGCGAAAGCCCTGGATGTGGTGCACCGCTCCATTTTCCAGGGCGCGAGTATTGCCGAGATCGTAAGCTCCGTTGAGCAGACGGTTCAGGTGACCCGTCAGCTCTACCGTGACAAGGTGGTGCGCTCCTTTGCCGCTTTCCGCCGGCTTCCCTCATCCCCCTCGATCTACCGGGAACTGAGTAACGCGCTGAGCAGTGAGCGCACCAGCACCCGTGATATCGCCCTGATCGTTGAGCGTGATCCGGCCCTGGCGGCGCGGATAATCCGGCTGGTGAACTCCAGTTACTTCGGCCTGAGCCGGCACATTTCAAGCCTGACAGAAGCGCTGACGCTATTGGGCGTGCGCACGGTACGTGGTCTTGCACTTGCCGGGCATCTCAACGCCCATTACCCGCAGGGAGATGGCTGGAAACTTTTCTCCTTCGATAAAATGAACCAGCGTGCCCTCAGCGTGGCACGTCTGTCCCAGGAGATTGCCACACCTTTCGCCAAGGGGAACCCGGCGATCAAGGATCAGGCGTTCCTGGCAGGACTGCTGCTCGATATCGGCATGTTGATGCTCGCCGCCGAGCAGGGTGAGGGATACCTCAAGGTGCTGCGTTTTGCGGCACGCAAGAAGCAGCCGCTGCATCTGGTGGAGCGCATGGCGTATGGCGTGACTCACGCGGAGCTGGGTGCCTATCTGCTGGATATGTGGAACCTGTCACCTCAGGTGGTGGAGGCGGTGATGCTGCACCACTCTCCGGAGGAGTCAGTCGGTCAAACCTTTAGCCCGCTCTGTGCCGTGCATATCGCCGATGCGTTGCTGCCGACCATCGACAACGAGCTCGGGGTCGACCTGTCCGCGACGCTGAGCGAGGGATATATCGAGCGCCTGGATCTGAAAGGGGAGTTGCCGGGCTGGAAGATGGCCGCCAATGCCTATCGTGTCCGGATGCGCAAGTCTGAACAGGCCGAGTCAGCCTGAGTATTTCCCTTCCTGCCAGACCACCGCTCGCCCAAGCGGTGGTTCGCAAATTGCATATTCCCTAAACGTACGAGGAGAACATCCCCGGGCGCGTCGTTTTTCTAACAGGAGGTAATAACAGAGGTTGCTTTGAATGCTGGGGCCACGTTGACACGTCGCCGCTAAGCAGCCACGCTGGGTAGAGCCGATCAGCATCTTCGAACATATCGGCTTGCTGGCAAGTTATGTATTTGATTTGTAATCGAAATACCCCTTCAAGTTTTATCTCTACGCCAGCGCGCACCGCTTGGGTGGGTCGCTCCTCAAGCCTGTCTTCACCCCATTCCAGCCTTTCATACCCTATTCTCATTCCGGATGTCGGTTTTCCGTCAGGCCTGCCTGCACTGTTTTTGTGCATAAGATGGCAGGTTCTGGAAAACCTGCGCTGTTTCAAACCGTCGAACCCGCCTGCCGCCAAGTGGCTGACCGAGGGTTCCGGTTTTCTGCCGCGTCCGGCCTCTATCCACGTGAAGGAGTCCAAAATATGATTTTAGCGACCGATCTCGATGGTACTTTTCTCAGCGGTAACCCCGATGACAGGGCGCGCCTTTATCAACTGATCAATGCCCACCCGGGGATTCGCCTGGTCTTTGTTACCGGGCGTGGCCTTGAGGCGGTGATGCCGCTGCTCTCCGATCCTGGGATTCCCGAGCCGGAGTATATTATTTGTGATGTGGGTGCCACGGTCATCGATGGCGCTACGTTGCAGCCGGTGTCCGAGCTGCTTGAAGAGATTGAGCAGAACTGGCCCGGTGATATCCCTATTGTTCAGGCGATGGAGCGGTTCGAAAATATCCGCCGCCAGGAGGTGCCACAGACACGTCGTAGTTCCTGGTTCTGTGAGCGCGATGCGGTCACCGATGAAGTTCGTCAGATCGCCGAGGATCTGGGCTGTGACCTGCTGTACTCATCCAACTACTACCTGGATTTTCTTCCTAAGGGGGCCAACAAGGGCGCGACACTCAAGCGCCTGGTCGAGTACATGGGCGAGCATGAGGACGATGTTCTTACAGCCGGCGATACGCTGAATGATCTGCCGATGCTCGAAGGGCAGTTCAAGGGGGTTTGTGTAGGGGGCTCGGAACAGGACCTGCTGGATGCCACCGAGAAGAATGCCTGGATTCTGCATTCGGATGAGCCCGGCTGCAGCGGTATCCTGGATGCGATGAGTCACTTCGGCTTTCTTGGTCCTCAGGGTGTGGCCCACGAGGGGTTTGACGATACCGAGCGCGGCACATCGGACCTGGTGATGGTGTATCACCGTCTGCCCTATGAAGAGGTACGTGAGAAAGGCAAGGTGCGTCGCCAGCCGCACAGCTCGCCCAACGGGATTCTGCCGACGCTGCTAAGCTTTTTTGCCGACGGTACCCGCGGTGCCTGGATCGCCTGGAGTATCGATGACGGTACCGAAGATCCTTTCGTCACCCACACCAGTGTGGATAAGGAAGCCTATCCCAACCTGATCTGCTCTCGCGTACCGCTGGTCAAGGAAGACGTGGATATCTTCTATAAGCGCTTCTCCAAGGAGGCGTTCTGGCCGATGCTTCACACCTTCTGGGAACGCGCGGAGTTCCGTGAAGATCACTGGGAAGTGTTCTGTGAGGTGAACCGCAAGTTCGCCGAAAAAACGGCGGAAGAGGCGGCTGAAGGTGCGCTGGTCTGGATTCACGACTACAACCTCTGGATGGTGCCGGCTTACCTCCGTGAGCGCCGCCCCGACCTGAAGATCGCGTTTTTCCACCATACCCATTTCCCGTCAGCGGATATCTTCAACGTGGTGCCCTGGCGCCGCGAGATCGTCGGCAGCCTGCTGCAGTGCGACTATGTCGGCTTCCATATCCCGCGACAGGTGGAAAACTTTGTCGACGTGGTGCGCGGTGTCATGCCGTTCCAGGTGCAGGAACGCCAGCCCTGTGCGCCTCGCTTCCTGACCTATGGCTGCGCCGCCGGCCTTGGCGAAATGACCACCGAGATCGAAACCACTCATCGTACCATCCGCCTGGGTGCTCATCCGGTGGGCCTGGATATCGACCGGATGAAACAGGCGCTGGATTCCAGCGCCTACCGCAAACAGAAGCGCCTGCTGGAAGAGGATGTGGGTAAAAAGGGCGACGGGCAGGTGATCCTGTCGGTGGAGCGTCTCGACTACACCAAGGGCGTGTTGCCGAAGCTGCTGGCGTTCGAAAAAATGCTCGATGCTCACCCGGATATGATCAACGCAGTGACCCTGGTAATTATCTGTGTGCCGGCGGCCCAGGAGATCAAGGTGTACCAGGAGCTGGTGGCCGATATTGAGCAGGCGGTGGGGCGTATCAACGGCCGTTTCGCCCAGGTGGGCTGGACGCCGATCCGCTACTACTACCGCGGTTTCCCGATGCAGCAGCTGACGGCGTTCTATGAGCGGGCCGATGTGATGTGGATCACTCCGCTGCGTGACGGTCTGAACCTGGTTGCCAAGGAGTTTGTCGCGATTCAGGGGCTCACCGGTGGCGCCGGACGGCTGGTTCTGTCGGAGTTTACCGGCGCGGCCGCCGAGCTGCATGGTGCGCTGTTGACCAACCCCCATGACCTGCATGACCTGGCGGAGCGCTGCTACCAGGGGCTGGTGATGACACCGAGTGAAGCGGCGACCCGTATCCGTCTGCTCTACGATATCGTCACCTACCATGATATCCGTCGCTGGGGCAGCGAGTTTATCGCCGGCGCCCGCAACGAGGATAAACGGGATGAAGCCGTGTCCGGCAAAATGGAGCTCGGTGAGCCTGCCTGAGGCCTG
This sequence comes from Marinobacterium sp. YM272, assembly GCF_050908845.1. Taxonomy (NCBI): domain Bacteria; kingdom Pseudomonadati; phylum Pseudomonadota; class Gammaproteobacteria; order Oceanospirillales; family Oceanospirillaceae; genus Marinobacterium; species Marinobacterium sp. YM272. Next base: position 1,608,516 of record NZ_CP194171.1, read on the forward strand.
ACTTCAGGTCTTAAATGCCGGCCCGGGTCCCGCCTTAATCGGAGGGAGCCGGCGCCGGTCCCATCTGAAGCAGCATACGGACAAGTGGCGAAAGCAGGGCGCAGGCGAACATCATCATCGCCATGGGCAGCGGTGTTCCATCGGCAAACAGGCTGGTGACCGAGCCGCATATTGCACCGAATGCGAAGCCGCAGGCGCCCATCAGAGCGGTTGCCGTCGCGCTGTTGCGCGGGAAAAAGTCGGTAATACCGGCCATCGAGTTGGCGCTGACCAGCCCGTGACAGCCAAAGAACAGCATCACCAGAGCGATGAACAGGAAAATGTTCAGCTCACTGCCGCCAAAAGCGACAAACAGTACCAACCCGATACCGGTCACCAGCTGTATCAGCTGACCTGCCAGCAGTAGCCTCCTGGGAGCATGCTTTGCCAGCATGCGGATATTGATCTTGTTCATGATCAACACGGAAAACACATTCGCACCGAAGGCGAAGGGGTAGACCGACTCCGACAGGTTGAAATATCCCATGTACACCGAGGGCGAATGGGTTATGAACGCGAACAGACTGCCGTATCCGAAGCAGGCCGAGGCCAGGTAACCGACAGCATGGCGGTTACGCAGCACCATCCAGTAGCGTTTGACCGCATTGGGCCGGTCTTTCTGAATCTCTCTTGTCTCGGGTAGTGCCCGGTAGATCAGCGTGGCGATGATCGCGCCATAGATCAGCAGTAAGCCGAAAATCATATGCCAGCCGAGCGTCTGCAGCACCACACTGCCGAGGATTGGTGCCATCAGCGGTGCCAGCATCAGGATCACCGCCATGCGTGACAGTGTCTGGGCGCTCTCCCGGCCGCTGTACAGATCCCTTACGATCGCCGGGGTGTTCACTACGGTCATACCGCCCCCGAGAGCCTGCAGGATGCGAAAGCCCCAGAGCCATTCCACGTTGGGGGTGAACATGATCGCCAGTGAGCCGGTGAGAAACAGGGCCAGGCCGGTGAAGATACCGATTCGGCGGCCAAAATGATCGGAGAAGGGGCCGCCGAACAGTTGGCCGATGGAAAAGCCGAACAGGAAAAAGCTGATCGACATTTCGACCTGATGCACACTGGCTCCCAGTGATTGCGCGATGGTGGGCACCGCGGGCAGGTACGCATCGGTAGCCAGGGGGGCCAGCGCTGTCAGGGCGGCGAGTATAAAAATAAAGCCGGGAATATGTCGGCTGGTCGAGCCTGGATTCATGCGTGTCTCCGATAAAGTAACAGGTCCGGCCACCGGACAGGCAGTCGAACAGGTGCAGAATAGTGCTAAAGGGGCGCACGGGCGTGCCGGGGTATTTGTGCCAGATGGCTGAGTATCGGGCCCGGGCGTGATGATGTAGTGACGGGCCGGTGTAAAGTAAATATAGATAATGTAATATACATTACACTATTGATCTGAGTCCAGTAGCGATGGGGACTCACCGGTATAACCGATATACTTGGCACTTTGTCCGCTTGTGGCGGGAATCCGTGGGGAGATATGAGCAGTTCCGAGCAGTGTAGCGATACCCAGAAGTTGACGCCGAAAGGGCGTGAGCGCCAGCGGCGGATACTGGATGCGGCCCGCGAAGTGTTTCTTGAGCAGGGGTTCGAGAACGCCAGTATCAGCGAAATTATGAAACGTGCAGGTGGCTCGATGAGTACCCTCTACCGCTGTTTTGGCAACAAGCTGGGCCTGTTTGAAGCGATGACGCAGCAGGCGACCAACGACCTGTTCGACAGCGTTGATGACCGTGTCGTCTGGGATGAGGATCTGGAGAGCGGGCTCAGAAGCTTTGGCCGTCGTTTCATTGAACATATCAGCAGACCGCAGGCGATCGCGCTGTTTCGGCTGGTTATCTCCGTCAACGGTGCGGACCGTGAAGAGATTCAGCGGATTTTCTACGCCAACGGACCCGAACGGGTCAGAGCCAGGCTGACTGAATTCTTGCAGACTCAGGCGCAGCAGGGGCATCTGCGGGTCGATAGTTGTGAGCTGGCCGCCTGCCAGTTTATCGAGCTGATCAAGCAGCCCTGGCATCAACAGGGCTTGTTCGGTATCCAGTTTCCAGCGGATCTGCCGGAGAAAAGTCTGGAGCAGGGCATTGAGATGTTCCTCAATGGCGTGGCGGCAGATCGACAGTGATCGGAAAGAAAAAAGGCCGGTGTGGTATCACCATCCACCGACCTGGGAAGAAACTGTTAATCAGGCGAGTCTAACAGTAATAGAAGAACTGTTGAAACCGATTGCTGCGGTTAAAATCGGGTTGCTGAATCTAAGTTACTGACGCGTTTTGATACTGATTAAATATCAATCAATCGTCATGAAGAAGTGTAAAAAAATTCACCAATAAAAAGACTGACAAGCGGCCTCTCGGGCGCTTACAATGCGCCCCGCTTCTGACCAATTGACCAGATTCCTGGTCCAGTTGCTTAACGCCCCCGACCGGTGATCCGCCGGCGGGTTTACATCCAGAGAAACTCTAATGCAGTGCGTATCCTTTGATGCGTTTCGTGCACTCGGCTTGCCCGATGTCCGCTATATCAAACCGGAGTATATGTTCCGGCACAAGGCGGAGATCACGGATGCTGAGTGGGTGCTTTTTCCCGAGTACTGGCAACTCGGCGGTATCCTTTATGGTTTAAAAGGACGGATCTTCCCCAGTCTTGCGACCTATTTGATCGGTCACGACAAAGTGGAGATGAGCCGGGCTTTCGAGATGGTGGCTCCCGGGAACACACCCTGGACCCTGATCGAACCAAATACCGAAAGCGGTGCGGAACGTATCTGGTCACTTATGCCCTTGCCATTTGTCGCCAAGCTGCCAAAGGCGTCGATGGGGCAGGGGGTATGGCTGATACGCTCGTTACAGGACTGGAATGCCTATCGTGCCCGGACCGATGTGCTGTATGCGCAGGAATGGTTACCGATCGACAGGGATCTGCGGATCATTGTCGTTGGTGAGCGGGTGGTCGGTGGCTTCTGGCGATTGCAGGGTTTCGATGGATTTTTGAACAACCTGTCACAGGGTGGCCGCGTGGACGGTGAGACACCGATACCCGAGGCCGTGATAGAGCTGGCGCTGCGTCTGGCGAAGACGCTGGAGATCAACCATGCCGGCTTTGATATTGCGATGGTTGATGGCCATCCCTATGTGCTGGAGTTCAACCGCCTGTTCGGGAATACCGGTTTGCCGGGGCTGAACGGGAAAGTGGCAGAAGCGATAAAAGCGTATTTGATCGCAGAGGGTCAGTCTGACGACCCGGATGACGATCCGAAAGAACCCACTCCACCTTTGAAGGTAGCTGTATGAACAACATCTTTTTCCAGGCGCTGAACAAAGCGCTGCGTCAGTCCGTCAACACCTGCGTCAACCGTCGTGCTCAGCTGCTCGCTGAGGAGGTCCGCCGTGCCGATCGTAATGCAGTGGAGTTCGAGATGGTGCGGAAGCAGGCCAAGAGTAGCGGCCAGGTTCAGACTTTCGGCCAGGCCAACGCCATGTGATCCAGCTGTAGCGCTTCCCGCCTGCAGCAGCTGATCAAGCCCCGGCTGCAGGTAGCAGCCAGGGGCCTGTTCACTCTTCACCGCATCCACCAGCCAGCACTCCTCCTGACCTGACAGATAATCGATCAGAGCGACCCCCGGTCGATCCAGCGCAATCAGTTCCACATCAGGCCTGTCGCCAAGTCTGGCGGACAAACGACTTATCAACTCCCAGCCCAGGCGGTCATCACCACTGGGAGAGCCGATTCCGATAATCCTCAGGCGGGCGTTCATCCTCTATCGAGCTTTAAGCGCAGAAAGTGCGTGGCGCATGAGATGCAGGGATCGTAGTTGCGGATCACTTTCTCACAGTGAAGCCTGAGCTCGTTTTCGTCCTGATCCAGTCCGAACGCCTGCAGTGAGTGATGCAGATCCTGCTCGATTCGCGCCTGGTTCTGGCTGGTAGGGGGGACGATACGTGCCGATCGAATCAGTCCTGCGTCATCGGTTTCGTAACGGTGCCAGAGCAGTCCCCGCGGCGCTTCTGTCATACCGTAGCCGATACCCGCTTTGGGCGTTACCTCGGTAAAGGGGCGCTCCGGCAAGCGGTAGCTGCCACTGATCGCCAGCGCCTCCTCAATGGCGATCTCGATCTCCACCGCCCGGGCGAGCATGCTGTGAAACATGTTGTCGCTGGGAAAGCGCAGCCCCAGGCGTTCAAGCCTTGTTACCAGGGCGGCGGGGAGTTGTGCGGCGTTCAGATTCACCCGTGCCAGCGGGCCGACCAGATAGGGCTTGTCCTCAAGCAACGACCAGAGCGCGGTGGAGTGGGGGGCATGTTCCTCGCGGAAATGCTGCTCCCATTCTGTCGAGTCGATGTCGAGGCCGGCTGAGCTTACCAGGCGACCGGTGTGGAACGGATACTCGGCCTCATGCTTTAGCGCCACCGAGACAAAGTCGTCGGTCACGTCGGGCATCGGCAGGGTGGCGCACCAGTCGGTCAGCGCCTGTGCCTGCGGACGCAGAGCCAGCAAGCGTTCATGTAGCCGGGCCATTGCGTCCACGTCCGGCGCATGGTGAAAACCGCCCACACGGGCTCCCACTGGATGTACCGAGCGTCCGCCAAACAGCTTGATCAGATCATTACCCAGCGCCTGCAGCGCGAGTCCCCGTTGAGCCTCTTCCGGGTGTTTTGCCGCCATGCCGATCACGCTGTCGAAGCCCAGGTAGTCGGGCAGGGCCAGCAAGTGGATATGCAGCGCATGACTCTGTATCCATTCGCCGCAATAAAACAGCCGGCGCATGCGCTGGACCCAGTCGGATGGTGTCAGATCGAAGGCCATTTCGAGCGCCTGCACGGCACTCATCTGATAGGCCACCGGGCAGATTCCGCAGATACGGGCGACGATATCCGGCACCTCGTGCCAGGCGCGGCCTTCCAGAAATTTTTCGAAATAGCGTGGTGGTTCAAAGATCGACAGCTGCAGCTGCTCGATCCGGCCCTGCTCGATTTTCAGGGTCAGAGAGCCTTCACCTTCGACCCGGGTCAGCGCGGGCACGTTGATCTGGATGCGGCGCTTATTTCCCATCCTCATCCTCCCCGGCAGTGCGTGCGGCAAGGCCCGCCCGGTTGAACGCCTCGCTGGCGCTGTTGATCAGCAGAAAGCGCCGCGCTATCGCTTCGGGTACCAGCCCCATACCGGCGAAGCGCCGGCTCAGGCTCGCCGTATTGGTGTTCTCTGCGGGACCGTAACAACCATAGCAGTCACGGCCGAAACTCGGGCAGATTGCACCGCAGCCGGTGCGTGTGACCGGCCCCAGGCAGGGCTTGTCCTCGGTGACCATGACGCAGACCTTTTGCTGGCGCTTGCACTCCAGGCACAGCTTTTCGGAATCGTCGAAGGGCGGCACACCGAACAGCAGCGAGTTGATGGTGGCCACCAGCTGGCGGCTGTTGATCGGGCAGCCCCAGAGCTCATAGTCCACCCGGACTTCAGAGGCGATGGGCCGTGCATGTGTGAGGGTATCGATAAACTCCGGCCGGGCGTAGATCGCGTCGCGCCACTCATCGTGCTTGTCATCCAGGTTACGCAGCGCCTGCAGTCCGCCGGCGGTGGCACAGGCGCCGATGCTGATCAGGTAGCGGCAGTTGTCGCGAACCTGATGAATCCGCTTCACCTCGTCGGGTGTGGACAGGCTGCCCTCGACAAAGGCGATATCCACCGGCGTGTCGGGATCGTCCAGTCCCGCTTCAAGAAAGTGGGTCAGTTTGACTCTTTGTGTCAGCGTCAGCAGATCACCGCCCAGATTCAGAAACGCCAGTTGGCAGCCGTCGCAGGAGCTGAATTTATGCACCGCAATGCGGGGATTTTCGTCAAAGGGTTTCATTAAAATCCCCTTGTTCCGAGCAGGTCGCGCACCCGCGGGTAGTTGAAGACCGGACCGTCGCGACAGATAAAGGCGGCGCCGAACTGGCAGTGGCCGCAGTGACCGACGGCGCACTGCATGTTGCGCTCCATGCTGAGCCATATCCGGTCTGCATCCAGGCCCAGCTCGATCAGTCGCTCCGCTGAGGCCCGCATCATCGGCTCGGGACCGCACAGAAAAGCGATGGAGCGCTCCGGTTGCAGCTTCAGTTTATCCAGCAGGCCGGTGACCATGCCGGTGTGCCATTGCCAGCGGCTATCCGCCTGGTCCGCGGCCAGTAAAACCTGGGTGTCCGGCTGTTCCGACCAGTGTTCGTACTGTTCGCGCCAGATCAGATCATCGGCATGTTTAACCCCCTGTACCACCGAGATATGGCCGTAGTACTCACGCTGGCGCATCAGGTCATGGACCACGGATACCGCCGGGGCGCAGCCCAGCCCGCCGGTGATGATATGCAGATCCTGGCCGCGGGCACGCTGCATCGGCCAGCCCTGACCGTAGGGGCCGCGCAGCCCAAGCCGGTCACCGGGCTGAAGCCTGACCAGTGCCCGGGTGACCCGGCCCACGGCGCGGATGGTGTGATCGAGCAGCAGTGTCTGGTCGAGAAACCCCTGGGGACCGGATTTGATCGAGATCGGCACCTCGCCCACACCGTACAGGTAGAGCATGTTGAATTGTCCCGGCGCGCAGTAAAAACGGTGGCGTGCATCAGCGTCGGTCAGGCGCAGACGCAGGGTGACAATGGTGGGCGTTTCCTGGATCCGCTCCACCACTTCCGCTTCCATTGGCAGATAGGGGTTCACGGTCATGGCTGCTTAGCCTCGGCACTACAGATCGCCGCCAGCTCCTCGGTGGGATCGATTCCCACCGGGCACCAGGCGATGCAGCGTCCGCAGCCGACACAGCCGCTGCGGCCGTATTGTTCATGCCAGCTGCCAAATTTGTGCGTCAGCCACTGGCGGTACCTTTGCGAGGTTTCCTGGCGCAGCGTAATACCGTGGAGGTAGCTGTGCCCCGGGGTAAAGCAGGAGTCCCACTGGCGCTCGTGGGCTGTTTTCAACCCCGAAATATCCGGCACGTCATTTTCACTGTGGCAGAAACAGGTCGGGCAGACCTGGGTGCAGTTGCCGCAGCTGAGGCAGCGTTCGGCGACCTCCTGCCAGCGCGGGTGCTCCAGGTTGTTGAACAGGTTCTGCTGCAGATCCCCTTCGGGTAACTGTCGGGATTGCAGCCCGGCGGCATCAATCACCTCATCCCGTGCTTTGGCATACTGCGTCGCATCGCCCTGGTCGACATCCAGCCGGTGCAGCAGTGTTTCGCCTTTCAGACTGCCGGAGGTGACAAAGTAGCCGGTGTCGGTTTCGTACAGCGACAGGTCGAAACCCTCTGTGGCCTCGGGGCCGTCGCCGGTTGCCGCGCAGAAGCAGGTAGCGGCCGGATGGGTACAGTGCACCGCCACCAGGAACAGGCGCCGGCGCCGGGCGCTGAAGTACGGGTCGCTCTGGGCACCCTGAAAGTGCTGCTCCTGCAGTCGCAGCGCGGACAGATCACAGGCACGTACACCAATGACGGCCAGCGGCTCGGTTTCAGTGGGGGCTTCGTGAAAGCGCAGTTCGCCGTTTGCGGTGACTTCTGAAACCCAGAGCGTCTCGCGCGGCGCAAAGGTCTGGGGTTTCAGTGCCTGGGGGCCGTTGGCCCAGCTGAAATGGCGAGGTGAGTCGGTTTGCTGCAGGCGATAGTGACCCGGCGCCTGGGTTTGCTCTATACCGCTTGGGAGTGAGTCGATGTGCTCGATGGTCTGAAACAGCAGGGCGCCATCCTTGATCTGGGGTGCCACGCAGCGGAAACCGTCCCGCGTCAGCTCTTCCAGCAAGCTCTGAAACCGCTCCATCGGCAGGAAACCCGGTGTTTCCATCGCAACTCACTCCTGGGTGTTAGTGTTTTTATTATTACAGTTACTTGAGAATCTGCAGCGGAAATCGGCAATAGATTATTCCCACATAAAATAGAAGGTTGTGCGCGTCACGACAAGTTGGAGTCTTGCCGCGGGTTGGGGCCGTTGCTAATATTTTTTTGCCCACTTTGACTTGGTTTACTCCCGGGTCTTCCACATATTGCCGTTGTAGCTCAGCTGGTAGAGCAGCTCACTCGTAATGAGCAGGTCGGAGGTTCGAGTCCTCTTAACGGCACCATCTGGCTTAACCTCTGCCGCTCATCTTTGTGTTATCCAGGCAATATCAAGCTGGTTAGTAACTGCAATCCACTGAGCTCGTCGCTTCTCGAGGTATTTGCGATACCGATATATGTCATCCGGTCAAACGATTTTTACGATGTCAGCGCTCCGAGTAGCCTGTGAAAGTCGCAAAGTCACCCGACCTTCAGGGTGACGTTTAGATAATAGCTATCGGGGTAGTTGCGGTGTTCAAATACTTTCCAACCAATTATGTCTGGAACCTGTCGGTCGATCTGTCGATCGAGATGGGCGCCAGAATCGGTGAAATCGAAGAGATGTGCGGGCCGCTTCAGGAGGCCGCCAAGCAGCAGGATGCCGAGGGTACACGGGCATTCCGTGAAAGCTGGGAGAAGATGGCGGACAAGCTGTGTGAGCTTGCCAAAGAGGATGAAGAGCGCGGCCGGATGATCTCCGCCGGTGACAAGTACAAGCGCGCTTCCAACTACTACATCACGGCCGAACGTCTGCAGGGGCATGGCTCCGAAGGTCGCGAAGCACTCTACCAGCGTTTCCTGGACTCGTTTTTGCGCGGGATCGACCTGGCAAAAGATAACTGTGTCCGTGTCGAGATCCCCTACGGTGATTCCTTCCTGACCGGCCTTTATGTCCGCGCCGAAGGCGTCGAAGGCGAGGCGCCGCTGCTGGTGCAGGTCAACGGCCTGGATTCCACCAAAGAGATGAAGTACTTCGTTGGCATGCCCGGCTGGCTTGCCAAGCGTGGTGTGTCCTCTCTGGTTATCGATCAGCCGGGCACCGGCGAGGCGCTGCGTCTGCAGGGGCTGAAAGCGATCTACAACGCTGAGCACTGGGCTTCCAAGGTGGTGGACTGGCTGGAGCAGCATCCTGAGGTGGATGCCAAGCGGATCGGCATGGAAGGCGTCTCTCTCGGCGGTTATTTCTGTCCCCGTGCGGTGGCTTATGAGCCGCGCTTTGCCTGCGGTGTTGTCTGGGGTGCGAACCACGACTGGCGCGCGGTGCAGAAGGCCCGCCTGAAACGCGAGGGTGATTTCCCGGTGCCGCATTACTGGGAGCACGTCTGCTGGGTCTGGGGCGCCAAGGATGTCGATGAGTTTATGCAGATCGCCGAGAAGGTCCATCTGGATGGCGTTGTCGAGAACATCAAGGTGCCATTCCTGGTGACTCACGGCGAGAAGGACTCACAGATTCCGCTGGAATATGCCAAGCGCACCTACGAGCAGCTGGTTAACAGCCCGGATCGTGAGTTGAAGATTTTCACCAAGCGGGAAGGCGGGATTCAGCATGGCAGCTTCGATAACTCCGCCAACAGCGGCGCATATATCGTAGACTGGGTCGCCGAAAAGCTGGGTGGCCACACCTCATAAGCCTTGTCCACATACAGCGCTTAACAAGAATAAAGAGGATCAAGCATGAATATTATAGGACCGGACGCGCTGCTCTTCGGGGTCGATGACCTGGAAGCCTGCACCCAGTACCTGACAGATTATGGCCTGACCCCGGTCGGCGATGGCCGCTTTGAAGCGATGGATGGCACCGCCATCCTGATCGCGCCCAAAGAGGATGCCAGCCTGCCAGCCGATATGGGCAACGGCTGCCAGCTGCGCAAAACCATCTATGGCGTTGCTGATGAGGCAACCCTTAATGCCGTGGCTGAAGAGCTGGGCAAGGACCGAGAGGTTCGTCGTCTGGATGATGGTTCTATCGAGTCCGTGGACGATATGGGCTTTACTCTTGGCTTCCAGCTGACTATTCGACGCGCTTATGAAGCGCCTGCGGAAGTGGTTCACTCACCGGGTAGCGGCGCGCCCACGCGCCAGTTGAATGAACTTGGCGTTGATCCCAACGTCAAGATTACTCCGCGTTCCCTGTCACACCTGGTTTACTTTGTGCCGGATGGCGCCAAGGCCGAAGCCTTCTACCGTGATCGCCTTGGCTTCCGCGTCACCGACCGTCTGGTTGGTGCAGGTCCATTTATGCAGCCGGCCGGCACCCGGGATCACCACACCCTGTTCATGATCGAAGCGCCTGAGTTCATGCGCGGTCTGGAGCACTTTACCTTCCACTTCGGTGGCCCCACCGAGGTGATGCTCGCCGGCAGCCGCATGGTCGAAAAAGGCTACCAGTCGTTCTGGGGGCCGGGCCGTCACCAGATGGGCTCCAACTGGTTCTGGTATTTCAACAGCCCGTTCGGTGCCCGCATGGAGATGGACGCGGATATGGATCTGCACGATGAGGAGTGGGTGGCCCGCGAAATTCCGATCAGCGCGGAAATCTCCCAGGCATTCCTGTTCCAGTATCGCGAGAAGTGGATCCCGGGGCCGGGCGGAGGCAAGTAAGTTGTCCTCCAGCCGACAGCGGTTGTGTGCCGTCGGTGAGCTGCCGGAAGGGGAGTCGAGAGGCTTCGATCTGGATGGGGACGGTCAGGACGAGCTGTTTGTGGTCAATCGCGCAGGTACTTTGTACGGTTACCGCAACAGCTGCCCCCACCAGCCCGGCGCTCCCATGGCCTGGCGCAGGCACGCCTACCTCAATAAAGAGAGTTCGCTGATCGTCTGCTTTGCCCACGGCGCGCAATTCGATATTGAATCCGGTCTCTGCATCGACGGGCCCTGTCAGGGCGATTCCCTGACCGCCGTGCCCCTGTCGCAGGACCCGGATGGAAACGTCTACCTGACCGAGTAAAAGATAAAAACAACAGGAGTGTCATCATGGCAGCGGGTTTGAACAAGGTCCTCATCATCGGGGGCGGATTTTCCGGCATGTCGGCGGCGATCTCTTTTCGCAAGGCCGGTGTTGAGGTCGATCTGGTAGAGATCGACGAAAAATGGCGCCCCGAAGGCGCAGGTATTTCCATTAACGGGCCCTCGCTGCGTGCGCTTGACGAACTGGGCGTCTATGAGCAGTTCAAGGAACATGGCTACGTCAGCGAAAACTTCGATGTTTTCGCGGCCACCGGTGAGTTCGTCGTTCAGCTGCCTACACGCCCGCCGGTACATGAGCGTGAGCTGCCAGGCGGTGGCGGTATTCTGCGCCCTGCACTGGCAAAAATTCTGGCGGATAAGTGTGTAGAAGTCGGTACTAACGTACGCCTGGGGCTCAGCTACAGCGAAATTACCCAGACCGGCACTGGCGCCCGGGTTCAGTTTACCGATGGCAGCGAGGGTGAATACGATCTGGTGGTCGCCGCCGATGGCGTGCACTCCAGCGTGCGTAAAACTTACTTCCCCGATGCGCCCCAGCCCAAGCCGATTCACCAGAGTGTCTGGCGCGCCGTGCTGCCGCGACCGGCAGATGTAGTGCGTCCGCGCATGTGGATGGGCCGCACCAAGGTTGGGGTTAACCCGATCTCCGAGACCCAGATGTACATGTTCCTAACCGAAGATCGTGCCATCGATGATCGTGTGGAACCGGAAAACCAGGCCGAAGTGCTGGCAGGTCTGGTGCGCGAATTCCCGGCGCCGATGCTGCAGGAACTGGCCAATGAGCTGGATAAGCCAGAGGCGAACGTGGACTACCGCCCGCTGGCCAACCTGCTGGTGCCGCTGCCCTGGCACACCGGTCGGATCGTCATGATCGGCGATGCCGCCCACGCCACCACTCCACATCTGGCTTCCGGTGCTGGCATAGGTATCGAGAGCGCCATGGTACTGGCCGAAGAGCTGGACAAAAATGCCGATATCGAAGCGGGTCTGAAGGCGTTCGAAGCGCGTCGCTGGGAGCGTTGCCGTATGGTGATCGAGAACTCCGCGGCCCTGTGCGAGATCGAGAAGAGCGGCGGCAGCCGCGACGAGCATGCGAGCATCATGCGTGAGTCGATGGCTACGCTGGCGCAACCGATCTGACGCCATCCGCTCTTGATAAGCACCCGATCAAGAGCCCGATCAAACGCCCGGCTTCTCCCGGGCGTTGCTCCCCACAGTTTTAAGGAGACAAACAATGGCGATCAATCCCAATCGTCGTTTCGTCGATCTGTCGATCTTTCTGGAAAACGATGTGCTTTCGGACCCGCCGCCGCTGGCGCCGAAGATTACCTACCAGACCCATGAAGAAACCGTGCATGAGTTTGTGCAGATGCTGCCGGGCACCACACCGGAAGATTTTCCTGATGGCGAGGCCGCCGCTGCCGAGTGGGTCACCTGTACCACCCACAGTGGCACCCACCTGGACGCGCCCTACCATTTTCACTCCACCCAGGATGCCAAACTGGGCGAGAAAAAACCCTCCATGACCATCGACCAGGTGCCGCTGGAGTGGTGTTTTCAGCAGGGCGTGAAGCTTGATTTCCGTCACCTGCCGGATGGCCATGTGGTCTCTGCCAAAGAGGTTGAAGAGGAGCTTGAGCGGATCGGCCACGAGCTGCAGCCGCTGGATATCGTCGTAGTGAACACCCGCGCCGGTTCCCGCTACGGCAACAACGACTACGTAAACGCCGGCTGCGGTATGGGCTATGAAGCGACCATGTATCTGCTGGAGCGTGGTGTACGTCTCACCGGCACCGATGCCTGGAGCTGGGATGCCCCGTTCAGCTACACCGCCGAGCGTATCCGCGAAACCGGTGACAAAAGCCTGATCTGGGAAGGGCACAAGGCCGGCCGTGATATCGGCTACTGCCACCTGGAAAAGCTGCACAACCTGGAAGCCCTGCCGGCCACCGGTTTTATGATCAGCTGCTTCCCGCACAAGATCCGTGGCGCCTCCGCGGGCTGGACCCGTGCCGTGGCGATCTTTGACGAAGAGTGAATAGAGCAGGGAGTAAGAGATGAGCTTTCCTCCGATTCATAGGGTTGTCACCGGCCATGATGCAGAGGGCAATGCCCAGGTTGCCAGCGAAGGCGAGCTGCCCAAGGTGGTCGAGATCGAGTCGATTCCCGGCACGGTTTTCCACGAAATCTGGGCCACAGACGCGACGCCGGCAGCGGTCGATAACGGCGAAGACCCCACCCTCGGTGATCTTCAGCTGTCACCGCCAGCGTCCGGCACCCGTATTCGCATCGTCGATATTCCGCCGGATAGCGAAGAGTTTCTCGCCCGCGGCGCCGAGGCGATGGATGCGGCGTTCAGCCAGATCGGTGAAGCGGAAGCATCCACCGTGAAGGGGGATTCGCCCCATCCGCTGATGCACCGTACCGAAACGGTGGACTACGGCATTCTGCTGGAAGGTGAGCTGGTACTGGTACTCGACAGGGGCGAGGTGACCCTGAAGCCGGGCAGCGTCGTGGTGCAGCGCGGTACCAATCACGCCTGGGCCAACCGTTCCGGCAAACCCTGCCGCATCGCCTTTATTCTGGTGGATGGCCGCTACGATCCGGCGCTGGCAGAAGCGCTACAGGGCCGTTAATGCCCGGCAAAAAATAAAAATTCAAAAAAGAGAGATATACAGTATGAAACTGGCCACTCTTAATGACGGCAGCCGTGACGGACAGCTGCTGGTCGTATCCCGTGATCTGAGCCGCGCAGTCAAGGCGCAGGGCGTGAACACCATGCAGCAGCTGATGGAGCACTGGTCCGATTACGAGCCCGCACTGCAGCAGCAATATGCCCAGCTCAACAAGGGTGAACTCAGCGACACCCTGTTTTTCGATCCGGCGCAGATGATGGCGCCGCTGCCGCGTACGCATCAGTTTGTCGATGGCTCGGCGTTCCTGTGCCACGGCCGCATTATGGAGCAGGCGTTCAACCTGACCGTCAAAAACGAAGACAACCGTCCGATCATGATTCAGCGCCAGGGCGACGATTTCCGTGGTCCCTGCGAGGATTACCCGTTCCCGTCGGAGGCGGACAACGGTGATTTCGAGGGCGAAGTCGCGGTGATCCTGGACGACACGCCCATGGGCGTCACCCCGGCGGAAGCCGAGAGCAAGATCCGCCTGCTGATGCTGATGAACGATGTCAGCATGCGTGCCCATCTGTTCAAGGAGATCCAGCTGGGGTTCGGCTTCCTGCTGGCCAAGCCGGCCACGGTATTCGGTCCGGTTGCTGTCACCCCGGACGAGCTGGGCGAGGATTGGAAAGAGGGCCGTGTACATCTGAATATGAACGTATCGCGCAACGGTGAGTGGTTCGGTAACCCCAACGGTGGTGAGATGGACTTCAGCTTTGGCGAGCTGATTGCGCACCTGTGCTACAACCGCAACCTGCGCGCCGGTATGGTGCTCGGTAGCGGCACCTTCTCCAACGAGAAATACAACAAGGTGGGTTCTGCCTGCCTCGCCGAGCGTCGCGCCATCGATATGATCGAATGCGGCGAGCCGAAGACCGACTTCCTGCATTTCGGCGAAAGGCTGCGCTTTGAGATGTTCGGTCGTGATGGTCAGTCGGTCTTTGGCGCCATCGATCACCGCTTCGTCCAGGCGGATGCAAAAAGATGAAGGTGCTGGTCACCGGTGGCAACGGCTTTGTCGGTAGGGCGCTGGTTCAGCGTTTGCTGCAGGATAGGTCAATAGAGCAGTTAACCGTTGTGGACTGCACCGTCGATGGCCTGCCAGACGATTCGCGCCTGCACAAGATCAGCGGCAGCATCATCGATACCGAGGTGCTGGCGCAGGCGTTTGCCTGTAAGCCGGATGTGATCTATCACCTGGCCAGCATCCCCGGTGGTGCTGCTGAAGATAACTACGAGCTGGGGCTGGATGTGAACCTGCGCGCCACGCTGGCGATGCTGGAGCTGGCGCGGCTCCAGTCACAAGAGCTGTCACAAAATCAGCCACAAGAGCAGGGCCGTTGTCCTGTCTTCCTGTTCTCTAGTTCTATCGCCGTTTATGGCGCGCCGATGCCGGATCCGGTCACTGATGGCTCAACCATGAACCCGCTGCTGAGTTATGGCGCGCAGAAGTTGGCTGCCGAAGTGTTGGTGAAAGACTATCACCGTCGCGGCTGGATCGATGCCCGTATCCTGCGGCTGCCCGGCATCGTTGCCAGGCCACCGCAGCCGTCCGGGCTGCGTTCTGCGTTTATGAGCGACCTGTTCTGGAAACTTGCCGCCGGAGAGGCAATGGTCTGTCCGGTGTCGCCGGATGCAGTGGCCTGGTGGATGTCGGTGGGCTGTTGTGTGGATAACCTGATCCATGCCGCGACCAATCGCGATCCAGCCTGGCAGAAGCGTTGCGATTACACGCTGCCGGTACTCAGGTTAACGGTCGCCGACGTGGTAAAAGGGCTTGCCGAACGCTTTGGTGACAACCGGGCGGCGCTGGTTGAATATAAGCCCGATGAGTCGCTGGAAAAGGTGTTTGGACGTTTTCCAGAGCTGGATGCCTCGGCTGCTTTGTCAGCAGGCTTTCAACATGATGGAGATGTGCAGAGCCTGATCGGCCGCGCTTTGTATCAACAGGTGGTCTGAACAGTATTCCCGAGTATAATACTCGGAATTACGCTTGGCATAGGCTGATAACCGGATTATCGTTGATGCTTCTATCTGTTGGTTGGCGAAAGGATACAGTCGGCCAACAGCTTAATTCACAGAATAATAAGGCTGCTTCTTTGTCTCAAGATTACTCTTCGTCTCCAGATGGCTCTTTACCTCTAGAGTACGCGCTCGGTACCTTCTCGGTGGCGGGTGCGCCCGCGTTTCCCGGTATTGTTCTCGGCGACTCCGTGGTGGCGCTCCACGCGCTGCTGCCGCTCTGCCGTAATCTGGGCAAGCCGCTTTATGCCGTGTCATCCATGCGTGATCTGCTCGATCACTGGGATCAGAACAGTACCGCGCTGGAAGCGGTGTCGGCTGATCTGTACGCCGATCTGAACAGCGCTTCGCCCAATCTTCCCTGGGTTCCGCTGGCGCATCTGCGGGTGCATGCGCCGATCGAAAACCCTCGCCAGTTTTTCTGCGCCGGAGCCAACTACCGCAAGCATGTGATCGACCTGATCGTAGATCAGGCGCGGGACCCTGGGCTGCAGAATCTGTCGAAGGAGGAGACCCGCCGCGCCGCTGAACAGGCGATGGACGAACGGATGAAAAACGGCGAACCCTACGTCTTCACCCAGCCGGTGGGCTCTATCTGCGGGCCTTATGATGACATCCTGCTGCAGCCCGACGTGGAGCAACCGGACTGGGAGCTGGAACTGGCCGTTGTGATCGGGCAGGAGACGTTTCAGGTCAGCGAGGCCGAGGCGCTCAACTACGTGGCCGGTTACACCATCATCAACGATATCTCCAACCGTGAGCTGATCCACCGTACCGATATGAAAGCGATCGGTACCGACTGGGTGATGGGCAAGGGTCTGCCGACCTACAACCCGATGGGGCCGTTCCTGGTGCCGGCAGCGCAGATCGGCGACCCACAGCAACTGCATATCAGACTAAGCCTGAACGGCGAGGTGATGCAGGACGAGGGTTGTTCGGACATGATCTACCCGGTGGCGAAGCTGATCGCCTATCTGAGCTCCCGTATCCGCCTGATGCCGGGCGATATCCTGATTACCGGTTCACCGTCCGGTAACGGCAGTCACTACGATCGTTTCCTGAGGGATGGCGATTGTCTCGAAGGTGAAATCAGCGGTATCGGCGTGCAGCGAAACCGCTGTAAAGCGCTCTGATGACTCAGGGGCCAAGCGCGGTTAAGCCTTGGCCCCTATCTGTATTAAAGCCCTACTGTATTAAAGCCCAAGCAGTCGCTTGGCATTCTGTGACAGAATCTTCTCCCGCTCTTCCTGGCTCAGCTCTGTCAGTTTATTGACCAGGGCATGAATATCCTATGCGCCCCTATCGAACGGGTAATCCGTACCGACAACCACCTGATCCACGCCTACCGAATTGATCAACGCCTGTACCGCTTCCGGGGTGTAGACCAGGGTGTCGAACCAGATGCGACGCAGGTATTCGCTGGGTGCATGTTTGATGGCCTGTGCTTCCGGTCGTGCCCGGTAACCCTGATTGCTGCGCTCCAGATAGAAGGACAGATTACCGCCGCTGTGGGCCGCCAGTATCTGATCTTCCCGGTTGCGAAGTTGATCGC
Source organism: Marinobacterium sp. YM272 (assembly GCF_050908845.1). Taxonomy (NCBI): domain Bacteria; kingdom Pseudomonadati; phylum Pseudomonadota; class Gammaproteobacteria; order Oceanospirillales; family Oceanospirillaceae; genus Marinobacterium; species Marinobacterium sp. YM272. The sequence goes on from NZ_CP194171.1 coordinate 1,625,611, forward strand.
CTATCTGAGCTCCCGTATCCGCCTGATGCCGGGCGATATCCTGATTACCGGTTCACCGTCCGGCTCTCCGTCCGGCTCTCCATACGGAAATGGCAGTCACTAGGGTCGTTTCCTGACGGATGGGGGCTGTCTGGAAGAAGAGATCAGCGGACCTGGTGTGATGCGAAATCGCTGTAAAGCGCTCTGATGACTCAGGGGCCAAGCGCGGTTACGCCTTGGCCCCTATCTGTATTAAAGTCCTATCTCTATTAAAGTCTGTTCTCTATTAAAGCCCAAGCAGTCGCTTGGCGTTGTTTGAGAGAATCTTCTCCCGCTCCTCAGGGCTGAGTTCCGTCAGTTCATTCACCAGGGCATGGATATCGTATGCGCCCATATCGAACGGGTAATCGGTACCGACAACCACCTGATCCACACCTACCGAATTGATCAACGCCTGCACTGCTTCCGGGGTGTAGACCAGGGTGTCGAACCAGATGCGACGCAGGTATTCGCTGGGTGCATGTTTGATGGCCTGTGCTTCCGGGCGCACCCGGTAGCCGTGGTTGCTGCGCTCCGGGTAGAAGGGCAGGTAACCGCCGCTGTGGGCGGCCAGTATCTTCAGGTTGGGGTAGCGGTCGAACACGCCACCGAAGATCAGCTGTGACAGCGCGATGGTGGTTTCCAGCGGCTGGCCGATCACGTTGGATAGGTAATGAGTGTTCAGACGATCACCCAGGTCGGCGCCAAAGGGATGGATAAAGATCACCGCGCCAAGTCTTTCCGCACAGGCCCAGAGCGGCTCCAGTGAAGGTGAATTGAGCGGAACACCCTCCACATGGGTGGAGATCTCCGCACCGCGAAAGCCGTTTTTGACCGCCGTTTCCAGCTGGGCGACCGCCAGCTCAGGATGTTGCAGCGAGAGCGCACAGAAGCCGCTGAATTTTTCCGGATACTGATCGATCAGTGACAGGATCGCGTTGTTCTGTACATCCACCAGCGCTTCGGCGAGTGATTCATCTGCCCAGTAGCAGTAGTGGCTGGGTGAGGGGCTGAGCACCTGCAGGTCGATTCCCAGGCGGTCCATATCTTCCAGTCGCGCGCCCGGATCAACGAGCTTACCGCCGATGGCGGGAAGCATCCGCTCATCGTTGTATTGGGAGGAGGCTTCGCCTGTAGTCAGCCGCATGCGGGCGTTTTCCTGTTGCCGCTGCTGCTCCCGCGCGGTCAGTTTCTCCACCTCAGGTACGAACACATGACAGTGCAGATCGATAACCTGGGTGGTACGGGATCGCGCGTCAACCGCCTGCTTTGCCTTGTCAGACAGCGAGCAGGAGGGAGGGCAGCGGGAATCGCAGATATGCAGTTGGATGGCGTCCATTGGGTTCCCTTTTTTATGATTATCAGGGCGCAACAGCCATAGCTCATGTGAAAGCTGCTTCCGCCCGGGAAGTTTTTCGAGAGGCTATAAATCTATGCAATCCCGTCACAATCCAATAAATCGTTTATAAACATGTAAGCCATCGATTACATGGATATAAAAAGGAGGGTTTTACTACCTGCGAAACCGATAGGTTACATTTTTATAAACGATTGGTCAGATGCCTCGTTTAGAGAGAACCTTTTCCCCATCGCTGGATAGCGCTAGACGCAGCACACCCCGGGTGATTGGGGAGCGTCTGGAGCACTGGCGACGTTTTCCCATTAAAAACAACAACAGGGGCTCAGTTCTCATGACCAATAAAAAGGCGGTTTCCCGGCCAACTGCGCCGTTCCGGCTGACACTGGCAGCGGCTCTCGTACTGGGGGTACCGGTCGCCCAGGCATTTGAGATCGACACTGACAACAGGGATGTGTACCTGCGGTGGGACAACACCGTGAAGTACAGCACTGCGTTTCGTATGGAGGATCAAAGCGACGCTTTGATCTACGGTACTGGCGGGTTGAACGGTAACGATGGCGATCTTAACTTTGACAAGGGGTTGATCTCCAACCGCGTCGATATCCTGTCGGAGCTGGATATCGGTTATAAAAACTTCGGTGCACGTTTCAGTGGCGCCGCCTGGTATGACGATGTCTATCACCAGAAAACCGATCGCGGTGCGCCCGGTTCTGCAGGGTTTCCTCCGTTCCTTTCGTTCCTTGAAACACCCAACGCCACCTCGGTTCCCTACAACGAATTCACCGATGAGACCAAGGATCTGCACGGCGGCGATATCGAGTTGCTCGATGCCTTCGTTTACTGGAACGGCCTGATTGGTGATCGTGCTCTGTCAGTGCGTGCCGGTCAGCATGGCCTGGTCTGGGGTGAGAGCCTGTTCTTTGGTGCAAACGCCATCGCAGGCGCCATGGCGCCGGTGGATGTGGTTAAGGCACTATCCGTACCGAACACCCAGTTCAAGGAGCTGATCCGTCCGGTCAATCAGCTCTCAAGTACCTTCCAGTTGACCGATGACCTGACACTCGGTGCCTTCTACCAGCTGGAGTGGGAAAAAACACGTCTGCCCGGTTCCGGCAGCTACTTCTCCACCGCCGATATCATCGGCGCCGGTGCCGAAAATATAGTAGCCGGACCAGCCGGTTATATATCCCGAGTCGGGGATGCGGAAGCGGGTGATTCGGGCCAGGGCGGTATTCAGCTGCGCTATGCCGGTGAAGCCACAGACTATGGCTTCTACGTCATGCAGACCCATGCGCGCACGCCAACCCTCTATGAGTACGGCGCCAACTACGCCATCGGTGATCCGGGCAAGTACGCCTGGCTCTACCAGGAGGATATCAAGACCGTAGGTGCCAGCTTCATTACCACGGTAGGCAACGTGAATATCGCCGGTGAGGGCTCACTGCGCTGGGATATGCCGCTGGTGTCGAACGCAGTAGAGCTGCATGACGGTAGTCTGCCGTCCGACCATGTGGATGATCCGCTGCACGCCGTTGGCCGCACAGCCCATGTCAACCTGAACATGCTGGCGTCCCTCGGCCCGTCTTTTATCTCCAAGGAAGCAAGCCTGGTAGGCGAAATAGCCTGGCACCGTCTGTTGAGCATCACCGATAACCCCGAAATGCTCGATTCCAAGGCAGAACGTGACGCCTATGGTCTGAAGGTGGTGTACACCCCGACCTATCGTCAGGCGTTCCCGGGCTGGGATCTCAGTGTGCCGGTGGGTATCAGCTACTTCCCGAGAGGCAAGTCTTCGGTACTCAGCAACTTTGGTGTTGATGAGGGCGGTGATATCAGCCTCGGTGTTAACGCTACCTACCTGAACGATATCCAGATGGGTCTGCAGTATACCCACTACTACGGCAGTGAAGGCGCGTCGCGGGACGAGGTACAGGAGTTGACCTTCGACCAGGCCCGTGCTGACCGTGACTTCGTTTCATTCTTCATCAAGACCACCTTTTAAGAGGACTTGAGCATGATAACTACAACTAAACTCAAAGCCTTGAGTGTCGCCGTTATCGGCGTCTGTTCCCTGAGTGCCCAACTGAGTATGGCCGGCGTCAGTGCCGAAGAAGCAGCCAAACTGGGTGACACCCTGACCCCGTTGGGTGCCGAGATGGCGGGCAGTGCCGATGGCCTGATTCCGGCCTGGACCGGTGGCTATACGCCCAAAGATGCCTCGGAAACCGAGCAGGATATTCCCAACCTGTTCACTGACGAAAAGCCGTTGTACAGCATTACTGCCGCCAACCTGGCCGAGTATGCTGACAAGCTGACCGAAGGCACCAAGCGGATGTTCGAGCTCTATCCGGACACCTATCGCATCGATGTGTACCCGACTCACCGTACCGCCAAGGCACCGGACTGGGTCTACGAGAACACCGCTGCCAACGCCACCCGGGCGACTGTGGAAGATGTTAACGGAGCGCCGGTAGTCAAAGGTGCCTTCGCTGGCACGCCTTTCCCGATTCCGCAGGCCGGTGTCGAGGTGATGTGGAACCACCTGATGTTCTGGCGCGGCTTCGCGGCGGATATGATTTTCCGCCACTACCTGATCACCGCCGATGGCCAGCCGGTGATGACCACCGATGGTGAGTCGGTGATGCAGATGCCGTTTTATGATCGTGAAAGCTCTGTCGAAGAGTTCGACAAGGATGGTGACCGCTGGTTGTTCCGTCTTAAGAACATCGGCCCGCCGATCCGTGCCGGTGAGCAGATCATGGGCCGCAACAACGTGGATCCGCAGAAAAGCCAGTCCCACGTTTACCTGACCGGACAGCGCCGGGTGCGTAAACTGCCCAACGCCTGCTGCGATACGCCGACACCGGCCACTGCAGGTGTGATGTCCTTTGACGAGCTGACCGTGTTCTCGGGCCGCCTGGACCGTTTCGACTGGAAGCTGGTGGGCAAGCAGGAGATGCTGATCCCGTACAACAACAACGGCATCCAGCACCTGGACGGCCCGGAGGCGCTGTTTGACAAGCACCACCTGAATCCGGATCACGTCCGCTGGGAGATGCACCGTGTCTGGGTGGTAGAGGCAAACCTGAAAGAGGGGGAGCGTCATCAGCTGCCGCGCTCACGCTACTACATCGATGAAGATACCTGGTCTGCAACCCTGGCCGACCGCTGGGATGCGCAGGGTGAACTGGCCAAGACCCTCTGGGCGTTGAACGCGGTGATTCCGAAAGCGCCGGGTACCATCCCGATGACCAGTGGCTTCTACGACCTGACCTCCAAGTCCTGGTTTGTGCAGAACTATTATGTCGGCGATGACCACACCTACCGACTGGTGGATCGTCACAGCCCGACCGAGTTCAACCCCGCCATCATGGCTGGCCGGGGCGTGCGCTAAATCGGAGTTAAAGGGGTGCTATAGCGCCGACTGCAAGGCGCTATAGCATCCGGTTTTCAAAGTATTTCCCCCCTTCCTTTAAAGGCCCTCGAAAGCTGATCGCGGGCCATTTTTTCGGCGCCGAATATCGGGCCCAGGCGGTTAGGTACGGCCGGGGTGGTTGCCGAAGGAGAGAAACATGAACACTGAACGTCAGGCGGGTCTGCCGCAATCCCTGTTGCTGCTGTTGGGCAGTTGTCTGCCGGTGCTCGGGGCGGTGCTGATCGCGCCGGTGCTGCCGCGAATGCAGACCCATTTTGCCGGAACGCCGGGCGTGGAAGCGTTGGTGCCCATCGCCTTGACCATCCCCGCGCTGGTGATCGCGCTGACCGCGCCTTTTGCCGGACTGGTCGCCGACCGCTTCGGGCGCCGTCGTTTACTGCTGGTGTCGATGATCGTTTACAGCATTTTTGGCCTGATGCCGTTCTGGCTCGACTCCCTGGTTGGCATTGTTATCAGCCGGGCAGGTCTGGGCTTTGCCGAAGCCGGCATCATGACCTGCTGCACCACGCTGATCGGTGATTACTATGGCGGCAAGCGGCGTGAAAAACTCTTTGCGCTTCAGGCCGTGGTCACCTCGTTGTCCGCGGCGGTATTTATCTCCGTCGGCGGCATTCTGGGCGAGCAGGGCTGGCGCACGCCGTTCGTGCTTTACGCGGCGGGCTTTATCTTCCTGCCGCTGATGGCCTGGCTGCTGTGGGAGCCGATCAAACATCACGCGCATGCGGCTGCCGGGCAGGATGAAACCTTTCCCTGGGGCGGGCTTGCGCCGCTGTATCTGCTTTCGTTCCTGGCCGGCATCAGCCTGTTTATCGTGCCGGTGCAGGCGGGCTTCCTGCTGACCCAGCTGCAGATCGATGCCCCGCAGGATATCGGCATGACCATGGGTGCCAACCAGCTCGGCGTGCTGTTCGGTGCGCTGGGTTTCCGCCTGATATCCGGCCGTTCCAGCGGGTCGCTGCTGATGCTCGGATTTAGCCTGGCCGGAGCCGGCGGCATCCTGATGGCGTTCGCTCAGACTCATATGCTGGTAACCTTGGCGGTCCTGATCAACGGGCTGGGTGTGGGCCTTATGCTGCCGACACTGATTACCCGGATCATGTCGCAGGTTGAACTCCGGCAGCGTGGGCGCGCAGCCGGAGGCTTCACCGCAACCCTTTTCGGTGGTGAATTTGCCAGCCCCCTCGTTGTTCTGGCGATGACGGGCGGGATCGGCGTGGCTTTGACTAGCGCGCTGATGGCCGTAGGCCTGGCGCAGCTGCTGGTTGCCCTGCTGTGCGTGACGCTGATTCGATTCCGGGCTCCGGTGCCGGCAGCGTCCTGAGCGACACCTCTAATAAGAACGAAATGGAGTAGTAGTTAAATGACAGTTAAACCTCTGGTGGGTGCCATGTTCGCCCTGGCGATGGCCGGCTCTCTCAGCGCCCAGGCGGCCGTGGATAAACCCAACATCCTTTTGATCCTGGCTGACGACCTGGGCTATTCGGATCTGGGCAGCTTCGGCGGCGAGATCGAAACTCCAAGCATCGACGGGCTCGCTGATGAAGGCCTCAAGCTCACCAACATGTATGCGGCGGCCAGCTGCTCGCCGACACGCTCCATGCTGATGTCCGGCACCGACAACCACCTGGCGGGTCTTGGCACCATGGCGGAAGCGCTGCCCCACGAACCGTTCCACCAGGGTAAGCCCGGTTACGAGGGCTACCTGAACGAAAAGGCTCACTCGCTGGCCGAACTGCTTCAGGACGCGGGTTACAGCACCAATATGGTCGGTAAATGGCACCTGGGTAAGGGCGTGGATCAAGGCCCGGATGCCCGAGGTTTTGAACGTTCGTTCGCCCTGTTTGAAGGGGGCGCTGTCCATTTCAAACCCAATACGACCAACCCGGCACGACTGGATAAGGTCACCTACAGGGAAAACGGCCAGCCTGTGGAACTGCCGGATGACTTCTACTCCACCGATTTCTACACCGACAAGCTGATCGACTATCTCAAGGCCAACGAGGGCAGTGGCAAGCCGTTCTTCGCCTATGCCGCTTACACCTCGCCGCACTGGCCACTGCAGGCACCGGATGCCTACCTGGACAAGTACAGGGGCGTTTACGATGGCGGCTATGCCGAGGTACGCGATGCCCGCATCGAGCGGATGAAACAGCTGGGTCTCTATCCCGCCGATATGCAGCCGGCCAACCGTATTCCGGGTAACCCCAAACTGCCGCAGTGGGAACAGCTCGACGAGGAGCAGCGCCAATACCAGGCCCGCCTGATGGAAGTCTACGCGGCCATGGTGGATAACCTGGACGATAACGTGGGCCGGGTGATCGACTACCTGAAAGAGAGCGGTCAGTACGACAACACCATGATCGTGTTCATGTCGGATAACGGTGCATCGGGTGATAACCACACCCGCTTCTATCCCCATGGCCCCGATACCGACAACAGCTACGAAAACCTGGGTCGGGAAAACTCCCAGGTAGATTACGGCATCCGCTGGGCGGAGGTCAGCTCGGGTCCGCTGAACAAGTTCAAGATCACCAGCTTTGAGGGCGGTATCAGCGTACCGGGCATCGTGCGTCTGCCCGAGGGGATGTCCCGTAGCGGACTGGTGACCACACGTATGCGTGTGGATGACCTGTCACCAACCTTTCTGGAACTGAGCGGCACACCACTGCCTGGTGATAGCTACAAGGGACAGCCCAAGCACCCGATCACCGGCCAGTCGATGCTGCCGGTACTGCTGGGCGAAACCGATGACGCTGGCGTGAAAAACGAAATGGCGGGCGAGCTGTTCGGCAACCTCTACTACCACGAAGGCGATCTGAAGCTGGTCGGCTACCGCGACCGCCGCAGCAAGGAGATGCGCTGGGAGCTTTACGACCTCAGCGTAGATCGTGGCGAAACCAACGATCTGTCCGCCAGTCAGCCGGAAACCCTGGAGCGCCTGAAGCAGGCCTGGATGGAATACGCTGATCGCGTCGGGGTGGTGCGACGCCCGGAGTGATTGCTATTTAATTATCTGGTTTTCATCGTTTTGGCCGCGCACTTGCGCGGCTTTTTTTTGTTTGTAGAGTGGAGTATCGGGGGGTGATTGTGCTGAACGGTGATTGGGGCGCCCACGACTCTTCGCAGATATCAGGCCGTGTTGATTGGACGGTATCTTAGGTATCAGTAAAACAGCAGTGCAACGTCGGTCGCCTCGGTATGTTACTGGGTAAACTGGGCTGGACGTCCAGAAAAACAAACCCCGATCAAAATGACCGGGGTATTGTCTGAAACCTAACTGGCTGCATTGCAACTGTCGTCCAGAGATAGATCAACGGTTGCGGGCGTTGCTTACTTTTCGACAAATGCCCGCTCAATTACATAATGACCCGCTTCTCCGGCACGCGCTTCCTTAAAGCCCATCGCATCAAGAATCTCCGTTAGGTCTGCCAGCATCGCCGGGCTGCCGCACAGCATAAAGCGGTCAGTGTCGGGGTTCAGATCCGGCAGACCAAGATCCCTGGTCAGTTTGCCGCTGGTGATGGCATCAGTGAGTCGGCCCTGATTGCGGAATGGTTCACGGGTAACCGTCGGGTAATAAATCAGTTTTTCGCGTACGACATCGCCAAAATATTCGTTGTTCGGCAGTTCGTTCTGGATTCGGTCCTGATAAGCCAGCTCAGACACATAACGCACGCCGTGGGTCAGGATCACGTTGTCGTACTCTTCGTACACATCCAGATCCTTGATGATGCTCATGAACGGTGCCAAACCAGTGCCGGTGCTGAGCAGATACAGGTTTTTCCCTGGCAGCAGGCTATCGGTAATCAGGGTGCCCACGGGTTTAGTGCTGACCAGAAGTTCGTCACCGACTGTCAGGTTCTGCAGGTGTGAGGTCAGCGGCCCGTCCTGAACTTTAATGGAGAAAAATTCCATCTCCTCTTCATAGTTGGCACTGGCGATACTATAGGCGCGCAGCAATGGCTTGTTATCCACTTCAAGACCAATCATGGTGAAATGGCCATTTTTAAATCGCAGGCCCTGGTTCCGGGTGGTGGTAAAGCTGAACAGGGTGTCATTCCAGTGGTGAACGCTCGTCACTGTTTCGCGGATCAGGTTACTCATAGTCTTGCTGCTTTCCTGTGTAAATTGCGCTTGCAGACCATACTAACGCCGTCCAGAATATCGACAAATCGGGTTGTTTGAATATCAGTATTCGGTTTTTCCGAAAAAGGATTCCCCCCATGCGGTACTCACTGCGGCAGCTTGAAGTCTTTGTCGCCATCGCTCATCACCAGAATCTGACCCGTGCGGCAGATGAACTGGCGATGTCTCAGAGTGCCGCCAGCAGCTCGCTGAAAGATCTGGAAAGCCAGTTTGGACTGCAGCTGTTTGACCGTATCGGCAAACGCCTTCAACTGAACGAGCAGGGTCGTTTACTGAGGCCACAGGCAGAAGCTCTGCTCGCTCAGGCCCTGGATTTCGAACAGAATCTGCTGCAGCACGCCGAAGCGGGTCCGCTCAATGTGGGCGCCACACTATCTATCGGAAACTATTTGGCCGTAGGTCTGATGGCGCAGTATATGGAGCGCTATCCGAAAGCCAGTCTGCGCCTGGATGTGGCCAATACCCGACATATCGTTGAGCGGGTCCTGAACTATGAACTGGATGTTGGCCTGATCGAGGGCGAGCTGAACCACTCGGATCTGGATATGATTCCCTGGCGGCAGGACGAGCTGGCGGTATTCTGTCATCCGGATGATCCACTGGCGGAGCGACAGACGGTGTCTGATAAAGATCTGCGCCAGGCCCGCTGGATACTGCGTGAAGCCGGCTCCGGTACCCGCCAGGCCTTTGATCGAGCTATGTCTGGGCTGCTGCCGGATCTGACCATTGCCATCGAACTGCAGCATACCGAAGCCATCAAACGTGCGGTCGAAGCGCAGCTGGGCATTGGCTGCCTGTCGATGATAACCCTGACCGATGCCTTTAAACGTGGCAGCCTGAAACGTCTGAATGTGCCCAGCCGGGATTTTAGCCGCCAGCTGTATCTCATCATCCACAAACAGAAATACCGCAGCGCTGGTATCAATGCCTGGCTGCATCTCTGCCTGCAGCAGAGTGAATATTTATAACTAGTTAACCGTTTTCCTAAAAGTGAGCCCGGGCTGAAAGCAGGGGGGCGACCCTTAGTTGATGTGCTCGAAGAGCGGTCAGAAGTACCTCTGTTGGCCCAAAGCTGCCCCAGGCGTATGTGGATAAGAGGCATTATTTTTCTGTGAATTCATACGTATATAGAGTGCGCAATCTATTGGATGCGCGTTTTGGTGCCTGAGTGGGTTCAATTGCTACTGGCAAATCGCCGGGAGCTGGTCCAGTATCAATATATTTAATAATGCCGTTTTAGAGTACGGTACATGGCAAAGTGGATATATGCGCATGCTCGTTTTCATCGCAAGTGAATAGCAGTGATGTTTCGATTTCTCTCTCATATTCAGTTATTTAGATCTGCTTTCTCGGCATGTATAAAGATCAGTCAACGCGCATATGCAATACTAAAATAATATTAGATTTATATGGGGGCGAACGATAAAAATGCCGGCCCCATTTTAAAAAAATGGAAACGATGTAATGGCAAATAATGGCTCTTCGAATACCCCTCCGATCTGGCATAGTCCGGCATGGATTACAGCTATAGTTGGCCTGGTGAGTGCCTTCCTGACGCTTCCTGATATCGTTGGAAACTATCTATCAAAGCAGCAGGATATCAGGTTGGCTGAACAAAAAACTGAAGCTGCGCGACTTGGAAACCTGGAGTCAAAACAGGAGCAAGAGTTCAAGATCGTCAATAACACGCTTGCCCAGCAGGGAACGGAGCGGATTTTTGTGCTTCGCTATCTTGCAGAAACCTTAGATGATAAAGATGGAAAACGTTGGGCGCAGAAAGAGGTAGAGAGGCTGGACGACCTGGCGTCTCGACAGGAAGTATTGAATAACCTCCGATTGGAATTAGAGAAAAAGCAGCGTGAGATCACAGCGCAATCAAGTAACTCTAGCGAAACATCAAAAAAACTGAATGCCGAATTAGAAGCACTAAAGTTACAGCTGACGTTAAAAAAGTCTGAAGTTGCGGAACTGAAGAAAAAGGCCGGTCTATCGAAAGATAGGCTACCAGAAGCATACATATACATACATGTCTCCGGAAACCGATCATCATTGGAAACTGCTGCAGAGGTTGTGGTTGGTGAAGAGGGTAACTGGAACTCGGTATGCGAATTTCAAGGTGATTACTGCGCAGTTCTTAAACCCTATGATGCGCCGGAGATTATTGCTGTGACAGACGCTGAGGAGTTCGAATCGATCAATGTCTCGGTATCTCGTTTTAATGTTATAAATGAGCAGTCGTTTTACCCGCATAAAGTATATTCTTATGTGTGCAGCCCTCAAGGCCTAGGGTACCTGTGTATACGCGAACAGCATATAGAATCTAACCAGGAAAGTTAAAAACGCAGCGCAAAAATCCCTGCGTGCTTTTTGCGTCTGGTTATTTTAACCGTTAATGACAGCCATCTGCTGAAAGCCACTTTTCAAAGCGGCTTTAATTATCCCACTAAGACCTGCGCTGCCGCCTTGCTCTCCGCTTTCGTACTATAGGAGCGAGAGCCACAACGCCTGTGCCTGGGCACGCCGGCATACATCCTTTGCTATACCTTCTATATCTCTTTGGGCTGTCGTGTCGGCCCCTGGGATCAATATGAGATGAGGGGCCTTGAGCGCAGCAACAGGCCTTAGCTCCATACCTATACCTTCTTACATCAGGGGAGTGCACGGATGGAAAGCGCGGTTGAGGGTGCCATTCGGTTAAAACCGGAGTACATCGTCGGATTGTCCGTCCTGGCGACCGCAGCGTTGCTGATCATGTGGGGGATGTTCTGGAGCGCGGTGGCCAAGTCCCAGGAAAACATCATGGATATTCTGAAATCCCCGTCGTTTTTTAAAACGGTTACGGTGATGGGGGTTATCGCGGCCACGGTTATCCTGAGCCTGGCAGGAAGGCTGGAGGGAAATATCACCGGCGCTATTCTCAGCGGGATTGCCGGCTACGTGTTGGGGCAGCTGTCCGGGAAGAGTGAAAGTAAAGGCTGAGAAACAGATACTCAGGCAGTGAGAGCAAGACCGGGTTTCGTTGGCCTTGCCCAGAAGGTTTCTCTAGCAGTTGCGGCGTACAGGTTAGTCTGCGGTGTTCTGCATCGCCAACTGCCGCGATACCTCATCCCCTGTAATATCAAGCATCAGATCTCTGACCCAGCGGATGACCGGGTCCATATCCCGGTACTGGTGCCACTGCAGGGACCAGGGGATCTTGGGGAAGTCGATCTCGGGCTGTACGACCCGGATCGGCAGAAATTCGCCCCAGAAATCCGCCAGGCGCTTGTGCACGGTGGCGATGCGGTCGGTGCCGATCACGTACTGGGGCAACTGGCTGTAGGCGCTCACGGTCATCGCCACCTTGCGCTCGACCCCGGCATTTTTTGCCAGAACCGCATCGATACCGGGGCGCAGCTGGCTGCCGAAACCCACGCCGATATGACCGGATTCTGCATACTGCTCATAACTGATGCTATCGCCCACGTCGGGGTTATCGGCGCTGCAGATGCAGACGAACTCCTCGATAAACAGCTGCAGTTTGGGGTGGTCATCGTTTAGAAAGGTGTTGGGCATCAGCAGGAAATCGACCTTGCCCTGATCGAGCTCGGACCAGGGATCATCCCCCGGCGTGGCGATCTCCAGCTGGATCCCTGGCGCCTGTTTGCTGATCTCCCGGGCCACGGCAGGCATCACCACGGTAGAGGTGTGGTCCGACATCAGGAAGGTGAGTTTGCGGCTGACATCCGCCGGGTTCATCTCCGGGCGGGTTTCCAGCGTGGTCTGCGCCTGGATCAGCAGGCTACGGATCGGCTGCACCAGGCTTTCCGCCAGCGGTGTCAGCACCATCTTGCGGCCCACCTGCACCAGCAGCGGATCGTCGAAGTAGTCCCTCAAGCGTGCCAGCGCGCCGCTGGTGGCAGACTGGCTCAAAAACAGGCGCTCGCCGGCCCGGGTGATGTTGCGCTCTGTCAGCAGGGCATCCAGCACAACCACCAGGTTCATATCGAATTTATTGAGTCTCATTGCCTGTTCCTCTGTGAGATACGCCAGAGCGCGCTAATACATTGACCTTACAAGGAATTATGCCGCCAACCAAGGCTGGCCAATATCCCCAATTAGGTAAATATTGGCCAGCACTCAGCGGGGCCGGGTTTGATAAGGCTTAGATGTATTCCAGCGTTTTCTGCTCGATCAGCGGTTCCGCCTTGAGCTCCACGGGCTGTTTGCGTGCGGACGGGAACAGCAGGTAGGCCAGCGCCGGTAGCAGGATCAGCGCACCGACCATGTTCCAGATGAACATGAAGGCGAGCAGGATACCCATATCCGCCTGGAACTTGATCGGCGAGAAGATCCAGGTGCCGACACCGATCGCCAGGGTCACGCCGGTGAGCATCACCACCTTGCCGGTGAGCAGCAGGGCACGGTAGTACGCCTGGGACAGGCTTTCACCCTGGCGCAGCTGGGCCAGTACGATACTCATCACATAGAGCGCGTAGTCGACACCGATGCCCACGCCCAGGGCGATCACCGGCAGGGTGGCCACTTTCAGACCGATATCCAGGCTTACCATCAGCGCTTCGCAGAGGATGGAGGTGAGCATCAGCGGCAGCACCGCACAGACCACGGCTCTCCAGGAGCGGAAGGTGATCATGCAGAGAATAATCACGGCGGAGTAAACCCAGATCAGCATATCCTGGTTGGCATCCTCAACCACGATGTTGGTGGCTGCTTCGATACCGGCGTTACCGGCGGCGAGCAGGAAGGTGGCATCCTCGCTGTTGTTGGCGGCGGCGAAGTCCTCCACCCAGTCAACCACGCGGGTCAGGGTGTCGGCCTTGTGATCGGCCAGGTAGGCGTACTGGGTCAGCAGGCTGCAGGCGTCGTTATACAGACCACGCGGCGCGCTGGCGGTGATCATGTTCAGCGTGGCCTGGTTGTTGAGTAGCTCGTACCAGCTCGGATTACCCTCCGACAGGCCCACCAGCACGCGGCGGTTCAGCATCGCCAGCGAGTTGGTGGATTCCACACCAGGCAGAGACTGTAACTGCCAGTCCAGATCGTCCACCAGCTTCAGCGCTTCATACTGGGAGCAGCCGTTGGCCGGTGTTTCCACCATGATGGCGAACACGTCGCTGCTGGCGCCGTAGTTAGAGGTAATAAAAGCGTTATCGCGGTTGTAGCGGGAATCCGCTCGCAGCTCGGGCGCGCCGGCATCCAGGTCGCCGACCTTCAGGTTCTGGCCGATAAAGTGGCCGCCCAGCGCCATCAATCCGGCAACGCCGATGCAGATAAAGGCCCACTTTTTCGCCGTGAACAGGTCGAGGAAACGCCATACCGGGTGGCGGGCGCTGCCGTCCTTGTCTTCCTGCATCGCCTGCAGGCTACGTGCGGCGGCTTTCGGGCTGACACCCAGGTAGGAGAGCAGCACCGGCAGCAGCACCAGGTTGGTGAAGATCAGCATCGCCACACCGATACTGGCGGTAACGGCCAGGTCCTGGATCACCGGGATGTCGATAAACATCAGCACGGTAAAGCCCACGGCATCACTGAGCAGCGCGGTCAGGCCGGCCACAAACAGTCGGCGGAAGGTCTGGCGGGCGGCTACGAACTGGTGCATGCCGCGGCCGATATCCTGCATTACCCCGTTCATCTTCTGGGCGCCGTGGCTGATGCCGATGGCAAAGACCAGGAAGGGTACTAGCACGGAGTAGGGGTCCAGCGCGTAGCCCAGCACCGGCAGCAGGCCGAGCTGCCAGATCACGGCGGTGAGCGAGCAGAGCATCACCAGCAGGGTGCTCTTGATACAGCGGGTGTACCAGTACAGCACCAGGCCGGTGATCGCGATAGCGAGAGCGAAAAAGGCGAGAATCTGTTTCAGGCCGTCGATCAGATCACCCACCACCTTGGCAAAGCCGGTGATATGGATGCTGATGTTTTCGCTCTGGTGAGCCGAGCGCAGGGATTCCAGCTGCTCGGAGAGCTGGGTGTAATCCAGCGGCGTACCGTCGGCGGTGGTTTCCAGCAGCGGCACAAAGATGATGCTGGAGCGCTGGTCAAATGCCACCAGCTGGCCGATCTCGCGGGAGCGTCCCACGTTGCGGCGCAGGTCCTCCAGGCTGTCGGGCGAGCCGTCGTAGCCGTCGGGAATCACCGGACCGCCATCTAGGCCGTACTCGGTGACGCCAACCCAGCGGGTGGATGGCGTCCACAGGGATTTCATCTGGGCGCGGTCGACGCCCGGCAGCAGGTAGATCTCATCGTTGAGCTGGCGCAGGGTGGCCTGGTAATCCTTGTCGTAGATATCGCCGGATTTGTTGGCGACGGCGATACGCACGGCGTTGCCAAGCCCCGCCAGCTCATCCTGATGCTTGCGGTAGTTCTCGATAAACGGGTGGCTGCCCGGGATCATCTTGTCGAAGCTGGAGTTGAAGTTCAGTCCCTGCAACTGCCAGCCCAGCAGCACAGTCACCAGCAGGCAGATCGAGATGATCAGCGGGCGGTGGTTGAAGATTGCGCGTTCAAGCAGCGAACCCGACTTGGAATCGAAATCTTTCATCTTGTTATTCTGTTCGGTTGGTTGCATTGACCCTTACTCCCCTGCCGCTTTGCGCTTGGTTTCCACCAGGCTGGGGCCGTTGAAGCCGACGCCCACCAGCTTGCCGTTGGCGGCGCGTACCAGATCGGTCAGCGGTTGATGCGCATCGGCAACGGGGATCAGGCGTCCATCGCCGAGCAGGCGCAGGATATGGCCGGCCTGGTTGGCGAACAGGTAGCCGCTGTCGCCGCCGCTTTCGTTGCTGAGAGCAGCGTTAATCGATACCGGGATCGGATTGGAGAGCGGTGCGAAGGTGTAACCGGTATCCCGGGATTCCAGCACGGTGCCGCGCAGGCCCCCCACAAGCACCTCGCCAGGGGAGGGTGTCAGCAGGGTAAACAGGCTGCCCGGGTAGCCCACGTCGATCTTGTCGAAGTGCTTGCCGCCATCCAGTGAGCGGATAAACAGGCCCTGCTCACCGGCCAGGTACAGCGAGTCGCCGTTACGGGTGATGGCATAGATATGCGCTCCCCAGTCGTTGGGTAGGTCGCCAACCATTGAGCTCCAGCTTTCGCCGCCATCCTCGGTGCGGAACGCCAGGCCGTAAGCACCGCCGATCATGCCGTGCTGGCGGTCGCTGAAGTGCAGCGACAGGAAGGGTTTGTCCGGGCCATCCTGAACCAGCAGCTCGGCGTTGCTCAGGCGCTGCTCGTCACCGGAGCGTTGCGCGGCGCTGTGCTCGATCTCGATCGCCTCGGTGCCGTCCAGCTGCAGTTCCCAGCTTTCACCGCCATCCCGGGTCGCCAGCACTACGCCGGCGTGACCGATGGCCCAGCCGTACTCTGCATCGACAAACTGTACATCAGTCAGCGTGACGCTGACCGGTACGGGCACCTGGCGCCAGTTCTCGCCATTGTCATCGGAGAGCAGGATGACGCCGCGTTCGCCCACGGCAACGAGACGCTCGCCGGCTTCGGCCAGTCCCAGCAGAACCGCGCGCTGGGCGATGGAGGTCATCCGTGCCGGCTGCTCAAGAACGCTCGGGGCGGTGGCCTGTGCCAGGGAGGGCGAGAGCAGGCTGAGCGCCAGGCCGGCGGTCATCAAGCTGTTCCGTATCCCGGCTGTAATCGCCCGGGAAATGGGGGAGGTTAGCGCCGCCCGGTTCGGTTTCAGGTGTGAAGGGGAGAAGCGTTCACTCATTACTGCGGACCTCGGGTGATATGTCCTGGTGGAGAACAGGTCGGCAGAGCTGTTGGGTTTATGCTGCTTCATTATTGTTCTCCAGCATTCGTTTCTTGTTGTTATGCCTTTTGGGCAGAGCCGTCACTGAATCCGGCAAGGATCAACATACGTGGACTGGTACCGATTCGTCTAATCGATAATTTCGAGATTAGGTATCCATAAAGACGATAGTTAGGTTTAAAAAGTAAACGCCGGCAGGACCGGCGTTTTGATGAGGATGAGGAAAGGGTAGGCGATAGCCTTTATTCGCCGGCCTGCTCCGCGGCGATCATCTTGTCCAGCACCCGGCGGGCGCGCACGGCGGCGGCATCGCCCACCAGCAGAATCGGTTTCATATCCCAGAACTCGTTGTCGCCCATCATCTTCTGCTGGGCTTCCAGCATCGGCAGATCTTCGGTACTAAACGGTACCTCCAGGCCCGAGACCTGCTGCTCGGCAATGGCCGCACCCTGTTCACCCATCTGTATCGGCATCGGGAAGGCGAACCAGTAGTGGGTAGTGGTATCGGTTTCCGGGCTGAACAGATGCGGCAGCGGGGTTTCGGTGCCGTCGCTGCGTGGTGCCCCGGTGGGGGTGGCGCCGGCCATCAGCAGCATGTTGGCCGGGGCATCCCAGCGTACGTCGGTCCAGCGATCCACCGGCGTGTCCTGTGGAATACCCATGGCGGCGTAAAGGAAGTCTGGCATGATCTCGTTGACGGTCTGGCGGAACGACCAGACGGTGTTTTCGTTCTGCTCGATACTGGTGATCGCCTGGCTGACATGGTCGCTGCCCAGGGTGCTGGGGTGCAGGAACTGGATATGCGACAGATCGAGAATGTTGTCGGACTCCAGCACGTAGTTGGCCTTGGCGTGCAGGTAGCGCTTGGCGACGTAGAAACGCTCTGGGTCCATACAGGAGAAGTCCGGGATCAGCGCCTCGTCGGCAGCTTCCTTGTCGCCCATCCAGATCCAGATCAGGCTGTATTTTTCCACCACCGGGTAGGCTTCGACCTTGGCGGCGCGGGGGATCTTGCCATCGCCGTGCGGGTTCTTGCTGCAGGCGCCGCTACCGTTGAACTCCAGGCCGTGGTAAGCGCACTGAACGGCGTTGCCGCAGTGTCGGCCCATGGAAAGCGGTGCGAAACGGTGCGGGCAGCGGTCGTGAATCGCCTGAACCTTGCCGCTCTCATCCCGAAAAAACAGCACCGGGATATTCAGCAGGGTGCGGGTAAACAGGCCTTCAGCGGGTACTTCGTTATCCCAGCCAGCCACGTACCAGGTGTTTTTAAGAAACGGCATCTTATTATTATCCTCGTCTACGGATGTTATTCTTTAGATGTGAGCAGTGCTTACATTAGTATTGTGGATTCAGCTGGTCAAACGAATAAGTATGAAAAAAACCGATACCTACCATCACGGAAACCTGCGTCAGGCGCTGATCGATAGCGCTTTTGATCTGGTGGTGGCCCAGGGGCAGGATGCGCTGTCGCTGCGTGAGCTGGCGACGACGCTGAATGTATCCCGGGGCGCGCCTTACCGGCATTTCCCGGACAGAGATGCGCTGCTGACGGCAGTGGCGGCCAAGGGCTTCAACCTGATGGGAACAGTGCTTGAACCGCTGGAAAACAGTACCGATGGCAACCTTACCCTGAGCGGAGTGGGGCAGGCATTTCTTGAGTTTGCCGAGGGCTACCCGCAGCTGTTCCGGCTGATGTTCGATACGCACCTGATGGCGCAGGCATTGCCGGGCAGTGAGCTTGGTGATGCCGTGGAGGCGGTGTATAGCCGCGTCAGTGGACTGGTGAGAAGCCTGCTGAGCATCGATGATGAAAGCCTGCTCAAGCAGCAGATGGTGGCGATGTGGTCGACGCTCTATGGCTATGCTCACCTGCGTCATGCCGAGATGCTCAAGCCCTACATGGTTGAAGGTGTGGGCAAGGAGGAGATAGAGCGTGCGGTATTGGAGACAGCATTTTCGTTTTCTGGTCGCGCAGGTTAACGGCAGGTCCGCTGTGCTGGACCGGGGTCAATGGGAATCGCTATTCTGTCACCAGAAAAGTAGTAGTATTTGAGTTGATTCATTTATCAGGAAGCAGGCCCGTTATGAAAAACAAAGTACTGTTAATCGCTGCTGTGACACTTCTTCCGCTTTCCGTTGCTCAGGCCGAGATCACTATCTCCACCGACAAGATGGAGATCAGCAAAGACTGCATCAAGCTTGAAGGTGATAACGTCCAGGTGAAGTCGGACGACTGTAGCTCGGGCAAGTTTGACAAGGGGGACCATGAGAACCGTAGCGTGCATGGTGATGACAACCCGGGTCAGGGCCACGACAAGGACAAGAAACACAAGAAGTAATGCAGGTGCAGGGCTCTTTTCATCAGGGCCCTTTTGCTTTACGCGGAGCTACTCTCCAGGGGAGGGTTTACGCGGTCGTTTTCAGCAGAAAAAAAGAACCGGCTGCAGGTCGCCAGGACCTCGTGATATCGCTCAGTATGCGAGCTCACCTTCACCGGTTGTTTTCAAAGAGGGGGTGTCCGACAGCTTGTAACTTGTAACCGGACTTCCCTCGACACGAGCCAAAAGCAGTTGGCTACAGAACCACCGCACCCGTTCAGATTAGACAAGGTTCGAAGCTTTGGGTAATCCTTAGTGATGATGGGTTGTATCTGCGATGCGGATGGACGGTCTGCCTCATCGCCCGGATCTTCGGCACAACAAATACCCGGTCGGGAAGGCTCCCACCGGGTATTGGAAACTGCCGGTTTGCCGATATTCCGCTGTTAGAAACGCATCTCCGGCACATGATCGGGGACGATTAACCGTCCTGCGGTTTTCTCCTGGATCTCTTCGATACTGACGCCGGGCGCCCGCTCCCGCAGGATAAAGGCGCCGTCTTCGATCTCCAGCCAGGCCAGATCGGTCAGTATCTTTTTGATGCAACCGGCGCCGGTCAGCGGCAGGGAGCAGCTCTCCAGCAGTTTCGACTCGCCGCTTTTCGACGCGTGGGTCATGGTGACGATGATATTGTCCGCGCCGGCGACCAGGTCCATGGCGCCGCCCATGCCTTTGACCAGCTTGCCGGGAATCATCCACGAGGCGATATTGCCGCTCACATCCACCTCGAACGCGCCGAGCACGGTCAGGTCCACATGACCGCCACGGATCATGGCGAAGGATTCGGCGGAAGAGAAAATCGATGCGCCGGGGATCGTCGTCACGGTCTGTTTGCCGGCATTGATCATATCGGCATCCACTTCCTCCTCGGTGGGAAAGGCGCCCATACCGAGAAGCCCGTTCTCGGACTGCAGCATCACCTCCATCCCCTCGGGGACGTAGTTGGCCACCAGTGTCGGGATACCGATGCCGAGATTCACGTAGAAACCATCCTGAAGTTCGCGCGCCACGCGCATAGCCATCTGTTCACGGGAAAGAGCCATAGGGGCCTCCATGTTCCTGAGAGAATTATTATTCGGTAAAAGGATCAGGCAGTGCGCAGGGTGCGTTTCTCGATGCGCTTCTCGAAGCTGCCCTGGATTACGCGGTCCACATAGATGCCGGGGGTGTGGATCTCGCTGGGGCTCAGTTCGCCCGGCTCGACGATCTCCTCTACTTCAACCACGGTGATTTTGCCTGCGGTGGCCACCATCGGGTTGAAGTTCTGCGCCGTGTGGCGGTATACCACGTTGCCGTAGCGGTCTGCCTTCCAGCCTTTGACGATGGCAAAGTCGCCGCGGATCGACTCCTCAAGGATATGCGGGCGGCCGTTAAACTCGCGCACCTCCTTGCCTTCACCGATCGGCGTGCCGTAACCGGTGGCGGTATAAAACGCCGGGATACCGGCGCCGCCGGCGCGAATCTTCTCGGCCAGGGTGCCCTGGGGCGTCAGCTCAACCTCAAGCTCGCCCTCGAGCAGCTGCTTCTCGAACAGGGCGTTTTCGCCCACGTAGGAGGCGATCATCTTGCGGATCTGGTGATCTTCCAGAAGGATGCCGAGGCCGAAACCGTCGACGCCGCAGTTATTGGAAACCACCGTCAGATCGCGCACGCGCATCCGTTTGATCTGGGCAATCAGGTTTTCCGGTATGCCGCAAAGTCCAAAGCCACCGGCGATCAGTGTCATGCCGTTATCGAGCCCTGCCATCGCTTCTTCGTAGCAGCTCACCACCTTGTCGAAACCAGCCATTGAGTCTCCTCCAGGTCTTTTGTTGTTGTGAGGAGTAGATTGCAGTAGAAAGATTGATAAATTAATTTTGTTTTTTATTTTTATTGATTTTAAAAAATTATTAATTAGCCAGAGGTACGGACGATGACGGTCAAACAGCTGCGGGCATTTCTGGCGGTGGCGCGGACCCTGAACTTCGCCGAGGCAAGCGAACTGGTGCATCTGTCGCAGCCGGCGCTGAGCCTTGCGATCAAAAAACTGGAACAGAGCCTGGGCGGGCCGCTGCTGACGCGGACCACCCGCAGTGTCGCGCTGACGCCGGAAGGGGAGGCGCTGGCTGAACGTGGCGAACGCCTGCTGGCCGACTGGGACAACCTGGAGGAGGAGCTGCATCAGCGTTTTACCCTGCAGCGGGGCAAGGTGGCCATCGCGGCGATGCCCTCCTTTGCGGCTTCTCTGCTGCCGCCGGGGCTGCTGGCGTATCGTGATTACTATCCTGGGGTCAACGTCGAGGTACACGATGTGATCGCCGAACGAGTCGTCGATATGGTGCGCGAACATCGGATCGAGGTGGGTATTACTTTCGATCCCGGCAGCAGCGAGGATCTGAGGTTTCAGCCGCTGTTTGAGGATGAGTTTATTGCCGTGCTTCCCGCAGATCACCCCTACGCTGGAGCTGGCTGCATAGCCTGGGGCGAACTGCTCAAGTCCGAGTTTATCACCCTGCAGCGGCCATCACGGCTGCGCTCCCTGATCGAGCACCGGCTCGCAGACAGGGGGCTGAGCCTGAATGTGGCCTATGAAGCCCACCAACTGGTGACGGTGGGCAGAATGGTGGTTACCGGGCTCGGTGTGGGTGCTGTACCCAAGCTGTGCCGGCAGCAGATGGAGGAGCTGGGCGCCAGTTGCCTGGAGTTGACCGAACCCCGGGTGGCCCGGCGTGTGGGCATCGTCACCCGCCGGCGTGACCGGCTCTCGGCAGCGGCCCAGGCCTTTGTTGAGGTGATGGTGCAGCGGTTTCAGGACGGAACCGCTGCCGAACGATCAGCGTTCTCTTCGACGCTGTGACAGGAGTTGCCTGAGACTCTTCAGGCGTTGAGTAGACAATGGCAAACAAGTCGCATCCGCATCGAGGGTGGTGGGCACTTTAGTGTCGTTGTTTGTTTGCAGTTCGGTGATCGATTTTCGTGAAAAATGTCGCTATTTGTCTTCTATTTCGTCAGCTGTTTCGCTTTTTGTGTGAACTTGTTGAATTGTCATTGCGACAGACTACTCTCAGGTAGATGCACACTTTGGACTAGTCAGTAACACAGGAGGTGAATGTATTGACGCAGACGCCGGCTGATCAGCCTCAGGAAGAGTTTCGGCAGTCGGGCCGGGCCGGCTATGGCATGCTTGATCAGGCCCTATGGTCCCGCTTTCGTGATGCAGACAGCGCCCAATCCTATCTGGCTGTCTGGTTGGCATTGCAGTGTCGCCAGCTGGGCGCCGAGGTTAGCGGTGCGCTCCTCATGGGCGAGCCTGAGATCGGTCCTTTCTCCCCCGTTGCTATCTGGCCGGATACCGGATCTGAAAACCCGGATATGCTGGACGCCGCGCAACAGGCTGTTAAACAGCGCCGCGGTGTTGTGCTGGCGGAAGGCAGCAGCGAGCGCATATTGGCGCAGCCGCTGACGGTGCAGGGCCGCTTATACGGTGTAGTCGCCGTGCAGGTAGCGGATCAGTCGCTGCAGACCATCGACCTGTTTCGTCGTCTGCAGTGGGGCGCCGGCTGGATCGAAGTGCTGACGCTGCGGGAGCAGGGTGAACTGGATGCCGAGCTCCGTGAACGCAGTGCCACCGCCTTTGATACCCTTGCCACCCTGCTTGAACATTCCCGTTTTGATGAGGCCTGCAACGCACTGGTGGGTGATCTGGCCAGCCGCCTGGATTGCGATACCGTCAGCGTTGGCTTTGTGCGTCACCGCCGTTGTCGCGTCAAGGCACTGTCTCTCAGCGCCGGTTTTGGCAAGCGGATGAGCCTGGTACGGGATATCGGCGTAGCCATGGACGAGGCGATAGATCAAAACGCAGTGATTCTCTACCCGGCCCCCGAAGAGTGGGAGTACCGCGTCACCCGTGCCCATGAAGAACTCGCCGAAAGCCGCAAGGCCGGGGCGGTTCTCACCCTGCCGCTCCAGGCCCACGGCGATCTCATCGGCGCGCTGACATTCGAGCGTAGCCGTGGCGAAAACTTTACCCCCGGTGAAGTGGAGGTGTGCGATGCGGTCGCCGCCGTCGTAGGCCCTATTCTCGATGACCGGCGCGCCAACGACCGCGCTCTGCCGGTAAAGATATATCTCAGCATTGTCACGCAACTGAAACGGCTTCTGGGTCCCGGCTATTTTGGCCGCAAGCTGGCAACCCTGGTCGTTGTCGCGCTGGTGCTCTTTTTCTCTGTTGCCAAGGATGACTACTCGGTATCGGCACCGGCACTGGTGCAGGGCACGGTGCAGCGCACGTTGGTGGCGCCGTTCGGGGGGTATCTGGCGGCGCAATATGCCCGGGCCGGTGATCTTGTGGAGAACGGTCAGGTGCTCGCGGTGCTGGATGACCGCGAGCTGACACTTGAGCGTTTGCGCCTGATCACCGCGGAACGACAGAGCCAGGCGGAGTATGACCGGGCGCTTGCCGAACGTAATCGCGCCGAGTCCAATATTATCCGTGCCCAGATTGAACAGGCCCGTGCCCAGCTCGCGCTGGTCGAAGAGCAGCTGGCCAGAACCCGTATCCTGGCGCCATTCGATGGTGTGGTGGTGAGTGGGGATCTGACCCAGTCCGTGGGTGCATCGCTGGAACGGGGCGAGGAGCTGTTCCAGGTCGCGCCGCTGGATTCCTACCGCGTGGTGCTGGAGGTGGACGAGCGCGATGTGCAGAATATCGCGCCGGATCAGCGCGGCATTCTGCGTGTCTCGGCGATGCCGGAGACCGAGCTGCCCTACAGTATCGAACGTGTCACCCCGATGGCGACCCAGGGAGAGGGACGTAACTTCTTCCGCGTGGAAGCCCTGCTGGATGCGGGCAATAGCGATCTTCGCCCCGGTATGGAAGGCGTCGCCCGGACGGATATCGACCGGCGCTTGCTGATTCGCATCTGGGGCGAGAAAACCCTCAACTGGATACGGCTGGCGCTCTGGCGCTGGTTGCCATGAGGCGGGGGCGAAGGTAGATGCAGCGTTCCTGGTATAGCGCCTCCTGGTACAGGGTTGCCCAGTTCAAACCGCGGTTACGCTCGCACGCCAATATCTACCGGCATCATTTTCGCGGTGGGCTCTGGTATGTCCTCCAGGATCGTACCTCCGGGCGCTTCCACCGCTTTACCCCCGAGGTCTATCAGGTGATCTCCCTGATGGACGGCAGCCGCAGTGTGGAAGAGATCTGGGAGCTGGTGTGTGAGCGGCTTGATGCGGATGCGATCACCCAGGATGAAATGATCGGCCTGCTCGGCAAGCTCTATTCTGCTGATGTTCTCTATGGCGACGTACCGCCCGATATTGTCGAACTGTCCGACCGTAGTCGTAAAATGAAGCGGCAGAAAATGATCCGCAGCGTGCTCAATCCGCTGGCGCTGCGCCTGCCGGTGTTTGATCCGGACGACTTCCTCAACGCGACCCTGCCACTGGTGCGCCCGTTTATCTCCTGGTTCGGTGCGCTGCTGTTTTTCGCTGTACTGGCTTACGCTGGTACGCTGACCGCGCTGCACTGGGATGAGTTGACCGCCAACGTGTTTGACCGGGTACTGGCGACGGAAAACCTGCTGCTACTGCTGATCGCCTACCCCTGCACCAAGGCGCTGCATGAACTGGGGCATGCCTATGTCATCAAGCGCTGGGGCGGCGATGTCCATGAAATCGGCCTGATGTTCCTGGTATTTATGCCGGTGCCCTACGTGGATGCCTCCGACAGTATCGCTTTTCACAGCAAGTGGCAGCGAGCACTGGTGGCGGGCGCCGGCATACTGACCGAGATTTTTCTGGCCGCCCTGGCCATGGTGGTCTGGGTATCGGCGGAAGAGGGCATAGTTCGGGCCTTTGCCTTTAACGTCATGTTAATAGGCGGCGTGTCGACGCTGCTGTTTAACGGTAACCCGCTACTGAAGTTCGACGGTTACTATGTACTTTGCGACCTGCTGGAAATCCCCAACCTGGCGCCCCGTGGCAACCGCTACCTAGGGTATCTGATACAGCGCTACGCCTTTGGCCTGTCCCATGCCGAATCGCCGGTGACCGCCCCGCGAGAAGGCTTCTGGTTTCTGACCTACTCGATCTCCTCCTTCCTGTACCGGCTCTTCATTACCTTCGCCATTATTGTGCTGCTGGTGTCGATGGAGTTGTACGCGGTCGGGGTGGCGCTGGCGATCTGGGCGGTATTCCTGATGCTGGTGTTGCCGCTGCTCAAGCAGGGTTGGTACCTGTTGACCAGTCCTGCACTGCGGCGGCATCGGGGCAGGGCCCTGGGTATGACCGCCGCGGTGTTGATGCTGATCGTCGCAGTGCTGTTTTTCATCCCTGTGCCCTACAACACCCTGGCTCAGGGCTACGTGGCGACGAATCCGCAGTCCGCTGTGAATGCCGGCGCGGATGGCGTGGTGGTCGAGCTGCTGGTCGAGCCCGGCGAAGAGGTTCAACCCGGAACCCCCTTGATCCGACTGGATGATCCTTTACACGCCGCCCAGCTGGCGATGCTGGAGGCGCGTATTGCGGAACTTGAACTACGCTTACAGGCCGAGCAACAGGTGGACCAGGCTGCCGCCAGGGTGGTCAGCGAGGAGCTGAAACAGGCGCGGGCTAACCTGGATGCGGCCAGGGTCAGGGCCAAAGAGTTGATCGTCAGAAGCGGTGAGCAGGGGTATCTCATTCTGCCCGAATACAAAGACCTGATCGGTCGTTTCATCCGCCGCGGTGATCCTCTGGCCTACGTGGCCAGTTTCCAGGACCCGATGATACGGGTGGTGGTGAATGAAAACAGTGCCGACCAGGTACGACGCAACACCCAGGGCCTGAGTGTGCGCTTCGCGGCATCGCCGCAGACAGAATACAGCGCCCGGATCGTCCGCGATGAACCAGCCCTGTCCACGGAGTTGCCGAGCCTGGTGCTGGCGACGGAGGGGGGCGGTGAAATCCCGCTGGACCCGGCTGCCGGTCCCGGACGGATACAGGCGCTGGAAAGCCTGTTGCGACTGGATCTGAGATTGACAGATGCACCGGATGTGGCCACCTACGGGGACCGTGTCTATGTCAGATTTTCTCACGGTAGCGAGCCGGTAGCGGCGCGCCTTTACCGCGGGATGATGCAGGTATTCCTGCGCTATTTCAGCGTGTGAAAGAGCAAGACCGCACTCCAGAAGGGGCGGGCTTAAAACAAGGAAAGGAGAGTAACCATGGCTACACAACTGCTGTTCTATAACACTGCCGTACCCGTTAGTCAGGAGAAACACGGTGACCTGTCGGTCAAGACCGGTAACTCCTACGCATTCTCCAAAGAGGTGAACTCTGTACCGCTGACTGCCGTGGAGTTTTCGCTGGCGGCAGCCGAGTACCCGATCGTTTTCGCAGGCAACGAAGAGTCCGTGATGCCGGCAGTGATTCTTGGAGCACGGGAAAACGAAAACCTCTTCGTCGGTGACGACGGCCTATGGAAAGGCAAATATATCCCCGCCTTTGTGCGACGTTACCCGTTTGTTTTCTCCAGCGATCCCTCGGGCAAGCAGTTCATCCTCAATATCGATGAAGGATTTGAAGGGGCCAACCGGGATGGTCGTGGTGAGCGTCTGTTCGATTCCGATGGCACCCAGACCCAGTACCTGAAAAATGTGCTCAACTTCCTGCAGGAGTACCAGGCCCATTTCCAGCGTACCCAGGCCTACTGCAAACGCCTGAAAGAGCTGGATCTGCTGCAGCCGATGCAGGCGCAGTTCAACCTGGCCGAGGGTGAAAAACGCTCGCTGTCCGGTTTTCAGGTGGTGAATCGCGAGAAGTTGAAAGAGATCGGTCAGGAAGACCTGGCCAAAATGATGAAGACCGACGAGCTGGAGTGCACCTTCATGCACCTTTACTCGCTGCGTCATTTCAACGATATGGTGGGTCTGATGGCAACCAAGCCGGCGGAAGACAGCAACGCGCCGGTGCTGACCGACGAAGCCGCAGGATCCACTGAAACTGTGCAGTAACGAGCACTCACCGTGACAGCCAGGGCTCCTCAGTCAATGCTCCTGCCGGAGGTACGTCTCTCGTACAGTGCGGAACGGGATGATCGTACCGACGGCTGGGAGGAGCGCCTGTCTACGGCGGTGGCATCCCTGCCGGTCAGGTTCTGGAGCCTGACCTACGGGGCGCGTATGCGCTCCGCCCTGGCTCGTATTAACGCTTTTGAGCCGGAATTCGAACCTCTCGACGAAGCCGGGCTGGCCCGGGAAGTCGAGAGTGTCAGAATGAGCTTGCGCCGCGATGGCGTGCGTTCCCGCGCCAGGTACAGGGCCTTTGCGCTCATCCGTGAGCTGTGCAGGCGCCACCTTGGCTTGCGACATCATGATGTACAGCTGCTGGGTGGCCTGGCGATGTTGGGCGGCCATCTGGCTGAAATGGATACCGGTGAAGGTAAAACCCTGACCGCCTCTCTCGCTGCTGCTACGGCGGCGATGGCGGGCATACCGGTGCATGTGGTGACCGTAAACGACTATCTCGCCGAGCGAGATGCCGAGAATCTTGCGCCGCTGTACGCCGCGTTGGGCATACGGGTTGCCGTTATCAAGGGCGGTATGGAGCCGGCGGCGCGGCGCAAGGCCTATGCGACGGAGATCGTTTACTGCTCCAACAAAGAGCTGGTATTCGACTATCTGCGTGACCGGGTCACCCTGGCGGGCAAACCCAGTGATATGAGGCGACGCATCCGCAACCTGCTTGGCGAAGAGGCGCCGGAATCCCGGCTGGTGATGCGGGGCCTGCATTTCGCCATCGTCGATGAAGCCGATAGCGTACTGGTCGATGAAGCCAAAACCCCACTGATTATCTCCCGTCAGAGCGATGTCGAGGCGGAAAAAGCCTGGGCCGGCACCGCTCTGCAGCTGGCCGAGGCGCTTGACGAAGATGTTCATTACCGGCTGCGCGCCACCGAACGTCGTATCGAACTGACCCGGAAGGGGCAGGAATATCTCGAAGAACTGACCGACGAACTCGGGGGGATCTGGGAGAGCCGGATCCGGCGCGAAGAGTCGGTACGTCAGGCGTTGTCGGCGCTCTACCTGTTCAAACGCGGGGATCACTACCTGGTGCTTGAAGGCAAGGTGCAGATCGTCGATGAGTATACGGGGCGTATTCAACCGGATCGCTCCTGGTCCGATGGTCTGCATCAGCTGATCGAAGTGAAAGAAGCGGTGGAGGTGACGCCGCGTAACGAGGTTATGGCGCGGATAACCTATCAGCGTTTCTTCCGTCGTTACCTGAAACTATCCGGTATGACAGGTACCGCACGAGAGGTACGCAGTGAACTCTGGCATGTGTATGGCCTGCCGGTGGTGCGCATCCCGCCAAATACCCGTTCGCTGATGCTCAGATTACCCGCGCGTGTCGTTGATTCAGAGGAAGCCAAGTGGCAGCAGATCACTGAACGCGCGCGCGAGGAAAGCCAAGCCGGGAGACCGGTGCTGATCGGGACGCGTTCAGTTATCGCCTCGCAGGCGGTCAGCGAATGTCTCACTCAGATGGGACTTGAACACGCCGTTCTCAATGCGGAAAACGATGCCATGGAGGCCGAATTGATTGCCCAGGCAGGCGGGGCAGGGCGGATTACCGTAGCGACCAATATGGCAGGACGGGGTGTGGATATCGCATTACCCGAAACGGTTATTGAGCGTGGCGGGCTGCATGTGATCCTGACTGAACGCCATGATTCGGCCCGTATCGACCGGCAACTTGAGGGGCGTTGTGCCCGCCGGGGGCAGCCAGGCAGTTGTGAGGCCATACTGTCGATGGAAGACGCTATCCTCGAATTGTTCCATGAAAGTTTTTCCAGTTCGCTCGCCAGTCTCTCCTCATCCGACGCCGTGCGCCTGAGATTGCTTCGCAAGGCACAAAAACGCGCGGAAGCCTCGCATTCCCGCACCAGACGGGACCTTCTGCGTCAGGATCATAAATTGGTCAACCTGCTTGCATTCGCGGGCGGGGTCGAATGATGCCAATAGGTATCACTTTTCTCGTCAGAAGATAGCCATTTGTTTTGTGTGTGTACTGCGTTTGTTACCTAAGAGGTACACCTATGAAACAGCATCTGTGATCTGCTTCATACAAGCGTTTGGTTGTGCAGGAAATTTACAGTCAGCTGGTCTAGTCTGCCAGCCTAGGAATTTCTTTAAACGGTGCAGGGCCTTTTATTAAATCGATATTCGGAATTCAGGCCCTTCCGTCGGTATTCAATGGATTGTTCAGTGTTGCGTAGTTGCTCAGGTAGTAGGAGGGGCATGACACCGAATCGACAATAAAACCCGTAAAGGGTTGGGGGATGTAATGGCTCATCCGTTCGGTATGCAGAAAGAGTCTGCAAAGGGTAACCGGTTTTTTAGCAACGTCATCCCGGCTTTCAAGCCGAAATTCCGGTCCGATTCATTTCCTACTCTGTCCTGGCTGGCAGGGCGAACCCGACACCAGTTTTTCAGCCGTAGCGGTCGGGGCAGCAACCGTGTCCAGCGAAAATCCTGGATAAACCGCTTCAAGCGTCCCGTTTCAGTATCCGCCGTTAAACTCGAAGCGATCGAACCGCGCTATCTGCTGTCCGCTGATCTTATTCCGCTCAGCGCCGAGATGACCGGCACCGATGGCGATGCCTTCACCCTCAGTTACGACGATCAGACCCAGCTCTACAAGATCTACGATGATGATACCGGTGAGCTGGTCAATGAACGGGCGCTGCAGCAAACCAGCGAAATTCGCATAACCGGCAGCAGTGGCTCCGACCGCCTGACCATCGATGTATCCGACGGCTTCATGAATGGCTTGCCGATCTATTTTGACGGTGATGGCGGCGAGGACTCGTTGATATTGACGGGCTCGGGACTGGATCAGTCGGTGTTGAGGGCATTGACTGAAACCAGTGGTGTGGTTGCTCAAACGGCCGGTCTTGAAACCGGCCTGATCAGTTTTAGTGGGGTCGAATCGGTTGAGGACAGCACCAGTGTCGTCGTGCGAGCCTTCGTCAACGATACCGGGGCCGGTCAGGCGATCCGCATCTGGGATTCTGCCGCCAACGATGACTTTGTCGATATCGACGCCGCGGGCACCTCCGCATTCGGCAGCTACCGTCTGGGGCTGGCGGGTGACATAGACCTGGAAGGTTCCGCCGCCAACGACACCTTCTACATCGATGCCGTGGATGCCGGTGCGGCAGGGCTGATCAATATTCTCGGCAAAGGGGGGATGGATACGCTGGTCGGCCCGTCCGAGAACACCACCTGGACCATCGATGGCGCCGATGCCGGTAATGTGGCCGGTGTATTCTTTGACTCCATCGAAAACCTGCAGGGCCAGGCCGATAACGAGGATTACTTTATCGTTACCGCCACCGGCTCGCTGACTGGTGTGCTGGATGGCGGCGAGGGTGGTTTTGACAGTATGGAGCTGTCAGGCGGTATCTATGACAGCGTCAGCTATACCGCCTTCGATGCCCATTCGGGAACCATGGAGCGAGATGGCGATATCCTGTTCTATGCGGGGCTGGAACCGATCACTGTCGGTGGGACTGCCAGTGATGTGATGGTGGACCTGTCAGCAGCATCTGACGAGGCAACAGTCACGCAAAGTGGCGGAAGAGTCTATATCGATTCGTTGGGCACCTTCGAAAGTGTTGACTTCGCTACACCAACAAACAGCCTCACCATAAACATGGGGGCTGATGACGGCGTTTTCCCGAATCTTGATGACTATGTGGGCGATATCTCGCTTGACCTGGGTTTCCTGGATCCAATTGCGTATGTACAGGGCGATATTCTTACCGTCGAAGGAGCGGTGAACCTCGGTGCCGCAAGCTTTACCGTCAACGGAGACGCGGGATTAGACCACGTCATCTTCGATGGTGCCACCAACGCAGACTTCACAGCAGGCATCATCGACATCAATACTGAACAGATCACTGTGGAGGAAGGGGCCTCGGTCACAGGTACATCGGTCGAATTTGATGCTTATGCCAGCGGTAACGGATTGATACCGGTTGAGCTGAGCGAAGGTGTAATCCTTGCGGCTCCCCATGCCGAAATCGAAGTCCTTGGCTCGGTAGTCGCTTCAGCCGGTGATGTCGCGCTGTCGTCTACTGCATTCACCGATATTACTGCCTCTTCTTTTGATCTTGGACCTATAGGTGGCGCGCTTGTGGTTGCGCTGCCTAAAGCGTTGGTAACACTTGGCGATGCTGATAACGCTTTGGCGGCTGGTAGCCTGTCCGCAACGGGCGCGGTCGATATCGATACCCTGGTGGATTTCACCATTATTGCGGACGATGCTGCTGATAGCGACGATGATCAGGCAACGCTGGATGCAGCTATCGCCATTACCACCCTATTCACTGACTCTACTGTCGGTGTTTATGGCGACAGCAATATCAGTGCGGATGGCGCTTTAACGCTTAATGCCGCGACCGATATGGGGGTGACCAGCGAAGCGGATGGCTCGGCTGGCGACGCGGGTGCCTCTGTGGCAGTGACGGTGGTCAATGCCGATACCGGGGTCTACGTTACCGGGAATAGTGGCATTGATGCTGCCTCGATTGATTTAGTTTCCGCACTTCTTGCAGATATAAAGACCACAGCAACTTCGACCGCCGGAGGTGCTGAAGCAAACGGCGGCAGCAATGAGTCTGAAGAACAGCTTGCCGGCAATAATGCTGAAACCAGCGAAGGGTCTGTCAACTTTGCTGGCGCCGTAGTCGTTTCCGACTATCGCCCGACCACGACGACATCCATCAGTACAAGCGGTGCGATCACTTCTGCTGGCAGCCTGAATGTTGTCGCCATCAGCAACGACAGTGTTTACGCGTCCGCCAATGGCTCGAACACAGGCTCTGGCGCCACTGGCGTCGGCGTCGCGGTAGCGATCGGAATAGTTGATCCCACTGTCTCCAGCTCAATTACCGGCGGCAGCATTTCGGCAGCGGATGGGGTGGCCGTCTCTGCATTTATGGATGCCGATGATACGTTCTCGGTAGAGGCAACGTCAGGCAGTGGCGATTCTGCCCAGACCGGCGTAGCCGGCTCTCTGGCGATCCATACGGTGACCATCAGCGTCGAGGCCCTGGTTGGGGGAACGGTAAATCTGATGGGATCGGATCTGGCCATAGACTCCGATTCTAATGTTCACATCATCACCAGCGCTATTCCGGATGAGGATGGCGTGACGGCGGAAAGCCTGGGTATAGGTGCGTCGGTTGCGCTTGCCATTGTCGATGTTCAAACCCGTGCCGTCGTCGATGACGGCGCTTTGCTTACTAACGGAGATGCGCTCTTTGTCAGTGCCCGCAGCACTCAGACGGTTGATACCACCGCTGTGGGTGGTGCCGAAGCGGCTGGATCATCGGCTACTGTCCTGACACCGGTTGTGGCGATCACGATGCTGTTCAGCGATACCGAAGCTGCCATCGGCACCGGTGATCTGTTGACCTTTGCCGGTGATATCGATGTGGAGTCCAGCCTTACCAGTAATGCTTCAACCAAAGCCGAGGGGGATGCAGAAGGCGGTAATGCTGCAATAGGTGCATCCTTCGCTCTGACTATTGATGAGCAGTCCTCAATGGTGCGGCTGCTGCGTGATATCACCACCACCGGGGGAGCCCTGGCATTTGCATCCGCCGGCATCATGCGTTCCCGCACAGAAGCCAGCGCCAGTGCGGCTGGTGCTGCCGAAGAGGACACCGGAGACGCGGCGGATGACGATCAGGTTAATCAGCAAAGCCAGGCTCAAACAGACTTCGCAAATGAACAGGCGACGGATCGCAGCGGCTCAGGATCCGGCACCACCACCGCACCTGATGCCTCGTCTGGAGATGGCTCCATGTCGGTGGCTGCCGGTATCGCCATCAATGTCCAGAATGCCGAGATAGGTACCGAGCTTGGCGACGCAGTCCAGATCACTGCCGATGACTCTGTCACCCTGCAGGCGCTGAGTAACGTGGATTCACATGCCATTGCCGATGGCAGTGCCGCCGATGGCGCCTCTGGCACTGTCGGTGCCGCGGTGGCGATCAACTATGCCGACGTGCAGACGACAGCAAGCACCGGCAACAGCACCATCACCAGTGATGGTCTGCTGGTGGAAGCAGGGATGGCCGAGGGTGAATTCGATCTGTCGGTTGACTCGCGCAAGGTCGTCGATGTCAGCGACGATACGATCTTCCTGGGCGATGCGGCAAACGACCTGACGGCGGGCGATGCGGTTATCTACCATAACGGCGGCGGCACTGACATCGAAGGTCTGACCGACGGCACTGCCTATTATGTAATCAAGGCCGAGGATGGCCGCATCAAGCTGGCCGAGACCGAGGCGGAAGCGATCCAGGCCGATCCGGAAGCGATCGATCTCACCAGTGTGGGCGCCGGTACGGGCCATACACTGACCGGTTCTTCCGACGGCGTTGCCGAGGACGGCGACGTCCTGGCCTTCAATCCTGACGACGACCTTTATCCGAAAGTGGTCGATATCGTCGATAATTCGATCCTGTTGGGCGATGCCGCTGAAGATCTGTCGACCGGCGATGCGGTTATCTACCATAACAATAGCGGCACTGACATCGAAGGCCTGACCGACGGCGACACCTATTATGTGATTCAGGGTGAAGACGGCCGCATCAAGTTGGCTGATAGCGAGGCGCATGCGACGCAGCCCGATCCGGAAGCCATCGATCTCACCAGCGTCGGTGCTGGTACTGGCCATACACTGACCGTTTCCTCCGACGGCGTTGCCGAGGACGGAACCGTCATGACCTTCGATCCGGCGCAGGATCTGTTCCTGCTGACCTCCGATCAGGTCGACTTCCTGCGCACCGGCGATGAAGTGGTTTATCAAAACGGCGGTGGTGGCGATATCGGCGGACTGACCGGCGGCACGACCTATTACGCGGTTGTCGAGGACGGCAAGCTGTCGCTGGCCGAAAGCCGCGACGAGGCGTTCGACGGCGAGACTATCGAACTTACCAGCCCCGGCGGCGGCGATCATACCCTGATCGAAACCACCAGCCGGGCCGCAGCAGATGCCACCTCCGGAGCGAGCGCCGGCAATCTTGGCATCGCTGGCTCAATCGCCATTAACGTGGCGGAGATTAACGCCAGCGCAAGCCTCGGCGAGGGCTCGACGCTGAATATGCAGGATGGTGATGATGGTGATTCTGACGTCGGCATCCTGGCCGCGACTGCAACTTCCGATACCTTCGCCGGTGCCGATGCCGGCGCGCAACAGTCCGACGCCGGCAATATCGGTGTTGGTGCTTCCTTCGCGCTGAACATAGCGGATAACAGTACTGACGCAGCCCTTGCCGGTACGGCCCTGGTGAATGGCGCCAATGATATCCTGATCGACGCAGACGGTACCTACGGTATGCGTACCGATGTCGAAGGCGGCGCCGAGGGGGGGACAGCGGTTTCGCCTGTCGTTGCCATCTCCGTTGCGAAGAATGACACCCTCGCTTCAGTAGCTGAGGGTACGGCTCTTACAATTACCGGCGATCTGACGGTACACGCCCTCCATGTTGCCGAGACGGTCACCACAGCCAAGGGCGATACCACCGGCTCTAGCGCGGCCATCGGCATATCGTTCGGGCTAACAGTTGCCGAGGATTCGGTATCTGCAACCCTGCTGCGTAGTCTGACCTCCAGCGGCGGCGGTTTATTCCTTCTGGCACAGGGAGCTGCTGCATCACGCACCGAAGCTGAGGCTTCGGCTGCGGGGGCGGAAGAAGAGGATGAAGGAAGCGCAGCCGACGACAATGGCGTAAACGACGCCTCACAGAGCCAGCTCAACACCGCCAACACTCAGACTGCGTCCCGTACCTCTGAAGGTTCAGGCACAGAGACGACATCAGCGCCGGATGCAGAGACTGCAGACGGTCCAATAGCTGTGGCTGCGGCGATCAGTCTGAATATCGGCTCTCTGGATGTCAGCTCGAAGATTGATGGCGTTACTGTCAATGCGGACGGCGAGGTGTCCAGTGTTGCCGAAGGTAACTTCGATGCCGGCGCAGAAGCCAGCGGGGAGGCCGCGGATGGCGGTTCCGGTTCGGTGGGCGCTGCAGTGGCTCTTAACTTTGCCAATGGTACCGTCGACTCCACTGTTACCGATGCAAGCATCACGTCGGACGGACTCAACATCACCGCGTTGATGTTTGAGCGCGACGAAGATGCCATGCATGATTTCTATGCCAAGTCGACTTCAGGTGCCAGCGGTGGTGACCTGGGTGTCGCCGGTTCCTTCGCGCTCAATCTTTCTGATATTCAGACGAAGGCTTCGCTTGGTGACGGTTCAACAGAGGTGACCGCGAATATGTCTGGCGGGTCGGTGACCATCATGGCCGACTCGAACACCGGTAGCCTGGCATCGGCTGAAGCAGCTCAGGAAAAGGGTGAAGCCGACGAAGAGCAAACCTCCGAATCAAATGGCGAGGGCAGTCAAACAGAGCAGTCATCGCAAACCGGCGACACCATCGGTGTTGGTGCCTCCGTTGCGGTCAACGCAGCCGATACCACCACCTCTGCAACCGTTGCCAACCTGGCAACAGTGTCCAGCATCGACGAGCTGGCCCTTACTGCAAATGCGGAGCATGAAGCCAATGCCAATGTTATCGGTGGCTCCGAGGGGGGGACTGCGGTCACCCCGGTGGTTGCTATTGCGGTTATCCAGAACAGTGTAACGGCTCTGATCGATGATACGGCTGTTATAAGCGGCTCAGGCGATGTTTCCGTTTCAGCCTCCCTGCAGGCTGATACCGCCACCGATGCCGAAGGCAGCGCCGACGCCACCAAGGCAGCGATTGGTGCCTCTTTGGCCCTGACTATTGCCGAAGATAGCGTGCTTGCCCGCATCGCGGGTGAGGTCACCACCTCTGCCGGTGGCGTGACCGTGTTGTCGCGTGCGCTCACTTCCAGCCAGTCCTCCGCAACGGCTAGTGCCACCGGCGAGAAGGAAGATGGGGCGGAAGGTACTGAAGAAAACGGCGTTCAGAACCAGACCGACAGTCAGGTTGGACATGCCAACAGCACCGGTGGTACTGAGGAGTCTTCGCCCGATACGTCGACCTCAAGCGGATCTTTGAGCGTCGCCGCTGCAATCTCTATCAATATTTCCAATAGCTCTTCCGTTGCCGAGATTGCAGGGCAGGGTGATGCCGCAAATGTCGTAGCGGACGATTCGGTCAGCGTTAGAAGCGAGTCCAACGCCGATGCGGCTGCGCTGGCCGACGGCCGTGCCGCCAGTAACAGTGCCAGCGATACCAATATCGGGGCTGCAGTAGGCGTAAACGTCTCCAATATCAACAACAAGGCAACTATTACGGACGCCAGCGTTGAAGGTGATGGAGTATCCGCAGAAGCGGTGATGGCCGAACGCGAATACGACTTTGAGGTTACCGAGAAACAGGTCGTCAACGTAGACGACGATACGATCTATGTAGGCGAGCTTGAAGATCCTTTTACCACCGGTGAGGAGGTTGTCTACAGTGATGGCGGTGGCACCGCTATCGATGGACTGAGCGACAGCGAAACCTACTACGTGATCGTCGGTGATGATGGCTTTATCAAGCTTGCCGCCAGCGCAGATGACGCCAACGACGGCAAGGCTATCGATCTCAGCGATCAGGGACTCGGCGGTGCGCATGAGCTGGACCGCTCAGCGGCCGGGTTTGACGCTTTTACCTTTAACCCTGCTGAAAGCCGTTTTGAAATTGATTTTGATGACACTAACGGACTCACCACCGGCGATGCGGTGCGCTACGAGGTTGGGCCCGCCAGCACAGCCATCACGCCGCTGGCTGATGACACCACTTACTACGCCATCATCGAGGATGGCCAACTGAAGCTGGCCGAAAGTTATGAAAAGGCGCTGGTTGGTGATGCCATCGAGCTGATTGACGCAGGCACAGGTGCTAACCATGCCCTGATCAACGCCAGTCATGGTGCAAATGTGGATGCACGCTCTGGTGCTGCTGGCGGTAAGACCGGTGTGGCCGGTTCTGTCGCCGTCAATATCGCCAGGGGTGAGACCCTGGCGTCCTTCGGCGAGGATGCCGAGGATGCTGATAACGTCGTCATTGTTATCAATGATGCCGATAACGACGGCAACAGCGATGTTGGCGCCTCAAGTATTCACGCAGAAGCGACCACATATACGCTGACACGTGCCTTGCCGGGAACAGCGGCTACCGGATCAACGACCGGTGTTGGTCTTTCCTTCGCCATCGCCTACGCAGCGCATGATACCTCTGCGCAGATCAATAGCTTGGCGACTGTGACCGGTGCCAATGATCTTGGCGTTGACGCGGATAGCAGTCACCGAACAGTGACTCTGGCCCAGGCGGGTGCCGCATCGAGTGGCGGTACCTCGGTGGGTGGATCACTCGCTCTTGGTATCTCTGACAACACCACCAATGCCAAAGTATTGGATGGGGCTGCTCTTGATGTAAGTGGTGACCTCTCGATCACTGCCGATGCCGGCCTGGTTATGGCAACCGAAGCCAATGCCGAGGTTGATGGCGGTCAGACGGGGGTTGGCATAGCGCTGTCATTGGGTTGGGTTGAGGACGACACCACCGCATCGCTGGCGCGCGATGTCTCAACCGGTGAATCTACGGCCAACGACGTCAAAGTCGAGGCCGGTAGCCTGATCACTGCGACAGCACTGTCGACCGGCAGTGCTACTGGCTCGAAACCCAAATCCAGCGGCGGCAGTACCGCTCAGGAAGAGACCTCAAGTCAGACCAGCTTCGTCAATACGCGCACCAACAGTTCGCTGACGGAGCCCACACCGCAAACCGATGTGGCACGGGCGAATCAGCAATCTCAGAATCAAACAAGCAATCCGGGTGGTCAGGGCGGAAATGCCCAGCAGTCCAGCACTCAGACCTCCGGTAGTGTATTGCGGGTAGCCGGATCCCTGGCCGGTTCGGTAATCGTTTCAGATGTAAGTGCCGAGATCGCCGATGGGGTCACCATCGATGCTGAGGGCGATCTCGTCGTTAAGGCAATCAGTGATGCGGACTCCCAGACCGAGGCGATCAGTCTCGCGTTTACCGACACCTCCGCCGATACTGTCAGTGCTGCAGTGGCATTCAATGTTGCGTTGATGGAAACCACCGCACGTCTCGGTAATGGCTCCACCACGGCTGGATCGGTCAGGGTGGAGGCCGGTACCACCGACGGCGAGTTCAACGAATTCAAGACCCTGGCGCTGGCCGGTAGTGGCGCGGTTCAAACCGGCAGCGGTAGCGGCAGTAGCAATGGCGGAACCGGTAGCTCCGGTGATAACGCGGATTATGGTATCGCCGGTGCAGTAGGCATAAATGTCATCGGTTCGGCGGCTGACCCCAACACCGTGAGCGCCATTATTGCTGACGATGCGGAATTGACGGCACTCAGCGGTGATGTGGACGTTTTGGCGCGTCAGAATATCGGTATCCAGAACATAGCAGGCGGCGGTGCCCTGGCGTTCGGCACCACTGGCGGTGGCGGCGGTGGTGGTAATGGTAGCGATACAACCGTCGGTGCTGCGGTCGGCGTGAACTTCGTGGATACCGAGACATTTGCCAGCATCGGCGCGGGAGCAACCGTTGATGCCGACAGCGGTCTTGGTACCGGCAGAAGTGTCAACGTGTCGGCCCAGACCTCGATAGTACCCCTGGAAATTATTTCCCCGTTTATTGACGATGCGTCGACCGGCATCGATATCACTACCCTGGTGATCGGTGCAGCTATAGGTTCGGGCGGTGATGCGGGAGCAGGCTCCGCAGCAATCAATATCTTTACACCGGTCACCCGCGCCAGCATCGGTGCAGGGGCTCAGGTTACCGCTGATGAGGATGTATCAGTCGTTGCCGGGGACAGCACTCATATCATCGATTTTGCCGGTGCTCTGGCCATCGCCCTCGGTACCCAGAAAGAGGGCGCCGGGGTCGGTGTCGGCCTTGATGTGACGGTGGTGACCAAGACGACTGAAGCGATCATTTCAGCCTCAGACGATGTGGACGTTCCAACACTCGTCGATGCCGGCGGCAACATCATCGTTGAGGCCGATGGTCAGGAGGAGTTCTTCCAACTGACGGTTAACGCCGGGGCGGGTGACAGTACCTCCGGTGCCGGCGGACTTAACGTGCTGGTTAATCTGACCGATACCCGTGCGCTGGTTGGCAGGGATCCGAATGCAGATGAGGTAGAAGCTGGCACAGCAAATATCGATGCAGACGGCAGCGTTGTCGTCGCCGCCAACAGTAAGACCACCATCGACAGTGCTGCGGGTATTCTGGGCCTGTCATTCGGCGGCGGCAGCTCGGTGGGTATCAGCGTTGGCGTTCTCGTCGATATCGACAACACGCTGGCGATCGTTGGAGATGGAGCCGATATTCGTGCTGGCGGTAACGGCACTGCGGTCGACGTAAGGGATGGCATTTTCGACGGCGATGGTGATCAGGGCAGCGAATCTATCCGAGGTCTGGCGGTTACCGCGACCAGTTACGAGAATGTGCTCTTGGTGGCCGTGGCGGCCTCCGGTTCTCTCGGTTCGGACAACAGCGGTAACAGCGGCGGATCCGGCGGCAGTAGTTCCGATGGCGGCACCCAGGTCGGCATCGCCGCCTCGGTGGGCGTTGCGGTGCTCAAGGGGGCAACCCAGGCCACCCTGGGTGTCGATGCCGACGTTAACGAAGTTAACACGGATCCCAATGACGACCAGGGTATCCTGCTGCGCGGTGCGGATGAAACCAACCTCACCAATGTGACGGGCGGCTTGGCTATTACCGTGGGCGGTGATGCCGGAGTTACCGGGTCGGTTACCGTCAACGAGGTCGACAATTTTGTCTGGGCGCGGGCGCTTGGCGAGAACACCCTGAACGCTGCTGACGGAGGTGTTCGCCTCGACACGGATGCGAAAGTCGATATCGACGCGGTTACTATCGCGGTAGCCGGCGTGATCGACACCGGATCCTCCAGCAACAATAACCAGTCGAGCTCGGTGGTTTTCGCCGGCGCTGGCGCGGTGACTGTCAACATCGTCGAGACCGCATCGCGCGCCGAGATCGGTGCCAACAGTACAGTTTCCACGACGGGGGCCGTTGCCCTAACCGCCGATGATAACTCCAGCATCACCGCCGATGCCGGTGGTGTGGCTATAACAATCACCAGTGGTGACGGCACCACAGCCGGCTCTGTCGGCGCCTCAGTGGCAGTTAACGATCTTACGCAGACCATCAGTGCCAAAGCGACAGATACCGGCATAACCTCCGGAAACTTCAGCGCCGCTGCCAATAATAATGCCGAGATCAATGCGCTGACCATTGCCGGTTCCGCAGCGGTATCCACCAGCGGTGGCGATGCTTTCGGCGGGGCTGGCTCGGGTTCCGGCAACTTTATCTCCGCAACCACCGAAGCCGGAATCATGAACCCCTCGGGCATCAAGGTGCTGAACGCCAGTGGCAGCATCACAGTCCTGGCCAGTGATACAAGCAGCATCGATGCCGACGCTGGCTCCGGCGCGTTGGCGGTGTCCACGGGCGACAATGGCAGCCTGGGGTCTATCGCTGTCGGTGCTGCGGCCGCTGAGAACCATATCACTCGTACCGTCACCGCGGAGCTGCAGAATGTCAGCGCCATCGGCTTGGACGACGATGACGATCCGATCACTACCGATGTTACCGTGAGTGCCACGGCTGGCGGCATTATCGATGCATTTACCCTCGGTATCGCCGGTGCACTGACCAACAGCGGCACCCTGGCTCTGACGGGTGCCGGTTCAGGCTCTGGCAACTTCATCTCATCCGAGACCAAAGCAGTTATCGACCCGAGCAGCTTCAACATCTCGGGTGACATGACGCTGACTGCCACCGATACGGCAGATATCACGGCCACTGCAGGTGCTGCTGCGGTCTCTGTCGCGGTATCCAACGACGGCACTAATGTAGGTGTAGCCCTCGGCTTTGCGGTTGCAGTTAACGAGATTGACTCCTCCGCCGAAGCGCTTCTGTCGTCAACCAGCGTGACTGCCGACGGTGCGCTCAGTGTCACCGCCGAGACCGGTTCTACCATTGACGCGCTGGCATTTGGTATTGCTCTGTCACTGTCCCAGTCCAGCAGTTCCAGCTCGATCAGCGCCGCTGCTACGGGCGCCCTGACCTTTAACACGATCACCAGTTCGGCTGTTGCCGAGATAGAGGATATCGCTGACACCGATGCCAGCATTAGCGTTGGAGGCAATCTGATTCTGGGCGCGACCGACAATTCGGAAATCACCGCTGATGCTGCTGCTGCCGCATTCAGCCTCTCAATCAGCTCAAGCAGTACCTCGGTGTCCGGTGATATCGGTGTGGCCTATGCCGACAACGATATCGAAAATACCGCCCGCGCGGCGATCAACGACATACAGGTGACCAGCGAAGCGGGTAGCGCCGAGCTGACAGCACTTTCCAATGCCACCATCGATGCCCTGGCGGTTTCCGCATCCCTGGGCATTGGCACCTCCTCCGGTGGTACGTCGGCCACTTTCTCAGCCGACGTTTCGCTGGCGCGCAACGATATCGATAACACTGTCGAAGCCGTTATCGAAGGCGGCGCCAGCCTCACCGCTGACAGTGTCAGTGTCAGCGACAGCGTCAGCCTTTCGGCCACCGACAATACAACGATAACGGCGGATATCGTTGCCGCCTCGATCAGTGTCAGCTCCAGCAGTGGCGGTAGCGGCGGTGGATTGAGCATTACCGCCACCGACGCCAAGAACTATGTCGACAACACCACCAGGGCTGTGGTTGACGGTTCAACTGTGACCACGGACAACTTCACCGCCGATGCTGAATCCACCGCTACCATCAGTACCAATGCGGTCTCTGCGGCGATTACTGTGGCCAACAGTGGCTCCTACGCCCTGAATGGCACAGGTACGGGCGCCGGTGCCCTTAACGACATAGGCAATAGCATTGACGCTGGGGCGATCAATGGCTCGACACTGACTCTCGGTGGCTATGCGGATATCGATGCCACCAACAGCGCGACGATTAACGCCAATGTGGTCGCCGCATCCGCTGCGATCACCAGCGGCAGCAGCGGCTCCATCGGTCTTACTGTTACCGTAGCCACGGCCGATAACATCATCGACACAGAGACCAGGGCCAGGGTCGATGGCAGCACGCTGTTGGTCGACGGTGAGGTGAACATCAATGCTGATTCCGCCGGTACCATCGATGTGCTCGGGCTTGCTGCCACGTTGAATATCACCGCGAGCAGCAGCGGTACCATTACTGTCGGCGCCTCCGTTACCGTGGCGGTGGTACAGAATAGCGTTAACGGCCTGGTTGAGTCGGTAATCCGCAATAGCACAACGCCGGAGGATGAATCCGTCGGCAGTGTAGTGATCAGTGCCAGCAACACCACCATGATCGATGCCACCTCTGGTTCGGTGGCAGTAGGCATCACGGCCTCCAACGGTACTATCTCGTTCGGCGCTGATGTGAGTGCTGCAGCGGCCACCAATGAAATTGGCACCAGTGTTACTGCCGGAATTCTCGCCTCGACCATCGTGACCGGCGGCAGCGTCGATATCGATCTGAACTCTTCGGTTGATGCCAGCGTTACAGCCTTCGCTGCCAG
Organism: Marinobacterium sp. YM272; assembly: GCF_050908845.1. NCBI lineage: Bacteria > Pseudomonadati > Pseudomonadota > Gammaproteobacteria > Oceanospirillales > Oceanospirillaceae > Marinobacterium > Marinobacterium sp. YM272. Next base: position 1,668,323 of record NZ_CP194171.1, read on the forward strand.
CGTCAGCATCGGTGCTTCCGGTAACATTTCCGGCACTATCGCGGGAGCAGGTGCTGGTGCCAGCAACAACCACACTGGCGAGTCACGCGCAGTGATCGAAAACAGCACGGTCACGGCCACCGGTGCTGTCACTATCGATGCCATTGATGAAACTGAACTCAATGCCACGGTTGTGGCCGCCAGCGTTGCCGTATCGGTCGGTAGCTCGGCTTCGTTCGCGATAGGGGTTTCGATTATTGCAGCCCTTAACGAGTCCTCCGGTCTGACCGAGGCAGGTATTTATGGATCTACGGTCAGCGGCTCCTCGGTGTCGGTTACCGCAGATGCAGAGACCAGCATCACCTCCACAGGTGTGGCGGCCAGTGTCTCCGCTTCCAGCGGTGATATCTCTTTCTCCTTTGCTGGCTCGGGTGCCGGTGCCGCAAACGATCTCAGTAACACCGTAGCTGCGGTAATTTCGGCCAGCACCGTCACCGGTACCGGTGGTATCTCTGTTCATGCCGAGGACAGTTCAGACATCACCTCCACTGTTGTCGCCGCCTCGGTCGGTCTGGCAATCAGCAGTGGCGGCTCTGCATCTATTGCGGCTTCGGTCGCGGTGTCAGTGTCTCAGAATACCCTGAGGAGTGAGCTGCTTGCTGCCGTTGAAGAAAGTTCTGTCATCAACGCAGGTAACGGCCTGCTGAGTGTGACCGCACTCAACGATGCGGAAATCACGGCCACCGCTGTAGCAGCTTCGATATCCGCTGCCGGTGGTGGTGAAATTGCCATCGGTGCTTCGGGTTCCGGCAGTGATGTAGATAACCTGCTGCTTAACCGGGTCGAGGCGACCATTGATGCATCGACGGTCAACAGCGTGGGCGATGTCATTGTTACCGCGACCAACGATGCGACCCTTACCACGACCGCTGTATCGGCTTCGGTCGGCCTGTCGTTCGGTAACACCGCGGCGATCTCGGTGGCGATCTCTGCAGTGACCGCGGATGTGGCGATGAGTGAAACCGTCGACGGCATCACGACCGAGGCGCTTACCTCCGCTAATATCACCGGCTCGACCATCACCGATCCGGGCGATGTCACCGTACAGGCCTGGAATACCACTGATATCACCACCAGCGCGGTGGCGGCCAGTGTCAGTGCTTCAGCCTCGGCGGGTTCCTTCTCGCTCGGCGTGGGAGGGAGCGTAGTGGTTGCCACGGCGGCTGCCGGCGGCAACACCGAGGCGGTGATCGAAGATTCCACCCTCACTAGCGCGGGGGATGTGCTGGTGGAGGCGATCGATATAAGCACCGTAGATACCACCTTCGTATCGGCGAGTGTGACGGTTTCGGCCTCGTCCAACGTTGCGATAGGTCTGGCGATCAGCGTGGGTACCGCGACAACCAGCGTCAGTCATGATCTGCTGGCGTCGATTGATGGCTCAACTGTTGGCGCAGACGATATCACTCTCAATGCCGCCAACTTCATCGATGCCAATACCGATGGTGATTTGGAGGATGTTGACGACAAGCGTGCCAGCGTAACCACCACGGGTATCTCGGCTGCGCTTTCGGTTTCCGCCAGTGGTGATTTCGCACTCTCCGGCGCCGGCAGCGGCGCAGATGTGACCACGGAAATGAACAACAGCATTGAGGCCTCTGTCACCAATGGCAGTGACCTGGACGCTGACACCCTGTCGATCACCGCCTACGATCAGGCATTGCTGAGCACCACGACTGTCGCGGCTTCTGCCAGCGTTGCTGCCAGTGGTACCGCAGCGGTCTCGCTGGCCGGCGCCGTGGCGCTGACCACCGTCAACTTCGGCAGCAGCGTGCGGTCTGTGATCTCAGGCAGCGAGGTGGATCTCACCAGCGACGCGCCAACCCAGGTGCTGGCACATTCAGCTGCTGACATCGAGACTCTGTCGGTCGGCGCCGCCGTTTCAGTGGCCGCCAGTGGTACAGTCGCGCCATCCATCGCCTTTGGCATCTCGCAGGCGACGGTGAATACCACAAACCTGACCGAAGCCCTGGTTACAGCCGGCAGTCACTTCACCAATACCAGCGGAGGTCTCAGTGGCCTGAGCCTGGTTGCTCGCGATACCACCTTTATCGATACCGACGTTATTGCTGCCAGCGTGGCTGTTGGCGCTTCGGGTACTGTGGCTGTGTCGATTTCCGTGGCGGCATCGCTGGCTGACAATATCTATGACGGTACGGTGCGTGCTGGGGTTTACAGCTCGTCGGTTGATATCGGTGGCGCACTGTTGGTCGATGCCAAGTCGGCCGCTGAACTCGATGTCCTCGGTGTGGCGGCAGCTATTTCTGTAGCCGCTTCTGGCACCTTCTCCCTGGCCGGTTCGCTGACCGCGGCCTTGACCTCAAATACCATGGAAGGCCTGGTTGAGGCCGACATCGACGGCGCTGGCGGTGAAGATCACTCAGTGGTCGCCAAGGATGTGGAGGTCACCGCTGTCGATGATATGACCCTGACCGCTGATGCCAAGGCTGTGAGCCTGGCGATCAGCGGCTCCTACGTCGGTGGTTCTATCTCGGTGGCCGCTGCCGAGTCCTCTAACAGCAATGACAGTGAGACCCGCGCCCAGATACATAACTCGAAGGTAACCTCGGAACAGGGCTCCGTGATCGTCAATGCAGAGTCGCTCTCCAATCTGGATGTGACGGTCGATGCGATCGCCCTGGCGGTATCTATCTCAATCGGGGTTTCGGCCAGTGGCGCCGGCGCCTCCGCACGCAACGTCACCAACTCCGCGTTGAAGGCACTGATTACCGGCAACTCCAACGTCACCTCAGCCAGCGATCTTACCGTTGAAGCCCACGATAACTCTGAATTTACCAACGATGTTGTTGCCGTTTCCATCTCCGCCGGGCTTGCCGGTGTAGCCATCGGTATAGCGCTGTCCGAGAACGATATTGAAAACACCGTCACGGCAGCTGCGCGTTACAGTACCCTGACCGCGAATGGCGAGGGTGACATCCTCATCGATGCCGATGCGAACCAGACCATCATTGCTAACGCCACAGCTGTATCCGCCACGCTCGCGTTCGGTCTGGCGGGGACCGGTGTCAACGCCGTGACCGACATCGACAGCACGGTACAGGCCTATGCCCGTGCTTCAACCCTCAACGCCATCGGCAATGATGTCAGTATCGATGCTGACAGCACCTATATTGCCCAGGCTAACGGTATCGGTGCAGCGGCTTCAGTCGGGCTCTCGGTTTCCATCGTCAACGCTTCTGCGACCATTGGCGGTGCCACCCGTGCCTTTGGCGATCGCAGCCTGACCGTCAATGCCGGCTCCATGTCGGTTACCGCTGACTCCACCGCCACTGCTCTGCCTGATGTGACGTCGGTTGCACTGGGCGCCGGCGGTGCAGGATCCGGTTCGGTGATTTACGCAGGTGTCGATCGAACCACCGAGGCTTATCTCGGTACTCAGGCTGGCGAAGTTCCGGCAGGTACCACCAATGTCACGCTGACCGGTGGCCCGCTGGATATCTTTGCGACCTCGATCTTTACCGCCACCGCAACGCCGATAAGTATTGGCATCGCCGGTGGAATCTCGGTCACCTACACCCAGACTGACGCCATTATTGAGGGAGACACCCTTGCCTACATCGGTGAGAGCACCACAGTCAGTGCCAACTCCGTTGATCTGAAGGCCGACAGCACCGAAAACGCCACTGCGAAGACTGTTGGTGTGGCGCTTGGCGCTGCTGCGGCGGCGGACGTCGCCATCGCCAATGCCAAGGTCCTTAGCAACACCGAAGCCTTTATCGGCACCCAGGTTGGTGAGGCCTCACAGGGGGCGCTCACCACGGTAACTGTGACTGGAGGTGGGGCTCTCAACCTCGATGCCACCGCCGACCGCACCGCTACTGCGGACACCGATGGCGTTGCCGTCAGCCTCTATGCGTTGTCGGTCGGTGTATCGCTGCCAACAGCAGAGATCGGCGGCCGGGTGCAGACCGGAATGGATGGCGCGGTTTCGATTACCGCAGGCGACGTTACCCTGACCTCCGATGCTTCCAACAAGGCCGATGCACAGGCGCTGGTGGTAGCAGTATCGATTCTGGGCGCTGGTGGCTCCGGAGCTGACGCAGTGGCATTGATCAACGATACCGCGGATGTTGAAGCGGTGGTCGGTAGCAATGTGAGCATAAGTGCTGGCGCCATCAAGCTTGATGCTCACCACAGTGGTGACATGAACTACGCCGTCGCCAAAGCCGAAGGCGGAGCCGGCGGCATCCTCGGCGGGGTTTCCGTGATGCTCGCCAAGGCGACGATTGCTGGCGGAGTGAAGGCCGAATTCAATGGCGACGTTACCGGTTCCAGTTCGTTGCAGGTACTTGCAAACGGTCGCAATGATGCTGATGCCGATTCTCTGGCGGTTGCCCTGGGAGCAGGTTTTGGCGCCGCGGGTACCGGAACCATATCTGAGATTACCAATCAGGCTGACGTCGTTGCCCGCATCGGAAGCAATTCTGATATCACCACCAGCGGTGCGGTAACCGTCACCGCCACCGGTGACAACGATGCCCGCAGTGATAGCGACGCAGGCTCCGGCGCCATTGTAGGCATCTCCGGCTCCTCTCTGAGCGCCAGCATCGGTGGTGCCGTAATCGCCGCCATGAATGGTGATCTGACCGATGCCACGGCGCTTACCGTGACAGCCACTGGCAACAACGACGCCCGTACCGATGCCCTTGCAATCACCGTAGGCCTGGCGGGAGGGGCAGGTGCTGATGCCTACGCCGAGGTCACTAAAGACGCCGATGTCAGCGCCAGCGTCAGCAGTGACGCGCTGTTGGATATCAGCGGTGCGCCGATCACTGTCACCGCCACCGGAGACAACAACGCCTACGCCAAGACTGTCGGCGGCGCAGGTTCACTGGCGTTGTCGATCGCAGTAATGCTGCCCGAGGCGAAGGTCGGAGGCGGTGTCTATGCCGGTTTTGCCGGTCAGATGACCGAGGGTAGTTATGCTTCCCTGTTGAATGTGACCGCCGGCGGCGAAAACACCGCTGAGACCGACGTAACTGTGGCTTCGGTCTCTTTAGGGGCCGGCGGCGCCGGTGCCCAGGCGATCTCCGAAGTCACCAGTGACGCCGACATTCAGGCTGAGGTCGGTTCCGCTGCGGTGATCGAGACCACCGGAGCCGTAACTGTTTCGGCTGGCTATAACGGCGTTGGCAATCAGGCCAAGGCTAGCATTGAGGGTGGAGCCGGCGGCATCCTGGCCGGTGCTTCGGTGTTCCTGAGTCAGGCCAAGGTTGGCGGTGGTGTCTATGCCTCGCTCGACGGAGAAGTACGCGATGCCAGCAGCATCAGCGTGACCGCTACAGGGAAAAATCGTGCCGAGACCGATACCCTGGCGGTTGGTATCGGCGCACTGGGCCTCTCGGTCACCGGTGCAGCGGCGGAAGTAACCTCAGAAGCTGACGTCTCAGCCTCTGTCGGTGCTAGCGGCGACCTGACCACCAGTGGCGCGGTAACAATCAGCGCAACTGGCGACAATGATGCTGAAACAGACTCTGACGCCGGCTCCGGCGGCATCGTCGGCATTACCGGCTCCAGTCTGCAGGCCCTGGTTGGTGGTGGCGTATACGCCACAATGGACGGTGATGTGACCGATGCCAGTTCACTGACTGTGACCGCCAGCGGTAACAACAATGCCGACGCCGATGCGCTGGCTATTGCTGTCGGCCTGGCAGCGGGGGCGGGCGCCGATGCCTTCGCCCAGGTCACCGATCAGGCCGATGTGGAAGCCAGTGTTGGCTCGGATGCCGTCATCGATCTGCCGGGCAGCGGAACCGTCGCGGTCACTGCAACCGGTCATAATTTCGCTACCGCCAATACCGATGGCGGTAGTGGCTCGCTGTCGGTGTCCATTAACGTCATGTTGCCGACTGCCGAGATAGGCGGTGCGGTACTGGCCGAATTCGACGGTGAACTGGTTGACGATGACAGCGATGCCGCCAGCCTGACGGTCACAGCCACCGGCGAGAACTACGCCCAGGCCGACGCTTCCATCACCAACATCAGTCTGCTGGGGGCAGGCTCCGGCGCCAAGGCGATCAGTAAGGTGACCAGCTCTGCCGATGTCAGCGCGGGTCTGGGTTCAAACGCTGAGGTCGCGGCCGGTACCGTTACCGTAGATGCACACCACATCGGGCAGAAGAACCGGGCCGACTCCGAGGTTGACTCCGCTGGCGGTGCTCTGTTGGCCGCGGTAGCGATCGTTAACTCGATTGCTGAAGTCGGCGGCAGCGTAGTCGCCTATATGGACGGCGATATCACCGAATCAGGTTCAGTGAGTGTGACCGCTGAGGGCCGCCATTATGCCAAGGCCGACACCGCCACTGCCGGGGGCGGCTTGGTGGGTTACCAGGCCGCAGGCGCTAATGCCACAGTCACCAATACGGCTTCGGTAGAGGCGACTGCGGCCAGCGGTTCAAGCATTATCACCAGCGGCAGCGTGGTGTTCGAAGCGGTCAGCGACAGCGATGCCCGTGCCGACTCCGATACCGTCACCGGCGGCCTGGTGGCCATCGGCGAAGGCAAGCCGGTTGCGAAGGTGGGTGCTGATACCAAGGCAAATGCCAACATCGATATCAGCGGTTCGGATTCGATCCGTGTTGAAGCCATTGCCGCGAATACCGCTGAGGCGGTATCGAGTGCGGTGGCCGGTGGTCTGGTCGGCGTCAACGACTCCAACGCCTACGCTGAGATCACCAGTGACTCCGATACACTGGCACGGATCGGCTCCAATGCCGATATCGCCTCGCCGGACGCTGCGATTACCGTTCGTGCTACCTCAGATAACGATGCCATTGCCAAGACCGAAGCCACTACAGGCGGTCTGATTGCTGTGGGCAGCGCGACCCCTGTGTCTTATTCCAAGGGCTCTACCACGGCAGAACTGCTCGGTGATGTCCGGGTTGTGGACGGCCTCGATGAGCTTGCAGGTGCCAGCTCGATCACGGTACTGGCGCAGGGTAATGACGCCACCATTGCAAACGTCATCTCAACCGGTGGTGGCCTGGTCAGTGCATCGAGTTCTGATGCCAGCGCCAACTCTCAGGGGGACACCGCAGCCAAGATCGCTGCCACTGGCCGTCATATCATCACCAGCGGTGATATCACCGTTACGGCACTGGGTGAGACCGATGCAGATGCCACCACCAAATCCTCCTCAGGCGGTGGCGTCAATATCAACACCTATGAGGGCAGCTCCACCGCCAATGTGGATGTTGATGTCACTGTTGGCGGTTCGGCACTGATTCGCTCGACCGGCGGTCTGATTTCAATATCCGCACAGCACAACGTGCCCACAGTCCAAACCAGTGACGGCACATTTAATGCTGCCGATGACGTTAACAAGGTTGGCAGTGAATCAGAGACCATAACCTTCGCGCTTCCCCACGGCCTATCCACCAACGACACCGTTATCTATAACGCTCAAGGCGGCGGTGAAATTGTGCTCAACGGCGCTAATGGCGATATCACTAGTCTGGTCGATGGTGAGACTTACACTATCGTGGTCGCTGATGAAGGTGAGGGCGACAATGCCAGCCAGATCCAGATTGGTGCCCAGTTTATAGCGGATGCTACCAGCGTCGACTTGGTCAACGACGTCATTATCTTCCCGGTAGCCCATAACCTGGTCGACGGAGCCATCGTCAAGTTCTATAGCCAGACGGGCACCGGTATCGGGGGGCTTACAAACGGCGAGGATTACCGTGTTGTTGTCATCGACGACAACACCATCAAGCTGGCGGACGAGGATGCCCCGCTTGAGACCGAGACGGTCAATGCCAGCGACATCGACAGCGACTCGGTTAACGTTTCGCATGATTTTGAGGTCGGCGACGCTGTCACCTATCTGCCGGGCGGCTACGAGGCGACCTTCACCGCAAATACCGTAGATGTCTCCGTGGTCGAAGATGAGGGAGAGTACATCCCCAGCCGTGACGGCAGCGGCAACATCAACCACGACGCCGGCGCCAACAACATATACATAGGTACCAACCCGGATACCGGTACCGCAGCCTTCGCCGTCGGCGATCAGGTGATCTACACCGTTGACTCACCGAAGTTCAGCACCTCGATGACTTTTATCCGTAATGGCGAGATAAACGATATAGCGATCGATTTTGTCCGTAACGGTTCGGAGGTCAGCATCATACGCCTTGACGGCGGCGACTGGCTGGAGGACGGCTTTGGCGCCAGCGCCAACGAAACCCTGGTTATAAGTGATGACAGCGACAATGACGCCAATGGCAGTTATGTCATCGCCGCAGCCACCGCTACCACCCTGACCCTGGCCAGCGGAAGCGGCGCAGATGGCATAGAGGCGACCATCGTCAACACCGAACTGGAGTTCGATGGTGTCGAGACCTTCGAAGATATTGGCGTAGCTTACGTGCGAAACGGTAGCAATATCGAAATCGTGCGACTGGATGGTGGCAGCTGGCTGGATGATGGCTTTAACCAGCCCGGAGAGGCGCTGGTGATCTCCGGAAGTCCGGGAGCCAATGGCAGTTACGAGGTTGTCTCAGCCAGTGAAGATACCCTGATCATCACCGACGGCATCGACTCCGTAGCCGACATTGAGGCCACGACCTTCAGCTCGCTGATGACCTTCGACGGCAACGATACCTTCAACGATATCGGCGTCAATTACGTCCGCGAAGGCAGTACCCTGGAGATCCATCGCACCGACGGCGGCAGCTGGGTCGATGACGGCTTCGATGTGACCGGAGCGATCCTGGTAATCACCGACAGCGAAGGCGCAAACGGCAGCTATACCATTGATTCTGCCACCGACGCTGTACTGACCATCGCTGACGGCGTGGATAACATCAGCGATATCGCCGCCAATATCATCACCTCCGATATGACCTTTAACGGCACCTCGGTCGATGACCTGGATATAGACTTTATCCGTGACGGCGCCACCGTTGTGGTTACTCGCGATGACGGTGGAGACTGGCTTACCGACGGCTTCACTAGTGGCGAAATGCTGGTCATCAGTGATGCCCTCGGTGCCAATGGCAGCTATCTGGTTTCTGATGCGACCAGTGATACCCTGACCCTGATCGACGGCATCGATGCTGTCGAGAACCTGGTTGCCAGTACCCTTATCGCTGACTTCAGCTTTGACTCCACCTCCGCTGCAGACGTGGAGGTAGACTACATTCGTGTCGGCACCAACCTTGAGATTGTCCGCCGCGACGGTGGCGACTGGCTGGCCGATGGTTTTGATATCGGCGCCGCCCTGCTCATCAGTGATAGCGGAGATGCCAACGGCAGCTATACGATTCTGGGCGTCACCAGCGACACTATTACTCTGGGTGATGGCGTTGACGCTGCCGCCAGCCTCGCCGCCAACATATTCGTCTCCGCAATGGACTTTGTCGCCAACGGCGGCGGCGATCAGATTACCCGTAACGACGGTCGAACCTGGGCCGACGATGGCTTTGCCGATGGTGTTGAATTCACACTCACCGACGCCGGCGATTTCAACGGCACCTACACCATCAGTAGCGGTTCCGCTACAGGCACAATCACTCTCACCAGCGCAACCTTCGCGGGTAATGGCAGTGCCGGTCTTGCCAGAGCCGATCGCGGCGAAGTGCAGGGGGATTTCGATCAGTACGACAAGATCACCCGCAATGACGGCCGTAACTGGGTCGCTGATGGCTTCATCGTCGGCACCAGCTTCGATATCAGCGATGCGGGTGGCTTCGATGGCAGCTACACCGTCGCCAGCGTCGACGGCCTGACGCTTACCCTCACCACCACCACCTTCGGCGCCGATGGCGATGAAGCGGGCGCTACAGCCGATCGTGGCACTCAGCAGGGCGATTTCGCCCAGTTTGACCAGATCACACGCGATGACGGTCGTAATTGGGAGGACGACGGTTTTGTCGATGGCATGACCTTCGAACTGACCGATGCCGGCGCTTACAATGGCATCTACACCATCGCGAGTGGCGCCAGTGGCACGACCATCCGCCTGACTACAGCCAACGGCTTCGCTGACGGCAGCGAGACCGATGCAAGCGCCGATCGTGGTGAGCGCCAGGGCGACTTTATCCAGCCCGGTGGTGGTGACCGAATCACACTGGCCGGTGGCAAAACCTGGGACAGCGAGGGCTTCGCTAATGGCGACACCCTCACCCTTAGCGATGCCGGGGTACGTAGCGGTAGCTACGTCATTGTCAGCGGTGCGGATACCGATACCATCGTGCTGGAAAGCAGCGGTGCTTTCAGCGATGGCGACGATACCGTGACAGTGTCGCGTGAGCCGGCGAATCCGGAAGATTTCCCGGCCGTGGGCGACTTCCTCCAGTCGATTCCGGGCGACCAGATTACGCGCACCGACGGTCGCAGCTGGGCAGATGATGGCTTTACTGTCGGTACTGAGTTCACGCTTACCAACGCCGGGGCTTACAACGGCACCTACACCATAGATAGTGTCAGTGGCGCCACCCTGACCCTGTCCAGCAGCGGTGGCTTTGTCGATGGTGTCGAGTCTGGCGCCACCGTCGAGCGTGACAACGGTACCGCCGACTTCACCCCGGCCAGCGCCGGCGACCAGATCACGCGTAATGACGGCAAGACCTGGGCCGAATCAGGTTTCCTGGATGGTGACGAGTTCACCATCAGCAGCTCGGAAGACGGCAACAACGGTGTCTACACCATCCTCAGCGGAGCCAATACAGACACCATCCGCCTCACTGTCAGCGCGACCCTGAACGATGCAACCGACGGCTTCGTGGCCGCACAGGTCAATGAAGGTGAGCTCTCGCCACTGGTTAACGGTCGTATCTACCGCATCGCCACCGTTACTGACGGCGGCACCACTATCCAGCTGAAGCGTAATGATCTTCTGAATGACCTGGCCGTCGACTTCGTACGTAACGGTAGCTCCATCAGTATCGTGCGCCTCGATGGTGGCAGCTGGACTGACGACGGCTTCGGCGCTGACAGCAGCGAGCGGTTGATCATCACCGACAGTGGCGATGCCAGTACTAATGGCACTTATGTCATCGCTTCGGCTACGGACACTACACTGGTGCTGACCAGCGGCGAAGATTCGCTCAGCAATATCGACGCCACCATCTTCAACGCCTCGATGACCTTCACGAATGATGGCGCTGGTAACAATAATGACAGAATCACCCGCAATGACGGTAGAACTTGGGCCCAGGATGGCTTCACTAATGGCACAACCTTCACCATCACCAATGCAGGTTCTCGTAACGGAACCTATACCATCCTGAGTGGGGCTAGTGGCAGCACTATCACTCTGACTGCAGATAACGGCTTCACCAGTGGAACTGACGGTTACGTGACAGCTGACAGGGGGAATATAACTGCTGACTTTGATCAGCCAGTCATCGCCCTGGCACCGGTTGCCGACTCCGAAACACTCCAGTCACTGCAGAAAGTTGAGGATCAGAACCTGCCGCTGCTGGAAGCAGGCCGCACCTACTATGTAACGAACACGGACGGCGGTAACAGCTTCGGTTTGGCACTTACCCTTCAGGACGCACTGGATGGCATTGCCATCACCCTGAACCCGGATAGCCTCACTGGTGGCCCGCACACCTTTGTCGTGCAGGGAGTGGATTTCACCTCTGTAGGCAGTGGTGCCAAGGCCGTGGTTATGGATATCAGCGACGGCTCGGGCACCCAGAGCTTTGACCTCAAGAGCGCCGGTAACTTTGTTGGCGCGCCTTCGGGTGATCGCACTATCACCGCCTCCGCCTCTGGTGGTGGTGGCGGCTTTATTGATGTGCAGTCCGCCAACGGTACCACCGATGTGCTGATCGAGGGCCGACTGACCGTTGAGGCTGGTGCCGATGGGGACACGCTGACGCTGATTGAAGGTAACCGCGTCGAGCTCTTTACCGACATCCGCGGCGCTACCAAGGCGATCTCCGCCAACTCAGGGGGAGGCTTCGTCTCCGTCGGTGACGCTAACGCTGAGGCTGAGATCGATGTCGATAGCACCATCGACCTCGGTGAGTACACCAGCATCCTGGCGACTGGTCTGGTTCCGACTGTACCAAACGGCAGTGACCCGGATGCCGGCGATGTATTTGTACATGGCCGAATCGAGGTTTCCGGCGATGCCTACGCTTCGACTAACTCCGGTGGCCTGGGGGCCGGTGTAGACTCCGTTGCCACCGCCAAGATCGGCTTCTATAACGACATTAACCTCGATGGCCGCATCCAGGCCGTCAAGTCGCTGGATATCAGCGGCGAGTCGGATGTTACCGGCGACACCAATGCCCAGGCTAAGGCGGTAGGCCTCGGCGCTGACTCCGATGCCAACGACAGCAGCGGCAAGGGTGTGCGCATTGGCGTTCATCGCAGTGTCAACGATGACCTGGGTCAGAGCACTGCCGGCGCACTGACCGAGATTACGCTTGAGGATGGCGCCAGGCTGTTTGGCGGTACCGTGGTGGTGGATGCGGTTAACATTATCGACGCCCGCGCCGATTCACGCTCCCGTGCATCCGCCCTCGGTGCCGATTCTGATGCCCGCGGTGATATCACCCTGCGCGGTTCGGCCCGTGTGATCCTAGACACCGGCTCAGAAATTACCGGCAACGCCTCCGTGCTGCTGCAGGCCCGCTACGACGACCTGGATCTTTATGCCGATCCGTTCGGTAAGACCAGCGGTGTAGGTGGCGACACCGATTCCACGGCTCGAATCGATATCGACACCGAATCGAAGGTCGTTGGCCGCGATGAATCCATCATCCGCACAGCACGCCTTGATGTGGATGCCCTGGTGGATATTAAGCGCTTCGACCGCGACCCGACCCGCGATGGCGCCTGGCTTGATACTGGTAATACTTACCGCAATGGTAATGAGAACTTCGAGCGTGAGATCTTCTGGGAGTCCACCGTCATCATGCTCGGCGAGCCGAACCCGATACTGGTGGTCGATGAAACCGGCAAAATTATCCAGCTTGAGAACATCGAGTTCCTTGGCGAGAACCAGGACAAGGAGATCGGTGACACCCTGACCGGCAGCATCGAGCTTGCGGATATCCTCTACGATACGACCGGCAGTGCTGAATTCCACGCGACCTACAAGAGCGAGCTGGGCAACCTGGATGGGAGCGGTGATGGCTCCCAGGTACCGCCGCTCAGCTACATCTGGGGTAACGCCGGCCTGTTCGAGATTCAACGTACCTGGGACTCCGTCTACATTGAGAACAACAGCGCGCTGGACCTGATTGTCAATCGCATCGATGTGGTCCTCGACGGCAGTGAGATCGAGGGCGGCTTCGATCCGGCGGACATCGAGATCCGTGCCGATCGCGTACCCGGCCCGGTCGACAGTCCGGCCAACGGCATCACGCTCGGTAATGAGACTGCCGACTCCGGCAGTACCTTCGAGTTTGATGTGCTGCACAACTGGGTGCGTACCACCATCGATATTCTCAACCTGCAGCCGGATGAGATTACCTCGTCCAATATTTCACTGGATGGCTGGATCGAGAACCCGATCGGTATTACCACCGTGCTTAACGAGCGTGGCAGTATCCTTTCCGACGCCGATCGCGAGGTCATCCGCACCAACGAGATCTACCTCGATGCCATCGGCGGCTCCATCGGCACCGTCAACGACATAGATACCAAGGTCGGCGCTGCCGGTGATGAGAACGAGGTCAACGCTATTGGACGTATCCCGATAGCTGTCGAGCTGGTGCGCTTCCGTGATGCCTCAGATGCCGGGATTAACCCGGAAATAACTCCGTCCATGGACCCGAACGAACTGTTCGTGCCGGTGATAGAGGTTGAAGCGACCATCGATGTTGTCCTCGATCTGCATTATCTCGATGCCGCCGACGGCACCCAGGGGGGGGATTTCTCTCAGGATGCGGTTATCGGCGCGATCCTCGCCGGGGATGATGTTTCGATCATCGTCAACGACATGCGCGAGGTGATCGACGAGGGTGATGTTCCGGGCCTGACCGTCGCCGACCGCGGTCATACAGAAGATTTGCGCCTGGTCGAAAACCACTTCCGTCCCGATGGCACCGGTCCTGCCTACGACAATATCCTGCGTGCCACCAACCAGGCCATCGATCTGACAGATGGTACGCTCGCGGATTACGGCATCTACGAGATCGACTCCAACTGGATCTTCACCGAGGTCCGTGCCGGCGATGACATAGACATAGGACATGTCAGCACCAGCGACACTTACACGGGTAACGAGAACCGTACCTACGCCACCACAGGCATTGGCGGTGAGCAATATGGTGCGGCTGTACTGGTTGAAGATCCGGATACCACCGTCAACTTCGACATCGTACTTGATGTCGACTGGGTCGACGGTTCAGTCGCTGACGAGGAGATCGAACAGATCTTCCTGACCACCAACGGTGACATCCTCGCGCGCGAAATCGAGGGCGATATGCGGGTAGGCCGCATCGATTCCACCGCTGGAGATGTTGAACTGCGCTCCGGTGAGCTGATTCTCGATGCCGACAGCCGTACTGGTGTTGATGCCAGCGGTATCAATATCCTCCTCGCCAGCGGCATCAACGCGGTTCCGGGCCAGACCCCGGCCAGCACTGAAGGCGGCATTGGCCGGGAGCTCGACTACCTCGAAATCAATGTCGACCGCACCGATAGCAATCAGGGGGCGCTGTTTGCCTTCGATACCAGCGGCGATGTGATCAACGGTGGCATCTTTATCGATGAGTTGGACGGTGACCTGCGCATAGGCACAGTACACAGCCTCGAAAACATCGCCATGCGTACCGTCGATGGATCGATTCTTGACGCCGGTCGCAGCGGCGAGACCAACGCCAATGGCGTTGTTGTCACCCAGGCCGGTGAAGGCTTGGAAGACGCCGACGTCATGGGGCAGTCCATCGATCTGGACGCCAATGGTACCGGCGCCAGCATCGGTACCTTCAGTAACGATCTGGAGATCGATTCACGCCGCGGTTCCGATACGGCAGGGCTGGAGGCCGGCGGTGACGATGTCGGCCTTGAGGCGACAGAGAATATCTATCTGTCAGAAGTCGACGCTGAACTGCGCCTGGTACTGGCTCATGCCTATGAGGGCGATATCCGCCTGACTGTTTTTGATAGCAATCAGCTTGATGAACACTTCCTGTTGATCCACAGTGGTGCCGCCCGTTTCGCCGAGAGCAGCGCCCGCCAGGGACACCCGGATGCTGAGCGCATTGTGCTTCACGGTCAGATCTTCGCTGAGAAAGGCGCCGTCAAACTGATCGTCGGTGACAACATCGCCACTGATTCCAACAGCGAGATCATCGCCGCCGAGGATATCGATATCCTTGGGGATGCGAACGCGGTTAACGGCAATCTGTTTGCCAACGACCCGGACCCCACCTACGGCACAACCATTGTGCTGCGCGGCATGCTTATCGCTGGTGCAGTGCTGACTACTCCAGGCAGTAAGCAGGGTGGAAACCCGGTCGGCGTGGCAGTGCCCTATGGCGATGCGCCGCAGTACATCACCGAGATCTTTGGCCACAATGATGTCGACCTGATTCAGTTCGGCGATGCCAGCGGCGTTGGCGGTGGAGACTTCCAGGGCTCAGACGGTTACATCTTCCTTGGCTCAAAAACTCGCGCCTACGGCACCCAGGTGGCACCGGTGTTTGCCGATGGCGATCACCTCTCCGCCGACGTGGACGCCAACGTACTCGATGAAGACCGCTTCATTGTCTACTACCTGCAGGATAGCGATACCCAGACAGGCCCCAATGTCACCACCTCGGCCGAGCATACACTGACGCTCGACGGTCAGTCAGATAGCGACAGCTACGAGGTCTACACCCTCGGCTCCAACGGCAATGACACCCGCAACTACGTGATCAACGTGCTCGATACGGGCGCAGAGAACAACGGTGTCGATACCCTGACCATCTACGGTCTGGATAATCCCGACGGTGACGGCCTGCAGGGCGCTGGCGACCCGCAACAGGGCCAGCCATACCCGACCGACGATATCTTCCTGCTCCGCGCCGCGGCCTTCCTGCCAAGCGAAGAGGGTGATGAAACGCCGGAGGCCACCGCTGATCGTGCCGGTTACGTTGCCCTGCTGCACGGCAACCTGGACGAGTACGAGGATGTGGTGCAGAACAATGAAACCTCCGATGAGGTTCAGCGCATCAACTACGACACCGGTATCAACGGCCGCCTGCTGGTCGAGGGTCGTGGCGGTAATGACGCCTTCTTTACTGACGACACCACCGTTATTACCACCCTGGATGGCGGCTCCGGTAACGACAGTTTCCAGATCGGCCAGATCTTTGGGGCCAACCGAAACGAGGCGATGGGTAACCTGCTGCCGCAGGATGTGTTCCCTGAACTGGTCGCTACGACCCGTGGCTGGCTGTCACCGGGTTCATCCTCACCGCTGGTGGCCCAGGGCGGTACCGGCAATGACGAGTTCCGTGTCTACTCAAACCAGGCCGAACTGCGCCTGGAAGGCGATGATGACAACGACCTGTTTATCGTTCGCGCCTTTGCCCTGGCGGCTACCGCCGACTTTGACTGGAACGGCGATGGCGCAACTAACCAGGACGACCTGGATGACGGTGTAGCGGTGCTCACCGCTCTGGCCCGAATCCAGCGCGGTCTTCCAGAGATCGACAACCCCGGCAGTGCCCTCGATGATCTGGATCTCAACGATCCGACCATCATGAGTACCGATGACGCCATCGACGCGCTAGTACTCGAGTCTGTGTTCGGTACCGGCGGTGCCAGTGATACGTACAAGGCTGCTTTGAAGGCCAAGCTCAGCACCGGCTTCGATGTTAACGATGACGGCGGTATCAACTTCCTTGATCTGCTGCTGACAGAGACCACCACCGACGATGTTATCCTGCTTGATGATGAGGGCGTGGCCGCGCCGCAGATCGGTCTTGGCTTCTCCGTTGCTCAGGCGCCGGATATCCGTGCCGGTGGCGGTCAGGATGAGGTGCGCTACAACATCAACGCACCGGTCTCCGTCGAGGGCGGTACCGGCTTCGACAAGCTGGTGATCCTGGGTACCGAATTCGCCGATGATATTGTCATCACCGATAAGGGGATCTTCGGTGCCGGCCTTAACGTGCGCTTCTCAACCATTGAGGTGCTGGAAGTGGACGGCCTGGAGGGCGACGACGAGTTCTTCGTTCAGTCCACCGCCTTCGGTGTTTCCTACCGGGTAATAGGCGGCCTTGGTTCAGATACGATCAACGTTACCGGTGACGTCAATGAAGATATCGTCACCCGCGAACTTGAAGGTGTCTCCGGCACCGTCAACCATCTCGTCTCCTCGGACGATGTGCTCTACGACGGTCTGGTGGTCGATGGCTTCGATTACAACGTCTCTACCGCCGATGAAGGCCTCGTGGTTATCAGTGAAGAGGATGAGGACGCGCCGACCTTCGGCCGCACCGTGGTTCGTGAACAGGCCGAGGAGGAAGATCAGTTCGCCGACTTCTACACTGTGCGCCTGTCGCAGGAACTTGAGGGTGATGAGGTCGTCTACGTAACTGTATCGGCCGCGTTGTCTCCGCAGGAGGAGCGCACCATCAATCCGTTGACCGGGCTGCCCTACGACCTCAACCCGGATCCGCTTGATGATGCGCTGGGCGACAGTATCTGGCTATCTACCGTTGCTCCCTTGGATCTGTTGGATCCGTTTGACATGGTGACCAACAGTGACTTCCAGCGCACGGTAATCATCAACGGCATTCCGACCCAGATCAACAACCGCTCTGTGGTCCTGACCTTCGATGCGAGCAACTGGGATCAGGAGCAGAAGGTCTACGTCTTTGCGCCGGATGACCTGCGCTCCGAAGGCGACCGTATCGTCGTCATCCAGCACAGTGTTATCTCCGATGTGGAGATCTACGATGCCGCCGATGTGCGCAATGTTGAGGTGGAGGTCTACGACAACGACACCCCGGGAGTCTACATCACCGAGGTGGACGCTGATGGTGAGGACGACGGTCAGACCATCGTGATTGAGGGTGACAGTGATACCAAGCTTGGCGACGAGATCCAGATCGAACTCGCCAAGGCCACCACGGGCACTGTGGTTGTCGATATTGTATTGAACGACTTCGCCGACAAGGCGATCCAGTTCACCAACATCGACAGTGACAGCCGTCTCACGCTGTTGACCGGTGCCCTGGGCGATGACGATGGCCCGATTCAGATCGCCGGTGCGGACACGCCAGACGACACTTCGGACGATAAGTTTATTGTCGCCCGGGCTACCTTCGACAGCAGTAACTGGAGTGATGCCATCAGCGTCGGTATCGACGCGCGCGATGATTTCGTCCGCGAAGACGTGCAGATCGCCGTTATCGACTTCCAGCGTAGTGAACTGACCACCGATGCTGACTACATCTTCCCGAACCTGCGTTCCGGCCTGCAACTGCTGGACGTTGAGGTCTGGGATAACGAAACCGCTGGCGCGGTGGTACTGGAGAGCGGCGGCAGCACTCAATTGATCCGTGATATCCCGGCCGGCAGTGGTAAGACTGACGATTACGACATCCGCCTGACCAAGGCTCCGAGCGACAGCGTCGATATCGCCGTACTCACCGACGGCCTGGCCGATGTGGTCGAGATCGGCGGATTGGCGGTTACACCCGAGGACTACGCGGTCATCGGCGGCGAGCAGGTCAACCAGATGTTCAATGGTTCGCTGATCTTCGGCACCGACGACGATGGCAACCTGACCCTGACTCGCGGCACCGACTCTGACTTCGGCAGCTTTATCGACGAGGGCTTCTACGGCGCCAGCCTGGCGGAACAGGAACGCTACACCGGCGTCCTGAATTTCGAGGACAACGGTACGAACCTGACTTTGACAGCTGATGGGGCTGACTTTGATTCGCTTGGCTTCATAGCAGGTCAGCAGCTGCGTATCGACGCTACCGGCGCCGGCGGCTTCTCGGCCAACAACGCCGACTTTGAGATCCAGGCTGTCAGTGGTGACACCATCATCCTGACCGCTCTGCTCTCAGACGGGGACTGGGCAGAAACCGGCCTGACACCGGATGATGTGGTACTCAGTGAGCTGGTGCCTGTTGCAGGCCAGACTATCCGTCTGGGTGGAAGCCAGGTCATTGCGGACGAGCTCTACTCCGATGTGGTCACCTTTGCTGATGACGGCACTAACCTGACGATTTCGCGCGACGCGGGCGACTTCAGCGCGGATGGCTTTGCCGCCGGCCAGACTATCCAGATCACCGCGACCGCGACGGATGGCTTCGACGGCAATAACGGCATTTACGAGATCCTTTCGGTCAGCGCCACAGAGATTGTGCTTACCGCACTGGTTGCTGATGGCAACTGGGCCGCCGCAGGTCAGACTACTGATGCGACCACCATCGACCAGGTAGTGAGCAACGATGGCGATTACCAGATCGCTTCGCTCTCGGCTGATGGCAGTGTGATGACGCTGACTGCAACCGGCAGCTGGACAGCCAGCGGCGCATCCATCGCCCCGGCGGTACTTGCCGATGTCAGCAACGCCTTCCTGCTCGAAGGCACGGTAGTCTGGGGTGAAGAAACCGACGCCAAGAGCTTCCCGGGTGAGTTCCTCGATCTGCAGCTTAGCGGCGGCCAGCGTGGTTGGCTGGAGCCCGGTTTCCTTGAGGGCATGTGGGTACGGATCTCCGACACCAGTGGCGTTAACCCTGATATCGAGGCCAAGATCCAGCTGATCCGCGGCGATAACGACAGCCAGGATGCCAAACTGCAGCTGATCCATGTTGGTGGTACAGGCGGATTGCTGAGTGGTTCTTGGCTGGGTGCCGCTGGCAGCCACGAAGTTTCGGTGGTGCGTATCGGCGCGACAGTGACCTTCACCACCACTAATTATCATGAACTGCAGAACGTGGTGCTGGAAGCGGACGATGACTATATCGTGCCGCCGACCCGGGACGGCGTGAAGATCTTCCCGGTATCCACCCATCTGCTTTCCAAGCTGCGCGGCCCGCTGGCGGTGGAGGGCGGCCCGACCGGTGCTGACCGCTCGCTGAGCAACGGCGTCAAGCTGCCGGGCGAGACGGACGCCTTCCTGATCGCTATCGGTGCCCAGCCGCCGGAGAGCCAGCAGATCGATGTGCTGAATATCTTCAACGACTCCAGCCAGGCGGATGGCGTCGGCAGCATGACCGAGACCACCCTGCGTGGCTTCGGCATGGCCGATGACCTGAACCTGGGTGTGATCAGCGGCCCGACCTTCGGTGAAACCGGATCCTACTTCGGGCTGCTGAACTTCAGCGATGATGGCACCAACCTCACCGTCAGCCAGGCCACCATCGATTTCAATCTGCGCTTTGATGTGGGTGACACCATCGGTATCAACGCCGATGACGGTGATGGCTTCGATGTCAATAATGGCACCTACACCATCCTGGCAATCTCCGAAGATGGCACGACCCTGACGCTGGATACGGAGGGAAGCTGGGTTGCTGAAGGCGACACCATCGAGTTCGTTGAGATCAACGCCGAACTTGTGGTGGCCGGCGGCATCAGCTTCGGCAAGGTCAACTTCGGCGCCGGCGGTTTCGGTACCGCGGCGATCCAGAGCACCATCGAGGTATTCAACCTGCTGCTGGGTGAGGGTAACGACTTCCTTGATGTCAGCGGCACACTAAACCCGGCGCCGTTTGTGTCAGCCCAGAACACTTTCCGCTCTGTGGCGATTCTGACAGATGGCGACGGTCCGATCGGCGATCTGGCTCTACGGCTTGAAAACTACGACTGGCTGGCCCAGGGCTTCCTGGTCGGTCAGGAGGTTGAGATCACCATCAACGGCGTGACCTACGACGGCTTCACAGTCGAGGCCATTGTCGATGCATCGCAATCTGTCACCAACCCGGATGCGCCACCGGCGACCATCGAAATCACCGACCCGAACGATAACTCTATTCTGGTGCTGTCTGGGGATATCAGTGGTCTACCGGCCCTCAACGGCTTCGCTGACGTCAAACTGGTTGCCTTCGATCAGCTGGTCGATTCTGTGCTGGATGTGGATATCGATGGCAAGAGCGATGGTGCGATCTTCACCCTCAACGGTCCCGAGACCGATTGGGAGGAGCTCGGCTTTATCGAGGGGCATCTGCTCAACGTAGGTGACTTCGGTTCGGCTACCCAGTATCGCATTCTGGAGATTGATGGCGCGACCATGCGCGTGCTTGGCCAGGCGACCGAGGATGCTGCGGCCGTTGAAAATCTGCGCTTCTGGGTTCAGGGCCCGCATGGCGGCCTGACCACTCTGCATGGCGGCGGTAACCTGCCGGTCGAAAACCTGGGTGACTATACCGCCGGTGTTGTCGACTATGAGGAAAGCGAGTTCGATGGCAACAGCTATCTGCTGCGTGACGATGGCCGCAGCTGGCAGGAAGATGGCTATGAGGTTGGCCAGATCATCCAGATCGGTGCCGAGACCGAGACCCGCACTATTCTTGGCTTCGCCAGCTCTTCGGATGCAGCGATCGGCGTAGAGACTCCTGACGGCGAGTTTGCCAACTGGGGTACCGATGCGGTGATGATCCTTTCCGGCTCGGCGATCACAGCCAATACCACTGATATCACCGTGAACCTGTCTACAGCGACTGTCACGACCACAACGCTTAGCAATATCGAGCATGTGGTGAACCGTCTGATTCGCACCGATGGTAACAGCTGGAGCGATGATGGCTTTGCAGCCGATCAGATTATCTACATTGATGGTGTAGCCGGAGGCTTTACCATTGATCGGATTGATGATTTCTTCACCGAGGATGGCCTAACACTCCTGCGCAGCGAACTGGTGCTCAAGGGCATGGCGATTCAGGACTGCGTTATCCCGGGTATCGTCACCATTACCCGCACCGATGTCACGACCGATGCGGGCCCGCGGGTTGGCGGTGACCACTTCGTGGTCCGTAATAATGATCGCGGTGCCCTGGTCGGTGGTCCGCTGAGTCCGCTGGTGATCTACGGTGATACCAGCCAGGATGGCGCCTGGTACTCCGGTCGGTCGTTCGACCGCCTGGGTCAGGAGTTCGGCCAGAAGCCGTTTGATCCGTTCCCCGAACTGCCGGATGACCAGAATGAGGATAACGAGTGGGTCTTCCCGCTGGCCAATGCGTTCAGCTACGCCGGCCACGATATCATCGATGCCTCTCTGCTGTTCGCAGGGGACCCGTCGGCCAATGGCATCCTTAACGTCGGTATCACCGCTTACGGTGGTGCCGGTGATGACCTGATCATCGGTAGTCAGGCGGGCGATCACCTGGCGGGTGGTTCCGGCAACGATACGATCCTGGGCCAGCGTGGCGTAGATCATATCTACGGTGATAGCGGCGTAAACGTGAATATCCTCACCCGCGAACTCACGATCGTCACCGTGGACGCCAACCCGGCCCCGACCATCGACCCGAACCTCGGCTCCAGCGACCAGACCTTCGCTCCGGTGCGTATCCCGTACCCGGTCAGCGATAATCTGATTGCCGGTACCGATGTTATTGAGGGTGATGGCCGCGACTTCGACCTGCTCTCAGATATGCTGACGGAGGAAGAGGCGGCAGTTGAATTGGGTCTGAGTGATGTTCAGAACATCATCTTCGGCGATCACGGTGAGGTGGTGCAACTGGTGGCCGATCCGAACCTGCCGCCGGTGCTGCCACAGAAGATCCAGACGACGGCACTTGAGACAATACTGGAGATCAATTCGCTTGAGCCGCAGAACGGCGCTGACGACATCATCTTCGGTACGGCTATCGCCGATATCCTGATCGGGGGCGGCGGTCACGATATGATCGATGGCCGCGAAGGCGACGATCTGATCTTCGGTGATAACGTTTCTCTGAGCCGTATGAGTGGCGAGGACGGAATCATCAATGATGGCGATCTGTTGGACGATATCCTTAACGCCCGCTTCCAGACGCTGGCCGGTGCCGTGCTTTACTCACGTACGGATCTGACGGCTGAGCAGATGGGGCTGGACTATATGGATCCGCTCTACGCCTATGATTCGGAAGGAGACGGTTCGCTTTACGAATACACCTCCGGTCGTCTGCTCACCGACGGTATTAAGCGTGACTACCGCGATCCTGATGGTCCGCAGTGGTGGGCCGAGTATGAGATCGATTACGCTCAGTACCACACCTTCGATATCAATAACGGTCTTGCCGGTGTGGGTAGCTTCGGTAACGATTACATCGCTGGTGGTGCCGGTAACGACACCATCTTCGGTCAGCTGGGCAACGATGTAATCCAGGGTGACGGTGCTATCGACGATGCGGTGGCTGCTATCGAGCATGTGGGCGCAGGACGTGAGCCCATTAGGGTTGGCGTGAACGAGCCCGGTATCGACGATCCGATCGGGGCCCTGACCGTTATCGCCAGCTTCGAGGCAGCCACTGACGGCCAGGATTATATCGAAGGCGGCGGCGGTCTGGACGTTGTTTTCGGTGGCCTGGGTCAGGACGATATCGTCGGTGGTTCCTCCAGCCACTTCAGCCTGGATGACGACCATGCGGCACTGCTGAATCCGGACTGGACCGGTGCCGATCTGAGACCGGATGACAGCGATATTCTGTTCGGTGGCGCGGGTACCCAGATCGATCGTAATAACGGTTTTGATCCGACCCTTGGTCAAGTAGATGGCGTTGATCAATACGGTGGCGATATCGTCACGGTGACTGATGGTACTGCATACGAAAGTAAGCACGGCCGCGATTCCGACGCCATTGCCGGCGATAACGCAGATATCATCCGTATCGTGGGTATCGATCGTAACGATGTTCTGGATCTTGACCCGAACGGCCCGCTCTACGTCGAGTACAACTATGATAATTACGGTGGCGAGAAGATCGTAGTACGCGGTATCCGCCTACTGGATTACACGCCGGGCGGCCCGGACTTCGATCCGTCCAACTTCTCACTGGTAGACCCGGCGACCACCGAAGATACTTCCGATGATGATATGCGGCCGATGTTTGGCCTCTGTTGCTGCGATACCGGTATCTGGACTCGCTTCGATATTGGCGGCAACGACGAGATCCACGGCGAAACCAGCGACGACTTCATCTACTCCGGCGGTGGCTTCGATATCGCCTTCGGTGACGCGGACGATGACGACATCATCGGCGGTTGGGGCCACGACTGGATCTCCGGTGGTACCGGTATCGACGGTATCCTCGGCGATGATGGCCGTATCTTCACCAGTCGCAATACCGCCGATCCGCAACTGGCGGAAAGCCTCAACGGTATAGAAGCATTGCTGGCCGATGACCCGGATACCCGTACCAGCCAGGGTAACGTGCTCAACGAGCTGATCCGCACGCCGGGTAATGTTCAGTCCGAGCTGATCAACGTGGCCGGTGCACTGAAGAAATCGGTGGACCTGACTCCGTACAACCTGACCGATATCGAGTTGGGGGCAGCGGATCCGAACGCGTCTAACCAGATGTTCGCTGACGATGTGATCTTCGGTGGCCTGGGTCAGGACTTCATCCACGGCGGCTCCGGCGATGACGCGATCAGCGGTGCCGAAGCACTGGAAGAGTCCTACGCACCGCGTTTCAACGAGGCGGGCGAATTTATCGGCCTGATCCGCACCGACTTCTCACGTCCGTATAACCCGAGCGATATCCTGCACTTCGGCGATGATAACGACGCCTGGAACTCACCGAAGCCGGTACAGAGCCGTCTCGGCGAGTTCTTCCTGTACGATGAGTATGATCCGCGTCGGGTGATCCTGTTCGATAGTGACGCAGGCTCCGTTTGGAGCGGTGATGTGAACGCCGACGGCTCTCTGCCGGATACCGAGCATGACGGCATAACCGGCGGGAGCGATCTCTACCAGTACTTCCTCAACGCTCGCAGCGATGAGGGTGTCAGTGTGCTTGGCTACGTGGCCTTCAAACCGGATGGCCGCACACCGGATCCGGATGTGCCGGCGGAGTTCCGTCAGAGCGACGGTGACGATGTGATCTTCGGCGACCTGGGTAACGACTGGATCGTCGGCGGTACCGGCCGCGACCATATCTACGGTGGCTTCGGTAACGATCTGATGAATGCGGATGATGTGCTCGGCACCGTGAATCCGGAGTACCCGCCGAAGAATAGTCCGGGGCAACTGCCGCTGGGTGGTACCGATGAAACTCCGGATACCCATCTGGTTTACGAGGATCGTGTCTTCGGCGGCGCCGGCCTGGATATCCTGATCGGTAACACCAAGGGCGACCGCCTGATCGACTGGGTCGGCGAGTTCAACAGCTTTATCGTGCCGTTCGCACCGTTCGGTATTGCCACGGTGAGCCGTCAGGTGCCGCCGCACCTGTTCGACTTCCTGTTCGCCCAGGCCTTCGGCGACGGTGTGGATATGACCCGTTATGCCGATACCGGGCAGTCCAACCACAACGAACGCTACTCGAATGTGAGCCAGCAGCAGGGTGGTATCTACGGTGAAATGGGGCTGGTAACTCAGAAGGATCATGGTTACTGGCAGGATCAGACCGGTGGCCCAACCGATCCGCAGGCGGGTAACGTACCGGGTGGCCGCCGCGATGTGTTGAGAACCTCGGACTTCAACAACGCATCGATGGACCTGTTCGTGCGTGATACCGGCAACTTCTCTGTCAGCGGTGGCCGGCTCAGCATCTCTGCTGCCAACGGTGAGCAGGCATCGGCCTTCTACAACCTGGATGACTACCTGCCGATCTATTACGAGGTCAGTGCACTGATCGAGGTGAACAAGCCCACCGGTGGTTCCAAGGCTAACGGCTACATCATCTTCGACTATAAGTCCGATATCGACTTCAAGTACGCCGGTATCAACATCTCCAACAACAAGATCGAGATGGGCTACCGTGATGCCAGCGGCTGGCATGAGGTGATCCAGTCTAATAAGCCGGTTCGGATTAAGCCGAATCAGCAGTATGAGATCCTGATCGCGGTGAACGGCACCAACGTGACATTGATTGTCGAGGGAGTGAACTGGTTCACCTATACCTTCGCACCAGAACTGGATAAGGACGCTAACCCGATACCGCTCAACAAGGGCTATGTCGGTGTTGGCATGGACAGCGGCTCAGGTACCGTGGACAACTTCAAGGTGCAGATCCTGCCGCCGCAGATCACCTTTGAAGAGACCGATACTTTTGATGGCTCTGAAACCTTACCGCAGGGCGAAACCGGTGCTTGGAGCCAGACTGGTGGCACTTATGCGGGCACACCGGCTGCGGGTGATACTGCGGTAAGCCTGGTGGATCTGGGTGTCACCATTGAGGCTGACTCCTACCTGGAGCTGGAAACCAGGGTATTCGGCGATGGTGTCGGCGGCCTGGCCTTCGATTACTACGCTGCGAATGACTTCAAGTTCATCGCCGTGGATGCACCGAATGATCGGGTGCTGATCGGTCATGTGGATCCGAAGCGTGGCCTGTCGATCGACTTGTCGATCTCCAAGGATCTGGCCGACAATGCTTACCATCAGCTCAAACTGAGCTTCAAAGGAGCCTCGGTCAACATCACCGTCAATGGCTCCTTCGTTGCCAGTTACGGTTTCAATTCCGGTCTGGTGGATGGTCAATTCGGCCTGGTAGCTATTGGCGGTAGCGCGACCTTTGACGAGTTCTATATCGGTACCAACGATCCAAACGCGGAACCGCTGGCGGAGGCGCAGCAAGCAGTGCAGCAGATGGTCGCAGCCCAGTCCGTTTCCTCTCTAGTGACAGCGCCCAAGCTCAGTGAAGAGGAGCTGACCGAAGTGGAAGCGGAATCGATCCTCGATGCCGCCTACGACGACTGGCTGCAGAGCGGTCTGGTCACCCAGAGCCAGCTTGACGCGCTGGGCGTTGTGGAGATCCGGATTGTTGACCTGGAGGGCGATGCGCTGGCTGAGGTCGATGGCAACACCATCCTGATCGACGTAAACGCCGCCGGTTACGGCTGGTTTGTGGATGAAACCCCGGATGCGGATGAGGAGTTCGGCGCTGATGGCGATGGTTCAGCCACTGGCCTGATGGATCTGCTCACCGTGCTGCGCCACGAGCTGGGTCACCTGCTGGGCTTCGGCCACGATGAATCGGGTGTGATGAGTGACGACCTGAATTCGGGCACGCGCCTGGATATCACCACAGACTCCGCCACCACCAGCCAAAGCACTGCGACGGTGACAACCGCCAATGCCGGCAAGCCGAGAGCAACACCGCGTGCCTGGGAAGAAGCCCTGGTCTTCGATGAAGAAACCGGACAGCTCATCCCGGCCGAGGATGCCAAGCTATACTTCTCTACCATGGGAAGGGAACGCAGCGCCTGGGGCCAGAGCCGCCATTCGAGGGACTAGCCGGTTGGTCGGTTGAACTCTAGGTGAGTTGAACTGGCGGCCAAGTAACCTTGACCCGCCTGGTCTTACCGCCTGGTCTTAAGAGTGGCTTGATGTACACAGCCGAGGTCAGTGCGGGCACGCTGCGTTATTTGAGCAGGATTGGATGCAGTATTGAGGACATGGAATGAAATCGAAACAACGTCAGTGCCGTGCTGTCACTTCGGGTCTGGGCTTGGGCTTTGGTTTGTTGCTTGGGGCGTTATCGCCATTAGCAGCGGCGGCTGAGCAGCAGGAGTTCCAGTGTGTTATTGAACCCAAGGCGACGATCAAGCTGGGCAGTTCGGAAGCCGGCATCCTCGATGAGGTGATGGTCAAGCGCGGAGAGCGTGTCGAAGAGGGGCAGGTGGTCGCGACGCTGGAGCGGTCTCTGGAAAAGCTGATGGTCGATCTGGCCAAAATGAAAGCCCAGAGCAACGAGGATATCCGCTCCGCCGGTGCTCAGGTGGCGTTTCGGCAGAAAGAGCTCGAGCGCTTTGAAACCCTGAAAGCCAAGAACGTCGTCTCTGAAAAGGACTATGACCAGGCCAGGGTTGAGGTTCGCCTGACGCAACTGACCCTGGATAAACATCGCCGGGAGAAAGCGATCGCCGAAGTGGAACGTCAGCATGCGCAGCAACGGCTGGAGCGGCGGATAATCCGCAGCCCGGTCAATGGTGTGGTCACGGAGGTTGAGCTCTCCAAGGGCGAGTATGCCTATGACCAGGCGCCGCTGATGACCATCGCCCAGATCGATCCGCTCAATGTTGAAGTCTATCTGCCGGTGAATATGTATCCCAAAGTGCAGATGGGTATGTTGGCAGAGGTCACCCCTGAACTGACCGAGGGGGGCAGCTACCAGGCCAAGATAACCGCCATCGACAGGGTGTTCGATCCGTCGAGCCGTACCTTCGGGGTACTGCTCGAAATGCCCAATAGCGACTACGCACTGCCGGCGGGTATGCACTGCTCGCTGGCGTTTATGGCTGCCGAGGGCGAGTCACTGGCCCAGCAAACGCTGCATGAACCGGGCGTGAAACTGGAGTGAGTGCGGCCCGATAAGGTTTGGCTGCAGAGGGCTTCAGCCTGCCAGAGTAAACCGGGCGACAAGCCCGGTTTGACCGTCCTGCCGATCCAGCAACTGGATCTCGGAGCCGTGCAGCTCGGCAATTTGATGGACGATGGAGAGGCCAAGTCCACTGCCGTCGCTGTTGTTCTTGCCCCGGTAAAAGCGCTCGAACACCCGCTGTTTCTGCTCGTCAGTGAGCCCCGGCCCCGAGTCGATGACGCTCACCTGAACCCTTCCATCCTGAGTGACCAGCTCCAGCGTCACCTCACCCCCGGTGGGCGTGTAACGGATGGCATTATCCACCAGATTGCGCAGCAGAATGCTGAGGTAAAGGGCGTGGCCATCCACGCTTATGTCGTCTTCCGGGGCGGTGAGTCCCAGGTCGATATCGCGGGCGATCGCGAAGGGAATCTGCTGACCGATCAGCTCGCGGCAGAGTCCGGTCAGGTTGATCGGTGCGCTTTCTGGCAGGCGCTCCTGCGGGTCGAGGCGGCTCAGGTGGAGCAGCTGTTCAACCACCCGGTTCATCCGTTTCAGGCCGGTTAGAATCTGGTCGCAGCTGCCGCGGCACTGTTCATCCCTGAGATCGGCGAACAGGTTCTCGCAGTGGATCTGCAGCGCCGCCAGCGGCGTGCGTAACTCATGGGCGGCATCGGCGGTAAAACGGCGCTCGCGCTCAAAACTGAGTTTGAGCCGCTGCAGCATGCGGTTCAGCGCACTGACCAAGCCACTGATTTCGGTGGGCACCTCCTGCATGCGCACCGGGTCCAGGTGGCCGGAGCCACGCTCGGAGACCTCCTCACTCAATGTCACCAGAGGTTTCAGGTTACGGCCGATCTGCCACCAGATCGCAACGCAAAGCAGCGGCAGAAAAACCAGTATCGGCAGCGTGTTGGTCAGGGCGATCTTGGTGGCGATCTCGGTGCGGGCCTTGTCGCTCTGCACCACCTGGATATGGTTCTGCCCCTGCTCGCCAATCAGCGTAAACATGCGCCAGTTCTCGCCGGGGTGATCCAGGTCGTGGTAGCCATCCACCGGCTCGTGATCCACCCAGTCGGGAAAGCTTGGCGATGCAACCAGAATATCCCCAGCACTGGAGACGATGCGGTAGGAAAGCTGCTCTTCGTAGGGGTGTGCCGGCTGCCACTGCTTTTCATTCATGATCACCAGGGGCAGGGTGGCGTCGTCCGGCGCCAGCTGTTCGATCAGACGGGCCATCTGGGCCATCTGGGCATCGAACAGCTCCTCGGCTTCCTCCTTGGCCGCGAAGTAGGCGAGGGTGGCGGTGGTTAACCCGGCCAGCAGGCCGAAGCTGAGCAGGCTGATGGTCAGGGTCTGGCGGATCGAGCGCATCTATTCCGCCTTGTCGATCATGTAGCCGACACCACGCACGGTGCGGATCAGTGAGGATGCCAGCTTTTTACGCAGGTGGTGGATATGCACCTCCAGGGTGTTGCTTTCCACCTCGGCGCCCCAGCCATACAGGGTTTCTTCAAGCCGGTCCCGGCTGAGTACCCGGCCGGCGTTTTCGGCCAGCGTCTGCAGCAGTCCATATTCCCGCCGGGACAGGGTGACCGGCTGTCCACGGTACTTGACGCTCTGTGCCTGTGCGTCGATCTGTAACTCGCCGATCTGCAGCGTTGTATCGCTGTAGCCCTTGTAGCGGCGTGTCACCGCGCGCAGTCGTGCTTTCAGTTCGGCCAGGTCGAAGGGCTTGAGCAGGTAGTCGTCGGCGCCGGCATCGAGCCCGGCGATGCGGTCTTCAATGGCATCGCGGGCGGTGAGAATCAGTACCGGTAACTCGTTGCCGCTACGGCGCAACTTGCGCAGCAGCTCCAGGCCATCCATGCCGGGCAGGCCCAGGTCGAGGAGCAGGCAGTCGAAGTGCTCCAGCTGTAGCGTATGCCAGGCGTCTTCGGCACAGGTGAGCCAGTCGGCGGTTTCGCCGGCCTTTTGCAGCGCAGACCTGATGCCATCACCTAGCAAGCGGTCGTCTTCGACCACCAGTATTCGCATGCCTGTTCCTTAGCCCAGTTTTTTGAGCAGTTGTTCTATCTCGTTTCTGCGACCGGCATCCGCCCTGGGACGCTGCGGACGGGGGGGCGCTGCCAGTGCCTTCTGCAGTGCCTCGCGGGCGGCTTCTTTGTCACCCTCGTCAAACAGGTAACTGCCATAAAAGTAGTTTGCATCCAGTCCGTCCGGGGCTATTTCAAGCGCCTGCCTGAGTAGTTCACCGGCTTTCTCGTCGTTCCCGAAGCCAAGCGGCCATCCCGGAACCTTGTGATACAACGTGCCGAGGCTGGTCAGCGCTGAACCGTTCAGTGCGGCAGGGTTCTCATCGATCGCCTGTTCAAACAGCTCACGCGCCTGCTTGGCCAGTTTCAGCGCACCCAGTCCACCTTCGGCACCGGCCTGGGAACTGACGACGATACCCTGCCAGATTAACAGTTCTGTATCTCCCGGGGAGTCCTGGCGTGCCTTTTCAATCAGTTTGGCCAGCGTGGCAAAGGCGCCGGCACGCTCTTTCTCCGGCAGATCATACTGGATTTTGGCCCACTGTCGCTGGATCGGCAGCAGTGCTTCGCTGCTGGCTGCCTGCGCAGAGAAGGTCAGTGCGCAAAGCAGGGCGATAACGGTGGAACGTAAGCACACGAGCGGTTTCATGGTCAGGCTCCTTTCTGTTTTAAAGGCTGTTTCGCGAAGCTTCGCTCAGCCAGTGGCGGTTCGGGAACTTGGGCGTAAGGTTTGATTTTGTTTAGCTGGCGGCGCAGTACCGCACTTATCAGTTCCGGACGCAGCCCGTTAAGCCGTACCAGCAGCTTTTCGGGCCAGCCGATGGCGGCCTGGGCCTTGCCCGATGCCAGCAGCTTGATAGCCGCTTCGGCAACGGTAACCGGAGCATCGCTCTGGCTACCGGTGGCCTTCAGCATCTGGTTGGCACGTTCCGAGTTGATCGCGGTGCGTGTTGCCCGGGGTGCCAGATATTGCACCTTGAGGGAGGTGTCCGCGTACTCCCGTGCCAGGGATTCGCTGAACAGGCGCAGGGCTCCCTTGCTGGCGCAGTAGGTTGTGTAGCCGGGAAAGCCGATCGCGCCGAAGGCGGAACCGATATTGAGAATACGGGGATCAGCGTTGGCCATCAGCGGCCCGATCAGCGCTCGTGTGAGCAGTATCGGCGCCGTGATATTGGTGCTGATCAGGGTTTCGATCTGCTCAGGGGACTGCTGCTCGAAAAGCGCGAAACAGCCCGTACCGGCGTTGTTGATCAGGGTGTCCAGTGCGGTGAACGACGTGGACACCGTATCGACCAAGCGCTGGCGCCCCTGTTCGGTGGTGAGGTCGGCGGCACAGGTCAGTACGCTGGGACAGCCCTCGTTGCTGCAGGCCGCGGCAATCTCCTGCAGCGCTTTCTGGTTGCGGCCGTGCAGCAGCAGCCGCGCGCCGCGTCGCGCCAGCTGCAGTGCCAGGGCTGCGCCGATGCCACCCGATGCGCCGGTAATAAGAATGTGACGATCCTGGAACTGCATAACGGGCTCCTTATTCGTTGGGCAGGCTGCGGAAGATATTGCCGTAGAGGTGATAGAAAACGCGTGCGCTGTGGATGATGCGCTGCTGCTGTTCAGGCGCGTCGATGCGGTTCATCAGTCCAGCGAAAAACTGGATATGATCCTGGTCGAGGGAACCGTGAGAGCGCAGATAACTGAAGGCGGCATCGGGCAGGCCCAGGGTTTGCTGAATAATGTGTGACATCGGCGTGGCCAGGTTGACGCTGGTGCCTTCGAGCACCTGCACCATACCGAAGAAGCCGACCGGGTCGACCCGCTGGATAAGATCATAGGCGTAGGCCACCATCAGTTCGGTTTCCATTGCCGGCTGCCCTTGCCGGATCGCCTCTTTGTCGGCACCGCAGGCGGCGAGATCGTTAAGGATCCACTCCTGGTGCCCGGTTTCCTCTTCGATATATTCCGCCACCGCTTCGCGCAGCCATTCCTGGCGCTCATCGATCCGGCTACCGCAGGCCATCAGCAGGGGCAGGGTGTGCTTTACATGGTGATAGGCCTGGGTCAGGAAGGCGATGTACTGGTTGCGGCTGATATCGCCATGTGTGCACGCCTGGATGATGGGTGACTGCAGCAGGTAAGCACGGGCGGTTTCGGTTTCCTGTTGCAGGGTTTCGTAGAAAGACATGATTAACTCCAGGCCTGGGTTTCAGGCAGGTAGAAAGACTCGATTTCGTCGTGGTAACGCGTGGCTATGGCGTCCCGGCGCGGGCGCCCGTTGGCGGTATACAGGCCGTTACCGGTGTTCATCGGCTCGCTCACCCGGTGCCAGCCACCGACCCGGGCGTAGTCGGGCAGTGTGGCGTTAAGTCGCTGCCGGATCTCCTCAAGGCGGTTGTCGCCCAGGCTGGGCGCATACACCAGCAGCGTGTTGAACGGGCGCGCTTCGCCAAACAGAACCGCCTGCTGGATGCCGGGCTGCGCCAGCCACTCCGATTCCACCCACTCGGGGCTCAGGTTGCGGCCGAAGCTGGAGATCAGCACATTGCGCCTGCGCCCTTTGACCGACAGGAAAGCGTCCGCATCGATGTCGACCAGGTCGCCCGTGGCGAAGGGGCCGTGTTGGGGCGGCTCGCCGAGATAACCCAGCATCAGGTTGGCGTCGATGATCAGCTCGCCTTCGGGATTCAGATGCAGTCGGCTGTGCGCCAGCGGTGTGCCTGCCGTGCCCGGCTTATCCAGGTCCGGTGTATTCAGGCTGACCACGGACGCGCATTCGGACAGGCCATACCCCTCGTAAGCGGGCAAGCCGCAGCGACGGGCGCGCTCGATAAGATCCGCGCCCACGCGGGCACCGCCCACGGCGATAAATTTGAGTGTTGGTACCGCGACACCGGCTTCGACAGCGCCGGTCAGGGCCGAGAGGATCTGCGGCAGTGCGATTAACGAGTCTGGCGCATAGCTGTTCAGGCTGCTGGCCAGCGCCCGCAGGTCGAGTTCGCTCGAGCCCTGGATACCCAGGGTTTTCAACGATGGTGTGACCAGAGTTGCGCCAAGCAGCAGCGCCGTATAGACACCGGCAATGTTCTCCAGCAGTGTCGCCAGCGGCAGCAGACAGAGGTGACGAGAAAGTGCCAGACCCTGCAGCCGTTCGGCCAGCGAGCGGGCAACCTGCAACTGCTGATCTGTGCTCAGGCAGACGCCCTTGGGGGTGCCCGTGGTTCCCGACGTGAAGGTGATTTTTGCCGTGCCCGGATGCAGGGGAGTAGCCCTGGCCGGCAGGTGCTGGATGATCAACTGGTCATCGCTGACGCTGATCAGGGTGTCGATACCGCTGGCTTCGAGCAGGTGATCGCGCTGGGCTGCGCTGAAAAACAGCGGAACCGGTACAACAACACGGCCCAGCTTGAGGGCGGCCAGATCGGTCAGCACCCAGTGGCGGCTGTTATCGGCCAGCAGCGCGATGCGCTCTCCTGCCGCGGTACGAAGCTGCTCGGCCAGGGTATCGATGGCGCCCGGCAGGTCACCCCAGCTAATGCTGCTGATCTCATCCTGGAGCGCGGGGGTATCGGGCTGTTGCCGGGCGAGGCGCTCCAGCTCAGAGAAAAAGTGATCGATCATTAACAGGCTCCGGTGGCAGCAGGGAGGTCGAAAGGGAAGCGCGTGTAGTGCTGAGACGTTCAAGCAGTTGCAGGCGGGGCTTATTGGCGCGGACGTTGATGGCAACCACCCTGGGGTTCAGGTCGTAGTAGCGTCCCCAATAACTGCGCGAGGTTTTCAGCAGCTCCGGGCGCGCCGGTGCCAGGGAGTGCAGGACCAGTCCAAGGCGGGTGAAGCTGTTGATCAGGGTCGGTGTCAGGGTCAGCACAGCCCAGTCCATTCCGCGCTGACCGAAATAGCTCGCCAGGACCAGAATCAGTTTACGGATTTCACCGGGCGTGGTGGTCGCCAGGTTGCCGAACTCGACAATCGTCTGGCGTGACACCGGGGAGTGGCTGAACTCCCGCAGGCAGGATTCGACCGGGGTATCCAGATAGGTTTCGAGAAACAGCGGGTTATCGCTCGCCCACTGGAACCCCGCGGCGGCGAGCAACTGGCTGCGATCATTCCGGGTACTGATCAATGTGGGCAGGAAATCATCGATCCAGGCAGAGTGAATCGCGGCAAAACGTTCACGGATAAATGCCTCGATGCGCGCTCTGGAAAGATCCCCGGGGCCGTGCAGGTACATTTTTTCGCGGGTTTCCGGAACGGGTTTAGGTGCGATCATGCGCTGACTCCTTCTCATTACCTGGAGAGTCTAGGGAGGTAAACTTAAAAGAGTCTTAAGCACGTCAGGCTGTTAACAACCCAGCGCTATCTGCCCCGGTTTATACAACCGTCGGGCGATCCTGAGGTTCCGGATAGAGAGGCAGGGGAGCTGCTATGAATTAGAGTGGGAGAGCGGTCTCCCGCCAGCTTAGAAAGTTGCCGGCGGGCCTTGATCAAGGGGTTCACCCGCGGGGTTTTATCCCAAGGAAAGCGACCTTTTGGCCCGGCGCACATTGACCAGCATCGGGCTGCCGGTGGCTGGGTCCGGCAGGATATCGCAGTGCACGCCATACAGCCTATGTACCAGATCCGGTGTCAGTATCTCGCCCGGTGCGCCCTGGGTGATGATCTCGCCATCACGCATGGCGACCAGATGGTCGGCATAGCGGCAGGCACTGAGCAGGTCGTGAACCACCATCGCCAGGGTTTTGCCGTGATCCCGGCTGAGGTGGCGGATCAACTCGAACACCTCTATCTGATGACCCAGATCCAGCGCCGAGGTGGGTTCATCCAGCAACAGCAGCGGGGTTGCCTGGGCCACCGCCATGGCGATCCAGGCGCGCTGGCGCTGCCCCCCCGAGAGCTCATCCAGTACCCGCTCTTCCATGCCCTCAAGGTCCGCCGCGCGGATCGCCTTGCGGACGGCGTACTGGTCCTCTTCCGACCACTGGTTCAGCCAGCCCTGGTGAGGCTGACGGCCAAAGCGCACCAGGTCCGAGACGGTCATCCCCTCCGGTGCGCTGGTCTCCTGGGGCAGCAGTGCCAGCTTACGTGCCACCTCGCGGGCCGGCTCGCGATGAATGTCCCGGCCATCCAGCAGGATACTGCCTGACCGGGGTTTGAGTACCCGCGACAGGGCGTTCAGCAGGGTGGATTTGCCGCAGCCGTTGGGGCCGACAATGGCGGTGATTTTTCCCTTTGGCAGTTGCAGCTCGAGTCCGTCGATAATCACCCGCTGTCCGTGGGCGACCGTCAGTGCCTTTGCGGCCAGCGGCGCGCACTGTTGGCTTTCGGTTTGTTCAATGCCGGGTGAAAAGAAGGCGTTCATGGCTGGCTCCTGAAAGAGGGGTTTAACAACATCCAAAGCAGATAGGGGCTGCCGACCACGGCGGTGACGATGCCCACCGGGATCTCCAGCGGTGAAAGCATCAGCCTGCCGACCAGATCGGCCAGCAGCATGATCAGCGCGCCGCAGAGCGTGGCGGCCAGCAACGGCACGCCGCGATGTTTGCACAGGGTGCGGGCAAGCTCGGGGCCGATCAGCGCAACCAGCCCCACCGGGCCAGCAACCGCCACCGCTAGACCGGTCAGCAGTACCGACAGCATCAGCCCGTTGCGGCGTACCTGTTTCAGGTTGACGCCCAGGCCAAGACTGACCGCGTCGGACACCTGCACCAGTTTCAGCGCAGAGGCCCAGCGCAGCGCCAGCAGCAGACAGGGGAGTAATGCCAGCCCCAGCAGCAGCGTGGCTTCGCTGTTGCGGGCATTAAGGCTGCCCACGGTCCAGGGGAAGGCGGCGTTGGCATCGTCAATGGCCACCCGGCTCAGCATGAACTGGGTCAGAGCACCGGCGACGGCGCCGATGGCAACGCCGGCGATGATAAAGCGGTAACCGCGTCTGCCCGAGTCGCCGGACAGGCCAAACGCCAGTGCGGTGGCGGTCGCTGCGCCCACCAGTGACATGGCCGGCGGCGTCAGCGCAAGACCGGTACCGAGCACCGAGGCCACGGCAAACGCGGTGGCGGCATTGTCGATGCCGATAATACCGGGGGTCGCGAGCCGGTTGCGGGACAGTGTCTGCATCAGACAGCCGGAGAGGGCAAAGGCCGCGCCGGTGGCCACACCTGCCAGTACGCGCTGAAGACGCAGTTGCTGCACCACCAGCTGCTGCAGCGCCGGCCCCTCACCACGTATTGCCTGCCAGACCTCGGATGGAGACAGGGGCAGCTCACCGAGGCTGAGTGACGCCGTGGCTGCAACCAGGATGAGCAGCAGCAGTACCGCGTTGACCAGCGTGGCTCGTTGCGGGATCAGCAGCGAAACGCTCCTCGTCCCCAGGCGTCCCGTCAGCAGCCAGTATCCCGGGGGCGTAAACAACGTTGAGGCTGGCGGAGAAACTGTATTCATATCGACTTTCCTAGAGCGATGGCAGGCGTTTGCCGCGTACCACGAGCAGCAGCAAGGGGGCGCCAATGAGGGCTGTCAGTACTCCAAGCGGCAGCTCCGCCGGCGCGACCAGCAGGCGGGACAGGATATCCGCCGTGACCAGAATAATCGGGCCGATCGGCAGACAGAGCCAAAGTGTGCGCCGGATATCGGGACCGGCGATGGCGCGGGCCAGATAGGGCACCACCAGCCCGATAAAGATGATCGGGCCCGCCACGGCGGTGGCGGAGCCCACCAGCAGCGCGACTACCAGTACGGTAAGAAAGCGGATGCGCCCGGGATGGTGTCCCAGGCCCTGTGCTGCCCGTTCCCCCAGCGACAGCGCCGCCAGTGGACGCACCAGGACTAGGCTCAGCAGCAGCGCCAGTGCCAGCGATGGCAGTAACCGATAAAGGTCCGCCAGGTCGCGGCCGGCCACACTGCCGGTGACCCAGAAACGGATCTCGTCGGCACTGCGCTGATCGAACATCAACAGCAGCGAGGTTAAGGAAAGCAGCAGCCCGGTGAGCGTTGCGCCCGCCAGTACCAGACGGACCGGATCGTTACCGACGCCCTGAATCCGCGCCGCGGCGAGTACAATCAGGCAGCCGGCCAGGGCGCCCAGCTGGGATACATACAGTGTCAGCGTGGCGGCGCTGGCACCAAGCATCAGCGTGACGGCCACGGCGAAGGTGCTGCCGGCACTGATGCCAAGCAGGCCCGGCTCCGCCAGTGGATTGCGCGACAGTGTCTGCATCAGTGCACCGGCACAGCCCAGCGACGCGCCCACAACCAGCGCGACCAGTGTCCGTGGGCCGCGCAGTTCCAGTACCAGAAACCGGGCTTCGTCGCTGCCGCCACCGAACAGGACCGCCAGGGCGTCACTCACTGAGACATCGCCGGCACCGAGCAGCAGGCTGGCCAGGCAGACGATCAACAGCAGCAGCCCCGCAGCCAGAAACGGCGGGGTAAAGGGGGTAAAAGAGG
The DNA here is from genome assembly GCF_050908845.1 of Marinobacterium sp. YM272. Taxonomy (NCBI): domain Bacteria; kingdom Pseudomonadati; phylum Pseudomonadota; class Gammaproteobacteria; order Oceanospirillales; family Oceanospirillaceae; genus Marinobacterium; species Marinobacterium sp. YM272. Next base: position 1,706,217 of record NZ_CP194171.1, read on the forward strand.
CAGTACCTGTCATTGACCGGCCTGTTCGATAGCCTGCTCCAGCCTGTCGAGGATGGCGCCGGCGGCTAGGGGGCCGCTGGCACTGCTGAACAGCTGGCCATCAACCGGAATGACATGGTCATTCTGCACCACGTCCAGGCGCAGGAACGCCGGTGACTGGCGTGCCGCTTCCAGCGCCTGCTCACCATCCTCATTGAGCGTGGCGAGGAACAGCCAGTCGCCATCGATCAGTGACAGTTTTTCCTGGCTCAAGGGCGAGCTATGGGGACGACCGGCCTGGATGATGCCGGCATCCTGCATCTCGAAACCGGCGGCCGTCAGCAGGCTGCCGGCAAAGAGTTTATCCGACATCAACAGCGCGCCCTGGGGCATCCAGCGGGCCAGAGTGGCCTGGCGACCGCTGTCTGGCAGCGCCTGATCGAAGCGGGTCTTAACCTGTGCCGTACGCTGGTCGATCTGGCCGAGCACCTGCTTCATCTGCTCTTCCCGGTCCAGTGCGCGGGCGAAGAACAGGCTCTCTTTTTTCCAGGCATCCTGTTCGAACATATTGAAGTCGGGAACCAGGGTAGGGGCCACCGCGCTCAGCAGCTGATACTGCTCTTTGCTGAGCCGGGAAGAGGTCAGGATCAGGTCCGGCTGCAGTGCGATCACCGATTCCAGGTTGGTCTCCCGCGCGGTGCCGACAATCCGTGTATCGCTCAGTTGAGACTGGATATAGCTGGCGACGCCGTCGCCGCCGCGGGTGGTGATCGCCCCGACGGGCTTGATACCGACGGCGACCGCTGCATCCAGCGCGCCTTCGTAGAGGGTGACAACCCGCTGCACGTCTGCGTCGACACTGACGCTGCCAAAGCGGGTCTCCAGGGTACGGCCGTCAGCCTGTGCGCCCTGGGCGGCGAGAAGGGTTCCCAGCGCAAGGGCTCCGGTGAGCTGTCGCAGTGAGGGGACCAGAGATTTAAACAACATGGGTTACTCCGTTTGTTTCCAGGCTCGGTTCAGGTTCAGAAATTGATATTCAATGCCATCCAGTAGCGGCGGCCATCAGCCACATAGCCGTACTCGTCGTACCCGATCTCCTCGTCAAACAGGTTGTAGATACCCGCCTTGAGGCTGGCCTGTGCGTTCAGCTGGTAGCCGAGGCCGGTGTCCAGCTGTGTGCTGGAAGGGGCTACGATGGCGTCCTGCGAAGGCCCGGAGACCGGCTGGCTCTCCCGGCCCCGGTAGGTGAGGCGGGTCCAGTGGGTCAGCGTGTCGCTGGCCTGCCAGTCCAGGTTGGCCGAGAACAGGTGCCGGGGCAGCTGGGTCAGCGGCTCGCCCTTATACTCCCCGGTTTTCTGCTCGGAGTCGGTGTAGGTATAGGTGGTGCTCAGGTCCAGGCGGTCGGTCAACGCCATATCCAGGCTGATCTCCACCCCGCGGGTTACGGCTTCATCCACGTTGACGCGGTAGGTCGGGTCGGCGCCGAACTGGTTGGCGCCATCGGTGCAGATGCTTGTCGGGCAGGTGATGCGGGTGATCTTGTCGTCGAAGCTGTTGTGGAACAGGGTGAGCGAGGCATCAACGGCGTTAAAGCCGTTGTAGTAGAGCGCGATCTCCTTGTTGAGGGAGGTTTCCGCCTCCAGGTCGGGGTTGCCGTAGACATTACCGCCGCGGCTGACCTGGCCCCAGTCCGGGGTGATTTCACGCAGGTTCGGTGCGCGGTAGCCACCGGCGATACCGCCTTTCACTGTCCATTGCGGCGCCAGCTGATACACCGCGTATACACGCGGACTGATGTGGTCGCCGTAATTCTCGTCGTTATCCAGGCGCGCCCCGCCGGTCAGTATCAGCTTGTCGGTCAGCATCCACTCATCTTCAGTGAACAGTGCCCAGCGGCTGTTCTCGATGCGCGTACGCTCCGATATGCGGTTGGTGGTCTGATCGTCCAGCTCCTCTTTCTCGAAGCTGGCGCCAAGGGTTAGACGATGATCGTAGCCGATGGGGGCAACCAGGCTGGTTTTCGCGTTGGTATTACTGATCTCGATCTGGCGCGACTTGTCCCTGGTGGTCTCGCGCTGAATATAGGAGTCGGTGGTGCCGAACTCCCAGCGGCCGGTATGCGCCAGGCTGAAATGCTTGTTGGTGTGTTCGGTGTAAGAGTCGGTACAGCCGCCCCGGCAACCGGTTTGTGGAGCTGATGCGCCCATCAGGGAGGTGCGCTCCTGGTCAGTAATACCGCCTTCGATCAGGAATTCCTGGCTGTCGGTTGGCGTCAGTGACAGGCGGGCAGTGAAGTTCTGCAGCTCTTTCTCTTCGTAGCCGTTTTCGATCTGGTCCTCTTCGCGGTTGTAGATGCGACCGTAAATCTGCAGACCGGCGCGGTCTTCAACCAGGGGACCGGCCAGGTTGAAGCTGGTCTGATACTGGTTTCCGGAGTCCTGGTTCTCCTGCAGGGTGACATCCTGCTGCAGATTGCCGTGCCACTCATCCTGCACCTTCCTGGTGATTACGTTGATCACACCCCCGATGGCGTCGGAGCCGTACAGCGTGGACATGGGGCCGCGGACCACCTCGATCCGCTGGATCGACTCCAGCGGCGGCAGCCAGTCGGTCTCGAATCCGGCACTGCCGTTGGGACGGCTTTCGCGGCCGGACACCCGTTTGCCGTCAACGAGTAGCAGGGTATAGCTTGCCGGCATCCCGCGCAGGCTGATATCCACGCCGTTATCGCCGGCGCCGCCGCCGGTGACCGTGACGCCCGGAGTGCTGCGCAGGGCATCGGTGAGGTCGGTGTAGGCGCGTGTCTCGAGTTCTTCGCTGCTGATGACGCTGATCGAGGCCGGTGCCGTGGTGATCTCCTGCTCAAAGCCGCTGGCCGTTACCACCAGATCATCCAGCTGAATGCTCTCGTCCGCGTTAGCGGTGGCCGCGGTCATCGCCAGGCCGACGGCCAGGGCCAGTCCTGAAAACGGCATGGCATCCCTGGTGTTCTGAGGTACGGGCATCACTCACTCCTGATTGTTCGCGGATAAACTTCAACTCATTCGATAGTGGTAATGATAATGTTTCGTATTTGCATAAAGCAGGTGCTAAAGTAAGACGCTCTGTTGCAAAAAGTGGAACGCCCGGAGGTGTGAAGAGTGTTTGGTCTACAGGAGCTGGAGGCTTTTGCCGCGGTGATGAAGGGCCGCAGTTTGACCGACAGTGCCCGCGCACTGGATCTGCCGAAGTCGACCCTGAGCCGACGCATACGCCAGCTGGAAACGTCACTGGGACAGCGATTGTTACGCCGGGAGTCGAACAGATTGATCCCCACCGAGGCGGGGCACCTGTTCTATGGCTACTGCGATGAGATCCTGAAGCAGGCGGCGCAGAGCCGGTTGGCGCTGGATGAACTGCGTGAGGATGTCAGCGGATTCCTTGATGTCTACTGCCACGACATGCTGCTGCGCGGCTGGTTGGGCCCGCTGGCACTGGATTTCATGGAGCGTTACCCGGCGCTGGAGATGAACCTGAGCACCCAGGTGACGGTACCGGGCCCGGAGTTGGTGGACGGGGTCTGTGTCTGGGTGGGGAGTGAACCGGAAACCGCGATGCGGTGTGAGAAGCTTGGTAACCTGAGCCAGGGTGTTTACGGTCATCCCGATTATCTGCATCGATTGGGTCGGCCTGAGCATCCCCGTGATGTGGGGGTCCATTGCTGGGTCAATCTGAGCCGCGATAATCGGGGAGCGGATCTCTGGCATCCGCGGGAAGGGCGGTATCGAACCGCTGCGCCGAGCCGCTGTTTTGCGGTGGATCGCTCGTTTATTCAGGTGGATGCCATCGTCAACGGCGGTGGCATAGGCCTGCTGCCTCACTGGATGGTGGCGTTACGCCAGCAGCATCATCCGGGGACGCTGGTGCCCTGTTTTCCCGACTGGCAGGGGCCTGATCTTGGTGTCTATCTGCTCTATCCCCATGGCCAGCTGCCGCGCCGGACCCAGGTGTTTATTGCCGCGCTGCGGGAGCTGGTTCCCGACGCCTGGTGAGGGTGAGGGGAGTCACCAAATGCCTGTTTTTGCGGGATTTTCAAGTTTCTGATATGAAAGTTTTTGGGGTGGTTTTAAAGGCGGCGGTAGCGATTCTGAGCTATACAGAAAGTAAAACTCGGGAGGGTTTGCTGCCATGCATAACTACCGGTATCCACGCGAAGAAGTGCTCTTTCTGCTTAATGATGTGATCGGTCTGCCCCGGCCGGCGGAGGGTTCGGAGGGTGAGGAGCTCGATAGCGATACAGTAGCGGCAGTCATCGAAGAGGCCGCCCGATTCGGCGAAAATCTGATCGCGCCCAGCAACGTCACGGGGGATCGGCAGCCGCCGCAACTGGGCGAAACCGGTGTCACCGAAACGGCGGGATTCGCCGATATCTATCACCAGTTCTGTGAGGCCGGCTGGCCCGCGCTGGGGGAAAATCCAGCGTACGGCGGTCAGGGACTGCCCAACCTTATCTCCACCGCCACCAGCGAGATCTGGCAATCCGGCAATCTGGCCTGGGCGCTCTGCCCGTTGCTGACCTTCGGTGCCATCGATGCCCTGGAGCATCACGGCAGCGATACACTCAAGTCGATCTGGCTGGAGAAACTGATCAGCGGCGAATGGACAGGGACGATGAACCTGACCGAGCCCGATGCCGGCAGCGATCTGGCGGCACTGAAAACCCGTGCGGAGCCGGAGGGCGATCACTATCTGATTCAGGGCCAGAAGATCTTTATCACCTGGGGTGATCACCAGATGGCGTCGAATATCTGCCACCTGGTGCTGGCCCGTCTGCCGGATGCACCGGCCGGCGTAAAAGGGATCTCCCTGTTTCTGGTGCCCAAATACCTGCTCGATGACCAGGGAGTGCCGGCCCAGCGTAACGACCTCAGGCCGCTGGCGATAGAGCACAAGATGGGCATCCATGGCAGTCCCACCTGTGTCATGAGTTACGGCGATAACGGCGGTGCGGTCGGCTACCTGGTGGGTGAGCCTCATCAGGGACTGACCTGCATGTTCACCATGATGAACAGCGCGCGCCAGTCGGTGGGCGTGCAGGGGCTGGCGGTGGCCGAGCGTGCCTACCAGGCTGCCCGCGACTATGCCCGCGAGAGGGTACAGGGCACGCTGAAAGACGGCAGTCGCGTCACCATTATCAACCACCCGGATGTGCGCCGTATGCTGGTACAGATGCGCGCCTCCTGCGAGGCGATGCGCGCCTTTGCCTACGAGGCGGCCGCTGAGGTGGATCGTGCCCGGGCGGTAGAGGGCGAGGAGCAGGCCCGGCGCGAAGCGCGGGTCGCACTTTACACCCCGCTGGTTAAAGGCTGGCTGACGGAGCTGGCACAGGAGGTCTGCTCACTGGCGATGCAGGTGCACGGCGGCATGGGTTACATCGAAGAAACCGGCGTGGCCCAGCTCTACCGGGATGCCCGCATTCTGCCGATCTATGAGGGCACCACCGGTATCCAGGCGCTGGATCTGATCGGACGCAAAATTGCGGCTGACCGGGGCGCTGCGCTGGAAGATCTGTTCGAAGAGATCAGCGGCAGCCTCAAGGCCTGTCCGGACGCACCGGCGCCACTGCGCGAGGGACTGGAAAAGGCGCTGAACCAGGCACGACGTTGTGTCGGTCACCTGATGCAGGCTGCGGGGCAGGACCCGGCTGCGCCGGCAGCCGGCAGCGTCAACCTGATGCTGTTGCTTGGCTACCTTTGTGGTGGCTGGATGCTGCTGCGCAGTGCCCAGCGTGCCGCGGAACGGGAAAAACAGAGCGACAATTCAGCCTTCTGGCAGACCCGCCAGAAGGTCGCTGCCGCCTACGCCGAACAGCTGCTGGTACGTTGCGGCTACCTGGCACAGGCCGCCAGTGCCGGCTCGGCCAATTTGATGGAGATCGATGAGGATCAGTTCTGAGTGAGCGCCGGGCACGGGGCTACTGATCGGCAGCCTCGGCGTCCTGGCGTTTGATCACCTTGTGCTGATCTTCACTGCGACCGAGTTTCCAGTAGCTGGAGATATAGAGGTTTTCCCGCGCCGGTTGCCAGCTGTCCTTGAAGTGCTTGCGCAGCGCTCTCATGCTGGTGAATTCGCAGGCGGTCCAGATCGAGGGCTGTCCCTCCGGCAGTTCGAGATTGGCAATGTACTCCAGCAGGAGCTGACCTTCAGGGTCCGGTTCCGGGATGACCACCCAGTGCAGCTTGATCTGTTCAGGGTGCTTCAGGGCCTGGATATCATCTTCATGCAAAATGGAGATGACCGCATGGCCGCAGGCGTTTTCGGGCAGCTGTTCCAGGTTGACGCTGATCGCGGGCAGGGCGGTCATATCCCCGGCCAGCAGATGCCAGTCGGCGTCCGGGTTGATCATTTTTTTCGGGCCGGGGCCGCCGACCAGAATCCGATCGCCTGGTTGGGTTTCCACGGCCCAGCGCGATGCCGGACCGCTGGTGCCGTGCAGGTTGAAATCCACATCGATCTCACCAGCGCGCTGCTGACGTACGGTATAGGTGCGCACCATCGGTTTTTCGCCATCATCGCGTGGGAAAAACAGCTTGATATAGGCACTTTCCTGGTTGTCCGGAAACTGGCTCATGCCGCTGCCACCGAGGGTGATGCGCTGCATATGCGGGGTGAGCTGGACAGACCGGATAACTTCAAGTTCGCGGGGGGCGGGTTTGCTCATGGTTAGGTTTTCCTCGTGTTTGCGGATGTCTGTCCCGCTTGCTCTGTCATCAGATTCGCGACCCGGACAAAGGTGGTAATTTCGTCCTCGGAGAGGGTATGGGTCATCTGTGCCGTGACCTGCTTTTCAAGATTTTCCAGGGTGTCCAGCAACGCGGTGCCCTGAGCCGTGGGTTCTAACACCTGGCTGCGGCGATCCCTGGGGTTGCTGACCCGGACCACAAAACCTTTACTCACCAGTTCATTGAGCACCCGTGTGATCTGTGCCTTATCGCGCTGCATGTTAGTGGCGATGGAGTGAGCAGTGCTGCCGGCATTGCGACATACACCCTTGAGCACCCTGATATGGGTGATCGGCAGTTCGACACCCTCGCTTTGTATCGTCTCGCGTAACTGCCTGCGGTAGGCGTGCATAAGACGGTGTAGTGCATCGCTTAGTGTGCGGTCGGACATAAATGATTTGGGTTGCTAGATGGTTGATATAGTCAACTTTGAGGGTTTTTGTTGATAGTGTCAATCATTAATAATTTCATTGGCGAGCTAAGTTGTTGAAAAAAGCCTATTGATCAATAGGGAATACAAAGTGTTGTCGCTTTTGGTCTATACAAACGCCGCTATTGGGCAGGCTGTTGTGATACTATTGATGTTAATCAATTTTCCCCGTTTCCTCAGCGGGGATACACAACCCCGAGTCATCTACAGATTTCTACGCCCGGCAGTTTTCATTGCGGGGTGTTCTCTTTTATCGCGTAACCCGGCCGCTTTTTTGTTGCCCGGCCGAACAGGAGTGCTATCGCGACACCGCTTTCTCAATTGAACGTCAGGAAACAATCCATGAATGCATGGTACCTACTCTGCTTGTTATCGGCTGTGGCCGTATTAATCGCTTACACCAACCAATATGTTCTGAAACTTCAGACAACTATTGCTATAACGACGGGATCCGTGGTGATCTCCCTGCTTGTGATGTTGTCCTTCAAGCTGATCGGCGACGATATGGCGGCATCGATCACCAACGTACTCAGCAGCCTTAACTTCAACCAGCTGCTCCTCAAGGGGATGCTTGGCTTTCTGCTGTTCGCCGGTGCGCTGGAGATCGACCTGCATGCGCTGCGCAAACAACGCTGGGAAATCACGGTGCTGGTGCTGTTCTCGACTCTGCTATCGACAGTCATTGTCGGCTATCTCGCCTACTGGCTGCTCGCGGTGCTGGGCTGGTCGATACCACTGATCTACTGCCTGCTGTTCGGTGCCCTGATCAGCCCCACCGACCCCATCGCCGTGCTGGCGATCATCAAACAGATGAACGCGCCCCAGGGAATCTCGATCCAGGTGGAGGGCGAGTCGCTGTTTAACGATGGTGTCGGCCTTGTGGTGTTCACCACCATCTTTGCGGTGGCTTTTTCCGGTACCGAACCGACCTTTGCCGGGGTCGCAGAGTTGTTCCTCAGTGATGCGCTTGGCGGTATCGCCTTTGGCTTTGTGCTGGCGCTGATCGGTCACTTCCTGCTGTGCAACTCCCGCGGGGATGCGAACATCCGTCTGCTGATAACCCTGATGATCCCTTCCGCCGGTTTTGCCCTGGCGAATATGATGGAGATCTCCGGTGCGCTGGCGATGGTGGTTTCGGGTATCTTTATCGGCAACGTGACCCGGGCCAAGGTGGCAGACCCGAATGATCCGTCAGGCTCCCAGTACATCAACAACTTCTGGCATGCCACGGACAGCTTTCTCAATGCGCTGCTGTTCCTGCTGATCGGCCTGATGCTGGTGACCATGAATGTAACTCTGGTGGAGGTGGGCATCGGCCTGCTGATGGTACCGGTGGTCCTGCTGGCGCGCTTTATCAGTGTTGGTATTCCGTTCAGCGTGTTCAGACGTTTCCGCCGCTACGACGTCAACTCGGTGAAAATACTCACCTGGGGTGGCCTGCGAGGTGGCCTGGCGCTGGCGATGGCCGCGTCTATCCCCAGTGGTGAAATGCTGGTGCGCGGTGTCGATATCCATAACCTGCTGCTGATAATCACCTACATGGTGGTGATCTTCTCCATCGTGGTGCAGGGGCTGACCATCGCGCCGATGATCCGCAAGAGCATCAAGGCCAACCGCATCAAAGTGCGCAAGGAAAAGGCGGATCGTCGCGCAGAACCGGCGGCTTAGGTGTCAGCTAACATCTGCCATACTTGTTGGTGAGAGGAGGGCTGCAGGCCAACGTCTGAGGCCTTCTTCGGAACACAGAACCTGCCCGGTTTGGTGTCCGAGTCACGCACAGTATCGGGAGGTACCCTATGGCCAAGGGATACATACTGTTTACCGAAAAGGTGCTCGACCAACCGCTATACGATGCTTACATCTCCAAGGTGGTCAAAACGATCACCGATAGCGGCGGGCGGATCATCATGGTGGATGACGCTCCACAGGTACTCGAGGGCAACTGGCACGGCAGCCGCACAGTGATACTGGAATGGGATTCGCCGCAAGGTGCCAGGGACTGGTACGACTCTCCGGAATACCAGGCGATTATCGGGGAGCGACATGCATCGGCGGAAGCCAACGCAATTCTGTTGCATGGGCTCTAGGCGTCAGCCTTTAACAAAGCCGGGCTCACAGGGCCCGGCTTTTCTGTTTTAACCCACCCGCTCGATAACTGTCGCAATTCCCTGTCCCATGCCGATACACAGGGTCGCCAGGCCCAGTGAGGCATCCTGCTGCTCCATCACGTTCAACAGGGTCGTGGTGATTCGGGCGCCGGAGCAGCCCAGTGGGTGCCCCAGGGCGATGGCCCCGCCGTTCAGGTTCACTTTGGTATCCAGCTGATCCAGCAGCTTCAGTCCTTTCAACACAGAGATCGCCTGGGCGGCGAACGCCTCGTTGAGCTCAACAACCTCCAGGTCGTTAAGGCTTAGACCGGCGCGCTGCAATGCTTTCTCGGTTGCCGGTACTGGGCCGTAGCCCATGATCGAAGGGTCACAGCCGGCCACCGCCATGCCGCGAATGCGCGCCCGGGGCTTTAAGCCCAGCGCGTCGGCCCTGGCGGCGGACATCACCAGCAGGGCCGCGGCGCCATCGGAGATCGCCGAGGAGCTGCCGGCGGTGATGGTGCCTCCCTTGGGAATAAACACCGGTTTCAGGGTGGCAAGGCTTTCGGCCGTGGTATCGGGCCGGATCACCTCGTCGTGCTCGGCCTGTGTCAAAAAGCCGCGCTCATCATGGCCCTCCATGGGCAGAATCTCTCGTTGCCAGCGGCCTTCCGTTTGCGCCTGGTAGGCGAGCCGGTGCGAGCGGGCGGCGAACTGGTCCTGCTCTTCGCGGCTGACGCCGTTCATTCTGCCCAGCATTTCAGCGGTCAGCCCCATCATCATCGAGGCTTTGGCGACCTGTTTTGACAGTGCCGGGTTAAAATCCAGCCCGTGATCCATCGCCAGGTGGCCCATATGCTCAACGCCACCGACGATGAATAGGTCGCCGTTACCACTCTGTATCGCCTGGGCGGCGGTATGCAGGGCCGACATCGATGAGCCGCACAGCCGGTTGATGGTCTGGCCGGCGACACTGTGGGGCAGGCCGGCCAGCAGCGAACAGTTGCGGGCAATATTGGCGCCCTGTTCCAGGGTCTGGTTAACGCAGCCCCAGATCACATCCTCAATCAGCTCCGGGTCCAGCTGGGGATTACGAGCCAGCAGGCCGCGGATGCAGGCGGCGGATAGCGTCTCGGCGCGGACATTCCGGAAGATGCCGCCCCTGGAGCGTCCCATGGGCGTACGCAGGGCATCGACAATCACAACATCCTTGGGTTGAAGGCTCATGCTTTACCCTCCCATCCAAAATAGGTTTTACCGGCGTTGGCCATCTCGCGCATGCCGTCGGTGGGCTGGTACAGCTTGCCGAGGCTGCTGAATTGGTCCGCCTGCTGGCAGAAAGGCTCGAGACCCTGCTGGTCGATGTAGTAAAGCGCTCCGCCCCTGAAGGGCGGGAAGCCGATACCGTAGATCAGTGCCATATCCGCCTCGGCCGCGGAGCCTACGACCCCCTCTTCAAGGCAGCGCACCGTCTCGATACAGAGCGGAATCATCATGCGGGCGATAATCTCCTCGTCGCTGAACTCCCGCGCCTGGCCTATGACGCCATCAAGCTGCGAGGCCAGTTCAGCATCGATAAGTTTCTTCGGCCTGCCCTTGCGGTCCGGCTCATAGCGGTAGAAACCCTGGCCGCTCTTCTGGCCAAGACGACCAAGGCTGAACAGGCGCTCTATCACCGTCTCCTCGCTATGTGCCATGCGATCCGGGTAACCGGCGGCAAGCACGGCATCGGCGTGGCAGGCGGTATCGATACCGATCACGTCGAGCAGATAGGCGGGCCCCATGGGCCAGCCAAAGCCTTCCATCACCCGGTCGATCTGGCGGTAGTCCGCGCCATCGCGCAGCAGCGCCGAGAAACCGATGAAATAGGGAAACAGCACACGGTTGACCAGAAACCCGGGACAGTCATTCACCACGATCGGCGTTTTGCCCAGTGCCCTGGCGTAAGCGACGGTGCGAGCAATGGCATTATCCGAGGTTTGCTTGCCCCTGATCACCTCGACCAGGGGCATGCGATGCACCGGGTTGAAGAAGTGCATACCGCAGAAGTTCTCGGGATGTTTAAGCGCCGAGCCCAGCTCGGTGATCGAAATCGTGGAGGTGTTGGAGGCGAGTACGGTGGCTTCCGGCAGCTGGGTTTCGACCTCGGCCAGGACGCTTTTCTTGACCTTCGGATTCTCCACCACCGCCTCGACCACCAGATCCACCTTGCCGAAGTCACCGAAGCTCAAGGTCGGTCGGATATTGTTCAGCGCTTTCGACATCTTCAACGGATCGATCTTGCCGCGCTCGACCTGTTTGTTCAGCAGCTTGGCCGCCTCGTCCAGGCCCAGTTGCAGGGCCTTCTCATTGATGTCCTTCATCAGCACCGGGGTGCCGCGGGAGGCGCTCTGGTAGGCGATACCGCCACCCATGATGCCGGCCCCGAGCACGGCGGCCAGCTGAACGGGGGCCGCCTGGGCCGTGTAAGCTTTACTGGATTTCTTGACCAGCTGGTCTTTCAGGAAGACGCCCACCAGGGCGGCAGTGACCGGGTGGGTGGCCAGGGGTAGGAAGCCCTCGCGTTCCACCGCCAGGGCCTCATCCCGCGCCAGATTTGCATGCTTCTGGATCGTTTTCAGGGCGGCCAGCGGAGCGGGGTAGTGCGGCCCCGCCTTGGCGCCAATAAGTCCTTTGGCGGACTCGAACGCCATCGTCTGCTCCACGGCGTTCAGTTTTATCGGGCGCTGTTTTTCGCTGCGCCGGGCCTGGTAATCAAACCGGCATTCCTGACAGTCGCGCAGCAGCGCCAGGGCGGCTTCAACAAGCTGATCCGCTTCTACCACCGCATCCAGCACCCCCACTGCCATCGCCTGGGCGGCCGGGTATTCGCCACCGCCGCAGATCCACTCGTTGGCGTTATCGACCCCGATTAACCGCGGCAGGCGCACGGTGCCGCCCCAGCCGGGATAGATACCCAGTTTTACCTCGGGAAAGCCCAGCCTTGCTGTGTCCGTGCCGACGCGGTAATCGCAGCTGAGACAGAGCTCCAGCCCGCCACCGAGTGCCTGGCCCTGAATCGCGGCGACCGTCGGGAAGGGTAGAGCCTCCAGGGCGCAAAACAGCCCGTTGATCTGTTCCAGAAGCTCGCGAATGGCCGCTTCACCGGAGGCGAAGATAGGCAGAAACTCGGTGACATCGGCGCCGACGATAAAGCTGTCCAGGTCACTGCGCAGGATCAGGCCCCGGGCTTCGGGTTGCTGTTTCAGGGATTCAACAGCCTGGCGTAACTCGGCCAGTGTGGCCTGGTTCAGCGTATTGACGCTATGGCCGCTGGCAAAGACCAGCTCGTAGTTATTGTCCTCGAGCGCAGCGACATAGATCGATTTTCCTTGCATCAACATAGTCAGGCTCCCTGGCAGTAGGGGGCTGAACCGCCCCGTTCTTATAGTTGATACGTCTAAGTCTAGAAGGTGACTCGAATTCAACAATCAGCAGAGCATCAGAGATGCGATGAACGGGTGCCTGGGCGATTATCGGGAGCGTTCGCTTAATCCCTCCAGCCGGCTCACTGTCCGGGCTATAGAAACTCTTAATCCCGGCTATAGCGATATAAAAATTTCAAAATCCGGAGTGACTGCTAAGTTGAAAGCACCTGATGCGCAATTAACGGGATCAGCAGTTTGACCATCCAGATGCGCAGGTTTTGCGTAAGCATCTATCAACTGTGACTCGACTTGATCAGCGCAGATTCATCAACCGAGCAGAGAGAGGTTCATCATGAGTCAGAACAACAACAGCTCCGCCGGTAAATGCCCCGTCATGCATGGAGGCAATACCGCCAGTGGTCATTCGAATACCGGCTGGTGGCCGGAGGCACTGAATCTCGACATCCTGCATCAGCACGATCTCAAGACCGACCCCATGGGCGAGGGCTTCGATTACAGCGAAGAGGTTCGCAAGCTGGATTTCGATGCGCTCAAAAAGGATATGCACGACCTGATGACCGACAGTCAGGAGTGGTGGCCGGCCGATTGGGGCCACTACGGTGGCCTGATGATCCGCATGGCCTGGCACGCGGCGGGCAGCTACCGTATCGCCGACGGTCGTGGCGGTGGTGGTACCGGCAACCAGCGTTTTGCGCCGCTCAACTCCTGGCCGGATAACGTCAGTCTGGATAAAGCCCGCCGTCTGCTCTGGCCGATCAAGAAAAAGTACGGCAACAAGGTCAGCTGGGCGGACCTGATCATCCTGGCCGGCAACGTGGCCTATGAATCCATGGGACTGAAAACCTTCGGCTTCTCTTTCGGCCGCCAGGATATCTGGCACCCGGAAAAAGATACCTACTGGGGCGCAGAGAAAGAGTGGCTGGCTCCGTCCGATGAGCGTTACGGCGATGTGGCCAAGCCCGACACCATGGAGAACCCGCTGGCCGCAGTGCAGATGGGCCTGATCTATGTAAACCCGGAAGGGGTCAACGGGGTATCTGACCCGCTGAAGACCGCCGAGCAGGTACGCGAGACCTTCGCCCGCATGGCGATGGATGACGAGGAAACCGTCGCGCTCACCGTGGGTGGTCACACCGTGGGTAAATGTCACGGTAACGGCGATGCCGACGCGCTCGGCCCTGAGCCGGAAGCGGCGGACGTGGAAGAACAGGGCTTCGGCTGGAAGAACCCCAACAAGAGCGGCCATGGGCGCTACACCGTTACGTCCGGCATTGAAGGTGCCTGGACCAGCAACCCGACCCGCTTCGATATGGGCTACTTCGATATGCTGCTCGATCACGAGTGGGAGCTGAAAAAGAGCCCGGCCGGCGCTAACCAGTGGGAGCCGGTGGATATCAAGGAAGAAGACAAGCCGGTCGACGTGGAAGATCCCTCCATCCGCTACAACCCGATTATGACCGACGCCGATATGGCGATGAAGATGGATCCGGCCTACCGGCAGATTCTGGAGGGCTACCGCAAGGATCCGGCGCGTTTTCAGGACGCCTTTGCCCGCGCCTGGTTCAAGCTGACGCACCGTGATATGGGGCCGAAAGCGCGCTATATCGGCCCGGAAGTGCCGGCGGAAGACCTGATCTGGCAGGACCCGGTACCGGCAGGTAACACCGCATATACCGAAGAGGTGGTGCGTGAGCATATCGCCAAATCGGGTCTGTCTATCAGTGAGATGGTCAGTGTGGCCTGGGATAGCGCCCGTACCTTCCGTGGTTCCGATATGCGCGGCGGTGCCAACGGTGCACGCATCAGGCTTTCGCCGCAGCGGGAGTGGGAAGGTAACGAGCCGGAAAAACTGGATAAGGTCCTCAAGGCCTATGCGGAGATCTCCAACGCAACCGGCGCGAGCATCGCGGACATCATCGTGCTGGCCGGGAGTGTGGCTATCGAAAAGGCCGCGGAAGAGGCGGGCTTCGATATCCGCGTACCCTTCAGCAAAGGACGCGGCGATGCCAGTGCCGAGCAGACCGATGCCGACTCCTTCGCACCCTTGGAGCCGTTGGCCGATGGCTTCCGTAACTGGCTGAAGAAGGATTACGTGGTTAAACCGGAAGAGATGCTGCTCGACCGTGCCCAGTTGATGGGGCTGACAGCGCCGGAAATGACCGTACTGATCGGAGGCATGCGCGTGCTGGGTACCAACCACGGCGGCACCAGCCATGGCGTGTTCACCGATAGGGAAGGGCAGCTGACCAACGACTTCTTCGTCAATCTGACCGATATGGCGTACAGCTGGAAGCCGGTGGGCAAGAACCTCTACGAGATTCGTGACCGCAGGACCGATGCCGTGAAATGGACCGCCACAAGGATCGACCTGGTGTTTGGCTCCAACTCCATTTTGCGCTCCTACGCGGAGGTTTACGCCCAGGACGACAACAAAGAGAAGTTCGTCAATGACTTCGTCAACGCCTGGGTCAAGGTGATGAACGCAGACCGCTTCGATCTGAAGTAATGCGTTAGCAGTATGCTCCAGTCAAAAAGCCAGCGTCGGTTAACGGCGCTGGCTTTTTTAGGTTAGCTGTATGCTGGGATTGAAAACTGAGTGTGGGTTCCTGAGCCCGTTAGTGCTGCTGGATCCGATACAGTTGCAGGTGAAGTCAACGCCTACAATATTTAATAGTTTTCATACGTCTAATGTCTGAAACGGCGATGCGTACACAGGGTTGCATCGGGCTGCATTGTCTGAAATATTGTTAACATATTAATTAAATGTCGGCCCATAACTAGAAGAACAAAAATCAGGAGATCTCGTCATGCAATACCATCTGAATGGCTTCAAACCCGGCAATTATGAAGTTCCGGATGAAGTACGAGAGCCGTACCCAGCCCCACCGATTGTCGACCTGCCTGATGAAGTGGATGTACTCATTATCGGCACTGGTCCTGCGGGTTTGACGATGGCACGACAGATGTCCGTATTCTCAGACATTAAGACATGTATTGTCGACATGGCACCAGGACCCTTGCTGTTTGGGCGCGCGGATGGCATCTCTTGCCGCACCCAGGAGATCATGGAGGCCTTTAACTGCAGCGAAATGGTGGTTAAAGAGACCTACCAACTGAAACAGAACACATACTGGGAACCGGACGAGAGCAATCCCGAGAACATTAAGCGGACTTACAAGACCGCTGATCACAGAGCTGGATTGTCCGAGTTTACGCACGGAATCGTTAACCAGGCGCGACTGCACGAGCTCCTGGCGGATGGCATGGAAAAATCGGTCACCCATCTGCTGCCTCATTACAGCCGCAAGATGATCGGGATGGAGATTGACGAGAGTCTCACTCAGGATCTGGATGCCTATCCCATAACGGCAACGTTCGAGAGAGTCGACGAGGCTGGTGCCGGAAAAACCGAAACCGTTAAAGCGCGTTACATCGTTGGCGCCGACGGTGCACGAAGCAGTGTTCGCAGAAGTATGGGCATCCCTCTGCAGGGCGATTCCGCCAACAAAGCCTGGGGCGTGATGGACATTCTGCTAAATACAGATTTCCCCGACATCCGCGTGAAGAGCTTCATCCAGTCCAAAGACCACGGCGCTGTCATGACTATCCCTCGCGAGGGTGGCTACCTGTGCAGGTTCTACGTAGAACTGGATCTGCTTGGCAAAGATAAACGCGCATCGGATGTCCGGTTGAACGAGCAAGACATCATTGCGAAAGCACAGAAGATCTTTCACCCCTACACGCTGGATGTAAAAGAGGTGGCCTGGTGGTCAATCTATGAGGTTGGCCAACGAATTGCCGAACGCTTTGACAACCGACCGGCAGGCAGTTCAGATGAGATCATCCCTCGCGCATTTGTCGCTGGCGATGCCTGCCACACACATAGCCCGAAAGGAGGATGGGGGTTGAACACCTCGTTGCCTGATACCTTTAACCTGGGCTGGAAGCTGGCTGCAGTGCTTCAGGGCAGAAGTCATCCTAAGCTGCTAAGCACCTACAGTACTGAGCGACGCAAAGTAGCCCAGCAGTTGATCGACGCTGACCGTGAGCTGTCCAAACTGGTCGCTACTCGCCCAACCGCCGCCGAAGAGTCAGACAAGGCAAAAATCGACACACGCAAAATCGAAGCCTTTATGAAGCGGCAAAGCGGTTTTGTTGCCGGTACCTCTATAGAGTACTTCCCGTCATTCATCTGCACGGGACAGGAAAACCAGCACTTGGCCAGTGGTTTTAATATCGGTCAACGCTTCCACTCAGCTGAAGCAACGCGTGTAGCCGATGGCAGAAGCCAGCACCTTGGACACCTTGTAAAGGCAGATGGCCGCTGGCGCATCTTCCTGTTTGGCGACACACAAAGCCCCACAGATCCGTCATCGGCGGCGTATCAATTCATCGACTTCCTCGCCAACGATCAATCCTCACCG
Source organism: Marinobacterium sp. YM272 (assembly GCF_050908845.1). Taxonomy (NCBI): domain Bacteria; kingdom Pseudomonadati; phylum Pseudomonadota; class Gammaproteobacteria; order Oceanospirillales; family Oceanospirillaceae; genus Marinobacterium; species Marinobacterium sp. YM272. The sequence continues at coordinate 1,723,326 of NZ_CP194171.1, forward strand.
GTGCAGAAGTACACGCCTAAGGGGGCTGATATTGACTCGGTCTTCGACACCTATGCTGTTTTCCAGCAACAGGATTTATCGATGCACGACCTACAAGACTATCTGTGGCCTGCAAAAGGAAAATACGGGCTGCGGGATTATGAAAAGGTGTTTCAAGCCGAAGAAGGCAACGACATCTATGACCTGCGCGGCATTGACCGTTCCGCGGGCTGCATTGTGATCGTAAGGCCTGATCAACATGTCGCCGCTATATTGCCCGTGTCGGCTCACGCGGAGCTATCGAAATTCTTTGATGTCTTTATGCTTGAGCCGAGTTAAAAGCTCATAGCTAAATCCAGTGTCAGGAAAAGGCCCGCCAAGACAACCTTGGCGGGCCTTTTCTTCCCGGACTGACGGATTCCCGGTCTCGCGACGCCGCAAGCAACCCCGTGCTTATCGCAGTAAAATACGGCTAATATCCGGGGGGGATTCTACCGAGTAATTTTCCTCGAGGCCGGCCTCTACGTGTCTATCGCAAGGAATACCATCCATCCTTAAGCGCATCCTTTACCACCTGAATGAACCATTGATTAGAGGTTGAGCTGTCTTTATTCGTCGACCAGTAAATGGCGATCTCTACCTCACTCACAGGGAAGGGGAGTGGAAATACCTTTAGCCCATACTCGTCAGCATAATGCTGCGCGATATAAGAGGGCACAATCGCGAGCAACTCGCTGCTGGCCAATACGGATGGCAGCGAACTAAAGTGCGGAACTGATAAACGCACTTCGCGCCGGATCGATTTCTCCAGAATAACCTCGTCTACAAAGCCATGTCCCAGAGATCGGCTTACCTGGATATGTTGCGCCGCTTCAAATGCCTCAAGCGACAGGGTATTGATCTTCGATTTCAGCCCGGCAACACAAACGTAGCTGTCACTATGAATAACGCTACGCTGAACTCTCTTATCCAGTATTTTGGTGCTGCAAATAACGGCATCTATCTTACCGCTCTGCATCCAGTCGACCACTTTATCGATCTGAACCGGAACCACATTCAAACTAATGTTGGGGCCCTGTTCATTTAAGGCATTGAATATCAGAGGGAGTTGCACCATCTCTCCGAGATCAGTCAGTGCAATCGTAAACCGGCGATCAGATAGCAGGGGATCAAAATTTCTGAGCCGTTCAACACTATGTTCGATCTCGCCGAGTGAATGGCTAAACACGTTAAACAGTTCAGTCGCCAGTGCCGTTGGTTCCATACCCGATTTAGATCTGACGAACAGCGGGTCATCAAACAGTTCGCGCAACTTGGAAAGCGCATAGCTAACCGACGGCTGGGTGATGGCTAACTTGTCAGCACTGCTCGTTACGCTCCTCGTCTCGTACAGAACTACGAAGGTCCGAACCAGATTCAGGTCAATTTTCGACATAAGATAGATGGTTTCTATATTTATTATAAATACTATCTGTTTGATCTATTTGGTTCCAGTTTCTACCCTAGCCTTTCAGAGTTAACACCACCTAAAAACCAAGCCGAAACGTAGCCGATATGACAAACATAAATAGACAGAATCGCTTCGACCTAGAACTCCCTGCTCCACCGGCGGGTATCAGCAACGAGGAGTGGGAGGTCCGACTGGAACTCGCTGCAACCTATAGGCTGGTTGCGCACTATGGCTGGACATCGGTGGTATATAACCACATCAGTCGCCGAATTCCCGGCACCGATCATGTACTGATCAATCCTTTCGGCATGCTGTACGATGAGATCAGGGCCAGTGATCTGGTGCGAATTGACATGGACGGTAACATCCTCAGCGAAACCGACTGGCCGGTTAACCGTGCAGGCTTTCTAATCCATTCTGTGATTCATCAGGCTCGCCCGGATCTGCATGCGGTTATTCATACCCATGAACCGGTCAGCCAGGCGATCTGCGCGATTGACGAAGATGTTGTGCCGGTTACTCAGGAAGGCTGCCAGTTCTACGAACGTGTCGGATATCACGACTTTGAAGGGATCGTACTTGATGGATCTGAAGGCCCTCGCATCACTCAGGCCCTCGGTGCCAAAAATCATACGCTGGTACTGAAAAACCACGGTTTGATAACGGGTGGTCCCAACTGTACCTGGGCCTTTGTCCGCCATATGGCTTTTATACAGAACACCCGAATTCAGCTAAATGCTATGTCTGCCGGAACATTAAAGCGTATTCCTGAAGCGGTCATGGAGAAAACACGTGAGCAGTTTGAAGGTGGAGAAGCTCAGGCTGGCGCTAAAGTCCGGCATCCGGAATGGCCCGCTTTGCTTCGTTTAATTGACCGAAAAGATCCGAGCTGGAAGTACTGAGCAAGCGCGAATCTGCCCATGGCATTTTCAGCCTGCCCGGAAATACAGAGAGACAAGGCGGTTCTAGCGGCTAATGGCCGTCGTCCTTCGCAACACTGCGCCTTGGATCTATGTTTCAGGGCACGCCCTGTGAGGCTTACCGACAAAGTCATCCTAGTATTCTGTGCTCTCGATTTAGCCCGCCAGGCCTTTGAAAACACGCGTTGATGCTGACTTTATCGATAAGCCAGAATTACTCTGGACTTGGTCGCTGGCTTCCTGGAATCGATCAACCAAACAGCGCGATTCTGACCAGATCTATGGCTTAAAACTATAGCTCAGGACTGTTCAGTTTTTAGATGCGAAAAATAACGGGAAGGGGAAACTGATGAACGATGTGATGATTCTTGGGGCAGGTGCTTTGGGCTCATATATCGGCGGCATGCTGAGTCAGTCTGGATGCTCTGTTCAGCTGGTAAACCGGAGTGCAGAAACAGCTGCAGTCATCAAACGTGATGGCTTGACGTTAGAGAACGATCAGGGAAAAGTGCAAACCTATCCGAGTGCAGCAACACCGGACCAGGCCACGGCAGCTCGATATGTACTGCTTTTCACCAAGACATATCAAAGCATGGCTGCAATCCAGTCAGTGTTGAACAAGCTCTCGCCCGATTCTGTTTTGGTCACTCTTCAAAATGGTTTGGCTAACGGAGAGCGACTCGCAGCTTGTACTGATTTGCCGATCGTACAGGGTGTAACGATGATACCAGCCACATTGGTTAAACCCGGCGTGGTGCGATCCAAAGGATTCAGCGATACATGGATGGGGCCCCTGAACCTGAGATCAGCCATAGAGTCACAGGCAGCTCGAGATTTGGCAGACATGTTCGTGACTGCGGGTCTGACCGCAGAGTACCAGGAAAACGTCGCCCCAAAAATATGGCAAAAAGCCTGCTTCAACGTAGCAATGAATGCGATCTGCGCCCTTTCTGATGGTTCACCAGGGTTGGTTAACGATACACCTGAGCTTAAATCTCAGGCGCATGCCCTGGCAGATGAAGCGGTGGCTGTCGCGACTGCGAGTGGAGTCGCAGTTGATGAACAAGCGCTTCATTCTCTTATCGATTCTGCGTGCCAGGAACATCGTTTCCATCAGCCATCAATGCTTCAGGATATTAGAGCCCAGCGGCCGACAGAGATTGGATCCTTGAATGGCTTTATCGTCGCGCGAGCGAATGAACTTGGTATTTCGGTGCCCAAAAATGAGCTTATAGCGGGGTTGGTTCTGGCAAGAGAGCGTGCGCCGATATTTTGGAACGGTCAGTAGTCAGGAAATTGCTGCTTCTTAATCCTCCCGAAAATTAACAGGAGTCAAAAGTAGAATTTTCTCGTAATCTAAACGCAGGAAATTCTGCATGAAAAAGTCACGTTATACCGACAGCCAAATCCTGGCGATTCGAAAGCAAGCCGAGAGCGGAGTGCCCTTTGCAGAGCTGTTTCGCGAACACGGCATGAGCAACGCCACCTTCGATAAGTGGCGAGCCAAGTATTGCGGCATGGACGTATCTTTGATGGCTCGACTCAGAGATCTTGAAGACGAAAATGCAGAAGTGGGGATTGGCTCATTCGTTTGACTACCGAGCAAACTGACTGGGGTTTCGGCCAATGCTACCAGTACCTCTGTAACCTTGAACATTACCCCGTTAATCACAGGCGTGTTTATCGGATCTACTGCGAACTTGCGTTGAATCTTCGGATCAATCCAAAGCGCCGCGTTGCCAAGCTAAGATCGCATCAGTTTGAGCACGTTGATTCCGATTTACGATGACGTTCCTCCAGTAACAATCATCACCGCGCCAATAAAGACTCCCACCCCGATAACGCCGTGTTTCCACGTCAATGACTCACTCTTGAACACGAGTGCGCCGCACAACAGCGTCCAGATCGGCACGCTGGAGACGATCGATGCGGTAATCGTGACAGCACCCGCACTCAAAGAAAACTGGACCAGCATAAAACCCAGTCCGATCAATATGCCGTTAAGGGCAAAGAATGCGTGTCCTTTCGAAAGAGCCAACACTTTGCCCGGAGACCCAGAGATGATTCGCATCACGAGAATCGTTACCGCAGATGCGGTGGACATTGCGAGCGTGCCAAAAAGCGGCTCCGGAAGTTGATTATAACCCGCCTTGGCAATCGGGAATCCGATCGACCGCGAAAGCGTCGCTGCGAGTGGTAGGAACAGCAAATAGAATCCTGCGTTATGCCAGCTGACACCGCGCACAATAGCTGCCACAAAGAGCGCTCCAATCAGAACGCTGATCCCGAAATATTGTTGTAGCGTGAGATGCTCGCCCAAGAACCACACCGCAGGAATGGCGGCGAATAAGGGTAGGAAAGAGCCAAGCGCGCCAGTAAGAGCGGGGCCGATATGTTTGGTCGAGACAATCTGCAAGCGCTGCGCGAGGGCTGGGAAAAAAATTCCTGCTACGAGAAAGTATGGTGTGGCATCCGAGAACCAATACGATAGGTCAAAACGCCACCCCGAAATCGACCAGAATAAAAGTGCTATTGAAAGCACACTCACAACGGTACCGGTTCGGTCGTCTAGCGAGCGGGTGGCCTGTCGTTGTATATGTATCGCAATTGCGAAGAGCACGGCGGCCACTAAGGGATATACGATGGTTTGGATCATGGAAGCGAGTCCTGTCCTACCAATAAAATAGAATCCCCCGGCTCAAGCCGGGGCACTTACTGTTACACCTCAGACCAATTAACTCTTTTGTACTTTTCCTCCTCGGTAGCTTCAGATCGAAAGTTAGCTATCTCTCGCTTTGAAAAGCCCCGCCTGATCAGCTCTGCTTGAATTTGCTTGAGTGATTTTCCTTTACCTTCGGTTCTGACAAGTCGATTCAATCGTTTTAGCTCCAAGTCGGAAAGGAACTCGGGTTTATAATCCTTGACGTATCGGGGAGGTAAATGAATATGGTCATCGTGGGAGGTGTTTGAAGTTGAGTTTGAGCTAAACATCGACCAAAACATCCTCCATATTGCAATACCAATCAATATTGCTGCAGTTTCGGAAGCGAAGCGATTCAGAATAAACATAACAACCTAGCAGTTTAGACACTGCTCGATAGTGCCGATAAGTATAGTCCTCCTTTGCAATTATCGTCTGGCAGCTCTTTGTGCAGATCAAGATCTATGAAATGTCTCTTTGGGGTCCAACGTGACGAGCGGGGAGGATCCCCGCAACGTCCGGTCTGTGCGCGGAGGTGTTGTCTGACAGAGTGGCCCAGCCTAAATCTGTCGTCTCATCAGGAGTTGGCCCTTTGCAGACCTTCGGCTTGCAGTGTTCCAAGCGAGCTACCGGCACGAAGCGGAACCTCGCGTCCTTGCAGAAAGGTTACTCTGAGACCCCAATTTCTCTCTGACCCCAATTTCTGCAATTTCGCAGTCTAGAGAGGGCGAGTCCATTTCATTCGTTAGGTTTAATCAGCCGAAGTTCACTTTGCTGTAGGCATCAATGATATGTTGGACATCATTTTTTTGTCCTTGCTGTATTCTTTGATAGTGATTTAAAGTTTGATTTAAGTACTCTTGAGCCGATTCAGAATACCAAATTTTTTTTCCGACTGCGGTGATGCTTTCATTATTTGTTTCATCAGATGAAACTAAAATAACCTCATAGAAACGCTGGTTTTCTTTTATTAATGCTTCATCTTTTAAGCCCAAATTAAGCTCTATTAGTTTTTGTCGCAAAGAAAAGTGGTGATGAACTGGACATAGTAAAAAATCGATGTTTAATTTTGGGTTTCTTGTGCAAATTGACTCAACAAATTTAGCGGTTAAATCTCCACCAACTCCTGCAATTATAACTAAATGATTGTCATCATAGCGTTGCAGCGGAAGCAGGGATACATCTAAGCAGTGAGTTTCCCATGCTGAACCAGAAAAGAATCGTTTCAATTTGGTTTCGAGTTCATCGATTAAATCCGGCACAATATCAACGAAATGAACAGTAGCTTTGGTTTTTTTGGATAATAAGGAAGCCCCTAGAAAACCATGATCGCAGCAACAGTCCCAAATGTGTATATAGTGGGCTTCGACCATTTTTTCGACTAGTTTTAAACGGTTGCTAAGTTTCAAGCGTTACCTACTTCGTGTTTTTAAAAACGTATTGTAAGTGTTTTCTTCGTTTATCTAGGTAGAAAAACCTAACAAGTTGTTCAAGAGGGATTCGTGCTAAAAAGGGTACCGCCCCCTTTTTCCCTCTATCCAGGTAGGGCTCCGCTCAGGGAAGCCCTACCTGCTTTTGCACGCAACCTGTCACGCGTCACCCTTTTTCCAACACGTCGTTGACCCAGCTGAGGGCGGCCATCACGGCGGGGAAGCCGATGGTGCTGACGAGCAGCAGTACGGCGTGGCGAATCTCGTCGGGGCTGGCACCGGCATCGCGGGCGCGGCGGGCGTGGCTGTGCACAGCACCTTCGGAGCGGGAGCTGACGGCGGCGGCGAGCTGGATCAGCTGGGCGCTTTTCTCGTCCAGCGGGCCTTCGTCCCGCGCCGCCTTGCCGAGTTCGTCGACGGCGCCGGCGAGGCGCTTGTAGCGGCTGCGAAACTGCACGTAGTTCTGCGGAAGCTGTTTGTCTGCCATGGCGGGACCTCCTGGGCTGATGCCCGTGAAAAAATGGGGATGAAAAAATTGGGACAGACCCCTTTTTCCTCTGGTTGTACACCCTGTCTGTTAACGGGCGCAAATTATGCTTGGCTTGATATGACGAACCGCCGCTGAGCGAAAGGCTTCTTCGTGAGGGTTGTTTCCTAACCGCTAAGGAAGGGGGCCTGTACAGTAGACGTCACGCACCGACCCTAAACCGTCGTTCACGCAATCAGTCCTCATGACTAGTTCTGGCCCTTTGCGGAAGCTCGGATTGCGGCGCTCTAAGCGAACTATTGCTCAAAGCGGACGTTAGACGTGCCGTGACCTAGGCCAGTTATCGGCACAAAGCGGGCTTTATACAAAGGACTTATTCGCCGTTACAAGGATGCAACAGAAGTTTAGGAAATCAACTGTTTCAAGTCAGGCCGTATTCCCAGGCAAAAAAAAACGGGCCACAAGGAGGCTGTGTAAAAACACAGTTCCCTCAGGCCCGGGTAAAGAACCCTGTCATTTGGCAGGGTTCTTTGTTTCTGAGCGCGGCTAATTTACAACCCATCTATCAGATCAGTTGCAGCATTCTCTGGACCCCAAGAGCATTGATCATGCGATTTAAGTTGTAAGCCATAACCGCCAACCCCATTTCTGATTCTGCACCGGATTGCCCCCAACATCCGAAACGCCGCATACCCATATTGTGCTTAAGTTGAGCAAACGGACGCTCGACAACGGCACTTCGTAACCGCATTAAACCTGGATTTTCATCAACTCTTTGCTGGGAACGATCCAGTGCGTCTTCATTGAAGTGTCGGGTGACCCAGCGTTTATCAGCGCTTGTGCACCGGCCCTGCAAGGGGCAGGCGTTACAACCAGTCCGGGCATATAGGCGGTGCTTTTTCTTGCGATTGTAGGTCTGGTAGGTCAACAACTGACCGGCTGGGCAAGTAAACTGATCTTGCTCACTGTCGTAGGTGAACTCACTTTTCTGGAAGTAGTTCCCCTTATTGTTAACAGCGCGATTGACCGGAACTGCGGGTTCGATGCCTTGCTCCTCACATCGCTCCAACTGCTCCCCATTGGAGTAGCCTGCATCGGCGAGAACTTGAAGTGTATCTGCACCAAGCTCCGACTTTGCAGCCGTTGCTATCGGCTCCAATTGACGGTTGTCGCTACCTTCGGTCGTGACATCATGATGGACGATCAGGCCAGTCTCTACGTCAACGGCACTTTGTACGTTATATCCAACCACAATGCCTTCCCGGCCGGAGCGCATACGCTTGGCCTCAGGCTCGGTTTCACAGCACTGTGATGCCCCTTCATCTAGAGAGCTTGAGAGCCCGTCGAGCTTTACTTTGCGCTTCTGGAGCTGACCCAATGCCTCGTGGATGGAGCCTTTCTCGTTCATATCCGATTGCTCGGATTTAGCCATCAGGTGCAGGTAATCATCAATCTTTCGGTTTAAACGTTTCTGGAGCGCGTCGAACTGCTTACGGTTATACGTTTTACTCATGCTGGCGGCCGCTCGGAACTTGCTGCCATCAATCGCTATCATCCGACTATCAAGTAGGCTCGCGTCACGGCAAAACTGAATGAAGCCGCGGCAGGCCTCGCGTATGGCTTTGCTGTTTTGTTGACGGAAGTTAGCCAGTGTCTTGAAGTCGGGCGCCAATCGCTTCATCAGCCACAGTACTTCGACGTTGCGGTGGCACTCTTTCTCTAGTCTGCGGGTACTGCGCACTTGGTTGAGGTACCCGTAGGTATAGAGTTTAAGGAGGTCGGCCGGGTCATAGGGTTTGCGACCGGTGTGTTTGGTAGCGGCCTGAGTAAAGCCCAGAGCTAGCATATCCAATGAATCCATGTAGGCATCGATAACCCTGACAGGATTATCTGCCGAGACATAATCATCTAAGCTTTCTGGAAACAGAGTGCTCTGCTGCCGGGGTTCCCCTTTGAGATGACGCATAAAAAAATACCCGCACTTATTGGTGCGGGTATTTTGTCGGTATAGAGAGTGTTTTTACACACCCTCACAAGGGCCCGTTTTTAATCGATTACTGAACTCGAGGTTCAGATCGCGGAAATGTTTTCAGCCTGAGGACCTTTTTGGCCCTGAGTAACAGAGAACTGAACTTCCTGGCCTTCAGTAAGGGTTTTGAAGCCTGAACCTGAAATCGCACTGAAATGGGCGAAAACGTCCGGACCACCGTTCTTCTGTTCGATAAAGCCGAAGCCTTTAGTTTCGTTGAACCATTTAACGGTGCCAGTAGTAGTAGACATAATAATATTCTCGTTCAAAGAAAATTTTTGAACACTACAGCTAAAATGCTGAATATGTTCGGATAATGCTTTAAATAATACAGGAACTTATGAAAACAGAACGAGGTACATACGATTAGGCAGGACGTCGAAAAGGTGCATAAATGCAGGTGTTACTCTCAAGCCAGCTCATAGTACGCTTATTATTAGCTGGGTAATAGCTTTATTTAATTTATTTTATAAAAAGCTTTGGCCATAAAAAAACCAAAGCCTTTTCAACTGATTAGGGATCCTACGAAAAAGTCTATCAGCATGAGACACTTCGCACTCTGCTGTGCTGAGCCCCCATGGGTTACCACTCCGGTGGCGACTGTGCCACCTAAATCGGTGTTTGGGATCACTGAACCATTATAATGCGGCCTAATCTGAGAAAGGGTTGGCTTGCTTAACAGGAGGAGTCCATATACTAAAGACAAAGTGCCCCGATGCGTTTAGATCGCGCTTTTTAGAGGGTGTTCGATAGCTGTCAATCTTGATCTTGGTGGGTTCGGGTCTTTTGCTATGCGAATAGGAAGTGCCCTTTGGGTCCGCAGCCTTATTAGTTGAGATTGCCCGGATGCACCAGAGCGTCAAGGTCTGCGTTGACGAGAGCCTGTGTCAGCAGGGAGCGGATGGCACTGGCCTGCTCTAGTTTCAGCGACTGCCTTAGTAGGGTTCTGGCTTGTTGCCGGCTAAAGGAATGGATAGCCCACTTGATTCGGGGTAGGTCTCCGGCGCTCAGGCTTAGGCTGCTGACACCCATACCTATCAGTAACAATGCGACGGCGGGATCGCCAGCCGCTTCACCACAGACACTGATCGGTTTGCCGCTTCGCTTGCCGGCCCGAATTATTCGAAGTAACGCCTGAATCACGGCTGGATGTAGGGCATCGAACCAGCGAGCGACGCGCTCATTGTTGCGGTCTACCGCAAGCAGGTACTGAATCAGATCATTCGTCCCGACAGAGAGAAAGTCCACCCGCCTAGCCAGTGCCTCGACCTGATAGACGGCGGATGGTACCTCGATCATTGCTCCAAGAAGAGGTGGCGTAATAGTCAGCCCCTTTTGCTCCAGTTGCTGACGAGCCCGTTGTATCAGTATCAGAGCCTCGTCCAGGTCTTCGACCCGGCTGATCATAGGCAGCAACAGGCTCAGGTTGTTCAACCCGCTGTTCGCCCTGAGCATTGCCCGTATCTGGGCCAGAAACATCTCGGGATGATCCAATGAAATGCGGATACCGCGCCAGCCGAGGAACGGATTCGTTTCCTGTACTGGGAAGTATGGCAGCGATTTGTCTCCGCCAATATCCAGCGTCCGCAGCGTTACGGGGCGAGGATGAAAGGTTTTGAGTACTTTTCGGTAAAGGGTGTACTGCTCCTCTTCGGTCGGAAAGCTGTCGCGTACCATGAAGGGATATTCGGTACGGTACAGGCCGATGCCTTCGGAGCCTGCTGCGAGCGACGGACTGAGATCGGACAGCAAGCCCGCGTTGGTATAAAGCGGGATTCGGAAGCCATCTTTGGTCTGCGCCGATTGGTCGCGCAATTGACTCAGCTTCTTTGCCAGTCGGCGTTCGCGCGCAGCAAGGCTACGGTATTGCCGTTTAAGGCTGACATCCGGTTCGATGTAGAGCTGCGCCTTATAGCCATCGACAATCAGCGACTTGCCGTGAAGACTGTTGAGAGGGAGAGTGTCGGCAAGGCCCATGATCGCCGGGATACCCATGGAGCGCGCCAGAATAGCCAGGTGTGACAGCCTTGAACCGTGCCCCGAGATCACCGCCACCAAACGCGTGCCCTTAACGGCGGCCAGATCCAGAGGGCTAAGGTCCTCACCGACGAGTATGGTACGTGCGGGATAGCGCTCTTCAAGTGGTTTAAGCGTCTGGAGTTCGTTTAGCAGGGCGCGACCGATATCGCGAATGTCATAGGCTCTTTCCCTGAGATAGGGATCCTCCATTGCGTCGAAATAGCGAGCATGCTCCTGGATGCTATCGCGCAAAGCACCGGGAGCCCAGTTGCCACTGCGGATGCCGGCCAGCGTGCTTGCGACCAGTTCATCGCTACGGGCAATCATGGCGTAGGCGCGAAACAGTGTACGGTCTTCCGCCGTCAGCTTCCCTTCCTGCTCCTCCGCTATCCGGTCTAGTTCGCCGGCAACTTGCCTGACAGCTGCCTGAAAGAGCCCGATCTCGGATTCAACATCGGCTACATTACGATTTGGTATCTGGGCGAGCTCCGACCTGGCGTAGATGACATGTCCGGTACCGGTGGCGATACCCGGTGCACCAATGACGCCCTCGAACAGAGGGGCTGAAGACACGTCGCCGGAAACGCTGGCGCTGATGCTGCCACGGGCTTTGGCCAGATGGATGCCACCCGCGATTTGCGCTGCCAAAGTAGCCAGCGATGCCTGTTCGGATTCGCTGAATCGGGATTTTGCCGTTTGCTGCACAATTAGTACGCCCAACAGAGCCCCCTGATGCATGATGGGAACACCGAGGTACACGTGGCTAGTGGCATCCTGGTGTGCTGGCAACGGTTTGCTTTCAAAGAGGTTAACGGGCTCTGAACGCTCAGCCACGAGGTTGGCCAGCGTGTCGGCGAATACGGGCGGGGCAACATGATCTCCGAGGCCCTCACAGGCCATTAGTCGCTGCACATCCAACCTTGCGGGATCTGACAGATAGAGTAAGCAGATGTCTACCCGGAATAGATTACGCACGCTCTTTACGATACTCAGCAGGGCGTGATCGAGGTCTGGGGCATCTCCGAGGCTTTGTACTATGTCATCCAATCGGGTCCTCGGGAGCTCTGATGGACGCGATGTACATTTTCGAATCATGGTCCCCTCCAAGGGGAGGCTGGTTCGACACCCGGTCGAACAGCCTTGAGCGATTCAGCGGCTCAGTCGATGCCGCGTACGGAGGCAAGGTTCCCGTTGTTGGGAATGAGTAGGAAAGCCGTAAAGCCCAGAGGCGATGTACTGTTGCTTCTGTCGTTGCGGTACGTCTTTCAGTTTAGACCAGCGCATTGGGCCTGCAATGCGGTGGTGGCGATCTGGATATTTGGACTAAGTGCAGCGCGGCGAGCCAGTGGGCAACGCCTTAGCTGGGCTCTGTAAGGGGATGCTGCTCATTCTTGGAAAACGTAAACAGTAGAGCGATGCCCGCAGTGGAGGACGCGACTGAGACCAGCAGAATGCCCAACTTGGCACTGTCAATCTTGCTCGCGTCAAAGGCCAAGTTGGCTATGAACAGTGCAATCGTAAAACCAATCCCGGCTAATAGCCCGCCGTCGGCCAGCAATCTCCAACTTAGGCCCAGCGGCCCGCTCGCAAGACCGGTGAGCACAGCCATAACCCGCAGTAGTGGAGCTCTTGCCAGACAAGGTACTGAGGCGTGCATATTCATCTTGCACAGGGTTGCGAGCAGGTGATTCTGTCGCGGGTCAGGAAGGGGCGCGCGACCTATCTCCAGTTCCGATTGGCCGCCACCAAAGGGTGTTTCCGAAATGCCGATGTCTCCTTGGTAAGGTTAGGGATTCAGGTGTCGACGCTTTACAGGCTAGGGGTCATCTGCGGCGTTTCAGTCCTATGACCAGCGACACGACAAACAGTACAACAAAGAATACAAACAGGATTCTGATAATCTCGACAGCGCCGGCGGCGACACCGGTAAAGCCCAGAAATCCTGCGATGACAGCGACGGTAAAAAATACAAAAGCGAAGTACAACATTAGCTTTTCTCTCCCATTGCGCGATTAGTGAGATAGCGCCTTCCCCAAAGTCCTGGTGTGGTTGTTGCCTGATCAACCTATCGTTATGGGCCGCTTTCTCACCGACGACACCTCATGCCATCTCAAGGACATTCTTGAAATTAACCTGGGAAATGATCAACACGCCCTTAAAGTCTAGACGTTAATTTCAGCAAGCTTCAGCGTGGACTTGTCGAAGATAGCATTGAGGATTGTTCAGGCGATATCTGGTTGCGAACCAGAGGGTGCTCTGAAAGTGCTATATTGAATCGGTAAGCTGGAGGTTTTACTTGAAGCGCACCTGCACCAAAAAGTGCAGAAAGATCCGCTGCGCACAAACACCCACTAGCGGTCTTTTCGGCTTATGCAGGGGCGTGGTCGTTGTCTGCTCCGGCGTTAATCTCGTTACCTCTGGGGAAGACCCTCAGCGGAACCGGCGATACCCTGCCTAGTGACTAATTACCCAGTGGCTATACCTTCCCTCTGCTAGATGTCAGCCAAGTACTGCTGAGCATCTGCCAACTGCTGTTTTGAGTCCTTATCCGTCTACCAATGCCGGGACTCCAAGGAGGAACCAAATGTGGTTACGTGCCAGTTGTGATTTGACGTTCGATATCACAGTGCCGACCCCGTTTATTTTTATGCTGCGGCCTCGCAGTGGCGCCAATCAATGGGTTGCGCGTGAGGAATACAACATCGCGCCCATCGTACCGGTTTTCGAATTCACTGATGGCTACGGCAACCTTTGCCAACGGTTGGTCGCTCCTAAAGGAACGTTTTCGGTCAAAACAGTGGCTGAAATGATGGTCGCGGATGATGTCGACAGGGCTCCCGGCGCACCCTTTGTAAATGTGGAATATCTGCCGGATAGCGTGCTGTGCTATCTGCTGCCGAGTCGTTACTGTGAGTCTGATCATTTCAACGAAATGGCGGCTGAGATCACTTCGGGGCAACTGTTGGGATACGATCAGGTTGCGGCGATCGAAGCCTGGTTACGTAGCACGTTCAGTTATGTGCCGGGCAGCACCAGCGCGACCTTGTCCGCCAAAGAGGTGAACAGCAGGCAAGTCGCTGTCTGTCGTGATTTAGCACATCTTGGCATCACTTTGTGCCGCAGTCTCAGCATTCCCGCGCGCATGGTGGTGGGTTATCTACATCACTTGGAACCGATAGATCTCCACGCCTGGTTCGAGGCCTACGTGGGTGGCCGTTGGTATACCTTTGATGCCACGCAGTCCGAGTTAAGAGGCGGATATGTGGCGCTTGGTTATGGACGTGATGCCGCTGATGTCGCTGTCTTCAATCAATTTGGCCCAGCCTCTTTCGCCACAGCACAGACCGTGCGTGTCGAGCAGCTCCACGACTGACTTCTGAGCAGGAAGCTGGAAACGTTCAATCATGTGCCGACTAGGATCGCCAGCTTACTATCTAACATCGCCCTTGCTACACATTTTCTTAACCCATGCGGCTGAGCCCACAACAACTTCGCTTTTATCCACGCAGCGGCGGCACATGCACCTCATAAGTTGCCCGTCACCGGTGTTTTAGTCGGTGATAACGCGGGCAGCATGCTCGACTTAGCTGCTCAGATCCAGGTTTCGGCCCCATTGGCGTTATGGGTCTGTGAATCGCCCAGTGCTTTTTAGACGGCTAAAGGCTCTAGAATCAACCATCCTTTGTAGTTACGAACTTCCGCTTTGTGCGCGAAGCGGTCTCGGTCCGGTAGGGGGGGATGACGGCTATGCGCCGGAAGCTAAATAACTCCTTCTATTTCCCGCCAAAATTATCTGCGTACAGCGCCTCCACTGAGTTGACCTCTGAGTCCAGCTTCAGCTGCTTTCTGGCGTGCTCCAGCGCCAGGCCGGCGTGTCTTTTCGCGGCTTCGGCCATCGCCTGGTCCCCGAGTGATGCCAGCGAGCAGAGTGCTTTCTGGTGGCGCAGCGCCACGGTGATTGAATAGGCGCCATCGCGGGCGAGGGAGTTGAAGGCATCGTCGAACATCTCGTCGATCGATAGCGCGGGAATCGACAGCCGGTCGTACTCCACGTTGGGGCTGCCATCTTCATCCCTGGCACGCTGATAGTGGGCGAACAGGCGCAGGAAGGTGGAGATAATATCGATCGCGGTACCTTCGTCATTAACGGCCGGTGAAAGGGCGCGGCTGGCGATCTGCGAGAGCACGATCAGGCCGAAGCGCGGGTCCGATTCAAAGGTGCGCTGCCGGGCGATCACAAAGGCGGCTTCGACCCGTTTCTGAATGGTTTCCCTGTTCTTCTCACAATCACCGTTGATAAACACCAGCGGCCGGTCCGGCGTGCCAAGCGAGCCGGGCAGCATATCGATACTGATGCGAAGCTCCATTTCCTCGGCCAGGCACTGCAGCTTGGTAAAATCGATATGCTGTACGTATCCCACGCGGTTGGAGAGGACCGCCTCGCCCTTGTCCTCGGGGCGGGTGGTGCTTTTGCGGCAGAAATAGATATGCCGTTTCATGGCGGTTTCGGTGGCGTTTTCCACCTTTTCCACGGTGTTCCCGAGCCGGCCCAAACGGGCGATACGGTCGACCCAGCGCACAAAACTGAGAATCACCAGGGCGAACACAAACAGCGTCAGCAGAAACAGCAGAAAGCGCCCGCCCTGGGTGTAGAAGTCGTTCAGCAGTGCCACCAGGGCGACGATGCTGAAGATAAAGGCGCCGATAAAGGTGGATAGCGCATTCTGGGATACGTCGTCACTGACCACTAAAGCGAAAGAGCGCGGCGTGGCGGCGCTGCTGGCCGAGGCATAGGCCGACAGCATGGAGCCGACGGCGAATACGGCGATGGCCAGCATGCTGCTGGCGATGGTGGTAAGCAGTTTTTCGACCGACTCGGCGCTGATATCCGGCAGGGATTGGGTCAGCGGGATATGTTCGGCCAGGTTGGCGATAAAGGCCGCGGCGATCGACAGCAGGCAGCTGACCAGCGGTCGGAACCAGAGCGCTTCCCTGAGCCGGGCGAGATAGTAGCGGGTGGCCGAGATACCGGTCCAGGTTGATGCCGATCCCTGCTTCATGCTGGCGGGTTATCCTCTGCTGATGGGCATTGTCAGTGTGCCCGGTCTTTAGAGTGTGGTCTATTGGGAGGATCGTGCAATGAGGAATGGATTTTACCGGTTTTGATCGTGCTAAAGCCCATACCATCAATATTGAGCACTGCTCCATGCAGGTTTCGCCTGCAGGCGAGTTAAGGTATTTGTGCGGACAAGTACCTTAACAATCCCAAGCAGCCCCTTGGCTAGGTCGGCTATGCCGACTTCCCTGTGCTTCTCGTCTGAAAGAGCGGGAAAGGCTTTCTTTTAAAAAATCAGTCGCTCCTGCGTCGCGCAAACAGCCTTTCCCTTGTCTCTCTTTCAGTCTGCGATGCTCGGCTGCGCAGAAGGGGATCCGGGGTGCGTTTAGCCAGTTTGATCTTAAGCGCGCCTTTGCCGGGTTTCGCAGCGAAATGGAAAAAGCAAAAAACGGGCGCCTCCAGAATGGAGACGCCCGCGAGTGAGCAGTAAAGACGTTGCGTTAAAAGGTGGACTTATCCAGTCCCATAGCGAACCTCCGGCAGCCAGAGCACCAGATCCTGCCACCAGAACACCATCAACACCGCGGTGAGCTGGATCAGGATAAACGGGATCACGCCCTTGTAGATATCCATAGTGGTTATCTCCGGCGGTGCTACACCCTTGAGGTAGAACAGCGAGAAGCCCACCGGTGGTGTCAGGAAGGAGGTCTGTAACGCCAGCGCGAACAGCACCACGAACCAGGTCAGGTCAAAGCCGAGCCCTGCAACGACCGGACCTACCAGCGGCAGCAGGATCAGGCTGATCTCCAGCCAGTCGAGGAAGAAGCCGGCGATAAAGGCGATCAGCAGGATCACCGCGACAATTCCGCCCGGAGACAGGGGGATCGCGTTCAGCAGGCCGGCGATAAACTCATCGCCGCCCAGCGAGCGCAGCACTACGGCAAAGGCGGTGGCGCCGAGGAAAATACCGAATACGAAGGCGGTGGTCAGGCTGGTTTTGATACTCACATCCTTGAGTACCGCCATACTCAGATTGCCGTTCATCCATGCCAGCAGGGTGGCGCCCAGCGCGCCGACGCCGGCGGCTTCCGTCGGTGTTGCGATACCGAAGAAGATCGAGCCGAGCACAGCGAGGATCAGGCCCAGCGAGGGGACCACCGCTTTCAGGGTATCGATAATCATCTTCGCGTTGACCGGCGGCAGATCTTCATTGGCGCTGGTGATCGAGGGCATCAGGAAAGAGATCGCCACCACATAGACCATGTACATCACGCCGAGCATCACGCCGGGGATCAGTGCGCCCATGAACAGGTCACCGACAGCCAGCGACAGCTGGTCCGCCATGATGATCAGCATGATGCTGGGCGGAATCAGTATCCCCAGGGTGCCGGATGAGGCGACGATGCCGCAGGCGAACGCCTTGGAGTATTTCTGCTGCAGCATCACCGGCAGTGACAGCATCGCCAGCAGTACCACGGAGGCACCGACGATACCGGTGGACGCCGCCAGCAGAATACCGATCAGCACCACCGCCACGCCCAGTCCGCCGCGGAAGCGACCGAACAGGTTGACGAAGTTACGCATCAGCTTTTCCGCTACACCGGAGCGGTCCAGCATCAGCCCCATGAATATGAACATGGGCAGGGCCACCAGCACCCAGTTCGACATCTGTGCGTAGACGCGCTGTACCATGACGCCGAAAATGCGCCAGTCGGTGAGGAAATAGGTATCCACGTCGAAGTACTCGTAGGCGATGATCGAGCCGACGCTGAACACCACGGATACGCCGGCCAGGATCCAGGCCACCGGGTAACCGGTAAAGATCAACAGGATGAACGTGACCAGCATGGCGATCACGATCAGTTCATTGGTAGCAAACACTCAAGGCTCCTCTTGGCAGCAGGTCATTGCGTTTATTGTTTGTTGTTATCGCCGCGGGGCTTGGGCCAGCCGCAGAGGAAAGAGAGGACTCTGAAGAAACGGCCCACAGCGGCCAGAATCATCAGTGTGAACGCGAGCAGAATCACCGACTTGATCAGCCAGCGCATCGGTAGCCCGCCGGGTGCAGCCGAGACCTCTCCCATCTGCCAGGAGCGTTCCACGAACGGCCAGGCGTAGTAGAGGATGAAACCGCAAAACGGGATAAAGAAAACGGCGATGCCAAACAGCTCGATCACGGCGCGTTTGCGTGGGCCGAGCAGCTCGGCGGCCACATCCACGCGAACGTGGTCGTCCTGGGTAAAGCAGTAGGACAGTGCCACCATGAAGCCGACAGCGAACAGGTGCCACTGCAGCTCTTCCAGAGCCACGAAGTTCGTGCCCAGGGCGTAGCGCATGATCACATTGCCGACGATCAGCAGCATCAGGATGACCCAGATGCCCGCGCTGTAGCGGCCAAAGAAGCCGACAATGCCTTCCAACAGATCGGAGATCGCAGTGCGGGGGTAGGAGAGCGTCACCCCGTGGGGGACGCTCTCCTCGATGCGATCCAGATCCACGTCATATTCAGCCATAGCGAATATCCGTCAATCCTGGGGTTTTATTTACTCTTCCATACCGAAATCACGCGGCAGGTAGCCGTACTTCTTCCATACGCCGTGTTCTTTCTGGAACGCTTTCATGGAGGAGTACACCTTGCCGAACATCTCGTCAGACTCGGAACGACGCGCCATGACACGGTCGGTGGCTTCCTTGAAGGCATTGAGAATCTCCGGGCTGTACTGGTGCAGCTGTACGCCCTGATCCTCGAACTTCTTCAGTACCGCGCCCTGCAGCGCTTCCGCCTTGGCCAGCGCCACGGTATTGGCCGCCTTACAGGTGTTCTCGATCAGCGCCTGGGTCTGGCCGTTCAGGCCATTCCACTCATCCAGGTTGATATAGAGGTACTGGTTGGTGGAGGGCTGGTGCCAGCCGGGCAGGTAGTAGTGTTTGGCCACCTGGTAGAAGCCGAGCTGCTCGTCCACCACCGGCAGGGAGAACTCGGTGGCATCCAGTACGCCGGTTTCCAGTGCCTGGTAGAGCTCGCCGCCCGGCAGCAGGGTCACGGACATGCCGAACTCGGACATGATCTCACCGCCGACACCGGCGGCACGGAATTTCAGGCCCTTGAACTTATCCAGGCTGTCCATCTCCTGACGGAACCAGCCAGCTGCTTCCGGTGAGATGGTGCCGCACAGAATGGGGTAGACATTGTAGGGCTGGAACACCTCTTTCAGCAGCTCGTCACCGCCCTGGTGATACATCCAGGCGAGAAACTCCTGGGACTCCAGGCCAAAGGGGGTAGCGCCGAACAGCGCCGCTGCCGGCACCTGGCCCCATTCGTAACCCATCCAGGAGTAGCCGGCCGGAATGTTGCCGTTACTGACGTTTTCGAATACGCCCAGGGCAGGAATCAGCTTGCCCGGCTCGAACGTCTGCAGGGTGACACGCCCGCCCGACATCTCCTTGAGCATTTCGGAGACAGCCGGCATGGTGTCGCCGAGGGCTATCAGCGTGGAGGGGAAGCCCATCGGTACCTGCCAGCGGATCTTGTCGAACTCGGCCATGGCGGTGCCGGATGCGGCGATTGAAAGTCCCAGTACGCTTGCCTGTAGTGTCTTCTTCATCTGGTTTAACCCTTTTATTTTTATCGCTTGGTTTGAGGTTACTGCTGTTAAATGGCCGGCTTTCCCGCCGACCTTTGGGGTTCAGTGTGCGGTCCAGCCGCCGTCGATCGGCATGGCGGTGCCGGTGATCGCCCGCGCTGCATCGGAGCAGAGAAACAGCGCCAGTTCGCCGATCTCCGAGGGCGCCACAAATTCGGGGTAGGGTGCCTTGGCGTTGATCAGGCCCTTTTTAGCTTCTTCAAAGCTGGTGTTGTTCTCTTCTGCGAACCCCTTGACCTGATCCACCAGCAGTGGCGTGTCGGCCCAGCCGGGGCAGATGCAGTTGGCGGTGATGCCCTTGTCAGCGGTTTCCATGGCGGTGACGCGGGTGAAACCTACCAGGCCGTGCTTGGCGGCACAGTAGGCGGCCTTGTTCGGTGAGGCCACCAGGCCATGAACGGAGGAGATATTGATAATCCGTCCCCAGCCCTGCTCCAGCATTCCCGGCAGCGCCAGACGGGTGATATGGAAGGCGGCGCTCAGGTTGATGGCGATGATCTGGTCCCATTTTTCCGGCGGGAAATCCTGCACCGGCGCGGTGAACTGGATCCCGGCATTGTTGACGATCACGGTGGGCTGGCCCACCTCTCGGTTGATCCGCTCCATCAGGCTTTCGATCGCTTCCGGCTGGCTGATGTCGCACTGAAAATAGTAAGGGCGGTGACCAAATTCACTATCGAAACGCGCGGCGATCGCCTCGCCCTCCTTGAGGGATTCCAGCCCGTGCAGGATGACTTCAATCCCGTTGCGGGCGAAGACCTCCGCGATCGCCAGGCCGATGCCGCTGGTGGAGCCGGTAACCAGTGCCAGTTTGCGCACACTCATTGTTAACACCTCGTTATTTTTATCGTTTTCAGGCCTGCAGCTCGGGCAGGTCTTTATAAAGTTCCAGTGCCTCTGGGTTGGCCAGGGCATCCTTGTTCTTGACGCTCTGGCCCATCACCACCTGGCGCACGGCCAGCTCAACGATCTTGCCGCTGATGGTGCGTGGAATATCGGCCACCTGGACGATCACCGCGGGTACATGTCTAGGCGTGGTATTGGCGCGGATGGTGGTTTTGATCTGCTTGATCAGCGCCTCGTCCAGCGTGATCCCCTCGCGCAGACGCACGAACAGCACCACCCGCACATCGTCCTGCCAGGGCTGACCGATGCAGAGGCTTTCGAGGACCTCCTCGACCTTTTCCACCTGACGGTAGATCTCGGCGGTGCCGATGCGCACGCCGCCGGGGTTAAGCACGGCGTCTGAACGGCCATGAATAATCACCCCGCCGTGTTGGGTGATCTCGCCGTAGTCACCGTGGGCCCAGATGTTGTCGAACTGGGCGAAGTAGGCATCGTGGAAACGCTGGCCGTCCGGGTCGTTCCAGAACCGGATCGGCATGCTCGGGAAGGGTCGGGTGCAGACCAGTTCGCCCTTCTCTTCACGCAGGGGGCGGCCCTCGTCGTCGAAGATATCCACCGCCATGCCGAGTCCCCGGCACTGCAGCTCGCCGGCCCAGACCGGCAGGATCGGACAGCCCAGGGCAAAGCAGGAGACGATATCGGTACCGCCGGAAATAGATGACAGCTGCAGGTCCGCCTTGATATCGCGGTAGACGTACTCGAAGCTTTCGTGGGACAGCGGCGAGCCGGTGGAGAGCACCGCCTTAAGCGCAGTAAGGTCGTGACTGTCGCGCGGCTTGACGTCGGCTTTCTCCAAGGCGGCCAGGTACTTGGCGCTGGTGCCGAAGACACTGATCTTTTCCTGCTCCGCCATATCCCAGAGCACGGCGGGTTTTGGCGCAAAAGGGGAGCCGTCGAACAGCACCAGGGTGCAGCCGGTGGCAAGGCCGGAGACCATCCAGTTCCACATCATCCAGCCACAGGTGGTGTAGTAGAAGAAGCGGTCGTCGCGGCCGATATCGGTGTGCAGCACCTGCTCTTTCAGATGCTGGATCAGCGTACCGCCGGCGCTGTGGACGATGCACTTGGGCACCCCGGTGGTGCCGGAGGAGTACATTACGTAAAGCGGGTGATCAAACGGCAGCTGCTCGAAGTCGATCTCGGTGACGCTGGGGTCCGAGTAGTTATCGAGCAGTTCCGCGCCGTCTATTGCAGAGATATCCGGCTCTTCATCGAGGAAGGGGATCACCACCAGTTGCTCGATGGAGTCGATCTCGCGGACGATGCCGGCGACCTTCGCCAGGGAGTCCAGGCGTTTGCCGTTGTAGATATAACCATCGGTGGTGAACAGCACCTTCGGCTTCACCTGGCCGAAGCGGTCGACCACGCCGTTGATGCCAAAATCCGGTGAGCAGGAGCTCCAGATAGCGCCGATGGAGGTGGTGGCCAGCATGGCGATGATCGTTTCCGGTACGTTGGGCATAAAGCCGGCGCAGGTATCGCCGGCCTTGATGCCCTGGCGCCTGAGGCTCACGGCCAGGGCGGCGACGCGCTGATAGAGTTCGGCGTGGCTCAGTTCGCTGCGACGACCATCTTCGCCGCAGAAAACGATAGCGGGATGATCATCGTGCCAGCGCAGCAGGTTCTCTGCGAAGTTGAGGCGGGCTTCAGGAAACCAGCGGGCCCCAGGCATGCGGTCGCCATCGGCCAGGGTGACGTCGCTCTGCCAGCTGGAAACGATACCGGTGTAGCTCCAGACCTGGCTCCAAAACAGCTCGGCATGGTCGATGCTCCACTGCCAGAGTTCTTCATAGCTGTTAATAGAGAGCTGATAGTCGTGATTGACGCTCTGGATGAAATCCCAGAGTCGGGTAGAGGTTACGCGTGTATCTGAAGGCGTCCAGAGAGGCTGTTCCATGTTGATCCCGTAATTATTTTTGTGGGTGATCATTTGGCTTTATGTATAGCTCATTCAAAGCAGGAGGTTTGCCAAGTTTTCTAATACATTGTTTTTAAATGATAATAATTTTAATAAGGAAAGAGGCTGGATTTTGATGTTTAGATTTTTAGACAGTGTGTCTAGTTTTATGGACGGTACCTGTCTATAAATCAGTACAACTGCCTAATAACAAAATTGAGCCACAGACCATGTCGACGACTCGCTTTGCATCGGAAGCGGTACGCGAACGCTTTCTCTCTTTTCTGCAGCGCTCCTTCGAGACCTTCTATCAGGACACCATCGCCGTGGACCGCCATGGCATCGTCAACTGGATCAGCGACGACTATTACCAGTTTCTCGGCCTCACCGAGTCGCCGCTGGGCAAACACATCACCGATGTGATTCCCGGTAGCTACATGCCCCAGGTGCTCGCCACCGGGGAGCCGGTGATGCTGGATATGCTGTCGATCCGTAACCAGTGGGTGCTGGTCAGTGTTATTCCGCTGCATAACGAAGCGGGGGAGATCGAGGGGGCGTTCGGCTTTGTGGCGACGGATAGCCGCTCCGGCATGAAACCGCTGCTGGAGAAGTACAACCTGCTGCAGCGGGAGGTACGCAATGCCGGTCGCTTCAGAGACAGTCGCAGTGCACGCTACCAGTTATCCCAGATCGCCGGTCAGAGCAGCGCCATGCGACAGGTCAAAGAGCAGATCCGCCAGACCGCCCGCTTCGATGTGTCGGTGTTGTTGACCGGGGAGACAGGCACCGGCAAAGAGCTGTTCGCCCATGCCTTGCACGGTCTTTCCCTGCGCGCTGACAAGCCCTTTGTCTCGATCAATGTGGCCGCTATTCCGGAAACCCTGATTGAGGCGGAGTTTTTCGGTGTGGCGCCGGGAGCGTTTACCGGTGCGAAGAAAGAGGGGCGCGCCGGCAAACTGGAGATCGCCGAGGATGGCACCCTGTTTCTCGATGAGATCGGGGACATGCCGCTGGCGCTCCAGTCCAAACTGCTGCGCGTGCTGCAGGAGCGGGAATATGAGCGGGTCGGCTCCAACCAGGTGCAGCATACCGATGTGCGTATCGTCGCGGCTACCAGCCGTGACCTGCAGGAGATGGTGGAAACAGGGGAGTTTCGTGCCGACCTTTACTACCGCATCAGTGCCATGCCGATCCACCTGCCGGCACTGCGCGAGCGCCTAGATGACCTGGAGGCGCTCAGTGAGCGCATTCTCGACGAATGCAGCGTGCGCCTGGGCATGGTCACCAAAACGCTGACGCCCGGAGCCATCGCCTTGCTCAGCGGTTATGACTGGCCGGGTAACGTGCGCGAACTTTATAACGTGCTGGAGCGCGCCTGCATACTGAACGAAAACGCCAGTTATCTTGACGAGGGCGCGCTGTTAACGCTGCTGCCGGCGGTATCAGCGGCCAGGAAAACGCCCGGGCCAGCGCCTGTGCCAGTACAGGCGCTGGTTGCTGAAAGCGGGGGCTCTCTGAGTCTCAGAGATCGCCTGAGAATCGCCGAGCGGGAAGCGATCCAGGACGCACTGCTGCAGACGGGGGGCAACCGTTCTGAAGCAGCACGTCTGCTGGGCATTTCCCGGGCATCGCTGTATCAGAAGCTGAGCCGCATGGGAGACAGGACTAACGGCTAATCCCCCGACTTTGTATGCGGGTGCTATGCTCGAAGACTTGAATAAATAATAAACAGGGGATTGGGCGCGATGGCTAGAGATGTAGTGGTTTTGAGCGCGGTGCGCTCGGCAGTGGGTAGCTTTGGTGGCGGCTTGAGCGGAATCGAACCGGCTGAACTGGCTGGACAGGTGATGCAGGAGGCGGTGACGCGCTCCAGTGTGGACCCAGAGCTGATCAATTATGTGACTGTCGGGCACTGTATCCCGACCGATTCGCGTTTTGCCTATGTGGCGCGGGTGGCTTCCATTCAGGCCGGGTTGCCGATGGACTCCGTCGCCATGGCGGTAAACCGTCTGTGCAGCTCCGGGTTGCAGGCGATCGTTTCCACGGCACAGAACATCATGCTCGGTGACTGCGATTACGGTATCGGCGGCGGCGTTGAGGTGATGTCACGGGCCGGCTACCTGTCACCGGCCATGCGCAGCGGCGCGCGGATGGGGGATACCACCCTGATCGATATGATGGTCGCCACCCTGAGCGATCCCTTTGGCGCCGGACACATGGGGATCACCGCCGAGAACCTGGCGGAAAAGTGGTCGATCACCCGTGAGGAGCAGGACGCGCTGGCCGCTGAGTCACACCGCCGTGCGGCGCTCGCCATCGAGGAGGGGCGCTTCAAATCCCAGATCGTGCCGGTCACCCTGCAGACCCGCAAGGGCGCAATAGTTGTCGATACCGATGAGCATGTTAAACCGGGCACCACGGCGGAAAGCCTGGCGAAGATGAAGCCAGCGTTCAAGAAAGAGGGCACCGTCACGGCTGGCAACGCCTCGGGTATCAACGATGGCGCCGCCTTCATGGTGCTGGCATCGGCTGAACAGGCGGGTGCGGCCGGTCAGACCCCGGTGGCGCGGCTGGTGTCCTATGCGGTTGCGGGCGTGGCCAACCATATCATGGGTGAGGGGCCGATTCCGGCGTCGAAAAAGGCGCTGGAGAAGGCCGGGCTGACCCTGGATCAGATGGATGTGATCGAGTCCAACGAGGCGTTTGCCGCCCAGGCGCTGGCCGTGGCCAAGGGGCTGGGGCTGGATATGGAAAAAACCAATCCCAATGGCGGGGCCATCGCGCTGGGTCACCCGATCGGTTGTTCCGGGGCGTTTATCGCCACCAAGGCGATCTATGAGCTACACCGCATCGAGGGGCGCTATGCGCTGGTGACCATGTGCATCGGTGGCGGGCAGGGTATCGCTGTTATTTTCGAGCGGCTCTGATCAGGCCAGTCGGCCGGGCAACGTTTTTCCTGTCAGGGATGACGTTGCCTCGACCGGCTGATAAAGGCGATAACAGTTGCGGCCCGCGCGTTTGGCCGCGTACATCGCCTGATCCGCCTGCTCCATCAGGCTTGGGCCGTCGTTAGCGCCATTGATGCAGATTGAAATGCCGATACTCGGCGGTGTTTGCACATTAATCGTCTCGCTCAATGCGATCGGCTGCTGCAGGGTGGCCAGGATCTTCTGCGCCACTTTCTCGGCATCTTCCGCGTCTGCTATTTCCGGCAGCAGAATAACAAACTCGTCGCCACCGGTGCGGCCGACGGTATCGCTGGCTCGCACGCATCCTCTCAGCCGTGCGGCGACCTCAACCAGCAGCCGATCCCCCATCTGGTGGCCGTAGTTATCGTTGACCGGCTTGAAGTTATCCAGGTCCAGGAACATCAATGCCAGCGTACGCTCGTTGCGGCGGGCCTGAATCAGCGCCTGGTCCAGGCGCTCATGCAGCAAGCGACGGTTGGGCAGCTCGGTGAGACTGTCGAAATAGGCCAGCTGGCTGGTGTGCTCTTCGGCCAGTTTGCGTTCGGTGATCTCCTGGTGGGTACCGTACATCCAGAGCGGTTTTCCATCTTCCGTCCAGACGGCGACTTTGCCGCGGTCCAGTACCCAGATCCACTGTCCATTCTTGTGCCGCATACGTGCTTCGCATTCGTAGTAGGGCAGTTCGCCCCTGAAGTGGCGCTCAAGCAGCTGGCCTGACTTGTCGAGATCCTCAGGATGGGCGTAGCTCATCCAGGTTTCGATGCTCAGCGGCCCCAGATCGTCGAGGCGGTAGCCAATAATCTCCGCCCAGCGTTCATTGAATACGACCTCGCCGGTCTGCACATTCCACTCCCAGGTACCCACGTTGGTACCCTCGATAATGCTGCTTAGCCGGCGACTCTGGGTTTCCAGCTTCTGACGTATATCGCGTTCGTGGATCAGGTGGCTCTCTTCGTTGCGCAGCAGAAAAATGATCCCCAGGGCAAGCAGCAGGTAAGCGCCGATAACCAGCAGAGACAGTAGTTGCCATTCGCTATAGGCGGCGTTCTTGGCATAAGCGGAGACGACGATCAGTGGAGCATTCAGGTAAAGCCCCGTGGGGGCGACGGTGCGCAGATCGAGTAGTGCTTCAGAACCCTGGCTGCTGATACGGCCCTCAGTGAGACTTTGAAGCTGCCCCGAGGCGATATGAGCGGACAATGGCGAGTCGGGCAGGATGAGGTTTTCTCTGGTAAAGCCTGTATTCAGCGGAACTCTCAGTATCGGCATCCCCCCGGCGTGTATCAGGATAACGCTGGCGCCGTGGTTGCTTTCATCGCCGAGCTGCAGCCCGATCAGCCTGGTCAGTAGCGATGTGTCGAAAGAGGCTGCAGCCACACCACTGAGCTCGCCATTGGCGGCATACAGGGCACGGGAGAGGGTGAATTTCCAGTTGTTATCCAAACTGGATTGAAACGGCGGTGACAGAATCAGCTGGCCTTTCGGGGCTTCAATGGCGGCCTGAAAGTAGTCACGAAAAGCGAAGTTTCCGCCGACGAGTTTATCGACAGTGGCACCGGTAACCGTGCCGTTTGCGTCAAACAGAAGCAGGTTGTCGATGCCTGATACCAGACTTTTGGTACTGGCGATCTGGGCCTGGAGTTCGGTTTGGGAGAGGTTGTCCCGGTTGCGGTCGAGGCCCTCTAGCGTCGCCAGTGCCGCGGCGGTTTCACGCAGCTGTTGATCGACAACGGTGGTCACGATGGATGCAGAAATATCCTGATACTTTCGCGCCGTTTCCTGTTCATGTACGAAGCTGTAGCCGAGCAATCCGGTAATTGTCATCGCACAGACAACCAACAGTACGAAGGTGGCTCTGCGAACCCGTCTAAAGCTTTTGATCTGCTGCATAGGATACTCTGATCGGGCAATGCGCTTCGATCTTAACCTGTTTTAAATTAATTGCGTACCGGGTTGTTGGCGAGCGTGTGCCGGGGTGGCAGAGAGGGGCAGTGGTGTAGGGCCGCCCGAAGCGCGCCGGATGATTTCTATACCGACTCTACTCGCAAGTGATATAAGGAATTGTCCAACTGGCGTGCCTCTCGGAAGGGGAAAATGGCCATGCGCAAACGGCAAGCAACACCTGGTTTCGTGAACATCAGGGCTCTCGCTCTGGTTTGGATTCTGTTGTCGCTGTTTGGCAGCGGCTCCCTGTACGCTGAAACGGCTCCGGATGAGATAAGCCGGGTCCATAGTGTGGCTGTGGTTGTTGACGGTGAACCCTTGTTTAACGTTGCCGGTACGGCCTCCTATCCTGCTCAGGAGCGCGCGGCTCTCATCGCCGAGCGAATCAGGGCGGCTGCCGCGGCCGTCGATCTGGAAGCCGAAACGGTCATCCTCCGCGAGGTGGACGAACACCTCGATATCTACGTGGGAGACAGGCGCATAGTGGCGCTCTATCCCGTCGATGCCTCAGCTGAAGGTGTTGCCCCCTTTGAACTGGCAGAGATTGTCGTTGGCCGATTAAAAACCGCGCTGCAGCAGTACCAGATGCAGCGCAGCAGTGACTACCTGTTGCTGGCGACGCTGAAATCTGCCGCTGTGCTGGTTTTATGTGTGCTGAGTATCTGGCTGTCGGTCTGGGTGTTTCGCAAGTGGCACCTGTACCTGGAAGCGCGTTTCAAGGAACGCTTGCAGGGGCTCAGGATCGAAAGTTTCGAGATCCTTCGAGCCGAGAATATCTGGCAGGTGCTGACGCGCAGCAACAAGCTGCTTAGCTGGGTCCTGGTGTTCGTGATCGTCTATGCCGGGCTGGAGTTTGTCCTCGCCCAGTTTCCCTGGACCCGGGCGGCGTCCAATGTGCTGCTGGACTGGCTGATCGAACCGTTACGGCAGATCTTCCTGTCGATTCTGGAGTATCTGCCGTCCCTGGTGTTTCTGATTATTCTGATCACGCTGACCCGTTACTCGATAAAACTGATGCACCTGTTCTTTATCGGCGTCGAGAAAAAGCGGGTCGTGCTGCAGGGGTTTGAACCTGAGTGGGCCCCGTCCACCTTCAAGCTGGTCCGCTTCTTCGTGATTGTTCTCGCCGCCGTGCTGGCCTACCCCTATATTCCGGGGTCCGGCAGTGCTGCCTTCCAGGGGTTGTCGATCTTTCTGGGGGTGATGGTGTCCCTGGGCGCGTCCTCGGCGGTAGCGAGTGTGGTGGCTGGCTATGCCATCACCTACCGCCGGGCGTTCAAGATTGGCGATATGATCAAGGTGGGGGAGCATACCGGCGTGGTTGAAGATATGCGGCTGCTGGTGACCCATCTGCGGACCTTTCATAATGAGGAGGTGATCCTGCCGAATTCGCAACTGCTTAACAGTTCGGTGATCAACCTGAGCCGTCCCGCCCAGGAAGATGGTTTGTTGATTCACACCAAGGTGGGGATCGGCTACGAAACCCCCTGGCGGCAGGTCGAAGCGATGCTGAAGGAGGCGGCCAGCCGAACCCGCAGTATCAAAACCACGCCGGCACCCTTTGTGCTCGTGCAGAACCTGGGGGACTACGGCATCGATTATCAGCTCAATGTCTATGTGGCGGCGCCTTCGCACCTGCCGCACCGCTATGCCGAGTTGCATCGCAATATTCTGGATGTCTTCAACGAGTACGGCGTGGCGATCATGACGCCTTCTTACCGTGCGGATCCGGATGAACCCAAGCTGGTTCGGCCGGAAGACTGGTACGCGGCGCCTGCCAAGCAGCCCGACGGGGCAGTGCCGGCGGCCCAGTCAGCCAGGCCGGATCAGAGCAAACCGGATTAAAACAGGCCGGTATAGCCTTAAACCCTGTCAGGGAGGATAGATGGATTCTTTATACACCAACCTCAGAGGCATGCTTGTGGGGCTGGCCGTGGGCGATGCCCTGGGTGCGCCGGTGGAGTTCATGATGCCGGGGGCGTTTGAGCCGGTCAGTGATTACCGCACCGGTGGGCCGCACAACCTGCCGGCGGGCTACTGGACCGACGATACCAGCATGGCGCTCTGCTCCGGTGTCAGTCTCTGTCTGCAAAACGGCTTTGATCCGAGGGATCAGATGGAGCGCTTCACCCGCTGGTTCAGGCAGGGTTACCTGTCATCCACGGGGCGCTGTTTTGATATCGGGAATCGTACCCGCGCCGCACTGACGCGCTTTGAGCGCACCGGTGAGGCCTTTGCCGGCGAGGAGTCGTTCGACTCCGCCGGTAACGGTGCACTGATGCGGCTGGCGCCGGTGGCACTGTATTACCACCAGGAGCTCGAATCGGCGCTGGAAATCGCCCGGGAGCACTCCCGTTTGACCCACGCGGATATCCGCTGCCTTGAAGCCAATGAGCTGCTGGTCTGGATGCTCTGGCACCTGAGCCGCGGCATGGACAAAGAGGCGTTGTTTGACGCTGTCCAGGCGCGTGCCGACCGTTTTACCGACGCTGAGATGATGCTGCTGGCGCGGGGTTCGTTCCTGCAGTTACAGCCGCCGCTTATCCGGGGCAGTGGCTATGTGGTGAAGTCGCTGGAGGCCGCCCTCTGGGCCTTTGCCCAGAGCAGCAGCTTCGCCGAAGGCGCATTAATGGCAGTCAACCTGGGTGACGACGCGGATACCACCGGGGCGATCTACGGCCAGATCGCCGGTGCGTTTTATGGCTATGAAGCCATTCCTCAGCACTGGCGCAGCGGTCTGTATCAGCATGACCGCATCGTCGCGCTCAGTGATGCGCTGATTCAACGCTCGGCCGTCAATCTGCCTGAGGAGTGGCACTGAGCCGCAGGCAAGAGCGCAGGCAGCGGGCAGCAAATCAGAGCGTCAGGGGGTTGCCACCCCGGGCTTCGAACTCCTTCACCGCAGTATGGATCAGATCTGCCAGGTGTTTGACGCCGGGGCTGGAGAGGTGCGCGTCCCGCTTGATCAGGAACAGGTCGGCAAAACGCTCGCTGCCGTTTTCCATCGGCAGGGGTTTGAGCAGGCCCTTTTCAAGCTCTTTGGCGATCTTGATCTCCGGATACCAGGAGAAGCCAAGCCCGGAGCAGGCACAGAGGATCGATGTGCTCATATGACTCACGGTCCAGCGCTGGCCGGCGCCGAGCCAGCCGGCGTCCAGACTGCGGCTGCCGGAGTCGCGCACCACCAGCTGGCGGTAATGACGCAGGTCATCGTGGGTCAGGGTGCGGTCCAGCTGGTGCAGCGGGTGCTCGGGGTGGGCCACCGGTACAAACCGGATGCGCATCAGAAAGTCGCCGACAAATCCGGGGGGGATCCGGCTGCTGATGACCATCTCCGCATCGCCACGGATCAGTGCCTCGTCCGTGCCGCTAAGCGCGGTTTCCAGCAGTTCTATGCGTACAAAGGGCGAAACCTCCGCATACCTGGCCAGGGCGCAGAGTGTGAGCTGTTCGGGAAAAATCAGGTCGATAGCCAGTCTGATCAGTGCTTCTGATCCGCTGCTGTAATGCTGGGCCAGCTCTTCGGTAAGTCGGGCGCTTTCAAGCAGTGACTGGGCCTGGCGGTAAAGCGCGCTGCCGGCCTCGGTGAGCGCGGCTCTGCGGCCTTCGATTCTGAACACGGCGATGCCGAGACGCTCTTCCAGGCGCTGGATCGCGTAACTGACCGCCGACTGGCTCTTGCCCATCTTTTCTGCGGCTTTGGCATAACCGCCTGCATCGACGACCGCCACCAGTGTCTGCCACTGCTCAAGCGTAATCTGCATTCCTGTCCCCTGTAGTGATTGATCTAAATATTAGATTAAAAGAAGCAGTTTTGTCCTCTTTTTAATTAGTCATATGGATATGAAAATAGCCTCATACAAACACAGACAGGAGAGTACAGATGGCAACGCTTCTTTACGTTAAAAGCAGTATTTCCGGTGACCATGGGCAGTCCAGCCAGCTGGCAGAGCAGCTGATTGCAGACTGGAAAGCGAAGAACCCCCAGGGTGAAGTGCTAACCCGTGACCTGTTTGCCGATGAGATCCCGCATCTTGATGCCAAGCGTTTTGGCGCGTTAATCAGCTCGCCGGACGAGCGCAGCAGCGAGCAGCAGGCGATCGTGGATTTTTCCGATCAGCTGATCGACGAAGTTCGCCAGGCCGACATGCTGGTGATCGGTGTGCCGATGTACAACTTCGGTGTTCCGTCCCAGATGAAGGCGTGGATTGACCACCTGGCCCGTGCCGGTGTGACGTTCAAATACACCGAAGCGGGCTCCGTGGGCCTGCTGGAAGACAAGCCGGTGCTGCTGCTTGCGACCCGTGGCGGTCAGTACAAGGATGTCGGAGCGGACTTCCAGATTCCGTTCGTTACCCAGTTCCTCAGCTTTATCGGTCTGAATGACACCCGCGTTATCTATGCCGAAGGCCTGGCCATGGGTGAAGAGCTGGCGCAGCAGGCACTGAGTGCTGCCAAGCAGTCGCTGGGCGAGCAGTTACAGTAAATCGAACAGATCAGATCGGGAGGTAATCATGGGACTGCTGATTGAAGGGCGTTGGCAAGACAAGTGGTACGACACCGAGTCCAGTGGCGGGCGCTTCGAACGCGACACCGCTAAATTCCGCAACTGGGTTACCTCCGATGGCGAGGCCGGTCCCTCAGGGAAGGGCGGCTTTGTCGCCGAGCCTGGCCGTTATCATCTATATGTGTCTCTGGCCTGTCCCTGGGCGCATCGCACGTTGATCATGCGCGCGCTCAAGGGGCTGGAGCCGATGATCGATATCAGTGTTGTACATCCGCTGATGCTGGAAAACGGCTGGACATTCGACAGCGACTTTCCCGCTGCTACCGGTGACCAGCTCTATGGCAGCGAGTACATGCACCAGATCTATACCCGCAGCAAGCCGGATGCCAGTGGCCGTGTGACCGTCCCGGTACTCTGGGACAAGCAGGGCGAGCAGATTGTCAGCAATGAGTCCGCCGAGATCATCCGTATGCTGAACAGCGCATTCGATGCTCAGGGGGCTGAGGCGGGGGATTACTATCCTGTCGCACTGCGCGAGGAGATCGATCGCTGGAACGCGCTGATCTACGATCGCGTGAACAACGGTGTCTACAAGGCCGGGTTTGCTACCTCACAGGCCGCCTACGATGAGTCGGTGGCGGCGCTGTTCGAGGCGCTGGATACCCTGGAAGCTCATCTGCAGCAGCACCGTTTTCTTGTTGGCGGGCGGCTGACCGAAGCCGATATCCGGCTGTACACCACGCTGGTGCGCTTTGATCCGGTCTACGTCAGCCACTTTAAATGTGACAAGCGCAGAATTGCTGACTATCCCGCTCTGTCCAACTACCTGCGCGATCTTTATCAGCGACCGGCGTTCCGCTCGACCACCCACTTCGAGCATATTCGTAACCATTACTATCGCAGTCATCCGGGCATCAACCCGACGGGAATTATCCCCACCGGACCTGAATTCGACCTGGATGCGCCCCATCATCGGGAGGTGCTGGATCATGACTAACCGCAGTATACGCAGCGTTATACCTGGCATGGACAGTTCAGACGGCGCCGGTGTGCGTCTCAAGCGCAGCATCGGCCAGCATCAGAACCTGAGGATCGATCCTTTCCTGATGCTGGATAACTTCTCCAGCGACAGGGCCGATGACTATATCGCCGGCTTCCCGGCGCACCCTCATCGTGGATTCGAGACAGTGACCTACATGCTCGATGGCCGCATGCTGCACCGTGACCACATGGGGAATGAAGGTTTGCTGCGCTCCGGTGGCGTGCAGTGGATGACCGCCGGCCGAGGTGTAATCCACGAAGAGATGCCGCAGCAGGAAGAGGGGCTGATGCGCGGATTTCAGCTCTGGGTGAACCTGCCTGCCGCTGAAAAAATGAAGCCGGCGGCCTACCAGAACATTGAGCCGGAAGAGGTGGTGACGGCAGCGGACGCTGCGGGCAACCGGGTACGCCTGGTGGCAGGCAGTCTCCCGTTTGACGGCAAAACGCTCGAAGGGCCGGTGGCCGGCATCAGCCGCCAGCCGCTGTTCGTGGATCTTGCCCTGGCTGCCGGTGCAGCGCTGGAGCTACCGGTTGCTGCCGATCTCAACGCGTTCATCTACCTGTTTGAAGGCGAGGCTGCACTGGGCAACGATGCCCTGGAGCTGAACGCGGCGACCGAGCTGGGCGAAGGGGACCGGGTAAGTCTCACGGCAGGCCCCGAGGGCGCTCGGCTGCTGCTGGTCGCGGCCAGGCCGATCGGCGAACCGGTCGTGCAGTACGGCCCCTTTGTGATGAACACCTCCGCCGAGATAGAGCAGGCGTTGCGGGATTACCGTGACGGACGGCTGGTCGATTGATACCGGACAGTTTATCGCCATAGCGGGTGTGGTTTGTGCGCCCGCCTGCCGTATACTCATTGCTTGAACGCTGGAGGCCGGATTTAAGGAGGAGAAGAGTGGGTCGCATTATTGTGTTGGTGATAATCGTCGTTATTGCTGCTTTTTCTACCAAGTCCTGTGACCATGCGCTTGATGTAAAACGTTCGCTATGGGATAACGAGCAGCAATAACAACAGGTATTGATGCCAGGGCTACACCAGGAGGGGAGAATGCTCGATCTGAATAAGTATCTTCGGCTAATGGTCGAAAAACAGGCGTCAGACCTGTTTTTCAGTACCGATTCACCGGTACAGATCAAGATCGAAGGCGTCCTCAGGCCCATAGGGGACAAGCCCCTCGAGCCCGGCGTTACGCGTGAGCTTGCTGAATCGATGATGACCGACAAGCAGCGCGAGATCTTTGACGAGGTTATGGAGATGAACTTCTCCCATAACCTCAAGGATATGGGACGTTTCCGCGTTAATATCTACCGCCAGCGCGGTGACGTGGCGATGGTAATCCGTTACGTACGCAACAAAATTCCTTCACTGCAGGAACTGAACCTGCCGGAGTCTCTGCAGGATCTGGTGATGCTGCGCAGCGGCCTGGTACTGATTGTCGGTGCCACCGGTGCGGGTAAGTCCACCTCGCTGGCGTCGATGATCGAATACCGTAACCAGCGCGCCACCGGTCACATTCTGACCATAGAAGACCCGATAGAATTCATGCACACCAACAAGCGCTCGCTGATCAACCAGCGCGAGGTCGGGGTCGATACGCTGTGCTATGAAAACGCCCTGATGAACGGGCTGCGAGAAGCGCCGGATGTGATACTGATTGGTGAGATCCGTGATCGTCAGACCATGGAGCAGGCGATCCGTTACTCGGAAACGGGCCACCTCTGCCTGTCGACGCTGCATGCCAATAACTCCGTTCAGGCCATTGAGCATATCGCCAACTTCTTCCTTGATAGCGAGCTCAAGAAGATCGCTCAGGACCTGTCACAGAACCTGAAGGCGATCGTGTCCCAGCGTCTGGTCCGTGATGTGAACAAAAAGTTTCTTCCCGCCACCGAGGTGCTGATCAATACGCCTTACATCTCGGAGCTGATAGGACGCGGAGACTTCAAGGAGATCCGCGAAGCGATGGAGCAGAGCAGCGATCCGCACACCCATAGCTTTGACGAAAACCTGCTGGAGCTATACAGCGCCGGCAAGATTTCGGAAGAGGAGGTGCTGCACAACGCTGACTCCCGCAACAACGTTACGCTGAAAATGAAGCTGCTTGCCCCGTCCTGATCGGGTGGCCTGAATATCTGATGGTGGAAGGGGCGGCTCAGCGATAGCGTTCGCGCTGCTCCCGCTCCTTCTCGGCGGCGTCGATCCGGCGCCGTTCCTCTTCCTCTTTCTCCCGATACTCGTCCGCCACCTGCTGACACTCCTCGACCTTGCGTGTCAGGGCGAAGATCTGCACGTCGATCTGGTAGGCGTCGTTGAAGTTCTGCAGCCTGGTCAGAGCGCTGCGATAGGCATGCAGTGCCACCTGGGGGCCGGCAACCTGCTCGGTCTGCTGGGCATCCATGATCTCCAGCTCGATGGTGAGACGGGTATAGCTCTGCTTGATATGTCTAACCATCTGCTGCAACGCGCCTTTCGAAAACAGGTTCTGCTTTTGCAGCTCGGTCAGGAACTGGGCCAGTTCCCTGAGCAGTGCCCGGGTGCTTCTGGCCATGTTCCGGTCGGGGGAGTGGGTCAGTGATCCGGACGGGTACTGTCCCGGTTCAAACGGCTCAGAAGCTCTCTGGGTGAGTCTCTGCAACTCCTGCTGGTAGGCGGCGTTGCGTTCGAGCTCCAGCATCTGATGCCAGCGCCGCTCCATATACTTGATCAGTACGGTACGGATATCCGGAGAAATATAGAAAGCCGGCAGGCTAGTGAGCAGATGGTCGGCACGGCGGATCTGATCGCGCAGCGCAAGTAACTTTAGACGACGTTCCCGGCGCTGGGTTTCGATGGTCTGCACGATATAGGCAGTGACGGCGAGAACAACGATGCCACCGAGTATAAGAATGCCTATCTGTGTCGGGCTCATGCTGTCGCCTCTGGGTTACTGCTCACTGAAGTAACTGATTCTATAGTAAAAAGATGAAAAAAGCCTTGACCCACCCCGGTCACGTCATTAATATTCACGCCGCTTCCCGCTGATGCGGGAAACGTCCTAAGCGTCCCATTCGTCTAGTGGCCTAGGACACCGCCCTTTCACGGCGGTAACAGGGGTTCGAACCCCCTATGGGACGCCATTTCAAACGCTCTCTGGCGTTTGGATCTACAAGCGGGAATAGCTCAGTTGGTAGAGCACAACCTTGCCAAGGTTGGGGTCGCGAGTTCGAGTCTCGTTTCCCGCTCCAAAATTCTTTTCTTAGTTAGCTTCAATCACAATACTCCGTAGATAGGCGACCCCGCTTGTTATTCGTTGGGCTCGCGATCGGAGCGCCGACCGGTTCAGTCACATTTCCCGCTCCAGATTTTCTTTCCTAGTAAACTCAAATGCTGCGCTAACGTAGATAGGCGACCCGCTTTTTATATATTGGGTTCGCGACTGGGGCGCCAGCCGGTTGAGTCACGTTTCCCGCTCCAGATTTTATATCCTCAGTAAACTCTAATCGTGCGCTAACGTAGATGGGCGACTCCGCTTTCTTATATGTTGCGATCGCGGCTGGTGCGCCAGCCGCCGGGATGCCGGCCACCGGAGCGCCGGCCGGATGAGTCACATTTCCTGCTCCAAACATATTTCTTCAGAATTTTGATTATCATTGTTTTGTAGGAAGACGACCCCCTTTTATAGGTTGGGCCCGCGACTGGAACGCCAACCACCGGAGTGTCGGCCACGGGAGCGCCTGCCGCCGGAGCGCCGGCCGGATGAATCACGCTTCCCGCGGCCAGGTATTATCTTTGTAAATCCATAGTGCATCAGTTCCAGCAGTAATCGATCGATAGTTTCGTGTTGGTCACCTAACCGCTGTGCCGTCTGCCCGGCCAGGTTTTCCTCTTTGGTTTTTGAACTGTGTAAGCATTTTCCGGGTCGAGCTTTGCTGGCTGGGTTGGTTCGGCTTCTTGCGAGCGGTGGGGGATTCATCGCTGCGTTGGTTTGTAAGTCCCGTAACCTGTCGCCGCCGGTGTGGCCAGGCTGAAGCTTGTCTGTGTCATATTTGCTCAGGGTTTTGTTGTGAATCTCTCAGGGGGTGAGTGCGCTGGTTGAAATTTAATCAGTTTTAGATCAAGAGCTTAGCCTGGAGTGGTTGATACGAAATAAATGAAAAAAATGTGAATCGGGTGTTGACGAGGGGCGGGGGTCTACGTATTATTTGCGCCTCCTCAACGAGGAACGCGAAAGCGTAACGGTCACGTCCCATTCGTCTAGTGGCCTAGGACACCGCCCTTTCACGGCGGTAACAGGGGTTCGAACCCCCTATGGGACGCCATTGCGGGAATAGCTCAGTTGGTAGAGCACGACCTTGCCAAGGTCGGGGTCGCGAGTTCGAGTCTCGTTTCCCGCTCCAAAATTTGACCGGTATCGTTTTCCAGGCTGCGTCCCATTCGTCTAGTGGCCTAGGACACCGCCCTTTCACGGCGGTAACAGGGGTTCGAACCCCCTATGGGACGCCATTTCAAACGCTCTCTGGCGTTTGGATCTACAAGCGGGAATAGCTCAGTTGGTAGAGCACAACCTTGCCAAGGTTGGGGTCGCGAGTTCGAGTCTCGTTTCCCGCTCCAGATTTTATATCCTCAGTAAACTCTAATCGTACGCTAACGTAGATGGGCGACTCCGCTTGTTATTCGTTGGGCTCGCGATCGGAGCGCCGGCCGGTTCAGTTTCCCGCTCCAAATTTTAATCTCATCTTAAATTCTGATTTCTGCGCTTCGTAGATATGTGCCCCTTTGTTTGTGCGTTTGGTTCGGGACTCGAGCGCCGGCAGGGATGAGTCAGGTTTCCCGTTTCTTCTTCCCTGGAACTCCGTAAAGCTATATGTGCGGCGCGCGGGCTGGCTGTTGCGGTGATCTGCCGCTTATGAGCCCTGTTCATGGCTTATTGCGGATTTGAGGGAGTTATCAATTGATGCCTTTTACAGCAGACTGGTTAGCCAATACACCTGCTGTTGCCGGCCTGGATATTCCCGGGCGTGAGCGGGCTGTTTAAGCGGTGCTGTCGCTTTCCGGTTCTGTGCCGCTCTTCCTTTACATACTTTTCTGTTGTCCGCATGTGCTTGTTGCCGATTTGATGCTGGTTATGCGGATGCTGTCCGTGATTTCATCTCTGCCTTCAGCGGGGCGATGGGGCTGGAGTCGATTATAAGGAGTTGTCGAATTGAAGCGTTTTGGTAGAAAAGGGGCTTTTGCTGCGGCCAGTGTGTCGCTGATTGCCACCTATGCAGCGTCTGCAACGCCAATACCTCTGTACGGGCTTTATCGGACACAGGATGGTCTGAGTTACACCGACCTGTCCCTGAGTGCTGTGGTTTACTTCGTTGGGGCGGTTTCGTCGCTGCTGTTTTTTGGGCGCCTGTCGAACCATTTTGGCCGCAGGATTTCGGCGTTTTTAACCCTGCTGCTGATGGCGGTGGCTGCGGTCTCTTTTCTGAATGTGCATAGTGCGCTGCCACTGCTGGTTGGCCGTTTTCTGCAGGGCGTTTCCTGCGGACTGGCGTCCACCGCGCTGGCCGCCTGGGTCGTGGATACGGCACCGGAGAGGCCTGCCTGGCTGGCACCTGCGGTGCTCAGTTGTGGTCCCATGACGGGGCTGACGTTGGGCGGAATCGTTTCGGGAACGCTGGTCGATTACGGCAGTGATCCGCGTGTGCTGCCCTATATCGTTATTCTCGGCGTTCTCGCGCTCTGTCTGCTGCTATGTTTCAACAGCATGGAAACCATGACCCGCAAACCAGGGGTTCTATCATCGTTGAAGCCTCAGCTCGGGCTACCGGTACCGTCCCGTCAGGCATTCAGAATCGGGGTGTTTGTCTTTGTCCCGACCTGGGCGCTGGGTGGCTTTTTCCAGGCATTCGGACCGGCCATGGCGATGG
Source organism: Marinobacterium sp. YM272 (assembly GCF_050908845.1). Taxonomy (NCBI): domain Bacteria; kingdom Pseudomonadati; phylum Pseudomonadota; class Gammaproteobacteria; order Oceanospirillales; family Oceanospirillaceae; genus Marinobacterium; species Marinobacterium sp. YM272. The sequence goes on from NZ_CP194171.1 coordinate 1,762,203, forward strand.
AACAGTTGCATTCAGCCAGCGCGCTGGCTGCGGCTCTGGTGTTTGCATCAATCATGGCGCCCAGCCCCATAGGTGCATCTCTGGCGGGGCGGGTGTCCGTGGCCAATGCGCAGCGCATAGGCATCGTGGCTTTTACCCTGTTTATCGGCGCCTTGATTCTGACGCTGCACAAGGGGTTGCTGGTGCCTTTCCTGATCGCCAGTGTCTGTGCGGGTATCGCTCAGGGGGCGCTGCTTAGCAGCAGTATTAACTCGATCGTATCCAAAGTGACGCTCGAAGAGCGGGCCAACGTCTTGGGTCTTATCTATGCAACGTCCTATACCGGCGCGGCGATTCCTACACTGATAGCCGGTCGCTTCTCGGAAAGTTACAGCCTGGTTCAGGTGCTCAGTGCATACGGGGCGATGGCGGCGCTGGCCTGCTGTGTGATTCTGATATCGGTCAGCGGACGTAAAGTCGAGCGGGTGAAGGCCATATCCTGAAAACCCTATCGGCCGAAAAAAGTCCCCGCTGCACGGCGGGGATTTTTTTGTCTCAGGCGGCCGCCGCAGGGCGTGAGCGTCGGGCGAGCCAGAGCAGCACCAGGCCGGCAGCTGCGATCACTCCTCCGGCCAGGGGGATGGCGTTGTAACCGTACCCCAGTTGCAGTGCACTGCCGCCCACAATGGCGCCGATGGCGTTGCCGAAGTTAAAGGCGGACATATTCAGCGCCGAACCGAGGCTCGGTGCCTCGGCGGTGGCGTGCATCGCCCTGAGCTGCAGCGGTGGAACGATAATAAAGGCGGCCACGGCCCATACCGACAGAGTCAGTGCCGCACCGGTATGGCTTGTCATAAACAGTGGTGCCAGCAGTAATGAGGCGCAAAGCAGCGCCTTGCCGATGGCGGTGGCGCCATCCAGTGACCAGTCGGCCAGTTTTCCGCCCAGCCAGTTGCCGGCGGTCAGGCTCAGACCGATAAGCAGCAGCATCCCGGTAATAAAGTTGCCGGAGGCGCCGGTGATCTGCTGCAGCAGTGGCGCGACATAGGTATAGAGTGCGAAAAAGGCGCTGGCAAAAAGCACGGTGAGGGATACCGCGGTCAGCATCTCCCGATGCATGAGCGATTTAAGCTCCGACAGCATATCCGGTTTATAGCCCTTTTCACCGCGGGGTAATGCCCTGAAGAGCGTTAGCATGGCAAATGCGCCGAGCATAGCCGTACAGATAAAGACCATGCGCCAGCCATACTCCTGACCGATCCAGCTGGCCAGGGGGACGCCGCCTATATTAGCGATACTTGCGCCCATAAACATGGTGGCGACGGCACTGGCCTGTTTTTCCTTTACGACAACCTGGGTGGCGACAACGGCGCCAAAACCGAAGAAGCCGCCCTGGCACAGGCTGGTGATAACACGCCCGACCATCAGCCAGAGATAATCCGGTGCGATGGCGGAAATCAGGTTGCCGATAATAAAGACGGACATCAGGGCCAGCAGTGCGGCACGTTTACTGATCTGGCTCAGTAGCAGGGTGATAATCGGTCCACTGATCATCACGCCAACGGCATAGGCGGTGACCAGGGTGCCGGCGGTGGGGATCGAAACATCAACGCCATCGGCGATAATCGGCAATAGTCCCATAGGTGCGAACTCGGTGGTTCCTATGCTGAAAGTGCCGGCGGCCAGTGCAAACAGCGTTGCCCTGGAGTCTTCAGTGCGGGTCTCTGTTGTCATCTTTCTCTTCACGGGCTGTCAAAAAAAGGCCGGGTGCACCCGGGCTTGATGCGGGATACAGGCGCAGTGGCAAGGGCCTTCTCAAAGTAAATGTTGTCGCAGCCGGATCGATTAACCTGGCGTTGACTGCGCGTATCGTTTATTCGGGGGCTTGTTGCGCTGTGCGGGTTTACCGGTTTTGCAGGTCGCTGGCGCAGAGTGATGAGCGCGGGCGTTAAGCCAGCAGCTAGGTTATTAAGTGAACTATTTTAAATAAACCGGGTCGCGCGATTAACAGGTGAAATCTGATAGCAGATATCGCTCCTTTGCATTAATACAACTGAAGGGAGGGCGTGTAGGATATGGGGCTCATCGTTTGGCCAGATATGCAGCTGAAAAGCGTGCGAAGCAGTCTATCCCGTTGCCTGTTGCTGTTTATTTAATATACTACTCGAAATGTTGCTCGAATTAACGGATACTGGGTGACCAGTGGTATTCCGTTTTACCTGTGTCTGATTCCAGGTGGTTTATTTTGAAAAAATTATCTTCTTTTTCGCGCTCCAGTATCGGTTTTTTTAAACAACTTCCCATCGCCTATCGTGCGGTGCTTTCCGTTCTCTCTCTGTCGCTCATTGTGCTGCTGGTGTTTCCCGGTGAAGAACCGCAGGCAAACATGGTTGCCGGTGATGCGATGATCGAGGGCGATCGTGTCCTGGTGCCGCTGGAAGTGCCCAAGCTGAGCGCACCGGCGGCTGTGCCGGATGAGCCGGTTGTGAACGCGGCTGATGAGGCCGCCAAAGAGGCCAGTGACAGTGTCGATGAATCCCGCATGTGGGCGTATGAGATTCAGCCCGGCGATACCCTTACCGGCATCTTCGAGAAGCTGAATCTGCCGCTGGCCGATCTTTATCAGGTGGTTGAGGCGGACGAAAACGTGCTCGCGCTCGACAATATCAAACCGGGCGTGGAGCTTCTGATTGATGTGAACGAAGAGCAGTTGCAGCGACTTGAGCTGAAGTTCTCCATCGCCCACAAGGTGACCTACAAGCGTAAACAGGATGCCGGCTTCGAGTTCGAAGAAACGCGCCTGCCGGGTGAGTGGAAGCAGGTTGCGATCACCGGTGAAATCGGCCGCAGCTTCTCTGTCGATGCAGAGTCGGAGGGGCTTGATGTTCGGGACGTTTATCAGATTAGCCGCCTGCTGAAAGAGAAAATCAATTTCAGCCGCGATATTCGCAAGGGAGATTCCTTCGAGGTGCTGGTGTCGCGCCAGTATGTTGATGGCCAGGCCACCGGAGAATCCAAGGTTGAAGCGGTGCGGATGATGGCTAATCGCTCGCCGGTATCGATCTTCTATTACGACGGCAGCTATTACGATGAGAACGGCCGTAGCCTGAGCAAGGCGTTCCTGCGTTACCCGTTCAACGGCAAGCACCGAGTATCTTCCAACTTTAATCCCAACCGGCATCACCCGGTGACCGGCCTGTCACGTCCGCACAACGGTACCGATTTCGCGATGCGTTCAGGGACACCGATTCTGTCGGCTGGCGACGGCGTCGTGACCCGTGTGGTCAACCACAAGTATGCTGGGCTCTATGTCGAGGTGAAGCACAGCGATCGCTATACCACCCGTTATCTGCATCTGAGCAAGGCGCTGGTTAAAAAGGGGCAGCGGGTTGGCCAGGGACAGAAAATTGCCCTGTCCGGGTCCAGTGGCCGCGTCACCGGTCCGCACCTGCATTATGAATTCCGCATTGCCGGGCGTCCGGTAAATGCAATGAAGGCAGCGATCCCCATCGCCAAACGTCTGGAAGGCAAAAGCCGCAAAGAGTTCGACGGTCTGCTGGCGAAATACCTGGCGCGGATGGATGAGGCTCAGCCGGGTGATGGCCTGATGCTGTCCCAGCGTGCGGAAGAGTCGGGCAAAGACGCCCGCTCACTCTAAGTGACTGCTCAAAAGCGGGACCGCTCGGGCGCAGGCTTGAGCGGTCCCGCTTTTTTGCTGCGAGGCCGGCGCGCGGCTGACCCCGGAAGGTTGTTACTGCTGCTTAGTTGAACAGGCGCGTACGCTCGCTCAGGTAGTCGAACGGTTCTCCCTTGCGCTCTGCCTCGGCACGGGCTTCATCCAGTTCGGCGAATCGTTCCAGCTCTTCATCGGCCATGTGGTGCAGGCACTCTCCACCGAATAGCCAGAACAGGTCTCTCGCCACCAGGTGAACCAGGTGGGGGTAGGCGCGTACAAGGCGGGACAGGATCTGCTGTCCCTCTTCAAAGGCCCAGGTTTCGTTTTTCTCGAACCCCTTTGCCAGGGCCTCAAACTGCTCGAGAAACTCGGCATCGTCTGCCTTGATGGCTGGATCGTTGAACGGCGGCTGCTTGATCAGATTGTTGTACGCCAGCTTCATCAGGTTGAGATGGTAGGTGTGAAAGTCGGTCACGCGTGCTCCAGGTCTTACAGAGTAGGTTTGCCCCTTGGTGGATGGAGCCGGCAGCGGCCGAACACAAGGGGGAGGCGTTGATTTTTCCGGTAACGGCCCCACATTAGTGGTCCGATATGTAATGCAAAAATATAGTTTAAAGAAGGCGGTTTATGACTTCAGCGCTGAAGATTGAAAATCTGCGCAAGACTTATGGTAATGGATTCGAGGCACTTAAAGGTATCTCCCTTGAAGTGGAAGAGGGCGATTTTTTTGCCCTGCTCGGCCCTAATGGGGCGGGTAAATCCACCACGCTGGGTATTGTCTCATCACTGGTTAACAAGAGCGAAGGTTCGGTTTCCGTATTCGGGCACAGCATCGACAAGGAGCTGACCAAGGCCAAACTCAGCCTGGGTGTTGTGCCCCAGGAGTTCAATTTCAACCCGTTTGAGAAAGTGGTTGATATTGTCGTGACCCAGGCCGGTTACTACGGTATTCCCGCCAAGCGCGCCCAGGAACGAGCGGAGTTCTATCTGCAGAAGCTTGGCCTGTGGGACAAGCGCAACGAGCGGGCCCGCATGCTCTCCGGCGGTATGAAGCGCCGCCTGATGATCGCCCGCGCTCTGGTGCACGATCCGCGCGTGCTGATTCTCGACGAGCCCACCGCCGGGGTGGATATCGAGCTGCGCCGTTCCATGTGGGAGTTCCTGCGGGAGATCAACGCCGCCGGCACGACGATCATACTGACCACCCACTACCTGGAAGAGGCGGAGAGCCTCTGCCGTAACATCGCGATTATCGATCACGGCGAGATCATACAGAACAGCTCGATGAAAGCGCTGCTGGCAAAGCTGAACATGGAAACCTTCATCCTCGATCTGGATGGGGACCTGGAGGCGGTGCCGCAGATCGAAGGCTACAAGGTTGTCCTGACCGACGCTCATACGCTGGAAGTGGATGTACAGAAATCCCAGGGACTGAATACCCTGTTTACCCAGCTGTCCCAGCAGGGCGTCTCCGTGGCCAGTATGCGCAACAAGGCCAACCGCCTGGAAGAGCTGTTCGTTTCGCTCGTCGACAAGAATCTGTAAGGAATATCTATGCACAGCCAACTGCTGTTTACCGCCTTCTGGACCATTGTGGTCAAGGAGGTGCGTCGTTTTACCCGGATCTGGCCACAGACCCTGCTGCCGCCGGCGATCACCATGACGCTCTATTTCATTATCTTCGGTAACCTGATCGGTTCGCGCATCGGTGAGATGGGTGGCTTCGATTACATGGAGTACATCGTCCCCGGTCTGATCATGATGTCGGTCATCACCAACTCCTACGGTAACGTGGTGTCCTCCTTCTTTGGTACCAAGTTCCAGCACAATATCGAGGAGCTGCTGGTGGCGCCGGTGCCGAACTGGGTCATCCTGACCGGTTACGTGATCGGCGGTATGGCGCGCGGCCTGGCGGTGGGCCTGATCGTCACCATCCTGTCGCTGTTCTTTACCGATCTGCAGATCCATCACCTGGGTGTGACCATCGGTATCGTACTGCTGACCTCGATCGTGTTTGCCCTCGGCGGTTTCATCAACGCCGTGTTTGCCACCACCTTCGATGATATCTCGATCATCCCGACCTTCGTGCTGACACCGCTGACCTACCTGGGCGGGGTGTTCTACAGCATCGAGCTGCTGCCGTCATTCTGGCAGGGGGTTTCTCAGTTGAATCCTATCCTGTATATGGTAAACACCTTTCGTTACGGCATACTCGGGGTGAGTGATATCAATGTCGGTTTTGCGTTCACGATGATCCTGGTATTTATCGTTGTTCTGGCCGGCTTTTCGCTGCACCTTCTCAATATAGGTAAAGGCATCCGCAACTGATGAGTGAACATGAATCGGTAAAGCAGTCACCGCTGGGCCAGGGGACGCGCTACGTTAACCGCTACGACCCGTCACTGCTTTATCCCATCGCCCGCAATATCAACTGGCAGGCTCAGGGCGTTGACCGCTCTACGCTGCCGTTCCGTGGCGTGGATATCTGGAACGCCTACGAGCTTTCCTGGCTGGACAGCCGGGGCAAGCCGGTGGTGCGCCTGGCCGAGTTCCGCATCCCTGCAAACTCCGCGAATATTATCGAGTCGAAGTCGTTCAAGCTCTATCTGAACTCCTACAACCTCACCCGCTTTGGCAGTGAAGAGGAGGTGCAGTCACACCTGCAACAGGATCTGTCACAGGCCGCGGGTGCACCTGTGATTGTGCGGATCACCCGTGTTGATGCACCGGTGAGAGTGGGGCCGCTGGAGGGACGCTGCATCGATGAACTGGATATCGATGTGGAGCACTACACACCGGCGCCTTCGCTGCTGACCTGCAGCGGCGAAACCGTGACTGAATCCCTGGTCAGTCATCTGCTGAAGTCCAACTGCCCGGTTACCGGTCAGCCGGACTGGGGCAGTGTGCAGATTCGCTACAAGGGTGGGCAGATCGATCGCAAGGGGCTGCTGGCCTACATCGTCTCTTACCGTGAGCACGGTGATTTTCACGAGCAGTGCGTGGAGAATATCTTCATGGATATCTGGCGCCGTTGCCGGCCGCAGAAGCTGAGTGTCTATGCACGTTATGTGCGCCGTGGCGGGTTGGATATCAATCCCTACCGCACCAGTATCCAGGACGAGCCGCTCAACACCCGTCTGTCGCGTCAGTAAAAGGAGTACCTTATGGATGCACTGGAACTGCTGATCAGCCGCACCTCCAGCCCGATGCTGGAGGCGCCGGCGCCCTCAGCGGAACAGCTGGAGCTGATGCTCAGGGCTGCTGCCCGGGCACCGGATCATGGATCGCTCAAGCCCTACCGTTTTCTTAAAGTGGAAGGGGAGGGGCTGCATGCCCTGGGTGAGCTCTTCATCCAGGCGTCGCTGGCGGATGACCCTGATCTTCCCGAGGCGCAGATCACCAAGCTGCGCAATATGCCGAAGCGCGCACCGATGATCCTGGTCGCCATTGCCGTGACCCAGGAGCATCCCAAAGTGCCAAAGAGTGAGCAGCTTATCACCGCTGGCTGTGCCGCCCAGGCGGTTATCCAGGCCGCCAGTGCCCAGGGCGTCGGGGCCATGTGGCGCTCGGGTGCACTGGCGTTTAATCCGCGCGTGGCGCAGGGGCTGGGGCTGGCTGATCACGAAGAGATCATCGGCTTTGTGTACCTCGGCAGCGTGGTAAAAGAAAAACCGGTGCCCGCTGCAGATACCGCGGCGCTGATTGCCGACTGGCCTGCCCATGGCTGATCTCACTACGGATCCGGTTCAATTTCTGGACTGGCTCTACCGCAGCATCCCGCTGACCACATCGATGCAGATCGAGCGTCTCGACTTTGATGGCCGTACGCTTGAGCTGCATGTGCCGCTGGCGCCTAACGTTAATGACAAGGGCACCGGCTTTGGCGGTTCCATCTCCGCCCTGGCTACGCTGGCCGGCTGGTGTCTGACCACACTTTACCTGCGCGACCAGGGGCTGGACTGCGACGTGGTGATCGCCGATGCCCATCAAAGTTACAAGGCGCCGATCAAGGATGCCTTTTCGGCCCGAGTAAGTTTGCCGTCTCAGGCGGACCGCGACCATCTTCTTAACCGTATCGCCGAGCGTGGGCGTGGTCGCCTGGATCTGCAGATCGACGTAATCTGCGACGGTCAGGCCGCTTGTTCCATGCAGGGGCGATACGTCGCGATCAAGCGATAACGCCGTGGCGGCGTCATCGCTAACCCTGGTCAGCAACGCCCGCCGCCGGCCTGACAGGTTTACGATTAAGGGGATTCGCTAGCCTGGGGCATGGAGATCAGCGTCGCCTTTTCGATCACAACCGGTGTTACCGGCACGTCACGGAAAGGCCCGCGGGTGGTGGTTTCCACATTGCCGATACTGTCGACCACCTGCATGCCTGAAACCACCCTGCCAAACACCGTGTAGCCGGGCTTGCCAGGCATACCGTCCAGGCGCTGGTTGTTCACCGTGTTGATGAAAAACTGGCTGTTGGCGCTGTCCGGATTACGGGTGCGGGCCATCGCCAGTGTGCCGCGCTGGTTGCTCAGACCGTTGTCAGATTCATTTTCAATCGGTGCCCGGTTGGCACGCGGCTGCATGGATGCATCCATACCCCCGCCCTGGATCATGAAACCGGGAATGACGCGGTGAAAGATCAGTCCGTCGTAATAGCCGCTGTTCACGTACTCCAGGAAGTTGGCAACGGTTTTCGGGGCTTTATCCGCGTACAGCTCGATCTGTATGGCCCCCATGGAGGTCTCAAGCTGTACCCGCTCATCCGCCTGGGCCAGCGGGGCCAGCATCAGGGGCAGAAGAGCCAGTAGTCCAAAACGCCGCTTCATTGCGTATCTCCTTGCGTTGAATTTCTGCAAAGGATGACCTCGCTTGCGTCTCCCGACAAGGGGTCTGTGCGATGCGACCGCATTTTATGCGCGCCGCTTGACCTTTAGCGCCGAGAGCCGGGGCAATACTGGCTTAGGTTAGGATGAACCGCGAGTCCTCCGCCAACGTATCTGCAGACAAGGAGGTACACCATGCTTGACGATACCTGCCAGCTGGTCTGGATTACGGGAGGTGGCAGCGGTATCGGCCGCGCCACCGCGCTGGCACTGGCGGCACTGGGCCATAGAGTGGTGATCAGCGGGCGAAATGCAGAAAAACTTCACCAGGTGAGCGCTGATGCCGGACAGAGGTCAGAGCAAGGTCCGATCATCTCGTTGCCCTTCGATGTGACCGACAGGGCGGCAGCCGATAACGCTTTCCAGGAGTTGTTGCGGCGTGAAGGGCTGCCCGATCTGGTGATCCTCAGTGCCGGTAACCATCAGCCGATGCCGGCGGATCAGTTCTCCGCCGATACCTGCCGCAAGCTGATGGAGGTTAACTACTTCGGTATCACCAACCTGCTCGAGCTCCTATTGCCCGCCATGCACCGGCGCGGCAGTGGCACACTGGCGCTGGTGGCATCGGTGGCCGGTTACCGCGGCTTGCCCACGGCAGCTGCCTACGGTGGCAGCAAGGCGGCGATGATCAACCTGGCAGAGTCCCTGGCCTGTGAACTGAGCGGTAGCGATATCGACCTGCGCCTGGTCAACCCCGGTTTTGTGCGTACCCCACTGACCGATCGCAACGATTTTGAGATGCCCTGCCTGATAGAGCCGGAAGAGGCAGCGCAGGCGATTATCAAAGGGTTGAAAGGCACAGGGTTCGAGATCGCCTTCCCAACCCGCTTTGTTATGCTGGTGAAACTGATGCGGCTGCTGCCTTATCGACTCTATTTCAGCCTGATAAAGAGAAAGACCGGTCTATGAGCAAGATGGAGCAAACCCTGGAACGTTACTGCGAGCTGATTGATCATCTGGCTCCGGACCGGCTCGACGAGCTGCAGCCGTTGGTAACTGCAGATATTCACTTCCGTGATCCCTTCAACGACGTCACGGGTTGGCCAGCCATGCGGCATGTGCTGGAGGATATGTTCGAGCAGTGCGGGGAACCGCGGTTTCGGGTCAGCGAGCAGGTTCTGCACGGTAAACAGGCTTATATCCGCTGGGTGTTTGAAGCCCGCCTCCCGGTGCTTGGTGAGTTTAGCGCCGAAGGGGTGAGTCGCCTGGCGTTTGATCACCAGGGGTTGATCAGTGAACATCTCGACTACTGGGACAGTGGGCCGATCTACCTGCGCTTGCCGGTGATTGGCGGGTTGTTACGCCGGGTCTACCGGCGTATAGCGGCGTGATAAACCGTCTGCCCTGCAGTACCGGCATCCGCAACGATTACCGCTTCAGCCCACTGTGAGGGCGAACCGGTCGGCTCGCCGCTGGGTTGATCCAGTTACAGGTTTTGACCCAGTAAACGGTAGCTGTCCAGTCGCTCTTCCTGACTGTAGGTGACGGCGACTACGGAGATCTCGTCACAGCCAAAGCTATCTGATAGCTGTTCAATCTCCTGCCAGCACTGCTCCGGTGTGCCGACGGTATAGCCGTTGAGAATATGGTCAAACTGCGCCTGGTGTGATGCAGGCATGCTGAGGTAGCGGGCCCGTACTTCCTCGGGGGAGAGGAAGTCCTCGCGCTGACCCAACTGAGAAGCAAACTTACGGTACACTGCAGTGCCGGCACGGAGTTTGGCTTCTTCCTCGGTATCCGCGCAGATGCAGCTTATCGCCAGCATCATGTTGGGCGTCCGCTCATGGCCGGCCTTGTCCCATTCCTCCCGGTAGGTGTCGAAGATGGAAGGTTGGCAGTTGTCGGGGGCGATAAAGCGTGCCAGGGCGATGTTATAACCGAGATGCCCTGCCAGCCCTGCACTGCCACCGCTGGAGCCGAGCATCCAGAGTTCTGGTGTCGGGCTGCTGTCCGGCATCACCTTGAGTTGGCTGTAGGGGTTAGCGTCCGGCAGTGTCTGGTGCAGAAAACCTTCCAGCAGCTGCGCCTGCTGAGCATACATCTCGCCGTGATTGGGTTTGGCGGGCAGGGCGAGTGCGCTGGAGCTCAGTGTGTCGCCGCCCGGCGCACGCCCCACGCCAAGGTCGATACGGTCCGGGAACAGGGTGGCCAGCATGGTGAAACATTCGGCCACTTTCAGCGGGCTGTAATGGGAGAGCATGACGCCGCCACTGCCGACGCGGATACGCTGAGTGACGCTAGCGATATGGGACACCAGAATCTCCGGGCAGGGATTGGCGAAGTGGACGCTGTTATGGTGTTCCGCTACCCAGTAGCGGTGATAGCCCAGCGCATCGCACAACTGTGCAAGTTCTACGGAAAGGGAGGGGGCTTCCCGCTTGGCGTGAGAACCGTGGACCGGGGACTGATCGACAACAGACAGCTTGAAAGACATGACGCACTCCTATATTAAGTTAATATATTAACTAATTTCGGCCGGGTTGGAAATGCAGGCTTCTTACCCAAGGGATACAGGTTTCAAGTCGACATTGAGGCCGGCTCAAAGGTTTTTGGAGCAGTACTGCCGTGACCCTCCCTCTATTGGGTTGTTTTATCCGAAGATGGTCATCGGCGTTCGACCTGGGGTCTGGCAACTTGGTGAGAAAGCAGATGACAGCCCGTTGCCGTTTGTCGATCTGCCCCTTGGCAGAAGAGGCGAGAAGGGTAAGGTCCAGCTGGGAGGGGCGGAAAGCGATAAACGCCGGTTTATTCAAACGAAGGCGATCAGCTCGGATTTTCGGCTTATACGAAGCTTTTCAAAGGCGCGTTTTTTATAGGTGACGATTGTCGACTCACTCAGCTCAAGGGCTAAGGCTATCGTTTTAGCGGTATGACCCTTCATGATCATTTCGCAGATCTGTGCTTCGCGATCAGAAAGTCCTGCAATTCTCAGCGAGTTTTTCGCTCCACGCAGCGTTCTCTCCTCTCTGAAATGTTTTAGTAGCAAACTTTTAATTAACGGCGCCACCTGTTGCAGCCGTGCCTGAGCATCTGTATCAAGTGAACTGCTCTCCCGACTGTAAAAGTTTACGTAAAACAGATGGTGAGTGTCCCGGTCGACAACGACAAAGGAAAACTTGGCGTCGAACGCGGGGATATTAAAGAAGTCTCTTCGATAGACCGGCGGTAATGAGCGCTTCTGCATAAAGACGATGGCGGATCTGTCCGGGTCATCAATAATTTCCCGTTTCAGGGTTTGTAAAAGCGAGTCCTCCAGAAAACCTCCTCCTACATACTGCTCCGCGAGTTTCAAACCCAGATCCGGATCGTCAGGGTTATGTGCCAGCCTGCAGGCGACCTGGTCTCCAGAAGGTGAGAATTCAAACACCATGTACTGATCAACCGAGACGATTGCTTTCATCAATTGAAAAAAACGGGGATAAAACTCAGCAGTGCCCAGGCGGTCAACGCAAAGTGCGGTATCTGCGATGAATGAACTGTATGACGTTGAGTCGTTCATAGCTTAACTTTTTGTCCCTATTTTATGGGGGCATGGTGAGGGTAAAGGGATCTTACACTGGCGTCACACATAAAAACATGAGGGCAGATAAATCCAACCGGACCCTCAGCGACTATGGGCTTTCCGCCCCAGGAGTACGTGATGCAGTACCATCTCAACGGTTTTAAGCCTGGTAATTATCAGATCCCCGATTCAGCTCGAGAGCCAGCCACTGCGCCACCCATGATGGCGCTGCCCAGTGAGGTGGATGTGCTTATTGTCGGCTGTGGACCTGCAGGCCTGGCGCTGGCAAGGCAGCTTGCGGATTTCGCCGATATAAAGACCTGTATCGTTGAACAGAAACCCGGCCCCATGTTGTTTGGACAGGCTGACGGTATCTCCTGCCGCACAATGGAAATCATGGAAGCATTCAACAGCAGTGAAATGCTGGTTAAAGAAACCTATCAGCTACACCAGAATGCATTCTGGGAGCCTGATAGCGAACAGCCTGAAAATATAAAGCGTACACACAAAGTGCCTGATGCACGGCTTGGTCTTTCGGAGTTTATCCATGGGGTTGTTAACCAGGCACGACTGCACGATATCCTGCTCGAGGGCATGGAGAACTCTGTCACTCACCTTGTTCCACATTACAGCTGTCGACTGCTTGAACTGAATGTGGATCCCGATCGCAGCCAGGATCTTGATGCCTACCCGGTGACGGCAACCTTCGAGCGAGACTACCCTGCACAATCGACCCAGGTGGAAACGGTCAAAGCGCGCTATGTGGTGGGTTGTGATGGTGCACGCAGTGCGGTGCGCAAAAATCTATCCATAGCCCTGCAGGGCGACTCGGCCAATAAGGCCTGGGGTGTAATGGATGTTCTATTGGTCACCGACTTTCCCGACATCCGGGTCAAAAGCTTTATCCAGTCCAGGGAAAACGGTGCGGTTATGCTGATACCCCGCGAAGGCGGTTACCTGGTGCGGCTTTATGTCGAGCTCGGTCTACTGGACAGGGGGCAGCGTGCCTCGCAACTTGATCTCTGTGTCGACGACATCATCGCCAGGGCGAAGCTGATCATGAATCCTTATCAGCTGGATGTTAAGGAAGTGGCCTGGTGGTCAATCTATGAGGTGGGGCAGCGTGTCGCCGAGCGCTTTGATGACACCCCCGTTGGTAATCCGGAGGGACTTATCCCGCGTGCATTTGTTGCCGGAGATGCCTGCCATACCCACAGCCCCAAGGGAGGCTGGGGCTTGAATACATCACTGCCGGACACCTTTAACCTGGGCTGGAAACTGGCCGCGGTGCTGCAAGGCAGGTCGCAGCCGAAACTGTTGCAGACCTATGCGTCAGAGCGGCGCAAAGTGGCGCAGATGCTGATTAACGCCGACCGGGAAATGTCAGCGCTGGTTGCCACTCGTCCCAGTGCCGGGAATAACGCCGGCCAGGCCAAGACCTGTACGGCGGATATAGAGAAATTTATCGCCAGACAGAATGGTTTTATAGCGGGTACATCCATCGGCTACGATTTGTCATATATCTGTACCGGTGCTGATAACCAGCACCTGGCCACCGGCTTCAGGGTTGGCCAACGCTTCCATTCGGCCGAAGCGGCACGTCTGGCGGATGGTAGGCCGCAACATTTAGGACAGCTGGTAAAGGCCGATGGGCGCTGGCGTGTGTTTATTTTTGGCGATAAACACAGCCCCGTGGATACCGCGTCGGATGCCTATAAGCTGATCAGGTTTCTTGAAAATGACAGTGCTTCGCCAGTACGAAAATATACGCCTGAAGGGGCGGATATCGACTCGGTTATTGACGTCTATGCCGTCTTCCAGCAACGGAATCTTTCCATCGAGCAATTGCCGGATTATCTGTGGCCAGCCAAAGGCAAATACGGGTTGAGAGATTATGAAAAGGTATTCCAGACCGAAGAGGGAATGGATATTTTTGAGCAGCGCGGCATAGATCGATCCGCTGGTTGTATGCTTGTGGTTCGACCCGATCAGCATATTGCTAACATCCTGCCCCTCAATGCCCAGGCTGAATTGAGTGCGTTTTTTGATGAATTTATGATCTCTTAACGGGGGCGTCTCTATCACCCGGGGTGTGATCAGATATCGGGGACAGGTTGGTCTTTCTCACTGTCCCCACGCCAGAAAAATGCCGCTCTCCAGATTTATCCTGAATTCTGGCTGGGTTTGTATCCGGCTATTTCTAGCCGACCCGGCTTAGCGGGGTTTCAACCGATACAGGCCCACATCGATGGTGCCCTCGAGGAATCCACCTTCGCAGTAGGAAAGATAATATTTCCACATACGGCGGAAGCGCTCGTCGAAGCCCTGATCGCGGACCGCAGGCCAGTGCTCATCGAAGGCGCGGTGCCAGCAGGCGAGGGTGCGGGCATAGTCCGCACCGAACAGCAGCTCTTCTTCCAGGCTCAGACCCTGCTGCCTCAGGCAGGACTTCATCACCGAGGGGCTTGGCAGCATGCCGCCGGGGAAAATGTAGCGCTGGATGAAATCGGCGCCGCGGCGGTAACTCTCGAAACGATCTTCGGCGATGCTGATGACCTGGAGGACCGCCTCGCCGCCGGGTTTCAGGCAGCGCTTGAGGGTGTCGAAATAACCCGCCCAGTGGGCTTCTCCCACCGCTTCGAACATCTCGATAGAGACAATATGATCATAGCGCTCGCTCAGGTCTCGGTAATCGGTGAGGCTGAAGCTGCACAGGGTTTCGAGACCCGCTTCGCGTGCACGCTCCCGGGCGAACTCCAGCTGTTCCCGCGACAGGGTAATACCGTGAACCCGCACGCCAAATTCCGCAGCCGCCACCTCGGCGAAGCCGCCCCAGCCGCATCCGATCTCGAGCACCTGCTGGCCCGGTTGAAGCTTCAGCATGCGGCAGATGCGACGGTATTTGTTCAGCTGCGCGGCTTGCAAAGATTCATGCTCCTCGAACAGCGCTGCCGAGTAGGTCATGCTCGGGTCGAGCCAGAGGCGGTAGAAGTCGTTGCCCAGGTCGTAGTGGTAGGCGATATTGCGGCGGCTGCCGCGGCGGGAGTTATTGCGGCTGAGATGAAACAGACGGTTGATCAGTTTCATCAGCCGGTGCCCGTCGAGAAACTCGGCCATGGCGCTTTCGTTGTGCACGGCCCAGCGAATCAGCGCGCTGAGGTCTGGAGAATCCCATTCCCCCTCCATATACCCTTCAGCCCAACCGATCAGGCCACCGCGCAGAATACGGCGCAGCGGGCGGTAGCTGTGCAGTCTCAGCTCAGCGTGGGGTTCTGCCGGGCTGGCCTGGCCGAAGGTCAGCCGCTGGCCATCTGGCAGGTAGAGGTCGAGCATCCCCCGTTCGAGACGCGGCATATGTTTCAGGATGGTTTCCAGGCAGCGCTGGTTAAACCAGCCTGCTTTGGGGGCCAGAGCTGCAGGGTTCATCTGTGAATACTCAGCGGGTTTCATGTTCCAGCCTCCTGGTTCTTATCAACGTAACGGCGTCGCCTGGCGGTTGCGGGCGTGGTTGCAGCGGGACTCTCTTGCGCCACAGGCGGAACGCTTCCCAATGGATGCCGGCGATCACTTTCAGCGTCATCAGCGGAAAGCGCAGAAAAGTACTTACCAGTGCGCCATTGCTGAGTGCCTGTCGTTCGCCGGTAAACGTGGCGTGTAGCAGGCTGCCGCCGGCATCGCTTTGGCGGATACAGACGGCAACCCGGTTATCCGGTGCGTGCAGGCGGAACTGGTAGCCTGCCTGCATCGGCATGAACGGGGATACGTAAAAGTCTTTATCGCATGACTGGCGGATTGCTGTCGGATCGCTGTCCTCGTCTGTTTCGATCAGGTAGCTGTGGCGCTGCCCGAAGGTGTTACTGACCTCGTAGAGTACCGCTCGCAGCTGCTCGTCGGGGTCGTAACAGAAGTAGACGCTGAGTGGATTGAATACGTAACCGAGGATGCGTGGGTAACAGAGCAGACGCACAGGGCCATCGCCGGTGTCGATGCCGTTACGCTGGAGCAACTGTTTTACCTGCGCTTTCAGAGGACGGCCCGAGCCATCGCCGTGGTCGCTTTCGCGAAAGGAAAACAGGTTAAAACGGCCCAGGGAAAACAGCGTCAGCGAGCGGTCCAGCTCGTCCAGCTCGTCCAGATTGATCAGCCAGGAAACCACCCGGTAGATAAATCTGTGCCGTTTTGGGCGGAAGCGGTGATGCATCACATGCCCGCTGTAAAGGCAGCTGGTGAGATTCATGCCACCGCCTCTGCCACGGCTTTGCCCGGACGAATCTTCTCGTGCACCTGGATCCGGTTATTGGGTTCGTCCAGGGTCCAGGGGCGTTTGACGCCGCCAAGAGCCTCGGCAACCGCCAGCCCGGACTGCAGCCCATCCTCGTGGAAGCCGTAACCGAACCAGGCACCGCAGAACCAGGTATTCTGCTGACCCTGCAGCCCCCAGAGCTGCCCCTGGGCCTCGATCGACGCCTGGGAAAACTGCGGATGGTCATAGAGGTAGCTGCGATGGATCCTATCGGTGGCAGGTTCCTTCAGCGGGTTCAGTGTCACGAACAGGTTGTGCCGGGTGTTGAGCGGTTGCAACTGGTTCATCCAGTAGGTCACCGACAAGGCGTTATTGTCATGGCCCGGGGCTGACAGGTAGTTCCAGCTGGCCCAGGCACGGCGGTGCCTCGGCATCAGAGATGCATCGCTGTGCAGGATCGCGCGATTGCGCTGGTAGGGGAAGCAGCTCAGCAGGCGCTTCTCCTCAGCGGTAGGTGCCGCGAGCAGCTCCAGCGCCTGGTCCGCATGGCAGGCAAGTACCACATGGTCGAAACTTTCTTTCTGCCCATGCAGGTGTTCGACCACGACCCGGCCGCCTTCCCGATGGATGCGGTGGATGCGACTGTTGAGACGGATGTTGTGCGACAGCGGTGCCAGCAGACGTTTGATATATTCACGGCTGCCACCCTGAACGGTGCGCCACTGGGGGCGATCCTTCAGTTGCACGAGGCCGTGGTTCTGACAGAAGCGCAGGAAGGTCAGTGCCGGGTAGTTGAGCATCTGATCCGCCGGGGTGGACCAGATGGCAGCCCCCATGGGAATCAGGTGATCTTCAATGAAGGGGCGGCTGTAGCCGCGACGCTGAAGCATCTGACCGAGCGTTTCGGCGCCGGTTAACGCCTGCTCCGCCAGCATCGGTGCTTCCTTGTAAAACCTCAGCACTTCGCGCAGCAGGCCCCAGTGCCCGGGCCGCAGCAGATTGGAGCGCTGGGCGAAAAAACCGCCCAGTCCACAACCACTATACTCAAGGCGACCCCCCTGGCTGGAAACCGCAAACGACATGTCGGTATCGCTGGTGGCTACTCCCAGATGGTCGAACAGTTTCACCAGGTTGGGGTAATTCACCGGGTTATATACGATGAACCCCGTGTCCACAGGCACCTTGCCGTCATCAAGTTCCAGCGTCGCGGTGTTGGAATGGCCGCCGGTGCGATCATCTTTCTCGAACAGGGTGACGCGGTGGTGCTGGTTGAGCAGCCAGGCGCAGGCCATTCCGGAGATGCCGGAGCCGATAACAGCGATATTGAGTGGGCGCATAATTCTGACGTTCATAAGTCGATTTCCCTGAGGGGAAGCGTAATTTCTGGCTGATACGCCGGGATCGATTAAGATGGATCACCGCGAAAACAGGTTCAATGACTGATCCACCCACCGGGTACGCACGTAAGGAGCTTGAATGCTGGAAGACGAGCCTGAGGGAAAGAAAGTGACCGCAGCAGCTGATCTGACCCGTGACCAACAGACGCGGGAACGTGAAAACTGGACCCGCACCCTGGCGGCCCTGGCCGAGAGCCGGGACAAGCGACTTTTCGCCGAATTGTTCAGTCATTTTGGACCGCGCATCAAGGCGTACATTATTCGCCTGGGCATGCCGGTTGCCAGTGCCGAGGAGCTGACCCAGGAGGCGATGCTCTCGGTCTGGCGCAAGGCACACATGTTTAATGCCAGTAAAGCCAGCGCCAGTACCTGGATTTACACGCTGGCGCGAAACCTCTGTATCGACCGGATGCGGCGTGAAAAGGCGGTGGAGTACGAGCTCCCCGAGGACGAGGCCGATCCCGATAACCGCCACCAGGGTGAGCACGCGGTGCTGGAAAAGCGGATGAAAGCGGCCATCGCCACCTTGCCGGAAGCCCAGGCCCAGGTGCTGTTCCTCTCCTATTACGAGGGCAAGAGCCATTCCGAGATTGCGGAACAGCTGGGTATTCCGCTGGGCAGCGTCAAATCGAGACTCAGGCTCGCCTTCGATAAACTGAAACAACATTGGGAGGCGCATTAATGAACATTCGTCACCACTTTGATGACGCCACCTTGCTTGCCTACAGCAGCGGATCTCTGCCCCGGGGCATGTCGCTGCTGGTCGGCTCTCACCTGTGCTGGTGCGAGGAGTGCCGGGGACGGGCGCGCCAGGCCGATTGTGTCGGCGGTGAACTGCTGGAGGAGATCGAGCCGGCGGAGCTGGAAGTGGGTACTCTGGAGACACTGATGGCGCGGCTTGACGATGCCGAGCCCGAGGTCAGTAAACAGGTGGCAGTGGCGGACGCGAACCCTGACTCTGGACTGCCGGCGCCGCTGGCATCGATCCTGGGCAAACCCTTGGATGCGCTGGAGTGGCGCCGTATCGGTTACGGCGTCCAGCAGTACGATCTCAAGCTTGAGGGGCCGGGCGCCACGCGCCTGCTGCGGATCGCCCCAGGTGTCTCCGTGCCGCACCACAGCCACAAGGGAAATGAACTGACGCTGATACTGCGGGGCTCCTACAGTGACGAGCTGGGTCGCTTTTGCGTCGGCGATGTGGCCGACGTGGACACCGAGGTGAACCATCAGCCGATCGTCGACACCGACCAGGAGTGTATCTGTTTTATCGCCACCGATGCGCCGCTGCGTTTCACCGGCCTGATGGGTCGACTGGCGCAGCCGTTTATCGGCCTTTAAGGAAGCGGTCATGCCCAACAGCAAGATAGAGATGGAGCGCAAAATACCGGTGGGCATCAGCAGCTGCCTGCTGGGGCAGGAGGTACGTTACAACGGTGGCCACAAGCGTTCCCGTTACTGCATCGATGTGCTCTCGGACTGTTTCGAGTTTGAGCCCTTCTGTCCGGAGATGGCGATCGGCCTGGGCGTCCCGCGTGAGCCGATCCGTCTGGTGGGCGAAGCCGACGAAACACCCCGGGCGCTCGGCACTGTCGATGCCAGCATCGATGTGACCGAGCCGCTGCTGAAGGCGGGCAGGGATATTGCCGCCGAGCGCTCCCATCTGCGCGGCTATGTGCTGATGAAGGGGTCGCCCAGCTGCGGTATGGAAAGGGTCAAGGTCTACCATCCCAACGGTATGCCCAATACCTCCGATTCCGGCATCTTTGTACGTGCCCTGCGCGAGGCCAATCCGGCGCTGCCGCTCGAGGAAGAAGCACGGCTTAACGACGCGGTGCTGCGGGATAACTTTATCGCCCGGGTATTCGCCTATGACGACTGGATCACCAGTGTCGAGAGCGATCCCAGCTACCATAACCTGATCCAGTTCCACAGCCGGCAGAAGTACCTGCTGATGGCGCATCACTACCAGGGTTACCGGGAGCTGGGGCGCTATCTGGCCGAGGCCCACGAGCTGCCACTGGAACAGGCGATGCACGAGTACATCCTCGCCTTTATGCGTCACATGAGCCACAGAGCCACGCGCAAGACCCACACCAACGTGCTGATGCATATGCTCGGTTACATGAAAAAGTCGCTGGATACGGAGGTCAAGCAGGAGCTGATCGACAGTATCGAGGAGTACCGTCTTGGCCAGGTGCCGCTGGTGGCGCCGCTGGTGATTCTCAAGCATTACCTGAAACGTTATGGCGGCGACTATATCTGCGAACAGACCTATCTGAACCCCTATCCCCATCAGCTGGGGCTTCGCAACTACATCTGAGCCCTTTTCGAATACTGGAATGCTGATACATGTCTGAGCTTTCATTGGTCTGGTTGCGCAACGATCTTCGACTGACCGATAATCCGGCCCTGGCCTGGGCCTGTAACCAGGCGGATAAAACCCTGGCGGTGGTGACGCTGACACCGCAAAGCTGGGAGGCTCATGGTGAGTCTGCGGCAAGGATGGGGTTATGGCGTGACCAGCTCGCGTCGGTGGCCAAAGAGCTTGCAGCGCTCAATATTCCTCTCAAGGTTCTCAGCCCCGGCTCGTTCGAGGGCTGTGCCACAGCACTTGCCGGGCTGGCAAAAGAGCTGGGAGCAGACGCGCTGGCGTTTAACTACGAGTACCCCCTGAATGAGCGTAACCGCGACCAGGCCGTCTGTGAGCAGCTTGAAGCGGACGGGGTATCGGTGCGCGGCTTTCACGGCGAACTGATTATCCCGCCAGGGCAGGTGCTGACGGGGCAGGGCGGGCCGTTCAAGGTCTACACACCGTTCAGCCGCGCCTGGCGCAGGCGACTGGCCGATTTTGACCGCCCGGTACTCCAGGCACCTTCAGCGCAAAAGCCCACGGCGATTGCGTCCGACCCCTTACCCGATGACCTGGATTACAAGCCGCTGAGCTATCGCAACGACCTCTGGCCGGCGGGTGAAACTGCGGTCAGTGAACGTCTCAACCGCTTTATCGATGAGCGCGAACCCGATTATGCCGAAAAGCGGGACTTCCCCGCTCTGCAGGCTACCTCGTCACTTTCGCCCTACCTGACTATCGGCGCGCTATCGCCGCGCCAGTGCATGGCAGCGCTGCGGGCAGCGGCGGGGGCGCGCGACTGGCTGGAGTCGAGCTGGCTGAATGAAATTATCTGGCGTGAGTTCTATCGCCATCTGCTGGTGGCCTTTCCTGAGCTGTCGCGGCTGGAGCCGTTCCGGCCTGACGTAGAGCAGAAGATCAGCTGGCTGCAGAACGATCAGGCCTTTGATGCCTGGTGTCGGGGCGAGACCGGTTTTCCCATCGTCGATGCGGCAATGAAGCAGCTGCTGGAAACCGGCTGGATGCACAACCGCCTGCGCATGGTGGTGGCTTCGTTTCTGACCAAGCTGCTACGTGTGGACTGGCGCCTGGGTGCCGACTTTTTCATGCGCCACCTGATCGATGCGGATTTCGCCTCAAACCTGGGCGGTTGGCAGTGGAGCAGCTCGGTGGGGGCCGATGCGGCGCCCTATTTTCGTATCTTCAACCCCCGGGCCCAGGGAGAGAAGTTCGACCAGGATGGCGAGTTCGTGGCGCACTGGTTACCGGAACTCAGGGCGGTGAAAGCGGGCAAGGCGCGCCAGCAACCCGGTGCCGGTGCATCCATCGGGCGACCGGAACCGGTGATCGACTACAAAAAGGCGCGCGCTGCGAGCCTGGATGACTACCAGTCCTGAAGCCGATTCCTTACCATAGAGCGCCTGAAACCAGGCGGGAGAAGTGTGTGGAAGGGCAGTACCGGGTGCCAGTGGGCGAGTTCGAGGTTGAAACCGAGGTCAAGAAAAGCCGGTTTATCGCCACCGGCGTACCGGTGGCATCAGAACCTGAAATGCGCGCCTTTATCGATTCTCAGCGGCGCCGCTTTCCCTCCGCCAATCACCACTGTTCCGCCTACGTGATCGGCGCGCCGGCCAAGCCGCGGGCCGCCGGCAGCGATGACGATGGCGAACCCTCAGGCACCGCCGGCAAACCGATGCTCAATGTGCTGATGGGGCAGGAGGTCGGCGATGTCTGCGTGGTCGTGACCCGCTTTTTTGGCGGTATCAAGCTCGGTGCCGGTGGTCTGGTCCGGGCCTATGGCGCCGCGGTGAAAGAGCTGCTTGCCGAGTGGCCGCTGGAAGCGAGGGAGCCGATGGCAGCGCTCGTGCTGCGCTTTCCATACGATCAGCAGGGGATCATCGATTCTCTGATCGGCCGGTTCGAGGCCAGCGTCGGTGGCAGTGACTATGGCGCTGATGTCAGTCTCAACCTGCAGCTGCCACAGCGTAACCTGGATGATCTGACGGCGGCGCTGGACGAGCGGGGCCATCTGGGTGTCAGCTACAAGGTGGAGCTTTAGGGCGGATTTTTGATGTCTAGGGAGACAAGCATGCGGATGCAGTGGGCCGATCTACTGACCACCAAGCGCTATGGCCATGAACGGGTGATCGATGAGGAGGTGGGACGCAGCCATTTCCACAAGGATCACGACCGCATCATCTTCTCCAGTGCTTTTCGTCGCCTCGGTCGCAAGACCCAGGTGCACCCGATGGCGCTGAACGATCATATCCATACCCGGCTGACCCACTCCATGGAGGTGGGCAGTCTTGGCCGCAGTCTCGGCATACGCGTCGGCGAGTTGATCGCCGATCAGCTGCCGCCCTGGGTAACGGCCCATGATATCGGCGTCATTGTGCAGTCCGCCTGCCTGGCCCACGATATCGGCAATCCCCCCTTCGGCCACGCTGGCGAATACGCGATTCGCGACTGGTTTCGCCGCCGCGCGGACGACGCCCGTTTTGCCGAGTTAAGCGATGCGGAACGGCTTGATCTGCAGACCTTTGAGGGGAATGCCCAGGGTTTTCGCGTGGTAACGCGGATCGAAAACAACCTGTTTGATGGCGGCCTGCGCCTGACCTACCCGACCCTGGGCACCCTGCTGAAATACCCCTGGACCGCAGAATACGGCGGCAAAAAAGGCAAGTTCAGCGCCTTTCAGACCGAAGCCGAGGTGCTCAATGCTCTGGGGCGTGAGCTCGGCATGATCCGCCAGGGCGAGAACCGCTGGAGCCGTCATCCGCTGGCGTATCTGATGGAGGCGGCGGATGATATCTGCTACGCGATCCTGGACCTGGAAGACGCCATCGAGCTGCATCTGCTGAGCTTCGACGAGGTCAAACCGATCCTGCTGGAGCTCTGCGGTGATCTGGAGTTTGATGATGAGATCTTCTCCACCCAGGCCTCGGCGCGGCGCAAGATTTCGGCCCTGCGCGGCAAGGCGATGGAGAATATGGTCAACTCCGTGGTCAGTGCCTTCATGGCTAACGAGGCGGCTATCCTCAGTGGTGAATACCAGGGCGAACTGGTGATCGATGGCGATCCCATGGTGCGGGACGGTATCCTGCGCGCCAAGCGGATCGCCAGCGAGCGGGTCTTCCCCGATACCCGCAAGGCGGAGCTGGAGGTGGGCGCCTACACCACCCTGGGCGTTCTGCTCGACGCCTTTATTGAAGCGGTGTGGGAGCTGCATAGCCGTGGCCGGGATGAGCTTGGCTATCGCAGTCAGAAGATACTTAATCTGATGGGGATCCATGCGCCGGTAGCGGAGATGCCGCTGTATCAACGCTATATGCGCGCGCTGGATTTCATCGGCGGCATGACCGATACCTATGCAACCTATTTGGCGCGCCAGATCGGCGGTGGCATCGGGCTTTGATGCCTACAGAACTTAGATACAGGATAGAGATTTATGGCTTCACTTCAGGATCAGCTCGGCAAGTTGGTTTATTCTACAGAGAAGGGGCGGCTTTGCCCCGGCTGCGGCGAAGAGCTGAGCGCCTGCATCTGCGATGAGCTGGCGGAAAAAGAGCGCCTGGCCTCGCTGGACGGCATTGTGCGTATTCGTCGTGAAACGGCAGGGCGCAAGGGCAAGGGGGTGATCACCATCAGCGGTGTACCCCTGGCTGAAAAAGAGATGAAGGCGCTGCTGAAAAAGCTCAAGCAACGCTGTGGTACCGGTGGTGCGCTGAAAGAGGGTGTTCTCGAGATTCAGGGTGATCATCGCGATACGATCAAGCAGGTACTTGAGGCCGAGGGCTTCAAGGTCAAACTGGCCGGCGGATAACAGGGAAAGGTCGTTGGCGGGAGAAGGCTCATGCGTAAATTGTTACTGGGTTTCCTGGTGCTGTTTGCTTGTTCTGCATCGGCGGAGATTTTCCACTACGTCGACGATAAGGGCCGCAAGGTTTACGTCAACAGCGAAAGCCAGATACCCCACCAGTACCGGGACCGGGTAGAGAGCCGCAGGGAGATCGATGGCAGCTCGCCGGCCCGGCCCGATCCGCAACTGGCGAATTTAAAGCGCGAGATAACCAGCAGCCTGAAAAAACTGGATGAAGCCCTGGCCGAGCTGGTGACACCGGTTAAGGTGGCCGGTAACCAGGTTATTGTGCCGGTCAGGGCTGTGTACGGTAATCGCCGGGCGGACACTCAGATGCTGCTTGATACCGGTGCCTCAGGCACGGTATTCCATCAGGACGCGCTGGAACCGCTTAATGGCGCCACTTATCGGGCCGGTCAGGCGCGCGTGGCCAGTGGCGAGATGATCGATGTGCACGGCATCAACCTGGACCGCATAGAGATAGGCCCGTTCAAGATCCGCTCCACCCGCGCCATGATCATCGATCCGGTCTCGGGAGCGGGCCACGACGGCCTGCTCGGTATGGATTTTCTGCGTCAGGTTGATTACCGCGTGGATTACGATGCGGAACAGATTATCTGGATGCCAGACCGCTACCGGGAGCTGACGGAGCAGCGTGCTGAGTTGAAAAAGAAACAAGATATGGACGCTGATGAGCTGATTGAATCCCTGTCAGCGTCCAAAGAGTCTGAGGATTAACCCTCCAGCTGCTGTTCGGCCAGTTTCAGGTCCAGCGTGGCCTTGAGCAGACGGTAGAGCTGGATCGACGCATCGATCTCCTCCTTGCGGTTGGTCAGGCTCTCGATATTCAGCCCCAGCGGCAGGCCCAGCGGCAGGCAGGCCTCGATGATCTGGTCGAGACTGTTCTGGCAGATCCGGATCGACTCCGCCAGCGGGTTTTCCGCATCCAGGATGCGCCAGCGGGTCGCCGGCGGCACTGAAATACCCAGCCACTCCATAAACTCCAGCGTCTTGGCACTGCCGCAGGGCGTGAACGTCAGCACGATCCGTCTGGGCTCGATACCCTGTTCGCGGCAGGTGCGCGCATAGCTGGCGAGCAGATCGATGGTGGCCTGGGGGTTGTACACCGCCTGGGAGACGAAGAACTCTACGCCGTTTTCCTGTTTACCCAGCAGGCGTTCATGTTCATTGCCTTTCTGTGCGTGGCGCTCGGCAATGGTGACGCCGCCCAGGTGGAAGGGGTGCTGGTGCTCGCCGATCGCCTTGTAAGCTTCCGGCAGAGTCAGGCGGATATCGCCCTCTGAGGAGGGGCTGCCCACCAGAACCACGTTGCGCAGGTTGAAGTCGTTCCAGGCTTCCTCCAGCCACTGCTCGAAATCGGCCCGGTTACGCTGGGCAACACTCTTGTAGGTGATCGTCTCGCGGTCGGAGAGATCGGCGATCAGGCGTGAATACTCACGCGGGTCGCGGGTACGCTTGAAAGGAAACGGGCGGGGGGTATCGATACGCTCGCTTTCGTCCTGGATGTCATAAATGATCAGGCCATCGTATTCAAGCGCGGCAAGACGTCCCAGAAGCTTCTCGGCGATCTCCTGCATCTGCTCGTCACTGGTGCTCTCACGAGGAGGGGTGGTACCGATGAAGTACACGCCACGTGTAGGGTCAGCAAATTTTTCGCGCAGAGTCAGGTGCATGGTGGTTATCCAATGTCTCGTTGATAGCAGGCGAGCATTATAAACGTGAAAATGATTCAGTACGTTTAGTTATATGATGAAATGTTCTGTAGTTGATGTGAATCGGCCTCATAACGCCCTGAATAACCCTTTAGTATTTTGATTTGTAAGGAGTTTTAGCGCGATGCTTGAGAGGCTTTCTGCCCTTTGGCGTATGAAGGCCGTTAATGCAGACAGCTGCTACAACGGGAGGATAGACCTTAAAGCAGGAATAGCGAGCCTAGTCCGAGGAAGACCACGAAGCCGACTACATCGGTAACGGTAGTCAGGATAACCGAGCCGGACAGGGCCGGGTCGATCTTCAGTTTGTGCAGCAGGACCGGTATCAACACGCCGGATAGCGCGGCGGCGGCGATATTGACGACAATCGCAAGCGCGATAACCAGGCCGATAGCGGGGCTGGAGAACCACCAGGACGCGACAATGCCGATCACGATGGCCCAGAGCACCCCGTTCAGACCACCGACACTGAGCTCCTTGCGCAGCAGCGGCATCACGCTGGCAGTGGTGATCTGGCCCAGGGCCAGGCCGCGAATAATCAGGGTCAGGGTCTG
Organism: Marinobacterium sp. YM272; assembly: GCF_050908845.1. Lineage (NCBI taxonomy): Bacteria > Pseudomonadati > Pseudomonadota > Gammaproteobacteria > Oceanospirillales > Oceanospirillaceae > Marinobacterium > Marinobacterium sp. YM272. Next base: position 1,788,376 of record NZ_CP194171.1, read on the forward strand.
GCTGCCGGCAATGCCGCCCATGGAGGCCACCACCGGCATCAGCACCGCCAGCGCCACCACCTGTTGCAGGGTGCCCTCGAACAGGCCGATCGCCCAGGAGGCAAGGAAGGCGGTCAGCAGGTTGATCCCGAGCCAGGTAGCGCGACGGCGTGAACTGCGCAGCACCGGCGCAAACAGGTCCTCCTCCTCGTCGAGACCGGCGCTGGCCATCAACTGGGCTTCGTACTGTTCGTGCAGCAGTTCGAACGCGAGCCGCACGCTCATTCTGCCGAGCAACAGGCCGCTATCATCGACCACCGGCAGGGCGGACACTTCGGCATGCTCGAACGCCTCATTCGCCTCTTTCAGCGAACGCTGGGCTGCCAGGGGCTCGATCTCTTCGTCGAGCAGTTCGGTGAGCGGGCGGTGGTCGGGCTGGCCGAACAGGCGTGTGGTCAGTACCGCACCGGCATAGCGGCCGGTTCGGTCTACCAACCAGAGGTGGGTCGTGAACTCGGGCACTTCGCGGCGCAACAGGCGCTCGGCGTCACGCACCCGGCTGTTCTGCGGCAGAATCAGCAGATCATGATCCACGTAGCGACCGATGGCGTTTTCATCGAACTGGGCGGAGCGCTCGTAATGGGCACGCTGGCGCTCGTCCATGCGTGCAAGCGCAATATCCACCACATCGTCCGGCAGGGATTCGCCCAGCTCGATCAGTGTTTCCGCATCCAGGTCGGAGATCAGTTGATCCAGCGACTGGGTGTCGAGCTCCCGCACCAGAGCGATACGCGCTTCCGCACGCATATCGACCAGGACATCGACCCGCTGTTCCGCCGGGACCTGTTCCCAGCACTCCAGACGCTCTTCACGCGGCAGGGATTCCAGCAGCAGCGCGACCTGGTCCGGTTCCAGATCCTCCGCGACCTCGGCGTACAGCTGGGCACCGACCTCTTCATCGCTACGAATCAGTTGTTCAATGCGCTGGGTAATCTCTTCGCTCATTATCAGCCGCCGGCGTCTCTGGAGGTGGAATAAACAGATAGTCGGGCCATCTGCGCGTCATGATAGCGGTGCAGTGTGGCAAGTGCGAGCAGCGCGCCGACCAGTGCCATGAACATATCGGACTGGGTGTCCCAGACGTATCCCTGGGTACCGAGAAAAGCCTCGGCGCCGGCACCACTGAGCAGGGCGACCCACCACTCGATCAATTCGTAGAAAGCGCTCAGTGCCAGGCAGAAGCAGACCACAAAAAAGGCACACCAGCCCCGGCCGTTAACCACCTTGAGCCTTAGCAGCAGCTCCCGTGCGATGATTGCCGGGACAAATCCCTGTGCCAGGTGACCAAGCTTGTCGTAGTTGTTGCGCGTCTGACCGAGCCAGTCGGCGATCCAGTCAAACAGCGGTACCCGTGCGTAGGTGTAGTGACCGCCCACCATCAGAATGATGCAGTGGGCCAGGATCAGCCACAGGCAGAGGCTGGTCAGTGGGAAGCGCTCGCGGCTCCAGATCACCAGTCCCGCCCCCGCCAGGGCCGGGGCGATCTCCAGCCACCAGGTCAGACGGTCGTACGGCGAAATGGCCGACCAGGTCAAGACAAGTGAAAATATCAGTATCCAGAGACGAAACACGGCGCTATCCTTCAGCGGCTTACAGCGTACCCTAATAATAGTCGCCGCGACGGCTCAGTGGATCAAGAGTTAATGGCCCTTAAATCAACTATTTACAAAGCGACCCTGAATATCTCCGACCTGGATCGTCAGCATTACGCCGAGTACCCGCTGACGCTGGCGCTGCACCCTTCGGAGACGGAAACCCGGATGATGATCCGCCTGCTCGCCTTTGCCATGTTTGCAGATGAGGCGCTCAGCTTTACCCGCGGTCTCTGCGTGGATGATGAGCCGGACCTCTGGCAGCACGCGCCAAGCGGCGAAATTGATCTTTGGATCGAGGTGGGATTACCCAGCGATAAGCGGTTGCGCAAGGCCTGTTCCCGGGCCAAGCGGGTGGTGCTGCTGGCATACGGCAGCGATCAGCAGTTCGACCCCTGGTTCCAGGGTGTACGCAAGACGCTGATGCGGCTCGATAACCTGGATATTTACCGCATCGATGACAGCGCCTGCGATACGCTGACCGCCCTGGCCGAGCGGCAGATGCGCCTGCAGTGCACAATCCAGGACGGGGAGCTCTGGTTCACCGGTGAGGCCGGCAGCGCCGAGGTGAGACCCCGGCCCGTGTCAGTCGTGTAAGGGTTTTTCCCAGAACATCGCTTTACCGGTTGCGGGATCCAGCTCGTAGCCGGCGTAACCCTTACGCCGGTAAACCGCCTGGGCCCGGCCATTGCCCTCCAGAACCTCCAGCGTCAGCTTGCAGCAGCCGTTACGACGGGCGACCGCTTCAGCGGCGTCGAGCAGCTGGTCCGCCAGACCCCGGCCGCGAAACTCACTGGCAACGATAACGTCGTGGATATTCAGCAGAGGGGCACACTTGAAGGTGGAGAAGCCTTCGAATGCGTTCAGTAGTCCGGCGGGTTCGCCGTTACAGAACGCCAGCAGCGTAAGGCTGTCCTGCCGCAGCGCCAGGGCCATCGGCAGGCGTTCGAGGGTTGCTGCGGCCAGTGGCTTGCCACCGCCCAAGGGATCACAGGCGTACGCCTGCATCATCGTGCGAAACGCAGCGGCCTGTTCGGGAAGTCCTAGGTCGGCTTCGATTATCTCTATATGGCGGGGCGTGGGCATGGCATTCTCCGGAAATCTGACCGGCTGGTTAAGTTACAGATCCGTTCTGTTGCTGGCAAGGAGCGAAATCAACAGTTGGCTAATTGCTGTACTAATCCTGCTAAACTTGTGACCCGAATTGCCGATACTCTATCTTTATTCTTTGTTCCTGCGCCCAAGGCGCGAAGCCGATTAATTTAATCCCCGGAGTGGATTGTGGTCAGTATCTATCCCTCATCAGTCTATGGTCAGCCCATCGGTACGACACTCAACAGTAGTACCAGCGGCAATACTGCCAGTGTGGGCGACAGATCCACAGATGCGCTGCTATCCAAGCTGGCTGAGAACATCCCGGGCATGGGCGCCGAAGAGCTGCGATCCCTGAATGCCGAGGATTTCAGCCCGGAAAAGGTCGCAACACGGATCAGCGATTTCGTTGCGGCAGGACTGGAGGCAGCCCGGTCACGTGGGGCCAGCGACGAGAAGCTGCAGTCTATGTATGATGCGGCACTCAGCGGCGTCCAGAAGGGCTTTGATGACGCGCGTGAAGTACTTGAGAATCTCCAGCTTCTCGATGGGCAGATAGCCGAGCAGGTCGACGAGACCGAAAGCCTGACGTTTGAAGCGCTCAACGCGCTGGCGCCCGGCACAGACGGCATCAGCTCGGGCATGGGTACCCGCATGAGTATCATTGAGCGGTTCCAGAATGCCGAGGAGATGCAGTTGACCATCTTCACCCAGGATGGCGACGAGGTAACTATCAACTTCGGCCGCGACCAGAATTACCAGAGCGGCTATGCGGCGGCCACCGATGGGCAGGGTAATTCGGCAGCGGTCTTCAGCCTGAGCCGGTCGGAGTACAGTGAATACAGTTTTACGGTTTCAGGCAGCCTGGATGAGGGGGAGATCGAGGCGTTGCAGAACCTGGTCAAGGATGTCTCCGGCCTCGCTGACGAGTTTTTCAACGGTGATGTGCAGAAGGCGTTTGAACAGAGCGGGACACTGAATTTCGATGCCGCGGAGCTGGCCTCCATGCAGCTCGATATGAGTTACACCCGCCAGTACGCCAGTATTTCCAGCTATGAGCAGGTCAGCCAGCTGGAGCAGACGGCTGACAAACCGGGGCGCCGTCTCGGACACCTGATGAAAGAGGTGGCGCAGAGCTTTGGCGCACCCTCACTGGGTAATCTGTTGGCACCGGGGCAGCTGGGACGCGATCTGTTCGAAGCACTGGTGAACCAGGACAGCCGCTATATCGAAGCGCCGGCTGAAGAACAGGAGCGCTACGCTGACAACCTGCGCACGCTGCTCGATGCGGTAGCGCCGGTGGAAGCGCCGGACGCCGAGCCCGGCACCGCGCCGGATAGCTAAGATACACCGCCATACAGAAAAAAAACGGCTGATCACTCAGCCGGTTTTTTTGTCTAGTCGGGTGCCGGAGCCTTAGCTCAGCATCCGGAGCAACAGATCAGCAGCGGCCCTTTTTGGCCTGTCCCGGCGGGCAGAAGCTGGCGCGATTGCGATGGTCGCCGTGGTAGTAGTGATGCGCTTCGCGGTACTCACGGCGATCGCGATACTCATGGCGATCACGAGAGTAGCGGTCGTCGTAGCGACGATCGTCGCGGTAATCCCGGGTGTTCACGGCCGTGCCGACGGCGGCGCCAATCCCTGAGCCTGCGATAGCGCCATCCCGGCCACCCAGTTCGGCACCGACAGCGCTGCCCAGGGCGCCGCCGATAGCACCGCCAATGGCGGAGTCCAGTGTCAGATCACCCGCCATGGAAACCGCGGGCAAGAAAGCCATTACTGCAATTGCGATAGTCGATTTTTTCACGTTAACTCCGTTCATTCTGTACCCGCAGGGACAGGTACGTCAGATCATCGCCGTTGTGCCTTTTGCTTCCGTGCGCCTGTGCATACGGCAGTGATGTTCATTCCAGCATCGGCAGCAGTGTTTGTCTTTGCCAAGGAGATACCGGCGTTATCGCCGGTTAACGCTGGCGATCGACCAAAATTTCACAGGCTCTGCTGCAGTGATGCGTCACTGTGTCACATTCCAAGACAGGCCTGAATCTCTTAAGTTCCCTCCAGCTTTCAGGTTGAACAGGGGATAAGCGAGATGCGAAGTGCAAGGCGTGGGTTCTGGATACTGGCGGTGTATGGAGTGATTAACACACCACTCTGGGCCGATGATCAGCCGATGTTGATCGAGGTGATCAAGCCGTTGCCGGTCAGTGCCGCAGAGAGCGAGCTCAATCTGAACCAGCCGCTGGCGCCCGCCGCCGATGGTGGCGAAGTGTTGCGGGATCTGACCGGTGTCTCCGGCTCGCGCATGGGTGGTCGTGGTATCGACCCCGTCATCAGGGGGCAGCAGCAGAACCGTCTCAATGTGATCCTGGACGGCGCCTATATCTACGGTGCCTGCCCTAATCGTATGGACCCGCCCACCACCTATTCAGCCGCCGAGAGCTATGACCGCGTGGTTGTCCTGAAAGGAAATCACAGCGTGATTTACGGCCCGGGTGGCAGCGGCGGTACGGTGCTGTTTGAGCGAGAGCGTCCGCAGTTCGATGCCAAGGGCTATCGCGGTAAAGTGTCGGCGGGGTATGCCGGTAACGGGGAATCATCCACGCTTGTTGCAGACCTGGCCGCTGGCAGCGACCGGGGATACGTCCGTTTTATCGGTGACAAGGCGGATGCGGGCAACTATGAAGATGGTGCCGGCGATGAGGTCCGCTCCTCCTACGAAACTGAATCCAACGCGCTGATGTTGGGCGCCCGGGTTGCCGATCGCACCTGGCTGGAGGGAAGTTACGAACAGGTGCGGGAGGAGGATGTGCTCTTTCCCGGTGCCGGTATGGATTCACCTTACAGTGATGCGGACACCTGGCGCCTGAAACTGGACCACCAGCCACAGGGTTCCTCCATCCAGCGTATCCGTGCGGAGGTCTATCGCGCCGATATTGACCACCTGATGGATAATTACTCGCTGCGCCCAGCCGGCATGATGAGGATGGCGGCACCCACCTCATCCGATACCCTCGGTGGGCGACTGCTGATAGACAGTTATATCGGGGGGCACCAGTTGCAGTGGGGCGTCGACCATCAGCAGAACAACCGCAAAGGCGTGCGGCAGATGGTTATGCCCTCCGGCATGCGGATGGATGTCAGCGATCTCTGGCCGGACGTGACGATTGAGCAGACCGGTCTGTTCGCTGAGGTTAAACATTACCTCTTGGCCGATAGCTGGCTGAAGGCGGGGGGACGCCTGGACCATGTGACCGCGGATGCCAAACGTACGCCGGCGGATGACGATGCCAGCGAGAACAACCTGAGCGGATTTCTGACCTGGAACCAACGCCTGGACGACCGCTTCAGCCTGCAATCAACGCTGTCACGCAGCGTCAGAACCGCCGATGCCACCGAGCGTTATATCGATGCCGGTAGCTGGCAGGGTAACCCGGATCTGGATCCGGAGATTCACCAGCAGATGGAGTTGATGCTCAGCGCCGATGCTGGCCGTTTCAGCGGGTCGGTTTCCGGTTACCTGGACCGTGTCGACGATTTTATCCTGCGTAAGAACAACCGCTATTCCAATGTGGGGGCGCAGCTGTATGGCATCGATCTTGAGCTCGCCTGGCAGCTGGACGCCAACTGGCGTCTGAGTAACGGGGTTTCCTGGGTCCGAGGCACCAACCGCGATGATGACACCAATCTGTCCCAGATACCGCCGCTGACGGCGACGCTGGCGCTGGATTACCAGCGTGACGCCTTCCATGCCGGTGGTGACTGGCTGCTGGTGTCACAGCAGTCCGATGTGTGTCTGGCGGGCAGCGACTGTGGCGGTCAGGATCTGCAGCAAACGCCGGGTTACGGCGTGGTGAACCTGAACGCGGGCTACGATATTACGGCGAATCTAAGTGTTGATGCCGGCATCGATAACCTGTTCGACAAGCGTTACTCCGATCACCTGAACCGGGAAGATCTGCTGGGCAACAGCGTGCAGGTCAGTGAACCGGGTCGCAATCTCTGGGTGAGGATGAGCGCCCGGTTCTGAGTTAAAGCTAGAAAGAGTAGGAGAGGGCGATGGAGCCGAACTTGTGGCCCCCGTCCTGCTTTTCGAACTGTTGGGTGCGGTAATAGCGGGCCAGGGAGAGCTTCCAGCGGTCGTAAGTGGCCGCGACACCCCAGGCGGCATCCGCCACTAAATGCTCCTTGTCCACCGAGTGACTGTCGCGGAAGGTGTTACCGTCGAGGAATATATCGCGCAGTACCCAGCGGCCGTCGATGGATACGAAGGCGTGGATGCCCCATTGATCGTGGAAGCGCGGGTCGCCGCTGCCCGGGGTGCTGTTGTCGCCGCCGGGGCGCAGTGCCGAGGTGCCGAAATCCTGGGGCAGCTGGTAACCGATGCGGTACTCGGCACCGGTGTTCAGGTAGGTCGCTACGTTGCCGAGGCTGCCGCCGGCGTGACCGATAAAGTCGTGCTGGATATTGTCGATAATACCGCCATGAAACAGCCGCTGCTTGCGCTCGTAGATCAGCTGGATACCGGGTTCGTTGTGAAGCTGATTATCCCAGCCGTTAAAACGCTCGAAGCCGCGCAGGTCATGGATAAAATTCTGGCTCTCTTCAGCCAGGGACCAGGGTCCGATGACACCCAGGTTCACTTCGAATGACTTCAGCTTGTGCCGGGTCTGGGTGTGGTACCCGAAACCCAGGTAGAGCCAGCCGGCGTAGGGGCGGTCATCCGGATCCAGTGTGGTGCGCTCCCGGTCTTCCGGGGTATACATCTGCTGTCCCAGTGTGACTACCAGGTGGTGTCTGGGGTCCTCTTCAAAGGGCTCAGGTTCCGGGTCGAGCTGGGTCAAACGCCGGTTGGCGCTGCGCACCCAGTGGGGGATCCGCGGATCGTCGATGAAGTTACTGATCTCCGGCGATACCCAGGAGGCGCGCACGCCGTTGGTGTACTGCTGGTCCGTATCGGCGAAGAGGTCGTTTTCCAGGTAGAGATTCAGGGTCCAGGCGTCGCGGGGCTTTTCCGCGGGCTCCAGCTCGAGCGCCTGAACCAGCGCCGGGCTGGCTGACAGGCTCAGCAGTAAAGGCAGCGTCGCACGCCGCATCCGGGGGCACATGGTTATTTACGCACCCAGCGGCCGTCGGGTGTGCGCACGTACTCGCCGGGCGCCGCCCGGTCGAGCAGGCGTTCGCCGGTACGAAGCTCCATGATCTGCGGCTCGACACCTGCCTTTTTGGCCTTCTCGATATAGAGCGCCTTGCGCTGAGTATTGATATCCTGCACCAGCGACTTTACCTCGGCACTCGGGCTGTTGCTGACCACTCCCAGGTAACCGGTGCTCTGTTCACCCACCAGTCCCTTGCTTTTCGCTTCGTCCAGAGACAGGGCGAAGGCTGGCAGCGACAGGGACAGCATCAGTGCTGCAATCAGTGTGCGTGGTTTCATAAGGTTCATGTTCTGGCCTCCGTCAGAATAGGTCGCTGTTCTCTTCCAGAAGGGTATCGATCTGGCGGTCCACTTTGACCAGCACTTCATGCTCTACCTTCACGTTCAGGTTGATGGTGATGGGATCCGATGGCGCTGCCAGTTGAACCGTGGGCGTACAGGCCGCCAGAGCCAGCATTGCCACCGGCAGGCCTAGCCAGTGCGCAGTTTTTATCAGCATTGTCAGAACACCTCCGGTTGGTTCTTTGATTCTTGCTTCCTTTAATCCCGATCTTCTTGTCATAAAGATAAAGCCGTTCAGCTGAACCGGGTCTTACTGCGCGGATCCACTCTGGTTTTCCAGGTTCTTGCGCAGCGACTCGCCGATCTTCTCCGAGAGTTGCAGGGATTTAAACAGTGCCAGAAGATTTTCTTCCACGTTGAGCGACAGGTCGATGGGGCGGCCCTGCTGCCAGTCCGGGTTGTGACCCCGGAGTCGGCTGTTCAGTTCCAGGCTGCCGTCGGGTGCATAGTTGACGCCCAGGTCCAGTGCCTCTATCTGCAGATCCTCCAGTGCAGAGAGTGCTAGCTGCAGGGCTGGGTTGTTTTGCGCCGTGCTGCTCAGTGCCGAACTGGGCTGATAGCGCAGCCAGCCGGGGGATGCACTGTGGACCTGGCCGCCGCTGACGCTGATTTCACTGCCTTTCACGCGGATCGGCAGGGTGCCGTTTAACGCTGTGTCGCCGGCCAGTCCCGGCTGCTGATAGAGCGTCAGAATTTCGCTGAGCTCGATCCCAGTAAGTTGTGCGCTGACGCTGAAATCCGGATCCAGCGGATTGAAGGCAAAGGCAGGCAGGCTGACGGTGCCGCCAAATACCGCCTGGTTAATCGGGGCCAGCTCAAGTCTGGGCTCTGCGTTGACCGGCTGGGTGTAACGGTAGCTGACAGCGGTGTCATGCAGGTCGATGCCGGTGCGCAGCAGGTCGCTGCGGATTTCGCCTGCCGAGGTCAGGCTGCCGTTGCGACTGCGCCTCAGTTGCAGGTCGGCGCTGACATTGTCGGTTTCAACATAGGTATCCCAGGCAAAGGCCAGGTTACGGAGCGAGAGGTCGGCATACAGGCTTGCATCCGCGGGCGAGGGGCCCTGCAGATAACCCTTGGCATCAAGGGTGCCGTGAGTGAACGCCAGGTCCACAGGCCAGGCGTCGATCCAGCGTCGCAACTCCGGTAGCAGCGGCGGCAGGTTGACGCTGCGTGTGCGCCAGTCGGCCCTGAAATCCTGTGCCGCCAGCAGCCAGTCAGCGCTCAAGGATAGCGCCGGGCGGGGGCTGGCCAGGATCAGTCTGCCGCGCTGGCCATCCGCTGCCGTACCGCCGGTCAGTTCAGCACTGAAGGCAGGCAGTTGTCGGCCCGACAACGCCGCGCTTATGCGCTCGCTGCGAAGGTGATAGCTGAGGTCTGTGGATGCGGGGTTATAGCCCAGGCTCAGCTCGACCGGAGAGGTTTCCAGGCTGTCGAGGCCCGGCAGGGAAATACCGGTCGGTGTCAGGCGCAGCTCCAGTGGGCTGAGCCGGACGCCGCTGTGGTTGTCGGCAACAGGAAGTGGCTGCAACAGCTCGACCGCCTGGCGCAGCGACAGCTCTGCAGTGTCCAGGCGCAGCTGCTGTTGCGACACACGGGTCAGCTGCATCCGCGTCTGCGGCGTGATCCGCAGCTGTAGCTGGTTTTCCTGCAGGCTGATCTCGGCGGCGGCGTTGACCTCGGCCGTATCGATCTCGACCTGTTGCGGCAGAACGAGTTGCCGGCCTTGCGCCTGCAGGTTGAGGTTCAGGTCTGCCCGGGTCTGTTGCACCAGTGTTTGGGCGTCTAACGGCATCTGCGCGGGCCAGCGGCTGCTCAACCGGGTGTCCAGCTGGCCGCTGAAATCCTCCCCGGAGAGCGGCAGGGGCGGAACAAGCGGGTGCAGAAAGTCGAGCAAGGGCTTGAGGTTGAGCCGGCTCTCCAGGTTCAGGCCCCAGTCGTCGGCGTTGCTGATCAGCTCGCCGCTACTGGTCAGCAAAGGCTGGTTGTTGCTGACCAGGTTAAGTTCTATCTGTTGCTGCGGATTGAAACGCAGGTCCAGGTAGAGCGGAGCCGCCAGGGAGTTTTCGGCGTCATCGAGCAGTTCGAGCCTTGCCCAGCTCAGTAGTGCGCTGGGTGTCAGGTCCAGGTTACCGGCGGCGCGCACTTGCGGCTGGTCTGGTGCCTGGTAGTCGACATGAAACTGGCCGATCACCAGTCGCCTTGAGGGGGCGTAATGGAAAATCAGCGCCGCAGGATAGTCGTTCAGATTAAAGGTTTCGATCCCCGCACTTTCAATGCGTCGCTCGAGGCTGCGCTCGGCGCGGATAGTGATCGTCAGTTCGGGAATACGGATCTCATCGATGCGCTGGCGCAGCAGCAGATCGACCGGGTCGAAATAGATGGAGATGTTATCGCTCTGCAGGCTGATACTGCGCTCGCCACTGCGCTGTATCAGCGACAGATGGGGAACGTCCAGCCGCTGCCAGCCGGGATGGGTCAGTTCAATGCGGGGCTGGTCGAACCCCTGTCCGGCCAGCCAGTCTTCAATCAGGTTGCGCGCCAGGTAGGGCAGGGCGAGATAGGCGGCCAGCAGCAGGAGCGGGAGGGGGAGCAGTATCCAGAGCAGTTTGCGCTTGCGCATCAATCCTCCCGCCTGGGTCGGTCAGTCCTTTTTCCGTACCACGTTAAGTCCGTCGCGTACGGTGAGAAATACGTTTTCCACGTCCGGATCACAGGCGATGCGCCGGTTGGTTTCGACGAGGATATCGTCGATCTCCGATTCCGGCTGCAGCACCTTGCCGGACCAGAGCACGTTATCGAGCACGATCAGGCCGCCGGGGCGGGTCATCTCCTTCACCCGCTCATAGTAATTCAGGTAGTTGCGTTTGTCGGCGTCGATAAAGGTGAAGTCGAGCTGCATATCGAGCTGCTCGATGGTTTCCATCGCCCGGCCGAAGATCACCTCGATCTTGTGGCCATGTTCGCTGCGGTCGAAAAAGCCCTGGGCAAACTCGATAGCCCGGGGGTTGGTTTCGCAGCAGACCAGGCGGCCATCCTTCGGCATCCCCTCGGCGATGGATAGCGCCGAGTAGCCGGTAAACATGCCGATCTCCAGTGCCTGCTTGGGCTGGACCATCGCGGCGAGGAGTTTCAGTGTGCGTCCGACCAGGCGACCCGAGAGTTTCTGCGGCCAGCCCATATTGATGTTGGTCTGATCGATCAGTTCCTGCAGTAGCGGCGGCTCGGCGCTGGTCTGCAAAAAGGCATAATCTTCGATCGCTTCGTCAACGAGAAATTCAGGCATAGAGGGTTTCGATAAAGCTGTTGAATGAGAAAGCGCGAGTTTAACACTTTTCCGTCCGCTACCGGCGGAAAGTCGAAATATCATCCTGACCAATCTGCCGCTACAATTGCCCCTCACTGGACGAGGAGGCGTTATGGTCGAACCACTCTACATCTTTCTTTTTGCTGGAATAGTATCCATGTCGGCGGCGTTGAGCGCCGGCGCGCTGAACAAGCTGGCGCCGGAGCAGAAGCCGGCTTTTATGCAGAAACCCAATGGCCAGGTTGCCGTAGTGATGGCCGGTAACCTGGGCGCGATTACGTTGCTTGGTGCCATGGCCTTCGGCTTTTTGAAACTGCACTGGTGGATTCCGCTCTCCTGCATGTTTGTCACCTTTCCTGTCGTGCATATCCTTTTGATTCAGCGTCTGCTGGGTGATCTTAAAAGCATGCTGCTGATGATGCCGCTGGTGATCGTTGCCGCGGTATCGCTGTACTATTACTGGTAAGGCAAAGGAGGCAGGATGATTTCCGTTGTAGGGTTCGGCTCGTTGCTATCGGAGCGCTCGGCTCGGGATACGGTGCCGGGTCTGAAAAATTACCGGCTTGTGCGCGTGGAGGGATACCGGCGCATCTTTAACAAGGTAGGTATCCTGTTTATTGCAGGCCACGGCCAGTCGGCGGAAAGCCTTGAAGTGTCCTCCTGTTCCACCGAACCCTGCGATCGCACATCAATCGTCGTGGCCCAGTTTGATTGCCCGGTGGATCAGTTCAGTGAACTCTACGAGCGGGAGCACCGCTACCGCTGGGTCGAGGTTTACCCGGTGGGGCTGGATGGCAGCCCGCAGCCGGCAGCGCGTATGTGCACCGGCTATAGCGATCTGGACTACCGGCTGAACAAGTGCATCACCGAGGAGGAGTATCACGACCGTGTCGGGCGCCATTACCAGGGCCGGATCTGGCGCGATGATATTCTGCCCTTTCCCCGCTACCTGAAATTCTGCCTGGTCTCGGCCGCCTCCCATGGCGATGAGGTGCTGGAGAACTTCCTCGATACCAGTTTCCTGGCCGATGGGCAGACCTCGATCCGCGACTATCTGGTGGAGCGTAGCGACCTGATTCCGTCATCGCTGCGCGAAGGCCGGGCATTCACGCAGGGCTCACAAAGCCGGAAATAAACTCCGGACTGAACCAGTCCAGGTGTTTATGCCATGTTGATAGTCGATGTTCCCCGGCACCGCCAGCCTCTGCGTGCGCCGGTTCTTCTGCCGCTGCTGGCGGCGCTCTGTGTACAGCTGCTGATCAGCGCTTTCCAGCTCGACCGCGCCCTTGCCGATCTGCTGTATTCGCTGGAGGGCCAGCAGTGGCTGTTCAAGGATCACTGGTTTTTTTCCGATCTGCTACATAGCGGCGGGCGCCGGTTCAGTATTCTGCTGTTGCTGCTGGTGTTTGCGGCGCTGATTGCCAGCTTTTTCGTTTCATGGCTGAAGCCCTATAAACGGGTGCTGGGGTACCTGGTGCTGGCACCGGCCAGTGCGACGCTGCTGGTGTCCAGTCTGAAGCAGGTATCCGGTATCGACTGCCCTTGGGATCTGGCGCCCTATGGCGGCGATCTTCCCTATCTGCCGCTGCTGTCCGCGCTAGTAAACGGTTCCGGTGAGGGCGCCTGTTTCCCGGCGGGACACGCCAGTGCCGGCTACGCCTGGGTGGCGGTCTATTTCGCTGCCGCGGTGGCCTGTCCCCGGTTGAAGTGGCGCCTGCTGGCCATGGCGCTGGCGTTGGGGCTGGTGTTCGGGGTGTGTCAGCAATTGCGCGGAGCGCACTTCCTGTCGCATGATCTCTGGAGTCTGACGCTGTGCTGGTGCACGGCGGCAGTCATTGCCCGGTTGATGCTGGTGAAGCAGCGCAGCCCGGTGGAACCCCGGATGAACAACCTGAGCGGACTCAGCTTTGTCGAAGCAGATAAAAATCCTGGTGGCCGACGATGACCCCCAGATTCTGGAAGGACTCGTAGATTACCTCGAATACCACGGCATTCTCGTGGATTGCGCCCGCACCGGCGAGCAGGCGCTGAACCTCTGCCACAGCAATCGATACGATGTGCTGGTACTGGATGTGATGATGCCGCGCATGGATGGTCGCTCCCTGTGCGAGCATCTGCGCCGCGAGGGCAGCGCCACACCAGTGCTCTTCCTGACCGCCCTGGATACCCTGGAGGACAAGATCCTCGGTTTCGAGGCCGGCGCCGATGATTACCTGGTCAAACCTTTCGCCATGGCGGAGCTGCTCTATCGCATCCGCGCCCTGAGTCAGCGGGTATCCCGCCAGCAGGTGCGACGCCTGTCGGTGGGCGCGCTGGAGCTCGATCTGGACAGTCAGCTGGCCACCCGTGAGGGGCGTGAGCTGGCGCTGACACCGCAGATGTTCCAGCTGCTGCATTACCTGGTGGCGCAGTCTCCGCGGGTGATCTCCCGCACCGAGCTGGAACAGGCGCTCTGGGGCGAAGAGCCGCCGGAGAGCGATGCACTGCGCTCGCTGCTCTATCAGCTGCGACAGAAACTCGACAAGCCGTTTGCACACGCCATGTTGCAGACCCGCAGGGGGCAGGGCGTCTGCCTGCTCGAACCGGAGCCACAGCCTTGAAACTCAATTTCACTGCCCGTCTTATCTGGACCATTGGCATCTCGACGCTGGTGCTGACCGGCCTGTACTTTCTGATCGGCTGGCATTACGTGGAGGGCCTGGAAGGAAACCACGAGGCCCGGGTGCTGGATTATCTCGCCGATCATTATGAGCCGGTGGCGGATGGTACTTTACCCCATGAGACTGCGGGCTTTGAGGATCTGGCGACGCTGTATGTAAGTGTCGATGAACTGCCGGCCGAACTAAAACCCTACGCCGATCCGGTGCAGTTAGGAAACTTCGAACTGCCTGCCAGTGAAATGCTGCTTGTGCGCCAGGCGTCGGCCACCGGGCAGACCTATTTCGTCTACCTGCATGATGTGACCGGACTGCTGGCGGCGGATGATTCGGAGTTTGCCGAGGCGGCTCTGGTCATCGGCGGAATCCTGCTGTTTACGTTTGGCACCATGGGGCTGACACTGAGCCTGATCTGGTATCAGACCCGGCCGGTACGGCAGCTGACCCGTGCCGTGGCCGCCGTCGATCCGGCCCGGCCGGAACTGGAACCCCTGCTGCGTGATGATGACCTGGGGCAGATGTCACAGAAAATCGCCGAGCTGCTCAAGCGCATCTCCGGTTTTATCGACCGGGAACGCAACTTCACCCGTTTTGCCAGCCATGAATTGAGGTCGCCGCTGACGGCGATCAGCAGCTCTGCCGACCTGCTGCGTGAAACGGCTGCCGGCAATCGCCTGCAGCAGCGGGCGGTGGCGCGCATCGATGTGGCGTTGCAGCGGATGTTAAAGCTTCTTGATGCCTTTCTCTGGCTCAGCCGAGAAAAGCGGGATGAGCAGCAGAACCTGGACGAGGCAGAATTTAACGAGCTGATCGAGCAGCTGCGCAATCTGACGCCGGGGCTGGATGAGCGGCTTCAGGTCAGTGGCAGCGATACCCCCTGTTGGCCTGTAGACCCCTTTGTGCTGTCGGTGATCCTCGATAACCTGCTGCGCAATGCGCTGGACCACGGTGAGGGCGACATCGAGCTGGCGCTTAGCAGCGCTGGCGTCGAGATATCAAATCAGATCGCTGAGCAGGAGCCGGCAGAAGGCAGTCATTTTGGTTACGGTCTGCAGATTGTGGATCTGTTGTGTGAAAAGGCGGGCTGTCGCTGTGAGCGTCAGGCGGACGCCGGTATCTACCGTGCCCGCCTGTTTCTGGATAGCTAGAAGGGTCGCCTAACTGGCCTGATCGCTGGAGAGCGGTCGCAGCGCCAGCTGTTTGTCGCTCTGGCGGCAGCCGGCGAACATATCCAGCTGCGGCTGGTAGACGTCGGTGGAAACCTGCATCAGGCCCAGCAGTGAGTGGGGCAGGTTATCCTGGCTCAGCGCCCTGTCTTTAAGACCCTGCAGACAGGCCTGATCGATACCGCGGCTGTTGCGGAAACTCTCGGATGACCAGAACACCATCGGTACATGTTTCTGCGCATCCGGCGCCAGCAGCCAGGGCATGCCGTGCAGATAGACATTGCTTTCGCCCAGGGATTCGCCGTGATCGGACAGGTAAAGCATGGCGGTGTTGTAGTTCGCCTGCTTGGCTTTCAGGTAATCGATCACGCTGGCGAGAAAGTGGTCGGTGTAGAGAATCGTGTTGTCATAGGCGTTAACGATATCGCCTGAGCTGCAGGTCTGCAGTTCGCTGCTTTCACACACCGGCGTAAATCTCTGGAAACTGTCCGGTACGCGCTTGTAATAGGCCGGGCCGTGGCTGCCTTTCTGGTGCAGCACCAGCAGTTTCGGGCCGTTATCGCTGGCCAGGAACTGGTCCAGTCTGTTCAGCATCGCCTGATCGAAGCACTCATCACCCTTGCAGTCGGCAGCAGTCACAAACTGCTTCGGCGCTTCACTGGGAATGCGTTCACACACGCCTTTGCAGCCCGAGTTGTTATCACGCCAGAGCAGATCGACATTGGCGGTATTCATTACATCGAGCACATTGCTCTGAAACAGCGCCTTGGTGTCGTCGAACTTGTCCCGCCCCAGGAAGGAGAACATGCAGGGCAGGGAAACGGCGGTGGCGGTGCCGCAGGATTCCACCTGGCTGAAGCTGATCACGTTGCGCTGCTCCAGCTCCGGGTTGGTATCGCGATCATAGCCGTTGAGCGAAAAGTGGTCCGCTCGGGCGGTTTCGCCAACCACCACCACCATCAGATCGGGTTTCGCTGTGCCAGTGACCTGACGCAAGGGGCTGGGGATGTGGCGCGCATCGGCGCCAAGCACCTCGAAGCTGCGATCTACCGGGTCGTAGGCACCGGCCAGGTAGCGGCCGCCGTAATAAAGAAAGTTGGAGGGCACCGCCAGATTGCGCACCTCGCGGTGGTTGCGGAACAGGGAGGAGTAGTCCTTATATAAAAGCCCCGCGTTCAGACCGATCAGCGCCAGGCAGGCGAACAGGTTGGCGGACTGCAGTGCCAGCATACGCACCGGCGCGACCTTTTTGATCGGAATCAGCACGAAGATCAGAGCCGGCAGCACGCCGGTCAGCAGCAGGTGCAGGATCAACCCGGAGCTGAGCAGTTCACCGGCCTCGGCCATATCGGTCTGAAACAGGTTCTGCACCATCCCCTTGTCGATGACGATACCGTAACTCTGCATGAAATAACTGATCGAGCTGGAGCTCAGAATAAGAAAGATCGCCAGCGGCTTGATTAGCAGGCGCCAGCTCAGCATGCCCATAAACAGCTGTAGCACGGCATAAATAAAGCTGAAAAACGCCAGGGTAAATCCCCAGCGTTTCAGATCGCTGGGATAACTCTGATCGAGAATAAGTTGCCACAGCGGACCGTTGTACAGCAGGGCCAGAGTCAAGGTCAGCAGCGCCGAGTAGGTCAGTGGGCTCAGCGCAGGTAGGGCGGGAAGCCTGAATCGGGTCATCTTCGAAACCTGAGATTGATAACGATGGTGAGACAAAGAGTAGAGAAGTCTGTGTGAGCGGAACGTGAAAGCCAGATACCGGGCAGGAAAATCCATGTTTAAAATCAAAATCAGGTTTTGAATTTCTAGTGAAAAATCAAAATTAAATATTGAATATTTCTTAAAACATCAAAATTAAAATTTGATTAATCGGTTGTTATTCAAAATTAAATATTGATTTTTTAGTTTGGAAAAGACATGAAAGTTTTTTGACTCGCTAATTGGTAAGCGGCAAAAGTTTTCACATTAGGCAAATCTATAGTTTTGAAATACAAAGATTTTGCCCTTTAGAACGGCAAAATCCTGCCGATAGTAAGGA
The DNA here is from genome assembly GCF_050908845.1 of Marinobacterium sp. YM272. Lineage (NCBI taxonomy): Bacteria > Pseudomonadati > Pseudomonadota > Gammaproteobacteria > Oceanospirillales > Oceanospirillaceae > Marinobacterium > Marinobacterium sp. YM272. Next base: position 1,805,770 of record NZ_CP194171.1, read on the forward strand.
ATATGCCTTTGTTGATTTTTTAATCAGCACTGCGCAATACTTGCCTCTAACAAGTTTTCGGGAATCGTTTTTTAGCGCTGGCCTGTAAATTGCTTGAAACTCTCGGGATACAGATCCCCAAGGATCATTTCAGATATCCGGACACGGACGAATATGACGAACGCAAATAACATGATAGTGGCGCTCGATATCGGTACATCGAAAGTGGTGTGCCTGGTTGGTGAAATCACACCGGGCGGCGATATCGAAATTGTTGGTTTCAGCTCCCAGCCATCAAGGGGATTGAAGCGTGGCGTCGTCGTTAATATCGAATCCACGGTCGAGTCGATTCAGCGCGCCGTGGAAGAAGCGGAGCTGATGGCGGGCTGTAAGATCCACTCGGTCAGTGTCGGTATTGCCGGCAGCCATATCAGCAGTATGAATTCCCACGGTATCGTCGCGGTGCGCGATCGCGAGGTTAATGACTATGACCTGGAGCGGGTAATTGATGCCGCCCGCGCGGTAGCTGTGCCGGCGGACCAGAAGATCCTGCATATATTGCCGCAGGAATACCTGATCGATAATCAGGAGGGCATCCGGGAGCCGCTGGGTATGTCCGGGGTGCGACTGGAAGCCAAGGTGCACCTGGTGACCGGTTCCATCAACGCTATTCAGAACGTTGAAAAGTGTATCCGTCGCTGCGGCCTTGAAGTGGACGCGGTTGTGCTGGAGCAGCTGGCATCGAGCCAGGCGGTGCTCACCGATGATGAGATGGATCTCGGCGTCTGCATGGTGGATATCGGCGGTGGTACCACCGATATCGCCGTCTATACCCATGGTGCGATTCGCCACACGGCGGTGATTCCCATCGCCGGCGACCAGGTCAGCAACGATATCGCCATGGCGCTGCGTACGCCCACCCTCAATGCGGAACAGCTGAAGATCAAGTACGCCTGCGCTCTGGCCCAGCTGACCCGGCCGGACGAGGTGATCAAGGTCCCCAGTGTCGGCGACCGGCCTGCGCGCGATCTTTCACGCCAGGCGCTGGCCGAGGTGGTTGAGCCGCGTTACGAGGAGCTGTTCAAGCTGGTGCAGGCGGAACTGCGCCGTTCCGGTTTCGAGGATCTGATCGCCGGCGGCATCGTGCTGACCGGCGGTACCGCGAAGATGGAGGGGGCGGTCGAACTGGCCGAGGAGATTTTCCATATGCCGGTGCGGTTGTCGCGGCCCCAGGGGGTACGTGGCATGGAAGAACTGCTGCGCAACCCGATTTATGCAACATCGATCGGCCTGTTGCACTACGCAAAAGAATCCATGGGTGCGGTGGAATCCGCGCCCTTGGCGGCGAGAACACCGGAAGAGTTGGATTCCGCCAGCCGTTTTCAGTTTCCCGATATGTTCGGCCGCATGAAGGCTTGGTTGCAGGGCAATTTTTAAGCAGCTACCGACAGCAGTGCTGAAAAAGGGAAAGGCTTTTATTTTTAATTAAGTGCAGTAACCCGACGCAGAATCGGGAAGTTAAAAAACCTGGAAGGAGATGCAGACATGTTTGAACTGGTTGATAGCGTACCGCAGAGTGCAGTTATCAAGGTGGTGGGCGTCGGTGGTGGCGGTGGTAATGCTGTCGATCACATGGTGACTTCAGAAGTTGAAGGGGTGGAGTTCATCTGTGCAAACACCGACGCCCAGGCGCTAAGCAAGCTGGCCGCGCGCACCGTGCTTCATATCGGCGGTGAACTGACCAAGGGACTCGGCGCTGGCGCCAACCCTGAGGTGGGTCGTTCTGCCGCCATGGAAGACCGCGACCGCATCGCTGAGTCACTCTCCGGTGCCGATATGGTGTTTATCACCGCCGGCATGGGCGGTGGTACCGGCACCGGTGCTGCACCTATTGTTGCCGAGGTTGCGCGTGAGATGGGGATCCTGACCGTTGCCGTGGTCACCCGTCCGTTCCCGTTCGAAGGGCGCAAGCGCATGAAGATTGCCGATCAGGGCATACGTGAGCTGCAGGAAAGCGTTGATTCCCTGATCATCATCCCGAATGAAAAACTGCTGCCGGTACTGGGCAAGAATTGTAGCCTGATACAGGCATTTGGCACCGCCAATGATGTGCTGAAAGGTGCTGTTCAGGGGATTGCCGACCTGATTATCCGTCCGGGCATGATCAACGTGGACTTTGCCGACGTACGCACCGTGATGTCCGAAATGGGCATGGCGATGATGGGTACAGGAACCGCGCGCGGTGATAGCCGTGCCGAGGAAGCGACATTGGCTGCCATCAACAGCCCGCTGCTGGAAGATGTGGACCTGAAGGGTGCCAGCGGCATTCTGGTCAACATTACCGCCGGCATGGATCTGGGGCTGGGCGAATTCTCTGAAATCGGTGACCTGGTTGAAGAGTATGCGTCCGATAACGCCACTATTGTAGTGGGTACCGTTATCGATCCGGATATGGCCGAAGAGTTGAAAGTGACCGTGGTTGCCACCGGCCTTGCCAAGGCGGAAAGCGCTGCGGTACGCGTAGCCAACGGTGACACAACTGCCACCACTGCCCGCAGTCGCGCAAGCGCCTCTACCACCACCGACTTCGCGCAGATGGAGCTTCCTACCGTGATGCGTAACCGCCAGAACGAAGAGCGCACCGTGAAGAAAGCGGAGCAGGAACCTCAGGTGGAGATGAAACGTACCGGTACCGACGATATGGACTTTCTGGATATCCCGGCGTTTCTGCGACGCCAGGCCGACTGAGTCTGAACCCTTAGCCTAACTGAAGCGGTCTTCGGACCGTCCAGGTTTCCCGCCTGATTTCTGCATTTATCAGGCGGGTTTTTTCGTTTCTTCAATTTGGCAGGCGTCACTTCCCGGACGCAGGCCCGCCAGTTCTATGTACTGGCCATGCTGCTGCAGGAACGCCTCCGACAGCTCGAAACTGGCTTTCTGTCGGCTTAAGGGGCAGGTGAAACTCAGGCCCAGGGCCCAGAGCTGCAGTCCCGCCGGGTGTTTGTTGCCCTGACCGTACCTGGGATCACCAATGACCGGGTGGTCTATTCCTGCCAGGTGGCGGCGGATCTGATGGGTTCGTCCCGTATCGATCTGCACCTCCAGTTCCGACATGTTAGCAACGGCATCGAACGCCAGACGGCGATAGCGGGTGTGTGCCCGTTTGCCATCCAGTCGCGCGTCCACGCTGCCTGCGTCCGGCGTGTATCCCAATACCCGGGTGCGGTAGATTTTATCCACCTGATTGTCACGAAACAGCGCAGAGAGCTGGGCGGCAATCCCCGCCTTGTGAGCTATAAGTACCAGGCCGGCGGTTTCCCGGTCCAGCCGGTGAACCGGAAAAGCGGCGCGTTTGGGCTCAAGCTGCTGTTCCGCGATTCGCAGCAGCGACAGATGATCGCCGTAATCGTTGCCCTGGGAGAGAATACCGGCGGGCTTGAACCAGACCGAATAGGCGCGAGCATCGTGCAGGCAGATAGGTGCGTCAGCGGTGCGCGACAGCAGTTCGGCATCATAGAACAGCACCAGCTGGTCATCTTTTTTGAGTACCTCGGTGGCCTTGCGCAGTCGCTTGCGGTTGCGCCCGCGTCGCAGCCACACGGCGCCCTTGGTCATGGCATCCTTGATCCGCTGCTTGGGCAGTCCCGAGCCTTCGGCCAGGTAGTCGACCGCTTTACGGCCGCTGTTCTGAGCGTCGATGGTGCGCTCCAGTGTCAGTTTCATCGAACTCAGGCTTCCTGTTTACGTGCCACCAGCACAAATTCACGATTACCGTCGCCGCCCAGAACAGGGCTGTCGGTGTAATCGAGGATAGTAAATCCAAGGGAGGTCAGTTGGCTTTCAATTTTATGACGAACCTCGGGGTAGAGTGAGGCGTCACGTACTATCCCGCCCTTGCCGATATGTTCGGGCCCCACCTCAAACTGAGGCTTGACCAGGGTGAACAGCAGTCCCCCGGGTTTGAGCAGAGCGGCCAGTCCATCCAGTATCAGCGTCTGGGAGATAAAAGAGACATCCATCACTGCCAGATCGAACGCCTGTCCGTCGTTATGGGGCAGTATATCCCCGCCCAGGTTGCGGGCGTTATAGCCTTCGATACAGATAACGCGCGGATCTTCGCGCAAGGCTTCGGCGAGTTGGTCATGCCCCACTTCGATGCCGACCACCCGGGCGATGCCGTGCTGCAGCAGACAGTCGGTGAAGCCGCCGGTGGATTGACCCACATCGAGGGCGGTCAGGGAGGTCAGGTCTGGCGCGAAGGTTTTCAGCGACGGCAGCAGCTTAAGCGCCCCGCGGGAAACGTACAGGTCGCTTTCGTCAGTCTCGATCTCGATCGCTGTTTCCGCCGGCAGCTTCAGCCCCGGTTTCTGCGCGACCTGCCAGCCTCCGCTGTCGACTTTTACCCGTCCTTCCTTGATCAGCCGTTGCGCGCGGGCGCGACTGGCCACCAGGCCTCGTTCCACCAGCAGTATATCCAGGCGTTGCATCGTTTGATCCGAATTGTCGAAAGCGGGCAAGTATAGCGGGTTTGCGGGGGGAGGAGTATGCGAGCGACCCGGTCGGGTCGCTCGCGCAGCCTGAGGTGACCGGCTTAGTGTTTCGCGAAGTATTCGCGGGTCAGCTTGAAGACCACCGGGCTCAACAGGGCCAGGGCGATCAGGTTAGGAATCGCCATCATCGCATTCAGCGTATCGGCCACCAGCCAGACGAAGTCCAGGCTCAGTGTGGCACCCACCGGAATTGCGATAATCCACAGCACACGGTAGGGCACGATCGCCTTCACGCCGAACAGGAATTCGACACAGCGCTCGCCATAGAACGACCAGCCGATGATGGTCGTAAAGGCAAAGATCGCAAGTGAGATCGCCACCAGGTAGTTGCCAAATGACGGCAGTGCATGGGCAAAGGCGGCGCTGGTCAGGGCTGCGCCTTGCTCTCCGCCGGTCCAGACACCAGAGCTGACGATAACCAGACCGGTAATAGAGCAAACGATCAGGGTATCGATAAAGGTACCCAGCATGGCCACCAGGCCCTGACGCACCGGATCGTGAGTCTGAGCCGCAGCGTGGGCGATAGGGGCAGAGCCGAGGCCTGCTTCATTTGAGAAGATGCCCCGTGCCACACCGAAGCGAATTGCGGCCCAGACAGCAGCGCCGGCAAAGCCACCCTGTGCAGCAATCGGAGAAAACGCATGGGTAAAGATCAGGCTAATTGCGTTGGGCAGCTCAGCGGCATTGATAGCCAGAACAATAAGACCTGCGACGATGTAGGAGATCGCCATAAACGGTACCAGGGCGCCGGCTACGTGACCGATGCGCTGGATACCACCGAGCAGTACAGCACCTACCAGCACCATGATCACAACGCCGCTGGCCCAGGTCGGGATGGCAAAGTTGGTTTCCAGTACCGATGCCACGGAGTTGGCCTGTACGGTGTTGCCGATACCGAAGCCGGCGCAGGCGCCGAAGATGGCAAAGACCACACCCATCCAGGCCCACTTCTTACCCAGGCCGTTACGGATGTAGTACATCGGGCCGCCGACGTGCTTGCCACGCTCGTCGGTTTCGCGGTATTTCACCGCCAGAACCGCTTCCGAGTACTTGGTGGCCAGGCCGATCAGGGCCGTGATCCACATCCAGAACAGCGCGCCCGGGCCGCCCAGAAAGATGGCCGTGGCAACACCGGCGATATTACCGGTACCGACGGTAGCCGACAGGGCTGTCATCAGCGCCTGGAACGGAGGTATTTCCCCCTGGGATTCGTCGCCAGCGGACGCTTTACGTCCACTCCAGAGAAGTTTGAAGCCGGTACCTATCTTCAGGATAGGCATAAGTTTCAGGCCAAGGGAGAGGAAAAAACCTACGCCCAGGATAAGGATTAGCATCAACGGACCCCAGACGATACCGTTGATGCTTGAGATTAGCGATTCCAGTGCTGCCATGGATAAATCTCCACAAAATTTTGTTATCAGCCGACGAAATCTGATAGTTCGGTTATTTTTATGGTTTATATCGCTGCCGATTAAAAAATAAGTAGCGATAAGACGTCGATAGCCGGCCATCCTATAGAATTAATAACTGCCATGTCTACCACGGACAGGCATAAAGTATAGTTTAGACTGGGAGAAGAGAGAGGAAATCGCGGAAAGAAGAGGGAAACTGGCTAAATAACGCGGTTAGGTAAGGAGAAGGGTGCGGGAGACCGGGTTCAGTCTCCCTGGGGGGTGATGTCGGTTGGCAGTACAGACTGCTCCTTGACCTCTTCCATGACGATATAGCTTTTCGAGTTTTTCACGCCGGGGAGGGTCAGCAGCATCTGGCCGAGCAGTTCGCGGTACTGCGACATGTCGTGCAGCCGGGCTTTAAGCAGGTAGTCGGCGTCGCCGGAAACCAGGTGGCATTCCAGGATGTAGGGCAGGCTTTCCACGGCGCGGTTGAATTTCTCGAATGCGTCGGGCGACTGGTAAGAGAGTGCAATCTCGACAAACACCAGCAGATTGTAGTCGAGCATATCCGGGTTGAGGCGGGCGTGATAACCGGTGATGACGCCATCGCGCTCCAGGCGTTTGACCCTTTCCATGCAAGGGGTGGTAGAGAGACCCACGCGGTCGGCCAGCTCAGTATAGGAGATACGTCCTTCCTGCTGCAGAATCGTGAGGATGTTGCGATCGATTCTGTCGAGCTTTCTTGCTTTTTGTGTTTGGGCCATTTTTTAGATTGATTCTCTGAAATAATTCTAATTGTTGGGTTATTTTAGCGAGTAATCTTTAAATTCACAAAAAAAAGTTCTTCGACATGGCTTAGAATAATTTTTCTGCGTGGCGCCGCGTTTACCGTGAAAACGATCCCGTGAATGCTACAAGATCACCCGGTTACGTGCATCTTCTGCTGTTATGGCGTGTTTGGCTGTGCGACACGTCGCGTATATGGGCTGACAGGGCAGGGGGGCTTGAGCGAAGATACCTGCCTCAGGTCCTCCGCCGCATCCTGAACCCATATCTAAGCGTTAGTTAAAGGATAGATTATGTCCAACAAGAGCATCATTTCTACCGACAAGGCCCCGGCTGCGATCGGTCCTTACTCCCAGGCCGTGAAGGTTGGCAACACTGTGTACATGTCCGGCCAGATCCCGCTGGTGCCTGAGACCATGGAAGTCGTCACCGAGTCTTTCGAAGCTCAGGCGGTACAGGTATTCGAGAACCTGTCAGCGGTCGCGACCGCTGCCGGTGGTTCTCTGGGCGATATCGTCAAACTGACCATCCTGCTGTCCGACATGGATCACTTCGGCAAGGTCAATGAGGTGATGGAGCGCTACTTCAGCGAGCCTTACCCGGCCCGCGCCGCCTACGCGGTGAAGCAGCTCCCCAAAGGAGTTGATGTCGAAATCGAAGGCGTACTGGTTACCGGCGAGTAATCAGTCCTGGCGGAGGAGGATCTATGAGTCGAAAAGTACGTGCCGAGGTGGATCTGGCTGCGATCCGGTACAACTATGATCTGGCCCGTCGGCAGGCGCCGGCGGCCCAGGCAGCAGCGATAGTCAAAGCGAACGGCTATGGACACGGTGCTGTTCAGGTTGCCAGCGCCCTGGAGCCGGATGTCCCGGCATTCGGGGTCGCCTGTATCGAAGAGGCGCTTGAGCTGCGTGATGCCGGTATCGAGAAACCGATCATGCTGCTCGAGGGCTGCTTCGACGCGGATGAGCTGGAGCAGGTGGACAGCCTGAACTTCTGGCCCGCGGTACACAGTGAACACCAGTTACAGGCACTGGAAAGCGCAACGTTTAAAAATCGCTTTCCGGTGTTTCTGAAAATCGATTCCGGCATGCATCGCCTCGGTTTTCAGCCGGCAGAGGTGGCCTCGGTTGTGGCCCGTCTGCAGGCGTTATCCTGCGTCGCTGAAGTGATTCTGATGACGCACTTCGCGCGCTCAGATGAGCCCCAGGAGGGCGCCACCCGGCATCAGCTGGAGGCCTTTGCGTCCATCACCGGCGCCGAGGGGCTGGCGGCCTGCCTGTCCAACTCCGCGGCCGTAATGGCCTGGCCCGATGCGCACCGTAACTGGCTGCGCCCCGGTATGATGCTGTACGGCGCCACGCCGTTCCTGGAGCCCAACGCGGTAGCTGATCAGCTGCAGCCGGCGATGACGCTGACCACGGAAGTGATCGCGCTGCGTGATGTGGAGCCGGGCGAAGCGGTTGGCTATGGCGGCACCTTTGTCTGCGAGCGGCCCACCCGCATCGCAACGATCGCCATGGGCTATGGTGACGGTTACCCGCGTCACGCCAAAAACGGCACGCCGGTGGTGATTCACGGTCAGCGCGCCGCCGTCGCCGGGCGGGTGTCGATGGATATGATGACCATCGATGTGACCGATATTCCGGGCGTCGAAATCGGTGATCGCGTCGAACTGTTCGGTAAGCAGTTGCCGGTGTCGGAAGTAGCGGTCTGGTGTGACACCATCCCCTACACCATGGTGACCTGCCTGACGCCGCGAGTGCCGCGCTATTACAGCGAATAATTGCGCTGCAATCTGATCAGGAGCGGTTGAGCAGTTGAATTAGCAGTTGCTTGACCGTTTCCGGTTCGAACGGCTTGTCCGCCAGGGCATCCACACCCGACTGACTGATCGCCTGCAGATGAGCATCCTGAGCTTCAGAGGTGACCATCATGATCGGCAGGTGGGAGTAAAGTGGTGACTGGCGGATGAATTCCGCCAGTTCAGCGCCATTGACTTCCGGCATGTTGTAATCGGTCACGACCAGGTCAACAGTTTCCCGCTGCAGTGCGGCGATCGCCTCTCTGCCATCCTCCGCTTCGATGAGGTGGCGTATCCCGAGATTTTCCAGTACCCGCATGATATGGCGTCGGGCCAGCCGGCTGTCATCGACCACCAGTGTCCGCACGCTGTCGATATCGAGGCTGGTCAGGTCGAGCTCGTTCTGATCCAGCAGATCCAGCGTGGCGTTGAGCGCGGCAACAAGGTGAGTGTGGGAAAAGGGTTTGGGCAGGATGGCGATGGCGCCAGACTGTTTGAAAAACTCCAGCTGGCTTCTGCGGCGCTCACTGGAGATCAGCATGAACGGGATGTCGTTCTGGGTTTCGCTGCTACGCAGCGCCTTCAGGAGCTGGTCGGCGGAGCCGTCATCGTAGTAAAGCGCGCTGATAACCAGGTCCGGGTGGTGCCGGTCGAGGAGGGCGAGTGCCTCGGCCTGTGTCGCGACGGCGTCGACCTCCGTGACCTGTTCCTGTGCCAACTGCTGCATGATGATCTTGCGCTGCATGGCAGAGGGCTCGATCAGGAGAATATGCAGATCATCCGTGTTGAGGCGGCTCATTCTGTATAACCTGGTTACTGTGTCCGATTGTGAACACAAACATAACCTCAGCCACCGCTCAACGCTACCTCAAACCGGTCAGGCAGTGACCCAGATCACCATCGCGTCCTGCTCCGACACGGATACCAGTGCGTGTCCCATTTCGCAGTCGTAATAGGCGCTGTCCCCCTGGTTCAGCAGGGTCGGTTCATAGAACTCCGTATAGAGCATCACCTGGCCTTCCAGTACGTAGAGGAACTCCTCGCCGTCGTGCCTTACCCACTCTTTATAGTCTTTGAAGTCGCGGGCCCGCACGACCGTGCGATAGGGGATCATCTTTTTGCGGGTCAGACTGGTGGCCAGCAGTTCGTGCTCGTAGGTGGGGGTGGGGTGGGGGCGTCCCTCGCTGTAGCGGGTGATATCCCGCCGGCCACTGCCGCCGCGCTCCAGGTTGGGCTGGGTAAACAGCTGCGGCATATCGATACCCAGACCGTTGACCAGCTTGGTGACCGCACTGAAGGTGGGGGAGATCTGATCGTTCTCGATCTTTGACAGGGTGGAGCGGGCCAGACCTGTCAATTTGCTGGCTTCTTCCAGTGTCAGGCCCTGGCTCAGGCGGATCTCGCGTACCCGCTGGCCCAGCTGCAGGGGCTCGACGCGGGCGTCGGTCTCCGCGCGCTCCACCTGCAGGGCCTGTTTATCGTGCTGAAGAAAGTGGGGCTGGTCAGGCATCAAACGCTCCGATGAGGAAATGTCTGGCTATTAAAAGAAACAAAGTTTCCAGTAGTATACCTCTCCCCGGCCGCGTGATCACCACATCAGATCATCAGGGATCTGGTAATCGGCATAGGGATCGTCTTCGGCCGGCGTTTCCGTCTCGGGAGCGGGCAGGACGATACCGGGCATACGCTGCTCGATACGCTCGACAATGTCAGCCGGTATCAGCGTGTAGCTCTCCTCCAGAACCGCGATGCGCAGCTGCCCGCGGGCCAGCTGGTTGAGCATGCCGTCGTTGACCCACAGCGACTTGATCGTTTTGCCGTGTACGAAGTTGTAACGGGTTTCCGCTTTCTCCGGTAGCGCAACGCGGTGCTGGTTTATCAGCTGGCGCACCTCCGCCGCCGCGGCTTTCTGTGCCTGTTCGGCCTGGCGCTGGCGGTTCAGCTCGCGATCTTTTTCAGCCTTGGCCTTGCGGGCTGCATCAAGGTCGGCCTGCTGTTGACCACTGTTTTCTGGAGCCGGGCTCTTTTTCTGCTTCTTTTTTGCCTGTTTGGCTTTTTTGGCCTGCTGCTTGTTGGCAACGCCAGCCTTGAGTAACTGGTCCTGAAGTGAAATTGCCATCCCAAAACTCCGAAAAAATCTGATGGGGCGACTATACCCCATTGGTGATGAATGGTCGCTGCCTGCCGGGTTCGTGTGACAGCTTTCTCTTGGCGTAAGATAATGGCCTTGGTTTCAGTTATTTCAAGGATACATCATGTCTCTGATGCTCTGGGGTTCGTTGTTGCTGGTGTGCGTCATGGGCGCGATGTCGCCGGGGCCCAGTCTCGCGGTGGTATTGCGCGAAACGGTGCGCAACAGCCGTTCTCATGGCGTTGTGGCGGGGATCTCCCACGCCCTGGGTGTCGGTCTTTGGGCGTTTCTGACTGTTCATGGTCTGGCGCTGCTGGTCGCCGAGCATCAGGGCGTGTATCTGGCGCTGAGTTGGGCGGGCGCCGGCTATCTGGCCTATATGGGTATCCAGGCCTGGCGCCATGCGGGGGAGTCGCGGGTGCTGCAGATAGGCGACGTGCCCCGGCACTCCCTGTTCAGTGCCGCCCGTGCAGGAGTGCTGATTTCACTGCTTAACCCTAAGCTTGCGCTGTTTTTCATGGCGCTGTTTTCCCAATTCGTCAGTGCCGAGCAGAGCGTTTTCGCCCAGTGGGTGATGATTCTCACGGCAACATTGGTGGACGCTGCCTGGTATACGCTGGTGGCGCTGCTGCTATCCCAGCGACGCCTGCTGGAGGCATTAAGGCGGCGGGCAACGCTGGTGGAAAGGGCCACCGGGGCGCTGCTGGTCGGACTGGCGGTCAGGGTGGTAACGCTGTAACCCGGAAATTCTGGCGTGTTGGGCACGGATCACTGAAATCACTGTCTCAGGACGGAGACTTTAAAAAGTGGGAGCAGTATGAGCGTCGGGAGCAAGCTGAAACGCTGGATCGGTGAGGAACGGGTCGAGATTGCCCGTGAGCGCCTGGGAGATATTGCCGAGCAGAGCCTGGAACGGCACCTGCGCCTGGCGGTGACCGGGCTGAGTCAGAGTGGTAAGACGATCTTTATCACCTCGCTGGTGCATCATCTGCTGCATGCGCATCGCAGCGGTTCTCTGCCGTTTTTCGAGGTGGCGGCCAGCGGGCGCATTATCAGCAGTCGTGATCTGAGTGCCACCTCCGCCCACCCCTTCCCCTTCAACCAGGCGTTGGCCGGTCTGTCTCAGGATCCGCCCAGATGGCCGCAATCAACCACCGGCCTGTCGGAGGTGCGCCTGGCAATACGCTACCGGCGTCCACCGGGCCTGCGCCGGTTGCTGGGGGAAACAGGTACGCTTTATCTCGATATCGTCGATTATCCCGGCGAATGGCTGCTTGATCTGCCGCTGATGGAGCTCAGTTTCGAGCAGTGGTGCGAGCAGCAGAAGCGCCTGTTCGCCCAGGCGCCCAGAGCGTCGGTGGCAGACGGGTGGCTGGCGCAGCTGCAGCAGATCGACTGGCTGGCACCGGCAGATGCGGCGGTGTTGCAGCGTTTGAGCAACGCGTTTACCGAGATCCTGCAGCAGCTGCGCAGTGGGCCGGATGGGCTCAGTCTGTTGCAGCCGGGGCGCTGCGTACTGCCGGGAGAACATGCCGGCAGTGAGCTGCTGGTGCTCTTTCCCCTGGTGCTGGATCACTGGCCCGCCGGCGAAGTGCCCGAAAACAGCTACCTGGATCTATTGCAGCGGCGCTACGACCAGTACTGCGAACAGATCGTAAAGCCCTTCTATACACGCCATTTCTCCCGTTTCGACCGGCAGGTGGTGCTGGTGGACTGCCTGAAAACCCTGAACCGCGGCGAAGCCTGCTTCGAGGATATGAAAGAGGCGCTCAGCGCTATCCTGCAGAGCTTCAATTATGGGCGCTCCGGGTTTCTGCGCCGGCTGTTCAGTCCACGCATCGATCGCGTGCTCTTTGCATCGACCAAGGGGGATCATGTGACCGCGAACCAGCACCACAACCTGGACCGCTTTCTCGAGCTTATAGTCGAAGAATCGCAGCGTAATATCCGATTTGACGGTATCGAAACCCGCTCGCTGGCGCTGTCGTCGGTACGCTCCACACAGGCGGCGCAGGCGACAGTGGATGGGCAGCAACTCTCCTGCCTGCGCGGCCTGCGCAAGGATACGGGGGAGGAGGTGGCGCTGTTCCCGGGGGAGGTGCCTACCGAGCTTCCCGGCCCCAATGACTGGAGTGACGAACGTTTCCGCTTTATCGATTTTGCGCCGCGACGGCTGCCGCTGAATGAGCTCCAGGCTAAACACCATATCCGCCTGGACCAGGTGCTTGAATACATGACGGGGGATCTGTTTCGATGAGCGATACCAAGCCGTGGCGCAATGCCGTGCTGCTCAAGCCGGAGCAGGTTGATCTGAGCGACCAGCCTGAGCCCGAGGTTCATCAGCCGGTTCAGGAGTTGCCGCTCGATCGGGTGGTGGATGCTGACGAGGAGCCCGCCAAGGTTGCCGCGACGGTCCAAACAGCGCGTCGCAAACGCAGGGGTTGGAAGCGCCTGTTCGGCCTTTCCCTCGGTGCGGTGCTGGTTACCGGTGTGGGGATTGAACTTTACCGCCTGCTGGACTGGGCTTATACCACTCACCCGGGCGTGGGCGTCGGCTTCAGTGTGCTGCTGTCCCTGTTGGCGATCAGTGGGAGTGTTCAGCTCTGGAAAAGTCTCAAGGGGCTGCGTCAGTTGCGTGATACCGAGCGTCTGCATGAAAAGGCCCGGGCGCTGATGGATCACTCGGGGCAGGGACGGGCAGCCTCGCTGCTGCGAGCGCTGGAGCAGCGCTACCAGGGGCAGCCGAGTCACGCCAGTGTCATCGATGCGATACGGGAGCTGGATTCCGCCTACAGTGATCGTGAGGTGGTCAGTTTCCTGTCACGACACGCGTTGCAGGAACAGGATGCCGCCGCCCGTCGCTGTGTGCAGCGCTACAGCGTGGAGTCCGGTGCCATGGTAGCGCTGAGCCCCTGGGCCACCTTCGATATGCTGCTGGTGGGCTGGCGTAACCTGCGAATGCTGCGCGAGATCGCTTCGATCTATGGCATTGCCCCCGGTGCCGCAGCACAGTGGTCATTGCTCAAGAGTGTGTTGCAGGGGCTGGCGTTCGCTGGCGCCAGTGAGATGGCCATGGATGCCGGCGCAGCCGCGTTTGGGAGTTCATTGACCTCAACCCTGTCTGCCAGGGCGGGGCAGGGGCTTGGGGCCGGGCTATTTACCGCGCGGACCGGGCTGCAGGCGCTGCGACTCTGCCGTCCCCTGCCGCTGGAGCGTGATGAGACAGGTCTGTTTGATGCTGTGGCCAAGGGGATAGTCCAGCGCCTGGGTGGATCGAAGTAGTTGCACCTGTTTGATAAATCAGGGTTTGCATTCACCGAACGCGCTGCTTATACTGCGCGCCTGTTTCGATTCAGAGGTCGCCAGATCTCCTGTCGGAGCAGGGCGTAAGCCACGTTATGGTGGCTCCGCTGGTCCTCTCGCAACGAGAAGCCGTGAACCTGGTCAGGCCCGGAAGGGAGCAGCCACAGCGGTGGATTCGTGTGCCGGGATGTTGGCTGGTGGGGCCACCCCCAGTTTCCCCAACTGGGTTATTTCCCTGTCTTTTTTGCTCTTGTCGCCTTGGTGGAACACAAGGTGAGACACATCTCCCGAGCAATAGTCTGATCGAATCCTCTCGACATTCCGTTTGCTGCTTTCAGCTGTATTTGCTCCTTTGTCATTGCGACAGCTGCATGTGTGTTATCCCCCAGGGGCTTCCTCAATAACACCTCATTACATCAAACCGATTCAGTGCTTACAGATTTTCTAAAAATTTGGATTATCCTGAAATGTGCGGGAAGCAGTTGTGAATACTAGATAGCACAGGGGATTCGGATGGCTGAATCAGAAAGGGTTAAACGCAGTGGAAAGCTTTCGCTAACTTCCAAGATTCTGATCGGGATGATCGCCGGCGTTATTTTAGGCGTGATTTTCAACATCATCGACAGTAACTTCATTAATACGCACATTGTTGGCGGTCTCTTCGCGATGATCGGCAAGATGTTTGTGAATGCGCTCAAGATGCTGGTGGTACCACTGGTATTTTTCTCACTGATCACCGGGGTCACCGGGATAGGTGATATCCGGCTGCTGGGCCGTGTAGGTGGCAAGAGCTTCGCGCTCTATCTGATGACCACGGCTCTTGCCATTGCTGTTGCCATTACGATCGCAGTGGTGGTGGGGCCCGGCAATAACTTCGATATGGTCGGTGTTGATACCGGCGGCATAGAGGGCAAGGCGGCACCGACCGTTTGGAACGTCTTTGCTGCCATCGTACCGACCAATCCGGTGGCTGCCTTTGCCAATGGTGAGATGCTGCAGATCATCTTCTACACCATTGTGCTTGGCGTCGCGGTGATGATGCTGGGTCACCGCTCGAAAGCCTTTGTGGAGGGCTGCGAGTATATGAACGAGGTGATGATGAAGATTGTCACCATCGTCATGAGCGTTGCGCCAATTGGGGTGTTTGCCCTGATCGCCAAGACTTTCACTGAGCAGGGCGTTGAGCTGTTTGCACCGGTTTTGGCCTATGTGTTCACGTTGGTGGGGGCGTTGTTCCTGCATCTGTTCGTGACGCTGATGATCATCCTGAAGCTATTTTCAGGCCTTAATCCCTTCACGTTCATGGCTAAGATGCGGCCGGCGCAAATTTTTGCCTTTTCGACCGCTTCGTCTAATGCCACCATCCCTGTCACCCTGCGCTCGGTAACGGAGCGTGTGGGGGTTGATAACTCCGTGGCCTCGTTCTGTGTCCCTTTTGGCGCCACCATTAACATGGATGGTACGGCGATCATGCAGGGGGTAGCGACCGTATTTCTGGCCAATGTCTATGGTATTGATCTGGGCCTTACCGGCTACCTTACTGTCATTGCCATGGCGGTTCTGGCCTCCATCGGTACGGCCGGTGTGCCCGGGGTCGGGTTGGTAATGTTGACCATGGTGCTCGGACAGGTGGGGCTACCGATCGAAGGGATCGCGCTGATTCTGGGCGTTGACCGTCTCATGGATATGATCCGTACGGCGGTGAATATCACTGGCGATGCCGTGGTAACCAGTATTGTTGCCAAGGGCGAAGGGCAGATCGACATGTCTGTGTTCAACGATCCCGATGCGGGGCTTATTACCCCGGCGGATATGCATATTGATGAGGAGGCGGAAGCTGAACTCGTCACTGCGGCGCACAAACACTGAGCGCAGTGGGGCTCCTGTCACGGCTTATCAGTTGTTGTGGCAGGGGCAAGGTGATATCCATTCAACGTCTTTGATCAAACCTGCATAAGTTGAGGGTTGCCGGAACCTCCCGGCAGCTCTCAATTCATCTTCTTCTCCGATAAGCCTGAGATCTTGACCCGTAGCACCCGTCGCTTTATCGACCCTGGTGCTCAGGGTATCTGACCAGGCTTGGTTCAGGGTGCCGGATTTGCCCAGGTAAATCAGCCCTGAAGAGCGTTCGGTAACGCCGAGGGCGATTTCGCGGTCGACAACATCGGCATCCTGCTGCCTTCGGCCTGAAGTGCCGGTATCCGTTGTTTTAGCTGTTCGACAACATGATCGCGAAAGTGGCTGTTGTACCCGGCTTTTGAAATAACTGTTACTTTCTGGCGTCAGGTGTCTGGAATGATATTAGGCAGTAGGCATATAATAGGCGGGTATTAATTCGGGTGATGACACGTGATCTCCGTGGTGGTTCATCCCTTGAGTTACAGCAGTTATCTCGCTGCTTATGAAACAGACTCTGGCTTGATGCAGATCGCTTAAACACTTGTCTACTTGATGGTAAATGCCGGCGGAGCGGGGTTTAAGCGTTTTAAGAACAGCATCGGTTGATTAGCGGACTGGAAAGGAATCCGGGCGGTTGTGTCACGAACAATCTGACTTAATACAAGACTGTATGAAAAATAATGGCCCCGTTCCCGGTTGTGAAGTCCGTGCCGATGCAGTTGTTGAGTGCGCGCGCCTCATCAGACTGAGGGGCAACCTTCAGGTTATTCCCGTCTTTGAGAGCCTTCCTGGTTGCGGCCGCAAAAAGCCCCTCTACAGGCATCGATATTTATCCTGGCCGCATGAACCGACCAGCCGCTACCAGCAGTCATTCCCTTTGTCCGATTAACGTTTAGAGCAAAATTATCTCATGGAAGATCGCTTGAATTGGCAGGCGCATAAGCGTTTTGCGCTGTTTGCCTGTGTAACGGCCGCCTTGCTGATCGTGCCGGCGCTCTATCTGCCGCCATTTTCAATCTTTGCGCAGCGGCCGGAGGATTATCTCTCCGTACATCTGTTGCTGGAGCTGTGTTCGGTGATCGTGTCCGTGATGGTGATCTCCATCGCCTGGAAGTCGCTGGCGCCCAGTCTTCAGAACAATGCCAACCTGCTGATCGTCGGTTTTACGGTTATTGCCTGCAGTGACATGCTTCATGCGCTTGTCTATGACGGTATGCCATCACTGCTGGTGGATGGAAGTACGTCGACAGCCATTTTTTTCTGGCTTGCCGGGCGCTTTACCGAAGTCATCATGTTGCTGCTGTTTGCCTGCCGCATCCGTCTTGGAGGTTCGCCTCAGTCCTGGTTTGTGCTGGGAGTGGCGGCGTTTGCGGTGCTTTGGGCCGTAGGGATATCCGGGGGAAGCTTCATACCGGTGCTTTTTGTGCCCGGCGAAGGCGTGACCCCTTTCAAAGAGTTCTGTGAGTACCTCATCTCGGCGTCAAACCTGATGCTGGCGGCCTGGCTGTATTGGCAGGCGGCGCGTGAAAAGCATGCGCAAACGCTCTGGTTCGCAACCTCCTGTTTCATTATGGGGGTGGGGGAGCTTGCCTTTGTGCATTACCTGGATCCCTCGGAGTTTGCGCTTGTGGTGGGGCACCTGTACAAGGTGGCTGCCTACCTTTTTATTTACCGCGCGACTTTTTACAGTGCGGTTAACGAGCCTTACTTCCGGCTGCAGGATAGCGAGCGTCGTATACGTACCCAGGACCGAGAGCTGCGAACCCTGTTGAGCAGCTTGCCCCTCGATATCGCGCGTTTTGACCCGGATTTGCGCTTGCGTTACATGAGCCCCGGCTTTTCCATGAACCTGCTGGCTCAGCCGGTACTGCCTCCCGGCCATCACCTCGATCAGGTCGTCGCTGCCGAGGTTGCCGGGCAGTTACAGGGCCCGTTGCGTGATGCGCTCAAGGGGCAGCGGAGCGAGTGTGACGTGGAGTATGAGCGTGAGTCAGGAAGCTCGCGTTTCAGTAAAGTGGTTGTCCTTCCTGAATGGCTCGCAGGGGGCGGGCGGGGTGTCTTGACGATCTTTGCCGATACCACGGAGCAGGAGCGTAGCCGCCGCCGCATGGAGCAGTCATTGCAGGAAAACAACGAGATCAGAATGGCGCTGGATGCCCACGCGATTGTGGCCTTCACTGATGCCGAGGGTGTTATCACCTCGGTCAATGACCGCTTCTGCCTGATCTCCAAGTATCCGCGTGACGAGCTGATTGGGCGTACTCACAGTGTCATCAACTCGGGTGTTCACCCGCCGGAGTTCTTTAAAGAGTTGTGGCAGGTGATCAGTCGCGGCGATATCTGGAACGGCGAGATCTGTAACCGGGCCAAGGATGGATCTCTGTATTGGGTGCATACCACGATCGTACCCCTGAGCGGACCGAATGGTCTGCCGGAAAGATACATCGCTATCCGGGCAGATGTGACCAAGCGCAAACAGGCTGAGGCCGAAGCCCAGCACCTGGCCCTGCATGATGCCCTGACAGGCCTGCCCAACCGTCGGCTGATGAAAGAGCGACTGATTCAGTCTATTCAGACCGAAGCGCGGGCCGGTTCCCATGGCGCGGTATTGCTGCTGGATCTGGATAACTTCAAGGAGGTCAACGATACCTTCGGGCATAACCAGGGTGATGAGCTGCTTTACCAGGTGGCGCAGCGCCTGGCTGATACCGTGCGGGAGGGCGATACGGTCACCCGGCTGGGTGGGGACGAGTTTGTGGTGCTGCTCAGCGGGGTGGGGCAAACGCGCGAGCAGGCGATGACCAATGTGAGTGTCGCCGGCGGCAAGATCGAGTCCGCGTTGGCGCGCTCGTTCAAACTGGCCAATTCCCAGGTGAATATCACTCCGAGCATCGGTGCCGTGTTGTTCAACCGTGCCGATGACGACTACGAGGAGTTGATCAAGCAGGCGGATATCGCCCTGTACAAGGCCAAGGCCGCTGGCCGTAACCGGCTCTGTTTCTTCGATCCTTCGCTGCAGGAGGAAGCGGTGCGGCGCTCGTTGCTTATTCGTGAGCTGCGTTACGCGCAGGAGAGGGACGAGCTGTGCCTGTTCTATCAACCCATAGTGGGTGAGGAGCGTCAGGTGATTGCCATGGAGGCGCTGATCCGCTGGAAGCATTCCACCAAGGGGCTGATTTCGCCGGGAGAGTTTATTCCGCTGGCCGAACAGAGCGGACTGATCCTGCCGATCGGTCTCTGGGTGCTGAACACCGCCTGTCGGCAGCTGGCTGAATGGTCGCAGAATCCGCAGCGCGCGCATTGGGCGCTTGCGGTGAACGTCAGTGCGCGTCAGCTCAACCAGGAGGATTTCGTCGACCAGGTGGCAGCAGCGCTCAGCAATAGTGGTGCGCCGGCGGACCGGTTGCGGCTGGAGATCACCGAGAGCATGCTGCAGGATAATCTCGAGGCTACGGTGCAGAAAATGACCCTGATACGCGAGTTGGGTGTTCATTTCTCCCTGGATGATTTTGGTACCGGCTACTCCTCCCTCAGCTACCTGAAGCGGCTGCCCCTGGATGTGCTGAAGATCGATAAATCCTTTGTCGACGGCGTCCTCGATGATCCCAACGACACCGCGATTGTCAGTACTATTCTGGCGCTGGCACAGACTCTTGAACTGCGAGTAGTGGCGGAGGGAGTCGAAACCGTCGAACAGATGGATCTGCTGGTAGAAAAAGGCTGCCGCTTCTTCCAGGGTTACCTGTTTGGAAAGCCGGCGGAAATCTCACACTTTGATGAGCGGTCCAATATCCGCTGATCTTTATGTCGGTGCCTTCTGCTCGCAGCGCGTTTTCCAGGCCTGTTCTATTGATGGTCCGCTACAGGGAAACCGTCTCGACTTCGACAGGGCCGAGCTGGAGGACGACCAGGTTTAGACCCTGTTGCCGGTGGTTCGCTAACGACTCTGCAGTCCCGTCATGCTAATATCGGCGCTTGCAAAAGTTACCGACGTAGGCTGTACGAGGCACAATGAGCTATCAGGTTCTGGCACGGAAATGGCGGCCCCGCCGTTTTCAGGAGATGGTGGGGCAGGAGCACGTTCTCAAGGCGCTGGTTAACGCGCTGGATGACGATCGCCTCCATCACGCCTATCTGTTCACCGGTACCCGGGGGGTGGGTAAAACCTCTATCGCCCGGCTGTTCGCGAAGTCCCTAAACTGCGAGCAGGGGGTCTCTTCGGAACCCTGTGGGCAGTGTACCGCCTGTCGTGAGATCGCCGAGGGCCGGTTTGTCGACCTGATCGAGGTCGATGCGGCCTCGCGTACCAAGGTGGAAGATACCCGCGAGCTGCTGGAAAACGTGCAGTACGCGCCGACCCATGGGCGCTTCAAGGTGTACCTGATAGACGAGGTGCACATGCTCTCCAGTCACTCTTTCAACGCGCTGTTGAAGACGCTGGAAGAGCCGCCTCCCCATGTGAAGTTCCTGCTGGCGACCACCGATCCGCAGAAACTGCCGGTGACTATTCTGTCACGCTGCCTGCAGTTCAACCTCAAGAACCTGATTCCTGAGCGCATTGTCAGTCATCTGACCCACGTCCTAGAGGTCGAAAACATCAGCTTTGAAGACCCGGCGCTCTGGCTGCTGGCGCGTTCCGCTGATGGCTCCATGCGTGATGCATTGAGCCTGACCGACCAGGCGATCGCCTTCGGTGCCGGCAGCGTTACCGAGCCGGACGTGCGCGCCATGCTCGGTACGATTGACCAGAGGCTGGTGTATCGGATTCTCGAAGCGGTGGCCAGCCATGATGGCGCAGAGGTGCTGGCGGCCAGCGCAGAACTTGCCGACTTCTCTCCCGATTACTCCAGTGTGCTGGGCGAGCTGATCAGCCTGCTGCATCGTATTGCTTTGGCTCAGGCGGTGCCGAGCGCCGTGGATAACAGTCTGGGCGACCTGGAACAGGTGAAGGCACTGGCGGCACGAATGCGTGCCGAAGATGTCCAGCTGTACTACCAGATTGCCGTGATGGGACGTAAGGATCTGCCGTTTGTGCCGCATGCCCGGGAAGGGCTGGAGATGGTACTGCTGCGAATGCTGGCATTCCGTCCGGCCGGTGCCGCTGTGGGTGCGACCGAACCGCCGGCGACGGCACAGCAGTCGCCCGCCGCTCCGGCTCCGGCCAAGCCCGAGTCTGTAAATCCGCCATCGGTGGAGCCGCCCCAGGCTGCTCCGGTGAGTCCGACTCCGCGCGCTGAAACGCCGGCGCCTCAAGCCGAGGTTGCGCCCCCGATGGTGGCATCGCCATCCCGGGAGGAGCGCCCCGTGGCGCGGCAAGCGGTGCCGTCTCAGCCCGCGCAACCTCAGCCTGCGCCAGAACCTGAGCCCCGTCCCGAGCCTGTGGCACCCGTTCCTGCACCGGCGCCTGTGCAGGAGGCTCCACCGCCGATGGATGAGCCGCCGCCCTGGGATGAGTATGATGTTCCGCCGATGGAGTACGAGGAGCCACCGCTAAAAAAGCCTGAACCGGCCCCTGCGCCGGAGCCCGCGGCGCAACCTGAACCGGTCGGTGGTGCGAACGTGGCCCGGAGTGCTGGTGTTTCCCAGTCCATTGCCGTATTGCTGGCTGGTCTCCAGCCGCCGCCGGCGGAGCTGGTGCAGCTGACACCGGAGCACTGGGTCGCTTTGTCCGCAGAACTCGGCTTGACCGGTATGACCGACAGTCTTGCGCGCAGCCTTTCTCTGGAGCAGGTCGACGGCCAGGCACTGTGTTTCCATTACAATGCAGAGCAGGACGCCCTGCTCAACGAGACTCAGCGAAGCCGCATCGCTGATGCACTGAAAGCGCGCTTCGGACAAGCGCTGACGGTGGAGTACCGTGAGGCGGCGCAAACGCGGGAAACCCCGGCGCAGTTCGCCGAGCGGCGCCGGGCCGAACGCAAGGCTGAGGCTATCGAGGCGCTGAAGGCAGACCCGGTAGTCCAGCAGATCCTCGACCAGTTCGGGGCACATATTGATGAAGAATCTGTCACACCAGTAGACCCGTCTTAAGAAAATAGAGGTAACCGAGATGATGAAAGGTGGCATGGGCAACCTGATGAAGCAGGCCCAGAAGATGCAAGAAGAGATGCAGAAGGCGCAGGAAGAAGTCGCTAATGCAGAATGCACCGGTGAGTCCGGCGCAGGCTTGGTCAGCATCGTTATGAACGGACGTCATGATGTGAAGAAAGTCAGCATCGATGACAGTCTGCTTGAGGAAGACAAAGAGATCCTCGAAGACCTGATCGCCGCGGCGGTAAACGATGCGGTTCGCAAGATCGAGCAGAGCACCCAGGAAAAAATGTCCCAGGTGACCTCCGGCATGGGAATGCCGCCGGGCTTTAAGATGCCGTTCTGATCATGGCATTCAGTCCTCTGCTGCAAAATCTGGTCACCGCCCTGCGGGTGCTGCCAGGCGTTGGGCCGAAGTCGGCCCAGCGCATGGCGCTGCACCTGCTGGAGCGGGAGCGTGAGGCTGCACTGAATCTGTCCGAAGCCCTCGTTGAAGCGGTGGAGAAGATCGGAGAGTGCAGCGAATGCCGTACCCTGTCCGAAGAGTCGGTGTGTGAGATCTGTCGCAGCGAGTCGCGCGACCGCTCACTGCTTTGTGTTCTCGAGTCGCCAGTCGATATGATGGCGATCGAGCAGACCGGCGGATACAACGGCCTTTATTTCGTGCTCAAGGGACGCTTGTCTCCGATCGACGGTATCGGGCCGGATGCGCTTGGAATCGACAAGCTGTTGAGCAAGGTGATAGACGGCGGTGTTCAGGAGCTGATACTGGCCACCAACCCCACCGTAGAGGGTGAGGCGACGTCTCACTATATTGCCGAGCAGCTCAACGATCACCCCGTGAAGATCAGTCGTATCGCTCATGGTGTCCCCGTTGGTGGGGAACTTGAGTATGTCGATGGCGGTACCTTGGCGCATGCGCTGGCGGGCCGTCGCTCACTGCGTTAAGGACCTGACATGACGGAAAAGTCCAAAGCCTGGGATTGGCGCCAGCTGGAACAGTCGGCCGAGAAGCCTTGCTGGATAACGGACAGCGATACACTGGCCGAGCACTGCGCGCGCTGGCGCCAGCTGCCGATGGTGGCACTGGATACGGAGTTCATGCGGGTTGATACGTTCTATCCGCGGCCCGGCCTGATCCAGCTTGCGGATGAGTATCAGTGTTACCTGATTGATCCGCTCTGTATCGAGGACTTTTCCGCATTCGTCGAGTTGATGGCTGACGATTCGGTACTCAAGATCGTTCACGCCGGCAGCGAAGACCTGGAACTGCTGCTGAATAGCTACGGCGTCCTGCCCGAGCCGCTGTTCGATACCCAGATAGCAGCTGCCTTTGCCGGCTGGGGTTTCAGCATGGGATTGCAGCGGTTGGTGGACCATGCGCTGGGTGTGCAGCTGGGGAAGGGGGAGACCACCTCCGACTGGATGCAGCGACCGCTGACTCCCGAACAGGTGCACTACGCGGCGCTGGACGTGGCTTATCTGCCGGCGATCGCCCTGGAACTGCAGGCGCAGCTGAAGCAGCAGGGTCGCCTGGAGTGGGTGATGGAGGAGTGTGCCGAGCAGCGGGGTGCGGTGATCGATACCGACCCGCATGGGGTGAGCTATTATCAGCGCTTCAGCCAGGTATGGAACATCTCCGATGTGAAGCGTGCGGGGCTTCGTGACTTGACCGCCTGGCGTGAGCAGGCCTGCCGTGCCCGGGATATTCCGCGCAACCGGCTGCTGCGCAACCAGCATCTGCTGGCGATTATCGAACGCTGGCCGCTGACTCCGGAAGCGCTGTCGCGGGTACCGGAGCTGCGCCGCAAGGTGGTTCGTGAGGATGGCGAGGCGATACTGGACTGCCTGCGCAATGCGCAGGAGTCTGCTGAAAAACTGCCGCCGGCGCCGATACAGCGACCTTTGCATTACGCCTGGAACAAGCGGATCAAGGTGCTTAAAACGATTGGTCGCTCCACCGCGGCGGATCAGGGGCTGGCGGTGGAGATTCTGCTGCGCAAACGTGATATTGACGCATTGATCCAGTCGCGAACCCCGGCCGGTGAATACACGCTGCCGCCGTCCCTTCAGGGGTGGCGCAAGCCGCTGGTGGGGGATGCGTTGCTGGCGCAGCTGCAAAAATTCGAGCAAGAGAAATAAGATGAAAATCTGCAGTATTTATAAGAGTCCGCGTAAGGACGAAATGTACCTGTACGTGGACAAGCGGGATGCCCTGGCACGGGTGCCGGAAGCGTTGCTGGAGATGTTCGGCCAGCCGATGCACGTGATGGATATGCCGATGAAGGCGGATCGCAAGCTCGCCCGTGTTGATGCTGACAAGGTGCTCAAAGAGATCGACGATAAGGGGTTCTACCTGCAGCTGCCGCCGCCCAAGGATGAGTATCTTCTGGATCTGCACGCCAACCGTCCCGTAACCGGAGTGCGTTGAGCGTGGTTGCTCAAGAAGTGTTCTGGCGCCGCAAGACACTGCGCGAGATGACCCGCGAAGAGTGGGAGTCACTCTGTGATGGCTGTGCGATCTGCTGTCTGCACAAGATCGAGGATGAAGATACCAATGAGATCTTCTATACCTCTGTGGTCTGTCATTTGCTGGATACCAAAGAGTGCCGCTGTACCGAGTACGACAGGCGCACTGAGCTGGTGCCAACCTGTATCCGCATGACGCCGAACGATGTGGAGCAGCTCGGCTGGCTGCCGCCCACCTGTGCCTATCGTCTCCTGAATGAGGGCAAGGAGCTGCCGGAGTGGCATCCGCTGGTGACCGGCGAGCGTCGCAGTCCAATTACTGCCGGAGCATCGGTAATCGATATCTACGATATTACCGATGAAGGTATCGATGATGATGATCTACTGGACTACGTGATCGAACCGGACGAATGAGTCGTTAAAGACAGGAAAGAAGCCCGCCATCAAGGCGGGCTTCTTTGTCTGGGTGGGTCGCTGTGACCGGATGCTTCTCTATTACCCGAGTTCGCAGTGGGAGCTATACAAGACTGGGTCCGTAACTCCACAGCAGTACAACGGCGATCAGCAGCGCTTCAAGCACCAGGCCGCCTATAGCCAGGGTTGAGGTGGAGATAATGAAACCCTCTTTTTCCGGAATTCCCAGGAAGGTGGGAATGCCGCGATAGAGCAGGTAGGCGGTGTAACAGAGCCCGATAGCACCGGCCAACACGCATACCCAGACGATGGGATAAAGGCTGACCAGGCCGGCGAGGAACATGGGCGTTGCGATGTAACCGGCAAACACCGTGCAGCGGGTACGGCAGGGTTTGTGGACCAGGCGCTTTGCCAGGCTGTGCAGCACTCGCCCCATCACCGCTACTGCGGCGAGGATCAACAGATAAAAGACCAGGCCGAGGATTACTGCGCTTCCGGTGTCCAGTTTGATGGTATGACTGCCTCCGAAATCCCAGCCGGTCTGGGTTGTTCCGATATAGCTACTGACAACCGGCACCAAGGCCATCAATAGAACGTGGTGCAGGTAGAAGTGAGGTACAGACTCCCTCTCACTGCTCATTCGCTTCCACTCTTTTTCCGGATGGGTCATCAACCCCCAGACGTGATTGATCATAGGACACCTCTCTCTACGTGGTCGGCGGCTACGTAAGCGGTTCGCTGTTAACTGAGGAGACCGCAGGAGCCTTGCTGTCTTGTTATTGTGTATCGAGTGATCGGGCCTTGGCTCGTTTCACGCCCCGGGCAGTATGCGGCGCAGGGCTATAGATAAAGATAGATTCAACTTTTTCCCATGTACAACGACCGCTGGATGTCAGCGGCAAGTTGTCATCCTGTTGGGGTGCGCTGCACTGGCCGCTATCAGGGGCGAGGCGGCGTAAGCTGAAGCCGGTCTGTTGGCTGATTGGTTTGTCTCGGGGAGGGCTGTGCGAAGGTGTGATTGCTGGGAGTTTTGGAGCGTAGAAACAAAAATGGCCCGCTAGGCGGGCCATTTTTTAAGCGCGGATGCTATCAGTCTTTCTGGTTAGCGATCTGCTGCTTGATCAGGTCACCGATAGTGGTCGGACCGGCCACTTCAACTTCCTGGTTGCGAACGGCGTTCAGAGCTTCTTTCTCTTCAGCCTGGTCTTTAGCGCGGATAGACAGGTTGATCGCGCGGTTGCGACGGTCAACACCGGTGATCTTCGCTTCAACCATCTCGCCTACAGACAGGGCAGTGCTGGCGTCTTCGATACGCTCAGAAGAGATCTCGGAGACTTTCAGGATACCTTCGATGCCTTCAGCCAGATCGATGATCGCAGCTTTTGCGTCAACGCTCTTAACCGGTGCAGTTACGATGGTGCCCTTCTGGTGAGCTGCCAGGTATTCGCTGAACGGATCGCTGGCCAGCTGCTTAACGCCCAGTGAGATGCGCTCTTTCTCAGCGTCGATAGACAGGATAACCGCGTCAACTTCGTCGCCTTTCTTGAACTGGCGCAGAGCAGTTTCCGGATCCGCATCCCAAGAGATGTCGGACATGTGCACCAGGCCGTCCAGGTCGTTATCCAGACCAACGAAGATACCGAAATCGGTGATGGTCTTGATAGTGCCGCTGACACGATCGCCGGCAGCGAACTGCTCGGAGAAGGATACCCAAGGATTAGCAGTGCACTGCTTGATACCCAGGGAGATACGACGACGCTCTTCGTCGACGTCCAGGATCATCACTTCCACTTCGTCGCCGATGTTTACAATCTTGGACGGGTGGATGTTCTTGTTGGTCCAGGACATTTCGGAAACGTGTACCAGACCTTCAACGCCGTCTTCGATAGAAGCGAAGCAGCCGTAGTCGGTCAGGTTGGTAACACGTGCAGCAACCTTGGAGCCAGCCGGGTAGCGAGCCTTGATGTCATCCCACGGATCAGCAGACAGCTGCTTGAGACCCAGAGAAATACGGCCGCTTTCCTTGTCGAACTTGATGATCTTGACAGTGATCTCGTCGCCCGGAGTCAGCATTTCGCTCGGGTGAGAGATACGCTTCCAAGCCATGTCGGTGATGTGCAGCAGACCGTCAACACCACCCAGGTCGATGAACGCACCGTAGTTGGTCAGGTTCTTGACGTAACCCTTAGCGATCTGACCTTCTTCCAGAGTAGCGAGCAGCTCTTCGCGCTGAGCGCTGTTGGCTTCCTGGAGAACGGCACGGCGGGAAACAACGATGTTGTTACGCTTGGGATCCAGCTTGATCAGCTTGAATTCCAGCTCTTTGCCTTCCAGGTGGTCAATGTCACGGATCGGACGAACGTCAACCAGAGAGCCCGGCAGGAAGCCCTGGATGTTGTTGATGCTAACAGTGAAGCCGCCCTTGACCTTGCCGGAGATGAAACCTTTGACAGTTTCTTCTGCTTCGAACTTGGTCTGAAGAACTTCCCATGCCTCAGCACGCTTGGCTTTCTCGCGGGACAGACGGGTTTCACCGAAGCCATCTTCAACCGCTTCCAGCGCTACCTTAACGGTGTCGCCGACAGAGATTTCGAGTTCGTTGGCATCGTTGATGAACTGTGAGCGCGGGATAACGGCTTCAGACTTGAGGCCAGCGTTCACGGTAACCCAGTCGCTGTCGATATCGACAACTTCACCCATGACCAGGGTGCCCGGAGTCATCTGTACGTTCTGGAGGGATTCTTCAAACAGTTCAGCAAAGCTTTCGCTCATGAAAATGTCCTATTTTGCGCTGTTTCCCGGTTTATGGTTGAACCGTTTCGCAGCTTGCCAGCCTGTATCGTCAGCTATACAGGGTCGGTTATCGATAGTCATCTGCTCTCCCGCCGCGCTGACGTAGGCGAGGGGTAGATGATAAAGTTGCAAAATTATACAGAGCTGATCCCGCGATGAACAGCGCCCGTAAAGGAAAATTATTCACCGATACGGCTGGTCAGGTAGGTGTCCAGCTTGCTGCGCAGGGGGATGCGGCAGGGGGGTATGACGATATCCAGGTCTTCCTGTAACGCCTTGCTCAGGCTGGAAGTTTCCGGTTTTTCGAGCCAGCGGGCCACGCTGCGGGCTTCGTCACTGGTGTTGGCGGCCAGCTCCACCGCGTTGCCGATGCAGAAGCCGTAATTGACCAGGTCAGTTGAAATCATTTCTTGCCGGTGGCTGTCATCGAGCATCAGCCGGTTGGCTTCGATAAAACGGCGGTATTCGTATATGGCGGCATCGGTCATCATGCCGATCCAGAACGCGCTGAAGCGCTCCGCTTCGGGTAGTGATGTCAACTGGCGTTGGAGCTCATTGCGGGTGCGCGCCATCTCCTGGTCCAGCGTTTCGGGAACGAACTGCTCGTTGGTCGACTTGTAGTGCTCCAGCGCATCGATACGCTCCTGGAGTGTTTTGATCTGGCTTTGCAGTTCGGCGTTTTCCTCCAGCAGGCTCTCTTTGTCCTGTAGCAGGCCGTGAATCACTTTCTCGACCGGGGAGAGTTCTTCCTCGGCAAAGGTGGCAGGCACCTGCTTGGTGCCGAGTTCGCCAACCGATTCGGTGTAGGGATTGTTGGGGACTATCTGGAAACCGAACTTGTGCAGGATCTCGGCATTTTCGTCCTGCCGTGCCTGCAGTGAATCCCAGAAAAAATAAACCGCGGCCCCCAGAGATGCGATGAGCAGGGGGGCCGCGATGATAATTGCAAGCTGTGTCTTGCCAGGCTTCATTCAGCTCTCTTGAGAAGGGCCGGTGGTGTCTGTGCGGTGGCAAGGCGGCCGGACAGGTCGATCAGGTCCAGCGTGATCTCGGCGCTCTCTTCGAGGATCGCTTCCGCCTCCTGATTGATCGGACGGCCCTGATCATCCTTGGGCAGCTCTTCATCAAGCTCGGTCAGGCTCTCCACCGGCTCCTGTCCCTTGGCGCTACGACGCATGTTTTCGGCCGTCAGCAGCCAGGATTCGGCAGCATCACGCTCCTGTTTGAGCTTTTCTTCGTTGAGCGTTATCCGGCTTTCGTTTTTCTTCTCCTGCAGGTGAGCGATCTGCTTGGCCATGAAGGTGAAATCCGGATCGACCTCGATGCGTTTTTCATGACGTTTTTCAAGTTCTGGCAGCAGGTTCTCCAGCGACGGGAAGCGGCCATAGCGAACCGGCTTGACCCTGTCCCAGGGCAGGGCGGCTTCGAGCGCGCTTTCGCCGATCTCGTTCTCGTCATACAGCGTTGGCAGGGCGATGTCCGGCATAACCCCCTTGTCCTGGGTGCTCTCGCCGGAGATGCGGTAGAACTTGGAATGGGTCAGCTTGATCTGGCCATGATCGATCGGCTGTACCACCTGAACCGTGCCCTTGCCAAAACTGCGGCTGCCGACGATCAGGCCGCGGTGATAATCCTGGATCGCACCGGCAAAAATTTCGGAGGCCGACGCACTGAGGCGGTTGATCACCACGGTCATGGGGCCGTTCCAGGCCACGTCAGGATCGAAGTCGCCGAGAATGTCGACCCGGCCTTCGGGATCGCGGATCTGCACCGTGGGGCCGCGGCTGATGAACAGGCCGACCAGCTCATTGGCTTCGCGCAGCGAACCACCGCCGTTGTCGCGCAGGTCGATGATCAGGCCCTCGATCTCCTCCTGCTTGAGCTCTTCGATCAGCTTGCGCACATCCCGGGTGGTGCTCTTGTAATTCGGATCGCCGCTTTGCAGGGCGGCAAAGTCGATGTAAAACGCCGGGATGCTGATGACACCCAGCTTGCGCGTAGCGCCGTTGTGTTCCACTTCCAGTACGCGGCTTTTCGCTGCCTGCTCCTCCAGTTTTACCTTGGAACGGACCAGGCGCACGGTCTTGCGGATCGACTGGTCGACCGCATCCGAGGGGATGATCTGCAGGCGCACAATGGTCTCTTTCGGGCCGCGGATCAGCTGGACAACATCATCCAGACGCATGCCAACGATATCCTCGAACTCGCCATCGTCACCCTGGGCGACACCGACGATCTTGTCCGCCGGTTTCAGCTGACCGCTCTTCTCGGCGGGGCCGGCGGGCACCAGACTGACGATCTTGGTCATCTCGTCCTCGCTGGAAAGTACCGCACCTATCCCTTCCAGTGACAGGCTCATGTTGATCTTGAAGCTTTCGGCGTTGATCGGCGAAAAGTACTGGGTATGCGGGTCGAACTCGGCGGTCAGCGAGTTTACGTAGGTCTGAAATACGTCCTCGGTTTTTGCCTGCTCGGCGCGCTGTTGCTGCGAACGGTAACGTTTCAGCAGCACTTCGCGGGCTTCTTCGAGGTTTTTGTCGGCGAACTTCAGGCTCAGCAGGGCGTTTTTGAGACGGCGGCGCCAGAAATCGTTCATCGCCTCTTCGGAATCGAGCCAGGGGGCGTTTTCCCGCTCCAGATCGATCGACTCGTCGATGGTGAAGTCGTAGTTCACCGCATCATTTTCCAGTCGCTCGATGATGTAATCGAGGCGCTCGAGCTGACGCTTTTCAAAGCGGTTAAATATGTTGTAGGCGGCGGAGAGGTCGCCAGCCAGGATCTGGTCATCCAGCTCGGTGCGCAGGCTTTCGAATTCCTGGATGTCAGAGGCGTAGAAGTAACTGCGGCTCGGGTCGAGACGACCGAGGTAACGATCCAGCAGGTCGCTGGAGAGTTCATCGTTGATGTTGATCTGGTTGTAATGGCCCTGTTGCAGGGTCGCAACCACCTCGGTGAGGGTCTGGTTGTAGATCGGTTCCGGGCTCAGTCGAGCCTCCACCGGCAGGCTTATTGTCAGGGCGCCAACAAGCGCCGGAATAAGCGTGGCTGCCTTCAAATGCTTAATCATCAGGAAGGGGGGCTCCAGATTGTTCGTTGTTAACTCAGACACACGCTCTAAGCGCCGAGTTCCGCTGGCCGGACCTTCGAGTGTAGTCAGGCAGGGTTCTAATGTAAAATTAGCCTCTTTTCACAGGTTTGGGGCTTTTGATGAACGATTCAAGGTATTGGCACAGGGGTGGAATGGCGATCTGCCTGCTCGGCGCCGTGCTGATGTTGAATGGATGCGGCGAAGATCCGGAAGAGGAGCGCTTCCGTCAGGAACTGATCGACAAAGCCCTGAACGACGACACACGCCGCGCCGGTGATGCGTTTCTGGCCGAGAATGCTGAAAAGCCCGGTATTCAGGTGAAACCCTCCGGGCTGCAATTTAAGGTGCTGCGCGAGGGGGACGGCGCCAAGCCGACGGCGCAGGATATCGTAGTGGTCAACTACGAGGGCAAGCGCATCGATGGCGAGATCTTTGATAGCTCCTACGCGCGTGGCAAGCCGGCCCGTTTCCCGTTGAACCAGGTGATCAGGGGCTGGGCAGAAGGTCTGATGGATATGCGTGTCGGTGGCGAGCGGATCCTTTATCTGCCCGCCGACCTCGCTTACGGTGCCCGCAGCCCATCGCCGGGGATCCCGGCCAATTCGGCGCTGATCTTCAAGGTCGAACTACTGGATATCGAGCATTCAGGTGCAGCACAGCCTGCCACAGGAGAGTGACATGCCAACAACCCCGTTCAACAGTGAACTGATCGAATTCCTCGATGCTTCGCCCAGCCCCTGGCATGCGGTCAGCGCCATGGCAGAGCGCCTGACCCGGGCAGGTTTTAGCGAACTCAGTGAGCAGGACAGCTGGTCGCTGGAACCCGGTGCGGGCTATTTTATCTGCCGGAATGGTTCTTCGATCATCGCCTGGCGCCAGCCTCAGGATGTGGATCCGGCCAGAACCGGCTGGCGCATGGTCGGTGCGCATACCGACTCCCCCTGTCTGCGCGTCAAACCGCAACCGGAGCTGAGTCGCAAGGGCTATTTCCAGCTCGGTGTGGAGGTGTACGGCGGCGCCCTGCTGAACCCCTGGTTTGACCGAGACCTGTCGATCGCGGGACGGGTGGTCTGGCGCGATGAGTCCGGCGAGCTGCACAGCTCTCTGATCAACTTTGAGCGCCCGGTGGCGACCATTCCAAGCCTTGCGATCCACCTGGACCGGGAAGCCAACTCCAGCCGTGCAATCAATGCCCAGACCTATCTGCCGGCGCTGCTGGGGCAGGCCGAGGAAAAACCCGATTTCCGTCAGTTGCTGGCGCAGCGTCTGACCGCCGAAGGCGAATCGGGCGTGGCCAAAGTGCTCGATTACGAACTCTGCTTTTACGACATCCAGGGAGCCGCTGAGGTTGGCCTTGACGCTGAGTTTATCGCCTCGGCGCGGCTGGATAACCTGCTGAGCTGCTTTATCGGTCTCAAGTCGCTGCTTGCGGCGCAGCCGGGAGTGGGGCAGGTGCTGGTCTGCAACGACCATGAAGAGGTGGGCAGCATGAGTGCCGCGGGCGCCCAGGGGCCGATGCTGAAACAGTGGCTCGAGCGGCTGATGCCTGATGCGGATCAGCGCAACCGTGCCCTGTCGGTATCGATGATGATCTCTGCCGACAACGCCCACGGCGTGCATCCGAACTTTGCCGATAAGCACGATGATAACCACGGCCCGCTGCTTAATGCCGGCCCGGTGATCAAGATCAACTCCAACCAGCGTTATGCCAGCAACAGCGAAACCAGCGCGATCTTCCGTCACCTGGCCGAAGAGCAGGGCGTGCCGGTACAGAGCTTCGTGGTGCGCTCCGATATGGGCTGTGGCAGCACCATCGGACCGATTACGGCGGCGGAACTCGGTGTGCCGACGCTGGATATCGGTGTGCCCCAGTTTGCGATGCACTCGATCCGCGAACTGGCCGGCAGCAGCGATGCCGAGGCGCTCTCCCGGGTGCTGACACCCTTCTTTCAGCTGGCAAAAGTCTGATCCATCCGGCGGGTGTTCTACCCGCCGGCGTCTCACCGCCAGGTTGAGAACTCGCTGGGATGTGCCATTCTGAATTTAAAAGTTCAGGGGGCTGTTATGCGAGCAATGTGGCAAATCCGAACAATCCCGCAACCGGCTTATACGGACTCCCGGAGCCTTCTCTTCCCGTCGATACCGACCGACTGTTGAGGCCTGCCCATGGGACGTGCGATAAGCAGCGCCGACTACTCGGACCGCTCAATCCAGCGGTTTCAGAAACGACTTCAGACCGACCTCGACGTGCTCGCCCAGGTGCTGGCGCGGCCCCGGTTTGGCCAGGGAGCCCGCAGCTTCGGTGCCGAGCTGGAGCTCTACATCGTCAACAGCCAGGGGCGGCCCGTGGGCTGCAATGCGGAGCTACAGAAGCAGGTTGATGATCCGCTGGTAACGCTGGAGCTGAACCGCTACAACCTGGAGTACAACCTGGCGCCGACAAAAGTGCGCGGACAGCCTTTCTCCGTGATGGAGAAACAGATCCGCGAAGCGCTGGACAAGCTCGACCGGGAGGCCGCGCAGTTCGATGCGCATATCGTGCCGATCGGCATTCTGCCCACGCTGAAACGGCGCGATTTCGGGCCGCACAATATGACCGATCTCAAGCGCTACCACTGCCTTACCCAGCGCCTGGCTGACCTTCGTGGCAAGCTGTTTTCGGTCAAGATCAACGGTGAAGAGCCGGTGGAGCTGCGCTCCCGTGATCTGACACTCGAGGGCGCAAACACCTCGTTGCAACTGCATTATCGCGTCGAGCCCAAGGCCTATGCGCGTACCTTTAATGCGGTACAGCTGGTGACGCCGATCGCCCTGGCGATCGCCTGTAACTCCCCCTTTATGGTGGGCCGGCGGCTCTGGCATGAAACCCGGGTGCCGCTGTTCAAGCATGCCATCGACGGTTATACCCGTGATCTTCGCGACGCCCATCTGCCTTCCCGGGTCGATCTCGGCAACGGCTGGGTACGCGAGGGCGTGCACGAGCTGTTTGCCGAGAACGTCTATCTGCATCCACCGCTGTTGCCGATCTGCAGCAAAGAGAACCCCCAGGCCGTGTTCGATGCCGGGGAGACGCCGGAGCTGTTTCAGCTTCAGCTCCACCAGGGCACGGTCTGGCCCTGGAACCGTGCCATCTACGACCCGGCTGACGGTGGCCACCTGCGGATAGAACTGAGGGCGCTACCTGCCGGGCCAAGCGCCTGCGACATGATGGCCAATGCCGCCTTGCTGCTCGGTCTGGCGGAGGGGCTGAGCGCCGATATTGACCGCTATGTCACGGCCATGCCTTACCAGACCCTGGTCTACAATTTTTACCGCGCGGCCCAGGACGGCATGGGGGCGAAACTGCTCTGGCCCAGTGAGCGCGGCTGGGGCTTTGACGAACTGGCGCCGACCGAGCTGGTCAGCCGGTTGCTGCCACAGGCGGCAAAGGGCCTGGCCAAGGCCGGAGTCGACAGCGCGGACAGCGATTACTATCTCGGCCTCATTGAAGAGCGTATAGCCGCCAATGTGACCGGCGCCTCCTGGCAGTTACGGCAGTTCCAGCGCTTGCACAAATCCAACCGACGCCATATCGCGTTGAGTCGGATGATGCAGCACTATATGGAAAACAGCCGGCAGAACCTGCCGGTGGCACAGTGGAAGGATGTCGACTGAAAATGGCAAGTGATCCGATCAGAGTGCTTGAAGCGTCTGCCAGTTGTGACTGGGGGGAGAGCGTGGAAGCCTTTCTCCAGTTTCTCGGTGGCAGCAGCATGATATTGATACCGGGCAAGGACAGGAGGCGTACCCGTGCGCTCTGTACGCTGCTGCACGGCAACGAGCCCTCAGGCACCATCGCGCTGCACCGCTATCTTAAGAGCGGCCAGGTGCCGGCGGTCGATCTTGTCTGTTTCGTTGGTGCAGTCGAAACGGCTCAGCACGAACAGCTTTTCCGCTATCGGCATTTGCCGGGCGTCCGTGATATGAATCGTTGCTTTCGACCGCCGTTTGAGGATGTGCCGGGGCAGGTGGCGGAACGACTGCTGCAGTTATTGGCGCAGCACCATCCCGAGTGTGTCATCGATATTCACAACACGTCCGGCGCCGGCCCTGCGTTTGGTGTGGTTTCCCATGAGGACAGTCAGCATGAAGCACTGGTCTGTCTATTCACCAAACATCTGGTGGTCACCGATCTGAAACTGGGTGCGCTGATGGAGCTCAGTCAGCCGAGCTGTCCCATTGTGACTATCGAGTGTGGTGGCGCCGGCGATCCGAGAGCGAATCAGGTAGCCTATGAAGGACTGGTGCAGTATGCCAGCCGGGAAAGGGTGCTGGACCTGCGCAAGGGAAGTCATCTGGAACTGTACCACAGCCCGGCAAGGCTTGAGCTGGCGCCCGGTGCCAGTCTGGCGTTTGCAACCCGTGCCGTGGCCGGTGTCGATCTCACCGTGCCACCTGATCTGGAGCGGTTTAATTTCGGTACCGCACCGGTGGGAACCTTTATCGGCTGGCTCGGTGGCGAGCAGAGTCGCGAACGCCTTACCGCCCGCAATGGTACCGGTGTCGACCGGTTCGATGAATGGTTCCGCGTCGAAGAGAAGCGGCTGCTGACCACGCAGCCGCTAAAGCTCTTCATGGTGACCCATCGTCAGGATATCGCCCTGAGCGACTGCCTGTTCTACGCGGCGCCGGAGGCCGGACATTCCAGCCTGGATCGCTGACCTCAGGCCAGTGCCGGGTAGCTGGTGTAGCCTTCAGGCGAAGATGCGTAGAAAGTGCTCGGGTCCGGCGTGTTCAACCCGGCGCCCTCGGCAAAGCGGGTTTCCAGGTCCGGGTTGGCGATGTAGGGCACACCAAAGGCCACCGCATCGGCATTGCCGGCCTCGATCCAGGCGTTGGCAGTTTCGAAGCTGAAGCCTTCGTTGGCGATGTAGGTACCGCCAAACAACCGCTTCAGCTCCGGCCCGATGCTGTCTTCAGCGACCTTTTCGCGGGCGCAGATAAAGGCGATGCCGCGCTTGCCCAGCTCGCTGGCCACGTAAGCGTAAGTGGTCTTGTGATCCGAGTCGGACATGTCATGGGCATCTGCGCGTGGTGACAGATGCACGCCCACACGGTCCGCCCCCCAGACATCTATCGCCGCATCGGTTACTTCAAGCAGCAGACGGGCGCGGTTTTCCAGGGACCCTCCGTAGGCATCGGTGCGCTTGTTGGTGCCATCGAGCAGAAACTGCTCCAGCAGGTAGCCGTTGGCGCCGTGAATTTCTACGCCGTCAAAACCTGCAGCCTTGGCGTTGGCGGCACCCTGGCGGTAGGCCTCGATAATGCCGGGGATCTCGTCGGTTTCCAGAGCTCGGGGTGTTACATAATTCTTTTGCGGGCGTACCAGGCTGACATGGCCCGCAGGCTTAATAGCGCTGGGTGCCACCGGCAGTTCGCCATCGAGGTAGATCGGGTCGGAGATACGGCCCACGTGCCAGAGCTGCAGCACCATCTTGCCGCCTTCGGCGTGCACCGCATCGGTGATTTTGCGCCAGCCGGCTACCTGCTCGTCGCTCCAGATCCCCGGGGTGTCCGGGTACCCCACGCCCTGGGGCGTAACGGCGGTGGCTTCGCTGATAATCAGGCCTGCACCGGCACGCTGGCGGTAGTACTCCAGCATCAGTGCGCCGGGAACCCGGCCCTCTTCGGAGCGGCAGCGTGTCAACGGCGCCATGATGATGCGGTTACGCAGCTCCAGTGCACCGGCTTTCAGCGGCTGATGTAGTGTGCTCATAGCGAGGATTGCCTCCTTGGTTTGCAGGTTTTCGCATCTGCAGGCGCCGGGCGTATTACAGACTCTCCCCGATCGCTTCCAGAAACGCCTGGATATTGGCTTCGTTGCGTTTGTAATAGATCCACTGACCGATCCTCTGGGTTTCCACCAATCCCGCTTTCTGCAGGGTGGAGAGGTGCGCCGAGGTGGTCGATTGCGACAGACCGGTATGCTTGTCGATCATGCCGGCGCAGACGCCGTATTCCAGGGGATGGGCCTGGTCGGCAAACCAGTGCTCCGGCTCCTTGAGCCAGGTCAGAATCTGCCGGCGCACCGGGTGGGCCAGCGCCTTTATCACGGCATCGATGTCGGATGAGTCGGTCATATCTATATCGCTTTTTTTCGAAATGTATATCGTGAGTATTCGATATGCAAGATGAGGAACAGAGTTTTTGAAATTGCAGCCAAGTTTGAATCCCGCTGGAGCTTGCGCAACGTTACAGTGAGACGCTTTAATCCGCAAAATACCAACCTGTAACCGGGAGAGTTTTATGTCGGTGATTTCCGTCGAAGCGTTGCGTGCTTCACTGGGCGATCATTTTCCACAGGGTTCCCAGTACGGCGAGCTGGAATCGGTGGCTGACGGGGAGGCGGTGATGCGTCTGACCGTATCGGATCAGCATCTTCGCCCCGGTGGCACCGTATCTGGCCCCGTGATGATGGGGCTGGCGGATGTGGCGATATTTTTCGCGCTGCAGACCCGCACCGGCATCGAGACGATGGCGGTCACCAGTAGCCTGAATATCAATTTTCTCAGCAAGCCGGCGGCGGACAGGGATCTGCTCTGCCATGCCCGGATGCTCAAGGTGGGTAAACGCCTGGCAGTGGGAGAGGCCTACCTGAGTTGCGGCGACGAGGCAGACCCGGTGGCGCATGTCACCGCCACCTACGTCCGTCCCGGCGCCTGATGGTTTTGCTCAGGACGCTTTGGCGATCACCTGTGCAGGGCGCTTCTTGCCCTTGCGCTCATTGATCAGCGGTACGCACTGGTGATCGTCACGATAGATCACCTCGCAGTCGTAACACTGGATACACTCGCGGTAGTTGATCCTGCCGGACGGCTCGATGGCGCGGATGCCGCAGCGGTGGCTGCACAGCTGGCAGGGGCTGCCGCATTCGCGGCGCCTGGGCAGCCAGCGTAGCAGATGGAAGTGCCCCATCACGGCAAAGAAGGCGCCCAGGGGGCACAGGTAGCGGCAGAAAAACTTGTGTATGAACAGGCCAGCCACCAGCAGCAGGATGGCATAGATAACGAACGGCCATTCGCGCACAAAGCCCAGGGTGATCGCCGTCTTGAACGGTTCCACCTCGGCACCGCGTTCTGCCGCGCCGAGCGAGTAGAAACTAACCGCCACCAGCCCGGCCAGAATCAGGTATTTCAGCCCCCAGAGTTTCTGATGCAGCGGCCAAGGGATCTTTTTCTGCTTGATCTTCAGCTTGGTGGCGATAGCACCGGCCATCTCCTGGAGTACGCCGAACGGGCAGAGCCAGCCGCAGAAGTAACCTCGCCCCCAGAGCACCAGGGTCAGAATTACATAGCACCAGAGTATAAAGATCACCGGGTCGATAAGCAGGATGGAGCTATCCGCCGCGCCGGTCACCACCTGCAAAATGGTAAACACGTTGGTGATCGACAGCTGTCCCTGGGTGACATAGCCGATAAAGATCAGGGTATAGAGCAGGAAGCTCCAGCGGATGATGCGGAACAGGCGGGCGTTTTCCGTCACCTTGCGGTGCCAGAGGATAATCGCGGTCAACAGGGTAAGACCGGCCAGCAGTCCGGCGATCAAACCGGCGCGCTGCTCCCAGATCTGCATCCATAACGGCCGGGTGTCTCTGGCCTCGGGCTGCACTCTTTCGAAGAAGCGTTCAGGCATCTGATAGCGGGTGTTGAACGAGCGGAGCTCGTCAGGTCTCAGATAGCCTTGCGCCCGGCTGACCACCAGGCTCAGAAACCAGGGCGAGGCGGGGTCGAAACCGGCCCCGCTGGGGATACTGAACAGGCGGAACTCCTGGAAAGCGGGCAGATCGCTGGGCAGTTCGGGATCGATGGCGTTATAAAAGTCCATATCGCGCAGTTCGATCTGGATGCCGTTCTGCTCCAGTGCCAGACGGTCCGGTGCCGTGCCACGTACAAACTCCTCGCCCATGATCGAGTAGGGGCCCCGGTTGAGCACGGCGATGGCGTGAGCGCCGGGCTCCAGTTTCTCCTGCATCAGCCGCTCGTAGTGGCTGTCCCCGAGCAGGTAGCGGCCGGTGGTTGGGGTGTTCAGATAGGTGACGTAGAGATCGGCGAAATCGCCGCTGGCGCCGCTGCCTGTGCCGGGCGAAAACGCGTTTTCCACCTCCGTGTTACTCAGCCTGAGCGGTTCGGCCCAGTGGTTGGCGACCAGTGTCTGCCAATCCGCCGGCTCCTGGACCTCGGTGCGAACCCTGGCAGGTGGCTCGCGATGGGGGATAAGGCCGGTTTGCTGTGCCACCTGGATGGCGGAGATCATTACCGTTTCATTCAATACGATCGCC
This sequence comes from Marinobacterium sp. YM272, assembly GCF_050908845.1. Taxonomy (NCBI): domain Bacteria; kingdom Pseudomonadati; phylum Pseudomonadota; class Gammaproteobacteria; order Oceanospirillales; family Oceanospirillaceae; genus Marinobacterium; species Marinobacterium sp. YM272. The sequence continues at coordinate 1,844,727 of NZ_CP194171.1, forward strand.
GAGGCGGTAGCCTTGGTGATGCCGTCGATATAGACGTTGCTGCCGGCGCTCTTGTTGCGCACCGAGGCGCTGGTGATCTTGATCGTATTGCGCAGATCCAGGCCCGGATACTGCTCGGTGAAGCGGTGCATCGGCTCGGGACCCAGGCCGTGCAGAAAGATCGGCTCGTGGTGCTCCAGCACTTTGACGCCGCGGTAGATGCCGTCACGGTCGATACCTACCAGCAGCTGGTAGGGTGCGCCGGAAAAGCCGGGCAGTTCGATATAGTCGCCGGACAGGAAGGCGTAGCCGATCAGCTCGGTCACCTGGTAAACCGGCCAGACCCGCGGATCGGTCTGCTTTTCGCCAATCTCTGTGGCTTCCGGAAAAAGTGCCTGAATCTGTGACGGAATATCCCTGTCCGGGGTATCAGCACGGGCCTGGAATGCCAGCAGTGGCAGCCAGATCAGCAGGGCCAGGCAGTAGCGTGGCACAACGCGTCTCATGATTATCCCCCGGTTCTTGTTCTTATCCGATCAAGGGTCGCAGATGCCAGCCTGGCGGGCTAAGGGTCAAAGGGCGTAAATCGGCTACTACTTTCGGCGGGATATTCCCGGGATTCACCTGCCTTCGCGCGGGGCTATAGAAAAACCGGGTGCTGAGTTATGCTGCAAGGAACTGTTTTGGCGGGGTTTATTGAGTGATAGTGCGTGAAAAGCCGGGGTTTCTGGCGCTGTTCTTCGTATATCAGGGATCGATTGCACCACGGGTGATGCCGCAGATCATTCTGGTGGCGCTGCTGTCCGCGTTGATGGTGGTGCTGCATGCGCACTTTCCCGATCTGTTTCCGGTACTGACCACCTCCTCGTTCGCGTTTCTCGGCGTGGCCCTGTCGTTGTACCTGGGCTTTCGTAACAACGCCTGCTATGAACGCTGGTGGGAAGGTCGCAGGCTCTGGGGGCAGTTGCTGGTGGAGGGGCGCAGCCTGCTGCGTCTGAGCCTCAGTTACCGCGGTGTCGACAGCGAACGGCACCAGCGCATGGTGCGGCGCCTGATCGCCTTTACCCAGTGTCTGCGCGACCAGGTGCGTGACCAGGATCCCATGCCGGGGCTGGCCAACTGGTTGCGTTTTGATGAACTGAGCCGGGTCGAGTCCTCGGTTAACCGGCCCGAGGCGCTGCTCGGCCTGATCGGCGAGCAGCTGGCAACGGAGGTGGACAGCGGTGGCCTGGACCCGGTCACCGTGCGTAACTTCGAGCAGCGCCTGGTGTCGTTGAGCGAGGTGGTGGCCGGCTGTGAGCGGCTCGGTAATACGCCTCTGCCTTTCGCCTACACGCTCCTGGTGCACCGTATCTGCTATTTATACTGCTTCCTGCTGCCGGTTGGGCTGGTGGCAGGCACCGGTCTGGCGACGCCGTTGTTAACCGCCATTGTCGCTTACGCGTTTTTTGGTCTCGATGAACTCAGCCAGGAGCTGGAACGTCCCTTTGGCCAGACCGACAACGGCCTGGCGCTGGATTCGATGACCCGCACGTTCGAGCGAGAATGCCTGCAGGCGCTGGGCGAACAGCATTTACCGGAACCCGAGCCCTGCAAGGACTATCGTCTTACCTGAACCGTCTTACCTGAACCGACCCGTTTCGCCGGATCCGTTCAGGCGGCGAGCTCCGCAAAACTGGCCTGGGTGTCCACCACCCGGTAGCGGCCGCGTTCATCCTGATCGATGCGGCCCAGGGCTACATCCGGATCATGGGTAAACACCAGGCGGCCGTTTCGTTTGCCCAGCTGGGCCAGCACGCTGCGCTTCTCGTCGATCAGCTGTTCCGGGAAACGGTCGTAGCCCATGGTGATCGGCAGGTGTACCCAGGGCGCACCGGGGATCAGATCGCCGGCAAAGAGGAGCGGACCCTCAGGCATATCGATTTCGGGCAGGATCTGGCCCGGCGTATGGCCGGAGCTCAGGTGAAAACTGTAGTCTGCGCCCAGGGTGGGGGACTGTTCACCTTCGGGAACCAGCTCCAGGCGGCCCGATTCGGCCAGGGCCTGGTTGAGTGTCGGGATATAGGAGGCGCGGTCGCGGGCATGGGGGTCGTTGGCACGGTGCCACTGGGTTTCACCGACCACGAATGTGGCGTTGGGGAACAGCAGGCGTGGATCCTGTCCGTTCTGCCAGGCGGAGAGCAGGCCACCGGCATGATCGAAGTGCAGGTGAGTCAGCACGACCACATCGATATCCTCATGGCCCAGCCCCTGGTCGGCGAGACTTTCCAGCAGCCGGTGATGAGACTCCTGGACCCCAAAGCGCTGTTTCATCTCGGGGCTGAAGAAGGCACCTACACCCGCTTCGATCAGGATGTTGCGCATACGCTGCACACCGGCGTACTCCTGCACCAGCAGTGCGCGGCAGCCCAGGCGGATGCGATTCAGGTCGTCCGGTTCACACCAGCGTTGCCACATCGCTTTCGGCGCGTTGCCAAACATGGCACCGCCATCGAGCATCTGGCTGTTTCCCTCCAGGGAGGTGAGGCGTTTACTTGTTATCATGGCCATCTCCGATTTTTTGGGACCATACTCTAACGCATAAATAATGTGGTTGTGGATCCCACAAAAGAAGTAGGGAAAAGGAAGTGATGAACAACTGGATCGATAGGGCACTGCTCGATGCGGTCGCCGCTCTGGCGCGTAAAGCCGGGGACGCGATCATGCAGGTGTATGCGCGGGACTTTGAGGTCAGCCTGAAACAGGATGACTCGCCGTTGACCGAGGCCGACCAGGCGGCGCACAGGATCATAGCGGCTGGGCTTGCTGGGCTGATACCACAGCTGCCGATCCTGTCCGAAGAGGATATAGAGAGCTTTGAGGGCGCCGATGACCAGGGGCGCTACTGGCTGGTAGACCCTTTGGATGGCACCAAGGAGTTCATCAAGCGCAACGGTGATTTCAGCGTCAATATCGCGCTGATCGAGCAGGGTGAGCCGGTGTTGGGAGTGGTTTACGCGCCGGTGAATGAGGTGCTCTGGATGGCGGCCCGTGGACTCGGTGCCATGCGGATCGATGCAGACGGCGAGAAACGCCTGCAGGTGCGAGAGCACCAGCCGGGTCAGCCCTGGCATCTGCTGCGCAGTCGCTCCCATCCCAGCCCGGATATGCAGGCCTGGATCGACAGGCTGGAACAGCATGATGAGGTACAGCTGGAATCGGTGGGCAGCTCGCTGAAGTTCTGCCGTATCGCCGAGGGCACAGCCGATATCTATCCACGTCTCGGCCCCACCTCCCTGTGGGACACCGCCGCCGCCCACGCCGTGTTGACCGAGGCGGGTGGGGCGGTGATCCGTTTCGATGGCTCAGCGCTTAGCTATGGCGATACCTCGGAGCTGCTGAACCCCTGGTTTATCGCCCACGGCCGCGGTGAGATCGATTGGAGCGGGTTCTAGCGATCAGGACGGCTCTGAAAGCGAAAGCCTGTCGCGCAGTATCGCTGCGGCTTTTACCATCCGTTCCAGCGCCGGAGTCACCTCTTCCCACTGACGGGTTTTCAGGCCGCAGTCCGGGTTGACCCAGAGCCGCTGTGCCGGAATCCGCGCCGCGGCTTTCTCGATCAGGTCGACCATCTCCTCGACCTCCGGCACATTGGGGCTGTGGATGTCGTAAACGCCCGGGCCGATCTCGTTGGGGTACTCGAACGCCTCGAAGGCATCGAGCAGCTGCATCTGCGAACGGCTGGTCTCGATGGTGATCACATCCGCATCCAGCGCTGCTACCGCTTCGATAATGTCGTTGAACTCGGAGTAGCACATATGGGTGTGGATCTGGCAGTCATCCGCGACGCCGGAAGCGCTCAGACGGAACGACTCGGTGGCCCAGTCCAGGTAGGTCTTCCAGTCGCCGCGCCTTAGCGGCAGGCCTTCACGTAGCGCCGGTTCATCGATCTGGATCGCGGCGATGCCCGCCTGCTCCAGATCGCACACCTCGTCACGCAGCGCCAGGGCGATCTGGCGGCAGGTGTCGGAGCGCGGCTGGTCGTCGCGAACAAAGGCCCACTGCAACAGGGTGATCGGGCCGGTGAGCATCCCTTTCATCGGCTTCTCGGTCAGTGACTGGGCGTAGCGGGACCAGCTTACCGTCATGGCGCTGGGGCGTTCCACATCACCGAAGATTACCGGCGGTTTGACACAGCGGGAGCCGTAGGACTGCACCCAGCCGTTGGCGGTGGTCAGGTAGCCGTCGAGCTGCTCGCCGAAGTATTCCACCATGTCGTTACGTTCCGCTTCGCCGTGCACCAGCAGATCGATTCCCAGCGCTTCCTGACGTTTAACGCAGTCGGCGATGTGGCTCTGCATCCGGTCTTCGTAGCTGGCGAAATCCAGCTCGCCACGGCGGAAGGCGGCGCGGCTGGCACGTATCTCCGCCGTCTGCGGGAAGGAGCCGATAGTCGTAGTCGGCAGTAGTCCCAGGTTAAGGCGCTGCTGCTGCGCCTTGGCGCGCTCCTGATAAGGCGTAGCGCGACGGCTGTCCTCCGCGGTCACAGCGTTGAGGCGGGCAGCGACCTGCGGCTTGTGAATCCGTTTTGAAGCACGGCGGGCGCCGACCGCTTCGGCATTCGCGGCCAGCGCTTCCTGGCCCTCACCGGCAAGACCCTGCTGGAGTACGCGCAGCTCGGAGAGCTTCTGTACCGCAAAGGCGAACCAGGAGCGCTGATCCGCATCCAGGGTGCTTTCCCGGTCCAGGTCCACAGGCACGTGCAGCAGCGAACAGGAGCTGGAGAGCCAGAGACGAGAGCCCAGCTGTTGTTGCACCGGTTTCAGGGACTCCAGCGCGGTGTTCAGGTCGCTCTTCCAGATATTGCGGCCATCGATAATCCCCACCGAGAGAATCTGGTGGCTGCCGAGGCGCTCGGCGGCCTGGCGGAACTCTTCGCCACCACGTACCGCATCCAGGTGCAGGCCGGCCACCGGCAGGCTCAGGGCCAGCTCCAGGTTATCGCGCAGATCGCCAAAGTAGGTGGTCAGCAGCAGCTTGAGTTCGCCAGCAGACAGTGCGGCATAAGCGGTGCGCAGCGCCTGCTGCCAGTCGCTGGGAAGATCCAGTGCCAGAATCGGCTCGTCGATCTGCAGCCAGCTGATCGGTTTCTGCTCCAGCTGTTTAAGCAGTGCTGCGTACTGTTCCAGCAGGGCGGGCAGCAGCGACAGGCGGTTTTCGCCGCGGCTCAGCCAGAGCAGGGTGACAGGGCCAACCAGCACCGGCTTGGGTGCGTGGCCCAGGGCGAGCGCTTCATCGATCTCCGCCAGTAGTTTCTCCGGGTGCAGGGAGAAACGGGTATCGGCAGACACCTCCGGGGCCAGGTAGTGGTAGTTGGTGTCGAACCACTTGGTCATCTCCAGCGCATGGGTGGACTCGCCGCTGGGCGCGCGGCCACGGGCCATGCGGAAGTAGTTGTCCAGGTCGGACTCTGAGCGTCCGGCCTCAAAGCGTGACGGCGCAAAGCCGAACAGGCAGATATGGTCGAGAATATGGTCGTAGAACGAGAAGTCGTTCACCGATACAAAATCGAGCCCGGCGTCCTGCTGATGCTGCCAGTGGCGCTGGCGCAGATCGCGGGCAGTTTGCTGCAGTTCCGTTGCGTCGGCTTCGCCGCGCCAGTAGCGCTCCAACGCGAACTTGAGCTCGCGGTTGGCGCCGATGCGTGAAAAGCCGGGTATGTGAAGTCCTGTCATGATGTCCTCTATCGGTACTTTTGCCTGGGTTCTGTCCAGGGTTTAAACCCTGGGTGCGTATGCATGAGATTCATTATGCGAACGATTTAATATGAATAAAATTGATTTAATATCAGAATGAGTTGAATGTAATTAATGTTCGTATGTCGATGTGGGTGAGAAGAGGTTTAAAACAGGGCGTGGATGGTGCGCCAAAACGAGCGTTAATTCGGTGCCGGCTCACCATTCTGGTGCGGCGTTAGTTCTGTAACTGCCAGCCGTTAACGACTAACTGCCTGTTATTAAAGGTTACTGCTCTGTTGGCACGGCTTCTGCTTTAAGAACTCCCAACAGCCGGGCATATCCCGGACAACCTATTTGATGAACAAAGGCGTTCATCGATCAGCCTCCTTTTCAGGGCGCTGATCGGTGAGCGCCTTTTTTCGTTTCTGGGGTTTGCAAAGCGCAGCACGCAGGCCCGAAACAGATAAGCAGGAGCAGCACAATGAGCAAAACCGCCCTGGTCGTCGTCGGTAACGGTATGGTGGGTCACCAGTTTCTTCAGAGCCTGGCAGATTCCGGTCGTCTGAGTGAGTTCGAGGTGAGCGTGTTCTGTGAGGAGCCGCGTCTGGCCTATGACCGTGTCTATCTTAGCTCTTACTTCACAGGCAGCACGGCGGAAGATCTCGCCATGGGGCAGATCGATCAGTACCGGGAGTGGGGCCTGAATGTACTGATCGGTGAGAAGGTGGTTGAGATCAACAAGGAAGATCGACTGGTCGTGTCCGACAAGGGCACCACACTGAGTTACGACAAGCTGGTGATGGCTACAGGCTCCTACCCCTTTGTGCCGCCGGTGCCCGGACATGATCGTGAGCACTGCCTGGTCTATCGCACCATTGAGGATCTGGAAGCGATCAAGGCCAGCGCGGCGCAGGGTAGGGTTGGCGTCGTCGTCGGTGGCGGCCTGCTGGGTCTGGAAGCGGCCAAGGCGCTGCGCGACCTGGGGCTGGAAACCCACGTGGTCGAGTTTGCTCCGCGGCTGATGGCGGTGCAGCTGGATGAGATGGGTGGTGGTCTGCTGCGCTCCAAGATCGAAGCGCTGGGCGTGCAGGTTCACACCGGCAAGAACACTCAGCAGATCGTCGATGGCGAAACCTGCGTACACCGCATGGAGTTTGCCGACGGTGAGGTGCTGGAGACCGACCTGATCCTGTTCTCCGCCGGTATTCGTCCCCGCGATCAGCTGGCGCGGGAATCCGGGCTGGCGGTGGGCGAGCGCGGCGGTCTTGTAATCAACAACCAGTGCCAGACCTCCGATGAAAACATCTACGCCATTGGCGAATGCGCTCTCTGGGATGGCAGGATCTTCGGCCTGGTGGCACCGGGCTATGCCATGGCCAAGGCGGCCGTTTCCCAGCTCACCGGCGGTGAAATCGAGTTTGCCGGTGCCGATATGAGCACCAAGCTCAAGCTGATGGGGGTGGATGTCTGCTCCATCGGTGATGCCCAGAGCCGCACAACCGGCGCGAAGAACTACACCTGGCTTAACGAGGCGGAAGGTACCTACAAGAAACTGGTGGTCAGCAGCGATAACAAGAAACTGCTCGGCGCCATCCTGGTTGGCGATGCAGAGAGCTACGGCTCGCTGCTGCAGTACATGCTCAACGAGATCGATCTGCCGGCTAATCCTGAGTCGATGATTCTGCCGAGCCTCGATGGCGCGCCCTCTGCGGGTCTTGGCGTCGCCGCACTGCCGGAAAGCGCGCAGATCTGCTCCTGCCACGATGTCAGCAAGGGCGATATTCAGGGTGCGGTTGCCGGCGGCTGCTGCTCCCTCGGCGACGTCAAAGGCGCCACCAAGGCGGGCACCGGTTGCGGTGGTTGTGTGCCGCTGCTGACCAGCCTGGTCAATCATGAGCTCGAAGAGCTGGGTGTGGAGGTCAGCCACGACCTTTGTGAACACTTCGCCTACACCCGCCAGGATCTCTACAACCTGATCCGCGTTGGCGGGATTCACAGCTTCGATGAGCTGATGGCCAAACACGGCAAGGGCGGCAAGGGCTGTCATATCTGCAAGCCGGCAGTGGGTTCCATCCTGGCGTCATGCTGGAACAACTACGTGCTCGATCCCAAGCATGTGATCCTGCAGGATACCAACGATACCTTTCTGGCCAACATGCAGAAGGACGGCACCTATTCGGTGGTGCCGCGTATCGCCGGCGGTGAGATCACGCCCGACAAGCTGATTGTGCTCGGCGAAGTGGCGCGGGACTACAACCTCTATACCAAGATCACCGGCGGTCAGCGGGTCGACCTGTTCGGCGCCCGGCTTGAGCAGCTGCCGGAGATCTGGTCCCGCCTGATCGATGCCGGTTTCGAGACCGGGCAGGCCTACGGCAAGTCGGTGCGTACCGTGAAATCCTGCGTCGGCAGCACCTGGTGCCGTTTCGGTGTCGATGACAGTGTCGGTCTCGCCATTGAGATCGAGGACCGTTACAAAGGCCTGCGCGCACCGCACAAGATCAAGTTCGCCGTCTCTGGCTGCACCCGTGAGTGTGCCGAGGCCCAGTCCAAGGATATCGGCGTGATCGCCACCGAAAACGGCTGGAACCTCTATGTCTGCGGCAATGGCGGTATGAAGCCGCGTCATGGCGACCTGTTCGCCACAGACCTGGATAAAGAAACCCTGATCAAATACATCGACCGGGTGCTGATGTTCTATATCCGCACCGCGGACCGCCTGCAGCGCACCTCCGTCTGGATGGACAACCTGGAAGGGGGGCTGGATTACCTGCGCGAGGTGGTGATCAACGACAGCCTTGGCCTCGGTGACGAGTTGGAAGCGCAGATGCAGCACGTGGTGGAAACCTACGAGTGCGAGTGGAAGAAAACTGTCAACGATGAGCAGGCGGTCAAGCGCTTCCGCCAGTTCGTTAACAGCGACAAGTCAGATAGCAACCTGGTGTTCGTGCAGGAGCGTGGTCAGATCCGCCCGGCCCGCCCGGAAGAGAAAAACATTGAAGCCCAGCCCATCGTCATGGCCTAAGCCGGAGGAGAGAAGCATGTCTGTAGAACCTAACTCTTTTGAAACGAGTGGCATCCCGGTCTGCACTGTTGATGACCTGATCGCCGAATCCGGCGTCTGTGCCCTGATAAACGGCCGCCAGGTCGCCCTGTTCTATTTCCCGGACCGGGAACGGGTCTACGCCATCGATAACTTTGATCCGGTAGGGCGCGCCAACGTGCTCTCCCGTGGTCTGGTGGGCAGCACCGACGAACGATTGTTCCTCGCATCGCCGCTGTACAAGGAGCGCTACTGCCTGGAAACGGGTGAGTGCCTGGATAACCCGGAGGTGGTGCTGGATACCTGGAATACCCGGCTGGAAGACGGTCAGTTGCTGGTTGATCCGCGGGCGGTTAATCACCGGCTTTTGCGGGAGAGTGCTTAAGCACGCTGGCTTTAAGATCATCCCTGTCACCGGTGATAACCTGATATAGCGCTGCTTTAGTTGAATCAGGTTGCGTCTGCCGGCGAATTAAGGCCAGTCAACCTGGAGCTCCGGCGCCGTCGGTCTAGCCGTGAAACCTGCGATCAGCACTCCGACAAACTGGTCTGTACGGTGCATTGATCGCAGGTGTGCGTTTCCAATTGGTTTGTTTTAGTGCCAGGGGTAATCAGTCAGCAGGAGCGGGTCTTGGCTAGCGGATCTGTGCTGTCCGCAAGGATCACCCGGTTGCGTCCCTGGCCCTTGGCTTCGTAGAGAGCCTCATCGGCAGCCGCTATCAGCTTTTTATGATCCTGCCCCTGGATATGGGTAGAAACGCCGATGCTAACGGTGGGGTGGGGGGCGTTATCGCCGGGCACCCTGATGGTTTCGCTGACCTTCAGGCGTAGTTTTTCAGCTCTTTTCACCGCATCCTCCGCCTGCATCCCGGGCATCATCATGCAGAACTCCTCGCCGCCATAGCGCCCGACCAGGTCGTAGTTACGGCAGCTTTCCTGAAGCAGTGTACCCAGCGATGCCAGTACTTCGTCACCGGCGGGGTGTCCCCAGGTATCGTTGATGCGTTTGAAATAATCCACGTCGATCATCAACAGCGATACAGCTGTCTTCTCCCGATCCGCGCGGCTGCACTCCTTTGTCAAACGCTCGATGAAATAACGTCTTGAGTGAACGCCGGTGAGGTAGTCCTGGTGGGCGATCTCTTCCAGTTTTGTGTTTAACAGTCTGACCTCACGGGTGCGCCGGTCTACCTCCGCCTCCTGGTGTCTCAGCGTGATCCGGATGCCGAGGTAAAGCAGCAGCTCAATCAGCAGGAAACCGACAATCGAGTAGATAATGTTTTTCAGGGTATCCTGGCGCAGCCCGGTGATTTCGTTATCGGCAGGGCGCCAGATAATGATCCGCCCCACCGGTTTCTCGCTGCCATCGCGCAGGCCGACATAATCCTGGAGCGGGAACTCTGTGATCGCGTAGTGTTTGTCGCCAATGGAGATCAGCTGATTTTGATCCGGTGAAGAGATGGCAAGCTCCGGGCTCCGGTAGCCCTCAGCCTTCAGCAGATCAATCAGCTCAGCGGAGGAGGAGGCTTCAATAAAACAGCCGCAGTCGGTGGTCATTGCCTCTTTGGGGCGATTCCAGGTGGCGTCTTCAACTCTCTGCTCGGCCAGTAGCACGGCAACATCGGCGCCGATCGATTCGGTCAGTGAGCGGATCATCAGGCTGAAGGATGTGCCAACCTCCAGTGCGCCGATATGCCGGGGGCTATCGGCCAGATCATAGACGGGCACAATACTGCGAATGCCGGAATAGACCCGGCCGAGCTCCAGCCCCGAACGCGGTTGTTGGTCGCTGTTTACATCAACAACCATGTGGCGCAGGTTGTCCATGTTGTCGCCGAATTTTTCCGGCTTGTGGACGCGCAGGAAGCTGGTTGAACCGGGAGCAAGATGGAAATGTAGCTGACGGACCTGGTATTCCCGGGTCATTCGCTGCCAGCCGGGGCCGATAATCTCATACAGTTTTTGCCGCAGTTCAGCCGTTCTTTGGCCCCCGGCACCACCGCCTTCCGCTTCGACTGCTTGCGTCGCTTCGGCAAAGGTCCGCTGGATACGGGGATCGCCGGCAACGAAGGTGGCCAGTTGCTGCATGTTGGTGAGCGTCATGGAGTAAGCGACCTGGTAGGCGTTGTGCAGCTCCTGCCCCTCCTGGGCCAGCATCGCTTCCAGATTGCTGCGATCGCTACGGTAATTGATCAACACGAACAGGGTGTCGGCTATCAACAGTAGCGAGGTTAGCGAGATGAAGAGGATCTTGCGGTTTATAAAGATTCGCAAATGACTTTCCCGGGCAGCGTCTTAATCTGGCAGTTCTGGTTAAAACTCGCCGTCCATGCTGCGTTGTGCCCTGCACGAAATCTTTGTTGCTGCATTTTGGCGACGCCGCCGCTCAGGGGGCTATTGAGCGCTCATCCTATCCCAGGATACCCACGAGGGCCAGATGAACGGGATTCAGCTGGGCTCCGGGCCTGCGTAAGTAAGGGGGTGCCGGGGTGCGGCCGCAGCCTATGCGGGTTTGTCCGGCTGGCTTTCACCTCTTCTGCAACGCTGTTGTTACCCTCTTGAAACCTGAATAACCGACCCTAATGGTCTACTTTGAACTGTACAGTTGAGCGGCTTGTCCGAGAGGACAGACGCCGAAGTGTGACAATAACAACACTTATCCGACTCTTCGCGCTGCGCTGTATCCAGAAACCTCAAGTCCCTCGAAGCTTCATGTACTTACCCGGCCCAGGCAGGGGTAATAGATGCTGATTATGGTCAAGGAGATAGTCGATGTTGCGATCGAACGATTCGTTCAAAACCCGGAGTACCCTGGAAGTTAACGGTCAGACTTACAGCTATTTTGCGCTGAACGCCGGCGAAATGGGTAAGCTGAGTGAGGCAGCGCGTCTGCCGGTTTCCGTCAAGGTTCTGCTCGAGAACCTGCTGCGGCATGAAGATGGAGAAACCTGCACACGGGACGATATCCTGGCGCTGGCCGGCAGCGCGGGCAAGGCCGCGGAGCATGAGTTTTCCTACCATCCGGCCCGGGTTCTGATGCAGGATTTTACCGGTGTCCCCGGCGTGGTCGACCTGGCCGCCATGCGCAACGCGCTGGTCAAGCGCGGCGCCGACCCGCAGAAGATCAACCCGCTGTCGCCGGTGGACCTGGTGATCGACCACTCGGTGACCATCGACAAGTTCGGCGACGCTTCTGCGTTCAAGGACAATGTGGCGATCGAGATGGGCCGCAACCTGGAGCGCTACCAGTTTCTGAAATGGGGTCAGGGTGCGTTCAACAACTTTAGCGTGGTACCGCCGGGTACCGGTATCTGTCACCAGGTGAACCTGGAGTATCTGGCCAAGTCGGTCTGGACCGAGAGCGAGGAGGGAGAACCGCTGGCCTATCCCGATACTCTGGTCGGCACCGACAGCCACACGACCATGATCAACGCACTCGGCGTGCTGGGCTGGGGTGTCGGCGGTATCGAGGCGGAAGCGGCGATGCTGGGACAGCCGATCTCCATGCTGATTCCCGATGTGGTCGGTTTCGAGCTGACCGGCGAGCTGCAGGAGGGGATTACTGCCACCGACCTGGTGCTGCGAGTGGTGCAGATGCTGCGTGAGCACGGCGTGGTCGGCAAGTTTGTTGAATTCTATGGCGAGGGCCTGGCGCACCTGCCGATTGCGGATCGTGCCACCATCGCCAACATGGCGCCGGAGTATGGCGCCACCTGCGGTTTCTTCCCGATCGATGCACAGACCATCAATTATCTGCGTCTGAGCGGGCGTGACGAGCAGCAGCTGGCGCTGGTGGAGGCGTACTGCAAAGCCCAGGGTATGTGGCGTGACGAGCACTACCAGACACCGGATTTTGCCGCCACGCTGTCGCTGGATATCTCCAGCGTTGAGCCCAACCTGGCCGGACCTAAACGCCCGCAGGATCGGGTGCCGGTGAAGAACCTGAAGGAGTCTATCGATTCCTTTATCGAGCTGGCCGGCAAGAAAGATCAGATCGATACCGGCGCAGAGTTGAAGGGCTCCGATGAGCCGATGCACCACGGCGATGTGGTGATCGCGGCGATCACCTCCTGCACCAACACCTCCAACCCGGCGGTGATGCTGGGTGCCGGTTTGGTGGCGCGCAAGGCGGTGGCGAAGGGGCTGAGCGTGAAACCCTGGGTGAAAACCTCTCTGGCACCGGGCTCCCGTGTGGTCACCGAATACCTGACCCAGTCCGGTGTGCAGAAGGATCTGGATGCGCTCGGCTTTAACCTGGTCGGCTACGGCTGTACCACCTGCATCGGTAACTCAGGTCCTTTGCCGGATGAAGTGGAGCAGACGATCCGTGATAACGACCTGATTGTCTCCTCGGTGCTCTCCGGTAACCGCAACTTCGAGGGGCGCATTCATCCGCTGGTACGGGCCAACTGGCTGGCGTCACCGCCCCTGGTGGTGGCTTACGGTATCGCCGGTACCACGCGGATTGACCTGTCCAGCGAGCCGCTGGGAACAGGGGCAGACGGCGAGCCTGTGTACCTGAAGGATATCTGGCCGACCAACGCCGAGATCGACGAACTGGTGCAGACCATCGATAACGAGATGTTCCGCCGCGAGTATGACTCCGTGTTCGAGGGGGACGAAAACTGGCGCGCTATCGATACCAGGGTCGGTGCCACCTACGACTTCCCGCCGCAATCCACCTACATTCAGGAACCGCCGTTCTTCGAGCCTGAATATGCCGGCAAGGTCGGTGATATCAAGGGCGCTGCGATCCTGGCGATGCTGGGCGATTCCGTCACCACCGACCATATCTCCCCGGCCGGTGCCATTCCCAAGGACAGCCCGGCGGCGCAGTTCCTGCGTGACAAGGGGGTTGAGGAGAAAGACTTCAACTCCTACGGCTCCCGTCGCGGTAACCACGAGATCATGATGCGGGGTACCTTCGGCAATATCCGTATCCGTAACGAGATGGTGCCGCAGATCGAGGGCGGCTATACCCGCAAGCGCGGGGAAAGTGAAGCGAAATTCATCTATGACGTGGCGATGGAGTACCAGGCGGAGAACACCCCCAGCGTAGTGATCGGCGGCAAGGAATACGGTACCGGTTCCAGCCGCGACTGGGCGGCCAAGGGCACGCTGCTGCTGGGTGTAAAGGCGGTAATCGTCGAGAGCTTCGAGCGTATCCACCGCTCCAACCTGGTGGGCATGGGTGTGCTGCCGCTGCAGTTCAGTGAGGGCGAAGATCGCAAATCGCTGGGGCTCACCGGCGATGAGCAGATCGATATTCTGGGGCTCGATGGCGAGCTGAAACCCAAGCAGACGTTCAAAGCGGTGATCCATTACGGCGATGGCAAAACCCGGGAGATAGAACTGCAATCCCGGCTGGATACCCTGGTCGAGGTGAAATACTTCCAGGCGGGCGGTGTACTTAACTTTGTGCTGGACCGCCTCAGCGAATCAGCCTGACCCCGCCCGGTGCGGGGTTCAAGGAGGTAAATGATGGAACCCCGTATCAGCCTTATTACGCTCGGGGTCGATGACCTCGAGCGTTCCTACCGTTTCTACGCCGAGGGCCTGGGCTTTCCCGCCCATCGCACCGACGGCGAGGATATTGTCTTTTTCAGCACCGCTGGTACCCGGCTGGCGCTCTATCCCCGCGAAAAACTCGCCGAGGATGTGTCGCCGCGCCTGGTGGGCAAGGATCGCGGCTTTCCCGGTATCACCCTGGCCCACAACACCCGCGAGAAAGCGCAAGTAGACGCCATTCTCAAGCGCGCTGAACAGGCCGGCGGCGAGATTATCAAGCCCGCGCAGGATGTGTTCTGGGGCGGGTACAGCGGTTATTTTGCCGATCCCGATGGCTACCTCTGGGAGGTGGCCTGGGCCGAGTTCTGGCAATTCAACGAGGATGGCTCTCTGGTGATCGACTGACCTGCCAAACCGGTTGCTGGACCTTTGCGTAAAGGATGTAACCCAACCAGACAGGGCAGAACAATGCTTACCCGAGTGATCGACTTCAAAGCGGTGATGGCAGCGCTGTTCTTTGCGCTGCTTCTGCTGGCGGGGCTGAGTGGATCCCCGACTGCTCAGGCGGAGGACAATACCGCCTTTTGGAAAACGCTGAAGCAGGGTGGGCACGTTGTGTTGCTGCGCCATGCGCTCGCTCCCGGCACCGGGGACCCGGCGCACTTCAGCGTCGATGATTGCACCACTCAGAGGAATCTTAATGAAACCGGACGTCAGCAGTCTCGCGACATCGGCGCCTTGATGCGTGATGCCGGTATCGACTCGGCACAGGTGTATTCCAGTCAATGGTGCCGATGCATGGATACGGCTGAACTGCTCGGTCTCGGGCAGGTACAGGCCTTACCGGTTCTGAATTCGTTTTTTCGCAACCCTGGTCGTGCAGACGGACAAACCCGGGCGCTGAAAGACTGGATTCGCGATCAGTCCCTTGCACAACCAGTTGTGCTGGTGACCCATCAGGTCAATATCACGGCGTTAACCGGTGTTTATCCGAGTTCAGGAGAACTGGTGCTGCTTGATACCCGCGGGGATGAATTGCAGGTCGCCGGCAGGCTCGAAACCCGCTGAGCTGGGCTAGAGTAACAGACGAATAGGTTGCAGAGGGCCGGGGCAAACGATGGACAGCCATATCTTCACCGAAGAACGCATCACCACAAAAGGTGCCGAGATTCACTGCGTGCATGGTGGCAGCGGGCTGCCGCTCCTGCTGCTGCACGGCTACCCGCAGACCCATATGATCTGGCACGCGGTAGCGCCGGCGCTGAGCTCAGACTTTCATGTCATCTGTCCCGACCTGCGCGGCTACGGCGATAGCAGTAAACCGCCCGGTGAGCCGGATCATGCCAACTATTCCAAGCGTGCCATGGCGCAGGATATGGTGGAGCTGATGGCGCAGCTCGGATACCAGCGCTTTGCTGTGGCGGGCCATGATCGCGGTGGCCGCGTGGCGCATCGCCTGGCGCTGGATCATCCCGGGCGTGTCGAGCGCATCTGTGTCATGGATATAGCGCCAACCCTGCACATGTTCGATCACACCGATCAGGCCTTTGCCACCGGTTACTACCACTGGTTTTTCCTGATTCAGCCCGATGGACTGCCGGAGCATATGATCGGGCTGGACCCGGATTATTACCTTGGTGAGAAGCTTAAGCGCTGGTCCGGCCCCGGGGCGACGTTCTCACCGAGGGCCGTTGCCGAGTACAGCCGCTGTTTCGGCACCGCCGACGCCATCCATGCCAGTTGTGAGGATTATCGCGCCGCGGCGAGTATCGATCTGGAGCATGACCGGGCAGACCGGAGTCGCAGAATCGAGTCGCCTTTGCTGGTACTCTGGGGTAATCAGGGATTCATTCATCGCCGTTACGATCTGTTGGATATCTGGCGAGACTATGCCGATGACCTGAGCGGATCGGTATTAGCCTGTGGCCACTTCCTGCCTGAAGAAGCACCGGATGCCGTTATCAGCGCCCTGAAAGCATTTTTTCGACCCTAATCTGCCCGCTGCCGGTGCTACCCATTCCGCCGGTTAAGGAGTGACATGAACAGCGCGAAAGGATTCCGTCCCGGTAACTGGGTGCGCCAACCCGCAAACCTCTTCATGCTGTCACTGGTGCTGTTATCAGCCTGGGTGCTGATGGCGGTGCCAGGTGGAATCAGTGCGCAGCAAAGTCAGGTACTGGCGATTGTCATCCTGACGCTGGGCCTGCTGGTTACCGGCGCGCTGCCCGGCTACATGACCGCGTTGCTGTTCTTTCTATCCGCCGTGCTGCTGGATGTGGCGCCGCCCGAGGAGATCTTTTCCGGCTTCTACTCAGCCGCTTTCTGGCTGATTATTTCCGGTATGGTGATCGGCATGGCGATCAAGTCGACAGGTCTGGGGGATCGCCTCGCGGCTTTGCTGGGGCGACACCTGGAGCATAGCTACGCCAGCCTGATCTGGGGCCTGATGCTGGTCGGCACGCTACTTGGCTTTTTGATGCCATCCTCCATGGGGCGCGCCCTGATGATGATCCCGATCGGTCTGGCGCTGGCCGATCGCTGTGGCTTTGAGCCGGGGTCCAAGGGGCGTACCGGCATTATCCTGGCGGTGGCGTTCGGCTGTCATATTCCGACCTTTGCGGTTCTGCCGGCGAACATCCCCAATATGGTGATGATCGGCGCGGCGGAAACCATTTACGGTCTGCACTTCAGTTATACCGATTACCTGCTGCTGCATTTCCCGGTGCTCGGTGCCCTCAAAGTGGTGCTGATTGCACTGATGATACTGCGTTTGTTCCCCGATAAGCCGGGCATCAAGAGCAGTACCGATCTGCCGGGCAGCGCGCCGGTGCAGGAATACAACGCCGACCAGATCAAGCTGGGCCTGGTGTTGTTGATCACCCTGGGGTTCTGGATGACCGATGCGCTGCACGGTATCAGCCCCGCCTGGGTGGGACTGGCGGCGGCCTGTTTTCTGCTGCTGCCACGGGTGGGGCTGGTTGACGGCCAGCGCTTCTCCAGCGGGATGGATATCACACTGCTGCTGTTTATCGTCGGGGTGCTGGGTATAGGGCGCCTGGTGGCAGGCTCCGGGCTGGGCAGCACACTTGCCGGGCAGCTTGAGCTTTGGTTGCCGCTGCAGCAGGGCGCAGATTTTATCAACTTCGTCTCGTTGAGCCTGTTGTCGGTGGTGACGGCCCTGGGCGTCACTATCGCCGGTGTCCCGGCGGTGCTCACACCGATGGCCAGTGACCTTGCCGCACAGACCGGCTGGAGTGTGGAAACCGTGCTGATGACCCAGGTGCTGGGTTACTCGACGATACTCTTTCCCTACCAGTCGGGACCTTTGCTGGTCAGCATGCAACTGGCCAAGGAACCGCTGTCCCATCTGTTGAAGATTACTGTCCCGCTGACGCTGATCACGCTGCTGGTTCTGATGCCGCTGGATTACCTCTGGTGGGTGCTCATCGGCAGGTTTTGATAAGCAGGGTTAACAGTACATTCGTCACAGATAGGGACGAAGATCAAAAACTGTATTTTTAATGTGACATTCCTGGCCGAACTTGTTGGTTCTGAATTTGTTTTTTGACATAGTATTAACCACCCCTAATGAGTGGGATTTCATACGGAGATATCATTGATGCGCAGGACCGTGTTGGTAATGAGTGCTTTGCCGCTCGCTCTGGGTGTGTTGGCGGCTATCGGCGTGATAGCTGTTGGTAGCTCGGCCACTTCCGTCTACCTCATCTCGGCGGTTCTGATCATCCTGTCCCTCGGTCTGTCCGCTCTGCTTTTCAGAATACTCAAACAATCGGACGAGCAGGTCGCCGCTCTGCAAGCCTCGCTCAAGAACGATGGCGCAACGATGGCGCGGGCCGAAAGCACCCTGTCCGAGATGCACCAGTTATGGGCGCGTGTGGTGCCGGTCTGGAATAGGCATATCGATACCTGCCGGGAGCTGGGCAATGAGAATGTGAACGGCCTCTCCCAGCGCTTTGGTGAGCTGGTCAGCCTGATCGAGTCCACCCGTCAAGACAGCAGTATCGACGAAGCCGGCAGAGCCTCAGTCGATGATGACAAGGCCCGACTGACAAACCTGTTTGAAAAGCTGAAATCCTATGACGCGGTGACCGACAAGCTGTTCGACAAGATCGAACATCTGGATTCACTGGCCACAGACCTGGATGAGATGGCCTCGTCAGTGGGGAAAATCGCAGAGCAGACCAATATGCTGGCGCTCAACGCGGCGATCGAAGCGGCGCGGGCAGGTGATGCCGGACGTGGTTTCGCTGTGGTTGCCGACGAGGTGCGTACGTTGTCGGATCAGTCGCGCGGTACCGGTGAAAAAATCTCCGAGAAGCTCAACCTTGTGAAAGGCTCCATGAGCGAGATCATCCATTACTCCTCAACAACGCGTGAGCAGGAAGATAAAACCATCGATGAGGGTGAGTCGTTCATCAATGAGGTTGTCGCGCATCTTGAGGAACGCGCTGCCGCTCTCGTCGCCGATGGTGAGCGCCTGATCGAGCTCAATAACGAGGTGCGACTGGAAGTTGAACAGGTGTTGGTCGAGCTTCAGTTCCAGGACCGGGTGAGCCAGATTCTCGAGCAGGTCTCATCCAGCATGGAAGAGGTCGGTGCGATTGTATCTGAGCGTAAAAGTACATTTGAGGCGGGCGGCCAACCGTCAGCTATCGATATCGAAGCGTTACTCGCCAAGATGAAATCCAATTACACCACCGTGGAGCAGCATCGAAAGCATGATAGCGCTGCTCAATCGGCACAGGACGATACCGCAGAGAGCGGTTCGGTGAGTTTTTTCTGAATCTGAGTATTAAACGAGAAGCGGGCCCCGGATTGTATGAATAAAACCATCATGGTCGTAGACGACTCAGCCTCTATCAGACAGGTTGTCGGCATCGCACTTCGAGGTGCAGGTTATGATGTCATTGAAGCCTGTGACGGGCGCGACGCGCTTTCGAAACTGACCGGTGACAAGATTCACCTGATTATCAGTGATGTGAACATGCCGAACATGGATGGCATCACCTTTGTAAAAGAGCTCAAGCAAAATCCGCGCTACAAATTCACGCCCGTGATCATGCTGACCACCGAGGCCGGCAAGGACAAAATGGCTGAAGGTAAAGCGGCAGGCGCAAAAGCCTGGGTCGTCAAACCCTTCCAACCCCCACAGATGCTGGATGCCGTGTCCAAACTGATCATGTAAGCAGCCCCTGACAAGGAACGTGCGGTGAGCCTCGAACTGACAACGAATGACAACGCCGGCTATGTGGCGGTCGACGATGAAATGACCATCTACACGGCGTTGCTTCACAAGGAAAAACTGCTTCCCTGGATACGTGAGTTTCGCCATCTGGTGCTGGATATGTCGAATGTGCCGGAGCTCGATGGCGCCGGCGTCCAGCTGTTACTGACCCTGAATGCCGAGGCTGAGCGCCAGCATACCAGGCTGGAACTCGCCAACCTCAGCGAAACCACATCGCGTGTGCTCTCTTTGCTCCGGCTGACGGACCGTTTCAGCCTGTCTCAGTCTGCGAATGAGGAACCGCGTAATGGATGATGCAACGCAGACATTTATTCAGGAAGCGGATGAGCTTCTCGTTCAGATGGAAGATGCGCTGCTGGCGCTTGAGAGCGATCCCGGCAATGACGAGCTGATCAACAGCGTGTTCCGGGCGATGCACACCATCAAGGGCGCGGCCGGCATTTTCGGCTTTGATCCCATCGTCAGCTTTACCCACCCGGTGGAAACCGTGATGGATCTGGTGCGCAGTGGTGCGCGTGAGGTCGATGCCGAGCTGTCCGCCCTGTTGCTGGAGTGTAAGGACCATACCGCCCGCCTGGTTGCGGAAGTCACCGCCGGTGGCCTTGAAAGTGACACCGAGCAGGTAGGGGCTGACATTTTGCAGCGCCTGACCGGCGAGTCCCAGGCTCCGGTCAGGGATGAAGCTGCACAGCCGCAAGCGGAGGCCGAAGCCGAGCCTGGCAGCGAAAACTGGCTGGTTTCGCTGGCGTTCAAGGAAAACGCTTTTCGTAACGGTATTGATCCGATCTCCTTTATCAATTACCTCGGCAACATGGGCGAGGTGGTTGATCTGGTGGTGCACGATGATCGGCTGCCGCCTGCGGATGAGGCTGACCCTGAAAGCTGCTATCTCGGCTTCGATATAGTGTTTAGAGGGGATGTATCCAAGAACGATATCGCTGCGGTTTTCGAGTTTGCAGAGGATGACTGTGACATTCGAATTCTGCCGCCTGACGATATCGAAAAACACTTTCTCGAGATGGTCGATGAGCTGCCGGAGGATCACACGCGCCGCCTGGGCGAGATGCTGCTGGAAGTCGGTGCGATCACAAAGCACGAGCTCAGTGAAAGTCTGCATGAGCAGATCGCCAAAGATAGCGTTCAGGAGGCTGAAGCCGAGGCCGTTACTCCCCCTGTCGGAGAGATCCTGGTGGAGCGCAAGGCGGTCAGTGAGGCCGTAGTCAACAAGGCACTGGGCCGGCAGGCGCAGGAGCGGCAGAAGGCGGTTCAGGAATCGCGGCTGATTCGGGTCAATTCGGACAAGCTGGGTCGCTTGATCAACCTGGTGGGTGAGCTTGTTATCTCCAATGCGGCCGTCAAATTGATGGCGGAAAAGCATAACCTTCACGACATGAACGAAGTGCTGGCGTCCGCCGAGCACCTGATTGAAGAGATCCGCGATAACGCCCTGCAGCTGCGCATGGTGCAGATCGGCGAGACCTTCTCCCGTTTCCGTCGTCTGGTACGTGATGTCAGCAAAGACCTGGAAAAAGATATCGAACTGGTGATCAGCGGCGGGGAAACAGAGCTGGACAAGACCGTGGTCGAAAAGATCAACGATCCGCTCACTCACCTGGTGCGAAACGCGCTCGATCACGGCATCGAAAGCCCGAAGGAGCGCCTGAGCAAAGGTAAACCCGCCAAGGGCTCCATGGCGCTGAACGCCTATCACGACTCCGGCCATATCGTCATCCAGATCAAGGATGACGGTGCCGGGCTCGACAAGGAGAAGATTCGCGCCAAGGCGGAAGCGATCGGCATGATCAAGCCGGACCAGGTGCTCTCCGATAAGGAGATCTATCAGCTGATTTTCGCCCCCGGGCTCAGTACCAAGGAGAAGGCAAACAACCTCTCCGGGCGCGGTGTCGGGATGGACGTGGTACGGCGCAACATCGAAGAGCTGCGCGGCCTGATCGATATCGACACCGAGCTGGGCGAAGGTACCACCGTCACCATTCACCTGCCGCTTACCCTGGCGATCATCGATGGTTTCATGGTTGGTGCTCAGAATGAGCGCTACGTGATACCGCTGTCGATGGTGGAAGAGTGCGTCGAGATGGATAGCGGCGAGTGGGAGGTCGATGAGCAGCGCCGCTACGTTAACCTGCGCGGCGAGGTGCTGCCCTACCTGCGTCTGGCTGACTTTCTCAACATTCCCGCCAGTGATGACCGCGCCAGCCGCGAGAGCCTGGTGGTGGTCAGGATCGGCAATAACAAGGCGGGCTTCGTTGTCGACGAGCTGTTTGGCGAGCTGCAGACCGTGATCAAGCCACTGGGCAAGATATTCCAGGGCTTTAAAGGCATCAGCGGTTCAACGGTGCTGGGTAGCGGTGAAGTGGCGCTGATCCTGGATGTGCAGGGTCTGATTCAGACCGCAATGGCGCAGATGGTCGTTCACTGAGCCACGGAGGCAGAGCGTTGACGGAGTCAAACGTGACAACAGGAAAAAACACAGCCTCGTCCTCACCGAGTGGGCAGGCGGAGAACGGACAGTTTCTCACCTTTATGTCGGGACAGGAGTTGTTCGCCGTCGAGATAATCTGCGTGAAAGAGATTATCGAAGTTACCCAGATGACCCATGTGCCGAAGGCGCCTGTGTTTATCCGGGGGGTCATCAACCTGCGCGGCGGCGTGGTGCCGGTCATTGATCTGGGCGCCAAACTCAGTGGTCAGCCCAGCGAACTGTCCAAGCGCAGCTGTGTGGTGCTGGTCAGTGTCTTTTCTGACCAGGGCCAACAGATTTTGGGGCTGATGGTGGATGAGGTCAGGGAGATAGTCGGCGTTCAGCCGGATGACATCAAACCACCCCCTGAACTGGGCGATGCGGCGGATACCGGTTTTATCCGGGCCATGGCTCAGGTTGGAGAAAGTTTCATCGTCCTGCTGAACCCGGATCAGGTGTTGACGGAACACGAGGTCTCTCAGGCGGGAAAGCTAGCAGAAAATGAATTGGAAGCAGATTGAGTGCCCTGCGATGCCAACCAGGCAGTCAGGATTGTCAGTCAGCGTTTATCGGATCTTAGAAATTAAACGTTTCAAGGAAGCAGGGCAGAACAATGTTCAAGAATCTTAAGCTCAGTGCTCAGATCAGCCTCGGTTACGCCGCAGTGATCGTGTTACTGCTGATCGTATCCATTACGGCGTACTTCGGCCTGACCAGTGCGGTGGAAGGTTTTCGTGAATACCGTGGTCTGGCGAGGGACACCAACCTGGCCGGTCGTGTGCAAGCCAATATGCTGACGGTCCGCTTGATGGCCAAGGATTATCTCGTCACCAACAACGAGGAAGATATCGAGCGGTTTGAAGAGCGCTTTGCACTGCTGCGCGAACTGACAGATGAGGCGCTGGTAGAGATCCAGAAGCCTGAGCGTGCCGAGAAAGTTCGTCTGGTAGACAGTGAGCTTTCCAGCTACGAGCAGGCGTTTGAGGAAGCGGTCAAGCATATAACACGCCGCAACGAGATTCTTGATGACATACTCAACAAGGTCGGGCTGAGCATGCGCCAGCAGATGACCAACCTCATCGAATCCGTCAATGCAGCGGGCGATACGCAAGCCACCTACCTGGCTGGCCGTGCCCAGGAGTCCCTGCTACTGGCCCGCCTGTATGTGGTGAAATACCTCTCCTCAGATAACGAAGATGATCTGAAACGTGCTCATCACGAGCTCGACGTTAATCTGGACGATGCGGTGAAGCGCCTGGATCGTGCGCTGGATAACCCGGAGCGTCGCGCCATGCTGCGTGAGTTCAGCGCCGGTATGGAGACCTACGCCCAGGGGCTGGATGATATCAGTGACGCGATTCATAGCCGTGATGCGGCGGTAGAAGAGATGGATCGCATTGGACCTGTGATCGCGGATGCCACCGAAGAGGTCAAACTGTCTGTTCAGCGGGATCAGGATGAACTGGGCCCGCGCGTCGAAGCAGACAATGAGAGAACCATCAGTGTTGTAATCTGGGTCTCCCTGGCGTCCATCCTGGTTGCGATTGGCCTGTCCTGGATTCTGGTGCGCATCGTCAAGAAGCCGCTGGGTGGAGAGCCGCGTGAAATGGAAGCGATCGCCAACCGTATCGCTGAAGGGGATCTGCAGGTTGAATTCACCAACCGCGAAAGCGCGACCGGTGTCTACAAGGCGATGATGCACATGGTCGAGCAGCTGACATCGACTATTCAGCAGGTGCGCAGTGGCGCCGATGGCCTTGCCAGCGCGTCCAATGAGCTGAACGCTTCTGCCCAGACCATCAGCCAGGCGGCTACCGAACAGGCGGCCAGTGTGGAAGAGACCACCTCTTCGGTGGAGCAGCTGCACGCGTCTGTGCAGCAGAATACCGAGAACGCCCGTGTCACCGACCAGATGGCCACCGAAGCGGCTACCGAGGCGCAAAAGGGCGGTGAAGCGGTCAAACGCACCGTGTCGGCGATGAAAGAGATCGCCAACAAGATCAGCCTGATCGAAGATATCGCCTACAAGACCAACCTGCTCTCGCTGAACGCCGCCATCGAGGCCGCTCGTGCCGGTGAGCATGGTAAAGGCTTCACCGTGGTTGCTGCAGAAGTGCGCAAGCTGGCAGAAAACAGCCGGGTTACTGCCCAGGAGATCAACGAGCTGGCCACCAACAGCGTATCGATCGCTGAAGATGCCGGGCGCCTGCTCGAGGCGATGGTGCCGAGTATCTCCAAAACAGCGGATCTGGTGCAGGAGATCACGGCAGCGTCCGTGGAACAGGCATCCGGTATCGATCAGATCAACGGTGCCATGTCCCAGCTCGATAGCGTGACTCAGCAGAATGCTTCCTCCTCTGAGGAGCTGGCCGCAACGGCGGAAGAGCTGAGCAGCCAGGCAGAGGCACTGTTGGATGCGGTAGCCTTCTTCCAGTTGCAGGCTGAGCGCGGGCAGAAGCGCAAAGCCGCAGCGGCGGATGCCGGTCGCTCCAACGCCTACAAGGCGGCGGAGAAAAAGGTTGCCAAACAGCACAACGATGACTTTAACGACAGTGACTTCAAACGCTACTGAGAACTCAGGTTATGGAAGAAGCAGAAGTCATGGATAGCGAGGCGTCCCGGGGGAATGACGCACAGGGTCAGTACCTGACCTTCCGTGTCCTCAACAACCGTTACGCCATCGATATTCTCGACGTTAAGGAGATCATCGAAGTGACCATGATGACGCGTGTGCCCAAGGCACATGCGTCGGTCAGAGGGGTGATGAACCTGCGCGGTAATGTAGCGCCGGTGGTGGATCTGGCTCACCGCCTGCAAAACAAGCCGCTGCAGACCGACCGCCGGACGATCATTCTGGTCGTTGAGCTGGAGATCGAAAGCGAGACTCAAATCCTCGGCATGCTGGCCAACGAGGTCAATGAGATCGTCGAGATCAACGCAGAGAATATCCAGTCGGCACCCGAGTTTGGCGCCGGTATTCGCCGTGAATTTATCGACCGCATGGCCCGTGTGGACGATGAATTCATCATCATGTTGAACCTGCCGCGAGTGCTTAATACAGACGAGCTCTCGCAAAGCCAGGCAGGACATGCCGAAGCGGTGGAGGCGCAGGATGCTTAATCCTCTGCCGCTTCGATCCTCTCTTACTTACATTGACGGATGTCGATGCACCCGATAACAGACGATGAATTCAGAAAGTTCGCCAAGCTGTTACAGGATCGTGCGGGCATCCATCTGACGGACAAGAAAAAGGTGATGCTGTCGACGCGTTTGGAGCGTCGACTGAATCATTTTGGCTTTGACCGCTACTCCCAGTATTTTCGCCTGGTGACCTCCGGCGAAGCACCGGAAGAGCTGCAGGTGATGATCGATCACCTGACCACCAACGAAACCCACTTTTTCCGCGAAGCGGAGCATTTCCGTTTTCTAGCCAACACCCTGCGAGAGGAAGGTTTTGACCGTTGCCGGATCTGGTGTGCCGCCTCCTCATCCGGTGAAGAGGTGTATACCTTGGCGATGATCCTGCAGGACGTGCTTGGTTCCGGGCGCTGGCAGGTGCTTGGGTCGGATATCAGCACCCGCATTCTTGAACGTGCGCAGCGTGGCATCTACCCAGAAGACGGCAACAGCTCAATCCCGGAGTATTACCTGAAGCATTTTTGCCTGAAGGGCGTGGGCCGCTATGAAGGCTGCTTCACGCTGGACCGGCGCCTGCGCGAGGGGATCGAGTTTCGCCAGATCAACCTGACTGACAGATTGCCGTCGATCGGCACGTTCGACTTTATCTTCATCCGCAATGTTATGATCTACTTTGATCAGCCGACGAAGGTGAATGTCGTTGCCAGCGTTTTGAAAGCGCTTCGTCCCGGTGGCTATATCATTACCAGCCACTCCGAAACACTGCACGGCATAAACCCGGATATCCGCATGATCAGGCCCTCGGTGTATCAGAAAAAGAGTTAACCCCGTACGTGAAACGCATCACCCTACATCCCGGTGACCTGCACGTCTCATCGGACCCCGCCATTACGCTATCCACGCTGCTGGGATCGTGCGTTTCCGCCTGCCTGTACGACCCGGTCAACGGGGTTTTTGGGATGAACCACTTTCTGTTGGCGGCCAAGAGTTACACCGGTGCTGCGTTTTCGTTTGAAAGCCAAAGCGGGCGCTATGGTATCAACGCCATGGAGCTGCTGATCAACGATATGCTGGCCATGGGGGCCATCAGGTCTCAGCTGAAAGCGAAGGTTTTCGGGGGCGCCAACGTGCTATCGAGCTTGTCGGGCGGCGTATTTGCCATCGGTGATGTAAATGCCCGCTTTATTACGTCCTACCTTCAAAACGAAAAGATTCCGGTCGTCGCGTCGGATCTGGGCGGTGCGCGTGGCCGCCAGATCCACTTTCAAGGCGCTGATTTCAGTGTCTTCGTTAAACTGCTCGGCCAGGAAAATGCGCATCAGGTTATCAGTCGGGAGCGCCATTATCTGGATAAGGCGATTCACGAACAGGAACGATTGGGAGATGAGAACAATGTCACTTTCCTCTGATGGGCGCCAACATGCCGATTAAAGTGCTCATCGTCGATGACTCCGCCGTGGTGCGCCAGGTGCTGGTGTCGCTGCTGTCGACCGCAGCCGATATCGAGGTGATCGGTGCGGCCTCTGACCCCATTTTCGCCATGAAGAAGATGGAAAAAGAGTGGCCGGACGTGATCGTGCTGGATATCGAGATGCCGCGCATGGATGGGATCACTTTCCTGAAGAAACTGATGGCCGAACATCCAACGGCGGTGGTGATCTGCTCGACGCTGACGGAAAAAGGTGCCGAGGTGACCATGCAGGCGATGGCGGCAGGCGCGGTCGATATCATTACCAAGCCCAAGGCGGGTTTGAAAGGCTTCCTGGAAGAGTCGAAAACCATGCTGCTTGGGGCTGTTCGCGGAGCCGCTGCTGCGCGCATGTCCCGGGTGGGCAGGGGGAATGGACGTGCTGCCCCCGGTGTGGTGCAACAAAAGCTCAGTGCCGATACGGTGCTGCCGCCGTCCAGCGGCAAGGTGATCGAAACCACTGACCGCATCGTCGCAATCGGGACCTCCACCGGCGGCACCCAGGCGCTGGAGTCGGTGCTGACGCAATTGCCTTCCAGTGCACCGGGGATTGTTGTGGTCCAGCATATGCCGGCTCAGTTTACCCGGGCCTTTGCACAGCGTCTCGACAGCCTGTGCAAGGTGCACGTCAAGGAAGCGGAAAATAACGACCGCGTGATCGAGGGCCAGGTGCTGATCGCGCCCGGTGGCAAGCATATGCTGCTCCGGCGCAGTGGCGCACAGTACCGGGTTGAAGTGAAAGATGGTCCGCTTGTCAGTCGTCACCGCCCCTCTGTCGATGTGCTGTTCCGCTCGGTAGCGTCGGCGGCCGGAAAAAATGCGCTCGGTATTATCATGACCGGGATGGGCGATGACGGCGCGCGCGGCATGTTGGAGCTGCATCGCACCGGTGCCAGAACCCTGGGGCAGAATGAGGCGAGCTGCGTCGTTTACGGCATGCCGAAAGAGGCATACAAGCTCGGTGCGGTCGATCAGGAAGTAAACCTGAGCGACATACCCAGGGTGATTATGGGATACAGAGGCGGCTAGTCAGGTTTCTCAAATAACCTGTTATCCGGGCGTCATCGTCTTAGGTTCTCGTTCATAGCCTTGGACGGTATTGAGGATATAAACCATGGAAAAGGCCGAACCCCGAGGTTCGGCCTTTTGTTAACAATAAACCCCGCTGTGCTTTACTGATCAGGCAGCGCGTCTATCGCATGTTGCAGCGTTTCCTCGAAGCTAGCCTTGTAGTGCTCGTTACTGAGCGCCACGGCTCTTTCAGCGTAATCGACGGCTTCTCTGGCCAGGCCTCGATCAATCAGGGTTTGCGCCAGGTTATTCAAGGCAGGCGCGTACCCGGGATAAAGCTCAGTGACCTGAAGGTACTGGCGGCCTGCATCGTCCGTCCTGCCTGCGCTGTAAAGGTAGTTGCCGTACCCCATCAGAAGGTCCCGGTTGCCGGGCCATTGGTCGAGACCAGCCTGCCAGGCGGCTGCCGATAAATCGGCAGGTGCGTGACGGTCAAAAGCGGCCGTCGCACGAAAGTACTTCCCAGGATCCGCATCCGGTGGCAGATCGCCGGGCTTCACCGCGACCATGCCCCAATAGTCACCGCGCTTCCAGGTGCGTTCAAACACCTTCATATCGGCGGCGTAGCGCTCGGTAATCCCTGTGCGCAGGATGATAGTCTCATCCTCCAGGTCGTAGCCGATCGCCACGGCGTAGTGCCAGCGCGGGTACCACTCCATCGCCAGGTTCTGCAGTACCAGTACCGGGTAACCTGCGTCGATGGCATCGATCAGTGCCTCCAGTTCCGGTTCGATGGTGTAGGCGATACGCTGATACTGGCGCGTGGTCGCCAGCATCTCCACCTGAAAGCTACCCTCACGCTCTGGCACGAAAACCCTGGGCTTTAACGCTTCGGGCGTAACCGGCTGACCGCTGTAATCAAGGATAGTGGCCAGGGCAGCAGGGCCGCACTGGTATTGTTCCTGGGGATTAAACGGCACCTTCGTCAGCTCTGCCCGCGCGGGCGACTGCTGTGGCAGCGGGCTGTTGAGCAGTGCGTTGGTTTGTGGTGTCGCACTGCAGCCGGCCAGTACCAGCAAGCTGGTGAACAGGGCGAGTAACGGACGGAAAAGTGTGCGCCCGGAGACTCCGGGCGCGGCTGGGCGGTTAAATATTGGGGAAGACATCGGTGGCGCCGAGCAGATCCAGAAGAACCAGAATCAGGATGACAGCCAGAATAGCACCGAGGATACCGCCGGCCGGCAGGTCATCCATCTTGCTGTCGAGCTGCGCCAGTTCGCTGGCGGTGAGGCTGTCGACGCGGTCCTGAACGTGCTCTACATCCACGCCCAGGTCCACGAGCTGCTGTTTCACATCATCGCGCATCAGCATCTCCTTGATCTCGGAGCGACGATCCTCAAGCGTGGATTCGGCCGCGATCTGATCGGTGGTGACGATGGCTGCGGATGCAGGAACCTGAACGCCGGCGAAGGTAAACAGCGCCATCAGAATCCAGGCAATAAAGCGGGAACGTGTCGGGTGAGACTTCATGGTTTCTCCTTGGCCTTAATCTATCCGGCCTTTTCAGTTTCTCAGGCCTAGTGGGTTGGTGTAGCACAGGGTCCGATAGTCAGTATTGACCAAAGTTCACTTTTGGACAGGCCGATTTGCAACGAAAGTTTTGAATTTAAGGCGAAATTTGGGGGGGAGGCACGGGAGCCGGAAGGCGACTCCCGTCGGACCTGTGTTTTGTAACGCTTAATCGAAGCGGGGCAGGGTCGGTTTGACCACCTTCTTGCCCGCCGCCTGCCAGGCATCGAAGCCGCCGCTGATCGAGCTGACATGCAGGTAGCCCATCTCTTTCATCGCCAGTGCGCTCAGCGCAGCGCGGCCGCTGGTCTTGCAGTAGATCATCAGGTTCAGATCCCGTGCCGACAGGGCTTCATCGGATGAGAGCTTGAACTCCAGCAGCCCGCGGGGAATATTCACAGCGCCGGGCAGGTGGCCGTTGTTGTACTCCTCGGGCTCGCGTACATCGATGATCGCATCGGCCGACAGTATTTCAGCTTCGGCTGCATTCAGGTCGACTTCCTGAATCTGCGCCTTGGCGGCGCCTACAAGATCCATGGCTGTTTTCATGATCGCTGTTCCTCCATTGTGTGTTGAGTCGGGCAGGCTTCGGGTTGGGCTGCCAGGGTGCGTTTCGTGGTTTCCGGGTCCAATGCCGCCATCGCTTCGTACTGGCTCAGATACACGTTGCCGGTAAGCTGCTGCAGCAGATGGCTGTTGCGCAGCTGGTCCATGACCGGGCCTTTCACCTCCGAGAGGTGCAGGCTGATACCGGCGATGCCGAGGCGCTCATTGATCGCCTCGAGGCTTTCCAGGGCGCTGGCGTCGATCAGATTGACGCCGGGGCACATCAGCACCAGGGCATCGATGCCAGGGTGAGACTCCACCAGCGCGGCGATGCGATCTTCCAGGTAGCGCGCGTTGGGGAAATAAAGGCTTTCGTCCACCCGCACCGTCAGTACATGGGGGCTTTGAATCACATGAAAGCGCTCCTCGTTACGAAAGTGCTGGCTGCCGGGCAGCTGGCCCACCACCGCCATATGCGGTTTGCTGGTGCGCCATAGAAACAGCAGCAGCGACAGCGCGAGCCCGAGGATGATGCCGGTTTCCACGCCGACAACAAGCACACTCACCAGCGTGGCGATCAGGGCGAGACCGTCCTGACGCGAATACTTCCAGGTGCGGGCGATGGCGCGCAGGTCCACCAGGGTCAGCACGGCGACGATGATGGTGGCCGCCAGCACCGCCCTTGGCAGGCTCTCGAATAGCGGGGTAAAGAACATTACCGTGACGCCGATGCCGAGGGCGGAGAGAGCTCCGGCCAGCGGTGTCTGGGCGCCGGCCTCAAAGCTGACCACGGAGCGCGAAAAACCGCCGGTGACCGGCATGCCACCGCTCAGTGCCGAGGCGATGTTGGCGCTGCCCAGGGCGCTGAGTTCCTGGTTGGGATGGATACGCTGGCGCCTTCGCGCGGCAAAGGTCTGGGCCACGGACACCGACTCCATAAAGCCCACCAGACTGATCAGCACGGCACCGGGCAGCAACTGGTAGATCAGCGCCAGATCGAAGTTTGGTAACTGCAGCGATGGCAGTCCGGTGGGGACTGCGCCGACCACGGGGACGCCTGCTTCAGACAGGTTCAATCCGGCCACCAGCGCGGCGGTCACCACCAGCGCCAGTACCGGCGCGGCGCGACTCAGGTTGGCGGCTGCGCCGTTTGAAAGGCCGATCGCCATCAGGAAGTTTTTGCCCTGTTTCCGCGCCAGATAAAGGAAGGCGATGCTGCCAAGGCCGATCAGCAGCGTTGGTAGATTGGTGTCGCCGAGACCTGCCAGCGTGGATGTCAGCAGCTCAAAGGCGGTATCGCCACCGGCCTTGATACCGAGGATATGACGCAGCTGGCCCAGGGTAATCAGAATGCCGGAGGCGGTGACAAAGCCTGAGACCACCGGGTGGCTGAGAAAGTTGACCAGAAAGCCGAGGCGCAGCAGCGACATGCCGATCAGGATCACACCCGATAGCATCGCCATCAGCATGGCCGCCTGTACATACTCGGCGCTGCCGGCCGGAAACAGCGGCATAAGGATTGCGCCGGTCATCAGCGAAACCACGGCCACCGGGCCCACCGCCAGTGCCCGGCTGGTGCCGAACAGGGCGTAGGCGATCAGCGGCAGAATACTGGCGTACAGCCCGATAACGGGCGGCAGCCCGGCCAGCATGGCATAGGCGAGACTTTGCGGAATCAGCATCAGGGTGACGATCACCGCGGCCAGGCCATCCTTCAGTGCCATATCCCGGTTGTATTCCCGTGCCCAGAACAGGCAGGGCAGAATGCGGGAAGCCTGGATGTGGCGGGGGCGGATCTTTGAAAATCGGGTCATGCCAAGCCTCAAAGCTGGTTCAGCGGGATCTTCAGGTAGCGGGTGCCGTTATCTTCCGCGGGCGGCAATTCCCCGGCGCGCATGTTCACCTGTACCGACGGCAGGATCAGGGTTGGCATGCCCAGCCTGGCATCGCGTTCGGTACGCATATTGACGAAATCCTCTTCACTGATGCCATCGCGCACATGGATATTGCGGGTGCGCTCTTCGCCCACCGTGGTCTCACAGCGGAATTCGTCGCGTCCTTCCGCCTTATAGTCGTGGCACATGAACAGACGTACATCGTCCGGCAGCGCCAGGAGGGTGCGTATGGAGCGGTAAAGCGTACGCGCGTCGCCACCGGGAAAGTCACAGCGGGCGGTGCCGTAATCCGGCATAAACAGCGTATCGCCGACAAAGCCGGCATCTTCGATCAGGTAGGTCATGCAGGCGGGGGTATGTCCCGGCGTATGCAGGGCGCGGGCGAACAGGTTACCCACGGAAAAAGTCTCGCCATCGCTGAACAGGTGGTCGAACTGGCTGCCATCGGTGGCGAACTCGGTGCCTGCGTTGAACAGCTTGCCGAAGGTGTTCTGCACGGTACGGATCTGTTCACCGATACCCAGTTTGCCGCCGAGCTTCTGTTTCAGATAGGGCGCGGCGCTCAGATGATCCGCATGCACATGGGTTTCCAGAATCCATTCCACCTCCAGCCCGTTCTCTTTGACATAGGCCACAAGCCGGTCAGCACCCTGGGTTGAGGTGCGTCCCGAGGCGGGATCGTAATCCAGCACGGAATCGATCAGCGCGCAGCGACGGGTCTCTGCGCAGATGACCAGATAGCTGTAGGTGAAGGTCGCCTCATCGAAGAAGGGAAGGATCTGCATCAGGTGAACCCCCTGGATAGCCGGGATGAATATTAGAATATAACGATATTATATAAGGTAATAATTAAAAAGAATATATAGCTTTGCCGGAAAACTGCGTTATCCATGCATGAGCTGGAGGCGCGCAGTGATCCGGGGCTGGGTGGTGGCAGGTGCTCGCGGTATGGAGTGTGAGGTTCGGCTGCTGTCTGAGGCAGGGGCTTTCACTCCTGCATTGCGGTCTTAAGTTCGCGCAGCAGCGAGCGTATACCCTCTTCAAGCACCGGGTGGTAGTAGGGCATGGCGAGCATTTCGTCGAGGGTTTGGCCCCGCTCCATTGCCCAGGCGAGCAGGTGGGCCAGATGTTCCACATCGGGTCCGAGCAGCTCGGCGCCAAGCAGTTTGCCGGTTTTGCGGTCGGCCCAGACCTTCATCACGCCCTCGGTTCTGTTCAGCACTTTCGCCCGCGCCACGTTGCTAAAGGAGAGCGAGGCCGTGGCGACCAGTCTGGCGTCATACTGGGCGATCTTTGTGGCGGTCATGCCAACAGTAGCGATCTGCGGATCGCTGAATACCACCGCCAGTGGCACGGTGCGGTGCCCCGGGCGTACATCCGGGTAGCGACCGGCATTGTCGCCGGCGATATGGCCCTCGTCGGAGGCTTCGTGCAGCAGCGGCAGGTGGTTATTGGCATCGCCGGCGATAAATACCGGGGTGTTACTGCACTGCAGGGTTTCGGTGTCGAACAGTGGTATGCCGTGTTCGTCCAGCTCCAGCGAGGTGTTCTCCAGCCCCAGGTTATCCACGTTGGGGCGCCGTCCTGTGGCGGCGAGCAGATAATCGAAGTTCTCGGTTTGCTGCTGACCCTGGTGATCGCTAAAGGTCACACAGACACCTGCAGCGGTGCGCTCGACCTTTGTGGCCTCGGCATCGGCGTCCAGCGGGTATTCAGCGCCAAAGGTCTCGGCGGCGCAGGCCAGAAGCTCCGCATCACCCAGCGGCCCGATGGCGCCACCGACACCGAACATGCGCACGCGTACGCCGAGACGGTGCAGGGCCTGGCCCAGCTCCAGGCCGATAACGCCAGGGCCAAACACCACCACTGACTGCGGCAGGTCGGTCAGCTCAAACAGGTCATCGTTTACCAGCAGCCGGTCGTCGGCGTTGTAGAGAAATCTGGGGATGGCAGGACGTGAACCGGTGGCGATCACGACGCGTTCTGCTTCGATCTTTTCGCCATCAGCGGTTTCGAGCAGCTGATCGGCAATAAAGCGCACGCTTTGGTGGAGCTGGGCCTCTTCGGGGATGCCGGACATACCGTTAAGCACCTTGCTGACAAACTTATCGCGCATCCCGCGTACCCGTTTCATCACGGCCGGGCCGTCGATCCGGATATCGCCAACCTGCACCCCCAGGGCATCGGCGTGACGGGCGCTCCAGGCCGCATCGGCGGCGGCGATCAGCAGTTTGCTCGGCATACAGCCGACCCGGGCGCAGGTTGTGCCCAGCGGACCGGGGTCGATCAGCAATACGGAGTCGGTATGTTTACGTGCCTGTCGAAAGGCGTTGAGTCCGGCGCTTCCCGCACCGATAACCGCGACTTGAGTCCTGCGCACCTGTTATCCCTCCCTTCTAAGTCCTGATGCTAAGCCCTGATGCTAAGCCCTGATGCTATTAGTTAAGAATAAACTAATACAAGAACGGCAAACAGAATAGCCGTCGATCAGACTTTGATGCTTAGCAGGATAGAAGCTGAAAGGCAGAGATGCGGGATCTGAGGAAGGAAATTGCAGTTAGCGCGGTTCGCGCTGGGTGATGGCTGAAGCGGGCGCTCCAGCCATCAGTCAGTGCATTAACGCTGTTTCGGGCTGCGCGGCGTGTTGCTGTTGCCCTTGCTGCGCGGCTGATGGCCACGGTGGGTATCACCGGAACGCTGGCCGTCGCGGTGCTGCGTCTTGGGCTTCTTCGGGCGGCGACGGCGCGGCGGACGCTTGTCGAGCGTGGTTTCCGGCAGCGCGTGGGTCGGATCGAAACCTTCGATGATCTCACGCTCCAGCAGCTTGCTGGTCAGTCGCTCGATGGCGCGCAGCTGGTCAAGCTCGTCGGCACAGACCAGAGAGACCGCCTGGCCGGTGGCACCGGCACGGCCGGTGCGGCCGATACGGTGGACGTAATCCTCGGCCACGTTGGGCAGGTCATAGTTGACCACCTGGGGCAGCTGATCGATATCCAGGCCGCGGGCGGCAATATCGGTTGCGACCAGCACCTGCAGGCTGTTGTCCTTGAACTCTTTCAGTGCCTTGGTACGGGCGTTCTGGCTCTTGTTGCCGTGGATCGCAGCAGCCTTGATACCGGCCTTTTCCAGCTGGGTGCTGAGCTTGTTGGCACCATGCTTGGTACGGGTGAACACCAGCACCTGGTGCCAGCTGTTGTCCTTGATCAGCTTGATCAGCAGCGGCGATTTCTGTTTCTTGTCTACCGGTGCGATCCACTGCTTGACGGTGTCGGCGGTGGAGTTGCGCGGGGTGACGGAGACTTCGACCGGATCATGCACCAGCCCCTTGGCCAGATTGCGGATCTCGCTGGAGAAGGTGGCGGAGAACAGCAGGTTCTGACGTTTGGCCGGCAGCAGCGCCAGGATACGTTTGATGTCGTGAATGAAGCCCATGTCGAGCATACGGTCCGCTTCGTCCAGTACCAGCACTTCCAGGTTGTCGAAGCGCACGGCGTTCTGCTTGTACAGGTCGAGCAGGCGGCCCGGCGTGGCGATCAGTACATCGGCGCCCTTGCGCAGCGCCATCATCTGCGGGTTGATCTTGACGCCACCGAAGACGATGGTCGAGCGCAGCTGCAGATACTTGCCGTAGGTGGCCACGCTTTCGCCCACCTGGGCGGCCAGTTCGCGGGTCGGGGTCAGGATCAGCACGCGGGCCTGGTTCGCCTTGGCGCGCTCGCCCGGGAGCAGTCGTTCCAGAATCGGCAGGGTGAAACCTGCAGTCTTGCCGGTGCCGGTCTGGGCCGCCGCCATCACATCCTTACCTTCCAGCACGGCGGGAATCGCCTGCTGCTGAATCGGGGATGGAGTGTCGTAGCCCTGTTCGGCAACGGCTTTAAGAATAGGATCGGACAGGCCGAGACTGGCAAAACTCATTAAGTACTCTCTGTATAAGGTGTGACGAGAAGCTGGAAGGGGCTTTTCAGCCGGTGCAGGGGCGCTCTCGGAAGAGGGCGAAGCTTACCTGAAAGCGCCTCTGCTAGCTATGTAAATAAGTGCTATTTTAGCGCGCTGTCGGCAACCCGCTCATCAAGCCGGTCCCTTTTTGTAAGGCGCGGAAACCAGAGCATCCACAGTGCGGTAACCGCCAGGGTGCCTGCGCCGCCGATGACGATGGCAGGCACGGTGCCGATCAGCGATGCGACGACGCCGGCGCGGAACTCGCCCATCTGGTTGGAGGTGCTGATAAAGATCGAGTTGACGGCGCTGACGCGGCCGCGCATCTCGTCCGGGGTTTCCAGCTGGACCAGCGTGGAACGGATTACCACGCTGACCATGTCGGCCGCACCCAAAACGACCAGTGCCGCGACAGAGAGCCAGAGCGTTTCCGATAGCCCAAACAGAACCGTCATCGCGCCAAATACGCCCACCGCGGCGAACATTTTCACGCCCACCTTTCTCTCGACGGGGCGCCAGGCCAGCCACAGCGACATTGCCACGGCACCCACGGCGGGTGCGCTGCGCAGCAGGCCGAGCGCTTCCGGGCCGGCGTTCAGTATGTCTCTGGCGACGATCGGCAGCAGCGCGGTCACACCGCCGATAAGTACCGCGAACATGTCCAGTGATATGGAGCCAAACACCACCTTGTTGCTCCAGGTGAATTTCAGGCCGCCAAACAGGGAATCCAGGGTGACTGGGCGTTTTTCGCGTTGGTCATGTTCATAGTGCAGACCAAAAAGAATGATCGCCGAGAGCAGGGCGCAGGCGGTGCTTGTGCCGTAGAGCGCGCCGGCGCCCAGGATATAGATCAGTCCGCCCAGTGCCGGGCCGATGATTGTGGTTGCCTCGCGGCCGGAGGCGGTCCAGGTCATCGCCTGGGCCAGTAGCTCCGGCCCCACCAGCTTGGGCACCATGGCCTGGGTGGCCGGCATCTCGAAGGCGCGGGCGGCACCCATGACGGCGCAGCAGGCGTAGATAATCGCCGGGGTAATGACCTCGAACACGCTGGTCAGGGCCAGCACCGCAATGGTAACCGCGATCAGACTGCGGCTGATCAGTGTGATTGTGTGCCGGTTCAGGTTGTCCGCCACATGGCCGCCGTACAGGGACAGCACCAGCTGCGGCAGGTAACGGGCCAGACCGACCAGGCCCAGACTCAACGCGCTGTCGGTCAGGTTATAAATCTGCCACCCCATCCCCACCAGCAGCATCTGAAAGGCAAAGGATGCCGCCATCTGGCCGATCCAGAAGCGCATAAAGGGTTTGTGTTGCAACAGGGACGGAGATGCCATAGGACGCCTTGGTCGCTCGAAATCAAATGGGGGAGATAAACGCGAAAGTGTAACAATTATTACATCATGTTTCTTGCTAAACGATCTGCCTTGGCAGGTGTTGATCTGATCGAAAAATGAAAAAAGCGTCAGAATTAGACGACGTATTGTGATCTGTTAACGGCGCGGCCTCGTAGTCGACTCGGTTGAATGCTCGGTAAGGGAAACTGGGAAATTTATAGGGAGTAGGCAGCGCTATATAAAAACTATTTGGGCACACATAATGATCTTCGCTGGAAAGAAACTGAGACAAGAACTCCAATCTCAAGCCGATGAGCTGAACATCTACCGCGAGATTCAGGCTGACCTGGAAGCTGAAATGGTCTGCTTCCGTCTGAACCTGAACGGGGAATTTATAGCGGCGAATAGAAAGTTCACGGAAGCAACCGGCTACTCGCAGCAGGATCTGGCTTCACTAAAGCTGAAATCAATTCTCGTCGAAGATTCGCGGCAGAAAGCGCATAGCGTGAGACTGCTTGAGGCCATAAGCACAGGCAGCCACTGGCATGGCGCGCTGCAACTGCAGACCCGGCAGGGGGGAGAGGTCTGGCTGCGCACCCTGATCCATCCGGTCAAGGGACGCGATGGCGGCGCATCGACGCTGTTCGCTTATTGCGCTGAGCTCACCCGCACGATTAGCCGCTCCAGAGCCAATGAGGACATGCTGGCTGCCTTGCACCGCTCGTCGGCGATTATCGAGTTTTCACTCGACGGCATCGTGCTTGCCGCGAATGACAATTTTTTGCAGGCGATGGGCTATTCGCGAGACCAGGTCGTCGGCAAACACCACAGAATGTTTTGCTCCGAGGCGGATTCAGAATCTGACGACTACCAGCTGTTCTGGGACAGGTTGGGAGCAGGGGAGTTTTTCTCCGGTCGCTTTCAGCGCTTTGATCGTTATGGCAATGCAGTCTGGCTGGAGGCTACGTACAACCCGATCCACGATGAGGCCGGAACACTCTATAAAGTGGCAAAGCTGGCGTCGGTGATCACGGAGCAGGTCGAGAGGGAAGCAGCGATTACTGAAACCTCTGATATCGCCTATGAAATATCCAGGCAAACAGACGCCGGCGCCTCCAAGGGGATGGACGTTATCAGTACCACCATCGACTCAGTGGGGCGCTTGTCGGCGAAAATGGAAGAGGCCAGCAACGGTATTCTGGAGCTGAGTGAACAATCATCGAAGGTGGCAGAGCTGGTGCAGAGCATCCGTGGCATCGCCGATCAAACCAATCTGCTGGCGCTGAACGCGGCCATTGAGGCCGCCCGGGCGGGGGATAACGGACGCGGTTTTGCCGTCGTCGCAGACGAAGTTCGTCAGCTGGCATTCAGGACGAGTAGCGCGACTGAACAGATCATCGAGGTTGTTGCACAAAACAGGGCTTTGACCGAAAAAGCGGTGTCTCAGATCGAACAGAGCCAACAGGAGGCTCAAGCTGCCCTGGGTTACTCCAATGAAGCGGGGGCTGTCGTAACGGCGATTCGGTCTGGGGCAAGACAGGTGGTTGATGCTGTGCGCCAGTTCAAGGAGAGGCTCTAGTCGGTATCAGCATTGAAAGCTCCACCGTCCAGGCTTGATCCATAACGGGATAGAACGTTAGCTGAATCAATTGGGGGTGGGCAACGTCGTGCTGGCGTATGGCCGCTCGAAAGATAACCGCATCCCGCCACGCGGTTTCCGTGCCGCCGACGAGGAAGTAGTAAGGGGTGCATTCCCAATTGCTGACCTGTAACCGGCAAGAAGGCCCGCTATCAGTTAGCGGGTCTTCTTGTACTCAGGGTACTGATGTACGTTTTTTCAATGTTCAACCGGTTAAGATGACGGCGGCCAGATTCACCATCTGCTTTTCAGGTTTAGGCAGCGTGCTTAATCTGATACGGGCTCAGTGAGAGACGGGCAACATGGTTGGCGAAGTAACGCGCTGCCGTAAAGGTGGACCAGGCCAGGATGCGGATAAAACGTTGTTCATCACGCTCGGGCCCAAGTACCGCTTCGACGATCCTGTCGTCTATCTGGTACGAGGCCTTGGCGATCAGCAGCGCAAAACGGGCTATGTCACGTGCCTCACCGTCCAGTCCTTCGGTCTCATCCTCAACCCATTGACGGCTGATCGGCATTTTCTCATTCTGCCAACGCTGCAACTGTGAATGCACCAGGCGCTGTGCCGCCTCGGGTACGACGCTTTGAGCCTGGCGCTCCACGGTGGCGGTCCACTGAGCCAGTGTGCGGGCGATACGAGGATGAGATGCGGCCCAGCGCATGTCGGTTGGCAGTTCTGCCATTGGTAACAGATACAGGCTGCGCCCCGGTTTAAGCGGGTCGGTATGCGTGCTTCTCAGCTCGCCGCCGAAAAGCCACAATGCAGCCGCTTTTACCGCTTCCAGACCGAATGGCGCTTTAACCGGCGAGCCGTCCATGACGATATGGCTGAAGCGATTTATATCGCTCAACGCCATTAAAGCGCCTATAGCCTCAGGTAGCTGTTCCTCGGTAAAGGGTACGCTTTTTGGTGGTTCGGCCCCGGGCGTGGCAACAGCCCGGACCCACAGCAGTCGTTCCCTTAACGTCGGATCGATAATCAGCTGCTCCTTTTCATCCAGGATCTGGACCGCATCCTCATGCCGGCCACCCGCATGTACCAGACTCACCAGCATGTCGCCGCAGTAGGGGCAGTCGTTGATACTCGACAGCGTCGCCGTCATCGCCTCTTTTGTTGTGCGGTCGATGCGATCATCCACCAGCGCGGTCTCGCGCCCGCCACTCCATATCGCTGCCAGCAGTTCTGGTACTTTGGAGCGGCTGGTGAGAGAGCCGTTGATGAAAAAGTCTTCGTCTATCATGTCGTACACCTCGGCTACCAGTCCGGTCGCCTTGCTTCGCGGGACAGCGCCCACATAACGCATGGTCTTCAGGGACAGGTTATCGAATAGCCAGAAGCGCAGTTTTTTAGGTAAGAGTGCCATGATGGTCACCTCATTATTATTGTTAGTTTCAGCGTCTTTTAGCGATCACTTCCAGGTACTCGCCCTGAATCGTGATGCCGCCTTTGCCATCCGGCAGGCTGAAATTTCTGTAAATGTTGTTTAGTTCCGTAAACAGGGTCTGCTGTTCGTCACCGTCGATCGCGTCGAACGCCTTCTTCACTGGACCGAAGGTGGTTCGGAACAGCCTCACCAGATCGTTGGTTGAGAAGGGGTAGTGCCATTTCGGGTAGAGCTTGCGTTGCAGTCGAATATCGGTGAAGTGCTCGCTCAAGCGCTCGGTGGCGGTGTTCTCATCGCCCCAAAGTACGGGGGATAGGGAGCCCGGAGGCGGCGGCACGCGCTTGGCGACGGCTTTGAAGAGCTGTGCGGGCATGCTATCGGGTGTCCAGTTGCACATGTAAAGCGTGCCGCCGGAACGCAGAACCCGCCCAAATTCGCTGCTGACCCGGTCCGGTCGTGGCGCGAACATGGCGCCGATCATGCTGACGACCACATCATAGTCGGCGTCCTTGTATGGCAGAGCCTCGGCATCCCCCTGATCGAAGCGTGCATCCAATCCTTCTGCACGAGCTCGGCTGTTGGCGAAGTCGACCAGGTTCTGCGCAAGATCTACCCCGGTGACTCTGAGGCCTCGCCGGGAGGCCGGCAGTGCCGACTGACCTGTGCCGCAGGCCACGTCAAGAAGGCGCTGCCCCGGCGTCAGTTGCCAGTCGGTTACGATATCGATGGCGCCTTTTTCCATAAAGCTGGCGAAGCGCACATAGTCACCATCCTCCCAGGTTGCCTTCTGTTTAGCCTTGAGAACATCAATCGCTTGGCAGCCCCGAGTATCCGTAATGTGCTCTGCTTGAATAGTCATGGTCTGAACTCCACACTTAAGACGAATTAGTTGGCTTCGTTTAGCCCCGCTTGAGGCTATGTGTAGAGGTTAGGAAGGGGCCGCGATGGCTGATAGTGCGTAATGTGTAGCAATCAACTACACATTCTGTAGTAACAGCTTGGCGAGGTAATCAGATGCTGAAATATGGCCAGTTTTGCCCGGTCGCCAAGGCCACGGAAATACTCGGAGAAAAGTGGACGCTGCTTATCCTGCGGGAGCTGCTGCTCGGTGCCACGCGGTTCAGTCAGTTGCAGAAAGGCTTGAGCAGGATATCCCCGACGATATTGAACAAGCGGCTCCAGACCCTGCAGGATGCCGGCCTTGTCATTCGGCGTAATGTTCCCGATCAGCGCAGCAACGAATACCAGCTCACCGAGGCGGGACGCGAACTCTACCCGATCATCATGCAGGTTGCGGAATGGGGCATGCGCTGGGCACGGGGCCAGATGTCTGACGATGAGCTGGATGTCGAGCTGCTGATGAACAATGTCCAGTCACGGATCGATCCGGAAAAGCTGCCCGGAGGCAGAACGATTATCCATTTCCATTACACCGACCTTAATCGCTTTAACCACTGGTGGATCAAGGTGGATGGTCAGGATGTAGACCTGTGTATCGACAACCCCGGTGTTGATGTGGACGTCAATATCACCACGGATCTGCGTACGATGACCGAAGTATGGCTGGGTGATCTGTCTATCAAGAAAGCCAGGGACACCGACAAACTGAAGATTGTGGCTCCCTCTGCCTATACCCGTAACATTCGCTCCTGGCTGGGGCTCTACTTTCTGGCCGACGTGAGACCAATGACACCCGGCTAAGCCAAGACTTCCGGACGTCAGTGTCGTATGACAAGGAGGTGCTAGACGAGGCGACCCGGTTTCCCTGACCGGGTTTCTGGTGTCACCCGTTCTATCACGGCTTACCTCCGGTTTCGTTCATCGCTTGTTATTCCCGCTATGGATGTCACCTCCTATTCAATAAGTGGATAGGACTTTATCCGAATCAATTGGTCGTGGAGTGACGCGCTCGGTAAGCTGATTCCTTTTTCTGAAGGTTGCCGCATGTCCGTTTTCAGCGAGCGCAAGATCGACTGCCATAACCATATCTTTGATCCTGCCGGTTTTCCCTATAATCCGAACGCCTCCTACCACCCCAGCGGCCATGAGATAGCCACGGCGGATCAGTTCCTGCAGTTGCTCGATGCGTACGGGGTTTCCCAGGCACTATTGGTCGGGCCGAATTCCGGTTATGGCGAGAACGATAACCGGGCGCTGCTGGATGCGATTCAGCGCTCTAAAGGGCGGTTCAAGGGGATGGCCGTTGTCGATCAGCAGTGTTCCCTGGAGCAGTTGCAGGCGCTGAAACAGCAGGGTGTAGTGGGTGTGACTTTCAATATCGCCTTTTACGGTGTCGATCACTTCCGCCATTCTGCGGCGCTGCTCGACCGCCTGGCGCAACTGGATATGATCGCCCAGTTCCAGGTAGAAGGGGACCAGTTGTTGCCATTGGCGCAGATGTTTACCGACAGTGGCGCGCGCCTGTTGGTGGATCACTGCGGAAGGCCAGATCTGGATGCCGGCATCGATAGCCTGGGATTTCAGGCAGTGCTGGCACTGGCCGATACCGGGCGCACCTGGATCAAGGTGTCCGGTTTCGACAAGTTCTCCCGGCAAGCCTTCCCCTATGTGGATACTAGCGCCTATGTCGATGCGATTCAGCAGGCCTACGGTGAGGATCGGCTGATCTGGGGCTCCGACTGGCCTTTCCTGAAACCACGCCAACGCATGGACTACGGCCTGATGCTGGCGCTGGCAGAGCAGCAGTTTCCCGACGCGGGTCAGCGCGAGAAATATTTCTGGAAGAATGCCGCCGCCCTGTTCGGGTTCGCAACGCACAGCTAGGGCTGGCCAGTACATTTCCAGTTCGCACGGAAACAGGGTGGCTGGCTGGGGCGCTGCTGTCCTGTCCTCAGTCAGCGCCCCACCTGTGCCGATAAGGCACTGAAACGCTGCGTATTCTTCAAAACCACACCGATGTTCTGGCTGGAAAGGCCGCAGCTCTGGAACACTGCGAGGTGAGCGCCAGAGCTCAGCTCAATGAGGCTGACCTATACTGCAGCGGGCTGGACCTCTATTACCTGCCGATTAACTCGAACTCCGGAGTTCCGTCATGCCCTTGCCTGGAGCCGCACTGCTGGTTCTGTCGCTGATGCTGCTGGTAGGTACAGCCTCTGCTGAACAGCGGGTGGTCCACTGTCCCGACCAGCAGGTGGAGATACAGGCAGTATCACAGCTTGACGCCGAGTCTATCTGCACGGCCTCTGCCGACGCCCTGGCTTTTCTGGCAAAAGCGGGAGTAAAGCCAAACGCAGTGATTACCATCGAGATGGTTGAACAGTCACTGGAGCATTATGGCAGCAAGGCGTTTGGCAGTTTTGACCAGCGCACAGGGCATATCAGGCTGATGTCGGTGGAATCGATCCAGGCTCTGATAACTCAGGCCAGGATGTTTGATCAGGTCCTGGATGAGGAACATTACCGGGGGCTGGTGGCCCATGAGATTGCCCACGCGCTGTTTCATCAGAATGGCCCGGATGCCCAGCTTTCCAACGCGGCGCAGGAGTATCTCGCCTATGTGACTCAGCTTGCGGTGCTCTCTGCCGAGCGGCGCCGGCAGATCATTGCCCGGGCGGATGTTGAGGCCTGGGCGCCGGGCGATGAGATCAGCGAGATCTATATGGCGTTTGCACCGCAGAAGTTTGCCGTTAAGTCTTATCTGCATTTTGTCAGTCTCAGCGCCCCCGTCGAATTTGTAAAAATGCTGCTCAACGTGAAGTGGTTTTATATCTCTGTGCCTTGAAACGGGTCGTTTCATGCGCACCTGGTTGTGAACAGCAGCCAGTTTGTGGAACGGACACTTAGAGTAGAGGAGACGCTTATGGCCGGGGACAATACACAGACCGGACACTGCCTGTGCGGCAAGGTCAGTGTTACAGCGACGCTGAAAAATCATAATGTGGATGCCTGTCACTGCGAGATATGCCGCCGCTGGAGTGGTGGTCCGATGCTGGCGGTGGCCTGCGACGGTGAGCCGGCGTTCAGCGGCGAGAGCCATATCGGGGTGTTCGACTCCTCGGACTGGGCACAACGGGGCTTCTGTAAGGAGTGTGGTACCCATCTGTTCTACCGCCTTAAAGAGGGTGGATTCTATGCGCTGCCGGTTGGGCTGCTCGATAGCGCGGATGGCTGGACACTGCATGCCCAGGTGTTCATCGATGAGAAGCCCGGCTTTTACGCCTTCAGTCAAAGGACGGCAGAACTGACCGGCG
Source organism: Marinobacterium sp. YM272 (assembly GCF_050908845.1). Taxonomy (NCBI): domain Bacteria; kingdom Pseudomonadati; phylum Pseudomonadota; class Gammaproteobacteria; order Oceanospirillales; family Oceanospirillaceae; genus Marinobacterium; species Marinobacterium sp. YM272. The sequence continues at coordinate 1,888,854 of NZ_CP194171.1, forward strand.
CCGAACTGTTCGCCCAGCTTGATAAATCATCCTGAAGCGCTGTTTACACACTTTCATCTGGCTCCTCTGTTGTGGTCCGGTGGAGTGGAGCCTGCGTAGGAACCCAGGCCGGCAGATAGCGACTGGCAGATCCTGAACGCGAAAGGCTGGTTTCTCTATTCCAGCAGCTATTTCAACAACTAGCTCAGCAACTCTTTCACTACCTGGGGGGAACAACGACGCGCTTTATGAAAAAACACCTCATGGCCTTTGGCTCTCTGCTGCTGGTAGGGCTACTGGAAGGATGCACCCAGGCTGGTCTTCAGCTCGCCAATCTGCCGGCCAGATTGAGTGATACCCAAACCTTCAAGGCGATAGCTTACGGCGGGGGCGATGCCCATAAGCTTGATATCTATGTGCCGGAGCTGGAAGCGGATAGGGCCCTGCCGGTACTGCTGTTTTTCTACGGCGGTCGTTGGACCGATGGTTCGCGACAGATGTATCCCTTCATCGGTGAAACCTTTGCCAGCAAAGGCTATGTCACCGTGATCGCGGACTACAGCAAATACCCCAAAGTGCGCTTTCCCGCCTTTGTTGAGGATGGCGCCGCGGCGCTGGCCTGGGTGTACCGGCATATCGAAGACTACGGTGGTGACCGCCAGAGAATCTACCTGTCCGGGCACTCCTCAGGTGCCCATATAGGCGCGCTGCTGGCAGCGGATGAGCGTTATACCCGGGCGGCAGGGATAGATAACGGCGTGATCCGCGCCTTTGCGGGCCTCGCCGGTCCCTACGATTTTGAGCCCGATGCGGCAGACCTGAAGGATATGTTCGGCCCGCCGGAGAACTATCCGCAGATGCAGGTCACCACCTTTATCGACGGGGACGAACCACCGATGCTGCTGTTGTGGGGCGACTCCGATACCACGGTCTGGCGGCGTAACCTGGATCTGCTGGCGCAGCAGATCCGTGAACGGGGCGGCCGGGTGGAGACACAGATCTACCCGGGGATGGACCATGTGGGGATCGTGGCCAGCCTGACCTGGTTTTACCAGAACCGACGGTCGGTGCTGGAGGACATGCTCGCCTTTTTCAACCGGCACTGATCGCTCTGCTCAAATCCGGCAATAGCCTGCGCCCGGGCAACTCACGCTCTGCCGGCAGCAACTAAGCTGGAGACAGTAACAGGCAAAGACGGAGGGTGCGGTCATGGTCAATAGCAGCCTGGGAGCGGGCAAAGGAGGTATGCGGGCGATGGTGCTGGATGCGCCGGGCCAGCCGTTACAGGAAAAACAGCTTCCGATACCCGAGCCGGGCCCGGGCCAGGTGCGGGTTCGGGTCAGTGCCTGTGGCGTCTGCCGGACCGATCTGCACGTGGTGGATGGGGACTTGAAAGATATTCCAGCGGGCATCGTACCGGGTCACGAGGTGGTTGGTTATATCGATCAGCCTGGTGAAGGCGTAACCGGTTTTTCAATCGGCGACAGGGTCGGTATACCCTGGCTCGGCCATACCTGCGGCGTCTGTCCCTATTGCAGCAACGGGCAGGAAAACCTTTGCGACGCACCGGGCTTTACCGGCTACACGATCCACGGCGGCTATGCAGAGTATTGTGTCGCCGATGCGCATTACGTGTTTTCACTCCCTGACGGTTACGACGATCTGCATGCCGCCCCTCTATTGTGCGCGGGGCTGATCGGCTACCGCTCCTGGGCGATGGTCAGCGATGCCAGACACCTGGGGCTATATGGCTTCGGAGCCGCCGCTCATATCATTGCCCAGGTGGCGATCGCCAGGGGCATAGAGGTCTACGCCTTTACGCGATCGGGTGATACCCAGGCGCAGGCATTTGCCCGTGATTTGGGTGCCTACTGGGTCGGCGATTCCGAGACCCCGCCGCCCCAACCTCTGGATGCGGCAATCATCTTTGCCCCGGTGGGCGCACTGGTACCCCAGGCCTTGAAAGCGGTACGCAAGGGCGCAACGGTGGTCTGCGCCGGTATCCATATGTCAGATATTCCCGCCTTTCCCTACAGTATTCTCTGGGAGGAGCGTCAGGTGCGCTCCGTTGCCAATCTGACCCGTGCCGATGGCGAGGCATTCATGGCGTTGGCGCAAGAGATTTCGATAGAAACCAGTATCACCCGGTATGATCTGAGTGACGCTAATCGGGCGTTGTCGGACTTAAGGGAAGGGCGGCTAAGTGGTGCCGCTGTGCTTGTACCCTGATAGGTGGGCGAAGCCCCAGGCTCCGCCCTGCCGGGGAGATTACTGCGCGGTGATAATATCCATCACCAGCTTGCCATCCACTTTGACCGGGCCGTCCTCCTTGGCGCCCAGGGTGTATTCGAATATACCGGTTTTCATGCCGCCAGCTTCGCCATGAAGCATCAGCATGAGTTTCTCTCCGGGTTGAACCTCTTCGGTAAGAATAGCGGCAACCTGCTCGTTCTCGCCCTTTTTGAGCGGTGCATGGCCGACCACCGGACCCGGTTTGTTGCTGTCATCGGTACGATGAACCACCAGCCAGCCATTACTCTCTGCAACCAGTTTTTCCGCGGTCACTGTTCCGCCCGACAGGTCCTGATCTTCCGCCCAGACACCGAGCTTCATGTGATCATGCGCAAACGCACTACCTGCGATGAGAGTGGTGGCCAGCACTGCGCTGTTTAGCATCTGCTTGTTCATACTTTTTGCTCCTTTGCGATTGGGGTAGCCCATCACCTTCGCGGTTCAGGCCTGTCTCAAGAGACCCGGTTAACAGCCTGAGCCGGGTCAGTGGCTCTGGATCTGTTTCGGGTTGTCTTTAGCTACGCAGCGTTCTGGAAAAGGTTTCAGAAACTATTAAAAAGTGTTGTCGGTGGGGGTGTTGCGGAGGCTGCTTTAAAAAATGGCGCTGAAATCTGAGCCGAATCGGTGGAGGCTCCCACCGGGTTGCGGCAGGAGTGTCTGGGGCTATCGGTGGTTTCCCGGTTAAAGTGACTGTTTACTGTCAGAGGGGATGGCAGGGTAGAGGTAACCGTGAATCGCAGGTCCCGTGGGTTGGCCTGTGGGTGAACCTCCCTCGGGTTCAACACTGATACCGAACGTGGCCTGTTTCAAAAGAGCGGGTTCATACTCCCTGAGGCTGGCTGACTCCAGTTCCATATTGGCGTTCAGAACACCGACCGAGCGCGGCGTTGGGCCCAGGGGATCAGCCTTGATCCATAACTGGTAAGACTTGCCGGGCTTGGCTTCAGCGGTCACCGGGCTGACTGTCAGACTGCGGTTTTGCAGATCGACTCTGAGCATAAAGGCGGGCTGCTGGTCATCGTGCTGGAATACGGCCACAAATGACTCGGGTGCAGGCTTGGGGTCTGGTCGGGTCAGCAGCAGAACACAGAGAAGCAGTGAGGCGGCGGTCGCTATGCCGGTACTCCATTGCCAACGCCGCACCCTGGTTTTCAGCGCACGCAGCTGTGTCAGGTCGCCGCCGGTTTCACCAGGCCAGTGCTGAGCGGCTTCCAGTTCATCCAGGCGCTGTTCGATCCGGGCAAACAGATCCGGACTGGGCTTGATGTCGCCGATTTCATTGCCCAGTGGAGCCAGACGCTGCTCCCAGTACTGGATTAGCTGCTCCAACTCCGGCTCCCGGCGACGGCGTTGTACGACGGTGTCACGCTCATCCGCTTCCAGCGTACCCAGCACGAACTCCGCCGCCAGCATGTCCAGGTCGTCGCGGTCAGTCATCAGTTCATGCACCCCTTTAACTGTTTCAGTGCGCGATGCAGCCAGGTTTTTATCGTATTCACCGGTTGCTCAAAGCGCGCCGCAAGATCGGCGCGGGAATACCCGTCAAGGTAAGCCAGGCGAACCAGGTCAGCACGCCCACTCTCCAGCAGACTCAGGCAGTGATTCAGCTTCTCCTGCTCACGGGTTTGGGACAGAGCCGAAACACCATCGGGAAAGGAGCCTGGCAACTGGTCCGGTGGTTCCTCTGCGTCTGCGCTCGCGGCAGGTGCCCGGCGTAGCTGGTCGATAGCAGTATTACGCGCCAGGGTCGCCATCCAGGTAATCGGGGAGGCCATACTCGCATCGAAACTGCCCGCCTTCTGCCAGACCTTGATGTAAGCTTCCTGCAGAACCTCTTCGCTCCAGTGCTCATTTTTCAATATACGCAGGACGGTAGCATAAAGTTTCGCCGAGGTTGCCGTGTAGAGTGCCGCAAATGCCTGGCGATCTTTGTTAGCCGTCCGTTCAAGCAATTGTGTCAGTGGAGGGGATGACTCAGGTGAGGACATAGGGCGGGTCCGGTTCCATTCGAGAGTAATTGAGTCCTGTTGAGGGAAGTTACGAAGTCCGTTGCAAACGGATCACCTTCAGCCCAAAAATGCGCACATTGATCGAGCGGGGGAGGGTTGGAGCAGGCGTGAGTTTTCGTCCAGACTCTGTGCTCTGTAAAAACAGTGTTCCACTTCCACTTTGAAGGGGTGATGAATGAGCCGGCATGAACAGAATGACTTAACCGATCTGACCGATTTCCTGATGGAGATCGACGCCCTGAAGCGGGTTGAGCGGCGCTCCTATATCGGTGGTGGCGGTCGCCGGGAAAACTCCGCCGAACACTCCTGGCAGCTGGCGCTGGCCTGCTGGTCGATCTCGCGCCGCTTCAATCTTGAGGTGTCGGAGGAGAAACTGATCAAGCTGGCGCTGGTGCATGATCTCGGTGAGATCGATGCGGGCGATACCTTTCTTTACGCCAGGGAGCGCAGCAACGCCCATCAGGCGGAGCGGCGCTGCCTGGCGCGGCTGACAGCCCATGCTGGCAACAGCATTCCCGAGCTTGCCGATCTCTGGGAGGAGCAGGAGACCGGCCGCAGTATCGAAACCCGGCTGCTTAAAGTTGTCGATCGTCTGCTGCCTTTTCTGCTCAATGTAAAAAGCGAAGGCCGCACCTGGGTCGAGCTTGGCATCAGCCGGTCCCAGGTGCTTGCCGCGCACGCCTTTATCGCCGAGGAGTTCCCGCAGATCCATGACTGGATGCTGGCGCAGATCGATAACGCGGTGGAGCGGGGCTGGTTGAAGCCGGAATAGACCGGGTTTTAGAGGCCAGCGCAGAACCGAGGCTCACGCAGCGGCGTATAGGTGGATACATTTATCCTCTCTGTGCCGAAGGAGTGTGCACTATGGCTGTTGTCCTTTATGTCCTTATTCTGCTCGCGATTGCGCCTGTATTTCTGGCCGGTGTGGCAGTACGCTGCCGGCTAAAGCAGTTTGGCAAGATCGATAATAACCATCCGCGAGCTCAGCAAAGTCAGCTTGAAGGTGTCGGCGCCCGGGCCATGGCAGCGCAGCAAAACGCCTGGGAGGCGGCGATCGTCTTCGTCACCTCGGTCTTTATCGCTTTCGCCGCGGGCGTCCCCCTGGACGACCTGACCCTGCCTGCGCTGCTCTACCTGGTGTTCCGCCTGCTGCATGCCGTTTTTTACCTGACGAATCTGGCCACCCTGCGCAGTATTGTCTACTGCGGCGGGCTGTTTACCTGTCTGTATATCGTCGCCAGCGCGGCGGTTTAATCGCGGTGACTACAAAACTTCGCTTCAACATGGCAAAATTATTGCTTATGCCCGGTTCGCCGGGCATTTATGTATCCAGAGTTGGTTTTGCCTCGGAGTGTTGGTTCTATGTCCCTGTTTCTGCGTCGCTTTATCCGCACGGTGCTGGTAATTACCCTGCCGTTTACGCTATCGGCCTGTGTAACCAACGGCCTGATGATGGATAACAGCGCCGGCGCCAATGGCTATGAGATCGGCTTCCATGATGGCCGTCACAGTGGATTGAACGGCGCAACCGACCTGTCGACCTCTCTGATCAAGGACCTCACGCGCTACCAAGCGGATGAGCGTTACCGTGAAGGCTGGCTGGCGGGCCAGGAAGAGGGCGCGCGGATCCGCGCTGAACTTGCCTCGCTGCGCGCCAATAAAACAGCCAAGGCAACCAAACCCAAGTCTCAGGCGCAGGGTAATAAAATGCCGGATATGGCCCGCCCTGAAGATGAAGTCCTGGAGCGATCCTCGATCAATACCATCGATTCTTCCAGCATCAAATTCTGACATGGCATAAAGCGGGAGGCAGGAGCCGTTATTCGCGTCTAGAGTTACAGGTGTCCAAAAACAAGAGAGAGACGCCATGCTACTCAAAGGTTCCTGCCACTGCGGTGCCGTTCACTTCAGTGTCGAGTCACCTCACCCTTACCCCTATAATCTTTGCTACTGCTCGATCTGCCGCAAGACGGCGGGGGGCGGTGGTTTTGCCATCAATCTGGGCGCACTGGCCGAGTCGCTGGAAGTAGAGGGCTCGGAAAACCTCAGCATCTACCACGCCCGCATCGACGGTGAGAAGAGCAATGGCGAACGCCACTTCTGTGCGACCTGCGGCAGCGCACTCTGGGTCTATGACAGCCGCTGGCCGGAGCTGATCCATCCCTTTGCCTCCGCCATCGATTCCGAGCTGCCGGTACCTCCGCAACGTACCCACCTGATGCTGGGAAGCAAGGCCTCCTGGGTACCGGTTAATGCTGACGAGGACGATCAGTGTTTTGAAGAGTACCCCGAGGAAAGCCTGGCCCAGTGGCATCAGCGTAATGGCCTGGTGAGTTAGCCTTAACAACGGGCTGACGACCTCCGGCCGCCAGCCCTGTCAGATCAGGCGGCGGACGCCTGGGCGACACTGCCGCGTTCCAGCATAACAGTCACCGGGCGGCAGACCGTGTTGCAGACCGGTGAGTGTTCCCGCGCGAAGGCCAGCAGGTCATCCAGCTCCGCATCACTGCAATCCGCCTTGATATCCATGCGGATGCGGATATTGCGATAGCCGGCGTAGACCTCCGGGTCCAGATCCAGCAGCCCCTGCAGATCTATATCCCCCTCAAGCTCTGTGGCGATCGATTCGATGTTGATGCCACGTGCCGTTGCATGCAGCACCGTGGTGGTGGTGACACAGCCTGCCAGCGCGTGTAGCAGAAACTCCACCGGGTTCGCACCTTCATTGTCGCCGAGCAGTACCGGTGGCTCACCGTTGGTAAATACGAAGGGCCTGGTACGTGAGCGGTCCTCTTTTCCCGCGCCGTAGAAACCCTGAATCATGGAACGGTTCTCTCCGCCATTGATCCAGCCGTTACGGGCGCGGAAACGGAACTGCGCCAGGTCGGGATCAGCACTCAGTGCGTTGACGGTATCGGTCATCTGCTGCAGGTTCAGGCCGTTACGGGTGTCGATAGTGTTCATGATGTACCTCTTTTTATCGTCGCTGTTTCTATAATCACTGCAGGGTCAGATTAGGGCCTGGCGTCTCTGCTGATCAGCAGCATTCAGGTCAACAGCGGTTCATTCGTGCCACTATCGTCAGCAGAGGCATCGTCAGCAAAAGCATCGTCGGCGTAACTATCGTCAGCGCCGCTTTCGTTTCTGTCCCGGGGCGAGGCGAGAAATGAAAAAAGGGCATAGCAGCACCACCGATGTTCTGATTCTGGCGGTACCTGAAACCGCCGGATCGGCACTTTATGGCATGGTCGATGTGCTCAGTGCGGCTGGAAACCTGTGGCAGACACTCACCGGACAGGCTGAATCCCGGCGGCCATTTCGCGTGCGAGTCATCTCGGACAGAGTCCAGCCGTTCAGCTGCGGTAACGGGATTCCGGTTACGCCGGAGTGTTCGATCGGGCAAGCCCCCAGCGCCGATATCATTATCCTGCCCGAGCTCTGGTTTGCCCCCGATGCCTCGTTCCGGGGAATGTACCCCCACATCATGAACTGGTTGCGGGAGCGCCACCGCCGCGGCTGTGCCATCTACTCGGCCTGTTCCGGGGCGCTGATGCTGGCCGAGAGCGGCTTGCTGGATGGTTGCCGGGCGACCTCGCACTGGGGCTATCAGGCGCTGTTCCAGCGCGATTACCCGCAGGTGGAGTTCACGCCCGAGCCCAACCTGGTGTTTGCGGATCCCGCCGGGCATATCGTCACGGCCGGTGGCACCACCTCCTGGCATGACCTGGCGCTGCATATAATCGCCCGTTATGCCGATCCCGGTGAAGCGCTGCGTATTGCCAAGGTCTACCTGCTGAAGTGGCATGGCGAAGGCCAGCTGCCGTTCGCGCCGCTGGTCAGGCGCCAGCCCCATGCCGATGCCGTGGTACGCCGGGCAGAAGACTGGCTTGGTGAGCACTACCGTCAGGAGGGTGCGATTGCCCTGTTGGTCAGTCAGAACGCCGTGGCCGAGAGGACTCTCAAGCGCCGTTTCCGGAATGCCACTGGCTGCTCATTAATCGAGTACCTGCAGAACCTGCGGGTTGAGGCGGCCAAACATCTGCTGGAAAGCTCTGATCTGGCAATCGATGAAATCAGTGCCGAAGTAGGCTACGAAGACGCGTCCTTTTTCCGGCGCCTGTTTAAACGCACAACGGGTATGGCGCCCAGCGAGTACCGGCGCATGTTTCGTCCGGTGGCGTTGAGCTGAATCCCGGGATGGGCCGTTGTGCCCCCGGATTTCTGCGGGCCAGGGAGCTTTTAGTGTCAAATCGTCGAAAAAAACTGCGTGAAATTTTTTCGCTTGGGTCTGCCGGGCAGGACCCCGGGGGTTCAGGATTTTCCAAATACGCATCAAGAACATGCGTAACATCTAATGTGCGTGGTCGTTGCGGGTACTTTGTCGGCAAGGGTCAACAAATTCATTTTGTCCTTGGGGGATACGGCAGGTGGGCCTTGCCTGAACGGAAAAAAGTCTTGGCTGAGAACGAATGTATATCAATTACTTATATTAGATATTGTTTATGTTAGTCGAAGAAAATACGCCAAAATTCCCGTGAAATAGGGTGCTTAAGCCAGACTGTTTTGCTCGGGAATACCTGCTGGCCGGTTATGCAGGGCTTGGCTATACCCTAGTTGGATATAAAAAATAATAAGGAAGGGGTATTGTCATGTGCTCTCTAATGCAGCAGTGGATCAGACACTCTGCTCCACTCAATTCAGTGTTGGTACTTTTAGTGGCCGGTCCGCTCGTTGCCCCGATGGCTCTGGCAGATCGCATCACTTCAGGACCCAGCGGGGCCGTAGCGCCCGCAGCGCCAGAGTATGTCGCGGAAGGTTTTGGCGGCTTCAACCTGGATAACATCAATGTGGTTCTAAACGGAGATGGCAGCTGGTTCGACGAAATCAGCGGTGAGTATTACTTCAGCCCGGATTCGGATTACACCTATCTCGGGGCAGTCAGCAATGAAGTAGGGGAGGATGGTACCGGAACAGAAATGGGATATGTGCTGGCTAAAGACTGGCCGATCGGAGAACCTCCGGGTATCAAGGTGATCCAGGACGATGGGGGCGTTAAAGAGCCCAAACCGGCAAACTGCATTATGGCCACCTCATACCTGGAAGAGCATTATCTGGATTCCACCGACCCCCGGCAGGTGCTCTGCAGCTCTCCTTTCCAGACTCACAAACGCTACAAGCTCGCCATGTTGCCAGCCGCATTGGCTAACGGTGGTATCGACCTGGTATTTAACGTTGAACCAGAGATCGGCTCCCGTGATTATCAGGTATTTCAGAAGATCAATAACTGGACGAACAGCCGCCTGGCCGGCTTCAAGATCCAGGTTGGCACAGGTGTTGGCAGCAACTTCATAGCGGCCGCTGCTGACGGGGGTGTCGGTGTCGAAAACCTTAGCCTGTCTGCGCCCACTAGTATCTGGGATCCTGACCAGCTGGCCAACTTTTCCGAGGGTTTGTTTGGCCCTCCAGACATCAAACACGACCGCCCCGCAGGCTTTTTTGACGCCACTACCCGAGCAGGGTTCGTCTTTGCCGAGTATGAGGGCTTGGCAGAACTCTCCGGGCAGACCGACACTCTGAACTCTGGTGCAACGTTGGGCAGTGACTATAGCAATGTGCCCGACGGGGGAGGCGCTGATGGCCAGTTTGGTGCCTGGCTGCCCAACATCTGGTTGCCCCAGGGGATATTCTTTGATGATGACGGCAATCCGAATACCGACGCGGAGCTGGTTGCCTGGTTTGGTTACAATCCTGTCGAAGCCGGATACACATGGATGGAAGGGGCCAGTGAGGAACCTGATGAACCTGGATTTGCCCCTCTTGATGATTCAGTCATCGACGCTTGGAGTAACGACCTTTTATACACCCAGGGCGTAATTGATGACCTGGTTAACGTCGGCCTTAACTACATCGTCACCGTCGGTCAGCTCACCGCTGATTCTGACCAGTTCACTCTTCGGATCACTCCGGTTGAATCCGTATCCGCCACTGTACCGGGCTATGTAGCAAACGCATCTACACCTAACCTGAGTTATAACGGTCCGGTAGCGTTGATGATCTCTCCGGCACCTGAGTTTGAGATCGGATCCGTACTGACAGCCCGTGTCGGCGATGCGGCTGCGAATGGGGCTGTAGAGGAAATAGATCAGGTCGAAGTAACCATCAGCACCAGTACCGGGTTGAGCCAAACTCTGTTCCTTGATGAACTCGGTGAAGATCGCGGCGCGTTCGCGGCAATCCTGCCGGATGAATACAGCAACGTTGCCGTTGGCACTACAGTAACAGTCAGCTACAACGGTGCCGACGATGTCTCAACCACCGCAGTGGAACCGCAAGAACCAGTGCTCTTCACTGAGGTTTCCGTCAGTGACTTCGCGGTACCTGACAGCCTCTTTGTAGGACAAAGCGGTAAAGTCAGCATGACGGTTACCAACGCTAAAGCCTCCGAAACCGCTGTCAGTGGGACAGCGACCATCGTGGCTAACGGCGTCGTCATCATGGAACAGCCGTTCGAGGCGCTGGAGCCCAAAAGAAAAATCAGGTTCTCCACCAAATGGACTGCTGAAGAAGCCGGGGATGTGTCCTGGACTGCAGAAGTCCGTCTCGATGGCGAAACCGAAGCGGCCGACAGGGCCAGTGCAACAACGCTCGTCGCAGTCAAACCGGGTAACCAAAACAGCAATAACTTTGGTAACAGGTAGTGGCCAGGCGCTTAGCCTTTCTACACTAAAGCAGGGGCCCAGAGTGGCCCCTGCTGCTATTTTAGAGAGTGGCTATTTTAGAGACCTGCTAGTTTAGATAGTGCACTGTCATGATACTCAGGTGATAGCCTGAGCCGAAAAGGAGGGTGGAGACAATGATGTCGATAGCGATAAAACGGGTCATCGCGGCGGCCGGTCTGGTCGCGGTCTGGAGTTGTACGCTAACCGCCGGTGCGGCGGAAGCGATACTGGAAGGCGATCGCAGTGTGCCGGTGGAGGCGCGCAAAGGTATGGTAGTGACGAGTCATTATCTGGCCACCGATGAGGCGCTAAGGGTACTGGAAGCGGGTGGTAACGCCATCGATGCGGCGGTGACGGCAGCCTTTGCGCTGGCGGTGACCCAGCCCCGCTCCGGCAATATCGGCGGTGGCGGTTTTATGCTGGTCTCTTCCGAAGAGCGCGGCGATGTGACCGCGATCGACTATCGCGAAAAGGCTCCAGCGGCGGCAAGCCGGGATATGTACCTCGATGAAAACGGCGAAGTTGTAAAGGAGCGTAGCCGCTTCAGCCACAAGGCAGCGGGCGTGCCGGGAACAGTGGCGGGCCTGGCGCTGGCGCTGGAAAAGTACGGCTCCATTACGCTGGCACAGGCGCTGGCTCCGGCGATCAAGCTGGCGGAAGAGGGCTTTGTCATTCCGCCTCGCTTCGCCCAGGGAATAGAGTCCCAGGCGGAACGGCTGAAGCAGTTTGAATCCAGCCGCAAGGTGTTTTTCAAAGCCGATGGCAGTCTTTACCAGCCCGGCGAACGTTTTGTGCAGAAGGATCTGGCAGCCACTCTGAGGCGTATCGCCGAGCAGGGTGTCCAAGGCTTCTACGAGGGTGAAACCGCCGATCTGATCGTCGCCGAGATGCAGCGCGGCGGCGGCCTGATCACCCACGAGGATCTGAAGAACTACCAGCCTGCGATCCGCAAGCCGGTGCACGGCAACTACCGCGGTTACGATATCTACTCCATGAGCCCTCCCAGCTCTGGCGGTGCGCATATTGTCGAGATCCTGAATATTCTTGAGGGTTACCCCATCGCCGATAGTGGGCTCAATTCGGCGCAGACCATTCACCTGATGTCGGAGGCGATGAAGCGTGCCTACGCTGACCGGTCCGAATACCTGGGAGATACCGACTTTGTCGATGTGCCGCTGACAGGTCTGACCTCCAAGGAATACGCCGCCAGCCTACGCGAGCAGATCGACCCGGAGCAGGCTACGCCCAGCGTGGAGATCAAACCCGGCAACCCGGCACCCTACGAGAGTAACGAGACCACCCATTTCTCCATCGTCGACAGGTATGGCAATGCGGTCTCCAACACCTACACCATCAACTTCAGCTACGGCTCCCACATCGTTGTCGATGGTGCCGGCTTTCTACTCAATAACGAGATGGACGACTTCAGCGCCAAGCCCGGTGTCCCCAACGCCTATGGTCTGATCGGCGGCGAGGCAAACAAGATCGAGCCGAATAAGCGGATGCTCAGCTCCATGTCACCCACCATCGTCAAGAAGGATGGCAAAAACTATATCGTCACCGGCAGTCCCGGTGGCTCACGCATTATTACCACCACACTGCAGGTGTTGATGAATGTGATCGACCATAACCTGAATATTCAGGCGGCGGTGAACGCGCCGCGCATCCACCACCAGTGGTTGCCGGACGAGATCCGTATCGAGCAGGGGATCAGCCCCGATACCATCCGCCTGCTGGAGGGCATGGGGCATAGCGTAGTGCAGAAATCCGCCATGGGGGCGATCCAGTCGATCATGGTCGGCGAGGACGGTGTCTTCTATGGCGGTGCCGATCCGCGTCGCAGTACCTCGTCTGCCAAGGGCTATTAACTAGCGCCGTAACAGTGGCTGGTAGCCGCCGGCTACTCCGGCGGTGACCACCGCCACAGCATCGTGGGCGTGCAGGCTTTCCTGATGCTCGATCCGTATCCAGAAATCGCGCAGGTCGCCCCGTTGGGCCAGGCACTGGCTCACCCGCCGGGCAGCGTCCTCGCAGAACATCAGGTTGTCGCCGTTCAAGCGGGCGAATGCCTGCTCATCCTCACGCTTAACGGCGGTCTGCACCGGGGTGCCCAGTGCTTGTTCCACCGTTTCTATAATCGATTCGAACTCAAAGGCTTCGGCTGATTCCGACAGTTCCAACTTAAGCTTCGCCCAGGAACGCTGGCTGTGTGGCGTGGCCAGGGAGCCATTCTCCAGCAGCCAGTGGCGGATCTCATCAACGCCAAGTCGCGCGCGTCCGGCAAAGGCATGATCCAGCGCCTCTACCAGTAATTGGCGTGACAAAGAGGCGGAGCAGGGGCAGGTGCTGGAGTAGGGGATAGCAAGCTCAAGCTCGATCCGAAGATCATCCTGAAAGGTGGCGTGGATCGCCGCCGGGTACTCCTTCCAGCCGCTATGATCGGTTTTCAGAGCCGGACGACGCGACAGGTAAGGGAACTGAATCGACACCCCGGCGGCCTGGCTGATCTCCTGATGAGTCTCCAGCTGCAGCCAGAGAAAGTCGCTGAGGCTTGAAGGCGAAAGAGGAGTGGATTCAGCCAGCTGTTCCAGCAGTAGATAGAGCCGCGACATATGGATGCCTTTGACCTCGGGGCGGACGATATCGACATGAATGTCTGCCTTGCCCTGCATCGACAGCACGCCGCGCTGGCTCTCCTGAATACGGAACTGCAGGGCCAGGCCGGCCATGCCCACCCAGTCAAGACGGGTGCTGATACCTGAGCTCGTGGAAGTGGCGATATCCGGAAGCGGGATTGGAGTGATGTTGAGGCTGTTCATCCTGAATCTCTTAAATCTCAATTAATATGTAATGTTATAAAATAACACTTTTATTGTCTGAGCGCTGTTCGGGGTTTGGCCTTTTTCGTGCTAACGCAGCGAATTCCCATGTTTGACATTCTGATCTGGTAGGCAGTAAGAATCGTGTCTAAGGAATAATTGTCACCGAATGAATACATAATAATTTTTCGGCTTTTGGCTATTTTTGTACTTAGGTAAAGGGTTTCTCGGCTTTTGTGGAGTTAATATAAAAATTGACGCAAAAAGTATTTTCCACACAGCATCTTTAGAAAGGGGCTCAACGCTCGCGGCATTAGACTTTGGTGGAAGAGGCGGAGTGTGCGCTAGATGTTCCAGCTGATTGAATTGACTGAGTTTTTATCGGTAGAGCGAGTTTCTTATAAAAGTGCCTTACTTTTGTCCTTCGATGGTTGGAGACAAATTGCATGCGTTATATATTTGCATCAGGAGATGCTTATGGTCGTTTGGTTGGATCCGCTCACGGTTGAGCATCGTAATTCAGTAAGAGCAGTTCAAAGAGGAGTGAGCAGATAACCTGAGATTGAAACCTCAGGGGCAAAAAATGAGGGGCCATAGACGTATGGTCCGCGAGTAACACGATGACGTCTACAAGTGTCCAAACCGGAATTGGGTTCATTCATGGCTGTTTCTTCTAGTGTTAACGCTCCACCTTCGACGGGGAAAAAAGTGCTGGTACGTCCAGACATCCTTGTCGTCTCCCTGGTCACGCATATTCTTGCGTTGGCGCTTCCCCTTGCGCTGCTTCAGATCTATGACCGGATTCTTCCATCACAATCCTACGGTACCGCTGCTTTCCTGGTGATCGGCGTTGGTATTGCCATCCTGTTGGAGTCGGTGCTGCGTTATGGCCGTCAGGCAATTTTTGTGGGTATAGGATCGCGGTACGAGGCACATACCACTATGGCGGCTCTGGATCGATTGCAACACGCCGATATCAGTGAAGTGGAAAAGCGGGGTACAGCCGCGATTTCCGATGCACTGCGCGCCATAGGTCAGGTACGGGATTTCTGGTCCGGCCAGGCCGGTGCTGCGCTTTACGAGCTGCCTTTCGTCGCTGTTTATATCGGTCTGATCGCCTACATCGGCGGTTGGCTGGCACTGATTCCGCTGGCGCTTTTCATCTTGGCCCTAAGCTTCGCGTTGTTCTGGAACCCGAGGATAGAGACCGCTGCCAGCGAGCTTGAAAAGGTAGAGCGTCAGCGCCATGATTTTGCCTGGTCACTGTTCAATGCACTGGGCTATCTGAAAGCCGTGGGTTCCGAGCGCAGCCTGGGTGCGCTCTGGCGCAGGCTCAATAAGCGTCAGGTGCAGCAAAGTGCCGTCCTGGAAACGCGTCTCGGTTGGGTTCGTGAGAACGCCACGGGCATCGGTCAGTTATCGACGATGCTGATAGTTACCTTCGGTGCCATAGAGGTTATCAACGGCCAGTTGACCACCGGTGCGCTTGCCGCCTGCACCATGCTTGCCGGCCGCTCTATCGGGCCTGCCATGGCGAGTCTGGGATATTGGTCCCAGCTGGCACGCATCAGTGAGGCGCAGAAAAAGGTAGATGACCTGACTAACCTGCCGCTCAACACGGCCTTTGGTGGTAGTTCCGATTCGCAAGCAAAGCAGGAGATGCGCGGTGAAATCACTATCGAAGCGCCGGAATTGCTTAACGCACCTGTCACCATCGCAGCCGGTGAGGTGGTTCACCTCAGGTCTCTCAATGCGCCCCACGCCTCCCGCCTGATGACAGCTATCTCGGGTATGACCGATGACCCAGGCATCAAGATCAAAATCGATGGCAAGGAACTCAGCGAGTTCGGTCGCAGAGAATATCGTGATGATGTGATGTTGGTTTCCCGGCATCTGGCGCTGGTGCCCGGTTCTATCTTGAATAACCTGACACTCTACGATCCGCGTTACAACGCTGAAGTCAGAAACTACAGCGAGGCGCTGGGGTTGCAGTCCCACGTGGATAAACTCAAAAACGGTGTGTTGACCGAGGTCGGTCCGGGTACCGCTGAGCACCTTGATGAAGGGGTTTACCAGCGTATCGCCATCATCCGTGCGTTGTTGCGCAAGCCAAAAATTCTCCTGTTGGATCATGCAGCCACCGGCCTGGATCTGGATGGAATCAAGCGGCTGGCGGCCATGCTGAATTCGCTGCAGGGCAATACCACGGTGCTTGTATCCACATACAAGGAAACGTTGATCGAAGCCTGCTCACGTTCTCTCGTGCTGGGTGACAAGGGGGCAGCGGAATGAGTACGGCCGTTAAACACGAACAAAGCGTTTACGCGAGCGAGTCTGATCGGCTCGAAGCGATTAACAAAGCATTGGGTACACAAAGGCTTGAAAATTCGGTGCTGGCACGGTGTATCGCTCCGCTGATGGTTGCGCTGGACTGGTTCGGTGCACCGCGATCCCTGTTGATCAGTCTGCCGGATCCGGAAAAGCCGATTGATGCGGGTGATGTGGCACGGATGTTGACCGAGCAGGGCTTCCGGGTTCGCTCACGTTCCTGGTCGGAATGGACCCGCCATGGAAACAACGTCCTCGATTCGCTGGCCGTGGGCAGTGTGCTGGTGTCTGACAACGGGGCCTATGTTTACCTTGGTCGCCTGGATGGCGAGGACTGGTGGCACGATGGCGAGAACAGTCTTTCCGGGCTGCAGCCTCAGTCCCGCGATCAGCTGCTGTACGTAGAGGAAGATGCCGAATTTCAAACACTGGACTCGCCCCAGCGCGGCTGGTTCCAGAAGCTGATGTTGGCGGCCCGCCGCGAAATATCGGGCATCATGTTCGTGAGCTTTGTGATTAACCTGCTCACTCTGGTTATCTCTCTGTTCACCATGTTTGTCTATAACACGGTTATTCCCAGTGGCGCGACCACCACGCTTTGGGCGGTTTCCGCAGGTGCGGGTATCGCGATTCTGGGTGCCTGGGCGCTGCGCCTGGCGCGGGTCACCCTGGTATCGCGGTTGACCGGGTGGGGGGGCTCCCGAATCAGTGATGTGGCCATGGGTAAAACACTTGGGTTGCCTCTGGAGCTGTCTGCACGCCTTGGCGTTGAAAACAACCTGACCCGTCTACGCGCTATGGAAGGGCTGCGGCAGTGGTTTGGTGGCGCGGGTGGCGTAATCAGTGCGGATTACCCCTTTGTCATCATATTCCTGGTGGTAATTGCAATGCTGGGCGGCTGGATTGTAGTTGTCCCGTTGACCGGACTGGTGCTGTTTGCGTTGGTCTCCTGGCCTTTGGCGCGGGCGACTGAAGCCCGGTCTGGGCGCGCGAGCAGCGTTTCCCGGAAATTGACGGAAATGACGACAGTGGTAACCAGTCGCCTCAGGGCCCTGCGCGGGGTGCGCGGTTCGGCGCTATGGAATCGTTACCTGGCGGACCTTGTCGCCCAGTCGGTGGTGGCTAATCGTGATTATGCGATGATCAACTCACTGACCCGAACGCTCGCCCAGTCGCTCAGTACGCTGACCGTACTTGGAACCATGGCGGTGGGTATCACGCTGGTGCTGGCGGGCGACATGTCCACCGGTGGGCTTATCGCTACCATGATGTTGATCTGGCGGGTGACCACACCTGCGCAACAGATGTTCTCCAACCTCGTTCGGGTTAAACAGCTGGTGGGTGCTGGACATCAGCTGCAGCGCTTGCTGCTCAGCACCGGTGAGGCTTCCAACCCGCAGATCATATCGCCAGTGGCTGAATTGAAGCCTTCCGTGCAGATCGATCGTCTTTATTACCGCTACAGTGCTGACCGTGAACCGGCACTGGCTGGCATCAGTTTCGAGCTTGAAGCTGGAGCCCGGCTGGCCGTTGTTGGTCCCAACGGCGCAGGTAAAACTACGCTGCTGGAACTTATCGCAGGCGCGAGAATGCCTCAGAACGGTCGTGTATTGATCGATAACCGGGACTACCGACAGTTCGACCCGGGCGATTACCGGGCCTGGCATGGATATCTGCCACAGATGATGCCGGGGCTTCCCATTTCGCTGCCTCAGTCGATGAGGCTGCGTCACCCCACTGCCAGTGATGAGGAGATAAAAGCAGCGCTGGCGCGGGTCGCAGGCCCCACCTGGTGGACCTACTTTGACGTGGAGTCCGCCGATGAGGCGCTGCATATCAGAATCACGCCCTGGCGTCAGGATAAGGCGGCGGTCAGAGGGCGCTACATCGTGCGTATGGCGGCGTCAATTATCGATAACCCGCCGCTGGTGCTGCTTGACGACCCGCTAGGGGACCGCGATCCCGTGCTGGATGCACATTTCACGCGCCTGCTTGATGAACTGCATGGCAAGACCACCGTGATTATTGCGACACATCGTCCAGACCTGATTCAAAGCTCCGATTTTATTGCTGTTATCGATAATGGTGCGCTGGCTCATTTTGGCCCCGTTTCCGCGCCGGAAGGCAGCCCATCCGAGGAATTGGCTTCATGACAAATACATCTAAATCTGCACCCGCCATCGTCGCGGTTACTGCGGGTGATACTCGTCCGGCAGTGGACATCGATTCGCTGCTTGATGACCGTGGGCAGTCAAAAACATTGCGCAGAACGCTGGCAGGGATCATTTTACTGACCGTTGTCGCGCTCGTCTGGGCCTCCGTTGCTCAGGTAGACGAACTGGCCAGGGCAAGAGGCGAGATGCAGCCTGGTGGCCATGTTCAAGTGCTGCAAAGCGAGACGGGTGGCACCATTATCGCGTTGCATGTAAACGAGGGTGACAGAGTTACCGCAGGTCAAATGATTGCAGACTTTGCGACCACCGATATTGACAAGATGCGTGCTCAGACGGATGTCAAACTTGCAGCCCTGGCAATCGACCGCGAAAGAATGCAGGCCGTACTTGAGAATCGCTTGCCTAACTTCGGCGGATATTCGGACCGATTTCCCATGCTGGTCGAGCAGGGGCTGAGAACCTACCACGATCAAATCACTGCTCGTGACAAGGCACTGGAAGCTACAAGCAGTCAGGGCGCTCAGCAAGGCGCAATGCTTCAGGGTGCCGAACGGGAACGCCAGCTGATTGCGCAGGAGATTCGTGAGGCGCGAGATAGGTTGGCACGGTTGGAAGAGGGCGCGCGCCGTGGGGTTATAACACAGCTGGCGTTAAGTGATGCTCGTCAGCAGCTTACCGCCCTGCAAGAGAGACTTTCTGAAGCGACGGCAAGAGCGCAGGGAATGCGCAGCTCTATCGGCGGTGTTGATGCGGAGATGGCTCGTCAGCGCGCGGATTACAACGAGCAGCTCAGTAATGAATTGAGCGCAATAACAGAGCAGTACAGTGAACTCCTCGCGGAGCGTCGTGCGCTGGAAGAAACCGAAGGGCGCATTCAGCTGGAGGCTCCGGTAGACGGTATTGTGACTGCGTTACCGCAGACAGCTGAGGGCGCGGTGATTCCGCCGGGTGGGATTGTCGCCGAGGTTGTCCCCACTGGGCAGGACGTCGTGATGGAAGTGATGGTCATGCCGCGCGATATAGGTTTTGTCAAAGAGGGACAGCGGGCAGTAGTGAAGGTTGATAGTTTCGATTCCGCGCGTTTTGGTTCGGTTGAAGGACGGGTCCAGCGCGTAGCGCCAACCTCTTCCAAGTTGGAGGAGAACGGCATGCCATACTACAAGGTCGAGGTGGCCCTAAGCAGTCCGTATGTCGGTGGCGCTAACCATCGTTTGATGCCGGGTATGACCGGCGAGGCTGATATCGCCACAGGTCGGAAAAGCGTGATCCAGTATCTGCTGAAGCCGATATTCCTGGCTTCAGATACTGCGTTCCACGAGCGTTGATCCCGACTTTAAAAAATTGAGTTTAGAGGTGCCCCGAGATGGACAATAAACCCTTTGAGTCCATGACCGATGAGGAAAAAGCGGCTTACCTGAAAGCTAAGGAAAAGCAGCTTGGTCGATTGAATGACGAGAAAAACGCCGAGGAAGAGGCACCCATTGGTTGGGAAGCATCCGATGCAACACCCGATGAATCAACCCCCAAGGGACCTGGCCGTGCCGGGCAGAGCGCAGCGCACAGCGAAAACTCAGTTGGAAGCAGTGGCACGGAATCCCCAGCGGGGCAACGCGGCGATACTGCACCAGTGCCTCAAGACCGGTCTGAACAGTCTAGCTCAGAGCCTGGTCTAGGCGCCGACCATCATCCGGCAGCCGAAACGCCACCGCTTACCGAAGGGGTGCCCTATGCCAGGGTTGATGAGCCTGATGCACGACAGATCGATCCTGGTAAGGCCGATGTGCTACAGCAAGCCCCAGTAAGTGGCGGCGTGGGACAGGCGGCTTCAGGGCAGGCCGCCAGTGCCGCAAGTGGCTCGGCCGGCGGGGGCGTTAGTATCGAGGGTGACTTTACCGGACAACTGGTGGAAGACCAGGCTGCCTCTGCAGGTCAGCTGCAAACTTCCGGAGCTCTGGATATTGCTGATGCTCAATCCGGTGGCGCTCATTTTATCGTACAGCAGGCAACTCCTGGCCATTATGGCGCATTCAGTATCGATGGTGCCGGTCGCTGGAGTTACAGCGCTGATAACGCTCAAACCGCGATTCAGCAGTTAAATGCGGGTCAGCAGCTGGTCGAGCGTTTCACTGTCAGTACCGCCAACGGCGTACAGCAGACAGTCACAATCGCGATTCAGGGTACTAATGATGCACCGGAGCTGCAGGCCGCGACCTTCAGTACCGATGAGGATGCGGGCGTTGTCCTGGGCAGGGTGCAGGCTCAGGATGTGGACAGCGGTGATCAGCTGACCTTCAGTCTGGGTCATGCTGTGGCGGGGCTGACTTTCAACGCAGACGGCAGTTATCGGTTTGATCCTTCTCACCCTGACTACCAGTATCTTGCCAGCGGACAGCAGCTGCAGTTAACCCTGCCAGTTACCGTGACAGATCGCCTGGGTGCTCAGGACAGTCGTGACTTCGTTCTCACATTGACCGGCACTAATGACGCCCCGGTCCTGACCAAGCCGCCACAGCTTAATGTTCGCGAAGATTCCCACAGCATCACTGGTACATTGGTCGCTGGGGACGTGGATACGCTGGACAGGCTCAGTTTTTCTCTGTCATCCCCAGTCGCGGGCTTCAGCATAGACGACGCCGGGCATTACACCTTCGATCCGTCCCACCCCGATTACCAGCACCTGGATGAAGGCCAGGTATTAACCCTGAAGGTCCCCGTGACCGTAACCGACAGCCAGGGAGCAAGCGACACTCAGGATCTGGTTATCACGTTAACCGGTACCAACGACACGCCGGTGATGGGGCAGATGCCTTTCGTTCAGGTCGATGAGGGAGAGGCGGTATACCAGGGCCGGTTGCAGGCCACTGACCCGGACAGTGGCGCGTCGCTCAGCTTTAGCCTGAACGCACCGGTGCAGGGGCTGACCCTGCTAAGCGATGGCAGCTATAGCTTTGATCCGTCCAACGCGGTCTATCAGCAGCTGGCCGCCGGTGAGGTTCAGACGCTCACCGTACCGGTGACCGTGACCGATGAGCACGGCAGCAGTGATACCCAGAACCTGGTGATCACCCTGACCGGCACCGATGATAAGCCGGTGCTGCAGCAGGTCCCGGGGCTGGTTGTGCATGAGGATGACAAGGTTGTACAGGGTCAGCTGCTGGCCACCGATGCGGACAGCGGCGATACACTCGCCTATAGCCAGACCCAGCCTGTTGCAGGCTTCACCCTGCAGCCGGATGGTCACTACACCTTCGATCCGTCCCACCCCGATTACCAGCACCTTGATGAAGGCCAGGTATTAACCCTGAAAGTCCCCGTGACGGTAACCGACAGCCAGGGTGCGAGCGATACTCAGGATCTGGTTATTACGTTAACCGGTACCAACGACACGCCGGTGATGGGGCAGATGCCTTTCGTTCAGGTCGATGAAGACGGTGCAGTCTACCAGGGTCAGTTGCAGGCCTCTGACCCGGACAGTGGTGCGTCGCTCAGCTTTAGTCTGAACGCACCAGTGCAGGGGCTGACCCTGCTAAGCGATGGCAGCTATAGCTTTGATCCGTCCAACGCGGTTTATCAGCAGCTGGCCGCCGGTGAGGTTCAGACGCTGACCGTACCGGTGACCGTGACCGATGAGCACGGCAGCAGTGATACCCAGAACCTGGTGATCACCCTGACCGGCACCGATGATAAGCCGGTGCTGCAGCAGGTCCCGGGGCTGGTTGTGCATGAGGGTGACAAGGTTGTACAGGGTCAGCTGCTGGCCACCGATGCGGACAACGGCGACACACTAGCCTACAGCCAGACCCAGCCTGTTGCAGGCTTCACCCTGCAGTCCGATGGTCACTACACCTTCGATCCGTCTCACGCGGCTTACCAGTCGCTGGCCGAGGGCGAGCGCCAGCTGATTACCATCCCTGTTCAGGTCACCGACAGC
Source organism: Marinobacterium sp. YM272 (assembly GCF_050908845.1). Classification (NCBI taxonomy): domain Bacteria; kingdom Pseudomonadati; phylum Pseudomonadota; class Gammaproteobacteria; order Oceanospirillales; family Oceanospirillaceae; genus Marinobacterium; species Marinobacterium sp. YM272. The sequence goes on from NZ_CP194171.1 coordinate 1,911,105, forward strand.
CAGGGACAGACTGATAGCGGAAGCCTTGTTATCCAGTTGGTCGGCACCAACGATGGCCCCGCATTACTGGGTACACCGCCCCAAAACGTGGCCGAAGATGATGTAGTACTTCATGGCCGGGTCTTGTCCAGTGATCTGGATCGGGTTGATACCGCTCAGTACAGCACCGCGGTTGATGTACCCGGTTTTGTCATGTATCCGGACGGCAGCTACGACTTTGATCCTTCAAATCCGGCTTACCAGTCACTGGCCGAAGGCGAAGTGCATGAGGTGAAAGTGCCGGTTATCGTCACCGATAGCCAAGGCGCAACCGACAGCGAAGAGTTATTAATCCGTGTAACCGGTACCAATGACCGGCCGGTTCTGGTGACCGTGCCGGACTTCAGTGTGTCAGAGGGTGCGGGTGTGGTGACCGGCCAGCTTACCGCGACCGATATTGATACGACCGACCAGTTGACCTTCGCGCTGACTCAGCCGATCCCTGGCTTTTCTCTCGACCCGGATGGCCACTACAGCTTTGATCCCACCGACCTCGCCTATGACCATCTTGCACCCGGCGATCATCAGATCCTGCGTATACCTGTAGAGGTGCGCGACGGGCATGGCGGCACCGACGGACAGATTCTTGAAATCACCATTAACGGTACCGACGATGCGCCGATACTGGCCAATACCCCGATGCAGCGGGCAACCGAAGATAGCCTTGTACAGGGGCGTTTACTGGCCACCGATGTTGATGACGGCGATACCCTCGTTTTCAGCACACCGATACAGCAGCCAGGCCTGACTATTAACCCTGATGGCAGTTACACCTTTGATGCCAGCCATCCTGATTATCAGTCCTTGGCGGCCGGTGAAGTGAAGGACCTGATTGTCCCGATTACCGTGACCGATAGCCATGGCGAGTCCGCGAGAGGGCCGCTGCATATCCGGATTACGGGCACTAACGACCTGCCTCTTGTCGGTGGTGTTGACCATGCCATGGGGACGGTACAGGGCGCTCAGGGCGGCCGTTTACATATCGATGGGGCGTTGATGGTTCACGATATTGACGCCGGAGAATCCAGTTTTACCCCGCAGCTGATCAACGGCAGCTATGGCACCCTGGCTATAGATCCTGATGGGCGCTGGAGCTATACCGCAGATACGCATCAAAGCGGTTTGAATTCGCTGCAGGGTCAGCAGCACGTGGATGATACGTTTACTGTCCGCACGGCTGACGGCACTCAGCACGATATAGCGGTAAGGATCAAGGGTTCCAATGCGCCAGCCATCTTCGGTGGTGTGACCAGCGGGATGCTCAAGGAGGATGGGCTGGACCGGTTCTCTGGCCATCTCGTGGTTAATGATCCCAACGTTGGCGAAGCGGAAATGGTGCCCGTCGATCGGGACACCGCCCACGGCCATATCACGATGACTGCATCCGGCGACTGGGTTTATACGATTAACTCGCAACATCCGGATGTGCAGGCGCTTGCCGAAAGCCAGATGCTGACTGAAAACATTCTGGTGGGCAGCATCGACGGCACGCCTCTCCAGCTGGTCGTCAATATTATCGGCACCAACGATGTGCCGACAATTGTGGGTACGTCCAGTGGCGTTATCGACGAAGACCAGGCCGGTAATACCGTGTCCGATACGCTGACTGCTCAGGACATCGATACTGGCCATCAGCTTGGTTGGGCGGTCCAGGGCGCTGATCAGGGCATCTATGGCTCACTCGCCATAGACCCGGCAACAGGCCAGTGGACCTACACCCTGGATAACAGCCGCGCGGCTACCCAGGGGCTGACCGAAGGGCAGGTTGAAACCGAACGCTTCACGGTAGTCGTTACTGACGAGCAGGGAGCGTCAGCGACCCAGGTTATTACCGTCACCGTTCAGGGCAGCAACGATCTGCCGGTCATCACCAGTACCAGTAGCACGACAACCCCCGATGATGACACTGCGATCTCTGGCACACTCTCGATTAGCGATGTCGACGCGGGGGAAGCGCACTTTACCGCCCAGACAGATACCGACGGCCAGTATGGCACGTTCAGCATCAGTGCGGACGGGCACTGGACCTATACACCGGATGATCGCGCGGATGCGATCGATAAGGGGCAGACCGGGCAGGAGGTGTTCAAAGTCACCTCCGCAGATGGTACCGAGCATTCCGTAACGATCACGGTAACCGGCTCTTCCGAATACGAGCTGGGGGGAGATACAACAGGTAGCGCCGTTGAAGATACGGCCACGACTATCTCCGGTGACCTGCAACTCACCGATTCGGGCAGGGTCGAAACCGCCCACTTCGGTGACCATGTATTGCAGGGAACCTACGGCTCGCTGGACCTGCGAGATCAGGGGCACTGGATCTATAACCTCAACAATCAGGATGCCGGTGTCCAGGGCCTTAAAGCCAATGAGGTCGTTGAGGAAAATTTCCACATCACGATGCCGGATGGCACCACACAGGATGTAGTTATCCGTGTTACCGGCACCCATGACCAACCCCAGATCCAGGCCATCGACAGTCATCCCCTGGCACAGGTTGAAGGCGCTACACAGATCTCCGATGTGACCGGTAGTACTGACCTCAGTATGTTCTCCGAGCTGGTTCAGGGCGTATCTGTCGGGCAGAAGCTGGTGGCGCTATATATGCCCGGCGATGATGAAAACAAGCTCGACGGTATCGACCCGACAAGTTTGCCGACGATTCACGATGCCTACCGACAGGCGGCAGGATCAGGCTATGTCTACCTGGATAGTAACGGCTGGTTCGGCCAAAACGTACCCGAGGTGGATTCGCAGGCGGTGGCGCCATCGGTGCGTAACAACTGGGATGGCGGTATCGCGGTATTTGAAGACGGCTCAGTGGTGCGACTGGTTAAAGTCTGTGATGGCCATAACGCATCTGAGCACGACTACATCTACTTCAAGCGTGTAGAGCATGTCGATGCCAATATCGGCGTCACTGTTATCTCGGGACGGGCTGCGGCTGGAGAGCAAGTCGAAGTTTACGAGGGCAGCCAGCACCTGGGTACTGCCACAGCTGACAGTCAAGGCATCTGGCAACTGGGCACATCGAAGCTCGCCGATGGTGACCATGCTATTCATACCGTTGTCGGAGGCGTATCCACCGATCCTGTGACTCTCTCAGTCGCGGGTGATCAGGTTGACGTAAACGAAGCCACTCCTGTCCTGGGGAGTACTACCGAAGATAATGCCGCCGAGCAAAGCCTGTCCGGTCAAATGCATGTGACCGATGCGGATACGGGCGATAACCCTGTCTTTACTGAGCAGGCCGGCACTTCAGGGCGTTACGGCACTTTCTCCATCGATAGCGACGGTAATTGGCATTATGAGCTGGATAACAGCCGTGCGGCTACGCAGTCCCTGGCAGATGGGCATTCAGCCCATGAAACCTTCGTCGTTGAAGTCACCACCAACAGCGGAGAGACGCAGACTCAAACGGTACAGGTCAACGTTGTTGGTACCAACGATGCGCCGGTTGTATCCCAGCCTATCTCGCTCGCGGCGGGAACCGAAGATACCGATGTCACTTTGAGCCTGACGCAGTTACTGGCTAATGCCACTGATCTCGATCAGGGTGAGACCGCACAGTTAAGCGTGCAGAACCTGCAGGCTGATCACGGCACCGTTACGGATAATCGGGATGGTACTTTTACTTTCCACCCGGACGCGAATTACAACGGCCCTGTCAGTTTTACCTACGATGTGCAGGATCCGCAGGGAGCAGTGGTCAGCACGTCGACGAGCATGACGCTGGCGGCAGTGCAGGATGCGGCGGTGATAGCTGGCGACAATACCGGAACGGTTCAGGAAGATCGTTTAACGGGCAGTGGCAGCAGTGCCTATGCACTCAGAGCATCCGGAACGCTGACCATCCAGGATCCGGATGCGGGTGAAGCTGAATTTGAAGAGCACCGCGCTCCGCTTGGGTTTGGTTCCGATACCACGCTGCATGGGCGTTACGGAAGCCTGACCATCTTTGATAACGGCAACTGGGATTATGAGGCCAACAATAACCAGCCCGATATCCAGCAACTGGGTACCGGAGATACGCCGCTCACCGATCCCTTCGTGGTGCACAGTGTAGATGGAACCCCATATACCATCACCATAAGCATCACTGGCACCAATGATGTGCCTACCCTGACAGCGGATAGCGCTGCGACGGCGGCTGATTTTGGCTCGGTCGACGAGGATACAGGCAAAACATTTACCGAAACCGAACTGCTGCAATTAGTTGGCGCCCAGGATGTGGACGCCAGCGATACTCTTTCTATCAGTGCAGTGACTATCGATCCCCAATATGGCCGCTTTACTCAGCAAACAGATGGTTCGTGGAAGTTCTCACCAGCGGGGGACTTCAGTGGGGATGTTCCCATCTCGTTAACCGTTACCGATGGTACCGATGACGTCACGGCTCACGGCGCTATTGCTGTCACCCCGGTTGCCGACCAGGCCAGCCTCAGTGTTACTGCGATGAACTCGGCGGCTCATTCGACGATTACCTGTGCAGACTTCAGCACCGCCTCCTCGCAGATTGTTTTTGATCCAACTACCTCCGGTTACCAGAGCCCAGGACAGGGTGAAGCATCCGGTTATTACCAGGTAAGCCAGGTAACAGGGGGAAGTGGTGATGACATTTTCCGCTTTACCGATCTGAAACCGGGTGACGCATTTACCGTCGTCGGCGGACAGGGCACGAACCGTCTGGATCTCTCAAATTTCAAAGCCGATCAAGTGTCCATTGATACTGTTCACCACCTGGCAACCGTTCATCTGCCGGGGGGGGATGCAACCATCCATTATGCCGATATCAGTGATTTTGGGTTTGATACTTCGGCGACCGATGGTAATCCGCATAAGATGGAGACCACAGGGGGCAACTGGACGATCACCGGTACTGAGCTACAGGCCACTGATAGTGGCAGCTTCCAGGTTGCTCTTGTGGGCTATGCCGGTTCTATCAGTGAAAACTTCGTCCTGTCAGCATCCGTCAATGCGCACCAGGCAGGTTCGACCTGGCAGAACGGCGGCATCGTTTTCGATTACCAGGACGAAAATAATTACAAAGTCGTGATGCTTCGAGCCGGTGCTGGAGGTTGGTCAATAGAACAAGTATCAAACGGCCAGGCTTCACAGGTTGAGTTTCTTCATGAGCCGACCCTGGCGACCAAGGATGTTGAGCATGTTGTTGAGCTTCGGGTTAATGGCTCTGTAGCTGAGTTATGGTCCGGTGGTGTATTGAAAGTCTCTCATGATTTTCATGAGCCTTTAAATGATGGCCGCATAGGGGTCGCGGCCGATCATGCGCACACTGACTTCAGGTTGTCGATGCAGCCCTCAGACTGGGCTCCTGTGGCAGAAAGTCCAGATCTAACCATGGATACCCGCGACGGCTCGCTGACGACCACCGATCTTGTAGCGGCTGCGGTCGACCCGGAAGGTCAGGAAGTCACTTTGGCCACCGTCGACACCACCTCTGCCCACGGTGGAGCGGTCATCGACAATGGCGATGGTACATTCAGCTATACGCCACCGGCCAATTTCACCGGGATGGATAGCTTTACCTACACGGTAACGGATGGCGTCAACGAGACTTCCGCCACAGTCCGGGTTTCGGTGCAGGATGCGTCCAGCGTCTCGCTGGAGGGTGGTGCGACGTTTAACCTGGATATCTCAGCCGCAGCCACAGACGTTGATGGCTCGGAAACACTCGCGACGGAAATCCTTGGGTTACCTGCCGGGTTTATGATTAGCGATGGTATACACCAGATTATTGTCTCGGATCCCAGCACACCGCTGGATGTGTCCGGCTGGGCGCTTGATCAGGTTGAGGTTACCGCACCGCTGACTTACACGGGCACGCAAGACTTTGAGGTACGGGCAGAGACTAGTGACGGCTCAAGTACGGCATTTGTTAGCAGAACGATCACACTGAACGTTCTGGTACCAACACCCGACGCTATCATCACCGGTGCCGGCGGCAACTTGCAGGAGGATCAGTCTGTCGATAGCAGCGGCATGCTGACGACTTCCGGGGCTCTGACGGTCAATGATTCGGTAGACGCTCAAGCGGCGTTCACACCGGTAACAGGCGCTGCAGGAGCAGGCAGCTATGGCACCTTTACCCTCGATGCCCAAGGGCACTGGACCTACTCTGCCGATAACAGTCAGCAGGCGATTCAGTCGTTGGCTCAGGGCGCTCAGCCGCTGACTGACAGCATTATTGTACGGTCACTGGATGGTACCGAGCACACCCTTAGCGTCACTATTGAAGGCACCAACGATACACCAACCGTCACTGCCGATAACGCGGCAAATGCAGCTGATTTGGGTAGTTCAGACCTTGGACAGCCTGTGCACTTTGGTGAATCGGATTTATTACGTCTTGTCGGCGCTGCCGACGTCGACAGCGCTGATCACTTGTCCATTTCAACTGTTGCAATTGATCCCACCGTCGGTTCGTTTGCAAAAGATGTAACCAGTGGTGACTGGGTATTTACACCAGCTGCTGGCGCCAGCGCTACCAATGCCGCCGTACAAATAACCGTTACCGACGGTACCACCCCCGTAACGGCTCAGGCAGCATTGGATGTGACGCCTCCGCCGCCTCTGGCGCTAACCGGTATTACTTCCGACACAGGAACAGATGCGACCGACTTCATAACCGCTGATAATACTCTGGTACTTTCCGGCAGCGGCTCACCCGGCGATACCATCAGAATCATGGACGGGCCTTTTTCTAGTCTTGGATCAACCACTGTGGATGCCACGGGACATTGGTCTTTCGATTACACCGGTACCGCACTGCGTGATGGAACCCATCACATCATGTTATTGGGCAAAAACCCGGATGGCACCAATGGCAGTGTTGAGCAGCCATTGGTCATCGACACGGGAACTCCTACCATAACCATTGACCCTGTCAGTCAGGATGATGTGTTTGATTCTACCGATCAGGGCTCACCCATGGTGATAACAGGTAGTGTTACGCACGTCGACGACGGTAATACTGTTACCATTGAAATTGCTGGAAAAACCTATACAGGAAGCGTACATGGTGACACTTGGAGCGTCACGATTCCAACAGCGGATGCAAGTGCCTTGCAGGATCAGAACCTGCTGGTTCAAGCCCATGTAGAAACGACTGCCGGTACACCGGCGCAAGCCCAACATCACCTTATCGTAAGCGCGTCACCCGATACATTGCATTCCAGTGGGCAGGTTCAGGAAGATATTACCGTTACTCACGCTGGGCAGGTATTCCAATTAAACGGCGCAGGTACAGTAGATACACCAACCCGCTTGGATGGTAATTTTGGTAGCCTGATCGTCGATGCCTCAGGTCAATATCATTATCAACTGAACAATAATGCGCCTGAAGTGCAAACGTTGGGTCAGGGCGAATCAGTAAGTGATCATTTCCTGATTCCGATCACGCTGGCCGATGGGAGTCATAAACTGGCTCAGGTTGATTTTGATATTGCTGGCACCAATGATGCTCCAACAATAACCGGGGGCTTATCTGCTGAGCGTTCTGTTCAGACTACTGCCACAACCCATATGTCCACCACCGGACAAGTCGTGATCAATGACGTTGACACTCACGATACGTTATCGCTAACGATAAACGGTCAGCAGGTGGATTTATCTGCGGGAACCGCAAAGATTGATACTGCGGTGGGTCAGCTTACCATCAGACCAAATGGTAACTGGGAATATATGCTCGATAAAGGGGGGCCAGAGCGGGACCAGCTCAATTCATTGCTTCACACAGGTGGCAGCCAGCAAGAACGCTTTTATATTGTCCTTACAGACAACCACGGTGAATCCCGTGTTGCCGATATCGTTGTCAACATTACCGGGGATGCCGGCAATCCCACTTTACGTGGCACATTGCGTGCTGCGGTAGTAGAAGATGCCACATTGGAAGCTGACGGTGTGCTTAATGTGGTTGATGCCAATGGTGTCAAGCAAACCGGCGTTACCGGTTGGGCAGTCGATGCCTCCCATTCAGGCTCTCATGGTACTTTCACGATTGATGCACAGGGGCATTGGCATTACACCCTTAACAATGCAGACCCGGCTGTGCAAGCGCTGGCCGGTGGGGAGCAGCTAACTGATCATGCGACGATTAACGCGGTCGATGCCAACGGACAACAAATTTCCCGCGTGATTGACGTCGATATCACCGGCACCAACGATGCCCCGATCATTACTGGTGACCATGTGGGGAATACGGCAGAAGATTCTACAGCCAGTATTTCCGGTAAGCTTCTTATCAGTGACGTTGATACAACCGATGCGGTTAGTTTCACCGCAGAAACAGTCAGAGGTAACTACGGATCGTTAACTGTAGATGCCAATGGTCACTGGACCTATCAGGTTGACAACAGTCTCCGGGCTACACAGGGTTTAAATGCTGGCCAGACAGAACCAGATACCATAGAGGTTACAGCTACCTCCACCGACGGTAGCAGTATCAAACGCGTCATCACAATTAATGTCACCGGCAGTGAAGATAGCCCTGTTATTGCCGGTAGCCATACCGGTGCGGTTACCGAAGATGCTGCAACGGCGACTATCACTGGTGACCTGACTGCGACGGATGCAGACCTCGGTGACAATCCGACTTTCCAGTCATTGACAGACCTGCAGGGTACCTATGGCAAGCTCAGTATAGATGCCACTGGCCACTGGACTTACTCACTGGATAACAGTTTACCCGCCACTCAGGCACTTTTAGACGGACATTCTCAGCCTGATACATTTACAGTGACAGCGACAACGGTTGATGGAGAAACGGTTACCCAGGATATTACAGTGACCGTTACGGGAACAAATGACGCACCGACCGTAACAGCCCATGACGCAGCAAATGCCGCTGACCTGGGTACAACCAGTGAAGATACCTCCAAAACTTTCACCGAGGCGGACCTACTGCAACTGGTAGGGGCAAGTGATGCTGATTCCGGCGATACCTTGCATGTGACGGCTGTCACCAGCCCGCATGGTACTTTTACGCAAGATGCGACCAGTGGCGACTGGACCTTTACCCCGGCAGCGAATTATCACGGTGATGATGTTCAGGTAAGCCTGACAATCAATGACGGTCATACTGACGTCACTGCGCACGGCACCATCGATGTCACCTCAGTCACCGATGTTCCAACCCCTTCTGTCACGGTAACGGCCGAGCAGGAGGTCATGGAATTTGCCGCCGGTTCAGCCAGTGGTGTGGTCAATACAGGTACCGTCAATGCAGGTGGTACCATGCATGGCATCACTATCGATATGACCATTCTGGGCGGTGATCAGGTTTCCTCATCTGGTGGGCACGGAGCGACGCTGATCTCCTATGGCACATCATCCGACTACAACCATATGTACATCTGGAACGATGTGCCGGGTAAAGATCTCACATTCCGTGTAGGTGGCCAGGAGTACGCGACGGGTGTTGAGATGCGTAACGATGGTCATGACCATCGATATACCTTCTCCTGGGATGGTAACGCCGGCACCCTCGATGTATTAGTGGATGGCCAGGTGGTCAAGCAGATGACGGGAGTTGGCCAAGGCGCGACGATCGAAGATGGCGGAAAATTCGCACTCGGTAACGATCAGGACAGCTTCGGTGGTGGATTCAGTGCTAATGATGCCTTTACCGGCAAAATCTTCAACGTCGGTATTGCAAAAACCGCTGTCGACACGGCTCAATTGCAGACGGCACAGGTGGGTTCACTGCTACAGGGTGATTCCGACCTGCTTACAGTGATCCATGTTCAGAACGGCCGTTTTGTTGACCAGACTGGCAACTACCAGTACCACACGGTAGGTAGCGTGCACGTGTCCACCGTTGAAGTGGATACCAGTATCGCGCCGCCCAACCCGGGCGCACTGCTGTCAATCAAGCTTTCAGCAGGAGCGCCAGCCGACACAGATGATCAGGTGACGGCCCAATCTCTGGTTGGACTGCCCGCGGGTACGGTCATCAGTGACGGTCATGGACACTCAGTCACCATCACTGATCCAACCCATCCAGTTGAGGTTCAAGGGTGGACGCTTTCCAGTCTAACCGCACAATTACCCGCGAGTTATACGGACAACATACTGGTCGATGCGAGCGTTACCACCACCGGGCCAGATGGGCAGGTAGAGTCAGCCAATAGTTATGCAGGTGTGGTGCTCGATCCAACAAAACCGATGCCACAGGCAAGTTCCAGCGGAGCCGCAGTTACTCTCGCCAGCGATGTATCATTGACCTTGTCAGTGGACACTAATGCGCAAGCAACATCGATAAATATTGATCCTGTTACGCAGGACAACATTCTGGAACACAGTGAATACAAAGGATTAGTCACTGTAACCGGCACGGTCAGTGGCAACTTCGAAAATGGTGACACAGTAACCATTAATGTCGATAACATCAGCTTTACAGGACAGGTCGATGCATCGGGTGTATTTGCCGTTGAAGTACCCGCAGCAGCGCTTGCAGCAGATAATGAACTGGAGGCGTCCATCAGCCCGGCACAGGGTGGTGGCACGTTCAGCGAAACCCTTCGGTATGGTGTAGACATAAGAGAGGCTGGAGGAATCACCGTTGAATTGGTCGATGACACAGGCAATCCAACGGATCATCTAACCAGTAATGGTGCACTCAATTTCATCGGAGAGGAAGTCGGTGGTCGTCTCGAATTCTCTACCGATGGAGGGCAAACCTGGGAGCCTACGTTTGCGCCACAGGAAGGGCACAACCAGTTCCAGGTGCGTCAAATCGATGCCCACGGCAACGTGTCAGGCGCAACTGACTTTGCGTTCACTCTGGATACACAGGTTGGCAATCTGGCTGTCAATCTGCCCGATGCGGGCAGCGATAACCAGTACTCTCCTGATGAGCTAAGCGCTAACGGGACATTAACTGCAGAAATCCAGTTACCGTCAGATGCGGTAGCGGGCGATACGTTAACCATTGATGGTACGGACTACACGCTAACCTCGCAGGACATCTCGACCGGCGTAGTCCAACATGATGTAACACCGGGCCAGCAACTGGCAGTCAGTTTTACCGACCAGGCGGGTAACACCTCCACGGTTGCGACCTCATCTGTCAGCCAGTTTGCCTCGTCAGTATCGATCGACTCGATTGACAATTCTCTGGAAGTATCCGTCGATACAAGGGGTGGACATCAGGTTCATGGGCAGAATCATCCAGGCCAGAGCGACAAATGGCAGACCAATGCGTTTGAGACGACTTCAGGTGATGTAACGATACACGGCAGTGCCGTGGGGGTTGCAGATGGCAGCCCAATTACCGTGCATCTGGAGGATCGCCTTAATCCACAAAACAGTTTTGATCTGCAAGGCACTGTCAGCGGCGGCCAGTGGTCGGTAACCATCGATCACACCAGGGTAGATCAGGTGGGCGATCACGACTGGCAGGTTAATGCCAGCACAGCCGATCTGTTCGGCACCGCGCTTCACGCCACAACTGAGATTATTAATACCGATGGTCTCAGCCAGACGCTCAGTGAGAATGGTGCTGCTGGCAGTCTGGACCTGCTCGACGGAGCAGACCAGATCAATGTCGCACAGGTTCTCTATTCCACTGACGGCACGCACTTTAGCAGTCAGCTACCGGCAGGTGTGAGCCTGGATGCAGATGGCCATACACTGCATGTAGATCCCAACAGTTCAGCGTTTGACCACCTGGCACCGGGTGATGAGCAGAAGGTCTACGTTCGCTACCAGCTTACTGAAACAGTAGGCGGCACCGCTGAGCAGGTTGACCAGACCGCGGTTATCACGGTCACCGGCACAGACGACCTGGTAAGAATTTCCGGGACGACCAGCAGCCTACTCGACACCGCCACCAGCCAGAGCGCACAGGGCACGCTGGCGGTCACTGACCCTGATAGTGCTGTACCGCCGACTGATTTTGTTGTGCAGAGCAGTACGGCTGGAACCTTTGGTAGTTTCAGCGTCGATATTAACGGCGACTGGACCTACACACTGGATCCAGACAACCCGGCTACCCGCGCACTGGCAGCAGGCGAACAACAAACCGATACCTTCACGGTGACCACCTCTGACGGTCTGACCCATGATGTAGTGGTAACCGTTACCGGTGCGGATGACTTACCCGAGATCACCGGCACCACCAGCGCAGTGGCGGATGACACCACTGGTCAGGCGCAGGGCTCACTGGCGGTGACTGATCCCGATGATCCGCAGTTTGTATCTACAACCAGTTTCGTGGCGCAGACAGGTGTTCAGGGGCAGTACGGTAGCTTTGAGGTCAATGCACAGGGCCAGTGGCACTACACCCTCGATCCATCGTTGGATGCGACCCGCGCATTGAAAGATGGCGAACAGCAGCCGGATACCTTCACAGTAACGACCGCCGATGGCAAGAGTCATGAGATTACAGTGACCGTGACCGGTACAAATGACGCGCCTACCGTATCCGGCAGCGTGCATCTACCGAATCTCGGCGATGAATCACCGGTTACGATAACCGAGGCACAGTTACTTTCACACACTTCCGACATCGACCTCACTGCTAGCGAGTCGCTGAGCGTTAGTGGGGTCACTGTCGATCACGGTAGCATCACTAACCACAATGATGGCACCTGGACCTACACTCCGGAATCGGGGTACACAGGCAATGTCCATTTCAGTTACCAGGTAGCGGACGAGCAGCATGGCACCACGCCTGCCTCTGCCGACCTGACAATATTTAATAACGACTTGGCTCCAACCGTTACAGCGACAGACAGTGCTCATGCCGTTGATTTGGGTAATACCGCTGAAGATACAACCATGACCTTCACTGAGGCCGATCTTCTTTCTAAGGTGGGTGCTCATGACTCTGATGCAACGGATACGCTTAGTATCAGTGACATCACCTCACCTCATGGCACCTTTACCAAGCTTGCCAGCGGTGAGTGGGAGTTTACGCCTGAAGCCAATTACCATGGCGATGATGTCGCTATCAGCATTCAGGTGAGTGATGGAAGGCTTGCAACCACAGCGCAAGCCGTCATCGATATTAGCTCAGTCACTGATGCAGCGATTATTAGCGCTTCGGTCACTGGGGTATCGACCATCACTCGTCAGGTTGAGACTGCGGTGCAATCACTGGTCGAAACCGCGACTGGCACCACGGATACGCCGTTGGACTTATTGTATCTTGATGCGGCTTACATCGCACCTGGAACACCCGGTAATGCAGTCGCTTTTACCGTTCCAGTCGGGGTTGATAATCACTGCATAACCGGCTTGTTGATTGATGGTCAATTAGTGAGTGGTGATCCTGTTTACTGCGGGCTATGGAACATCGACAAACAGGATACAGTGGTCTTTCCTAATCTTGATATTGATGCTTTCGTGAATGCACAGGATATTACTTTCCAATTTGCCGATAATGCGCCTGCGGAGCTCGATATCAAAATTACTTATGATTGGACGGGTAATGGTAGTGGCTGGTCAGAGGATGCGACAGGCGGGCTAACGAGTGAAGCTGGAACCTTGCATATCGATCGGCATGGCACGGTTATGGAAATGCGAGATATCGACGTGTTTGCCTCGCCTGAAGACGCGCCCATATTGCTTGATATTGATGTGCAAGCGTCAGTTGCCGATGACCAGTTGGCAAGTATTGTGATTATGGGCATACCTGATGGCGCCACTCTGTCAGCAGGTAGTCATAACGCAGATGGCTCCTGGACATTAGCACCAGCAGATTTGGCAGGTTTAACACTGACACCGGCTCAGGATTGGCGGGGGGATATAGACCTTCAAATTGTTGCTAAAACGTCAGATGGCACCCAAGAAGCTGAACAAACCTCTACTCTTAGCGTGACTGTGGCGCCTGTGGCCGATGTGCCTACGGTCACAGTGAATGCAGTGAGGAATGACGAAGATTCTACCTTCGACCTGGATATTCAACTGGGTGGGCATTTTGATGCCCACGAAAGCCAAAGTATAGAAATTTCGGGTATCCCTGTTGGCAGTTCTTTGAGTGCGGGAACTCTAAGAGCGGATGGCGTTTGGGTACTCACACCTCAGGAACTGCCAAATTTATCGCTGGCACTGCCAAAAGACTATGAAACCAGCTTAACGCTTGATGTAAAGGGTGTTGCTACCGATGAAGGAGGCGTTACTGGCAGTCTGACAGTTCAGATGTCTGTTGATGTTAATCCTTTAGAAGACGCGCCTGATATTCGTTTAACGTCAAATCCAGTGTTTAACGAAGATACGTCTTATACTTTCAAGCAGGATGATTTCGGATTTCATGATGTAGATTCTGCAGATTCACTACACCATGTGACACTGACCCAACTCCCTGCCTCTGGTGCTTTGTTATTGAACGGTCAGGCTGTAACAGCCGGGCAACAGATTGACGCGGCTGATATTCCACAACTGGTTTTCCAGCCAGCAAAGGATTTTCAAGGTCACCTTTCTTTGGGGTTCACCGTTAATGACGGTCAGCTCGATTCTGCTGAATCCGTCATGGAATTGGATGTCATCAACGTTAATGACGCGGCCACGTTCACTGGTGATAAAACCGGCAGCATGACTGACGATAAGGACGCCCTTGCGACGATATCCGGAAAGCTAACGGTTCATGATATTGATTCTGACGATCGTCTTGCAGTTCACTCTTACACAGGAGAAGAAACTTACGCAGGTTCAAATGGTTGGGGGTCGTTAAAGATTGATCCAGATGGTAACTGGGAGTACACCCTTTACGATCGCACTATGGAATTACCCGAGGGTAAAGTGGTGACTGATAGCGTTACTGTTCACAGCAGTGACGGCACCCCTCAGGTGATTACCGTGACCATTACGGGCACCAATCAGGCGCCAATAGCCGGCGCTTCGGTACATTTACCCGATGAAACCAGTGGCACGCCGTTTACCATTAGTGAAGCGGCATTGTTGGCTAATGCTCATGATGTTGACCTGCAAGCCGGTGAAGAACTGACTGTCCATAACCTCCATGCAGGTTATTCTACGGTCAATGACAACGGCGATGGTACCTTCACGATAACGCCACAAAGTGGCTATACGGGTGAAATACAGCTGTTTTTCGATATACAGGATCCTCTAGGAGGCGTATCGCCAGGTCTGGCGTCGCTAGATATTGTAGCGCCATCAACGACTGCGTCAGTCAGCTCGAATGATACTGTTGCCTCACAGTCGGTTGTCGAAGACCAAACTGTTATTGATGAACATGGCGGTCATTTCCTCGGTGCTGCGGGTGTTGTGTCTACTGATGCAGATGGCCAAGCTATTTCTTTTGCTGGTCAAACAGTCACTGGCGATCACGGCGGCTCATTGCTGATGACCCAGCTTGGAGGCGTGTGGCAAGCGCGCATTGATAATGATTCACCAGAAGTTCAGGCATTGAACACCGGTGAAAGCTTTGTTGAAACCTTTACGGTGACCGATACTGACGGCAATACTCACGATATCAAGATTACTGTGGAGGGAACGGATGAGGGCGTGCAGGCTAATCCAGCGCCACCAGCATCCGATGAGTCAGCAGGCACGCTTGTTGAAGAGGCTGCACTAATAAGCTCAGATGAACCCGAATCAGCGATCAGTGATTACATGCAGTTTGCAGCCAGTGGCACAGACCAGGGCGCAAGCAGCACTACTAGCGATACTTCAGCGGTAGATGACTATCTCAGCGCGGCAGGCGTTACTTCTGACAGCCTTACCTCTGGCGGAGACGATGCTACTCCGACGGAGGTGCTGATGGATCTCGGCACTGCTGCTGACGAGCAGCCGGACAGTGCTCCGGAGCCTGCTGTGGATGAGATGCCGGATAGCGTTGTGCCGGCTGACTCATCCGATATCGATACGCAACAGGATGATCCGCAACACCACGGAATTTGAGAATTAGTAACCTATGAAAAAAACAGCGCTAGCTCTTACCATCGCAATGGCTTCTTCCTCTCTGCAGGCCGCCGATCTGATGTCGGCCTACGAGGCGGCGAAGGCCAATGATGCGCAGTATGCGCAGGCCCGTGCCGATTTTGAGGCGGCTGGTGAAAGGCTGCCGCAGGGGCGCTCCGGGTTGCTGCCGTCGGTATCCCTGTCCGGCAATTACACCTATAACTGGGAAGAACAGGAAAACGAAGACGCCAATACCACCACTGATTGGGATTACAGCAGCTATGGCGCGACGCTATCGCTGACCCAGCCGCTCTACCGACGTCAAAACTGGATTGAGTATGACCAGTCCAAGCTCCAGGTCAGCCAGGCCGAGGCGGCCTTTGCAGAAGCGGAGCAGAACCTGATTCTGCGCCTGGCGGAAGCCTATTTTGGTGTGCTGCAGGCCCGTGCGGATGTGGAAGCCGCCGAAGGCTACCAGTCGGCGGTCGCCTCACAGCTCAACATTGCGCGTGAGGCGTTCGATATCGGTACCGGTATCAAAACCGATGTACACGATGCTGAAACGCGTTACGCCAATGCCACCACCCAGCTGATTGCGGCACAAACCGCGCTGCAGGTGCAGCAGCAGGCGTTGGCTGTTATCACAGGCGTTGGGGCCGCAGAGAGCGAGGGTCGCCTAGACGGTGCTCAGCTCAGTGCGCCGGAACCGTTGGACCTGGATCAGTGGGTGCAGCGTGCGATGACTGCTAATAACGCGGTGCAGCAGCAGAGTATTGCCGCGGAGATCGCGCGACGCGATGTGGAGCGACAGCGTGCCGGTCATCACCCCACTGTGGATCTTGTGCTTTCAACCGGCTACAACTCGACCCTCGACAGCGGTGATCGTGAGAACACCGATGACAGCCGTATTGCTTTGCAGTTTAACCTGCCGCTTTACCAGGGTGGCGCTGTTTCTTCCCGCACACGCGAGGCGTCTTCAAACCTGGTCAGTGCCCAGTCGGCGCTGGATTATGCGCGTCGCAGCGCGGGGTTGTTGGCGTCCCAATCTTACCTTGGGGTGGTGAATGGCTTGGCTCAGATTCAGGCATCGGAGCAGGGGCTGGAGTCTGCGCGCAATGCGGTGGTATCCAACAAGGATGCTTTTGACCTGGGTGTCAGGCTGAATATCGACGTGCTGAACGCGCAGAGCCAGGTGTTCACGGCCGAACGGGATCTGAACCGGGTGAAAGTGGAAACCTTGCTGGCACAGCTGCGGCTTGAGGCCGCCGCTGGCACGCTGACCGAGGAAGATGTTCGCGTAATGGATGCCATCATCAAATAAACAAGGCCCGAGTGCGGGGAGACGTTATGAAACGGACGACTTTGTCGACGGTTATTCTTATGCTGGCCGCAACCTCTTTGCAGGCCGATGATAACGCTCCCCGGGTTGAACAGGTGCAGTTTGCACCCGGCGCGAATTCGGCGGTTATCGAAGGTTCTTTGACCGGGTACGAGTCGGTGGATTACCGCCTGAGAGCCGCTGCCGGTCAGCGTATAACGGCGCAAATGCAGGGCACGAACCTTGCCAACCAGTTCAATGTACTGCCTCCAGGCTCGTCTGCCGCCGCGATGTTTGTCAGCGGTGGCGATGAGGCGTTTAACGCTATTCTGCCGGATGATGGTGTCTACACGTTGCGTGTCTACCTGATGCGTGCTGCTGCCCGGCGCGAAGAGAAAACTGATTTTTCGTTGCAGGTACAGATCACCGGAAAGCCGCTTAAGCCTTTACCCGCGGCGGAGGACGCACTGGTGGCGGGCACTAGATATCACGCGCAGTCCGAGATTCAATGCCAGCCACCCTATATCGAGGCGCAAACCTGCAGTGCAGGTGTCGTTCGTCGGTCGCCGCCGGGAACGGCCACGGTTGATATTGGCTGGGAAAATGATGGACGCCGCCGCCTGCTGTTTATCGACGGTGCTCTTGAATCCACTGACACCTCATCGGCCTGGACAGTCAACCAGGGCGCCAACGGCACCTACAACGTTGAGTTCGATGATGGGGCGCGGTTTAGCGTTCCTGAAGCACTGGTGAACGGCGGCTGAAGGCCGTCAGGTTTTGCGCCTGGGCAGCAGGCGCAAAACCGCGATGCCCGCGAAGATCAGGACGATCAACGCTACCAGTCGCCAGAACATGTGATTCACCAGGTTTTCCGAAAAGCTCTCTGCCGTCGCGAGATCCAGTTGTAACTGTGGTAGCAGTATCTGTAGCTGGCTGGCCAGCTGATTGGATGCCGTTACCAGCTCGAGGGCGCTGGTTGAAAAGTCAGATTCCTGTTCCGTAGGTGCTGTTCCAGTCGACTCCTCGTCAAAACGCGCCATCAATTTATCAATATTGACCGCGGCCTCATTGGTCATCATGGCGAGGTCCGCAGAGGCTTTGATCAGCTCCAGGGAGGAGGGCAGTATCTCTTTAGCCTGGCCGCTGCTGTCAGAGATAGAGGTGAATATCTGGGCCCTTTCCTGAGCAATCCTCTCAAATAGATAGTCGATAGCACGCTTGCGTTCGGCACTCAGGTTTTCGAACAGGTTACGCTCAACCTGGGCGAGGTGATCGGGGTAGGACGCCAGTGTGACCTGAAAGGCGTTGAGTGTTTGTTGCAGTTCGTCAAACTGCGCCAGGGTTTCCTGAACTTCCGGCGTTGCCAGTATACGGTAAGCCGAGAGTTCGGCTTGTTCTCCGACGATGTAGGTTAACCGGCCCGTGTACCACATGGCGCGCTCTGCAAAGAGCAGGGCTTCGTCGATGGCTGATACGGCATCGTTGATCTCTTCCAGCAGACCCACGGCGGCATCCCGTTGTTGTTTCTGAGGCATGCCACGGGCATCAGCAAACTCATCGAAGCGAATCAATTCAACGACAAGGCGGTCGGGGTTTTCTTCAAGCCAGGCATCGATAAGGCTGCGCAGGGTAGCCTGCTGATCTGGGGACAGTAGCCTTGATGAACGCTGCCAGAGACCCCGTTCCGTGTTTTTCAGCTGGGCGAGGGCATCGCGACCGCGATCTTCCCCCCAGATTTTAGGAATCCAGTAGTT
This sequence comes from Marinobacterium sp. YM272, assembly GCF_050908845.1. Taxonomy (NCBI): domain Bacteria; kingdom Pseudomonadati; phylum Pseudomonadota; class Gammaproteobacteria; order Oceanospirillales; family Oceanospirillaceae; genus Marinobacterium; species Marinobacterium sp. YM272. The sequence continues at coordinate 1,930,098 of NZ_CP194171.1, forward strand.
TTCGAAGGTTTGGCGCTGCAGAGTCACCAGTACCAGCATATCCAGCAGAGCGATATCTGGGTTTCGACCCGCGGCGATCTCGGTGGCGGCGCCAAAGCTGTTGCGCATGAATGACTGGATCAGCACGCGCTCATTGCTGGTTTGTGCCTTGGGGCGCAGGTGCAGGAAGGCAACTTCGGAGACGGATGAAACATATTCGTCAGCCATCGACATCACCAGTGCCTGCAGACCCAGCATATCCATGTCCGACTCTACCGAGCCATCTTCGCTTTGCGCGCTGAGCTGCGAACCGGGATCGGGACGTTTCGGAGTATCTTCAATGATGGCGCAGCTGCTAAGCAGGTAACCGGTCAGCGCTAAAACCATGAGGCGAGAAAGCGAAGCTGTTAGTGAGCTTAATGGCCCCGGTCTCGTCATATTACGGCTCCAAAGTCAGCGTGCAGAGGTAGATCAACCATAGAATAATAGCGGTTGGAGAACAGCGTGAGGTGTTGTTTATGAACCGATTTTAAAGATTCGCTGGTTTTGATGACATCTTGAGGTAAAACAGCGTGTTCAGTGGTTGGCGTTGCAAGTTTTCCAAAACCCGATTTTTCGTAACCGAGTAGATGGTTTCTCTGCTTTGGTTTAATTGCCTTAGTGGCGGACTACCCTTAAAAGATGTGGTGGCGGTTTCTTCATCCTTGTGTGTTTCTGAGGCCTCATAATGCGAGCAGCACAAGTTATCGATACGAGTATTTTTCACCGGTTGTCTCGGTGCATTTGTGTGCGGTGGATGTCTGTTTTACTGCTGCTGTTCACCTTGACGTTGGGAGGGTGTGCGAGTTTTTCTCCAGACCCCAGCGTTAGCTCGTTTCGGGACCGTGCGAAGCTTCAGAAAAAAAACAATGTCACCGTTGAAGCGGCCGTGTTAAGCAGGGAGGAGAGCCAAAGTCTGTTCGGCGTTGATCTTTTCAGCAGGCAGATACAGCCGGTCTGGATCCGCATTCGGAATAATGACTCGCACCCTTATTGGATGATTGCGTCCGGGCTTGATCCGGAGTACTTCTCACCGCACGAGGTGGCTTACAGCTTACATCGGTGGCTGCAGCGCGGATATAACGAAGAGGTTGATCTCTACTTCACCCGCCACAGTTTTTTTAATCCGATTTTTCCGCAGACTACGCGCAGCGGCTTCTTTTACGTGAACCTGGATGAGGATGAGAAAGAACTGGATGTGGATCTCATCAGCAAAGACGAAACGCTGTTTTTCGATTTTTACTTTGAGCTGACAGGCCTTAAGGCCCGCTCTCTCAAGCAGATAGAGCAGCAGTCTGAGAAGTCAGAAATCAGAGACTTGAACGAGGCGCAGCTGCGAGAGACTCTCCGAAAGCTTCCCTGTTGTACCACCAGCGAAGATGGGCGGGTCAACGGAGACCCGATTAACCTTGTCCTTATCGGTGACTCGAAACATCTGTTTCCACCCTTTGTAAGGCGCGGATGGCATTACGCTGAAGACAGTTATCTGAAGTCTATCTGGAAAACGGTGAACTCGTTTTTGTTTGGCAAGCACTACCGTTACTCACCGGTCAGCAATCTTTATTACGACGGCCGCAAGCAGGATATAGCGCTGCAGAAAGCGCGCGGTACTATCCATCAGCGTAACCACCTGAGGCTCTGGCTCACAGATCTTCGTTTTAATGGAAAAGAGGTCTGGGTGGGGCAGATCAGTCGCGATATCGGCGTGCGCTTTACGACCCATACACCCACCTTTACCACGCATAAAATCGATTCCGATATTGATGAAACACGCACGGCATTTATCGAGGATATGCTGTTTTCGCGGGGGCTATCACGACTTGGATTTGTGAGAGGCGTCGGCAAAAAAACCATGAGTCAGCCTGGGGTTAACCTTACAGGTGATCCTTATTACACGGATGGCCTGAGAGCCGTACTCGAGTTCGATGCACGGCCAAATAACCTTGAGGATGTTCGCTTTTTCGATTGGCGCGAGCCACCGATGAGACGCATGTATTCCCAGTGACAGCTGGACTTAAGCTGCAGAGTCGAGCATTTCCAGCAACTGCGGCTTGATCTGCTCGACCCACTGTTCGAGCCGCGCGTCGGTCAGCATCCCCTGGGTGCGTTGATCGATCACCAGGCCAACGAACCTGTCGACGATGGCAGCCGCCGAATACTCAAAGGTGTAACCGCCGGTACTCCACTCGCCGACCATCGTTGCGCCCTGAATGGCGAATCTCTGGTAAAGCGCCATCAGCGAGCTGGCGAAGCGCTCGGAGTAGCGCTCCTGGGCGCCCAGGCCAAACATGGCGATGCGCTTGCCGCTGAGATCGGGCGAGCCAAACTGCGCCAGAAACTCCCCCCAGTTGGGTTCGAAGCAGCCGGATACACCTTTGCCTGGAATATCGCCTTCGCCATAGCTGGGCGTGCCGAGAATCAGGGCGTCGTACTTGAGCATATCCTCCGGCGTGATGCGGTTGACGTTGAGCGGCTTGTCGGCGATCTCGCTGCCGAGCAGTTTGTAGATTTTCTTGGCGATCAGGCGGGTGGTGCCGGTTTCTGTGCCGAAAAAAATGCCGATTTTGTTCATGCGGTTATCCTGTCGTAAAACCGACAAAGTCGCTCTCTATGGTAAATAACCGAGCGCATTTGTGGCGGGTTGGTGGAGTTTTGCTGGCTTGTCAGGGTTGATAGCAAGCGCTGTACCAGCTGGCCAGGGAGGCGGGGTGCGACTAAATGAGCCATAATTCAGCCCGGTTTCAAGCTATTCAGTTCTTTGATCGGAGAGCGATGATGAAAAGGATTCAGCCGTTATCTGTCCTTGCGCTGGGCGCGTTGCTGGTCGGTTGTGCGGCGACGCAGACTGCTGATCACGCCACTCAACCCGCGGTCCAGGTTGGGAACGGACAGGGCGCAGGTATAGAGGCCCTGACCGGTAAAACCTGGACGCTGGTGGAGATCCAGTCCATGGATGACAGCCTGTACACGCCCCGTGAAGGCCACAGCTATACGCTGGAGTTCAAGGAAGACGGGCAGGTACAGGTGCTGGCTGACTGTAACCGCGGTTTCGGTAGCTGGGAGCATACGCCACCCTCGGGAATCAGCATGGGGCCGGTGGCGGTGACCAAAATGTATTGCGGTGATGGCAGTATCGACAATCGGTATCTCACCGATCTGAGTTATGTGCGCTCCTATGTGCTTCGCGATACTAACCTTTACCTGGCGACAATGGCCGATGGGTCCATCCTCAAATTTGCCAGCGCTGTGTCACCGAGTTTTGACTGCGGCCGTGCCGAGGGTAGCGTGCAGGAGCTGATCTGCAGCGATGCAGAGTTGGCAGGGCTGGATCGTCGTCTTGATCAGTTGTACCGCAAGGCGCTGGACAGTTTTCCGCAAGAGGAGATCCCAACGCTGAAAGCGACGCAGCGGGGTTGGATCAAAGGTCGTGATGAGTGCTGGAAGTCTGAAAATATCGGCGACTGTGCCCGTGAAGCGTATGAACGGCGTATCACCGAACTGGAGATCAAGACCGGGAGCACCATGGTCCCGGCGCCGGCCATTTACAGTTGCGAGGATGGGCGTCTGCTGACTGCGTACTTCTATAACGAAACACTGATGCCGGCGCTGATTTTGGGTGACGGTACCGAGCAGCACCTGCTGTATCACGCTTTATCTGCCAGTGGCGCCCGTTACGAGGGGAGGAATATCAGCTTCTGGAGTAAGGGGGATCGAGCCCAGTATTCTACCTTCGGTGCTGAGTCGGTAGAGTGCGTATCGCGCAAATAAGCCTTAATGACGTTTACAGGGAAGGAGAGACCTCTTGGCAGGAACCAGTCTGCTCGCGCTGATCGATGATATCGCCACGCTGCTGGATGATATCGCGTTGATGTCCAAGGTGGCGGCCAAAAAGACCGCCGGTGTGCTCGGTGATGACCTGGCGCTGAATGCCGAGCAGGTCTCGGGCGTCAAGGCGGACCGAGAACTGCCGGTGGTGTGGTCGGTCTTCAAAGGTTCCATCATCAACAAGCTGATCCTGGTGCCGGCAGCGCTGCTGATTTCTGTGATAGCGCCCTGGCTGATCACACCACTGTTGATGATCGGTGGTGCCTACCTTTGCTTTGAAGGTTTTGAAAAGGTGCTGCACAGCTTCAAGCCGGACAAAGCTGCCCATGCCAAGGAGCTAAAGGCTATTGCCGACCATAGCGTGGATATGCGCGATTTCGAGAAAAACAAAATCAAGGGTGCGATCCGCACCGACTTTATCCTCTCCGCGGAGATTGTCGTTATCGCCCTGGGGACGGTGCAGAGCGCAAGCTTTGGTGTGCAGGTCGCCGTGGTGTCTTCTATTGCTTTGGCGATGACCGTCGGTGTGTATGCGCTCGTTGCGGGGATTGTGAAGCTGGACGATGCCGGCTTGTTTTTGTCGGCAGAGGGCAAAAGCGGTATCGGTGCAACATTTGGCCGTGGACTGCTGAGACTCGCGCCCTGGCTGATGAAGTCGCTTTCGGTGATCGGTACCGCGGCCATGTTTCTGGTGGGCGGCGGTATCCTGGTTCACGGTATTCCCGGCTCTCATGAGCTGTTGCACACTATCGAGGAAACGGCGTCCGGCTTACCTTCAATCGCCGCGATAGTGAACGGCGTGCTGCCGTCGTTGATTAATGCCGCCCTGGGTATCGCCGCCGGTGGTCTGGTTTTTCTGGTGATCGAGCGCGTGGTGAATCCGCTGTTGGGGCGAAACGCACACTGAGGGAGGCGCGCATGAAGAACACCGGCCTGGTCATTCGGCCGATGCAAAAGCATGAACTCGGCCTGATGATGGACTGGGCGGCCGAGGAGGGATGGAACCCGGGGCTCCACGACGGCGACTGCTATTTCTCGGCGGACCCCAAGGGATTCCTGCTGGCGCTTCTGGACGGGGAGCCAGTCGCTACCCTGTCCGGGGTGCGCTATAGCGATGAATTCGGGTTTCTCGGTTTTTATATCGTGAAGCCCGAATATCGTGGGCGTGGGCTGGGTATGCAGATCTGGAAGGCCGGTATGGATTATCTGGCAGGCTGCAATATTGCGCTGGACGGTGTCGTTGCCCAGCAGTCGAACTATGCCCGCTCAGGCTTCCGGTTTGCCTGGAATAATGTGCGTTATGCCGGTCAGGCTCGTCATGCCCAGTGTGAGTCGGCAGCGGCCAGTTTTCCTCTGTCTGTTACTGACCTGGCTGAGCTGCTTGACTACGACAAGCCGTTTTTCCCTGTTGCGCGCCCAGAGTTTTTGGCCAGCTGGATCGATCAACCCGGTGCCACAGCGCTTGGTGTGCGGAAACAGGGACGCTTGGCTGGATATGGCGTGATAAGGCCCTGTCGTGAGGGATTTAAAATAGGACCGCTTTATGCGGATTCTCCGCAACTGGCTGAGGTGCTATTCAACGACCTCCAGCAGACGGTGCCAGTTGGGGCACAGATCTATCTGGACCTCCCTGATACCAACCTTGAAGCGGTGGGGCTGGCGCAAGCTGCCGGCATGGAGCCGGTGTTTGAAACCGCGCGTATGTATACCGGCGATACGCCGGAGCTACCGTTGGACAGGCTCTACGGCGTGACCTCATTCGAGATCGGGTGATAGGCTTTCGGCTTACTTTTTACCTGACTTTTGATCTGCACAAGGAATGATCATGAAGCTTTGCGAGCGTTTAGGGATCGAGTTACCGATCATCCAGGCTCCCATGGCCGGTGCGCAGGGCAGCATGCTTACGATCGCGGTGTCCAATGCGGGGGGCCTCGGCTCCTTGCCCTGCGCTATGCTGAGTGCTGAAGCGCTTGCAGCCGAGCTGAAGGAGATTCGTGGTAGCACGGATAAACCCTATAACCTCAACTTTTTCTGTCACCAACAGCCTCAGCCGGACGAGGCAAGGGAGCAGGCGTGGCGTGATCGTTTGGGCGCCTACTACGCCGAATACGGTATCGACGCCCGGGCGATCCAGACGGGTGCAGGGCGCGCTCCCTTTAGCGCAGAGCTTGCCGATCTCATCGAACCCTATCGTCCGCCGGTTATCAGCTTTCACTTCGGTTTGCCTGCGCCTGAGCTGGTAGAGCGGATTAAAGGCTGGGGTACGCTGGTGTTCTCTTCAGCGACCACGGTGGAGGAGGCGCTCTGGCTTGAACAGCATGGCGCTGATGCGATCATCGCCCAGGGGCTGGAAGCCGGCGGTCATCGCGGCATGTTCCTGAGTGATGACCTGACCACCCAGGTGGGTACCTTCGCACTGCTGCCGCAGATTGTGCAGGCGGTTTCCTGCCCGGTTATCGCGGCGGGCGGTATAGCCGATGCGCAGGGCGTTGCGGCGGCTCTGTCTCTGGGCGCGCAAGCCGTGCAGCTCGGTACCGCCTATCTCTGCTGCCCCGAGACTAAAATTTCGGCGATCCATCGTGCTGCGCTGCAGAGTGAGGCTGCCCGTCACACGGCGCTGACCAATATCTTCAGTGGCAGACCGGCACGGGGCATAGTTAACCGGGCGATTCATGAGCTTGGACCAATCTGCACCGATGCTCCGGCATTTCCTCTGGCGTCCACAGCAATCACACCCTTACGTAGCGTTGCTGAAAAGCAGGGCTCAGGCGACTTCTCTCCACTCTGGGCGGGTCAGAACGCCAGCCAGTGCCGCGAGATTCCCGCTGCCGAGCTGACGCGACTGCTGTCTGATTCCTGACAAAAAGATCCCGACACTGTCAGGCGCCGGGATCGGGGGATATCCGTTTTTATAATCAGTACAACAGGTGGGCCGATGCCAGATACCTGTCCATGCTGGCCCCAGTGACTTCGGGAACGGCGCCGGCAAGTATCTGATTACGCAGGTCGGTTTCGTTCAGGAACTGGTTCAGCTGAGTGATGCTGCGTTCCAGGGAGGCATCGTCCTGTACGGTATTTCCAAAATCCTTGCCTCCATCGAGTAGCGCATACTGATATTGTTCGACCGCATTGTTTGTATCTATCGAGAGCGCAACGGTTGCGAAAGTATGTTGATTACCTGAGGCATCTGCCGCTATCTGCAGAAACAGATCGTCGCCGCGTGTTGCCATCGCGTAGTTCAACAGATCGAGGTTCGCCTCCAGGGAGCTACCATCGGAGACAGGCGGACCGAAAGCCCGGCTGTCCGAGTCATGAAAAATATCGGGCATAGAGGGTACATCGCTGGATGCGACCGCTACGGTGGCGAAGTCGTAGGGGTGTGGTTCAACCAGTGCGGCCATCCGGTCATCTTCGGCATATTGCAGCTGCAGGTGTTCGTTCATCGCTGTTAGTGATCGCTCCAGACCGGTATCACCGGTAACCGAGAGGTCAAACCACCCCTCTGCAAGAGCTGCCGGAGCCGATATCAGGGTCGCTATCAGCAGGGTGCTTGTCAGGCCGGATGGCCTGAGTGCTTTTTTATTTTGTACATGACTTACCTCCACTTCCGGGTTAAGGGGCGGCCTTCAAGCTAAATTATAGGAGGTGTGGTTTATCGGATTGCTCACATGAATATATTTCCTTGTTTGGCGGGTGTTGCCATGCGTGTGGATTTGCCAACGCGATCGAGCCGTTAGTTATGAGTTTCGACGACCTGATTAAGCAGGTAGATGCCTGCCGCCTGTGTGAAGAGCATCTACCCCTGGAGCCCGGGCCGGTACTTCAGGCAGCACCCTTCGCCCGTATTCTGATCGTCGGGCAGGCTCCTGGCCGCCGCGCCCATGAATCCGGCCTGCCGTTTGACGATGCCAGTGGCGATCGCCTCAGAGAGTGGCTCGGCTTGAGCCGCGCACAGTTCTACGATCCGACCTTGCTGGCGATTCTGCCGATGGGGTTCTGCTATCCGGGTACCGGAAAGTCCGGCGACCTGCCGCCAAGGCCCGAGTGCGCGCCCGCCTGGCGGGACAGGTTGATGGCACAACTGCCTGATATCCGGTTGACCCTCCTGCTCGGGCAGTACGCCCAGCAGTATCACTTTGGCCGGGATAAACGCACGCTGACGGAGCGCGTGAGGGATTGGCCGGCGACCTGGCCGGAACTGGCAGCACTGCCACACCCCAGTCCGCGTAATAATCTCTGGCTGAGGCGTAACCCCTGGTTTGAGACCGAACTCCTGCCCGAGCTTCAGGGCAGGGTAAGCGCGTTGGTGCGGGAGCATAGGGGCGCTTGAAACCACGATGCGAAAGCGCCAGTCGTGATCCCCTGAGGTCTATGGGGTGAAATGTCACTCTGGCTATGTAAAGCTTAACTTTCAATGGATTACACAGGGGGAGCTCAGATGTCATCATTGGTTTACTGCACGGCTCAGTTCAAGCCGCGCCCGGGCAAGGAGAAAGAGCTGTTCGCGGTACTGCAGTCGCTGGAGCCCAACACGCTGCGCGAGGATGGCTGTGTGCAGTATCGGGTCACCCGCCATATCCAGAGTCCGTTTGCGGAGGGCAGCAGCTTCCCGATTGTGTTCCATGAAGTCTGGCGTGACTTAGCGAGCTTTGAGCAGCACTGTCAGCGTGCGGAAATCGCCGAGTTCTTCAGCCGTTATTGTGAAGCCGAGGATGGACTGGCCGAAGACTGGAACGTTTGCATCTACACCGACGAGCCGGAGGAGTTTGCCTGATCCGGCAGTCTGCGGAGTTTAATTATGAGCAGCCACGCAACCTACAGACAACCGCCCCGGCTTGAACGGGAGGATGGTGAAACCCGGCAGGTCGGTTTTGAGCTGGAGTTTTCCGGCGTTACCCTGGATGAAACAGCCGATGCGCTGAATCAGCAGTTGAACGGCAGAGTGGTTTACCAGACAGAAGCGGAGCTGGTGCTTGAAATACCCTCCATCGGTAAGTTGACCGTGGAGCTGGACTGGGCCTTCCTCAAGCGCAAGGCGGCGGAGAGCGAAAAGAGTGGGCAGCCGGAAGAGTGGCTCAAGCCCCTGAGTCAGGCGGCCAGTCTTCTGGTGCCGGTGGAGGTAGTCTGTCCGCCGGTGGCGATGGACCAGTTGGAGCGGCTGGATCCGCTGATCGATATTCTGCGCAAGCTCGGTGCCCAGGGCACTGAAGAGTCCCTGATCGCCGCTTATGGCGTGCATATCAACCCCGAAATTCCGACGCTGGATGCCAGCTGTCTGTACCCCTATCTCAAGGCGTTCAGCCTGTTGCAGTGGTGGCTGGTGGAGGCGCACGAGGTCAACACAGCCCGCAAGATCAGCCCCTACATCGGCCTTTATCCCGAAGCCTACGTGGTTGAGCTGATCGAGCAGGATCAGCCGGATATGGATGCGCTGTTCGCCGCTTATCTTGAGCACAACCCAACCCGCAACCGCGCCCTGGATCTGTTGCCGCTACTGGCAGAACTGGATGAACAGCGGGTGCAGCGTGCCGTGGGCGATGCCAAGGTCAAGGCCCGTCCCACCTTCCACTACCGGCTCCCCAACTGCCAGATAGAGCGCCCGGAATGGTCGCTGGCGGACTCATGGAATCTCTGGTGTGTGGTGGAAGCACTGGCAGACCAGCCAGAAGCGCTGGATGAGTTGGGCCAGGCCTTTCTGGATGCACGTATACCGTTAATCGGCGTTAACCGTAGAAGCTGGGTGGAGTTTGTCGACGCATGGTTGAAAGACCACGGGTTGGTGTAACGGGTAACGGGCGCCGCTGGGCGCCGAGCTGGTGGTGTTCGGCGTTGGCGCTGCGACTTGCGGGGGCGATCCCTGAGCGGATCAGCGTGCGCCATCCGCCCAGTGGCCAGCACCTGGATGCGTTGGTGATCGGCGGTGGCAACGATATCGGCCCGGAGCACTACGAAGGTGATATCGATGCCAAGGTTAAACTGGATCCGGAGCGCGACCAGCTCGAGATCGAGTGGATCAACCGGGCGATGAACGCCGGTATCCCGCTGCTTGGTATCTGTCGCGGCGCACAGCTGATCAACGTGGTGCTGGGTGGCAATCTGCACCAGGATATTCGCCCGCTGCGCAAGCGGACCTATAACCGTCCTGGCCTGCTGCCCACCAAACAGGTGCATGTGGCGTCAGGGTCGGTACTGGCGGGGCTCTGCGGTAAACTGCACCTGCGCGTTAACAGCCTGCACCATCAGGCGATCCGGGACACCGGCGAAGGGCTCAGAGTGGTCGGCAGGGATCTGGATCTGATCACCCAGGCGGTGGAGCATACCGATGGCCAGCCGATCATCGGTGTGCAGTGGCACCCGGAGTATCTGTTTTACCTGCCGTCCCAGTTTGCCCTGTTCCGCTGGCTGGTGTCGCGCGTAAGTTAATTATCTATTCATAAGTGATCAGGAGTGCCCGTGTTATCGATGGCTCGTGCTCTGGTACTGGGGCTGCTTTTTCTTGCGCTGGCGGGGTGTGGCGATGACAAGCTCAGCCCGCTAAGTGATTACGCCCGCATTCTCGCGTTTGGCGACAGCCTGACCGCCGGTTACGGCGTGAACAAAGCACAAAGCTACCCCAGTGTGCTCGCTAATATCAGCGGGCGAGAGGTGATCAACGCCGGTATCTCCGGTGAGGAAACTTCCGAAGGCGTGCACCGCCTGGGACAGCTGCTTGAGCGGGAACGTCCGGCGCTGCTGATCCTGTTCGAGGGCGGTAACGATATTCTGCGCAACCGTGACCTTTCACGTACCAAGGCGAATCTTGCGCAGATGATCGAGCAGGCGCAGAACGAGGATGTCGATGTGCTGTTGATCGGGGTGCCGCAGAAAAGCCTGTTTTCCAGCGCCGCGCCTCTGTATGGCGAACTCGCAGAGCAGTATGGCGTTGCCTATCTTGATGGTGCGGTTGCCGATCTGCTGCGTGAACCGGCCTACAAATCGGACCAGGTTCATTTCAATGCCGAGGGCTACCGCCGTCTGGCGGAGCTGATCCATCAACACCTGCAACAGGAAGGCGCGCTCTAGTGCCTGACCTGGCAATAACAAACGAGGAGAGAACAATGAGCTGGAACGTATATCTTTCGGGCGAAATCCACACCGACTGGCGTGAACAGATTATCGAGGGTTGCAAGGCGAAGAACCTGCCGATCAGCTTTACCTCAGCCGTTACCAACCACGACGCCAGCGATGCCGCCGGTGATGTGCTTGGTGAAGAGAGCAGCGGTTTCTGGCGCGATCACAAGTCCGCCAAGGTGAATGCGATGCGTACCAAGACCCAGATCGAGAAGTGCGATCTTGCCATCGTCCGCTTTGGTGACAAGTACAAGCAGTGGAACGCCGCCTTTGATGCCGGCTTCTGTGCCGCGCTGGGCAAACCCTATATCACCCTGCACGGTGCCGATATTGTGCACCCGCTCAAGGAGGTGGATGCGGCTGCAATGGCCTGGGCGCAGACGCCGCAGCAGGTGATCGAGGTGCTTGAATACGTCGTCAGCGCCCAGTAAGGGACGCACCGCCAGGCCTGAAGAGAGTCGAAGCTGAACCTGGCGGCGCGAAACCGGATTACTGCCCGATACAGTCCGGGCAGTAACTAACCTGGGGGTAGAACATCTTTACATCGTACTCGGCCGCTTTCGGGTTTGAGTAGGATCCGATATAGCGCAGCTCCGCCTTCTCCGGCATGTGGGAACACTGGGATTCATGGATCTGGTTGCCCGCGCTTTCCTTGGCTTCAAGGTGCAGATAGTACTTGGCCATAACCTTTACTCCTGACTGTTCGCTAATTGCTGATTAATTATTCAATGGTGGATCGTCCCGGCATCCGCCGGGGCATGACTGGGGTGTGGAGCCCGCCACTCCAACCCCGCTCTGTTCGATGTGGCGAGGGGGAATTCGCCTGTCGTGCAGCGCTGTCATGTTGTTTTCTCTATCGCAAGTCGCGTACCAGCCTGGCTGTCAATATGGCACCCGTTAGGAGCGGTCTGTTTTATTGATCAAAATCAATAAATTATGCGGGCGGTGGCGGGATGGTGCGGAAAAGCGCGCAAGGCTGGCCCGGGGCCGATGTTGCGAAAGCTTCAGAGCGGGTGCGACAAATGTTGTTTTGTTGACATGGATCAATACAGCGGAGCGGGGAGTGTGGCGGGCTGTTCGCCCGCCGCTGGGCCTTAGGGCCCTGAATCAGGCTTTGGGCGGCTGCTCGGGGCCGCTATCGTCCTGCTGTCGGGGATCATGCTGCTGTACCAGCGCCTGTTCCGCAGGCTCGTCGTCCGCCTGGGTCTCACCGGGTTGTCTGCATACGTCTTCTATGTAGCGGCCGATATAGTCCTGGCCACGGCGAGTGGTATTGAACAGCCAGAGCAGGATGAGTGCACCGAATGCCAGGACGAAAATGGCGTATTCGCGGAACAGGAGCGCAAGGATCACCACGAGCGGAATCAGCACCATCATGCCGGTCTTGCTGCGCTTGGCGAGATTCTCGATCAGCTCCCGCGCCTTCTGTTCGTCGGTCATGCCCGCCTTGAGCAGTGCCTGTTTCAGCGATTCATATTCTCGTTCGCGGCGACGCGCCATGCGACCAAAGGGGTCGTTCAGTTTCATAAACAGCAACTCTGTTTTGCGTTTGTGGGTGGTCGAGGGCAAATAGTACCGATCAATCCGCTGCTTGTCCGGTTTTCTGCAGAATTCAACGCCTTGCGAGGTCAGGTGATCAAGGATCCGTGCGCCTTAATCACTTTAAGAGACCCTAATTCTTTACCATAATGGTCGGCTTTTCTGTTGCCAAGGAGATGACGATGAAGCCGATCGAAGGCGCCGATAATTCGCCCGCTTACTCTAGCCGGGCGGTGCTACTGATTCAAATTGCGCTGGCGATGGGAGGCTTCGGCATCGGCACCGGAGAGTTCGCGATCATGGGTCTGATGCCCAATGTGGCCGAGGGGCTGGCGATCTCCGAGCAGCAGGTAGGACATGTGATCAGCGCCTATGCCCTGGGTGTGGTGGTGGGCGCGCCACTGCTGGCGGTGGTAGGTGCGCTTTTGTTCCGGCGCCACCTGCTGATCCTGCTGATGATTGTGTTCGCGCTGGGCAATTTCGCCAGCGCCATGGCCCCTGACTACCACAGCCTGCTGCTGTACCGTTTTCTGGCCGGTCTGCCGCACGGTGCCTACTTTGGCGTTGCCTGCCTGGTAGCCGCGTCGCTGGTACCGCCTAACCAGCGTGCCAAAGCGGTCAGCCGGGTGTTGATGGGACTTACCATCGCCATGCTGCTGGGTAACCCGCTGGCCACCTGGCTGGGGCAGGTGATGGACTGGCGCTACGCGTTCGGACTCGTGGGGGGAATTGCGCTGCTGACCGTGCTGCTGGTAAGTCTCTACCTGCCGCTCAATCGCAGTGAACAGCGCAGTAATCCGGTGCGCGAGTTACGTGCATTTAACCAGCCCAAGGTGTGGCTGGCGCTGGCGATCAGCTCGGTGGGCTTCGCCGGTATGTTCTGTGTCTTCAGCTACCTGGCGCCGACGCTGCTCGAAGTGACCGGGGTTTCCAAGGCCTGGATACCGGTGGCGCTGGCCGCGTTCGGCGCCGGTGGTATTGCCGGTAACATCGCCGGCGGCTGGCTGTTCGATCGGCTTCAGTTCAAGGCGGTGGGCTGGCTGCTGCTCTGGAGCACCGGCATTCTGCTGCTGTTCCCGCTGGCGACGCAGAATATCGTCACCATGCTGCTTGCCGCCTTTGCGGTGGGCTCCATGGTCTCGCTGTCCCCGGCGTTGCAGACGCATCTGATGGATGTCGCCGCCGAAGCCCAGACCCTGGCGGCAGCTTCCAATCATTCCGCCTTCAACGTCGCCAACGCACTGGGCCCCTGGTTGGGCGGCATGGCGGTTTCGGCCGGGCTGGGCTGGAGCAGCACCGGTCTTGTCGGTGCAGCCACGGCACTGACCGGTTTCGCGGTGTTCGTTATCGCCTATCGCCAGCACAAGCTGGTGCCGGTTTTGGCGGAGGTAGAAGACTGAAGCTGCTGTTAGCGTCTATCCTGAACATCAGAGTCTGTGTGAGTCTTGGAGTGACGCGATGAAAAAACTGAAAAACGAGAAGGAACTGGTGCGCAAGGCGATAGAAGAGGGCGTTAAGTACGGCGAGGAACGCGGTGCCGTGGAGTTTGAACCGGGTGACTCGGCGGATCTCAAGATCGAATACATCTACCGACTGCTGGTACACGATAAGGTGATTCAGCCGATGCCTGAAGAACAGGTCTCGCAGAAAACCATGCGCCACCGTTTGGCGCTCTGGGCCTCGCATCTCTGATGTTGATGACGAGCCTGTTCCTCTGCCAGCAATGATTGAGGAGGTTATCAATGAGCTTCGAACAGGCGATGCTTGATCCAGCCAAGTGCTACGATACACCCGCGGATCTGCTCAACGATACGCGCCTGAGTCGCGAAGAGAAGATCAAGGTGCTCAGGTGTTGGGAGTTTGATGCCCGGGAGAGCGAAGTCGCCGAGGAGGAAAACATGGGCGGCGGACGGTCCACTCCGCTGTCCGAGGTGCTGGATGCACTGCACAAGCTGGGCGAGACTTCCACTAGTGTGGACGCCCCAACCAAACAGGGCGGCGAATAAGCCGCCCGTCATTTCTGCTTTGTTAGTCTTCCAGTTTCCAGCGCAGGGTTTCGCCGGCGCGCAGCGGTACGATGATATCGCTGCCGAACGGCATCTCAGCCGGCACTTCCCAGGGTGATTTCACCAGCGTAATGGTGTCGCTGTTGCGCTCGCGTCCGTAGAAGTCGGCCCCGAAGTGGCTGGCGAATCCTTCCAGTTTATCCAGTGCGCCCAGGTCTTCGAAGATTTCCGCGTAGAGCTCAATTGCGGCGTAAGCGCTGTAGCAGCCGGCGCAGCCACAGGCGGATTCCTTGGCGCCCTTGGCGTGAGGAGCGGAGTCGGTGCCGAGGAAAAACTTGGGGCTGCCGCTGATCGCTGCCGCCTGGAGTGCATCCTGATGGATATTGCGCTTGAGAATCGGCAGGCAGAACAGGTGCGGGCGGATACCGCCCACCAGCATGTGGTTACGGTTGTAGGCCAGATGCTGCACGGTGATCGTCGCAGCTACGTTATCGCCATGACTGGTGACGAACTCTGCAGCGTCACGGGTGGTGATATGTTCCACCACCAGCTTCATGTTGTCGTGCTTGACCGCCAGCGGGGTCAGGATCTCATCGAGGAAGCGTTTTTCCCGGTCGAAGATATCGACGTCCTGGTGGGTGACCTCGCCATGAACCAGCAGTGGCATCTTGGCTTCTGCCAGTGCATCGCAAACGGCATCGAGCTTGCCCAGGTCGGTCACGCCAGACGCCGAGTTAGTGGTAGCGCCGGCCGGGTAAAGTTTAACCGCAGCGATCTTACCGGTGGCCGCTGCCGCGGCGATCATCTCCGGGGTGGTGTTGTCGGTCAGGTAAAGCGTCATCAGCGGTTCGAAATCGACATCCTCAGGTACCTGCGCCAGGATCCGCTCGCGGTAGGCCAGCGCCATCTCGGCATCGGTGACCGGCGGCTTGAGGTTCGGCATGACAATCGCCCGACCCATCTGACGCGCCGTGGCCGGTACTACATGTTGCAGCACGTCACCATCGCGAAGGTGCAGGTGCCAGTCGTCGGGGCGGGTCAGCGTAAGGCGTTCAGTCATGTTTGGTCTCTCGATGCCAGGGTGGATTTCGCGTTTGGAAGTGGCTGCAGATTATAGACAATCCTCCAGGCGGCGTCTTGTTGGCTACCTGATATGACCGGGCTAAACCTGAGTATTACGATAAGGTATTAGTGATATTTTTTGATCACTGTATAATTAACCACCCTAAATTCCGGTGGATCCCGGAAAACCTATCTATTTCACCTGGTCTTATCAGGCCGGGCAGAGCATACAGGGTGACAATCTCATCATGGATAAACCTTCTCCGCTGGCGTTGACGCCGCTGGCGCTGTTCCTGCTTTTTTTCGTTGGTAGCGGCCTCTGGTATCAATCCCAGGGCGTTGAGTTTGCCTTCTATCAGATCTCCGCACCGGTGGCGATTCTGCCGGCGATCGTGCTGGCGGTCTTCCTGGCGCGCGGCCCGCTGAACGAGCGGATCAATACCTTTATCGAGGGCGTGGGCGATAACACCATTATCACCATGGTGCTGATCTACCTGCTCGCCGGTGCTTTTGCCAGTGTGGCCAAGGCGGTCGGCGGCGTGGATGCCACGGTGAACTTCGGTCTCAGCGTGATTCCGCCACAACTGGTACTGCCGGGACTGTTCGTGATCGCGGCGTTTGTGGCCACCTCCATGGGCACATCCATGGGGACCATCGCCGCCATCGCGCCGATTGCGGTTGGCGTCGCGGAAGCCACTGAACTGTCGCTGCCGCTGACCGTGGCGACGGTGGTGGGCGGTGCCATGTTTGGCGATAACCTGTCGATAATCTCCGATACCACCATCGCCGCGACCCGGACCCAGGGCTGCGCCATGCGCGACAAGTTCAAACTGAACTTCAGGATTGCGCTGCCGGCGGCGCTGCTGACCCTGGTCTGGCTCTGGCTGCAGAGCAGTTCCGCCACCGTGGAGGCTCCGGGGGATTACGATCTGATTCGCGTGCTGCCGTACCTTGTTGTGCTGGTGCTGGTGCTGGCGGTGCTGGGTGTCAACGTGATGCTGGTACTGTTTGTCGGTATTCTGCTGGCGGGCGGGGTCGGTCTGTCGATGACGCCGGACTACAGTCTGGCGCAGTGGTCCAAGGATATTTACGCCGGTTACACCGGTATGCAGGAGATCCTGATCCTGTCACTGCTGATCGGTGGCCTTGGCGCGATGATGAAATCCCAGGGCGGCCTGGCCTGGGTTTCCGGGGCGATCGACCGCATCAGTCGTCTCGGGCGTGGTGAGCCGGGCAAGCGCAGCGGTGAGCTGAGTATCAGTGCCGCCGTGGCAGTGACCAACGTCTGCACCGCCAACAACACCGTGGCGATCCTGCTGGCTGGTTCCCTGGCAAAAGATATCGCCGAGCGGCACGATGTGGATCCGCGCCGTAGTGCCAGCCTGATCGATATCTTCTCCTGCGTGGTGCAGGGGCTGATCCCCTACGGTGCCCAGGTGCTGCTGGCGGCGTCCACCGCCAAGCTCTCGCCGCTGGCGCTGATCGGCAATATTTATTACTGCTGGCTGCTGGGACTGGTGGCGCTGCTGTCTATCGCTATCGGATATCCCAGGCTTAAGGACCAGCCAGCCAGTCAGAGCGCCTGAACCGGTTACTCGCCCTTGAGCTGCTTGACCAGTGCGGCAGGCAGCTCGCTCAGGGTGAGGGTGCCCGCATTCGGGTCGAAGGTGATGTTCTTGCCCAGGGATTCGTTACTGAAACTGATCGATACATCCCGGCTGCGGCCGCTGTAACGGATATACTTTTTCAGGCTGGAACGATCCGGAATGAAGGCTTCCTTCAGTTCCGGGTCGCGCTCTTCGATGTAACGGTCCAGGCCCGTAGGCGCCTGGCTCTCGATCTCACCCGAGAGTTCGCGGTAGTTCACCGCCTCGCCGTTTTTGACCTGTTCTATGCAGTATTCCGCCACCTCTTTCTGGTAGCGCTTGCCGGTGTCTTCCGGCATATCGCGGCTGTAATCTTCAACCAGCGACATGAATCGCTCGGTGTCTGCGGTGGTGTCCACGGTGTCGGTGAAACTGAGGAAGTCCATCATCAGTTTCTGCATCGGCCGCTCGCCAAAGCCAAAGCTGATGGTAAGGAATTTATGCTCGCCGGGCTGGTGTACCTGGTCCAGGTTCAGCGTGGCGCAGAAGCCCAGCTTGCTGAAGTCGATATACTCGCAGGCGTCCGGCTTGTTATCGCCATTGATGAAGATCCCCTCGCGCTGGCGCAGCTGGGCCAGCCAGAGGATGCGGCCAGCTTCCTGTTCATCCACTGCAAACAGCCAGTAGCCGTCGGACTCCACATCCTGCTCTTCCAGTGCGATCGCCAGGTACTCGATGGTTTTCTGGCTGAAAGAGACCAGGTTCAGCGTATCGCCGAGCCAGTTCACCACCAGTCCCTTGAACACATCGGCTTCGTTGGAAAAGCAGCCGTAGCGCTTGCTGGCGCGGCGCACAAACAGCGGTTTGATCTCGCTGAGCAGGCGGCTCTCGGTGTCTGTCAGGTCCAGTGGCTTGTCGCTGAGGCTGTAGGACTTGTCACCGCTCTCGCGGGTCAGGCGGTGGATGATCGCTTGGGATACAGACATGAGAGCTCCGGCTGAAATAAAACGGGGCGGAATTATACCTCAGTGTCAGGGTCGGTTCCGATAGTCGAAACGGGGCAGAGCCGGGCGATTTTTTTCAGCATGGCGCGATAATGGCTGCCTTTCCAGTACACCTGTCGGCAGCCGGTGCAGCGGTAGAAGGGCGGCTCGATTCCGCCCCGGTCCCTGGGCAGGTCGGGCTGTGCATCCTCAGTGCTTGTCGGTGAGACCAGCGCATTGCAGCGGATACAGCGGGTGAACGGGTTAATCAGGCGACACAGGTCCAGCCGATCCATCAGGTCGGCCAGCAAGGCGAAGGGAGGGCGATGGCGCAGGTAGCAGCCGTGCGTTACCGCCCGCCGCATCAGCAGTGCCTTGTCACGGGTGAGCAGGATGCGGTGCTGATCGGCGCTGATGCGCGCCAGTTCGGCATCATCCCAGTCAGGGTTAAACAGCGTATCGAACCCCAGCATGCGCAGATCCCGCACCAGCCGGCCCAGATGGGCATCGGCAATAAAACGGATCTGCCGCAGAGGGCAGGGCCGGACCCGCAATAGCGGAGTGATATCCAGGTGCTCAAAGCAGGGATAAACGCTGATCCGTTCTCCACCATAAATACGCCACTCCAGATCGACGGATGCACCATCGACGAGAATAAGCTCAACCTCGGTGTGCGGCACTCCACACAACTCGATCAGGTGACGCACCGGGGTGGGCGCAACAAACTGACAGGGCAGTTCACGCATCTGGTTGCGCAGGGGCAGGAAGTCGTTCAGCTCGGCATAGAAACGGATTCTCGCGGTGCCTTTGGCCATAAATCTACCTCTATGGCGAGTATAGCTGGGGTATGGCCTGAGGAATTATTGCAGCGTATCTTTTGCGCGGTGCCAAGACTATTGAGGGACTCATTGAGTTTGAAACCGTGGCACAGGCATTGCTGTATTCTGGCGCATAACGCGGTACCAGCCTCGAGCAAATAATGAACGAACACTATCTGAATATTAATTTTGAGCCCGGGCGCACATTGCAGGAGCAGATTCGTGAGCACCTGGTCGATAAGATCCTCTCGGGCCATCTGCCGGTTGACGAAGCGCTGCCCTCATCCCGGCGTCTCGCAGAGCAGCTGGGCGTTTCACGCAATACTATCGTGTTAATTTACGAAGCTCTGGTTGATGCAGGCTATCTGGAATCAAAGAGCCGGCGCGGTTATTTTATCGCCCCGGCGTACCACGAACCGGAACAGCTTTGCACCGATTTAGGGCAATATCATCCTGAGGCTAAGGCGCTCTGGACCCACAGGTTCAAGCGCAGGCCCAGTGAAGAACCCAACATTGTAAAACCCAATAACTGGCGCTCGTTCGAGTACCCCTTTATCTACGGCCAGGTACAGCACGAGTTTTTCCCCATCGAACACTGGCGTGACTGCGCCCGCAGGACGCTTACCGGCCCTGGCTCCCGTGACTGGATCCACGACAGCGTGGATTCGGACGATCCCTACCTGGTGGAGCAGGTGCGCACCCGGCTGCTGCCGAAGCGGGGCATTTATGCCGAACCGAGCGAGATTCTGATCACCATCGGCACGCAGAACTCCCTCTATCTGCTGGCCAACCTGCTGTTGGGCCCGGACACTGTGGTCGGTCTGGAGGACCCCGGCTTTCGCGATGCGCGTAATATCTTCAAGTCCTTCGATGCCCAGCTGCACCTGCAGCCGGTGGACGAGGCGGGCATCGTGGTGGACCAGCGGTTGCACGGCTGCGACTACATCTACCTGACACCCAGCCATCAGGTGCCCACCGGTGCCGAGCTAACACCGCACCGGCGTCAGGCACTGATGGCGCTGGCCCGTAAACACGACAGTATCCTGATCGAGGACGACTACGATGCCGAGATCAATATGCAGCTCAACCCGGTGCCGGCACTGAAGTCCCAGGACCCGGACAACCGCGTGATCTACGTGGGCAGCCTGTCCAAATCAATCTCCCCCGGGTTGAGGATCGGCTTTATGGTGGCGGATGAAAGTCTGATCGCCGAAATGCGGGCGCTGCGGCGTTTGATGTACCGTCATCCGGCGACCAATAACCAGCGCCAGACTGCGTTGTTCCTGTCTCAGGGCTACTACGACACCTACCTGCGCAAGATCCGCGAGCTCTACTCCAGCAAGCTGCAACGTATGCGCACGGCGATCGATCGTCATTTGCCGGGGATGAAGACAGTGTCGGCCAGTGCCGGGGCATCCTCGTTCTGGCTGCGGGCGCCTGACCACGTGGATACCGAGGCGCTCTCCTGGATGGCAGCCCGGGACGGGGTGCTGATCGAGCCGGGTTCGGTGCATTTTCTAGGCGAGGAACCACCGTCCAATTACATGCGGTTGGGTTTTTCGGCGATCCCAAGCCATAAGATCGATCCCGGTATCGAGCAACTGAGCCGCACGCTGGAGCGTTTCCTGGCACAGTGATGGGGCTGCTGGACCCACAAACTCCGGTAACTGGATCTATCGCTCGTAACTAGCCAGCCCCTACCGTGAATGCAACGCGACGGCACACCGGTCGTCGCATTGCAGATGGTATGTGCGTTGGCTGATTTCCTTTCCAATCCCGGTATACCCCACCTTGAACTGGCGCTGCTCCTGGTCAGCCTGGCGGCACTGGTGCGTGGCTACACAGGCTTCGGGTTCGCGGCCATCGCAATTACCGGGTTGAACCTGGTATGGCCGCCGCAACTGAGTGTCCCTGTGATCCTGCTGCTGGATCTGATCGGCACGCTGGGGCTGCTCGGAGCGGCCTGGCCCGCGGCGGATAAAGGGCTTATCGGCCGGTTCAGCCTGGGTGCTCTGATCGGCATCCCGCTTGGATTGACGCTGTTGATCCAGGTGCCTGAAACCCACCTGAAGTTAGGCATCAGTATCGGCGTCTTGCTGATGTCGCTGCTGTTAATGCGCCGACCGCAGGTCTCCAGCCGCGAACACCACTGGCTGACACGGACTATTGGTGGTGTGTCGGGTGCCTTTACCGCGGCCGCTTCAGTGGGGGGGCTGCCGGTGGTCTGCTACCTGCTGACTGTCCCCCTGAGTACTGCGGTGCAGCGCGCGTCGATGGTGATCTTCCTGGCCGCAACGGATTTGGTTGCCCTGCTACTGCTTTATATAAGTGGTGTTTTCGATACCAGCCTGATCGCCCCGGTACTGGTACTGCTTATCCCGACGATTCTTGGCGTCCAGGTGGGTCAGTGGGCTTTTCATCGGCGCCGTCCCCAGTCTTTTCACCCTGTGGCCCTGCCGATCCTGACGCTGCTGTCGGTCAGCGGTCTGGGTATGGGTGTGTACAAATTATTTTGAGGAGCAACTCCAATGTCTAAAACTGCTTTTATCACCGGCGCCACTTCCGGCTTTGGTCTGGCCTGTGCCCGTCGATTTGCCGCCGAGGGCTGGAACCTGGTGCTCACCGGGCGCCGCGCCGAGCGCTTGGACGCAATTTGCGATGAGCTTTCATCCCTGTGCAAGGTGCTGACGCTGACACTGGATGTCTGCGATGCAGACGCGGTGAAAAGCACTATCGCCGCGCTTCCGCAGGAGTTCCGGCAGGTAAGTCTGTTACTCAATAACGCGGGCCTGGCACTGGGGACAGCGCCGGCGCAGGAGTGCGACCTGACCGAATGGAAGCAGATGATCGATACCAATATCAGCGGTCTGACCACGGTAACCCATGCGCTGCTGCCAACCCTGATCGAGCAGGGCAAGGGCGCCAGCATCATCAACCTGGGTTCCATCGCCGGTCACTGGCCCTATCCGGGTGGCAACGTTTACTGCGGCACCAAGGCGTTTGTAGAGCAGTTCTCCTACGGCCTGCGCTGTGACCTCTCCGGTACCGGTGTGCGGGTGACCAATCTGGCGCCCGGTTTGTCCGAAAGCGAGTTCACGCTGGTTCGCACCGGTGGCAACCAGGCGGCACATGATCAGCTGTACCAGGGGACCGATCCGATTCAGCCGGAAGATATCGCGGAGACCGTGTACTGGATTGCGACGCTGCCGTCCCACCTGAACATTAACCAGCTGGAGGTCATGCCGGTCAGTCAGGCCTGGTCTCCGTTCTCTGTACATCGCCATGCCTGATGCATCGCAGGCAGGACTCAAGACAGGACCAATTATGACTACCAAGATGAACGATATCGATGTTCTGAAATCGCTGGACCGCGATCATGTCTGGCACCACCTGACACCCGGCGCAGCGGCGCGTAACGGCTTGCCGATGTTTGTACGCGGCGAGGGGCTGCGCCTCTGGGACAGCGAAGGGGTGGAGTACCTGGATGCGTCCGCCGGCGGTGTCTGGGTGACCAACGTGGGCTATGGTCGCACAGAAATTGCCGATGCGGTTCGTGAGCAGCTGGCGGAGCTCAACTTCTTTGCCGGCTCCATGGGCAACAAGCCGGCGGCGGCCTTTGCCAAAAAACTGCTGGACAAGATGCCGGGTATGGATCGGGTTTACTATTCAAACTCGGGCTCGGAAGCCAACGAGAAGGCGTTCAAGATGGTCCGCCAGATCGCGCATAAACATTTTGCCGGCAAAAAGCACAAGATTCTTTACCGCGAGCGTGACTACCACGGCACCACGCTGGCCGCACTGAGTGCCACCGGGCAGGCGGAACGACGTGACCAGTTCGGGCCTTTTGTACCCGGTTTCATCGAGGTTCCTCACTGTTGCGAATACCGTAGCCAGTACGGTGACAGCGATAACTACGGTGTGCAGGCGGCAGAGGCGATCGAGGAGGTGATCCTGCGGGAGGGCGCTGACACAGTCGGGGCCATTATCCTGGAACCCATTACCGCTGGCGGCGGGATCATCCTGCCACCTGAAGGTTACTGGCCGAAGGTGCGTGAGATCTGCGACAAGTACGAGGTGCTGCTGATCATCGACGAGGTCGTCTGCGGCCTGGGTCGAACCGGGCAATGGTTCGGCTACCAGCACTACGGTATTCAGCCCGATATCGTCACCATGGCGAAGGGGGTGGCTTCCGGCTACGCGGCGATCTCCTGCACTGTGACCACCGAGCGTGTGTTTGCGCTGTTGCAGGAGGAAGAGGGCGATCACCTCGGTTACTTCCGGGATATCTCCACCTTCGGCGGCTGCCTGGCGGGACCGGCCGCAGCACTGGCGAACATCGAGATCATGGAACGCGAAAACCTGATCGAGAACTCGCGCATTCAGGGTGAACGTTTACTGGCCGGGTTTAATGCGCTGAAAGAGAAACACAGCGTCATTGGTGATGTGCGTGGTAAGGGGCTGTTCGCCGGTATCGAACTGGTGGCGGATCGCGAGACCAAAGAGCCGGTGCACGAGTCCGTGGCGATCGCCGTTGCTGGCGCCTGCAAGAGTCTGGGCGTCATTATCGGGCGCACCAATCGCAGCCTGAGTGGCTTCAACAATATCCTCAACTTCAGCCCGGCACTCACTGCCTCGTCTGAGCAGATCGACCGTATTATTGCGGTGGTGGATCAGGCGATTGGTGAGGTGTGTTCAGGCTGACGCCGACCGTCGGGGAGAAAGGCATTGAGTCCGGCGTAGAACCGGATCCGGGCTCTGTGCTGGTCATCGCGAGGCGTATTAAACCAGCGTCTGTTGCAGGTGAGTGTCACTAAAGTTGTCGGGTCTATTGGCAGCGTTTCGATCGGGGGATCTGCGCTGCCCGTTATGCAGGGCTATGGCCCGATGATGGGGTATGGCATGGAAATGATGGATGGCGGCCCGATGATGGGAGGCCCCACAGGGCAGGGCGATGAATTTTCAGAAAGTTCGTCCCCTGCCGGGCTTCAGCTTACAGGCCTCGGTTGCTTGAGTCTAAAACGCGCCGGATTGTAACTGTACTCTTACAGGCGCCCCTCCCGCTGGAGGCGCCGGGTTACCGACCAGTGGTAAAGATAACGGGCCAGCGGCCTGACCACAGGCAAGCCGATAAACCAGCCGAGCCATCGGTAGCGGGGGATGCGGGCCATCAACACGCGATAAGCATCCAGCTCAGAGAGGATGCGGCCATCAGCCGTGCGGATGTGCAGCTCGGTCAGTGCTTTGCGCGGGTCGATACCCAGCGCTTTCAGCCTCTCGTCGCGACCGGTAATGTCAAACCACTCCACCTCGTCGTCCGCATTGGGGTCGAGGCGTTCATAGTTCTCACGGTCCCGTCTGCACCTGGGACAGGCACCATCATAATAAACGGTAATTTTGTTATCTGATTCGGGCATTGCCGCTCTCTACACTGCTGTGAACCCATCTCAGGTTAAGACTAGCCGAATAGGGCAGGTCAGTGCTCTTTAGTCCGGTGTTGAGCGCCTGAACTAATCAGCTCGACCCAGAATCTCGAAAGTGCTGAGTGGGTCTTGGCGTCACCGAGTTTGGCGCGGGGCTCGATGCCCTGGCTGTCGTTGACTGCTCTGATGCTGCGCAGGGCGGTAAAAGGCAGCCTATAATGCTACGGCAGGCAGTCAGGATGGCCCCTTGGTTCGCGAATGCGCCGGTAACCGGCGCTGTTTTCGGGACCGGATAATAACCAGAAGCAGGAAGCGCCGCAGTGAATAACGTTCGAGAATGCCTCACCCCCGCGACAGCACCGAGCATTGTCATACGGCCCTATCGACCGGTAGACGCCTGGCGCGTCACCGATATCTTCTATAACAGCGTGCATGCCATTGAAGGGCGTTATTATTCGCTGCAGGAGATTAATGCCTGGGCGCCACTGCCGGTCGATTACGCCCAGTGGGCACGGCGCCTGAATACGCGCCAGGTGCAGGTGGCAGAAGCCGATGGCAACCTGGTCGGCTTTACCGCCATGGAGGCCGATGGCTATATCGACTGGCTCTATGTGCACAGTGACTTCCAGCGGCTTGGTGTGGCCAGCGCACTTTACGCTCGCCTGGAACAGCAGGCCCGACATCAGGGGCTGAACAGACTGCAGGTGCATGCCTCCCATCTGGCCAGACCTTTCTTTTTGCGTCAGGGATTCCGGGTTGTCGCGTCCTGCAGCGTACAGCGCCTTGGTGTGGAGCTGTACAACTGGAAAATGGAAAAATCACTGATCTGAGCGGCGCTCGTGCGGGGCGCTTGGATCGCGGGTGCGCCCTCGTTATAGTCTGGGACAACCATCAGCGACAGCAGGTCAGGGATATGCCCGATTTTTCGTCCCGTTTCTCCATTCAGCGCCCCTATCAGCCGCATGACGAGCACAGCGACCGCTACCGAGTTGCGAGCTGTGGTGTAACCACCCTGGAGCGGCAACTGGAGAGCGACCGTGGCCGGATCATCAACTCGGCCGCTGTGCGCCGGTTGCAGCAGAAAACCCAGGTCTTTCCGCTGGAACACAATGCGGCGGTGCGTAGCCGGCTGACCCACTCGCTGGAGGTACAGCAGACCGGTCGTTACATTGTACGTACCATCTTCGATCAGCTCGGCAGCGGTGCCGGTATTCTCGGCCTAAACGGGCTGGAGCGGGCGATGGAAAGCCTGGTGGAGATGGCCTGCCTGATGCACGATATCGGTAATCCGCCGTTTGGCCACTTTGGCGAGGCGGCGATCTCGCGCTGGTTTGCACAGGTCCTGCCGCTATTGCCGCCCTTTGTTCACGATCTGGATCGACCGGCGGAACAGCTCAGAGAAGCGCTGCTCAGGGAGCTTGCCAGTTTCGAGGGCAATGCCCAGGCGATCCGCCTGATCAGCCAGCTGCAGAAACTCAATCTTACCTACACCCAGACCGCCTGTGTCTTTAAATATACCCGCTGCGCCACCGAGGAGAAGCCGTCCAGGGAGGCGCCGCTGGCTTACCTGCGGAAAAAGCCCGGTTACTATTTTTCCGAGCGTGAGTTTGTTGCCCGCATGCAGCATGCGCTGGAGATGGCGCCCGGTCACCGCTTCCCACTGACCTACCTGATGGAGGCGGCGGACGATATCGCCTACTGCCTCGCTGACCTGGAAGATGGTGTCGACAAGGGAATTCTCGACTGCAAGCGTCTGGCTGAGCTGCTGAAAAGCCAGTACAACGCGCTGCGCGAGCCCTACGGCGATGCCGATGAGCCGGGTTTTAACGGCAAATGTTTCGACGACCTGGTGAATGCGGCGCTCGGCCGCTGGCAGCAGGAGGAGATCAACAAGGAGCACGAGTTTTTCGTGAATCTGCGTGTAGGGTTGATCCATCCGCTGGTGGAGCATGCCGCCACTGTTTTTCTTGATCATGCCGAGGCGATTAACAACGGCAGTCTGAACCGGGCGCTGCTTGAGGATAATTCCCCCTGCCACGCCATCATCGAAACCTTGAAACGGGTGGCGATAGAGCAGGTGTTTTCCGTAGCCGAGGTGGAAACCCTGGAGCTCCAGGGGTTCCGTATTATCACCGGTCTGCTGGAGCATTACCGTCCGCTGTTGATGCTGCCGATGCAGGATTTTCAGCGTCTGTGCGAAGGCGGCAGTCGCGGCCTGCTGATCGAGAGCAGGCTGTTCCACCGCCTGCCGAAAAAACATGTCAAAGCCTACCTGTCGCTGCTGGCAGAACCACCGGAGCTGTTAAACGCGCCGGGCCTGCCGCTGGAGGTCTGGGAGCGCTACTGCCGCTGCCGTCTGCTGCAGGATATGATCAGTGGCATGACCGACCAGTTCGCGCTGGACGAGTTCCAGACGCTGTCGGCCAATGTGGGTTGATTGTCCGAGATGGCGAGCGGGTTTGTTAACTGGGTCGTCGATCAGCTGCAGCTGGTCGGTCCGGTGGTCGCACGACGCATGTTCGGCGGTTACGGACTGTTTATCGATGGCCTGATGTTTGCCATCGTCTTTGATGACCTTCTCTACCTCAAGGCGGATGCGCAAAGCCGTGAGGCGTTTATTGAGCGGGGCCTTGGGCCCTTTACCTACCTGCGCCGGGGCAAGCCCTGTTCACTCTCCTACTACCAGGTGCCGGACGAGGTCCTGGAGTCTGTCGAGCTGATGAGGCAGTGGGGCAACCAGGCCTATGGCGTCGCTCTCAGGGCGCAACGATGAATCAAACTTTCTGGATGTAAGGATCAGTCATGTCTTTAGACCGAATCAGCCTTTGGATGGAACAGGTGGCCGATGAGGTTGAACCGCGCGCACCTTTGGCTGGCGATGTTGATGTGGATATCGCCATTATCGGTGCCGGCTATACTGGTCTCTGGACCGCTTACCATCTGAAGCGTCAGCAGCCGGATCTGAACATCGCAATCTTTGAAGCCGAGCATGTGGGCTTTGGTGCCTCGGGGCGCAATGGTGGCTGGCTGATCGGCGAGTTGGCGGGGCAGGATGAGCTGCTGGCAGGACTGCCTGTCGAAGAGCAGCGCCGTTATCGGGAAATGATTCATGCCATTCCGGATGAGGCGGCCGAGGTGTTTGCGCGCGAAGGGATCGAGTGCGGTTACCGCAAGGGCGGGATGCTGATCTGTGCCGCCCGTTACCCGGAGCAGGAGGCCTGGCTCAGGGCGGAGCTTACCGAATGCTATGCCCGCGGATACGAGGTCTCCGATCTGTGCTGGCTGGAGCCGGATGAGCTCGCACAGCAGGTGAACATCGCCGGTAGCTACGGTGCACTGTATTCGCCGCACTGCGCCACTGTTCACCCGGCAAAGCTGGCGCTGGGGCTGGCCCGGGTGGTGGAAAAGCTCGGTGTCTCTATCTACGAGTCCAGCAGGGTGGAGGAGTGGCAGCCAAAGCAGCTGAGGGTGTCGGGCCACAGGGTTAATGCCCGCGTGGTTGCGCCCTGCGTGGAGGGCTACGCTGCCCAATGCGCACCCCTGGGCAAATACCAGATCGCCGTACAGAGCCTGCAGATCGCCACCGAGCCGCTATCGCCGGCGCTCTGGGATCAGCTGGGTATGGGCCTTGGCCAGGCGGTTGGTGATGCCAGTCGGATGGTGACCTATTTTCACCGTACCAGGGATGACCGGCTGGTGTTCGGGGCTCGTGGTGGCTATCGGTTCGGCGGTCGTTTGCGCGAGGATTTTACCCTCTCCCGGGATGAGGTGGCCGGACACAGGTCATTGATGCTGTCGTTCTTCCCGCAACTGGAAACGGCGCGGATTACTCATGGCTGGGGCGGTAATCTGGGTGTCTCCCGACGTTTTCTGCCCCACGTGTACTGGGATCTGCATCAGGGCATCGCTCTGGCAGGCGGCTACGGTGGCGAGGGTGTTGGTGCGAGTTTTCTATGCGGGCGTACGCTGGCGGATCTGATACTGGGCAGGGACAGCGACTCGGCCCGGGCACCCTGGGTGGTGCGCAGCGACAGCCTGTCGCAGGGGCTCAGGCACTGGGAGCCGGAGCCGTTTCGCTGGCTCGGTTACAGCGCCGTGCTGGCCGCGCTCGGCCATGAAAATGAGGTGCTCGCAAATAAACTAAGTCCGGGATGGAGGCGGCGGATGGCGTCTGCTCTGGCGGATCGTCTCGAGAGGCTGATGGCACCAACCCGACGCCCTGAAACGCCCTGATTAGCGTAGGTCGGTGTCAGTTCTGCTGAGAGCCGGCCAGCAGTCGATTTGTCAGGCTCGCCACAAAGGGGCCGGCAAGGAAGGCAATCAGGTAGGCGATGGGCCAGGCCAGCAAAAAGGCGTTCAACCAGTTGCCAACGAATGCATCGGTAAGACCGAGGTTGATAAAGGTCACCCAGCAGGTCATCAGAGTGCAGAGTATGAACGACATCATGCCGCTTTGAAGTAAACGGGCCTTTAGGCGCTGCATGGGTTTGGTCCTTTGCTTCAGTACGAATGTTTCAGTACGGGGAATAAGCAACAGAGTGTAGTGAGTTTCAGTTATGTCGAGTAGACTGAAATTCGTGATCTTAAATTTCAAAAATGAAATCATGCTTGATGACCTGTCGCTATTTGTCCGTGTCGTGCAGGAGGGAAGCTTTCTCGCTGCTGCCCGTGCCGAGGATCTATCTACTGCTACTCTGACCCGACGCATCCAGAACCTGGAGGCCCGCTTTAACTGCCAGCTGCTTAACCGCTCGGCCCGGGGGATTTCACTGACGCCGATCGGGGAGCGGCTGTATGAATCGACGGTGGTGCAGGTTGAATCCCTGCAGAACGAAGTGGGGCGTCTGCATACAGATACGCTTGGCCACCGCGGCCGTATCCGTCTGATCGCGCCGATTAACCTGACCCACCATATAGTGCAGCCGCTGCTGCAGACCTTTCTGTCCGAAAATCCGGGCATTCAGCTCAGTGTGTTGCTCAGCAACCAGGCTGAAAGCCTGGCGGAGCGGCAGGCAGACCTGGCGCTAAGATTCGGCAAGCAGGCAGATTCCGGGTTGCGGCAGAAATTTGTCGGTGAGTTTCCCTCGGTGCTTGTGGCAACACCGGAGGTGGCGCTGGCGCTAGAGGGGCAATCGGAGCTGCAGGCGCTGCTGGCGTTTCCCTGTATTGCGGCGCTGGAGGAGCGCTATCTGGTGCTGCAAAACCGGCTGACCGGTGCCCGCAGCAATCTGCCGATCGAGCCCCATTTTCACTGTAATGATCTGGATGTGGCGATTGCCACCCTGGAGAGCAATGGGGGCTTTATGCACTGCCCCTATCTGCTGATTCGGGAGCAGCTGGCGAGCGGGCGCCTGGTAAGGGTTATGCCGGACTGGGAGGGAGAAAACCGGCGGCTCTATGTGGTCTGGAACAGTCGCAACCTGCTGATGCCCCGCACCCAGCTGCTGCTCGATTTTCTGGTCGAGCAGGTGGGTGCCATCGGGACAAGGTTAGAGCGCGAGTTATAGCACCGCGCCGATAAACTGACGCAGTTCCGGTGTCTGCGGGTCGGCCAGTACGGTCTTGGCATCGCCGGTTTCATGGACCTTGCCCTGGTGCATGAAGACGACGCGGTCGCCTACATCGCGGGCAAAGTTCATTTCGTGGGTTACCAGGATCAGGGTCATCCCCTCGGCGGCCAGTTGTTCCAGGACCTTGAGGACATCGCCCACCAGTTCCGGGTCGAGCGCCGAGGTGATCTCGTCGCAGAGCAGCACCTTGGGTTTCATCGCCAGGGAGCGCGCGATGGCAACGCGCTGCTGCTGGCCACCGGAAAGCTTTTCCGGATACTGACCGAACTTGTCACCCAGGCCGACTTTCTCCAGGACTTCCTCAGCCAGGATTTTGGCCTCTGTCTTGCCAACCTTCTTGATCAGTGTCGGCGCCAGCATGATGTTTTCGCCCACGGTCAGGTGGGGAAACAGGTTAAAGCTCTGGAACACCATGCCAACGCTCTGGCTCAGCTTGCGCACCTGAAACTCGTCGGTGCTGACCTCCATGCCATCAAGGATGATCGCGCCCTGGTCGTAACTTTCCAGCCCGTTCATGCAGCGCAGCAGGGTACTCTTGCCGGAGCCACTGCGGCCGATGATCGATACTACTTCGCCTGCCTGGATATCAAGATCGATACCTTTGAGGACATGCAGATCCCCGAAATACTTATGAACGTCACGCACGTTTACGAGAGACATTAAGCTTCTCCTCAAGATATTGGCTGGCTCGCGACAGCGGATAGCACAGCAGGAAATAGATAAGTGCGACCATGGCGAACACCTTGAACGGCTCGAAGGTAGCGTTGTTGAGCATGGTGCCGGCTTTGGTCAGTTCCACGAAGCCGATGATCGATGCCAGGGCGGTACCCTTGACGATCTGAACCGAAAAACCAACGGTGGGCGGAATCGCGATGCGCATTGCCTGGGGCAGGATGATGTACCGCATGGTCTGCAGGTAGTTAAGACCCAGGCAGCGCGCGGCTTCCCATTGCCCTTTGGGCAGGGATTCAACGCAGCCGCGCCAGATATCGCTCAGGAAGGCGCTGGAGAACAGTGTCAGTGCCAGTGCGGCGGCGGTCCAGGCAGAAACATCAATGCCCAGCAGGCCGAGGCCGAAAAACGCGATAAACAGCTGCATCAGAAGCGGCGTACCCTGGAACAGCTCGATGTAGATGCGGGTGATCCAGATCAGCGGCTTGCGGCGGCTGATCCGCATAAAGGTCAGCAGCAGACCGACGATGGAGCCGCCGGCAAATGCGATCAGGGAAAGCAGGATAGTCCAGCGGGCCGCGAGGAGCAGGTTGCGCAGGATATCCCAGTCGGTGAATTGGGTCATGCTGTCTTCTCCTCTCTGGAAAATGCCCGGGCGCCGATAAAGTTGAAAATCATGCGCATCAGGAAGGCGAGCATCAGGTAAAGCATTGCTGCAACCAGGTAGGACTCGAAGCTCAGGAAGTTACGCGACTGAATAAAGTTGGCCGCGAAGGTCAGCTCCTGCACCGAAATCTGCGATATTACCGCCGAGCCCAGCATAACGATGATGCATTGGCTGACAACCGAGCTGTAAACACGTTGGAAAGCCGGCGGCAGAATAATACGGATAAAAATCTGTCGGCTGCTCAGGCCCAGGGTACGTGCTGCCTCTACCTGGCCTTTGGGGGTGCCGTCGATACCGGCACGGATGATCTCCGTGAGGTAAGCACCCAGGTTAATGACCAGCGCAAGAATGCCGGCTTCCACTTCGGTCATCTTGATGCCGATGGCGGGCAGACCAAAGAAGATAAAGAACAGCTGCACGATAAAGGGCGTGTTACGTATCAGTTCTACGTAAACTTTGGATATGTGGCGCAGTGCCGCGTTGCGATGACGTCTGGCTGCCGCGCCAAGGATACCAAGCAATATACCCAGTACCGTCGAGACGACAGTGAGTTTCACCGTCATCCATAGGCCGTCCAGCAGCACGTCCTGGTACTCCAGCAGAGCGCCGAAATTCAGTTCATATGCCATTTTTTAGTCCAGTGTGGGGTCTAAAAAGGTGGAGCAGCAGCGCTGCTCCGGCGAATCGAGTTACATTGAAGCGAGGTCAGCGGGGAAGGGAGCTTTCAGCCACTTCTGTGACAGGGACTCAAGTACACCCTCGGTGTAGGCCTTGCTGATCAGTTCGTTGACCTTGCTGGCCAGACGGGTTTCGCCTTTCATGACGCCCACGTAGCACGGGGAGTTTTTCAGCATGAACTTGGTTTCCGGCACGCGGGAGGGGCTGCGGTTGGCAATCTCGGTGACCACCAGGTTACCGGTGGCGATCAGGTCGACCTGACCGGACAGGAAGGCGGACAGGGTGGTGTTGTTATCTTCAAAGCGCTTGATGCTGACCTCATCAGAAATCAGCTTGCTCAGCTCGATATCTTCAACGGCGCCACGGGTGACACCCACGGTTTTGCCATCCAGGTCTGCAGCTGAACCGACTTCGATATCGTTCAGGCCGAATACACCCAGGAAGAACGGCGCATAGGGCTTGGTGAAGTCGATCGCTTTTTCACGCTCAGGGTTTTTACCCAGGCTGGAGATCACCAAGTCCACTTTCTGGGTCTGCAGGTAGGGGATACGGTTAGCGCTGGTGACCGGTATCAGTTCCAGCTTTACGCCGAGCTCGTCGGCCAGGTAACCGGCCATATCGATATCATAACCCTGGGGCTGCAGGTCTGCGCCCACGGAACCAAAGGGAGGAAAGTCCTGAGGTACGGCAACCTTCAGGACACCGGCTTCAGTGATATCGTCGAGTTTGTCGGCGGAGGCGGTTGAAACAGCACCGAAAGAGATGAGCAGGGAGCCGGCGAAGGCCAGGCTTAATTTTCTTAACATATTCATGATCAGCGACCCTTTTTTTGAGGAAACAAATGATTCAGTGATAAGTGTTTTGCAACTATGGTGCCAAAACGCTAAGTCATTGATTATTGGACAGCCCGGCTCTGCAACAACTGTTTCATAAAGATGTCCATGCTCTTTTTTGGTGCGAGTGACCTTTTTTTGACCATAACTGACCGATCGGTTAAGAAAGCAAAATCAACGAGTTAGCTTTATCAGGGGCGGCCTGATCGTGATCTCTGTGAAATATTTGTTTCAGTACAGCTTTCTTTAGATCTTTTATTCCGTTTCGTACTCAATCTCTCCCAGTCGTGTAATCACCGGTTGCACCCCGGCCCAGACTGGCAGATTCATATCTTCCTCGTCATCCACCGGTCCGCCGGTGCGGATCTTCGCTGAGACTTCATCCAGCGTGAAGGCGATTACGCTGGTGGCCTTCATCTCGGTGTCGTTAGCCCGCCGGGCCTGCTCGGAGCGGCCTTCATGGAACTTCTCTATCAGCTGATCAAGTGCACGGCGCTTTTCCTCAGCATAGTCCACAAATCTCGCATGACTATAAATCACCACGCTGCGGTAATTGACCGAATGATGAAATGCGGAGCGGGCGAAAACGATGCCGTCCAGAAGAGTAACGGCGATACAGGCTTCGGCGCCCTCTTGCAGGGCCTTGAACAGACCGTTCTTGCTGGAGCCATGGACGTAAAGCTGATCACCATCGCGCCAGTGGATGGTGGGCTGCAGCAGTGGCTGGCCATTCAACTGGGTACTGACGTGGCAGATCATCGCCTCATCGAGGATGGCGTTGACCGTTGCTTTATCGTAGCTGGCTCTTTTGGATCCCCTTTTTACCCGGGTCCGCTCGGTCTGTTTGTACTGGTTCATCGAGATTCACTCCTTCAGGTGGAGTGGATAGACTAGGTTTCATAGTGGGTCTATAGAAGATCCACTTTTAAGATAAAGATTAGGCCCAATATGGATGAATCAGGGCTGGTGCGAACCGATCTGGGGTTGTTCCTGGAGCTGAACGCCGTTGATGCCTCATTACCCTCTTATCGACGGCTTTTTCTGGCGCTGCGTCGATCGATCCTGTCGCGACGTATAGAAGGTGGCACGCGACTTCCATCGACACGTGCGCTATCGGCGTCGCTCGGGATCTCGCGTAATACGGTAAAAAGTGCTTATGAACTGCTGCAGGCGGAGGGCTATCTACTGTCACGCAGGGGCGCAGGCTGCTATGTCGCAGAACTTCCTGAGGCCAAGAGTCTGGCTGCTGATCCTGTGGTGATTAATCAGCCCGTCAAGCTGCCGACTGCTTCAGCAATTAACCGGGCACCAGGGCTGCTCCAACCCGCAGTTCCAGCGCTGGATCATTTTCCCTACCGTCGCTGGCAGCGCGCGCTGCAGAGCGGCGTGACTTCTGTGGGGTTGCTGGCTGGTGACCCCCAGGGCGATCCGCGACTGCGCCGCGAGATTGTGCGCTGGCTGGGCGCTCAACGCGGCATGCAGGTGGATCCGGATCAGGTATTGATCACGTCCGGATCTCAGCAGGGGATCTTTCTGGTGGCTGATCAGCTGGTGAAGGCGGGAGATCGAGTGCTGCTGGAGCGGCCCGGTTTTCAGGGTACCGAGCGGGTGTTTGACGCGGCCGGTGCCCGGGTTGGGCATTTTTATCAGCATGAATTGGAAACGGTCGACAGGCTGGGACCGGCCCGTTTGCTGTTATTGACGCCATCGCGGAATTTTCCTCTCGGTCACACGCTTGCCGCGGATCGCCGCCTGGCGCTGTTGAACTGGGCGCGCCAAAACCGTGCCTGGTTGATCGAGGATGACTACGATTCGGAGTTTTCCGCGGGCCCGGCGTTATCGGCGATGTTCTCTCTGGATGCCAGCCAGCAGGTTATATATGCAGGTACTTTCAGCCGGACGATGTTTCCGGGATTGCGTTTGGGGTACCTGGTGCTGCCGGTGAGTCTTGTTACTCAATTCAGAGAAGCCCGCCGCATCGTCGATGGCGGGCTATCGGTGACGCCGCAAATGGCCCTGGCTGAATTTATGGCCTGTGGGGATTACAGCCGGCACCTTAAACGGATGAAACGACTTTACCTGCAACGCAGACAGATGCTGGAGGAGATGCTGGGACAGAGCAGCCTGGCTCATCTTCCGGTTATCGGTGCCGGTGGGGGAATGCACCTCTGTCTGCAGGTGCCGACCGGTTGCGATGACCGGCAGTTGGTTGCTGAGCTGGACAGGGTGGGTGTCTGTGCACGGGCGATCAGTCAGTATGACCCAAAACAGGGAGCGGGGCTGGTGCTGGGCTTCGCCGCCCAGGATCGTGATGCCATGGCCCGTGGCGTCGCGATCCTGGAGCGGATTGTGTCAGCCGCTTTGGCGCAGCTCGATTAAAACGGCTTAAAGCACCTTGTTGAAACCTTCGAACTGAGGAGGCCCCAGGTAGATATCCTTCGCCGGTTTGGCATTGGCGTGAGCCTTGCGGAACGCTTCGGATTTGGTCCAGTTGATGAACGCCTCTTCCGATTCCCAGACGCTGTGAGACGCGAACAGGGTGCACTCCTCGGTAATCGCTCCCTGCAGCAGATTGAAGCTCTTAAAGCCTGGCACTTCATCGAGGAAGGTTTCCCTGCTTTTCCAGATCTCGATGAAAGCGTCCTCTTTTCCGGGGGCGATGCGAAAACGGTTCATGGCGATGTACATGGACGGTCCTTCTGTTGCGATTCAAAAAAGACAACCTTAGCCCGGCATGGCCCTGGCTGTCAGCTCTCAAAAAGCTCCCTGTTTGGCACAGTGGCTGCATGATCTCAAGTTATCTTTGAGGTGAAGGAAGGCTATTTAACCGTTTCCCAGTTTCTGTCTACGCTCAAAAATCAGGGAGAAGTTTGCTCATCAAAGGGGGAAAACGATGACGAACAAACACTCGCGTTACCAGCTGTCAGAAGGGGCCAACAACCATATACAGTACCTGAACTCGGCGCCGCCAAAGGTACTGACAAGTCTGCTTGCCCACGCAGATGTCCGCATCGATGGTGACCGTCCCTGGGATATCCAGGTGACCGATCCGAGCGTCTACTCGACGGTGCTTACCCGGGGTTCCCTGGGGTTTGGCGAGTCATACATGGATGGTTACTGGGAGTGTCATGACCTGTCCGGCCTGATGACCCGTCTGCTCAATGCCCGTCTTGATGAAAAACCTTTGGGCAGTGCCCGTCTTTTTATCGCTATGCACTACCTGAGGGCGCGCCTGCTCAATCTGCAGACCTCCAGCCGAGCTTTTCAGGTCGGCGAGCAGCATTACGATATCGGTAACGATCTGTACGAGAAGATGCTGGATCGTAACTGGTGCTACAGCTGTGGTTACTGGGCCAACGCCGATAACCTGGAGGATGCCCAGGTTGCCAAGCTGGATCTGATCTGCCGCAAGCTCAAGCTGAAACCCGGCATGACCGTGCTGGAAGTGGGCTGTGGCTGGGGCAGTCTGGCGGCTTACATGGCGAAGCATTATGGCGTCAAAGTCCACGGCATCACCATCTCGAAAGAGCAGCAGGTCATGGCCAGGGAACGCTGCGCCGGGCTCTCGGTGGATATCGAGCTGATCGATTATCGCGATGTGCAGGGCCAGTATGACCGGGTGGTCTCCGTGGGAATGTTCGAACACGTCGGCCACAAGAACTACGACACCTATTTCTCCACGCTGTCGCGCTGTGTCAAACCCGATGGTCTGTTCCTGCTCCATACCATAGGCACCGAGCAGGATGGTGGCGGTGTCGACCCCTGGATCGACAAGTACATTTTCCCCAACGGCGAGTTACCCACGCTGCCGACGCTGGTCGGTTCCTGCAAGAACTACTTCAACGTGGAAGATCTGCACAACTTCGGCACCGATTACGACAAGACGCTGATGGCCTGGTGGGATAATTTCAAATCCAGCTGGGGCAGCCTGTCTGCCAACTATGATGAACGCTTCGCGCGCATGTGGCGCTACTACCTGATGAGCTGCGCTGGCTTTTTCCGCTCCAAGCGCGGTCAGCTCTGGCAGGTGGTGCTGGCTCCGCTGGATAGCCAGGAGGTCTATCGCTCGGTGCGCTGAATCTGGAATACTGGGCGTCCTTAAACGGGCACAGATCGTGTCCGTGCCGGATAACGAGGTATTAATGGACGCCTGGAGCTGGATTCTCCTGCTGTTTTTAATGACGCTGTTCTCTGTCGGCCTGTGGCGCACGGTGGGCTGGGAGCGGCGTCTGACCCGTCGTCTGCAGGCATTGTCTTGGGAGGGTGCCGGTCTGGTCCGCGGCCTTGGCGACCTTCCTCCCGTGCTGCAAACCTATCTGAAGAATGTACTCCCGGCCGGCGATGCCATGCCGGCGGTGTCCCGTGTAGAGCTTAGACAAAACGGCTTGATCAATATGGGAGAGGGGGAGGCTCAGTGGAAAGCGTTCAAAGCCCGTCAGCTGGTTTTTACCCGTGCGCCAGGTTTTGCATGGATCGCCCGTATCAGGCCGACCATCTGGGTCTGCGATGCCTATGTTAATGCAGAGGGCAGCCTGCGCGCGGCCTTCATGGGCGTACTGCCACTGGCCAATCAACACGACCGGGATACCCTGGCGCAAGCTGAACTCCAGCGTTTTCTGGCCGAGCTGCCCTGGTATCCGATGCTGCTGCTAACCTGTCCGTCGCTGGCGTTCAAACCGCTCAGCGAAAACTCGGTAGAGATAAGCATCAGGGATGGCGAGCTCTCGGCCGCATTGAGCTTTGTGTTTAATGACCAAGGACTGGTCGAGCGTGTTTATGCCCCGGAGAGGGCACGCTTCCGGGGTGGGCGGTTTGTATCGACTGCCTGGGAAGGGCGCTGGTATGCGTATGCACGGGTCGCTGGTGTGCTGGTGCCGCAACGGGCGGAAGCGCTCTGGCTGGAGGGCGAGTCGACCGCGCCCTACTGGCAGGCTGAGCTGACTTCGCTGTCCTATACTGACGCCCAGACAGAGGTTGAGTAACCCGGATCTGTTTCTGGAGGGTATATGCACACCGAGGTGCTGGAGTTCTGGTTCTCTGAGCTTTCTCCGCAGGACTGGTGGAAAAAGGATGCGGCGCTGGATCAGATGATCGAGCGCCGTTTCCTGCAGACTCTGGCCCGCGCGCGGCGGGGCGAGCTGTTCGACTGGCGCGAGCAGCCGGAGGGACGGCTGGCAGAGATAATCGTGCTCGATCAGTTCTCCCGGAATATCTATCGCGATACCCCCGCCGCCTTTGCCCAGGATCCGGTCGCGCTGGTGCTGGCACAGGAGGCGGTGCGTATCGGTGCCGACGCTCACCTGAGCGCCATCCAATGCCATTTCCTCTACATGCCCTATATGCACTCCGAATCGGTGTTGATCCACAAGCATGCGGAGCAGCTGTTCCGCGATAACGGGCTGGAGAACGAATACCGCTTCGAGTTAAAACACAAGGCGATCATCGACCGCTTTGGCCGCTATCCTCACCGCAATGCCATCCTGGGCCGGGAATCCTCCAGCGAGGAGCTGGAGTTCCTCGAACAGCCCGGATCCAGCTTTTAACTCCAGCGCCGCTTATACCAGCGGCGCGGCGGATCTTGGCCCCTCTGCCAGCAACTCCCTCAGTCGTGTCAGCCCGGTTTCCAGTGCCTCGATGGAAGCGGGTGGGGTGATGCAGATACGCACCGCCTGTGGCGCTGGCTGGCTGCCAACGCAGAACGGCTCGGGACTCACCAGCGTTACCCCTCGCAGCCTGGCCTGCTCGACAAAGTCACTGGCCCGCCAGGGTTCGGGCAGGTGCAGCCAGGCGTGAAAACCGCAGGGGTGGGCGTGGAAGTCGTAGCCGTCAAAGAGCTTTTCAAGCAGGGCATGGCGGGCGCTCAGTTCCCGGTTCTGCCAGCTGATCAGAGAATCGGCGTCACCCGAGGCCAGCCACTCGCAGGCCAGCGCACCGACCACACCGGGGCTCGACCAGAACTGCGCTCTGAGACTGGCGGCAAGTTGGGGGATCAGTGCCGCAGGCGCCCGCAGACAGCCGAATCTCAGGCCTCCGGAAAGAATCTTCGATACGCTGAAAATATAAAACGCGCGTTCCGGTGCCAGTTCAAAGAACGGCGTGCCACGCAGCTCCCGGGTGACAAACTGCACGCCATCCTCAAGGATCAGCAGGTCGTACCTGCGGGCGATCTCAACGATCTCCCGGCGGCGCTGTTCACTCATCTGCGCGGCAGTGGGGTTGTTGTGTTCCGGCATCAGGTAAAGCAACCGGACCCGTTGACGCTGGCACAGACGTTCCAGTGCATCCGGGCGCATCCCTTCGCGATCCATGGATACCGGCAGGTGTTTGAGGCCCAGCTGACGGGCGCAGGCGATCATGCCCGGGTAGGTCAGGGCATCCGAGGCCACCGCTTCACCCGGTCGCACCAGTGCCTGTAGCACCAGGAAATCGGCGTGCTGGCCACCGATCGAGAGCAGCAGCTCGCTGGGATCAACATTGATCGCCTGCCCCCTTAGCCAGGTCGCGAGCTGCTCGCGCTGTTCGAGGCTGCCCTGTTCGGACTGATACTCAAGCGCGTTGTGCAACGCCTCCGGCCGCTCGCTGAGGCGTGACATGATCGCCGAGAACTGCCGCTCCCTGAGTGGGCTGGGTATCGGAATGCTGAGAGAGAGGTCGACGCTGTCCGCCGTTGCCCGCGAGAGGTGGTGAAACTTGGGTTCATCGCTGCTCTTGCCCTTGACCCGGGTGCCACTGCCAACCTTGGCCTCGACCAGCCCACGCCGCTCCGCTTCCTTATAGGCCCGGGTGATAGTGCCGACGGTGACTTCCAGTGCGTCGGCAAGCAGTCGCTGGGGTGGCAGGCGCTCGCCCGCTTTCAGCTCACCGCAGGCGATGGCGGATGCAATCTGGTCTGCCAGTGATTTGTAGCGCGGTCCCGGCGGTGGCTGATCGGATGGCAGCCAGCTGGCCCGTGCGCGCGCTTTTTCCTGAATGTTCATGGTGCTCTCCGCAGCAGCCGATTGTCTGGGTGACATTTGAGTGTGAGGGTTACAAAACTCCAATTGATCCACTTAAAGCCGAAGACTAGTCTCTATTGTACCTCTTGATAGAGGTTTATTTATCCTGTTTTTTAATAATTGTACCCATACAATTTTTGGTGGAGGTCATTATGTCTGTTCATAGTTCAAGCGCTTGCAACCTGTCGGTGATCCAGTCCGTGTTTGCAGTAACAGGTGTGATGGCTGTGATTATGCGAGTGATCGGCCGCCGCGGCCGCTGCAGCAGGGGAGGATGGCCATCATGACCTTCACTGCTGAACTGCTCACCCTCGCAGGCCCCGTCGTTGCTTTCGCTTTCAGCATGTCAGCCACGCCCGGCCCCAATAACATGATGTTGACCGCCTCCGGCGCCAATCACGGTTTTATCCGCACCCTGCCGCATATGGCCGGTATCACGGTTGGCTGCATGGTGCTGATGAGTGCGGTGGCGCTGGGGCTGGGCGCACTGTTCCAGCAGTGGCCGGCGTTGCAGCTGGGTCTCAGGGTGCTGGGTAGCCTCTACCTGCTGTGGTTGGCGTGGAAAATAGCCAGTGCGCCGCCACCCAGCCATGACAGCGGCAAGGCATTAGCGCGCCCGATGTCGTTTTGGCAGGCGGCTGCCTTCCAGTTTGCCAACCCCAAGGCGTGGGTGATGGCGATCTCGGGGATCGCGTCCTTTACGCTGACCGGTGACGCTTTTGTGACCTCGGCAATGATGGTGGTGCTGCTGATGGGCGTGACCAACCTGCCTTCAATCGCGCTC
Source organism: Marinobacterium sp. YM272 (assembly GCF_050908845.1). Lineage (NCBI taxonomy): Bacteria > Pseudomonadati > Pseudomonadota > Gammaproteobacteria > Oceanospirillales > Oceanospirillaceae > Marinobacterium > Marinobacterium sp. YM272. The sequence continues at coordinate 1,970,664 of NZ_CP194171.1, forward strand.
TGGGCGGGCTTTGGCGTGGCGATCGGGCGGTTACTGCGTACACCGCTTCACTGGCGTCGCTTTAATCTGGTCATGGGAGTGCTGACCGCCGCCTGCGTCATCATGATACTCGCCTGAATATTATCCTGTCCCTTAACCCGGCCACCCAGGCCGGGTTTCTTTTCGTCTACTATGAGTATTGTTCAAGGTGATTTTCGGTTTCAGCACATTTATCCGTAGCCATTTCAAGTGACCTTGGGCGCTTAGCATGGCAATATGACGAAATTATCTAACTAATCGGTCAATTTTGTTATATAAGCCGCGGGCAGCCTGATCCTTAACTGTTAAAAGCGTTTCGGGCAGTTAATGTTGGCGGTTTACAGATGGTGGTTTGAATAGGGCAGGTATGGAGCAAAAGAAGACAGCGCTGGAGCTGATCGATATTCATAAGTCATACGGTTCACTGGAGGTGCTTAAAGGGGTATCTCTGAGTGCCGGAGATGGAGAAGTGATCTCGATTCTGGGCTCCAGTGGATCCGGCAAAAGCACGCTATTGCGCTGCATTAACCTGCTTGAGCGGCCGAGCCGGGGCCGGATTATCGTATCCGGCGAAGAGCTGGCGCTGGAAACCGGCAAAGACGGCGATCTCAAGGCGAGCAACAGCCGCCAGCTGGAGCGGATGCGCTCCCAGATCGGTTTCGTGTTCCAGAACTTCAACCTCTGGCCGCACAAATCGATCATCGAGAATATCATCGAAGCACCGACCCAGGTGCTCAAGCTATCCAGGGATGAAGCGATCGCCCGAGCTGAGAAATTGCTCGAACGGGTGGGTCTATATGACAAGCGGGACGTCTATCCGGCCAATTTGTCGGGGGGCCAACAGCAACGTATCGCTATAGCCCGTGCATTGGCGATGGAGCCACGTGTGCTGCTGTTTGACGAGCCCACGTCTGCGCTGGACCCGGAATTGGTCAATGAAGTCCTGGCGGTCATGCGTTCGCTGGCCGAAGAGGGGCGCACCATGCTGATCGTCACCCACGAAATGCGGTTTGCACGCGAAGTGTCGAACCAGGTTGTGTTCCTTCACCAGGGCAATATAGAAGAGTCGGGAACACCGGAACAGGTGTTTGACCGGCCCACATCCCCTCGAGTGCGAGACTTTATGTCCAGCCATAGCTGAGCTATGGCTTTAACGCTTCCGCCAACTCAATAGTGACAAACGGTGATTAGTCTATGAAAGCAAGCAAACTGATTACGGCTGCCTCCCTGATTCTGGCAACATCCCTCGGTTCAACAGTCGCCAGCGCCGCCGACAAAATCCGTATTGCGACGGAAGGGGCCTATGCGCCGTTCAACCTGACCAACGAGCAGGGTGAACTGGTTGGCTTTGATGTGGATATTGCCAATGCACTCTGCGCCAAAATGGAAGCGGAGTGCGAGATCGTCGCCCAGGACTGGGATGGCATTATTCCGGGTCTGATGGGCCGCAAGTACGACGCTATTGTCGCTTCCATGTCGATCACCGAAGAGCGTCTGCGCGTGGTCGATTTCAGTGAGCCCTACTACTCCAATGTACTGGCGTTCGTGGCACCGCAAGGCAGCGATTTCGACGCCAGCCCCGAAAGTCTTGAAGGTTTGACCGTGGGTGCCCAGCGCGCCACCATCGCTGGTCAGTACCTGGAGGATGAGCTGGCCGACAAGGTTAACGTCAAGCTCTACGATACTCAGGACAACGCTTATCTGGACCTGGGCGCTGGCCGTCTCGATGCGCTGCTGTCGGACAAGTTCCCGGCTTATGACTGGCTGCGCACCGCCGACGGTGAAGGTTTCGAGTTCAAGGGCGAGGATATCGATATCGACGACAAGATCGGTATCGCCGTGCGCAAGGGTGATCCGCTGAAAGACAAGTTCAGTGCAGCGATCAAGGCGATTGTCGAAGACGGCACCTATGCTGAAATCAATGAAAAGTATTTCCCGTTCTCCATCTATTAAGATTCTTAAATAAAGAAGAAAGGGAGTGGTCGCCCGCCAAGGGCAGGCTGCTCCCGCGGTGATCTTGTACATGGATCTATTAGGATTCGGTGACCTGCTGCTTTCCGGCACCTGGGTCACCATCAAACTGGCACTGACCAGTCTGGTGTTTGGACTGGCGTTCGGCCTGATTGGCGCATCTGCCAAACTCTCCTCTTTCTGGCCCGCCCGAATGCTGGCGACCGCCTATACCACGCTGGTGCGCGGTATACCCGAGCTGCTGCTGGTGTTGACCATCTATTTCGGTGGCTCGATGGTGCTGATGGCCGTGGCCGAAAAGTTTGGCTACACCGAATATATCGAAATCAGCGCCTTTGCCGCCGGCGTTGCCGCGCTCTCTATCGCCTTCGGCGCCTACTCGACCGAGGTGTTTCGCGGCGCGATTCAGGCGATACCCAAGGGGCAGTGGGAATCGGCCCAGGCGCTGGGCATGACCCGGGGAAAAACTTTTTTCCGCATTATTCTGCCGCAGGTGTGGCGGCTGGCGCTGCCCGGGCTCGGTAACCTGTTCCAGGTGCTGCTCAAGGATACGGCGCTGGTTTCCGTGGTGGGGCTCAACGATCTGATGCGCCAGGCCTACGTGGCGACCGGCTCAACCAAGCAGCCGTTTACCTTTTATATGGCGGCGGCGATTATCTACCTGGGGCTGACGCTGCTGGCAACCCTGACAACCACCTGGCTGGAGCGGGCGGCTGACCCAGCATCTCGGGGAGCGCGTGCATGAGCTGGAACTGGAGCATTATTTTTGAATACCTGCCGCGCCTGATCGATGGCGTGTGGGTCACCCTCGAGCTGGTGTTTTTATCCGGGCTGCTCGGGCTGATACTGGCGGTGCCTCTGGCGTTGATGCGCGCTTCAGACAACCGCTGGCTGCGGATGCTGCCGTTTGGCTATATCTTCTTTTTCCGCGGAACGCCGCTACTGGTGCAGATCTTCCTGATCTATTACGGTGCCTCCCAGTTCGACGCCATCAAGGAGTCCGTACTCTGGCCGGTGCTGAGAGAGCCCTACTGGTGCGCGATTATCGCCTTTACGCTGAACACCGCTGCCTATACCGCCGAGCTGATTCGCGGGGCGATTCAGGCGATCCCGAAAGGGGAGCTGGAAGCGGCTGATGCTTTCGGTATGAGCAGGCCGATGAAAATACGCCGTATAGTGCTGCCGCGCGCGTTCGGCATCGTCCTGCCGGCCTACGGCAATGAGCTGATCCTGATGCTGAAAAGCAGCTCGCTGGCATCAACGATTACGCTGCTGGATATCACCGGCGCAGCCAGGACGATTATCGCCCGCACCTACACACCGCTGGAGATCTTCTTCGCCGCCGGCATGCTTTACCTGCTGATCACCGCGATCATGATCGGCTGCTTCCGGCTCATCGAGCGTCGTCTCAACCGCCACCAGCACTACAAGGGCAGCCATTGAAACCCGGGCGTTGATGCCCGTATGAGGAATGGATAAGGCGAGGATCTGAAATGGTCCGGGATTTTGTAATCAGGATGGACCTGGCGGCGCAGTGATACGAACTCCAGCCAGGCTTACCTGTGTAGGGACGAAAAAAAACCGGGCCAGGCCCGGTTTTTTTACAGTCAGACCTGGCGATCTGCCAGGCCTGAACGCCTGCTTATACGGACAGAGAATCCAGCAGGGTGTTCAGCGTAGCGCTCGGGCGCATCACTTCAGAGGCTTTCGCCGGATCAGCGTGGTAGTAACCACCGATCTCAACCGCCTTGCCCTGAACAGCGTTCAGCTCGTCGACGATCTTCGCTTCGTTGGCGGTCATCTGATCAGCCAGCGGCTTGAAGATCTTCGCCAGGTCGGCATCGTCGGTCTGGTTAGCCAGTTCCTGAGCCCAGTACATGGCCAGGTAGAAGTGGCTGCCACGGTTGTCGAGCTCGCCGACCTTGCGGGACGGTGACTTGTTGTTCTCCAGAACCTGCCCGGTCGCCTTGTCCAGCGCCTGACCCAGAACGCGAGCGCGCTGGTTGTCGTACTTCAGACCCATTTCGTCGAGAGAAGCGGCCAGAGCCAGGAATTCACCCAGGGAATCCCAGCGCAGGTGGTTCTCTTCGACCAGCTGCTGTACGTGTTTCGGTGCAGAACCGCCGGCACCGGTTTCGTACATGCCGCCACCGGCCATCAGCGGAACGATGGACAGCATCTTGGCAGAGGTACCCAGCTCCATGATCGGGAACAGGTCGGTCAGGTAGTCACGCAGGACGTTACCGGTGACGGAGATGGTGTCCTGGCCGCGGATCGCGCGCTCCATGGATTCACGGATAGCGCTGTTGTAATCCATGATGCGGATATCGAGACCGCTCAGGTCGTGTTCTTTCAGGTACTCTTCGACCTTGGCTTTCAGCTGCATGTCGTGAGGACGTTCCGGATCCAGCCAGAAAATGGCCGGAGTGTCGGAGTTGCGGGCACGGTTAACGGCCAGCTTGACCCAGTCGCGGATCGGCGCGTCTTTGGTCTGGCAGGCACGCCAGATGTCGCCTTTTTCAACTTCGTGCTGAATCAGTACGTCGCCGGTGGCGGCGTTGACAACGCGCATGGTGCCGTCAGCCTTCATTTCGAAGGTTTTGTCGTGGGAGCCGTACTCTTCCGCTTTCTGAGCCATCAGGCCAACGTTGGGAACAGTACCCATGGTGGTCGGATCGAAGGCGCCATTGGTTTTACAGAAGTTGATAACTTCCTGGTAGATGCGCGCGTAGGTGGACTCCGGCATAACCGCCTTGGTGTCCTTCTGCTTGCCGTCGCGACCCCACATCTGACCGGAGTTACGGATCATGGCAGGCATGGAAGCATCGACGATAACGTCGCTCGGAATGTGCAGGTTGGTGATGCCCTTGACGGAATCAACCATCGCCATTTCCGGACGCTCTGCGTAGCAGTCGTGAATGTCCTGCAGGATCTCTTCCTGCTGGGAATCCGGCAGTGCCTTGATCTTGTCGTAGACGCTGGACAGGCCGTTGTTCGGGTTAACGCCGAGCTCTTCGAAAGTCTCGCCCCACTTGTCGAACAGGTCCTTGTAGTAAACGCTAACCGCGTGACCGAACACGATCGGGTGGGAGACCTTCATCATGGTCGCCTTGACGTGCAGGGACCACATGACACCGCTTTCTTTGCAGTCGTTCAGGGTGTCTTCGAAGAAGGCGCGCAGTTTTTTGGCGCTCATGAACATGCCGTCGAAGACTTCGCCTTTCTGCAGGGGCAGTTCTTTTTTGACTTCAACGTTGCCATCTTTACCGACGAACTCGATACGTACATCGCCAGCTTCCGGCATGGTGATCGACTGTTCGCTGGAGAAGAAGTCGCCGCCGCGCATGTAGTCGGCGTGGGACTGGGATGACTTGCTCCATTTGCCCATGGAGTGCGGGTATTTGCGGACGAAGGCTTTAACGGCAGCAGGCGCACGGCGGTCGGAGTTACCTTCACGCAGTACCGGGTTCACGGCGCTACCGAGGATCTTGCCGTAGCGGGCGCGGATCTCTTTCTCTTCGTCGGTCTTCGGCTCTTCAGGGAAGTCGGGTACATCGTAACCCTGAGACTGCAGCTCAGCGATAGCTGCGCGCAGCTGCGGCACTGAAGCACTGATGTTGGGGAGTTTGATGATGTTTGCGTCCGGGCTCTGGGTCAGGGCGCCCAGTTCGGCCAGGGTATCGGGGACGCGCTGCTCTTCTTTCAGGCGCTCCGGGAAAGCAGCCAGTACACGTGCGGCAACGGAGATGTCACTGGTGTCGACTTCGATGCCGGCAGCTGCGGCAAAGGAGCGCACGATTGGCAGCAGGGAGTGCGTGGCCAGTGCCGGTGCTTCGTCCGTGATGGTGTAAATGATTTTCTGATTTGATGTCGTCATTCTTTTCCCCAGTGTTGAATGGCTGTGTGGCCAAAAAAGTTCGAGAAGGGGACTTGTGATCGCCCTAATCAACTTGTGTTCAGGGATCTGCGAACAACTCCTGAGGAGGCAAACGCTGCAGGGTTGATGCGCAGGTTCCTACTTTATGAGTATTTTTTGTGGCGATGTATTGTACCGAAAGAGGAGGCGGCGATATACGGCCAAATCCTCTGTAGCGCCCGTTTTTTGGCTTTTTTAGCCCTAAGTCTAATAGGACGGGAGTCCTGTTTGCCGCCGTACAGCCGCTGTGCGGCAAGGGCCGGCTGAGGGTGCCGGCCTGCAAATCAGAGTATTGCTCCCGTTGCTCAGCTAAGTTCGAGCTGTATGTGGAACGTGCTGCCAGTTTCCGGATCGGATGTTACCGCCATGTGTCCCTGGTGCTGCTCGGTGATCACGAAGTAGGGCAGAGACAGGCGCTTGCCGGCACCGGTTGCCGCCTGCTCGATGCTGTCACTGCTCTGCACATAGGGCTCAAACAGGTACATCTGCTCCTCGTCGGTCAGGCCTGTGCCGTTGTGCTCAATGCGGATCGACAGCGCGTCGTAGTTCTCGCCGATAAAGATATTGATGATCGGTCTGTAGCCTGCGGCCTGCTTCTGTGTCATTGCCTGATAGGCGTGTCGCATCAGGCTCAGGAAAACCTGCTGCAGCTCGGTGACGTAGCAGGGGATCATCGGCACATCGTCCTGGTAATCCCGTTTGATTTCCACGGCGGTGAACGGGAAAGTATCCGGCTCTACCAGCACATCACGGGCCTGCTCGATGGCGTGCTCCATGATATCGATGACATTGGCTTCCTGCGGTTTGTCGCTGCGACCGCGCGCGAACTGAAGCAGGTTGCGGATGATCGATTCCACCTTGCGGCCACTTTCCGAGGCGCTTTTCAGAAGCTCCTGCAGATGCGCACTTTCGGGGCTGTTTTCTGTTCCCGGCGGCAGCAGTTTGCCGGACTCCAGCACACCCTGGAAGCTGCGCAGATCGAACAGAATACCCTGCAGAGGCGTGTTGATGTCGCTGGCCATGGTCGTTGCCAGCTCGCCCATGGAGGAAAGCTTGTCGTGGTGAATCAGCATGTTCTCAGCGATGACGCGTTTGGTCACATCATCCACCAATATCACCACGCCTGGTTCACTGTAGTTTTCTAGCGGATACACGGTGATATCGAAGTGGTAGCTGCCCGGTTGGCTGTGGCGCAGGGTGATCGCTTCGCCTTTTTCCAGCGCCTGCTCGATATGGCGCGGAGACACGGTGATATCTGAATAGATCGACCAGAGGTTCTGGCCGATCGCTTCTTCGCTGCTGATGCCGGAGATCTGTTCCGCGCGGCTGTTCCAGTGCGTGATATTCCCCTGTCGATCAAGCCCCACCAGGACCAGCGGCATGGAGCTGAGGATATTCTGAATGTAGGACTGCGATGCCTTGAGCATTTTGGTGGTGATCACGTGCTCGGAAACTTCGCGTTCCAGTTTCGCCGTACGTTCACGTACCCGCTGTTCAAGATGGGTACGGATCTCTTCAAGCGCAACGTTATAACGGCGGGCTCGGCGCCAGGTGACGGATAGAATGATAACCACTAAGGTCAGCAGAATGATCAGTACGCCGCTGGAAAAGTTGGCGACATACTGCCACTTGGTGTCTCCCGCTTCGTCTTTAAACGGAGCGAAGAGGTCTGCAGCGAACAGCAGCGGGCTCTGAAACAGGGCGAAAAAGGTAAGTAGCGCTCGGGTCATATTAGGATGCAGGCCCTTCGAAGAAACAGACAATTGGCGGAGGATAGAGGTTGGCCGGTGACTAGATCGGTGGCGTAAATCGCTAACCTCATGATCGGTCGGATGATTATAGCTGATTCATCGCCCGCCCGGGACCGCCGGATGGTGCAAATTAGTGTACGGACGGTATTGTTTATTGGAAGGGAACTTTCCACTGCTGGTTCAGGGGAGGCTGTCGCGCTTTCAGTTGCTCTATTACCTGGTCAGCTGGTGGCGCGAAGCCAGGTGTTGCGCAACGGGTCAGCAGCAGAGGGTGGCAAGTCGCAGTGCGTGTTTTCAGGGTATTCTTGTGAATAGCGAAGCGGTGTTCCGCCGCGAGGGTGCCGGTTGCAGCTTGAGGTCCAGCTGCCGGGCGAGCCTCTGGCAGATTGGCAGATACTGGCTGCCACCGATGGTAGCTCTCATACTCGGGGAAAGCAGTGGCCTATGCTGGGGGAAATTGAAGTAGCACGAAAACAAGCCGAAGCCCTGGCAGGACCGGTCTCTGGCAGTTGATCCCCGTGTGGCGTTTGAGGTGAAAATACAGCATGCATGAGATGTCGATCGCCGAAGGCGTGATTGAGCTGCTGGAAGAGCAGGCGCGCTCGCAGCACTTCAGCCGTGTCAGGCATGTCTGGCTGGAGATCGGCCCGCTAGCGGTGGTGGAGCAGGATGCCCTGCGTTTCTGCTTCGATGCGGTCGCCCGTCACACCCTGGCGGAGGGCGCTGTGCTGGATATCATCGAGTTGCCGGGCGAGGCCAGATGCCTTGGGTGCGACTCCCGGGTGCCGATCACCCAGCGCTACGACAGCTGCCCCAACTGCGGCAGCTATCGGCTGCAGGTGACCCGCGGTGATGAACTCAGAATAAAAGAGCTGGAGGTAGAGTAGCGATGTGTACCGTTTGCGGTTGCGGCGCCGGTGAAACCCGGATGGAAGGGCAGCATCAGCATGATCACTCCCATGCACACCAGCACGGCCATCATCATGGGGATCATCAGGGTGAAGGTGCTTCGCCGTTGGTGGCTCAGGGGCAGGATCTTCATTATGGCCAGGGCGCCGCCCATGCTCATGCGCCGGGCCTGAGCCAGAGCCGGATGGTGCAGATAGAGCATGACATCCTCGGTAAAAATGACCGTTACGCAACGCAGAATCGGGCCCGCTTCGAGGCGGCATCGATCTTCGCTCTTAACCTGGTGTCGAGTCCCGGCTCCGGCAAAACCGCGCTGCTGACACGCACCATCGAGATGCTGGGCGAGCGCGTGCCGCTGGCGGTGATTGAAGGTGATCAGCAGACTGCCAATGACGCGGAACGCATCCGCGCCACCGGTGCGGCGGCGATCCAGATCAACACCGGCAAGGGCTGTCACCTGGATGCCCACATGGTAAGCCATGCCATGGAGCGGCTCGATGATCTGCAGGGTGGAGTACTGTTTATCGAGAACGTAGGCAACCTGGTCTGTCCGGCGGCATTTGATCTGGGTGAAGCGCACAAGGTGGCGATCCTGTCGGTCACCGAGGGTGAGGACAAGCCGCTCAAATACCCGGATATGTTTCATGCAGCTGACCTGATGCTGCTGAATAAAACCGATCTGCTGCCGCACCTGGATTTCGACGTTGACGCCTGTATCGAATACGCCCGGCGGGTGAATCCTGATATTGAGGTCATCCAGCTCTCGGCCCGCTCCGGTGAGGGGATGGGGCACTGGCTTGAGTGGATCGAAGCGCGGCGCACGGCGCGTATTCGCGAGCGTATATCGGCACTCGATCAGCAGGCGCGGGCGCTCGAAGCGCTGCTCTGAACGGAGGCAAAACCATGCACTATCAGCCGCGCCCCAGCGTACTCTGCGTTGATGCTGAGGTGCGTTCGCTGGAACCCCTTATTCGTTATCGTTCGATCAACAGTCGGGCGGCGCGGGATCCGGAACGCTTCCGCGTATTGCTAAGAGCCAAGCTCGAACGTCATGGGCTGGAGAGCCAGTGATGCAGGGCCTGCGCTTGCGTGTCAGTGGTCAGGTGCAGGGGGTCGGGTTTCGCCCCTTTGTGCATCGGCTTGCCACATCGCTGGCGCTTGGCGGCCAGGTACGCAATACCGGCCAGGGCGTGTGTATCGACCTTTGGGGCGATGCTGCGGCGCTGGAGAATTTCCGTATACGCCTGAGGAACGAACTGCCGCCGCTGGCGCGGATCGAGCGCCTCGACGAAGAGCCCCTGAGCGCCGCCGGTCGGCCGAATCAGTTTCAGATCACCGACAGCGAAAGCCTTGCGATGGCACTGGATCTGCCAGTTACGCCCGATGCCGCCGTCTGTACCGCCTGCCTGCAGGAGCTGTTTGACTCCGGCAACCGCCGCTACCGCTATCCATTCATCAATTGCACCCACTGCGGGCCGCGTTATTCGCTGATCCGGCGCTTGCCTTACGACCGGGCCAATACCAGCATGGCGCAGTTCGAACAGTGCCCCCGCTGCCTTGCCGAGTACCGCAATCCGCAACATCGTCGTTTCCATGCCCAACCCAACGCCTGCGCTGACTGTGGCCCGCGTCTCTGGGCCGAGAGCAGCACTGGCTCTGTGGTCGAAGGGGATCCGCTGATGCTGGCCGTCGCTGCCCTGGAGTGTGGAGAGATTCTGGCCATACGCGGTATTGGCGGCTTCCACCTGGTGTGTGACGCCCGCAATGCCAGGGCGTTGCAACGCTTGAGGCAGCGAAAAGGCCGGCCTGACAAACCCTTTGCGCTGATGGCGTTGAACCTCGGATCGCTTGAGCCTCTGGTCGAGCTGACTGCTACCGGGCGGGCGCTGCTGACCTCATCGGCGGCACCGGTGGTGCTGCAGCCTAAGCGACATCCGGCGGCACTGCCGGATGCGGTTGCGCCGGGGCTGGATCGTTACGGTGTGATGCTGCCGCACACGCCGCTGCACTGGCTGCTGTTCCACGAAGCGGCCGGTCGGCCAGCAGGCACCGGCTGGCTGGATAAAAATCATCCGCTGGTTCTGGTGATGACCAGCGCCAATCGCAGCGGTGAACCGTTGATTACCGGCAACGATGAGGCGCGGAGCAAGCTCGACGGCATCGCCGACCTGATGCTGCTGCATGACCGAGAGATCGAGCATCGCTGCGATGACTCGGTTTATAACGCTACATCAGAACCAGCAGCGCTTATCCGGGCTGGGCGGGGGATAGCGCCGTTATGCCTGCCGTTTGCCGGTGAGGGAGCGCCGGTGCTGGCACTGGGGGCCTATCTCAAGAATACGCTCTGTATGACGCGTGGCAGCAACGCTTTTCTGTCGCCGCATATCGGTGATCTGGATAATGCGGATAACTGCCGTACGCTGGAGCAGACGGTCTCCGAGCTGACTAACCTGCTTGAGATCTCTCCCGCGCATATCGCCTGTGATCTGCATCCGGACTTCTATGCCAGCCGTCTGGCGCGAACCCTTGCCGACGAGCAGGGACTCCCGTTACACCCGGTGCAGCACCATCATGCGCACATAGCGGCGGTGATGGCGGAACACCAGCTGATCGAGCCGGTGCTGGGGCTGGCCCTGGATGGCGTCGGGCTCGGTAGTGATGGTCAGCTACGCGGTGGCGAGCTGCTACGGGTCGATGCCGGCGGGTTTACACAGCTTGGCGAACTCGCGCCGATTCTTCTGCCCGGTGGCGACCGTGCCGCCCGGGAGCCCTGGCGTCTGGCCGCTGGCGTATTGCATAGCCTGGGGCGGGCGCAGGAGATTCCCGAACGCTTTGCAGATGAACCGGCAGTAGCGCCGCTGATGCGGATGCTGGAGCGGGGAACCCACTGCCCGCCCACGTCCAGCCTGGGGCGGCTGTTCGATGCGGCGGCGGGCATCCTGGGTATCTGCCGGCGCCAGAGCTACGAGGCGCAGGCGCCCATGCAGCTGGAAGCGCTGGCGGCGCAAGCAACAGCCGATGGCATCGACGAGTCCTGTTATCGCATAGAGGAGCAGGCCGGAGGGCTCCGGCTGGATCTGACGCCGCTGCTCGCGTCGCTGACCGATGAAAACAGCGTTGCGGCAGGCGCCTGCCGGTTTCAGGCTACGCTGGTAACAGCACTCACCGACTGGGTGCTGCAGGCCGCTGCGCAGCAGAGGCTGCAACGGGTCGCTTTGGGCGGAGGCTGCTTTCTGAACCTGGCGCTGCGTGATGGCCTGCGCAGCCGGCTTGAAGGCGAGGGGCTCAAGGTGCTTCTGCCGCAGCAACTACCCTGTAACGATGCCGCGATCAGCCTGGGCCAGGCCTGGGTGGTAAGAATGAAACTTGATAACACAAACCGATAATTACAGCTGTAACCGAGGTAAGTGATATGTGCCTGGCCATTCCGGTAAGGATTGAAGAGTTGATCGACGAGGAGCGTGCTCTGGCCGATATTGGCGGCCTGCGCAAGGAGATCAACGTGGCACTGGTCGATGACCTGTCCGTGGGAGATTACGTGATCCTGCACGTGGGCTACGCCCTGAACAAGCTTGATCCGCAGGAGGCAGAGAGAACCCTGGCGCTGTTTGCAGAACTCGGTCAGTTGCAGGACGTTTGCGATGAGGCTGAGACCGGGGAGGACTCGGTATGAAGTACGTCGACGAGTTTCGCGATGCGGAAAAAGCCCGCGCCATCGCCGGGCAGATCGCTAAACAGGCGACCCCCGAGCGTCGTTATAACCTGATGGAGTTCTGCGGCGGCCATACCCATGCGATTTTCCGTTATGGAATACCCGGCCTGCTGCCTGATAACGTGCGCCTTATCCATGGTCCGGGCTGCCCGGTCTGCGTGCTGCCGATTGGTCGTCTGGATATGGCGATTGCGCTGGCGCGCCGTGAGGAGGTCATTCTCTGTACCTACGGAGATATGCTGCGCGTACCGGGCTCAGGGCGGGAGAGCTTGATGAAGGTACGTGCCGAGGGTACCGATGTACGCATACTTTACTCTCCCGCCGATGCGCTGAAGATAGCGCGCGAGCATCCCGATAAACAGGTGGTTTTCTTCGCAATCGGCTTTGAGACCACCACGCCGCCCACGGCGCTGGTGATCGAGCAGGCGAAAAAGCTGGGGCTGACCAACTTCTCCGTGTTCTGTAACCACGTCCTCACACCGGCAGCGATGCATGCGATTCTGAATACGCCGGAGGCTGAGAATGGTGCCCTGGAGCTGGATGGCTTTATCGGCCCGGCCCATGTCAGCACGGTGATCGGATCGGCACCCTATGAACCTTTTCCTGAACGGTATAACAAGCCGGTGGTTATCGCTGGCTTCGAGCCGCTGGATGTTCTGCAGGCGATCCTGATGCTGATCCGCCAGCTCAATGAGGGTCGCGCCGAGGTTGAGAACGAGTTTACCCGTGCAGTGACCCGCGGAGGCAACCTAAAAGCGCAGGAGGCGGTGAATCGGGTATTGGCGTTAAGGTCCAGCTTTGAGTGGCGCGGCCTGGGTGATATTCCGGAGAGCGCACTGCAGATCCGCGATGACTATGCTGAGTTTGATGCCGAAAAACGGTTCTCGGTGGAACAGCTTTACGGGCGCGAGAACAGGGCCTGCGAGTGTCCGGCGATCCTGCGCGGCGCGAAAAACCCCCGTGACTGCAAACTGTTCGGCGACCCCTGTACGCCGGATAACCCGCTGGGTTCCTGCATGGTCTCGTCCGAAGGCGCCTGCGCCGCCTACTACAGTTATGGCCGTCACACCCAGCGGCGTATCCCGGTCGGGGAGTCCAGCGCATGAGTCGTCTGAATTTCGCCAATGGACGGGTCGAGATGGTTCACGGCAGCGGCGGTCGCGCCATGGCCGAACTGATTGATCAGCTCTTTGCCCCTGCCTTTGATAATGAATGGCTGGCGCAGGGTAACGATCAGGCCCGGTTCAGCCTGCCAACGGGAAAGGTGGTGATGGCCACCGACAGCCATGTGGTATCGCCGCTGTTTTTCCCTGGTGGTGATATAGGTTCGCTGTCGGTTCACGGCACCATCAACGACCTGGCCATGTCTGGCGCGACGCCCTGTTACCTGTCCGCCGGTTTTATCCTGGAAGAGGGCTTTCCGTTGGCGGACCTCAAGCGCATTGTTTATTCCATGGCGCAGGCGTCAAAGCAGGCGGACGTACCGATCGTAACCGGCGATACCAAAGTGGTGGAGCGGGGCAAGGGCGATGGCGTATTCATTACGACTACCGGTATCGGCGTGGTTCCGTCTCATCTGGCGTTGTCCGGTGACCAGGCAAGACCGGGCGATGCGATTTTGCTTTCCGGTCCCATCGGTGATCACGGTGTCACGATTCTGTCCCTGCGTGAAAGCCTGGGGTTTGCGTCGGATATCTGCTCGGATTCCCAGGCGCTGCACAGACTGGTGGCAAGCATGGTGGAACAGGTGCCTGAGATCCGCTGTATGCGTGACCCGACCCGGGGTGGACTGGCAAACACGCTGAATGAGCTGGCTCAGCAGTCCGGCGTGGGTATGCAGCTGCAGGAGCGGCGCATTCCGGTGCGTGAGCCGGTGCGGGCGGCCTGCGAGTTTCTTGGTCTGGATCCGCTTTACGTGGCCAATGAGGGCAAGCTGATCGCTATCTGTCCGGCGGAGAAAGCCGAGCAGCTGCTGGCGGTGATGCGTGACCATCCCCAGGGACAGGGTGCGGCGATTATTGGTCAGGTGGTGGAGGACAGCCACCGCTTTGTGCAGATGGAAACCCTGTTTGGCGGCAACCGCATGGTGGACTGGCTCAACGGCGAGCAACTGCCGCGGATCTGTTGATCCGGGCAGGCAGGCTCGAATAGAGGCGGCGCAGGGTGAGCGAGTTTGGTGTCGCCCATAGGGGTTGTTTTGCCCGCCTGTTCAGGCGCCGTGGAGATGGGTATAGATCGCCAGCGTTGCAAAGCCGATGGCGAGCATGGCCGGGGCGTAGAAGCGGTTCAGCTTCAGCAGCGTCAGGGCGCCGATACCGTAGCGCGACTGCAGGCTGATCTGAACACCGGAAAAGGGTGACAGGCTGACGCCAAGTGACCAGCTCAGCAACAGGGTGATGCCCAGCAGGTCGGGGTCATCGACGCTTGGCATCAGTATGCTGCCCGCCAGTACCACACTGGTGACCGGGTGCATGCCGATCATTGCCAGGCCGATCATCACGGCCAGTGTGCTGCAGGCTGCCACCAGGCCAAAGTGAGCCGGCGCCAGGCGGATATCCAGGGACAGAAGCAGGGCACCGATACCGGCGGCCAGCACGGCGGCGGCCACAAACAGGGTGACTTCACCTCCCAAGCGCGGTAGTCCGTGGCGCACATGTGTTGCCAGAATGCCGGGAGCACTGCGACCGCTTTTTACCGGCAACCAGAGCAGGGTAAACAGCAGGGATAGCAGAGTTACCAGCGTGATCACCGACACGTCAGGCCAGAGCTGGTGGGCAATAATTACCAGTACCGCCAGAAAGGTTGGAATCCACAGTGCTCCCAGGTGCAGCGGGTAGCCTGGTGTTTCCGCGACCTCAGGGTGACGGGCTATCTGCCAGCTGGTGAGCAGCAGGCCGATGACTGCCACGGGTATACCGTAGAGTACCAGTGTGCTCAGGCTGGCGCCCGGAGCGCTGATCAGTACCACGCCCATCGCTGCGAAAAAGGGCGACCAGACGGCACAGTTGCCGAAGCTGCGCAGCAGCGTCAGGCCCTGTAACGGAGTCAGCGGTCTCTGTGCGCTGAGCCTGTCACCCAGAATCATCACCGACGACATATTGATCACCGAGCCGATCAGGTGACCGCCAAAAAGGGTGGCGTTGAGGGCACGCGCGCCGGGCGGCAGCTGTTCATCAGTTTCCAGGCCGCTCAACGTAACCAGGCGCAGGAAGCTGACGGCGACCAGCATGGCGATAATCATCTGATTGGCTTCCAGAGCCTTGAGCAGGTAACCAGCTCCATCGCCGCCGATAAGCAGGCTGGTTACCAGAGCGAGCACGCCGACCGCCAGTAACAGGATGCGCTGTGTTCTCTGTCCGCGCTGCTGATGGCGTAACAACAGGGCCAGGGCGATCCAGGCGGGAATGCCGGCCAGGTAGCCGGGGATTTGCCCGGTGAGTGCCGCCAGGGTGCTAAGTGGCAGTATCGAAACCAGTACGATGCCGGGCAGCAAGGTCACAAGGTCGGATTGATCGACGGTCTGGGTGTTCGCGGTGCTCATATTGTTCTCTGTCGGTGGCGCTGGAAGCTTTGGGCGTGTTCTGTGGCGTGTCAGTGTTTCCGGGTCGGTAGCTGCGGATAGCCTGATCACCCGTTTGCGCAGGGTGAGGAGCCGGTGATTTACTGCAGATCGGATAAAGAGGGTGCAGGCCGCGTCTACCGAACTCCTGATAAGAGCCGCAAGAGAGTCAGACAGCTAAGGGTTTAAGCGAATCAGGGTTTAAGCAACCATCGGTTTAAGCTATTCAGCGCTTAAGCATTGGCGATTGCCGGGGAAACTGTTGTCAGCACGATTAGTTGGACCAATATACTTAATGCTGACAAAAAACGTCAATTATTCAGCGGAAAGCTGAAGGGCGGGCCGGCAGGTTGAACCGGGTTTAAAGGCAGGGGGTGATTGGCGCTGCCCCGGGCAGGGCAGCGCTCAGGTTTACTGGGCAGCAGCCAGGCTGACCTTCTCGAAGTCCGGTGAAACTTCCATCGCTTCCATCAACTTGCCAACATGGGCAAGCAGACGATAACGGGCGTACCATTCGTCGAACATGCCGTTAATCTCGTCGGAGCGAGCAGTGAAGTACTCGTTCTCTGAGTCGAGCAGGTCAAGCAGGGTGCGCTGCCCAATCTCAAACTGACGCCAGTAGGCTTTACGGGTCTCGTCGGCTGACAGCGAGTGTCTCTCCAGCTGTTCCTGCTGCTGATAGATGTTGTTCAGCTTGTTCCAGGAGGAGCGGGCGTTGGCTTTCAGCTCACGCTGTACCGCGATGGCGGATGCCCGCTGTGCCTTGCTCAGATGCTCGAGCTGTTTGACACGGGCGCTGTCGGCACCACCGTTGTAAGCGTTGTACCGTGCCCTGAGCATCGCCAGTGCTTCGTCTTCTCGGAAGTCGGAGGCATCAACACCGTGATTGGAGCTGGCGCTGAGTTCCAGGTGCAGCGTCGGGTGGAAGGCGGAGCGTGCGACGTTTTCCTGTGCCAGCGCTGATTCATGCCGGGCGATCGCGGCCAGCAGGGCCGGGTGTTCGGTCAGAGCGATGGCAACGGCGTCTTCAGGTGTAGACGGCAGGTAAGTACAGCACTTGTCGGTGGGCATCTGCAGATCCTCCGGCGGGTGGCCGACCACACGCTCGAAGTTGATTTCCGCTTCCCACAGGTTGCCATCCGCAACAACCTTGTTTGATGACGCCAGTGCCAGGCGCGCTTCTGCCTGCTGCAGGTCGGATTCGGAGCCGAAACCCGAATCGAAGCGACGCTTGATACTGTTGTAGGTGTCCCGGTGCGCTTCCAGGTTTTCGTTGGTCAAATCGAGCAATTGCTGGTAGCGCAGTACATCGAGGTACACCCGTGTGACACTCAGTGCCGTGTCTTCTGACGTTGCCAGCAGGGCCAGGGCCGAAGATGAAGCGGTTGATTCCGCTGCATCGACGCGGCTCTTGGTGGCGTAGCCGTCATAGAGCATCTGACTGGCGCTCAGCGTTGCCTCGCGCCGGTTCATGTCTTCGCTGTCAGGGGCTGTGCCGGCGTTATCAGTCCATTCGTAGCCGTAGCCAAGCAGCAGGTCGGCTTTCGGGTAGTACCCGCTTTTCGCGATTTTTACCTGTTGCTCGTCCGTCAGGCGTCGAGTGGCATCGAACAGAACCAGTGGATTGGTTTCCATGGTTTCCGTGATCGCCTCATCGATCGTTTGCGCCTGAGTTAACGGCGAAACGATCCCAAGAGTCGCGCCAGCCAGAGCTACTACCAGTGCCTTGCGCATCCTTTGCTTGTCCATAGGTTGGCCTTGAATTCAGTTAGCGTAAGTTAATTTCGACACGGCGGTTCCGTTCCTCTCGAACACCATCACCCGTATCTATCAGTGGCTGAGTCTCGCCGAGCGACCTGGTGGTGATGGTATCCGCGTCCACCCCGATCTCGATGAGGTCCTCACGAACTGCGTCTGCGCGGCGCTGGCCCAGTGCCTGGTTGAGAGGTTTGGAGCCAGAGGTGTCCGTATGACCGGTGACGATCACTTCAGGTGCCGCGCGCTCCAGTACCGCCTGGTAAAGGCGCTGGGCTTCCTGCTGTGAGGCATCTGTCATTACGTCGGAATCAAAATTGAAGTAGATCAGGGAGTAGATAGGTGCAGGCGGCAGTGCGTCGGCTGCATCGCCTGGCAGTGCAGGACAGAACGGTGGTGGTTCGCTGGAAAGAAGAATTTCGCCGCCATCGTTGGCAGCCAGGTCAGAGGTTGGCGTGTCCGGACCGAAGGTATTTACAGCGCCACTATAAACGGTGCACCCGGTCAGGGTGGACAGCAGAATCGTGGATCCAAGCAGTTTGGCTGATCGGCTCATTCTGCAATTTCCTTATCAAGCGGGTTGGCTACCTTGATGGCAAACTCGGTATCAGGAACCTCAAGGATGGCGGTAGGCGTTTGAACCTTGACGGCACCGGGGCGTTTTTCGACCAGTTTGCCGGCAATCATTGCCAGGGAGCCGCTATTGACCTTCACATCCAGGTTGCCGTCGTTGCTTCTATCGTCGAAGGCGAAATTATCCAGTGACAGGGCAGAGTTGGGGCCTGCACCGAGGCGGGTGTCATCATCGAACAGCAGGCCGATGCTGCCGGATTTACTGGTGATAATACGGTCCAGTTCATTGACGCGTGCGCCGAGCTGGGCGCTCAGGGTTTCGCCATTGCGGATTACTGAGACATCGCCCTCGAGGGTTTTGATGGTCGCGATCGATTCCGCGAAAGACAGCATGGGTAGCGTCAGCAAAGCCAGTGACAGGCATAGGTTTTTTGCTGGGGACATCGTTGGGTTCTCCTTTACCCGCCGGTCTCTCATGCTTGTCGCCGGCGATAAAACCTGTTTTGTTTATGATACACGAGGCAATAATATTCTAGCCCAGAGGCGTCTTGCTACAAGCGAAAAGCTACCCTCAGAGAAGAATTTTGTTTGCGCCGGGTTTACTGTCGCACTACAGAGACATCTGAAAATAGGCTCTATGGGGTAGCTCGAACCGACATTCTATGCGGTCTAAGTTATCGCGGCCCGGTTCCTGTGCCTGGTCAGAGCAGGCTTTTATAACGCGGCAGCTGTTTTCTTTGGATATCAAGCCTGGCCGAATAGGGCGTAGCCGCCAGTTGTCCGTTCGCGACGGACATCATTCAGATTGCTGCTTTGCCGGTTCAGATTCCAGCACTCGATAAGACCGATACGCTTGAAGAGTGTACAGGGCGTAACGCATCCGCGTGATGCCCAGGATGCCCAGGATGCCGAAATGCACCGTCAGCTAATTCTTTAGTGCTAACGTAAGTGCGTTTTAATCTTTATTAATTTTGAAAGTGGCTCGGTAATTGTAGGGTTTTTCTCCGTGCATGGCGGGTGAAGGCCGATCATCTAAGATTAAGTTATTAAGCTGTTGATTTGATTTTGAATTACCAGCCTCACCTCTGGTTCGTTAACCGTCAGGTTTTCTGGAGGTGTTTCATGTTTGATATAACGTGTCGGGCTTTGGGCCCCTTGGTAGCGCTGACAGCGCTGCTGGTTTCGATAAATGCTGTTGCAATAGGGCTTTATGATCAGGGAGTGGGGCGGATTGATCATCAGGTTGCTGCCTTGCAGGCTCAGATTCGAGCACTTAATAAAATCGATGCGCTTGAAGAGGCGTACCGGACGGGGCGGTCATATACGCTCTCCGAGGACGTGGTGCGCACCCGTGATATCGCGGGGTTCGACCTGCAACTGGAGATATTGCGAATTCGCCTCGGTTTGGGCCGCGAGGCGGATCTGTGCCTGTCGGTCTGCTGAGTGTGAGCGACATTCAAGGGTTGGTAACCTGATCTGTTGATGGATCAGGCGAAAAACCACATGCCGACAATAATCGCGGTGGTTATGCCCACCGCATCGCACAGCAAGCCGGCCCAGAGGGCGTAGCGCATCCGCGTGATGCCGACGACACCGAAATACACCGTCAGTACATAGAAGGTGGTTTCAGTGGAACCCTGCATGATTGCGGCGAGGCGTCCCGCCAGCGAATCCACGCCGTAGGCGTTGATCGTTTCCAGCATCATCGCCCGTGAGCCGCTGCCACTGAATGGCTTCATAAACGCCACCGGCAGGGCATCGACGAAAGCGGTGGTGATGCCGGCAGCTGCGAGCAGGGAGCCGATGCCCTGCAGTAATAACTCCAGGGCACCGCTGGCGCGGAACATGCCGATCGCCACCAGCATGGCGACCAGGTAGGGAATCAGCATAACCGCGGTCTCGAAGCCGGACTTGGCGCCCTCGACAAACTCGTCGTAGATCCGCACCCGGCGGATAAGTCCGGCAGCTACAAACAGCCCGATAATGAGCAGCAACAGGCCGTTGGCGACGCTGGATGATACCTGTGAGAGCTGTTCAACCGGCAACTGACCCAGCCAGTATATGAAGCTTGCGATCACTGCCACTAACCCGGCCAGCCAGCCAAGAATGACAGCATCTACACGGATTTTCTGAATCGCCATGACCGCCAGCAGGCCCGACAGGGTCGATGCCGTGGTGGCCAGCAGTATCGGGATAAACACGTCGGTAGGGCTGGCCGCTCCGGCCTGAGCGCGATACATGAAGATCGTTACCGGCAGCAGCGTGACCGAGGAGGTGTTAAGTACCAGGAACAGGATCTGCGCATTGCTGGCGGTATTGGCAACGGGGTTGAGCTGCTGCAGTGCCTGCATCGCCCGAATCCCCAGGGGCGTGGCGGCGTTATCCAGTCCCAGCATATTCGCCGCAAGGTTCATGGTGATGGCGCCTTGCGCAGGATGGCCGGCGGGTACTTCCGGCATCAGCCGGGAGAACAGTGGCGTGAGGCCTCGGCTGATTTTAGCGACCAGTCCCGCTTGCTCGGCGATACGAAACAAGCCCGACCAGAGCGCCAGTAACCCCACCAGGCCGATGGCGATCTCCACCGATAAGCGCGCCATATCGAAGCTGCTCTCGACTACTTTCTCCAACACCTCCGTGTCGCCGGTTCCCCAGCGTATGGAAGCAACCAGGATGCTTATCAGCATCAGGCCCGCCCAAACCTGATTCAAATTCCATCTCCCTTGCTCAGAAGAGCAGCCAGTATACGCCCGAGCATAACAGATCTAACCGCGGGTGCTGCAATGGCGAATGACCAGGTTGTTAGCGGGCGCAGCAGCTGCTCGGAAAGTGAGCCGCTAACTGCCGCTTTTTAGCGCATTCTGGATTGCGGCGCAGGCATCGATCCAGGGTTGCATCGCATTCTGCTGCCTGAGCATATCCAGCCCCGCTTTCGTGAAGGTACCTTCGGTGGCGATGGAGTCGCATATCTCCCGTAACGGCAGTTCCGGGCGGGCCGAAGCCAGGGCTGTAGCACCACTAACCGAATGGGTAACCAGCGCGCGGGCTTGATCTGCGTCCAGTCCCTGCCCGGTAAACCAGTCGGTCAGCTGATCAAGAAAATCGTAGATCCAGCCGTTCATGCAGGCGGCGGTCGCAGCCAGCTCGAACTTGTCTTCGCTATCGAATACGATCAGCTCCCCGAGTTGCGAGAGCAGCGCGTTGGCCGAGTCATGATCTGGGTAGAGCGGCACGACACCAGCAGCAAACTCGGCAGGCGCCAAAGGGAGAGTACGCACCACCTCGGCGGAGCCTGCCAGCGACTTCAATGTCGATAGCGGTACACCGGCAGCGCAGGAGATCAGCAGATGGTGGGCGGTGAAGCTGAGATTGGAGAGCAGGTCTTCAAGCTGGGCGGGCTTGACGGCGATCAGCAGCAGATCGCACTGGTCGACCAGGCTTTGATTATCGGGGGCGATAATGCAGTCATGGTCCCGGCGCAGTCGCTCAGCCGTTGTTATCCCGCGTGGTGATACCAGAATCGGGCGTTTGTCACCCGCATTGCGAAGGCCCGCGACCACATAACTGGCCAAATGTCCGGCGCCAAGAATACCGATCGATCTGCTCATTGCACGCGCTCCGCTCCAGCTGAAAGATGTTTGCGGTCTGCATTATAGGCTGAGCCTCGGCGTAGCCGTCCAGAGCGTAAAAAGTGATAGAGGGGCCGCGCTGACGAGCCTGGTCACTGAATTTGTTAATCGGCTTTATCAAGCACGCGATTCTTGGCCTCGATCCACTGCGCCATATACTGGGTGCTTTTCATGCTGTGGTGTCTGAGCATTGCGCCGGTGAAGTTGGCGAGGCGGTGGCTGTCCAGTTCAGACCGGAGCTGTTGTAGCCGTTCAATCAGGGCATCGGCATGCTGATTAAAGTCAAAGCGCCGGTTGTGCAGCTCAAAGCCCTGCTGCTGATAGCTCAGCCATCGTTCGGGATCGGTGTAAAGCACAACTGCCTGCTCGGCGAACTGCTCGGGCGTATCGGTTACCGGTTGTGGCCAGTCATTGTCGCCGGCCATGCCTTCGGCGCCGATGGAGGTCGTCACAGAGGGGGTGCCGCAGGCGAGGGCGTCGACCAGTTTGCCCTTGAGGCCAGCGCCAAAGCGCAGCGGGGCCAGATTAACGCGAGCCTGTCGCATCACGCGGTTCACGTCGTCCGCCCAGCCGCGGATCAAAAAGCCCTGTTTGGGATTGTGCAGTTGTGTCGCTTTGGGTGGCGGATAGGCGCCGTAGATATGCAGTTCGGCCTCCGGCAGTCGGGCTCGTATCAGCGGCCAGATCGTCTGCTTCAGCCAGAGTACCGCGTCCCAGTTAGGCGCATGGCGGAAGTTGCCGATGACAATGAAATGCTGGCGCTCATTAAAAGAGGGCAGGAGTTGCTGCTGTTCTGATGTGACCGCGGGCTGCATGAACGGACTTTCCAGCAGCAGTGTCGGGTCAACCTTGAAAGTCTCCCGAAGCAGAGCGATCTCCGCCCGGGATATCATCAGTGTCAGGTCGCTGCGCAGGATAGCGGCAACTTCACGTTTGGCATGCTCCGATAACAGCTGCTCCGCCGGGACATCGAGTTCAACCTGTCCACTTTGCTTGCTGGCCTGGTGACGAGCGTGGCGCAGACAGGACAGGTCTTCGGTGTCGAGCAATCGGATAGCATCCGGGCAGTGTTTTTCCACCCGCCAACCAAACTGCTCCTCCATCATGAAGCGATCGAACATCACCAGATCTGGCTGGAGTTCGCTGATAAAGAGATCAAAGCTGGAACAGTTAAGGGCGATACTGACTTCCTGGATGCCGCGAGCGGGAAGGTCGGTGCGATGGATGCTCTTCTCGGCGGGGCTGGCAAAGGTGACCTGCCAGTTCTGGCGACGAAAAGCCTCAAGCAGGGCCAGCATACGGTAACCGGCAGCGCTGGATGCAGGTTCAGGCCAGACGTAACCGATAACGAGAACGTTCATGCAGAATAATCCACCCGGATAAGAATGCTTGGATCTAAAGGGTGGTTCAGGAGGGGAGGTGAAGAAGATGGTCGGAGTGGAGGGATTCGAACCCCCGACCCTCTGGTCCCAAACCAGATGCGCTACCAAACTGCGCTACACTCCGACTTTCTACTTCAGGATGGCTCCTCGAGCTGGACTCGAACCAGCGACCAATAGATTAACAGTCTACTGCTCTACCAACTGAGCTATCGAGGAATATCCCGTTCTCGATTTAGGTGATTGGCTCCTCGAGCTGGACTCGAACCAGCGACCAATAGATTAACAGTCTACTGCTCTACCAACTGAGCTATCGAGGAACACCTCAACCGAGGCCGCGTATATTAATGAGGCGGATGGGGTGCGTCAAGGAAGAATTTTAAAAGTTTTCGTAACCGGCTCATGCAGTGTAATCTCCTGATCAAATAATGACTTACATCCATCGTAAGCGCGATCAGGAGCCAAGGCCCCATGACCCTCATATCCGGAAAAGATGCCCCGCTGAACCAGTCAATTGTCAAGATGCAAGATAGGTTGAAATCACTGGGCTTCGAGCTTGAAGAGCTGGAATGGCGCAACCCGGTACCTCATGTCTGGTCGGTACACCTCCGTGATCGGAACTGCCCGACCCTTTCAACCAGAGGTAAAGGGAGCAGCCGTGATGCGGCGCTGGCGAGTGCGTTGGGGGAGTTCTTCGAGCGGGCCGCGACCAATAGTTTTTTCTCCGACTATTACCTCGGTGAACAGATAGCGCATGGCGAATTCGTACATTATCCCAACGAACGCTGGTTCGAGCCTGCTGCGGGGCGCTGGCCGGATGGCCTGCTCGATTCGGTGACCCGGGATCATTACGACTTTCACGATGAGCTGGATCCGGCTGATCTGATTGACCTGAACTCCAGCAACTGGGATCGAGGCATCTGTGCCTTGCCCTTCGTCTGTCAGCGTAGCGCTGAAACCGTCTGGTTTCCGGTCAACATCATTAGCAACCTGTACGCCAGCAACGGCATGGCGGCGGGTAATAATAAGTGGGAAGCACGGGTACAGGCGCTGTCAGAGATTTTTGAACGGCATATAAAGAGCACGATTATCTCCACGGGCATCAGCCTGCCGCGGATACCCGGATACGTGCTGCGCCGCTACCCCGAGATTATAGAGACCCTGGACCTGCTCAAATCCCGGGGCCTGGCCGTGGAGATCCGCGATGCATCCCTGGGCGGCAAGTTCCCTCTGGTGAATCTGACACTGATCAACCCGGATGATGGTGGTTGTCGTGCGGTGTTTGGCGCGCATCCCAAGTTTGAAGTGGCGATGGCACGAGCCTTTACCTCGGCTTTGAATGGAAGCGAGTCGGACCAGCTGGTTGGTTTCAGTGAACCGACCTTCAATCTGGATGAGGTGGGCACGCCCGAGAATCTTGAGAAACACTTTTTTGAATCCGCCGGAAAGGTAGCCTGGGACCTTCTGTCCATCGAAACGGACTATCCATTTACCGAGTGGAATATCGAAGGTGACAGTCAGGCGGAGTTCGAAGCGCTGAGCCAGCGCATTCATCGTGTCGATATGGATATCTACATCGCGGACTACGAGCACCTGGGCCTGTATGCCTGCAGGATCATCGTACCGGGCATGTCAGAGGTCTATCCGGTCGACAAACTGATAAAACAAAACAATAACCTGGCGATCGAGATGCGTGCGCCGTTGCTGGGTATCAATGAGCTGGACGCCGAGGTCTACCCGGAGCTGCTGGACTATCTGGACGCGGCAGGCTTTGATGAGTCGCTCACTGTCGCCGATCTCCTGGGGCTTGTTCCCGATCCCGATACGATTTGGGAGCATTTAAGCGTTGGGGAGCTCAGGCTGCTATTGCTGCTTGCGGTGGGGCGGCAGGAAGAGGCAATAGACGCAATCCAGGAAGTGTTGGGGGCTGACTCCGTGCCAGCGCAGCGCGCTTTGTTGCTGCGCTGTGTGAAAGCGGTGCTCTCAATTACTCTGGATCCGGTCAAAGAGCTGAAAAACTATCGCAAGCTGCTGACAAGCATTCATGGTGAGCCGCTGTTCAAGCGTGCAGTAGCCATGTCCCGCGGCGCTGAAATCTTCGAGGAGTTCAAAACCGACAGCGAGCAGCTGGGCACCTTTACCCGCCACAGCGAACTGCTGGCAGCTTATCAACGCTTGCAGTCTCTGAAAGTGGATGCAAACAGCCAAGGCTGAAACTGACCCCTTTCTGCTGACGGCGCGGCGCTTTGGGATCTGTCTGTACTTGAAGCTGATGATGAACTACCGCTCAATCCGCGCATCAGCAGAGATGCGGCTTTTAAGCTGAAGAGCGTTAAAGAGCGTTTTAGTGACCTGGATCAAACCCCGCGATTGAAGGTGATTTCTCCCCCGGATGGCCGTCGGTACCAGTGAATCCGGGCCTTTCAGGTTTTCTTCTGAGTATTCCTCCGCACCGAACCTCAAGATAAGCATCCAGCCCTGTACCACGGTACAGTGTTTCCCCTTCCGGTCAGTGCTTTACTGACATCAGATACAGATATTTTACGGTCTGTGTACCTGTTTTGTGCCAGTGATGCCCAAAGCAGCTGAATGCTTTATAGGAAGTAAACATTACGACGAGCGTCGTCCTCGGGAGGTGTGTCATGTCTGAAGTAATTGGTTCCGTATCGTTTCTGGAAGGAACGGCTGTCGCCGTGTCGGCAGATGGAGAAGAGCGAACGCTAGCGCTTGGTGACGCAATCATGTCAGATGACGTGGTACGCCCCGCTGAAGGCTCCCGAATCGAAATTGCACTGACCAACGGCGAAGCTGTTGCGTTGAATGCCGGTGATAACTGGATCGCTGCTGAGGCTGGTGTAGGCACCGAAGGGCAGTCCGCTGACCTGGGTGATGCGGTCGGTTCAGTCACTGTTGTATCCGGCCAGGTTGTTGCTGTTGCGGCTGACGGCTCCGAGCGTGTCCTGATGGCGGGCGATCTCATCTATGCAGATGAAGTTATCCGTACCGGCCCGGACGCCCGTATCGAAGTGGCCATGGACTCCGGTGGCCCGGTTGTCCTTGAAGGCGGCCAGAGCTGGCTTGCTTCTTCCGACACCTACACCCCCGCAGATGAATTTGACACCAGCGAAGCTGTCACCGATGGCGATGCCTTCGCCGGTATAGACGCTATCCAGGCCGCCATCCTGGCGGGTCAGGACCCGACCGCCGTCGGTGAAGCAACCGCAGCCGGTGCGCCGGGTGCTGGTGCCGCTCCAGGCGCAGGCCCTGGTGGTAATGAAGGCGCTGACTTCGTCGTTGTAAACCGTACCGCCGGCGAAGGAACCCCCGAGGCCGGATACCCGACCGTCGGCACATCCTCCACCGTTGAGCAGCCGCAGAGCGAAGAGGGTGTTATCGTTGAGGATCAGCCTAGTGTATCCGTGGAAGTCAGCGTCGATACGCCGACTGATCCTACCGATCCTACCGATCCTACCGACCCCACAGATCCTACCGATCCCGGCACCCCGAATAACGATGGTGTCGTTGTAAGTGGTAACAACGTATACATCCCTGAAGGTTCAGATCCGGGCAATGTTAAGGAAGTGACCTTCAACCTGGTTTTGAGCGAAGCGTACGATCAGGACGTTACCGTGACCTACCAGCTTGGTGGCGGCGATGCCACCTATGGCACTGACTGGTATGACGGCGGTACTGGCCCGCAGACTGTAGTAATTCCCCAGGGGACAACCTCGATTCCGGTTACCGTGTATATCGAGCAGGATTTATTGGTAGAAGGCGACGAGTCCTTCGGTATTCAGATACTCAGTGCAGATAACGCAACGGTTAACCCGGACGCGGCAAGCGGCACTGTCACGATTATTGATGACGACTCCACTGTATTCAGCGTTACTGATGCCAGTATCGAAGAAGGTGGTGTAATGACATTCACCGTTACTCGGACAGGTGATGCTGCTTTTGATCAGACAGTAGATTTCACCACCAGTATTGGTGCTAGTGATACGGCATCGACCAACGATTTCACTTCCACCAGCGGTACGCTGACGTTTGCTCCGGGTGAAACCAGCAAAACATTCACAGTACAGACGACCGCAGATACGATTGAGGAGGGGGACGAAACATTTACTGTTTCCCTGAGTGCTCCCAGCGAGGGGGCAGCGATATCGGAAACGAATGGTGTAGCTACAGGCACCATAATTGATAACGATACGACAGTTGTACAAAAAGTGACCTCTGACACCAAGGCGGAAGGCAACACGCTGGTTCACACCGTGACCCTGAGTGGCGAGAGCGTCAATGACGAGACCTTCAGCTTCAGCCTGACCGACAACACCACCGAGCCGGAAGACTGGAGTAACCTGCAGTTCAGCGACAATGTGGTGAACAACGGCGACGGTACCATCACGGTGCCGGCGGGCGTGACCAGCTTCACCATCAGCACCGATGCGGCGACCGATGCCAACGTTGAGGACCCCGAGTTCTACGACCTGGTGGTCGGCGGTGTGGCTGCGACCGGTACCATTACCGATGCCAGCGAGATCACCGTTGAAGACGTGACCTCTGACACCAAGGCGGAAGGCAACACGCTGGTTCACACCGTGACCCTGAGTGGCGAGAGCGTCAATGACGAGACCTTCAGCTTCAGCCTGACCGACAACACCACCGAGCCGGAGGACTGGAGTAACCTGCAGTTCAGCGACAATGTGGTGAACAACGGCGACGGTACCATCACGGTGCCAGCGGGCGTGACCAGCTTCACCATCAGCACCGATGCGGCGACCGATGCCAACGTTGAGGACCCCGAGTTCTACGACCTGGTGGTCGGTGGTGTGGCTGCGACCGGTACCATTACCGATGCCAGCGAGATCACCGTTGAAGACGTGACCTCTGACACCAAGGCGGAAGGCAACACGCTGGTTCACACCGTGACCCTGAGTGGCGAGAGCGTCAATGACGAGACCTTCAGCTTCAGCCTGACCGACAACACCACCGAGCCGGAGGACTGGAGCAACCTGCAGTTCAGCGACAATGTGGTGAACAACGGCGACGGTACCATCACGGTGCCGGCGGGCGTGACCAGCTTCACCATCAGCACCGATGCGGCGACCGATGCCAACGTTGAGGACCCCGAGTTCTACGACCTGGTGGTCGGTGGTGTGGCTGCGACCGGTACCATTACCGATGCCAGCGAGATCACCGTTGAAGACGTGACCTCTGACACCAAGGCGGAAGGCAACACGCTGGTTCACACCGTGACCCTGAGTGGCGAGAGCGTCAATGACGAGACCTTCAGCTTCAGCCTGACCGACAACACCACCGAGCCGGAGGACTGGAGCAACCTGCAGTTCAGCGACAATGTGGTGAACAACGGCGACGGTACCATCACGGTGCCGGCGGGCGTGACCAGCTTCACCATCAGCACCGATGCGGCGACCGATGCCAACGTTGAGGACCCCGAGTTCTACGACCTGGTGGTCGGTGGTGTGGCTGCGACCGGTACCATTACCGATGCGAGCGAGATCACCGTTGAAGACGTGACCTCTGACACCAAGGCGGAAGGCAACACGCTGGTTCACACCGTGACCCTGAGTGGCGAGAGCGTCAATGACGAGACCTTCAGCTTCAGCCTGACCGACAACACCACCGAGCCGGAGGACTGGAGCAACCTGCAGTTCAGCGACAATGTGGTGAACAACGGCGACGGTACCATCACGGTGCCGGCGGGCGTGACCAGCTTCACCATCAGCACCGATGCGGCGACCGATGCCAACGTTGAGGACCCCGAGTTCTACGACCTGGTGGTCGGCGGTGTGGCTGCGACCGGTACCATTACCGATGCCAGCGAGATCACCGTTGAAGACGTGACCTCTGACACCAAGGCGGAAGGCAACACGCTGGTTCACACCGTGACCCTGAGTGGCGAGAGCGTCAATGATGAGACCTTCAGCTTCAGCCTGACCGACAACACCACCGAGCCGGAGGACTGGAGTAATCTGCAGTTCAGCGACAATGTGGTGAACAACGGCGACGGTACCATCACGGTGCCGGCGGGCGTGACCAGCTTCACCATCAGCACCGATGCGGCGACCGATGCCAACGTTGAGGACCCCGAGTTCTACGACCTGGTGGTCGGTGGTGTGGCTGCGACCGGTACCATTACCGATGCCAGCGAGATCACCGTTGAAGACGTGACCTCTGACACCAAGGCGGAAGGCAACACGCTGGTTCACACCGTGACCCTGAGTGGCGAGAGCGTCAATGACGAGACCTTCAGCTTCAGCCTGACCGACAACACCACCGAGCCGGAGGACTGGAGTAACCTGCAGTTCAGCGACAATGTGGTGAACAACGGCGACGGTACCATCACGGTGCCGGCGGGCGTGACCAGCTTCACCATCAGCACCGATGCGGCGACCGATGCCAACGTTGAGGACCCCGAGTTCTACGACCTGGTGGTCGGTGGTGTGGCTGCGACCGGTACCATTACCGATGCCAGCGAGATCACCGTTGAAGACGTGACCTCTGACACCAAGGCGGAAGGCAACACGCTGGTTCACACCGTGACCCTGAGTGGCGAGAGCGTCAATGACGAGACCTTCAGCTTCAGCCTGACCGACAACACCACCGAGCCGGAGGACTGGAGCAACCTGCAGTTCAGCGACAATGTGGTGAACAACGGCGACGGTACCATCACGGTGCCGGCGGGCGTGACCAGCTTCACCATCAGCACCGATGCGGCGACCGATGCCAACGTTGAGGACCCCGAGTTCTACGACCTGGTGGTCGGCGGTGTGGCTGCGACCGGTACCATTACCGATGCCAGCGAGATCACCGTTGAAGACGTGACCTCTGACACCAAGGCGGAAGGCAACACGCTGGTTCACACCGTGACCCTGAGTGGCGAGAGCGTCAATGATGAGACCTTCAGCTTCAGCCTGACCGACAACACCACCGAGCCGGAGGACTGGAGTAATCTGCAGTTCAGCGACAATGTGGTGAACAACGGCGACGGTACCATCACGGTGCCGGCGGGCGTGACCAGCTTCACCATCAGCACCGATGCGGCGACCGATGCCAACGTTGAGGACCCCGAGTTCTACGACCTGGTGGTCGGCGGTGTGGCTGCGACCGGTACCATTACCGATGCCAGCGAGATCACCGTTGAAGACGTGACCTCTGACACCAAGGCGGAAGGCAACACGCTGGTTCACACCGTGACCCTGAGTGGCGAGAGCGTCAATGACGAGACCTTCAGCTTCAGCCTGACCGACAACACCACCGAGCCGGAGGACTGGAGTAACCTGCAGTTCAGCGACAATGTGGTGAACAACGGCGACGGTACCATCACGGTGCCAGCGGGCGTGACCAGCTTCACCATCAGCACCGATGCGGCGACCGATGCCAACGTTGAGGACCCCGAGTTCTACGACCTGGTGGTCGGTGGTGTGGCTGCGACCGGTACCATTACCGATGCCAGCGAGATCACCGTTGAAGACGTGACCTCTGACACCAAGGCGGAAGGCAACACGCTGGTTCACACCGTGACCCTGAGTGGCGAGAGCGTCAATGACGAGACCTTCAGCTTCAGCCTGACCGACAACACCACCGAGCCGGAGGACTGGAGCAACCTGCAGTTCAGCGACAATGTGGTGAACAACGGCGACGGTACCATCACGGTGCCGGCGGGCGTGACCAGCTTCACCATCAGCACCGATGCGGCGACCGATGCCAACGTTGAGGACCCCGAGTTCTACGACCTGGTGGTCGGTGGTGTGGCTGCGACCGGTACCATTACCGATGCCAGCGAGATCACCGTTGAAGACGTGACCTCTGACACCAAGGCGGAAGGCAACACGCTGGTTCACACCGTGACCCTGAGTGGCGAGAGCGTCAATGACGAGACCTTCAGCTTCAGCCTGACCGACAACACCACCGAGCCGGAGGACTGGAGCAACCTGCAGTTCAGCGACAATGTGGTGAACAACGGCGACGGTACCATCACGGTGCCGGCGGGCGTGACCAGCTTCACCATCAGCACCGATGCGGCGACCGATGCCAACGTTGAGGACCCCGAGTTCTACGACCTGGTGGTCGGTGGTGTGGCTGCGACCGGTACCATTACCGATGCGAGCGAGATCACCGTTGAAGACGTGACCTCTGACACCAAGGCGGAAGGCAACACGCTGGTTCACACCGTGACCCTGAGTGGCGAGAGCGTCAATGACGAGACCTTCAGCTTCAGCCTGACCGACAACACCACCGAGCCGGAGGACTGGAGCAACCTGCAGTTCAGCGACAATGTGGTGAACAACGGCGACGGTACCATCACGGTGCCGGCGGGCGTGACCAGCTTCACCATCAGCACCGATGCGGCGACCGATGCCAACGTTGAGGACCCCGAGTTCTACGACCTGGTGGTCGGCGGTGTGGCTGCGACCGGTACCATTACCGATGCCAGCGAGATCACCGTTGAAGACGTGACCTCTGACACCAAGGCGGAAGGCAACACGCTGGTTCACACCGTGACCCTGAGTGGCGAGAGCGTCAATGATGAGACCTTCAGCTTCAGCCTGACCGACAACACCACCGAGCCGGAGGACTGGAGTAATCTGCAGTTCAGCGACAATGTGGTGAACAACGGCGACGGTACCATCACGGTGCCGGCGGGCGTGACCAGCTTCACCATCAGCACCGATGCGGCGACCGATGCCAACGTTGAGGACCCCGAGTTCTACGACCTGGTGGTCGGTGGTGTGGCTGCGACCGGTACCATTACCGATGCCAGCGAGATCACCGTTGAAGACGTGACCTCTGACACCAAGGCGGAAGGCAACACGCTGGTTCACACCGTGACCCTGAGTGGCGAGAGCGTCAATGACGAGACCTTCAGCTTCAGCCTGACCGACAACACCACCGAGCCGGAGGACTGGAGTAACCTGCAGTTCAGCGACAATGTGGTGAACAACGGCGACGGTACCATCACGGTGCCGGCGGGCGTGACCAGCTTCACCATCAGCACCGATGCGGCGACCGATGCCAACGTTGAGGACCCCGAGTTCTACGACCTGGTGGTCGGTGGTGTGGCTGCGACCGGTACCATTACCGATGCCAGCGAGATCACCGTTGAAGACGTGACCTCTGACACCAAGGCGGAAGGCAACACGCTGGTTCACACCGTGACCCTGAGTGGCGAGAGCGTCAATGACGAGACCTTCAGCTTCAGCCTGACCGACAACACCACCGAGCCGGAGGACTGGAGCAACCTGCAGTTCAGCGACAATGTGGTGAACAATGGCGACGGTACCATCACGGTGCCGGCGGGCGTGACCAGCTTCACCATCAGCACCGATGCGGCGACCGATGCCAACGTTGAGGACCCCGAGTTCTACGACCTGGTGGTCGGCGGTGTAGCAGCTACAGGTACGATTCTTAGCTACGATACGGTGCCTGATAAGCCCGTTGTTACTAATACGGTTGTATCGGAAGAGGGCCTGACCGGTGCGAACCCGGATACCGATGGTAACGTGGATACGACCAACAGCACGCTTGATGACACAGGCACTGTAACCGCCAGTGACGCTGACGGCGACACTGTTAGTTACAGCTTCTCTGGTAAACCGGTTGATGGTACCTATACCTCCAATCAAGTGGGTATTACCTGGACCTTCTCCAGTAATAATACGGTGCTGACCGGTAGCGCCGGAGGCACGGCAATACTCGTGTTGA
The DNA here is from genome assembly GCF_050908845.1 of Marinobacterium sp. YM272. Taxonomy (NCBI): domain Bacteria; kingdom Pseudomonadati; phylum Pseudomonadota; class Gammaproteobacteria; order Oceanospirillales; family Oceanospirillaceae; genus Marinobacterium; species Marinobacterium sp. YM272. Next base: position 2,003,556 of record NZ_CP194171.1, read on the forward strand.
CCATCGACTCGGCTACCGGTGACTGGAGCAGTGAGCTGATGGGGCCGATCGATCATGCGACTGCGGATGAAGAGGATAACCTGACGATTAATGGCGTAACTGTCATAGCATCGGATGGTGTCAATGATTCGCTGCCGGCAGCGATCACGGTCACTGTTGAAGATGATTCTCCGGTCTTTGACGGTTCCCAGAAGCTTATTCTGGACAACAGCATCGGTAACATTGCCAAAGGGTTGTTCGACTTCTCCTTCGGGGCGGATGGAGCGCAGACCATCGATGCCATTACGTTTGATCTGACTGCCCTCCAGTCTCAGAACCTCGTGACCTTCCCGGACGGCATCGCGATCCAGTACGACACCAGCGTCGATGGTGTGGTGCGTGCGTACTACGATGATGGTACTGAGCACAACATTTTCGAACTGCGTCTGGATCCGGACAGTCAAACCTATGAGTTCGAAATCTTCGGACCGCAGCTGATTGCGACGCCGGAAGAGGTACTGGCTGGCCAGGGTTCATCCTTCGGTAGTGGGCCTAATACAGGCTACATCATCCCGGACGCCACCGATCCTAATGCGGATTTGGTGCTGATATCGGGGTATTTGGACACCACCGCTGCCTTCAATACGACGGATAATTTTAACACCATTGTCACTTCCCTGACTCAAGGTGAAGTGAACCTGAACAATAACTCTTACGGGGTAGAAAACCCGCTGGTTAACCCCACAGAGCTCTTGCTTCTTGACTTTGATACCGATGATTTCGGCATCGATCTTACCGGTAGTTTTGATGGGCCGCAGGTGAACTCGGTGACAGTTCAGGCTGATAAGAGCGGTAGTGAAATCACATGGGTTGCCTATGGCAGTGATGGGTCGGTACTGAGTACGGACACTATAACGACCGTTAAGGGTGACTCTATCGTTATTGAAGACGACAACGGGGGCGTGATCAGCTACGTCGCTATCTATGGTGGTGTAGATGCCAATACGGGCATAGTCGTCACCTCTGTTGGAGCCTTCACCAACACGGGTACTGCAGATCTTGAGTTTGGTGTTACTGGTACCGATGCTGATGGAGATAGCGTATCAGGCACCCTGGCGGTAACCGTGGAGGGTGATGGTACCCTGGATGGTTCTGCCGGATCCGATGTGTTGACTGGTGGCGTTGGTGATCACACTCTCATCGGTGGAGAGGGCGATGACATCTTCCTGTTCTCCGAAGATGACCAGGGAACCGTTGGTGACATGGACGTGGATACCATCACAGACTTCAACGATCATGGTGAAAGCGATGTGCTTGATCTGTCTGATCTGCTGCAGGGTGAAGAGGGAACAGATTTGACTGCATACCTCAACGTCTATGAAGACTCTGGTGCAGTTGTGATCGACGTAAATCCGGATGGTTCTTCTGGTATTACTGAGCAGATTCGACTGGAAGGTACTACCTTGGCTGATCTCGGTGCGAATGTAGCCGATAGTCAGGCAGATATCATCAGCGACCTGGTCACAAACGGTCATATCCAGACTGACGTCTGAGTTGCCGTCTCTTAGTTGAGAACCGCTGGGCTCGAAAGGGTCCAGCAATGAAAAATGCCCCTGAACAGGGGCATTTTTTTATCTGGAAGTAGCTAATTGACCTTAATTCTCAATCCTCCTCTGCAGATCCGACCACAGCCCCAGCTTGCTTGAGCTGCCAACCCGTTTACCTACCCCACGTTCCTTCGCCAGCCAGAGGCTGTCTGCGTTAAAGCTGTAGACCGGTACCAGGTCTTTGCGCTGGTTGGCGGGCAGGATCTGCGGCTTGAGGTTATCCAGCACCAGCGGGATGGAGCGGGGTTTGGGGAAGTAGGTGAGCACCATGTGGGCTTCGCCCCAGTCTAGCGCCTTGACGTACATGATGCGCATGCGGTCATCGGGGACGCCCAGTTCACGCAGGGTGAAGTACTTGCCGATGGCGTAGTCCTCGCAGTCGCCGCCGTAGGTGGTCAGCTTCTCGAAGGGGGTGGCCCAGTAGTCCTTCATCTTCCAGTGAACCGGGTCGGTGTAATAGGGGACCTGGTTAAAGAAGTCGTTGACCGCTTTTACCTTGTCCATTTCGCTGACCGTCTGATTGTTATCGACCAGGTCTTTGAGTGCGTTAAGGCGCATGACGGCACCTCGGCCGAACTTGGACTCGACCCGATTCAGCAGGGCTGGGCTGAATTCGACCAGGCCTTTGGCGAAGCTGGACTGAGCGCTCAGGCTGAGCGCCAGTCCCAGGCCGATACAGCCCAGTGCCCGGCGCCCCAGGCGCCGGTAGGGTTTCAGGGATGCGTTCATCGGCTTGCCGCTGTCAGTCCGATCTCGCGTACTGCCTGGTAGTCGTTGTCGGTCTCGACGGACTCCGCGAGGATGTTAACGTTAAGCAGCTCGCCGAGCTCCTTCATCGCTTCGACCAGACGCCGTTTTTCAGGGTCATTGCCGATGTTTTCGGTGTAGATACGCGCCAGGCGAATATAGTCGAGGCGGAACTGCTTGAGGTTATCCATCGGGATAAAGCGGCTCTCGAAACGCTTGAGAATCACTTTCGCACCGTTGCGGTGAGCAAAGTCGATGAAGCTTTCAAACGACTTCATATCCCGTGTGGCGCCGTAGGCGGTGATACTGAATACCAGATGGCTGACAATATCCTTGTTGTTTTCGAGCAGCTTATACAGCTCGGTGCGGAACTCGTTACTGGCCAGTGCCGTGAACGAGAGGTTTACCGCAACGTCGTGCTGAATCTGCTCGCGGCGGATGTGGTTAAGCACCCGGGTGACGATATTCAGGTCGAATTCGAGAATCCGGCCCAGGGTTTCTGCCACCGATATAAAGGTACCGATCGGCAGGGCTTCGCCTTTCTCGTCAAATACCTGCGACATCGCCTCTTCAAGCACCAGCTTGTCCTGTTCGCCCTCGGCAAGGCTGTAGGCTTTCACACCGTAATTAACCTCTACCTGGCGTTTGTCGACGATCTCGCCAACCAGCTGTTTCCATTCGTCCATACTGCGGGTGTTTTCGCTGTACTGGGTGATGGCAAAGCTGTTTTGACCAATGAGTCGGGCTTTTTCATACGCTTCGGTGGCCGCAGACACCAGGGATGCTGTGGTGCCCTGAGGATCGAGCGCCACGCCGCCGATATGGGCCACGCTCTCCTTGTTGTATTCAGCGCCCAGAGCTTCCAGCCGTTTCAGAATCGCTTTGCAGAGTGCCTCCGCGCTCTCCTGCGTTTTGCAATCGGTGATCAGGATGAACTCGGCACCGACGATGCGGTACATGAAGTCGCCGTTGATGTCCTGATCTTTCAGTGCCAGGCGGGTTTCGGATACAAAGCTCTTGATAAAGGTATCGACCTTGTCGGAGCTGAGTTTCGCCGCCAGTTTGCCGAGTTCATCGATCCGCAGGATGAACAGGTAACCCTCCTGACGCGACATGAAACGCTCTTTCATCTCGGTCTCAAAGGTGGCCTTGGTCTCGAGGCCGGTCAGCTCATCGACGCGCAGGCGCTTGCCGGTTTCCTCCAGGCGGTTGTTCAGGTTGGTGATCACTTTTTCGATCTTGCCGGACATCAGGTTCATGGACTGAGCCACGTTACGGATGTCGGTGGTCCAGGGCAGCTTGTCGATCTTGCCGAAATGGCCGTCGGCAATACTCAGTGCCAGCTTGTTGATGACGCCCAGGGGGCGCAGTACCAGGCCCAGGATCAGGAACAGCAGGGCGATAAAAATCACCAGGCAGATGGCGGCGAACAGCAGAGAGTCTTTCGCTTGCTGCCAGAGCTTGAGATAACCGAGGCCCGGATGGATGGTCACATAGATAGTGCCGCCGACAACCCAGCCGGCATCGATCTCGGATTCTGCGGTCGCGGTCTGCATCGGGAAGAGTTCGGTGAACCACTCCGGCACCTCTTCAAAGGTTTTGGGGTTGGTACGCCTGACGATCTCGTTGCCATCGATGTTCTCAAGCAGAATTTCCAGGTAGTAGCCCCGGTCGAAGATGGTATTCACCATGGTTGAGAGAATGGTGTCCTCCTCGTCGAGGATGTAAGGGCTCAGGGAAAGGCCCAGCGATGTGGCGGTATCCTGCGCGTGGATCTCCGATTCCTGCTGCAGGTAGCCACGAATATTGTTCAGGCTGGTGTAAAAGTTGATCGCGAAAATTGCCAGGAACATGGCAGAGATCAGTAGCATCAACTGCTTGGACAGCGTCATTAAAAGACTCCCTTCTCATACAGACAGATGATTCTCAAACAGGTAATCCTGGCTGAGAGGGCACTGCAGCCGGTGATGATCGACCGGACAATCAGGCCCAGATAGTTGATCGAATGATAACAGGGGAAGGATGGTGGAGCTGCTCTTCCTTGCGCCACTGATCAATGGCTCAGTTTAGTCGCGATTTGTACTGAAGTGAAAGCAGGAAGGGGTGACGTTTGGGTCAATAACAGAGCCGGTCCGTCATGCTGCGAAAGCCTTCAAGACCTCCCTGCGTGACGAGAACCGGCGCTTTCGAAAGAGTGAACGGCCAGGCGCTTGTTAAGGATCAGTCGTCATCATCATCGTCGTCATCTTCATCCATGACGCGAACGATTTTACGATAGATCTCGACCCGGTCGCCCTCGGCCAGTTTGGCACTGAGTTTGGTCATCTTGCCGAAGATGCCTATTTTCTGGGTTTTGAGGTTGATCTCGGGAAAGCGTTGCAGAATGCCAGACTCGATAATGGCATCCTCTACTGTGGAATCGTCCCCGATGTTCAGGTTAAGCCACTCCTGCTTGCTGGAGCTGGCGTAGGCGACGGCAACCTTCATACGGCGCCCTCCAGGGATGCTTCGTTGTTATCTTCCGTGGCAGACGCCGCGCGGCGCTGTTCAAGTACCCTGTCGATCACCCGTTTGCCGGCCAGCATCAGCCCCAGGCAGATAAAGGCGCCGGGCGGCAGGATCAGCAACAGCGTACCGCCATAATCGGGAAAGACGGTCATCTCGATGACAGAGGCCCAGTTACCCAGCAACAGCGAGGCATCGGCAAAGAGGGTACCGGCACCGAAAAACTCACGCAGGGCGCCCAGCATCACCAGTACCCAGGTAAAGCCGACCCCCATGGCCAGGCCATCCAGCATCGACGGCAGCACACGCTGTTTGGACGCAAAGCTTTCGACACGGCCAAGAATGGCGCAGTTGGTGACAATAAGCGGAATGAACAGGCCCAGCACCTTGTACAGCTCGTGCATCCAGGCGTTCAGGAACATGTCGACCATGGTCACCATGGCGGCGATCAGAACGATGAATACTGGGATACGCACCTGGGGTGTTATCAGTCCGCGGATCATCGAGACCAGCATATTGGAGATCACCATAACCACCAGAGAGGCCAGGCCCATGCCCAGCCCGTTACTGGCCGTGGTGGTCACCGCCAGCAGTGGGCAGAGTGCCAGCATCTGGCTCATGACCACATTATTGTGCCAGAGGCCCTCGGCCCAGATCTCTTTGTAGGATGGGCTGCTCATTGCTGCACCTCCATGCTTGCTTCTGTGCTTACTTCTTTGGATAGGTCGGCAGCGGCTGCCTGCAGATGCTCACGCTGCTGCTTGAATACTTTCAGCCCCTCATGAACGGCGTCTACCACCGCGCGGGGGGTGATCGTAGCGCCGGTAAACTGGTCGAAACGGCCGCCATCTTTTTTTACCGCCCACTCTTTCTCCGACAGGTTGGTTAGCGAGAAGCCGTTGAAGCTTGTGACCCAGTCGTTTTTGGCGATCTCGATCTTGTCGCCGAGGCCCGGTGTCTCGGCATGGGCGATGGTGCGTACGCCGGTGAGCTCGCCTTCGGCGCTGACACCGATAAGAATCACGATATCCCCGCTGTAGCCCTGGCCGATCACCTCAAAGGCGGCGCCGGTCAGCTGACCCTCCTTGCTGGCAAGAAACACAGTGGGATCGCCGCCAAAGGGGTTGCCCTCGAGCTGCGTGGTCGTGGCCAGCGGATTGTTGTCGAACAGGCTGGCAGGCAATACCTGCTCCAGCATCACCTGGCGATCCTCTTCGAGGCGTGCCTGGATATCTTCGCGGGTGCCGTGCTCGCCCAGCATCAGAATGATACTGACCAGCATCGCCATACCTCCCAGCAGGCCGGCCTGGTAGCCGATTCCCCGGGTATAGCTGGGGACGAGCGGCGTGGTTGTCATGCCATCGTTGCTCATGATGACTCCTTGCTGCTGTTGAGCGGTTTACCGGTGTAGGTGTATCCGTAGATACGGGGCCGGAAGTAGCGGTCGATGATCGGTGTTACCGCATTCATGAACAGCACGGCGAAGCCGACCGCCTCCGGGAAGGAGCCCCAGCTGCGGATAATAAAGGCCACAGCACCGATGCCGGCTCCAAAAATCAATTGGCCGGTGGCGGTGGTTGGTGAGGTCACCATGTCGGTCGCGATGAAGAAGGCACCGAGCATCATCGCGCCGGTGAGCAGATGAAACATCGGCGGCTCGAACCGGTTCGGGTTGATCGTGCTGAACACAAGGGACAGCACGATCAGCGTGCCAAGCATGGAAACCGGGATGTGCCAGCTGATCACCCGCTTGTAGAGTAGAAACAGGCCGCCGAGCAGAATCAGCAGGGCAGAGGTTTCCCCAAGGCTGCCGCGGATCGTCCCGAAAAAGGCGTTGCCGGCGTTGTAAGACTCGGCCATGGCATCGGGCACGGTGATATCCATCGTCAGGGCTGTTTTAACGTGACCAAGGGCCGTCGCTCCGGTGACGGCGTCAGGAATCGGGATGATGCCAGCGGTGATACCGAGGCTTTCAATGAATCCCGGTGCGTCGGCACTGGTGATCGGTGTCACGTCTATCCAGGTGGTCATCTCCACCGGGAAGGAGATCAGCAGACCGACACGGGCCAGCATCGCCGGGTTGAACAGGTTCTGGCCAAGGCCACCGTAGAGATGCTTGCCGATCACCACCGCGAACAGGGTTCCCACCACGGCGATCCACCAGGGCGCCCAGGGGGGCAGTGTCATGGCGATCAGCCAGCCGGACAATAGCGCGGAACCGTCCATACAGGAGTGAAGAGAGCGTCCCCCCAGTTTCAGGCAGATGGCTTCACTGCCGATGGCTGTCGCCAGACAGAGTACAAACAGGTTGATCGCCGGCCAGCCGAACAGGTACAGCCCGTAAAGCGTGGCCGGCAGCAGGGCGGCGCAGACCAGCAGCATGGTCTGCTTTACCGAGCTGCGATTGTGGGCGTGAGGGGAGGATACCAGTTGGTTCATGATCCGTTTTCCTCGCTGGCTTGGGGTTCCTGAGCGGTTTGTTCTTTATCTTGCTGCGCGGCCTTTTCAGCCTTGGCCTTTTCGCGTGCTTCCTTGGCGGCTTTGGCTTTCGCCGCTTTAGCGGCCTTGGCTGCGGCTTTTTCCGCGGCCTCTTTTTCAAGCCGCGCCTTGCGGGCATCGGACAGAGACTTGGTCAACTCGCCACGCCGGCTCTGTTCGCGCTGGGAGCTGAGTTCTCCCTTGGCGAACTGGAAGTAGTGCACCAGCGGGATATGGGAAGGGCAGACGTAGGCGCAGGAACCGCACAGGATGCAGTCGCTAAGGCCAAACTCGGAAGCGCCCTCGAAATCCTCGGCGTTGGAATGGCGAGCCATCTCCAGCGGTACCAGCCCCATCGGGCAGGCGTTAACGCAACTGCCGCAGCGTATGCAGGGGGAGGATTCTGTCTTGCTGATCTCCGGCTCTGCCAGTGCGAGTATGCCGCTGGCTCCCTTGGTGACGGGCACGTCCTGGGTGCGCAGAATCTGGCCCATCATCGGTCCGCCCATAACGATACGTGCGGGTGGTTCGCTCACCCCGCCGCTATGCTCGAGCAGCCAGTTCACCGGGGTGCCAAGCAGCACCTCCACATTACGTGGGGTGTCGATGCACTGGCCGGAGAGGGTGACAATCCGCGAGATCAACGGACGGTTCTCATAGAGTGCCTGGTGCACCGCAAAGGCGGTGGCCACGTTATGGACCAGGGCGCCGACCTCGGAACTGCGCCCACCGGCGGGTACTTCCTGCCCCATGATCGCGTGGATCAGCTGCTTGGCTGAACCCATCGGGTAGCGCGCCGGGATCACCTGTACACTCACGTCATCGAATGCTTCTGCGGCCGCCTGCATCGCGGCGATCGCCTCCGGCTTGTTGTCTTCAATACCGGCAACGATGCGGCGGGCACCGATGGCTCGCTGAATCAGACGGGCACCGGAGATGATCCCCTCGGCGCGTTCACGCATCAGCATATCGTCGCAGGTCAGATAGGGTTCGCACTCGCTGCCGTTGAGGATCAGTGTATCGATCTTCTGACGCGCGCCGGACTTTAGCTTCAGCGCTGCGGGAAAGGTGGCCCCGCCAAGGCCGACGATACCGGCCTGGTCGACAAGCTCTGCGATCTCGGCAGGTGACAGCAGCATCGGATCGATGGCCGCTCCCGGCTGCGGACTTTTATCCAGGCCGTCCGGCTCGATGCTGATTGCCTCGGTGGTCAGGCTGGAGGGGTGCGGAGCCGTGACCGGACCGATAGCGGTGATGATACCGGAGGTCGGCGCATGCAGTGAGGCGCAGACATCGTCACCGGTGGAAGTGGCGATCAGCTGCCCCTTGAGCACGTGATCGCCGACGCTGACCACCGGATCTGCCGCCCTGCCGGCATGCTGTCGCAACGGCAGCTGCAGTAGCGGCGGAATGCCCAGCGTATGGATCGGCAAACCGGTGCTCTGTTCCTTGCGTTCTTCCGCGTGAACGCCACCTCTGATTTTGAGCTTTCCAAACATAACTTATCCCGCCACTTGTTCCGCCACTTAAGCCGCCGCCGGTTTTGGCCAATGCCAGTTGTCCAGGGTTTCCTGCTCGGGCTGCATCGCGATGCAGTCTTCCGGACAGGCGTCTACACATTTGCCGCAGCCGGTACAGGCATCGGCAAAGACCACATGAATCTGCTTGTTGGCGCCCATGATCGCGTCGGTGGGGCAGACCCGGTAACAGCGGCAGCAGCCGGTACACAGTGACTCCTCGATACTCGCCAGCATCGGTTCGGACGCCATACCAGACAGGTCGGCGTCGACGCCAAGCTTTTCGGCCAGGGACTGCGCCAGTGCGCGGCCGCCCGGCGGACAGCAGGTTACCTCCGCATCGCCGGCGACCATCGCCTCGGCAGCGCCGCTGCAGCCAGGGAACCCGCATTGGCCGCAGTGGGTGCCGGGTAGCATCGACTCGACCTCTTTCACCAGTGGGTTCTCTTCCACGGCGAACACCTTATCGGCGTAGCCAAGCAGCAGGCCCAGAGCCAGGCCAAGAAGTGTCAGGACAGCAACAGCAGTTACCATGGCGAATATCTCCTCTTTGAGGGCGGGCTCAGACGAGTCCGCCAAACCCCATGAAAATCATCGACAGTAGGCCGGCAGTTACCAGCCCCACCGGTGCGCCGGCGAAGGTGGCCGGTACGTTCGACAGTGCCAGGCGCTCGCGCAGCCCGGCGAAGATGATCAGCACCATCGAGAAGCCGATAGAGGCACCAAAGCCGTAGACCACGCTCTCGATAAAACTCAGTCCCTCCTGCACGTTGAGCAGCGCCACGCCGAGCACGGCGCAATTGGTGGTGATCAGCGGCAGGAAAATACCCAGCGTCTGGTGCAGCAGCGGGCTGGTTTTTTTCACCATCATCTCGGTGAACTGCACCACCGCGGCGACCACCAGGATGAACGAGATGATGCGCAGGAACTGGAGGCCGAGCGGCTCCAGCAGGTAGTACTCCATCAGCCAGCTGGACACGCTTGAGAGCGTGAGTACAAAAGTGGTGGCCAGCCCCATGCCGGTGGCGGTACTGAATTTGTTGGACACGCCCATCAGCGGACACAGGCCGAGGAATTTGACCAGCACCACGTTATTCACGAGTACAGTGCCGATAAACAGGGTGATCAGTTCCATGTCGCGCTTTACCTCCAGACAGGCAGATAGTCTTCTGGGGTGGAATTTGCACCAAGCGTGCCATGGTTAAGCGATTGAAAAATAAAGGAGTAATTTGTCGGTCGCCTGTGTGAATAGCGACATTGTTGGTTTTGTAACAGATCGGTGCAGGCGTGCACTTTAATGTGTCGCCCTTGCTACATTCACCCCTGTTTTTATGTGGTCTTTCTTTATATATAGGAGATCGGTCGGGTGGCGCAGTAATTGCTTCCTCAGCATATCCCGTCACCAAAGGAGCCTAGCGTATGGCGCAAACGAAGAAGCCAGGTATCACCGATGAGACTCCTGTCCTTGAGAATAGTGAGCTGTTACAGGGCCTGCCGGCCAGCGTGTTTTTTCAGGCAGTAGAGCACTCGCCGGTCGCGATCTCGATTACCGATCTTCACGCCAATATTCTTTACAGCAACCGGGCCTTTACCAAGGAAACCGGTTATGAGGCCAGCGAAGTGCTGGGCCGTAACGAGTCGGTACTTTCCAACCGCAACACCCCACGTCTGGTTTACGACGCACTCTGGGGTCGGTTGCAACAACTCAAACCCTGGTCTGGCGTACTGGTCAACCGGCGTAAGGATGGCAAGCGCTACCTGGCCGAGCTGATGGTTGCGCCGGTGCTGGATGAAGAAAACCAGCCGATCCATTACCTGGGTATGCATCGCGACGTTACGGAACTCTACTCGCTGGAACAGCGGGTGCAGAACCAGAAGGCGATGATCGAAAAGGCGGTCAACGCCGCCAACGTGGCGATGGTACTGCTTGATGAGGAGGAGAAAATTGTCCTCGATAACCTCGCTTACAAGACGCTCGCCACCGATATGTGCCCGCAGGAGCCCAGCCATGTGATCCTGCGCGCCCTGCAGGACGATATGGGCGAGCGTCTGGACACCATCCGTGAGCGTGGCGTTGGCTTCAGCGATTACGAGGTGCGCCTCGATATCGGCAGAAACAGCACGCCGCGCTGGTTCTCCATCGATGGCAGCATGATCGAGATCGGCGATGAAACCGCCGACTCCTTCTTCGCTCAGCCGGAGCGTCGTTACCTGATGCTGGTGATCAACGATGTCACCGAGCTGCGCCGGCGTCAGCATGCCGAGCAGATGAATGCGCTCAAGCTGCTGATCGCCGAAGAGGAAGCGCTGCAGAGTATGCGCGAGGCACTTAACGGCGCGCTCTATCAGTTCCAACGCCCGTTGAACCTGATGAACGCCGCGGTGCGCATGCTGGAACAGCGTAAGGGTGACGAGGGTGCGCTGACGGAGCAGGTGATCGGAGCGCTGCGTGAGGCGATTGGTGCCGGCAACGAAGCGCGCGAAAAGCTGGAACAGGCGCTGCCCAACGAAACCCCGGGCGTAAAGAGTTCGATCAACATGAACGAGCTGCTGCGCAATGTGCTGGAGCTCTCCACCTCTGATCTGCTCAAGCACGGCATTCTGGTGGATTGGCATCCGCCGCTGCACATGCCGGCGATGATCGGTTTTGAGAGCCGCCTGCACAGCCTGTTCAAGCAGCTCGTCGATAACGCTATAGAAGCGATGGCCTCAAGTGGTACCTCGCGCCGGGAGCTGAGTATCGTGGCCCGGGTGGAGGGGGGCGACGTGGTCGTCAATATCTCCGATACCGGCCCCGGTGTATCCGAAGAGAACCGTACCCGCGTATTTGAGCCGTTCTTCAGCACCAAACCCAATACCAACAAGGGTGCCGGCTATGGCATGGGCCTGACCATCGTTCAGGAGATCGTCGCCGAGCACCTGGGAACCGTACATATCGATCCCCTCTACCAGGAGGGCTGCAGAGTCTGTGTCCATCTACCCCTGGGAACAGCCCGCAGCTAAGGAGCCGATTATGACGATGCAAGGAATTTTTACCCCGCGTAACCGTTCCGAGCTGCTCGACCGGCAGCTCAGCGTTCTCAGTATTGTGTGCCGGACGCTGACACGATCACTGGACCTTAAGGCCAGTCTCGATGAGCTGCTCAAGGTGCTGCACGTCGAAGGCGGCATGAAGCATGGCCTGGTGGCGCTGATGGATCCTGAGCTCGGTGAGCTCTGCGTCAGCGCCGTTCACAGTGGCTCCGAGATGGTCCAGCAGGCGAAAACAGCGGTCCGTTACCGCCGTGGCGAGGGGATTATCGGCACCATACTCCAAAGCGGTAACCCGGTGGTGCTGATGCGGCTATCCTCGGAACCCAAGTTCCTCGACCGGCTGGCTTTGTATGACTGGGAAGCGCCGTTTATCGGCGTGCCGCTAAAAGACCAGAGCGGCGAGGTGATCGGTGTCCTCAGTGCCCAGCCCGCTTCGGAGCTGGAAGAGTTTCTGGCCGATGAATCCCGTTTCATGGAGATGGTCGCCAACCTGGTGGTCCAGGCGGTACGGCTATTGGCCCAGGTACAGACCCAGCAGCGTAATATCACCGACGAGCGTGACGAGCTGCGCCGTACCGTGCGTGGCAAATTTGGTTTCGAGAACCTGATGGTGGGTCATACCACGCCGATGAAGCAGGTGTTCGACCAGATCCGCCGCGTCGCCAAATGGGATACCACCGTGCTGATCCGCGGCGAATCCGGTACCGGTAAGGAACTGGTGGCCTGCGCCATTCACTACAACTCGCCCAAGGCGCACAACAGTTTTGTACGCCTGAACTGTGCCGCGCTGCCGGAAAACCTGCTGGAGTCGGAGCTGTTCGGCCACGAAAAGGGCGCGTTCACAGGTGCTGTGAAGATGCGCCAGGGGCGTTTCGAACAGGCCGATGGTGGCACCCTGTTCCTCGACGAGATCGGCGAGATATCACCACTGTTCCAGGCCAAGCTGCTGCGTGTGCTGCAGGAGGGCGAGTTTGAGCGGGTCGGTGGTAACAAGACGATCAAGGTCAATGTGCGTATCGTTGCGGCGACCAACCGGGATCTGGAACAGGAGGTGCGGGAAGGCAACTTCCGCGAGGACCTGTACTACCGCCTCAATATCATGCCGATCAACCTGCCGGCCCTGCGTGAACGGAACGCGGATATACCTGAGCTGTGTAACTTCCTGCTGGATAAACTTTCCAAGAATCAGGGACGTAAACTCAGCATCACCGATGCGGCGATCCGCGTACTGGTGGGGCACAACTGGCCGGGCAACGTACGCGAACTGGAAAACGTACTCGAGCGTGCGGCGATCATGACCGAGGATGGCACGATCGAACCCTCGACCCTGTCCCTGCAGGGGATCGCTATGCAAAGGCCGGTTGCAGCGACACCGGCGACTATGCCGGTGTCTTCTGCCGTCGCCTCTGCACCAGCGGAGGTTTCTCCGATGCTGGACGATCCGGGGCTCGATGAGCGGGAGCGGGTGGTCGCTGCCCTGGAGCAGGCCGGCTGGGTACAGGCCAAGGCGGCACGCCTGCTCAATATGACCCCGAGACAGATCGCCTATCGTATCCAGACCATGAATATCGATGTGAAGAAGATCTGATCCAGTCGTCGTCAATAAGTCTCTAAGCCCCGTACCGGTTCAGCCGTGGCGGGGCTTTCTCTTTTCTTGTTTCGCTTTGGGGGCGGCTAACAAAGCCGGATGTAGTAGATATGACAATGCCCCGCCGTCTGTATCACAAGACACAAGAAAATCCTCCCCTAAATCAATATAAATCCTTTTAAAACAGTTAGATAAAGAATGGCCCATCGATTGCAACTCTCTTGTCAGCAGGTGATCTGCAACTGACAACCGGCCCTGAGGCCTCAGAGGAGTGAAAACGATGGAGTTGACAGTCCTGAACGAAGAACAGAGTCCGAGCACTGAAGGCGGTTGTTCAGCCAGTGCCTGCGGCAGTAACGATGATCAGCTGGCACATCTGTCAGACGAGATCAAACAGAAGGTTCACAACCACCCGTGCTACTCGGAAGAGGCTCACCACTACTTTGCCCGTATGCACGTGGCGGTAGCGCCGGCCTGCAATATCCAGTGCCACTACTGCAACCGCAAGTACGACTGCGCCAATGAGTCGCGCCCGGGTGTGGTATCCGAGCTTTTGACCCCGGATCAGGCGGTGAAGAAAACCAAGGCGGTGGCGGCCAATATCCCGCAGATGACCGTGCTCGGTATTGCCGGCCCCGGCGATCCGCTGGCTAACCTGGATCGCACCTTTGAGACCTTCCGTCGCCTCAGTGCCGAAGCACCGGATATCAAGCTCTGCGTCTCCACCAACGGCCTGGCGCTGCCGGACGCGGTGGAAGAGCTGGCCAAGCACAACATCGACCACGTCACCATCACCATCAATACCGTGGATCCGGAGATCGGCGCCAAGATCTACCCCTGGATCTACTGGAACAACCGCCGTATCCGCGGCAAGAAGGCCGCCAAGATCCTGATCGAGCGTCAGCAGAAGGGTCTCGAGATGCTGGTGGAACGCGGCATCCTGGTGAAGGTGAACTCGGTGATGATTCCGGGTGTGAACGACGACCACCTCAAGGAAGTCAGCCGCATCGTCAAGCAGAAGGGCGCCTTCCTGCACAACGTGATGCCGCTGATCGCCGAAGCCGAACACGGCACCTTCTACGGTGTCATGGGGCAGCGCGGACCGAGCAACGAAGAGCTGATGGACCTGCAGGATGCCTGCTCCGGCGACATGAACATGATGCGCCACTGCCGTCAGTGCCGTGCCGATGCGGTGGGTCTGCTCGGTGAGGACCGCGGTGATGAGTTCACCATCGACAAGATCGAGGCGATGGATATCGACTACGACGCGGCGATGAAGAAGCGCGCCGTTATTCATCAGGGTATCGAGGAAGAGCTGGCGGAGAAGGAAAAACGCCGCGCTGCGCTGGCGGCGGTCAAGGTGCCCAGTGGTCCCGCCGTGGACAACAAGCACTTCCGTCCGGTGTTGATGGCGGTGGCCACCAGCGGTGGCGGCATGATCAACCAGCACTTCGGTCATGCCACCGAGTTCCTGATCTACGAAGCCTCGCGCGATGGTGTGCGCTTTATCAGCCACCGCAAGGTCGATCAGTACTGCATCGGTAACGATACCTGCGGTGAGAAGGAAAGTGCGCTGGCCGGCAGTATCCGGGCCCTGTCGGGCTGCGAGGTTGTGCTCTGCTCCAAGATCGGTTTCGAGCCCTGGGGGCTGCTGGAAGAGGCTGGTATCGCGCCGAACGGCGAGCATGCCATGGAGCCGATCGAGGAAGCGGTCATGGACGTCTACGAAGAGATGATCAAGACCGGCAAGCTGGATGAAGCCAAGTCCGAAGACAGCCAGATGACCGCCTGAGGAGGTAAGCATGTCTCTTAGCATTATCGAAAGCTGCGTTAACTGCTGGGCCTGCGTGGATGTATGCCCGTCAGACGCAATCTACGACGCCAAGCCGCATTTCATGATCGATGCGAAAAAGTGCACCGAGTGTGAAGGCGATCATGCCGATCCCCAGTGCGCGAGTATCTGCCCGATCGAAGGCGCGATCCTCGATGCTGCTGGCGAGGCAGTGAATCCGGCCGGCTCCCTCACCGGGATTCCACCGGAGATGATGGAAAAAGCGATGGCCGAGATCCAGGCACGATAAGGGGCGAAGCGATGGCTGAGGTGATCTTCTACGAAAAGCCTGGTTGCATAAACAACCGCAAGCAGAAGCGGCTGCTGCAGGAGGCGGGGCATTCCCTGGATGCCCGCAACCTGCTCAGCGCCCAGTGGTCACCGGACAGCCTTCGCCCCTTTCTCGGCACCGAGGTGTCGGGCTGGATCAACAAGAGTCATCCGGATCTGAAAGCGGGCAAACTGGCGCTCGATCTGAAGGATCCCGAAGCGGTGTTGGCGCAGCTGTGCGCTGATCCGCTACTTATTCGACGTCCGTTGATGGTAGTCAGCGGACAGTGTCTGCAGGGTTTCGATGCCGGGCAGATCGATCAGTTGATCGGTTTGAAACGGCTTCCGGATGAGGATATCGAAACCTGTCCCAAGAGCCACACGCTTGACGCGTGCAAAGCGGAGTCGGCCTGATGGCGATGGCAGCGGTGCAGACACTGAACCAGTTAGAGCGATTGATGGCGGTCGCGGCGGGTGGAGAAACCGACCGTCATCTCGCTCACCTAATCCTCGGTCCCCGTCTTGGGATCGGCTGCCTGCCCCTGAACCTGGGGTTGGAGGCGGCGCAGTTCGACGCTCTGGTCGAACGGTATTTCAGCGATGATAGCGATCTCATCGCCGCTGATCCGGCGGAACAGCATCTGATACAGACCCGTTCGGAACTGCGCGAAGAGCTGATGCGCATCCGCGATGACGAACGTGTCGAGCTGGTCGAGCTGCTGGAAAGCTTCCGTGTGCCCAGTGCACCTCAAGAGCTGTCGTTAATCATCGCGACTGGCTGCCTGGGTGGCGATCACCTCTGGCGTGACCTGGGCTTTCCGGACCGCTCGCTGTTAAGCGAGATGATGCAACTGGCTTACCCGGCGCTCAAATCGCTGAATGATCGCGATATGAAGTGGAAGCGGTTTTTCTACAAACAGCTTTGCGAGCGTGGCGGTGGTTATGTCTGCCGCGCACCGAGCTGTGATCAGTGCAGTGCCTATGCCGACTGCTTCGGACCGGAGGAGTAGCCATGGCCGTATTAGCCGCGAATACCCAAACGTCCGCGATGGAGCAGCTCCGCGCCTATCATGAGCTCAGTAAGCACCGCTTCGAGGGCTATGCGCCGGGGCCGGAAACACTGGACTGGGATGACCAGCCCAACGTATTTCGCAGTTTCGACGGTGCGCCGCGCATTGCGCTGCCGTTGCCGGATGATCGTGCCGACGCAGCCGATGCCGGCATCCTGTTTTCGGGCCAGCTTGAGCCCCGGGCGCTGACACCTGCAAGCCTGTCTGAGTTTCTGCGCTATGCCGCCGGGCTGACCGCCTGGAAGGCGTTCGGACCGGATCGCTGGTCGCTTCGTGCCAACCCGTCCAGCGGCAACCTGCACCCGGGTGAAATCTATCTGTTACTGCCGGCCTCTAGTCATTGGGCTGCTGGGGTCTATCACTACGACGTGCTGAATCACTGTCTTGAGCAGCGCCTTGAGCTGTCAGCAGACAGTGTCACAGGTCTTAGCCTGGTGCTGACCTCGGTGCTGCAGCGGGAAGCCTGGAAATACGGTGAGCGCAGCCTGCGTTACTGCCTGCTTGATAGCGGACATCAACTGGCACAGTGTCAGGCCTCGGCGGCTTTGCAAGGCTGGACGTTTGAGCTGGCTGGTTCTGATCGGGACGTTCTTGCGACGATCTGCGGTATCGATCGACCCGAATACCAGGGTGTGGAAGCGGAGCACCCGGAGCTGCTGTTAAAGCTGACCGATAGCGTTATGGATATCGCCAAACTGGCTGAAGAGTGCCGGGCGTCCGGTGACTGGAAGGGCACACCCTCACGTCTGGGACCACGTCCGCTGCAGCGCTGGCGCGAGTGCGAGGCGATGGCGGGGCAGTTTGATACGCAGATGTCCGCCCAACTGGTCAGCGTACCGAGTGAGATGGCCGAGTTTGCCAACGCAGAACTGAATGCCAGGCAGACAGTGCTGCAACGGCGGAGTGCGCAGGGCTATGACAATAATCGAAGGCTCAAGTGTGAAGAGTTCAGTGCTCTGTTACGGCCGCTGATGCCGGGCCTCAGCCGCATGCAATTGGAGCCCGTTGGTGTGCACCTGTTGCTGTTCGTACACAACGTGGAAGAGCTGGAACCGGGGCTTTACCTGATGCCCCGCTCTGAATCCGGTGATGCACTACTGCGCAGTGTTTGTACCCGCTGGCCGGCGCTGCAGGAGGTCTATCCCGCCCCTGAGCTGCGGTTGTTGAAGCTGAAAACCGCCAATACCCGCAAGGCTGCAGCGCAGTTGTGCTGCAACCAGATGATCGCCGCTTCCAGCGCCGTCACCCTGATGATGCTGGCTGAGTTTGACGCGCCGCTGCAACACCAGGGTTTGACCGCCTATCAGCAGCTCTACCGAGAGGCCGGGATGTTGGGGCAGAACCTTTACCTGGCCTCCTCGGCATTGGGACTCAATGGCACCGGCATCGGCTGTTTTTTCGATGACGGCGTGCACCAGCTACTCGGTATCGAAGACCAGTCATTACAGGTTGTTTATGGCTTTGCTGCCGGTGAAGGCCTGAAGGATGAGCGGGTCAGCGGCATGTCCGGCTACCACCATCTGCGGGAGGTGGCCGATGCCTAGTATCAGGAATTCAGCAGATCGACCTTGCCGGGAGAAGCGTGCATGAATACAGCAGATAACCCCAATGCGGCAGGTGAGTACGGCATGACGGCGCTGATGCAGGCCGCTCACCGCGGCGACAGTCCGGAGGTCGACAGGCTGATCGGCCTCGGCGCCGAGGTTAATCAACGTAACGATGACGGTAACAACGCGCTCTGGTTCGCGATCCGCTCCGGCGATGCGGCTACGGTGGGTATGTTGATCGGCCAGGGTGTCGACGTGGACAACCAGAATGCCAACGGCGCCACGCCACTGATCTGGGCTGCATCCGCGGCGCGTCGCGAAATGGTCGAGATTCTGCTGGCCAGCGGCGCCAACACAGGGCTTAAAACGCTGGACGGTTTTTCCGCACAGGAAGTTGCCGGCAGCCGAGAGATCATGAAACTGCTCATGGCCACGCACCGCCAGGCGGTAGGCCAATAAACCTGAGGTACGCACCATGACAACTGAAGACAAGATCCGTAAACAGCTGGCCGATAACCCGATCCTTCTCTACATGAAGGGTACGCCGGAAGAGCCCAAGTGCGGCTTTTCGCGCAACGCGGTTGAGGCCCTGAAAACCACCGGTACCGGCTACGCCTTCGTCAACGTACTGGAAGCACCGTTTATCCGCGAAAAGCTGCCCAGCGTATCGAACTGGCCAACCTATCCGCAGCTGTTCATCGAAGGTGAGCTGGTAGGTGGCAGCGACGTGATTGTTGCCATGGTCGAAGACGGCAGTCTCAAGCCGATGATGGATGCCGTGGGAGGTGCCTGATGGAGACCAGTGAAATCGAAGCGATCATCCAGCAGGCGCTGCCGGATGCCGAGATCGATGTCAGCGGTGAAGAGTGCAGTTTCACCCTCGCCATCATCAGCGAATCGTTCGAAGGGCAGAACCTGATGCAGCGGCAGAAGTCGGTCCTTGCGCTGTTTCAAACCCAGCTGAAGACAGGGCGCCTGCATGCGCTGACGATCAAGGCTTATACGCCGGCGCAGTTTGCCGAATTGCAAAACACACACCTGGTCCAGCTCGAGTGCTGATCGCCCGGTGACAAGCGGAGGTGCCCACCATGAAAGCACTGATACCCCATGAAAACAGCGATCAGGCCCTCGACCAGTTTGCCAGCCTGACTGAACGCAGCGGCATAGGGCGCGGTATCGCCCGTGTGGCGATGCTGCTGGCCGCCGGTCGCTACTGCCGTCATCGCCACCTGTCGATCGGTCGCCAGTCCACCTTCCAGCGAAAACTGATGGAGAACCACGATGAGTACTGAAGAGAACCTGTTTGATGACGAGTTCGTTGAAGCCACCAACAAGCTGATCGAGATCGCCAACGAGATGGGCGCCAAGCATGGCGAGCACAAGATGGGTGTCGCATTCATCTATGCCGCCGCCCGCTTTAATGCCTACATCGCCGCCAGCAGTGTAACCAGTGCCGATGAACTCTCCGGCAAGCGCGACAAGGCGGTGGAGTACTTCACCGACCGTTTCCGCAAGCTGTATGACGGCAACCTGATGGACTATATCGCCAACTTCGAGGAGTACATGGGAGTTGCCCAGTCGGAGCAGTCTGAAACCGCGCACTAACGCGAACTTCAGCGTTGGCCGGTTTAAGCCACAAACCGGCCGTTTCCCCCTGGTTTCTGCAAAGTCACCTTCACCGCGTAGCTGCTACTGCATGCTTCATGCGACCATAGAGCCGCTATGCAATCCCGTCTGCATCACGACGAGTCCCTCTGACTCGAGTTTTACCCCAGACTGTCGGCAGCTGCCAGCATCATCTATATTAGAAAACCTGGGTGACTGGAGTACCCGGTAATCCTGAATATAAGGTGCATTGAATAGCAGGGTCTAAATATATGGATATATTGGTGTTCGTTGGCGTTTTAATCGTTGTTATCGGCGGAATTGGATTTCTGATAGCTGCCTTTAGAACAAGTATTTTATGGGGGTTGGCGTGCCTGATAATCTCGCCCGTTTCGATTATCTATTTAATACTTCATTGGTCTGAAGCGAAAAATCCATTTTTTCTGCAGCTGGCGGGACTGGCAATCATTCTCATTGCTGGATCTATGGGTGCAAGCATGCCAATGCAGTAACTGAATTAAAGCCCTTCGAAATTGAGCTGGAATTTATACGGCTGAGGTTTTTCAGCTACTTCGTATTAAAGATTTCATAGCTAACTGGGTATTTCAACGCCGGATATTCCATCTACCGAAAAGCCTGCGATAAATTCTATAAAACGGGAAAGGAAAATAGCTGGGGCGCCAGGGCGTCGGTATAAGACCGTTTTAAGAGGTTCCTGTCCCGGCCAGTAAAGGCCGGGACAGGGGATAAATCAGGCAGTAGCCCGCGCAGCTTCGGTGTTCAGCAACGCGGTCCAGTCCTCTTCGATAATCTCGATCTTCTTCAGTTTGCAGAAGCGACGTTCCTTGTCGTTGGGCTCAGGGATGAATGCCCAGCCGGCCGGTTCGTCGGCGGCGTAGATGATATCGCTCATCACCATGCGCTCGGTGTCGCGGGTGAAACGCATGCCCAGGAACAGGTATTGTTTCTTCTCGCGGTACTCCTTCAGGAAAGAGGGGATCGCGAAGCCTCCCATCAGCTCGGTAATGTAGTCGACAAAGTCTGCATCGGCCGCGATGTAGTTGGCTTCCGGCTTCGGCGCACCCAGCGGCTTGAACAGGATCGGCAGGCTGGTGTTGACCTCGCTCTGCTCGATCTCTTTATAGCTGCTGCCATCGTAATGGAAGATCTTGAAGCGGTAGTTGCCGGCCATGATTCTTGCCACGCCCAGGATCAGGTTGTGTTCGGTGTCTGCGTAGCTGTCGAGCAGCTGGGTGTCGCGGTTCACATCGATCACGTAGTTGGGCTTCAGGTCCGCCAGCCAGTCGTGCAGTTGGCCCCGGCTCCACTCCTTCTCGCCGTAGGTTTCGTTAAGGAAACGGGTAACGAAACTGCGGCCCTTCTTGTTCTCCATGCTCATGGCCGCGCGCGGGAACTCATACATCAGGCGTGGCGCCATCGGCTGGCCGTTGTTCATCGCCAGGATCAGGCTGTCGCTGTCTGCGGGGATCGGGCTGCCGTCGAGTTTACTGGTTACATCCTTGAGTGCACCGGCCCCGAGGTAGGGGACGATCTTACCATTCTGAATACCTTCAATTAGCTCTTTATACATGGCTGGGCCTTTCATGTTGGGTTCTGACAGTGGCGGCCCGTAGTGGGCCATATAGAGAGGCTGCAATAGTTACGCCACGGATAACTTGTTGATTATTAAAGTTAGTGTCGACTGTATGAAAGCCAACGTCGTGATGGATGTGGGCGTTTGTCGCATTGTCGACAGAGGTATAAGCCCTGACAAAGCGCAGGGTTTTTTGTTGTTGTTGCGACAGACAACGGGGGATTTGTCGTGGGTTACACAGTGCCAACACGGCGGGGGTGAAAGAAAACCCTTTTAGAAACAATTAGATAAATTCGCATGCCAATTCTGGTACAGCTTTCGCAACGAGTAGCGGGAAGTTACGAAGGCCGAGGCGACTCAGTAATAGGCTGTGAGTCTGGGCTCGGAAGCAATGTCCGAAACGAGGAGCAACACTATGGCAATGCGTCAATGTGCAATCTACGGAAAAGGCGGCATCGGTAAGTCTACCACTACTCAGAACCTGGTAGCTGCCCTGGCTGAAATGGGTAAGAAAGTCATGATCGTGGGCTGTGACCCGAAAGCAGACTCTACCCGTCTGATCCTGCACTCCAAAGCCCAGAACACCATCATGGAAATGGCTGCTGAAGCCGGCACCGTGGAAGACCTGGAACTTGAAGATGTAATGAAAACCGGCTACGGCGAAGTTAAGTGCGTCGAGTCTGGTGGTCCTGAGCCGGGTGTTGGTTGCGCCGGCCGCGGTGTAATCACCGCTATCAACTTCCTCGAAGAGGAAGGTGCCTACGAAGACGATCTCGACTTCGTATTCTACGACGTACTGGGTGACGTTGTATGCGGTGGCTTCGCTATGCCGATCCGCGAAAACAAGGCTCAGGAAATCTACATCGTATGCTCCGGCGAGATGATGGCTATGTACGCAGCCAACAACATCTCCAAGGGTATCGTGAAATACGCTAACTCCGGTGGCGTGCGCCTGGCAGGCCTGATCTGCAACAGCCGTCAGACTGACCGCGAAGATGAGCTGATCGAAGCACTGGCTGCGAAGCTGGGCACTCAGATGATCCACTTCGTTCCGCGTGACAACGTGGTACAGCGCGCTGAAATCCGTCGTATGACCGTTATCGAGTACGATCCGGCCGCCAAGCAGGCTGATGAGTACCGTGCCCTGGCACAGAAAGTCGTAGACAACAAGCTGCTGGTTATCCCGACTCCTGTAACCATGGATGAGCTCGAAGCTCTGCTGATGGAGTTCGGCATCATGGACGAGGAAGACACCAGCATCATCGGTAAGACTGCGGCTGAAGAGTAATTCGGTCTGGTATTGCAAGTTGTCGGCAGGACGGGGGGCCTCCCGGTATGTCCGGGGGCTGCCCGCTCCGAGGACGAGCATGGGGCAGATTAGCCTCTGTTCGCAACCCAACATGTAAAGGAGACAGGTCATGTCTGTCATGTCACGTGAAGAGACCGATGCGCTTATCAATGAAGTGCTCGAAGTCTATCCTGCAAAAGCCAAGAAAGATCGTGCCAAGCACCTGGCAACCAACGATCAGTCTGTAGAGCAGTCCAAGAAGTGCATCACTTCTAACAAAAAATCCCTGCCGGGTGTAATGACCATTCGTGGTTGTGCCTACGCGGGTTCCAAGGGTGTGGTCTGGGGTCCTATCAAGGACATGATCCACATCTCTCACGGTCCGGTCGGCTGCGGTCAGTACTCACGTAATGGTCGTCGTAACTATTACATCGGTACTACTGGCATCAACGCCTTCGTTACCATGAACTTCACCTCTGATTTCCAGGAGAAGGACATCGTATTCGGCGGCGACAAGAAGCTGGCCAAGCTGCTGGAAGAAGTCGAAACCCTGTTCCCGCTGAACAAAGGTGTTTCCATCCAGTCCGAGTGCCCGATCGGTCTGATCGGTGACGACATCGAAGCCGTAGCCAAGAAAGCCACCAAAGACACCGGCAAGACCGTCGTTCCGGTTCGTTGTGAAGGCTTCCGTGGCGTGTCTCAGTCCCTGGGTCACCACATCGCCAACGACGCGGTGCGTGACTGGGCGCTGGACAAGCGTGACGACGACAACAGCTTTGAAACCACGCCTTACGACGTGGCGATCATCGGTGACTACAACATCGGTGGTGACGCCTGGTCTTCCCGCATCCTGCTGGAAGAGATGGGTCTGCGCGTTGTGGCTCAGTGGTCCGGTGACGGCACCATCGCCGAGATGGAGCTGACGCCGAAGGTCAAGCTGAACCTGGTTCACTGCTACCGCTCCATGAACTACATCTCTCGTCACATGGAAGAGAAGTACGGCATCCCCTGGGTTGAGTACAACTTCTTCGGTCCGACCAAAACCGACGAGTCCCTGCGCAAAATCGCTTCCCACTTCGATGAGTCTATCCAGAAGAAAGCGGAAGAGGTTATCGCCAAGTACAAGCTCGAGTACCAGGCCGTTATCGACAAGTTCCGTCCGCGTCTCGAAGGCAAGCGCGTCATGCTGTACGTCGGCGGTCTGCGCCCGCGTCACGTGATCGGTGCCTATGAAGATCTCGGTATGGAAGTGGTTGGTACCGGTTACGAATTCGCGCACAACGACGATTACGATCGCACCATCAAGGAAATGGGTAACGCTACCCTGCTTTACGATGATGTGACCGGCTACGAATTCGAAGAGTTCGTCAAGAAAGTTAAGCCTGACCTGATCGGCTCTGGTATCAAAGAGAAATTCATCTTCCAGAAGATGGGTATCCCTTTCCGTCAGATGCACAGCTGGGATTACTCAGGCCCGTACCACGGCTACGACGGTTTCGCGATCTTCGCCCGTGACATGGATATGACCCTGAACAACCCCTGCTGGAAAAAGCTGCAGGCTCCCTGGAAAGCTGAAGCGGCAGAAGATTCCGCCGTTGCTGCCAGCGCCTGAGTTGGCTGAAAGGTTCGCGGCCTTGGCCGTGAACCCAACTACCCACTTTAACCCGTCAGTTCACAGATTAGTGGCGCGGGAGGAGAGATTGAAATGAGTCAGTCAGTTGACAATATCAAGCCGAGCTATCCGCTTTTCCTTGAAGACGAATACCAGGATATGCTGGCCCGGAAACGCGATGACTTCGAAGAGAAGCATCCGCAGGCCAAGATCGACGAAGTGTTCCAGTGGACTACCACTGAAGAGTACCAGGAACTGAACTTCCAGCGTGAAGCGCTGACCGTGAACCCGGCGAAAGCCTGTCAGCCGCTCGGTTCCGTACTCTGCGCACTGGGTTTTGAAAAGACCCTGCCTTACGTACACGGTTCCCAGGGTTGCGTCGCTTACTTCCGTACCTACTTCAACCGTCATTTCAAAGAGCCGGTATCCTGCGTATCGGACTCCATGACTGAAGACGCGGCGGTATTCGGTGGCCAGAAAAACATGTTCGACGGCCTGGAAAACGCCAAAGCGCTGTACAAGCCGGAAATGATCGCTGTTTCCACCACCTGTATGGCCGAGGTTATCGGTGACGACCTGAACGCCTTCATCGGCAACGCCAAGAAGGAAGGTCACATCGAGCAGGAGTTCCCGACTCCGTTCGCGCACACCCCGAGCTTCGTCGGCAGCCACACCACTGGCTGGGACAACATGTTCGAAGGTATCGCTCGCTACTTCACGCTGAACTTCATGGAAGACAAGGAAGTCGGCAAGAGCGGCAAGCTTAACCTGGTGCCGGGCTTCGAAACCTACCTGGGTAACTTCCGTGTCATGAAGCGCATGATGGCTGACATGGGTGTCGATGCGACCCTGCTGTCAGATCCATCAGAAGTGCTTGATACTCCGGCCGACGGTCAGTTCCGCATGTATGAAGGCGGTACTACCCTGGACGAGATCAAGGATGCTCCGAACGCGCTGAATACCATCATGCTGCAGCCTTGGCAGCTGGTGAAAACCGAGAAGTTCGTCAAGAACACCTGGAAGCATGAAGTACCCAAGCTGAAGATCCCTATGGGTCTGGAATACACCGATGACTTCCTGATGAAGGTCTCCGAGATCACTGGCAAGCCGGTGGGTGCTGCTCTGGAGCTTGAGCGTGGTCGTCTGGTCGACATGATGACCGACTCCCACACCTGGCTGCACGGCAAGAAGTTCGCTCTCTACGGTGATGCTGACTTCGTCATGGGTCTGACCAAGTTCCTGCTGGAGCTGGGTGCTGAGCCTATCCATGTTCTTTGCAACCACGCCAACAAGCGTTGGAGAAAAGAGATGGAAGCGATTCTGGCCTCCTCTCCGTATGGTGCTGACAGCACAGTACACATCGGCAAGGACCTGTGGCACATGCGTTCCCTGTGCTTCACCAACAAGCCTGACTTCCTGATCGGTAACTCCTACGGTAAAGAGATCTCCCGCGACACCCTGTACAAGGGCAAGGAGTTCGAGGTACCGCTGATCCGTCTCGGATTCCCGATCTTCGACCGTCACCACCTGCATCGCCAGACTACCCTGGGTTACGAAGGCGCTATGCAGATGCTGACCACCATCGTCAACGCTGTTCTGGATCGTCTCGACGACGATACGCGCGGCATGCAGACCACCGACTTCAACTACGACCTGGTTCGTTAATACGTACAGGATGTACGGTACCCCGCGTGCGCATGGATGCGCAGGAGCGGGGTAGTAGGTCGGTACACTGCCTGCCGTCTGCTTCTGCAGCGGCAGGCTTCTCCACCAAGCGGTTCTCTGCCGAGAGGATAGACCCATGCCAAACGTAATGATCCGACAGAACGAAGGCAAAATGACTTTGTATGTCGCCAAGAAGGACCAGGAAGACGAGATCTCTTCCATCGAATTCACTTCAGATGACAGCTGGGGTGGCACCATCGAGCTGACCGATGGTACCCGCTACTACATCGATCCGCTCGATGCTCCGCCCAAGCTGCCGATCACCCTGCGCGCCAAGCGCGGATAAAGAGGACAGTGCCATGGCAGATAAACTTTCCCCCGAAGTTGCTCTGCGTATCGGGCTTGCCGCCCGGGCGCTTCCCGACACAGACCCGAAACGCCTGATGACTGTGCTGGTCTCGGCGCTGGGTCTGCCGATTACACCAACCAAGCTGGGCCGGCTTAAGGTCGCCAAGCTAAAGGCCGCGGCCAATGAAGAGCTTGCCGAGATCGATACGGCGCACCTGAAAGCCGCGCTTAACCTGCTGAAAGGCATAGGTGTTAACGTTGAGGCCGGCGAAGAAGCCCTGCCCGAAATCCAACCCTATGCGGATGGCGATATGCCGGGCTCCATCCGTATCGCCTGTGCGTCCAACCATGACACCCGAATAGATGGCCACTTCGGCTCCTGTGCCCGTTTTCTGATCTACCAGGTATCCGACGCTGAAGTTCGACTGGTGGATATTCGAAGCGCAGGAAAAACGCCGGATGAAGAGGACAAAAACATCTATCGGGCCGGCCTGATCGAAGACTGTCAGCTGCTCTACACCGTCTCCATTGGCGGTCCCGCTGCCGCCAAGGTGGTGCGTGCCGGTCTGCATCCGGTCAAGCTGCCCGATGGCGGTGAAGCGACCGAGCTGATGGCCGAGCTGAAAGGGGTTATCGGTAATAATCCGCCGCCCTGGCTCGCCAAGGTGATGGGCGTCGATGCCGAGGAACGTATACGTTTTCGCCAGGATGAGGAGGAACTCGCATGATCACTGAAACGACGCTTAACGAAATCGCTGAGTTCGCCGCGTCCCAGGTAATGGGCGAGCCGCTGATTGCAGATCTTCGGGTCAAATACCCGGACTATCACTTTACCTGGTGCTTCGACGACGATATCGGCGCAACCGCCAAGCCCTGGAAAGAGTACGACAGCTTCAATCTTTACCTGGTGAACTCCAGCGACCACTGCTCAAAGCTATCCAACGATGCCGAGAGCGCATCCGGCGTGGTGCTGGCGGAGGTGATTGCGGATGACGACTGAGCAGGGCGGCGACCTGACTCCGGTCGCCGATTGTCGCTTCTGCCGCTTCAAGGCCGACCTGCTGCTGACAGGCCGCTGCGTGCCCGGGGATGTCTGCGTTGCCGCCCACAGCGGCCGGCAGATCGACCGGTTCTTGCGGGTTAACCCGCATCTGGCGATCTACTACCTGCAGGACTCCTTCTGGGAGCGTCGTGCCATCGCCGTGCGTTACGCGCCGCTGGATGCGCTCGACAAGCTGATCCGTGATCCGGACGAGGCGGTTCGCCGTGCCGTGGCCTATCGTCTGCCGCGCGAAAAGCTGCTGGCGCTGATTAACGATGAGGACCGAGAGGTCCGTATCACCGTGGCCGACCGGATTCCGGTGGAGCATCTGGAAAAGCTCGCCGGCGATTCCGATTACCTGGTACGTGCCTATGTCACCCAGCGACTGCCGGAAGGGCGGTTGTTCCGCATGATCCGCGACCCGGACCGTCAGGTCCGTAAACTGGTGGCGCGTCGCCTGCCGGAGGTCAGTCTCGGCCTGATGATGCACGATCCCGAGGCGGAAGTGCGCCGCATCGTGGCTGATCGCCTGGAGGGCGAGGCCGTGGTACCGATGTTGAAAGACAGCGACTGGACCGTGCGTCTGGCGGCGGCGATGGATGCGCCGCTGAGCGCGTTGGCGAGGTTAAAGGATGATCCCGATCCCGAGGTACGGGATCTGGTGGCGTCGCGACTGGCGAAGACCGACGCCTGACCCGAGGCTGCCCCGCGCTTTGAGCTAATGGCGCAGCCTCAATGGCCCGTCTTCCCGCTCGACTTACAGCTGCTTTTCAAGCTCGGGAAGCGCCTCGAACAGGTCGGCAACCAGCTGGTAATCCGCCACCTGAGAGATCGGGGCGTCCTCGTCGCTGTTGATGGCCACAATCACCTTTGAATCTTTCATGCCCGCCAGGTGCTGGATCGCACCGGAGATACCGCAGGCGATATACAGGTCAGGCGATACCACCTTGCCGGTCTGGCCCACCTGCCAGTCGTTGGGGGCAAAGCCCGCATCCACAGCGGCGCGGGATGCACCCACCGCGGCACCGAGTTTGTCGGCAACAGGCAGGATCACCTCAGTGAACTTGTCGGCAGAGCCGAGGGCGCGGCCACCGGAAATGATTATCTTTGCCGACGCCAGTTCCGGTCGATCCGAGTTCGACAGTTGATCGGCAACATGGGCGGATAGCTTCTCGCCGGTCATGGCGTCGATCCGCTCGATGAGTGTAGCGCCTGTCGTTGCTGCGCTTTTCATTGGGGCGCTTGCGAAGCTTGCGGTGCGTACGGTGATGACCTTGATTTTATCGTGTGAACGCAGGGTCTGAATTGCATTGCCGGCATAGATTGGGCGCTTGAAGGTATCCTCGGCTATCACCTCGACAATGTCAGACAGCTGCATCACGTCCAGTTGTGCGGCCACACGGGGCAGGATGTTTTTGCCCGTTGTGGTCGCGGCAGCGACGATGGCGGAATAGTCCTTTGCCAGCGCCAGTATTGTGCTGGCCAGCGATTCGGCCAGTTGATGGCTCAATTCCGGGTGGTCGGCCACCAGCACCTTACTGACGCCTACCAACCGTGCCGCTTCATCGGCTACCGCCGCAACGTCATGGCCGGCAACAAGCAGGTGTACCTCACCCAGTTTCGATGCCGCAGTGAGCGCTTTCGCGGTATGGCTGGAGAGTCTGGTGTTATCGTGATCTGCGATTAACAGTGTGGTCATGATTTTTCCTCCCGCTTAAAGAACGCCGGCTTCGTTTTTCAGTTTGTCGACCAGCTCCGCGACGCTGGTCACCTTTACCCCTGCAGAGCGTGTCTCCGGGGCCCGGGTTTCGATCACCTCCAACCGCGGGGCGATATCGGTTTCGCTGAGTCCGAGCTCTGCCAGAGTTGGCTTGCCGATCGGTTTCTTCTTCGCCTTCATGATGTTGGGCAACGAGGCGTAGCGTGGCTCGTTCAAGCGCAGATCCGTTGTCACGACGGCGGGCAGTTTGAGCAGCACCTTTTGCAGGCCACCATCCACCTCACGTGTCACCTTTGCACTGGTGGCGCTGACCACCTCAACCACAGAGGCGAAGGTCCCTTGTGCCCAGCCAAGCAGGGACGCCAGCATCTGTCCGGTCTGGTTGCAGTCGTCGTCGATCGCCTGTTTGCCCAGAATCACCAGCCCCGGGTCCTCCTGTTCGGCCACCTTTCTCAGTACCTTGGCCACTGCCAGGGGTTCGATGCCGGCATCGCCCAGATCCACCAGTACGCCACGGTCGGCGCCCATGGCGAGCGCGCTGCGCAGGGTCTCTTCCGACTTGCTGGTGCCGACGGAAACCACCACCACTTCGGAGGCGACGCCGGCCTCTTTCAGTCGAATAGCTTCCTCGACGGCGATCTCGTCGAACGGGTTGATCGACATCTTGACGTTATTGAGTTCAACGCCAGAGCCGTCATCTCTAAGCCGGATTTTGACGTTGTAATCGACCACGCGTTTAACTGCGACCAGGATTTTCATGCGCTTAACCTTCTCTCAAAAGCGGGGTATTCAGGGGCGGTTCGGTCTACCGGTGATCATCTGGACCATCGGCAGACCGGCCTTCTATTCAGATATCTTTCATTAAACGCAGGGCGTCATAGATGGCAGCATGAGTGTTTCGCGCGGACACGGCATCACCGATGCGGAACAGCTGGTAGCTGCCCTCGCTATTGCGCTGCACGGATTGCGGCTGACCGGCAAGCAGCTGGTCGTGGGAAATTTCACCCTGGTTGGATGATCCGGGTTTCAGGTCGAAATAGAGGTCATCCATCGGCACCACGCCATGGTTCACGATTATCTGATCGAACTCCCGTTGCTGTGCGACGCCGCCGTAGTCGCTGCCGATATGGGCCTTGAGTCCGGTGCCTGTCTTCTCGACTGCCTGCAGGCGATAGGTCACGGTAAAGGCGGTATCCAGCTTTTGCAGTGTGCGCATGTAGGGCACCAGGTTCATCGCCATCACCTCGGGGGCGAAGGCCCGGTCCGGCGTCATGATCTCCACCCTGGCACCGGTCTTGGCGATGATCTCGGCCGCCTGCAGCCCCGCATGGTCGCCGGCGTCGTCATAGACCAGAACATTTTTGCCGGGTTTTACGTCGCCAGAGATAATGTCCCAGGCGGAGATCAGATGTTCGTTGCCCTCTGACAAAACCTCTGTATGGGGGAGGCCGCCGGTGGCGATGACAACCACATCGGGTGTTTCCGCTTCGATCTCTTCGATTTCCGCGTAGGTGTTGAACTGAAAGCGAACGCCGAGGCGTTCACACTGCGTCATACGCCAATCGATGATCGAGATCATCTCGCGGCGCCGCTCGCTCTGGGCGGTGAGGCGTATCTGGCCGCCAGGCTGGTTCGCCGCTTCAAACACCACCACCTCATGGCCGCGCTCGCCAGCCACACGGGCCGCTTCCAGGCCGCCGGGGCCAGCGCCGACGATCACCACTTTCTTGCGGCCTTCCGCCTGGGCGATCTCGTGGGGCATGGTTTCTTCACGGCCGGTCGCCGCGTTATGGATGCAGTACGCAGAGCCGCCCTGGTAGATACGGTCCAGACAGTAGTTGGCGCCGACACAGGGGCGAATCTCGTCTTCCCGTTTGTCGATGATCTTGCGCACGATATGGGGGTCGGTCATGTGGGCACGGGTCATGCCGACCAGGTCGACCTTGCCTGACGTGATGGCATGGCGGGCTGTGGCGACATCGGAAATCTTGGCGGCGTGGAACACCGGGAAATCGGTGGCAGCACGAATCTCACCGGCAAAATCCAGGTGTGGGTTGTTCTGCATTCCCTGGATCGGGATGGTGTCGGTCAGCCCGGCATCGGTATCTATATGTCCGCGCACCACGTTGAGAAAGTCGACCATGCCGCTTTCCTTGAGACGACGGGAGATCTCCAGACCATCCTCCCGGGTCAGGCCGTTCTCCAGCAGTTCATCACCGGTGTAGCGCATGCCGACGATAAAGTCGGGGCCTACCCGTTTGCGGATTTCACCCAGCACGTCGAAGGTGAAACGCAGGCGGTTATCCAGGGAGCCGCCATAGGGGCCATCCAGTTCATTGGTCAGTGGTGACCAGAACTGGTCCATCAGGTGACCGTATGCCTGGAGCTCGATACCGTCCATGCCGCCGGCTTTCATGCGCTCGGCGGCATCGGCGTAATCCTTGATGATGCGCTCGATATCCCAGTCTTCCATCTTCTTGGGGAAGGCCCGGTGAGCGGCTTCACGATGGTGGGACGGAGACACCACCGGAAGCCAGTTGCCCTTGTCCCAGCGTGTGCGTCGGCCCAGGTGAGTGAGCTGGATCATGATGGCAGCACCATGCTCATGAACGGCATCGGTCAGATCCTTCATCCAGGGCACAACCTCGTCCTTGTAGACCAGCAGGTTGTTGAAGACGGGCGGGCTGTCTTTCGACACCGCAGCGGAGCCAGCCGTCATGGTCATCGCGACGCCGCCTTTAGCCCGTTCCACGTGGTAGGCGCGGTAGCGGCCCTTGGGCATACCGTCTTCCGGGTAAGCGGGCTCGTGGGCCGTCATGATAATGCGATTGCGCAGGGTCAGGTTGTTGATTTTATAAGGCTGCAAAAGCGGGTCATTGGACATGATCGGGCTCCGGCGTCGGGCGTTATATGGGCTGTGGAAACCACTGTTTGAAGTGGTGATTTTTTATTCGATGGACCGATCCTAGGTAGAATGTACAGTAGTGTCAATTAATTGTTCATTAGTGTCGTTTACGGCTATGCCGTGTACACTTGGCGGTTCTGGTTGGATGAAAAAGTGCCTATGAATAAGCAAACGTCGAATGACAGTGGTTGGCGTGGATCGGCCGATCTCTGGCTCGATGCGGCCAGTGAAATTCTGGTTGAGTCGGGTGTAGAAGGGGTAAAAATCGCCGCCCTGGGCAAGAAGCTGCAGCTATCGCGTACCAGCTTCTACTGGTTTTTCCGCGACCGGGAGGAGCTGCTCGATGCACTGGTGCAAAAGTGGAAGGACAAAAACACCGGCAGCATCGTCAGGCAGTCTCAGGCCTATGCCGAGTCCCTGGCTGAGGCAACGCTGAATGTTTTCGATTGCTGGCTGGATGAATCCCTGTTTGATTCCCGTTTCGAGTTCGCGATGCGCAGCTGGGCGCTGCAATCGAAGGAGATCCAGGCCGAGGTGCAGCTTGCGGATCAGCAGCGGCTTGGTGCGCTATGTGACCTGTTTCAGCGTAACGGTTTTGATCAGACGGCAGCCGATGTGCATGCACGGACGATTTACCTCGTCCAGATTGGTTATATCTCCATGCAGTCCGATGAAAGTCTCGACGTGAGGATGAAGCGTATACCTGAGTATGTGAAAACCTTTACCGGCGAATATCCCAAGCGCAAGGAGCTGGAGAGGTTCTATTTCAGGCACGGCTACGCGGAACCAGGTGCTGCATCTTGATCGCCGCTGAAAGGTCATGTGATGCCCTGGTCAAGGCGCATGGCGGCAGGTAACGCATAGCTGGGGAGGCTTGAACTCGGTGACGCCAGTAAAAGAAGTAGGAGCAGTAAAAGACGAAAGAGGGAAGGTGAGTCGTTATATCGCTAAACGACTCACCTGTCTGTGAACCTCCGGGGTCACAGACTACTCCGGCTGTTTAGCCCGGACGAACAGCTGACCAACCTGCAGATCAACCACCTCAACCAGCGTTCCTTTGCTGAGTTCTTCCTGGCTGATAACCTGCCAGCTGACCCCTGAAAAACGATAGCTCGTCGGGTTCTGCACCGAGGTATCGGCAGGCAGGTAAAAGCTGTGACCGATCAGGTCGCTGGTAACGGCCTTATGCTCGGAGGTCTGCTGCAGCCGCTTGAATATCGGCCAGAGAATGGCGCCGGTCAGCACCGTAAACCCTGTTGTCGCGATCAGCGCCCACTGCCAGGTATCGGGAATCAAGCCCAGATACATCGATAACGAGGTGAGCAGCAGAGCAATCCCGGCAAACAGCAGCACCAGGGTGCTGACTCCCAGTACCCACACCTCAATGGCGAGAAGAGCCAGCCCCAGAATGGCAAGCAGTTCAATCAGATACGATGCTAATAGCTCCATCAGGCACTCTTGTTTATCTGATTGATGATGGCCGTGGCCTGGGCAACCAGTGAGCTGGCGTCCGTGGCATTATCCGGCAGGATAACCATGGAGGACTCTTTCGCAATCGCCTGTTTGGCTTCGATCGCCTTGGTGGCCAGGTCCAGCTGAATCGCTTTCTGACCCTCTTCGGTGTTGGCCTGTTCACCGACGGTCTTCAGTGCCTCCGCCTGGGCGTCGGCTACGGCTATGATCGCTCTCGCTTCACCTTCCGCGTGCAGTATCTTCTCGGCCTTGTCGGCTTCTGCGGCAAGAACGATCGCCTGTTTTTCACCCTCGGCGCGGTTGATCGCCGCCTGACGGTCACCCTCGGATTCCAGGATCTGGGCGCGCTTCACACGCTCCGCTTTCATCTGTGCTTCCATCGCCTCCATAACCGACTGGGGCGGGATGATGTCCTTGATCTCGTAACGCAGCACCTGGATGCCCCAGGGACCGGCCGCCTCGTTAATGGAGGTGACAATATTGGTGTTCAGGGCATCGCGCTCCTCAAAGGTTTTATCCAGTTCCATCTTGCCAAGCTCGGAACGCATGGTGGTCTGCGACAGCTGAGTCACCGCGAAGACATAGTCATCGACACCATAGGTCGCTTTGTAAGGGTCCAGAACGCGGAAGTAGAGCACGCCATCCACGTGCAGCGAGATGTTGTCCTTGGTGATCGCTCCCTGCTGGGGTACATCGACGGCCTGCTCCTTGAGTGAGCGGTCCGCTGCCACCTTGTCTATAAAGGGCACCAGGAAGTTGAGCCCCGCCTCTTTGGTCGCCCGGTATTTACCGAAGCGTTCGATCATGAAGGCGCGGTTCTGCGGCACAAAAATCACTGAAGACTTGAGCAGTACCAGCGCAAAGATAAACAGCGCCACCGGTACGGTGAACAGGTTGTTCAGCAGAAATTGAACGATGTCCATCAGTAAATCCTTTTAGCAAGTGTGGGATAGGTAGAGAGTCTACTGCCCTAGTATGACCAAGAGAAGCGCTTCTTGGAAACCTGTAGGCATCTGCATACAGCCTGATAGCGCCCCTGCAATAACCGCCTTTGTCGCATTAGCACCAACCCGGACGACGCTTGTTGCTTTGTCGGTTTTCTCACATCTACTCGGTTTCTCTATTCAATAAAATCAATAATTTATCCGTGGCATATCGGTTGCAGGATGATTACGGACAAGGGACAGATGCTTTCTCCCTGTCTGCAAGCTATCCACGCCGTGTAACCGGAGGGTCCGATGAAAGCCAAGGATATTGCCGAGCTGCTGGACGAACCAGCCTGCGAGCATAACAAGAAAGAGAAATCCGGTTGTGCCAAGCCCAAGCCCGGTGCTTCTGCCGGTGGTTGTGCTTTTGACGGTGCGCAGATCGCGTTGCTGCCGATCGCCGATGTGGCGCATATCGTCCACGGCCCCATCGCCTGTGCCGGTAGCTCCTGGGATAACCGGGGGACACGTTCCAGTGGGCCGACGCTGTACCGCATCGGTATGACCACCGACCTGACCGAGCAGGATGTGATCATGGGGCGGGGCGAGAAGCGCCTGTTCCACTCCATCAAGCAGGCGATCGACGGTTATAACCCCTCCGCCATTTTTGTTTACAACACCTGCGTGCCCGCTCTGATTGGCGACGATGTGGATGCGGTCTGCAAGGCCGCCACCGAACGCTGGGGTACACCGGTGGTACCGGTGGATGGCGCTGGTTTCTACGGCACCAAGAACCTGGGTAACCGCATTGCCGGCGAGGCGATGTTCAAGCATGTGATCGGCACCCGAGACCCGGATCCGGTGCCCGAGGCCGGTCGCCGCGACGGCATCAAGGTTCATGATGTGAACCTGGTGGGCGAATACAACATCGCCGGCGAGTTCTGGCATGTGCTGCCGCTGCTCGACGAGCTGGGTATCCGTGTGCTCTGCACCCTGTCCGGCGATGCGCGCTTCCGTGAGGTGCAGACCATGCACAGGGCGGAAGTGACGATGATGGTCTGTTCCAAGGCGATGCTGAACGTGGCGCGCAAGATGGAAGATAAGTACGGCGTGCCCTGGTTCGAGGGCAGCTTCTACGGCATCACCGATACCTCCCAGGCGCTGCGTGACTTTGCCAAAGCGATCAATGACCCGGATCTGACTGCGCGCACCGAGGCCCTGATCGAGCGTGAAGAGAAGCGGATCCGCGCCGCGCTGGAGCCCTGGCGTGAGCGTCTCGAAGGCAAGCGTGTGCTGCTTTACACCGGTGGTGTGAAGTCCTGGTCGGTGATCTCTGCGCTGCAGGACCTGGGTATGAAGGTGGTTGCTACCGGCACCAAGAAGTCCACCGAAGAGGACAAGGCCCGAATCCGCGAACTGATGGGTGAAGACACCAAGATGATCGAGGAGGGTGGTGCCAAGGAGCTGATCCAGATCGTTCACGACTACAAGGCGGATATCCTGATCGCCGGTGGTCGTAACCTCTATACCGCGCTCAAGGCCCGGATTCCTTTCCTCGATATCAACCAGGAACGTGAATTCGGCTACGCCGGTTACGAGGGGATGCTGGAGCTGGTGCGTCAGCTGGCGCTGACCATGGAAAGCCCGATCTGGCAGGCCGTGCGTGAGCCCGCTCCCTGGGGCGAGCGCTCCGACAGTATCGAACCACTGCAGCTGGCGGAGGTGAAGCATGGCTAAGATTCATAAGCGCAAAAAGCCGCTGGCGGTAGCGCCACTCAAGGCCAGTCAGACCATGGGGGCGGCACTGGCCTACCTGGGGTTCAATCGCAGCATGCCGCTGATGCACGGCAGCCAGGGTTGTACCGCCTTCGCCAAGGTGTTCTTTGTACGCCATTTCCGTGAGCCGATCCCGCTGCAGACCACGGCGATGGATCAGGTCAGCTCGATCATGGGTGCCGACGACAATATCGTTGAGGCGCTGCGAGCCATCAGCGACAAGCAGAAGCCGGCGCTGATCGGCCTGTGCAGCACCGGCCTTGCCGAAACCCAGGGCTGCGATATGTCCGGCGCCATCGGCCAGTTCCGTCGCAAGCACCCGGAGTTCGATAAGGTCGCCGTGGTTGCGGCGAATACGCCGGACTTCAGCGGTTGCTTCGAGACCGGCTATGCCCTGGCGATGAAGGCGATCTTCGACGCGCTTATTCCGCAATCGGACCGTGCCGGACGCCGTCACAAGCAGGTCAACGTGATCTGCGGTACCCACCTGACGCCCGGTGACCTGGAGTTTATCTGTGACAGCATCGAAAGCTTCGGCTTGCGTCCGCTGCTGCTGCCCGATCTGTCCACTTCGCTGGATGGCCATCTGCCCACGGAAGAGTTCAACCCGCTGACTACTGGCGGTCTGACCATGGATGAACTGGCCACCGCCTGTGAAAGTCGGGCCACCCTGGTAATCGGCGCTTCCATGCATACCGCTGCCGAGTTGCTGCAGCAGCGCACCGGCGTGGAGAACCATGAATTCCCCCATCTGCACAGCCTGAAACAGGTTGATCGCTGGATGATGACCCTGTCTGAGCTCTCCGGTACCGAGGTGCCCACACGTTGGCGCCGTCACCGCAGCCAGCTCCAGGATGCCATGCTCGATACCCACTTTATGCTCGGCCAGCTGCGCGTAGCCATCGCCGCCGATCCGGATCTGCTGCTGGCGCTGCATGACCTGGTGGTCAGCATGGGTGGAGAAGTGGTCACCGCCGTGGCACCGGCCAAGGGGCCGGCGCTGAAGGAGCTGGCCATGGAAGAGGTGCAGATCGGCGATCTGGAGGATCTGGAAAACGATGCCAAAGAGGCGCGAGCGGAACTGCTGATCGGCAACAGCCATCTGGCGGAAACCTCTGCCCGGCTGCACAAGCCGTTACTGCGCGCCGGCTTCCCGCAATACGACTACGTGGGCGGCTTCCAGCGCGTCTGGTGCGGTTATCGCGGCATTCAGCAGACGCTGTTCGATATCTCCAATTTGAAGCTGTCTCAGCATGAGGAGATCGCGCCTTACCATTCGATTTACGCCCAGAAACGCGACGACGAGCCAGCGCTGCAGGTGGCTTCGGGAGGCTGATATGACACCGCTGACGCGACGGCTAGAGGTCGTCGGCAGTGCGGAGGAGATCGAAATACTGCGCGTTGCCTTCGCGACCACTGACCGTGAGTACGTCAACCAGCATTTCGGTTCTGCGCGGGCATTCGCGATCTTTTCGGTTGGTGTGGAAAGCAGCCGGCTTTTGTCCGTTTGTGAGTTTTCCGACCAAACCGAAGAGGACAACGAAGACCGCTTGCCGGCCAAGATCGAACAGCTTGCCGGCTGTGCTGCGCTCTACTGCCGCGCCTGCGGTGCCTCGGCGGTCAGGCAACTGCTGGCGCAGGGGATACAGCCGGTAAGGGTTACCGATGAAACCTCCATCGAGG
The DNA here is from genome assembly GCF_050908845.1 of Marinobacterium sp. YM272. NCBI lineage: Bacteria > Pseudomonadati > Pseudomonadota > Gammaproteobacteria > Oceanospirillales > Oceanospirillaceae > Marinobacterium > Marinobacterium sp. YM272. The sequence continues at coordinate 2,041,365 of NZ_CP194171.1, forward strand.
AGCTGCTGGCGGCACTGCAGGAGGAGTTGAGAGCGGGGCCGTCTAGCTGGCTGGCGAAGGCGATCCAGCGGCAGAGACTGGGACCGGATGTATTCGATTCGATGGAGGCGGAAGGCTGGGACGAATAACCCCGGCGGACGTTTCGTAAAAACTGGAGAGCGATAATGAGCGACATGTGTGTAGAAGTCGGCGCCGCCGCGCTGCAAAACCCGTTCGTCAAACAGATGGTGGTTCAGTTGCGAGCCATGGACAGCTACGGCACCTACGACACCTGGGGCGATGAAAAAGTGCTGGATCCGATGATCCTGACCAAAGCGCGTCGTCGCGAGATCCCGGTGGTGGGCGATCCCGACGAGGTCGTCGTGTCCCGCGTCAAGGCGTACTACAACGCCATTGCCGTGCGTGTGGAGCAGGAGTGCGGGCTGATGGCGGTGCCGATGATCAACCTGACTCATGAGGGTTTCGGCCGGGCACTGATCATGGTCGGCAAGCTGGTGGTTGTCGATAAGGCGCTGCGTGACGTGCATCGCTTCGGATTCGACTCCGTCGACAAGCTGGATGCCGAGGGCGAAAAGCTGGTTGCCCGCGCACTGGGAACCATCGAGAAGTTCCGCGCCGCCGCTGAAGATTAACGCTGAAGGAGGGGGAGTTATGACAGACGAAGAACTGAAGAAGCTGCAGAAGGAAGCGCGCAAGGCCAAGCGTATCGCCACCGAGTGTGCTTCCGCCGTGCACGACCTGGTCGAGGACAGCCTCTGGACCGACTACCAGACCTTGCCGGACCTGGCACAGAAAACCGTAGATGCCTGCCTGGCCTGGAAATCGGCTCAGGAGAAGCTGGATTCGGTACAGAGCTGAGGAGAATCTTGAGATGTCTGCAGAGCTAATAAAAGGGCGTACCCGCGGCGGTGCCGAGTGGGTGCCCAGTTTTATCACCGACCTGAACCAGCAGACCTGCATCGGCTGTGGCCGCTGCTACAAGGTCTGCCCGCGGGATGTATTCGAACTGGTGGATCGCGGCGAGGCCCTGGCTGACGCCGATGATGATGACTACGACGATTACGATGATGACGACGAGATGAAGGTGATGGCGATCGCCAACGTGGAAGACTGTATCGGTTGCGAATCCTGCTTCCGTGTCTGTCCGAAACAGTGTCATAGCCACGAACCGGCTGCTGCCTAACAGCCCGTTAATCAACCGAAAGGAGCAGAATCATGCCAAGACCTCAGGCTCATGTATTTGTATGTGGTCAACAGCGACCGGAAGGCCATCCGCGCGGCAGCTGCGGTGCGGTGGGTGCCTCGGCGGTTGCTCAGACCTTTTCCGAGGAGATCGCCAAGCGTGGTCTGTTCCAGCAGTTAGCGGTAACGCCGACCGGCTGCCTTGGACCCTGCCATCTCGGCGCCAATGTACTGATTTACCCCGGTGGGCACCTCTACAAGTCGGTGAAAGCGGATGACGTGAACCGGATCATCGACGAGCATCTGCTCGGCGGCGCGCCTGTGACCGAACTGCTGGCGCCGGAGGCGGAGTGGTAATTCCCGCCCGGGAAGGAGCTTGATGCATGGATACTGCTGCCTTGGTTGAAAACTACCGGACGCTGCTGGACGCCGCTTGCGTCGTCGGCCGCGAGCATCTGGAAAAAAGCGGCTTCGATATGGCGATGTTGCCGGGTGTGGATCAGTACAGCTTTGAACAGCGCACCGACCCCTTTACCGGGGAGCCAACGTTGAACGGCCGCTGGGCGCTGAACGGCTCCCAGCGGCGCTCGACGCTGGTCGTTAATGCCGATGGCTCACTGTTGCTGGAGTGCGATCTGTTGTGCGCCCATCCCGCCCATGAGGGGCGCTGGGCGGAGCAGATCAGTATCTGGGGACGGGAGCCTGATCGTCTCAAGGCCGAGGTTGGACTGCTGGCTGAACTTGAAGGCTGTTAACACTCTTCCGCGCTGATAAGGAGTGCCACTTGCCGCAATCGATTTATACCTCGCTAACCCGGGAGGCACAGTCCTGCCCGGGGTTTTCTGCGCCTGTTGAGCGGGTCTGCATCGGTCAGGTTTGGACGCTGGTGCGTGTCAATGGCCATACCGGTTTGTGCATGACGCCCCAAGCGTACAGCCGTACGCTGAGTTGGCCCGGTGATCTCTGCGGCCGCCCTGCCAGCGAATTGATCGCCTGGCTCGACAGTTGGCAGCCGTTTGAAACCACACTTGCCGTTGCCACGCTTAACGCGGTGCTGCGCGGCAGTAGCGATTATGCGCCGATGCTTGCCAACGCTCGTCCGCTTGGGGGCGGAAACCTGGCGGTGTTCAGCGCCATGCGCGAGCGGCTGGGGAAAGGACCGGTGACGGTAATAGGGCGCTATCCCGGCCTTGACGATGTGCTGGAAGGGCTGGATTACCATTGTATCGAGCGTAATCCCGGGGTGAACGATCTACCGGACCAGGCGGCCGAGACGGTGCTGCCGCAGAGCCGCTGGGCCTTTGTGACCGCCAGCGCGCTGGCTAACCGCACCTTACCCCGGCTATTGGCACTTTGTCGTAAGCCGGACACTCTGCTGATGGGCCCCTCTTTGCCCTGGAGCCGACAATGGTTCGATCTGGGGTGTGATTACCTCGCCGGTGTGGAGGTCCTCGACGAGGAGCGCCTCTGGAGTACTGCAATGGAAGGAGGCGGCGTACGTATTTTCCAGGGCTGCGTTGGCTACAGGCTGCTCTCCAGCGAAGGATCACTGCAATGATGCGGGTGATGGTTGTGCACCTGCATGCGGTCAGTGCGCGGCTGCATTTCTGGGTGCAGGATGCTGAGCAGGGTACCTCGGCCTGTTTGCCGCGCCCGCTGTCACCGTTGTCGATCCTGCACACCGACTATCAGCCGCAAATGCCGGTTCCCCTGGCCGTTCAATTGCTGGAGCCCGCGGCGCAAAGGCTTGGTTTGAAAGCGGAGCAGCTCAGTGTGGCGTCGCCGTTGCTTGGTTGGGTTGAAGAGCCCCGCCAGTGGACGCCCGTTGCACTGCTCAGAATTGCCGGTGACGACCTGCCCGCGTTACCGGCTGGACGCTTCATCACCCTCATGGAGCTGCTCCAGGTCCCGGTGACTGAGCGTCTGCTGATGCGTCAGGCGTATGAGGCACTTCTGGGCGATTAACCTGGCCCGCTGCGTTGACTGACGTCATTGCGCTACCCCGATGTAGTAAACACGACACTTGCCGCTTTCCCTGTCTCGCCAATTCCGACAAAAATACACGTAATTAAAGTATGTGTATTTTTATTTTGTTGATAATAAACGGATATTTTTGCGAAAGAGGGCTGGCACCGGGCTTGCAGCGGTCTTTGCAAGCAACTCGATCACGCGAGGAGAAGGCGATGATACAGCTCACAGAAAACGCAATAGGTGCGGTAAGCCGTTTTATTGAATCTGCAGGCAAGCCCATTGCCGGCTTGCGTATCAAGGTTGAAGGCGGTGGTTGTTCCGGGCTCCAGTACGGCATGAAGCTGGAAGAGAGCGCGGCGGATGACGATCAGGTCGTCGAGATGGGCGGGCTCAGGATTCTGGTAGACCCGGCCAGCCAGCCGATGCTCGAAAACGTGACCGTGGACTTTCTCGATGGCCTCGAGGGAAGCGGCTTCAAATTTGAAAACCCGAATGCCACCAACAGCTGCGGCTGCGGTAAATCATTCTCATAAGGCCTAACCGGCAGAAATCGACTGAGGAGTTCAAGCGATGTGGGATTATTCCGAAAAGGTTAAAGAACATTTTTACGATCCAAAGAATGCCGGTGCAGTCGAAGGCGCGAACGGGGTCGGTGATGTGGGCTCGATCAGCTGCGGTGATGCGCTGCGCCTGACCCTGAAGGTGGAACCGGAAACCGAGGTGATACTTGATGCGGGGTTCCAGACCTTCGGTTGTGGTTCCGCGATCGCCTCCTCATCCGCACTGACCGAGATGATCAAGGGGATGACCCTGGACGACGCGCTGAAGATCAGCAACCAGGATATCGCCGACTACCTCGATGGCCTGCCGCCGGAGAAAATGCACTGTTCGGTCATGGGGCGCGAAGCGCTGCAGGCGGCGGTAGCGAACTACCGTGGCGAGGTCTGGGAAGATGATCACGAAGAGGGCGCGCTGGTCTGCAAGTGCTTCGCCATCGATGAAGTGATGATCGAAGAAACCATCCGTGCCAACAGCCTGCACACTGTGGAAGAGGTCACCAACTACACCAAGGCCGGTGGTGGCTGCTCATCCTGCCATGAGGGTATCGAGAATATCCTCACCCGCGTGCTGGCTGAAAACGGTGAAACCTTTGTCGCTGGCGGCGCTGCCGTTGCTGCCAAGCCCGCTGCAGCAGCCAAGGCACCGGAATCACCGAAGATGGGTACCCTGGCCCGTATTCGCAAGATCGAAGCGGTGCTGGACTCAATCCGTCCGGCACTTCAGGCCGATGGCGGTGATGTGGAGCTGATCGATGTGGATGAGAAGAGCATCTACGTGAACCTGACCGGTGCCTGCACCGGCTGCCAGATGGCGGCGATGACCCTCGGCGGTATCCAGCAGCGCCTGATTGAGGAGCTGGGCGAGTTCGTTAAGGTTGTGCCGGTTTCCAAAGAATCACTGGTAAGCATGGGGGCCTGATCATGAGCGATATTTACCTCGACAATAACGCAACCACCATGGTCGACCCGATCGTGTTTGAGGAGATAAAACCTTACTTCTGTGAGCAGTTCGGTAACCCCTCTTCACTGCACAACTTCGGTAACAAGGTGGGCTTCGCGCTGAAAAAGGCACGCAAGCAGGTACAGGATCTGCTCGGCGCCGAGCATGACTCCGAGATCATCTTTACCTCCTGCGGTACCGAGTCGGACTCCACGGCGATTCTGTCTGCACTCAAGGCGCAGCCGGAGCGTAAGGAGATCATCACCACCGTGGTGGAACACCCGGCGGTACTGACCCTGTGTGAGCATCTGGAAACCGAGGGCTACACCGTTCACTGGCTGGAGGTGGATTCAAAGGGCCGCCTCGACCTGGACAAGTACAAGTCCCTGCTCAGCGACAAGGTGGCGATTGTCAGCGTCATGTGGGCCAACAACGAGAGCGGTACCCTGTTCCCGGTTGAAGAGATGGCACAGATGGCGGCTGAAGCCGGCGTCATGTTCCATACCGATGCGGTGCAGGCGGTCGGCAAGGTGCCCATCAACCTGAAAGACAGTGCCATCAGCATGCTGTCCCTGTCGGGCCACAAGCTGCACGCACCCAAGGGCATAGGTGTACTCTATCTGCGTCGTGGCGTGCGCTATCGCCCGCTGCTGCGCGGTGGTCACCAGGAGCGCGGCCGTCGCGCCGGTACCGAGAACGCGGCTGCGATCGTCGGCCTCGGTAAAGCCTGTGAACTGGCCGGCTTGCACATGGAGTTCGAGAACACCCAGGTGAAGGCGATGCGCGACCGCCTGCAGGAAGGGCTGCTGGCCGCTATCCCGAACTGCTTCCCCACCGGCGATCCGGATAACCGTCTGCCGAATACCGCCAGCATCGCATTCGAGTACATCGAGGGTGAAGCGATCCTGCTGCTGCTTAACAAGGTAGGTATCGCCGCATCGTCCGGCTCCGCCTGTACCTCAGGTTCCCTGGAGCCCTCCCACGTGATGCGGGCCATGGGAATCCCGTACACCGCGGCCCACGGCACCGTACGGTTCTCCTTCTCTCGCTACAACACCATGGAAGAGGTGGAGAGGGTGATCAAAGAGGTACCGCCCATCGTCGCCAAGTTGCGCAAGCTGTCACCTTACTGGGGTGACAACGGCCCGGTGGAAAATCCGGACGAGGCATTCGCACCGGTTTACGCTTAACAGCCTCATCTTGGCTGACTGAAACGGAGGCTCTCGGGCCTCCGTTTTTCGTTTCTGTATACCAGCTCCAATGTTCACCCTGTCCTGCGTCCTGCGTCTGTATTGTCGGTTTTAGTCCGAAATAACCCTGCACTATGATCAGGAATACCCGTAATACAGAATCGGATGAATATTCATACTGATGTGGTTCCGAGTGGATTGCTGTTGATGCATTACACTTTTCGTAACTGCTAATAAAGCAGCTACGAAAAGCTCTTCGTGTGAGCTACGGCCTGTTTACTGCGAAAAGATCTCTTTTCCAGGAGGTGTATCGACAGTCCGTTCGGTTTCCTTGCGACTGAAATCCATTCAGCTTACAAGCCAGCCAGCCCACACTGGTGGGCCCAAAATCTAATTGTGCCCGCCGTACGCGTATTCCACGCAGAAGAATAAGAAAGTGGAGGCATGTGTTATGGCTGAACTCAAGGTTCGCTCTCTGAGCGGCGATTCAATTGCGCTTAACGAAGAACAACTGTCCCAACTGCAGGGGATGATCCACGGCCAGGTGCTGTGTCCCGGCGATTTGGAATATGACAGCGCCAGAGAGATCTGGAATGCGATGATCGACAGAAAACCGGGGCTGATTGTCGTCTGTTCCGGCACGGCTGATGTGATGAACGCAGTCTCATTCGCGCGCCAGAATAACCTGCTGGTATCGGTGCGCGGCGCAGGTCACAACATCGCCGGCAAATCGCTGTCAGACGGTGCCATGCTGATCGACCTCAGTGCCCTGAGATCGGTCCGGGTCGATCCCGAGGCGAAAACAGTAAAGGTTGGACCGGGGGCTACGCTCGGCGACCTGGATCATGAATGTCAGACCTTCGGTCTCGCCTGTCCGGTGGGCATTAACTCGACCACCGGTGTTGCCGGGCTGACACTGGGCGGTGGTTTTGGTTGGCTTAGTCGCAGCTACGGGATGACGGTGGACAATCTGCTCTCGGCCGAAATGGTTACCGCCGACGGTGCCCGTCTGGTCTGCAACGAGCAGCAGAACCCGGACCTGTTCTGGGCGGTTCGTGGCGGTGGCGGCAACTTCGGCATAGTGACCGAGTTTGAATTCAAGCTGCATTCCGTTGGACCTCAGGTCATGGCAGGGCCCACGGTGTTCCCATTTGCACAGGCAAAATCGGTGCTGACCGAATACCGGGCGTTGTGTGAAAAGAGCCCCGATCAATTGACCCTCTGGGCGGTGATTCGTGATGCGCCACCTCTGCCATTCCTGCCTGAAGAGGTACATGGAACCCGCGTGGTGATTATTGTTGGCGTCTACAACGGTGATCTTGAGTCGGGTGAAAAGGCGTTGGCGCCGGTACATCAGCTGGGCCAGGAGGTTGGCACCGGTATCGGGGCTTATCCCTTTGCAGGCTTTCAGCAGGCGTTTGATCCGCTATTAACGCCGGGCGCGCGCAACTACTGGAAGTCTCACAACTTTACCGGACTGCCCGATAACCTCATCGATATGCTGGTGGACTTCGGCGGCCGGCTACCCAGCGCTCAGTCAGAAATCTTTGTGGCGCAGATGGGAGGGGTGATAAACCGGGTAGATCCGACTGCGACTGCCTATCCGCATCGGGATACCGAGTTCATTATGAACGTGCACACCCGTTGGGACAGCGCGGATCAGGATAAAACCTGTATCGACTGGGCGCGGGATTTTTACGATACAACCAGGCCGCTGGCGACCGGCGGTGTCTATGTGAATTTCATCAGTGAGGGGGAGGAGCGTGTAGACGGTGCCTATGGTGAAAACTACGACCGCCTGGCGGCGATCAAGGCGCAGATGGACCCAGACAACTTCTTCCGGGAAAACCAGAATATCAGGCCGCAGTAAACCGGCTGGTCAGAGGGTATGAAGGATCGGTTCGATCACTTCATACCCACTTGGCCGCTGTTGCGTTTTAGCGAAGCTGCACCATATTCGATGACGCACTGAGCGCCTGCACCGGATGACCGGGCACCTTGGCGTTCACGGTTTGAATGCTCGGGAACTGGTCGAACAGCTTGATACGGGCGGAATCAAGGGCGCCCGGGTTGGCACAGTGGAAGTGATAGGTGAAGTTCAGATCCATGTGCTCGCCTTTGTCGCTGTAGTCCTTGCCCGGGCTCATCTCCTGCAGCGCGCCACGGCCCGCAATGACAGGATGCTGGGAAGGGTAGTAGCGCGTCATGTTACAGCCTGCGGCAGCGGGCAGGTCGATCCAGAAAGCTGGATTACGCATGTTGTCTTCGACCTGGCTCAGTTTGGTCTGCTCCTCCATGTTGATGGGGAGGCGGCCGACGCCGAGCATATCAACGCCCGGGCTTCTGACATAGATCACCAACTCCTGGTTACGCTGCACCAGCTGTACGGTCGAGGTGCCGTGAGTATGGGTGTTCGGTGGGTTCTGTGCATATACAGAGGTTGCCAGAAGGGCGGCGGCCAGCGAGATGCTGCCCGTTGTCGATATGCGCATATTGACTCCTTGTCTACAGTGGTCATTTGGAGACGCTGTAGACAATTGTAACCGCTCTGGCGAAAAGGAGTTATACCCCAGTGGCATTAGATGCTCAGGGAAGCGGTGGAAACGACCGCGAACATTGATTCTGCGCAGCCTGACGGCGTTGAGAGCGAGCCAGCCTATATGCCCGGGAAGTGATAAATCTGCGCCCTGTTTGCCTAGCCTTCCTGGTCCTCCATTTCGTAGGGCTCGATCTGGTAAGCCTCAAGTCTGTAGCCGGCGGTCCCCATCTCATGCTGGTAGGTGTGCAACGTCAGCTTTCCGGTGATCCAGACCGCGTCATAGAGGCTGTCGAGCTTGGTGCCCGGCTCATAATGGGTATCGATGATCTGGTTCGAGGGTGGTGGCGGAGTGTGGATGCAGGCGCCGAAATAGGGTACCAGGAAAAACCGGTCGATCAGCTGATCTTCGCCCGAGAGCGGGACCACAAAACCGGGAATTCGTACCATTTTTCCATCCAGCTCCTCGACAACCGGCGCCGAGGCGAGCACCTGCTGCATATGATCGAGCAGCTGGCCGGCCTCGGCGTCATAGTCGTCCAGCGCGTTGACTATATCCTCGCTGGCGCCGTAAAGGTCTTCGAAGCTCAGGTTGTAATCCGGCGGCATCAGGCTGTCCCAGGTGATCTCTTCCACTTTCTCGCCGTTAAGCATGTCAGCGTGGAGTGGTCCGACCAGCAGCAGGGGTAGCAACAACAGGGCGAGCCGGGGCAGATTTTTCATCGGGTGTTTCCGTTTTTGTCGGGCCATTTTTCAGTTGGCATGTCAGGTGTTGGGCGTCAGGCCGTCGGCAAGGGTATAGCGCCAGGCACGCCAGGCAGGTAGCAAGCCGGCGAGCAGACCGGCGGCAAAGATCGCCAGAATAATCCAGCCCAGGGACGGCGGCCAGGCTAATGTCAGGTAGACCCCCAGAAACTGCTGAAGTTTATCGCCGCCGATGATAAGGACGCTCCAGAGGCTGCCAAGGCCCAGCGCGATACCGCTGGCGGTCAGCAAGCAAGCCTCAAGCATGACCAGGAACAGCAGGTGGTGGGGGGAGGCGCCGATCGCCCGCAGCAGAGCCAGCTCGCGCCGCCGCTGCTCCATGCCGGTGAGTAGCACACCGAGCATACCGGTCAGTCCAACCAGTACCACAGAGGCAGAGATCGCCAGCATCGCCTGCTCGGCGCGAGCAACCACTTTCCACAGTTCCTGCAGTGCGACACCGGGCAGGATCGCCAGCAGCGGCTCGCCCCTGAAGTTGTTGATCGCGCGCTGCAACTGGAAAACCGAGGTTTTAGATTTCAGCCCGACCATCACGGCGGTGATCTCTTTCGGCGTCAGGTCCATCTCGGCCAGCTGCTTGTCACTGACAGACAGGCCGGGTATCGGCACGCCGGCGCGCCAGCCGGCATGAATGGCAGAGATCGATTCAAGGCTGACAAACAGGGAGCGGTCTACGGGTGTGCCGGTGGGGGCCAGCACACCCACCACCCGGAATGGCTGATCCTTGTGCTGCGCAAAGCTTACATTGCCAAGCCCATGTGACAGGATGATCCGGTCACCTGCTTTGTAATCCAGACTCTTGGCAACGTCGGCGCCCAGGGTCACCTGGTGCAGGCCGTTGAAGCCGCGCCCGGATGCAAAGCTGAGAGGACGCTTGTCGCCGTAGCGATAACGTTCGAAAAATGCCTGGCTGGTGCCTACGACGCGAAAGCCGCGGTGTGAATCCCCCAGCGAAATCGGCACGGCCCAATCCACCGAGCTGTCTCCGGCGAGGGTCTGGTAGCTGGACCAGCGGATATTGTTGGTGGCTGATCCCAGGTGAAACACCGAGTAGAGCAGCAGCTCAACCTGACCCGAACGGGCGCCGACGATCAGGTCGGTCCCCGAGACGGTATTGAAGAAACCGTCGCGCATATCCTGGCGGACCTTCTCGACACCAGCCAGCAGGGTGACGCTGATGGCGATGGTCAACACGCAGAGCAGCGCCGCGCCTTTGCGGTTCAGCAGACTGCGCCAGGCCAGTCCGATCAGCATGGCAGGCCCTCCCGGGCTGAACCGTTGATCGTCTCCAGGCTCAACGCCCGGTCAAAATGATCGGCCAGTGACCGGTCGTGGCTGACAAACAGCAGGGATGCGCCGCTGCGCTCACACTCCGACAGCAGCAGCTCGATAAAGCGGTCACGATGATCACTATCCAGAGAGGAGGTCGGCTCGTCGGCAATAATCAGCGGTGGATTGCCAATCAGTGCCCGTGCCGCTGCAACGCGTTGCTGCTGGCCGATCGACAGGGTCGCGGTAGACCGCTTTTCCCCCGACAGGCTCTTCAGGCCAAGCTCTTCCATTAGCCTGAGTGCCTGGGCTTCCACCGATCCATCCTGTTGGCAGGCCTGCTCGCGGCGCTGAGCTGAAAAGCGGCATCCGAGCACCACGTTTTCCAGCGGGGACAGCCAGGGCAGCAGGTTGAACTGCTGAAAAACCAAGCCGATCCGCTCCGCCCGTAACCGGTCTCTGCCCCGTGTTGACAGGTGTTCGAGCTGTTCACCGCAGACGCTGATGGAGCCCCGGTAACCGGTCTGTACGCCGGCGATCAGGTTCAACAGCGTACTTTTGCCGCTGCCCGAGGCGCCTTGCAGAAACAGGCTTTCCCCGGGTGACAGGCTGAGCTCCGGGATACTGAGCAGTGGCCGTGGCGCCTTGGGCCAACCGAAACTCAGTGCTTCGATCGCGATTGTGGGTTTACTGCTCATGGCATACGCAGCATCGGGTTGCCGGCGTTCAGTTCCTGCAGGGACTGGCTGGCGCCAATCACCTCGGCGTGCAGGCTGGTCAGGGCGGGGAAGTGCTCAAACAGTTTGACCCGCGCCTGCTCGAACTGCTCGGGATAGGCACAGAGAAACCGGTATTCGTAGGCCAGGTCGCGATGTTCGCTGTGGGCCGAGGGGGCATCCGCATGGTCGTGATCTGCCAGGCCCTGTTGATGGTCGTGTGGTTCGCCGTGTCCCCATTGCTCCACATGCTGACCGAGAGTGACCCGGCTTAATGAACAGCGGGCGGCCGCGGGCAGCTCGATCCAGAACGCGGGTTCCCGCATCCTGTTGTCGAGTTTGCTGACCAGCGCGTGCTCTTCAGCCGATTGTGGCGCGTGCTCAAAGCCCAACAGGTTATACGCGGGGCTGTTCAGATTGATGACCAGCTCCTGTTCGTCGAGTACGACCTGCAGCCTGGCTTCGCCATGTACGTGCGGGGCCAGGGCATCCTGCGCGATTGCGCTCCCGGAGGCTAAAAGCAGCACGGGAGCTACGAGTTTGGCGGCTTTGATCATGGGACCTCCTATCCTGAGAGGGACAACAATAGTGTCAAACGGCGGTATGTTATATTGTAACAATGATATCGCCAAGTCAGGTTTCATCAAGTGGTGCGATAGAGTAGCTTCAATGGTGATTACAAAGACCCTGGCGGGCATGGGAAGTTCGGAGCTGAATGGCTCAACGGTCGGGAGAACAGCCGTTAAACCCAGCATTTTTGATGCAATGTAAGGCGTTTGCCGGGGCCGTGACATTGTCCCGGCAGGATCATTGGGCGCTGATTGCCAAGGTAGGCGTCCGGCGAATAAGAAAACACTGGAGAGGGAAAAGAGATGGGTAAAACGGTGCAGGGCCCGGACGGTCGGCCAAGGTGCGGTTGGTGTGGCGAAGTGGCTGAATTCTTTCCCTATCATGACCGGGAGTGGGGCTTTCCCGTGGACGATGACCGTCGCCTGTTTGAAAAACTCTGTCTGGAGAGTTTTCAGTCCGGGCTGAGCTGGCGCACCATCCTTGCCAAGCGGGACAACTTTCGCCACGCCTTCCATCGGTTTGATTTCAACCGGGTGGCCGAGATGGGGGAGGCGGATGTGGAGTCGCTGCTGCAGGACAAGGGAATTATCCGTCACCGCGGCAAAATAGAGGCGGTCATCAATAATGCTCGCAGGGCGCAGGAGCTGGTTGAGCGTGAAGGCTCGATCGCCGCCTTCGTCTGGGGCTATGAACCGGCGTCCCCGGCCGAGCCCCAGAGCCAGACCACGTCAGCGGAGTCGGTCGCGCTGTCTAAAGAGTTGAAAAAGCGCGGCTGGAAGTTCGTGGGTCCCACCACCGTGTACGCCTTCATGCAGGCGATGGGGCTGATTAACGACCATCTGCACGACTGTGTCAGCCGCAAGGAGGTTGATGCCGCCCGGGCTGATTTCAAGCGACCGGTGTGAAGGGCCTCATCTGAGGCGAAACTTTTCGCCCGGGACGAACCTTTAAGGCCAATTCGGGTCAGGATAAGGCAGCGGGGCTGTAGTGAGTCCCGGGAGCGCGTGATACTCTTAGCGCGCTTTCAATCTTTGGAGTGAGAACGCTCAAAACGCCTGCTTATGAATTCAGATACCCGTACCAGCGATACCCCTCTTTTTCAGTTTAAAAACTCTCGCGTATCACTCAACGAGCTGGTACTGCTCGACTACGACGAATCACGCCTCAAGGCGGATCTGGCCAGCCATGCGGCGCGCCTGCCGTCCCTGTTCCGGCAGATGCCGGTGGTGCTTAATTTCGAGCGTTTACCCGCCGACAAGCCACTGCCGCCGCTGGATGAACTGCTGGCGGTCTGCCGCGAGAGTGAGCTCAACCCCATCGGTATCCGCGGCAGCAGCCGTTACGACGAGGCCCTGTGCCTGAGCCTCGGGCTCAGCTGTTTCGGGGGCGCGGCCCGGGCCGAGCGCGTGGTGGAAGAACCCGTCGAGGAGAAAAAGGCCGAGCCGGCCGCAGACCCGAACGACACGGCTGAGGAGGTCGGCAGTAAAACCCGGATTCTGACTGCGCCGGTGCGTTCCGGTCAGCAGGTCTATGTGCAGGGGGGAGACCTGATCGTACTGTCGTCCGTGGGTGCCGGTGCCGAAGTGATGGCCGATGGCAACATCCACATCTATGGTCCTCTGCGGGGGCGGGCGATGGCGGGTGTCAGCGGTGATACCGGGGCGCGTATCTTTTGTCAAAGCCTGGAAGCTGAACTGATCTCAATAGCCGGTTACTTCAAAGCGTGCGAAGATCTACAGAGCGAACACTGGAAGAAGCCCGTACAGGCACACCTGTCCGGGACCCGGCTGGACACGGTGCTGTTGTAGCGGCTGTTGTGGCGCTAAGCTGAACCGCACCGGAACCTGTTTAATCCATATGTATGGAAACTGTTTAAATGGCTGAAATTATTGTTGTGACGTCCGGAAAGGGCGGGGTCGGAAAAACGACCAGCAGTGCGGCAATCGGTACTGGACTGGCCCTGCGCGGGCACAAGACTGTTCTGGTCGATTTCGACGTAGGCCTGCGTAACCTGGACCTGATCATGGGCTGCGAGCGCCGTGTGGTGTTCGACCTGGTCAATGTGATCAACAACGAAGCGACACTGAACCAGGCGCTGATCAGGGACAAGCGTACCGAAGGACTTTATATCCTGCCGGCCTCCCAGACGCGGGATAAAGACGCGCTTAACCACGAAGGTGTGGAGCGCGTCCTGAACGAGCTGTCAGAGATGTTCGATTACATCGTCTGTGACTCCCCGGCCGGCATCGAAAAGGGCGCCCAGCTGGCGCTTTACTTCGCCGATACCGCCATCGTCGTCACCAACCCGGAAGTAAGCTCGGTACGTGACTCCGACCGTATCCTGGGCGTACTGCAGAGCAAGTCACGCAAGGCGGAAAACGGCGAACAGGTGAAAGAACACCTGCTGCTGACCCGCTATAACCCGGCCCGTGTTCAGGCCGGTGAGATGCTCAGCGTTGAGGACGTGCAGGAGATTCTGGCCATTCCGCTGCTCGGCGTGGTACCGGAATCCGAAGCAGTGCTCAAAGCCTCGAACCAGGGGCAGCCGGTGGTACTGGATAGCGAAAGCGATGCGGGTCAGGCGTATATGGATGCGATCGGCCGTTTCCTGGGTGAGGAAAAAGAGCACCGCTTCCTGGAAGTTCAGCGCAAAGGATTGTTCAGCCGTGTATTCGGCAGGAAGGGCTAATGGGTATTCTGAGTTATTTCCGCTCCAAGAAGCAGACCTCGGCCAATGTCGCCAAGGAACGCCTGCAGGTGCTGGTGGCCTACGAGCGCAACCAGCGTAACCAGCCGGATTATCTGCCACAGATGCAGCAGGAGATTCTCGCGGTGATCTCCCGGTATGTCGATATCGATGTGGATGACGTGCAGGTAAACCTGGACGAGAACTGCTCGATTCTGGAGCTGAACGTCACGCTGCCGGAGCACGAGAAAGGCTGACCACCCCGGTACAGATTGCTGTCCAGTGGTGCGTTGGATCATCAGCGCGGGCATCGCTTGCCCGCGCTTACGCCTTCTATTGCCCCACGTTGGATGTCAGAGAACTAAAAATTACATTTCTCAGCTAAATCGCGAGAGCAGTCTGGTTCCTGCCTGAATTTCTGCGCGTGCGGATCTATTGCGGACGCTTCAGGGCCGAGGACCCGGCTCGATCTGAAACGGATAAACCGCTCCGAGACCGAGTATCTGTGCCAGCCTGTCAAGCGCTTCCCGCGAGCTTCGTAACAGTGCCGGGTCTGCCAGGTCCGCAGGCAGCAGCCGGTCCGGATAATACTTCTCTACCCAGTCACAAAGACGGTTGTAGAGGTGGTCGGTCAGCAGAACTCCGGCATTGACCGCGCTCAGCTCGTCATTGTTCAGCACCACCCGCAAGCGCAGACAGGCGGGGCCACCGCCGTTATTCATGCTCTGGTTCAGCTTGAACACCTCGATCTGCCTGACACTTTCCCCCTGAATCCGTTGCAGATACGACCAGACGCCCGGATTTTCGCGGCATTCCGATGGGACCAGTAACAGCTGGCCGCCTTCCGGCAGTGAAAGTAGCTGGCTGTTGAACAGGTAGCTCGATACGGCATCCGCGACGCTGACCTCATTTTCGCTCACCTCGATTAACCGGAATTGCGCACCCAATCGCTGTTCCAGCAGGCGGTATAGAGGCTTGGGGTCGACAAAGGCGTGTTCATGGCAGAACAGCAGTGTGCGGTTGCCCACCGCGATCACATCATTGTGGAACACTCCCTGGTCGATGACGGCCGGGTTCTGCTGCAGGAACAGGGTCGCGTCCTGTTTTAATCGATGTTTGCGAGCTATGGCCTGGCTGGCTTCCAGGGTTTGCCGCGCCGGGAAGCGAACCGGCGAGTCGGCTGATGAGAAGATGCTGCGGCCGTAGACGAACAGCTCGATGCCAGGTTCGCCGTAATCGCTGCAAAACCGGCTGTGATTGGCTGCGCCCTCATCGCCAAGGGACTCATGGGCCGGTAGTGGGGAATGATGATGGAAATATTCATCGTCGGGAAAAATCGCCTGCAGTACTCTGGCGGTGGTGGCGGCTTCCAGGGAGCGATGCAGTTTGCTGATCAGGTTGGCCGGGGTGAAATGCACCCGGGCGTCGAGCGTATCGGCACTGGGCGAAACCGTCGCGGCATTGGCGCTCCACATCGCCGAGGCAGAACTGCAGTTGGCCAGGAGCAGGGGAGCCTGTTGCATGGCATCGGCAAGTACCCGCGTGTCACTGCCGTAAAAGCCAAGCCGTCGCAGCGTGGTGATATCCGGGCGTTCCTGGGGTGGCAGTACAGCCTGCACCAGACCAAGATCGGCCAGGTATTTCATCTTCGCCAGCCCCTGCAGGGCTGCCTGTCTGGGGCTGGATGCCTGCCCGCGGTGCCGCTCCGACGCGATATTACCGCGCGACAGGCCTGCGTAGTTGTGCGTTGGACCGACCAGTCCGTCAAAGTTTGCCTCGACCGCGTTCATCGTCAGGGGTCCAGTACGATGCCCGGTGTCGGCGAATCGGGTGTTATTAGCCGGTCTCTTTCCAGGCCGGCCACGGGATAGGCGCAGTAATCGGCGGCATACCAGGCGCTGGCACGGTGGTTACCGCTGGATTTTATGCCGCCAAAGGGCGCACTGCTGCTGGCGCCGGTGAGCTGGCGGTTCCAGTTGACGATACCGGCGCGGGCGGCGTGCCAGAACAGTTCGTACTGATCGCGGCTGTCGCTGAACAGGCCGGCCGCCAGCCCAAAGCGGGTTTCGTTGGCCAGCTCTATCGCCTCGTCGAACCCGGTATAACGTTGCACCTGCAATAGGGGACCGAAATATTCGTCATCCGGTAGGATGTCGACGCCGGACACATCGATCAGGCCGGGGCTCAGCAGGGCGTTGCTGCGCGGGAGTTTAGCCATGCGTTGCAGAACCTGGCCGCCCATCGCTTCCAGATTCGCCTGGGCGCCGAGCATCCGGTCGGCCGCCTCGCTGGAGATCAGGCAGCCCATGAAGGGCTGAGGGTCATCATCAAATAGGCCCACGCTGATTGTCTTAATCATCGCCGTCAATGTTTGCAGAAACGCCTCGCCTTTTTCTCCCGCCGGTACGATAAGACGCCGGGCGCAGGTACAGCGCTGGCCGGCACTGAGGTAGGCGGACTGGATCGTTTCGTAACTGGCGCTGCGTAGATCGCTGACCTCTCCGATGATCAACGGATTATTACCGCCCATCTCCAGCGCCAGGATCTTCTCCGGCTGGCCGGAAAACTGACGGTGCAGATGGTGGCCTACTGCGGAAGAGCCGGTGAACAGCAGGCCATCGATACCGGGGTGGGACGCCAATGCCCGTCCGGCGTCGCCATCACCCTGAATCAGGTTGATGACACCCGCCGGTATACCGGCGGCGAGCCAGTGGCCCAGGGTGAGTTCGGCGAATCTTGGCGTTAGTTCGCTGGGTTTGAAAACAACGGTGTTGCCGGCCAGCAGGGCCGGCACGATATGTCCGTTGGGCAGGTGCCCCGGAAAGTTATAGGGTCCGAATACCGCCAGAACGCCGTGGGGACGATGCCGTACAACCGAGCGCGCATCGCCGAGGGGCTGCTCGGTGTCGCCACTGCGTTGCGCGGCCGCACGGGCTGAAATATCCACCTTGCCGATCATCGCGGTGATTTCTGTCCGGGCCTCCCAGAGCGGTTTCCCGGTTTCCTCGCCAAGCGCCCTTGCCAGCGCCTCCTGGTCCCGTTTAAGGCGCTGAGCAAACAGGTGGCAGATATCGAGCCGCTCGGCCAGGGATGTGCGTGACCAGTCTCTGAAGGCGTGGCGCGCGGCTTCGATGGCATCGTCTATCTGGTCTGCGCTGGCTTCCCGGCCCTGCCATAAAACCTGACCCCGACCCGGGTCGAAGGACTCAAAGGGGTCGTTTTTGCCAATGATCCAGCGATTGTTGATCAGTAGTTTGCCTGACATAGTCGCTCCCTGGTGTCCTCAGCGTTCCAGATGCGGCCAGAGCTGGTAATCCAGGTGACCTTTCGCCAATGAGAAAAGTAGCAGGGCGGTAAGTTTGCAGCGTCGGCTCAGGCTGCTGACGACGAGAAACTCTTCGCTGCTGTGGATGTGCCCACCTTCACCACCAAGGGTGTCGATGTTGGGGGTGCCGGCGGCGGCGATGTTGTTGCCATCGCAACAGCCACCGGTTTTGGAATAGCGCACCTGCAGATCGAGCGAGCTGCCGCACTCCGCCAGCAGCCCGAACAGGGCCTGGTTGGCCGGGGTCAGCAGTTTAGGCGGACGGGTGAAACCGCCGTGGATCTTCAGAGACAGCCCGTCCCGTTCGTTGATCTCGCCGGCGAGCCGGCGCAGCTGCTGCTGGACCCAATGCTCGTCGTCATGGTGCTCGGTGCGTATGTTAAAGCGCGCGATCGCCAGATCGGGCACCTGGTTAAGGGCACCGCCGCCGCTGACGTGCGCAGGGTTGAAGGTGACGCCTTCCCGCTGGCCGTTAAGCTCATCCAGTGCGGCGACAAAATCGCACAGGGCCCTGATCGCATTGCGGCCCCGTTCGATGTCGCGCCCGGCATGGGCGGCGCGGCCCCGGGCTACTGCGCTGAAGTTGCCGCTGCCTTTGCGTTGACCGGCGAAGCTGCCATCCGGCAGGGCAGGCTCAAATACCAAGCCCGCCTGGGCATGAGCCGCGGTGTCTGCGATCAGTGCGGCAGAGCTGGGAGAGCCGATCTCCTCATCCGGATTCAGAATCACCGTCCAGCCCAGACGGCCGGCGAGGGGACTTTGCTCCAGGGCGAGGAGGGCGTGGATCATGATCAGCAATCCGCTTTTCATGTCACAGACGCCGGGACCGTTGAGGGTGTAGTCGTCCAGCCAGTCGACGCTCTGGAAGCTGTCGCTTTGCGGGAAAACGGTGTCCAGGTGTCCGCACAGCATGATCTGCCGGTCGGCCCCGGGGTGCTTCTGCAGGCGGATCGCTCGTCCCACGTTGCGCTGGCGGATCTCGCCGTTCTTATCGATCTCCTCCACCGGGGGCAGATCGATCAGGCGCTGCTTGACCCGGAGAGTCTCGCAGTACTTCAGCAGGTGTTCCCCGACACGGTTAACGCCCTGCGCGTTCCAGCTGCCGGAGTTGATCCGGGCGAGCTCTATGGTGGCTTCCAGCATCGTCTGTTGCTGAGAGTCGATCCAATCGAGTTCGGACTGGTAAGGGCTGAGATTCATAACTGAATACTCCTGTCTATGTCCGTAACTCCGGGGAAGGCCGCTCCGCTCAGCTGTCCACCGGCCCTTCGCTGATCATGTCGTTCAGGGCCCGGTCCAGGCGCGTCATCGCTTCCTGTATATCGGCGTCGGGAATGACCAGGGATGGGGTAAGACGGATAACATCGGGGCCGGCCATCAACAGCATCAGCCCCTGGTTTCTGGCAGATTCGAGTACCCGGCGGGCCTGGCCTGTCCAGTGGTGGGCCAGTTGTGCGCCGAGCAGAAGTCCGCGTCCGCGAATATCGCTGAAGACGGCATGACGAAGATTCAATGCATGCAGCTCGTTCTGGATGAGCTGTGATTTTCGCCGTACGGCCGCCATCAGACGGGTGTCATCGAGTGTGTTGATTACCGCCAGCGAGACGGCGCAGCCCAGCGGGTTGCCACCGTAGGTGGTGCCATGGCTGCCGAAGCCGAAACTGGCGGCGATTTTTCGCGTCGTCAGCATGGCGCCGATCGGAAATCCGCCACCGAGCCCCTTGGCCGATGTCAGGATATCCGGCGTGATGCCCATCTCCATATAGGCATAGAGCGAACCCGTGCGGCCGGCACCGGTCTGTACCTCGTCGAAGATCAGCAGCGCATCGTGTTCATCACATAGCTGGCGTGCACGCTCGGCGAACGCGGGGTCGGCGGGGATGATGCCGCCCTCGCCGAGGATCGGTTCCATGACGACAGCGCAGGTTTTATCGCTGACCGCCTGCTCCAGCGCGCTAATGTCATTATAGGGCAGGTGCGTAATGCCGCCGGGCACCGGCTCGAACCCCTGGCAGTATTTGGCCTGTCCGCCCACAGTCACGGTAAACAGCGTGCGGCCATGGAAGCTTCCGTAGAACGAGATGATTTCATGTTTGCCGCTCTCGGGGCCGGCGTGATCGAAGGCGTATTTTCGCGCCAGCTTGAACGCGGCTTCATTGGCTTCAGCCCCCGAGTTGGCGTAGAAAACCTGTTCCGCAAAGGTCAGTTCCGTCAGCCGCTCGGCAAGCTCCAGAGCAGGTTCATTGGTAAATACATTACTGAGGTGCCAGACGCGCTCTGCCTGTTCCTGCAGTGCCTGCATCAGTGCCGGGTGACGATGGCCCAGGCAGTTAACGGCGATACCGCCCGCCAGGTCGATATATTCCCGGCCATGCTGATCCCAGAGTCGCGAACCTTCCCCGCGCACCGGGATAACATCCGGTGGCATATAGCAGGGTACGATCACCTGGTCAAAGGTTGCCCGGGATATTGGTTTGCTCATATTTGACCTCGTCAACGTCGGTGCTGCCATTAAGTATGGCTGTGGCGACCGATTCGTCCAGAAGCAGGCGTGGGCGGGCACAGGAGCGCTCTTTAGTTGCGTCACAGCAAAGCTTAATAATATTGTCATTTATGTGTCATAGGGTGGCGACCACCGGGCGGTGTGCCAACGCCGCAACTCCTAACCCAGCTGAGGAAAGTCCATGAAGTTCAGCAAGGATGACAAAAGCTTCGTAGCCAGGTGGATAAGCCGCCAGTTTGAAAAGAATTCTCTGTTTCCGGAGAGCTGTATCTCAGAGAAAAATGACGGTAAGGCGGGTGTCACCAAGAAGCATATCAAGGCGTACAAGGCCTGGCGCAAGAGCTCAAGCAAGCGCTCAGACATGCAGGACTGGATCGACAAGTGGTTGAGCAAGGCGGAACGCAAGGCGCTTAAAGAGGCGATGGAGAAGAGTGACAAAAAGCGGGGCGAGTCCGACTAGGCCTTAGTATTGCGCGGGCGATGCGTGTCGTAAAATACTGAAGCAGGTGACAGATATCAGCTTTTTGTTCTGCGCAGGCCCGCTTTACGCTTTTTTAATTGCATATCAATCCGCTTTATTAGATATCTTTACTGTATGTGAGTTACTTCTTTAAATACAGGGAGATGTTCCCCGATGACCTCTTCGCCCTCGCTTGTGCGTGGAACCCGCTACCGGATCGGTAAATCCATAGAACGTATCCTCTCGATGTTCGGGATGCGCTCCTTAAACGCCCAATTTCTTTTCTCCTACCTCGTCAGCCTGGTGCTTGTTCTTGCGCTTGCCGTCTTCGCCTGGCTGGCGCTGGAGCATCAGCTGACCACGGTTACCGACTCGGGTGCCGGCCTGGCGACCCGTCTTACACAGCAGGGCGTGGCGGCGGATGTTATCGCGCAGGTGAGTGCTGAGCAGGCAAGTCTTCAGGCCCGGCAGCAGGCAACTACCGAGCAGGCGCAGTGGGTGGTTGTCGGGGTGACACTGCTGCTGGTCCTGATGCTGTTCTGTGGTCGAGTTTTCGGCTTGACCGTGATGATGCGACAGGTGGCCAGCCTGCGCGATCATCTGCGTCTTCTCAGCAGTCACGACTTTTCCGTGCCGATCCAGGTGGACAATCCCGATAACGAGATCGGTCAGAACTATACCGCCTACAACGATATCGTCGTTCAGATCGGTAAGCTGCTGCACACGGTGACCATGACGTCCAGCCGGGTGAATACCACCTCGGACCAGGTGATCTCTACGCTGGGCGATACCAACCGGGGCGTGAGGGAGCAGCAGGCGTCGATCGAGCAGGTGGCAACCGCGATTAACGAAATGGCGGCCACTGTGCAGGAGGTGGCGCGTAATGCCGCCAGCGCGGCACAGGCGGCAGAGCAGGCCAGCAGCTCCGCGGAAGAGGGGCAGCGGGTGATGCAGCATACGGTTGTCAGTGTTGAGGAGGTGGTTGCCATGGTTGATGATTCCAACCGGGTGATCGACAGCCTGGCGGAGGATACCGGGGAGGTTTCCAAAATCCTCGGCGTGATTACCAGTATTGCCGAACAGACCAACCTGCTGGCGTTGAATGCAGCCATAGAGGCTGCCAGGGCCGGTGAGCAGGGTCGCGGTTTTGCGGTTGTTGCCGATGAAGTGCGCTCCCTGGCACAACGGACCCAGGACTCGATCGACAGTATTCGCGAGATCGTTGAGCGTCTCGAGGGTGGGGCCCGCTCGGCGGTGGAGGCGATGGATAAATCCCGTGCCGCCGTGGGCCGCACTGCCGAGGATGCACACCATACCCGTGGTGTACTGGAGGAGATAGTGGCCGCCGTCGGGGTCATTGTTGATATGAATGCGCAGATTGCGGCCGCGGCGGAAGAGCAGAGCCAGGTCGCTCAGGACATGGATCGCAACATCCTGGCCATATCCGATGGTTCGCGGCGCACCGCCGCATTCTCCGAAAGCACTGTCGGCGCCGCAGGTAATATCACCGGCCACATTCACAAGCTGATGGAAGAGTTGGGCCACTTCAAGACCGGTGTTCAGGGAGTGGATCTCGGCGCGGCCAAGGCTGCGCACCTGAACTGGAAAGTACGCCTGCGCCGCTACCTGGACGGTCAGGCAACACTGAAGCGGGATGAGGCCGTATCTCACCATGACTGTGCATTCGGTAAGTGGTTTTACAGCACAGGGATGGAAAAGTACGGTCGTATCGAGGAGATGAAGGCGATCGAGAAGCCCCATGAAGAGCTGCACGCGCTGGTCAGGAAGGCGATTGAGCTGGTCGAGCAGGGCAATAAGGCAGCGGCCGAAGGTGTCTACGACCAGGTTTCACAGATCTCCAGTGAGATCATTGACCGCTTGAACACCATCGAGGATCGTGTCCAGGCGGCCTGATTAAGACCTCAGTCTTTTACCACATCGACGAAGTAGCGGTCTTCACCGTCTATATTCTCCCGCACGAGGCCGTGTACATCGGTCTCGAAGCCGGGGAAGCGAGAGTTGAAGTCACGGGCAAACTTCAGGTAATCGATGATGGTGCTGTTGAAGCGCTCACCCGGCACCAGCAGGGGAATCCCCGGCGGGTAGGGGGTGACCAGCATGGCGGTTACCCGGCCTTCCAGCTCATCAATGGATACCCGCTCCACATCACGGTGTGCCATCTTCGCCCAGGCATCCGCCGGAGTCATCGCCGGCTCGATGTTGGACAGGTACATGTCTGTGGTGATCCGTGCGACGTTGTACTCCTTGTAGACGTTATGGATAGCGTTACACAGATCACGCAGGCCGACACGCTCGTACTGAGGGTACTTGGCGGCAAATTCCGGCATCACCCGCCACATCGGTAGATTGTGGTCGTAATCGTCCTTGAACTGCTGCAGCTCGGTCACCATGGAGTTCCAGCGGCCCTTGGTGATGCCGATGGTGAACATGATGAAGAACGAATAGAGCCCGGTCTTCTCGATAATGATGCCGTGCTCAGCCAGGTATTTGCTGACGATGGCGGCTGGGATACCGTCTTCGTCGAACTCGCCATCCAGGTTGAGTCCCGGAGTGATAATGGTCGACTTGATCGGGTCGAGCATGTTGAAGCCGGATTCGATCTTGCCGAAGCCGTGCCAGGTGTCGTCTTCGTGGATCACCCAGTCGTCACGGTCACCGACACCTTCTTCCGCTTTGGGCAGAGGTCCCCAGACCTTGAACCACCAATCATCCTTGCCGAACTCCTCATCGGCCTTGTGCATGGCACGACGGAAATCCAGTGCTTCGTGCAGGGATTCCTCGACCAGTGCCTTGCCCCCCGGCGGTTCCATCATCGCCGCGGCCACGTCGCAGGAAGCGATGATCGAGTACTGCGGGCTGGTGGACGAGTGCATCAGGTAGGACTCGTTAAAGCGGTGGGTATCCAGTTTCCGCTTGGTGCCGTCCTGCACCAGGATCTGTGAAGCCTGAGACAGGCCGGCCAGAAGCTTATGAGTGGACTGGGTGGCGAAAACCAGCGTCTCGTCGGAGCGAGGACGTCCCTCACCGATCGCATGCATGTTGCGATAGAAGGGGTGGAAGGACGCATGCGGCAGCCAGGCTTCGTCGAAGTGCAGGGTGTCGATGGTGTTGCCGAGCATCCCCTTGATGGTTTCAACGTTGTACAGAATGCCGTCGTAGGTGCTCTGAGTAATGGTCAGGATACGCGGCTTCTTGTTTTTAGCCTTGCGGGCGAACGGGTTGGCTTCGATCTTTTTGCGGATCGTTTCCGGGTCGAATTCACTCTTCGGGATCGGGCCGATGATGCCGTAATGGTTACGTGTCGGCATCAGGAATACCGGAACGGCACCGGTCATGATGATCGAGTGCAGGATCGATTTATGGCAGTTGCGA
This sequence comes from Marinobacterium sp. YM272, assembly GCF_050908845.1. Lineage (NCBI taxonomy): Bacteria > Pseudomonadati > Pseudomonadota > Gammaproteobacteria > Oceanospirillales > Oceanospirillaceae > Marinobacterium > Marinobacterium sp. YM272. The sequence continues at coordinate 2,065,431 of NZ_CP194171.1, forward strand.
TCGACCACGACAATATCGCCTGGCGCCACTGTGGAGTGCCAGACCACCTTGTTGGAAGTGGAGGTACCGTTGGTGACGAAGAACAGGTGATCGGCGTTGAAAATGCGCGCTGCGTTCGCCTCACTATCGGAAACGGGGCCGGTGTGATCGAGCAGCTGGCCCAGTTCGTCGACGGCGTTACAGACGTCGGCGCGCAGCATGTTCTCGCCGAAGAACTGGTGGAACATCTGGCCCACCGGGCTTTTCAGAAAGGCGACGCCACCTGAGTGCCCCGGGCAGTGCCAGGAGTAGGAGGAGTCGCTGGCGTAATCCATCAGCGCACGGAAGAACGGCGGTGCCAGGCTGTCCAGGTATTTGCGCGCTTCCCGGATGATATGGCGGGCAACAAACTCCGGCGTATCCTCGAACATATGGATGAAGCCATGCAGTTCGCGCAGGATATCGTTGGAGATATGGCGCGAGGTGCGGGTTTCACCGTACAAAAAGATCGGAATTTCGTTGTTGCGCTTGCGCACTTCGTTGATGAAATCCCTGATCGCTTTCAGCGCAATGCTGACGTCTTCGTCACTGCCGCTGCCGAACTCTTCATCGTCGATGGAAAGGATGAAGCACGAGGCTCTGCTGGCCTGCTGGGCAAAGGAGGTAAGGTCGCCGTAGCTGGTGAAGCCGATGACCTCCATACCCTCGTTCTTGATGGCGTCGGCCAGGTCACGGACGCCGGAGCCGGAGATATTCTCCGCGCGGAAATCTTCATCGATGATGACAACGGGAAAACGAAATTTCATCCACTCGTCCTGTCTGCAAGAGTGAGTTGGGCAGCGAAACCAAAGCTGCCGTTTGCGGGCTGTAGTTTAGCAGCGAGCCGGTTAACTATAAACGCGCTGACCTTCCACTTTATGCTGTCTGGCTGGATGTTAAGACGATTTTTTAGCGAATTGTTCAGAGGTCCCGTGCAGTAGGGCAAGGTCTGAGCGGTTCGTCGCGGCTTATTGCCGATTAAGGCTGTCTGTGGGTGAAAAAAGAGCACAGCAGGGCGCTGAACTTGAATATAACTATAAATGTTGAGGTTTTTCTTGAGAAATTCTGGCTGAATAACGCCTTTTCGTGGCCGATTACATAAGAATGAGTGGCCAAAAGACCCGTCGATGAACCTGCTGTTGGATTATAAAAAATGAAATCTCTCTACGCTTGGGCTTCTGCATTACTTATTCCCGTGAGTCTGCTTTCGGTTGAAACAGCTTTGGCGGGTCAACCCCACAACCTGACCGACCAGATTATTGTTCGCTTTGATGACAACTGGGCAAATGGGCGTCCCAAGGCCCCTGGGCTTTCTCGGATAATCGGGCAGGACCTCATCTACGTGCGGGAAACCTCGCTGGGCTCGACAGTTTATAAGTTGCCTTCCCGTGAATCCCTGCCGCAGGTGAAAGGTTACGCCAAGGCACTGATGGCAACCTCTGGCGTCCAGTACGCGGCGGCGGACGAGATGATGTTCGCCATCGATACCCTGCAGGATCCGCCTTCTGAAGGTAAATGGGTCTCGGACGGAAGCCCTGTTTATGATTCTCAGTGGCACTATCACGGCAGTGCCGGGATGGACGCGCCTGGCGCCTGGGCCCAGCTGGACTCCGCAGATACGCCGGTACGTGTCGCGGTGATCGATACCGGATACACCGCTCACTCCGATTTGGTGGCTAATCTGGTGGACGGGGTGGATATGGTTCACGACCCGTATATCTCCAACGATGGTGATGGTCGTGACACCGATGCCAGCGATCCCGGCGACTGGACGCCCAGCAACTACTGTTATCTCGGCTCAAGGTCGAGCGACAGCAGCTGGCACGGTACCCATGTGGCGGGTACTATCGCGGCCGTGACCAACAATAGTAAAGGCGTTGCCGGAGTGGGCTATAACCTGATTCAGGTCGTGCCTGTCCGAGGCCTGGGTCAGTGTGGTGGCTATGGCTCGGATATCGCTGACGGTATCCGTTGGGCGGCGGGTTATGACATCCCGGGCCTGCCGACCATCGATAAGCCGGTACAGGTCATTAATATGAGCCTGGGCGGCGGCGGTGCCTGCGCACCCGATTCCGAGTACCAGCTGGCGATTAACGATGCGGTCGCAGCGAACACAACCGTTGTTGTTGCGGCAGGCAACTCCAATGCGGATGCAGCGAACTACTCTCCCGCGAGTTGTGCCAATGTCATCTCTGTTGCGGCTACCGGGCCTTCCGGCGACCGTGCCTACTATTCCAATTACGGCGAAAGTGTTGATCTGGCGGCCCCCGGCGGTGATATGAGTAGTGATAACACCGCTGGTGTGCTGTCGACCTTAAACGCAGGTACTAAGACACCGGCGGGCGAAAGCTACGCCTACTACCAGGGAACCAGTATGGCGACGCCACATGCAGCTGCTGTGGCGGCGTTGCTCTACATCAAGAACCCCTCGATCACACCCGCCGAGGTTGAAGCGGTGCTTAAGGCCAGTGCTCGAACCATACCCGGTACCTGCAATCTCTGTGGTGATGGGCTGCTCAGCGCAGGCAATGCGCTGACGCTTGCTGCTGGCGGCACTGTAGAGCCGGAGCCCGTGCCACCAATGGCACCGACCAATGCATTCGCTTTTGCCGATGCTGGTATCGTAACGTTGAGCTGGTTTGATGAGAGCGACAATGAGACCGGTTTCAGGGTTGAGCGCAGCCAACAGAATCGGAAGAACAAATGGTCTGGCTATTCGACTGTTGGTGAGGTTACCTCGAGCAGCTTTACTGATACGGGACTCGATGGCATCTATCAGTATCGGGTCCAGTCCTACAATGCGGCGGGGGCATCGGCCTGGGCCTACAGTAATGACGTAACGGTTTCGAACACCTCCAGTGGCGGTGATTCTGGAGGTGGTTCAAGTACCTGCAAGGGTAATGGTCCCAAGTGCAGATAAACCGTTAAAAGTTGAACCGTCAAAGGGTGCTCATGGGGCACCCTTTTTTGTTCTGAGCTAAGGGGTGGCGTCGGGCTTTATTTCCGGTTTTTGTTTTTCATGCGTGACAGCCAAGGGGATCGGACTAAGCTTAAATCAAGCCCCTTTTTTTCGGGTCGCCCGCAATAATAACAAGCGGAGGGCGAGTAAGATGATGGCCAGTACTAACGCTTATGCAACGCTGTCGGCGGGCCTGAACCGGTCGGCCTATGCGAATCTCGTCGACTTTTTCGAACGAACCTGTGCCCGTTATGGGGACAAGCCCGCCTTCACCAGTTTTGGACGCACCCTGAACTATGCCGAGCTGGAACGCCTGTCCGCATCCTTTGCGGTCTATTTGCAGCGTCACACTGACCTGCGTCCGGGCGACCGTATCGCAATTCAGCTGCCTAATCTGATCCAGTATCCGGTGGTACTGTTCGGTGCGTTGAGAGCAGGGCTGGTGGTGGTCAATACCAACCCGCTGTACACCGCCGAAGAGATGGAGCACCAGTTTGTCGACTCGGGTGCACGTGCACTGGTCATCCACAAAAGCATGGCGCACAAGGCGGAAGGAATTCTCGAAAAGACCGATATCAAGCACCTGTTCGTGACCCAGGTGGGTGATCTGCACGGCTTTGTAAAACGCGCGCTCATTAATGCCACGATAAAATATATTCGCCATCTGGAACCGGATTTTTATCTGCCGGGGTCGCTGGGGCTTAGAGATGTTCTGCTCGAGCATATGGGCGAAAAACCTGAGCCGGTGAAGCCCGGGCTGCATGACCTGGCTGTGTTGCAGTACACCGGTGGGACGACCGGGGTGGCCAAGGGCGCGATGCTTACGCACGGCAATCTGCTGGCCAATCTGATGCAGGGTTATGACTTTATCAACCGGGAGGGCTCGGGTTGGGCGTCAACCGTGGTACTGCCGTTACCGCTTTATCATATCTACGCGTTTACCGTATCCCAGATCATTATGGCCTCAGGAGGGCACAGTGTGTTGATTGCCAATCCGCGGGATATCGATTCGCTGGTTCGGGAGATCGCTCATTGGCCGATGACCGCGTTTATCGGACTCAACACCCTGTTTAACGCCCTGTGTAATCGCGAAGGCTTCAGGTCCCAGGCGTTCGATCAGCTTGAGCTGACACTCTCCGGTGGCATGGCGCTGACCCGGGATGCGGCACAGCGTTGGGAAAAAGTGACCGGGTGCCCGGTTGTCGAGGCCTATGGCCTGACCGAGGCGTCTCCGGCGGTGGCGATCAACCCCCGTCATGCGATCCAGTCCGGTACCATAGGCATACCACTGCCCTACACCGAGGTCAGGGTAATTGATGACGACGGGCAAAAGGTACCCGACGGAGTGCCCGGTATGTTGTGTGTGCGCGGCCCGCAGGTGATGGCCGGCTACTGGCAGCGCCAGGAGGAGACCCGAGAGACAATCAACGAAGAGGGGTTCCTGAAAACCGGCGATATCGCGGTCCAGCAGAGTGATGGCTACCTGCGCATTGTGGATCGGGCCAAGGATGTGATCATCGTCTCCGGTTTCAATGTCTTTCCCAACGAGGTGGAGGATGTGGTTACCGCACACCCTGAGGTGGTCGAGTGTGCAGCCATCGGCGTACCCGACCCGGACAGCGGCGAGCGCGTAAAGCTGTTTGTGGTCAGCACCTCGTCGTCGCTGGACCGGGCCGCGATCAGGGCCTGGTGCCGATCACACCTTACTGCCTACAAGGTGCCGCGGGATGTGGAGTTCGTCAAAGAGTTGCCGAAGTCACCCGTTGGCAAGGTAATACGGCGTCAGTTGCGTGATGCTCCGTCCCTGGGGGACTCACAGGTTGCCCGCAGCGCTTGAGTGTTTGTTAAACGAAGCTGATCCGAGTGTTATAAAACCGACAATCGCGGGGCGCTGTTCCCCGCGTTTGCCTCGTCTTGGTACATTCCTTTCTCTAGTTTGTTGAAAAATATCGCTTTTTCTCCGCGTCTCTGTGGCTGGTCCTGATGGTGCGCGGCTTGCAGTTATCTAATGGCCAGTACCGACTGCACCCGCACCCGGCGCCTGCCGGAGACTCACCCGAGAGGAGAAAAGTATGAACACTGCTGTTAGCGTTGAGTGTGTTGCCGATGCGATCGACAACGAACAGGCTTTGATCGTGGCCTTTGCCTCCCAGGATGGGGATATGGTGGATCAGCACTTTGGTTCTGCCCAGGCGTTTTATACCTGGGCGGTTACTGCAGACAGTGCCGAGCTGATCGCCAGCCGTGACTTCGGATATGAGAAGAAAGATGGCAATGAAGACAAGCTGAAGCCGAAAATGGCCTGGCTGGTAGGGGCTGACGTGGTCTACTGTGGCTCGATAGGAGGCTCGGCCACCCGTCAGCTGGTCACCCTTGGAATCAACCCGATCAAGGTCAAGGGTGGGCCGGATGTGGAGGAGCTGGTCGATTCGCTTCAGGCACAGCTCGCAAGCGACGCGCCGGAGTTCTGGCTGGCCAATATCCTCAAGCGCAAACGCAGTAACGGCGATGACCGCTTCGACCTGATGGAAGATGAGGGCTGGGACGACTGAGTCTAAGCCTATGAGTCTAAGCCACTGAATTTTAGTGGCGGATCGAGCATAATAGGGCGGCCGAACAGTTCCACTTCCAGGGCTGACTTCGGCTGACGCCCGCGAGCAGGATCATACCCGGTTAACTGCCAGTGGGGGCGTGGTTTCACTCTTTACCCCTGTCTGCTGGCGCCGTTGTCGGCCGATCCGATTGTTAGGGTTGCTCTCCCCGATGTTAGAAGCGTTCCTCGTTCCGATCCTGCCTGTTCTGTTTATTGCCCTGCTGGGCGCCTTGCTCAGCCGCACCACCACCTGGCTGGATAATCCTGCCCTGGGGCAGATGGTCACCAATATCGGACTGCCGGCGCTGCTGATCCATTCGTTGCTTAATATGCAGATGGATCTTTCCGGCATGGGGCTGTTGATTCTTGCCATGGCGTCGACGCTGGTGCTCTCGGCGGTTGTGACCCTGGTGGTGCTCAGACTGTGCGGTCAGCCGATCAGGCGCTACCTCTCTGTACTGGTTAATCCGAATACCGGCAACCTGGGGATTCCGGTGGTCTTTGCCCTGTTTGGTGAGCAGGCTCTGGCGATTGCGGTGGTGGTGTCGTCGGTGGTGACCATCAGTCACTTTACGCTGGGCGTATCGGTGATGTCCGGCAGTTTTGCGCCGCGGCAGTTGCTGCGCAATGCGCCTGCACTGGCGCTGTTGGTGGCCGCTCTGTTGCTGGGGCTGGATCTGCAGCCGCCGGGATTCGTGATGAAAACCCTGGATATGGTGGGCGGTATCACGCTGCCGATCATGTTGATGATGCTGGGACGTTCCCTGGCAGATCTGAAGTTCGGGCGCTCAACAGAGTGGACGCCGCTACTGTTGATGGCAGTCTACCGGCCCCTGGTCGGTCTCGCGGCTGCTGCGACCGTGGTCTGGGTGCTGGGTATGGATGAGCTGGAGGCCAGGGTGCTGATGGTCCAGGCTGCGATGCCGGTGGCGGTTATCAGCTATGTACTGACGCTGAGGTATGAGGGGCCGACGGACAGGGTCGCCGGCCTGATACTGCTGTCGATCCCGACCTCCTTTGCTGTGGTTGGGATCCTGGCGCATTTCTGGTTATAGGCGCCGAAGGTCTGGTTCCACTTTACTCGATGATAACCAGTTTACGTTTGGCCTCGATCTCGTCGATCCGGGCCAGGGTTGCATCGATAAAGGCCTGACCTGCGGCGATGCGTGCCTCGTTTGCGTCCTGTCGGCTCAGGAACGCGCGGGTCATCAGCGATTTACGGCGGTCCAGCCAGGTGTTCTGCTCTTGCAGTTCATTGACGCGCGCATCCCTGGGCAGGAAGTCGAGCATATCCTGAAACAGCACAAACAGACGTGCGTCATGCAGGTAGGCGATGCTGGACAGGGTCCGGCTGCGCTCGGCCGGTGAGGATTCTGTGCTGTACTGGGACTGCAGCTGTTCCAGCGGCTCATCCAGGTCCGGGAACCAATCCAGCTCCTCACTGAGACCCAGGGAGATCTTCTCGTTGCGGCTCATCGGCTCGGCTTTCGCTTGCGACTTCTGTACAGCCGCCGGTTCCGGCTCGGCGGCTTGCTGGCCGATGAACGGCATGGACGACATCGACTCGCAGCCGGTCAGCAGCAGCGCGGCAACAGCGAGGGTAAGGCCACGGGTCGGGGTAAAAACACGCATTCCAGAGGTCCCTGTAATAATGGATGTGCGGCCATTCTAACCGAGGCCCGCCCCGGAGGCATCCCGTACCCTGAAAGAGAGGGGGCATTGCTATCTTACCCGTGGTCAATGCCCTGGGGACGGCAGCGCTTGGCTAGTCCCGGTAAGCGCTTTGGCCTGATTGCGACGAAAACAGTGACAAATCAGACCAAGCCTCCTTATTAAGGCTCGGGCTTGCTATAATCCCCCGCCTTCAATGGCAAGCGTCTTCCGAAAACCCGAACGCTTGTCTCTTTTCGAGCGCAGCGCAGGCCAAAGGCCCGACTGCCGAACAGTGTTGTGACAGGAGACACAGATGGGTGCAAAAGTTGCGATCGTGATGGGATCGCGCTCGGACTGGCCGACAATGGAGGAGGCCGCCGGAATCCTCGAGACTCTGGGTGTGGCTTACCATACAGAAGTTGTTTCGGCTCACCGTACACCGGACAAGATGTTCGACTTCGCGGAGCATGCTGCCGAGAATGGTTTTAAGGTTATCATCGCCGGTGCCGGTGGTGCGGCGCACCTGCCGGGCATGATCGCTGCCAAAACCCTGCTGCCGGTACTGGGTGTGCCGGTTCAGAGCAAGGCGCTGAGCGGTAAGGACAGCCTGCTGTCCATCGTACAGATGCCGCGTGGTATCCCGGTGGGTACACTGGCGATCGGCGGTGCCGGCGCGTTCAATGCGGGCCTGATGGCGGCCCAGATGCTGGCTGTTGAGGATAGCGAACTGGCCGAGCGAATCGGGAACTGGCGTCAGGCCCAGACCCAGGCTGTGCTCGATAATCCCGATCCCCGTGACTAATAGATTGCAGGTTGAATGATGTTGCCAAGAATTGTCGTGGCCGGTAACGGTCAGCTGGGTCAGATGCTGCAGCAGGCCGGTGCGCCGATGCAGTTGCAGGTGATGCCGGTTGAGCCCAACCAGGATATCGAGGTTGCCCTGCATGCGGATGACGTGATCACCGTTGAGGTCGAACACTGGCCCGACACGGTCACCGGTCTGCAGCTGAAGAATCACCCTAACTTCCGCAACGCTCAAGCGCTGCATGCGGTAATCGATCGCAAGCGCCAGAAGAGCCTGCTCGATCAGCTGCAGGTGCCGACTGCGCCCTGGGTTGATCTGGACAGCGAAGCCGGTCTGACCGAGAAGCTGGAAAGTCTGGGTGAACGTGCGGTCGTCAAGCGTCGTCGCGGCGGTTACGACGGTCGTGGCCAGTGGCGCTGGCAGCGCGGTGGCGAGGTTGAAGCCGAGTGGGCTGAAACCTGTATCGCCGAGGCGATGATCCCGTTCAGTCATGAGGTTTCACTGGTCGGTGCCCGCAATGCCAAGGGCGAGAAGGTGTTCTATCCGCTGACCCGCAACTGGCACGAGAACGGTATTCTGCGCGCCAGCGTCGCCGGTCTGCCGGTGCCGGAGATCCAGCAGCAACACGCAGAAGAGTGGTTGGGCCGGATCATGGACGACCAGGACTACATCGGTGTCATGGCGATGGAGTGCTTCGTGGTTGACGGTGATCTGCTGGTCAACGAGCTGGCTCCCCGTGTTCACAACTCGGGCCACTGGACCCAGGAAGGCGCGACCATCAGCCAGTTCGAGCTGCACCTGCGGGCGCTGGCGGAGCTGCCCCTGATTACGCCGGAGATCAAGGGCGTCTCAGTGATGTACAACCTGCTGGGCCGCACCTGGAAGCCGGAATGGCTGGGTGTCGACGGTGTGCATGTGCACTGGTACGGCAAATCCCTGCGTCCGGGACGCAAGGTGGGCCATGTGAATATCAATCGTCCGACCCTGGCTCAGCTAGAAGAGAGCCTTAAGGCTCTGAAAGCGCTGGTCGACGATGAAGACCGGATCGCGTTCGACTGGAGTCTCGAACAGCTCTGATCGAGCCTTATCTGCCCGCTGGAGGTTTTTTCCGGCGGGCAGGTTTGCTATGATGGCCTACGCTCTTGGGGGAGTAGTCTGTTTTCCGGTTCCCAGCCGGATAGCGTCATTGTCAACATAATTGAGCCTCAATGCTCATGGCAATGACAACCGCAATCCGCGGTTTGACGAGACCTGAGACACTGCATGCTGCTCCAGGCGGGCCGGCGTGTTGGTGTCTTATGGTTTATGCCCGCCCGGAAGTCTATCAATGGAAGCTTTTCTCTCATCTACTCTTGCGGTGGCTATCGCCGAAATCGGTGATAAAACCCAGCTGCTTACTCTCTTTCTCGTTGCCCGTTTTCCGGCGCAGCGTATGGCCATCATTTTTGGCATTCTGATCGCAACCCTGGTTAACCATGGTGTTTCCGCCTGGTTTGGTGCCTGGCTGGTGGAATGGATTCCGGAAAACTGGGTTCCCTGGATTATCGGCCTGAGCTTTATCGCGGTGGGGCTCTGGGTATTGGTGCCGGACAAGGATGACGAGGAGGAGAGCGGTTCGCTGAAATACGGCGCCTTTATCGCCACCTGTATTCTGTTCTTTATTGCCGAAATCGGTGATAAAACCCAGATCGCCACCGTGATTCTTGCCGCCCGTTATGAAGATGCGCTGCTGGCCGTCGTTGCTGGTACGACCCTGGGTATGCTGCTGGCCAATGTGCCGGTGGCCTGGTTTGGTGGCTGGCTGATGCAGAAAATTCCGCTGCACTGGGTGCGCTGGAGTGCCTGTGGTCTGTTTGTGCTGCTCGGTGCACTGTCATTGACGCAGGTATAAAAGGGTTTGATACAGGTTGGATGAACTTTGTTGATTTCGATGACTCTATGAAAACTATATGACCTGATCGGCTCTTTGGGAGGAGGTCCGTCTTGAAGGCTCTGGTTTCATTTGTTGTGCTTGCTTTCTCTCTGCTCGCAGGAGTGGAAGAGCGTTCGGCTAATGCCGCCGTAAGCCAACAGCTGGCCATCTGTGATGCCTCCTCTGCCCCCGCCGATCTGGGAATGTCTCCCGTCAGTGACGAGGCCGTCTGCCCTGCAGCGGTTTCGTCACTGCTTCCCGTGCTTGCTTATACGCCGACACTGCTGCCCAGCCAGCCTGGTGCAACTCGTGTTGAGCACGCCCGCCATATCCGCGCGCCACCCGCATTGCTCTGACTTCGATTTAGCCTTTTACACGTTATCAACGTCCTGCCGGTGGGAGGGTATTTCTGCGCCGGTCTAGGGAGGTCAGATGATTACTGCAGTGAATTTTCGTCACGGAATCGATAATCCGGCCGCGATGCAGCGCATCCAGCGGAGGCTCGAACGAATCGCATCAAAAACCATCCAGGCGCGTCGCATAGAGGTGGTGCTCGACAGGATCGCTTACGACGGTAACCCCGGCTGTAACTATGAATGTCATATCTCCTTTCGCGGCAAGGAAAAGCAACGCCTGGATATAAGGGCCGACAAACGGCAGCCGGATATGGCGATAGATGATGCCTTCGACCGCCTCAACATGGCGCTCAGTGGCAGTTTGAACCGTCGCAGCCGCAAGCGTCGCGCGGGCTGACTTGAATCGCTTTTGTGCTGCCCTTATCTGAAAGGGTGGGATAGGAAGCTAAGGAATCTGTTATGAAAAAAAGAGTGTGGTTAGGTGTGTTGGCACTGTTCTCGGTGCTTTCACTGAATGCGAACGCGGCTCTGCCGATCAGTGATTCGCAGGGCAACCAGTTGCCATCGCTGTCGCCGATGCTGAAGGAGGTCAACCCGGCGGTGGTTAATATTGCGACCTTCTCCACCCAGAAGGTGTACAACCCGTTGCTGAACGACCCCTTCTTCCGTCGCTTCTTCAATGTGCCGGAAGAGCAGGCCCGGCCTCAGCAGCAGCGCCGTCAGGCCAGCGCCGGCTCTGGCGTTATTGTCGATGCGGGTGAGGGGACTATCGTCACCAATTACCATGTCATCAAGGGCGCGGATGAGATCGAGGTCTCCCTGGTGGATGGGCGTAACTTCGATGCGAAACTGGTGGGTGCCGACCCGGAAGTGGATATCGCGGTGCTGCATATCGAAGCCGACGAGCTTAGCGATCTGCCGATCAGCAACTCTGACAAGCTGAATGTGGGCGATTTCGTTGTCGCCATCGGTAACCCCTTCGGACTTGGTCAGACGATAACCACCGGCGTGGTAAGCGCGCTGGGGCGCACCGGGCTTGGGATCGAAGGTTATGAAAACTTCATCCAGACCGATGCCTCGATCAACCCGGGTAACTCTGGTGGTGCGCTGGTTAACCTGAACGGTGAGCTGGTGGGGATCAACACCGCGATCATTGCGCCGGGCGGCGGTAACGTCGGTATAGGTTTCGCGATACCTGCCAATATGATGCGTCGGGTGGCTGACCAGATTCTCGATCACGGTGAGGTCACGCGGGGTCAGATCGGCGTGGCGATCCAGGATATTACCCCGGAACTGCAGGAAGCCTTCGACCTGGCCAATGGCCAGAAAGGTGTGCTGGTAACCGACGTGCTGGAGGATTCCGAAGCGGAAAAAGCCGGTCTGAAGTCCGGTGACGTGATCCTGTCGGTTGATGGCAAAGAAACCCCAAATGCCGGTCAGCTGCGCCATCGTATCGCCTTCTCCGGAATCGGTAACAGCGTCGAACTGGAAATTATCCGTGACGGCGATCCGATGACCCTGGATGTGAAAGTGGGTCGCTCCACCTCCCGTTCCGGCGATGTGCGTCTGCATAAGCTACTGAAGGGTATCGGAGTGGCTAATTCACCGGATGGCGAAGGTGTGGTGATCACCGATGTGGATCCCCAGTCACATGCTGCCGCTGCCGGTCTGCGCTCCGATGATGTGATCCTGAGCGTTAACCGTACCAAGGTAAGTACCGTTGAAGACCTTGACCAGGTGCTGTCGCGGGTCGATGACAAACTGCTTCTGCAGATCCGCCGCGGGCGCGGTGTGTTCTACCTGGTGCTGAGATAAGAGCCGGAATCCGGCGTATGGGCCGCCCAACGAGCGGCCCGATGATTAAGCCCCCGCTGAAAACAACGGGGGCTTTTGTTTTGCGCTCAGGCGATTAGAGTCCCGGTAGCCAGTCCATACGTCTGTATAACGGACTACTGGGTTGTTATGGCTCTTTATTCCCTGTCGTTGGTGCTGCTTCTAACTTGGCGCTCTTTTTTGCCTTCGCAGCAGAAGTTGGCTGCTGCGCGGTATTCTTGCTGTGCATATGCTCGCGCACGATATCCATCAGTCCCTGGGTGGATGGGTCGTAGTCGGAGCTTTTCAGCTCGATATTGCGACTGATTTCGGTGGCCAGGCGCTTGCCGAGCTGCACACCCCACTGGTCGAAGGAGTTGATATTCCAGATGGCGCCCTGCACGAAAACCTTGTGTTCGTAGAGTGCGATTAGCGCCCCCAGGTTGCGCGGACTCAGACTTTCCAGCAGCAGAATGTTGCTGGGGCGGTTACCCGGACAGCTGGCGAAGTCGAGTATGCCGCTTTTCTGGTCGCCGTTCATAAAGGCGTTGGCCTGGGCCAGCATGTTGGTCAGCAGGGCAAAGTGATGCTCTTCGGTCTTCTCGTCCGGCGCCAGTGAGGCGATGAAATCGATCGGCACGAAACGGGTTCCCTGGTGTAGCAGCTGAAAGAAGGCGTGCTGGCCATTGGAGCCGGTCTGTCCCCAGACAATAGGACCTGTGGCGAAATCCACCGGGTGACCGTCGATGTCTACCGACTTGCCGTTACTCTCCATATCCAGCTGCTGCAGAAAGGACGGTAGCTGGTGCAGTGCTTGGTCGTAGGGGATGATCGCCTGAGTCTCGGCGCCGAGAAAATTGATATACCAGATGCCGATCAATGCCATCAGCACCGGCATATTCTGCTCCAGCGGTGCTTCGACAAAGTGGCGATCCATCTCATAGGCGCCTTCGAGCAATTCGATAAAGCGGTCGTAACCGATGCTCAGTGCGATCGGCAGGCCGATGGTGGACCAGAGCGAGTAGCGCCCGCCTACCCAGGCCCAGAACTCGAAGATGTTTTCGCGGCTGATGCCAAACTTCATGGCCGCGTTCTGGTTGGTCGAGACCGCGACAAAGTGCTGGCTCATGTCGGTTTGTGCACTGGTTTTTTCATGGAACCAGCGGCGTGCGGTTTTGGCGTTGAGTAGGGTTTCCTGGGTGGAGAAGGTCTTGGTGGAGACGATAAACAGGGTGGTTTCCGGGTTCAGGTCGCTCAATACCTTTTTGATGTGCTGGCCGTCCACGTTGGAGATGAAGTGGAAGCTCAGCTCGGGATGTTTGTCGTTGAGCAGGGCACGGCACACCATGTTCGGACCCAGGTCAGACCCGCCGATGCCGATATTAACCACATGGCGAATGCGTTTGCCGCTAAAGCCTTTCCACTCGCCGCTACGTACCTTGTGGCTGAACGCTTCAAGCTTTTTCAGACCGGCGCGGATATCGGGCATCACATCCTTGCCGTTTACCACCACCGGCTCGTCGCCCCGGTTACGCAGTGCGGTATGCAAGACCGGGCGTTTCTCGGTGATGTTGATGATGTCTCCCGAGAACATCTGAGCCCGACGTTGACGCAGTGGCGAGTGCTCGGCCAGAGCGATCAGCGTCTTCAGTACCTCGTCACTGACCTTGTTCTTGGAGTAGTCGAGAAACAACTCGCCCAGGCGCAGGCTCATCTTGTCGAATCGGTTGGGATCGCTGGTGAAGTAGTCGGCAATGCGGTCATCCTGGGTTTTGTCTGCCAGGGTCTGGAGTTTCTTCCAGGTGACTGATGAGCTTAGCTGATACATGCTTCGGTCTCTTATTGTTCGTTTAGAAGTGACGAGGCGCAGGTTCTTCAGGGTTATAGCCTTGGTGTACAGATGGAAGATGTCGCTCGGCTTCGTCGCTGATATCAGTTTTGGCGGGTGCTGCCGAAAGCGAGGCGGTCAGTTGCTTATGCCTTTCCACAGCTCCTCCAGTTCGGGATCGTCGAGGGCTAGACTAACATCGATGTAGTAAAAGAACATTGTTTGTTTGTTTAGGTTTGTAGAATTAGATTAAAATGTAAGTAATAAAAACAAATTTTAGGTTGGGCGATCGGATGTTACTGGCTTTCCGGCAGGTTTTCTTGAGGCGTACAGCGATCCCCGGCCGAATGGCTCTGCAGTAATAGGTATTCTGTATAACGTTAGGTAACTTCATTACCTGTAATCGCCGCCCCAGACCCGAGTCGCGCGGGTGCGGAGGTTGTTTTCTGCCGGCCGTGCTTTTAGTGAGGAGTTAACGATGAGTTCCGGACTGAGTGATCGCTACGGCTTAGTGGCCGATATCGGCGGTACCAACGCGCGTTTTGCACTAGTAGCACCGGGGCAGTTACAGCCAGAGCAGCAGCTGACGCTGTCTGTCGACGATTTCGATACGATCGATGCGGCTATTCATACCTATCTCGGGCAGACCGGCATCGGCGCTGAGCGGATGCCGCTTGAGGCCTGTCTCGCGATCGCCTGCCCCACGAGCGGTGATCTGATCAGTATGACCAACAACGGCTGGTGTTTCTCCCGCAGCAAACTGCAGCCTGAGCTTGGCTTGAGACGGTTGCAGGTGATCAATGATTATGCCGCCCAGGCGTATGCAGCACCGCATTTGAAGCCGCACGAGTTGTTCCCGGTCGGTGGTGGTGAGGCGCTGGACGGCTATCCCATTGCTTTGATCGGTCCCGGCACTGGGCTTGGCGCAGCTGGCCTTGTCCGCAATGGAGGGGGGCCTGTTGCGCTGGTGACGGAGGGCGGTCATGTGGATTTCGCACCCTGCGATGAGCTGGAGATGGAGGTGCTTAGGTTCCTTTGGCGCAGTCACGGTCATGTATCGGTGGAGCGCCTGCTCTCGGGTATGGGGCTTACCAATCTGCATCAGGCTCTGTCGGAGATCCGCGGTGGCAGTGCTGAACCTCTGACGCCCGCACAGATCAGTGCCCGCGCACTGGAGCAGGGGGATAGTCTTTGCAGCGAGACGCTGGACCTGTTCTGCGCGGTCCTCGGCAGCGTTGCAGGAAATACCGCCTTGACCCTGGGGGCCCAGGGCGGTGTTTATATCACCGGTGGCATTATTCCCCGTATGCTGGAGCGCTTTGCAAACAGTCGCTTCCGTGAGCGTTTCGAGGCCAAAGGGCGTTTTCAGCCTTATATGGCGGCGATTCCGACGCAGGTGGTAATCGCCGAGCAGCCTGGGTTGCTTGGTGCCTCGGCAGCGCTGCAGCGCCAGGCTATCTGATCAAAAACCCTACTCTCTCGCAGTTGGGTTCCTGCCCCTGGCTCGTCCTGGAGGCCGGCGAATGTGATGTGATCACGGAGTCCGGCGCACCGGGGACGTGGTTTTCGGGGATGCCGAAAAGGTATTTCCGTCTTTTTACGCGGTGATGAGATTCGCCGCGTCTTCAGCTTGTCACCCGTAATACAGCAGATCGTTGGAGGTTGTCATGCTGTTACCCATTTCAGGTTATCTACCCGATGCGTCAAGTCTGATTTACGACTGAATGGGATTGGGCGGCGGCTCGAACCACCTTCGGCGGTTCTCATCCACCCTTGGATTGGTGCAGAAACAACAAAGCCCCGCGGTGAGGCGAGGCTTTGTTGTGGAATCTGGTGGTGGTGAGGGGTGGATTCGAACCACCGAAGCTTGCGCGTCAGATTTACAGTCTGATCCCTTTGGCCACTCGGGAACCTCACCAGAGGGCGCGTATAGTAGTGTGGCTCGGCGGGTCTGTAAAGGGCTTGGGGCGATGATTTTGCGAATTTTTTGATATGCGTGATGTGCGCAAAAAATCGTACTGGAATGAAAAAAAATCTTCTGTATCCTGCGCTGCTTTCAAAGCCCTGTAACACTTGGGCTGTCGCCGATTTGCCTGTTCCAAGAACGACAAAGGCCGATGATTTCAACTCTTGAAATAAACACTATCCGCACTATATTTAGTGCCCATACTCAGATGTAGTACTAGATATTGTGTTTTGGCGCTTTTTTAACCAATAGTTAACACGCCGCAATATCTGTACCAAAGATCACAAAAAATCTGCTGAGGGATCGGCATGGAACTGGTTCCCGCAGCTATTCTTCACGCTTCTAATTTGTAATTTAAGGGTAGGCTAGATGCAGCAAGATCTGATGGTAACCAAACGTGACGGGCGGCGTGAATCGATCGATCTTGAGAAGATTCACCGGGTAATCATCTGGGCCGCCGAAGGGTTGGAAAACGTTTCGGTTTCTCAGGTTGAGCTCAAGGCCCATCTGCAGTTTTACGATGGTATCAAGACCTCAGATATTCATGAGACGCTGATCAAGTCAGCGGCTGACCTGATCTCGGAAGAAGCTCCGGACTATCAGTACCTGGCTGCACGCCTGGCGATCTTCCATCTGCGTAAGCGCGCTTTCGGTACCTTTGAACCGCCGCACCTGTATGACCACGTGGTCAAGCTGGTGGAGGATAAGCGCTACGACCAGCATCTGCTGACCGATTACACGCGTGAAGAGCTCGATGAGCTTAACACTTACCTCGACCACAGCCGTGACATGAACTTCAGCTACGCGGCGGTAAAACAGCTGGAAGGCAAGTACCTGGTGCAGAACCGTGTCAGCGGTGATGTATTCGAAAGTCCGCAGCTGCTCTATATGCTGGTCGCTGCCTGCCTGTTCTCCGGTTACGACAAAGAGTCCCGTCTTGATTACGTCAAGCGCTTCTACGACGCGACCTCGCTGTTCAAGCTGTCTCTGCCGACCCCGATCATGGCCGGTGTGCGTACGCCGACCCGTCAGTTCAGCTCCTGCGTACTGATCGAGACTGACGACAGCCTGGATTCCATCAACGCCACCGCTGCGGCGATCGTGAAGTATGTGTCCCAGCGTGCCGGGATAGGTATCAATGCCGGCCGTATCCGCGCACTGGGCAGCCCGATCCGTAACGGTGAAGCTTTCCATACCGGCTGTATCCCGTTCTACAAGCACTTCCAGACCGCGGTTAAGTCCTGCTCCCAGGGCGGTGTTCGTGGTGGTGCGGCAACCCTGTTCTACCCGATCTGGCACCTGGAGGTTGAATCCCTGCTGGTGCTTAAGAACAACCGTGGTGTTGAAGAGAACCGTGTTCGCCATATCGACTACGGCGTGCAGATCAACAAACTGATGTACACCCGTCTGATCAAGGGTGAGAGCATCACGCTGTTCAGCCCGCACGATGTGCCGGGTCTGTACGATGCGTTCTTTGCCGACCAGGAAGAGTTCGAGCGTCTGTACGTTCAGTACGAGCAGGACCCGAGCATCCGCAAGAAGAGCATCAAGGCGGTCGAGCTGTTTGGTCTGATGGCCTCCGAGCGTGCCTCTACCGGTCGTATCTACGTGCAGAACGTGGACCACTGCAACACCCACAGCCCGTTCGACCCGAAAGTGGCACCGGTGAAGCAGTCCAACCTCTGCCTGGAGATCGCGCTGCCCACCAAGCCGCTGAAGGACGTTAACGATGCGGAAGGTGAGATTGCGCTCTGCACTCTGTCCGCCTTCAACCTGGGCGCACTGGAAAACCTGGATGAGCTGGAAAACCTCTCCGACCTGATCGTGCGTGCGCTGGACAGCCTGCTGGATTACCAGGACTACCCGGTACCGGCGGCTTATAACGCCACCATGAACCGCCGTACGCTGGGTGTTGGCGTTACCAACTTCGCTTACTACCTGGCCAAGCATGGGGTGCGTTATTCCGATGGCTCCGCCAACGGTCTGGTGCACCGCACCTTCGAGGCGATCCAGTACTACCTGCTCAAAGCGTCCAACCAGCTGGCAAAAGAGAAGGGTCCGTGCCCGAAATTCAACGAGACCACCTATGCCCAGGGTCTGCTGCCGATCGACACCTACAAGCGTGATGTCGATGATTTCTGCGAAGAGCCGCTGCACTACTTCTGGGAAACGCTGCGTGAAGATATCCGCGAGTTTGGCCTGCGTAACAGCACTCTGACCGCGCTGATGCCCTGTGAGACCTCGTCGCAGATCACCAACTCCACCAACGGCATCGAACCGCCGCGTGGGTTTGTTTCGGTCAAGTCCAGCAAGGACGGCGTCATGAAGCAGGTTGTGCCGGAATACCTCAAGCTGAGAGATGATTACGAGCTGCTCTGGTCGATTCCGAGCAACGATGGTTATCTGCAGCTGGTCGGCATCATGCAGAAGTTTGTGGATCAGTCGATCTCGGCCAACACCAACTACGACCCGACCAAGTTCGCGGGCGAGAAGGTGCCGATGAAGCAGCTGCTGAAAGATCTGCTGACCGCGTACAAGTACGGCGTGAAGACCCTCTACTACCACAACACCCGTGATGGCGCGAAGGACTCGCACGATGACATGGGCTGTGAAGGCGGTGCCTGCAAGCTGTAACGCCGCTTCTTTCGATAGTTAAACCTGTTTATCTCCTCCCGCGCCGCGGGAGGAGCCATTTTGCTGTTGCTCTTCAGGATAGATTGAATGGCCTACTCAACTTTCAGTCATAGCGATCACGATGCCACTCGTGAGCCGATGTTTTTTGGTCGTAGCGTAAACGTTGCCCGTTACGACAAGCAGAAATACCCGATTTTCGAAAAGCTGATCGAGAAGCAGCTGTCATTCTTCTGGCGTCCGGAAGAGGTCGATCTGAGCACCGACCGCAAGGACTTCCAGAAAATGCCTGAGCATGAGCAGCATATCTTTCTGAGTAACCTCAAGTATCAGACCCTGCTGGATTCCGTACAGGGACGCTCGCCCAACGTAGCCTTCCTGCCGATCGTGTCGCTGCCTGAGCTTGAAACCTGGTTCGAGACCTGGGCGTTCAGTGAAACGATTCACAGCCGCTCCTACACCCATATCATCCGTAACATCGTCAACGAGCCGTCCTCGGTGTTTGACGAGATCGTGACTAACGACGAGATCATCCGCCGTGCGGAGTCGGTGACTAAGCTCTACGACGAACTGATTGAGCTGACAAACCTTTACACCGTTCACGGTGAAGGCGTACACGACGTTGACGGCCGCAAGGTGGATACCTCGCTGTATAACCTCAAGCGCGCGCTCTACTTGACCATGGTGTCGGTGAATGTGCTGGAGGCGATCCGTTTCTACGTCAGTTTCGCCTGCTCCTTTGCCTTTGCCGAGCGCGCAATCATGGAAGGTAATGCGAAAATCATCCGTCTGATTGCACGGGATGAGGCGCTGCATCTGACCGGCACCCAGCATATCCTGAACCTGATGAAGTCAGGCAGCGATGACCCTGACTTCAAGCAGATTGCTGAAGAGTGCAAGCCAGAGGTTTACCGCATCTTCAAGGAGGCGGCGCAGCAGGAGAAAGACTGGGCGGAGTACCTGTTCAGTGAAGGCTCGATGATCGGTCTGAATGCGCGTATTTTGAGCGATTACGTTGAGTACATCACCAACGTACGTATGAAGGCGCTGGGGCTGGATGAGATCTTTGAGTCGCGTCAGAACCCGCTGCCCTGGATGAACGCCTGGCTGATCAGTGATAACGTCCAGGTGGCGCCGCAGGAAGCGGAGATCAGCTCTTACCTGGTGGGGCAGATCGACAACGATGTCGACTCCGATGATTTTGATGGCTTTGATCTCTAAAAGGCTGGGCTCATGTCTGGTATCCCGCGAATAAAGGTCAACAATTACCATACCTTCTTTTACCAGTACGAGTTCTCGCTACTGGATGCGCTGGAGGCTCAGGAGATTCCGGCGCCCTACAACTGTCGTGGTGGCTATTGTGGTTGCTGCAAGGTGCGGTTGATCGATGGAGAGGTCGAGGAAGTTCAGGACAACCTGGTTGACCTGGCCGATGATGAAATTCTTACCTGCTGTTGCCGCCCGGTAACGCATATCGAAATAGAGATGCCCGACTCCTGAGTCGGGCAGGCTTACCCCGCGCCTTCACCTGACAAGGGTTCTGGAGGCGTTGCTGGCTCACTTTCCTTTCCTTTCCATGCGCTGTAGCAACGCTGCTCTGCGGCGCCGGGTGATCGCTTTTCCTGGTGGCGCCGGTCCGACTCAGTCTGCAATGCTGCAAAGTGAAAGCCGAACCCTGGTCGGCATCGGTCTGTTTCTCGAATGCTCGATGTGGAGAGGGCAGGTCGCTCTGGCGTGGTGCTGTAAGAGTAGAGCGCCAAAGCTGTGCACTGGTAACCCCGAAATGGCGCCTTAACACTGCCCTTATTGTGCGTCATGTGGCGGTGTTGGGTCACTGGGTTGTGGCGTGCACTTTGTTGGTGATGCTTGAGGTCTGCTTTAGTGCGGTGGTCGTTTTATCCACCGCGGTGATTTTTTTGCTGCACATCTTCGTGTCAATACTTGATTTTTACCTTTTTTTTAGTTCTTATGTATTAAAAACAACTAGTTAACAGCATCTGTCTAATTAGAATCCAGTTTGTCTCAAGCCCAGTAAGTACGCATTCTCTAGCCGTTTTGTAAGTGTATATGCACAGTTTTATCCACAGAAACTGGGTATAACTCGGCCTCTTTCACACGTATTCACTCTTCTCTTTGAACTCACAGAGATCCTCTATAGTGCAGGCTCCACAGCGTGGTTTGCGTGCAGTGCACACATAACGTCCGTGCAGGATCAGCCAGTGATGAGCGTCGTGTAAAAACTCCTTCGGCACGAAGCGCAGCAGCTTCTTTTCCACTTCCAGAACGGTTTTTCCCGGCGCGATGCGGGTGCGGTTGGATACGCGGAAGATATGTGTATCCACGGCCATCGTGGGCTGCCCAAATGCCGTGTTCAATACCACGTTGGCGGTTTTGCGTCCCACGCCTGGCAGTTTTTCCAGCGCTTCCCGGGTTTCGGGTACTTCGCCATTGTGTTCATCCAGCAGTATTCGGCAGGTCTTGATAACGTTCTCGGCCTTGCTGTTATACAAACCGATTGTCTTGATATAGGACTTCAGGCCGTCGAGACCAAGATCGAGTATCGCCTGAGGGGTGTTGGCAACGGGGAAGAGCTTGTCGGTGGCCTTGTTGACGGCCACATCGGTGGCCTGTGCTGACAGGGTGACGGCAACCAATAACTCAAACGGGGTGCTGTAGTTTAATTCCGTTGTCGGGTTGGGGTTCGCCTCCCTGAGGCGGGAGAAGATCTGGTAGCGTTTCTCGGCGTTCATTAATAGCGTCTGGTCTGCAAAAGGTTAGAGCAGGGTGGTCCGGTCACGTCCCTGCAGTTTGGACTGGTAGAGCGCCTGGTCTGCCCGGCGCAGCCAGTGATCGTGATCCGAGTCGTCAAGGGTCGCCTGGGCAATGCCAAGGCTCACGGTGAAGACAAAACTCTGATGATCTCGGTGTGTGATCTCCAGCCCCTGCACGGCCAGCCGCAGGCGTTCCGCGAGCACTTCTGCCTGGGTGTCCCTAGTGTCGGGCAGCAGGATGCCGAACTCTTCGCCACCGTAACGACCGGCTATGTCTGTGTTGCGGATATGGCGCCTGATCAGCTCGGAGAGGGCGCGTATGGCTTTGTCGCCGGCGGGGTGTCCGTAGGTATCGTTGATCGTTTTGAAGTGGTCGATATCGAGCATGACGAGGCAGCAGGGCTGTTCGCTGCGCAGGAAGCGGTTGTACTCGTGCTCAAGACACTCTTCCCAGTAGCCGCGGTTATTGAGCCCTGTGAGGCTGTCGGTGCGGCTCAGTACCTGAAGTTCGCGGTTGGCCTGTGCAAGTTGAAGATGGCTGGTGGCGGCATCGGTCATATCGTCGATGATGAGCCCCAGGTGCTCGACCTGCCCATTGGGCGAGGTTAGCGGTATCAGGGTCAGGTTCTGATGCATCAGTTTCGATTCGCCACTGAAGGGGCGATCGGCTTTGAAGTTAAACAGGCGGGGGCGTTCCTGCCAGGTGATGAAGGCCCGGTTGCGCAGAGTGAACACCATCTGCATCTTGCGTCTGAGCCACTGCTCGGGTAGCTCCGGAAAAAGCGAGAACAGCGGCTGATCCAGTACCTCGCTCGCTGTATGGCCTGAGTGGTTGGCCATGAAGTCGTTCCAGAGCTGAATGCGGTAGTTTTTGTCGATGACCACCAGGCCTTCGTGCAGGTTTTTCAGCAAGCCGATGTGCCAGTGAAATTCGTCGATACTGATGGTCTTTGGCTTGTCACTCATTAGAGATACCGGGTCCGTTCGTTGAGTGTCTGCAGCGAGTCTTCGGTGAAGAGTAAGAGGAGTTTGCTGCTGATGTCGTAACCTTCCAGCCGGTAACCGACCTCGATGGACAGTGAAGTCCTGACCTCTTTCAGGTGAGCGGCCGATGGCATGTGATAGTGTGTGCCGAGAATGACCGGCGGGCTCTGGCTGAAGCGTACGTCCAGTTGATCGCCGAGTGATACCAGGTAGGCGCTGATCAGCACATTGGCGACACTCATCAGCATTTCACGTCTCAGTGAAGGTGTGGGCTCCTCGTTGACCTGCATCAGCCGGGACATGTCTTCAAGACTGTGCCGGTCGAATGTCAGGATCGCCTCGCCCGCAATACCGGGGCCGAGGAAGCCCTGGCACAGCGTTTCCGTGCGCCTGCTGTCGATGCGCAGATCGTCGAGCATCTCAGCGATCTCCTCGCCATCGATCAGTCTCACCCGTGGCACCGGAATCTCAATGAATGCACCCTGGAGTCGGGCCAGTTTCTCGGCGGCCTGACCCATGGCGACATTTGAAAGCTCCTGGTAGTAATCCTGCAGCGCCAGCGTCTCGCCGGAGAGGTTGGCCGGCCGGGTCTCTGTCTCTTCCGGGAGCTCTTCCAGCTCATTCAGTATGCCGTAGGCGGCCAGGGCGTCATGCAGGTTTTGGGTGTTGATCGGCTTGCGGATGAAACCGATGGCGCCGAGGGCCATGACCCTTTTTCGGGCTTCTTCCTGTATATCGCCGGAGACCACCACCACCAGGCCGGGCAGGTCTTGAGAGCGGATACGTTCGAGACACTGGTAGCCGTCCATGATCGGCATGTTCAGATCGAGAAACAGCAGGTGGCCCTTGCCGGCACGGACCGCCTCAAGCGCTTCAAGTCCATGGGAGACCTGGGTGATGTCCAGGTTCCAGGGCGACAGCGCGCGTATCATCTGTTTACGCGCCAGCGGGGAATCATCACAGATTACGACGGGAATGGGGGCGCTCACCGGAACTCCTCAAAGTGTGGAAGATCTGAAATCAGATCACACAGCGCCCCATTGATAGCTCAGAAAGCGTGGCTTTTCCGAGACGCTACGCTAGCTGTTAAGTATTTGAGTCGATTATCACTCAAGGGTCAACTGTTAGCCGGTGACGCGTACGCGCTTGGTGCCGGGTTCGCTGCTTTCTGGTTTCGCGGCTGGCTTCCGGCGCTTCTCCAGTCGTGCATCGATCACGTTTTTCAAAGCGATGAGCAGGCCAAGGCCCACGAAGGCACCGGGGGGCAGGATGGCAAACAGGAAGCCGTCGTAGTTCTCCGCCAGGGTGAGCGTCCAGGAGCGTGCACTTTCACCAAACAGCAGGTGCATATTGGCGAAAATTGCGCCGGTGCCCAGTACCTCGCGGATTCCGCCCAGCAATACCAGTACCGCGGTGAAACCGGTGCTCATCATGAAGCCGTCCACAACCGAAGCCGAAACCGGGTTCTTGGCAGCAAAGGCATCGGCGCGGCCCATGATCACGCAGTTGGTAACGATCAGCGGAATAAAGATACCCAGGATCAGGTAGAGCTCGTAGGTGAACGCCTGCATCAACAGTTCGATGGCGGTGACGAACGAGGCGATAATCATGACGAAAATCGGCAGGCGCACGGTTTCCGGAACCAGGCGGCGAAACAGGGAAACGGTGAGGTTGGAGCTGGTCAGAACCAGCGTGCTGGCTACGCCCAGGCCGATGGCGTTGACTACTGAACTGGTGACCGCCAGCAGCGGGCAGAGTCCGAGCAGCTGTACCAGTGCGGGGTTGTTGTGCCAGAGGCCATTCAACGTGATTTTGCGATAATCGACGCTCATGATGCGTTGCTCCCTTCTTGGCCGGCGGAATCGGTGGCCGGTGTGAGCAGTCGTGCCCTGTGAGCACGGAAATACTGTATGGCGCGCCCGGTGGCGTTGACCACGGCCCGCGGTGTGATGGTGGCGCCGGTAAACTGGTCGAACTGGCCGCCATCCTTTGCAACCGCCCAGCTGTCATCGCCAGGACCGCTCTGGGTCTTGCCGACAAAGCCTTGCAGCCAGCTGGATTTCGACGGCTCGATCTTGTCACCAAGCCCCGGAGTCTCCTTGTGTGACAGCACGCGCACACCGGCGACGGTGTCATCGCGGTTGATCCCTACCAGCAGGTGAATGTCGCCGCTGTAACCGTCCGGCGCGACCACCGGCATAATCACGGTCTGCACCTGGCCATCGACAATTGCCTGCCAGGCGACCCTGGGTGCGCTCAGATCCAGCTCCGGCGCGTCGAAGCGGATGCGGTGTTCGTGCAGTTCGTTATCCACGGAGCGCGGCACGATCTCGTACAGTGCTTTCGCTTCGGCTTTCTCGATGTTCTCGGCGATGCGCGCACTGGTGGCGACCTGGGTTACGGCAATAACGCCGGCGGTGACCACGGCGAATACGCCGATCCCCAGAGTGCTGCGACGAAGGGCGGCAAACATCTCTGTCATCATTGGTTCTTTCCTTTCACGCCGCGATTGGCGCGTTTGTGGCCGTAGGTGCGTGGCTGGGTGTACTGATCGATAAACGGCGCGCAGAGGTTAAGCAACAGTACCGAGAAGGCCACTGCGTCCGGATAGTTGCCCCAGGTGCGGATGATGTAGATCAGGACGCCGATCAGCGCGCCATAGATGATCTTGCCGCGGTTGCTGGTGGCCGACGATACCGGGTCGGTGACGATGAAGAACGCACCCAGCATGGTGGCACCTACACCCAGATGAACGATGGGGCTGACGTAATTGTCCGGGTCGAAGCCGTAGAACATGCTTGCCATCAGGAACAGGGCGATCAGCATCGACAGCGGTGCGTGCCAGGTGAAGATCTTGCGTGACAGCAGGAAGATGCCACCCATGAACCAGGCCGCGCTGATCGCGTACCAGGCGGCGACGCCGTTCATCAGTACGTCGGACTGGCGCCAGAGCTCTTCGGTGGTCAGGCCCGCGCGGTGCTTGAGCACGTCAAGCGGGGTGGCACCGGTAAAGGAGTCGTACCACTGCTGCTCCACGCTGCCGAAAATGACCTGCAGGGTGTCCAGGAAGCCTGCAACATGCCAGCCTTCACCCGCCTGGGTGATCGGTGCAGTCCAGCGGGTCATCTCCACCGGGAAGGAGACCAGCAGCAGGGCGTAGGCGACCATGGCCGGGTTGAACGGGTTGTTTCCCAGCCCGCCATAGAGCTGCTTGGCGATAACGATGGCAAAGAACACACCGGTGGCGGTAACCCACCAGGCCGAGAACGGCGGAATCGCCACGGCGATCAGCACGGCGGTGACCAGGGCGCTGCCATCGGACAGGAAGAAGCCCAGCGGGCGCTTGCGCAGCTTCAGCATGGCAGCCTCGAAAGCGAGCGCCAGTACCGAGGCGAGGATGATCTGGATCAGCGTGCCCCAGCCGAAAAACACCGTCATCGCCAGGATGCCGGGCAGGGTGGCCAGCAGCACCAGACGCATCACATTGGCGGTGCTGTTGGCTTTGGATACGTGGGGCGAACTCAGGTGTATCAGTGCCATCGGTCAACATTCCTGTGGCAGAAGTTAGTCATACTGGCTCAGTGTCTTGTGCAGCTCGTCCGATTTGGCTTTCGCAGCGACCAGCTCCTGTTCGATCTGCTCGCGCTCCGCGTCGGCTTCGGCCTTTTTCAGTGCGCGCTCGCCCTTGGTGATGGCGGCCTTGGCCATCGCCGCATCGATACGCAGCTGCTTCAGGTCGATACCGGCCTGGGCGGCGGCGTCCATCTTGGCTTTTTCCACCTTGTTGAACGCCTCGGTGGCCTCGTCGAACCGTTTTTTCAGTTCGTCGACCTCTGTCTGAAGTTGCGCTCGCTGGTCGTCAGACTCGGCGGTCTCCAGCGCAGTTTCGGCCTTCTTCAGCTTGGTACGCATGATCGATACCTGCTGTTTCAGCGCCTTGGCGTCGAGCTGGGGCTCTGCAGCTGCGGCCTCCGGTTTGGCGCTGGTATCAGATGGCTTGTCAGTTTTCTGCGCTGCCTCGAACGCCTGCTGGGCCTCCTCGGCCTTTTTCTCCAGCGTCTCGACAGTAGCGCGCAGCTTGTCGATGCCGTCCAGTCCCTTGTCCTCCGCGCTCTTCAGTGCGTCCTGCGCCTTTTTCAGCTTGGTGCGGGCCACGGCGGAGGCGACCTTGAGCTGTTTCAGGGCGCTGTCATCACCGCCTTCGCTGGGCGCCGGGGCACCGGCATCCAGGGCTTTTTCTGCGGCTTCCGCCTTGCTGCGGGCATCGGTGAGTGCCTGCTCCAGTTCGGCCAGGTTTTCGCCGTTGCCAGCGGCGGCTTCGTCGTAAGCTTTTTGTGCCTTTTTCAGCTTGGTGCGCGCCACGGCAGCCGCGGTTTTCAGCTGCTTGATATCGGGGGCGGCGGCTTCGGCTTTGCCCTCGGCGGGCTTGCTGGCCGCGGCCTTGCGTGCCTCCTGGGCTCTGGCCGCTTCGGCAGCCCGTGCCTTGCGCTTGGCTTCCTTCTCGGCGGCTTCCCGATCAAGTCGGGCCTGGCGGGCTTCAAAGCGCTCACGGGCGTGGTCTGCTTTCTGCTGTTCGCGCTGCTCGGTGCGGATCTCCGACTTGGCGAACCGGTAGTACTGCACCAGCGGGATGTTGCTCGGGCAGACGTAGGCGCAGGCGCCGCACTCGATGCAGTCAAACAGGTTGTGGTGACTGGCCTTGTCGAACTCGCGCCCCTTGGCGAACCAGTAAAGCTGCTGGGGCAGCAGGTCGGCGGGGCAGGCCTGTTCACACATGCCGCAGCGGATGCAGGCCTGGGCCGGCGGCGCTGGCGGCATTTCCTGTGCGGTGGCGGCGATCAGGCAGTTGGTCGTTTTGATGACCGGGATGCGGTCGTTATCGACGGTGACACCCATCATCGGTCCGCCCATTACCAGCCGCGACAGCGCTCCGGGGCGCAGGTCGCAGGCTTCCAGCAGGCTGCTGAACGGGGTGCCAAGCAGCACCTCCAGGTTTTTCGGGTGCTGTACGGCATCGCCGGTGACGGTGACGATACGGGAGATCAGCGGCTCGCCCTTGTGCACGGCTTTATAGACGGCGGCCGTTGTACCGACGTTCTGGCAGACGATACCGATATCCGCCGGGATTCTGCCGGCCGGTACTTCGATATCGGTGAGCAGCTTGATCAACTGGCGCTCGCCGCCCGACGGGTACTTGGTTGGTACCACGACAATGTCGATGTTCAGGCCGCAGTGCTTGACCGCCGCTTGCAGCGCATGGATCGCGTTGGGCTTGTTGTCCTCGATACCGATGAGGATGTGGCTCGGACGCAGCAGATGCGCGATCACCTCGATGCCGCCGATGATCTCGTGGGGCCGCTCGCGCATCAGCATATCGTCAGCGGTGATATAGGGTTCGCACTCCGCCGCATTGATGATCAGGGTGTTGACGATATGGTCTTCGCTCAGATGTAGCTTCACGTCGGTGGGGAAGCCGGCACCGCCAAGCCCCGAGATGCCGCTGCGGCGGATATGTTCAATCAGCTCGGTGCGTTCAATCGCCTTGTAATCGGCGATGCCCTGGTGTTCGACCCAGCGCTCCTCGCCGTCCGGTTCGATCACGATGCAGTCGCCGCTGAGGCCGGAGGCATGGGGGATCGGGTAGTGCGCGATATCCACCACCTTGCCGGAGGTGGGCGCGTGCACGGCGGCGCTGATGCGACCTATGGGTTCTGCGATCAGCTGTCCCTTGAGTACCAGGTCGCCAACGCTGACGAGCGGGTCTGCCGGGCCACCGATATGCTGCTGCATCGGTATTACCAGCTGTGCCGGCAGTGGTGCCTTGCCGATCGGCGCACGGGTGGACTGCTTTTTGTTTTCAGGCGGATGGATGCCGCCATGAAAGCTAAATACCTTCGACATTAATGCGCCTCCGAAGCGGCCAGGCCGCGGCCACGGTCGGTGGCGATCAGGTCCATGGGGCTCGGCGGTTCCGGCCATTTCCAGGTATTCGGCGTGGTTTCAATCGGGATCATGTCGATACAGTCAACCGGGCAGGGCTCGACGCAGAGGTCGCAGCCGGTACATTCGCTGGTGATAACGGTGTGCATCTGCTTGGCGGCGCCAAGAATCGCATCCACCGGGCAGGCCTGGATGCACTTGGTGCAGCCGATGCACTCGTCTTCGCGGATGAAGGCAACGGATTTCGGTTTTTCCTCACCGTGCTCGGAATCCAGAGGCACCGCCTCCACGTCGAGCAGGTCGGCCAGTGCCTCGATGGTGCTCTGGCCGCCCGGCGGGCATTTGTTGATCGCGTCGCCGTTGGCGATCGCTTCGGCGTAGGGGCGGCAACCCGGATAGCCGCACTGACCGCACTGGGTCTGCGGCAGGATGGCGTCGATCTGGTCGACGATGGGGTTACCCTCAACCTTGAAGCGCACCGAGGCGTAGCCGAGCAGGGCGCCAAACACCACGGCGAGTATTAACAGGACAATAATAGCTGTCAGTACGGTACCCATGATTACTCCTTAGAACCGTACCAGACCGGTGAAGCCCATAAACGCCAGCGACATCAGGCCGGCGGTGACCATGCCGATCGCCGCGCCACGAAACGGCACCGGGACATCAGCCACGGCCACGCGCTCGCGGATCGCGGAAAACAGCACCAGTGCCAGGGAGAAACCCACAGCCGCGCCGAAACCGTAAGCGATCGATTCGAAGAAGTCGTTCTGCTTCTTGATGTTGAGCAGTGCCACACCGAGTACCGCACAGTTGGTGGTGATCAGCGGCAGGAAGATACCCAGCAGCTTGTAGAGCAGCGGGCTGGTTTTGTGCACCACCATTTCGGTGAACTGGACCACCACGGCGATCACCAGGATAAAGGAGATCGTCTGCAGGAAAGTCAGATCGAACGGCTTGAGCAGATAGGTGTAGACCAGATAGCTGCAAACCGATGACAGGGTCAGTACGAAGGTGGTGGCCAACGACATGCCCATCGCCGTTTCCAGCTTGTTGGACACACCCATAAACGGGCAGAGTCCGAGAAACTGGACGAGGACGAAGTTGTTGACCAGAACGGTGCTGATCAGTATGAGCAGGAAGTCTGTCATAACGACTGTCGTTACCTTGTGATGGCGGCACGGGGCCGCCGAAAAAAATCAGAAGCCCGTGATTTTACCTGAATTGGAGAAACCGGTGTACAGTGCACGATACATCGGGCCTGGACACCGGTTCTGCATTACCGGTCTGGCAGAGCACCCGCGCCCTTCGGGCGGGTCGGGTGTCTCTGTCTCCGCTACCGCGGTTAGATCAATTCCGCCTGGGCCAGGGCCTGAGTCAGGGTTTCGACCTGGTTGGCGATATTGGCGTTGGCATCAAGCTGCAGCGCTACGTTACCGGTGTAGGCGACACGGAAGGCGTTGTCCACGTTAGCCGGGGTCAACACGATAAATCCGTTCTGCTCAAGCAGGGTCGCGGTTGCTGCCAGGTCGCTGCCCGCGGGCTGGTTGCCGGCCTCAACGACAAGCGGCATGCGGCCGCGTTCGAACAGGCGTTTCTCCAGGGTGTAGAGCAGGGCCAGGGTGTTTTCACCGGCGTCGATGCTGACAACCGCTGCTTTCTGGCCAAAACGACGTGCGCGATCGTCTGCGGAGACGGCTGACGCGGCGTAGATGGAGTCGTCCTCCAGGGCCAGGGAATCACCGATGATCATGCCGGCGGCGACGGTGGCGTTGCTGAGACGGTCAACGATGATAAAGGAGCCGGTGCCGGCGTGGCTCTGGTAGTCATCCGCGACCAGTTCCCGTTCAACGTTGATCTCGACACGGGCGATCTCGTTAAGACCCAGCGTAGCGGCCGGGGAGTGCTCCAGTGTGTTGACGTCGATACGGTGACGGATGGCGGTGATGCTGCCGGCGGTACGGGAGGTAGCCAGCTTGATATCGTAGCTGCGGCCCGGTACCAGCTCCTGTTCGGTCATCCAGACCAGGTTGGCGTCAAAGCGACGGGTGGCGTCAGGCACGCTGTGGGCGTTGACGATCAGGTCGCCGCGGGACACGTCGATCTCGTCTTCCAGGGTCAGCGTTACGGACATGGGCGGGAACGCCTCGTCCAGTTCGCCATCGAAGGTGACGATCGACTTGACCCGGCTGGTCTTGCCGGACGGCAGTACGGTGATCTCGTCTCCCGGGCGCACGATGCCGGAAGTCAGGGTACCGCAGTAGCCACGGAAGTTCAGGTTGGGACGGTTAACGTACTGAACCGGGAAGCGCAGCGCCTGCTTGTTGAACTCCTTGGCGATCTCAACGTTTTCCAGCTGGGTCATCAGCGGCTCGCCGTCAAACCAGGGCGTGCTCTCGGAGCGGTTGACCACGTTGTCACCCTTGAGCGCCGAGATCGGTGCGAACTGGATGTCCGGCAGGTTCAGCTGCTCGGCAAACGCCAGGTAGTCACGTTTGATCTCTTCGTAACGCTCTTCGCTGAAGTCCACCAGGTCCATCTTGTTGATGGCAACGATGGTGTGCTTGATACCCAGCAGCGAGACGATAAAGCTGTGGCGGCGGGTCTGAACCTGAACGCCGTGACGGGCGTCGATCAGAATGATCGCCAGGTCGCAGGTGGAGGCGCCGGTGGCCATGTTACGGGTGTACTGCTCGTGTCCCGGGGTATCGGCGATGATGAACTTGCGCTTGGCGGTGGAGAAATAGCGGTAGGCCACGTCGATGGTGATGCCCTGCTCACGCTCCGCCTGCAGGCCGTCGACCAGCAGCGCCAGGTCGATCTCTTCGCCGGTGGTGCCGACTTTCTTGCTGTCGGACTGGATCGCGGCCAGCTGATCTTCGTAGATCATCTTGGAGTCGTGCAGCAGGCGGCCGATCAGGGTGGACTTGCCGTCGTCAACGCTGCCGCAGGTAAGGAAGCGCAGCAGCTCCTTGTTCTCGTGCTGGTGCAGGTACGCTTCGATATCGTCGGCGATCAGTTCAGATTGGTGGCTCATAACAATATTTACTCGTTCGAAATCTGTAGCTGGAGATTGGTGTACTTCGATCAACCCGGGTTGGGGATCAGAAGTAGCCCTCGATCTTTTTCTGCTCCATGGAGCCGGCGCTGTCATGGTCGATGGCGCGGCCCTGGCGCTCCGACGTGGTGGTCAGCAGCATCTCCTGAATAATCTCAGGCAGGGTGTCGGCTTCGGACTCGACGGCACCGGTGAGCGGGTAGCAGCCGAGGGTACGGAAACGGATCGATTTCATCTTCGGCACTTCGCCATCGTTCAGCGGCAGGCGGTCATCGTCGACCATGATCTGCATGCCGTCACGCTCTACCACCGGACGTACAGCGGAGTAGTACAGCGGTACGATGGGGATGCTCTCCAGGTAGATGTACTGCCAGATATCCAGCTCGGTCCAGTTGGACAGCGGGAAGACACGGATGCTCTCGCCCTTGTCGACGCGGGTGTTATAGATGTTCCACAGTTCCGGGCGCTGGTTTTTCGGATCCCAGCGGTGATTGCTGTCGCGGAAGGAGAATACACGCTCCTTGGCGCGGGACTTCTCTTCATCACGACGGGCGCCACCGAAGGCTGCGTCGAACTTGTACTTGTTCAGCGCCTGCTTCAGGGACTGGGTCTTCATGATGTCGGTATGTTTGGCGGAGCCGTGGGTGAACGGGCCCACGCCCATGTCGACGCCTTCCTGGTTGACGTGCACGATCAGGTCCATGCCGGCTTCTTCAGCCATCTTGTCACGGAACTGGATCATCTCCTTGAACTTCCAGGTGGTGTCCACGTGCATCAGCGGGAACGGCGGTGTGCCGGGGTAGAACGCTTTGCGCGCCAGGTGCAGCATCACCGAGCTGTCCTTGCCGATGGAGTAGAGCATTACCGGGTTATCAAACTCCGCCGCCACTTCTCGGATGATGTGGATGCTCTCTGCTTCCAGCTGTTTCAGATGGGTCAAACGGTGTTCCGGTAACTGGTTCATCATTCGCTCTTCAAAACTGTTTCGGGTTCGATGAGTAAAACGTTGCTGGTAAGCACCCGGGCGGCGCTGTCAGCGATTGTTGGGCGAGATTATCGCTGAGTCGATATAAAATCAAAAAGAATAAATGGAAATTTTTCCATGCTAATAGGTTATAAGTCGGCGCTCTGGTGGTATCTGCTGCTTTGTAACTAATGGGAATAACAAAATTATCATTAATTATTTTGTGTTATATACTGTTGCCGCTAACATGGCCGTCTGAAATAAATTCCCAGGAGCAGGGCGCCCGTAATGGAGTTCGCGTACATATTTGCAGGGTTGTTTGTGGGCGTTGTCGTCGGCCTTACCGGCATCGGTGGTGGCGCTCTGATGACGCCGATCCTGATCGTCGTCTTCGGCATACCGCCGTTTGTGGCGGTCAGTACCGACCTGCTTTATGCGGCGATCACCAAATGTGGCGGTGTGATCTCCTACGCGCGTAACCAGCTGGTACAGTGGAAGATCGTCGGCTTTCTGCTGGCCGGGTCGATTCCGGGCAGTCTGTTCACCCTGAGCTATCTTGAAGGTCTGGATGGGCTGGAGCAGATCGAGTATCTGATGAACCTGACGCTGGGCGTCTCGCTGGTGCTCACGTCGATCGCCGTGTTTCTGCGCGCCCGAATTCGTAACTTTGCAGCGTCCCTTGAAGATAATGCGTTGACCCTGTCGGTGCGTCGCTGGCGTCCGGCTATTACCGTGGTGACCGGGTTTGTCCTGGGTGCCCTGGTGACGCTGTCATCCGTAGGTGCCGGAGCACTGGGTACCGCGCTGTTGATCGTGCTTTACCCGCGCATGACAATGCCTGCCATCGTGGGCACGGATCTGGTTCATGCGGTGGTGCTGACCTCGGTGGCCGGTGCCGGTCACTACCAGTTGGGTGGTGTCGACCTGGAACTGCTGCTGTACCTGCTGGCCGGCTCTCTGCCCGGTGTGTTTGTTGGCAGTCATTTCGGTGTCCGCCTGTCACCCCGCCTGATGCAGCCCATAATGGGATCGTTGCTGATGGCGATCGGGCTGAGATTCGTGATCTCGGCCTGATAGTCGATTGAACTCTTTTATAAAAGAAAACCTCAAGTGAACCCGGGGTCGCTCCCGGTTGAAGGTAGCCAAAAATGTACATTTATAACGAAGTCGATCAGAAGATAGTCGACGAGAGGGTCGAGCAGTTTCGCGATCAGACCCGGCGTTTCCTCGCTGGCGAACTCTCCGACGACGAATTCCTTGCCGTACGCCTGATGAATGGCCTGTATATCCAGCGTCACGCGCCGATGCTGCGTGTTGCCATCCCTTATGGCCTGATCTCTTCGCCGCAGCTGCGCAAGTTGGGCCATATCGCTCGCAAATACGACAAGGGCTACGGTCACTTCACGACCCGTACCAACATCCAGTTCAACTGGCCGAAGCTGGAAGAGGTGCCCGATATTCTGGCGGAGCTGGCTGAAGTGCAGATGCACGCCATTCAGACCTCCGGTAACTGTATCCGTAATACCACCACGGATCAGTTTGCCGGCGTAACGCCGGATGAGCTGGAAGATCCGCGTCCCTGGTGTGAGATTATCCGCCAGTGGTCCACCCTGCATCCGGAATTTGCCTACCTGCCGCGTAAGTTCAAGATCGCCGTAACCGGCAGCCCGAAAGACCGTGCCGCCTCCCAGGTTCACGATATCGGTCTACACCTGGTGAAGAACGATGCCGGAGAGATCGGCTTCGAAGTGCTGGTCGGTGGTGGCCTGGGTCGTACCCCGGTGATCGGCAAGCAGATCCGTCCGTTTATCGAGAAAAAGGACCTGCTCTCCTACCTGGAAGCGATCCTGCGCGTGTACAACCTGAAAGGGCGCCGCGATAACAAGTACAAGGCACGTATCAAGATCCTCGTCGAAGCCATGGGTATCGATGCGTTCCGCGACGAAGTCGAAGCAGAGTGGGAAAGCATCCGCTGCAGCGAGCTGGAACTGACCGACGCCGAGATCGAGCGCGTCAAAGGCTTCTTCCAGCCGTTTGATTACGATGCCGATGCTGCCAATGACACCAGCCTGCAGCAGAAGCTGGACAGCGACGACGATTTCCGTGTCTGGTACGAGCGTAACACCCACAACCATAAGGTGCCGGGTTATACCGCTGTTGTCGTTTCCCTGAAGCCGCAACTGGAGCCGGCCGGTGATATCACCGACCTGCAGCTCGAAGTGGTAGCTGATCTGGCCGAGCAGTACTCCTTTGGTCAGGCACGCTCTACTCACGAGCAGAACCTGGTGCTGGCGGACGTGAAAAACGCTGATCTTTATGCCGTCTGGCAGAAGCTGGCCGAGCACAACATGGCGCGTCCGAATATCAACACCCTGACCGACATGATCGTCTGCCCGGGCTTTGATTTCTGTGGTCTGGCCAACGCCAAGACCCTGAACATCGCCGAACAGATCAACAGGGCGTTCGACGACCTGGATTACCTCTACGATCTGGGTGAGATCCGCCTGAACATGTCCGGCTGCATCAACGCCTGCGGTCATCACCACATCGGCGCCATCGGTATTCTCGGTGTCGATAAGAAGGGTGAAGACTGGTACCAGATCACCATCGGTGGTTCTGACCGTGAAGACGCTGCGCTTGGCAAGGTGCTTGGCAGGGCGGTGGCCGCTGACGACGTGGCCGACACACTGAAGAAACTTCTCGAAACCTACGTCGAAGTGCGCACCGAAGAAGAGCGTTTCGTCGATACCGTTCGCCGCGTGGGCGTCGCCCCGTTCAAGGAGAAAGTCTATGCCGCTGCTCATTGATCGCAAACCTGTAGCCGAAGACCGCTGGCAGCTGGTTGAAGAGGCTGAAAACCTGCCGGCAGAAGGTGATCTGCTGGTGCCGCTGGCGCTCTACCTCGAACAGAAGGATGCGCTGACCGCTCAGGCCGGCGAGATCGCCGTGCGCGTAAACGGTGATGACGACCTGACGCCGGTGCTGGAGCAGCTGGACAGCTTCCCGATGATCGCCGTGGAGTTCCCGGCGTTCCGCGACGGGCGTGGTTTCTCCCTGGCGCGCATCCTGCGCCGTGCCGGCTTCAAGGGCGAGCTGCGCGCCGTGGGTCAGCCGGCCCGCGACCAGCTTGGCTATATGGAGCGCTGCGGTTTCAACGCGTACCAGTTCAGTGAGGAGGTCTACTCCGACGACTTCCTGAAAGCGTTCGAAGAGATCAGCGTGCGCTACCAGGGTAGTGCTGACGATCCGCGCCCGATCTACCTGCAGGGTTAACGGAAAAGAGTTGAGGGAAAGAGCATGAGTATCGATCTGACGGCGGCCAACGCCGCACTGGAAGGCAAGACTCCGCAGGAGATTGTCGAGTGGGCGCTGGGCCAGTCCGAGAACCCGCTGGTGACCACCAACTTCCGTCCCTACGAAGCGGTTATTCTGCACATGGTGACCCGCATCAAGCCGGACATCAAAGTGCTGTGGGTGGATTCGGGTTACAACACCTCGGCCACCTACCGTTTCGCGGAGAAGGTGATCCAGGATCTGAACCTGAATATCGTCACCTACATTCCGGAAATGACCGCAGCGCGTCGTAACGTGCTGATGAAGGGCATCCCGGACGTGGACGATCCGCAGCATGAAGAGTTTACCCGCCAGGTAAAACTGGAGCCGTTCCAGCGTGCCCTGGCTGAGCTGAAGCCGGACCTCTGGTTCAACGCGATCCGCAAGGATCAGACCGAATTCCGCCAGTCTCTGGATGTGGTGACTGCCAGCAAGGATGGCGTGCTGAAAGTAGCGCCGCTGTTCAACTGGAGCGAAGCGCAGATGGACGCTTACCTGGAAGAGCACGGCCTGCCCAACGAAACCGACTACTTCGATCCGACCAAGGCGCTGGAAACCCGCGAGTGCGGGCTGCACACCCAGCTCTGATCGGGTTTGAAATGTATAGAAAAAGCCGGGCAGCCAAGCTTCCCGGCTTTTTTTGTCCCGTGGGTCACCAAAGCTGACCTGCTGGGTTAGAATCCGGACAGCGTTTACGACGGTTCTCGATCTCAATTCAGGGAGTGATGTGCAGATGAAAAAGCTGATAATCCCGGTGCTGGCGTTTTTCGTCCTCGTGGCGGCGGGCAGCTGGCTATGGCAATCCGAAGACTTGGGCGGCGGTGACGGACTTAACGCCTATGTGCCGGCCGATACGGTGATCTATTTCGGCGGTACGCCTGATGATCAGGTGATGGCGCGGATGATGGATTACCCGATAAGCAACGTCGACCCGGCCCAGCTGGAGCAGGTGTTTGATGAAATCGGTAGCGGGCAGGAGATGTCTGCACCCGGGCAGAAGCTGCTGAGGGCGTTGCTGCTCGACTTTGCCGCCCAGGCAACCAGTTACCGTGAGCTGTTTGATCATTACGGCGTGGATACGGCCGCTGAATCGGCGTTTTATATGCACGGTATCTTCCCGGTGATGAAACTGCACCTGGCCGATGCAACGGCCTTTGACAGTGCCTGGCAGGGGATTTCCGAGGAGTCGGGTATTCAGCCGGTCGAAGAGTTGCGTGATGAGGTCAGTCTTAAGCGCTGGCGTCTGACGCCAGCTGGACGGGCGGATTTTGTCGATCTTGTGGTCGCAAAGCAGGGGATGCTGGCGACCATCACCTTTCTTTCCTCCCTCGACGAAGCCAGTGCGGAGCTTGAGCGCCTGGGTCTGCAGCAGCCGGAGCAGTCACTGGCCGATAGCGGTGAAGCGGCTCAGATCATCAAGGAGCAGGGCTTTACCGGTACCTTCAGCGGTTTTGTTCACCTGACCCGTATTGCCGAGGGCCTGCTCGGCAGCAATGACAGCCGTCTTGCCCGTGATATGGCATCGCTGTCAACACTGTCCGGTAAACCCAACCCGTTGACGGCGGAGCTGCAGCCGGTCTGTCGTGACGAGATCGTCGCTCTGGTCGACTCGGTACCTCGCCTGGTGTTCGGTTACCAGTCGGTCAGTGTAGAGGGGGAGAGTGTCGACCTGCGGGCGCGCTCCCTGCTGGAGATGAAGTCGACCCGCGTGACCGATGCCCTGGTCTCCCTGCGTGGGCACCTGCCGGGGCACGTCGATGGTGAACAGATGCTGGGCATGGCGCTGGGTATCGATATGGATGCGCTGGTGCCGACCCTGACCAAACTCTGGGCGCTTGCCGGCGAGGCCAGTTTCCAGTGCCCGAAACTGCAGCAGATGCAGCGCCAGATGACTGCAGCCAATCCCGCGCTATTGGGCGTGGCTACAGGTATGGCGCAGGGTATCAAGGGCGCGGGGCTGTCGCTGTATGATCTGACCTTCTCCCAGGCCAGTGGTCTGCCGCAGTCGCTGGAATTTCTGTTCAGTATCGGCACGGAAAATCCGGAGCTGCTGATCTCCCTGTTCAATACCACGGCCGTGCCCCAGTCCAGTGGCCGAGTGCCAAAACTGCCGCTGGATGGTGCCATGACCGAGGTGGACCTTGGCTTCCTGTCGCCCGGTCTGACCGCGACGCTGGGTAAGCAGGGCCAGCATCTGGTGATCTATTCCGGCGAGCAGGGAGCCAAAGCGGCAGAAAGTCTTGCTCAGGAAACTCTGGAGCCGAACGGCCTGATGGCGATGACGCTGGACTACCCGCGGATGGCAGACTGGATGGAGACCCTGCCAGACTCCCTGCTGAGTCAGGCGGCCGTTGGCAGCGACGATGTCTGCATGGCCCACGCGCGTATTCGCCAGGCGGTGCGTAACCAGCCGATGCGGATGCGTTATCGCACTGATATGGAAGCGGGCGGTCTTGCCGGACAGACCGATATGCAGATGCTGCCGGCAACGGCGCAGCGCTTCAGTGAAGAGGATCTTGTCGGTCGTTACGAGCTGCGTGATCTGAGCCAGAACTGTGGCCAGCCGCCGATGATCGGTCATGAAGAGATCAGCGCCGACAACACCGGCCGCTATACCGAGTACGACCCCACCGGCCAGTGTGAAACGCTGACCTATGGCTACAGCTGGGAAAAGGTGGGCAGTCAGCTGCGGTTTGATATCGACCAGGGTCAGTTCCGTGACAGCTGTGACCAGGAGTGGGTCGAACTGGAACCGCACTCTGCCCGTTGCGATCTGTTACCGGCCAAGGGTGGTTTTGATTGCATCTACACTGATGAGGATGGTGAGGGGCTTTATCGCTACACGCGACTGCCCTGATCCTGTTACGGCAGGGATGCGCCGGATTAAGAAGCCGGGATAAAGGGATGCCCGCGAGCGGGTCGATATAGACTGGTTCGCAGCTTCCCTGAACAAGCGATACTAGAGTTTCAGGAGTATATCGGGTGGATTACCTGCCGCTGTTTTTTGATCTGAAGAAGCGTCGCGTGCTGCTAGTAGGCGGTGGTGACGTGGCCCTGCGCAAGGCCCGGCTGCTGGTGCGTGCCGGCGCGCTGGTGCGGGTCGTCTCCCGTGAGGTGCATGAAGAGCTGGATGATCTGGTCGAGCTTCATGGTGGCCAGGTCGTTATCGGCGAATACCATCCCGGCCTGCTCGATGATGTGGCGCTGGTGATCGCGGCCACCGATGACGAAGCCCTTAACGAGCGGGTGCACTACGATGCCGTGGAGCGCGCGTTGCCGGTGAATGTGGTGGATAATCCGCCGCTCTGCACCTTCGTTTTCCCGGCTATCGTGGATCGCTCGCCCATCGTCATCGGCATCAGCTCCGGTGGTCAGTCTCCGGTGCTGGCAAGGATGTTGCGCGCCAAGCTCGAGACGCTGATTCCCAAGAGTTATAGCCGTCTCGGGCAGCTGGTGGGCGGTTTTCGTGACCAGGTGAAGGCCCGCTTCAGCAGTGTTAATGATCGCCGCAAATTCTGGGAAAAGATCCTCCAGGGTGAGGTTGCCGAGCGTGTCTTTGCCGGTCGCGAAGACGAAGCGGCTGCCATGCTGGAGAAGGAGCTAAACGCCGATCAGGGTGAGGCTGGCGTTGGCGAGGTTTACCTGGTCGGTGCCGGCCCCGGTGATCCCGAGCTGCTGACGTTCAAGGCGCTGCGCCTGATGCAGCAGGCCGACGTGGTGCTTTACGATCGTCTGGTGTCACCTGAGGTGCTGGACCTGTGCCGCCGTGACGCGGATCTGATCTATGTGGGCAAGGCGCGCGATAACCACAGTGTGCCTCAACAGGGGATCAATGCGCTGCTGGTGGAACATGCGCGCAACGGCCGCCGCGTGGTGCGCCTCAAAGGCGGGGATCCGTTTATTTTCGGTCGTGGCGGCGAAGAGATCGAAGAGCTCAAGGCCCAGGGTATCCCGTTCCAGGTGGTGCCCGGCATTACCGCGGCCAGTGCCTGCTCCACCTATGCCGGCATCCCGCTGACCCATCGCGATTACGCCCAGTCGGTGAAGTTTGTCACCGGACAGTTGAAAAACCGCACGTCGGACCTGAAGTTCGATGAGCTGGTGCATCCGAACCAGACCATCGTGTTCTACATGGGCCTGCATACGCTGGACAAGCTGTGCCAGGGGCTGATGGATCACGGCAAACCCGGTGATACGCCGGTGGCGATTGTCTCTCAGGGTACCTCGCCGGATCAGCGTGTACTGACCGGTCGTCTGGACGATATCGTCGAACGCCAGAGCGAGGCGCAGCTGCCGGCGCCGGCGATCGTGATTCTGGGTGAAGTGGTGGATCTGCAGTCGCGTCTGGCCTGGTTCGGTCAGACGGAAGGGGCTCAGGCGGATGCCTGAGCCCTGGCTTTTTGCCGGTTTGTAGCTGTCAGTGCAGCATGTTGCCGACGATATAGCTTCCGGAGAAACCCACCGAGTAAGCGATCAGCAGGAAAAATGAGTAGCGCGCGAAGCTGCCAAAGGTAACCGCTTCCACCTTGCTCATGGCGACGATACCCGCCGCCGAACCGATCACCAGCAGCGAACCGCCCACACCCACCGAGTAGGTCAGTGTCAGCCATTGCGCCGGTGTCATGGCGATATTGGCTTTGAGCATCGCCGCCGTCAGAGGCACGTTATCGACCAGTGAGGAGAGCAGGCCCATGACGAAGTTCGCGGCGGTAGTGGGCAGTACCTCGTAAATGCCGACCAGGGAGTTGAGTACGCCGATCTCCTTGAGCATGCCAACCAGCAGCAGAATCCCCAGGAAGAACAGCAGGGTGTCGTACTCGATCACGCGGATGTAATCGAGCAGACCCTCACGTTGATCCTTGTATAAAAAGCGACCGATCAGGAACATGATCGACAGCCCGAACAGGAAGGTCAGGACTGGCGGGATACCGGCGATTACGTTGAGGATAATGGTGCCGATGATGGTCATCAGGAAGATCGCGGCGATCACCATGCCGACCCGGTCGTCACGCCGCTCAGTGGGAATGATCTCCACCTCACCCTGGAGTGGCCGGGACAGCAGTGCTGCCAGCAGCATTACGCTGACCAGTGCCGGCAGCGACAGGAACAGCAGATCCTGAATCTCCACCTTGTCGGCCATGAAGATCATCAGCGTGGTGACATCGCCGGTGATCAGCGAGACGCCGCCGGAGTTGACCGCGAACACCACCATCACCGCAAATCTTCGCGTTTTTCGTGCATCCATGCGCAGCGACAGCACCAGCGCGATGGAGACCAGGGTCGCGGTGATATTGTCCGACAGGGATGAGAACACAAACGCAAAGCCGGCCACCATGAACATCAGCTTTTTCTCACCGACCCTGCGTGGCAGCACCTTATAGATCAGCGCCTCGATCAGACCCTGGTGGTTAAGGAAGGCGACGAAGGTCATGGCAGCCATCAGGAACAGCCACAGACTGGCGATTTCCAGCAGGTTTTCGTCCAGTTTCTCCCGGATCATCTCCGGCGACATGCCCGCTTCGGGGAAAAGAAAGATCAGTAACCAGGCAAGAGTGCCGAGGAAGAGGGTGGTTTTGGCCTTGTTGACGTGAATGACGTCCTCAAGAACGATCGACAGGAAAGCGACGCCCGCGATCAGGAGTAGCAGAAAATGCATGCATGATGCCCCAGTCAAAGTGAGTGTGCAGCATATCGGCGGTCGATCATGCGAGGCTGAAGGGGGTAACGTTAATGTCGGGCTTTGGCGGCCCGGTGTTCGTTCCCTGAGCGAAGCAGAGGGTCAGTCAGTTGGACTGCACAGGATTGGTGCTTATTCTACTCCCGGTGCCTGCCTAGCTGAAGTCGCATGGCCTAGTGTTTTCGTACTAGTCCATTAGTTTTTGCGATAGCTATCCCTCGCGCCCTGATTCCTGTCGGGTTGAGCAGGGTTTGTGCTGTCGCCGTGGCTGGTGTTCAGGGCGACTCAAACCGGGGGTCTTCACACCGGAGACGGGTATAAAAAGGATGAAAGAGCTCTCCCGCTGCTGTGCTGTGAACCGGGTGTTTGCAGTAAAGGGTCAGCGTTTCTTCGATAACTTGCCCTTTGTCGGGTGAGATACCCAAGATGAGCCGGTGTGGCGCATCGCCAGGCTGACTGATCAGGCTCAGCTGGTGTCTCAGGTAAAGCCCGAGGCTGTCTAGCAGGCTGATGACGCGCAGCGCTTCCGGCACTGGGAGCAGGATGAAGGCGGTTCCCGCGGCTGCAAGCAGGCGCGCGATAGCCTCAAGCAACGCGGGAAGCTCAAGGCTGACATTATGCCTGGCCTGGGCGCGGCTATGGCAGCTGTTGTGTGTGGCGTCCTGAAAAAACGGCGGGTTGCAGATGATGCCGTCGTAGCGGTGCTGTGGTTGAAAGGCTGTGATGTCGCTCGTGTACAGGCTGAGCCGTTCGGCGTAGGGGCTGGTATCGAAGTTTCTGCGCGCCTGTTCGGCGGCTTCCGGATTGAGCTCTACGGCATCAACCTGTGCCTGTGGCGCCCGTTGCGCCAGAAACAGAGCAAGCACCCCGCTGCCGGTGCCTATGTCGAGAATGCGCCCGCAGGACGCCAGTGGTGCCCAGGCGGCAAGGGCGCAGGCATCGGTGGTTACCTTCATCGCGGCGCCCTGTTGCTCGATACGGAAATTGCGGCACTGGAAAAAGCTGTTACGGCGGCGCTTGCTCATGGGAATCTGAACCCGAAATCTGGCGGCTTGCCGGGGATGCTGGCAAACTCGCGAACATGCAGCAATGGTATGTCTATATTTTGCGGTGTGCCGACGGAAGTTTCTATACCGGGGTGACCACCGATCTGGAGCGGCGTGAGCGCGAGCACAATGAGTGCAACCGCCTGGGTGCCCGCTATACCCGCGCCCGACGTCCGGTGGAACTGGTGTGGCATGAGACCCGGGCAAACCGTGCCGACGCGCTGAAACGCGAATATGCCATCAAGCGGATGAGGCGCAGTGCCAAGCTTCGGTTGTTAGCAGAAGAGGTGGATGTAACTTTGGGGATAAGTACGTAAGGGGATTTTTGTCGCCGATTCAGGACCCAAGCGCAGCTCTGGAGCGACTGTATGACGGGTGTTTGCGTTAACCGCGTCGCGATGAAAATCTTTCAGGAAAATGAACGGCCAAGGACCGGGCGGATGCGGAATCAGTGGCTATACTGCTCTTGTACCAACACACAACAGGTGTGGTGAGTAGCAGGCATCCAATACCTCCATGCTTTTGCATGGTCTTTAGTCGGAATCTTTCCGGCACGATTAGGGGGCATCTCGGCGGGATGCCCCCTTTTTATTTGCCTGCTTCCAGGCTAGCGGTTATTGGTCGCGCTTCTGGAAGCTGCGACGACCGCCTTTCTGATTGCTGCTGGCACCCTTATCCATCCACGGACGAATATCCAGGCGCTGACCGCAGATACGCGCACGACGCAGAGTCTGCATGGTGTCGGTGTTCATGCCGCGCGGCAGGTCCACGGTGCTGAACTCGTCGCTGATGTTGATGCGGCCGATGCTGCGGCTTTCCAGGCCCGCTTCGTTGGCGATAGCGCCGACGATGTTGCCAGGCTTAACGCCGTGCTGGTAACCGACGCCGATCCAGAAACGCTCCATGCCGTCTGCCGGCGGCGCAGTGCGAGCCGGCTTGCGGCGCTGCTGGCCCGGAGCATCGTCACGGCGCTCGCGGCGCGGACGAACGGCATTCGGGTCCGGCTCGTTTTCGTTGAGCAGGAACGGCTGGTCTGCGTACAGCAGCGACAGTGCCGCAGCGCAGGCTTTGGCCGGCTCCAGGGCGTCCTCGCCTTCGGTCAGGGAGGTGATCAGCTCCGCGAACTGGGCGCTGCTGTCGTTCTCTGCCGCTGCACTGATCCGCTGCTTCAAACGCTCCATGCGCAGGGCGTTGATCTCCTTGGCCGTCGGCAGCTTGAGCTGTTCCAGCGGCTGGCGGGTAGTGCGCTCGATCTGGCCCAGCAGGCGCTGCTCGCGCGGTGCCACGAACAGGATCGCGTCACCCTGACGACCGGCACGACCGGTACGGCCGATGCGGTGGATGTAGGATTCGGCATCGTACGGAATGTCGTAGTTGATAACGTGGCTGATGCGCTCCACGTCCAGACCACGGGCGACCACGTCGGTGGCGATCACCACGTCCAGTTCACCACGCTTGAGTTTCTCTACAATGCGCTCACGCTGCTGCTGGGCGATATCGCCGTGCAGGGCTGCGGCGGGGAATCCGGCAGCAGACAGCTGTTCGGCCAGCTCTTCGGTAGCGGTTTTGGTGCGTACGAAGATCAGGGCTGCATCATGCTCATGCTGTTCCAGCAGGCGAGTCAGGGCAGACATCTTGCTCATGCCGCGCACGGTCCATACGCGCTGGCGAATAGTGCTGGCGGTGGCTGTCTGCGCGGCGATCTTGATCAGTGCCGGCTCCTGCAGGTAGTTGTCTGCAATGCGGCGGATCACTGAGGGCATGGTGGCAGAGAACAGTGCAATCTGGCGCTGCGGCGGGGTGTGCTGAAGAATCCACTCCACGTCGTCGATAAAGCCCATGCGCAGCATTTCGTCAGCTTCGTCCAGTACCAGCGTCTGCAGGCGGTCCAGTTCCAGGGTGCCGCGACGCACGTGGTCCATAACGCGTCCGGGTGTACCGATAACAACCTGAACGCCGCGACGCAGAGCGCGCAGCTGGCTGTCATAGCCCTGGCCACCGTAGATGGACAGGGTGCGCAGGCCGGTCAGGTGGCGAGCGTATTTCTCGCAGGCTTCAGCAACCTGAAGTGCAAGCTCGCGGGTCGGCGCGAGGATCAGCAGCTGCGGGTGCTGCTTGGATGTGTCGATGCGCTGCAGCAGCGGCAGAGCGAAAGCGGCAGTTTTACCTGTACCTGTCTGGGCCTGGCCCAGGATGTCGCGACCTTCAAG
Source organism: Marinobacterium sp. YM272 (assembly GCF_050908845.1). Classification (NCBI taxonomy): domain Bacteria; kingdom Pseudomonadati; phylum Pseudomonadota; class Gammaproteobacteria; order Oceanospirillales; family Oceanospirillaceae; genus Marinobacterium; species Marinobacterium sp. YM272. The sequence continues at coordinate 2,109,944 of NZ_CP194171.1, forward strand.
CAGCGGCGGAATAGAGCCGGCCTGAATGGGAGAGGGAGTCTCGTAGCCAACGTCGGCCAGAGCTTGAAGAATAGGAGTGGAAAGTCCCAGATCACCAAAAGAGGTGGGAGCATCAGTATTTGACATGCTGTGATTGTATACCCGAAGTCGAGATGAGGCGTTGCTGCAGGAACAGTCAGGCAGCGTTGCCAGGAGGAAAGGCGCATATACTACGCATGATTGGCACTAAAGTCCAATGCTTGTGGTTATATTTTGAACAGTGCGGGCGTTGGCGGCAGTGTGCTTCAGGGTACCTGCATGCCGCGCTGAACGAAGGAAAGCCTCGCCATCCGTGCCATCCAGGCCGCCACACTGGGATAGTCAGCGGTGTCGATAGCCTGCCATTCGTGACGGCATGCCCAGGGGTAGATGGCAAAGTCGGCGATGCTGAGTTCATCGACCACAAACTCGCGGCCGTCCAGTTGCTTATCCAGTACTGACCAGAGTCGTCGGGCTTCCTTTTTGTATCGCTCCTCGGCGTACGGTACCGGCTCAGGGACAAAACGATTGAAGTGGTGGGCCTGGCCAAGGAAAGGACCAAAGCCGCCTTTCTGCCACATCAGCCACTCCAGCGCCTGGTAGCGCTTACGCGGGGTGTCGGGCAGGAATAAGCCGGTTTTCTCCGCCAGGTAGAGCAGAATAGCGCCGCTTTCAAAAATGCTGATAGGCTCACCATCGGGGCCCTCTTCATCGACGATGGCGGGGATTTTGTTGTTGGGGCTTATGCGCAGGAACTCCTCCGCGTGCTGGTCACCGGCCTTGATGTCGACCGGGTGCACGTTGTAGTGCAGGTGGCAGGCCTCCAGCATGATGGACACTTTTCTTCCGTTCGGGGTAGACCAGGTGTAAAGGTCAATCACGATAAGCTCCAGAGTACACAGGGCAGGCGGCTGTCACTCTTGCTGCGCTGCAAAAAAGTTGTAGATGCGGATCAGCTCATCTTCGCTGAAACGGATAATCAGAAGCTGCTGTCCCGGTTGAATCAGGTTGGGGTCCTGTCCCAGTAATCCCTGATTGTAGTTGTAGATCAGCGTGTCCTTCACTTTCTGGTCAAGGACGTTACCCAGAAACGAGCTGGATTGGTCAGCGAGTCGTTCATCGGCATCTTCAGGAATGGTGGCGCTCAGTGTACGGCTGTCTGCCCCCAGCTTGATACCGCGCGCAAAGGTGGCGGTCAGGCCGCGTTGCATGATGCCCCAGAGTCCCTGGCGATCAAAGCTGTCGACCGAATGGATGTAAAACACGTCACTGGGGTTGCTGTCCGGATCGTTGAGGATCTCTTCCAGACGCATACGGTTAAGCTGGGACAGAGCGGTGCTGGATACGTCGGCGGTGGTGCCGACCAGGCCAAGATCGACGCCGTAGGTGTTGGCGCCACTGGTGGGTGTATCGGCCTGGATTGTGGCCTGTTCCGCGGAGTTTGGTAACTGCAGCAGCTGGTCGCTGCTGACAAAGTTGTTGGCTTCCCGCACATCGATGGCGGCCTGCGCGCTGCTGGCGGTGAGTGCTGCGATATGGGAACGGGCTGCCGAAGCGGTCTCGGCGTCAACGGTTTCAACCGGGGCCGGGGTTTTGCTCCGGTTGCTGTCCGACCAGAAAAGATAAGCGCCCAGGGCGACCAGGGCGAGGATGACAACAGCGGCTAATTTCTGCATAAGGCTCCAGCAGGTCCTTTTTCAGCGGTCTGACGTATAGAGTCCTGCCAGACGTTGTTTTTTACGATCACCTTAATGGAGTTCACTGGCGCTGGAAAGTTGCGTGCCTCAGCATACTGGTTCAGAGTGCGCGAAAGGCGTTATCTTGGTCGTCAGAATTGTAGTGTACGGAGGACCCTCTGCCATGAGAGAAGATGAAGAGTTCTTCGAGTTGATGGAAGCCGACGGGGTTCGGCCGATCAAATCCAAACAGCGGGTGCAGCGCCATGGCAGCGCCCGTCCGCGGCTTGATCCGAATCGCCGTGCCCGCCGTCTGGCTGCCATGGGGGGAAGCGACGAGCGCCTGCCGCTGTCACCGGAGCAGCTGCTCGATCCGTTGGATCCGATAGAGTGGAAACGCGACGGGGTTCAGGAGGGGGTGTACCGCAATCTTCGTCTCGGGCGTTATACCGTTGATGCCCGGCTGGACCTGATGCATAAATCCCTGTCCGAGTGCGCCGACGAGCTGGTTGATTTCGTGCAGCAGTGTGTCGGCCTGGGGATTCGCACAGTGCTGATCAGTTTTGGTCGCAGCCGCCAGCCGGAATCACATGCCAACCGGGTCAAAAGCTGTCTGCATCTGTGGCTGCCCGCGCTCGATGAAGTGATGGCGTTTCACTCTGCTCAGCAACAGCATGGCGGAACCGGCGCGGTTTATGTGATGTTGCGCAAGAATGACCAGCAGCGCCAGCAGAACCTGGAAAGGCATCAGAGTCATCGTGGTTGAAGTGTCGCAAGACGTTGTCGCAAATTGCAGTACAGGGTAAAAAACGCTTTACTGTCAGTAACTAAGCGAAGGGATAGGCGTCAATCATGGATTCCCGAACCCCGTCAGGGAACTCGCGGTCGGTTAATCTGCTGTTTTTGGCCGTTGGGCTGTTGGTCCTGGCCCAGATAGTGTTGATCTATTATCAACTGGCATCGCTGCCGTCCATGTTGCCAGGTCTATTGGCCCTGGTGGGGTTGGTCAGCCTGCTGTTGCGGGTAAGGTCCCGGTCGGCATCGCAGGACGAGCGCATCGAAAAGCTGCAGCATTCCCTGATCACCCAGCGTATGACCGATCAGGATACGGGGGCCGCACTGCCGGGGTGGTTCGGGCAGGCGCTCGACACCGAGTGTCGCCGGGCGATCCGCGAGTTTACGCCGCTGACGCTTATGCAATTCACGCTCAGGTGCACCGATCCGGCGACGCTGGCGGCGTGCCGTGTGAGGCTGGCGAAGATGTTGACCGATCAGGTATCCCGACCCGGAGATCTTGTCGGTCTCAGCGATAGTGGCGATATCGAACTGCTGCTGCCGAATACCAACGAACAGGCTGAGCGTCTGGCAGAGCGCTGCATCGCCCAGGCCGAAAGACTTCTCTCGGCCGAAAGGGTCGAGATCCGCCTGGCCGCCTGCACCCTTCAGCCCAAGGCGGATCTGTCGCCCGACAAAGTCAAAGAACACCTGATTCATCAAATTGACAGGGTCAATATCCAGCCTCCCAGCAGCTACAGCTATCGTGCCGAGCCGGCCGACGTTGAAGCCTTGAACTCCACCTTCAATCTATGAGTGTTACCGCGTTTGAGTCTTTGGCGAACCAGCTTGAGGCACGCCGCCAGCGCGGCCTTATCTGGCTCGCCGGTGATTGCGCCTTCTGTGACGGGCAGCTAGCACTGCTTCTGCCAAGGCTCGCTAACCGGGAGCTTGGCGTGCCCCTGGATGGTCCGGGCCTGATCTTCTCCGATCGTGACCTGGGAGAGTGCGTTGAACCCCTGCCGATGAAAGGGTGTGGCGAGATTATGGGCCAGACCCGTCCCTGGGTGGTGTTTGATGCGTTCAGCGGTTTCAATCCGAATGCTTTTGCCCAGGTAGCCGGTACTATCGCCGCCGGTGGTTGGCTGGTGCTGGTGTCGCCGGATGGGGACCAGTGGCCGGCGTTTACGGATTCCGAGTACCGGCGTCTGTTGGTGGAACCCTGGCGCCCGGAAGAGCTGGAGCCGCGCTACCTGACAAGGCTCTGCCGTTTGCTGGAGCAGGACCCTTGCGTTTACAAGCTGAGTGCGTCAGGTGAGCGCCTGCCTGTCTGGCCTGCCGAACAGCCGGTAGAAACGTCAGACCCGCCCTATTTGAGCCAGGATCAGCGGGATGCGGTGGTAACGCTGCTGCAGAGGTTGGCGCGGCAGCGACAGTGCGCCTTTGTGCTGAGTGCGGATCGAGGGCGGGGCAAGTCCGCCGCGCTGGGTCTGACGCTGGCTGGCTTATCTCATGAAAAGTCCGATGACAAGTCCCGTGAAAAGAGCCATGGCAAGCCGCTCAGGGTGATACTGACCGCTCCCTCAAGGAACGCGCTGGGTTCTCTGCTGCTGCTGGTGGAGTCGCAACTGGGTGCCATTGAATGGCAGGGCGACAGGGGCAGGGTCGGGGCGTTGAGTCTTGAATATGCGACGCCGGCACAGGTCGCCGAGCGACTCCCTGAGGCCGACCTGCTGGTGATCGACGAGGCCGCCGCAATCGCGACGCCGCTGCTTTCGGCCCTTAGCCATCATTACCGCCGTTTACTCTTTGCCACGACCCAGCATGGTTACGAGGGCAACGGGCGGGGCTTTACGCTCAGGTTCTTTTCGGAGCTGCGCCAGCTTGTCCCTTCTGTGCGGGAGATAGGTCTCGATACCCCGGTGCGCTGGGCGCCGGGTGATCCGCTGGAAGCGACAGTCGCAAAACTGTTGCTGCTGGATGTGGATGCTGAGGCGCCAAACAAACAGACAGAACCGTCGATGCGCCGTATTGAACGGCTCGACCGGGATGCCCTGGTTACCGATGAGCGCCTGTTGCGACAGATATTCGGGCTTCTGGTGCTGGCGCATTACCGGACCACGCCGGGCGATGCGCGGGTATTGCTGGATAGCCCTAACCTGGATGTTTTCGTACTGTGGGGCGGGCAAAGACTGCTGGGGTGCGCCCTGGTGGCCCGGGAGGGAGAGCTGTCTGAGACACTGGCGCAGGGTGTCTGGGAGGGCGTTCGCCGACCGACGGGACACCTGCTGCCCCAGGCACTGATCGCCCACGAGGGCACCCTGGAAGTGGCGCCCTGGAGTGCCTGGCGGATTATGCGCATCGCCGTGCATCCCGCACTGCAGAGCGAGGGGCTGGGCTCGCAACTGTTGCAGGCGATAGTGGCGCAGGCCGAGCGTGAAGGGGTGGATTACCTCGGTGCAAGCTTTGCGGCCACGCCGCTACTGCTCGGCTACTGGCGCAGCAACGGCTTTCTGCCGGTCCGGGTCGGTGATCAGCTGGATCCGGTGTCGGGCTCTCATGCGGTACTGGTGCTGAGGGCGCTGTCGGCGCAGAGTCGGAAGTGGTTGCCAGGAATGAGGCAGCACTTTGTTGATGGCTTGAGGTATCGCCTTGCCGGTAGCCTGGCTCATCTGCCTGCCAACCTGTTCCCCGGCCTGTTTGCGGTTGCGCCTAAGCCTGTTCTGGATCCGTGGTCAGAACGCCTGCTTGCCGGGTTTGCCTATCACCAGCGCTCTCTGGAAAGCACGCTGACCGCGCTCGATAAGCTGTTGCTGCTGACAGTGGAACACTGGGATGGACTGGACCTGGCGCCTGAGGAGCAACAGTTGCTGGTGGAGCGGGTCTGGCGCCAGAAAGGGCCTGCAGAGCTGGCCTGGGCCGGCGGGCGCAGGGCGCAGCTGGAGGCTATGCGCGCGCTTGCTGCCCGGTTATTGGCCGCGATTAGGTAAAGCCGGTTTATTCCAGGATCTCTACCTCACGGCCCACTTCGATCAGGCCAGGCTTGGTTACCATCAGGTTGTGACCGAAGCAGACCCGGCCATCATCGCTGCGGTGGATGCGGGCGAGGGTCCGCAGAGGCTCCGAGTGCGGCGATTTTTCACCACTTAGCGGGTCGCGGGTTATCAGGATGCAGCGCTCGCACGGCTTGACCAGCGCCAGCTCCACATCCCCGATCCTGATCTTTTTCCAGCTATCTTCTGCCCAGGCCGGTGCGCCGCTGATCACCAGATTGGGGCGGAAACGGCGCATCTCGGTATCTGCGGGGCCTGCGTCCCGCAGCGCCTGCAGCGAGCTTTCGCTGGTCAATAGAATAGGGTAGCCATCGGCGAACAGTACCGGACGCTCGGCGGCCCGCCCGGCGACGCGGAAGCTTTCGGCATCGTTATAAACCAGGTGTACCGGTTTGCCGAGGTAGTCGCTTAACCAGGCGTCGACCGCTTCGGGGCAGCGGCGACCGGCCAGGATGTCGTTCCAGACCTCTACCTGGCGGCGCTCTTCGCTGATCTGGTCGTAGTGCAGGTACAGCGGTAGCTTGCCGGGTGCGCTCAGTATCAGGCCATCGTGTACCAGCGTAGATACCAGCTCCAGCAGCTTGGGATCTTTGCGTGCCGTGATAAACATCCCTTCCGGGTCGCAGACCATGAAACGGCGGTCCATGGCCAGACCGCGGGTTTCGGCCCAGGCGGAGGGCAGGGCGATCTGGGCACCGGATTTGACCGGATAGATGTAGAGTCCACTGACTACAGGGTTTGGCATGACTGTCCCTTTATCGGCTGGCGTTTCAGGCGCAGGACTTGCGGCACAGGGCCATCAGCCCTTGCTGCATCTTGCCCTGTTCCTCACGTAACGGGAAGGTTGTGCAGCTGATCACGGTCAGCCCCGCTTCGCTGGCGCGCTGCTTGATATGGGCCTCGCTGTGGCGGTAGCGCCCGCTCTTGCCAAGTTCCAGCGCTTCGTTATCGGCGGCTTCCACCGTGAACGCAAACAGACCGTCCTCAAGCAGGGCGCCATGACTGGCGTGCATGACCGGCCCCAGGTCGCCGATATAGATCAGTACGTCGGTGGCACAGATCAGTTCAAACGGCTGTTGATCCTGGAGCCAGTGCAGCAGGTTGGCCTGCTCCAGCTGAGTGTAGACCGCTTTGCTGCGGGCCTGGGCCAGCATTCCTTCCGAGAGATCACAGCCAGCCAGGTAATCGATCTGAAACCCTGCTGTCAGGCTCTGGCCGAGCAGACCGCTGCCGCAGCCCAGGTCGGCAACCCGTCCCAGCTGGTCGGGCAGGTGCTTGGCCAGGGCCGAGGTCAGCTGCTCGGGGGCGCGATAATGCAGGCGCCCCACCAGCTGCTGCTCGAACTTTTCCGCATGGGTGTTGTAAAGTTCACGCACGTACTGATCCGGGGCTTGTTCGGCGAGCCTTCCTTCGGCGGCATCGACCATGTGCCGTGCGGCCGCGTTAGCCGGGTTTAGTTCGAGCAGACGCCGGTAAAGCGGCAGTGCGCGCTCCAGTGCACCCTCTTCGGCCAGGTAATCGGCCAGGTGTTCCAGTTGCGGCTCGCTGAGCGATTCCAGCTGAGCCGGAAGCGCTTCGGGGTTCAGCAGCAGATATTCCCCCAAAATCTCGGTGTCGCTGATACCGTTCGCCATACAGGCCTCAAGCCGGGCCAGTGCGCGGTGTGTGCGGCCGGTGTGGCGTTCTGCGCGAGCCAGCAGCGGTTGTATCTCTTCGACCTCTGCCAGCCCGGGTGTCTGTTCCAGCGTATCGATAACCGCTGGCCAGTGCTCCAGCTGCTCCAGCAGATAGAGACGATTGATCTGAAATGCTGCTTCGGCCGGCGAAAGTGCCAGCGCCTGCTCAATTGCCTCGAGGGCGGCATCAAACCGGTCACGTTGCTGCAGCGCCAATGACAGGTTGCTCAACGCCTGGGCACGAAAGCGGTCGGCAACGGGCAGGGCGGCGGCTTTCTGCAGCTCTTTGCAGGCTGACAGCGGATTGCCGGCGCGCATCATGATCACGCCAAGGAGGTGCCTCGCGTTGAAGTCGCCGGGTTTTTGCGCCAGCAGTTTGCGGCAGATTGCCTGGGCGCTGGTGAAAGACTCCTGCTGCATCAGCATCAGGGCCTGTTGTAGAGGGTTGGGTGCTGTCATGTTTTTAATAGAGATGTTGATTCGAGCCTGATGGCGGCGATACTACCCTGCCAAAGGCGGGATTTTCCAGTCCGGCAGTTGTGATCGATAGTGGTGATCGATAAGGAGAGGATATGGAACTGGATAACCAGGTGTTGGTCGATCTGGTAGAGATGCGGATGCCGTTTGGCAAATACAAGGGGCGCGTACTGCTGGATCTTCCCGAGCCCTACCTGGTCTGGTTTGCCGGCAAGGGGTTTCCGGCCGGTAAACTCGGTGAGCGTCTGGCGCTGCTTTATGAAATCAAGCTGAACGGTCTGGAGGCGGTACTTGAGCCTTTGCGACGCAGCTGAGATCTGTTCGGTAGCGGTTAAGGCAATCTGAAGTAGGCTTGAGCTACCCCAATGGCAACAGGAGTAGATAATGCGACGTATTTTGATAACTGCTCTGCTGGTTACGGCGATGCCGGTGCTTGCGGCTAAACCCGAGTGGGTGGAAGAGAAGCAGAATGGCAAGGGAGGGGCTCCCGCTCATGCCCAGGGGGCTCAGGGAGATCAGGATAATTCAGATCGTGGACGTTATGACAGTCGCGACCGAGATCGTGACGATGACCGAGATCGCGATCGTGATTATGGCCGTGACTATGACCGAGACCGTGACTATGACCGGCAGCGTGATTACGACAGGGACCGGGATTACGACCGTTACCGGCTTTCCGACTATGACCGGGACCGTTTGCTGCGCAGCATCCTGGTAGAGCACTATGGCTACGAATACGAGACGGAGAGACACCGTTATAAATCCTTGCCGCCGGGCCTGCAGAAAAAGCTCCGCCGCGGTGGCGACCTGCCACCGGGATGGCGCGACAAACTGGTGGTCGGTCACACCATTGATCCCTACCTGTACAGACATGCCGAGCATCTTCCTTCCGACCTGTTGAACCGGATCACCGGTCGCAATGACGGTATCGAGCTGCTGCGTATCGGCGATAGAATTGTCCGCGTTATGGAAGGGCGGGGCACGGTGCTGGATGTGATTGATCTGACGGACCGTGCCCTGGGTCTGTTTGACTGAGGAGAAACGCCGTTGACGCCGGCTATCAAAACACTGGAAAAATCCAAGGTAGCGTTCACGCTCCACGAGTATGAGCACGATCCTGCAGCACCGGCCTACGGTCTGGAGGCTGCGGAGAAGCTGGGCTGTCCGCCAGAGCAGGTATTCAAGACGCTGTTGGTGGCCATTGAGGGCGATGCCCGGCGGCTGGCTGTGGGCATAGTGCCGGTACACAGAAACCTCGATCTGAAATCGATGGCGGCGGCCCTGAAAGTGAAAAAGGTGGCGATGGCAAGGCCCGAGGATGCCGAGCGGGCCACCGGATACATAGTCGGCGGCATCAGCCCGCTGGGGCAGAAAAAGCGCTTGCCGACGGTGCTCGATGCCAGCGCCGAGGGGCAGGCTAGCATACTGGTCAGTGGCGGTCGGCGAGGCCTCGATATCGAGCTGTCCCCGCTGCAGTTGCTGAAATTGACCAACGGCTCTCAGGCTCCGCTGGCAAGAAGCTGATTCGCTTACCTGCCAGCGGTGAGTCTACCGGCTAGCCCTGAGTTCCGGTGCGTGAGGTCTGTTGCTTGACCCGTTTCGCGGTCTTACGGGTGCGGCGTACCTTGAAGCGGGACGGCTCCAGGTCGTGTTTGCCCAGCAGCTTGTAAAGATCGGTCCGGTTACGCTCGGCGATCCGTGCCGCATGCGTCACATTGCCTTCGGTAATCTGCAAAAGCTTGATCAGGTAGCGGCGCTCAAACTCGGCCCGGGCCTCGTTGAATGAGGGGATTACCCGTTCCTGGTGGTCCATCGCCTGGGACACCAGGGCCTCGGAGATGACCGGTGAGGTGCTCTGGGATACCGCCTGACGGATCACGGTGGCAAGCTGGGAGATGTTGCCAGGCCAGGCTGACAGGCCCAGCAGATGTATCGCGCCGGGAGACAGGTTGCGTACCCGGCGTGCCTGGGCTTTCGCTTCTTTGCCGAGGAAGTGGCGGGCAAGCAGGGGAATGTCTTCTGCACGCTCCTGCAGAGGCGGCACGTCGAGGCTGACGGTGCTCAACTGATAGTAGAGTGCGTCGTTCAGCTCGCCGCTGAGCATCGCATGTTCCAGATTGCGCTGCGAGGTGGCGATGATCCGTATATCCAGGTTTGCATCGGTGCTGCTGCCGACGGAGCGTACGCGGTTGTTCTCAAGTGCCGTCAGTAACTTGATCTGCAGTCGCGGTGACAGATCGCAGACCTCTTTCAGGATCAGGGTGCCACCGCTGGCCTTCTCAAGCAGACCGGGCTGATCAGTGTCGGCGCCGTCAAAGGCACCGCGGCGGTGACCAAAGAGTTCTGACTCCAGCATCTGCTCCGGCAGACCACTGCACTTCAGCACTTCCAGCGGTTTGTCAGCGCGGCGGCTGGCCTGGTGCACCGCTGTTGCCAGCAGTTCCTTGCCGCTACCAGCCGGACCACTGATGATCAGGTGAACGTCGGATACGGCAACCCGGCGCGCCTGGTCGAGCAGGTGATCCATGGCCGGTGAGCGGCCGATGATCTCATCGCGCCAGCGTTGATCGCGGCGTTGCTCGGCGGTATCCAGAGCGGCTCTGACGGTGTCCAGCAGGTGGGATTTGTCGAACGGCGGCGTGAGAATTCCGAAGGCGCCCTGGGCGGTCGCTTCCAGTGCTTCCGGCAGCACGGATTGATTGACGATCAGAATGCGGGCTATTTCCGGGTGATCCTGATGCAGGTGCTCACTTAAGGTCAGCCCGTTTGCGGCGGTTTCACGCAGATCACATATCACCAGTTCAGGGCTCTGTGCATCCAGCTGCTTGATCGCTTCATCTCCGCTGCCGGCCGCACAGACCCGGTAGCCCGCAGCACAGAGGTATTCCTCCAGCTGCCGGAGCTGCTCCGGGTTTTGGTCAACAAGTAAAACGTGTGGGCTAGCGGTCATCTTTGAAGGCTCCTGATACGGCATTTAAAACAACCGTATGACGGCGAACTTATGTTTCAGTTCCGTTGAAGTTACCACCAAACGTCACATGATAGTCCGATAAAGCGAATTCGCCTTAATGCAGGTCACAATCTGACCAGTTTAAAGGCGGATTCGTCAGTCGTGCTGCGTCTGTAAAGTGTTTGCTGGCGGCGCCCGATCGGGAGCAGTCAGCTCATTCTGAACCCGACTTTCAGGACGATCTGGTAGTGGGCAATGCCGCCGTCCTCAATATGGCCGCGCATCTCTTTAACCTCCCACCAGTTGAGGTGTTCATGGTGTTGTGAAGCTTCGGCGATAGCACCACGGATGGCATCGTCATAGCTGCTGGTCGAAGAACCCGCGATCTCAATGATCTGGTAGGTATGTCCGGTCATGGGTACGTCCTCCCTACGGCGCCTTGCATGATAAATTGTACTATAGGCGCAAATTGGTGACACTGCTTCTCGTGCTTTCTCCCGGAGTTGAGCCTGGGGCCGACAGTGCCTATGATCGCTGCATCAACGGATAGGGATTCAATTGCCGGATGCGAAATATTGTTCTGATCCTTTCTGCCGCCGCTATTGTTGCCGGCTGTCAGGTCAAACCCCCGTCAGAAGAGGGGCAGGTTTATCAGCGGGGAGTGGTATCGCAGGAAGCCGGGGCGTTCCGTTTTCGTCTCTGTCACTCACTCTCCTGGTATTCCCTGAGCTCACCTCCTGAACTTCTTATGGATCAATATAGTTCGGCATCGGCAGGTAGGGAAGGTGTACCGGTCTATGTGGAAGGATGGGGAAGTGACACCCCTGACGGCTGGCAGCTGATGCAGCCACGGGTTATCGGCGGTGGTCTCGACGAGTGTGAGGAGACCGCCGAGGGCGCAGCACTGCGGGCGTTTGGTCATGGGCCCGCCTGGGTGGCCGATCTGTCAGAGGATCGTATCGTAGTGCGTGAGGCCGAACGTTTCCGCAGCTTTACCTTCAGCTCGCCGGAATACCTGCGGCAGGGGAACCTGAGACGCTGGAGCGCGGATATCAAAAGGGGCAGGAGCCGGATCGATGTGGCGCTCAGTGTTGAGCCACGCCCCTGCATCGACCGTAGGGGGATCTGGTACGCTCTGAGCGCGCAACTGGAGCTTGAGGGCTGGGTGTTCAATGGTTGTGCAAGGTATGGCGACCTTGGGCGTCTGGATCTCGCTTCACGCTACAGCACGCCGGCCGGTGAATATCTGCGCGACCTGCACCTGTTGCTTAGAGCGGATGGCCGAGCGCGCCTGATTGTCGACAGCAACACTGAGGGTCAGCCGCTGGATGTGCGTACCGGTCACTGGCGCAGGCTGGGCAGCGGGCGGCTGCTGCTTGAAACCGAGCGTGACGGTGGAGACCAGGACACCTTGCTTTGGTCTGTGGAACCTGACGGTTCTATCCGTCTGGTTACCGATGATCCCGCGCTCGGGCGAGGCCTGCGCCTGGTGAGCAGCGGCGTAGCGCTGCAGTGGCCGGAAGCGCGGAACCTGCGGCTGCCCTAATCTGCAAGCAGCAGCGACTTGGCTTCGTTGATTCTTGCCGCGAGCCAGGTACTGCCGCCGCGGTCCGGGTGGTTGCGCTGCATCAGCCGACGGTGGGCCTCGATGATCTCCTCGCGGCTGGCGCCCGGTTGCAGGCCAAGAATCTCCAGCGCCTCGTCACGGCTCATAGAGCCGTTTTGCCCGTCGTTGCCGGATGGATGGTCGTATGGATCATCCGCCCGCCATTCGCTGCCAAAGCGTTTATCCAGGTAGGTTTCAAGCAGGCGGGTGGAGTCGACATCACTTTGTCTGCACTCGCGCAGCAGTTGCAGAAACTCCTCCCTGTTCAGAGTTTCAAGACGCCGGCCCTCAAGAGAGCCTCTTAGCACCTCGCCATCCATCGCGCCGCTATCGTGGTCTAGCGTCATGGCGATCATCCGGCTGCTGACGCTGGAGCGTTTGCCGCTTTTCCGGTTCTGCCGGTTTTTATAGCTTAGATTGCGTTGCAGCCAGGGCAGAAAGCGCATCAACAGCGGCAGCATACGCTGAGCGAACGGCAGCATCAGCGCTACCAGGGCGCCCAGCCAGTGAAGGCGGCCGGTAATGGCCAGGAACAGCAGGCCCAGCAGAATCATCAGCAGGGCAAGTTTAAATGCAGCCTTGGTGCGTTCGGCCGCCGGTTGGCGCTTCAGCCAAAGCAGGCCGCCGCCGGCCACAATTGTGAGAAGTATCAGGCCAACTGGATTCACGGCTTCTCCGTTCGGTTTACTGATGGACTGTTGATTATCGGTTTAGCTGGTGAGTGAGTGCCAGTATGTCACGGTTTTTACCGGCAAATTCTTCAAGCGCTTTGATGCCACCTGTGGCATAGACAGCAGCGGCGCTGAGAAGTTGTTTGAGACGGTCGGCGCTGTGCAGGTCAAAACGGGCGAAGGCGCCACCGGAGAGGCGAGCCAGCTGTTCAAACAGGAGACGGCCGTGGGCGTCGTCGCCCTCGTGAAAGCAGAACAGGGGGATTCCCAGCAGACCCAGTTGGCCGGCCAGTTCACACAGAGGGTCGAGCGGCTCCTCGCAGCAGTCGCCTACCAGTACGACCACGTTGAGCGAGTGATTTTGATGTTCGCGCAGGGCGTGTTCGAGCACGCGTCCGATCTGGGTGTGGCCACCCAGGCAGGTGACAGCGTTCATCTCCTGCAGCAGCGCTTCGGGCTGGTTAACCCAGCGGCTGTAATGAAACTCCCGGTAGCCCCGGTAGTAGCAGAGCTGGATCTGAAGTTTGCCACTGTCGCCGGTGGCCAGAAACATCTCGTTATGCAGCTGGCAGGCATGATCCCAGGTGGGGCTGCGGCTGGCGGTTGCATCCATGGCAAACATCAATCGCGCTGCGCCGGCAGAGGTTGTGGCAAGCTCCCGCGCCTGGTTCAGAAAAGTGTCGATCTCCCTGCTGTCGGATACGGTCTTTAACGATTTTCCCATTGCACCACCCGGTCCGGATTGAATATCTGGTTTCAGTGTAGACCGGGTGGCGTGGCAGTTCAGGCATCTTCGCCGATATAGCGCTGACGTTTACGCGGTTTGACCTGCTGCGTGTCCACCAGCACCAGTCCGTCGACGCAGAAGTTGAAATCGGCGTCCACGCCGAAATCGAGAAAGCGCACACCGCCCGGTTCGCACAACTCGCTGTACTGCTTGTAGAGCGTGGGGACGGAGACGCCGAGAAACTCAAGCTGAGCGCGCAGGATAGCGAAGTCGGTGCTGTAATCCTCGCCATCGAAGATGCGGCTCATCTCGGCACGGGTGTCGTTGTCGATAACATAGGGATTGTTGGAGCGGCCCAGGTTTTCGGTATCGGGAAAATAGTGACGGTAAAACCAGACCAGCAGATCCCGAGCCCGTTGGGGGTAGCTGTTGCTCAGGCTGACAGGGCCGAACAGGTAGCGAATCTCCGGGTGGCGGCGCAGGTAGGCGCCGATGCCGTACCAGAGGTAGTCGAGGCTGCGACGGCCCCAGTATTTGGGTTGAACGAAGCTGCGCCCGAGCTCGATCCCCTGCTCGAAATAGGGCTGCATCGCCTGGTTGTAGCTGAACAGGCTGGCGCTGTAGAGCGACTTGTCACTGCCGGGCTCCGCCAGCCGATAAGCGCCGGCGATCTCCAGGTCATCCTCGTCCCAGAGAATCAGGTGTTTGTAGTGGCGGTCGTAGCTGTCCAGGTCGGAGCGAGCGCCGGTGCCTTCGCCGACGCAGCGAAACGCGATTTCTCTGAGGCGGCCAATCTCGGCCATAACGGCAGAGTCACAGCGGTAGCTGAACAGGTAGATCTTTTTGCCGTCCCCGGTTTCGCCCAGCAGCTCCGCGTCACGCAGTTCCTGCTTGAGCAGCTGCCTGTTCTGCGGGTGTGCGATGGTCTTCTCTGTCTTGAACATCGGCGATTTGTTGCGCGCGATGCGGTAGAGATGCTTTTTCAGCAGTTTTGCCTTGATCTTGCTCGGCACCGGCAGGGTATCGATCTGGCTGAACGGGATCGGCTCTCCAATCTTCACCGGCAGGGTGCGTTCGCGCTTGTTGAACATCTCCTGTGCCAGCAGCAGTGTCGACATAGACTTCTTCAGTGTCGAAAGACCGTAGAAGATAGCCGAGTTCTTGCCACCCACATGGATCGGCAGAATGGGGGCGTTGGTGCGGCGGGCGAACATCAGGAAGCCGCTGTTCCAGGGGCCATCCTTGATGCCGGTGAGACTGGCGCGGGAGACCTCGCCGGCGGGAAACACGATGACCGCCTCTTCATTGCGCAGGCTGTCGACGATGCGGGCGATATCTTTTTTGCGCGTGCCCTTGCCCAGGTTGTCCACCGGCAGGAACAGGTTGCGGAGCGGATCAAAGTGCATCAATACGTCGTTGGCGATGATGCGCACGTCACGGCGGACTTCACCGACAAGTTTTAACAGGGCCAGGCCATCGAGGGCACCGAGGGGGTGGTTGGCGACGATCACCACGCGCCCACTGGAGGGGATGTTTACGCGGTCCTTGGCGGATACGCTGTAGCTGAAGCCAAAATAGTCGAGTACCCGGTCGATAAACTCGAAGCCTGTGACCTCGCGGTTGTCTTCCAGAAAACGGTTGATCTCGCCTTCGCGGACCAGGCGCCGCAGGCAGAAAAGAGTGGAGCGGCGTACCGGGGATGGCTTGGTGGCGAATCCCGGGTACTTGCTCAGAAGAACCTGTTCTACGTTGATCTGCATATCTCGTCTCAGCACTGTTACACGTCTGCGACGAGCATAAGACGATCAAGTGACGCAGGGTTGACGCTCCCGTGACAGCGGGATGACGGCTAGCTGAATGCTACTCATCTTCCCGCATCGCATCTTCCCAGAGATCATGATCGCCTTTGCGACGGCCGCGGTTTTGGCGGCGATCCTTTTTGCCGGGCTCGAAGCGGATATCCTCGCGCCGATCCGGCTGTTGACGGCGATCCTCGCCTGAACGGCGTTCATGGCCTGTCCATTCATTTTTGTCAGTCATGGGCTTACTCCTTGGGACCCTATTGTTATTTGCACTGATCTTAACATCAGGATAGTTTCAAATAGGAACACAGCGCCATCTGGAGGCAAAAAATGGATCTATCAGAAAGCCTGGTTGCCGAGCTGCAGATGCAGTTCGAGGGGGTGGAGCCGGATCTCCGGTTCAGGGATGAGGCGCAGGCGATGCATGTGTGTGAACTTGCACTCAAATCATTATTGAGAGGGACCTACGGTGTAGGGGCCCTGGTGATGGATGACCAGCACCGGGTGTGGGCCGAGGCCGGCAATGAGATGCTGGCTGAGCGATTCAACTCGGCCGGCCACGCGGAGATGCAGGTGCTGGACTGTCTTGAGTCGCTGGAGGGCGCTCCGCCCAGCCAGAGTCTGAGCCTTCTGGTGTCGCTGGAGCCCTGCCCGATGTGCCTGAGCCGTGCTCTCTACGCGGGCATAGGTGAAATTATCTACCTGGTGGAGGATGGCGAGGGTGGCATGGTGCACCTGAGAGACAACCTGCCACCGGCGCAGAGAGAGCTGGCGAAGCTGTGTAAATTCCGCCGTGCAGATGTCAGCGAGCCGCTACGGCAGCTCGCCAGGCAGTTGAGTCAGGCTGGGCTGAAGTCGCACCGGGAGGAGTTGATCCACCTGCGTGCGAGTTAGCGACGCTGGAGCGGTGTCGACGCAAAGGTGACGCCGTTCCAGCCGGATTTCATGAAATTGCGGATGTTTCCGTGGTCGCTGCCCTCCGGTGTATTGAGGACGTCCTGGTAAAAGCGACCAAAGCAGCGCAGGGTTTGCTCTTCGCTCAGGTTCATCAGCTGGCCAAACGCCAGAATCTTGCAGGAACCGGCGTTCTGACCCGCATCGTTCTGCTGTTCGCCATTGGTAAAGGCCGCAGGCGTGTAGTCAAAGTGTTCGTCGATTACCGCCATTGAGTCTTCAAACTCTACGGGCTGGTTGTTTTCAAGAGCGTCGATCAGTTGTTCGGGGGTCATCGGTTCATCCTTTTTTATGGTGGAAAACAGTGTCGGGCTGGCGATATTCATCTCCAGCAGCCGGTGAATCAAAGCGGTAAGCGGTGTGTCGATGCCCAGGCGGGCAGCGCGTGAGAGAACCGCACCGGAGATACCATCCAGTTCCAGCGGCCGGCCCTTTTCGCGGTCGACCAGCATGGAGGTTTTGATCGCATCGAAGCGGCTGATCAGGTCGAACATTTCGTCCACGTCGCGATCAGTGAGCTCAACGTCATCAATGGCAGCGACGGAGGCAGTTTCCTTCATCAGGCTAAGGATGGTCGGGCCGAGGACTGGGTCCGAGGTCAGGGTCCGGGTATCCAGTCCAGTCAGTGCCGATAGGGGGTTGACGCCGTTATTGATCAGCAGCTTTCGCCATAACTCGTAACGAATATCCTCGCTGACCTGTGTCGGGATGTCGGCGTCGTTAAAAAGCCTTGCCATTTTGCTGACGAAGACCTGTGTATCGCTGTGATCGGCGCTTTTTGGCCAGGAACCCATAATGATCTGTGCCGGTCCCGTTGCATCGATCACGCCCGGTTCCAGAATGTGGCCCCCGATCCTGACCGCCAGCCCGCCGATGGTTCGCGCAGCACCAACGTTCTCTGCAATTAGCAGCTCATTATCGACGCCGTTTTGCAAAGACAGCAGAGGCATTGAACCGTCGACCAGCCAGGGTGCCAGTGCGTTGATGATAGTTGCGGTGGCGCCGCCTTTCAGACTGATCAGCGCGAGATCGAAGTCTGCGGCGCCGTAGCCCTTTATAAGGCCCTGAATGTCCGTGGCGTCAACCTTGGCGCTGAAGCGAAACTCTGGGTGACGTACCTCCAGTCCGCGATTTTGCAGAGCCTTAAGATGCTCGCCCCGGGCAACAAAGGTGCATTGGTGGCCGGCGGCAATCAGGCGGGCGCCGTAATAACAGCCGATGCCGCCCGCGCCCAAAATCAAAAATCTCATCCTCTCACGTTCCTTGTTGTCAGCGCTTTGCTAAAGCTTGTGGCGGCCATCCCGCAGAACCATACAGGCGTTTTTCCCGTAAGTCGTTTGCGCGCGTGGCGGGTGATTTCAATCAGCAGAGATGGCAACCATGAAGATTACACTTGAACAGTTATTTTCCGGGAATATCCGTGTGCAGCAGTTGCTACTCAGGTCGTTCGAAAACAGTCTTTACCTGACCGACGTAAGAACGGAAGAGGGCTGCTGGTCCGTCTGTAATGCCGCCGGAACGCCGTTGACGTTTCGAAGCCAACTGGATGCGAAAAAAGCGTTCAAGGGTCTGGGTATTGAAGATACCCGGCTGGTTCACCAGTCTCCCTACAACGAAATGATCGGGATGCCGGAGGATCGGGTCGAGCCGCTTGAGGTCAAGCTGCTCAACCCGGATCAGGATTACTCCTGACGCACCATTATTACATGATGCGCATGCCCGGCTGGGCGCCTGCGTGCGGCTCGAGGATCCAGAGGTCCTTGCCACCGGGGCCGGCGGCCAGCACCATCCCTTCTGACAGGCCGAACTTCATCTTGCGCGGCGCCAGGTTGGCAACCATGACGGTCAGCTTGCCCTCGAGATCTTCCGGCGCATAGGCGGATTTGATGCCGGCGAAGACGTTACGCGTTTCGTCGCCCAGATCCAGCGTCAGGCGCAGCAGCTTGTCCGCGCCTTCAACGTGCTCCGCTTTGGCGATACGCGCCACCCGCAGGTCCACCTTGGCGAAGTCGCCAAACTCGATGGTATCGGCGATCGGTTCCTTGGCGGGTTTTTCCGCCTGCTTCTTCGGCTGCGCTTGCTGGGCGGCTTCCAGGTTCTGACGGGAATCCTCGATGATTTTCTCGATCGCCTCCGGCTCCACGCGCTGCATCAGCGGCTTGAACTTGTCGATCTTGTGATTCAGCAGCGGCTGCTCGACGGCATCCCAGGCGAAACCATCGATATTCAGGAACTGGGCGGTGTCCTCGGCGACTTTTGGCAGTACCGGCGCAAGGTAGCTGATGATCACGCGGAACAGGTTGATGCCCAGGGTGCAGCAGGCCTGTACGTCGGACTCGCGGCCTTCCTGCTTGGCCAGTACCCAGGGCTCGGCGTTGTCGATGTACTGGTTTGCCTTGTCCGCCAGCTGCATGATTTCGCGCATGGCGCGGCCGTATTCACGCTTCTCGTAGGCTTCAGCAATGCTGCGCCCGGCGGCTACCGCCTCGTGGTAGAGCGCTGCATTGGTCAGTTCGCTGTCGAGCTGGCCATCAAACTTCTTGTGGATGAAGCCGGCACAGCGGCTGGCGATGTTAACCACCTTGTTAACCAGGTCGGAGTTCACGCGGAAGCGGAAGTCCTCCAGGCTCAGGTCGATATCGTCGACACCGGAGCTGAGCTTGGCGGCAAAGTAGTAGCGCAGGTATTCCGGGCGCAGGTGGTTGAGGTAGGTTTCCGCCATGATGAAGGTGCCGCGGGACTTGGACATCTTCTGGCCGTTGACGGTCAGGAAGCCGTGACAGAAGACCCCGGTGGGCGTGCGGAAACCGGCACCGTGCAGCATGGCCGGCCAGAACAGGGTGTGGAAGTAGGCGATATCCTTGCCGATAAAGTGGTACAGCTCGGCATCGGTGCCCGGTTTCCAGTACTCGTCGAAATCGACGCCGTTGCGGTCGCACCAGTTCTTGAAGCTGGCCATGTAACCAATCGGCGCATCCAGCCAGACGTAGAAGTATTTACCTTCCGCGCCGGGGATCTCGAAGCCCCAGTAGGGCGCATCACGGGAGATATCCCACTGCTGCAGACCGGCTTCGAACCACTCGTTAAGCTTGTGGATCATCTGGGTCTGCACGTGCTCGTTAACCCAGGACTGGAGGAATTTCTCGAAGTCGCCCAGTTTGAAGAAGAAGTGCTCCGAATCCTTCTCGATCGGTGTTGCACCGGAGATCGCCGAGTAGGCGTTCTTCAGCTCGATCGGCTGGTAGGTTGCACCGCAGGCCTCGCAGGAATCGCCGTACTGGTCGGCGGCACCGCACTTCGGACATTCGCCCTTGATGAAGCGGTCCGGCAGAAACATCTTCTTCTCGGGGTCGAACGCCTGGGTAATGGTGCGGCGCGCGATATGACCGGCGTCATGCAGACGCTGGTAGATCAGCGTGGCAAATTCCCGGTTCTCTTCCGAGTGGGTAGAGTAGTAGTTATCGAAGCCGACCATGAAACCGGCGAAATCCCGCTGGTGCTCGCTGCTTACCTTGGCAATCAGCTCCTCCGGCGAAACACCCATCTGGTTGGCCTTGAGCATGATCGGCGTGCCGTGAGCGTCGTCAGCGCAGACGTAGGTACATTGATGACCGCGCTGTTTCTGGAAACGGACCCAGATGTCGGTCTGGATATATTCTACCAGGTGGCCCAGGTGGATCGGGCCGTTGGCGTAGGGCAGGGCACTGGTGACGAGTATCTTGCGCTTGCTGTCGGTCATCGGACGCTCAATATCTTGTTCATGAAGAGGAAAACAGGCGGGTGATTCTACGCCGGTTTACCCGGTTTATGAAGGTATTCACCTGCAGAGGGAGACGTTCGGGCATCTGCCGGGTAGGATGTGCGGTAGACAGACGCTTGTTGTTGGTTTATTTAACCTTAATTTTGTTTGTTAAGCGCAGATAGCAGGGATATGCGATGGCTACACTGGTTTACCTGGACTACAGCAAAGAGGCTCCTTTTGAGCCGCTCGACTTTCAGGGCTGGCGCTGCCGGGCGGCAGCCGATGAAGAGGCGTTGCTGGCCCAGATAGAGGATCGGTCGGTAGACCTGCTATTCCTCAGGGTCGAGGGTGATAATCTCGATGTGCTGGCGTTTGCGCGCCGCATAGCCAGGGTTCGACCTGATCTGGTGCGCGTTATCATCTCCTTTGCTCCCAGCGCCCGTTACCTGACCGAGGCCAGCGAGGTCGTTGAAGCCGCGCTGCCAGCCCGCTGCGACGAGGCCCAGGTCGTTAATGCCATCGAGCGCGCTCAGCAGGTCAAGGACCGCGTGTTTGCACGCAAATTCGATACCGTGGCCAGTTTTCTCGGCCAGGTCGCGCCGCTGCCGTCGCAAATAGAAGGCCTGGATGCCTTGATCGATCAGCGCCTGAGCGACAGTGCCGCGCCGGTGGCGCCGCTGTTCAAGGGACATCTCGGTTATATGAAGGCGGTTATGGCGCTGGCCAATAATCCGCTGTTTGGCGCCAAGAATTTTCTCTTCAGCCTGACAGACGCGGTCAAGCTGGTGGGCCTCAGGGGATTCCGCGATCTTTGCATCCTGGCCTATGTTCAGGATGCTTTTCCTCAGCCCGAAACGTTCGATGGCTTCTCTTTTCAGGCGCAGTTCGAGCGCTCGTTGGTCTGTGGCAAGCTGGCTGAACAGATTGCGCGGACAGTGGGCTCGGACCGGGTGAATACAAGCAATGCCTGTGCGGCCGGTTTCTTTCTTGATATCGGTATGCGTGCGCTGGTGCAGCTGGACCCGCAGCGCTATTTCCATGTCATGGAGCGGGCGGCGGTGCTCAAGCAGCCGATCTACGCGATCGAAAAGCTGGAATACAACGTCACCCAGGCTGAGGTCGCTGCTCATATTCTTACCCACTGGGGAATCTCCCCGCGCACCGTGCGCGCGGTTCTCTATCATCATGTTCCCCAGGCGTCTTTAGACAACGCCTATACATCGCTGACGGCAGTGCATGTGGCCGATGCGATGCTGCAAGGGGTCAAAAACCGCGCCGGCTGTTCAACCGCGGGCCGGCTGTCTGTTGATTATCTTGATCAGATCGGTGAGCTTGATCGTCGTGCTCAGTGGGAAGGGCTGGCCGCACAACTCTCCGCACAGCTCAAGTAAAGCTTTGAGCAGGGTCCGCATGCGGACAGCGGTTGGAGACCTTGAGAGCGGCTGCTAGAATCGCCGCCTGTTTTGCCAGTCTATCGAGGATCCGATGCCGCTGCCCAAGGTTGAACCTGCCCAGTATGAAAGCCAGCTTGCCCGTAAGCGTGAGCGAATAGCCCGCGACTTTGCAGAGTTCGAGCTGCCGGATATCGACCTCTACCGCTCCCCCACATCCCATTACCGCATGCGCGCGGAGTTTCGCGTCTGGCATGACGGTGACGATCTCTACTATGTGATGTTCGAACCGGGTGACAAGCGTGCGCCTGTGCGGATCGATGAATGCCCGATGGTGTCGAAGCGGATAGAGAGCATGATGTTCGAGCTGCTCGACGTTATCCGCCCGGATCCCAGGCTGCGCTTCAAACTGTTTCAGATCGATTTTCTCAGCACCCTGTCCGGTGAGCTGCTGGTGAGTCTGCTCTATCACCGCCCCATCGGTGATGAATGGATTGAAGCGGTGCGTCCGCTGCGTGAGCAGTTCGGTATCGATATCATTGGCCGCTCTCGCAAAAACAAGATTGTGCTGGATACCGATTTTGTCATCGAAAAGCTCGATATTGATGGCCGGGAATACAGCTATAAACAGACTGAAAACAGTTTTACCCAGCCCAATGCCGAAGTCTGCCGCCAGATGATCCACTGGGCGCTGGATGCCAGCAAGGATGCGGGAGGCGATCTGGTCGAGTTCTACTGTGGCAACGGCAACTTTACCCTGCCGCTGGCGCAGAACTTCCGCCGTGTTGTCGCCACCGAGATCTCCAAGGAATCCGTGCGTTCGGCGCGCTTCAATATTGAGCAAAACGGCATCGACAATATTGATGTGCTGCGCATGCCATCCGAGGACCTTTCGCTGGTGCTCAAGGGCAGGAAAGAAACCCGCAAGGTACAGGGGCTGGCGCTTGAAGAGTGCGATTTCACTACGGTGCTGGTCGACCCGCCGCGGGCCGGGCTGGATGATGAAACGGTTTCACAGGTGGTCGAATACCAGCATATCCTCTATATATCCTGTAATCCGGAAACCTTGCGCGAGAACCTGCGTGAGATTACCAAAACACATCAAATCGAGCGGTTTGCGATCTTCGACCAGTTTCCCTACACCGATCACCTGGAGTGCGGTGTCTATCTGACACGGCGCTAAGATCCAAGTTTGCTTCAAGGGAGGGGGCATGGCATCCGGTAAAGGTCATCAGCAGATCCAGGATCGCCCCCTTTGGCGCATCGTCGGCTTCCTGCCGTTTGTTGCCGTTGCCTTTCTCAATGCCACGCTGGATCTGGGTCATAAAATCCTGATTCAGAATACCCTGTTCAAGGCCTATGACGGTCCGGAGCAGGTGCTGCTGACAGCGGTGGTTAACGCGCTGATTCTGCTGCCGTTTATTCTGCTGTTCACACCGGCGGGGTTTCTTTCCGATCGTTTCGCCAAGCCGCGGGTCATGCGCCTGGCAGCGGCGGGGGCCGTGGGGCTGACGCTGCTGATCACGCTCTGCTATTACCAGGGCTGGTTTATCCCAGCGTTTGTGTTGACCTTCCTGCTGGCGACCCAGAGCGCGCTCTATTCCCCGGCAAAATACGGTTATATCCGCGAACTTGTGGGCTCTGACAACCTCAGTAGCGCCAATGGCTGGGTACAGGCCGCGACGATCATCTCTATACTGGGTGCAATCGTACTCTTTTCACTGCTGTTCGAGTCGCG
The DNA here is from genome assembly GCF_050908845.1 of Marinobacterium sp. YM272. Taxonomy (NCBI): domain Bacteria; kingdom Pseudomonadati; phylum Pseudomonadota; class Gammaproteobacteria; order Oceanospirillales; family Oceanospirillaceae; genus Marinobacterium; species Marinobacterium sp. YM272. Next base: position 2,133,199 of record NZ_CP194171.1, read on the forward strand.
ACTGGCGTTGACCGCTACAGTGGAGCGCTCGCCCGACGCCGTATTACGCCAGATCGCCCCACTTGGCTGGCTGCTGGTGCTGCTGGCAGGGGTTGAATGGCTGCTGGCGCTGCGGCTGAAAGGTGGGGTCAGTCAGCCCGATATACGCCTGGATAAGCGCGCCTACCTGCGAGGCGAACTGCTGCGGCGCAACCTGGGGCGGGTGACCGGACATCGCCCGATCTTCTGGTCGGTGATGGGGCTGGCACTGTTCTGGTCGATCAGCCAGGTGATGGTGGCCGTCTATCCCGCTTACGTAAAAGCGCACCTGGGCGAACTGAATACCTTCCTGATTCAGGGCGCCATGGCCCTGGCCGGCGTGGGGATCCTGCTTGGTTCCATGCTGGTGGCGCGGCTGTCACGCCATCATATCAACATCGGGCTGGTGCCTGCCGGGGCGGTGCTCGTTGCCACCGGGCTGGTGTTCCTGCCTGCGAGTGGCTCTCTGCAGGAAGCGGGCATGCTCTTTTTTGTCGTCGGTTTTGGCGGCGCGTTGGCGATTGTCCCCCTGAATGCGCTGATCCAGTTTCATGCCCCGGAAGGGGAGAGCGGGTCGATACTGGCAGGCAATAACTTTCTGCAAAACGTGGCGATGTTTTCCTGTCTGGTCGCGACGGTGATCAGCGCCTATCTGCAGGTGCCGGCCAGGGCGTTGCTGATCGCGCTGGCGCTGGCGGCGGGGCTGGCCGCCGTGATGGCGGTGATTCGGCTGCCTCAGGCGCTGTTGCGGCTGATGGTGCGTTGCCTGCTACACCGATACCGGCTCAGGGTGCTCGGCTTCGAACACCTGCCCCGCGATGGCAGCGGCGTGCTGTTGCTGGGTAATCATATCAGCTGGCTTGACTGGGCCATGGTGCAGCTGGCCTGCCCGCGCCACGTGCATTTCGTCATGGAGCGCTCAATTTACGAGCGCTGGTACCTGAAGTGCTTTCTGGACTGCTACCGGGTGGTACCGGTGTCGCCGTCGCGAAGCCGGGAAGCGATGCAGCAGGTCGGTGAGCTGCTGAAAGCGGGCAAGGTGGTATGTGTCTTCCCGGAAGGGGCGATCAGTCATAGCGGTCAGCTGGCACCGTTCAAACGCGGTTTCGAGAAGGCTGCGCTGGCCGCCGAGGGCAGTGGTGCCTGCATACTGCCGTTTTATCTCAGGGGGCTGTGGGGCAGTCGCTTTTCACGCTCAAATGCACGGCCGAAGATGACGCAGCGTGCCGGCTGGCGACGTGATGTGATTGTTGCCTTTGGCGAGCCGCTGGCGCTGAGCTGCGATGCAACGGAAGCGCGCCAGGCGGTTTCCGAGCTCGCGATCCGCGCCTGGGAGCGCTATACGGATAGTCTTGATTGTCTGCCGGGGGCGTTTATCTCTACGGCACGTGCGGCGCCGACGCCCTGGGCTCTGACCGACCTCGACGGCCCTTCGCTGAGCCATCTGCGTGTGCTGACGGCGGTTGTGCTGCTCTCCCGGCGATTGCGCCGCATAGAGGGGAAACGTGTTGCGGTTCTGCTGCCCTCGGCCCCCGGTGGGGTTATTGGCACCCTGGCGCTGTTGATGGGTGGCAAGACGCTGGTGCCGCTGAACTATACCGCGCCGCCTGATGTGGTGGCGCGTATATGCGAGCGCGCCGGGATAACCACAATTCTGACCTCCACTCTGTTTCTGAAGCGGCTCAAAGAGCGTGGTATCGCACTGGACGAGGTGCTGGAGCCTTACCGCGTCATCGAGCTGGAAAAACTGAAGCGCAGCATCGGTAAAGCCGAGGCGCTGGCCACGTTGGCCTGTGTTCGCATGCTGCCGGTGTCCTGGCTGAAACGCATCTACAGCGGCGGACATAAGCTGGACGATACGGCAGCGATCCTGTTTTCGTCCGGCAGCGAAGGCACGCCCAAGGGGGTGATGCTGAGCCACCGCAACATCATCGCCAACGTCAAACAGATCGCTGATGTCTTCAATATTCGTGAGGACGATTGTGTGCTGGGTACGCTGCCGATTTTTCATGCCTTTGGTCTGACGGCAACCACGATGATGCCGCTCATCGAAGGCGTGCCGCTGGTGTGCCATCCGGACCCGACCGATTCGGTGAATGTGGCCAAGGCGGTTGCCCGCTGGCGGGCCACTCTTTTGTGCGGCACCAGCACCTTTCTGCGGCTCTACGCCAAACATCCCCGGGTGCTGCCGTCTATGCTGGCGCCGCTGCGGCTGGTTGTGGCTGGCGCCGAACGGCTTTCGCCACAGGTGCGCACTCAGTTCGAGGGCCGCTTCCGTAAAAAGATACTGGAGGGCTATGGCTGTACTGAAACGACACCGGTGGCCAGCGTCAACCTGCCCGATTATCTCGATACGCAATACTGGACGCTGCAGGTGGGTAACAAGGATGGCACCGTGGGGATGGCGCTGCCCGGCTCCTGGTTCCGTGTGGTGGATCCAGTCAGCTTTGAGCCCCTGCCGGTGGGTGAGGCCGGTATGGTGTTGATCGGCGGTACCCAGATCATGCAGGGGTATCTGGATGACCCGGAGCGAACCGCCAAGGTGATCCTGGAGCGAGACGGAATTCGCTGGTACGTCACCGGTGACAAGGGGAAGATCGATGAGGATGGTTTCCTGACCCTGATCGACCGCTACTCCCGCTTCGTTAAAATCGGCGGCGAGATGATTTCCCTGGGCGCGGTGGAGACACGGGCGCAGGAGATTCTCGGTCCCGATCTTCCGTTGATGATCACCGCCGCCCCGGATCCGCGCAAGGGCGAGCAGGTGGTGATGCTGGTTGAGCATGACGAGGTTGAAGCGCTGCAGGAGCGCCTGCGCAAGGGCGGGATGCCGCCGCTGATGCTTCCCTCCCGGGTTGTGTCGGTACCGGCGTTGCCGGTGCTGGGGAGTGGAAAGCCCGATTTCTGTCACGCCCGCGCCATAGCGCTGGACGCCATAGGGGCCGATTCGACATAATAACCAACTAATTGACTAAGTCTTTCGGTTGTAACAAGCGAGTAGTGGAGAAAATTGCATGTCAGAGCTGGACCAGAGTGCCGTCAGGCGGTGTGTTGATGCCTGGAGAGACCCTTGGCTTGAGCAGTCTCTGGGGGAGGCCGGCGCGGTCAGCCAGGTGAGTACCGCCGATGGTCGAGCCGAGATCGTTCTGGAGTTGCCCTATGCGGCAGCCCGTGAACACCAGGCCTTGAAAGACGCGCTGGCCGAAGAGGTTCAGCAGGCCTGCGGAGCCAGCGAGGTTCGTGTCGAGATAAACCAGGTGATACCGGCCTCCGGTTCTGAAAAGCAGCTGCCTGGACTTGCCGGGGTGCGCAATATTATTGCTATCGCCTCAGGCAAGGGCGGGGTGGGTAAATCAACCACCACCACCAATCTGGCGCTGGCACTGAAGGAGCAGGGCGCGCGCGTTGGTGTGCTGGATGCGGATATCTACGGGCCCAGCCAGGGGATGATGCTCGGTGTACCCTCGGGCACCCGGCCAGAAACTGCAGAAGACGGTAACTTCTTCCTGCCGGTGGAGCGTCTGGGTATTCAGGTGATGTCGATGAGCTTTCTGGTCAATGATGACACGCCGATGGTCTGGCGTGGCCCTATGGTCAGCGGCGCGTTGCAGCAGTTGCTGAACCAGACCAAGTGGAATGACCTGGATTACCTGCTGATCGACATGCCGCCGGGAACCGGTGATATCCAGCTGACCCTGTCACAGCGGGTGCCGGTATCCGGCGCGGTCATCGTCACCACGCCCCAGGATATCGCGCTGCTGGACGCCCGCAAGGGGATCGAAATGTTCCGCAAGGTCGATATCCCGGTGCTGGGTGTGGTCGAGAACATGAGTACCCATATCTGCAGCAACTGCGGCCATGAAGAGGCTATCTTCGGCGCCGGTGGTGGCGAGAAGCTGTCCCGGGATTACGATTGTGAACTGCTCGGTCAGCTGCCCTTGGCGATGGCGATCAGGGAGCAGGCCGATGGCGGCAAGCCGAGCGTTGTTGCCGATCCGGACGGTGCCCATGCGCAGCGTTACCTGGAAATTGCCACGCGACTGTCGGCAAAACTCGTCCAGAAAGCACGCAAGGCGCCCAAGGGGCCGACCATTCAGATCTTTGGTGATTGACCCCGGCAGCAGGGCACTCACGACTCCAGAAAAACGCCAGCACCGGACCCGAGGATTCACCGGGTCCGGTGCTGGCGTTGGGTTGGCAAAGCGCTGTAGAATGGCGCATTCAAATCCGTTCAGTCCGTTCTACTCCAAAGGAACCTATGGGAATTAAGTCAGACAGCTGGATTCGCCGCATGGCGGACGAGCACAAGATGATCGAGCCGTTTGAGCGGGGCCAGGTGCGCCGTGTTAACGATCAGCCTATCGTGTCCTACGGCACCTCCAGCTATGGCTACGATGTGCGTTGTGCCGACGAGTTCAAGATTTTTACTAATATCAACTCGTCGATCGTCGATCCAAAAGACTTTGATGAAAAAAGCTTTGTCGATGTAAAGTCGGATGTCTGCATTATCCCGCCCAACTCCTTTGCTCTGGCCCGCACGGTAGAGTATTTCCGCATTCCCCGGGATGTGCTGACGATCTGTCTCGGCAAGAGCACCTATGCCCGCTGTGGTATTATCGTCAATGTCACTCCGCTTGAGCCTGAGTGGGAGGGGCATGTTACCCTGGAGTTTTCCAACACCACTCCGCTACCCGCCAAGATATACGCCCATGAAGGCGTCGCCCAGATGCTGTTCCTCGGGGCAGATGAAGTGTGCGAGACCTCTTATCTTGATCGCAAGGGTAAGTACCAGGGGCAGACCGGCGTCGTAGTACCTCGTACCTGAGAAGTACCCCGTACCTGAGACAATTCACCCGATTCAACGCAGACTCTATGAACTATAGCCGCAAGCAGATAGAAGATTTCTGGCAGCATGTCGAGCAGACTCTGGATCAACTGCTCGCCAGTCAGCAGGATGCTCAATTCGAGGCCGATGGCCTGCTGAGCGCTTATCGTAGCAGCCTGCAGAAAATCGACCGTAACCTGACGTTCCACTTCGAGAAGGAGTCGGAAGGGGGCCCGGTTGAAATGGTATTCGGCTGCGATGGCTATCCTGAGTCGATTCACGCCGTACTGAGCCTGGTGGGTGCTGCACCTCAGCTCAGCGGTATCAGCTTCCGCGCCTTCAACGAGCGCTACGACCCGGTGCCGGCGTTCGTTAACCTCGGTGATGAGCTGTGCGAAATCGACGAGTTCTGGTGCTCCCTGCGCGAGCTCAAGGGCAAGTTACAGCTTGCGGTGTACCTGCGTGATGCGCCGAAGATCCTGGAGATGGATCCACGGGTCGAGGCGGTGATGATCCTGCTTGATGCGCTGATCGGTGAGTACGAGCTGATGACCCGTGTCTGGTCGCTGGACTGGTACGAGCTGCCGACCGATCCGGTGGATTTCGGCTTGATGCCGCTGTCACATCTGCGTCATGCCTTTGACGAGATGAAGGATCAGGTGCAGCCGGTCGGCATTACTATCCACTGACAGCGCTGCTGTCTGCTGTGTGCAATTCTTGCCTGGACGATTAGTATTAAGGCGAGTATCTGCCAAGTTTTTCTCGGGAGGGCCCCGATATGAGTCGTAGATTAGCCGATCTTCTGGAAAAGGTTCGCTTGGAATATGTCCAGGTTATGGTTGATCACGGAGAGGGTACGCCCTATCTGACCGCGCATCAGGTATGCAACACCCGTCTCTGGTTGCCGGGTGTCGAGCTGGCAGCGCTGATCGAAGATGACCCCAAGCTGCTTTCTGCCCGGGCAGGCGATCTCATCGATGATGACCGAGAACGTTCCAATCCCTGTGTGGGCGCAATCGTTACCAGCAATATCGTCGCGGCCGCCCTTGAGGGCTTGCTGGCAGTGGCGGTCAACCGTAACTGGCTGGACGTGGATTCCGATGGCCGGGTGCTTGTCGATGCCCATGAACTGGACTCTGTGCCTTCGGTCAGCGGGATCGATTACACCGAGGCGGGGGATTTCGTACCTGAACGTGGGCGCAGTCATCTCAGTAATATCTTTCACCAGGCTGAAAACGCATACATGGAGCGTCTCGAAGAGGGGCCCCACGACGCCTATCAGCTTGCCTTGATGGTAGCGTCCGATCATGCGGTGTTTACGCCGGACGAGCTGGCGCCGCTGTTGGTTGAAAACCCGCTGTTGCTTGGGTTGCGTGGCGATGACCTGCTTGATGAGGAGCTGTTCGAGGGTGATCCGCCCGCGGGCATGATTATCAGTGCTCATCTGACCGAGATGCTGGTCCAGCAGTTACTGGACCGTGCTCTGGAGGTCGGAGCGATCGGCCATGATGGCGAGGGCCAGCCGATCCTGTCGGAAACGGAAGAGGATAATCCGACCGTTCACTGAGTGGCGGTCGGCATGGTTTCGGACATCTCCTCGGTGTCGGTCAGCCACTGATCCAGGGCGATAAGGTCCTCCGGGCTCAGGCTGCCCACCGTCTGCTTGAAGTTGAACAGTGTGCTGACGTGGTCATAACGGGCGTTGGCGTAATCCAGCAGCGCCTGGTAAAGCGCGTTTTCCGCATCCAGTACATCCACCACGTTACGTGTGCCCACCGAGAAACCCTCCTCGTTCGCCTGCAGCGCGGTCTCCCTGGACTTGATGCTCTGGGCGCGGGCTTTAACGCTCTCCACGCTGGTGTTGAGGTCGCGCAGCAATGAGCGGGTCTGTACCCTCAGGGCGCGAAGCTGGTCCTCCTGAGTGAACAGCGCGGCGCGATTGCGCTGATCTGCTTCACGCACGCCGGAACTGACAGAGCCGCCGGCGTAAAGCGGGACCGACAGTGTCAGCGCAATGCTGTTCGAATCATCCCAGTCTCCCAGTTCGGTGGTTTCACCGCTCTCGGCCTGAATCGCCAGTCTCGGCAGGTGCTCGGAGCGTGCGGCCTGCAGTGAGCGCCGTGCCGCCTGGCTGTCATACTGGCTGATCAGGTAGCTCAGGTTGCCCTCGTAGGCGCGGTCGAGCCAGGCTTCGGGATCGGCGGGTTCGACGGACTGAATCGGGTAATCCGGATCCAGCGGCTGGACATTATCCATCGGCGCGCCGGCCAGTCGCTCAAGCGCTTCAAAGCTGTTGCTGAGCGCGCCCTGGGCGTCGATCAGCTGGACCGCGGCGTCATCATAGGAAGCCTGGGCGTCGAGTACATCGGTTACTGCAATCAGGCCGACCTCGAACTGGGCGTTAACCTGTTCAAGGCGGCGTGACAGGGCACGCTCCCGTGCTTCGGCCAGCTGCAGGGTGCTCTGGGCACGGAGTACGCCCAGGTAGGCATCGATGGCGCGCAGGATCAGGTCCTGTTGTGCCAGGGAAAAGGTCAGCTGAGCCTGGTCTGCCAGGACCTGGCCGCGACGGAAGGTGAACCAGGCGCTGGCATCGAACAGGGGCTGGGAAAGCGACAGGGTGTAGCCGTGACTGTTGCCGTCAAAGCTGCGGTTTTCTGTGCGCCGGGTGTTGGCGTTAAGATCCGCCTGTGGCAGCAGTGCCGATCGCGCTTGGGTCGAGACCTCTGAGTCGGCTCTGAAGGTGGCTTCGGCCGCCTTGAGTTGCGGGTCGGCCTCCAGTGCTTTCTGGTAGAGCTCCAGCAGGGCGCCGGCATTGGCAGAGCCGGCGCTGAACGTGAGCCAGAAACCGGCTGCTGCTATCCTTTTTGCGAATCTCATCTCTGTTCTCCTTTGCCGCTGTCTGGGGCTGGAACTACTCGGCGAGCTGACTGGCCTTGGATTCTTTCAGCCTACGGTCGCAAAGTAGCATCAAGTCGTCACTGCTACCATTGGTTTCCGACAGGCTGGAGACTCCCGCCGCAAGGCTGAACTGTGCGATGCCGGTTTCCTCTTTCAGCCAGTTTTCGATCCGGTTGAGGCGCTGGCTTAGTGGCGGCGCGTGCTCGGAAAACGGCATCAGCAGCACAAATTCGTCACCACCAAAACGGAAAACCCGGTCGTTGTGACGGCAGGTGGCTTTGAGCTGATCGGCAAGCAGGCGCAGAACCTGGTCGCCATAATCGATACCCAGCTCGTTGTTGATCGATGACAGGCTGTTGATATCGAGCATCGCCATCTCGCAGTCCTGCTCGGTCTGCAGGTAGCGCTTTTCGCTCGCTTCAAGGGCTGCATCGAACGCGGCGCGGCCGGGCAGGCCGGTCAGGTCATCGATCGGTTGCCTGGTGTTGGTCAGGTTCTCTGGCGGGGTCTCTCTGCCGGCATCGATCAGGAAGCCTGACAGCAGGTCGGCGGCAAGCTGCAGCAGGCGGATTCTTGCGGCTAGCACAGCACTGTCGTTGTCTCCGAAGATTGCCAGGTAACCCTGGGCGCCCGCAGGTGTATCGACACGCTGGCTTGCCCAGTACCCGGGCTGCTCCTTGCCGATTATCGGGTCGTTGGGGTGGTCGTTGCCGGGCTTAAGAATCAGCAGCTGGTCATCGCTGGCGCTATAGATCTGTTCCGCCAGGCCGTGCCCGGTTGGCAGCTGGCGTGGGGCAAGGGTGTTGCCGTCCTGCCAGTGGCCAAGCAGGTCATCTCCGCCGGCTTTGCGATGCTTGACCGCAAGCAGTTGGTCTTCGCCTATCAGGGGGCCAAGGACCCGGGCTGTCGTGAGCCAGGGGTCGCCGCCGGCGGCCAGGGCGGGGATCAGCTCTCTAATCAGCTCGCGTTCCTGGGTGGGGGGTGTGACAGGTCTGCCGATCAGCAGGCAGTAAGATTCGGCGCTGAGACGGTCGAAATCATAGCCCTGTCCCAGGTTGGTTTCATCGTGCAGCAACTGTTGCCGGATGGCTGGTGAAAGTGACTTGAAGGCGGTGTTTGCCCACTGGAGTTCTTGATTATCGAGCAGGGCGACGGGTAACAGGGAGTGGGTGAAGAGTTCGGAAACGACACGTGTTTTCACGCCGGATCTCCTTTCCGCGAAATGAAACGGCGGGCAAGGTGCCCGCCGCTTTAACATCAGTTCGCCAGAGCCTTGGCGATCCGATCGATGGCGTCCTTGAGTGTGTCCAGGCTGGTCGCGAATGAGAGTCGCAGGTTGCCGGGCGCGCCAAAAGCGGAACCGGGCACCAGTGCAACGCCCGCTTCGGTGAGCAGGAACTCTGCAAAGGCGATGTCGTCTTCAAACTCCGGACGGGAGTCGATCACTTTCTGGAAGCTCGGGAAGGCGTAAAAGGTGCCGTCTGCTTCGATGCATTCAACGCCTTCGATCGCATTCAGTGCGGCGACCACGTAATCGTGACGCTCTTTGAATGCCTTGACCATCTCGGCAACGCACTCCTGAGAGCCTTCCAGCGCAGCCTGAGCACCAACCTGAGCGATAGAGGTCGGGTTGGAGGTGCTCTGCGACTGGATCTTCTTCATCGCGCCGATCAGCTTGGCCGGACCCGCAGCGTAGCCGATACGCCAGCCGGTCATGGAGTAAGCCTTGGAGACGCCGTTAAGAACCACAGTGCGCTCGAACAGTTCCGGGCAGGCGTTGACGATGTTGCAGAACGGCTTGCCGGTGTAGCGGATATGCTCGTACATGTCGTCGGTAGCGATCAGAACTTCCGGGTAGCGCTTGAGCACTTCGCCCAGAGCCTTGAGTTCTTCTTCGCTGTACGCCACGCCGGTGGGGTTGGACGGGCTGTTCAGAACCACCAGGCGGGTTTTCGGCGTAATCGCCTGTTCCAGCTGCTCCGGCGTGATCTTGAAACGCTGCTCCTGGGTGGTGGTCAGGATCACCGGGGTACCTTCGGCGACCTTTACCATATCCGGGTAGGAAACCCAGTAGGGTGCCGGAATGATAACTTCGTCACCCGGGTTCAGCAGTGCCAGAGACATGTTGAAGAAGCTCTGTTTGCCACCGCAGGAAACCAGAATCTGATTGGCTTCGTATTTCAGGCCGTTTTCACGTTCGAATTTGGCAATAATCGCCTTTTTCAGGGCGGGGGTGCCATCAACGGCGGTGTACTTGGTGAAGCCGTTGTTGAGGGCGTCGATTGCCGCCTGCTTGATATGGTCAGGGGTGTCGAAGTCCGGTTCTCCCGCGCCCAGGCCGATAATGTTCTGGCCCGCCGCACGCAGTTCTGCTGCACGGTTGGTAACCGCCAGCGTGGGAGAAGGTTTGATACTGTTTACGCGGTTGGAAAGTTGCACGTCCAAGCTTGATTCCTCTTCCTGTCAGCGCCTGAAATGTACGTGAGATCTAGCCTTGAAAGCATACAGTATTAGGTTGTGGGTCTAAATCCCCAGTCGCCCAAAAAGGCCGGTTTTTGGCGCGTATTGTGAAATAAGTTGATTATAAGAAACAGTGGTGTCGCCTGCTTCGTGGTCGGGATCGGTCGCGTGTCTATTTAATCAGTTTCCCTGGCGCATGATTTAGCCCCTGTCGACGCGTTATACTTCCCGGTTCGCTCGAATGCAGGATAGAAGGATGAAGACAAGATTCAAGGTCTGCTCGGCTTTTGAACCGGCGGGAGACCAGCCCAAAGCGATCGCTCAACTCGTCGATGGCCTCGAATCGGGCCTCGCCGCCCAGACGTTGCTGGGTGTTACCGGCTCGGGCAAAACCTTCACCATGGCGCACGTAGTGGCCTCGGTGCAGCGCCCCACGATTATACTCGCGCACAACAAGACACTGGCGGCCCAGCTTTACGGTGAGTTTCGTGAATTCTTCCCGGATAACGCCGTCGAGTATTTCGTCTCCTACTACGACTACTACCAGCCCGAGGCGTATGTACCGTCCTCCGATACCTTTATCGAGAAGGATGCCTCGATCAACGATCATATCGAGCAGATGCGCCTGTCAGCCACCAAGGCGCTGCTGGAGCGGGAAGACGCGATCATCGTGGCGACGGTTTCGGCGATCTACGGCCTCGGTGATCCCCAGTCCTACCTGTCGATGATGCTGCACGTGGACCGCGGCGATCGTATCGATCAGCGTGGCTTGTTGCGCCGGCTGGCAGAGCTGCAGTACACGCGCAACGATGTGGAGCTGCATCGTGGTAATTACCGGGTGCGTGGCGATGTTATCGACGTGTTTCCGGCGGAATCGGAGAAAGAGGCGATTCGCATCGAGCTGTTCGATGATGAGATCGAGCAGATCAGCTTCTTCGACCCGCTTACCGGTGAGGTGCTGCGCAAGGTGCCCCGTGCCACCATCTATCCGAAGACGCACTATGTGACGCCGCGGGAAACGCTGCTGGAAGCGGTGGAGAAGATCAAGGAGGAGCTGCGCGAACGGCTCAAGCAGATGCGCGATAACAACAAGCTTGTAGAGGCGCAGCGGCTGGAACAACGCACCCTCTATGATATCGAGATGATCCTGGAGCTCGGTTACTGCTCGGGTATCGAGAACTACTCGCGCTACCTGTCCGGTCGTGGCCCGGGCGAGCCGCCACCCACACTGTTTGAATACCTGCCCGACAATGCGCTGGTGATCATCGATGAATCCCATGTCACCGTGCCGCAGTTGGGGGCGATGTACCGTGGTGACCGCTCGCGCAAGGAAACGCTGGTGGAGTATGGCTTCCGGCTGCCCTCGGCACTGGACAACCGGCCCCTCAAGTTTGAAGAGTGGGAGCGGCTCGCGCCGCAGATGATCTTTGTCTCCGCCACGCCGAGTAAATATGAGGCAGCTCATGCCGAGCAGGTGGTAGAGCAGGTGGTGCGACCGACAGGGCTGGTGGACCCCATCGTTGAGGTGCGTCCCGCAACCACCCAGGTGGATGACCTGCTGTCCGAGATACGGGTCGTTACCCAGCGTGGCGAACGTGTGGTTGTAACCGTGCTCACCAAGCGCATGGCAGAGGATCTGACCGAGTTTCTCGCCGAGCATGACGTCAAGGTGCGCTACCTTCACTCCGATATCGATACCGTTGAGCGGGTCGAGATCATCCGCGACCTGCGTATCGGCGAGTTCGATGTGCTGGTGGGGATCAACCTGCTGCGTGAGGGGATCGACATGCCCGAGGTGGGGCTGGTAACGATTCTCGATGCCGATAAAGAGGGCTTCCTGCGTTCCGATACCTCGTTGATCCAGACCATCGGCCGTGCCGCACGAAACGTGAACGGGCGGGCGATTCTGTACGCCGATCGTATCACCGGGTCGATGCAGCGGGCGCTGGACGAGACCGAGCGACGCCGCGAGAAGCAGGTCGCGTACAACGAGGAGCACGGTATAACGCCCAAAGGGATCGTCAAATCCGTGGCGGATATCATGGAGGGGGCGAGCTCGATCCCGGGTCGCAAGAGTTCGCGTGGCACACGTAAGGCGGCGGAACCGGCCGCGGAGTACCGCGTTGATGCAGCGGGTATGAGTGCCAAGGAGCTGGCCAGGACCCTGACCCAGCTCGAAGACCGGATGTACGAAGCGGCGCGCAACCTGGAATTTGAGAAAGCGGCCCAGTTGCGCGACGAACTGGAGCGCATCAAGCATGCGTCGTCGCCGGAGTAATTGACTTCTGTCGCGCCTTTTTGGGGTTGTTTTGCGACAGTGCTGACACTAAAGTCTAAGGCCTGACGGCCGATAGGAACGTCAGGCCGTGGCGGCTGCGGGCATCAGGAAGGGGGCTGGGATGTCTGTGGGTTGTCGCGCGGCGGTATCGCTGGAAATAACTATTACAAGGAAAATATTGGGATGTCGTTCTCTCGCTTTAAGCTCGGGTTCAAGCAGAACCTGCTGCTGGTGGTCGTCCTGACCATCGTCGGATTTGCCGCTCTGATTTTTCTCTCCATCTCGTCACTCAACAGTCAGTCACAGGCTGCGGAAAAAGTGGACACCCTGGGCCACTGGGTGATCGAACTCAGCGAACTCAAATCACAGGTTTCAAACGTTTCCCGTTTGTCGGGCGCTGAAGGCAGCGAAGCGATCGTTCAGCTGAAAGAAACGCAAAGCGGGATTCTCGGTGGGCTGTCGGGTCAGGGAATGGCAGGCGCTACGGAGCTGGACGAGACGCTTGCGCTATGGGTGCAGTCCAAGGAGCAGGCGATTCAGGCCGAAGGGGAGATCGGCGCTTCGCCCAGCGAAGGTCAGCGCAAGGTTGTCGGCGGTTATCTGACCGATTTTGAGAAGAGCCTGTTCTCTTTCATGCGTAAGCCTTTCCAGGCGATGAAAGAAAGTGTGGCCAATGCGCTTGAACAGCGCACGCCCGAGTCGTTTGAAGCGTTCAGGACGTCGGCCGCCGAGCTGCGGCAGACCCTTGTGGAGCTGGATTTTCTCGAGACCTTCGAAAAGCCACTGCAGAGCATCACCAGCGAGATGGAAACCCTGATCGCGCTGATTCAAAGAAAAAATGCAGCCAGTGCGGAGGCGGACATTCACCTGCAAGAGTTTAATGGCCAGCTCGATAACCGTATCGATCAGCTGGTTGCTGAACTGGCCAAGGCCAGAGCCGATGCAGATAGTGCCAGCGCGTCAGCCAGAACGACGATTTTGATTGCCGGGGTGACGGTTGCTGCTGCTGTCTTCATCCTGCTGTTGCTCACCTGGCGCCGATCCACCCGTGCTCTCACTGCCACGCTGACCTCGCTGGAAAAAGTCGCCGCCGGTGACCTGGCGCTGCGCATGCCTGTCAGCGACGGGGCGCAGGACGAGTTCGACCGCCTGGGTACGGCGGTTAACAATCTGACGGAGCAGCTTGGTGGGGTGCTGAACAGTGTGAAAGAGAGCAGTGGTCAGCTGCAGCATATGTCGATGGAGCTGAGCGATACGCTGCAGACCCAGGTTCGCGAAAGTGAGCAGACTGAATCGGAGACCGGGTCGGTGGCCGCGGCGGCCGAAGAGATCAGCCAGACTGTGCTGGAGATGGCCAGAGCGTCGGAAGACACCAAGCGTCTGTCCGATGACGCCGAAGCCGCCACGGAGAAGGGGGGCGCGGTCATTACCGGTGCTCTGGGATCGCTGGAGCAGATCTCCGCGCTGTTCAGCCGCATACACGACGAGCTGAATACGCTGAATAATGCCTCTTCCCGTGTCGACGGGGTGACGGACATGATCAACGGCCTGGCCGAGCAGACCAATCTGCTGGCCCTCAACGCAGCGATTGAGGCCGCCCGTGCCGGCGAGGCGGGACGCGGTTTCTCCGTGGTCGCGGATGAGGTGCGTTCGCTGGCGGAAAAAACCGTGTCGGCCACCTCCAGCATCAACGAAATCAACAACAACATGCAGGGACAGATGGCGCAGATACTCAGCGCCATGGAAGATGGACAGCGCCAGGTAGCGGCAAGCCGCAGTCAGGGCGGCGAGGCGATTCATGAAATGGAACAGATCCGCTCCCTGTTTGGAGAGGTCAGCGACCGTAACCAGCAGCAGGCGGCCAGCATTGAGCAGATTGCGGCGACAGCTCAGTCTATCGCTCACAGCATGAATGCGGTGCTTGATAATGTCTCCCGCGGCTCCGGGCGCACCCGCGAGATCGGCAGCTTCTCTACCGATGTGGTGGGTCATGCCGAAAACCTGCAGACGATGACGTCACGCTTCCGCTGTTGATCTAGCGTTATAGAAGTACTGGAAACGGGCGGCCCCGCAAGGGTCGCCCGTTTTTTTATGGTCGTTTTAAAGCGCTGTGCAGGATGGGGCAGTCGGCTTGTCGCTGCGTAATCGGGGGCTCGGAATATCGTCTTACCTAGCTGTTATTACTTAGTCGAAACTAAGTAAAAATACTGAGCTGATAGGTAGTGATCCTGAGGCTGGTGCGGGTAAGCGCGAATTGGTAAGTCCCTTTGACCCTGAGAAACTGTCAGCATTCGGATCAGCGTCTATGCTGAGTCTGGAGAATCCCCAATACAAAAGGACATAAGAATAATGTTGAAAATGACGTTTGCCCGCAAACTGATTGCGGCTGCGGCATGTGCTGCGGCTATCATCGCGCCGGCCCAGGCGGCTGAAAAAACCTACCGTCTGAAACTGGCAGAAACCTGGCCGACCAACTTCGGTACCTTCAGTGTTCCCGCCCGGGAAATGGCCGAGCTGGCTGAAGAGATGTCAGGCGGCCGCCTGCAGATCACCATCGATACCGCCAACAAGCACAAATCTGCCTTTGGTGTTTTCGACATGGTGCGTGCCGGCCAGTATGACCTCGGTCACTCCGCTTCCTACTACTGGAAGGGCAAGGTCCCCAACACCCTTTATTTCACTACCATGCCTTTCGGTATGACCGCAGTTGAGCAGTACGGCTGGTTCTACTACGGCGGCGGCATGGAGCTGATGCAGAAGGTCTATGAGCCTCTGGGTCTGATCTCGGTACCGGGTGGTAACACCGGTGTACAGATGGGCGGTTGGTTCCGCAAGGAGATCAACAGCGTCGATGACCTCCAGGGTCTGAAGATGCGTATCCCGGGCTTCGCCGGCGAAGTCCTGGCCAAGCTGGGTGCAAGCCCGACCAACATCCCGCCGGGTGAGCTGTACACCTCCCTGGAGCGCGGTACCATCGATGCACTGGAGTGGATAGGGCCGGCCATGGACCTGCGTATGGGCTTCCATAAGATCGCGCCGTACTACTACACCGGCTGGCATGAGCCTGCCACCGAACTGCAGTTCCTGATCAACAAGCGTTCCATGGAGCGTCTGCCGGAAGATCTGCAGAAGATCCTGCTGACCGCCATGAAGGTTTCGGCCTACGATATGACCATCAACTCTCATCATGTGTCCGCCGAAAACTGGGTGACAATGAAGGAAGAGTTTCCGGATATCCAGGTCAAGTCCTTCCCGCCTGAAGTTATGGATGCTCTGAAAAAAGCCAACGACGAACTGCTGACCGAAGCGGCTGAATCTGATCCGCTGGCCAAGGAAATTCTGACCTCGCAGGCAGATTACCTGAAGCAGATTCGCGTCTGGACCGACATTGCGGATCGCGCTTACCTCAATAGCATGGCTGAGTAACGCCTTGCTCACGCAGAACTCCGCCCCTAAGGGTGGGGTTCTGCCCGTTAACTGGTCCTAATCCTCGGTCCCTGAGGTCGAAAATTATGTTCCTTCTACGTCTTCAACAGACGATCGATCGGTTCTCCGATCTGCTCGGCAAAATTGCTGCCGTGCTGTTTATTCTGATGCTGTTCAACGTCTTCTTTGATGTGGCATCCCGCTACCTGTTCAATACCGTGTATATCGGTATGCAGGAGCTGGAATGGCATCTCTACGCCGCCATGTTCATGCTGGGCATTCCATTCACCCTGAAGGCGGGTGGTCATGTGCGCGTGGATGTTATCTATGACCAGCTGAGCGCACGTCGCCGCGCCTGGATCGATCTGATCTGTACGTTGCTGCTGCTGATGCCTTTCTGTCTGCTGGTTGCCTGGTATGGCGTTGATTTCGCACGTGAATCCTTCCAGCTGGGTGAAGGCTCAGGCGACCCCGGTGGTCTGCCGAACCGCTGGATCATCAAGTCTGTGATTCCGTTCGCGATGTTCTTCAACTTTATCAGTGGTGTTGGTCTGGCGCTGAAGTCGATCAATATTCTCAGTGGTCGTCTGAAAGACGATGACTACACACCGGTGCAGCATTAATCAGGCAGGGGTTAGATAATGATCGGTATTATCATGTTTTTTGCCGCCCTGCTTATGTTGCTGGTCGGCTTTCCGGTGGCGTACACCTTTGGTGGTGTCGCGCTGATCTTCGGCGTGTTTGCCGAAGGCCCGGATATGTTCGCGTTCATGCCGTTCCGTATTCAGAGCATTATGGAAAACACGACTCTGATGGCGGTTCCGCTGTTTATCTTTATGGGGATCGTGCTGCAGCGCACGCGTCTGGCCGAGCAGCTGCTCGAGTCCATGGGGCAGCTGTTTGGCGGCGTACGCGGCGGTCTGGCGATCTCCACCGTACTGGTGGGTGCACTGCTGGCGGCCTCCACCGGTGTTGTCGGTGCGTCCGTGGTGGCGATGGGTCTTATCTCGCTGCCGGTGATGATGAAGTACAACTACGACAAGCGTCTTGCCTGCGGCACCATCTGTGCGTCGGGTACCTTGGGCCAGATTATCCCGCCGTCGATCATCCTGATCATTCTGGGTGATGTGCTGGGTATCCCGGTGGGTGACCTGTTCAAGGCCGCCATCATTCCGGGTGCGGTGCTGGTTGGGGCGTACCTGGTTTACATCCTGACTATCGCCTGGATGAAGCCGGAAATGGCGCCGACCGTGCCCCGAGACGAGAGCCTCAACCGTCGCCAGTTCTACATCAAGGCGGCTGTTTCCATCATTCCGCCGCTGGCGTTGGTACTGGTGGTGTTGGGTTCCATCTTTGCCGGTATCGCAACGCCGACCGAGTCTTCCGCGCTGGGTGGTGTAGGCGCGCTGATTCTCGCGCTGGTGTACCGTCAGTTCAGCTTCAGCATGCTTATGGAGGCATCGATCGAGACCGTGAAGGTCACCGCCATGGTGTTCGCCATCCTGCTGGGCGCGACCGCATTCTCCATGGCGTTCAGCTACACCGGTGGCGACTACATCGTCGAAGAGGTGCTGTCTGATCTGCCGGGCGGAGCCATGGGCTTCCTGATCCTGTCGATGATTGCGATCCTGATCCTCGGTTTCTTCATCGACTTCGTTGAGATCGCGTTCATCATCGTACCGATCCTGGCGCCGGTGGCTGATATCCTCGGTATCGCGCCGCTCTGGTTCGCGATTCTGATCGCCATGAACCTGCAGACCAGCTTCCTGACACCGCCGTTCGGTTTCTCGCTCTTCTACCTGAAGGGTGTAGCACCGAAAGAGGTGACCACGCTGGATATCTACAAAGGTGTCATGCCGTTTATCCTGATCCAGGTTGTGATCGTACTGGCTATCATGATCTTCCCGAGCTGGTTCGGTCTGGTATAACCTGACCTCAGGCTCGTCTCGAAGCCGATTGCGGTATCCGCCGTAGTCGGCTTCTTTGTATCCGGGTCCTGGCATTTCTATTCATGATTCTGGTAAGGCAGGTGTCTGCAGCCTTATGTCGCTGAAAATAAAAATCATGCTGTTGGCAATTTTGCCGATGGTGCTTGTGGCTATTTTGATCACCTGGCTGGGCAGCAAAGGCGCCGTGCTTCTGTCGGAGCAGGAGATCGCGATCTTTGAGGAGAACCTGCTCGAATCCAAACAGCGGGAGCTGAAGCATTATGTGGAGATGGCGGAGGCGGCGATTCTTCATGTGCGCGAATCAGCGGGTGAAGATACCGAGCTGGCCCAGCGGGAGGTGAAGCGGATCCTCAACGACATGACCTTCGGCGAGGACGGTTACTTCTTCGTTTATGACCGGGATGGCGTTAACCTCGTCCACCCGATCCAGCCTGAGCTGGTGGGGCAGGAGCTGATCGACATGCAGGACTACAGCGGAGACTACGTGATTCGTAACCTGCTCAGGATCGCGGGCGAAGGGGGCGGCTATCACCGCTATCTGTGGAACAATCCCCGGCGTGATGCGGTCGAGAGCAAACTGGGCTACGTGGTTGAGATTCCGGACTGGGGCTGGATGTACGGTACCGGACTCTATCTGGATGATATCAGCGCTGAGGTCAGTCAGATTCGTGGCGAGGTGAATCTGAATATCCGTGAGAACTTCTTCAATGTGAGTGTCATTGTGCTGAGCATGACACTGATCATCACCATACTCGGTCTTGCCATTAACCTGCATGAAAGCCGGCTGGCGGATGCGCGTCTGCGTTCTCTGGCGCACCGTTCGATCCAGTTTCAGGTCAATGAGCGCCGGCGTTTCTCGCGGGAGTTGCACGACGGCATCAATCAGTTGATGGTCACGGTGCTCTACCGTATCGAGCTGGCGCGGCGCAAACTCAGCAAGGGTGAGCGTTCCGGCCTGGATGATATCGACTCAGGCCGGGCGGTTCTGAATGATGCGATCCAGGAGGTGCGCCGGATCTCCCACGACCTGCGCCCCAGTATTCTGGATGACCTGGGGCTGGAACCCGGCCTGGCCAGCCTGCTGGAGCAGTTTTCTGAACGCACCGGTATCCGCGTCGGCAAGGAGGTGGTGCTGCCGGAAAGTCGCTTGCCGGAGGATATCGAGATCACGCTGTATCGGTTGATACAGGAAGCGCTGACCAACGTGGAAAAGCATGCAGACGCCAGCGACATTACGCTGAAACTGGATCATCAGGGCGGCAGGGTGCGTCTTGATCTAAAAGATAATGGCTGCGGTTTTGATCCGGATGAAAATCGGCATATGCTAGGCATTGGCTTACGCAACATGCGTGAGCGCGTCGAGCTGTTGGGCGGTGATTACCGACTTGACTCAGGCGTGGGCGAAGGCACGCGGATCCGCGTGGTGCTGCCGCTCAAGGGACCTCAGGTGCTGGGATAAGTAGTAATGTCCGATAAACCGATCAATGTCATTCTGGTCGATGACCATCCGCTGGTTGTCGATGGCATTCGTGCACGGCTTGAAGATGAGCCGGGTATCCGGGTGGTTGGCGATGCAGCCAACGGTCTGGAGGCGGTGGAGGCCGCCATGGCGCTGAAGCCGGATGTGGTAATGATGGATGTGTCGATGCCGGTCATGAACGGCTTTGAAGCGACCAAGAAGCTGCGTGAGTGCTGTCCCGATCTGCGCGTGCTGATTCTCAGTATGCACGATAACCGCGAGTATATTCTGCAGCTGATACAGTCAGGTGCATCCGGCTACATCCTCAAGGATGTCTCTGCGGAAGAGATGGTCAAGGCGATAGAGACAGTCCATCATGGTGGCACCTACTTTAGCTCCGGTGCCTCGCAGACACTGTTTGCGCGTTTTGACGAGCCGGCCGCCCCGGTAGGCGAGGGCAGTGTGCTGACGCCGCGAGAGATCACCGTATTGCGTTTACTGGCCGGCGGGCAGAACAATAAGGAGATCGCCCGGGAGCTGGATATCTCGGTGCGTACCGTCGAAACCCATCGCCAGAACATCAAGTCCAAGCTCAATATTCAGACTGCTGCCGGTCTGGTCAAATACGCCATCGAACACAATCTTGTTCAGTTGTCCTGAGCCTGAATCAGTGCTGGTAACAGGTCGTGATGACGGGCGGCCTGTTCCAGTCGGCCATCCTGCTTTATCTGGTCGACAAAGGCGTTCACCCGTTCAAGCCAGAGTGGTTGCTCTTGTGCCACCGCGTAGGCGTATCTGAAGGGGCGGGGCGCGCTGAGCTCTGCCGGGTCGATCACTTTCGCCCAGTCATAGAATGTCAGCACCTTGCGGGAATAAGGGTAGTCTGTAATGAACAGGTCCGCGCGGCCGGACAGTACCGCCTCTTCACGCTCGCGGGGGTTGTTCACCACTAGCAACCCGGCATGCTCAAGGTGCTTTTTCATATACCCTTCCATGTAGGTGCCTTTCTGTACGCAGACGACTCCGCCCGGTTGGTCCATATCCTGCCAGCGTCTCAGGGTGCTGTTCGTTTTGGTGGTGACGCCGTACATATGGCTGGCCAGATAGGGCTCGCTGTAGTCTATGCGTTGCGCTCGGGCGGCTGTGATCGCGATCGCGAACATGCCGATATCGCATGCGTCCTGCTCGATATCATCGATGAAACGCCCGAAGTTCGTCTCGACAAAGTGGAGTTGCACCCCCAGGTCGTCCGCCAAAGCCTGGGCCAGTTCGATGTCTATTCCTTCCAATTCGCCGGTTTTGGGGTGGCGTGCGCTAATCGAAAAGTAGCCCGGCCAGATGCAGACACGTAGTTCGTTGCTGCTTTGGATACGTTCGAGTCGGTTATCTGCACTTACGGGCAGGGTAATTAATAGCAGTAACAGGAGAAAGTACTGACCTGTCGCAAGAGGGGGTCGGATCATGCTGCGTTCACTTTTTCCTAAGGATATGATGTGCACTATATGTAGTTTGGGGTGGCCTGCCATTGATCTGGAACCGTATTACCCTTATTCCACTCGTCGGTTTCGCTCTGAGTATCAGTTTTATTCTCGTGTTTGGACTCTTTTACCAGATTGGTGAAACGCGGGCACGTGACAGTATCTCGGAAGAAACGGATGTGCTGGCTCATGCTCTTGAAAGCGGAATTGTGCGCAGTATTCAGGATATCCAGGGACGGCTGAATGCGCTCAGCGTCCAGCTTGAGTACGATTCGGAACTCCTGTTTCAGCCGGATGAGCTTGTGCACCGGTTGGCTGTGCTGACCAGTCTGAGCCCGCAGTTGCGGGAATTGGCTGTGGTAACGGCCGAAGGTTTGATGCTGGCGAGCTCCGTTTCCGGTACAGCGGGGCTGGCTGTTGAGGGGGTGAGCTGCCTGTCATCAGACTCCAGAGGGCGATCGCTCTCTTTTGGCCATCCGGTGGCGGGTCGCAGTCTGGCACAGTTGCTGGCCCCTTCCGGTATCTATCAACTGCCGGTTTGTATGCCGCTGCCAGGCGAGCAGGGCGCGCCTGTCGCCTGGCTGGTGGCGACATGGAACCCGGATGCGATTCGTGAGCAGTTCCGCCCCCTGGTTGAGCGTCTGCCGGTCAGCGCTGGGCTTTATCGCTATGACGGTGTATTGCTGGCTGAGTCGCCAAATCAGGCTGCTGCGCCAGGGAGCACCCTTGGTGATGCAGCGCCTTTTATGGCGGCTCTGGCAGAGCGTGAATGGGGTGCTTTCCAGCATTATGAGGCGGGGCGCGAATACCTGGTGACTTACCGGGCCACGTCGATGTTTCCGGTGGTCGTCTCGCTGCAATATGATGTGTCGGCGGGCCTGGCTTCCTGGCGCGAGATGGCACGGCGTCTGGCGTGGCTGGTCGGCATTATCGTTCTTGGCATCGCCGGGATTTCACTGTTGCTCTGGACGATGGCCCGCCGGCAGGCACAGATGGCTGACCGGCTTCAGCTGCTTGGCACGGCAATCAGTACCACCGCCAACGCGGTGATTATTACCGATCGTAACGGCCGGGTGGAGTGGGTCAATGAAGCCTTCACCCGGCTGACCGGTTACCATCTGGATGAGGTTCAGGGGCGCTCACCCGCGGTGCTGAACTCCGGAACTCACAGCCGCTTTTTCTTCCGTACGCTATGGGAAACAATTACTTCGGGCGCGGTATGGCGTGGCGAGGTGATCAACCGGACCCGCGATGGCAGGCGATTGATCGTCGATCAGACGATTACTCCGATAACCGGAGATGCCGGTGCTATCAGCCACTACGTGGCCGTTCATGAAGATGTGACGGCGCGGCGTGAAGCCGAGCAGCGGGCGCTTTTCCTCGCGTTTCATGACCAGCTTACTGAGCTGCCGAACCGCCGCAAGTTGATGGAATGGCTGACCGAGGCGCTCTCGACCCAGAGGCAATCTGAGGTCGGGCTGCTTTATCTCGACCTGGATAACTTCAAGACCGTTAATGACACCCTGGGTCATCTCGAAGGCGATGAGCTGCTGGTGATTACCGTAAAACGGTTGAGTAACGCGATTAGCAAGGATGTGCTGCTGGCCCGCCTGGGCGGCGACGAGTTTGCCCTGGTAGTGACCGAGTCGGTGAGTAAATATGGGTTGGAGGAGCTGGCCGCGCGCCTGATCAAGGTGTTGGCGCAGCCGGTGGAGCTGAACGGCACGCGGTTTCAGTTGACCGCAAGCGTTGGGGTCGCCCAGGGGCAGCCCGGTATAACCGAGCCGGCAACGCTGCTGCGGCAGGCGGATCTTGCCATGTACAAGGCCAAGCACGATGGCCGCAACCTCTATCGGTTTTTCGACCAGCAGATGGACTACCTGATGCAGCGTCGTGTCGACCTGGAGCAGGGGCTGAGAGTGGCGGTGGAGAGTGGTCGTGAACTGTCTCTTCGATATCAGCCGATTTTCGATGCCCATACGCTGAAACCTGTCGGTGCCGAGGTGCTGATGCGCTGGTGTAATGACGCCGGCGACTGGATCTCTCCGGCCGAGTTTATCCCGGTGGCGGAAGAGAGCGGCATGATCGTGGAGATAGGCGCCTGGCAGATGGAGACGGTGATCTGCCAGCTCGCTGAATGGGATCGCGAGGGGCTTGATGTGCGCTACCTGAGCCTGAATATCTCCGCCGTCCAGCTGGCGAGAGATGATATAGCGGCACGCCTGCTGGCCACGCTGGCGCGTTACGGCATCGGCACCCATAGGATAGTGGTCGAGATTACGGAAACGACCCTGATGAGCAAATCCGAGTTGGTGCGGACCAATCTGTCGGCGCTTGAGGTTGCAGGTATTCAGGTTTCCATCGATGACTTCGGCACCGGTTATTCATCCCTGAGTTACCTTAAGCAACTGCAGGCTGATTATCTGAAGATAGACCGCAGCTTCGTGGTGGGTATCAATAAAAATCACAGCGATGAAGAGATCATTCAGGCGATGCTGGCTGTGGCCAGAAGTCTGCAGATGAAAGTGGTGGCAGAGGGGGTTGATGATGAGCGGCAGCTGCGCTTCCTGCAGGCTGCCGGTTGTGACCTGATCCAGGGGTTTCTGCTGAGCAAACCGCTGGAAGCGGTCGATGCGGCCATGCTCTTTTCGCAGGCCGGTCGGGGCTTGACGCTCGCTGCCGGTTTTGATTAGTAACGCCAAATCTAAGGTGTTGAAAATCAATAAAAAAACTTTTCAAAAAAAGGTTGCGCCGTTCGAACCGATATATATAATACGCACCACGTTTGAGGCGGAACACAAAGCCCCAAGCATCTAGGACTATAGCTCAGTTGGTTAGAGCACCACCTTGACATGGTGGGGGTCAGCAGTTCGAGTCTGCTTAGTCCTACCAAATTCTTTACAAAGACAGCGGGTTAGCGGAAGCGGCCCGCTGTTTTTGTTTGTGGTTCCCAAAAAAATTCCAATCAGTTTTCGGCTGTCTTTAATCTTTCGGTTCGTCGATCGGCTTTGCCGGCGCTGGCGGAAGGTTGTCAGAGCTCCAGCGGGCGCTCCTTTGGTGTCTTTCTTGCTCGACGCTTGGCGATGCTCGACGCGTCGTGGCACTCCTGGGCGACCTCCACTGAAGGCGTCGCCTATTGTGTCTTGCTTCAGGCCTGCCCTCTGGAAGATCTTATCTCTGCGGCGCTGGTGAGTTTCGATGCTTAAAGGAGTGCTTTGGGCGTCTGGCGGAGCGGGATAGCCGAGCAATTATTTCTGGCAGGATGTTAAGTCGCAGCAGGAGTACAAGGATGTCCGTACCGCATATCAACCTGACCTGTAATCGCTGTGATGCGTCCTGGTCGCCGCTACAGCTGAACAAGCGCCGGGTCTACCTCGACGGCAGTGTGGAAGTGCCTTTGCACAGTACGTTGGGCTGGTGTGAAGAGTGTGCTGCACTTCGGCCGGTCGAGCATTTCGAAGATGCTGCCTGGACGCAGCAGGAGATCGATGCAATTCAGGCTGAGCTGCAAAGTCTGTCGGATACCCGGGTTAAGCGGTTTGCTCTCAGGCTGCTTCCGGGCAAAAGGGCGACTGTTGATTGGCTGGCACGGCAGATTTCCTCTCTGCAGCGCAGGTTGGCGTTGATAGCCGAGCGTCGCGGTGATGAGGCCTGCCTGGTGTGCGGTAGCCGGCAGCTGCAGTCTTTTAATGGCGATTATAGTCTGGAGATGGACGACACTTTTTCGTATGTGGGCAGCAAGCCCACCGGCTTTCTCCATCCCGGCTGCGGTGGTGAATTCATCGCTACCGGCTCTGATGTGCGTTTTATCCTTTCACGGACCACTTATTGCTACGACCTGGAAGGTCGCTTGATTGACGAGCGGCGCTAAACGTTTGTGGCTGCTTTGGGTGCCTGTTTATCGCTTGGCGCCCCGTTCCGTGGGTTATGCTGCAAAATTTACGGATTGTTTGGCGCCAGTTTCTGCCAGTGCTTAATGTTGCAAGTTATCTTGGAATGTCGGTGCCGGGTTACTGAATGCTGGTGTGCGCGGAGTGATTTCTGTGTTGCGGAAATAAAACAGCCCGCATAGTGCGGGCTGTTTTGGTTGCGAGAGTCCGGTGTTACTTCGCCGGGTAGTCGCGCTGTTTCGGGCCTGTGTAAAGCTGGCGCGGACGACCGATCTTGTTCGGGCTGGAGTGGAACTCGTTCCAGTGAGAGATCCAGCCGATGGTGCGTGACAGGGCGAAGATCACGGTGAACATGTTGGTCGGGATGCCGATCGCCTTCAGGATGATACCGGAGTAGAAGTCCACGTTCGGGTACAGTTTGCGCTTGACGAAGTACTCGTCTTCCAGCGCGATCTGCTCCAGGCGCTTGGCGATCTTCAGCAGAGGATCGTTTTCAATGCCCAGCTCAGACAGGACTGCTTCTGCGGTTTTCGCCATAACCTTGGCGCGCGGATCGAAGTTGCGGTAGACGCGGTGACCAAAGCCCATCAGGCGGAACGGGTCGTTCGGATCCTTGGCGCGCTCGATGAATTCCGGAATGCGTGACTCGTCGCCGATTTCGTTCAGCATTACCAGAACAGCTTCGTTGGCGCCGCCGTGTGCCGGGCCCCAGAGTGCTGCGATACCGGCTGCGATACAGGCGAACGGGTTAGCGCCTGAGGAGCCTGCCAGACGAACGGTGGAAGTGGAGGCGTTCTGTTCGTGGTCGGCGTGCAGGATGAAGATCTTGTCCATCGCCTTGGCGAGCGTGGGGCTGACGTTGTATTCACCGCACGGTGTGCTGAACATCATGTGCAGGAAGTTTTCGGCGTAGTTCATTTCGTTGCGCGGGAAGATGAACGGCTGGCCGATAGAGTACTTGTAGCACATGGCGGCGATCGTCGGCATCTTGGCGATCAGGCGGTACGCGCAGACTTCGCGATGATGCGGATCGTTGATGTCCAGGGAGTCGTGATAGAAGGCTGACAGTGCACCGACAACGCCGCACATGATAGCCATGGGGTGGGCGTCGCGACGGAAGCCGTTGAAGAAGTGGCTCATCTGCTCGTGGACCATGGTGTGGTTGGTCACGGTGTTGTTGAACGTTTCTTTCTGTTCCGGGGTCGGGAGCTCGCCGTTCAGCAGCAGGTAGCAGACTTCGAGGTAGTCGGCGTTCTCTGCCAGCTGCTCGATCGGGTAGCCGCCGTGAAGCAGGATGCCGTTACCGCCGTCGATGTAGGTCAGTTTGGATTCGCAGGCGGCCGTCGATACGAAGCCTGGATCGTAGGTGAAAAGTCCCTGACCGGTCAGAGGGCGTACGTCGATGACGTCCGGGCCTTCTGTGCCGCTATAAACCGGAAGCTCAATTGCATCTTCCAGACCATCGACTGTCAAACGTGCTTTTTTGTCAGCCATTCGAGGCTCCTATCATTCGGTTTTAATAGCTGCGACTTGTTGTCAGCCGCTTTATGCGGGGCTTCAGGATCAGCTGCGGCCCCGTAAAGAGTGGAACCACTATAAGGTTTGAAGCGTGATTGTCAATTTAGTCAAAGGGCTAATATGTTGCATCGCATCATGAGTAAAATTCTAAGTTAGTCAGCCGTTTTATTGGCCAATAAAAGCAGCGCGATCGATGCCTGCTGTCACCCTGAGGCGTATTGGACATAAGGCTAATGCGGCCTGTGCTGCATTGTGTTCATAGGGTGAAGTGTCTATACTCCGGCATCTGAAATGTCTCACAAAAGCAAAAATAAATGAGTCCATTTCAGGCATCTCGAGGTACTACTCTCTGAGCACTTCCAAGTAACCGTGCCTTGCAACAGGGCCGAAAGAGTGTGAACTAGAGCCGTGAACAAAAATAGACCTGTAAACCTAGATCTGCGAACAATCAAACAGCCACTACCGGCGATTACGTCCATTCTGCACCGTGTCACAGGTGTCGCGCTGTTCTTCGGCGCCATCTTCATGGTGTATACGTTGGGCCTCTCGCTGGAGTCTCCGCAAGGCTTTGCTGAAGCCCAGGAGATGCTCCAGGAATCCTTCCTGGCAAAACTCATTGCATGGGGTCTGGTGTCAGCGCTCCTGTACCACTTCTTCGCCGGTATCAAGCATCTGATTATGGATGCTGGTTTCTGTGAAGAGCTGGAAAGCGGTCAGCGCGCAGCCAAGGTGACACTCGTTGTTGCTGTCGTAGCGATTCTTCTGGCAGGAGTATGGATATGGTAACCAGTATTACGAGCTTTGGCCGTAGCGGCCTGTATGACTGGATGATGCAGCGTGTGACTGCGGTCATCCTTCTCGCTTACACCGTGTTCATGATCGGCTACCTGCTGTTCAACTCGGATATGGATTACAACCAGTGGCGTGGCCTGTTCGATGGAACAGGTATGCGTATCTTTACGCTGCTGGCACTGCTTTCCATGGTGGCACATGCCTGGATCGGTATGTGGTCGGTCTCTACTGACTATATCAAGCCCACCGGCGCCCGTTTCGTATTCCAGTCCGTTTGTGGCCTGCTGGCGTTTATTTACGTTGTGTGGGGCATCCAGATTCTTTGGGGTATCTAAGACATGTCTAAACTGCGTACGCTCTCTTTCGACGCTATTGTGGTCGGCGGTGGTGGTGCGGGCATGCGCGCCGCGCTGCAGCTGGCTCAGTCCGGCCTGAATACTGCCTGTGTTACCAAGGTTTTCCCGACTCGCTCTCACACCGTGTCTGCCCAGGGCGGTATCACCTGCGCGATCGCAAGTGCTGACCCCAATGATGACTGGCGCTGGCACATGTACGACACCGTCAAAGGCTCCGACTATATCGGTGACCAGGACGCGATCGAGTATATGTGCTCTGTTGGTCCTCAGGCGGTGTTTGAGCTGGATCACATGGGTCTGCCGTTCTCCCGTACCGAAGTAGGTCGTATCTACCAGCGTCCTTTCGGTGGTCAGTCCAAGAATTTCGGTGAGGGCGGTCAGGCTGCCCGTACCTGTGCTGCTGCTGACCGTACCGGTCACGCGCTGCTGCATACTCTCTACCAGGCCAACATGAAAGCCGGTACCACGTTCCTGAACGAATGGTACGCGGTGGATCTGGTGAAGAATGCTGATGGTGCTGTCGTTGGCTGTATCGCGATCTGCATCGAAACCGGCGAAACCGTCTACATCAAGGCCAAGGCTACCGTCCTGGCAACTGGTGGTGCGGGCCGTATCTTTGCGTCCACGACCAATGCCCTGATCAATACCGGTGACGGTGTTGGTATGGCCCTGCGTGCAGGTGTTCCTGCCCAGGATATGGAAATGTGGCAGTTCCACCCGACCGGTATTGCCGGTGCCGGTGTCCTCGTGACCGAGGGTTGCCGTGGTGAAGGTGGCTACCTGATCAACAAGGACGGCGAACGTTTCATGGAGCGTTACGCTCCGAACGCGAAAGACCTTGCAGGCCGTGACGTTGTTGCCCGTTCCATGATCCTCGAGATCCTCGAAGGTCGTGGCTGTGGCGAAAACGGTGATCACGTCTACCTGAAGCTTGATCACCTGGGTGAGGAGGTTCTGCACTCCCGTCTGCCGGGTATCTGTGAGCTGTCCAAGACCTTCGCAGCGGCGGATCCGGTAAAAGAGCCGATCCCGGTTGTGCCGACCTGTCACTATATGATGGGTGGTCTGGCAACCAATATCGGCGGTCAGGTTATCGCTCCGAGTTCGGCTGCTGAAGGTGAAGAGAAGATTATTGATGGTCTCTTTGCCTGTGGTGAGGTTGCCTGTGTATCCGTACACGGTGCAAACCGCCTCGGTGGTAACTCTCTGCTTGACCTGGTTGTCTTCGGTCGTGCGGCTGGCCTGCAGATCGAGCAGCAGATGCGTGAAGGCTACGAAGTGGCTGATGCAACTGATGCTGATATCGAAGCTGCGATGGCGCGTCTGAACCGTCTGAACAACAGTACTGGCGGCGAAAGCATCGCTGACGTGCGCAAGGATCTGCAGAGCACCATGCAGCTGTACTTCGGCGTATTCCGCGATGGCGAGAGCATGCAGAAGGGTCTCGAGCTGCTCAAAGAGCTCCGTAAGCGTGTTGAGAACGTACACCTCGAAGACAAGAGTCAGTCGTTCAACACCTCGCGTATCGAAGCGCTTGAGCTGGAGAACCTGATGGAAGTTGCCGAGGCAACGGCTATCGCTGCGGAAGTGCGTAAAGAGTCACGTGGTGCTCATGCCCGTAACGACTTCACCGAGCGTGATGATGAGAACTGGCTGTGCCATTCTGTCTTCTTCCCGCTGGAGAAGAGTATCGGCAAGCGCGCGGTGAACTTCGCTCCGAAGACGATGGAACCGTTCCCGCCGAAAGTACGAACTTATTAAGGGGCTGGTACGATGCTGGTAAGTGTATATCGCTATAACCCTGAAGTAGATGATGCGCCGTACATGCAGGATATCCATATCGATATCCCGGGTGGAAAGGACATCATGGTGCTGGATCTGCTCCAGTTGCTGAAAGAAAAAGATGCCACTCTGGCGTTCCGTCGCTCTTGCCGTGAAGGTGTTTGCGGTTCCGACGGTATGAACATGAATGGCCGTAACGGTCTGGCCTGTATCACTCCGCTGTCTGCGGTAGTGGAAAGCGACAAACTGGTGCTGCGTCCGCTGCCGGGCCTGCCGGTCATTCGTGACCTGGTCGTCGATATGGCTCAGTTCTACACGCAGTACGAGAAGATCAAGCCGTTCCTGATCAACGATACGCCGGCGCCGGCGATCGAGCGTCTGCAGTCTCCGGAAGAGCGTGCCGAGCTTGATGGTCTGTACGAGTGTATTCTTTGTGCATGCTGTTCGACTGCCTGCCCGTCCTTCTGGTGGAACCCGGACAAGTTCATCGGCCCGTCTGGTCTGCTGCAGGCATACCGCTTCCTGGCCGATAGCCGGGATACGGCAACCCGTGAGCGACTGGCTGACCTGGATGATCCGTTCAGCGTGTTCCGTTGCCATGGCATCATGAACTGCGTCAGTGTATGTCCGAAGGGTCTGAACCCGACCAAGGCGATCGGCAAGATCAGAACCATGCTGATTCAGCAGGCGACCTGATCGGTCAATCGGTAAGCAGAAAGCGGCACTTAGTGCCGCTTTTTCTTTATCTGGGTGTTGGCAACTCTGCTTTTGTCGCAGGAAAAACAGAATTCGAAGGAACTTTAGTAGTATCCATCCCTGCTAGCTGTGTTAAGCCTCAGTGAAAAGTCGTAAAATATTTCCCGCAATTTCGCGTGACCCGTTAGATTGCAGCTGAATAACAAATCGGTAATCAGCAGGGGACGGTTATAGGTGAGAAGGATATGGTGCACCCTGATCACAGCCTCATCCCCCAAAGCCAGGGTGATATCATAATGCAAGATGGCATAATGGAGCTGATGTGGAAGAATGCCCATCTATACGGTGGCAACCTCTCCTACGTCGAGCAATTGTACGAAACCTACCTGATGGACCCGAACGCCGTTCCACAAGAGTGGCGTGAAGAGTTCGACCAGCTTCCCAAAGTTGGTGATAGCATCTCCCAAGATGTTCCCCATTCTCCCATCCGGGAACACTTTCTTTATCTTTCCAAGAACCAGCAGCGTGCTCAGCCCAGCGCTGTCAGCAGCGTAAGCTCCGAGCATGAGAAAAAGCAGGTTCGCGTACTGCGGATGATCAACGCCTATCGCGTGCGTGGTCACCAGGTGGCGCAGATCGATCCCCTCGGGCTTCTCGAGCGTGAACAGATTCCCGATCTCGAACCGCGCTTCCATGAACTTTCAGAAGCGGATTACGACACCGTATTCCAGCTCGGCTCTCTGTTCTTCGGTAAAGAAGAAGCGCCGCTGAAAGAGATCCTGGCAGATCTTAAGAAGACCTATTGCACCAGTGTCGGCGCTGAATATATGCACATCGTCGACACCCAGGAAAAACGCTGGATCCAGTCGCGTCTGGAGCCGGTGCGCTCGAATCCTGACGTAGAACTGGAATCGAAGATGATGGTGCTGGAGCGCCTTACCGCTGCGGAAGGCCTCGAGAAATACCTCGGCTCCCGCTACGCTGGTGCCAAGCGCTTCGGTCTGGAAGGTGGTGAGTCCCTGATCGTGTCTCTGAATACGCTGGTGCGTCGCGCCGGTAAGCAGGGCGCGAAAGAGATCGTCATTGGCATGGCTCACCGTGGCCGCCTGAACACTCTGGTCAACATCTTCGGTAAAAACCCGACCGAGCTCTTCGGTGAGTTTGAAGGCAAAAAATTGGTTGAAAGCTCCGGTGACGTTAAATACCACCAGGGTTTCTCTTCCAACGTCATGACCGATGGCGGAGAAGTGCACCTGGCGATGGCGTTCAACCCGTCTCACCTTGAGATCGCAGCGCCGGTAGTTGTTGGCTCTGTGCGTGCCCGTCAGGACCGTCGTGTAGATGGCAGTGGCGATACCGTGGTACCGGTCAATATTCATGGTGATGCGGCATTTGCCGGTCAGGGTGTGGTGATGGAGACATTCCAGATGTCTCAGACCCGCGCCTACAAAACCGGCGGTACCATCCATATCGTTATCAATAACCAGGTCGGCTTCACCACTTCGCGCAAAGACGATGCACGCTCTACCGAGTACTGCACCGACGTGGCGAAAATGGTCCAGGCACCGATCTTCCATGTTAACGGTGACGATCCCGAAGCGGTTCGTTTCGTGACACAGCTGGCTGTTGATTACCGTCACGAATTCAAAAAAGACGTGGTTATCGATCTTGTCTGCTACCGTCGTCGTGGCCATAACGAAGCGGATGAGCCATCAGGCACCCAGCCTCTGATGTACGCCAAGATCAAAAACCAGAAGAGCACTCGTACTCTGTACGCGGATCAGCTGATCGCTGAGAACGTGATTACCGCAGAGCAGAGTAAAGAGATGGAAAAAGAGTACCGCAGCCAGCTTGAAAACGGCGAGCATGTTGCGCGAGCTCTGGTTAAAGAACCGAATACTGAGCTGTTCGTCGATTGGCGCCCCTATCTGGGTCACCAGTGGAGCTTCGACTGCGATACCCGCGTTGACATCAAGCTGCTGCAGGAATTGGCGAACAATATCGCTGAGTATCCTGAAGGCTTTGCGATCCAGCGCCAGGTGCAGAAGATCTACGAAGACCGCAAGAAGATGGCTCATGGCGCGATGGAGGCCAACTGGGGCTTCGCTGAGACGCTGGCTTATGCCACCCTGCTGGCAGAAGGCTACCCGGTCCGCCTGACCGGTCAGGACGTGGGTCGCGGTACCTTCTCTCACCGTCATGCGGTGCTGCATAACCAGAAAGATGCCACCAGCTACGTGCCGCTGCAGAACATCGCTGCCGAACAGCCGAGCTTCGATATCTACGACTCGCTGCTGTCGGAAGAAGCGGTACTTGCTTTCGAGTACGGCTATGCGACAACTACGCCGAATGCGCTGGTTATCTGGGAAGCCCAGTTTGGTGACTTCGCCAACGGTGCCCAGGTGGTTATCGACCAGTTCATCACCTCTGGCGAGCAGAAATGGCAGCGCCTCTGTGGTCTGACCATGCTGTTGCCGCACGGCTTCGAAGGTCAGGGACCTGAGCACTCTTCAGCACGTCTGGAACGCTTCCTGCAGCTGTCTGCTGAGCACAACATCCAGGTCTGCGTACCGACAACACCGGCTCAGATCTTCCATCTGCTGCGTCGTCAGGTCGTACGTCCGCTGCGTAAGCCGCTGATCGTCATGTCGCCGAAGTCACTGCTGCGTCACAAGCAGGCGATCTCCACGCTGGAAGAGCTGGCAGACGGCGCATTCCAGCCGGTAATTCCGGAAGTGGACGCACTTGATCCGAAGCAGGTGAAGCGTGTGGTTATGTGCAGCGGCAAGGTTTACTACGACCTTTACAACCGCCGTGCGGAGCTGGAAAAAGACGATGTTGCCATCCTGCGTATCGAGCAGCTTTATCCGTTCCCGGAAGATATCCTGCTTGAGATCCTGAGCCAGTACGAGAACCTGGAAACTGTTGTCTGGTGCCAGGAAGAGCCGATGAACCAGGGGGCCTGGTACTGCAGTCAGCATCACATGCGCAATGTGCTGCACAAGCTGGATCCCAAATTGTACCTGGAAGGGGTGGGTCGCCCGCACGCGGCGGCGCCGGCTGTAGGCTACATTTCGGTTCACCTTGAGCAGCAGGAACAGCTGGTCAACGAAGCAATCAACGGTTAATGACAGTTCGTTAGCATAGAAACGAGCACGATATAAAGGAAACAGCATGTCCATCGATATCAAAGCACCGACATTCCCGGAGTCCGTAGCGGACGGTACCGTTGCAACCTGGCACAAGCAGCCTGGTGAGGCTTGCTCAGCTGACGATCTGATTGTCGACATCGAGACTGACAAGGTCGTACTGGAAGTGGTTGCGCCTGCTGATGGTGTGATCAAGGAGATCATCAAGAACGAAGGCGACACCGTCCTGAGCGACGAAGTCATCGCTCTCTTCGAAGAAGGCGCGGCCGGTTCTGCCGGCGCTGCAGCACCGGCTAAAGAGGCAGCTTCTGCTTCCTCCGCCGAGACGACTACTGCGGGTGAAACCGGTGACGGCGACAAGGTCGGCCCGGCTGCTCGCAAGCTGATCGAAGAAAACAACCTGGATGCCAGCCAGATTCCGGCTACCGGTAAAGGCGGCGGCATCACCAAGGAAGACGTCCAGAACTACCTCAAGAACAAGCCGGCAGCGCCTGCTGCAGCTGCACCGGCCGCCGCTGCCGCTGCAGCGCCGGTCAATGTACCGGCTGGCGAGCGCACCGAGAAGCGTGTGCCGATGACCCGTCTGCGTGCGACCATCGCCAAGCGTCTGGTTGAAGCGCAGCAGAATGCTGCCATGCTGACTACCTACAACGAAGTCAACATGAAGCCGGTCATGGATCTGCGCTCGCAGTACAAAGACCTGTTCGAGAAGACCCACAACGGTACTCGTCTGGGCTTCATGTCTTTCTTCGTCAAGGCGGCTACCGAAGCGCTGAAACGCTTCCCGGCCGTTAACGCCTCCATCGACGGTAATGACATGGTTTACCATGGCTACCAGGATATCGGTGTTGCCGTATCCACCGATCGTGGTCTGATGGTTCCGGTGCTGCGTGATACTGACAGCATGAGCCTGGCTGACATCGAGTCCACTATCCGTGATTTCGGTGTCCGCGGCCGTGACGGCAAGCTCGGCATGAACGACATGCAGGGTGGTACCTTCACCATCACCAACGGTGGTGTGTTCGGTTCCCTGATGTCCACGCCGATCCTGAACCCGCCGCAGACAGCGATCCTCGGTATGCACAAAATCCAGGAGCGCCCGATGGCTGTGAACGGCGAAGTAGTCGTTCTGCCGATGATGTATCTGGCGCTGTCATACGATCACCGTATGATCGATGGTAAGGAAGCGGTACAGTTCCTCGTTACCATCAAGGATCTTCTGGAAGATCCGGCTCGCATGCTTCTGGATATCTAATCGAGCCCACAATCGAACGAGAGAGAACAGGATTAAATAATGGCAGATAAATTTGATGTAATTGTTGTTGGCGCCGGCCCTGGCGGATACGTAGCTGCTATCCGTGCAGCACAGCTGGGTCTTAAGACTGCCTGTGTCGAGAAGTGGGTTGACGACAAGGGCTCCGCAGTTCTGGGCGGTACCTGCCTGAACGTGGGTTGTATCCCGTCCAAGGCACTGCTTGAAACCACTCACAAACTGCACGAAGCGCAGCACGGTTTCGCGGCTCAGGGTATCGTCGCTGACAACGTTCAGATCGATACCAAGCAGATGGTGGCGCGCAAGGATCAGATCGTTAAGAACCTGACCGGCGGTATCGGCGGTCTGTTCAAGGCGAACGGCGTGACCCTGCTGCAGGGTACGGGCAAACTGCTGGCCGGCAAGAAAGTGGAAGTGACCGACAAAGACGGTAACGTTTCCACTCACGACGCTGAAAACGTCATCCTGGCCTCCGGTTCCGTGCCGGTCGAAATCCCGCCGGCTCCGCTGACCGAAGGTCTGATCCTGGATAACGCCGGTGCGCTCGATATCGATGAAGCACCGAAGCGCCTTGGTATCATCGGTGCCGGTGTTATCGGTCTGGAAATGGGCTCCATCTGGGCTCGCTGCGGCTCCGAAGTCACCGTGCTCGAAGCGATGGACGACTTCCTGGCCCTGGCTGATACCGATGTCGCCAAGGAAGCCAAGAAGCTGCTCACCAAGCAGGGTCTGGACATCAAGCTGGGTGCGCGCTGCACCGGTACTGAAATCGTCGATGGCAAAGAGGTGAAAGTTAAGTACACCGATGCCAAGGGTGATCAGGAGCTGGTAGTCGACAAGCTGATCGTAGCGGTTGGCCGTCGTCCGCAGACCCAGGGACTGCTTTCTCAAGATTCCGGCGTCAAGCTGGATGAGCGCGGCTTCATCTTCGTTGATGAGAGCTGCCGCACTGACGCACCGGGCGTCTACGCGATCGGTGATTCCGTTCGTGGCCCGATGCTCGCACACAAGGCCTCGGAAGAAGGCATCATGGTTGTAGACATCATTGCCGGCCATAAGGCTGCCATGAATTATGACTGCATCCCGAACATCATCTACACCTTCCCGGAGCTGGCCTGGGTAGGTAAGACTGAGCAGGAACTCAAGTCTGAAGGTGTGAAATATAAAGTCGGCAAGTTCCCGTTTGCGGCGTCCGGTCGCGCGATGGCAGCTAATGCCACCGAAGGCTTCGTCAAGATGATTGCTGACGAACAGACCGACCGCATTCTGGGTGTACACATCGTTGGCGGCATCGCATCCGAGCTGATCGCTCAGGGTGTGATCGCGATGGAGTTCTCCTCCAGCGCTGAAGACCTGCAGCTCACCATCTTCGCTCACCCGACTGTGAGTGAAGCGGTTCACGAAGCTGCACTGGCAGTGGATGGTCACGCTATCCATGTCGCCAACCGTAAAAAGCGTTAAATCCTGAGGGTTGCGTTGCATGACGGCCGGGCCACAAGCCCGGCCTGATGTAGCAGCATCATTGTAAGCACGCACGGTTGCGCACCTAGTGATCGTGTGTATGAATAATCGACACAATAACGGATTAGAGCATGAACCTTCACGAGTACCAGGGTAAACAGCTGTTTGCCGCCTATGGTCTGCCGGTTTCCAAAGGGATTGCGGTAGATACTCCGGAAGCAGCAGTAGAAGCAGCAAAGCAGATTGGGGGAGACAAGTGGGTCGTCAAGGCTCAGGTCCACGCTGGCGGCCGCGGTAAAGCGGGCGGCGTGAAACTGGTCGACAGCCCGGATGAAGCCAAAGCCTTCGCTGAAAAGTGGCTCGGCGAGCGTCTGGTGACTTACCAGACAGATGCCAATGGTCAGCCGGTTTCCAAGATCCTGGTTGAAACCTGCACCGACATTGCCAACGAACTCTACCTGGGTGCCGTTGTCGATCGCTCCAGCCGCCGTATCGTCTTCATGGCATCTACCGAAGGTGGTGTGGAGATCGAGAAAGTTGCTGAAGAGACTCCGGAAAAGATTCTCAAGGCTACCGTTGACCCGCTGACCGGCGCTCAGCCGTATCAGGGTCGCGAGCTGGCTTTCAAACTGGGCCTGAAAGGCGACCAGATCAAGCAGTTCGTCAAGATCTTCCTGGGTCTGGCGAAGATGTTTGAAGAGAAAGACCTGGCGCTGCTGGAAATCAACCCGCTGGTTATCACCGACCAGGGTAACCTGCACTGCCTGGACGCCAAGGTTGTCATCGACGGTAACTCTGTTTACCGCCACAAGGACATCCAGGAGATGCACGACCCGTCTCAGGACGACGAGCGTGAAGCCCGTGCGGCCGAGTGGGACCTGAACTACGTGGCACTGACCGGCAACATCGGTTGCATGGTTAACGGTGCTGGCCTGGCCATGGGTACCATGGATATCGTTTCCCTGCACGGCGGTTTCCCGGCTAACTTCCTCGACGTTGGTGGTGGTGCAACCAAAGAGCGTGTTACCGAAGCATTCAAAATCATCCTCGAAGACGACAAGGTCAAGGCCGTACTGGTCAACATCTTCGGCGGTATCGTTCGCTGCGACCTGATCGCCGAAGGTATCATCGGTGCCGTCAAGGAAGTGGGTGTAGAAGTACCGGTTGTGGTACGTCTGGAAGGTAACAACGCAGATCTGGGTTCCAAGCTCCTGTCTGAGTCTGGCCTGGATATCATCGCAGCGACCAGCCTGACCGACGCGGCTCAGCAGGCTGTTAAAGCAGCGGAGGCTAAATAATCATGTCCGTACTGATTAATAAAGACACCAAAGTAATCTGTCAGGGTTTCACTGGTGGTCAGGGTACCTTCCACTCTGAACAGGCGATCGCTTACGGCACCAAGATGGTTGGTGGTGTAACTCCGGGCAAGGGTGGCACTGAGCACCTGGGCCTGCCGGTCTTCAACACCGTTGCTGAAGCGGTAGAAGCGACTGGCGCTGAAGCCTCTGTTATCTACGTGCCGGCTCCTTTCTGTAAGGATTCCATCCTGGAAGCCGCCAACGCGGGTATCAAACTGATCGTTTGTATCACTGAGCACATTCCGGTTATGGATATGCTGCAGTGCAAGGTCAAGTGTGACGAACTGGGCGTGCGCCTGATCGGTCCGAACTGTCCGGGCGTTATCACTCCGGGTGAGTGCAAGATCGGTATCATGCCGGGTCACATCCACCTGCCGGGTAAAGTGGGTATCGTTTCCCGCTCTGGTACTCTGACTTACGAAGCGGTCAAGCAGACCACTGACGCCGGTTTCGGTCAGTCTACCTGTGTCGGTATCGGTGGTGACCCGATCCCGGGCTCCAACTTCATCGACATTCTGGAAATGTTCCAGAACGACCCGCAGACCGAAGCGATCGTTATGATCGGTGAGATCGGTGGTTCTGCCGAGGAAGAAGCGGCTGCCTACATCAAGGCAAACGTGACCAAGCCGGTTGTTTCCTACATCGCTGGTGTTACTGCACCTCCGGGCAAGCGCATGGGCCACGCCGGTGCGATCATCTCTGGTGGTAAGGGTACTGCGGACGAGAAGTTTGCAGCGCTGGAAGACGCTGGCGTCAAGACTGTTCGCTCTCTGGCTGACATCGGCAAGGCTCTGTCCGAGCTGACCGGTTGGGAAATGAAGTAATTTCCAATCTGGATCAAAAAAGGCGACTCCGGTCGCCTTTTTTTGTGTCTTTAGTTTGCTGCTTAGTGATAAAACTGTGGTCGTCGAGTGACAGCTATTCTGCTGTTGGTGGTCATTCAGGATTGAAAGGGAAAAAACAATGATGAAGACGTTATCAGCGGGTGGCATTGGTCTGTCGATGCTCCTGATCAGCCAGCTGGGAGTGGCTCAGACGGGTGCAGAGGTGGTTGAGAAGCACTGTATTGCCTGTCACGAGGCAGGCGTTGGTGGTGCGCCTAAACCCGATGACAAGGCGGCTTGGGCGCCACGGCTGGCGACAGGGATGGATGCGATGCTTGCGACCGTTAAAGCGGGTAAGGGTGCAATGCCTAAAATGGGCACCTGCATGAGTTGTAGCGATGAAGAGCTCAGCAATGCCATCTCCGAGCTTACAGCGGGTGCTCGATAGCAGTGAGCAGCCTGAATATCGGCGTTGCTTACGCAGGTTCTATGAGCGCCATGGTGTCGTTGGTCCAGGCCAGGGCTTCAATCTGGCACTGTTGATATAGCTCGGGGCTATCGCAGGTAAGTGCCTCCCAGTCGCCCTCGCAGAGTGCCTGTACTTGGCCTGCCAGTTCGCCAAGTGGTCCCGAGCGTTCTCTGATGGCCAGTTTGATCTCGTCACTGACGGCGATCTGTTCCAGCAGCTGTTCCCGGTCTATATCGAGCAGCGCGTCCAGGCGATCAAGCACTCCGCAGAGGAAAGCGGTACTGGGCGCTATCTGTGACTCCGGTGAGCGTTCTGCAATCAGTTCGCTCAAGCGTGCAACGGTCAGTATCTGCCGGGTGAGCTCCGTGGGTTTTGTCTTCTGCCCGGACAGTGCCAGCAGAGATATCCATTTTTGTATTTCGCTCAGACCGAGAATAATCATCGCTTCGTGGATGTCATTCACCTGGCGTTTCAGCGCCAGGGAGGCCGAGTTGACTATCTTCAGCAGGCGATAGGTCAGGGCGGGGTCCTGTTCTATCAGTTTGGCGATCCGCGCTGTATCGGGTTCCTTTGCATTCAGTTCTGCGAGGATTTGCAGCAGCACGGCCTCGTTGCTCTCCAGGCGTCGGCCGGCGACTATTTCCGGGCGATGCAGAAAGTAACCCTGAAACAGCTTGAAGCCCAGCTCTATGCACTCTTGCAGTTGTGCGTAGGTTTCCACCTTTTCCGCCAGCAGGGTGATGCGGTAGGGCTTCAACTGTTCCACGCTTGCGCGAATACCCTCCATACCCAGGGCCAGCACGTCGAGTTTGACGATATGTGCCAGCTTCAGGAGGGGAATGTACTCGGGCCGGTAGACAAAATCGTCCAATGCGATGTTGTAACCGGCTTCCCGGTAACGCTTGACCGCATCCAGCAGGGTCTGATCGACCTCGACATCCTCCAGTACCTCGATAACCAGCTGTTTTCGCGCCATGGCCGGTAGAGAGTCGGTTTCAAACATCTCCCTGGGCAGGTTGAGAAAGGCGGGAAGCTTTTTCGGTTCCTGGTTTTCGATGATGCTGGTGTACGCATTCACCAGCACATTGGAGGTTGCGTGGTGGCCATCGACGACGTTGGCAACGTTAAGCTGATCATCCGAGCGATACAGCAGCTCATAAGCGACAACATTCAACTTCCTGTCAAAAATGGGTTGTCGGGCCATGAGGACCTGAGACATGTCCGTTATCCTAACTCGTCATGGTTTGGTGTCGCTTTAAGATAACACATAAGTTGGGCGCATGATCCGGATTTAGTAAAGGTTGGCCGGCGATAGTCTGGCATTCGCTGGGGTGCAGTACTGGGCCGGGTAGTAATACATTGAATGGATATTAACGCCATTTCTTTGAAGTTTGTTAGTTTTGCGATAGGTTCCTCTCTGTAGTTTATAAAGATCCGATAACCAAAAAGTTGACGTCAGCAGAGGGGATTTTAAGGATGACTCAGGAGCTTTCGGGGCGTAAGGAAAGTTTCGAAGCGTTGCTTCAGGTAAGCCGGGACCTGGTAATCGTCATCAGGGAAGGTCGGGTTGAGCTCTGCCGCGCCGGTGATTCAGACTGGCTTATCGAATCGGTTATCTGTGGTGCACATCTTGAGAATCTGCTGCCTGCTGATCTCTACACGCCCGTGAACAGTGCGATTGAACGTGCCCAGGCAAGCCCCGGTGAAAAACAGAAGCTTGAGTATGTGCTGCGACCGGAACATGTTGCTGCGTTTCGCGAGGCCGGGTTACGCGAGCCGATCTGGTTCGAGGCTGTCTTTTTGGCACTTCCCTCCGGAGAGGTGTTCTGGAGTGCGCGCGATATCAATGAGCGCAAAAAGCTGCACAGGAAGGTGACCAACCAGGCCCAGCGCGATCCCCTGACGGGCGCTTACAATCGTCGTGCGCTGATGACTGTGATGGAGCAGACCGTTGCTCAGGCGTTACGTTATGACTGGACCTGCAGTGTTATGGTGGTCGATGTCGATGGCTTCAGTCGCATTAACGACCAGCATGGCTGGGATGCCGGCGATCAGCTGTTGCAGCAGATTGTCACCGGTATCCATAAGTTGAAGCGAACAGCGGATTTCCTGGCGCGCTTTGGTGATGATCAGCTGGTGCTGTTTCTGCCCGAAACCAATCATGACCAGGGCGTAGCTGCGGCCGAAAGGGTCCGCAGGATGGTTGCCGAACTGGAGATGCCTTATGCGACGGGGGAGGTCAGTTGTACCGTCAGTGTCGGGGTCAGCGGCTTGCAGGGCGTTGAGGATGATGCCGCCGGGATGCTAAAACGCGCGGAAGAAAATCTGTTTATCGCCCGCAGCAGCGGTGGCAACCGTGTCGAGGGCGAGACTTCTTGAAAACTGGAGTGGCGCGCTTAGCGCGCCACCCTGCGGGCGATAACCGGATGCATTTCCAGTGTGCTGATTAGCCGCTCCATTTCCGTATCGGTGCCGATGGTGATGCGCAGGTAATCGGCGATAAGCGGCTTGCTGAAGTGACGCACCAGTATTTTGTTGCTGCGCAGGTAGTCCATCAGTTCGCTACCTGGCAGTTCGCTGTGCCGCGTAAACAGGAAGTTTGTGGCCGATGGTAGCGTCTCAAATCCCAGCTTCTCCAGCGCCTGACGGGTCTTCTCGCGTGTCGCGATGATTTTCGCGCAGGTCTCCTCAAAATAGCTTTTGTCGGACAGTGAAGCGCAGGCTGCTTCAATGGCGAGCATGTCCAGCGGATAGGAGTTGAAGCTGTTCTTGACCCGCTCCAGTCCATCGATCAGTTCCGCGGAGCCGAGTGCATATCCGATTCTAAGGCCGGCGAGAGAACGGGACTTGGAGAATGTCTGTACGACGAGCAGGTTGGGGTATTCGTTGACCAGGCTGGCTGAACTTTCGCCCCCAAAGTCGACGTACGCTTCGTCTACCAGAACAACGCTGTCGCGATTGCGTTCAAGCAAAGAGCGGATAGCGGTCAGCGGCAGCGCGACCCCGGTGGGAGCGTTGGGGTTGGCGAAGATAATGCCGCCGTTTTCGTTCTGGTAGCTGGCAAGGTCGATCTCAAACCTCTCTGTCAGCGGCACTTTGATGTGTTCAATGGCGTAAAGGTTCGCATACACATCGTAGAAGCTGTAGGTCGTCTCCGGCATGAGCAGAGGCTGTTCCTGG
This sequence comes from Marinobacterium sp. YM272, assembly GCF_050908845.1. Classification (NCBI taxonomy): domain Bacteria; kingdom Pseudomonadati; phylum Pseudomonadota; class Gammaproteobacteria; order Oceanospirillales; family Oceanospirillaceae; genus Marinobacterium; species Marinobacterium sp. YM272. Next base: position 2,174,741 of record NZ_CP194171.1, read on the forward strand.
CGGAAAAATGCCATGAACGCGTGGGCCAGTACTTCGTCGGATCCGTTACCGACAAACACCTGTTCTCGATTAAGGCCAAATTCCGCCGCCAGGGCGTTTTTCAGGTGCGAGGCGTCAGGGTCTGGGTAAAGGCGTAAACGGCCGCTATCGAACGCTGAGAGGGCCTGGTGCACGGCTGGAGCAGGCGGGTAGGGGTTTTCGTTCGTATTCAGCTTTGTCAGCCCGTCGATCTTGGGCTGTTCCCCGGGAGTGTAGGGGACTAGTGACTGGATAGCCGGACTCCAGAATCTGCTCATGGTTTGGCGCTGCACCGTTTGTTCGTTTAAAGAGGGCAGAAAGGATAGCAGAGGCGCCCAGGCCAAAGAAGTGGCCTTGGGGTATGCGAACTATAGTGAAGCTAACTATTACCTGTGCCGTGCTGTTAGACTGTGCGGGAAGCGACTTAAATGTCTCCGAAAAAGGACAGCTTTACCTTGCCAAGATTCAAGCACAAATACCTTGATAACTGGCGTTTCCTCAGTGAGCTCCTGCTTGCCGTGCTGGTGCTCCTGGTGGTGTTTCTGGTTGCGGCAGAGCTGGATCTGAGCGGTACCCTTTATAGCTGGTCTCAACGTGTCGATCATCTCTTTGATCTCGATGATCTGCTGCTGAGCGTGTTGCTGGTTGGGCCGCTTTACCTGGTCTTTTTCGCCTACCGCCGTTTGGTGGAGATACGCACGCTGGTCGAGCAGGCCAACACCGATGTGCTGACCGGTATTCTCAATCGCCGTTACGTCATGGAGGTGCTTGCCCGTGAGGTGCGCAGGTCCCACCGATACCACCGCGAGTTGTCGGTGATCCTCTTCGATATCGATCATTTCAAGCAGATTAATGACCAGTTTGGCCATCCTGCCGGTGATCGGGTGCTGAAATCCTTTGCCAGCCTTGCTGCCGGTCGTATTCGTGACCTGGATCTGCTGGCGCGCACCGGCGGAGAGGAGTTCATGGTGGTAGCAACCGAAACCGGTGGTATGGGCGCGATGGAGCTGGCCGAGAGGCTCAGGTCAGCGGTTGAGTCCACTAATTTCGGGATTGATCAGGTGGTGACGGCCAGCTTTGGCGTATCTCAGCTTCGTCCGGGCGAAAGTTTCGGGTCGTTAATGCAGCGTGCGGATGAGCGTCTTTACAGGGCCAAACGGGATGGCAGAAATCGCGTGGAGGGCCCCGGCGCTAACCAACCACGACCCTGAATATCCATCTTCTGTTGGTTATTGCATGTGGCGGTCCAATGCGCCGATATCAAGCATCGGTGCGGCGTCGATCTGATCCGCCTCAAGCAGCCCCGAGATATGCTGCAGGGAGGCGAGTATCATCGACTGCTCCCAATCCTTCAATGAATCAAACTCGTCTACAAAGCGGTCCTGCAGGGTGGTTGGTGCTGATTTAAGCAGTTCAATACCCGCGTGGGTCGGGCAGGCCAAGACCTTGCGCTTGTCTGTCTGACTGCGCTCTCTTCTTACAAGTCCCTTCAGCTCCAGGCGGTCAAGAATGCTGGTCACGGTAGCCTGTGCCAGGTTCATCTTCTTGGCCAGTACGCCAATCGTTATCGCGCCCTCGGTCTCCAGCGTCTGCATGGTCATCAACTGAGGCATTGTCAGCCCGGTCATACGACTGAGCTGCTTATCGTGCATATCGGTTACACGGATGATCTGGCGCAGGAGCACCAGTACGTCCTGACTCTTTGGCATATCTATCCAAGTATCCGGTTCAGTGTCTGTTGAGATGGCGCAGTTTTTAGCCTGAAACATAGAGCCTTGCAATAAAAAGGTTTGTCTAAATGTAAATCCATTGTAACGCGAAGCAAATGAAAATGACACTTGTTAGTGGGTGTTGCGACTTCAGATGCTGAATTTACAAGGATTTCTATACTTTGGTCTTGAATGGATTCGCATATCGGGTAGGTGGTTGATTAACGGGATGCGATATGTTTTACAATAAAAGCATCGCAAGGCTAAATATTTAAAAAGCTAAATATTCAGGATGCTATGAATACCAATAAAATGAAGATCAAGTTTCGCAAGCCCATGTCCAACGATGGTGCGGCGGTTTACAACCTGATCAAGCGCTGCCCCCCGCTGGACACCAACTCGATGTATTGCAATCTGCTGCAGTGTGGTGACTTCGCCGACACGTCGATTGCAGCGTTTGATGACAAGGGAAAGATGGTTGGCTTTATTTCCGGCTATCGCCCGCCGGCCCGTCCGGAAACCCTGTTCGTCTGGCAGGTTGCCGTGTGCCCGTCAGCGCGCGGTCAGCGACTGGGTAACCGCATGCTGATGGAGCTTGCGGACCGCCTCTCGGATGAGGGTGTCGAGTACATCGAAACCACCATCACGCCGGATAACCAGGCGTCTCAGGCGATGTTCGCGCGCTTCTTCTCTGCGCTGAGCGCGCCCGTTGAAAAGAGCGTCAAGTTCGCTCGCAAGGATCACTTCGATGGCGCCCATGAGGACGAAGTGCTCTACCGTGCAGGTCCGTTCAAGCTGGCTGTCGCTCTGGCTTCGTAACCCGGAATTGCACTGGCGTCACAGGTAAGAAATTAACTCAATCAGGAGTTTGTAATGAGTATTTTTGAGCAGGTTGAATCAGAAGTTCGTTCATACTGTCGTTCGTTCCCCGTTGTATTCAACCAGGCCCGCGGGGCTGAGCTCACCTCTGAAGAGGGTCGCACCTACATCGATTTTCTGGCTGGTGCCGGCACTCTCAACTATGGACATAACCACCCGGAGCTGCGAGATGCGTTGATCGAATACATCAGCTCCGAAGGTATCACCCATGGCCTGGACATGATGTCCACGGCAAAAGCCCGTTTTCTGGAAAACTTCCAGAAATACATCCTTGAGCCCCGCGATATGGGCAACTTCAAGGTGATGTTTACCGGGCCGACCGGCACCAATGCGGTAGAAGCGGCGCTTAAGCTGGCTCGTAAGGTGACCGGACGCACAACCATTGCTTCGTTCACCAATGGTTTCCACGGCTGCAGCGCCGGTGCGCTGGCCGCAACCGGTAACCAGCATCACCGCGGCGGTATGGGTACGTCACTGAATGACGTCTTCCGTCTGCCGTTCGATGGTTACCTCGGTGAAGGTGTTGATACCACCGAATACTTTGAAAAGCTGCTCAACGACCCGAGCAGTGGTCTGGATCACCCGGCCGCCGTCATTGTTGAGACCGTTCAGGGTGAGGGTGGTTTGAATGCCGCCAGTGCGCAGTGGCTGCGTAATCTGGAAGCGGTATGCCGCCGCCACGAGATCCTGCTGATTGTCGATGATATCCAGGCAGGCTGTGGCCGTACCGGTACCTTCTTCAGCTTTGAGGAAGCCGGTATCAAGCCGGATATCGTCACGCTGTCCAAATCGCTCAGTGGCTATGGTCTGCCGTTCGCGGCGGTCACCTATCGCCCGGAACTCGATATCTGGACGCCGGGTGAACACAACGGCACATTCCGCGGTAACAACCTGGCATTTGTGACGGCAGCTAAAGCTTTTGAGCTGTTCTGGAGCGATAACAGCTTTGCCGAAGAAGTGCAGCAGAAAGCGCAGCACCTGCGTGCAGGGCTCGAGAAGCTGATTCGCCGCTACGGCGCCGACAGCATGAAACTCAACGGCCGTGGTCTGATGAGCGGTATTGAATGCCCGGATGGCGAGATGGCCTCAGAGGTTATCCGCGAAGCGTTCGAGAATGGTCTGGTTATCGAAACCAGCGGCGCGCACGACCAGGTGGTCAAGTGCCTGGTTCCGCTGACCATTACTCAGGCCCAGATCGATTTCGCGCTGAACGTGCTGGATCACGCCTTTGCCAAGGCAACCGCTGCACGCGAAAAGAAAGCTTCTTAAGAATCAGCTCACAGGATTGAACAACAATGATCGTACGTACACTCGCAGAATGTGCCGAGAACGGCCGTAAAATCTTTTCAGAAACAGATACTTGGGATAGCACGCGTCTCTCCCTTAAAGATGATGGCATGGGATTCTCTTTCCACATCACCAACATCTATCCGAACAGCGAGACGCATATCTGGTACCAGAACCACCTGGAAACCGTTTACTGCATCAGCGGCTCCGGTGAAGTGGAAACTCTAGCCGACGGCAAGATCCACAAGATCGTGCCGGGAACGGTTTACATCCTGAATAAAAATGACGAGCACCTGCTGCGTGGTGGCCCGGAAGGTATGCAGGTTGCCTGCGCCTTCAACCCGCCGCTGAACGGCAAAGAGGTGCACGACGAAAATGGTGTTTATCCCGTAGAGGCGGAGGCTGTTGATGCCTGATACAGAGACTACTGAAACGGCGCTTCACAGTGTCGAGAAGATAGGCGGAACCTCCATGAGCCGGTTTGCCGAGCTCATGGATACCATCCTTATCGGCGAACGCAGCGGTTCAGATCTCTATCAGCGCATCTTTGTCGTGTCCGCTTACGGTGGTATGACCAACCTGCTCCTGGAGCACAAAAAGACCGGTGAACCCGGCGTTTACGGTCGCTTCGCCAATGGTGAGCAGGAGCAGAGCTGGCACGAATCCCTGGACCGGGTCCGAGATGAAATGCTGGCGATGAACCGTTCCCTGTTTGGTGATTCCATTGCCCGACAGAAGGCGGATAGCTTCGTCACCGAGCGCATCGAGGGAGCGCGTGGCTGCATGGATAACCTGCAGGCGCTTTGCCGCTACGGTCATTTCCAGCTCACCGATCACCTGTTGCGTGTGCGCGAGATGCTGGCCGCGATCGGTGAATCCCACAGTGCTTTCAATACTGTCCTGGCGTTGCAGGACGCAGGGGTGAATGCAAGGCTGGTGGACCTCAGTGGCTGGCACGAGCCGGAACCCCTGGCGTTTGAGGCGATGCTGAACAGCCACCTGGAAGGGATCGATCTGGCCACCGAACTGCCGATCGTCACCGGCTATACCCACTGCAAAGAGGGTCTGATGAAGACCTTCGACCGTGGCTACAGCGAGATGACATTCAGCAAGATCGCGACGTTGACCAACGCCCGCGAGGCGGTGATCCACAAGGAGTTCCACCTGAGTACGGCAGACCCCGGCATTGTCGGTCTTGAGAATATCGTCACCATCGGCCGTACCAACTACGATGTGGCCGATCAGCTGTCCAACCTGGGTATGGAGGCGATCCACCCGAAGGCGGCAAAAGGTCTGCGTGAGCAGGGCATTGAACTGCGTATCAAGAACGCGTTTGAGCCCGACCACTCAGGTACATTGATCAGCGGTGATTACTGCAGCGCTGAACCCTGTGTCGAGATCATCGCCGGTCGCAGTGGTGTGCTGGCGCTGGAGGTGTTCGACCAGGATATGCTGGGTGACATCGCCTATGAGATCGAGCTGCTGCAGCTTCTCAAAGAGCTCAAGGTGTATGTTATCGCCCGTGACTCCGACGCCAACAGCCAGACCTATTACCTCTCGGGTACCCGCAAAATCATCAATCGTGCGGTGCGCCTGATCGGTGAAAAGTACAGTGGTGCGGAAGTGCAGTTGCACCGCGTGGCGATCGTATCGGCCATCGGCTCCGACATGAAGGTGCCGGGTATCCTGGCCAAGGCGGTCTCGGCTCTGTCCGGCGCCGATATCAGCGTACAGGCGCTGCACCAGTCGGTACGTCAGGTGGAGATGCAGGCGATTATCCGTGAAGAGGATTACGAGAAAGCGGTTCGCGCTCTGCACCACGCGCTCATCGAGAAAGAAGAGCACGGTGATGTGATCTGCGCCGCCTGATCGTCATTGCTCGGCCAGAAAGAGAATCGCCCCGCAGGCTTGGCCTGCGGGGCGATTTTGTTTGATCTCTTAGACCCGCTCGTCGTAGATATCGCTAATCTGGCGAGCCAGAGCGCGCTCTTCCATCAGATCTTCGATTTGACGACGCCGTTTGCCGTTGTAACGCAGACGGGTCTGCGCGACTTCTTCATCGTCTGAAAGCTGTTCGCTCCAGTCTTCCAGGTCGTCAAGGGAATGATCGACACGTACTTTTGTGCCCATCGACCGTAATCTCATGTTTAAGTTAAAAACGCGCAGCAATAAGCTGCAAACCTACCGATGGGGCGTTGAACCAAGGTTTGCCAACCGGTGACTTGACTTGAATTTCAAACCCCTCTTAGGCGCGAATATAGTGCAGCTTCGGCGCAGGCGAAAAATTAAATTTTGCTATCGGGGTAGCCAAAAAAAGTGCCTGTAAGCTATCAATGGATATCGCTACAGGCACTGCCATGCGGCGTTCTCAGCCGGTTTTACTTTTCCAGAACGTAGCTGCCCGGTGCGGGGGCGAGCGGCGCGTAGCCGGCCTCGGCATTGCCCATCGCAGGTGGCGCTGTACGCCCGCTGGAGTTCTCCGCCAGCCACTCGCTCCAAGGTTCCCACCAGGAGCCTTCACTGGCTTCGTAACGCTGGTACCACTCATCGGCAGAGATGTATTTGTCCTCCGGGCGATTGAGCGCCATACGGTAGCGCCGTCGCGGGTGGCCCGGTTCGCTGACGATGCCTGCATTATGGCCACCGCTGGTAAGCACGAAGGTCAGGTCGGTGTTGACCAGACCATGGAGCTTGTAGACAGAATGCCAGGGGGCTACGTGGTCCTTTTCGGTGGCGACACAGAAGATCGGCATACGGATATCACGCAGAGAGACCGGGCGGTCATCGACGATGAAACGTCCGCTGGCCAGATCGTTATGCAAGAACATCCGGCTCAGGTATTCCGTGTGCATTTTGTAGGGCATGCGGGTGGAATCGCTGTTCCAGGCCATCAGATCGTTCATTGGCGGGCGCTCGCCGAGCCAGTATTCACTGACGATTCTGGACCAGAGTAGGTCATAGGAGCGCAGCAGCGTGAACGCGCCGGACATCTGCGTGGTATCGAGGTAGCCACGATCCCACATCATGTCTTCCATGTAGCTGAGCTGGCTCTCATCGATAAACAGCATCAGCTCGCCGGCTTCGGTGAAATCGGTTTGCGCGGTGAACAGTGACAGGGTCTTGATGCGGTTGTCCTCGTCCCTGGCCATCGCCGCGGCCGTGGTTGCCAGCAGTGTTCCGCCCAGGCAGTACCCGACTGCGTGGATCTGCTGGTCCGGCACGATGCTGCTGATCGCCTTGACGGCATCCCGGACGCCGCGGTTGATGTAGTCTTTCATCGCCAGGTCACGGTCGGCAGCGTCAGGGTTGTGCCATGAGATCATGAACACCGTATGCCCTTTTTCAACCAGGTAACGCACCATGGAGTTGTGCTCGGACAGGTCGAGTATGTAGTACTTCATGATCCAGGCCGGGATGATCAGGATCGGCTCGGCATGGACGTCAGCTGTTTTCGGGCTGTACTGGATCAGTTCTATCAGGCGGTTGCGATAGATCACCTGGCCTTCGGTGGTGGCCAGGTTGTGGCCAACGCAGTAATTCTCGCAGCTGGGTGCTGTCCCGGTGGTATAGTTCTGGACATCCTCAAGCAGGTTTTCCATTCCCTTGTAGATGCTTGTACCCCCGGTCTCGATCGCCCGGTCGATGATTCTCGGGTTGGTCAGCGGGAAGTTGGTCGGTGACAGCATATCGAGGAACTGGCGCGCCGCGAACGAGATTACGTTTTCGTGGTGACGGGAGACACCGGCGATGCCGGTGGTTGCGTAATGCCACCACTGCTCTCGCATCAGAAAGCCCTGGGCCATGACATTGAACGGAAACTTGTGCCAGGCAGGATCGTTGAAACGACGATCCTGTGCCAGGGGTTCGATCAGCGGCGGGGTATCGGGGTCGGTGGCGGCGCGGGCGCTCCAGACCCAGTAAGCGGCGTTTTTGCGCACCAGGTTTTCGGTCAGCTCGCCCAGCTTGCCCGGAGAGTGGGCCAGATGTATCAGCCAGTCCATGTAGGCCATAGACAGGGATGCAGGGGAGATACCCTGGGTGACGCGTCCTTCAAAGGCGTGCATGGCCCGGTCGATGCTGTTCTTGATCTGTTTGTAGGCGGGCTGTTCCATAGTGCGATTCCCTCGGTGCCGGATTAGGCGGTAAGTCGAATGGTGCTCTCACAGCGGCTGCAGGTGCTGCCGTCCATCCTAGTAACTTCGTGCCACCGCTCGCAAGCGTGGAACATAGTGTTATGCTTTTCGATGACAATACTTTGACCGCTGAGGCAGCTTTTTTGGCTTCTTGTTGACCTTTGTCTTTTGCTGCACCTGCGAAGGACATAGAATGGATACTGATCTAAAGTCAGACGATAAAACTTCCCCAGGCTGAAATTTTTTAGGATCTGCTGCGTGTCTACACGATATCTCAAGCGTTTCTTCAAGCCTCGATCCATCGCTGTTTTCGGTGCTTCTGAAAGGGAAGACAGCATGGGCGGGATCGTTCTGCGCAATCTTATCGACAGCGGTTTTGACGGACCGCTGATGGCCGTTAACTCCAAGGGCTACGAGCAGGTTAACGGCATCAGCTGTTATTCCGGTGTGGCTGACCTGCCTGAAATGCCGGACCTGGCCATTATCTGTTCGCCGCCCGAGGCGGTGGCAGGCATCATCCGCAAACTCGGCGCCAATATGGTGAAGGCGGCGATGATTCTCACCGGTGGGTTGTCGCTGCACCAGAGCAGCCATGCACGGACGCTGCGCGATGAGGTGCGCGAGGCCGCCAAGCCCTATGGCATACGGATTCTGGGGCCTGATTGCATGGGTATGCTGGTGCCCGGTTCCAAGATGAATGCCAGCTATTCGCATCTAAATATCCTCAAGGGAAAGGTCGCCTACGTGGGGCAGTCGGGTCTGCTGGGCACGGCCATGATCGACTGGGCCAATGGCCAGGAGATCGGTTTTTCCCATTTTCTGACCATTGGCGATGGCGTTGACGTGGACCTGCCGTCGGTTATCGATTACCTGGCGCGGGACCCCTGGACCCATGCCATTCTGCTGCAGATGGACAGGGTAATCGGTGATGCCAGAAACTTCGTCTCGGCGATCCGGTCCGCCTCACGTAACAAGCTGGTTCTAGTGTTGAAATCCAACCTGGTACTGCCGACAGATACCCATCAGATCAGGGTGCCGGGTATCCCGGAATCCGACGTGGTCTACGATGCGGCGTTGCGTCGTGCCGGTGCGGTGCGGGTAGAAACCGCCGATGAGCTGTTCAATGCACTGGAAACCCTGTCGCGGATGAAGCCGATGCGCGGTGAGCGCCTGGCGCTGGTCTGTAACGGCATGGGCCCCAACGCCCTGGCGACCGGGCGCCTGCTCAAGAGTGGTGGCCAGTTGGCGACCCTGACTGAGGAAACCGAGCAGAAGCTGATCGAACTCCTGCCACCGGAGGCGCGCTCATCCAACCCGGTGGACCTTAATGCTGATGCGACGCCGGAGCGTTTTGCCGAGGCAACCCGGCTGCTGACCAAGGATCCAAACGTCGATGCGGTGCTGGTCATCCATGCCCCGACGCGGCTTGCGGACAGTGTCAAAACTGCCGAGGAGGTGATCAGCATCGCCCGCAAAACACCGCGGAACGTGCTGACCTGCTGGATGGGGCGGTATTCGGCCATAGCGGCGCGTAACGCCTGTAATGCGGCCGGTATCGCGACCTTTCTGACGCCGGAAGAGGCGATCAATGCCTTTATGCACATGGTCGACTATCACCGCAATCAGCGGGTGATGCGCCAGACACCGGCTCCTTTTGTCGGACAGCCGGGGCCGGGCCGGGAGCAGGCGGCGGAGCTGGTCAGCTCGGCATTCGATGCGGGACGCGACTGCCTTACCCATGGCGAGGCGAGCACCCTGCTCAATCTTTATGAAATACCCACGTCCAACACCCGCTACGCCGAGGATATCCAGGGCGTGGTGGACTGCGCGAGACAGATGGGCGGCTCCGTGGCGGTCAAAGCGCTGCACAGGACCAATCTGTATCCGTTCAGCTATGACGAGAGCGGGCATCAGCGCTGGCATGACCTGGCGCTGGATCTCTATTCGATCAGTGAGGTGCGGCACGCGACCACCAAGCTTGCTTACCGTATCGGCGAGATGTACAGCGGCGAAGAGCTGTTCGGCTATGCCGTGCAGCAGATGAAGCGGGGCTTTCAGTCGATGCAGATCAATGTCGGCTTCACCCGCGACCCGGTATTCGGACCCTTGATGATCTTCGGTGTAGGCGGCTATACCGTCGATGTGCTGGCGGACCGCAATGTCATGCTGCCACCGCTCAACCTGGCACTGGCCGAAGAGATGGTGCGCTCTTCGCGTATCTACCGCATCATCAGCGAAAACAGCTATCAGGTGGAACGGGATGTGGAGCATCTCAGTGAACTCCTGGTGCGGCTTTCCGAGATGCTGGTCGATATCCCGCAGTTGAAGGCGCTGGAGATCAATCCGATGCTGCTCAACAAACGCGGCCTGCTGGCGGTGGATTACGCGGTTTCGGTGGATGAGCCCGGCAGGCTGGCGATCAGTCCCTATCCCGAACACCTGACCGAACAGATCACGCTGAAGCGTTCCGGTCGTCCGGCGGTGTTGCGTGCTGTACGCGGTGAGGATGAGCCGGCGCACCTGGAGTTCTACAACAAGCTGAGCCCGGAATCGATCCGGCTACGCTACTTCTACAGCCGTGGCATTCCGACCCATGATGAGCTGGCCAACTGGACCCAGATCGATTACGACCGCGAGATGGCGTTTATCGTGTCGGCCCCGCGTCTGGACGGCCAGGGTTATGAAACCCTGGGTGTGGTGCGTGCCGTGACCGATGCAGACAATGTGCGTGCGGAGTTCTCCGTGGTCATTCGTGATGATCTTCAGGGCGAGGGGCTGGGCATCATCCTGATGAACAAGGCGATTGATTACTGCCGTGCGCGGGGCACTCTGGAGCTGTCCGGTTCAACGCTGGCAACCAACAAGGGGATGCAGGCGCTGGCGCGTAAACTCGGCTTCAGCATCAGCTACAACGCCGAGGAAGAGGTGGTGGAGATGAAAATGCTGCTCAATGAGCCGACCGAGGACTGGCAGATCTACCGTTTGCAGCAATGATGCCGGGGGATTAACATAGCGCGCCTGATCAGTCAGTCAGGTTTGGCGCGCTTCATGGATTTCGGCTCCTCAACATCCTCATACTCTGCTGCCCTGCGGCTTTCCCTGCCGGTCATGTTCGGCTATGTGCCCCTGGGTATCGCCTTCGGTGTCCTGTTCTCCGATCTGGGTTATCACTGGTTCTGGGCCGCGGCGATGGGGCTGTTTATCTATGCCGGCGCTGCCCAGTTTCTCGCCGTGGGGCTGATTGCCAACCAGGCCGGTCTGTTCGAAGTGTTCGTCGCCATCTTCCTGCTCAATGCACGCCACCTGGTTTACGGGTTGTCGATGATCTCGCGCCTGGGGCTTAAGGGGTGGCGGCGCTGGTATCTGATCTTTGCGCTCACCGATGAAACCTATTCGCTGCTGACCGCAACCCGGCATGAGGCTGTGTCTTCATGCCGGGATAAGTTGCAGCTGCGCATCGCCGCGCTGAATCAGAGTTACTGGGTGTTTGGCTGTACCCTGGGCGCCTGGCTGGGCACTCAGCTGAATCTGCCGACCGAGGGGGCTGAATTTGCATTGCCGGCGCTGTTTACGGTGCTGGTCCTTGAGCAGTATCGGGTAATGCGCAAACCGCTGCTGTTTGTTGCTTCGCTTATGGTTGCAGCGCTGGCGCTGCTGATCAGTGCGGACAATATGCTGATGATCGCGATTGTGCTTGCGGTGTCGCTACTGCTGATGGCCAGGGGAGGGGAAAAGTGGTCCCGGATACGTATCTTCTGAGCTTTATCGCGCTGTCCGCTATGGCCACCTTCCTGACCCGGGCGCTGCCGTTTCTGCTGTTTTCCAGGCAGGCGGATCACCCTTTGCTGCAGTTTCTTGGACGCTATCTGCCGCCCGTGCTGATGGTGCTGCTGGTGATCTACGCGTTGAAAACGCCGCTGGTCAGTGGTGAGGGGCTGGTTCAGTCCGTGCTGGCGTTGCTGACGGTGGTCGGGCTGCACCTGCTGTTGCGTAACGCGCTGGTGAGTATTCTGGGCGGTACCTTCTGCTACATGTGGCTGGTGCAGACGTTAATGCCGCTGGGCTGAGACTCTATACGTGCAAGCCTGTGCGCGAATCAGAGCGTTTCGGGGCAGAACATTTCGTGGAGGGTGCGGATAATCCGCTTGGCGGTGTCACCTTCAAGTGAGTAGTAAATCGTCTGTGACTCGCGGCGTGTTTTCACCAGTCCATCCTTGCGCAACACGGCGAGGTGCTGAGACAGGGCGCTCTGGCTCAAATCCAGGTTGCGGTTCAGCTCGGTTACCGACAGTTCGCGGCCATCCAGGTAACACAGGATCAACAGCCGGCTGTCGTTTGCCAGCGCCCGCATCAGCTTGGCGGCACGAGATGCGTTCGCTTTCATCAGCTGCAGTGTTGCGTCTGCGCTGAGGTCATCCGAGCTGATTTCAGGCTGTTTGGTTGCTTGGCTCACGACTCATACTCCGGCGACGTGTTGCTTGGTGGTCTATTGTTCGTCTTTACTGCAACGCTGAGCAGGGCTGCCAGTCGGTGTTGCGGGTGAATTTGAACGATAATTATTCATAATTATATCGCAACCTGCTTTGTTCACTCAAACAAAGGGTTCACTCAAACAAACGCTCAACGCTGATTGTTAGATTAATTATAGCTAATATAATTAAGATAACCTGGCTGTCCAATAACCGGTCCCCGCCATGAGCCTATTGCGCGACCTGCTGGTGCAATTCTCGATTAAACGCCCCCGCTGGGTGTTTCTGCTGCTGCTCGCCCTTTGTGTGTTTACCGGTGCCCAGATTCCATCGATGCAGGTGGATACCGATCCGGAGAACATGCTGCCCCATGACCAGCCTGACAGGGTTTTTCATGATCGGGTGAAAACGCGTTTTTCGCTCTATGACATGATTGTGGTCGGCATGGTCAACAGCGATGATCCGGATGGTATCTACAACCCTGATTCTCTCGCCGCACTGCACAGCCTGTCGCAGCGCATCGGTCAGATGGATGGTGTGATCAGCAAGGACCTGATGGCTCTGGATCGGGTTGATAACATCACCCAGGAGGGGCCGGGGACCATCCGCTTTGAATGGATGATGCGCGAAGCACCGGCCAGCCGCGAGGCTGCTCAGGAGATCCGGCGAGCGGTAGAGAGATTGCCTCTGCTCGGTAACACCCTGGTATCCGGTGATGGGCGGGCAGCGGGTATCTATGTGCCGATCGAGAAAAAGTCGATCAGCTACCGGCTGTCGCAACAGATCGAGCAGGCTATCGCGGAGCTGGATGTGGAGGATGAGTTCCATATCGCCGGCCTGCCGGTTTCCGAAGATACCTTCGGCGTCGAGATGTTTGTGCAGATGGCGATCTCGGCGCCCCTGGCGGGAGTGATGATATTCATCCTGATGTGGCTGTTCTTCCGCAGCCTACTGCTGATCAGTGCGCCGATGCTGGTGGCGATTGCATCGGTGATTATTACCCTGGGACTGCTGATCGGTCAGGGCTACACCGTGCATATCATGAGCTCGATGATCCCGATTTTTCTGATGCCGATCGCAGTGGTCGACTCGGTGCATATTCTGTCGGAATTTGCCGATCGCTACCGCCCGGGTGATGACGCCAGACCGACGGTAAAACAGGTGATGGGGCATCTGTTCACACCGATGTTCTATACCTCGCTGACCTCGGCCGTGGGGTTTGCCTCTCTCGCCTTCACCCCCATACCGCCGGTACAGGTGTTTGGGCTGCATGTGGCGTTTGGCATCATGCTGGCATTTCTTCTTACCGTGACCCTGGTGCCCGCCTATATCGTCAGCCTGTCGCCAAAGCGGATGGCGCAGCTGAAGGATCACAATGTTCACGCGGATGACAGCAGTGGGCTGGGCCGGCTGATGGCGGCGATGGGGCGTTTCTCGATCGCTCGAGCCCGTGTGCTGGTGGTCGGGTTTTCGCTGCTTACACTGCTCAGTATCTGGGGCGTCAGCCAGATTCAGATCAACGACAATCCGGTGCGCTGGTTCAAGTCGGACCACAGTCTGCGTGTTGCCGACAGGGTATTGAACGAGCATTTCTCCGGTACCTATAACGCCTATCTTGTGTTCGATGCCGGGGCGCAGGATGACCCCGTCACGCGGTTACAGGAGGAGCTTCGCGCCGAGCTTGCAAAGCAGGATGAGGCGCAACAGCTGCAAGCGGTGCTCGAACAGATCCTGGCCGTGTCGGACAACGGGGATTTCGACCAGTACACCAGTGCACTGGCCGGACGGCTGGATGAAGCCAGCTTCAACCGGCCGCGGGCGGAGGAGGCATTCTGGCTGGACCTGCTCGACCGGGTCGAGACGGCCCAGGTGGCGGCCAAGATCTTTCTCGCTCCCCCGGTACTCGACTATATCGATGGGCTAACCGAATACCTGACAGGCCTGCCGGAAGTGGGCAAGGTCAACAGCCTGCCGACGGTGGTAAAGACCGTCTACCGGGAGTTGACCGGCGGTGCGGACGAGCAGTATCGGTTGCCCGGTTCGGCCCGGGGAGTGGCGCAGACACTACTCAGCTATCAGTCATCCCATCGCCCCGATGATCTCTGGCACTTCGTCACTCCCGATTACCGCTCCAGCCTGCTCTGGCTGCAGTTGAAAAGCGGTGATAACCAGGCGATGAGTGCGGTGGTCTCCCAGGTCAGGGACTACATTGATAAGCACCCGCTGCCGGCGGGGCTCAGCGTCAACTGGGCGGGCCTTACCTATATCAACGTGGTCTGGCAGGAGCAGATGGTGCAGGGGATGCTGAAGAGCCTGCTGGGCGCATTTGTGATGGTGCTGATCATGATGGTGCTGCTGTTTCGGTCCTGGCGTATCGGCCTGCTGGCGATGCTGCCGCTCAGCGTCACCATCTTGTTCATCTACGGCCTGATCGGGTTTGTCGGCAAGGATTACGATATGCCGATCGCGGTGCTGTCCGCGCTGACGCTGGGGCTGTCGGTGGACTTTGCCATTCACTATCTCGAACGCGCGCGGGCGATCTATCGCCAGCTTGGCAGCTGGCCCGAGGCGGTGGCGGAGATCTATCGGGGGCCGTCACGGGCGATCAGTCGCAACGCCATTGTCATCGCTATCGGATTCACGCCGCTGCTACTGGCGCCGTTGGTGCCCTACATCACGGTAGGGTTCTTTCTGGCATCGATCATGGCGGTCTCTGCACTCGTGACGCTGATGCTGCTGCCGGCGGCTATCAGTTTGATCGGTAATAAAGACCGGTTGTTCAGCCTCAACAGAAAGGAGGGTTCACAATGAACACAGCAGTCAGAATTATCACGGCATTAGTCGCTGGACCGGTGTTGAGCCTGGCGCTGGAGGCGGCGGAGCTGACCGATGTGAACCGGATCGTCGAACAGGCCAATCACGCCGCCTATTACCAGGGGGAGGATGGCCGCAGTGAGGTGCGTATGCTGATTACCGACGCCCAGGGGCGTGAGCAGCTGCGCCAGTTCACGATCCTGCGTAAGGATGTCAGCGATGGCGGCGACCAGCACTTTTTCGTCGCCTTCAGCCGTCCCGCCGATGTGCGCAACACCGTCTTTATGGTGGCCAAGCATCTGGACCGGGATGACGACCGCTGGCTGTATCTGCCGGGGCTGGATCTGGTCAAGCGCATAGCCGCCGGTGACAAGCGCACCAGCTTTGTCGGGTCGCATTTTTTCTATGAGGATGTGTCGGGGCGTAACCCGGCGGAAGATCGCTTCGAGCTGCTGTCGACCGATGCTAGCTATTACCAGCTGAAAGCGACCCCCAAGGATCCGCAGAGCGTGGAGTTCAGCCACTACCGGGTCTGGATTGATAAACAGACGATGCTACCGATGCGGATCGACTACTTTGATCACGATGAGCAGCCCTATCGGCGCGTCGAGGCGCTGAAAGTGACCGACGTGCAGGGCTTCCCTACAGTGACCGAAAGCAGGGTATCGGACCTGCGCAACGGTGGCGATACCAGCATGCAGTTCGCCTTCATGAAGTACAACATCGGTATCCCCGAGGATCTGTTCCGCGAGCGCTCGCTGAGAACGCTGCCGCGGGAGTGGCTGCGGAGGCCGGAATGAGACCGGCAGAGGGTTGCCTCGGCCTGTTGCTGGTGATCGCTGCCCCGGTTCAGGCACAGGATGAACAGACCTGGGGCGATGATGCCTGGGGCGGCGACAGCTGGGCCCAGGACGCTGCCGGGCCTGCCATACACGGCTTCTATGAGGCGGCGCTGGGCGGTCGTCTACAGGATGACCCGGCACTGGCCGAGGATAAAACCCTGGCCGAAGTGCGCGCGCACCTGGAGTGGGCGGCAGATAAGGGGGCAGCGCACTACAGTCTGAAGGGCGATCTTTATGCAGACGCTGTCGAGAACGGCGTGAAGCTGGATCTGCGCGAGGCCATGGTACAACTGACACCCCTGGACTGGCTTGATCTTCAGGTGGGTCAGCAGGTGTCCACCTGGGGCACCGGCGATATGCTGTTTCTCAACGACCTGTTCCCCAAGGACTGGAAATCCTTCTTTGCCGGGCGTGACGAGACTTACCTGAAAGCGCCGGCGCCGAGTATCCGGATCAGTCTTTATGCCGAGCGCTTCAGCCTCGATCTGGTCTGGACGCCGGTGTTCGAGCCCGACCGCTACATCGACGGCGAACGCTTCAGCTACTTTTCACCGCTCTCGGGCACTCAGCTAGCCGTGCCTGATGGCAAGCTGCATGCCGATGAGCCAAACGCTTTTCCGCAAGACGGGGAATTCGCGGCGCGATTATCCGGGCGGCAGCAGAGTCTTGAGTGGGCGCTCTATGGCTACCGCGGTTTCTGGAAACAGCCGTTGGGTCTGGATAAGCATGGCGAACCTACTTTTCCACGGCTGGATGTTTATGGCGCCAGTCTCAGGGGACCCCTAGCGGGCGGCATCGCCAATACCGAAATCGCCTGGTATGAGGGTAAGGATGATGCCGGCGACAACCCGCGTACCCCCAACGACCAGCTGCGCTGGCTTGTGGGCTTTGATCATGAGCTGGTGCCCAATCTCAATGGCGCGGTGCAGTACTACCTGGAATGGACCCAGGACTACGATCAGCTCAAGCTTAGCTCACCGGACGCCTATCGCCCCGACGAGCTTCGCCAGGTGGTCACCTTGAGGCTGACCTGGAAGCTGATGCGGGATAACCTGACCCTGTCCTGGTTTAACTACTATTCACCGACCGACCAGGACTACTACCTGCGGCCGTCGCTGAGCTACCGGATCGATGATCACTGGACGCTGAGCAGCGGTGCCAATCTCTTTGGGGGAGATGCGCCGCATACCTTTTTTGGCCAGTTTGAGGATGGCTCGAATCTTTGGGCGCGGTTGCGCTACGGCTTCTGACTCAGGCGGTTGCGCGTCGTGGCCGGCGAGGTGTGGCGACGCCGTCGGCCATCACCCGGTTACGTCCCGCGCCCTTGGCTTTGTACAGCGCCTTGTCGGCCCGCTTGATCACCATGGCCGGCTTTTCATCGGCTTTGCGCCAGGCTGCGCCGATACTGATGGTGACCTTGACCTGTTCGGTGTTGTCGGAAGCAGCATCTGTGCGGCTCTTTCGTCCGGTGCGATGATTCTTTGGACGCTGTGGCGCCCTGACTTTCATCGGGTAGTTTGCAACCCGTTCGCGCACTGCATCCAGCGCCGAGATGACTTCCTCCTCCCGCTGCCCCCTGAACACGATGGTGAACTCCTCGCCGCCATAGCGGAACAGAGCGCCGCCGGCGGTTACCCGGTTCAGCTGCGATGCCACCATCCTTAACACCTGATCACCCACGTCATGGCCGTAGGTGTCGTTAAACTTCTTGAAGTGGTCAATATCCAGCATGGCGATGGCGTACTGGCGTCCAAGACCGGCCAGATGGTGCTCCAGGGCACGGCGGGCGGGCACGCCGGTTAGCGTATCGACAAAGGCCATGGCATAGATGTGCAGGATGATCGCGGTGCAGAGCAGCAGTGCTGCACTGGCCAGGAACAGAGCGCTTAGCAGTGGCGTTTGCAGGCTGTGCAATGCCAGTAACTGCGCCAGTAGCGCGCCAAGAAGTGCCACTTCATCCACCGAACGTCGGGTCAGTGTCAGGACGAAATACAGCAGCAATAACGGCAGCGAGAGCCAGAAAATTCCGCGCGTGAGCAGCGAGTGTTCAGCGATGACCTCGATGAAATAGGTGGGCAGCGACGGCAGGCCAAGCGCCAGTTGCTCGGGTTGTTGCCAGGCCAGCAGTAACAGTGCGAAAGGGGCAAGGGAACCGAGCAGCTTTATTATCCCAAGCCGGCAAAGCAGGGAGGTATCACGCTGCAGCATAAGCCACAGGTAAAACAGCGGCAGCAGCAGGCTGGTCGCCGTGAACAGCATATAGGCGTCGGGCGCATCCAGGCCTCTTGAACCCGCAAGGCCAAGCAGTTGGGCCGTACAGGCAAGTGCCAGGGACGCAAGGCCGATGCGGCCGCGTTTGAAGCCTGCTGCCAGCAGCAGGGCGGTCAACGCCAGCAGGATTGGAAGGCCTTTCAGGAGCTGTTCGAGTACGGGATCGGTTTCTCGGACGAACGGCCACAGGCCCCAAGGAAGCGCGACGAGCAAAAGCGGAAAAAACAGGCGGATGAAGCGCAACACCTAAGTACATCCCCAAAATATCGTTCAGGGATAGTAGCATGATTGCGACAGCTACACAGGTTTATGCGAATGCGTCAGGGGCTGGGCCGGGTGCGGTGAAAACCGAGCAGACGGGCGATCAGCATCGAGGGACACCAGCCGGAAAACGCAGACTGGAAAAGACTGGCGCCGATCACCGCGGTGATCATAAGCAGGCTAGCGGGCAGCTTGGCAAGAAACACCAGTGCCAGGCTAATCAGCACCAGGGACCCTGCGATCATATGGACGCCCTGATGAATGCTCATCCCGCTGCGACAGCGTTCCTCTTTCAGGCCGATAGCGCGGAAAATGGACATGGCCGGACACCAGTTGGTAAATGCCGATTGCAGCAGATTCAGACCAACAAAGGCGGTCAGGTAATAGCCCCAGGGGTGTACCCAGTAGCCTATCGCCAGGCTGACAAGAATGACTGAGCCTGCCATCAGGCGCAGTGCTGAATGTAGGTTCATCGCGGTACGCTCAATTGATTATTAGATATCTCTAAAATAGCATGTAAATTGACCCGGGCCAGGGGTAAAGGGCGAGGATTTGGCGGGATAGCGCTATGCTTGTCAGCAGGGTTGAAGAGGAGAAGGTGAATGTTTCAGAAGCTGCTGGTCAATGTCGATGAGGATAAGGACCAGGTAGAAATGCTTGAGAAAGCGATTCGCCTGGCGGGCAGTGACGGCCGGTTAGAACTGTTCTGCTGTGTCTATCAGCCGATATTAAGCGGCGCGGAGGTGTTCAACGAGGAGGCCGGAAAGCGCTCCCGTCACGCCTATATGGTTCAGTGCGAGGGGCAGCTTGACCATCTGGCCGAGCGCATCCGTATTGACCAGGCGCGTGTCGGCACGGATATCGCCTGGGACGAGAAACGGGCCCATGCGGTACTGCAGAAGTGCGAACGTTTCGGCGCCGATCTGCTGGTCTATCCGGTGTCCACCCAGCCGGTCCTGCTGCATCATCTGCTGGCGCCCGAAGACTGGCAGGTTCTGCGCCAGTGCGCGGTGCCTCTGCTGCTCAGCCGTAACAAACGCTGGCCTGAACATCCGAGAATTGCGGTGGCTATAGATCCGTTCCACGCCCGTAATGAACCGGCGTCCCTTGATACCAAGTTACTGAATCTGGCGCTCGGCCTGGCGCAGGCGCTGGAAGCGGAGCTGCACGTGTTACACACCTACGCCACGCTGCCGGAAAGCGCCATTTTCGATGAGCATGAAATCACCGATTATGCATCCTTGCAGGACAAGGTCGCTGCGGAACACAACCGGCGCATGAAGGATCTGATGGCGCCCTGGTCGGATCAGCCGGGAGCGCCCGAGGTTCACCTGCTCGAGGGCGAGCTCCACCAGTTGGTGCCGAAATTCTGCAAGGAGCAGGCGGTGGATCTGCTGATAATAGGGAATGTCTCCCGTGGCGCGCTCGAGCGCCTGCTACTGGGTAGCAGTGCCGAGCGTATTCTGGATAAGGTCAGCTGCGATCTGATGGTCGTCAAACCGGACTGAGCGGAGCGGAAGCGAACTCGTTTTAGAACTCGAAGCTGGCCCAGACCGGTGCATGGTCGGAAGGTTTTTCCATGCCTCTGATCTCATAATCGATCCCCGCATCGGTGCAGCTTTGCAACAGCGGCGCGGTCGCCATGATCGCGTCGATCCTCAGTCCCCGCTTGGGGTCGTCATCGAAACCGCGGCTGCGGTAATCAAACCAGCTGAACAGGTCATCCTTTTCCGGGTGGCAGTGGCGATAGGTATCTGCCAGGCCCCAGTCGTAGATGCGCTGAAGCCATTCGCGCTCTTCCGGCTGGAAGCTGGTTTTGCCGGTTTTCAGCCAGCGCTTGCGGTTCGCCTCGCCGATGCCGATGTCGATATCTGCCGGGGATATGTTCAAATCGCCCATCACCACCAGCGGTTGCCCGGGGTCGCAATGCTCCTGGAGATGACTGAGCAGGTCGGCATAAAAACGGCGCTTGGCGGGAAACTTGGTTTCGTGAGCAATGTTCTCCCCCTGGGGGAAATAGCCGTTGATCAGCGTAAAGCGTTTGCCCGCGGCGGTTTCATACTCGCCGATGATCAGGCGGCGTTGGGCGTCTTCTTCATCGCCAAAAAAGCCTTTCTGCACCGACAGTGGCGCGTTTTTTGACAGCAGGCAGACGCCGTAATGGGTTTTCTGGCCAAAGAATTCCACGTGGTAACCCAGCGACTGGATCATTTCGACCGGGAACTGATCGTCAGCAACCTTACTCTCCTGAATACCGATAACGTCAGGTGAGTGGCGCTCAATCAGCGCTTCGAGCTGGTGCTGGCGCGCCCGTATTCCGTTGACGTTGAATGAAACTAACTTGGTCACAGAGCGATCTCCCGTGCGTGAAGGCTGACTTTAGGAGCGGGATACTAACAAAAATGCGGCTTGGAGGCGGCTAAAGGCGCGATAGATTCTGTTTATCTGCAGACTTTACCTGATCAATTGGCCTGGAGCCCGGGAAGCGGTTAAGGTTGGCCTCACTTGAATGGAATGTCTCAGCGAATCGGGAGTAATGAGCGTGTCTGAGTTTGATTACGATCTCTTTGTTATCGGTGCCGGCTCTGGCGGGGTGCGTGCCGGGCGTATGGCCGCAGGCCGCGGTGTCAGGGTCGCCATCGCGGAAGATCTCTACCTGGGTGGCACCTGCGTCAATGTGGGTTGCGTACCGAAGAAGCTCTATGTTTACGCCTCCCACTACGCCGACAGCTTCCACGAGGCCAAGGGCTTCGGCCTGACGGCGGGCGATGTCAGTTTTGACTGGCCCACGCTGCGTGACAACAAGAAAGCGGAGATCTCCCGTCTCAACGGTATCTACGGCAATATGCTGCGCAACTCAGGCTGTGACCTGATCGATGGCCGCGCGGTGATCACCGGGCCCAATAGCGTCGAGGTGAAGGGCAAGACCTACACTGCAGAGCGCATCCTGGTTGCCACCGGTGGCTGGCCGTTCGTGCCGGAGTTTCCGGGCAGCGAGCATGTGATCAGCTCCAACGAAGTGTTCGACCTGGAGACCTTCCCGAAGCGCGTGATCGTCGTCGGTGGTGGTTATATCGCCGTGGAGTTCGCCGGTATCTTTGCAGGTCTCGGTGCACACACCGACCTGATCTACCGTGGCGATATGATCCTGCGTGGATTCGACGAGGAGATTCGTCAGTTCACCGCGAAGGAGATCGGCAAGAAGAACGTCAATCTTTCGCTGAATGCCAACATCGTGCGCATCGACAAGCAGTCTGACGGGACCTTGCTGGCCGAGCTGACCGATGGTCGCAGGCTGGAGGCGGATCAGATTCTTTACGCCACCGGGCGTACGCCGAAGACCCAGGGGCTGGGTCTTAACGAGGTGGGTGTAGAGCTCGCTGATAACGGTGCCATCAAGGTCAACGACAGCTTCCAGAGCTCCGTGCCGTCTATCTATGCCATCGGTGATGTTATCGACCGAGTACAGCTGACACCGGTAGCCCTGGCCGAGGGGATGGCGCTGGTACGCCACCTCTACGCTGAAGGTAGCCCGAGGGTCGATTACGAGCTGATTCCGACAGCGGTATTCTGCCAGCCTAACATCGGCACCGTGGGGATTACCGAAGAGCAGGCCCGTGAGCGTTACGACGAGATCGAGGTATACCGCTCAGAGTTTCGCGCCATGAAACACACGCTCAGTGGCAGTGACGAGCGCACATTGATGAAACTGATCGTCGATAAGGCCACGGATAAAGTGGTCGGTGTGCACATGGTAGGAGATGATGCCGGCGAGATTATTCAGGGGATCGCCGTCGCGTTGAAAGCGGGAGCGACCAAGGCGGTGTTCGACAGCACCATCGGTATCCACCCGACCGCGGCGGAAGAGTTTGTCACCATGCGCGAACCCACGCGAAACTGAACAACTCCCCGGAGACGCTGAACAGCAAAGCGCCCGCCGCTCCGGCCGGCGCTTTTTTATGTTTAGTCCGTTGCTTGCGTTTGCACGGCAACCCGGTTGCGGCCATCTTCCTTGGCCTGATAGAGCGCCTTGTCGGCTTTTTCAATCAGTGATGTGGCGCTGTCGCCGTCAGTGAAGGCGGCGACCCCGAACGAGGCGGTGATCGAGCTGATCACCGTGCCGGAGCTTTTCTGGCGGATGCGGATCGCCTCGACCCGCTGGCGCAGTTTTTCTGCAACCTGCCGGGCACTGTCCAGAGCGCTGCCCGGGGCCAGGATGGCAAACTCCTCGCCGCCGTAGCGCACCGGGATAAGGGGTTCCGCGCACTCATCGTTCAACAGGCGGCCGACGTACTGAAGTACCTTGTCACCCATGAGGTGGCCGTAGGTGTCGTTGAACTGCTTGAAATGGTCCACGTCGATAAGAATCAGGGCGAAGCCAGCGGGCAGCTGGAGTTCGATCAACTGATTCAGCTCGGTATCGAATACGCGCCGGTTATACAGGCCGGTCAATACGTCCACACGTGCATCCTGACGTGTTTTGGTCAGTTCCTCCCTGAGCTTTTCAATTTCCTGCTGAGCGGCATCTATCTGCTGCTGGAACCGCGCTGTGGACTGGTTGATCGCTGCGGTGTTGCTCGCCAGGTTGTCGATGATCGATTCCAGCGGCAGGGAAGACCCGGGTGCCTTTCTTGACTCCTGCAGCGCATCGAGACTTTCGCGCAGCACATTGGCGTAGTTGTCGGTATGTTCCGCCGCCTCATGGGCCTGGCTGTGCAGGTTGCCGGTTAGCCGCAACAACCCGGCCAGCGCTTCGTTGTTAGCGGAGCCTTCGCCGTCGAGCAGGTGATCGGCGAACAGCTTTTCGCTGAGCAGGTTGGGGCAGGTGCCGTAGGTAGTCAGGGCCGAATCCAGGGCGGCATTCAGTGCCGGGATCCGGTTGGATACATAGGTGTACCAGAGGGCGTAGTTCAGAGGATTGGGGGGGACATTGTTGCGCACCATCAACGGCAGTGCTTGACGCAGGTAACCGGTTGCCTGGCTCGGTGTTTCGTTATATTTCATTGCGAGTTATGTCCTCCCACTCAACAACCTGTCATGCGGAAACGTCGGTCCGGTAGCGCCTTGCCCGGCAGGATCAGGCGGGTAGCCAGACCTTCAGATTGCGGAACCAATGCAGCGACGCAAGTTGCTCGTCCAGCTGTTTCTCCAGATCGGTGGCCCTGATTTCGCACTTGCTTAACAGGGTCTGCAGCTCCGGTGAGGCGCGCAGGTCGAGATCGATATACTCCGGATGGTAATAGAGAATCAGTTCGTAATCCGGGTTGTCGCCGGTGATGCGGCTGATCGCGGCATCCAGGTGATGTTCAATTTCGGCCCGGGGCGGCATCACCGGCAGACTGTCTTCGGGATAGACCTGGTCGTCATAGGTGTCGATGTGAAAGATCACATGGCCGATATGGTCGAAGCGTTCCTTCAGTTTAAGGACCGCCACATCACCGATATAGTGGCCTTCGGCGGCGCTCAGGTGAGGCTGTACCTGGAGATGCATCTCCAGCTGGCTCTGACTGCCCATCTGGCGGCTTTTGAAACTGTGGACGCTCTCCACACCCTCGACGGATAAAATCGTTTCTCTGAGCTCTTTGACGCGCTCTTCCGGAAGCGCCGTGTCGACCAGTTCAGATACGCTGCGGGCGATCAGTTCCCAGCCGATCTTGCCGATCATCAGGGCGACCAGCACGGCGGCGAGACCGTCCAGCCACCAGATGCCGAGCATGGAGCCGGCCACCGCAACCAGGACCACGATCGACGATAGGGCATCGCTGCGGCTGTGCCAGGCGTTGGCAATGATGAGATCCGACTTGAGTGCTTTGCCCACCTTGAGCGTATAGCGGAAGATCCACTCCTTGCCGGCGATTGAAATGGCCGCGGCTATCAGGGCCGGCCAGGCGGGTGTAGGTGGCTGGGTATCGGCGAACAGTCTCATAATGCTGTCGTAGGCGATCAAAACGCCGACCAGGGCGAGAATGACGCCAAGCACCACGGTACCGATGGTTTCGAAGCGTCCGTGACCCCAGGGGTGGTTGCGGTCGGGGGCCTGGTGAGACAGCCGCAGTACGATAATCACCATCACATCGGTAAACAGGTCGGAGAGGGAGTGCAGGCCGTCGGCCACGAGTGCCGCCGAGTTGCTGAAAATGCCGATTACTATCTTGATGATGCCAAGTGCCAGATCGAGTACGGAGCCGATCAGAGTGACTTTTTCGGCGGCTTTTCGGCGTTGGTCCAACTGTTCCTGCATCAACAAGTTCCCTGTAAATGGTTAGCCCGCAATACTACCCCGGTTTGGTGAGCGGGACCAGTTGTCGGGCGCTCCTGCTGTGCCAGGAAAAATTAACAGGCGAAGTCTTGATTTGCGGCAAGATCTGATGTCGTAAATGTTACAAAAAGGCAGTGAGGATAAAATCCCCGGTCAAACCGGTTAAAATCTTCATTGCAGGGGTTTGACTTTATCTAACTATTTGATTTTTAATTAAATTAAACAGCTGGTTAAAAAATGATCAATTTGTATGAAGCGAAGGAATCCCGGGTGGTCGGAGACGATTTTGTGGCAGTTTTCACAGTCTTATCCACAACAGATGTGAGTAGTGCCGGCTAGCCCCCATGGTTACTGAATTGTGCGTTTTTT
The DNA here is from genome assembly GCF_050908845.1 of Marinobacterium sp. YM272. Taxonomy (NCBI): domain Bacteria; kingdom Pseudomonadati; phylum Pseudomonadota; class Gammaproteobacteria; order Oceanospirillales; family Oceanospirillaceae; genus Marinobacterium; species Marinobacterium sp. YM272. The sequence continues at coordinate 2,200,052 of NZ_CP194171.1, forward strand.
GTTAACAGCTGTTTACAGCCAGGTAACACCTCCGGGACAGAGTTGATTCCGAAAGGAGACGCATAGACGTTGGACGCGATACCCTTTGCCGTTATCCTTTTCTTGGTTTTTTCACCTGCCAATCGGAAGTCAGTTCATGGATGTCGCTTTTCTAAGTAAACTGCTGCTGCCCTCGGCTCTTTTCTTGATGATGCTCGGTATCGGTATCACCTTGCAGCGCAGCGATCTTGAACGCCTGGTAAGTCAGGACCGGAAGGCGCTGCTGGTTGGATTGGCCGGACAGCTGTTGCTGCTGCCGGCGGTGGGAGTGGGTGTCTGCCTGCTGTTCGGGCTGCCGCCCCTGGTTGCCGCCGCGCTGATGATCGTCACGCTGGCGCCAGGTGGTGTCACCTCCAATATGATTACGCTGGTAGCCCGGGGTGATACGGCGCTCTCGGTCGGTTTGACCGCTGTCGGCAGTTTGATTGCCCCCTTTACGTTGCCTTTGTTGACTGGAGCCGTGCTGGTTTACACCGGTGCTGGTGTGCGCCTCGCCGATTTTCCGCTACTCCCCGCCATCATCAAGCTGGCAATAGTTACCCTGCTGCCGGTGATGCTCGGAATCTGGCTCAGAAGCCGTTTTCCTCGCCGCTGCGAGAGACTTTACCCCTGGGTTAAAGCGGTCGCCGTGTTCGGTTTTCTGGCGATGGTGGCGGTGGTTGTACTTGCCAATCATCAGCGCCTGCCGGGCCTTCTTCAGGCGTATGCCGGCGTGATGCTCGTGCTTGCTCTGGCGGCGATGCTTTCAGGCGCCCTGTTGGCGAAACTCTTCTCGCTTGGCCCTGCGGTACAGCTGACGTTGGCGGTGGAGGTGGGGATTCAGAATGCGGGCACCGCCCTGATGGTGACGGGCGCTCTGTTATCGAGCCCCGAGATGTCGGCGGTGGTGTTGATCTACGGGCTGGTAATGCAGCTGCCAGCGGCCCTGATCATGCTTGCCCGCAATCTGCCGGGCAGCAGTGCCCGTTTGGCAGAAGGTCAGCAAAGCTAGGCACCAGGCGGTGGTATTCCGGTATGGCCGAGGCTAAAACCGCCCTAGTCGATACCCAGGTACTTGTGGGTTTGCAGGCTCAGGCGCCATTGTGGATGGGCGAGGCAATAATCGACGCAGCGGCCGGTGTTGGCGCTCTGTAACGGACCGTCCATCGGCTGCAGGAAAAAGTGCGTGAAATCGAACTCCTCGAAGCGCTCCGGCGGTGCCAGAGACTGAGGATAAACCAGTTTCAGTTCGTCGCCCGCGGTGACCACAATGTCCGTGCCGGCTTTCGGACTGACGCAGATCCAGTCGATCCCGCCCGGAAGAGGGCGGGTACCGTTGGTCTCTATGGCGATTTCGAAGCCGAGCCGGTGCAGTTCGTCGAGCAGCGGAGTATCGAGCTGTAAGGCCGGTTCTCCGCCGGTACAGACCACATAGGGCTTGCCCTGTCCAAGGTCTGGCCAAAGACTGGCAATGGTTGCCGCCAGCGAGGCGGCATCGCTGAACTTTCCGCCTCCCTGGCCGCCGGTGCCGACAAAATCGGTATCGCAGAAATCACAGATCGCATCGGCGCGATCCTTCTCCCGCCCACTCCACAGGTTGCAGCCGGCAAAACGGCAGAATACCGCCGGCCGGCCCGCCTGGGCGCCTTCACCCTGCAGGGTGTAGAACATCTCGTAGACTGTGTACATCGTCCTAGCGCTCCAGCTCGCCGCCAAAAGCCGCGAGGACCTGCGGGAACAGCCGGGTGAATTCGAGGCCAAGCTGGGTGACATCGGCGTCCAGGGAGGCAAGCTCCTCTTCCGGGGCCTGTTCTTCAAGCTGGTCGCGGTACTCATCGGTCAGTCGCAGCCGGTGCAGGGTCAGGTCCGAGTGCAGTACCGTGCGTAGCTGCTGCTCCCAGCAGAGTGCCAGCTTGCTGACCTCCATGCCGCCCTCGATATGGGCGCGGATCTCGTTACTGGTCAGTTCCTGCCCCTTGATTTTGATCACCCCGGATTCGTCCGCGAGGGTATCTTTCAGCTCGCACTCCTGCTCGAGTTCGAAGCCGTTCGGCAGGGCTGGTTCGCCCATCACCCAGCCGGACAGGGTGGCGCCGGGGGACTGCTGTACCTCGGGAAGGCGCACGCGCAGGGAGCCAAGCGCTTCCCGCAGTTCGCTGAGCAGTTGTTCGGCTTTATTGATCGACGAGGCGTCGACGACAATCCAGCCGTGCTCGGCGGAAACCAGGGCGTGGGTGGGGCGACGCCGGGTGAATGCGCGGGGCAGAAGCTCGAAGGTGACTTCATCCTTGAGGCTCGCGCGCTCCTTGCGATAGACCTTGCGATCCTCCTCCTGCTCGATCTGCTCCACCTTTTCGTTCAGCGCGTCGCGCACCACGGTACCCGGGAGGATACGCTCCTCCTGCTGCAGGCAGATCAGCAGATAACCGTTGCTGGCGAAGACCGGGCCTTCGGTCAGTCCCGAGGTGGGCGAAGTCCAGCCGGTGCGTTTCTGCTCGTGGCGGTTGCAGGGGGTGAAGGGCTTGGCGAGAAGGGCCTGCTCCAGTTTATCGGCATCAAAGTCGGTATCGGGGGTGAAACGGTACCAGACGGCATTTTTGAACCAGAGCATTGCGCCTCCTGTCAGGGTCCAGTTGGATTGCAGCGGATTAAGCGAAGGCGCGCATTATTGAGTGGCACTGGCTCAGATGCAAGGGGAGAGCCTGTATCAGGCGCCCTCGTACGCGATCAGCGAATACACCGGCACTCCGGTTTCCTGAATGCGTGAAGACCCCTGCAGGTCCGGCAGGTCGATCAGCGCGGCGGCTTCAATCACCTCGGCCCCCAGGTTCTTGATCAGTGTGCAGGCGGCAAGGATGGTGCCCCCGGTGGCGATCAGGTCATCAAACAGCAGTACTCTGTCGCCGGCGGTGACGGAGTCAGACTGCATCTCCACGGCGGAGGTGCCATATTCCAGTTCATATTCCTGATGGATGGTGTCGCCGGGCAGTTTGCCTTTCTTGCGTACCAGAACCAGCGGCAGGTTCAGCTGGTGGGCGAGAATCGAGCCAAACAGAAATCCGCGGGCGTCGATACAGGCGATATGAGTCAGGTCTGAGTTCAGGTAACGATGAATGAACGCATCGGTCACCATTCTCAGTGCCAGTGGGTCCTTGAAAATCGGTGTGATATCCCTGAACAGGACACCGGGCTCAGGCCAGTCCGGCAGCGAGCGAATAACGGATTTGACGTAAAACTCGTCGTAGGACATCGGGAAGGGCTCCTTGGCTCCAAGGCTTGCTGTTGATCTAACTCAATGTGCAGAAGCGGGTGAGGGTGTTTAATGGTCGGCGTTGGGTTACACATTGAGATGGCTACTTCATTGTGCAACTGTACTGGCGCTTATCCCCGCGGATAAGCGCCTTTTTTATGTCTAACCCCTTTGGGTGCTGCTGTCGGACTCTGCAAACGGGTTGCATTCGCCCGCCAGGTCGTAGAGTTCGGACAGGTTGTTCAGCTCGATCTCCTTGCCGTCTACCTGGATCAGCGACATCGCCTGGAACCGGGTAAAGATACGGCTGACCGTTTCCACCGCCAGGCCCAGATAGTTGCCGATCTCATTACGGGACATCGACAGGCGGAACTGGGTCGCGGAGTAGCCGCGGGCGCGGAAGCGGGTGGACAGCTTGATCAGGAAGGTAGCGACACGCTGCTCGGCGTTTTTCTTCGACAGCAGCATCATCATCTGCTGGTCGTCGCGCAGCTCCTTGCTCATGGTACGCAGCATCTGGCGACGCAGTTCCGGCATCTGCCCGGCCAGGTCATCGAGCCGCTCGAACGGAATTTCGCAGACCGTGGTGGTTTCCAGCACCTTGGCGGAAACCGGATAGGTGACACCGTCAACGCCGCTCATACCGACCAGCTCACCGGGGAAGTAAAAGCCGGTGATCTGCTCTTCGCCTTCATTGGTCAGGGTGTAACTTTTGATGGTTCCGGCGCGTACGGCATAAACGGTTGTAAAGGCGTCGCCCTGATGAAACAGGTGCTCACCTTTCTTGATCGGTCGGCTTTTCTCGATGATGTTATCGAGTCGTTCGATCTCGGTCATGTTCAGCGAAACTGGCAGGCACAGCGAGCTCAGACTGCAGGTGTTGCAGTGAACCTGCTGGAGACTGCGCAGTTTACCTTCACATTTATGGTCACCCATGGGGCTGTCCCTTTCTCTAGGTGGGTTTGATCACTATCAAGCGGCTACCCAGGCATTATGTAACATTTGGCGCGCGCCTTGAAGTAACCACTTAAATGATCCTGGAATAGCGGCGTGTGGCTGTTTCAGGCGGGATGTAGGCGTCAAACGCCATACAGATGCGACGAATCAGCAGCCGGCCGGCATCGGTCACGCGGATTTGATGGCTGTCGAGTGATACCAGACCGTCGTCGGCAAACTGCGCCAGGCTGTCCAGCTCTTTATGAAAATAGTGGCGGAAATCGATAGCGAATTCTGCCTCGATGCGCTGCATATCAAGCTCGAAATGGCAGATCAACCGGGTGATCACGGCGCGACGGATATGGTCGTCCGCGCTGAGCTTGACGCCCCGGCGCACGGCGTGGCCCCGGTCTGCCACGGCCTGACCATAGGCGCTGATCTCGTGCTCGTTCTGGTAGTACACATCGCCGATCTGACTGATGGCGGATACGCCCATGGCGACCAGGTCACAGTCGGAATGAGTGGTGTAGCCCTGAAAGTTGCGGTGCAGTTGGCCGTTGGCCTGTGCCAGCGCGAGCTCATCGTCCGGCTTGGCGAAATGGTCCATGCCAATATAAACATACCCGGCCGCCAGCAATCGCTCGATGGTACTTTGCAGAATATGCAGCTTGGTTTCGGGGCTCGGCAGATCTTCGGCTTTAATATGGCGCTGGGGGCGGAAACGATCCGGCAGATGCGCATAGTTGAATACCGACAGCCGGTCCGGTGACATCTCGATGACCGCATCGAGGGTGGCATTGAAACCATCCAGCGTCTGGTGGGGAAGGCCGTAGATCAGGTCCATGTTGATCGACTTGAATCCCAGTGCTCGGGAGGTGTCGAGCACCCGCTGTGTCTGTTCGGTGGGCTGGATGCGGTTGACCGCTGCCTGCACTTTTGGATCCAGATCCTGTACGCCCAGGCTGATGCGGTTGAAACCGATCTCGCGCAGCACTTCGAGGCTGGTGTCCTGCGCTTCGCGCGGGTCGACCTCGATCGAGTAGTCACCCTGGTCGTCATCACGCAGATTGAAGTTGTGGCGCAACGCAGCCATCAGGTCGCGCATCTGCTGATCCGAGATAAACGTCGGTGTGCCGCCGCCCCAGTGCAGCTGGTTTACCTGACGCTCGCCGCTGTACCAGCTGGCAAGCTGTTCCATCTCTTTGTAGACGGTGTCGAGATAGGGCTGGGCCTTGTCACGACGTCGGGTGATCACCTTGTTGCAGGCGCAGTAATAACAGACATGCTCGCAGAAAGGGATGTGCACGTAGAGGGACAGCGGACTGTTCGTATCGGTACTGGTGCGTGCGCACTCTATCAGATCATCGGCGGATAGCTCGGGATCGAACTGAAGCGCTGTCGGGTAGGAGGTATACCGGGGCCCGGACAGGTCGTAGCGGCGAATGAGATCGAGATCCCACTGGATGCGGTTATTGGTGCTCACTTCTGGTCAATCCTCGTTAAACCTTGTCGCGGGGCGCAAGTATAACAGTCCGATCTGTGTATCGCTTGACCGACGTCAATGGCCGGTCAGAGCGGAAATGGGAAGTGTGTAAACGCCGAAGAGTATAATCAGCACCCCTGCGCCTCTGCGCACGCCCTGGCGTTGCATCAGCGATCGGACCTGCTGGGCCAGCAGGCCGGTGGTCAGCATTGCCGGCAGCGTGCCGAGACCGAAACCGATCATCAGCAGGGCGCTGTCATACCAGTGCCCCGCCGCTGACGACCAGATCAGTGTCGAATACACCAGGCCGCAGGGCAGCCAGCCCCAGAGAGTCCCCAGAAGCAGGGCGCGCGGCAGGGTGTCAGCCGGGAGCAGTTTGGCGGCGAGAGGACGAAGATAGCGCCAAAGCAGGCCGCCGGCGCGCTCCAGCCGTGTCAGTAGCTGCCACCACTGTGCCACGTACAGTCCCATCAGTATCAGCAACACAGCGGCCAGCGTGCGCAGAATAATACCCGTACTGCCACCGCTGATCTGGTAGCCGAGCAGACCGATCAGCGCCCCGGCAACCGCGTAGCTGGTGATGCGGCCGATGTTGTAGGCGATGATCAGGGGGATGCCGCGGCGTGAATCTCCCTGGCTCAGGCTGACACTGGCCGCGATGCCGCCGCACATACCGACGCAGTGGGTTGCGCCAAGCAGGCCGATCATCAGTGCGATGGAAAACTGTAGAGGTTCAGGCGCCATTTTTATCTTTGACGCTGCCTGTGTCGCCCTGGTTTTTCTCTTCACGCTTTACATCACCGGGAATCAACTCCTCGTCATCGTCGTAGAGGATGCTGTGGGCCGGTGATTCCAGGTCGTCAAACTGACCTGTATTGACACTCCAGAAAAATGCCCAGATCGCGATTGACGCAAGAATGATCGCTATGGGTATCAGCAGATAGATGATGCTCATATAGGGCTCCGGATTAGCGTTTTGGCTTTCTGGGGGCGCGGCTGAGTCTCAGCGCATTGCCAACCACCACCAGTGAGCTGGCCGACATGCCGATTGCGGCCATATAAGGAGGAATATAACCGGTGGCGGCCAGCGGCAGGGCCAGCAGGTTGTAACAGGCCGCCCAGGCCAGATTTTCACGAATGATGGCGCGGGTTTTTCTGGCCAGGCGCACGGCGTCGCCCAGTCTCAGCAGGTCGTTGGCGATCAGTACCGCGTCGGCGTTGGTTTTGGCCAGATCTGTAGCGCCAGCCATGGCAACGGAGGCGCGGGCGCCGGCCAGTGCCGGGATATCGTTGATGCCATCACCGACCATGATCACCTCGGCGCCCTGGGCGTTCAACTGGTTCAGAAACGCCAGTTTGTCCTCCGGTTTGACGCCCTTTTCAAGACGGCCAATACCGAGTCTCTGGGCCACTGCGTCGGCGGCGCTGGAGCTGTCACCGGTCAGCATGACGCTCTCGAGTCCAAGCTGTTTCAACTCATCGACGATCTGCCGAGCCTCGGGACGAATCTGGTCATCGAGCAGGAACCAGCCCAATGGCCCGGTTTCATCGCAAAGCAGCAGCCACAGACCCTGTTGGTCAGGCTGGGACGGCGCGGGAACGCCCGTTATCTGTGCTGCAAACTCGGGTTTACCTATACGGTAGCGGTTACCGGCAATCTGTCCTTCAAGCCCCTGGCCGAGGTGGTTTTTGACCTCGTCCGCCTGTTCGGCGGCGAAAGGGGCAAAAGCGCGGGCGATGGGGTGTTCTGATGCAGATTCGAGTGCGGCAGCGAGCTGGCGCAGCTCTTTTTCCCCCGCGCTCCCGAGAGGGTGAACGGCCTGGATCTGCAGATTTCCCTCGGTCAGGGTGCCGGTCTTATCGAAGACTACGTGGGTCGCCGTTGCAAAGCTTTCCAGCACGTGTCCCCGGCTGATCAGAAGCCCGCTGGCGCGCAGTGTGCCCGTGGCCGTTGTCAGCGCAGTGGGGGTTGCCAGGGAAAGAGCGCAGGGGCAGGTCACCACAAGCACAGACAGCGTGATCCAGAAGGCATCTTCCGGACGGATAAACCACCAGCTGGTCGCTACCGCAATGGCTGCAAGGAGTGTGGCGGTAACGAAATAGCGCGCTACCTTGTCGGCGATCCGCGCGACCGCCGGTTTTTCCGCCTGAGCCCGGTCGAGCATGCGCACGATGGTTGAAAGGCGCGATTCGCTGCCGGTCTCGGTGACCCGTACTTCGACGGCGTGCTCCACATTCTGGGTGCCGCCCACCACGGCATCGTCAATGCCGCGGGCCAGGGGGATATACTCGCCGGTCAGTGCGGATTCATCCACCGACGTGGAACCGCGCACGATAATGCCATCGCAGGGAATGGTGTGCCCTGGTTTTACCAGTACCCGGTCATCACGCTTAAGCTGGGTGGCCGGGACCAGTTCTTCCTTGCCATCACTAAGTTTCAGCGCGCTGGTTGGTAACAGGTTAAGCAGTGCGTTACCAGCGCGCCCGGTGCGGTGGCGCGCCTGCATCTCCATGAAGCGGCCAACCAGCAGAAAGAAGGTGAACATGGTCACGGAGTCGTAGTAGACGTCGCCGGTTCCCGTGGCGGTCGCCCAGACGCTGGCGATATAAGCGCAAAGAATAGCGATGGATACCGGCACGTCCATGCTGAGCTGGCGTGTGCGCAGGTCTCTTAAGGCGGCCTTATAGAAGGGTTGGGCGGAGTAGAGCGCAACCGGCGTGGCAAGAATAAATGCGGCCCAGCGGATAAAGTCGACAAAACGCCCCTCCATGGAGGAACTGATATCGCCGGCGTACAGTGCGGCGGTCAGCATCATCACCTGCATGGTGAATACGCCGGCTACGCCGAGGCGGCGGATAGCGCGCTTGCGTTCCTGTTCGAGCAGGGCCTCTTCACGGTTGGGCTGATAGGGGTGGGCTTGATAGCCGATACGGTCAACCTCACCCATCAGTGTGCTGAGGGCTGTCTTTTCAGGATCCCAGCACAGCCGTGCCCGGTGTGTGGTCAGGTTGACGCTGATACTGCTAACGCCGGGCTGTTTCGCCAGGTGGTGTTCCAGCAACCAGGTACAGGCAGCGCAGGTAATACCTTCAATCACCAACAGCGCTTCTCGCTCACCCCTGTCGTTGCTGTGGACGAAGCTTTCCTGTACCTCGGCGCTGTCGAAGAGGCGCAGCTCCTGCTGGCGCTGTTCCGCGTTGCTGTTGCGCACCTGTTCATTGGTGGCGTTCTGTTTGTCCCGGTGCCGATAAAAGGTGTCGAGACCCCCTGCCACTATGGTCTCTGCCACGGCCAGACAGCCAGGACAGCACATCGCTCTCTCTGCGCCGTCAATGCGAAGGGTGAAGTCACTGCCCGGCGGCACCGGAAGGCCGCAGTGATAGCAGTGGGTCAGTGAGCCGGTCTCGACACGGGAGTTCATGCAGCTCGGATTCCGTTACTTCGCGGCGCCCAGGTCGAAGGTCTTGTGATCGTAGGGCGGGGTGGTTTCCGTGCGTATCTGCCAGCTTTTATCAAACGGCTCAATAATCACGTAGCGTTTGCCTTCGATCTTGCCCTGAAGGTTGGAGCTGTATAACCCCCGGTTGTCGACTGAGCGCAACTGCAGTGCCTGATCATATTTCTGGTGGGTAGGGTGCACCAGATTGAGCTGAAGCTGCGGTGGCAGCTGTTCCCGGCTGGCCAGTTGCAGCTGAACGTCACCGGTGAGGCTGTCCAGAGTCAGTCTGCCCTGGATACCCATTTTCAGGGCTTGCTCTTCCCGGGAGGGGTCCGCGCTGATGCCTCGGGCCACCTTGTAGAAGTCATCCTTCACGACGCCATCGTTGGTGACGATCGACAGGTAAAGGAACAGAAATCCGTAGATAACGGTTGCGATCAGTGGTGCAAGTACGAACCAGAGCCAGGTCTGTTTGTACCAGGGGGCGTGGGTTTCTTCGCGCATGAACTACCTCAAAACAGTGCGGCCGGGAGTGATCCCGGCCGGTATTCTAAACTAATTGCCGATCAACTTGGATAGCTTTATCTCGACGGCGAAGGGCCGATAAAACGGTTGTCTTCTGTCATCGTGATCGCAGGGTTATCCGTCGCTTCGACAGTAAACTTGATATCGTAATTGGGGCGCTCGATATCCGCGGGATCCATCTGTACGCGCACCGGATAGTCCAGCAGCTCACCAGCGGCAATGTCGACAACATCCTCTGTATGCAACTCAAGACCTTCTACGCCGGATACGCTGATGCGGTACTGATGATCCGCCTGTTCCTTGTTAGCGATTTTGAGCGTGTAGACGTTCTCGATCTTTCCGGACGGAGTGGTTGTATAGAGCTGTCCCCGGTCGCGAATGATATCGATCTCCAGTGGTACCCGGCTGTACAGGGTGTAACCGAAGGCGATGAACATCGCGACCAGCGCGGCAAAGTAACCGATCAACCGGGGGCGGAAAATGTGGGTTTTCTTGCCTTCGAGCTGGTGCTCCGTGGTGTAGCGCACCAGGCCGCGGGGGTAGTTCATCCGGTCCATGATGTCGTCGCAGGCGTCGACGCAGGCGCCGCAGGCGACGCATTCATACTGCAGTCCGTCACGGATATCGATGCCGACCGGGCAAACGTGGACGCAGTTGCCGCAGTCTATGCAGTCACCGAGCCCCTGTTCCTTGTAGTCGACGCCTTTTCTGCGGCTGCCGCGTTTTTCGCCGCGCTTTTCATCGTAGGAAATGATCAGCGTGTCCTGGTCGAACATGACACTCTGGAAGCGGGCGTAAGGGCACATGTAGATACAGACCTGTTCGCGCAGCCAGCCGGCGTTGCCATAGGTGGCGACGGTGAAGAAGGCCAGCCACCAGGTTTCCCAGGGGCCCAGATCCCAGACAAAGATGCTGGGTACAAGTTCGCGGATAGGGGAGAAGTAGCCGACGAAGGCGATGGCGCTTGCGGCCGCGATGAATAGCCAGAGACCGTGCTTGGCGGCTTTACGGAACGCCTTCTCTTTGCTCATCTTGGTCTTATCAAGCTTCATCCGCTTATTGCGATCACCTTCGGTAATGCGCTCGGCCCAGATAAACAGCCAGGTCCAGACGAACTGGGGGCAGGCATAACCGCACCAGAGGCGACCGGCAAAGACGGTCACAAAGAACAGGGTAAAGGCGAGAATAATCAGCAGCCAGGAAAGCAGCATGAAATCCTGAGGCCAGAAAGTCAGTCCAAATACGTGAAACTGGCGGTTGGGCAGGTCGAACAGCACCGCCTGTCGGCCATCCCACTGAAGCCAGGAAAAGCCGTAGAACATGATAAGCATTATGGCGCCGGATATGACGCGGAAGTTCTTGAAAAAGCCCTTGTAGTATTTGACGTAGATATGTTCGCGCTTGGCGTAAAGATCATACGAATCTTTTCCGTCGCCGGCGCCTTTTTTGGGCGTGAGATCTTTTACCGGAATCTGGTTCATGCCGAATCACCACACAGAGAGAAGGCGACCCTTGGTGAGGTCTTGTATTAGGTTTCGCGAATACTACAGTGCATGCGCTGCGCAGTGCCAGTCCCGCTGAGGGAAGGTCTGCTTGTTGTTGGAATTCTCAGTGCAGTCTGCTATCCGCTCGAGAAACTTTTGGTCTCCCGTTGCAACTGTACCGTGAATAATAGAGAAACAACAAAAAAGGCGATATGACCTGAATCATATCGCCTTTGTTTAAGTTGCCTGCTTCTTACTTGTTAGACAGGCTGTACACGTATGCCGCGATCAGATGGATCTTGTCATCGGAGAGAAGATCCTTGTGTGCCGGCATAACGCCTGCACGGCCGTTGCGGATAGTGTGAGCAACCTGTTCGAAGCTGCCGCCGTAAAGCCAGATGTCGTCGGTCAGGTTCGGAGCCCCCAGTGCCTGCATGCCGGTGCCTTCAGGCGTATGGCAGGCCGCGCAGAGTGCTTGGAACTGGCTCTCGCCGCGTGCAGCCGCCGCGGCGTCGACTTCCTGGCCGCTCAGAGAGAGCACGTAGGAGGTTACGTCGCGCACACCGTCCTCACCCAGCACCTGGCCCCAGGCCGGCATGCCGCCGTTACGACCATTGGCGATGGTGGTGATCAGGGTGTCCGGCTGGCCGCCATACAGCCAGTCGTTGTCGGTCAGGTTCGGGAAGCCGTATGCGCCGGTACCTGCAGAGCCGTGACAGACTGAGCAGTTGTTGGCGAACATGCGCTGACCCATTTTCAGACCGGTCTCATTTTCCGGTGCCTGCAGTTCTTCAATGGACAGAGCTGCATACTTGGCGAAAACCGGCTGGTAGACCTCTTCCGCGTGCTGCATCTCTTCTTCCCACTGACCATGGGAGCTCCAGCCCAGCAGGCCCTGGAAGCTGCCCAGGCCCGGGTAGAGAGCCAGGTAGCCCAGGCCAAAGATGACGGTGCCCATGAACATCATGAACCACCATCTCGGCAGCGGGTTGTCGAACTCGGCGATGCCATCAAACTCATGGCCGAGGGTTTCTTCGGTCTGATCCTTGAACTTTTCGCTTTTCCGGGTTGCCAACAGCAACCAGGTGCAGCCCAAAATCACGGCCAGGGTAATCACTGTTACCCATGCGCTCCAGAAAGCACTCATTTGTCGTTTCTCCCGTTATTGGCGTCCTTGGCCTGCTGTTCCGCTGCGCGCTCATGCTCCTCTTCATCAGCGAAAGGAGCTTGGGCGGCATCGTCGAATCGTTTGCTGTTCTTGGGGTTTGCCACCCAAATGAACAGGGCGACAAACGTGATCAGCATGATTACCGGCAGATAAGGGCCATAAACTTCGTAACTCACAGATAGTTACCGCTTGTTGGTGTATTCGCTGTGCAGCTTTCCGAGAGACTGCAGGTAGGCTACGAGAGCATCGATCTCATACTTGCCTGCAACTTCTTCCTGTGCACCGTCGATCTGTTCGTCGGTGTAAGGCACACCAAGTTTGCGCATGGTCTGCATCTTCGCTGCAGTATCCGATCCGGTCAGTTTGTTTTCAAACAGCCACGGATAAGACGGCATCTTGGATTCAGGTACCACGTCGCGCGGGTTGTAAAGGTGTGCACGCTGCCAGTCGTCAGAGTAACGACCGCCTACACGGGCGAGGTCCGGACCGGTCCGCTTGGAGCCCCACAGGAACGGGTGTTCCCATACGTCTTCGTTAGCGGTTGAGTAGTGGCCGTAACGCTCGGTTTCAGCACGGAAGGGGCGGATCATCTGGGTATGGCAGACGTGGCAGCCTTCCTTGATGTAGATGTCGCGACCTTCCAGTTCAAGGGCGCTGTAAGTGCGCAGGCCCTCGATTGGCTTGGTGGTAGAGCTTTGGAAGAACAGGGGGACGATCTCTGCCAGACCACCGCCGCTGATGACGATGATGATCAGCAGGACCATCAGGCCAATGTTCTTTTCAATCGTATCGTGTTTGATCATTGCTATCTGCTCCTAGTCTCGATCAAGCAGTCTGTGCTGAAGGCTCAGCTGCTTTAACAGAGCTACCGGCACGAACGGTCTGCCACACGTTGAATGCCATCAGCAGCATACCGGTGAGGAAGAACATGCCGCCGATCCAGCGAACCAGATAACCCGGGTGGCTGGCTTCCAGTGCTTCCACAAAGCTGTAGGTCAGCGTGCCGTCTTCGTTAACGGCGCGCCACATCAGACCCTGCAGGATGCCGTTGACCCACATCGCGCAGATGTAGAGAACGGTACCGATGGTGGCCAGCCAGAAGTGGGCGTTAACCAGGCCAACAGAGTACATCTGAGCCTTGCCGAACAGTTTCGGAATCATGTGGTAGACAGCACCGATGGAGATCATCGCAACCCAACCCAGAGCACCGGCGTGTACGTGACCGACGGTCCAGTCGGTGTTGTGAGACAGGGCGTTGACGGTCTTGATTGACATCATCGGGCCTTCGAAGGTGGACATACCGTAGAAGGACAGAGATACAACCAGGAAGCGCAGAACCGGGTCGGTGCGCAGTTTGTGCCACGCGCCGGACAGGGTCATCATGCCGTTGATCATGCCGCCCCAGGACGGAGCCAGCAGAATCAGGGACATAACCATAGCTACTGACTGGGTCCAGTCAGGCAGTGCAGAGTAGTGCAGGTGGTGGCCGCCGGCCCACATGTAGGTGGCGATCAGCGCCCAGAAGTGGACGATGGAGAGGCGGTAAGAGTAGATCGGGCGCTCAGCCTGCTTCGGTACGAAGTAGTACATCATGCCGAGGAAGCCTGCAGTCAGGAAGAAGCCGACCGCGTTGTGACCGTACCACCACTGAACCATGGCATCGACCGCACCCGGGTACATGGAGTAGGACTTGGTCAGGGTGACCGGCATTGCCATGCTGTTGACGATATGCAGGACGGCGACAGTCAGGATAAATGCCATGTAGAACCAGTTACCCACGTAGATGTGGGAGGTTTTACGCATTTTTACTGTGCCGAGGAACACTATGGCGTAGGAGACCCAGACCAGAGCGATCAGGATATCGATCGGCCATTCCAGCTCGGCGTACTCCTTGGCGGAGGTGAAGCCTAGCGGCAGGCTGATGGCTGCAAGCAGAATTACCAGCTGCCAACCCCAGAAAGTGAACGCGGCCAAACCGTCAGAGAAAAGACGGGTCTGACAGGTGCGCTGCACGACGTAATAAGACGTCGAGAAAAGTGCACAACCACCAAACGCGAAGATTACCGCGTTGGTGTGTAACGGACGGATACGTCCGTAGCTCAACCAGGGAAGGTCGAAGTTCAGTGCCGGCCATACCAGCTGGGCTGCGATAAGGACGCCAACGCCCATACCGACAATACCCCATACCACCGTCATGATGGCGAACTGGCGCACGACTTTGTAATTGTAAGTCGGTTGTTCAGTTGCAGTGCTCATGTCAGGCTCTCATCAACAAGCTAGAAAAGTAAGAAGAGTTCCGCGGGCAATTATCTGGTAATACCCCCACCTTTTCAACGCGATGTGGTGTTTTAGTGTGGCTCTTTGTCGCACCGGAAAATGAAAAGTTCGCGGTGGGGATTTAAACGGCTGTATTCCTGTCTGGATGCTCTAATTGTTTGAATGGTAAAGAGTAATTTTTTTGACGGATGAGCGGTCCCGGCGAGCTTGATGATAATTTCGGGGCTGGATCCGGGGTTGAAGTTATTTTTGCGCTGTCGCAAAACTTCCATTGGTTGATATGGATCAACGGGGCTTTTGGGGTGTTTTCTACGCCTTAAGTCGTAGACTGTTGTTTTTCACCGGTTGAGGATGCCGGTTGAGCTGTCTATAGTGCGCCGTCCATTAGCAGCGAGGCAGGAGTGTGCCGATGCAAACCGCGGATACGTTGATACTTCTTTGTCGCTCAGGCTTTGAGGGCGAGTGTGCAGCTGAAATATCGGAACTGGCGGCCGCCGCGGGCTATTACGGCTATCCGACACTGGAACGTGGCAGTGGCTATGTCAGTTTTCATCTGCAGTCGCCGGCTGATGCCAAGCAGTTGGTATCGGAGATCAGGTTCAGAGAGCTGATTTTTACCCGGCAGTGGTTCGCCTGCATGCCCGGTTTGCAGGATCTCTCCCCCAAAGACCGAATCACGCCCCTGACTGAGCAGATTGCCGAACTGCCGATGTGTGCAGAGATTGTGGTTGAAACCCCGGATACGACCGAGGGGCGGGAGCTGCAGGGATTTGGACGCAAGCTGGCTTCGGCTCTAGCGCCGAAGTTGCGTCAGCAGGGGTTGCTGATGCCGCGCAAAAGCCGCGCCGAATGGCGCTTGCACCTATTTATTCTTAACGGCCGGGATATGTTTGTCGGTGTGGCGCCGGTGCGCAACAGTTCGCCCTGGCCTGGCGGTATCCTGCGCCTGAAATTTCCGGCATCGGCCCCGAGTCGCTCCACGTTAAAGCTCGAAGAGGCCTGGCACTGGTTTGTTCCCCGGCATAGGTGGGATGCTGAACTCGCTGCAGGTATGACCGGTGTAGACCTGGGTGCGGCCCCCGGCGGCTGGACATGGCAGATGGTAAAGCGCGGCATGTTTGTCACTGCCATCGACAACGGCCCGATGAATGAGGACCTGATGGAAACGGGGCAGGTCGAACACCTGATGGAGGATGCGTTTACCTATCAGCCCGGCAAGCCTGTCGACTGGATGGTCTGTGATGTGGTTGAAAAGCCTGCGCGCACCACGGCGATGGTGATCGACTGGGCGCTGAACGGCTGGAGCCGTAATATGGTATTCAACCTCAAACTGCCGATGAAACAACGTTATGCCGAGGTCAGAAACTGCCTTGAGCGCATCCGCACCGCCCTCGAAGAGTCAGGGGTTGATGCGCGCCTGCAGGCGAAGCACCTCTACCATGACCGGGAGGAGATCACCTGCTGGCTGCGTGTTGTTGACTGAGTGGCTGCTCAGTGTTCATAAATGGTGATTTTCTCCTCGTGTTCCATTAGGGGTTCGAGGGTTTCCAGCATTTCCCGCCGCTCTGCGCTGCCGTACCAGCGTTGCCAGTCACTCACGTTACGGTAGGTGGCCATAACCAGGCGGTGGTTGGGGTCATCGATATCGTGCAGCACCTCGCCGGAGATAAAGCCATGTGAGTGCATGGCTTTCTGCAGAAGCTCGCGGGAGAGTTGGTCGTAATGGCTGCCAAGGTCTTCAGCAATCTGTCTTTCGATCAGTACTCTAATCATTGCCGTTTAACTCCCTGCTTTTATCATTAGTTTAAGCATAATTCAGTGGCTTGAGCCTGCAACTCAGGTTTCTCCCGTCCGATGAATTTGCGACAATAGCCGACTTTGTTTATTGCGGATTGGATAATGGCAGAAATTGAAGCCAATCAGGTTCTGGATGCTTGCGGGTTGTTCTGCCCCGAGCCGGTGATGATGTTGCACAATCATGTGCGAGAACTGGCGGTAGGGCAGGTACTCTGTATCCGGGCAACGGACCCGTCGACGCAGCGGGATATTCCCAAGTTCTGTCAGTTCCTGGGGCATGAACTGCTCGACCAGATGGTCGAGGATGAAGTATTTGTCTATTTCATCCGCAAAGGGGAAGCCTGAGCGTGGGAGAGTTGGAGCGGCTGCGCCAGGAAACCGAGACGCTACTGAGTGAATGTGAGCGTCGTCTTAAGGCGCTGGAGTCGGCAGACGCCAGTGATCAGAGTGAAAAACATGAGAGTGTGTCAGTGAATCAGACCGAAAAGTCACCGGAAACCACTAACCGCAACCGCGCCAAGAACAGGGCGGCGAACCAGGCAGCGCTGCAGATGCTGTTTGATACCTACCCGGAGGTGTTCAGTCGCGAAAATGTTCGGCCCTTGAAAATCGGGATTCAGGAAGATCTGATTGCTGATGAAAAGCTCGCCCGTAACCGCATCAAGCGCGCCCTGGCCAGCTACGTGCGCAATCCGCATTATCTGCGCAGTCTCAAGGCCGGTGCCGACCGTATCGGGCTGGATGGCGCCGCGGCGGGAACCGTCACCGAAGACGAAGCGGCTCACGCCCAGGAAAAGCTCAATCAGATGCGTGATCAGCGTCGCGAGAAGCAGAAAGAAGAGCGTGAAAAGCAGAAAGAAGAGCGCGTGAAGCAGAAGAAACAGGCTGCTGAAGTGAAAGAGCAGCGCATGAACAAGAAGCTGGACATGCTGTTGCAGTTGAACAAGCGCTGATCCAGCAGCGCTTGATCTTTACCCGCCAAGCCCCCACTAATCAGCTTGGAGCCGTCGGCGGTTCAGCGCCGATGCGCCAACAACTTTTTAGATGGGGGATCTGATGTCCACAAACCTTACCCTGAGTTGCCCCTCCTGCCTGGCCACTAACCGTGTGCCGCAGGCGCGCCTGGCGTCGCGTCCGAAATGCGGCAAGTGCGGTGAATATCTGTTTCAAGGCAAGCCGGTCGCCCTGGATGCCGCGGGATTTGATCGTCTGATTGCCAATACGGATCTGCCGGTGGTCGTGGATTTCTGGGCCGAGTGGTGTGGACCCTGCAAAATGATGGCGCCGGTTTTTGCGCGTGTCGCGGCGGAACTGGAGCCCCAGGCCCGCTTCGTCAAGGTGGATACCGAGTCTGCCCAGGCGCTGGCGCAACGTTACGCCATACGCAGTATACCCACGCTTATTCTGTTCAACGGCGGACGGGAGGTTGGCCGTCAGTCGGGTGCGCTGGACCAGTCCTCACTGGAGCGCTGGGTCAGGCAGTCGCTCTGAATTCAGTCCAGTGCCCGGGGACGACCATGCAGGTATCCCTGGGTGCCGTCGATGCCAAGGACTCTTAGCTGTTCAAGCTGGGAGTCCCGCTCCACGTGTTCGGCATAGACGCTCACCTGAATGTTGTGCGCAACGCCGATAAGGCTGCGTACGAAGAAGCGGTCTTCATCATTGCGGTCGATATCCCGGATCAGTGAGCCATCGATTTTCACGTAGTCTGGCTGCAACCGGTACAGGTAGCTGAACCCCTGAGGATGTACGCCGAAGTTGTCCACGCCCAGCTTCACCCTGAATGTGTGAAGCTGCTCTTTCAGCGCCAGTACGCTTTCGGTGTTGTTGAGAATCACCGTTTCATTGATCTCAAAGTTGATCTTCTCGGGTTGCGAGAGCCCGGCCAGCTGCTCGCCCAGCCAGCGGGCGAAGCCAGAGGCCAATAAGCTATCCCTGCCCAGGTTGATCGCCACGGCGATAGCGTCGGGTTGCCGCCTGATGTGCGCCAGTGCTCTGAGGATGACTGCCCGGTCCATGGCGTCCAGTAGGCCAAGATCGCGGGCCACGCCGATAAAGCGGCCCGCGGGACAGGGGGCGTTCTCCTCGTCGAGTATCCGGGCCAGCAGCTCACCGTGTACAGGCGCGCCTTGCGCGTCGATCAGACGCTGATACTGTAAGAATACCTGGCAGTTGCTGATTGCCGAGGCAACATGCTGGTGCCAGCTGTGAGAGCGGTTTTCCATGGTGGCGCTGCTGGCGTATTCCTGGATCGCAACCTGCCTTTGCTCGGCCTCTTTCGTTGCCAGCCGCGCCTCTGAGATCAGTTGCGACGAGTCTCCCGGGTCTGCGGTATGGCTGACTCCCAAGAGCATTGCCTGTGCAGGCACGGGGTTGTCGTCATAAAGTGCCATAAGCTGGCTATCGACACGCTCCAGCAATTTCTCCAGCCGAGGCTTCAGATGCTGAAGCGGCTGCTGTTCGGTCAGCAGCACAAACTCTGCGCCACTGAGCCGCCCAACCAGTGCACGACCGCCATGATCAGCGACTTCCCTGAGGCTTTCCGCGATCAACTTGAGCAGATGGTTGGTGTTCTCCTCCCCGGTCTGGTGATTGATTTCGGATAGGGCGCGCAGCCTGACCAGAACCAGAGTCGCCGGGCCGAAGTCACGATCGTAATCGATCCGCTCCTGCAGCTGAGCGGTGGCGGCGCGTTGATTCAAAAGTCCCGTTAAGGGGTCGCGGTAAGCGATCGATCTGAGTTCTTCGATGGTGCGGGTCTGTTCATCGAACATCTGCCTTACCTGACGAACCATGGTGTTCATCGCCAGGACAACGCTGCGCAGCTCACGGGTTTTCGGTAGCTGAGGCTGCTCAATATAGGTTTTCTGCGCCAGTGCCTGGGCCTGGCGCTCGACCGTTTTCAGCGGCTTTAGCAGGTAACGCAGCAGCAGGTTGATAATCAGCGCCGCCAGGATTGCCAATACAACGAACAGGATCAGCGCGCGTTGGGCGGCTTCCCAGAAGCGCTCGTAGGCATAGCCGGCGCTGCTCTGCACATGAATAACGCCAACGTGACGCCACTGGTGGGTGATGCTGCGCTGCATGGAGGGGGGCTCGATATCGATGAGGCTGACAAACCAGTTAGGTACCTCGTCCGAAATTCTCGGCGGCGTCTCCTTGATGAAGAGAGGTTCACCCTCAGGATCGAGTACCGAGATGCGCTGGTAGAAGCCGCTGTCGAAAATTGCATTCACCGCCGTTTCGATCGCGGCGCTGTCGCGGGAAGCCATGTAGGGGGCGATATAAAGTCCGAGGTGCGTTGCGCTATCCTGTGCGTGGGATTCCAGTTGGCGCAGCAGCATCGACTTGCCGCTTTCAGACATCACATACAGCGTACCCGATGCCAGTCCTATCAGTACGGCCATGACAGCGGCGATGAGTTGATTGACCAGAGACATGTCCTTTGCGGCCTCTTACTCTAGGTTAACGTTGTTGGTGTCTACCCGGGACTGGAGTTTGACCCAGGGTTCGAGTCGGTCGGAGGTCCCCACCAGTTGAGCCCGGCGCCCGCGTTTGCTGAGCCAAAGATTGTCGCCGTTAAAAGTATACACATGTAGCAGGTCTGGACGCTGGTCGGCGGTTTTGATCTCGCCGATCAGGTTGTCCAGCACCAGCGGGACGGCGTCGGGAGTGGGGTAATAGGTCAGTACCATATGCGCCTGGTTGAGCGCTAATGCTTTAACGTAGGCTAGGCTCATCTTGTCGACCGGTACACCGAGCTCTTTCAGGGTGTAGTACTTGGCGATGGAGAAGTCTTCGCAGTCACCACCGTTGCTGATCAGAAACTCGACCGGGGTGGCCCAGTAATCCTCCTGTTTCCAGTGAACACTATCATCAAGAAACCGGACCCGGTTAAAGAATGCGTTTACCTGTTGCAGTTTTTCCTGCTCGGTCGCGTGCGCAAGCTCGGTTATCAGGGTCTGCCAGGCGGTAAGACGTTTGCCGGCCTGATCACCATAAAGCTGGCTCAGGTGCTCGATGTCGCTGCTGGACAGGCGGACGCCATCGCTTGCCTGGCTCAGCAGGGTCAGCAGCAGGGCGATCAGGCCGCAAGCGCCGAGCAGCAGTGAGGAGCGCCCAGCCGCGAAGCCGTTTTGTCTGATTTTCGCGGTATGAATCTGCACTCTGATCGTCCCTTGCCAGCCGCGCACATCTTCGGTGAAAACCAGTCTTGTCTCAAGCGCGGTTTACTGGCCGGGCATCATTCCGCACTGACGCAGCAGACGTTGCCAGTTCTGGGTATGGCGGTCGCGCGCCAGCAGGTAGTGGCTCCAGAGGCTGTCAGGATTGTGTTCGGATAACGTGACTGAAAAGTAGTGCCTGGCAGCGTCCGTTGCCGGCAGTTGATCAATGATGCGCAGCTGAGCCTCGCGCCAGAGGCGCCCGGTACGTTCCACCCGGGACAGGTAGGGCTGGAATTCGCCGGCGTAAAAGGTTTGGAAAACGTTGCGGATAATGCGTGCCTGGTTATTGGGTCTTTGCTTGAAGCAGACTGGCCGCCTTGCCAGGCGTTGGTCAATTGCATCGGCGGTGCTCTCCAGTGCGTGGGTCAGCAGCACGAGACTGGTCATCCACTGTGCACCAAACCGGGTGCGGTAGAGCTGCTCGAAATCAGACTCGAGCTCGGCAGCAAACAGGGGCGTCTCCCAGTCGTCCGTATTGCTCAGCGTGGCCAGCTCGGCAAAGTGCTCCAGCGCCTGTTTCGCAGGGGTGATGTCTGTCTCGCTGTTCAGGGGCAGCGGCGGTTCGCCGAGCGAAAACTGCTGCTCCATCTCCTCGCTGGTATACAGCGCGTTCCAGAGCAGGCTGGGAAAGGTGCGCTGCTTGAGCGCGATTATCACCTCCAGACGTTCGGCAAGGGGTTCGAGATCCTCGTCGTTGATGCGGGTGAGGGTGATTCGGCAGTTCCTGAGTGCTGGCAACATCTCCAGCTCGTAGATCAGTCTCTGCGAGCCGGGGGCGAGGCGGCCAAGGGAGGTGTTGCGCTCGGCGATCGCGTGCAGCAGGTCGCAGTGGCGGAAATCGAGTACATCGATCAGGCCCTCGCGGATCTCGGGAATCTCGATCAGTCGCTGACGCTTGGGTGGAAAGGGAATACGTGCAGCCAGTGCCTGGTCGAAATGGGTTACAACCTCCTGTTCGATAGCGTTGCCGACACGGCTGGTATAGGTCTCAAGCATCTGCCGGGCAGCGTTTTCACGGCAGCCGCTGGCCAGCAGTAGCAACAGCAGTGCGGCAAGAAGTTTCGTTAACATGGCTGATCCTGTATAGCCGACGTGACAGGAGTACGGCGCCTGTGGTCAAACCGATCAACAATCCCCACCAGTAACCGGCCACGCCAAGATCGGCGCCGCGTGCCAGCAGGTGGCCGGTTGGCAGTCCGATGGCCCAGTAGGCAAGCAGCACAACGCCCAGGGTGACCGAGGTGTCCTTGTAGCCGCGCAGCATGCCACCGGTGCAAACCTGGACCGCATCTGCTAACTGGAACAGGGCTGCAATCTGAATCAGTGTCACCGTCAGGCTGATCAGGGTTGCAGAATCAGTATAGAGTCCTGCGAGCATGGACCCGCCAAACAGCAGTACTGAAGAGTTAAGCAGGGCGATCATCAGTGTCAGGCCGAAACCCACAAGAACGCTGAAGCGGGCAGCTTTGTAGTCATCACGACCGGCCTGTTGCCCTATGCGAATCGTCAGAGCAAGGGCAAGGCTTAACGGGATCATGAAGATCAGGCCGGTGATACTGAAGGTGATCTGATGGGCGCCGATCACCTCGGCACCGTCATTGGCTACCAGCAGGGAAATGACCGAGAACATGCTTGCCTCGATCAGCAGGGCGAAGCCTATGGGCACGCCAAGGCGGAGAAACTGCATTAGAGCGCGGATCTTGGGCGGTTGCCATTGCCAGTGGCTGCGCACCGACCGAAAACGTCGCGAGCGCAGCAGAAAGCAGGTGGCCAGAATGAGGTTGAGCCAGAGGATAATGCTGGTGGCATATCCGCAGCCGACGCCACCGAGGGCGGGCATTCCCAATTTGCCAAAGATGAAAATGTAATTCAGTGGAATGTTTACCAGCACACCGGCGATTGCTATGAGCATCACTGCTCGCGTGGAGCCGAAGCCTTCCATGAAACTGCGCAGAGCCTGAAATAGCATCAGCGCAGGAAAGCCCCAGCTGATCGCCTGGAGGTAATTGGCGGCTTTGTTGGCAAGCTCGGGGGGCAGGTCGAACAGTGCGAGTACCGGGTGGGTGTTGTTTAACACAAATACAGAGATAGCAGCGAGCAAAAGGGCGATGCTCAGCGACTCGATCAGGTGGGTGCGGGTGGATGTTTCGCAGCCGGATCCCACCCGTTGAGCGACCAGTGGCGTGGTCGCCATCAAAATACCGATCAGTGTCAGCATCAGCGGTAACCAGAGACTGGTGCCCAGCGCGATAGCGGCCAGCTCAGTGGCTCCGGCACGTGCCGTCATCAGGGTATCAACAAAGCCCATCGCCTCCTGGGCGAGCTGAGTGATCATGATGGGCCAGGCCAGGGCGAAAAGGATCCGCACTTCGGCCGCAGCGCGGGAGAGGCGAGGTGTGTGTGCCAAAACCTGATTCATCGGTTTGCTAAATACGGCTTAAGAGCATCGCATGATAGCAAACGGGGCGCCATTGGCGCCCCGTTTAAAAGGAAGTGACGGATCGCTTCGGTTAATCGATGCGGCGGCGCACGTAGGAGCCCGGCGCTGCTTCGATCGGTTTGTAGGTCGCGTTGCCATACTCTTTCGGCGCGTCGATCTTTTTACCGGCGCGACGGCGAACCCACTCCGCCCAGTTCGGCCACCAGGAACCTTCCTGGCGCTCGGCGGTTTCCAGCCAGTGATCAGGACCCTTGCCCTGTTCGCCCTTGATCCAGTAGTTGCGACGGTTCTTGGATGCGGGGTTGATAACGCCCGCCACGTGGCCGCTGGCGCCAAGCACGAACTCGATATCGGTACCGAAGGTCTCCGTTGCCTTAAACGTGCCTTTCCACGGTGCGATATGATCTTCCAGGGTGGACAGGAAATAGCAGGGGATTTTGATCTTGCCCAGGTCTATCGGTTCGCCACACACTTCCAGGCCATTCGGCTCGGACAGCTTGTTCTCCAGGTACATCTTGTTGATGTAGAAGGTGTACATGTTGGCCGGCAGGTTGGTGGAGTCGCTGTTCCAGTAGAGGATATCGAACGGCGGTGGTGTCTGGCCCTTGAGGTAGTTGTTGACCACGTAGGACCAGATCAGGTCGTTTGAGCGCAGCATGTTGAAGGAGGTGGCCAGCTCGCGGCCGTTCAGCACGCCCTGAGAGTTAACCTTGCTTTCCAGCTGTTTGACCTGGTATTCGTCGATGAATACGCAAAGATCGCCCGGATCTTTAAAGTCGGTGAGCGTGGTCAGGAAAGTCGCGGAACCAACGCTGGTGTCCTTGCGGTTTGCCAGTAGTCCCAGGGCGGTGGCCAGCAGCGTGCCACCAACACACCAGGCGACGGCGTTAAGCTTTTCTGAACCGCTGATCTCCTTGGTGACCTCAATCGCACGCAGTACGCCATCACGGACATAATCGTCCCAGCTCAGATCGCGCTGGTCGGCCGTGGGGTTGACCCAGGAGACCAGGAAAACATTCTGGCCCTGCTCGACGCAGTAACGTACGTAAGAGTTGTGCGGCTGGAGGTCGAGGATAAAGAACTTGTTGATGCTCGGCGGAACAATCAACGTTGGGCGCTCATAGACCTGCTCGCCTTCCGGCTTGTACTGGATCAGCTGGAACATCTCGTTCTGGTAAACTACCGAGCCTTCAGTGGTTGCCAGGTTTTTGCCAAGTTCAAAGGCGGTTTCGTCGGTCATCGAGATGCGACCTTTCTCGATATCCGCCAGCAGATTGCGCAGGCCGTCAACGAGGCTCTGGCCTTTGGTTTCCATCGCCTGCTGCATCACTTCGGGGTTCGTAAACGCGAAGTTGGTCGGTGACAGTGCATCGACATACTGCTTGGTATAGAACTCAAGCTTGGTCTGTTCGGATGGAGCCAGTTTGGCGTTGGAGGCCATATCCACCAGCATGCGAGACGTCAGCAGGTAGGACTGCTTGATGTAATCGTAAATCGGGTTTTTTGACCACTCTTCGCCCTGGAATCGGCGGTCGCCTTTTTCGGGCTGGGCGACAGGCGTGTCGCTGGTGTTTCCGTTCAACAGGTTGCGCCACAGGCTGAACTGCGCCTGCTGGTAGTCGGTGATGGCTTTGATCCAGACGGTAGGGTCTTCCAGTGAGCGGGTTGCCAGCTCGGTCCAGGATTGAGTGAACTGACGGAAGATGTCATCACCGCCCGAGGCGGAAAACATCTCCAGTACTTTGTTGGTCTCGTGTGCAACGTAGTTCATGAATTCCTGTGGATCGATGGAATAGTTTCCGCTCTCTGTTTTTTTATCCATAGGTATGCCGACTCCAATACGGGTATAGATAAGCTGTCTCCGGCACCGCGGGCTGTCCCCCCGAACCGGCGACCGATTTTTGAGCATAGACTCAGCCAACATCGAGAGCAACCACCAAAGGGCGATGGTTGATCCGATAATTGTGCAGTGCACTATGCGTTAGGGTCGCATCTACTTGTTGCAGAAAGTTTTATTCTGGCGGCCTGGGGCAAAAAAATTCGTTGTTTCTCTGTATGAGAAAGCTTCAAGGAGTCGCCCGACGGGTTAAAGCGCGTTACCCTGAGCGCTTTTGCAGGCCCGAAAGAGCGAGTGCGATGCCCGACCTGGAATTAATGACCACCGATGGATGCCACCTTTGCGAACAGGCCGTCAGCGTGTTGCTGGCCGTATTGAAACCCGGTGATGCTGAGGTTGATCTGGTGGATATCGCCTTTGATGATGCGCTGATGGAGCGTTATGCCACGCGGATACCGGTCATCAGAGCCCCTGCCTCAGGGCAGGAGCTCAATTGGCCGTTCGATGAGGTTCAGTTTCGCGCTTTTCTGCAAGGTCTGGCCGACGCTGATGCCCAGGGAAGCTATGATTAAGCCTATAGCGTCTCAGCGTGGCATGAAGTGTCCAGTTACAAGGCGAGTTTTGTAGCCAATCCCAAAATACCGGGGACTTTGGCCGTAGCCCTTGGCAAAAAGCTCAACGCCGTAGATGAGTGCTTCATGCCGCGCCCTTCGGGGCTTGCAGGCTGGTCCACTCTCTGCGTTGGACTTTTTTGCCGTAGCGCCACTACGCCTGCAAAAGGCCGCCTTGATAGTGAACCAGCCTGTAAGCCTGAGATGCCATGAACTTGTTCATAGCTTCCCTTGCTAGAACCCTGTTCAGGGCAGCTGGTTGAATGCCAGCAGTTTTTTCTCGGTATCACTCAGCAGACTCGCCTTGCGTCCCGCGCGACGGTCGTAAATGACGGCGAACGAGAGGACATTCTGCACGTAGTTGCGCGTTTCATCGAAGGGGATGGTTTCTATCCAGATATCGAGCGGCAGATCCCCGCGCGCTTCCAGCCAGCGATTTACCCGGTGCGGGCCGGCATTGTAGGCGGCGGTGGCAAACACGCGGTTACTGTTGAAGCGGCGGTACATTTCGCCGAGATAGGCGCTGCCCAGGTTGATGTTGGTTTCCGGGTCATACAGTGAACCGATTCCGTTCAGGGGCAGGCTGTGTTTCTTGGCGGTCTGTCGGGCCGTCGCAGGCATCAGCTGCATCAGCCCGCGTGCGCCGGCATGTGAGCGTGCCTGCACCCAGAAAGCGCTTTCCTGACGGGCAATGGCGGTCGCCCAGGTTTTGGTGATGCCGTTGCGTTCGGCAGCGGTATCAAACAGGGTGCGGTACGGGTCGGGGAAGCGAATATCCAGATCGTTCCACTGCTCGCTCTGGATGGCGCCGCGGATCCCCTGGGTATGCCAGCCCCAGCGGTTAACCAGGTGTGCGGCCAGGTGCTGCTCGGACAGGGGCAGATTCCGGGTGGCTGCGTTCCATTCAGAGCGGGCATCATACAGCCTGCCAACGGCATACAGTTCGCGAATACGCTGGAAGGCGGGTAGTGCGGCCAGGCGGTGTAACGTGGCCTGATCCAGATCCGCTGCTTCATGATTAAGCGAAAACGGGGCGTCGCTTACCTCTGCCGCCAGAAATCCGTAAAACGTTCTGTCTTGACTGAGCTGTTTCAGTAGCGCGTCAACCGGCTTACCCTGCTGGCGCTGGGCAACGCTGAGCCAGTACTGCCAGCGTTCGTGCAGACGCTGCTCCTGCGGCAGTTTGCTGATCAGTCTCTCAACTTCGGGCCAGTCGAGACGGGTCATGGCCAGGCGTGCTCGCCATTCGGTCAGCTCCTCGACCCTGAAGTCCGGATCGAGACGGGCCAGTGCCGAGTCGGCGTCAGGGCTGAAGCGTTTCGCCTTGTAGATGCCGAGGCGGTTGGTCAGGTCAAACTGTTCTTCAGCGGGAACGTTCAGCCGCTCGCGGTCACGTACCCAGAGGTCGATGGCTGCGTCCAGATCACTGCGGCGCAAACGGTTGACGGCAAGCATCAGCAGGCGCCGGTGTTCCGGGTTGCCGGTGGTTAGAATCGCCGGGCTTTCAAGCAGCTGACGAGGATTTTCGAACAGTGCCTGGGCAAAGGCGATCTGCTGTTGTGTCGCTGCCCCCTGGGCTTTGCGTCCGGCGTACTTTGCCAGCGAGGTGTTACCGGATTCGAGCGCTTCCAGTACTCTGGTGAGCGCGTGCTGATCCTGCAGGCCGCCAGCTTTCATCCAGCTGTCAAATAACGGGTCGCAGGCATTGGGCTGGGAGTGACCTTCAACCCACAACCGGGCAGCCAGCGAGTAAGCGCTTTTACGCTTGCCCTCGGCAAGGTCTGCGCGACCGGCATAGCATTGCTGCTCGGTGCTGGGGTTGTTCAGCGTGCTGTAAAGCTCCCGGAATCCGCTCCAGTCGCCACGCTCGCCCAGGGAGGTGGTCAGCGCCCAGCGCAGCCGGCCTTCGATCGGAATATCCGGATAACGCGCACTGAAATCGAGGGCGTCTTCGGCGCTGAGCTTGTCGAGCCGAGATCTTAGCTGCGAATATAATATGTAGGGTCTCAGAGGATAGTCGCCAAGTTGCTTGAGACCGCTGCTGACCTCTTCATCTTTGCCGTTCTGGGCGGCTTTCAGCGTATCGAGATAGATTTCCTGCTGGGGTGTCAGGGCGGCCTGGGTGGACAATGAGGTTAGAAGCAGAAGAGTGGAGAACACGGGAAGCAGCTTCTGGCGTGTCATATACGGACCTTCCTCTGGCGGTAAGTCGGTTGCTGTTAAGGCCAGTCTAACGTGACTTGCAGCAAATTTTCGAGAAATGAGGCTTTTTCATTTCGATGGGCGGTTTCAGGTAGACTAGCCCGCTTGAACCTGAAAAGAGTGCATGACGTTTTATGCCACTGATTAAATTTGATGAATTGTGTGTGAGTTTTGGTACACGCGCGCTGCTCGATCACGTTGATCTGCAGATCGAGCCCGGTGAGCGTGTCGCTCTGGTGGGGTTGAACGGGGCGGGCAAGTCTACGCTGCTGAAAGTGGTTGCTGGACATCAGCAGGCCGATTCCGGCCTGTACTGGAAAGATCCTGCCGTTCGCATCGCCGAGCTGCCGCAGATGCTCCCCGCGGCCGATGACCGCCTGGTCGAGGACGTTGTCATGTCGGGGCTTTCCGAGGTGGTGCGTCTGCGCAATGAATATGAAGCGCTTGTGCATAACCAGGATCAGGGCTCGTTGGCGCAGCTGGAGCAGCTGCAGCACGAACTGGAAGCACGGGACGGCTGGCATCTGGAGCAGCGTGTCGAAACGGTACTGAACCGGCTGTCGCTGCCGGGCAGTAAAAAAATGGCCGAGTTGTCGGGTGGCTGGCGTCGCCGGGCAGCGCTGGGTGCTGCACTGGTGCAGGCGCCGGATCTCCTGCTGCTGGACGAGCCGACCAACCACCTCGATATCGAAACGATCGAATGGCTTGAGGAGCAGATGCTGGCCTTCCGCGGCGGCGTGCTGTTCATATCCCATGACCGTGCCCTGGTAGACCGTCTGGCGACACGGATTATCGAACTTGATCGTGGCCATCTGACCTCCTTCCCCGGTAACTACAGCCGCTATCTGGAACAGAAGGAGGCGCTGCTTCAGGAGGAGGAACGCCATAACGCCGAGTTCGACAAGAAACTGGCGCAGGAGGAGAAGTGGATCCGACAGGGGATCAAGGCGCGGCGAACCCGTAACGAAGGCCGTGTCCGGGCGCTGAAGAAACTGCGCCAGGAGCGTTCTGAACGCAGAGAACGTCAGGGCGGTGCCCAGTTCAACCTGGAGGATGCCAACAAATCCGGCAAGCTGGTGGTTGAGCTTGAGCATGTCTCCCACAGTTACGAAGGCCAGTCTATCGTTCGTGATCTGACCCTGGCGATTCAGCGCGGTGACCGCGTCGGTCTGATCGGCCCCAATGGTGCCGGTAAGAGTACGCTGCTGAAAATTCTGCTCGGCGACCTGAAGCCGGATGAGGGTAAGGTGCGGATGGGCACCAAGCTCGAGGTGGCCTATTTTGACCAGCTTCGCGGGCAGCTTGACCCGGAGAAGTCGATCATCGACAACGTCTCCGGTGGCCGTGAAAGCATCACGATCAATGGTCGTGACCGGCATATCATCAGCTATCTTCAGGATTTCCTGTTCAGCCCCGAGCGTGCGCGCACGCCGGTCAAAGCGCTTTCAGGTGGCGAGTGTAACCGGGTCATGCTGGCGCGACTGTTCAGTCAGCCGGCGAACCTGCTGGTGCTCGATGAGCCCACCAATGACCTGGACATGGAAACACTGGAGCTGCTCGAAGAGATCCTGCTCAGCTACGAGGGAACCCTGCTGCTGGTCAGCCATGACCGACGTTTCCTTGATAACGTGGTCACCAGCACCCTGGCGTTCGAAGGTGATGGCAGGGTGGCCGAATATGTGGGTGGTTACCAGGACTGGCTGCGCCAGCGAGCGGTGGCAGCCACTCATTCGGTGAAACCTGTGGCTAAAGAGGCGGATAGCGCCAAGCCGGTCCAGGCGAAAGCTGAAAAGCCGAAGGGGGCCAAGAAGCTCAGCTACAAGCTGCAGCGCGAGCTGGATGCCCTGCCGGCACAGATGGAAGAGGCGGAAGCCTTGCTGGAGGCGTTGCAGGAGGAGACCGGTGCGCCGGATTTCTACGCCCAGGACCACACCCATGTGACGGCCAGGCTTGAGGTGCTGCACGCGCAGGAGCAGAAGCTCGAGGCGCTGATGGAGCGCTGGGTAGAGCTGGAGGAGATGCAGGCCGGGTCTTGACCCGGCCTGGCAAGCATCAGGACTTGTTTTTTTCCTGGTGAACGCGCACGGCGAGCACATCGCAGGGTGCGCCGTGGAGAACACCGTTTGCGGTGGAGCCGAGCAGCAGTGCGAGGCCGTGACGGCCGTGACTGCCTACGATGATCAGGTCGGTTTCCTCGTTGCTGGCGACCTGATGAATCTCGGTTTCTGTGTTGCCGGTGACGACAAACTTTTTGTCGACCGGGTAGCTAAGTTGCTCTGCATAGGCGTTGAGTTTGCTGCGGGCGTGTTCATCCAGCTGTTCCTGGATGGTGGACAGGTCCATCGGAACGTCGCCGCCATAGGCAAAACTCAGCGGCTCTACCACATGAATCAGACTGAGTTGAGCCTGATTCTGGCGGGCAAGTTCCACAGCGCGGTCTGAAAGCTGGGGACACTCTTCGGACAGGTCAACGGCGAGCAAAATGCGGGTGTATCGGGCCATAGTCAGGGCTCCTTGTTGCCAAGACTCCAGGTGCGGACTGCGCCTGGTTTTTATTAGTTTCACTTACAGGATAACACCATGAAATGGTTAATCATCACTTTGGTGGTGAGTTCTCTGATCGGATCCGTGATGTGGGTCATGCCCTCTCCCAGAGAACGTTTTCAGGCTCAGCTGCGTTTGAAGGCGCGTGGGCTGGGGTTTCAGGTACAGATTGCACAGCTTAACCTGCCGCGTCAGCGAGGCGAAATGGAGGCTGAGACACTCAGTGTTCCCGTTTACCGCCAATTGCGTACCAACCTGAGCGGGAAAGAGAAAAGTGATTGGCGGAGCTGGCAGGTGTGTCGCGCCGAGACGCTGGCAACCGAGGGACTGATCGATGGCTGGAGCTGGATCAATGGGGAGGGAAGCCTGTCACCGGCTGCTCTTGAGCGGCTCTGCCAGACGCTTACCGCCTTGCCGGAGGACGTCCTGGCCCTGGAGTCGACGCCGATTCACCTGAGCGTGTTCTGGAAAGAGAAAGACGAGCGCTCACTCGAGCAGATCAAACAAGCCATCGATCCACTGATTGAGGCAAAAGTGTGAAAGGAGAGGTGGAGATGGATCCGCAGCAGCTTAGCCCTGGCATATATCGTCATTACAAGGGCAAGGATTACGAAGTTATTGGCGTTGCCCGGCACTCTGAAACCGAAGAGTGGATGGTGGTCTATCGTACGCTTTACGGCGATTATGGCCTCTGGGTGCGGCCGTTCGATATGTTTACCGAGAAGGTGACACTGGCAAGTGGTGAGCAGGTGGCCCGTTTTGAGCGGGTATAGGTTCTCGCGCGTATAAGAATCGCTGCGACTGGAGCAGGGTAATGACTTACTGGTTGAGGTAATCGTCGAGGGAGTCGGCGAGGGCGCCGGCGCCGAAATCGCGTTTCGGTTGCAGCTTGTCGATCTCCGCTTGCAGCCGCTGCTGTAACGGCTGTTTCTGTTGCTGAGGAATCGTTGCCCGAACCAGAACCGCCTTGCCGTGTTTGTAGTGGGCCAGGGCGCCGTGTTTCTCGCCGTTCTTCAGCAGCCTCTCGGCCTGGGTGATGTGTGCCTCGGTAACCATGGAAACGTTCAGCCAGTAAAGCTCCTGCTGGTACGCCTGGGCAAGCTGGGGCGTCAGGCGTCCCTTTTTACCCATTTCGAGCAGCAGCTTCTCGGCGAAGTTGAGATAGATCTGGGCGCGTCGAACGGCGCGGTCGCTTTCAAACCCCTGTGGACGCTTCTTGATCCGGTCGGTGGATTCCTTGTTGCGGGCGATCTCCTCCATGAGGTCTGAATCCGGCGCGAGAGCGCTGATCTCCTCGATCAGGGACATGGCGTGCTGATTCAATTTGTCGACGATATCCGGCCGGCAGCCGATCTCCTTCAGCACGCCCAGGGCATGGAGCGTATGCTCGGACTGCTCTTTCAACCACTTCAACCGGTCAGCGCGAAACTTGTTTTGTGCTTCTCGCGAGGTGATGACATAGTTTGCCGCGAGCGCAGCGATTCCGACCAGGCCGATCAGTACGACATACAACAGATTGTCTGACAGCATCAACTTTGGCACTCTGAAAAAAGAGACAGTTAGCGCTATGAAGTATAAAGTGCGCGCGCTTACTTTGCGACGCTGGAGCCCTTTACCAGCTTATCGTTGTGCTAGCGGATAGTTAGCCTTTGCTTGACCCCCGTTCAGGCAACACTTATATATGCACGCATATTCCGGGGCCCGACCAGTTTGTTTAAGGATATTTTTTGATGGGTAAAACGCTCGTTATTGTGGAGTCGCCAGCCAAGGCGAAAACGATTAACAAATACCTCGGTAGTCAGTACGTGGTTAAGTCGAGCGTTGGCCATATTCGCGACCTGCCGACCAGCGGCAGTGCCGCCAAGAGCGATCCCAAGGAACGCGCGAAGCAGGCGGCGTTGACGCGTAAGATGTCGCCGGAAGACAAGGCCGAGTACAAAAAGCGCAAGGCCCGCGAGCAGCTGGTTGCACGCATGGGCGTGGACCCGGAAAAAGATTGGGATGCGCGCTATGAAATCCTCCCTGGCAAGGAGAAGGTAGTCGATGAGCTGAAAAAGCTGGCGCGCTCCGCTGATGAAATCTATCTCGCAACGGATTTGGACCGCGAAGGGGAGGCGATCGCCTGGCATCTGCGTGAAGCGATCGGTGGTGACGATAGCCGTTTCCGCCGTGTGGTGTTCAACGAGATTACCAAGAAAGCGATTAAAGAGGCGTTCGAAGAGCCGGGCCAGCTCGATCTGAACCGTGTCAATGCTCAGCAGGCGCGTCGTTTTCTCGATCGGGTGGTGGGTTATATGGTGTCACCGCTGCTGTGGGAAAAAGTGGCGCGTGGGCTCTCTGCCGGCCGTGTACAGTCTGTTGCCGTCAAGCTGGTGGTGGAGCGTGAGCGGGAAATTCGCGCATTCGTGCCTGAAGAGTACTGGGAAGTTCACGCCGATGCATTGACCCCCGACGAGGAGGCGCTGCGTCTGCAGGTCCTGAAACAGTCGGGCGCCAATTTCCGCCCCACCAGCGAAGAGCAGACGCAGGCGGCGCTCAAGCTGCTGCAGGATGCCTCCTTCGAGGTGCTCAATCGTGAAGACCGCCCGACCAGCAGCAAACCGTCGGCGCCGTTTATCACCTCGACCCTGCAGCAGGCGGCGAGCACCCGTCTTGGCTTCGGCGTAAAGAAAACCATGACGCTCGCCCAGCGCCTCTATGAGGCCGGTTACATCACCTACATGCGTACCGACTCCACCAACCTGAGCAATGAGGCCGTGGAAGCCTGCCGAGAGTACGTCAAACAGTCCTTTGGTGATGATTACCTGCCGCAGGACCCCGTTCGATATAGCTCGAAGGAGGGTGCCCAGGAAGCGCACGAGGCGATTAGACCATCCGACGTAAATATGAAGCCTGAATCACTGGCGGGCATGGACCATGACGCGGTACGTCTTTACGACCTGATTCGCCGCCAGTTTATCGCCTGTCAGATGCTGCCGGCGCGTTACCTGAGCACACGATTGCAGGTCCGGGCCGGTGATTTCGAGCTGTCCACCAAGGGACGTATCCTCAAATTCGACGGTTATACCCGCGTGATGTCCAGCAAGGGCAAGAATGATGAGGATCTGATCCTGCCGGACGTGAAGCCTGGCGACAAACTTGCGCTAAAAGCGCTTGATCCCAAGCAGCACTTTACCAAACCTGCGCCACGCTACACCGAAGCCAGTCTCGTCAAAGAGCTGGAAAAGCGCGGTATCGGCCGCCCATCCACCTATGCGTCGATCATCTCCACCATCCAGGACCGTGGCTATGTCGATGTCCAGGGACGGCGTTTCTACGCCCAGAAAATGGGTGATATCGTCACGGAGCGCCTTGGTGAGAACTTCTCCGACCTGATGGACTACGGTTTTACCGCCCGGATGGAGGAGTATCTCGATGAAGTTGCGCAGGGAGATATGGACTGGAAGCAGCTGTTAAACCGCTTCTATACCGATTTTGTCGATAAGCTTGAGCACGCCCAGGACCCGGAAGAGGGTATGCGTCCCAATACGCCGACGCCGACCGATATCGACTGTCCGGAGTGTGGCCGCAAGATGATGATCCGTACCGGAAGTACGGGCGTATTCCTCGGCTGCTCCGGCTACAACCTGCCGCCGAAAGAGCGCTGCAAGGCGACAATCAATCTGATTCCCGGCGATGAAGTTGTCAGTGTCGATGGTGATGACGAAGAGGAATCCCGCATCCTGCGCAACAAACATCGCTGTGACCTCTGTGGTGCCGCCATGGATTCTTATCTGGTGGATACCGAGCGCAAACTGCACGTCTGCGGTAACAACCCGGATTGCGCGGGCTACGAAGTTGAGAAAGGCAGCTTCAAGATCAAGGGTTACGATGGCCCGGTGATCGAATGTGACAAGTGTGGATCGGAGATGCAGCTGAAAACCGGCCGTTTCGGCAAGTTCTTTGGCTGCACCAACTCTGACTGCAAGAACACCCGCAAGCTGCTGAAGAACGGCGAGGTGGCACCACCAAAGATCGATCCGGTGCCGATGCCCGAGCTCCAATGCCAGAAGGTGGATGATACCTATGTGCTGCGTGACGGTGCGAGTGGTCTGTTCCTGGCCGCCAGCCAGTTCCCGAAGAATCGTGAAACCCGTGCACCGCTGGTGTCCGAGCTGAAGCCGCACCGTAGCGAGATCGATGCCAAGTATCATTACCTGCTTGAAGCGCCGGAAAAGGACGAGGACGGCAATCCTGCAGTGGTTCGTTACAGCCGCAAGACCAAAGAGCAATACGTGATGTCGGAAAAGGATGGTAAAGCTACCGGCTGGCGTGCGTATTACGTTGATGGCCAGTGGCGCACCGAACACGCACGTAAAAAGAAATAAGCTTCAAGGAGTGGCTGGATGAGCGACATCTATTTATCGCGGACGAATCAAAAGCTCAGTTTTGTCCGACTTCACCTGGAAGCGCTGGAGCATGCCCAGCACTCCAATAGCTGGAACAAGCATGGGCTGGTTGAATCCTACAACGAGTCGGTGCTGTTTCATCTGATCGGTGCGGTGCGCTCCTTCCTTCGCGAGATTGGTGAGCGTTACCGGCTGGATGTTGAGGCGGTTCATACTATCGCTGATCTGCAGAAACTGCTGGAGACGACCGGTCAGGAGTCGCCAGAGGTGAATGAGCTGGCGCAGCTGGCGGAAAGCCCCGCAGGCTGGATTAACAGCCTCAACAGGGCATACGCCGGTTGTTGGTCAGCGACAGACAAGCATCTGAAGCGCTCCGACTCTTCTCAAAGTCTTTCTGAGATTCATGTGGTGCAAGTCAATCCTGATCACTCGGAAGACCCGCAGCTGCTGGTTGAGTATCGTCAGTGGTTCAATGAGCTGGACGGGCTTGTGGAAAGGTTGCGCAGCTCCATGCTGGAGTGGTGAGGTAAGTATGGCCCTCGTACCAGCTCCTGGCGGGTGTCTATGAGAGGGCCGTTTCTATTGAGCTGTATCCGGTTCAGCCTGAGGGAATGTTGAGTTTTATCTGGGTGAGAGCTTAGCAGCCTCTCACTACTATCCCCTGTGTGTCGCTCCTCGCTGCGGATTCCTGCAGTTGGGTCAAGCCACTTTCGTCTAACTGTTCGTGCCAGGATACCACTGCGTGGCAGGTGCGTGCCTCCAGTGCGCGGCGCGCCAGGTCCAGCGTCGAGTGCTTGTCATTGGCCTTGAGCAGCCACAGTCGTTGAATGTCGACTCCGGCTTGTGCCAGCGATTCCCGTGTCAGCTCGGAGGGTGCGTTCACGATCGCCAGCCAGCGTTCCTGCTGGCTCAACTGAGCCAGCATTGGCAGTAGTAGAGGCGAGAGCGAGACTTCGCTGTTGTGCTGAATGATTTCGGTTACGCGCCCCGTGTTGATGGGTTGCGTGGAGCTGTGCGAATTGCAATCGTAATCTACCGCGGATGCGTACATGCTGGCACCTCATCTGGTCTTCAAAGGTCAGCTCTCTGTCGGATGACACCGACGCCCAAGCCTTCTATCTGAAGTTCCTGTTCAGAAAGGTCGACCTCTATGGGTTCAAACTCTTCGTTTTCTGCTATCAGGTACACCATGCGTCCTTCACGGTGAAAGCGTTTAACTGTGACTTCATCGCCAATCCGGGCGACGACAATTTGACCCTCGTGTGCTTCCGGCGTTTGGTGCACGGCAAGCAGGTCACCATCAAGGATGCCGATGTTCTTCATGCTCATGCCGCGCACCCGGAGCAGGTAATCC
Source organism: Marinobacterium sp. YM272 (assembly GCF_050908845.1). Lineage (NCBI taxonomy): Bacteria > Pseudomonadati > Pseudomonadota > Gammaproteobacteria > Oceanospirillales > Oceanospirillaceae > Marinobacterium > Marinobacterium sp. YM272. The sequence continues at coordinate 2,236,032 of NZ_CP194171.1, forward strand.
GCGCTGGGTTTGAAAAACTCGGCGCCGATCGCGCAATAGTTATCGATATGTTCCTGCGCCAGGATCGGCTCACCCGCTGCAACCTGACCGATTATCGGCAGGCCGTCATTGGCGGCTTCCTGCTCCAGTTCCGGCAGGCGAATACCGCGCGACGTACCGGGGATGATTTCGATAGCGCCTTTGCGGGCCAGCGCCTTGAGGTGCTCCTCGGCAGCATTGGCAGAGCGGAAGCCCAGATCCCGTGCTATGTCTGCACGCGTAGGCGGGTAACCGGTCTCGTCGATATGGCGGCGGATGCAGTCGAGTACTTCGCTTTGGCGTTTGGTCAGTTTCATCGTCGTATGTCTATTTATACAGTACATGTAGTTTTATACAGTATTTTTTGTCCGTCAAGCAAGCATCTGTCTAAATATCCAGTCTCTTGCTATGATGCGTCGCCGTTTCGTTCCGGAGGTGCCAGGTTTGCTGGATGCAGCAATAAAAAAGAGTATTCAGTCCGCGTACAGCCAGTTTCTGTCGAGCAAAGGTCTGAAGGCACGTGTCGCCCAGAAGCAGATGATTGCTACGATTGCGCGGGGGCTGGCAGGCATTGGCATGGGTGATAAGGGTGAGCGCCTCGGTGAAAAACATGTCACTGTAGTGGAGGCCGGCACCGGAACCGGGAAGACCATCGCCTATCTGCTGGCTACCCTGCCGGTGGCCAGTGCGCGCAAGAAAAAGGTCGTCTTATCGACCGCAACGGTTTCGCTTCAGGAGCAGCTGGTCAACAAGGATCTGCCGGAAGTTATCGAGCATGCTGGCCTCAAGGTCGATTTCCAGCTGGCAAAGGGGCGGGGCCGCTACCTGTGCATCAATAAGATTGAGCAGCACCTGGAACGTCAGGGTGAGCTCGGACAGATGGCGCTTTACGAGGATGAAGAAGCGGAGGTGCTTGATCCTGCGATAAAGGCGTTGTACCGGGATCTCGTCGATCGTTTCGCGTCCGGTCAGTGGGATGGCGACCGGGATAATCTCGCGGATACGCTGGATGATCAGATCTGGCGTCCGTTGACCAGCGATCATATGCAGTGCAGTAACCGCCGCTGCCTGAACTTCTCCGCCTGTCCTTTCTACAGGGCCCGGGAGCGGCTTGATACGGTTCAACTCGTAGTTGCCAATCACGACCTGGTGCTTTCCGATCTGGCGCTCGGCGGTGGCGCGATTCTTCCCGACCCCGGGGATACCATCTACGTTTTCGACGAGGGCCACCATCTGGCGGATAAAGCCAGTGGTCATTTTGCGTTTTCGATGCGTGTGGGTGCGAGTCAGAAGTTGCTTCAGGGTCTTCCGAAAAAGCTCGGTGCCCTGATTGATGAGGCCGAAGGTGCGCTGGCGTTGCGGGATCCATCCGAGCGGCTGCAGCGCCCGGTGAGTGACGCTTTGCTCAGTATCGAGCAGGTCGAGCCGATGCTGGTCGCGCTGTTCGATAAGTCCGAGGGCTCGAACCGGGTCCGGTTTCATAAAGGAAAAGTGCCGGAAGCGCTGAGTCTGTTGTGTCGGGATCTGACCAGTGCTTCGGAGAGAGTCTCGCAGCAGCTGGAGCAGGTCGTGTCGGTACTGCGGGAGGCGATGGAGGGGGAGATCGCCGATGTGGATCGTTCCGTTGCCGAACGCTGGTATCCGCAGATAGGGCGCGTCTGGGGGCGGGTGCAGCAGGTCAGTTGGCTGGCGCGAAGTTTCGCCACACCAGACCTGGAAGGTCGCTCGCCGACGGCTCGCTGGGTTTCGCGACTGGACAATAACGGTCTGGTGGATCTCGAGATGCGCAGTGCTCCGGTTTCGTCGGCTGATACCTTGAAGGAGCACCTCTGGGAGGTCTGTTTTGGCGCGGTCGTCACTTCAGCGACACTGACTGCGTTGGGGCGTTTTGATAGGTTGCTGGACCAGTTGGGGCTTCCTGACGATACCCCCTGTGAAAAGCTGGAGAGCCCGTTTGATCACTATGCCAAGGGCGTGCTGCAGGTGCCGGCCATGAAAACTGATCCGGGTGATCCCCAGGCGCATACCGAAGAAGTTGCCGAGATTCTGACCCGGCGTCTGGTCGATGCGAAAGCCGCCCTGGTGCTTTTCAGCAGTTGGCGCCAGATGCGGACAGCCCTTGAACGACAGCCGGAATCCATTAAGAATAGGGTGTTAGCGCAGGGAGAGCAGAGTCGTCAGGAGATCCTGAGGCTTCACCGCGAACGTATCGATGCGGGGAGCCCCAGTGTGATCTTCGGTCTTGCCTCTTTCGCCGAAGGTGTGGATCTTCCCGGCGGATACCTCACCGACGTTATTATCACCAAGCTTCCGTTCGGTGTCCCCGATGACCCGGTGGACGCCACGCTGGCGGAGTGGATTGAACAGCAGGGCGGAAATGCATTTTCCGACTGGTCGGTGCCGACCGCTTCTATGCGCCTGACTCAGGCGGTGGGTCGTTTGTTGCGCACCGAGGAAGACAGCGGGACCATCGTCTTGTTGGATCGACGTATCGTGACGAGACGTTATGGGCAGTTGCTACTGAATTCATTGCCTCCGTTCCGCCGTGACATCGCATACTGATTGAATAAATTACATAGGTATACCTTTGAGTACAGACGAGCATACCCAGCAAAACTCCGCGCCGACCGAGGGTGAAAAGAGCCGCAAGCCGCGTCGCCGTCGCCGCTCCCGTAAACCGAGCGGAGACAAGCGTCAGCAGGTTCAGCAGAGCTGGAGCCCGGTCAGCTTCAAGGTGGCACCGGTGGAAGGCAAGAAACGCTTCCATGATTTTGCGCTGCCCGACGTATTGATGCATGCAATCGCAGATCAGGGGTTCGAGTATTGCACACCGATCCAGGCTGAAACGATCAAGCCGGCACTGGAAGGCAAGGATATTATCGGCAAGGCGCAGACAGGTACCGGCAAAACCGCGGCCTTCCTGATCGGCATTATCACCGACCTGCTTGATTTCCCGCTCGAAGGGGAACGCAAACTGGCTGAGCCACGGGCGCTGATTATTGCGCCGACGCGCGAACTGGCGCTGCAAATTGCATCGGATGCCGAGGGACTGTGCCGATATGCCGGTCTGAACACCGTTTCCCTGGTCGGTGGCATGGATTACGACCGCCAGCGCAAGGATCTTGCTAAAGGGCCGGTCGATATCCTGGTGGCGACACCCGGGCGTCTTATCGACTTCGTTCGCGGCAAGGAGGTTGACCTGTATAACGTTGAGGTCCTGGTGCTTGATGAAGCCGACCGGATGCTCAGCATGGGCTTCATTCCGGATGTGCGCACGATTATCCGCCACACCCCACGCAAGGGGCCGGAGCGTCAGACTCTGCTGTACAGTGCCACCTTTACCGACGACATCATGCGCCTGGCTCAACAGTGGACCATGGACCCGGTCCAGATTGAGATCGAAGCCGAACATAAGACCACGGATAACGTGTCGCAGACCGTCTTCCTCGTTTCCAGTCACGAGAAATACCGTCTGTTGATCAACTACCTTCGCGCCCATGGCATAGAAAAAGCGATCGTGTTCTGTAATCGGCGCCACGAAACCCGTTCTCTGGCGGAGAAGCTGCGTCGCGACGGCCTCAGGGCGGCGCTGATGTCTGGTGAGATTCCCCAGAATAAACGTCTGAAGACGCTTGAGGATTTCCGTAGCGGCAAAATCCAGATTCTGGTTGCCACTGACGTGGCGGGTCGCGGTATCCATATCGACGGCGTCACCCATGTGATCAACTACCAGCTGCCGGATGATGCAGATGACTACGTTCACCGTATCGGTCGTACCGGTCGTGCTGGCGCCACCGGTGCGTCCATCTGTTTTGCCTGCGAGGATGACTCGTTCATGATTCCGCAGATAGAAGAGGAGACCGGCGTAAAACTGGAGTGTGTGCATCCGGAGCCGGAACTGCTTCAGCCGGTGAAAGACCTCAAGATTGATCAGAAGACAGAGGACGAAAAGTCTGAAGCCGGATCTGAGGAAAAGCCTGCAGAGACCTCTGAAGAGAAGCCTGAAGAGCATTCCCAGGAGCAGCCTGAAGAAACGTCCGAAGCAAAGTTGGAAGATAAGCCGGCAGAGCCTGATACAGACCAGACTGATGACAAAGCGGCAGCGGAGCAGCCCACTGAGGCTTTGGAGGGTGACAAGGCTGCTGAGAAGGGGCCGGAGACCGACGATGGCACCGATTCGGCAGCGTCTGACGAAAAAGTCGCGGATCAGGGTGAGCCGGCTGTCGATTCAGATACCAAGGCTGCAGAGATCAAGGCGGAAGACTCAGACCAGGCGCTGGAAAAAGGGCATCAGGGGTAAATCGGAGGCATGGGGTTGGATCGGCATCGCACGGCACGGATAAGCAATCTGTTGGCGATCATTGCCAGCGCCTTTTTCGCAGCGGTGGGGCTCGCCGGGTATCAGCGCACTGATGATATCCGGCAGCTGCTACTGTTTGTCGGGCTTGCCATCTTGGCATTTGGGGTCGTTAAACTGGCTTTTTTCGGAATTAATCGCCTGCTTGACAAGATCGAGTAAAGAGGGAGTTGCTCATGAAGGAAACAGCACCGGTTGCAGTACTGGGAGGCGGTAGCTTCGGGACAGTTATTGCAAATATGGTGGCGGAGAAAGGGGTCGAAGTCCGCCTCTGGATGCGCAACGCTGAAGCGGCGGCGAAAATAAACGCTGAGCGGGAGAATGCGCGCTACGTTCCCGGATACATGCTGGCCGATAACCTCCTTGCAACCAGCGATCTGGCTGCGGCGCTTGAGGGAGTTGAGATTATTTTTGTCTCGATCCCGTCCAGTGCCGTGCGCTCGGTAATGCGCCGAATAGCGCCGATGGTAAAGCCTCAGCAGATGCTGATCAGCACGACTAAAGGTATCGAAGCAGGTACCTTCAGTCTCATGAGTGAAATTCTTGCTGAAGAGGTGCCCCAGGCGCGTATCGGCGTACTCAGTGGTCCCAACCTGGCCAAAGAGGTTGCGCGTCGTGAATTGACAGGGACGGTTATTGCGTCAGAGAGCGAGGAGGTGCGTGACCGGCTCCAGGCGCTGCTGCACAGTCCTTATTTTCGTGTCTATGCAAGCACCGATACCTACGGCGTGGAGCTTGGCGGAACGCTGAAGAACATCTATGCAATCGCGGCGGGTCTAAGTGCCGCGTTTGGCATGGGCGAAAACACCCGGAGTATGCTGCTGACGCGCAGTCTTGCCGAAATGAGTCGCTTTGCGGTGAGTATGGGGGCGAACCCGATGACCTTTCTTGGTCTGGCCGGCGTCGGGGACCTGATTGTGACCTGTATGTCGCCGCTGAGTCGAAACTATCGGGTGGGTTATGCATTGGGCGAGGGCAAAACGCTGGATCAGGCCGTGGAAGCGCTCGGTGAAGTGGCGGAAGGGGTCAACACGCTGAAACTGGTGCGGGAAAAGGCGGCAGAGAAAGAGGTCTACATGCCTTTGGTGGATGGCCTCTACCAGGTTGTCTTTGAAAATGCGCCCATCAATGAAGTAGCGCGTCGTATGATGCTTAACGAGCAGCCCAGCGACGTTGAGTTTGTCTTGCCCAGGGAGTGAGCTTGCGCCTGCTCCTGATGCGCCACAGCGAGGCTGTGCCGGGGCGTGACGATGATCCGGACAGGGCTCTGACAGAGGCTGGCCGCTTGTTGCTGGCAGAGCCTGATCAGAGCCTGGCACAGGCGCTTTCCGAGGTGAGCCTGGTGCTTTCGAGCCCCTGGCGTCGTGCCAGGGAGACAGCCGAGCTGCTGCTGCCGCAAACCTGCAGTGATACTGTGCGTAGCGTCGAAGAGCTGTTGCCCTTCGCTGCACCCAAAGCACTGTTACCTATTCTTGAAGAGTTTGCTTATAGCCGCCAGGGTGCTTCCAGTGGAGGTGACTCTGGCGAGGCAGGTTTAACCGTATTGGCGGTTGGTCACCAGCCGCTGGTGGGCCGGCTTGCAGCCCTGCTGTGTGAAGGTGCAAACGCCCATCCCTGGACGTTTGCACCGGCTGAATTGGCTGTTATTGAGCTGGACTGGCCGGCTGGCGGGCTTGGCTGGCTGCGCCGTTGGCACTGCTGGCAGCCTTGATTTCTCCACTTCTTACCTGCTCGGTAAAACGGGCCAGTCTTTTATCATCAGGATAGATCGCATGCACCTTTTCGAGGGTAGCCAAGGCTTCGGCCTTTTTCCCTTCATGCAAATAGGCGCGAGCGAGATCCTGGTAGGCCTGCTTGTCGGGGATGTGGCTCAGGAAGTTGTTGGCCCAGCCAATAAATGCCCGGGTGTTCTCGTGCCCGCCGTTACGAAGTTCGACGTAGAGCAGGGTCCTCAGAAAGAAATACTCCCCGGATTCGCGAAAATAAAAGTCGTTCAGGGCGGGGTTGAGGTGCTTGATCTCTGTGCCTTTGCTGCGCATGAACTGAACCAGTCCTGCATTGGCGAGCAGTGAATGTGTCAGGAACAGGATGAGCAGTGGTGGTGCGACCAGGGCTGTAACCTGACCCATGCTGCGTGCTGAACCGCTCATAGTGAGTGTTTTTTCGCGTCGGCCAGCCTGGAATACCAGAAATAGAAGCAGTAAAAAGACGATCCAGTGAATGTTGGAGATATAGAAGGGTAGTTCGACCTGGGTATGTAGCGTGATCGGGATGAGCAGAGCCGCCATGGCAAGGCCGCGCTGCCAGCCCTGCTGAACGAGCTGCCAGAGAACGGCTATTGCCGCTGCGGCAATTGACAGCAGCGCAAGTAGCCCGCCTTCGATGGCCCAAAACGCCAGTTCGTTGTGTGGGTGGCTAAAGCGTTTGTCGGGAAGTACGTAGTCTGGGACCGAGACGTAATAGTCGGGGCGCGCGTCCTGGAACACCTTCTGGAAGCTGCCGATGCCGTGGCCCTCCAGCGGAGCCGCCAGGAAGTTGCGCCAGGCGATGCTATAGATATGCGGGCGCCCGTCAGCGCTGACTCCTTCCCCCTCTGTAAGTCGTTCCATTTTCGACACCGCTTTAATGGCGCCCGAGTTGATCGAAGTGCCGGCACCTGCACCACCAATAATGGCAAGAAGGATGCCCAGTGTGACCAGCTTTCGCCGGCCAAGCTGTCTGTAGCGTGCGGCCAAAATGAGAATAACAGCTATCGCCCCACCGAGCAGGCCGACTCGCGAACCGCTTAGCAGGGTGTTGCAGCTGCATAAAAACAGGGTCATGAACACCAGGGCGCGAAATGGCCAGTTCAGTTTCGAAAACGCCGGGGTGGTAGCCTGATACAGTGCCAGTGCCAGCCCCGTTGCCATCATTGATGCCTGGAGGTTGGGCTGCTGATAGATGCCCGCAGGCGCCGTTTTGGCCGATACCCAGGGAATCCACTTCTGTAGCGGGTTGTCGGGCAACACCTGGATCAGGCCAATCATCGCCTGCACCATAATGCCTGCCAGTAACAGGTACATGGCCGCATCGACCTGTCGGCGATCAAGGCGGTACTGGAAGAGTGAAAACCAGAACAGCATGCCTCCGGAAATGACGCCGAGACGTATCAGCCACTCCGATGGGCGATCGATGCCGGTTAGAAATCCGCCGAGTATCAGCCCTGCAGGGAACAGCATGATCAGCCAGGTATGGCGGGGTATAACAACGCGGTCTCTGCTAAACAGGCTTAGCAGACCGGGGGCAAGCACCAGCAGTGCAGCGGTCCAGATACTTGCGTTGTAGGGCAGGAAAAGTCCTTCGCCTCCCAGATTCGGTTGGTAGTAAAGCGGTGCGAACAGCACCAGTACTGTAAAGGTGATAAAGAAAACGCGCTGGTCACGATTGCCGGCGGTGCGTTCCAGGGTAGGCATGTGGGGCTCCTTGCAAGCTGCTGTGTGAGATCCTAACGAATCGGGTATGCTTGGGGAAGTGCAGCGGGGAAAAGGGATGCAGGTAAAAGAGCTGAAAATTCAGGTAAATGGGCGAGTTGTTGCCGCCATGGAGTATGGCGATTCCAGTTCCGAGGAGGTGGTTCTGGCGGCCCATGGTTGGCTGGATAATGCGGCCAGCTTTGCCCTGTTGGCGCCGCGATTGAATGCGCAGCGTGTGATCTCCGTGGACCTGCCGGGGCACGGCTTGTCCGATTGGAGGGCGGAGGGTGACTGGTATGCAATTTGGGATTACGTGCTTGACCTGTATGGGGTGCTTCACGAACTTAAGCTGCAACGGGTGCATCTGCTGGGTCACTCGCTGGGTGCCGGGATCCTGTCCATGTTGGCGGCAATGGCGCCTGAATCGGTGGTCAGTCTTGTGATGCTCGAAGGTCTGGGGCCGCTGAGCCAGACACCGGAATCTGCGCCCGCTCAGATGGGAAAAGCGCTGGAGTGGCGGAAAGCGCCGTCGAGGGCGTCTATCATTTACTCGGATGTGGAGCGAATGGTCCAGGCCAGGATGAAAGGGCGCTTCCCGGTGGGATATGAAGGGGCAAAAGCGCTTGTGTTGCGGGGAACCCGACAGGTCGAGACCGGCTTCGTCTGGTCTCATGACCCGCGCCTTCTGGCGCCTTCAGTGGCACGCCTGACAGAACCCGAGGTTCGTGGCTTTCTCTCACAAATCAGGCCGCCGGTACTGGTCTGTCTGACCGAGGGTGGGATTGCCACCGAGGAGTCGCGGGAGCGGCTGCGTGTTATCAATAACCTTCACCGTGTAGAGCTTAAGGGGGGGCATCATCCACATCTGGAGGAATCAGAGCTGGATGCGGTCAGTGATTCGATTAACCGTTTCTATCGTACTATTCGTTATCAACAGCGCTAGGGAGTGCACGGGACAATGCGAATATCCGCTGCTGGATTGAAACTATTGCTGGTTCTTTCAGTTCTCTGTGCCAGTGTGTCTGCACAGGCTGGCCTGCCGGACTGGCTGGAGCCCGTACCCAGAAGCCAGGCGATTCAGGAACGCTCGATGAATGCACCCGATTACCGGCTGATACTGGGGCGTGTTCTGAAGATTAACGGTCTGATACGCACCGACCGGGAGTTGCGTCTCAGCGGAGTGCTGGAGCGTACAACCTGGCAGCTGCCCTCCTCGGAAACCCCTGAATCAGGCTTTCGCTATTTTCGTGATCAATTGCTGAAAAACGGTGCAGAGATACTGTTTGAGTGTGAGGGGCGCCAGTGTGGGGCCAGTAATATCTGGGCTAACGATCTGTTCGAAACGGCGCGTCTCTACGGTGTCGACGAGACGCAGAGGTACCTGGCAGCACGTAGCGGAAATGACTACCTGGTGGTCTATGCGGTGCGCCGGGGTAACGGACGAATGTTTTTGAACCTTGATTGGGTCGTGGACGAGTCCAGCGCGGGAAATGAGTGGGTGGATGTGCTCGCCCGGCAGGGCTACACGGTGCTTCCCGGCTGGCCGGAGGCTCCCGACCAGGCGGTTGAAAGCCTGGTCTCTCTGTTGCGTGAGGAGTCTTCGTTGCGCATTGCGCTGGTGGTGCATCAGGCGGGTCGGGATATGGAACTCGGCTTACGTCAGTCCAAAGAGTTTGCTGACAGACTGAAAGATCTGGTGGTCGCCGAAGGCGTCGATGCCGACAGGATTCAGTCATATGGTGTTGGTGCCCTGTCGCCCGAGGTTCTGGGTGGGCGCAAGCAGTTGGCTGTTGTGATCAGGCTGTCAGGAGGCTGAGCATGGCAAGGGTCTCGTTGGTTCTGGGGGCTGGAGGAGCGCGGGGGTATGCACATATAGGTGTTATCGCCGAGCTGGAGGCACGTGGCTACGAGATTGTCGGTATAGCGGGAAGTTCAATGGGGGCCGTGGTTGGCGGGCTCTATGCGGCGGGAGGATTGGCAGAATACCGGCGTTGGGTAGAAACGCTCAGCTGGGTTGATGTGGTGCGCCTGCTCGATCTGAGCTTTCGTAACGTATCGGTGCGCGGTGACAAGGTCTTCGCCCGCATTCGTGATCTGATCGGTGACCCCGACATTGAGTCGCTGCCGATAGGGTATACGGCCATTGCCACCGACCTGCGCTCAAGCAAGGAGGTCTGGTTTCGTCATGGCAGTCTGCTCGCGGCCATGCGAGCCTCCATCGCGATCCCTGGAATCGTTACGCCGGTAAGCTGGAACCAACGGCTTCTGGTTGATGGCGGTGTTCTTAATCCGCTGCCGATCGTCGCTGCCGTAGCTCAGCAGGCCGATCTGATCATAGCGGTTGATGTGAATGCCCAGCGTCTGTCGCTTGCCCGGCAGCTTCAGTTTCAGGAGGTTCAGGATGAGCAGTCGCCCACGAGGCTCGGCAGGATCGGCGTGTTACTGAGTACCGTTGAAGTGATGCAGAGCGCCCTGACCAAGTACAAGATCGCCGGGTACAGTCCGGACCTGGTGGTCAGGGTGCCCAAGGATATCGGCGGCTTTCACGAGTTTCATCGTGCCGGGGAGCTCATAGACGCCGGCCAGGAGATGGCGCGGCGTCAGCTTGATGCGTTTGAGCAGGGCGAAGAGCCGGGGGAGATTGAATTCGTCTCAGTTGACCAGTGACAGGAATTCGTTGCGTGTCGCCGGGTTGGAGCGGAAGGTGCCGAGCATCATGGAGGTTTTCATTTCCCCATTCTGTTTTTCGACGCCGCGCATCATCATGCACATGTGTTGAGCCTCAATCACAACGCCGACCCCTGCGGCCCCGGTAACCTGCTGGATCGCTTCGGCGATCTCCTTGGTCATGTTTTCCTGAATCTGCAGGCGGCGGGCAAACATGTCGACGATGCGCGCAATCTTGGACAGGCCGACTACTTTCCCGTTGGGGATGTAAGCCACGTGTGCCTTGCCGATGAACGGCAGCAGGTGGTGTTCGCACAGCGAGTACAGCTCGATATTCTTTACCAGAACCATCTCGCTGTTATCGGACGGGAACAGGGCGCCGTTAACCACTTCCTCGAGCGACTGCTGGTAACCGCGGGTAAGGAACTGCATCGCCTTTGCGGCACGCTTCGGAGTATCTTTCAGCCCATCCCGTTCAAGATCCTCACCGAGCCGCTCGATGATCTTGGCGTAGGCGTTTTGCATCTCTGATTCCATCGGTGAAGTGTCTCTCTCGATTAAGCTGTGAAAAAGTGCGCTAAGTTACGACATCGGGCCACGAAGGTAAAGATAACAGACTTTGGCGCTAGGTTTTTTGTCGCAGAAGAACATAAACCGCGCCTGTTCCACCATCCTTGGGTTGCGCGGAGCAGAACGCGAGCACCGGATGCAGTTGTCGCAGCCAGTCGTTGATATGGGACTTCATCAGTGCGGGCTGGCCGGGTTGGGAGTAAGCTTTACCATGGACGACCAGGACGCAGCGCAGGCTATTGTTTTTGCAGTCTCTGATGAAACGGGCCAACTCTTCGCGCGCAGCTTCAAGAGTATAGCCGTGCAAGTCGAGCCCCGCCTGCCAGGGGATATGGCCCCGGCGCAGTTTTTTGATCTCTCTTATCTGTATGCCAGGCCCAACGAACAGCAGATCCTGCTCCGATTCAATGATCTCGACGGCAGTTGTGGAAAGTCCGTCAACGAAAGTTTCCGGCTCCTGTTCCGCCGCCTGGCGACGGTAGTCGCTGGCGTCGTTCCGCTGCTTGCGGACGCGGTTGCCGCGCAGTCGGGCACGGTCACTCTGTAGCGGGGAAACATCAGCTACAGCCTGGAAAAATTCGGATGCGTCGTTTGGCGGGGTATCAGACATGGCGTTTAGGGTACGATTTAATTAACATGTGCGGCCTGTTAAGCCTTCCATTATCGGACCTGTCATGAACCTGGATCAAGCTTCTCTGCTCGACGAGCTGGATAGCATTCGCGATTACATTCGCTTCAGTCTCAGCGCGTTTCATGAACATGGCGTTTTTTTCGGTCATGGCACCGATAACCCCTGGGATGAAGCGGTTCAACTCGTGCTCAATGCGGTGCATCTGCCCTGGGACACCCGGCCTGAGGTGCTGGATGCCAAATTAAGCCGCAGCGAAAAGCGCCGTGTGCTGGAATACCTGCGTCAGCGGGTGCAGGAGCGCAAGCCGCTTCCTTATATTACCGGAGAAGCCTGGTTTATGGGGATGCCGTTCAGTGTTGATGAACGTGTGCTGATACCGCGCTCGCCGATCGCGCAGCTGATTGAAACCGGCTTCGAGCCCTGGCTGCGACCCGGCCCCGTGGATCGTGTGCTTGACCTGTGCACCGGCAGTGGCTGCATAGGGATCGCGATGGCGCGCTGTTTTGAGGAAGCCGAGGTGGATCTGGTTGATATCTCCGCCGATGCCCTCCAGGTGGCGCAGCGAAATATCGCTAGGCACCACCTCGAGGACAGGGTGTTCGCCATCGAGAGTGATCTCTTTGCCGGCATAGCACCGGGTACACGTTATGACCTGATCGTCAGTAATCCGCCCTATGTGGATGAGGCGGATCTCAACACTATGCCGTCGGAGTTTCGGCACGAGCCGGGGCTGGCGCTGGGCTCCGGTCCAGATGGCCTGGATATTACCCGCCAGATTCTGCGTCAGGCCGGCGACTTTCTCAGCGATGATGGCTTGCTGGTGGTCGAAGTGGGTAATTCCGAGATCCATCTGATGGAGCAGTATCCAGAACTGCCCCTGCTCTGGGTGGAGCTCGAAGCTGGCGGAAACGGTGTGTTTACCATTACGGCGCCCGAATTGCGCCAGTTCGCTGATAGTATTTGATTGAACCTGGCCTTTGGTGCTCAGGCAGGAATAGGAACCTATGTCCGGAAACAGTATTGGCAAGCTTTTTACCCTGACCACGTTTGGTGAGAGCCACGGTCCCGCACTGGGCTGCATCATCGACGGTTGCCCGCCGGGGATCGAAATCTCCGAAGCCGACCTGCAAGTGGAGCTCGATCGTCGTAAACCCGGTACCTCGCGCCACACCACGCAGCGCCGCGAGGCGGATGAGGTGCGGATACTCTCCGGCGTGTTCGAGGGGCGTACCACAGGTACCTCGATCGGGCTGCTGATCGAAAACACCGATCAACGCTCCAAGGATTACGGCAACATCAAGGATACGTTCCGCCCGGCGCATGCTGACTACACCTACAGCCAGAAGTACGGGATTCGTGATTATCGCGGTGGTGGACGTTCGTCGGCGCGGGAGACCGCCATGCGCGTCGCGGCCGGTGCCGTTGCGAAAAAAGTGTTGGCTGGCATGGGCGTCCAGGTCCGGGGCTACCTGTCTCAGCTCGGTCCTGTGAAAGTGGATATGGCTCGGTTTGACTGGAATGTGGTCAATACCAATCCGTTTTTCTCCCCGGATGCCGAGGTGGTGGCGGAGATGGAAACGTATATGGATGCGCTGCGCAAGGAGGGTAACTCCGTGGGTGCACGTATCAACGTGGTTGCCTCTGGCGTGCCGGTGGGTCTAGGAGAGCCGATCTTTGACCGTCTTGATGCAGAGCTGGCCCACAGCCTGATGAGCATCAATGCCGTCAAAGGGGTCGAGATCGGTGATGGCTTCGATGTTGTCGCGCAAAAGGGCACCGAACATCGTGATGAGATGGCACCGGAAGGTTTTCTCTCCAATCATGCCGGCGGCATTCTCGGCGGCATTTCAACAGGCCAGGATATCCTTGCCAGTATCGCTCTGAAGCCGACTTCCAGCCTGCGTCTGCCGGGTAAAAGTATCAATGCCCAGGGCGAACCTATCGAAGTTGTCACAAAAGGTCGTCACGATCCCTGTGTAGGTATACGTGCGACACCGATCGCGGAGGCGATGGTGGCGATCACTCTGCTCGATCATCTGCTGCGTGACCGTGCGCAGAATGGCGATGTAGAGCGCCAGGTACCGGAGCTTCGCTAAGCGAAGTGCCGGTATTTGGGTTTGCAGACTGACTGATTCGGAGGGATGAATATGCTGAAACCTGTCGACCGTGCCGCTGGCAGCCTCGGCGATTCGCGCCCGGATACCGAATCAGAAGAGGTGCGCAAGGATTACTTTATCCAGCGCGAGGGTTATCAGTTCGCCGGCACCCACCTGATTATCGACCTCTTCGGTGCCTCCCGTCTGGACGAGCTGGAGTGGATGGAAAATGCGCTGCGCGACGCGGTCGTTGCGTCTGAAGCGACGTTGTTGCACCTGCATCTGCATCATTTTACGCCTAATGGCGGTATCTCCGGTGTCGCCGTGCTGGCCGAATCCCATATCAGCGTTCACACCTGGCCGGAGCGGGATTTTGCCGCCTTTGATGTGTTCATGTGTGGCGATTCGCGCCCCGAGCAGAGTATCGCCGTACTGGAAGCGGCCTTCGCGCCGCGGGAACTCAAGGTAACCGAACTACAGCGTGGGCGGGTGGAGAGTGATGGCTAAATTCGAAGAGCGCCTGCATGCCGGATACGGTCAGACACTGAACATCGATGAAGTGCTGTTTGAATACCGCACCGAGCACCAGGATCTAATCATCTTCCGTAATGAAAGCTTTGGCCGGGTGATGGCGCTGGACGGCATTGTCCAGACCACAGAGGCTGATGAGTTCATTTATCACGAAATGCTCACCCATGTGCCACTGTTTGCCCATGGTTCTGCGCGCTCGGTACTGATTATCGGCGGCGGTGATGGCGGCATGCTGCGTGAGGTGTTGAAGCACGCCAGGGTCGAAGCCGTGACGCAGGTGGAGATTGACGCATCGGTCATCGATATGTGCAAGCGTTACCTGCCAAACCATTCCGCTGGCGCCTTTGATGATCCGCGTGTGGAGCTGGTTATTGCTGATGGCGTTGATTATGTTCGCGAGTCAGCAAAAACCTTTGATGTCATCATTTCGGACTGTACCGACCCTGTAGGTCCCGGTGAGGTGTTGTTCACCAGTGCCTTCTACGAGGGCTGCAAGCGCTGTCTGAATCCCGGCGGTGTGTTCGTGGCGCAAAACGGTGTGGCCTTCCTGCAGCTGGATGAGGTGGTAACCACCGCCAGACGGCTGGGCCCGCTGTTTGCCGATCAATGTTTTTACGCTGCGGCCGTACCGACTTATGCCGGTGGCATTATGACGTTCGCCTGGGCAAGCGATACGGCCGCACCGCGCCAGGTTGATGTTGTCGAACTGGAGCGCCGCTTCAAAGTCAGTGGTATCCGTACCCGCTATTACAACCCTCAGGTGCATGCGGCCAGCTTTGCGCTGCCGCAGTATATTCTCGATGCCCTAGCAGCCGGGTGACGGGGCGGCCTTGATTCCTAGCGTTCGCCTTTCGGGCTTCTACCTTTTCTACTTTGCTTTCCTGGGCGCGCTGGTGCCGTACTGGAGCCTCTATCTGGGCTCCTTCGGCTTCACCGAGCAGACCATCGGTGTGCTGATGGGGATGCTGCACGCGACCCGTATACTGGCACCCTCTCTCTGGGGCTGGCTGGCCGACATGACCGGTCGGCGCATGCTGATTGTGCGGATAGGTTCGTTCTGCGCCTGGGTTGTGTTTGTCCTGGTGTTCTGGGCGCAGACGCCACTTTACATCGCCCTGGTGACACTGGGCTTCAGTTTTTTCTGGAATGCCATACTTCCGCAGTTTGAAGTGGTCACGCTACGACACCTGGGGGATGACAAGCACCGCTACAGCCGCATCCGGGTCTGGGGATCTGTCGGCTTCATTGGTGCCGTGCTCGGGACCGGCTGGTTGATGGAGTGGCTGAATATACGTGCCTTGCCCCTGGTGCTGCTGGGTCTGCTGTTGCTGATCTGGCTTAACACCCTTGTAGTGCAGCAAAAGGCGGTATCAGTCAGTTCTAGTGCTACGAAGCCTGCACGAGTCGGGGCTGTCGTTCGTCAGCCTCAGGTTATTGCCTTCTTCGTTATCTGTTTTCTTGTGCAGTTCGGACACGGTCCCTATTACAGCTTCTTTAGCCCGATGCTTGAGCAGATGGGGTACCAGCGCGGAGTGATCGGGCTGCTCTGGGCGCTGGGTGTTATTGCCGAAGTTGTGCTGTTTATCTGGATGCATCGGGTGCTGGCGCGCTGGTCCTATCGGGTAATTATGCTGGTCAGTCTCTGGCTGAGTGCGTTGCGCTGGATGCTGACAGCGGTTTTTCCAGATCAGCCAGTGGTACTTGTCTTTGCCCAGCTGTTACATGCGGCCAGCTTCGGCAGTCTGCACATCGTCGGTATTGCCCTGGTGCAACACTACTTTCCACCTGAAACCCAGGGGCGGGGGCAGGCGTTTTTCTCGAGTCTGGGATTTGGGGCAGGAGGCTTTCTCGGCTCGGTTGCTGCAGGTTATATCTGGGCCTGGGGCGGCAGTATGCCTGCGTTCCTGATGGCGGCGGTTGGGTGCGTGGTTGCTATAGTGCTGGCAACAATCTGGATTCATCCGGAAAAAGTGCAGCAAAATGCTGCGTGACGTTGTTTTGCACTGCAGGTCATATACTATAGTTCAAGCAGTTAGACGACTAATGCGGAGTTCGGAATGAAATTTACCATCAATGTAGACATGACCCCGGAAGAACTTCGTCGCGCGCTGGGCCTGCCCGATGTAAGTGCGTTGCAGGATGAGATGGTTAGTCGTATTAAAGAGCAGATGGATGCTGGTGCCGAAGGTTATGATCCGTTGACTCTGTTCAAGCCCTACATGAACTCAGGGCTGGGATCGATGGAAGCGCTGCAGAAAATGTTATTCACCATGATGAGTCAGTACGGGCGCAAAGATGACCCGAAAAGCTGATACGGCTTGAGGTAAAAGTGAGGCAATGAAGGAGACTGACGTGCGCATTCTCAGGAAATACACCAACCGCAGGCTGTATGACACCTCCCGCAGCTGCTACGTGACGCTGGAAGACGTGAAGCAGCTTGTGCTTAACGGCGAGCAGTTTCAGGTTCAGGATTCCAAGACGGGTAATGACCTCACTCGAAATATCCTGCTGCAGATCATCTCCGAACAGGAGGCCGAAGGTCACGGCACGTTGCTGACCAACCAGGTGCTGCAGCAGCTGATCCGTTTTTATGGCGACAGCATGCAGGGCATGATGAGCCAGTATCTTGAGCAGAGCATTGCTGCGTTTCTGGAGCATCAGGATCGCATCCGTGAGCAGATGCAGAACATGATGGGGGCGGCAAACCCGCTGACCATGATGAACCGTTTTGCGGATCAGAATATGGCGGTGTGGAACATGTTTTCCCCGCGCGGTGAGGAGAGCGGCGCCGAGGGCTCCGCGGAAAGTGCCGATCAGGCAAAAACGGCTGACAAGCCCAAGGACGAAGGCAAAAACAAAGCCTAGTGTGCCAGGCAGGGCTTTCGGTGCTACTCCGAAAGCCAGTCGGCGATGGCGTTGGGAACCTGTTTCAGCGCTTTGGAGCTGACAAAGACGCCGATATGGCCGGCGTTGACCGTCAGTTCCCGGTAATCGGTGCTGGAGGTTGCCTCCTTAAGCGCTCGTGAAGACGAGGGCGGGACGAGATGGTCATGCCTGCCGATGATGTTCAGTATGGGGTGGTGAATCTCCGTTAAATCCACCCGCCGCTCACCGATCTCCGCTTCTCCCTTGATCAGCAGGTTCTGTTGGAAAAACTGTTTGATAAAGCTTCGAAACGCTTCCCCGGCCTGATCCGGCCCGTCATTGATCCATTTCTCCATGCGCAGGAAATTCAGCGCCTTGTCCCTGTCGCTGAGTTGGGTTGGCAGGCCCAGGTTTTTCTGTACACCCAGGCGCATCGGCATCAGCGAGTTGTAGGTGTCATTCAGCAGTTCGCCCGGGATGTTGCCGTAGGTTTCGACCGCCAGGTCGGCGTCCACCTCCCTGGCCAGGTGGCTGAGGGTGAAATCCGGGGTCTGAAAATCTACCGGTGTTACCAGGGTGATCAGCCTGTTGATACGTTCCGGGTGAAGGGCGGCATAGCAGAGGCTGAAGGTGCCGCCCTGGCAGATCCCCAGCAGGTTGACCTTTTCTGTGCCAGCATCCGCAGTACAGGCTTTTACGCAGCTGTCGAGATAATCCTCGATGTAGTCATCCAGGTCGAGAAAGCGGTCGGTTTCTTCAGGGTAGCCCCAGTCGATCAGGTAGACGTTGATGCCCAGCTCAAGCAGTGAGGCGATCAGGGAACGGTCCGGCTGCAGGTCGGCGATGTAGGGGCGGTTGACCAGTGCATAACAGATAAGCACAGCCGGGCGCGGCGTCTCGTCGACCTGTTCGGCTGCTTCGTAGTGGTAAAGCCGCACTTTGTCGTTGGTGAAAATCTCCCGTCTCGGCGTCGAGCCCACCTCGATCGATTCGATCTGCTGCAGCACCTCGTAGCTTTGTGTCAGGCGCTGATTGAACGTGCGCAGCTCTTCGCGGATTTTGGCCGCTGACAGGTCCAGTCCCTTCATTATTGTTTGCTCACTGAGCTGGCGCTCGTGTCTTTACGGTCTTCGTTGTGGGCGGACGCGGTGGAGTTGAGCTGATTTTTCAGCTCTGCAACTTCGTTTTTCAATGACGACAATTCAGTCAGTTCCCGGCGCAGCGACTTGAGTGCGCGCCGATGCTCATTCATCTGGCGGTGGATCCTTTCGAGTTGAACCTCGTTAGGGATGCCGAGCTGCTGTAGCTGGGTATTGCGCAGCTGTTGCAGAAACAGGCGCAGTTGCATCACCGCATTGCTGATGCGCCCGTGAGCCTGCCGATAGTCGTTGGTGACGATCGCTTCAGCATAACGCTGTTCGTAGGTTTCCACCCAAAGGTCGTGCAGCTGGCCCAGGCTTTCCACAGGCGGCGTGGCGTTCTCTATAGCGTCAAGAAAGCTGCGGGTAGCCGCGGAGTTGATCTCGCCGTAATGGGCGCTGTACTGACGCAGGGCGTGTTCATACTCGAGCAGGAGGTCGACGCCACTTTGCAGCTGTTTTTGCATGCTGTGCTGCAGGCCCAGCTGATCCGGTGTGTTCAGCAGACTTTTAAGGCCGTGAATAAATGGGTTATCCAGCAGCAAGTCATCCTGGAAGCTGTGCGTGCGGAACAGGGCGCCAAGCTGCTCTGGCAATTGCCAGCGGCTCAGTATCCACTCCTGCGTCAGTTCACGCAGGTGGTTCTGGAACTGGTTGATCAGCGCGCTCAGCTCGGTCTGGCTGGCCTGCTGTTCGAG
The DNA here is from genome assembly GCF_050908845.1 of Marinobacterium sp. YM272. Taxonomy (NCBI): domain Bacteria; kingdom Pseudomonadati; phylum Pseudomonadota; class Gammaproteobacteria; order Oceanospirillales; family Oceanospirillaceae; genus Marinobacterium; species Marinobacterium sp. YM272. Next base: position 2,255,056 of record NZ_CP194171.1, read on the forward strand.
TAGTTCGATCACCTGCTCCGCAAAACGGGTGAATTCCAGTGACTGGCGGGTCAGTAAAGCGATCAGCTCGGCATGGGGTGCCGACGGGGCTTCACGCGGGTCAGGGGTCTGCCAGGGTGGCGTCGCGCTACCCGGGGCGTCGCGAGTCTGTTTGTCCAGATAGCTTGCCCACTGCTGCATCAGCTTCAGCAGATCATCGGCCACAGGGCTCTCCGTCGAAGGAAAATTTACCTGCGATCTTACAGTGCCGGCCGGGGGCAAGGCTAGCCCGGCTCACGCCAACGGCTCCTTGTGGCGGCGCAGCAGGTTGACCAGTTCGCGGGCGGCGTTCGATAGCGTACGGTCGCGGTGGTAGATAAGCCCCAGCGGTCGCTGAATCGATTCCTTCGAGATCGGCAGGCGGGTCAGGCCGTCATCAATCATTGTTTCCGGTAGCAGGCTCCAGCCAAGTCCGATGCGCACCATCATTCGGATCGTGTCGAGGTAATTGGTACTGAGCCCAAGGTTGGGCTTGAGTCCCTGTTCTGACAGTTGGTTCCTCACCAGCTGGTGGGTAAAGGTGGTGGGTGCCGGCAGTAGAGCCGGGTAGCGGGTCAGCGCTTCGAGGTTCGGGCGATCCAGCTTTGCCAGCGGGTGCTCGCTGGAGACAACATACTGCAGGTGATCTACCCAGAGTGTCTCGGCGTGGATGCGCGGATCGCTGCTGGGAGCCAGGGTGATCAGTGCCAGCTCCAGCTCGCCGTTGAGCACGTTATCGTAGGCGGCTTCCGACTCATCGAAACTAAGTTTCAGTTCCACGCCGGGATAGCGGTTGCTGAAATCGCGCAGTACCGGCGGCAGGCGATGCAGGCTGATATGGTGGCTGGCCGCCAGTGAAAGTGGGCCGGCGACCTCGCCAGAGAGGTTTTGCAGCGACAGGGCAGCATCTTCTAGGGCGTGGAGGATTTTATGTGCCTGGGGCAGCAGGGTTCTGCCGGCTTCGGTTAGCGTGATGCGTCGACCTATACGGTCGAACAGGCGGCAATCAACCTGCTCCTCCAAGTGAGCTATCCTCTTGCTGACCGCGGATTGGGTCAGGAACAGTTTCTCCGCCGCGATCGAGAAAGAGCCGCTGTCGGCTACCTGGGCAAAGGCTTGTAATGTGGCGTTATCGAGTTGAGGGTTCATCGTGCTATTCCGACAAGGAATTCAATTTGAGAAAATAATGAATTTGTCTACCAGGGGCAACTGCACTAGCATGGCGCCACTGTCAAAGCATAATGAATACGGGGATTAAAGCTGATGGCCGGTAAAACCCTTTACGACAAACTCTGGGATGCCCATCTGGTACGTGAAAACGAAGATGGCAGTGCCCTGATCTACATAGATCGCCAGATCCTGCACGAAGTGACTTCACCTCAGGCCTTTGAAGGTCTGCGTCTGGCCGGGCGCAAGCCCTGGCGCATCGACGCCAACCTGGCAACGCCGGACCATAACGTGCCAACCACCGAGCGCGCTGGCGGCGTTGATCAGATCGTCGACCCGGTGTCCCGTATTCAGGTGAAAACTCTGGACTCCAACTGCGATGATTTCGGCATTGTTGAGTTCAAGATGAACGACCTGCGTCAGGGTATCGTCCACGTGGTGGGGCCTGAGCAGGGTATGACCCTGCCCGGTTCCACCGTGGTCTGCGGTGACTCACACACCTCCACCCACGGTGCTTTCGGCGCGCTGGCGCACGGTATCGGCACCTCTGAGGTGGAGCATGTGCTGGCCACCCAGTGCCTGATCGCCAAGAAAATGAAGAACATGCTGGTGCGTGTCGATGGCGAGCTGGGTGCGGGCGTCACCGCTAAAGACGTGGTACTGCACATTATCGGTGTGATCGGCACCGCTGGAGGCACCGGTTGTGCCATGGAATTTGGCGGCAGCGCTATTCAGAGCCTGTCTGTGGAAGGCCGTATGACCATCTGCAACATGTCGATCGAGGCGGGTGCCCGCGTCGGTATGGTTGCGGTTGATGAAAAGACCATCGAGTACTTCCGTGGCCGTCCGTTCTCCCCGAAGGGTGAACAGTGGGATCGCGCAGTAGAAGCCTGGAAGGACCTGGTGTCCGATGAGGATGCCGAGTTCGATCACGTGGTTGAGATCCGTGCCGAAGATATCAAGCCGCAGGTGACCTGGGGTACTTCTCCGGAGATGGTGCTGCCGGTGGACGCCAATGTGCCCAACCCGGAAGCGGAATCGGATGCGGTTAAGGCCGACGGTATCCGTCGTGCGCTGAAGTACATGGGCCTCGCTGCCGATCAGAAGATTACCGATATCCAGCTGGATCGTGTGTTTATCGGCTCCTGCACAAACTCCCGTATAGAAGACCTGCGCGCTGCCGCTGAGGTGGTCAAGGGCCGTAAGGTCGCAGCGACTCTTAAGCAGGCGTTGGTGGTACCGGGTTCCGGTCTGGTTAAAGCGCAGGCCGAGAAGGAAGGTCTGGACAAGATCTTTATCGAAGCCGGTCTTGAATGGCGTGAGCCGGGTTGCTCCATGTGTCTGGCAATGAACCCGGACAAGCTGGGCCAGGGCGAGCACTGCGCGTCCACCTCGAACCGTAACTTCGAGGGCCGTCAGGGCTTCGGTGGTCGTACTCACCTGGTCAGTCCGGCCATGGCCGCAGCTGCCGCAGTGGCGGGCCACTTCGTTGACGTTCGCGAGTTGATGAACCAGTAAGAGGAGCAGGAAAAATGAGAAAGTTTACCCAGCATACCGGTGTTGTCGCTCCTCTGGATCGTGCCAATGTCGATACCGATATGATCATCCCGAAGCAGTTTCTGAAGTCGATCAAGCGCGCCGGCTTTGGTCCGAACCTGTTCGATGAGCTGCGGTACATGGATGAAGGTCAGCCCGATCAGGATTGCTCTGGCCGTCCGCTGAACCCGGATTTTGTGCTCAACCAGCCCCGTTACGCCGGTTCCAGCGTGCTGCTGGCACGCGAGAACTTCGGTTGCGGCTCCAGCCGTGAGCACGCCCCCTGGGCGCTGGATGACTACGGCTTCCGCGCCGTTATCGCGCCGAGCTTTGCCGATATTTTCTACAACAACTGCTTCAAGAATGGCCTGCTGCCGATCGTGCTGAACGATTCCCAGGTGGATCAGCTGTTCAAGGAAGTGGAAGCCAACGAAGGCTATCAGCTGACCGTCGATCTGGAACGTCAGGTAGTCGTGTCTCCCTCGGGCGAAGAGTTCGCCTTTGAGGTTGACGGCTTCCGTCGTCACTGTCTGCTGGAGGGGCTCGACGATATCGGTTTGACCCTGCAGAACGCTGATTCGATCAAGGCTTACGAAGAGCGCCGCCGCCAGGAAGCGCCCTGGCTGTTCGATGCCATTCACAACTGATTCAGGAATAGAATAATGAGCAAGAATGTACTGCTGTTGCCGGGCGACGGAATCGGCCCGGAGATTGTTACTGAAGCACGCAAGGTGCTGGAAAGCGTCAACGCCAAGTTCAGCCTGGGTCTGGAACTGAGCGAGGCGCACCTCGGCGGCGCGGCGATCGATGCGACCGGCAAGCCGCTGCCGGACGAGACGCTGGCCGCCTGTAAAGCTGCCGATGCGATCCTGCTGGGCGCCGTCGGTGGCCCGAAATGGGACACCAACCCCGACTTCGCCATTCGTCCGGAGAAAGGTCTGCTCGGTATCCGTTCCGAGCTGGAGCTGTTCGGCAACCTGCGCCCGGCCATTCTTTACCCGCAACTGGCGCATGCCTCCACGCTGAAAGAAGAGGTGGTATCTGGCCTGGATATCCTCATCGTGCGTGAACTGACCGGTGGTATCTACTTCGGTAAACCGCGTGGCGTGCGTGAAAAAGAGGGTGGCATCCGCGAGGGTTACAACACCTACGTTTACGACGAGAACGAAATCCGTCGTATCGGCCGGGTCGCCTTTGAAGCGGCTCGTGCCCGTAACAAGAAACTCTGCTCTGTAGACAAGGCCAACGTACTGGAAGTGACCGTACTCTGGCGCGAGATCATGGAAGAGCTGAAAGCGGAATACCCGGATGTAGAGCTGAGCCACATGTACGTGGATAACGCGGCTATGCAGCTGGTGCGCGCGCCGAAGCAGTTCGACGTTATCGTTACCGGTAACATGTTTGGCGATATTCTCTCCGATGCAGCGGCCATGCTGACCGGTTCCATCGGTATGCTGCCGTCCGCATCACTGGATAAAAATGGCAAGGGTATGTACGAGCCGTGCCACGGTTCCGCGCCGGATATTGCCGGTCAGGGCAAGGCCAACCCGTTGGCAACCATTCTCTCAGCCGCTATGATGTTACGTTACTCGCTGGATCAGGGCGAAGCGGCCGATGCCATTGAGCAGGCTGTCAGCAAGGTGCTGGATCAGGGGCTACGTACTCCTGATATTCTGTCCGAAGGTATGCGTGAGGTCAGCACATCCGAAATGGGTGATGCGGTAGTCGCTGCCCTGGCTTAAAGCCGGGCGGCTGATCTCCTTCACGCCGCCTCAGGCCGGTACGGGGCAGGCCCGACCTTAACAGGTTGGTCTGTCCCGTTCCTGTATCTGGCCTTCGGTCGCGGGTGGCTGTTGTGAAACAGCAAGGTTATTAAAAGAAACTCAATACTATTGGGGGCACGAATGAAACGTGTAGGTTTTGTAGGCTGGCGTGGCATGGTCGGCTCGGTCCTGATGCAGCGTATGCTGGAAGAGAAGGACTTCGATCACATTGCCGAGCCGGTGTTTTTTACCACCTCTCAGGTCGGCGCGGCCGGTCCGAATATCGGCAAGGATATTCCGGCACTGAAAGACGCGCGCGACATTGATGAGCTCAAGCAGATGGACGCGATCGTTTCCTGCCAGGGTGGTGACTACACAACCGAGGTGTTCGCCAAGCTGCGCGAGTCGGGCTGGGACGGCTACTGGATCGATGCGGCGTCCACGCTGCGCATGGCCGATGACAGCCTGATCGTACTGGATCCGGTCAACCTGGATGTGATCAAGGATGGCTTGAGCAAGGGTATTAAAAACTACGTCGGTGGTAACTGCACCGTCTCCCTGATGCTGATGGGTCTGGGTGGTCTGTTCAAGCAGGATCTGGTCGAGTGGGTCAGCTCCATGACCTACCAGGCGGCGTCTGGCGCTGGTGCGCAGAACATGCGTGAGCTGATCAAGCAGATGGGGCAGATCCACGCCGGTTCCGAAGCGATGCTGGCCAACCCGTCATCGGCGATTCTCGATATCGATCGTCAGGTGTCTGAAACCATGCGCTCTGCCGAGTTCGCCACCGACAACTTCGGTGTGCCGCTGGCCGGTTCCCTGATCCCCTGGATCGACAAAGCGGTCGAGATGGGTCAGAGCAAGGAAGAGTGGAAGGGTTTTGTTGAGACTAACAAAATCCTGGGCCTCTCCGACAACCCCGTTCCGATCGATGGTACCTGCGTACGTATCGGTGCCATGCGCTGTCACAGCCAGGCGTTCACCGTCAAGCTGAAGCGCGATGTGCCGATGGATGAGATCGAAGCGATGATCGCTGAGGCCAACGACTGGGCCAGCGTGGTTCCGAACGAGCGTGACGCGACCATGACTGATCTGTCACCGGCGAAGATCACCGGTACCCTGAACGTTCCGGTGGGCCGCCTGCGCAAGATGCGCATGGGGCCTGATTTCCTGAACGCATTCAGTGTGGGTGACCAGCTGCTGTGGGGCGCGGCCGAACCGCTGCGTCGTATGCTGCGTATCCTGATCGAAGGCTGATCACGCCTCGATTGCGCTAAAATCACAGCCCGGCCTGTTTTTGACTGGCCGGGCTGTTTTCGTTTCTAAAGCTTGCGGATTATATGACTGTGAATGTAGCGATTATCGGTGTCAGTACCCTGACCGGCGAAAACCTGCTGGAGATTCTCGATGGCCGGGAGTTTCAGATCGACAGCCTGAAGCTGTTCGATCAGCCGGACGAGGCGGGGCGTGCGCTGATGTACAAAGGCCGCTCCGTGCGCGTTAAGGTGTTTGAGCCGGAGGTTCTGGAAGATGACCTGGATATCATCTTTCTTTGCGATCCTGCACTTGACGAAACTCAGCTCAAACAGGCGGCGGATTGTCCGGCGCTGGTGATCGACCTGTACCCGGCTCGACAGGCTGCGGTTCCCGTTTTCGTTCCCGAAATCAACGGGGCCGGTCTTGCTGATATTGCGCCTGGTGCTGTGGTTGGCAGCCCGACTCCGGCAGCGGTCGTTGCTGCCCTAGCGCTGGCGCCGCTGCAGTCGGAATATCAGCTGCTGAAGCTGAACGCATTCGTGATGCAATCCGCGGCGGAGCTCGGTCGCGCTGGCGTGGAAGCCCTGGCCGCGGAAACGGCACGTCTTCTGAATGGACTCGAAGCGGAAGCAAAGTTTTTCCCGGTGCAGTATGCGTTCAATGTGCTGCCGCAGAGCGGAGAGCTGGGTGAGGATGGGCTGTCACAGCCGGAGCGCCGCTTTGTTTCCGAGTTGAAAGAGTTGTTCAACGATGAAGACCTGGAAGTGGTTGTTCATGTCGCTCAGGTGCCATCTTTCTACGGCGTGAATCTGATGATGCAGGCGGAAACTGCACGCCCTGTTGATTTGGAGCAGGGGTGTCGATTGCTGTCTAAAGCAGACAGTGTGATACTCGGCTCAGATCGGAAGCCGGTTACAGCCGTGGGCAGTGCTGTGGGCAGCGACCAGGTGCATGTCAGTCGTTTGCGTCTTGAAGCGGACAGTGACAGCTGCTTCGGGTTGTGTGCGGTTACTGATAATCTGCGTAAAGGCAGTGCGCTAAATGCGGTTCAGATCGCTGAACACTGGCACAAACTGCATGGCTGATGAGTTTCTCGGGAAGCTGAGGGTCACGCTTTAGCTTCCCCGGGCAGCTGGTTCTGCAGAGGGAACTGATCACGGGCAAACGTCTGTTTAAAAGGCGCCTTGACCGATAGAGACTTAATCAATAATACTTGGTTCTGACGCTGGAAACGCAACTCTCTGATTTTGGCGGCATATTTGTCGGAGAGGCCGCACCTGATAAAGGAAGTAATCGATGCTGCGCAAACTCGCTTTAAGCCTCGCGGTTGCCGGGGCTCTCAGCGCAACTCAGGCGAACGCTCTGGGACTTGGAACAATCCAGGTAAATTCGGCGCTGAATGAACCCCTTAATGCTGAAATCAAGTTGCTGCAGGTACGGGACCTGTCGCCGCTTCAGATCCAGCCGCGGATGGCTGATATCGACGAATTCTCGTTGGCCGGCATCAGTAAGTCGCGCTTTCTGAGCGACGTTAAGTTTGACGTCCAGGTGCTCCCCAATGGTACGGGTGTCATCAGGTTGAACTCGTCGACGCCGATCAAGGAGCCGTTCCTTAACTTCCTTGTCGAGGTGAACTGGCCAAGTGGGCGCTTGGTTCGAGAGTACACCCTGCTGCTAGATCCGCCGCTTTTCGATCCTACCCCTGCGCCGGGCTCTCAGACCCTAACTCCAGCCCAGTCTTCGGCGCCTATCACGACTCAAAGTTCCCAGCCTGTATCGAGAGTTTCGTCCTCGTCCTCTGCGGCGACGGGTTCAGCATCGACTGCAGGGACCGGCACTAGCTCTAATATCCAGACGCGTGTGAACCCCAATACGGAGGTTTACGTGGATGTGCGCGATACGCTTTGGGAGTTGGCACTGGAACACCGTCCCAACAGGTCCGTTACGCCCGAGCAGATGATGCTGGCGTTGCAGCGTAAGAACCCGCAGTCATTCCCGAGCAACAATATTAACTTCCTCAAGGCCGGTACAGTGATGCGCCTGCCTAGCCTGGATGAGATCAAGGCGCTCTCGGCGGCAGAAGCGCGCCAGGAAGCAAGCCGGCAAACTCAGGTTTGGCGGGAAGGACGTGCGAGTGCCCGCAATACAGCCGCAGAACCGGTTGATAAGACCACTGAAAAAGCGACAGAAAGCAGCGAGAAGTCCGTCGAAACAGCGGCTGCCGGTGCTGATGAGCAGGAAGCCGGTAGTCAACTCAAGGTGGTAACCCCGGAGGCGGCTGGAGAAGGTGGCGAGGCTGCCAGTGTCGCGACAGCTTCCCAGGTTTCCCAGAGCGATGCCGAACAGTCGCAGGCTGGTGGCGACGAAGGTGTTGCTGGTGGCGAGACGGCTGAAGGTGCAGACACGCCTGCTGCCCAGGCGCTAGCCGAGCGCAATGAAGAGCTGGAAAACCGCCTGCTGCTGACCCAGGAGTCGGTCGCCAGGGTAGAATTGGAGAACGCGGAGCTTAACGACAAAATCGATTCCGTCGCCTCTCAGCTCGATAAAATGCAAAAACTGATCGAGCTTAAAGACCGTGAGCTGGCCCTGATGCAGCAGCAGATGGATCAGAGGGCCGCCGAGGATGACGAAGCGGCCGGTATCGTCGATCAGATGCTTAACAACCCTGCTTACCTTGCCGGAGCGGGTGGCGCTGCCTTGCTCGCCTTCCTGCTCGGGCTGATGCTGGCCCGCCGTGGCAAGGGAAGTAACGACGACAAGGCGGAAGCTTCGAAGCCTGAACAGACTGGCACCGGCTTTGCGGATAAAAACGCAGAATCGGATGCGATTCCCGATATGGCAATCGCTGCTGCTGCCGGTGCTGCCGGTGCTGCCGGTGCTGCTGTTGTCGCCAGCGCTGCCGAGGAAGAGAAAGAGACTGCTGCTGAAGAAGAGCCGGTTGCTGAGGGCCAGGCTGAGATTTCAGATCTCGCCGACGACGATCTGAGTGACCTGGATCTTGATATGGATCTTGATCTCGATGAGACCGCATCAACTGAAACCGCGGAACAACCAGCGACCATCAACGATGACGAGTTCGATCTCGGTGTTGATGATCTGACTGAAGAGCCCGCACCTGAAACTGAGGACGAGATCGATTCCAGTCTCGACGACCTGCTCTCTGAAGACAGTGCGGATGATGACGAGCTGCCGGGGCCGCTGGATGGCTTTGATGCCGATGATGCTCTGGCTGATTTTGATACGCTTGAAGAGCCGGAAGCTGAGGTAGAAGCCGAAAACGAGTCGTCTGAAACCGGTTCCGACGAACTGGATTTTGCGGTCGCGGGGTTTGGCGCAGATGAAGGCGAGGCTGAGGACGATGTGCTTGATCTCCCCGATGATCTCGAGTTCGATGTAAACCAGCCGCTGGATTCTACTGACGAAAGCGCTTCAGAAGCTGATGATGGGCTCGCCGGCCTTGATTTTGCGGTCGAACCCGGTGCCGACGAAGGCGCTGATAGCGGTGCTGGCGGCGATGACGATTTCCTGCTCGAAGGCTTCTTTGATGAGGACGTGCCGGAAAAAGGCGATACGCTGAGCGAAGTCAGTGACGAGGATGTTGAGCCGTTAACCGACGCCCCTCTTGATGTTGAAACGCTCGACGATAGACTGACCCTTGGCACTGTAGAGCCGCTGGAAGAGCCGGATGACTCCGCTTTGGATGACGGTCTGGACGAAATGCTGCTCAACTCATACGGAGACGAAGAGGAAGGTGATTCCGAACCGTCTGTCGATGAGGATGATCTGGACGCTCTGCTTGCCGACTTCGAACCCGAAGAGGAGGAGGTGCCTCAGCGCGAACAGAAGCCGGGCGAGAAGGTCGAGGAAGAACTGACCGCCAACATCGCTCATGATCTGGAAGCAGATCTGGACTCCGAACTTGATGCGCTGCTTGACTCCACCGATGACGACATCGCACTGGAAGAGGAGAATGCGACCGAGTCTTCGGACCAGGCGGATGATCCGCTTGACTCTCTGAATCTGCTTGAGGGTGCGGATGAAAATGAAACCAAGCTGGATCTGGCACGTGCCTATATCGAGATGGAAGATCGGGAGGGTGCCAAAGACATTCTCAACGAGATCCTCGGTGAAGGTAACCATTACCAGCGACGAGAGGCGCAACGCCTGTTGGATTCCCTGAACGGATAAATGAACAAAGTAGATCAGGACCAGAGGGCGACTGAAGTCGCCCTTTTTCGTTATGCGGCTGCGGTAGAGTATGCAGGCGCCAAATATAATGGCTGGCAGGCTCAGAGCGGCGACAATGTGCGTTGCGTGCAACTGGAGGTTGAAAAAGCGCTCTCGCGGGTTGCCAATCATCCGCTGAGTGTTGTCTGTGCCGGGCGTACCGATGCCGGCGTCAGTGCGTCGCACCAGGTGATCCATTTCGACTCGCCCGTACAGCGGCCGGAAAGGGGATGGGTCATGGGCAGTAATACCTATCTGCCTGATGACGTGGCGATTCGCTGGGTCAAGCCGGTCAGTGATCAGTTTCATGCGCGTTTTTCCGCACAGGAAAGACGCTACCGCTATCTGATTTACAGTGCATCGGTAAAGCCGGCGCTGCTGGCACGTGGTGTTACCTGGACACATAAACGGCTGAATATTGCACCTATGATCGCGGCTGCGGCAGATCTGGTGGGTGAGCACGATTTTACCTCCTATCGGGCGGTGGCCTGCCAGGCCCACAGCCCGGTGCGCGAGGTGAAAGAGTTGAACGTGTACAACTCGGGTAACCTCATAGTGATCGATATCCGGGCCAACGCCTTTTTGCACCATATGGTCAGGAATATCGCCGGCGTATTGATGAAGATCGGTGCGGGAGAGGCTGAACCGGCCTGGGCAAAAGAGGTGCTGGAGGCGCGCGACAGACGCCAGGGTGGGGTAACTGCACCTCCCTGGGGACTTTATTTTGTCGATGTGGGCTATCCGGAGGTGTTCGATCTCCCCAGCGCTGAGTCGGGTCCTTTCTTTTTAAGTTGAAACCGGCCTGACGCTAAGGTCGTGCTCTGTTAAAATTTTGCGCCCTGTAAGGGAGAGATCATGCCAACGCGAGTTAAAATCTGCGGAATCACCCGAATTGAGGATGCGCGTGACGCTATTGATGCTGGTGCGTCGGCGCTGGGCTTTGTTTTCTATCCGCGAAGCCCGCGTGCGATCGAGGTTGATGCCGCCAGAGCAATTATCGAAAAGCTGCCGCCCTTTGTAACGACTACCGCGCTTTTCGTGGATCCTGACGTTGCCCTGGTAAAACGGGTTATCGAAACAACCGGTATCGATCTTCTGCAGTTTCATGGCAATGAAGAGCCGGCGTTTTGCGCCTCGTTCGGACGCCCCTGGATCAAAGCGCTGAGAATGAAGCCGGGAATGGATCTGCGGGCTGAATGCGGACGCTTCAGCGCTTCTCGTGCTATTTTGCTTGATGCGTATCGGCCAGGCGTGCCGGGCGGCACCGGGGAAACCTTCGATTGGGAACTTATCCCGGCAGATATTGCTCCGAAGATCATACTCGCCGGCGGGCTGTTACCGGAGAATGTGGCCGGGGCCATCGCCGCCGTGCATCCCTACGCGGTTGATGTCAGCGGCGGTGTTGAGGCTGGTAAAGGCATAAAGGATCCGGAGCGGATCAAAGGTTTTATGGCGGCTGTTCAGTGCAGTGACGACAGCCAAGGCAGCTAAAGAATTTTAATGCCGCCCGGCAAGGGCGGTAGACCGATTATAGAAGACCGGGAAAAGGTAACTATGAGCAACTGGCTTGAAAAAATCGTGCCCTCACTTGGACGCAGCGAGAAGAAGCGTAGCAACATTCCCGAAGGGCTCTGGGACAAATGCCCCAAGTGTGAGGCGGTACTCTACCGTCCTGAGCTCGAAAAGAATCTGAATGTCTGCCCCAAGTGCGATCATCACATGCGCCTCAAGGCGCGCCGTCGCCTGGAACTCTTTCTCGATGAAGGAACGGGTGTAGAGATTGCCGCTGATGTTGAGCCGGTAGATCGCCTGAAATTCCGGGATTCCAAAAAGTACAAGGATCGCCTGGCCGCGGCTCAGCGTGATACCGGTGAGAAAGACGCGCTGATCGCCATGCGCGGTGAGCTTGAGGGTATCCCCGTGGCGGCGGTTGCCTTTGAATTTCGCTTTATGGGCGGCTCCATGGGCGCGGTTGTCGGCGAGCGTTTCGTTCAGGCGGCCACTCTGGCGCTTGAGGAGCGTATGCCGTTGATCTGTTTCTCCGCTTCGGGCGGTGCGCGCATGCAGGAGGCCCTGATTTCGCTGATGCAGATGGCGAAGACCAGTGCGGCACTGGAGCGTATGCGCAAGGCCGGTGTACCGTTTATTTCTGTGCTCACCGATCCGGTCTATGGCGGTGTTTCGGCAAGTCTGGCGATGCTGGGTGATCTGAACGTTGCCGAGCCCCGCGCGCTGGTCGGTTTTGCCGGTCCTCGTGTTATCGAGCAGACTGTGCGTGAAAAACTGCCGGAAGGGTTCCAGCGCAGCGAATTCCTGCTGGAGCACGGCCAAGTCGATATGATTATCGAGCGTCGTGAGATGAGGCCGCGCCTGGCGTCCATTTTGCGCAAGCTGTTGCAGCTACCGGCCGCCTGATCGAGATATGGTCACCCCAGGGTGACCATTTTTAATGGGAACAAAAATGCACGCGGATTTTCCATCCACTCTGGATGCCTGGCTGGCGCGAATCGAGGCCTGCCATCCCTCTGAAATTGATTTGGGTCTGGACCGGATTAAACAGGTGGCCGATCGCCTGGAGCTCGATTTTTCCGGCTCTCAGGTCGTCACTGTTGCCGGCACCAACGGCAAAGGCTCCACCGTGACTATGCTGGATGCGGTCTTGCGCCAGGCGGGTCACAGCACCGGGGTTTATACCTCGCCCCATTTTCTGCGTTACAACGAGCGTATACGCATCCGGGGGGAAGAAGCGTCGGATGCGCGTATCTGTCAGGCGTTTGAATTGATCGAAGCGGCCCGCGAGGATGTGTCGCTGACCTACTTCGAATACGGAACTCTGGCCGCTTTGCAGTGTTTCGCCTGGGAGCAGCCGGATTTCATTCTGCTGGAAGTGGGTCTGGGTGGTCGTCTTGATGCCGTTAACATCGTCGATAGCGATGTGGCGGTGGTGACCAGTATTGCTATCGATCACGCAGACTGGCTGGGCGATGACCGGGAGCAGATCGGACGTGAGAAAGCAGGCATTCTCCGTGCCGGCAAGCCGCTGGTTTGTGGCGATATGGATCCCCCCGAGAGTGTTCGGTTGCTGGCGGAAGCGGGCGGTGCCCAACTACTGGTGAAAGGCGAAGCGTTCAGTTATGCGGCGTCCGCTGATCAGTGGCGCTGGCAGGGGAGTGACTCCCAGGGCAGCGAAGTCAGTTATGACAATCTGGTGCTGCCGACGCTGCCGCTGACCAATGCCGCAACGGTGCTACAGGTTCTCAATCTGCTTGATATTGAGATCGGTCGCGAGCAGATCAACAGAGGGCTTGAGCTGGCAACCATGACAGGGCGGATGCAGCGCTTGTCACTGGACGGTTGTGAGTGCGTGATGGATGTGGCGCATAATCCGGAGGCCGCGAACTATCTGGCTGGTTGGCTGGCTGATCACGCGCCGAAGGGGCAGACCCATTTTGTCATCGGTATGCTGGCGGATAAGGATATCAAGTCCGTGCTGAATGCCCTGGCGCCCCAGGTGGGGCAGTGGTATCTGGCAACGCTCGAGGGCGGCAGGGCGGCAACGTCGTCACAGCTGCGCGAGCTTCTGCCGCCGCAGACCGGGACGGCTGCTCACTGCTTTGATAACGTGGCCGATGCGCTCTCGGCTGCCCGCGCCGCCATGGTTGCCGGCGATCGTCTGGTCGTGGCAGGTTCGTTCTTTACCGTCAGTGATGCACTCGCCGCTTTGAAACTTGAAGGCTAACGCATGAAGCCAGAGGTCAAAAAACGCATAATCGGAGCCTGTGCTGTCGGGGTGGTCGGTGCCGCCCTGCTGCCGTTGCTCCTCGATGGTGCCGGATACCGTGAGCGTCATCTGGAAAATCGGATTCCAGTGGCGCCCGAGCCCGTTGCCAGGGTGGATATCGAGCCTGAAATGCAGGCGCTGCCGGACACCAGTGATCTGGCACCGCCTGCAGAGCCGGCCGACGTCGCGGTCCCGGTCGAGAGTGTCCAGCGGGAGATCGACAGTGCTGAACCACTGCTGGATCCGGCAGAGGACACACCGCGCCTGGATCAGGAGGGTGTGCCGGTCGCCTGGACGCTGCAGCTGGCCAGTTTCCGTGACGAGGCGAATGCCCGGGCGTTGCGCTCCGAACTGCTCGATGCGGGGCATAAAGTCTATATCCGTCATATGGCAGGGCTGGTAAAGGTGTTTGTGGGGCCAGAAATGCAACGCTCCCGCCTGGAATCCTTACAGCAGAAACTGAAGCAGGAGTACGCGCTGGATGGCATTGTTGTGCGTTTTACAACCCAGTGATGGAACCATTGGGTTCGACCCTATGCTCTGCTAGAATGCGCGCTGTTTTTCAGGGTAGTATCGGATGAACTGGGCTGACTGGGTGATCGTTGCGATCATCGTAATCTCGAGTTTAATGAGCCTGCGTCGTGGTTTTGTACGTGAGGCTATTTCGCTGGCATCCTGGGTGGCGGCTTTTGTTGTTGCGCGTCTTTTCTCGACATCATTGGCTGTGGTGCTGCAGGACTATATCGATACCCCTTCGCTTCGTTTGCTAACCGCCTTTGCTATTCTCTTTGTTATTACGTTGATAGTGGGTGTACTGGTCGGCATGTTGATCAGTGCGCTGGTATCGGCGACTGGGCTCAGCGCTACAGATCGAGTGCTGGGCATGGGCTTCGGGGCTGTGCGCGGAGCGCTGGTCGTGGTCGTAATTGTCGCGCTGCTGGGCATGACTCCGGCGGTGCAGGACTCTTGGTGGCTGGAGTCCAACCTGATTTCCCATTTCGTTTTGCTAGAGGACTGGACGCGTACCGTCGCATCCGATGTGGGCCAGGTGATCTGGAACATCGGGCGGTAACACGCCTTCTTGCAACCACTGCTACTAGACATTCCTTCTGAGGTGACCTGAATGTGCGGTATTGTTGGCATCGTTGCCAAATCCTATGTTAACCAGACCATATTTGATGCGTTGACGGTGCTGCAGCATCGCGGCCAGGACGCGGCAGGCATGGTCACCTGCGAAGGGAACCGCTTTTTTCTGCGTAAGGATAATGGCCTGGTCAATGAGGTGTTTCGCACCCGCCATATGAAGCGCCTGGAAGGCAATATGGGTATCGGCCATGTACGTTACCCGACTGCCGGTAGCTCCAGTTCCGCCGAGGCGCAGCCGTTTTACGTCAACTCACCGTACGGCATCGCGCTGGCGCACAACGGCAACCTGACCAATACGGAACAGCTGGCGGACGAGATCTTCCGCTCCGACCTTCGCCACATCAACACCACGTCCGACTCGGAAGTGCTGCTGAACATCTTCGCCCACGAGCTGCAGGCGATGGGCAAGCTGCGTCCTTCGCCGGATGACATATTCAAGGCGGTTAAAAAGGTTCACGAGCGCTGTCAGGGCGGTTATGCCGTTGTTGCGATCATCACCGGCTACGGTATCGTTGCATTCCGCGATCCCTGCGGTATTCGTCCGCTAGTATACGGCAAGCGCGAGACCGTGAATGGCGTCGAGTACATGGTCGCATCCGAGAGTGTGGCGCTTGATTGTTCCGGTTTTGAACTCGAGCGTGACCTGGCGCCGGGCGAGGCGATCTTTATCGATACCCACGGCCAGGTGTTCACCCAGGAGTGTGCGGGAAAAACCAAGCTGGCTCCCTGTCTGTTCGAATACGTCTATCTGGCGCGCCCCGATTCGATCATCGATGGCATCTCTGTCCATGAGGCGCGGATGGAGATGGGCGTAAAACTGGCGGAAAAGGTGATGCGCGAAGTGCCGGAACACGATATCGACGTGATCA
Source organism: Marinobacterium sp. YM272 (assembly GCF_050908845.1). Taxonomy (NCBI): domain Bacteria; kingdom Pseudomonadati; phylum Pseudomonadota; class Gammaproteobacteria; order Oceanospirillales; family Oceanospirillaceae; genus Marinobacterium; species Marinobacterium sp. YM272. The sequence goes on from NZ_CP194171.1 coordinate 2,270,820, forward strand.
TCCCGATTCCGGACACCAGCCGTACCGCTGCGCTTGAAATGGCTAACAAACTCGGCGTGATGTTCCGTGAAGGCTTCATCAAGAACCGTTACATCGGCCGTACCTTCATCATGCCTGGTCAGACTCAGCGCAAAAAATCGGTGCGCCAGAAGCTGAACCCTATCCAGGGTGAGTTCAAGGACAAGGTCGTGATGCTGGTCGATGACTCGATCGTGCGTGGCACCACGTCCAAGCAGATCGTGCAGATGGCACGGGATGCCGGAGCCCGCAAGGTGTATTTTGCGTCGGCCGCGCCTGAGGTGCGTTATCCGAACGTTTACGGCATCGATATGCCTGCGGCCAGCGAGCTGGTTGCGCATGGTCGTACCGCGGACGAGATCGGCAAGTACATCGGCTGTGACTGGATGCTGTATCAGGATCTCGATGACCTGAAGGCTTCGGTCAGCCAGTACAACCCGGAGATTACCGAGTTCGATACCTGCGTATTCGACGGTCTGTATGTGACTGGCACTGTATCGCCCGGTTATCTGCGTCGCCTGGAAGAGCGTCGCAATGATGGCGCGAAAACAGGCGAGGACGGTGACAAGGCGGGTGATAACGCCTCCGCAGACCTGCTGAGCAAAATTGAGTAATAGGAAGGGTTCGATGACAAACCGTTTTGAGCGTCCTGACCGGGTACAGTTCGAGGTACAGGATTACGCCACCGACACCCTGGCGGTGCGCGCCGGTCAGGAGCGTACCCCAGAGGGTGAGCACTCTGATCCGATCTACCCGACCTCAAGCTTTGTGTTCTCGTCAGCGCGTGAAGCGGCGGCCCGTTTTGGTGGCGAAGAGGAGGGTAATATCTACTCCCGCTTTACCAACCCGACGGTGCGGGCGTTTGAAAAGCGCATTGCCGCAATGGAAGGTGGGGAGCGTGCTGTCGCCACCTCATCGGGTATGGCTGCAATTCTGGCGCTGGGCCTGTCATTGATGAAGCAGGGCGACCATGTGGTTTGCTCGCAGAGCGTGTTCGGTTCCACGGTGTCGCTGTTTGATAAATACCTCAGCCGTGCGGGGATCGAAACCACTTATGTGGATCCCACCGACCTGGCGGCCTGGGAAGCGGCAATTCGTCCGGAAACGCGCATGCTGTTCCTGGAAACGCCGTCCAATCCGCTTGGTGAGATGAGCGATATCGCGGCTCTCTCAAAGGTGGCGCGCGAACATGATGCCCTGCTGGTGGTCGATAACTGCTTCCTGACCCCGGTGCTGCAGAAGCCGCTGGAGCTGGGTGCCGACATCGTGATGCATTCGGCCACCAAATATATCGATGGTCAGGGTCGCTGTCTTGGTGGCGTGGTTGTGGGGCGCGAGGCGGAGATGGAGCAGGTGTTCGGTTTCCTGCGTACTGGCGGCACCTGCATGAGTCCGTTCAACGCCTGGGTGTTCCTGAAAGGGCTTGAAACCCTGCCGTTGCGCATGCGCGCACATAGTGATGCGGCCCTGCAGCTTGCAAAGTGGCTGGAAGCTCAGCCAGGGGTCGAGCGTGTCTTCTATACCGGCTTGGAAAGCCATCCGCAGTATGAACTGGCCTGCCGGCAGCAGAAAGGTTTTGGCGGCGTGCTCTCTTTCGAGGTCAAAGGCGATAAAGACGCCGCCTGGCGCTTTATCGATGCCACTGAGATGGTGTCGATCACCGGCAACCTGGGCGATGTAAAAACGACGATTACTCACCCGGCCACGACCACTCATGGCCGGATGACGCCGGAAGACCGCGCCCGTGCCGGCATCAAGGACAACCTGATTCGCTTCTCGGTGGGTCTTGAGGATATCGAGGATCTGAAAAAAGACCTTTCCCGCGGCTTGCAGGCGATCTGATCAACCTGCCTCTGCGCGTCGCTCGCCATAGAGTCTGATCACCTGGTGGAGCGGCGCTTTGCCGGTCAGTATGCTGTTTTTCAGGGCAAACTGGTCGACGGTCATGGACAGTGGCTCCGGCAGCAGAGCTGTCTCGAGCTGGCGAATCTGGGCGTTGGTCAACGGCTCCTGCGCGCGAGCCAGTGTCACGTGAGGGCGAAACGGCTGTTTCTCCGTGGCGATGTCGACAGACTCGAGGCTCTCCCTCAGCAGTTGATGCAGGGCCTGGATCGGGGCGCTGGGGCCGCATCCCATCCAAAGCGTGCGATGCGCGAAGGTGTCTACCCGGTCGAACTGGAGCTCGAAGGGATCAAGGGTTATCCGGCTGAGCACTTCGTCCAGCGCTACCATTTTCTCCGGCCCTAGTCGGCCGATAAAGGCCAGGGTCAGATGCAGTTGTTCCGGCGCGCTCCAGCGTAACCCGCGTACCTCCTGCTGCCTGCGCGCAATACACGCTTCCAGCGTCTCCGGGAGGTCGATGGCGAGGAAAAGGCGTGTGCTGTTCATTCTGGTCTCAGTCATTTATACAGCCTAGTTCAGGATCTCTAAACGTTAAAAGCTATGCGGATTATTCTGGCCCCGATGGAGGGCGTCGTCGACTATACGTTACGCAAGTTACTGACCGAGGTGGGCGGTATCGATCAATGCGTGACGGAGTTTGTGCGTGTCAGCGACCGGCTGCTGCCACCGGTTGTGTTTCATCGTCTGGTTCCCGAGTTGCGCCAGCAGGGAAAGACCGCCTCCGACACGCCGGTGTTGCTGCAGTTGCTGGGCAGTGATCCCCTGGCCCTGGCTGATAACGCCTGTCGTGCGGTGGAGCTTGGGGCGCGGGGTATCGATTTGAACTTTGGCTGTCCTGCAAAAACGGTGAACAAGAGCCGGGGCGGTGCGGTACTGCTTGATGAACCCGAGCTGGTCCACCGGATCGTGGCCGAGGTTCGCCGCGCTGTGCCCGATCGAATTCCTGTCAGTGCCAAGATGCGCCTGGGGTTCAGGGATAAGTCCCTGGCGCTCGAAAATGCACAGGCGATCGATGGCGCCGGAGCGGCCTCTCTGGTCGTGCATGCGAGAACCAAGGTTGAAGGCTACAAGCCGCCGGCTCATTGGGAATGGATCGCCCGTATTCGCGAATCGGTGTGTCTTCCGGTGATCGCCAATGGTGAGGTCTGGAGTGTTGAGGATTACCACCGTTGCCGCGAGGTTAGCGGCTGTGCCGATGTGATGATCGGCCGCGGTCTGGTGGCAAACCCGTTTCTGGCGCTGCAGATAAAGGGGCGGGAACACCCGGGTGATGAGCCCTGGCAGGCCGTGCTGGCTTTGCTGGAGCGCTTTCATCGCGAGGTAATGACCAGCCTGTCGGTACGTCATATCCATGGCCGCCTCAAGCAGTGGTTGCAGATGCTGAGTTGGCATTTCCCCGAGGCGCGTGAGCTGTTTCTTCAGCTGCGAACGGAAAAAGAGCCGCAGCGGTTGCTTGCCCTCCTTGTTGAGGCGCAATCCGCTAAGCCCCTGACTGAGGTTGTACAAGCCTGATCGGTTCGCGGCGCGATCCCCAGTTCCCCGGTTTCGCTTCGAAAACGCCGGGTATCCGGGTACCGCACCGGTTGCAGCAGCCGTCGGAGTCTATTGACCAGTGTCCGAGGCGGTACCAGTCTCGTTCGATCAGCAGGGAACCGCATCCAGGGCACCAGGTAGAGCCGCCCTCGGGGTCGTGCACGTTTCCGGTGTAAACGAACGCTAATCCTTCCTCCATGGCAATTTTCCGTGCCCGCGTCAGCGTGGCGGGTGGTGTTGGCGGTTTGTCCCGCATTTTCCAGTCGGGGTGAAAGGCACTGAAATGCAGGGGTGTATCTTTTCCCAGGTGGTCATGGATCCAGCGGGTCATCTCTTTGATCTCCGCGTCTGAATCATTTTCACCGGGGATCAGCAGGGTGGTGAGCTCGAACCAGACCTGGGTGTCGTTTCGCAGGTACTCAAGCGTCTCCAGTATCGGTGCCAGGGAACCGCCGCAGATGCGCTGGTAAAACCGTTCAGTAAACGCTTTCAGATCTATATTTGCGGCATCCATGTGCTTGTAAAACTCGGCCCTTGGCTCCGGACAGACATAGCCTGCTGAAACCGCGACGCTTTTTATTCCCTGCTCTCTGGCAGCGATGGCGCAGTCGATTGCATATTCGTGAAAGATCACCGGGTCGTTGTAAGTGAATGCGATACTGCGGCAGTGATGATTCGCGGCGCTGTGGGCGATCATCTCCGGTGTTGCGCGCTGGCTCAGGGTATCCATCTCCCTGGATTTACTCATATCCCAGTTCTGACAGAATTTACACGCCAGATTGCAGCCTGCGGTACCGAAGGAGAGTACCGGGGTGCCGGGCAAAAAGTGGTTGAGAGGCTTTTTCTCAATCGGATCAATGCAAAAACCACTGGAGCGGCCGTAGCTGTAGAGCCTGACTTCACCATCTTCGGCACCACGTACAAAACAGAGGCCGCGCTGGCCGTCACTGAGGTGGCAGAAGCGTGGGCACAGATCGCACTGAATCTTGTTCTCCGATATGCGGTGCCACCAGCGGGTGGGGACGCTGTCGGCAGTTTGTTGATTCGTCATGATCAGACTCCATCGGGTGACTAGCGTCTATAATTTTAGGTCAGTAATTAAAGGGAGGTGGCTGGTATGAGTCATATTCGTCCCGCCGCGGTCGCTGGCCTTTTCTATCCCGGTGATCCGCAGGTGTTACAGCAGATGGTCGAGGGGTTTCTGGCCGATAACCCCGCCAGCTCGCCCACGCCCGCCGCATTAATCGTGCCTCACGCCGGGCTTGTTTACTCCGGTCCGATTGCGGCGCGAGCCTACAGTGCGCTGGTATCAGCAGGCGGGGCTCGCCGCTGGCACCGGGTGTTGCTGCTGGGGCCTAATCATCGTGTGCCCCTGCGCGGTATCGCAGCCCCTGACGCCGATCGGTTCGCAACGCCGCTGGGGTCCTTGGGTGTTGATCTGCAGGGGTTGGTCGAGCTTGAGCGCGAGTTTGATGTGCAGGTGCGTCCCGATGTCCACGAGCTTGAGCACTGTCTCGAGGTGCAGTTACCTTTTATTAAAACGCTGCTTCCTGCGGTTGCGCTGATACCGCTGGTTGTTGGCCAGGTAGCACCGGAAGCGGTGGCCAGGATTATTGATTGGGCCTGGGGGCAGGGTGATGTGCTGGTCGTGATCAGCTCCGACCTGAGTCACTACCACAGCTATTCAGAGGCTCAGCGAATTGATGCGGAAACCGATAGCCATATCCTGAGGCTTGATCATGACGTGCGTCCCGATCAGGCCTGCGGAGCTTATGCGTTGAACGGTCTGACGCTGGCCGCGCAGCGGCGTGGCTTGAAGATCCAGCGTCTTGATCTCAGAAATTCGGGAGATACCGCGGGCAGTCGCGATCAGGTGGTGGGTTATGGCAGTTACGTCCTTTACTGAACAGCAGTTGGTCGAGATGGTCGATCTTGCCCGTCACTCGCTGTTAAGCGCTTTTGGCCGTTGTGACGAACCTGATATTCCTGACTGGCTGTCAGAGCCCGGGGCCTGCTTTGTGACCCTGACATCGAAGGGGCAGCTCAGGGGGTGTATAGGTACGCTGGAGCCGCGTGTCGCCCTGGGTAGGGATCTGTTTGAAAATGCCCGCCGCTCCGCGTTTTCCGATCCCAGATTCGCTCCGTTGGGCGTGAATGAGTTGCAGGATATCAAGCTGGAGATCTCTGTATTAACCCCGTTCAGTCCTATCGCAGCGGATTCGGAAGAGGCGCTGCTGGCACAGCTTAGGCCGGGCAGGGATGGGTTGATCGTTGAGGATGGGGTGCATCGGGCCACGTTTTTGCCGAGCGTGTGGGAGCAGCTTGGCGAACCGCTTGAGTTTATTTCGGCCCTGAGACGTAAAGCGGGTCTGTCGGCGGATGCCTGGTCGGATCAGATGCGCTGGTACCGGTATGAAACCCAGCATGCTGAAGCGGCATTGGTAGCCAAGTAGAGACTTAATACCAAACAGAAACGGCTGCCCTGTTGGCAGCCGTTTCGCTATCTGATTAGGTGTCGCTAACTGAGCGTGATCAGTTCTCGATCTCGATGCGGCGCGTTTTCATCGCTTCCGGGATTTCCCGCACCAGGTCGACGTGAAGCAGTCCGTTTTCAATTGAAGCCTTGATCACGCGGACATGGTCGGCAAGCTGGAAGCGGCGTTCAAAATTTCTCGCAGCAATGCCCTGATACAGGTACTGGTGTTCCTGTTCGTCGGGTTCTTTACGGCCGGTGATCGTCAGGTTGCCGTTTTCGGTCTGGATATCGATTTCAGCTTTGTTAAAGCCGGCGACAGCCATGGTGATACGGTACTCGTTCTCACCCAGTAATTCGATGTTGTAGGGCGGGTATCCCGGCTGCTGTTCATTGCTGCGGTTGGCGGCATCGAGCATGGACGCCAGGCGGTCAAAGCCGATAGCGGAGCGGTAAAGTGGAGACAGGTCAAAGTTGCGCATGTGCATATCCTCATAAAGCAATATGGTTTAAATCTGCCAGCCCTAAGGCCTGGCGGTGGCGGGGCCTCCATTGAGCGCCTCCGCCTGATTACTTTTATGAGGATGCGTTGTGGGTTTTCAATACCGGCGTCAGAGATTTTCTTTATTCGTCGCGGTTCTTTTTAAAGATATCGATATCATTGGTGATCTCAACATCGACTTTAGGCGCCGGGATCTGGAAATCATGCACGCGTTCCCAGCCTTCGGCTTCCGGGGTGCGCTCCCAGACAGTACCTGCGTTGTAGCTCACCAGCTCTTTGAGTGAGGCATCCATCTCAACCATTTTTTCCACCGGCATCGGCACCAGGTTGACCTGTTCGTTTTCCAGAAACTCTTCCGTTTCGTAGCCCGTAAACATGCGCCATCCGGTGTCGTTCAGATGTTCTGGGACCGTTTTGTACATGAAGCGCACAGGCAGCGTCTCGTCAAACACCAGGCGTGAAACCAGCGCCAGAAAGCCGTTTTTGGTCTGATTGGTTTCGGCGTCTTCGGGTAGGGTTTGATCGACTTCTGGGCGACGCATAGGTTACTCCTCATGGCGGGTTGTTTCGGGGTGGTTATTGTATCGGTTATCGCGGCTGCATCGAAGGGATTGCCCTAAACGAAAAAGCCCCGGCGCAGGGCCGGGGCTTTCGTTTTTTACGCTAGAAAGCGATCAACTCAGCGATCAGGCTTCCTGGACGGTCGGGATGACGCTGGACGCCTTCTCGACATAGTTGTCCATCTGATCGAAGTTCAGGTAGCGGTAGATTTCGCCAGACATGCTGTCGATCTTGTTGGCGTAATCCATGTACTCCGCCGGAGTTGGCAGTTTGCCTTCCAGTGCCGCAACCGCTGCCAGCTCAGCAGACGCCAGGTAAACGTTGGCGCCGTCGCCGAGACGGTTCGGGAAGTTACGGGTGGAGGTGGAAACCACGGTGGACTTGGCAGCCACACGTGCCTGGTTACCCATGCACAGTGAGCAGCCCGGCATTTCCATGCGTGCGCCGGCCTTGCCGAAGATGCTGTAGTAGCCTTCGTCGGACAGCTGGGCCTGGTCCATCTTGGTCGGCGGAGCGATCCACATGCGGGTCGGGATAGACTTGCCGGAAGACTCCAGCAACTTACCGGCTGCACGGAAGTGGCCGATGTTGGTCATGCAGGAACCGATGAACACTTCGTCGATCTTGTCACCAGCCACGTCAGACAGCAGGCGGGCGTCATCCGGGTCGTTCGGTGCACACAGGATCGGCTGGTCGATTTCAGACAGGTCGATCTCGATCACTTCGGCGTATTCCGCATCAACGTCAGCACGCATCAGGCTCGGGTTCGCCAGCCACTCTTCCATGCCCTGGATGCGGCGTTCGATGGTGCGAACGTCGCCGTAGCCTTCCGCGATCATCCACTTCAGCATGACGATGTTGGAACGCAGGTACTCAGCCACGGACTCTTCGGACAGAGTGATGGTGCAACCGGCAGCAGAGCGTTCTGCAGAGGCATCAGACAATTCGAACGCCTGCTCGACGGTCAGGTCTTCCAGACCTTCGATCTCCAGTACGCGACCGGAGAATGCGTTCTTCTTGCCGGCCTTTTCTACGGTCAGCAGGCCCTGCTTGATACCGTAGTAGGGGATGGCGTGTACCAGATCACGCAGGGTGATGCCCGGGTTGCGCTTGCCCTTGAAGCGAACCAGAACCGATTCCGGCATATCCAGCGGCATGACGCCGGTGGCTGCAGCAAAAGCTACCAGACCTGAGCCGGCCGGGAAGGAGATGCCCAGCGGGAAGCGGGTGTGGGAGTCACCACCGGTACCCACGGTATCCGGCAGCAGCATACGGTTCAGCCAGGAGTGGATAACACCATCGCCCGGACGCAGGGATACACCGCCACGGTTCATGATGAAGTCCGGCAGGGTGTGGTGGGTGTTAACGTCAACCGGTTTCGGGTAGGCCGCGGTGTGGCAGAATGACTGCATGGTCAGGTCGGCGGAGAAGCCGAGGCAGGCCAGGTCTTTCAGCTCGTCACGGGTCATCGGACCAGTGGTGTCCTGGGAACCGACGGTGGTCATCTTCGGTTCGCAGTACATGCCCGGACGTACACCTTCCATGCCGCAGGCTTTACCGACCATCTTCTGTGCCAGGGTGTAGCCCTTGCCAGTATCGGCCGGCTGCTCAGGCTTGAGGAACAGGTCGGATGCGCCAAGGCCCAGTGCTTCGCGGGCTTTCTCGGTCAGGCCACGGCCGATGATCAGCGGGATACGGCCGCCAGCGCGAACTTCGTCGAGCAGAACCTTGGTCTTCAGACCGAAGCTGCAGATGACTTCATCGGTACCGTGCTTGCAGACTTTGCCGGCATAGGGGTAAACGTCGATGACGTCGCCCATGTGCAGGTCGTCAACCGGCATTTCGATCGGCAGAGCGCCGGCGTCTTCCATGGTGTTGTAGAAGATCGGAGCGATCTTGCCGCCGAAGCAGTAGCCGCCAGCGCGCTTGTTCGGTACGTGCGGGATGTCGTCGCCGAAGAACCAGAGCACGGAGTTGGTAGCGGACTTCCGGGAAGAGCCGGTACCAACCACGTCGCCGACGTAGGCAACCGGGAAGCCCTTGGCTTTAACTTCTTCGATCTGGGCCAGCGGGCCTTTCACGCCCGGTTCTTCCGGGTTGATGCCTTCGCGTTCCATCTTCAGCATCGCGTTGGCGTGCAGCGGGATGTCAGGGCGTGACCAGGCATCCGGAGCCGGTGACAGGTCGTCGGTGTTGGTTTCGCCCGGTACTTTGAAGACGGTAACGGTGATTTTCTCTTCCAGCTTCGGCTTGCTGGTGAACCATTCGCCATTTGCCCAGGACTCTACCACCTGCTTGGCATAGGCGTTGCCAGCGTCCATCTTTTCCTTCACATCATGGAAGGCGTCGAACATCAGCAGGGTGTGAGACAGAGCTTTGGCAGCGGTCGGAGCCAGAGACTCGTCTTCCAGTGCATCAACCAGCGGTGCGATGTTGTAACCACCGAGCATGGTGCCCAGGAGTTCAACCGCTTTGACCTTGTCGATCAGCGGGGAAGACGCTTCGCCTTTAGCGATTGCAGCCAGGAAACCGGCCTTGACGTAAGCTGCCTGGTCTACACCGGCAGGTACGCGGTTGGTCAGCAGTTCCATCAGGAACTCTTCCTCTCCCGCTGGCGGATTCTTCAGCAGCTCGACAAGCGCAGCGGCCTGTTCCGGTTCCAGCGGCTTAGGCGGCACGCCTTCAGCGGCGCGTTCTTCTACATGTTTACGGTAAGCTTCAAGCACGACATGGCCCTCATCTGTTGTCACCACATACAGACAGCTGTACGCCCGTTACGCGGCGTCTATACTTCTGCGTGGGTTATCGATTAGGTATCGATTAGTGTTTGGCGACGCGAATTTTATCTTAAGGGTCTGCCAAAGTTAAGTTTGTCGACAATCTTGGGCGTTAGACTTTGGCCTATTCGGGTGGCTGACATACCCTTGACCGGTATCAAGCTTATTGGTCCCCGGGGTTGCGCAGGCCTTTGAAAGACCGGTATAAATGAAGTCATACGCCCGTTCGGTTTATTGGAGTAATTCCGTGACCATGCCACTAACGGTTGAGTCATCTTTCGTAGATGCCTCGCACCATTATCAAATAGTGCGGCAGTTAGAGCTGTTTCGCATTCAGGAAGATCCGCACCTGATCTATCGGGGTCAGGAGAACGTTATCGTCCTGCGTTACCTGCAGCGTCGAGTTGCGGCGCGGCCGAGTCAGTTACGTAACCATATTCGACGGGCTTATCTTGCAATTCAGAGCAGGGAAGTCGCGCATTTAACCGGCGCGCTTATTGACCTGATGATCATCCTCAAAGGCAAAGCGCGCTATCTGGTGGAGCGTATGCTCGATCAGTCCCGTCCCCTGCTGAAACCTGAGCATCACCAGATAATGAAAAAGGCCTGCGATACAGGGCAAATCGACAGGCTCCGTGCGATTCCTCAAGGGGAATCGGTGCTTAGTAACGGCGGTATGCCATCAACGGCTAAGATGTAATGACTAAAACCGGTTCTATTGGGCTGATCGGTTTTGATGATCGAGAAAGGAACCAGCTGGAAGTTTTTCTTAACAGTTCCGAAAATCCTGGATTTGTTGAAAGTGACCCGACAGCGGCAGATGCCCTGTTGGTCAATCTCGGCTCGTCTGAGGACAAGGAACGTTTCCAGCGCTGGTATGCGGGCCGTCCGGACTGTCCGGTCGTGGCTGTTGTCGATGATCAGGCCGTATTGAGTGGAGCGCACCGGGTTCAGCGCCCGATGACGCTCTCGGCATTGAAAAAAGCACTGCGGGATGTGGCGAAAGAGGTTGCTGCCAGCGCCTCCGTCTCCAGCAAGGATTCAACGGCCGGCACAGGCGAGTCTTCGTCCCTGCTGAAAATGTCCCCTGAAGAGTTCAAGGCGCTTATCGAGGCTTCCGGCGTAAAACCCAAAGCGGCCAAGAAAAGGGATGCGATCTTTGATGCGGGGCGCGACGCCAACAAGGAACACCAGATCTTGCGCTGGAGCGATGCTGAGTGGCAGGGGCTCGTTCGCAGCGCCTGCGGCACCTTGCCCGACCTTGATCTATCCAACCCGGCAGACCGTAAGCGGCTCTCTTTCTCGACGGCATCCCAGGGGCGCTTTTTTGACCAGGTGAATCACGCGGTATCCCTGGGTAAAGAAAAAGGCGTGCCGGTTCAGGTGTCCGGAATTCCCGGTGAATTTATCTACTTCCCGCAAGTCGATCTTTTCAGTTACGACCTGGACCCGGATCTCCTCGTTCAGATGGCCAACAGCCGTTTTGGGCCCGGTGAGCTGTCCTGTGTCGAACTGGCGGAAAAGACGCCGGACAGGCCGACAGCGGCGCGGGAGGAACTGCTTTGGGTGCTTGCGCTGTTTACCGCAGCGGGGCGTGTTCCTGATTATCTCGATCCAGCGGCTCCCTGTATCCTGAAGGAGATGCCGGATCTTTCTCGTTTTCTGTTAACGCCTCACGCAGAACGGATCGCGCGGTCCTGGTACTCCGAGAAACAGAGTGCCACGGGGATAGCTTATTCGCTGAAAATACCGCAGCGTTATGTTTTTTCATTCATGGTCGCGGCTGATGCGGCCGGTCTGTTCGAGCGTCAATAAGGAGATTACGCATGAGCGCTCAATCCAATAGGCCTCTCGAAGAAGGCGATGAGACGCTTTACTTTCAAGTTCTGCCGGCAGGGGCCTACTACGCTACTTTCAGCGCAGAGCCTGATGATATGCGGGCTTTACTGCTGCAGCTGTTAAGTTCTGACACGGCGGTTCCTTACATTCCGGCACTGCTTGGCAAACTTACCGGCCTCAATAATGAAGAGGCCGACAAGTTGCTGACCAATATGTGCGGGCGCAACTTCCTGGAGCTTGTGACTGAGCCACTCGAAATTGTATCCGGGGCTTTGCAGGACATTCTTCCAGACCTTATCGCTCCCCTGGGTGAGGGGAAGGTTTTGCTCGCCGATGAGCAGGGTTTCTCGCTGGCCCAGAAGGGGTTTGAGCGTGAAGAGGAGGACGCTGTTGCCGGTCTTGCCGCTGATGTCATCATGCTTTACGAGCGTCATGAGTCGTTGATTGCGAACCAGCTGGGGCTGCTGGGTTGCTCCTGGGCGTTGGTTAACGCTGTAGGGCAGAGTGATCTCGGTTTCTGGGTTTTGACCATTGGCCGGGAAAAATTCCTATTAATTATTGAAGGCATGCCGTATCTGAACCGGCAGCCTTTCGTCGACCTAACATCAGTTCTGATCCGGCGCTATCTGGATCACTAAGACCTGCAGTGGAATAAGGAGATTTTCATGCGCGCGGAAGTATTGAGTTCAATCTTACGTGACCTGAATGGCACCTCTACCGAGATCGAAGCGTGTGCCGTGATTTCAACTGATGGCCTGGTAATAGATTCTCTGTTACCGGCTGGAATGGACGAGGACCGCGTTGGCGCCATGAGTGCTGCGATTCTCTCGCTGGGCGAGCGTACGGCTCGGGAGCTGGCTCGAGGGGAGCTCGAGCAGGTGCTGGTAAAAGGTGTCGATGGTTACATTCTGATGACCCACGCAAACAGCGAATCTGTGCTGACCGTCGTTGCCAAGCCAAATGCACGTCTTGGTTTGATCTTCCTCGACGTCAAGCGTGCAGCAGAGGCGATCGGTAAGGTGCTCTGATCCGATAGCAGGTCGCCGGCAGCGGGTGATGAGCGATCTCCGTTGCTGGCTGTTTAAGGAGTCGCTAGATGTCAGAAAAGGATACCGGGTCGGTTGCCGAAGTACTGATCAAATACTACGACGGCAGTGAGAGGCTCACTGACATAGTGGATGAGGAAGTGCCTTATCCCGAGGGTAAGCTGATCGTCTCGCGTACTGACCCCAAGGGTATTATTACCCATGTGAACCAGGCGTTTATCGATATGTCGGCTTACACGCGTGAAGAACTCGTAGGCGCCAACCATAACATCCTGCGCCATCCCGATATGCCGGCCGTTGCCTTCAAGGGGCTCTGGGATACGGTGGAGAGCGGTGAGAAGTGGCAGGGCTACGTCAAGAATCTGCGTAAGGACGGCAAGTATTACTGGGTAAAGGCGACCGTTATTCCGAATATCCGTCAGGGCAAGCTTGTTGGGTATACCTCGGTGCGTCGCAAACCCTCCCGCAGCAAAATTCGTGAGAGCGAAGAACTGTACGCCACGTTGCAGTAAGGAGCAGGGAATGCCATTCAATTTTACGGTAAGTCCGGATTTTGCGCCGGACCATATGTCCGGCTGGTTTTACTTCAATACATGGATGCAGCGAAAGCTCGGTACCGACATCCATCTGGAACTCTATGACAGCTTTGACGAGCAGCGCGAAGCGATCAAGGCGGGTAAGGTGGATCTGATCTACGCCAATCCGTATGACGCATCGATGCTGGTGCGCGAGCTGGGGTTTCAGGCTGTTGCTCGCCCGATCGGCAAGAGAGATGAGGCAGTGGTGGTGGTGCCGGCAGAAAGCCCGGCGCAGTCAGTCGAGGATTTGAAGGAAGGCTCCCGGCTTGCAACGACCGATGATCCTGATGTGCATACCATCGGCATGATCATGCTCGAACCGGCAGACCTGGATTCGGGTAATATCACGCAGAAGGAATACGATACCTATATTCTTATCGCCAAGGCGCTGTTGCGAGGTGAGGCTGACGTCGGCTTTTTCTTGAAGCAGGGTTTTGACGAGCTGTCTGACCTGATCAAAAAACAGATGCGGGTTCTGGTGAGCAGTCAGATCAGCGTCGTGCACCATGCGCTACTGGTCGGGCCCGGGATGCAGGATCGAATGGCCGAGCTAAAGCCCTTGTTTGTCGAAATGAACAAGGATGAGAAAGGGCTTGGTGTGCTCGAAAGTATGGGGCTCCGTGGCTTTGAGCCGATGACTACGGAACAGACCGAGTTCATGATCGATCTTATCGATACGCTTACGATTTAATCCTTTCCCTGCAGTCAGGGGTGGTCTGGATACGTTATACTGCCGCCCCTAACCCACCGCAATTAATTAAGCTTTCATGACAGATGCACTTGATGAGATTCAGGCGTTTCTGGGGTGCACGACACCGCAGGCCTGGATAGATGTTGCCGCTATGCCGGAGTCATTGCCGGTTCTATTGATCGATCACGCCCACTGCGAAAAAAAGGCCGCATCAACGGCGATGAATCTTATGTTTCGCTATGTGGATCGCAGTGATCTGCTGAACAAGATGTCGCGCCTGGCGCGAGAAGAGTTGATTCACTTCGAGCAGTGTCTGGCGCTGATGGAAGCGCGGGGTATTGAGTACGGGCATATGTCGCCAGCCCGCTATGCAGGCGGGCTGCGGGAGCGGGTCAGAACCAGTGAGCCCGGGCGCTTGGTGGACCTGCTGATTATCGGCGCGTTTATAGAAGCGCGTTCCTGCGAGCGCTTTGCGGCGCTGGCGCCCTACCTGGACCCGGAGCTGAGCAAGTTTTACCGTTCGCTACTCAAGTCTGAAGGGCGTCACTACCAGGATTACCTGGGACTGGCTGAAGCCTACGCGGGAGCGCCGATCGATGACCGGATTGCAGAATTCCGGGAGCTGGAGGCGCAGCTCGTTGTAACACCGGATCCGGAGTTTCGCTTCCATAGCGGAGTGCCTGAGGCGGCGTGATCCGGCGCTGCCCACCCGCCTAGTCCGGCGGCGTGAACTGGATCAGCTCGAGGTCAGCAGTGGCCTCGTGCTCGACCAGATACCATCCGCTGCTGCCCCAGTCCCCCAGCACAAATCGCTTGCCGCGGCCCGCGGTGATCTGGTTTTCGTGAATGGCCGGGCGGTGGGTGTGGCCATGAATCAGCAGCTCGACCCCATGCTGGCGCATCTGCCGGCAGACTTTATCGGCATTAACATCCATGATCGTTTCCGCCTTCATCGCCCCCTGAGCCTTGCTCTGGGCGCGCATCTGCTCGGCAATGCTGCGTCTATGATCGATTGATTGTGAAAGAAACTGCTGTTGCCACTGGGGATTGCGTACCTGGCTTCTGAACTGCTGATAGGGTTCGTCGTCAGTGCAGAGCTGGTCGCCGTGCATCAGCAGGGCCGGGCCGGCGTTTAGCTCTATCACCTGAGCATCGGGCAGAAGTTTGGCGCCGATCCGGTCAGCAAACTGCTCGCCTACCAGAAAATCACGGTTACCATGCTGGAAGTAGATCTCGGATCCACCGGAGCTGAGCTGATCGAGCCTGTTGAAAATAGGCTCCATGCCGGCCAGTGGTGCATCATCGCCTATCCAATACTCAAAAATGTCCCCCAGCAGATAGAGGCTGTCGCCGGGCTTGATGATTCTGTCCAGGAAATAGAGAAACGCCCGGGTAATGTCCGGGCGTTCAGGTTGCAGATGGAGATCTGCGAGGAAGTAGCGTTTCATGATCAGGCGTCAGCTTTTTCCTCGATGACCGCGCGCTCGATAATGACGTCTTCTGCGGGTACATCCTGGTGGCCGGCGCGCATGGTGGTGCGGACGGACTTGATGCGGTTAACTACGTCCATGCCATCGACGACCTTGCCAAATACGGCGTAACCCCAGCCTTCGGTGGTTTTGGCTGTGTGGTCCAGGAACAGGTTGTCAGAAATGTTGATGAAAAACTGGGCAGATGCCGAGTGGGGGTCCATGGTGCGGGCCATGGCGATGCTGCCGGCCTGGTTGGAAAGCCCGTTATCGGCCTCGTTGTCGATCGCTTCGCGGGTTTTCTTGCTGGTCATACCCGGCTCGAAACCGCCACCCTGGATCATGAAGCCGTCGATGACCCGGTGGAAGATCACGCCGTCGTAAAAACCGTCGCGCACGTACTGTTCAAAATTGGCTGCTGTCTTCGGAGCCTTTTCGTGGTTCAGTTCAAGCGTGATGTCGCCAAAATTAGTGTGCAGGGTGATCATGATGCTGGTCTCTGTATCCAATTCATACTTATTAGTGTCCGGACATTATACTCAAGTCGCAGTTGAGTGCATCTAATTGACGGACTCTGGCTCGCACGACAGTGCGTTGCTCCGCGTTCTCCGGTTATAATGTCGCCCTCAGTTTCCAGTCGCTTCATTTCATCGAGCGACTGCGTCAATTCAGTAGCGACAAGACGCGGATATGACCAAAAACGAAAGCACCAAGCCGACCAATTTTATTCATCAGATTATCGAAGAAGACCTGAAAAACGGTGTTAACGAAGGCAAAGTCGTTACACGTTTCCCGCCGGAGCCTAATGGCTACCTGCATATCGGGCATGCAAAGTCGATTTGTCTCAATTTTGGCACCGCGCAAAAGTATGGCGGCGAGTGCAATCTCCGCTTTGATGACACCAATCCCGAAAAGGAGAGCCAGGAGTACATCGACTCCATCGTCGCGGATGTGCGCTGGCTCGGATTCAACTGGTCTGGTGATATCCGTTACAGCTCCGACTACTTCGATACCCTGTATCAGTGGGCTGTTCACCTTATTCGTGAAGGCAAGGCGTACGTCGACAGTCTCAGCGCTCACGAAATGCGTGAGTACCGGGGTACGTTGACCGAAGCGGGTAAGGATAGTCCTTACCGCAGCCGCAGTGTGGACGAGAACCTCGATCTGTTCGAGAAGATGCGTGAGGGTGCCTTCGAGGAAGGCGAATGCGTGCTGCGTGCCAAGATCGATATGTCGGCGCCGAACATCAACCTGCGCGACCCGGTCATCTACCGAATCCGCAAGGCGCATCATCACCAGAGCGGTGACAAGTGGTGCATCTACCCGTCGTACGATTTCACGCACGGCCAGTCCGATGCGCTGGAAGGGGTGACGCACTCCATCTGTACCCTTGAATTTGAAGATCACCGCCCGCTCTACGACTGGTTTGTCGAAAACCTGCCGGTACCGGTTAAGCCGCGACAGTACGAATTTGCCCGTCTGAACCTGAACTACACGGTGACCAGCAAGCGCAAGCTCAAGCTGCTGGTCGACGAAGCCAAGGTCAACGGCTGGAACGATCCGCGCATGCCGACCATCTCCGGTCTGCGTCGTCGCGGTTATACCCCGGCATCCATCCGTAACTTCTGCGAAATGATCGGTGTTACCCGCTCCAACGGTGTGGTTGACATGGGCATGCTGGAATCCGCTGTGCGTGATGACCTGGATGTGAATGCGCCTCGTGCCATGTGTGTGCTCGAGCCGATCAAGCTGACGATCACCAATATGCCGGAAGGTGAAGAGGAGTGGTTCGAGCTGCCGGCTCACCCGAAGGATGAGTCCATGGGGCTGCGCAAGGTGCCGTTCACGCGCAACCTGCTGATTGAACGTGAAGATTTTGCCGAAGTACCGCCGCGTAAATGGAAACGTCTGTCACCGGGTGAAGCGGTGCGCCTGCGTGGTGCTTACGTAATCCGCTGCGAAGAAGTGATCAAGGATGAAAACGGCGAGGTCGTAGAACTCAAGGCGAGCTTCGACCCTGATACCAAAGGGGCGAACCCGACCGATTACAAGCCCAAGGGTGTTATTCACTGGGTATCGGCGGAGAACTCTATCCCCTGTGAGGTGCGCGCCTATGACCGGCTCTTTACCGAGCCCAACCCCGATGGTGATAAAGAGCGGGACTTCCACGATTTCATCAACCCGGAGTCGCTGGTGGTCTATCCGCAGGCGCGGGCGGAGATCGGTCTGAAGACGGCGGCTGTCGAAAGCCGTTTCCAGTTCGAGCGTCAGGGGTATTTCTGTGTTGATCCGGACTCCAGTGAGAGCCTGATGGTGTTTAACCGCACTGTGGGCCTGAGGGATTCCTGGGCGAAGATGCAGAATAAGTAACCATGTTGCTCAGAGGGCTGCTACTGTCGGCGCTGGTATCGCTCACGGGCTGCTCTCTGCTGCCGCCAGCAGGTGCTGGCGGCTATCTGGAGATCGAAACCCTGGCGCCGCTGGATCCGCGTCTGAACGAATCGTCCGGGCTGGCACTCCATGACGGCCGTATCTGGACGATCAACGACAGCGGCAACGGTCCCTGGTTGTTCGAGTTTGATCGGCAGGGGCAGGTGCTTGAACGAACTCGGGTGAGCGCTGCCGTCAATATTGACTGGGAATCGCTGGCCTCCGATCATCGCGACCTTTTTGTCGCCGATTGCGGCAACAATACCGGTCGGCGGGAGTGGCTCCAGCTTTACCGGATCGCCTGGAGCGAGCTGCTTGATGGTGCGGATGACGCGCCGGTGGCGTCGGACTATATCGAGTTCCGCCTGGCAGATGCCAAAGCCGGTAAGGGTACCCACGCTCATGATAACGACTGTGAAGCTGTTACCTGGGTGGAAGATCGGTTTTGGCTGTTCACCAAGGGCTGGCAGAGCGGTGATACCCGCCTTTATCAGCTTGACCCTGGCGCGGATGAGCAGCAGTTGGCGGCGGTTGCGACCTGGCCTGTATCGGGGCTGGTGACCGGTGCTGACTACAGCTCCGACAGGCAGGAGCTTGTGCTGCTTGGTTATACCCTCGGGCAGTTATCCAGTGACACCTTTATATGGATTGTCCCGGTAGCAGCGGGCAGGGCGGACTGGTCCGGGGCTCAGCGGCACCGGCTTTGGCCTTCGGGCCAGTGGGAAGGTATCGCCTGGCAGGGCAATGAACTGTTACTGACCCGGGAAAAAAGCATTCTCGGTGAGGCCCGTCTGGGGCGTGTCCGCCTGGACCCGGTCTCCCATCGACACTGAATTTGGAATGGATTGGCGAATTTTACATGTTGCAAGTTTATAACACCCTCACGAACTCCAAAGGTCCGTTTGTCCCTCTCGAGAAGGGCAAGATCCGCATGTATGTCTGTGGTGTGACGGTATACGACTACTGTCATATCGGACATGCCCGGGTGATGGTGTGTTTCGACCTGATCACGCGTTACCTGCGCTATCGCGGTTGGGATGTATCCTATGTCCGTAACATCACCGACGTGGATGACAAGATTATCAAGCGGGCGGCGGAAAACGGCGAATCGGTTGATGCCCTCACCGAGCGGATGATAGCCGCCATGCATGAAGATGAAGGACGTCTCGGTGTGCTGCGACCCGACCAGGAGCCGCGTGCGACGGCACATATCGCTGATATCATCGACCTGGTGCAGACCCTGGTGGACAAGGGATACGCCTATGCCGCCAGTAACGGTGATGTGTATTACCGCGTCGAAAAATTCGAGCCCTATGGTCGACTCACCAACAAGGTGATCGATGAACTCAAGGCCGGTGCGCGTATCGAGGTTGGTGATGCGAAAGAGAGTCCGGTGGATTTCGTGCTCTGGAAAGCGGCCAAACCCGGCGAAGTGAGCTGGGAATCTCCCTGGGGTCCGGGTCGCCCCGGTTGGCATATCGAGTGCTCTGCCATGTCCAAATGCTGCCTCGGTGAGACGTTCGATATTCACGGCGGAGGTCCTGATCTGCCGTTTCCGCATCATGAGAATGAAATAGCCCAGTCTGAAGCTGCCAACGGCTGCACCTACGTAAACTACTGGATGCATGCCGGACCTGTGCGGGTGAATCAGGAGAAGATGTCCAAATCCCTGGGTAACTTCTTCACCATTCGCGAAGTGCTGAAAAGCTATAACCCGGAAGTGGTGCGTTACTTCCTTTCTTCGGTTCACTACCGCAGTTTTATCGACTACTCCGAAGATAGTCTGCGCGAGGCCCGTCAGGCGCTGGAGCGCTTCTATCAGGCGCTCGGCGATGCGCCGGCCGGCACCGAAGAGGGGTTGGAGAGCGATTACGAAGAGCGCTTCCAGCAGGCGATGGATGATGATTTCGGCACCCCCAGGGCGCTGGCGGTGTTGTTTGATCTTGTTACCGAGCTGAACAAGGCGACTCGCGAAAAGGCTCCCCAGGCCGGGGCTCTCGCTGCGTTGCTTAAGCGTCTCGGTGGTGTGCTGGGTCTGCTGCAACAGGCTCCAGAGGCGTTCCTGCAGGGTGAGGCGCGTGAAGGTGAACTGAGCGCTGAAGATATCGAATCTGCGATTGAGGCACGTAAGCAGGCGAAAAAGGACCGGGACTTCGCCGAGGCTGATCGAATCCGTGATTCGCTGGCCGATCAGGGCGTGATTCTGAAAGACAGCCGGGAAGGTACAACCTGGTACCGGGAAGGTTAAACGCCTGGCCGAAAGCGTAAAAAAATCATGGGGTTGTGTATAAAATACACAGCCCTTTGTTTTTTCTGAAAAAAGTTACAACTCGCTATTGACGCTTCCGGTCGGCTCCCTTAGGATACGCACCACTTCGCAGCGGGACCCACCAGTCACGCAGCGGGAGTCGGGCAGCAAGAGGCGCCCGTAGCTCAACCGGATAGAGCAACGGCCTTCTAAGCCGTAGGTTGCAGGTTCGAGCCCTGCCGGGCGCGCCACTTGTGATTGCTCTTGCGACAGTCCGGCGAGTAAAAAGAGGTTATGGTGGATGTAGCTCAGTTGGCAGAGCTCCGGATTGTGATTCCGGCGGTCGTGGGTTCAAGCCCCATCATCCACCCCATTCCTCTTTACAAGATGTACCTAGCATCGCGTCAGTCGCGGGAATGGTGAAATTGGTATACACGCTGGTTTTAGGTACCAGTGCCGAAAGGCGTGAGAGTTCGAGTCTCTCTTCCCGCACCATTTCCTGACAGTTGTGGTGGATGTAGCTCAGTTGGCAGAGCTCCGGATTGTGATTCCGGCGGTCGTGGGTTCAAGCCCCATCATCCACCCCATTTCCTTTCTTTCTTACCCAGTAAATCATTTCATATCGGCGCTGCCGATTTTCCTGTTTGCCGTTCGTGTGCGCGCCGTAATTGCGGGCGATTTGCTTGACTAATCAGGCCCATTGCCGGACAATTTTGCGCTTTATAATTTCAGGCACTGTGTATCGGATGTCTGTATCCCGACTGGCTTTCATGCGTTGAAAGGGGCGGGATTCAAGGCGCCAACGCAGGTCGCTATAAACGCTGCAATCTATTTGTGAGGAATTTCATGCAAGTTTCTGTCGAAACGACTTCCGGCCTTGAGCGTCAGATGACCGTAACGGTTCCCGCCGAGCGAATTGACCAGGACGTGGATAAACAGGTTATGCAGCAGGCCCGGACTCGCCGCATGGATGGTTTCCGCCCGGGTAAAGTGCCGCCGAAAGTTATCAAGCGTATGTACGGCGATGCGATCCGTTACGATGTCCTGAACCGCGTTGTTCAGGAAAGCTTCTACCAGGCTGTCCAGCAGGAAGAGCTGAAGCCGGCCGGTGGCCCGAGCATCGATCTCAAAAACGACAAAGAAGGTGAAGACCTGCAGTTCGTTGCAACTTTCGAAGTGTACCCGGAAGTTGAGCTGGCTGATTTCTCCGCTGCTGAAGTTGAAAAGCAGTCCGCTGAGATTCAGGACGCTGACCTGGACCAGATGATCGACACCCTGCGCAAGCAGCAGGCTGAATGGGCTGAAGTTGAGCGTGCTGCCGAAGATGGCGATCGCGTCAAGATCGATTTCGAAGGTTTCATCGACGGTGAAGCGTTCGAAGGTGGCAAGGCCGAAGGTCACGACCTGGTGCTGGGCTCCAACTCCATGATCCCGGGCTTCGAAGCGGGTCTGGTCGGCGCGAAAGCCGGTGATGAGCTGGAACTGGACGTTACCTTCCCTGAGGAATACCACGCTGAAAACCTGAAAGGCAAGCCCGCCAAGTTCAAGGTCAAGGTGCAGTCTGTTTCCGCGTCTGAACTGCCGGAACTGAACGCTGAGTTCTTCGCGAAGTTCGGTATCGAAGAGACCGAAGTTGAAGGTTTCCGCACCGAAGTTCGCAAGAACATGGAGCGTGAACTGAAGAACTCCCTGAAAGCCAAGATGAAAGAGCAGGTGTTCAACAAGCTGGTTGAGCTGAATGAAATCGATGCGCCGTCTGCTCTGGTTGACGAAGAGATCGATACCCTGCGTCGCCAGGCTGTTCAGCAGTTCGGTGGCCCGAACGCTCAGATCGACCCGAACACCCTGCCCAAGGAAATGTTCGAAGAGCAGGCCAAGCGCCGCGTAGTTGTTGGTCTGCTGGTTCAGGAAGTGGTTAAGGCCAACGAACTGAAAGTTGACGACGCACGTGTTCAGGAAACCATCGCCGAGCTGGCTGAAACCTACCAGGAGCCGCAGCAGGTTATCGAATACTACAACGGCAACGAGCAGATCCTGAATCAGATCAAAAACATGGTTCTTGAAGATCAGGTAGTTGATCACCTTCTCGCATCTGCTAAAGTCGTGGAGACAGAAGTCAGCTACGAAGAGGCGATTAAGCCGGCGCAGCAGGTTGCTCAGGAAGCTGAGGCCGAAGCAGCGGCGGAGTAACGCCTTACGCGAAAGAAGCGCTCAAACGTCCACCCCGGTGGGGCGCCGAAATCTCGAAAACGGCAGTTGGCAATTTTGCTGGCTGTCGTTTTTGCTTTCAAAGGCTCTTAAGGAGAAGTGAATATGACGGACATCTTGAATGGGCGTTCCAGTGGCATAACCAACAGCGGCTTGGTGCCGATGGTGGTAGAACAGAGTTCTCGTGGAGAACGCGCTTACGATATCTACTCCCGACTGCTTAAAGAGCGGGTGATCTTCATGGTAGGCCAGGTCGAAGACCACATGGCGAACCTGATCGTGGCGCAGTTGCTGTTCCTCGAAGCGGAAAACCCCGATAAAGATATTCATCTTTACATCAACTCACCCGGCGGTTCGGTGACAGCCGGCCTCGCTATCTACGACACCATGCAGTTCATCAAGCCAGACGTGAGCACTATGTGTATCGGTCAGGCAGCGTCCATGGGCGCACTGCTGCTGGCAGGTGGTGCAGCGGGCAAACGCTTTGCTCTGCCGAATTCACGCATGATGATCCATCAGCCGTTAGGCGGATATCAGGGGCAGGCGACCGATATCGAGATCCATACGCGTGAAATTCTCACCATACGTAATAAACTGAATAGCATACTGGCGTCTCACTGCGGTCAGGATGTTGAAACCATCTCGCGCGATACCGACCGTGACAATTTCATGGATCCGAGTGCTGCTGTGGAGTATGGACTGATCGACTCGGTGCTTGAGCGCCGTACGTTGGCAGAGTAAAGGATCGCTCTGCTGGTTCCCGCCCGGGTTGAAATCCGGGTTGGGGGACCGCATAAAGAGATAAAAGGCTTTTTTGAGGTATCAGAATGTCGGATGAGATCAGCGATAAAGGCGGAAGTGGCAGCAAGCTTTTCTGCTCTTTCTGCGGCAAAAGCCAGGACGAAGTGCGAAAGCTGATCGCAGGCCCGTCTGTCTTTATCTGTGATGAATGTGTCGATCTCTGTAATGATATTATCAGTGAAGAGATTCAGGAGACCGAAGAGCAGGCTCCCAGCGAGAAACTGCCGACTCCGGCCGAGATAAAGGTGACCCTGGACGATTACGTGATCGGACAGGAGCGTGCCAAAAAGGTGCTTTCGGTTGCGGTATACAACCATTACAAGCGTCTTCGTTTCCAGGATAAGGGCAAGGCGGATATAGAGCTCGGTAAGAGTAACATCCTGCTGATCGGTCCCACCGGTAGTGGTAAGACGCTGCTGGCGCAGACACTGGCGCGCATGCTTAACGTGCCGTTCACCATCGCTGACGCGACCACGCTGACAGAAGCGGGTTATGTGGGCGAGGATGTGGAAAATATTATCCAGAAGCTGCTGCAGAAATGTGACTACGATGTCGAAAAGGCGCAGCTCGGTATCGTCTATATCGACGAGATCGATAAGGTATCCCGCAAGTCGGATAACCCGTCGATCACCCGTGACGTGTCCGGTGAAGGTGTTCAGCAGGCACTGCTGAAGCTGATCGAAGGCACGGTTGCATCGGTTCCGCCTCAGGGTGGACGCAAGCATCCCCAGCAGGAGTTCCTGCAGGTGGATACGTCCAATATCCTGTTTATCTGCGGTGGTGCGTTTGCGGGTCTCGAGAAGATCATCCGTGGTCGTAGCGAACGTAGCTCTATCGGCTTCAATGCCACCGTGAAGAGCAAGGACGAGAGCCGTCTTGCCGAAGTTCTGCACGATGTCGAAGCGGAAGACCTGGTCAAGTTTGGCCTGATTCCGGAATTCGTCGGTCGTCTGCCGATGGTTGCGACGCTGTCCGAACTGGATGAAGAAGCACTTATCCAGATCCTGACCGAGCCGAAGCACAGTCTCGTCAAGCAGTACCAGGCGCTGTTCGATATGGAAGGGGTGGAAGTCGACTTCCGTAAGGAAGCGCTTCAGGCGGTGGCCCGCCATGCCCTGGATCGCAGAACCGGTGCTCGTGGTCTGCGCTCGATTCTCGAGGCGACCCTGCTCGAAACCATGTATGAGCTGCCATCCATGGATGGCGTGACCAAGGTGGTTATCGACGAGGGTGTTATCGAGGGAACGTCGGATCCAATCCTGATTTACGAGAATCAGGAGCAGTCCAAGGCGGCGCCGCAGGACTGACGCTGTTCAGACGATAAAAAAGCGACCCGTGGGTCGCTTTTTTTGTACTCTCTGGCAGCGATTATTCGTACATTGCCTGCATCGCTTCTTTGGCCCAGTCAAGGCTGTGGCGATAGGCGGCTTCGAACAGGGCGATGTTAAAGTCGGCGGGGAGTTTTTCCCATTCGCCGCTTTCGTAGGCGATAGCCTGCTTGAGAACATTGCCGATATCACCTTCGTAGCTGGCGATCGCCACTTTGATATCTTCGCCGAGCGGGACCTGTTCAAGCATGGTTGCCTGATCAACGTCGAGCATCACGTGAAGACCGGACATCATGCCGGCCATAAAGTAAGAGCCGGGGCTTGGGAGATTTTCTCCGTCCGCGATCAGTTCGCACATGCGGCCGCGGATCAGCAGGGTGCGGGAAAGTTCTTCCGGCTTGTCCTGGTTGCTGGTCATGGAGATCAGGGTGGCCCATTTGCGTACCTGATCGATGCCGAGCATGACGACGGCTTCAGAGATAGACTCCACCTTGCGTACCAGTGAGTAGGCTGCGGAGTTGACGATCCTGAGCAGTTTGTAGGTCAGTACCGGGTCGCGGATGATCATCTCTTCGAGGATTTCCGGCTTTGCGTTGGGCTTTTGCAGCTCCTGTATAAGCTGCATCAGTGCTACCTGGTTGGCTCCTATGCGCCGGCCCTTGACCACTTTGGGGCGGCTCAGGAACGAGCCTTCGAAGAGTTTGAACCCGGCTTCGATACAGGTTTCCAGCTGTTCGATCGTTTTGATATTGGCTGCCAGGGCGGTGACTTTCACTTTGCCAAGGCTAGCTGCCTGCTGCTGGAGTTCGGCGGCCGGGATGTTCTGAATATCCAGTTTGACGATCTTTACCAGTTTCAGGAACGGGTCCAGCTGGGGCTTGTATTCAGGAATTGACAGCGTCACCCGGTAGCCCTGTTTGGCCAGCCCGACGAGGAGTTCGGCAAAGGCTCTATCCGGCTTTTCCGGCAGTTTCAGCAGCAACACAACCTGTTTGGTGGGCAGGTTCGGCATGTTGGCGACCATGGAGCTGGAAATGGGCAGAAAGGCCGGTACGCGCTTGATTTCACCCTGGTCGGATATGCTTGTATAAGTAGACAGGATCATTTCGGAGCCCGAATCGCTTTCCGGGCTGCCGGCGAGCATGTCGTTCAGGCTGGTATCTTGGTGGTAGCTCAGCTCATAAGCGATAACACGTTGCTGGCTATCGAAGATGGGGTGGCGAGCGATCAGTGCCTGGCTGGAATCGGCCTGCTGTGACATGTAGATATAGTCCTTTCCTTAAAGTCCTGGGCGGTATTTTACCTGCTGGGAGGCCTCGCGCCACCCTTGGTTGGCTGCTGGAGCCGGGCAAGAAGAGTATACTGTGCGGTCGATTAATATACTGAGTGAATAATGACGAGAATCAACTGGTTCCCAGGACATATGCACAAGGCGAGAAAAGAGATCGCCGAAGTGATGGACGAGGTGGACGTGGTCATCGAGGTGCTTGATGCGCGCCTGCCTCAGTCCAGTGAAAACCCCCTGGTCGATCAACTGCGTCGGGGCAAGCCGGTCATCAAGCTATTGAACAAGGAAGACCTGGCGGATCCTTTGGTTACGCGTGACTGGCTGGTCTACTTCAATGCGCAGGAGGGCACCACGGCGCTGGCATTGACGACAACCAACAAAAAGCTGGTGCAGAAGATCCCTGAGCTGTGCAAACAGGCGGCGTCGGCCCGGGCCAGCGCGGGGCGCCCTGTCAGGGCGATGATCATGGGAATTCCCAATGTCGGCAAATCGACGCTGATCAACGTACTGCTGGGGCGGAAAATCGCCAAGGTTGGTAATGAGCCGGCGGTCACCAAGGGGCAGAAGCGGTACAGCGTGCACAATGGCATGGCCCTTTCCGATACGCCGGGGATTCTCTGGCCCAAGATAGAGGATCCCGATTCCGGATACCGCCTGGCCGCAAGCGGTGCCATCAAGGACACCGCCATCGAGTACGACCTGGTTGCAGGTTATGCCGCCGGATTCCTTCTCGCCGAATACCCCGAGCTGGTAACCGAGCGCTTTAAGCTCAAAGAAACGCCGGATAGTGCCGAAAAACTGATTGAGCAGATTGGCCGCAAGCGCGGGTGCCTGAAGCCGGGCGGTGTCGTCGATAGTTACAAGGCGTCCGATATCCTGCTGACCGAGCTGCGCGCAGGGAAAATCGGCAGGGTTACCTTTGAAACGCCCCAGGAATGGGAGCAAAAACGCATTGAGCGCGAGCAGGCCGAAGCGGTCGCCGCGGATGAGGAGAAAGATCTATGACACGTAAAAAAAAGGAGCGCAGGCTGGGTAAATTCATGCCTGTGCTGGAGCAGAAGCCGAGAAAGCAGGAACGCTTGGCGGATCCGGATAGCAAGGAAAGCCGCAAGAAAAAGGCGATCCGTGACCGCAAGAAGCATCTGTCTGTGTACGAAAAGGCGCAGGCCACGCAAAGCCGCGTAGAACGTGATGAAGAGGCGGGTCGCAAGGGTACCCGTCACGGTGGCCCGCTGGCGGAAAAGATCCGTCGAATCAACGAGGCGAAAAAGGCAAAGGAAGAGCAGGAAGAATCCTGAGTTTGACCAGTCTCCGGCCTTCGCCTAATTTTAGCGACAGTGCAGGAGGGTTGGGTTATGAGCCATTCACCAGTTCATCGGGCAGGGAGCGCACCGGTGCAAGTCGAGTTAAAACAGGGTGAGGTATACGCCTGGTGCGCTTGCGGTAGATCCGCCAGTCAGCCATTTTGCGATGGCAGCCATGTGGGGACCGGGCTGGATCCTCTGGTCTTCGAGGCAGAGAAAGACGATGTTGTCTTTCTCTGTACCTGCAAACACACACAGACACCGCCTGTGTGCGACGGTAGCCATTGCGAGAAGGAGCAGAATGACTGAATGACTAAGGGCGCAGGAGGTCGCAGGGATGATATTCGCGGTGTGCTGTTGGATCTGGACGGCGTGCTCTACGTCGATGACGTGCTTATCGAGGGGACACTCGATGTTATCGATTGGCTGCAGGGTCAATCCTTACCATTTCGCTATATCACCAATACGTCAACCAAAACCCGGGAACAACTGGCGGCCCATCTGGCCGATCTCGGTTTGCCGGTTGGTCCTGAATCGGTGTTCAGTGCCGTGCAGGCGACGCAGACCTGGCTGGCCGAGCAGGGTATCAGCCGCATTGCCGTGATCGTCAACGACAGCGTCAGAGGCTCGCTGGCCGCTTCCTTCGAGATCGACGAGACGGCGCCGGAGGCGGTCGTAATCGGTGATATAGGCACAGCCTGGGATTATGCTCGCCTGAATCGCGCCTTTCAGTGGCTGGTTAACGGGGCGAGGCTGGTCTGTATTCACCGCAATCGTTACTGGAAAACCGGTGATAGCCTGGCGCTGGATATCGGTGCCTTTGTTGCCGGCCTGGAATATGCGGCGCAGGTCGAGGCGGTCGTGATCGGAAAGCCGGCAAATGCCTTTTTTCAAGCGGCCTGTGCAAGTCTGGGTCTGCAGCCAGCTGAGGTCGCCGTGGTCGGTGATGACGTGGAGTCGGATATCGGCGGGGCGATAAAGGCGGGATGCACCGGCGTACTGGTGGAGACGGGCAAATATCGCCCTGAGCTGGTAAAGCGCAGTGGTATTACGCCTGATTACCAGATCGCTTCCATTGCAAAGTTGCCGGAGCTGCTTGGTTAAAGCAGCCCCTGTACCGGTTGTTTTAGCTGTTTTTCTTGGTGCAGACACCGATAAGGCTATACAGCGGGCAGAAGCTGAACAGGCCTGTTGCCAGAGGGATAATACCGATCCATCCCCATACCGGTAAGGCGCCGGTCAGGGTGGCGGCGATCAGCGCAACACCAATCAGGATCCGCAATATGCGGTCGATGCCACCTACATTCGCTTTCATTTGAGACTCTCCTTTACTTGCTCAACTGTATTCAGTTTAGGTGGTGCCGGACGTCTGTTCAGTGACTAAATCACATATGGCTCAGGTTATTGAGTTGGGCAGCGTCGATCACCTCAATACTGCCGCGCCCGAGTTTGACCCAGCCTCGGCGCTCGAACTCTTTCAGTGTTCGGCTGATCACTTCTCTGGCGCTGCCGAGTTCATTGGCCAGCTGTTGGTGAGTGGTACGGATCGGCGTGTCATCTGATTTCAGCAGACGTGCAGCCAGGCGGCAGTCGAGGCGGCCAAAAGAGATGGCATCGATCAGCATCAGCAGCTCGGTCAAACGCTGGCCGTAGCCGGCAAAGACAAAGTCGCGCAGCTGTTTGCTGTCATCCAGCGCCTGTTCAAACGCCCGGGAAGGAATAGCCACCGCCCGCACCTCTGTTTCGGTGAAGGCCTCCGCCTGATAAGGGCTGTTTCCCAGCAGGCAGGCGGTTGTAAGGATACAGGACTGGCCCGATTCCACGCGGTAGAGAACGATCTCTCGCCCGGATTCGGAGAGCTTCTGTACACGCACCGAACCTTCGAGTACCAGAATAAACTGCTGACAGCGGTCACCGGTATGAAAGACTGGCTGCCCGGGTGGCAGCTGTATTTCGCGGGCCTGCTCGCAGGCAGCCTGCCATCCAGGTGTGGTGATATCTTTCAGCGCGGGAAAATGGTCAAGCCAGGGACGCATGCAGGTAACTCGTTAATCATTGGATATCATGAGTTTAGCGAGTTGCCCGGTGGCATAACAGTGTTTGGATGCTGGCGTTGTACAAAACAAAAAAGCCCCGCGGATAGCGGGGCTTGACCAGCGGGCCGGGAGAGTCCGGTCAGACTCTCCGGCAGCGCCGACCCCACTGGGAGAAAGGTCGGCAGACCGCGGAGATAAAACCGGTTTAGAACTGGTTCATTGTGTTGTCTTTACCGGAAGCCTTCAGGGCTGCGTCGCCGGAGAAGTATTCCTTGTGGTCGTCGCCCATGTCGGAGCCGGCCATGTTCTGGTGCTTGACGCAGGCGATGCTCTGACGGATCTCCTTGCGCTGTACGTTAGCGACGTAGCCCAGCATACCTGCTTCGCCGAAGTACTCTTTGGCCAGGTTGTCGGTAGACAGGGCCGCAGTGTGGTAGGTCGGCAGCGTGATCAGGTGGTGGAAGATACCCGCTTCACGAGACGCATCGGCCTGGAAGGTGCGGATCTTCTCATCGGCAGCGGCAGCGAGTTCGGTATCGTCGTACTCAACGCTCATCAGGTTGGCGCGATCGTATGCTGATACGTCCTTGCCCTCTTCAGCCATGGCATCGAATACCTGCTGGCGGAAGTTCAGGGTCCAGTTGAAGGACGGGCTGTTGTTGTAAACCAGCTTGGCATTCGGAACCACTTCGCGGATCCGGTTTACCATACCGCCGATCTGGCCAACATGCGGCTTCTCGGTTTCGATCCAGAGCAGGTCGGCACCGTTCTGCAGAGAGGTGATGCAGTCCAGGACGCAGCGGTCTTCACCAGAACCTTTCTTGAACTGGAACAGGCCGGAAGCCAGACGCTTGGGCTTGAGCAGCTTGCCGTTGGCCTTGACAACCACGTCACCGTTGGCGATGTCGTCGGCGCTTTCAACGTAGTCGCCGTCCAGGAAGGCGTTGTACTTGTCGCCCAGGTCGCCCGGTTCGTTGGTGACAGCGATCTGCTTGGTCAGGCCAGCACCCAGGGAGTCGGTACGTGCCACGATGACACCGTCGTCAACACCCAGTTCCAGGAAGGCGTAGCGTACTGCGCGGATCTTGGCGAGGAAGTCGGCATGCGGAACGGTGACTTTACCGTCCTGGTGGCCGCACTGCTTCTCATCAGACACCTGGTTTTCGATCTGGATCGCGCAGGCACCGGCTTCGATCATTTTCTTGGCCAGCAGGTAGGTGGCTTCCTCATTACCGAAACCGGCGTCGATGTCGGCGATGATCGGCACAACGTGGGTCTGGAAGTTGTCGATCTTGTCCTGAACTTCTGTTTCTTTGGCGCTATCGCCAGCTTCGCGAGCGGCGTCCAGAGCGCGGAACAGGCCGCCCAGTTCGCGAGCGTCAGCCTGGCGCAGGAAGGTGTACAGCTCTTCGATCAGTGCCGGTACAGAGGTTTTCTCGTGCATGGACTGGTCAGGCAGCGGACCGAATTCAGAGCGCAGTGCGGCGATCATCCAGCCGGAGAGGTACAGGTAGCTCTTCTTGGTGGTACCGAAATGCTTCTTGATAGAGATCAGCTTCTGCTGACCGATGAAGCCGTGCCAGCAACCCAGGGACTGGGTGTACTGAGAAGAGTCGGCGTCGTATTCAGCCATATCCTGACGCATGATCTTTGCGGTGTAGCGCGCAATATCGAGGCCTGTTTTAAAGCGGTTCTGCACTTTCATGCGAGCTGCGAACTCCGGGTTGATACCTTCCCAGGGGGCTCCGTTTACCGCTTTGAGGCTGGCTACTGCGTCTATTGCTTTTTTGTAATCTGACATGGCTTTTCCTCGACAGTCTTCCTGTTGGGTGAATCAAAAAGCTTCACGTTTGTCATCGCTATTTATTGGGGTAGTGCGATGCTATGGGGCGAATGATGTGGTCTGGCGAGGAGGGTGTCAAAGCGGTTTTGTGCACAGCAGCAAAGTATGTACAAGGACTACAAGCGGGTTTTGGGGTGAGGTGTAGTAATACTACCCGGCCGAATTTGTGCTGCGATGCAAAATCGCCAGATTTAACAGGGGGTTGAGGTTCTATTTCTTTGGTAGCAAATACTTTGGTCGAGGAGTAAAAAGCGGTAATTTACATAAACTAAATAGAATAAAAAACATATTATAAATAGCTTTAAAGTCTATAAAAAGTTGACTACAAAATTTGTAGTCAGTTGCATTTTTGAGAGTTTGTCGGATGGCTGTTTGACGAAAGTCGAAGGGCTGCCGGTGTTTTGTTCTATCAGATCGCGTTTTTAAGAACATCGGAAGGATAAAAAGGCCGGAGCGCTATCCTGCGACCGGCCTCTGGGGGTGATTTATTCGTCGCTCAGGTAGAGGCTGCCGGCGTGAATCAGCTGACATAACAGGTCAAGCTGCTGTTCAGACAGCTCAGTGGCAGCAATACGGATGCTTCTGTGTTCACCGCAGAGCTGTTCCAGTAACGCGGTGGAACCGGAAGTCACCGAATAGCTTTTACCATCAGCGAACAGCCGGGTCTTGTTGTCGCTACTGCGCACATAGGCCAGGCGGGCGCCCTCGTTGCGGCGGATCAGGTAACCCTCGTCAAGCGATTCAACCAGTTCATCGGTCGTGATCGACTCTCCTTCTTCGGTTAACTCCGGATACTTGGGATCGGTCATGTATTCACCAAACCAGCGGCTCAGCTGCTCGCGGTCCTGCAGGTAGCCTGCCAGTATCCCGGTGACACGGTCTATGGCGGCGCTGCTGATCTCTCCCGGATTCTGCTGCAGCTCCAGGTCTGCGTCTGTGTAGCGCGTCTCACGGCCCAGTTGCTCGCCGATGAAATCGCTGAAGCTGCGCAGGATTTCATTGTGTGCCGGGGCACGAAAGCCGATGGAGTAGGTCATGCAGCCATCACCGATCGCGTAGCCGTTATGAGCCACCTGCGGCGGCAGGTAGAGCATGTCGCCTGGTTCAAGATCAAAGGACTGCTCGACGACCCACTCTGGCAGAATCATCACTGGTGCGTCGTCGCGGCGCGGTGAATCCTCATCGCACAACCCGCCGAGCTCCCAGCGTCGGCAGCCTTCTGCCTGGAGCAGGAATACATCGTAATTGTCGTAATGGGGCCCCACACCACCCAGGTTGGCGGCATAGCTGATCATCAGGTCATCGACGCGCCAGTTGGGAATAAAACTGAAGCGCTGTATCAGCTCGGCGGCTTCAGGTACCCAGTGGTCCACGGCCTGTACCAGCAGGGTCCAGTGGGACTCCGGCAGGGTTGCAAAATGCTCCTCCTTGAAGGGCCCCTGCTCAAGTGACCAGTGGTCTTTGTCCGGATCGAAACGGATCAGACGGGATTCAACCTCGGCCTCACAGGCCAGGCCGGCCAGCTCATCAGCGCTCACCGGTGGTTCGAAATCGGGGATCGCCTGGCGGATAAGCAGCGGTTTTTTCTGCCAGTATTCGGTGAGAAACTGCTCGGCAGAGAGTTCGCCGAGCGGGTATTGATCAATCACTTGGTTAGGAGCTCCTGAAGTTCATTTGCCGCCTGCTCCAGCTCTTCCATCACTTTGCGGGTATCTTTCGATGACAGCGCCGCGGTGCGGTTGTTGCCTACCATGCGCAGGCATTTGGATATCTGGTCGGCGCAGCGCTGAATGCCGCTGAGATTGTATTGGTACTGTTCCATGTTTTCCGCGGCATCGGCCAGTGCTTTGTGAAGCTCGCCGGCCTGGTTGGCTAACTGGTGCAGGCTCTGACTCATTGGGCTCTCCCTCTGCTTTTTGCGATTAACTGTAGCAGCGGTGCACAAGAGTTGTAATCTACCTGGTCAGTCTTTACTTAGCCGGGCAACGGTTTCCTCTACCGAGGCGAGGATGCCGCGCAGCATGCCCAGTTCGGCTTTTTCCGGACGGGAGCGATTAAAGTAGCGACGTAGCTTATCCATGACCCGGCCTTCGTGCTGGGGGATGATGAAGTTGGTCACTCTCAGTACGCGCTCCAGGTGTTCATAAAACAGGGCTATCTCCTGCTGGCGCGGATAGGGGGCTGGCTCAGAGGGTGTCAGGGCGCTGCGTTTTTCGGCGCGACGCAATTCGTAGCACACCAGCTGGATCGCCTGGGCCACATTCAGTACCGGGTATTCTTCATTGGCATCAATATAGAGATGGCGGTTACACAGCAGCATCTCGGCGTTATTGAGTCCCATGGTCTCGCGGCCAAACAGGATAGCGATCTCGCCGCTGGCTGACTCCTGTATGACTTGAGCGGCGGCACTTTCCACGTCGAGCAGGGGCAGGTCGTAGGTGCGCTCCCGGGCACTGGTCCCGATGACCAGCTGGCAGTCGGCGATAGCCTCTTCGACGCTGTCGACGACAATCGCGACGTCGAGAAGATCTTTGGCACCGGCGGCTCGAGACTCGGCCTCTTCATGGGGAAATAGGCGTGGTTTTACCAGGTAAAGCTGGCTCAGCCCCATGTTTTTCAGCGCCCTGGCCGCTGCGCCGATATTGCCGGGGTGAAAGGTTTCTACCAGTACGATTCGAATATTGCTCAGCATGGTGATGGATGTGTCGGGGTGGATTGAGATCTCTGTCCAGCGCGGAAGCCGCGGGGTAGAGGGTTTTATCGTCCTGAACGTAAAAGAGCCGGCAGTGCCGGCTCTTTCGCTGTTGCAGGCGGGATCAGATGCGACGCGCCTGATCCGCTGCGTTACCGGTGTAGCTGCCCGGCGTCATCGCCTTCAGAGCCGCTTTCGGTTCGGCCGGGATGTCCAGCTTGTCGATGAACTCCATCAGGGTCTCTTTGGTCATCGCCTTGCCGCGGGTCAGCTCCTTGAGCTTCTCGTACGGCGCTTCGATGCCGTAGCGGCGCATCACGGTCTGAATCGGCTCGGCCAGTACTTCCCAGGCGTTATCCAGGTCGGTGTTCAGGCGCTCGGCGTTCATCTCCAGCTTGCTGATACCCTTGAGGCTGGCCTGGTAGGCGATCATGCTGTAACCGAAGCCGACGCCCATGTTGCGCAGCACGGTGGAGTCGGTCAGGTCACGCTGCCAGCGGGAGATCGGCAGTTTGGCAGCCAGGTGCTGCATCACCGCGTTGGCGATGCCAAGGTTGCCTTCGGAGTTTTCGAAATCGATCGGGTTGACCTTGTGCGGCATAGTCGAGGAGCCCACTTCGCCGGCTATGGTCTTCTGCTTGAAGTAACCCAGGGAGATGTAGCCCCAGACATCGCGGTCGAAATCGATCAGGATGGTGTTGAAGCGGCAGACGGCGTCGAACAGCTCGGCGATGTAGTCGTGCGGCTCGATCTGGGTGGTGTACGGGTTCCAGTCCAGGCCCAGAGACTCAACGAACGTCTTGGCGTTGGCTTCCCAGTCCACTTCGGGATAAGCGGACAGGTGAGCGTTGTAGTTGCCGACGGCGCCGTTGATCTTGCCGAAGAACTCGATAGCGTCCAGCTGCTTGAGCTGGCGCTGCAGGCGGCAAGCCACGTTGGCCATCTCTTTGCCCAGGGTGGACGGAGAGGCGGTCTGGCCGTGGGTGCGGGACAACATCGGCTGATCGGCGTGCTTGCGCGCCAGTTCGGCGATCTCGTCAGCGATTTTCTGCATCGGCTGGTTGAGTTCCGCCAGGCCGTTCTTGAGCATCAGCGCGTGAGACAGGTTGTTGATGTCTTCAGAGGTGCAGGCGAAGTGAACGAATTCGCTGATTGCCACCAGCTCGTCGTTTTCCGCGATCTCCTGCTTGATGAAGTACTCCACCGCCTTGACGTCATGGTTGGTGGTGCGCTCGATCTCTTTGATACGTTCGGCATCTTCGATACCGAAATCGCTGACAATGCTGTTCAGGCGTGCGTTGGCGTTGTCGCTCAGGGCAGGGACTTCGCTGATCTGCGGATGTGCGGCAAGCTGCTGGAGCCAGCGGATCTCTACTTCAACGCGAAAGCGGATCAATCCGTATTCGCTGAATATGTTGCGCAGGTCGGCAGTTTTACTGCCGTAACGTCCATCGACCGGGGAAACAGCGGTGAGGGCAGAAAGCTCCATGTCGAACAGTCTCACTAATTGGCGGTTGCTTGGAAAAGGCGCACATTATAGCGGATGTGCGCGATAAAGGTTAGGGAAGCCACGAACAAGTCGATAGCGCCCCCGGACCGGATGCCTGGGCCTGGCGGCTACAGGCGGGCTTAAAGCTCTCCGGTATGAAATTTTTGCAGGGATGGGCGCACCCGGGAGCGGAAGAAAAACAGGTGCCAGCGCTTGCCACCCACCTGGCGCCAGAGAATCACAGCACGGATACCGGCCAGCAGCAGGGCGCGGATACGGGCGGCGTTTTCGCTGTTTTGAAGGTGTCGTGGATCGCCGCCGACCTGCACCCGGATGGTAAAGGTGCTCAGGGTATCCTGGTAGAGGGAGGCGATGCCGGCGATGACGTTGGAGTGGGTATAGATCGACGGATCGGCCGGTGCGGTGTCGGTCGCGGTGGACTCGTCACTGGGTTGTTCACCAAAATAGCGGGCTTTCTGCTCAAGCTGATCAAGGCGCTTGCCGATCTCGTCCATCATGTCAGGACGTGCCGCGAGCTTGCGCTCCAGCTGGATCAGTGTGAGCGCGTAACGCATCACATCCGGGTTGATGCCGCCGGCGCGTTTGTCGACCAGCTCCTGCATCTGCTTCAAACCCAGGCTCAGGTTGTAGGGCAGATCACGTGCACCGCCGTAAACGTCCTCGGTCAGCTTCGGGTTCGAGGCAAACAGGCTGGCGATGGAGGTTTCGAAACTGTTCTGTGCCACCATGCCGCGGCGCGCAATCTGCTCTACCAGACTGACTGCTTGAAACAGTCCGGCTAGCGCGATGGCTTGTTCATCGTGCTGGCGTGCCATCAGGCAACCTCCTCGGAATTAATGCGTGACGTGGTTTCGATAACGCCACCGCCAAGACAGACTTCATCCAGGTAAAACACGGCCGACTGGCCCGGTGTAACCGCGCGCTGCGGGTTGTCGAACTCTACCCGGTAACCCGTTTCGGTGCGGTGAACGACACAGTCCTGGTCGGCCTGGCGATAACGGACCTTGGCTTTGCAGCGCAGCGGCATCCGGGGTTCCTCGCCACTGATCCAGAAAATCTCGGTGCAGGTCAGCCAGTCTGCAAACAGCAGCGGGTGGTTGGTGCCCTGGACCGCGATCAGTACATTACGCTCGAGATCCTTGTCGGCCACAAACCAGGGCTCTTCCGGGTAGTTGGTAAGGCCGCCGATACCCAGCCCCTGGCGCTGGCCGATGGTGTAGTACATCAGGCCCTGGTGATCGCCAATGACATCGCCATCGGGGGTTTCAATCTTGCCCGGTTGCGCCGGCAGGTACTGCTTTAGAAAGTCGCTGAAGCGGCGCTCGCCTATAAAGCAGATGCCGGTGCTGTCTTTTTTACTGTGGGTGACCAGGCCGTGTTCTTCGGCCAGCGCACGTACCGCGGGTTTCTCCAGTTCGCCGACCGGGAACAGCGTCTGTGCCAGCTCTGCTTCGCCGACCTGGTGCAGGAAATAGCTCTGATCCTTGTTGCCATCCAGTCCCTTGAGCAGCACCGCACGGCCGTCACGCTCACCCCGGCGCACATAATGTCCGGTGGCGATCAGGTCGCCGCCCAGCATCTGTGCGTATTCGAGAAAGGCCTTGAACTTAATTTCCCGGTTACAGAGGATATCCGGGTTCGGGGTGCGCCCGGCCTTGTACTCTTCGAGAAAGTGTTCGAACACGTTGTCCCAATATTCGGCGGCAAAGTTTGCCGTGTGCAGCTTGATGCCGAGTTTGTCGCAAACGGCCTGGGCATCCGCCAGGTCCTCCTTGGCGGTACAGTACTCGGTGCCGTCGTCTTCTTCCCAGTTCTTCATGAACAGGCCTTCGACCTGGTAGCCCTGTTGCTGCAGTAGAAGGGCGGAGACGGAGGAGTCCACGCCGCCGGACATGCCGACGATCACTTTGGTGGCGCTGGGTTCACTCATGGGTTGGACATCTTTCATTTCAGGGTTCATGGATCAGCGATAGCGGGTAACGGGTTCCGGCAAGATAGTCGTCGATACATTCAAGCACCAGTTTGCTGCGCAGCATCTCGCTGCGATCGGCGATCTCGTCGCGTGTGAGCCAGAGGGCGCGCTGTATGCCGTCGTCAAGGTCCCGTTCCGGATCGTGGGAAACCGCTTCGGCAATAAAGCAGGCGCGGTGGTAGGTCACGCCGTTGGCCGGTGCCCGATACACATAAAGACCGAGAAAATGCGTTGGGGTTACCTGCCAGCCGGTCTCTTCGAGTGTTTCGCGGCGAGCGGCATCGGTGAACGCTTCATTTTCTTCCAGATGGCCGGCTGGTTGATTGATAACCAGGTGCCCGTCCGCGGAGAGTTCCTCAACCAGAAGAAAGCGGCCGTCACGTTCGACGATGGTGGCAACGGTGGCGTGCGGTGTCCAGCGCATGTTCCTGTCTATTGTTGGAGCTCTGTTGTTGGGGTAAGGGTCGACGTATGGAGGATGTATCGAGTCGGAACGTTTTAGATTCCGCAACTTATGGCAGATAATAACAGTTAAAGGCACAAGGTGCTTCATCAATCGCTAGAGAGTCAGGGGGCATGATCGTGCAACTGAATGAGATAGGTGTGCAGGAAGAGGAGTTTGATCTTGCTGCACTGAACACCCGTTTGCGTGAAGGTGCCAGCCAGTATGGTGCCGTGGTTACATTTTCAGGGCTGGTGCGTGATTTTTCAGATCAGTCCCTGGATGCCCTGGAGCTTGAACACTACCCCGGGATGACCGAGCGCAGTCTTGAAAAAATTCTGGCGGAGGCGCGCCAGCGTTGGGATCTGGGTAACCTGATACTGCTGCATCGCGTGGGCAGAATGACGCCGGGTGATGAAATTGTGTTTGTGGGTGTGGCCAGTGCGCATCGCCAGGCGGCGTTCGAGGCGTGCCAGTTCCTGATGGATTACCTGAAGCGTGACGCGCCTTTCTGGAAAAAAGAAGTCGTAGCCGGAAAAAGCCACTGGGTCGAGCAGAAAGAGAGCGATATCAGCGCCGCCGACGCCTGGGATTCGGAGCAGGGCTGACCGGCAGGTGCACCTCGTCCATGCGGTACTGGCCCGGCGCCAGGTCTTGCAGCGTCCAGTTGCCGATCGCGTAGCGAATCAGGCGAAGGGTCGGAAAACCGACGGCCGCGGTCATGCGCCTGACCTGGCGGTTGCGGCCTTCGCTGATGCGCATCTCGATCCAGCTGGTGGGCTGGTTCGCTCTTTGGCGTATCGGCGGGTTTCTGGGCCAGATGTCGGGCGCTTCGAGTCGCTCCGCTTTTGCCGGGCGGGTGAGTCCGTCCTTGAGTTTGACGCCCTGTCTCAGCTGTTGCAGCGCCGCATCAGTTATCTCTCCTTCTACCTGGGCCCAGTAGGTTTTTTCCAGCTTGAACCTGGGGTCGGCAATTCGGCGCTGCAGCGTGCCGTCATCCGTTAGTAGCAGCAGTCCTTCTGAGTCGTAGTCGAGCCGTCCGGCGGCATAAAAGTTTTTGTCGTCGATATAGTCTGCCAGGGTCCCGCGTCCTTCAGAATCAGTGAATTGGCTGAGAACCTGAAAGGGTTTGTTGAAAAGAATAATCCGGGACATAAGAGGTCGCTCTGATGAGACTGGTGACTTGGCTCTGGCCGGCTAGTCTAAGGCCGAGACGCCGCGATGCAAGCGCTACCTGGCAGCGAAAGGGGGGAGTAATGTCATTGGGCGGGAGCCAGGCGATAAACTGAGGTTTGCTGGCCGTTGGCCGCAGCACCTTTGTCAGGCTTCGAAAGCCAGTTGCCAAGCGCCAGGTATCAAGTGTCCCGGTTGCTGCAACTATAACAGGCGAGCGTATGGGCCGGCGTCGGCGCGCCAGAAAACAGGGGATACCATCCAGGAGGTATCCCCGCTATCTCCGCCAGACCCGATTCCGGGAGTGCAATTAATCCAGGGCGCGAATATTGACCGCGTGAATACCCTTGGGGCCTGATTTAGTGTCGAACTGGACGGTTTGTCCCGCTTTCAGACTTTTGTAGCCCTCGGCGAGAATCGCAGAGAAGTGGGCGAATAATTCCTCATCGTAGGCTTCCGAGAGGATAAAACCATAGCCTTTGGCATTGTTGAACCACTTCACTTTCCCTGTATGCATGTTTAACTCCCGTTGATTTCGCTTAACTAAGGCCCATTTACACGGTTTGGAAATGGGTCTAAACGCGAACCTCTACACGCTCTGTAGTGTAGAAGGTACTCCTTTACATCATTGCAGGGACTGCAGATACTGGAGAAACACTCCTGCATTTGCGGCAGTATAACATCTGGTTGGTACGACACTAGACCCAGTAATCAGGAATTCAAACTCCCGTTAGAAGGTTAGAGAAAACAGTTGCTTATGTCGTTTTACAGGAACAGTATCAAAGGAATGGGAGATGACTCCGACCAGGAGGATCACCAGGATCACGGCGGTTCGCTGGCCACCGAGCAGGCCAAACCGGCGCTGAAACGACCACCGATGTACCGGGTGGTATTGATGAACGACGACTACACCCCCATGGATTTTGTGGTTGAAGTTCTGATGATTTTTTTCAATATGAATCAGGAAAAGGCGACACAGGTTATGTTGTCGGTCCATACTCAGGGAAAAGGGGTTTGTGGAGTATTTACCAAGGATGTTGCTGAAACTAAGGCGGCGCAGGTGAATCAATACTCTCGAGAGAACAAGCATCCGTTGCTTTGTGAAGTAGAGTCGGTCTGACAGGAGGCTGCAGCCATGTTGAATCGCGAGCTTGAAGAAACCCTCAGTGCGGCGTTCAAATCCGCCCGGGACAAGCATCATGAATTTATGACGGTCGAACACCTGCTGCTCGCGCTGCTGGATAACCGTCAAGCGGCAGAAGTACTGCTCGCGTGTGGGGTCGATTTTGACCGGCTGCGTCAGCAACTTTCTGTATTTATCGATGAAACAACCCCGTTGCTTCCGCAAAATGTACCGAATCTTGAAACCCAGCCCACGCTCGGTTTTCAACGCGTGCTGCAGCGAGCGGTTTTCCACGTCCAGTCGTCCGGCAAGTCGGAAGTCAGTGGCGCCAATGTCCTGGTTGCGATCTACAGCGAACAGGAGAGCCATGCGGCCTATGTACTGCAGCAGCAGGGCATCGAGCGTATCGACGTGGTCAACTTTATCTCCCACGGCATCTCCAAGGTCGGTGAGCAGGAGAGTCAGGAAGCGGATACCGCTACAGAGAGTGAAGAGGGTGGCGAGTCAGGCAAGAGTCAGCTCAGCCAGTACGCAGTCAACCTCAATCAGCAGGCTGCCCTGGGTCAGATCGATCCGCTGGTAGGGCGGGATGCCGAAGTCGAGCGTGTCGTGCAGATTCTGTCACGCCGTCGCAAGAACAACCCGCTGCTGGTAGGGGAAGCCGGGGTCGGTAAAACGGCCATAGCTGAAGGCCTGGCCAAGCTGATTATCGAGGATCGGGTGCCGGAGATTATCTCCAAAAGCGTGGTCTACTCGCTGGACCTCGGTGCACTGCTGGCTGGTACCAAGTACCGGGGTGATTTCGAGAAGCGCCTGAAGGGGCTGCTGGCAGAGATCAAGAAGCAGCCGCACGCGATTCTGTTTATCGATGAGATTCACACCATTATCGGTGCAGGTGCCGCCTCCGGTGGCTCCATGGATGCGTCTAACCTGCTCAAGCCGCTGCTGAGCTCCGGCGAGATCCGTTGCATCGGCTCGACCACTTTCCAGGAGTTTCGCGGTATCTTCGAGAAGGATCGTGCGCTGGCGCGTCGCTTCCAGAAGGTCGATGTGCTTGAGCCCAGTGTGCAGGACACCTACCAGATTCTGCGTGGTCTCAAATCCCGTTTCGAGGAGCACCACGAGCTCGAGTATACCGATGAGGCGTTGCAGGCGGCCGCGGAACTTGCCGATCGCTATATCAACGACAAGCATATGCCGGACAAGGCGATCGATGTGATCGATGAAGCCGGTGCTTATCAGCGCCTGCTGCCGGAAGACAAGCGCAAGAGCGTTGTCGACGTGGCCGAGGTGGAAACCGTGGTCGCCAAGATCGCACGGATTCCGCCGAAGAGCGTCACCGTCTCCGACAAGGAGCAGCTCGCCAAGCTGGAACAGAACCTCAAGATGGTGGTTCTGGGGCAGGACGAGGCGATCGGCACCTTGTCTGCGGCGATCAAACTGTCCCGTGCGGGCCTCAAGGCGCCCAACAAGCCCGTGGGTTCCTTCCTCTTCGCCGGTCCCACCGGTGTCGGCAAGACCGAAGTTACCTCGCAGCTGGCGCGGGTGCTGGGGATCGAGCTGGTTCGTTTCGATATGTCCGAGTACATGGAGCGTCACACCGTATCACGCCTGATCGGTGCACCTCCGGGTTACGTGGGCTTCGATCAGGGCGGTCTGCTGACCGAGGCGATCACCAAGTCGCCGCACTGTGTGCTGCTGCTTGACGAGATCGAGAAGGCGCACCCGGAAGTCTTTAACCTGCTGCTGCAGGTGATGGATAACGGTACCCTGACCGACAATAACGGCCGCAAGGCGGATTTCCGCAACGTTATTCTGGTGATGACCACCAACGCTGGCGCCGAGCAGATGAGTCGGCCGTCGATCGGTTTCACGCATCAGGATCACAGCACCGACGGCATGGAAGCGATCAAGCGACTGTTTACGCCGGAGTTTCGTAACCGTCTGGATTCCATTATCCAGTTCAAGCCGCTGAGCACCGATATCGTCAAGGGCGTTGTCGACAAGTTCCTTACCGAGCTGCAGGCTCAGCTTGATGAGAAGCGCGTTGTGCTCAATGTGGATGAAGAGGCGCGGACCTGGCTTGCCGAACATGGCTATGATGAGCAGATGGGCGCACGCCCGATGCAGCGTCTGATCCAGGAGAAGATCAAGAAGCCGTTGGCTGAAATGATCCTGTTTGGTGATCTGGCTGAAGGTGGCGGTGAGGTGGATATCCGCGTTGGTGCGGATGGAGAGATTGAGCTGGAGGTGGCCACGGTGGCAGCGTAATCGCTGTCCACCGTTTCGTTTATAGCGCTTGCTGAGAAATTAGCGGGCGCGGTAAACGATGCGGCCTTTGGTCAGATCGTAAGGAGTCAGTTCTACTTTGACTTTGTCACCCGTCAGGATTCGGATGTAGTTCTTACGCATCTTGCCTGAAATGTGTGCGGTGACAACATGACCGTTTTCCAGCTCAACACGGAACATTGTGTTGGGCAGGGTATCGATCACAGTCCCTTCCATTTCAATTGAGTCTTCTTTGGCCATTCAGTCTTTACCTCTGGGCAGTTTTTTGTACCCGGCTGGATACGCGCCGGTCGGAAAGCGCATTATTTTGCCCGAATCCCACTGTTATATCAAAGAGATTTGGTGATTCAGCTAAGTTGAATTGGCCGATCAGAGGCGCATCCACTGGTCCGCTATCAGCATATCCAGTGGTTTGTAAGCGGTCTTGTAGCTCATTTTCCGGCAGTCACGTACCCAGTAGCCCAGGTAGAGATACTCGAGCCCTGCGTTACGGGTGGCTTCGATCTGCCAGAGGATGGCGTAGGTGCCAAGGCTGCGGGCGTCCTCATCGGGGTCGTAGAAGGTATAGAGTGCCGATAGCCCCTGGTCCAGTTCATCGGTCACGGCGATAGCAACGAGGCGATCGTCGGGGTCCCGGAACTCGTAGAAGCTGCTCGGCTGGTCGCCCTCCACGAGAAAACTCATGAACTGACTGGGCGAGGGTGGAAACATGTCGCCGTCAGTGTGTCGTTCGGTGATGTAGCGGTCGTAAAGCCGGTAATATTCGATGGTCAGCTGGGGGGCGACCGATACCACCTTCAGGTCGGCGTTACGGCGCCAGATACGGCGCTGCGTTTTGGACGGTTTGAATTCGCGTACCGGTATCCGTACCGAAACACAGGCGTTACAGCTGTCGCAGTGCGGGCGGTAAATATGCGAGCCGCTACGGCGAAAGCCCAGGTCGCTGAGCTGGCTGTAGAGCGTGCCGTTGACCTCGGCCTGGGGATCGACGAACAGGGTCTTTGCCTTGCGCCCGGGCAGGTAGCTGCAATCGTGTGGCGGGGTGGCGTAAAAACGCAATGTTTGCAGATCACTCATGAGCGCGGCCTTAACTCTGAAAACGACGGGTGGCGGTCCATTCGTGCGCGGGCCGATCCACAAGTAGCTTGCCTAGCAGATCTATGAACAGCGAGCGAGGAATTTCCCGGGCCCCCAGACTGGCAAGATGGTCGTTATATACCTGGCAGTCAATCAAATCATAGCCCCACTCGACCAAATGTTCGACCAGGTTGGCAAACGCAATTTTCGAGGCATCGGTGCGTCGGCTGAACATCGATTCGCCAAAAAATACCCGCCCCATGGCAAGGCCGTAGAGTCCGCCGATCAGCGTATCGTTTTCCCAGACTTCCACCGAATGGGCAACGCCCAGCTGGTGAAGAGCTGAGTAGGCCGCTTTCATATCCTGGCTGATCCAGGTCTCTTTGGCGTAGCTGCGTGGTGCAGCGCAGGCGTTGATGACTGCGTCGAACTGCTGGTCGAAGGTGATTTTGAAGGCTGTTTTACGTAATGTTTTACGCAGGCTGCGGGAGATGTGGATCTCTTGCGGAAAGAGTACGCAGCGCGGATTGGGGCTCCACCAGAGGATCGGCTCGTCGGGGTTGTACCAGGGAAAGATGCCCTGACGGTACGCCGCAATGATGCGGCCGGGGCTGAGGTCTCCGCCTGCGGCCAGGAGTCCGTCTGGGGACTCCAGGGCC
Source organism: Marinobacterium sp. YM272 (assembly GCF_050908845.1). Classification (NCBI taxonomy): domain Bacteria; kingdom Pseudomonadati; phylum Pseudomonadota; class Gammaproteobacteria; order Oceanospirillales; family Oceanospirillaceae; genus Marinobacterium; species Marinobacterium sp. YM272. Next base: position 2,314,632 of record NZ_CP194171.1, read on the forward strand.
TGATCGACAGGCGGAAAATCGTGGCGCTTCGGATGAAGCCAGGGGATCATCGAAGCGCCCCCTGCACTTACTTGTTCAACGCATCCAGGTAGCGCTCGGCGTCGAGCGCTGCCATGCAGCCGAAACCGGCGGAAGTGATGGCCTGGCGATAGATGTGATCGCAGACATCACCGGCGGCGAACACGCCTTCGATGTTGGTCTGGGTGGCATTGCCCTCCAGGCCGGAACGGATCTTCAGGTAGCCGTTGTTCATCTCCAGCTGGCCTTCGAACAGCTCGGTGTTCGGGCGGTGGCCGATGGCGACAAAGACGCCCTGGAGGTCGAGTTCCTGCGTGGAGTCGTCCTGGGTGCTCTTGACGCGGATGCCGGTTACGCCGGTTTCGTCACCGAGAACTTCATCCAGCTGATGGTTCCAGAGCAGCTTGATGTTGCCGTTTTCGGCGCGTTCCATCAGCTGGTCCTGAAGGATCTTTTCGCTGCGCAGGCTGTCACGACGGTGTATCAGGGTAACCTCGGCAGCCAGGTTGGACAGGTAGAGCGCCTCTTCCACGGCGGTGTTACCACCCCCGATGACGGCAACTTTCTGGCCTCGGTAGAAGAATCCGTCACAGGTGGCGCAGGCGCTGACACCCTTGCCCTTGAACGCTTCCTCGGACTCCAGACCCAGGTACTGGGCGGAGGCGCCGGTGGAGATGATCAGGGCGTCACAGGTGTATTCGCCCATGTCGCCCTTGAGGCGGAAGGGGCGGTTCTGCAGGTCGGTTTCGTTGATGTGATCGAAGATCACTTCGGTATTGAATCGCTCTGCGTGTGCCTGCATGCGCTGCATCAACTCGGGGCCCTGCACGCCTTCCGCGTCACCGGGCCAGTTGTCGACGTCGGTGGTAGTGGTGAGCTGGCCGCCTGCCTGCATACCGGTGATAACAACCGGGTTGAGGTTTGCGCGTGCGGCGTAGACGGCGGCAGTGTAGCCAGCCGGGCCAGAGCCGAGAATGATCAGCCGGTGATGTTGTACTTCGCTCATGGTCTTCAGAGGTTCCGTAAAAGTGTGAGTGTGTATTAAGCCAGGATCTTGGGGCGTATCCCGGCAAATACAAGGAAAGCGGATGCCGGGGAATTTACCGTTCCCAAGGGCTGTTGTCCATCGACCAACCTGAGCGATGGACTCGGCGTTAAGCACCTAAGTATGGTATTTTTCACCCTCGATTGCAGGGTAACGCGGTAAGGATAAGGGCTTGAACGAAAAGCGTATTGATAGTTCGACAGCTTTGGGGCTGCAGCTGGCCAGGGTCGCCAAGGAAGCGGGGCTGGTATTGGTTATTGGCTGTAATCTGTTTCTACTGCTGGCGATACTGAGTTATGACCCCAAAGACCCCGGCTGGTCGCACATGGGATATCAGGGAGAGATCGCCAACCTGGCCGGTGTTACCGGTGCGTGGATCGCCGATGTGGCGGTCTCGCTGCTGGGCATCGGTGCTTATCTCGTGCCTTTCCTGTTTGCCTGGCCGGCGTTGCGGTTTCTGCGTCGTCGCAAGGCGGGGCTGCTGGATGCGATTCCTTTCGTAATGCTGCGCCTGACCGGTGCAATTCTGCTGATGCTCGGCTTTTCCTCTCTGGCGTCGATGCATCTTTCCAACGAAACGCTGGAGTATCCATTTACCGCTGGCGGACTCATCGGTCAGTCGATCTCCGACCTGTCTGTCGCCTGGCTAAGCATTGTGGGTGGGTCAGTCCTTCACTGGACTGTAATGCTGTTTGGTTTGACCCTCTATGCCGATGTGTCCTGGCGCGCGGCACTGGAGTCATGCGGCGGCGCAATGCTGGCGGCCTGGGAGGCTTTGTCTGGTCTGTTCAAACGGCGCGGCGCGAAGGACGTGGCAGCCGATGACGACGAGATGACCGAACAGCCAGCACCTGTCAGGCCAAAACGGAAGATGCCGTTCATGCGCGAGCAGCAAAAAACCGCTGAACCCAGCCTGGCGGGGTTGGATGCCGAGGCGACTATCCGCGAGCGCACCGAGCACCTGTCTGAGCCGGAACGAGAACAGCGCGTTGAGCCTTCATTCTCGCTGGAAGGGCTGAGTGCGAAAGAAGAATCCCCGGCTGAACAGTTAATCCCTGTCGACGAGCCGGCATTGACTCAGGTTGGGCCCGAAGCTATTCAGTCATCGGTGCCGCCTGCCGCTGTTTCTGAGCCTGAACTGGAAGCAGCTGCTGCAGAGACAGAGATGGATCCTCCCTGGAGTGAACCGGCACAGGAGGAAGCGGGCGCCAGCCGCAAAGGGGTTAAAATTGTTCCTCTGTCCGAATCCCACAAGCCGCTGGTTGATGATGAGCCGCCAGGACAACAGCCTTCGGGAACCACCAGCCGCAAGGCGCCGCCGGTGCTGCCGTCGCTGGACCTTCTTGATCCGCCTGAACTGCAGAGCGATCACGGCTATACCGAAGATGAGCTCGAAGAGTTCTCCCGCCTGCTTGAGGCCAAGCTGAAAGATTTCGGTGTCGTTGCGGAAGTGGTTGAGGTCAACCCGGGGCCGGTGATTACCCGTTTCGAGATTCAGCCGGCGCCGGGCGTGAAGGCCAGCAAGATATCCAACCTGGCACGGGACCTGGCGCGCTCCATGGCCGTGGCCGCCGTGCGTGTGGTCGAGGTGATTCCTGGCAAGTCGGTGATCGGTATCGAGATTCCCAACTCAACGCGCCAGACCGTTCGTTTGAGCGAGGTACTCAACGCCAAGCCTTACCTGGAAGCCAGCTCTCGCCTGACGCTGGCGCTGGGTAACGATATCGCCGGCAACCCGGTGGTGGCGAATCTGGCGAAAATGCCGCACTTACTCGTAGCCGGTACTACCGGCTCCGGTAAGTCAGTTGGCGTTAATGCGATGTTGCTTAGTCTGCTGTTCAAGGCCACACCGGATGAGGTGCGGCTGATGCTGGTGGACCCGAAGATGCTGGAACTGTCGATCTACGATGGTATTCCGCACTTGCTGACGCCGGTTATCACCGATATGAAAGAGGCGGCCGGCGGTCTGCGCTGGTGTGTCGCTGAGATGGAACGACGTTACCGCCTGATGGCAAAGATGGGTGTGCGAAACATCGCCGGTTTCAACGAAAAACTGGTCAAGGCGCAGGAGCGGGGCGAGCCGCTGCGTGATCCGCTGTGGAATCCTCAGGAGCAGGGACTGGATCCGTCCGAGCCGGCACCTTTCCTGGAATCCCTGCCATATATCGTTGTCGTGGTCGACGAATTTGCCGACATGATGATGATGGTGGGCAAGAAGGTCGAAGAGCTGATCGCCCGTATCGCCCAGAAGGCGAGGGCGGCGGGTATCCACCTGATCCTGGCAACCCAGCGTCCCTCGGTGGATGTCATCACCGGCCTGATCAAGGCCAACGTGCCGACCCGAATCGCCTTCCAGGTATCCTCGAAGATCGATTCGCGCACCATCCTGGACCAGTCCGGCGCGGAAAACCTGCTTGGCTACGGCGATATGCTCTACCTGCCGGCGGGTACCAGTCTGCCGAACCGCGTCCATGGCGCCTTTGTCAGCGATGACGAGGTACATCGCACGGTTGAAGCCTGGAAGGCGATGGGCCAGCCGGTCTACATCGACGAAATCCTCAGCGACGTCGGTGCAGAAGGCGGTGGCGGCAGTGGGAACCTGTTCGATGATGAAGCGGATCCACTCTACGATGAGGCCGTGGCGTTTGTGACCGAAACGCGCAAAGCATCGATTTCGTCGGTGCAGCGCAAGCTCAAGATCGGCTATAACCGGGCGGCGCGCATGATTGAATCAATGGAAGCTGCGGGTGTCATTAGCGAAGCGGGCTCCAACGGTCAGCGTGAAGTGCTGGCGCCGCCTCCACCGAGAGACTAAAACCATGCCTACCTATTTTAAGGGCGCGATGCTCAGCGCGCTGTTCAGTATCAGCACGGCACTGCATGCCAGCGCCGTGGATCGTCTTGGTGAGCTGTTGACGCGCCACGAGGGGATCCAGGCCGATTTTGAGCAATATACCCTGTCTGAAGAGGGGGCTCGCCAGGAGCACTCCAGCGGGGAGTTTGTACTCGAGCGGCCTGACCGCTTCGACTGGCACACGCGCCTCCCCTTTGAGCAGAGGATCGTCAGTGACGGCGAATATATCTGGATCTACGATCCGGACCTCGAGCAGGTCACCCGCAAGCCGGCCGGCGACCAGGCAGGCAGTGCTCCGGCACTGATCCTCAGTGGTCGCATCGATGTGCTGGATGAGCGTTTCGATGTTCGCCAGGTTGATGATACGCCGGGCCGGGAGGTGTTTGAGCTGATTCCGTTGCAGCCGGAGAGCGGCTTCGTGCGCATCCGGCTGCTGTTCAGCAACGATCTGCTAACCGAGCTGTGGCTTGAAGACAGCCTCGGTCAGCGCACCTCGATCCTGCTCGAAGAGATCAAGGTGGATCCCGAGGTGGACGAAACCCGGTTCGACTTTACGCCACCGGAGGGTGTCGACGTGATTCTGGATCCGGGGGTCTGATGCAGGACCTGTTTTCCGATCAATCTTCTGGATACGAACCCCTCGCGGCCAGGATGCGGCCGCGGACACTGGATGAGTATATCGGTCAGGAGCACCTCTTCGGTCGCAGCAAACCCCTGCGTCAGGCGCTGGAGCAGGGGTTGGTGCATTCGATGGTCCTCTGGGGGCCACCGGGGGTGGGCAAGACCACACTGGCCAAGCTGATCGCTCACCTGGTGGATGCTCATTTCGTCACCATTTCGGCGGTCCTGTCCGGGGTAAAGGATATCCGCCAGGCGGTGGAGCAGGCGACGCAGCTGAAGGCCCAGAGCGGCCGCAAGACCATACTGTTTGTCGACGAGGTGCACCGCTTCAACAAATCGCAGCAGGATGCGTTTCTTCCCTACGTTGAAGACGGCACCGTCATCTTCGTCGGGGCGACAACAGAAAATCCCTCCTTCGAGCTGAATAACGCGCTGCTTTCCCGGGCGCGTGTGTACCTGCTGCGTTCTCTGGAAACGCCGGCCCTGCGCCAGATCATCGAAACCGCGTTGCATGATCAGGAACGCGGCCTGGGTCGGCGTAAACTGGTCTTTGGCGAAGGGGTAATCGATCGGCTGGCGGAAGCCGCTGATGGAGACGCGCGCCGGGCACTGAACCTGCTCGAGATAGCGGCCGACCTGTCCCGCCCCGATGGCGACAGCGAAAGCGTCGATGCAGAGGTGCTGAAAGAGGTGTTGCAGGCCGGTGGTAGGCGCTACGACAAGGGCGGGGATCTGTTTTATGATCAGATTTCCGCGTTTCACAAGTCGGTGCGCGGCTCATCGCCGGATGGCGCGCTCTACTGGTATTGCCGCATGCTCGATGGCGGCTGTGATCCGCTTTATATAGCCCGGCGCCTGGTGGCGATAGCTTCGGAGGATATAGGCAATGCCGACCCCCGTGCGATGCAGGTCACGCTCTCCGCCTGGGATGCCTTTGAGCGGGTGGGACCGGCCGAGGGGGAGAGGGCGATCGCCCAGGCGGCGGTTTACTGCGCGCTGGCCCCGAAAAGCAATGCGGTCTACAAGGCGTTTGCCCAGGCCATGGCTGATGTGCGCTCCGACCCCAGCTATGCGGTGCCAGAACATCTGCGCAACGCGCCCACGTCGTTAATGAAAGATATTGGTTACGGCGCCGAATATCGCTATGCCCATGACGAGCCCGACGCTTACGCCGCTGGCGAGGTCTACCTGCCCGAAGAGATCGCGGCACGGCGCTATTATGAGCCGGAAAACCGGGGCCTGGAGATCAAGCTCGGCGAAAAACTGGAGCGGCTGCGTGTGCTGGATCAGCATAGCCGCAAGCAGCGCTACCCAAACCGTAAAGGAAAAGGCGGATGATTCACTGGATACTGATCGCCCTGGGCGGCGCGCTGGGCGCACTGGGGCGCTACTGGGTCAGCGGTGTACTGAATAACGCTGAGCACCGCCTGCCGCTGGGAACAATGACGGTCAACGTGGTCGGCTCCTTTCTGATGGGGGTCTGTTTCGTGCTGATCCTTGAGCGGGCAAAACTGTCGCCCGAGATGCGACCGCTGCTTATGACCGGTTTCATGGGTGCATTCACCACCTTTTCCACCTTTTCACTGGAGACGGTGGCGATGATGCAGGAGGGGCATATGATGTCCGCCCTGATTTATATATTATTGAGCCTCATTTTATGTCTGGTGGCGCTGTACGCCGGACTGGCGTTGACCCGGATGTTTTAAACCGGGCCGCTGTTACCTTTACTCTGACTGCGAACATTAAGGTACGTTTACTTCATGCTTGATCCTAAACTGGTCCGTGCCAACCCGGAAGCGGTGGCCGAGTCGCTGAAAACCAAGGGCTTTGAGTTCCCTGTAGCGCGTTTTGTCGAACTGGAAAACAAGCGTAAATCGATCCAGATCGATACCGAGAGGCTGCAGAACGAGCGCAACACCCGTTCGAAAGGAATCGGCAAGGCGAAGGCGGCCGGTGAGGATATCCAGCCGCTGCTGGATGAGGTGAAGTCACTGGGTGACCGCCTGGACGCGGCCAAGGCTGAGCTGGACGAGGTTCAGGCAGAACTCGACAAGATCCTCATGGGTGTGCCGAACCTGCCGCACGAGTCGGTCCCGGCAGGGGAAACCGAAGATGACAACGTAGAAGTGCGCCGCTGGGGCAGTATTCCCGAGTTCGCCTTCGAACCCCAGGACCACGTTGACCTGGGTGAGCGTAACAAGGAGCTGGACTTCGCCATGGCGGCGAAGCTGACCGGTTCACGTTTTGCGGTCATGAAGGGCGGTATCGCACGGCTGCACCGCGCCCTGATTCAGTTCATGCTCGACACCCACACCAGCGAGCACGGCTACAGCGAAGTCTATGTACCGTACATGGTCAATGCGGAATCGCTCGAGGGTACCGGCCAGCTGCCGAAGTTCGAGGAAGACCTGTTCAAACTCCCGTTCGGCGATCGCAGCTACTACCTGATTCCGACCGCCGAGGTACCGGTGACCAATTTCGTCCGTGACGAAATCGTTGATGCGGCCGAGCTGCCGCTGCAGTTCACCGCGCACACGCCCTGCTTCCGTTCCGAGGCGGGTTCTACCGGTCGTGATACCCGCGGCATGATTCGCCAGCACCAGTTTGAAAAGGTGGAGCTGGTCCACGTGGTCGAGCCGTCCAAGTCCTGGGATGCACTGGAAGCGCTGACCGGCCATGCCGAAGTGATCCTGCAGAAACTGAATCTGCCGTACCGCGTGATCACACTCTGCGGTGGCGATCTGGGTTTCAGTGCTGCCAAGACCTACGACCTTGAAGTCTGGTTGCCGGGGCAGCAGAAGTACCGTGAGATCTCCTCCTGCTCCAATATGCTGGACTTCCAGGCGCGTCGCATGATGGCACGCTGGCGTAACCCGGAAACCGGCAAGCCGGAACTGGTGCATACGCTTAACGGCTCCGGCCTGGCGGTGGGTCGTACGCTGGTGGCGATCATGGAAAATTACCAGAACGAAGACGGTAGCGTGACCGTGCCGGAAGCGCTGCTTCCGTACATGGGAGGGCTCACCCAGATCGGGTGACCTCCGGCCGTTTGACTGACAAGGCCCCGTTTTGACGGGGCCTTGCTGTTTATGAGCGTTGACTTGCCACAAGGCATCTCGGCGCCTGTTGCGTATACTGCGCAAGCCAGATTCAGCTCTAAGGATACCAGGATGAACCAGCGCTATGATGTCGTAATTGTCGGTGGTGGTATGGTGGGTGCCACGCTTGCCTGCGCGCTTGCCGCAGGCGATCTGTCGATCGCACTGATCGAGCAGCAGTATCCGCCGGCATTTTTACCGGACCAGCCGCATGACCTGAGGGTGTCGGCATTGAGCCTGGCATCCGAGCGTATCCTGCGTCATCTGGGTGCCTGGCAGGGTATCGAATCGCGCAGGCTCTGCCCCTATCGCCGCATGCGTATCTGGGAGGCCAGTGACAAGCGAGGTGCAACGGAATTTGACGCCAGCCGAATCGATCAGCCCTACCTCGGCAATATCGTTGAGAACCGGGTCATTCAGCTGGCGCTACTCGATCGGGTTAAGCAGCTCGAAAATATCGATCTGATCTGTCCGGCGCGGATTACCGGCATCGATTACTCGCCGGGCGCTTCCATCGTTCAGCTTGAGGATGGCAGGGAAATTATTGGTCGCCTGATGGTGGCAGCCGATGGCGGCCAGTCCCGTGTCCGTGAGGCGGTGGGTATAGGTACCCATAAATGGGACTACAACCAGTATGCGCTGGTGGCATCGGTGACTACCGGGTACGAGCAGCAGGATATTACCTGGCAGCAGTTCACACCCACCGGCCCGCTGGCGTTTCTGCCGCTCAGTGGCTCCCGTGCCTCACTGGTGTGGTACAACACGCCGAATGAAGTGCGCCGGCTGATGGCGTTGCCCGACAACCTGTTCATGGCGGAGTTACGTGAGACCTTCCCCGAACGTCTGGGGCCTGTACCTGAGCTTCTCGATCGCGGTTATTTCCCGTTGAAGCGTCAACATGCCCAGCACTATGTCGCTGAGGGTGTTGCGCTGGCGGGTGATGCCGCTCACATGATTCATCCGCTGGCAGGACAGGGGGTGAACATCGGGCTGCTTGATTCTGCCGTGCTGGCGGAAGAGGTTTTGCAAGCCCGGGCTGCCGGTGAGGCCTGGGAGTCGGTAGAAGTATTGAAGCGCTACGAAGCGCGCCGCCGCAAGCACAACCTGGTGATGATGCAGACGATGGATGCCTTTTACCGAGTGTTCAGCAACGACATTGGACCCTTGAAGCTGGTGCGTAACCTGGGGTTGGGGCTGGCTGGCAGGCTGCCGCTGGCGAAGGAGCGGGTGATGCAGTTCGCGATGGGGCTGGAGGGAGATCTTCCGGAGGTGGCGCGCTAGAAGGCTGGAGGTTTTACATCGGGGGTGGCTCTTGAGCGCTCCTGAAACAAAAAACGGCTGCCCGAGGGCAGCCGTTTTTGCATTCGCTCTACCGGCTTAGGAAGCAGTAGTAGCGGTAGTCTTGCGAGCAGTGGTCTTAGGAGCAGCCTTCGGTTTAGCAGCTTCCGGCATGTATTTAGTCATGTCAAAAGCGGAGAAATCGAAATTGCCCATCTCCTTGAACTTGTCCATATCGAAGTAGGGCAGATCACCCATTTCGGACATGCTCTTCTCGACGATGGCAGTGATTTCTTCGTTGGCTTTGGTCAGGGCTGCCATCTCTTTCTCGGCAGTACCGGTGATCTTGCCTTCCAGTTCCTTGTAGAACTTAACCTGCAGGTCGAAAGCTTCTTTCGGTTCTTTAACTTCGGTCAGTGCCTTGACCTGGGCCAGGCTGGAGTTGACGAAATCAGAGAAGTAGTCAGACTGCAGGGAGATCAGGGTCTCAGCGGTCTTCTTGTTGATTTCGGCCATCTCTACAACCGGGGCCATCTTTTCTTTCATCTCTTTCAGCATATCGTCGTACATGTTTGCGTCCTCAGATAAAATTACGCTCGGAAGGCATTGTGCGGTGCACCATTAAGACCGCACATTAAACGCCGCTATTCCTTACGTCAAGTTTATTTTTGTGCAGATGCACAATTGCTGAAAATATCGGGTTGGATGATATCTGCAGCAACAACATCTGGTTAACGTACCGCTGTAACGGCGGTGCAAAAAAGATGGCCGCGGAGCGGCCATAATGGGTTTACTGCTGGGTAGAGCAGGGAACCTTCAGGCCGATCACTTGGCCTTCATATCCATCGGCTTCATGAACTTCTGCAGTTCAGCGAAGTATGGAGAAGAGCTCATGTCGCTGACGCTCTGCTCGATGATGCTGGTCAGTTCTTCGCGAGCAGTGGTCAGAGCAGCCATCTCTTTCTCAGCCACGTCAGTCAGCTTGGCCTCAACGTCCTTGAGGTATTTGACCTGAGCTTCGAAAGCCGCTTTCGGCTCCTTGGTCTCGGTCAGCGCTTTCATCTGAGTCAGGCTGGAGTTAACGAAATCGGAAACGTACTGAGACTGCAGGGAGATCAGGGCTTCAGTAGTCTTCTTGTTGATCTCAGCCATATCCATGACCGGCTTCATTTTGTCTTTCATATCTTCGTACATAGCTATCACCTCGCAGTGAATATCAGGAAACAACTTTATGTTGCGTTGCAGCATTGATGATCACTCTATGATCAGATGAGGTCGCTGTCAACACTATTTTGTGCAGTGCACAAAAAAATTCTCGACCCGCTTTAGATGCTTCATTTCCTTTATAACACGAGGATTGTGATCTTCATGTTGCATTGCAACAGCAAAACCCGGGGGTGAGCGGGCTGGCTGTACTGGCGCGAGTGACATTAAGCGATACAATGGGGGCAAGCAGCGGCGCAGGTACTGCGCCCAAATCCAGTTTTTTGGAGTGAAGCCCAATCTATGCAAGCTGTTAAAAGTCATCAGAGCTTTCGCTTCCTGCGTAATCAGACTATCGATTCTCTCAATGTAGAGGTGCAGGAGTTCGAACATATCGCCACCGGAGCCCGCCACTACCACATCGCTGCTGACCGTGATGAAAATGTTTTTCTGGTAGCCTTCCGTACCGTCCCCGAAGACTCCTCCGGCGTTGCACATATTCTGGAGCACACGGCGCTGTGCGGCAGTGAGCGTTACCCGGTGCGGGATCCGTTCTTTATGATGACCCGGCGCTCGCTCAACACCTTCATGAACGCGTTTACCAGTTCAGACTGGACCGCGTACCCCTTTGCCAGCCAGAACCGCAAGGACTACTTCAACCTGCTGGATGTCTATCTCGATGCGGCCTTCTTCTCCCGTCTCGACCCGCTGGATTTTGCACAGGAAGGGCATCGGGTGGAGTTTGCCGAAGCGGGCAATCCGCAATCGGATCTGGTCTACAAGGGCGTAGTTTTCAACGAGATGAAAGGCGCGATGAGCTCGCCGGTATCGACGCTCTGGCAGACATTGACCCGCTACCTGTTCCCGACCACCACCTACCATCACAACAGCGGTGGTGAGCCGAGCTGCATCCCTGACCTCAGCTACGAGGAGCTGGTTGAGTTCTATCGCAGCCACTACCATCCGAGCAATGCGGTGTTCATGACCTTCGGTGATATCGATGCCGCGGAATTGCAGGAGCGGTTCGAAACCCTGGCGCTGCACAAGTTCAAGCGTAACGAGGAAGAGATCTCGGTGCCGGATGAGAAGCGGTACTTCTCACCGGTTCGGATTGAGGAAGCCTACGCACTGGACCAGGAGGATCTGGCGGCGCACACCCATCATGTGCTGGGTTGGCTGCTGCCGCGCTCGATCGACCTGGATGAGCTGATGCAGGCGCATCTGCTTTCCCGTGTACTGCTTGATAACTCCAGCTCGCCACTGCGCGCCGCACTGGAATCCAGCGATATCGGTACCGCGCCTTCGCCGCTCTGCGGTCTGGAGGATTCAAACCGCGAAATGAGCTTTATGTGCGGTGTCGAGGGTAGCGAACCGGAGAAGGCGGCGGCGTTTGAACAGCTGGTTATGGATACGCTGGAGCAGGTGGCCCGCGAAGGTGTCTCCCAGGAGATGGTCGAGGCCCAGCTGCACCAGCTGGAACTGAGCCAGCGCGAGATCACCGGCGACAGCTATCCCTTCGGCCTGCAGCTGATCCTCGGGGCCCTGTCCGCCGGCATTCATCGTGGCGATGCTCTGGGTTCTCTGAACGTGGATCCGGCGCTGGAGAAACTGCGTGAGGCGATCAAGGATGCCGATTATATACCGTCGCTGGTGCGCCGCTGGCTGCTCGATAACCCGCACCGGGTACGTCTGACACTGCGCCCGGATAACCAGCTCTCCAGACTTCGCGATCAGGCGGAAGCGGATCATCTCGCGGCCATGAAAGCGGCCATGAGCGAAACCGAAAAGGCCGAGGTGATCTACCTGGCTGAAAAACTCGAAGCGCGCCAGATGCAGGTGGACGATGAGTCGATTCTGCCGAAGGTGACGCTGGAGGATGTACCCACCGAGCTGAAGCTGCCGCAGGGTGAACCTCTTTCCCCGGCCAAGCTGGACAGCACCTGGTACTCCGCGGGGACCAACGGTCTGATCTACGAACAGGTGGTGCTGGATCTGCCTGCGATGAGCGAAGAGCAGCAGGCGCTGCTGCCGCTTTATACCCACTGTTTAACCGAGCTCGGTTGTGGTGACCGCGACTATCGCGAAAACCAGGCGTACCAGAGCCAGATCACCGGCGGTTTCTCGGCTTATACCACCGTGCGTGGTAAGCCGGATGACGAGCAGGACATCTCGGCCTATCTGGTGCTGTCAGGGAAAGCCCTGGCGGTTCATCGCGAGGCGCTGGCGGACCTGATGGTCGAGACACTGGAAAAAGCCCGCTTTGACGAGACCCAGCGCCTGCGCGAAATTGTCGCCCAGATGCGCAGCCGCCGTGAGCAGTCGATCACTGGCCAGGGGCACGGCATGGCGATGCTGGCGGCCTGCTCCGGTTTTGCTCCGGCCTCGCAGATGGCGCATAACTCCCGTGGTCTTGAGGGCGTGCGCCGCATCAAGGCGCTGGATCGTGCCCTCGGCGAGCCGGCTGAGCTGAATCAGTTGTCAGAGCGCCTGGCGGAGATTCATCGCCTGGTGGCCGGCGCACCGCGCCGTTTCCTCAGCGTCGGGGAAGAGGAGCACCGCGATGCGATGGCTCAGTCGATCGAGCAGCGCTGGGCATCTGCGGCCGTCGCAGAAGCGTTCAGCGGTTTCAACCTGCCGCAAACCCGCGAAGCGGTAAAGCAGGTCTGGATGACCAGCACCCAGGTTAACTTCTGTGCCAAGGCTTTCCCGACCGTGACCGTGGAGCATCCCGATGCGGCGCCCCTGACTGTACTCGGTGAGTTCCTGCGCAATAACTATCTGCACCGTGCTATTCGCGAGAAGGGCGGTGCATACGGCGCCGGCGCGTCTCAGGATAGCGGGGACGCGGTGTTCCGCTTCTTCTCCTATCGTGATCCGCGAATCAGCGGTACCCTGGATGACTTTGATGCTGCAGCTCGCTGGATCAGCGAAAACAGCATTGAGCCGCAGAAACTCGAAGAAGCGGTGCTCGGTGTGGTCAGCTCTATCGACAAGCCCGGTTCACCGGCCGGTGAAGCCAAGCAGACCTACCACTCCAGCCTGTTTGGACGCACGCCGGAGCAGCGTCAGCGCTTCCGCCGCCAGATCCTGGCGGTGGGTGTCGAGGACCTCAAACGCGTAGCGCTTGAATACCTGAATCCGGAGCGTGCGGCCGTGGCGGTGGTGACCAGCACCAAGGGTGCCGAGGAGCTGCCGGAGTTCTTCGAGCGCATCGAAATCTAACCGCACTGCATCCTGTTTTGCTGATATCGCCCCGACATCGTTTCGGGGCGATTTTTTTGGAGACTGCTTTAGTTGAATCCCCTGTTACTCAAGGCTGCCCTGCTCATCGTGCTCTCGGAGTCGATGCTGGTCTGCGCCGGTGTCATCATCCGGGTGGTCAGCGACGAGCTCAGCACACCGATGATCGTGTTCATGCGCAATCTGATGGGGCTGATACTGATGCTGCCGTTGCTGATCCGCGCGTCTCGTTCAATGGCGACGAAAAACATCCATCTGCACCTGATGCGTGCGGTGGTGGGTATCTCCGCCATGTCCTGTCTGTACTATTCCTGGTCTGCGTTGCCGCTGGGGCAGGCCGCTCTGCTGAAGCAGACGGCGCCTTTTTTCGTACCGGTCATCGCTTTCTGGTGGCTGGGTGAGCGGGTACCCGCGCGGGTAAAGGTGGCACTGCTGGTCGGCTTTGCCGGGGTGGCACTGATTCTTAATCCGCAGGAGGGAGCGGTCAATCTGGGTCTGTTGATCGCGCTGACAGGGGCGGCGCTGAGCGCGCTGGCCAAAGTCACCGTCCGGCGCATGCACCTGACCGAGCCGCCCAAACGCATCGTGTTCTACTTTGCGCTCTTTGGCTCGCTGTTTTCCGTCATCCCGGCGGCGCTCAACTGGGTGACACCGAGCCCCGAAGCGCTGGTCTGGCTGCTTGGACTGGGAGCAACCTCGACCCTGGCGCAGCTATCGATGAGCCGCGCCTATACCCTGGTGCCTGCGGCCCAGCTGGGACCTTTCACGTACAGCTCGGTGGTACTCGCGGCCGGCGTCGGCTGGTTGCTCTGGGATGAACGTATCGCGCTGCTGACGATATTTGGCATGCTGCTTGTTTTCGCCGGTGGACTGCTAACCTTGAATAAACCCGCGACTCGAACCGACTCCGTTCCCACCCGAACCTGAAGCGCTGGCCGGGGTCGAAAGGGAGAGTGTCAATCAGGGAGAACCGAGATGCTGCGTCGATCCTTTACCCCGGCTTTGCTGCTGATCCTTGCGGCCACGCCCGTGACTCAGGCGGATATCGTTCATCGAGAAACCAGCGAAGTAGGCCCGGTGGTTGTCGAGGAACTGGCAACCGGACTCGGCGTGCCCTGGGGCATGGAGTTCCTTGATGAGGAGCAGTTACTGATTACCGAGCGGGCAGGCCGGGTGCAGGTCCTGGATCTCGGTAGCCGAGCGTTGCGCGAGGTGACCGGGCTGCCATCGATCCGCCAGGGTGGCCAGGGTGGTTTGCTCGATGTGGCCAGCACCGAGAAGGCCCCAGGCTGGTACTACTTTACCCGGGTCGGTTCGGTGGAAAATCGTGGTGTCACTATCCTTTCCAGGGCACGTTTGCAGGGCGATCGTCTGACCGGATGGGAGGACCTGCTGGTCACCCGCTCCGGCACCGGCAGCGGGCGTCATTTCGGCAGCCGCATCGCCTTTGATGGCGACGGCCACGTCTATTTTTCCACCGGCGACCGGGGCGAGCGGCCCAACGGCCAGAACCTGCAGACTCATGCGGGGACCATCATGCGGTTGACGCTGGATGGCCAGGTACCGCCGGACAACCCGTTTATCGGCAAGGCCGGCGCGTTGCCGGAGATCTGGAGTTACGGTCATCGTAATCCCCAGGGGCTGGCCTACGATGCGGGCCATGACCGGCTTTGGGAGAACGAGCACGGTCCGCGTGGTGGCGACGAGATCAACCTGATTCAGCGCGGCGCCAACTACGGCTGGGCTGAGCTTTCCTACGGCAAGGAGTACTGGGGGCCGATCGATGTGGGTGAGGGCGAAGAGGCGCCGGGCATGGTGTCGCCGGTGAAGGTTTATATCCCCTCCATCGCACCGGGCAGTCTGTTGCACTACACCGGTGATGCCTTTCCGCAATGGCGGGATAACCTCTTTTCCGGCGCGCTGGCGCTGAGACATCTGAACCGTGTGTCTCTGGATGAGAGCGGCAACGCCGTGGCAGAGGAGCGTCTGCTCGAAGAGATGGATGAGCGTATCCGGGCATTGGAGCAGGGACCGGATGGCGCGATCTATCTGTCGACAGACAGCGGGCGGATTCTCAGGTTGAAGCCGGCTTCTGGCGAATAACCAGGGCGATACCACCGAGGATCGCGATGGAGGTCAGCACCAGTCTGAGGGTCAACGCCTCGCCCAGCAGAATGATCCCCGCCACGGCAGCAATGACCGGCACACTGAGTTGAATGGTGGCGGCGTTGGTGGCACTTATGTGCGGCAGGGCCGCGTACCAGATCAGATAGCCGATTGCAGAGGCCAGCGCGCCGGAGGCGATAGCCCAGAAGGCACCGGCCGGATCGATTTCCAACGTGCCTGCGAGCCATGCGACTGCCCCCAGCAGCAGGGCTAGCGGTGCTGAGCGGATAAAGTTACCGGCGGTGGCCAGCGAGGGGCTGCCGCCACTGCGCCCGCGCAACGAATACACACCCCAGGCAACACCGGCACCGGCCATCAGCAGCGACGCCAGCAGTGGTGGTGCGCTCAGGCCCGGCAGCATCAGACCGATGAGCCCCGCCAGCGCGACCGCGAGTCCGAGCCAGCGCAGTGGAGTGAACGGCTCGCCCTGGACCAGTGCATAGCCGATCATCGTGACCTGCACGGCACCGAACAGCAGCAGCGCGCCGGTGCCCGCGGCCAGGCTGGTATAGGCGTAGGAGAAGAGTGCCGCGTAGCAAAAAAGCGCCAGCGCAGAGGGCCAGTTGCCGGTCAGTTTCTGTCCCTGGTTACGCAACGCCAGGATCAGCCAGAGGGTTAGCGCTCCGGAGCAGAGCCGAATGGCGGTAAAACTGGCCGGATCGATGTCAGTATCGCGAAGCGCCACGCGACAGAAGATGGAGTTGGCGGCAAACGCCAGCATCGCCAGACAGGTCAGGGCTAGGATCCGGCCTGAAGTCATCGTTATAATTCCCTGTTTTTATTATTTTTCCAGGTATGTGCCATCAGACTGAAAGGTCGAGCAGGGTGCCTATTACCGCGTCGGCGGTCTGCACGACCTTGACGCCGGCCAGGGCATAGGTTTCCGCCTGGGTCTGATCAACAAGTGCCTGTTCCAGCGACGCGGCGGTGCTGTCATCGGCCCGGGCCGGCTGCTGCGCAACAGTCTGGGCGCTCTGTTCGACCTGGCCGCTTGCGGTGCGCAATGCGTCCAGGCCGGAACTGAATGCTGATGGGATGGTGTTCATAACACTCCTCAAAGCCGGTGTGCTTTGGCTGCAGTGTCCCCTGTAGGAAACACCGCTTCAACTGTACTTTGGTGTCAGGTCAGTTGCCAAAAACCTGTTTAAGAAGGTCTGTGGTGCGTGCCACGGGCTCCTTGCGGATCTGCTGCTCCTCTGCTGCCAGGCGCAGAAAAAGACCATCCAGTGCCTGCTCCGTCACATGGTCCGCCAGGTCCAGGTTGAAGTTACCCAGCAGGGCAACCTGGGATTCCGCCATATCCAACAGAGTCTGGTATGCCGCCGTGACGCCACTGCTGGCCATGGCGCTCTCGATACGCGGGCGGAAACGCTCTTTGAGCTGGCTGTAGGTGTGCTCGCGGAAGTATTCGGTGGCGGCGCTATCTCCACCGCTGTAGATTTGGCGGGCATCTTCGATGGTCATCGCTTCGACGGCATCCACGAAGATCGGTGTGGCTTCTGTAACGGCATCTTCCGCCGCGCGGTTCATGCTCAGCTCAAATGCCTCGACCTGGGATTCCAGCCCGGCACGCACAAACATGCTGCGGGTGGTGTAAAGATAGGAGGGCAACGGAATTTTCACATCATTGCTGCCATAGTAACCGTCGGTAGCAGCAAGGGTTTCCACGGCGCGGCGGGTGCCGACCTCCAGTGCGTCCTTCAAGCCGGAGGTCAGCGTATCGGTATCCAGGTTTTCTGGCACACTGTCGCTTGAGGCCTGTTCGCTGCCGGTCTGCTGTTGCAGCAGTTCAGCGCCCTGATCGAGCAGGTCGCTCAAGCCCGCCTCGGTGGTAGAACTGAATGCCAACAGGGTGCACAGTACCAGTGCCGGGGTGGTGGAACCAAACTGCATAACGATACTCCTTGAGTCGAGGTAGCCATTCCACAATGGACAGGCGGAGTATAGTGAAGTTCGTGTTAGAACTCCCGGGGCACCAGCCACAAGTCAGTAAACAGGAGTAGGCAATGAAGCGTTACAGGATCAAGCACAGCACCTGGTATGGATTCAATGGTGAGGTGACGCTGGATCCTCACTGGTTGCGGATACGTCCCCGGGTGGATCACGACATCCGCATTCTGTCGGCAACGCTGACACTGACGCCTCCGGCCAGTAACGTCCGCTGGTACCGGGATGTGGAAAACAACTCGGTGGCGGTGGTTGATTTCGACCAGCCCTGCACCGAGCTGGAAATCCTCAGTGAAGTGGAGCTGGAGCATTTCGATCAACAGCCGCTGGATTTCATGGTGGAGGATTACGCCGTTGACTACCCGTTCAACTACCTCGATGAGGATCGCGTTGTTCTGGCGCCCTATTTCGCGATGACAGAGTCCTCGGATGCACTGAGAGCGTGGATCGCCAATATATGGGATGGCGGAGAGGCGCTCCAGTCATACACCCTGCTGCGCAGGCTCTGTGATGCGATCGAAAACGGCTTTGAGTACAAGGTGCGCGAGGAGGTCGGGGTGCAGGCGCCGGAGGAAACGCTGTCGCTGGGCTCCGGTTCCTGTCGTGACTTTGCCAACCTGTATATTGCTGCCGTGCGCCACCTGGGCTTTGCGGCACGCTTTGTCAGTGGCTACCTGTTTGTGCCGCCGGGGCCTGAATTTTTCGGTACTACCCACGCCTGGGCCGAGGTGTATATCCCCGGAGCGGGCTGGAAGGGGTTTGATCCCACCAGTGGAGAGATTACCGGGGCCACCCATATCCCGGTGGCGGTGGCGCGTAACCCGGAGACGGTACCGCCGGTGGAAGGGGCTTTCGTCGGCCCCGAAGGCTCGGCTCTGAAAGTGGGTGTCTGGATAACACTGCTCGACGGCTAACCGCCGTCATTCGGCGGGCGAGGGGCTGCGACGATCAGTGCATGTGCACCGATACTGCCCGCAGGCACGGCCGCCGTGCATATCGCTGCTTATCAGGCTTTTCCGGATCCGTTTTTCTCAGGCCCGAGGGGGAGAGGAGCAACCGGTAAGCCGCGGCCTGCAGCGATATGTAGCTGACTTAGGCCGTTTATCCGATTAATCCGGTCAGATATTTGCATCATCCTGAAAACCGCTTCTATGGTTAGTGGACAGGTTTTTTAGGAGGCTAGGCATGTCGATACTTCGCAACCAGGTGCAGCTGATCTGTTATCCGGACCGGATGGGGAAAAATCTAGGTGACCTTGATCGGGTGCTGGAAAAGTATCTGGGCGATGCGGTGGGCGGCGTGCATATCCTGCCATTTTATCCCTCCAACGCCGATGCCGGGTTTTCACCGCTGACCCATACCGAGGTGGATCCCCGCTTTGGCAGCTGGCGCGACATCGAGCATATCTCCAGTCGTTACGACCTCTGTGTCGACCTGATTCTCAACCACATCTCGGATGAATCGGTGGAGTTCCGCGACTTTGTCGAAAAGGGGTATGAATCGGAATATGCCGAGCTGTTTATCAATGTGGATGAGATGGGGCCGATCACCCATGACGATCTTGCCAAGATCCATATCCGCAAGGAGAAAGAGCCGTTTCGCGAAGTGAAATTTGCCGACGGCTCGACCACGCGGGTCTGGTGTACCTTTACCGAGCACCAGATCGATCTGAACTACGAGTCCGAGAAAACCCATGAACTGATGGGGCACTACATCGCGTTTCTGGCGCACAAGGGCGTCAAACTGTTTCGCCTCGACGCGTTTGGCTACACCACCAAGACAATAGGCACCAGCTGCTTCCTGGTGGAGCCGGATGTCTACCGCAATCTGGACTGGTTCAACGAGGTTGCGCACATGCACAACACCGAACTGCTGCCGGAGGTACATGACCACTCCAGTTACCAATACGCTATCGGCCGGCGTGATATGCATCCCTACGGCTTTGCCCTGCCACCGCTGATGCTCTATACGCTTCTCGACGACAACAGCGTTTACCTCAAGCACTGGCTGCGCATGGCTCCCCGTAACATGGTCACGGTGCTCGATACCCATGACGGTATCTGTATTCCCGATGTGGAAGGGGTGCTGCCCGATGACCTGATCAAGGGACTGATCGATACCGTCGATACCCGCAGCGCCGACCCGATCCTCAGGCGTTCGGCGGTAAACGCCCACAGTGTGGGCGCCATCTACCAGTTGACCTGCACCTTCTACGAAGCGCTGATGAAAAATGATGATGCCTATATCGCGGCACGGGCGATTCAGTTCTTTGCACCGGGTATCCCGCAGGTTTACTACGTGGGGCTGTTTGCCGGTTGCAACGATTACGACCTGATGGAAGAAACCGGTGAGCTGCGTGATATCAACCGGCACTACTACAGCTTTGAAGAGATCGACGAGGCGATGACAAAACCGGTGGTGAAGCGGCTGCTGGCGCTGATGCGCTTCAGGAATACCCATCCCGCCTTTGAGGGGCGTTTCGAACTACATTATTCCAGCGATACCAGCGTGGCCATGGCCTGGCGCCACGGCGAAAATTTCTGCCGGCTGTTCGTGGATCTTAACTTTAAGACCGCACGGATCACCTACACCGACAAGAGCAGTGGTGCAGAAGCGGTGATGCAGTGCTGAGCCTTTAAAACAGCTGTTTAAAGATTCATCAACGATCTTCTTGATTTAAGCCGAGCAATCTAGCTAGTGTATCCATCCTGAACAGCCGGTCAGGATGGGCCGGCTGTGTCTATTTTGTTACTGGCAAGCAGCAGGCGATCGTACCAGAAATGGATCCACTGGTTATTTATTACACGCACGGAGCCGAAGAGTTCGCGAAGCCCGTACAGGCTCTGGTTGAACAGGCCGGATTATTTCCGCGCTGGGAACCGTGTGATTCGATCGGGCAGGTGCCTGTTGGCGCTCTTGTCCTGCTGAACGACACAGAGCTGAATCAGCCTCAGCAGCGCTTATTGGCATCGCGTCGGGCGATAGTGCTGGCGGATGATGCAGCCTTCGAGACCTGCACAGGCTATCTGGCCCAGGGCGCATTGAGCTGTATTCAGCAGCGGGATGCCGAGCGCATAGCGCTCGAGCTGATAGCCCTTGAATCCCAGCAGCAGCGTTCCGTCGCAGCCTGTGTCGGTAACACCATGTTGCAAACGGTGATCGATGCCATCCCGGTACCGATCTTCTTCAAGGACGAGCATCACATCTATCGCGGTTGCAATATCGCTTTTTCCGAAGCGATGGGGCGTCCGCTGAATCGGATTGTTGGCCACTCGGTGTACGATATGGCGCCCGCCGAGCTGGCCGATCGTTACCATCGTGCTGATCGTGAGCTGTTGGCCGCAGGTGGACATCAACGCTACGAATCACCGGTGCGTTATGCCGACGGGCAGCTTCACAATGTTGAGTTTCACAAGGCGGTATATTACCACGGTGACGGACGCCCGGCAGGGCAGGTCGGCGCCATGCTCGATATCACAGAGCGCAAGCAGTTGATTGATCAACTTGAGCGCTCTTCGCGCACCGACCCGTTGACCGGCGTTGGCAATCGCCGGGAGTTCAATCAGGTTGCCCGGGAGGCGATCAAACAGCATTGCGCCACTGGGCAGCCACTGAGCCTGCTGGTGCTCGACGTGGACTACTTCAAGTCTATCAATGACCGCTTTGGTCATGCTGTGGGTGATCGTGCACTGAAGTTCCTGGTGCAGCAGTGCGCCAGCCTGCTGCGGGAGGAGGATCATCTGTTTCGCGTCGGCGGTGAAGAGTTTTACATGCTGCTGCAGCGGACCGGGGTGAAGGGCGCAGAGGTAGTGGCAAAGCGGCTGGTTGATGCCGTGCGTGAGGCCAGTCTCATTGTTGAACAGTCGGTGATACGCATGACGGTATCGGTCGGAGTGGTCGACATCGCACTGGATACGCCGCTGGAGGAAAGTTTGGCGCGGGGGGATAAAGCGCTCTACAAGGCGAAACGTGACGGGCGTGACCGTGCTTGCATCGCCGCTTCCTGATCGTCAGCGGTTTAAATCCCTGGCTGAATCGTCCACACTGTTCCTGCCTGAAACCGGCAAAGTGGAGTACCCATGTGGCTGCAGACAAGCTGTGAGCTGAGATTCGATATCAACTTTCCAACCCCTTTTATCCTGATGCTTCGAGCGCGAAGTGGTGCCCAGCAATGGGTTGAGCGTGAGGAATATCATATCGAACCCAGCATTCCCGTGTTCGAATTCTCCGATGCCTATGGCAATCTCTGCCAACGCCTTGTTGCGCCTCCGGGTATGTTCTGTATCGAGACTCATTCCAAGGTAAAAACCGCCGATGTCATGGATCGCGGGTACGGCGCCCCGTTTATCGAGATCCAGAATCTGCCCGACCCGGTACTGCACTATCTGTTGCCGAGTCGCTTCTGCGAGTCTGACCGTTTCTGCGATATGGCCACCGAGATCACCGCGGGCTGTTACCTTGGCTATGATCAGGCCGCGGCGATCGAGGCCTGGGTCAGACAGCATATCCGTTACGAACCGGCCACCAGCGCGGTGCCGGCATCAGCCACTGAGATCAATCAGCGAGGCGCCGGTGTCTGCCGGGATCTCGCGCACCTGGGCATTGCGCTTTGCCGCAGTCTCAGTATCCCGGCGCGCATGGTGGTGGGCTACCTGCATGAGCTCTATCCCATGGATCTGCACGCCTGGTTCGAGGCCTATGTGGGCGGGCGCTGGTACACCTTCGATCCGACCCAGAGTGAATTGCGGGGCGGCTATGTCGCCATCGGCTACGGTCGGGATGCGGCGGATGTGGCGATTTACAACCAGTTTGGCCCGCCGGTGATCCCACAGGTGCAGCACGTGGAAGTGCTGCGGTTGCCAAGAGCGGACTGAAGTTAGAACTCAAATCAATCTTTTCTGTATCTCCCAGGCTACAGCATTCACCCTTCTATCCAGATGCCATAAAATCTGACCCTATAGACAAGATGGTTGGTCGGAATAGCTCCTGGAGTGCTTGAATGCTGCAAACAAAACTCACGTCGCTCAGTGCGTTAGCGCTCGCATTATTCTGTGCGACCGAGGGGGCTGCGCAGCAGACCTACCTGCTCCGGATATCCAGCGAAAATACTCCCTCGCATGTGCAGACCCGTGCCCTGGCGCAATTTGCCGAACGTGTCGAGGCCGCCAGCAATGGCCGTATCGATGCTGAGTTCTATCACAGTGCCAAACTTTTCAGGGATCGCAACGTGGTCTCCGCACTGGTCGCGGGAAAGATCGAAATGGCCGTGCCCGGCACCTGGCAGCTGGACCGTTTCGTCCCGGATATGGGCGTCTACATGCTGCCGCTGTTCTACGGCCGCACTGTCGAGGAGCATCACCGTGTACGTGATGGAGAGCTGGGTGCCGAAATCGGTCGCCGTATCGAGCGAGACCTGGGCGTTCATGTACCCGGTCGCTGGCTGGATCTGGGGCATGCTCATCTCTATTTCACCGAGCATCAGGTGAGTGAACATCAGGATCTCAACGGCCTGCGTATCAGGGTGCCTGGCGGCTTTGCCAATGAGGCCCGGATTGGCGCCTTCGGAGCACAGCCAACGGTGATTCCCTGGCCCGATCTGCCCCAGGCACTGCGAGACAGTCGCGTGGATGGAATGCTCACTACCCATGAAACCGTGCGCAGTGCCCGGCTCTGGGAGACCGGCGTCGCCTACGCCTTTGAGGATATGGAGTACTTCGCGCAATACGTGCCGCTGATCAGCGGACGTTTCTGGGACGGATTGCCTGATGACCTTAAAGCGGTTATCGACGGCGCCTGGGATGAGGTTGTGGACCAGGAGCGCCAGGACGCCATGGCGGCGCAGAATCAGGCGCGAGAAACCTTGACGGCACAAGGCATCAAGATCAGCACGCCCTCTATTGAAGAGCTAACTCATTGGCGCCTGATTGCCCGGCAGGGAGAGGACGCGATTGTTCGTCAGCTCGGTATAGATCCGCAACTCGTCACTGAGGCTGAGAACGAACTGGACCAGTAATGACCAATCGCTTTCCGAATCTCTATCAAAAACCTCGACGCAACAAGGCGCCGGGCCTTTCGGCCATGAGCCTGGTGGTGCTGTTACTGGTGATTATGGCGCTGGCGCTCTGCTGGGGTCTGTACCGTGATTATCGCCTTACCCTGGACCGGGCGGAAAGCCGGCTGCAACTGCAGGTAAGGGCGTTTACCAATGCGTTCGACATGGCGTTTGTTGGCGCCGATCACGCGCTGCGCGAGCTGCGCGACGAAATCGAAAACTCTACCGCGCCGGCGGCATCATTGCCGGGTCTGAGGCAGATGATGTTCAGGCATATGCTTGAATCCTCTTACCTGACAAGCACCTCGTTTTACGATACCCGGGGTGACGTCCTGGTATCGGTGGGTGAAGGAACAGTCGACAGCTCTGCGACCACTGCCTGGCTTAACGAAATGCTGGAGCGGCGCATCCAGTCCCGCCTCAGTATCCGGGACGGAGATCTGGCAGCCGCGGTGCTGGTCGAGCGCCGTGGCGAGGGGCCTGTGGGTGTGCTGGTGACCCGTCTGGACCGTGAAGCCGTGCTGTTTCAGCTCGAAAGTGGCGATCTCTACACCCAGCAGCGGCTGCTACTTGTTGATGCAGACAACCATGCCGAGCTGATTTCGGAAACCCTGGAGGAACCGGCGCTCAGTCCCCAGGCTCTGGTCAGCAGCCTGCCTCTGGAAAGCTTCGGTACGCGCAACCAGATGCTGGAGCGTGACGGCTATCTAATTGCGATCCGGCAGATGACCCAACAACCATTGAGAGCAGTGGCGACACTGGATACCCGCCATGTGCTTGACTCCTGGGCGCGGCGCGCTGCGGTGGCCTCGGCTGTATTCGTGATCCTGGCGCTGCTATCGCTGGCATTTCTGCGTTACTGGCGTAAAAGTGCCCTGCGCGAGCACGCGATCAGCAACGACCTGTTTCGTCTTTACCAGGCCGTCGAACAGATGCCGTCGTCCGTGCTGGTGACCGATCTGAACAGTCGTATCATATTTGTAAACGCCTCATTCCTGGAGCGCACCGGCTACAGGATGAGCGAAGTCCTGGGACAGAAACCCTCGATTCTGGCGTCGGGAAAAACCCCTGACACTACCTGGCAATCGCTCTGGCAATCGCTGACACAGGGGCTGTCCTGGGAAGGTGAGTTTATTAACCGCATGAAGGATGGGCGCGAGCGGATCGAACAACAGCTGATTGCACCGGTCCAGAATGTGGACGGGCAGATTTCCAGCTATATCTCCATCAGTACCGACGTCACCGAAAAACGTGATGCGGAAAGGCGTTTGAAAAGGTACCGCGAGATCGTCAATGTCTCCGATGAGCTGCTTGCGATGGTCGGTGTGGACTACACCTATCAGCAGGTGAACCGGCGCCATGAGGAATATCTGGGCGTCACTCGCAGGCGGATCGAAGGCCGGGCGCTGCAAGATATCTATGGCGACAAGGTGTTCGAAGAGGAGATCAAACCCTTTGTGGACCGGGTCGCCAGGGGTGACACTGTGGTTGAGGAAAAATGGGTCGATTTTGCGGGTGTCGGTAGCCGCTTCTGTCGGGTGACAGGTAAACCGGTGCTCGAAAACGGCGACAGTGTCGAGACCATCGCTGTCAGCATGGTCGATTTAACCGCCCGACGGGAGTCGGAAGAAGCCTTGAGCCTCAGTGAGAGCCGTTTCCGTACCCTTTCAGAAAACCTGCCGCAGGGACTGTTCGAGGCGGACAGTGATGGCAGGATTCTCTACGCCAACCGGCGTTGTGGCGAGATATTCGGTCGCGAGCTGCGGGAGCTGGCGGATGGGAGCTGGGTGAGTTCGTTTTGTGGCGAGGATCGCCAGCGGATCCTGGAAAGCTGGGATAACTGTATTGCTACTGCCCAGCCGCGCTGGTCTGCCAAGGCGCGCTTGCTGACGCCCCAGGGCGAGGAACGCTGGGTAGCCCTGTCTGCAAGGCGTTACCAGGGCGGTGAGCGGATTGCGGCGCGCTATATCGGCACCCTGCGCGATATTACCGAGGAAACCCGCAGTCGCAAATTGCTGGAAAGTAAAAATATCGAGCTCGCCCGTCTCTCCACCACCGATATGCTGACCGGACTGAATAACCGCGCCAACATTGAACACCTGCTTGAAAAAGAGGTACATCGATTCGAGCGTTACGGTAGCTGCTGTGCCGTTATCATGATGGATGTCGACCATTTCAAGGCGGTCAACGATACCTGCGGCCATGCGGTCGGTGACGAGGTGTTACGTCGCGTCGGCAGTCTGCTCGGGCAATCAACACGACGCAGCGATCATGCGGGACGCTGGGGTGGTGAAGAGTTTCTCGTGGTATGTGCCAACACCAGCCTTGAAGGTGCCAGGCAACTGGCGGAAAACCTGCGCGCCCGGATCGCTACCGCCGCGTTCCCGGTGGTTGGCGAGAAAACCTGCAGCTTCGGCGTTGCAGCTATCAGGCCGGGTGACAGCCCCCGCGAACTGCTCGGTCGCGCCGATGCGGCCTTGTACCGCGCCAAGCACGCGGGCCGTAACCGGGTGGATGTCGAAACCCTCAATTGAGGGTTAATCCCGCTATCTGAGCGCGCAGCGCAGCGGAACTCTCTGCTAGCCTGAAGGCAGCAGAGAGTATCCAGAGCGAGGAGCGTTGAGTGGCAGACGATGGAACACTCACGGCCAGTATTCTGGTCTTCGCCAGCTGTGCCCTGGCCATTACGCTGTTCGGTACCCGGATTACCCGGGTGGTGGATCAGCTTGCGGACCGAACCGGCGTGGGCGAAGCCGTTGCCGGTGCGCTGTTTCTTGGTGCTGCCACCTCATTGTCGGGGTCGGTGCTGTCGGTCACGGCTGCCTGGAACGGGCATCCGACGCTGGCGGTGAGCAATGCGATCGGCGGTATCGCCGTGCAGACCTTTTTTCTTGCCGTGGCGGACTGTTTCTATCGCCGTGCCAATCTGGAACATGCGGCCGCCTCGGCCCCCAACATGCTGCAGAATGCGCTGCTGATTGTGCTGCTGGCGCTGATCCTGCTGGCGCCGAAGACGCCGGATCTGACCCTTTTTTCTATCCACCCGGTCACACCGATACTTTTCATTTTTTACATCTACGGCATCAGGCTGGTTCAAAGTGCGTTTGAGCGCCCCATGTGGCTGCCGTCAAGAACCCGCGAAACCCGTGCCGATAAACCCGACACCCGCAACCGCCATGTGAGCCTGGCAAGGCTTTGGAGTGAGTTCTTTGTCCTGATGCTGGTGCTCGGACTTGCCGGCTGGTGGCTGGAGCCAGCGGCCGCGAACATTGCTGCGAAAACAGGCATAGGTGAAACGGTGGTGGGGGTGTTGCTGACGGCGATCAGTACGTCGATCCCGGAACTGGTCACTTCCGTGGCGGCGGTGCGCCGTGGGGCGCTGACACTGGCCGTTGGTGGCATCATTGGCGGCAATGCCTTTGATACCCTGTTTACCGCCGCATCCGATATCGCTTACCGGTCGGGCTCGATCTACCACCAGATTCCCCAGGAGACCCTTGTCTGGCTGGTGCTGACGCTGCTGATGTCCGGTGTGCTGCTGATGGGGCAGATCCGGCGTCAGGAGCAGGGGCCGGGCGGTATCGGTTTTGAGAGCGTCGGTGTTGTGGCGATTTATGTGCTCGGTGTGATGTTGATGCTCGGCTGACAGGTATCCGGCCTGGCACCGGTTTGACGCAAAAAAACCGCTACCCGAGGGCAGCGGCTTTGTGACTATTTACGCTGGCGTTATTCGATCACTTGTGTGCTTCGAATGCCTCGTTTTCGTGTTTGACGATGGAGCCGATCAGGCCGCCAACGATGCCAACCACGCCGACTACGAACAGGGCCAGTGCCATCGGGTTGTCAGCAAAGGTGAAATAGGCGCTTACATTTTCCCAGCTGGTAATTGATGTACCCATGATTAGACTCCTTGCGGCTCGGTGTTAGCCAGTTTGTTAGGAACTTCGCTCGGCACGGATGCCGGCGTGGTGGATTCCGGGTAAGGCTTGGCGATCAGTTCGACTTCGTCGATACCGATCACTTCGCATTTCTCCGGTACGCGCAGAATGTTGGCGGCTTTCAGGGCAGCGGATACCGCGTAGCCCGGGATGAAGCCCAGCAGTACCATGACAACCGCGCCGGTCAGCTGACCGACGAAGCTGATGGCAGGCAGATCACCTACGTTCGGAGTACCGCCAGCGAATACGCCAACCAGTACAACAGCTACGAAACCGGTGAAGCCGTGAACCGCAACAGCACCTACAGCGTCATCGATACCGCGGTTTTCCAGGAACTTGGCGAACCATACCGCCAGCAGACCCATGCAGGTAGCGATGATGAAGGCCAGCGCAGGATCGTACAGGTCAAGACCTGCTGCGACGGAGATGATGCCTACCAGACCGCCAGACATGGTCCAGAACGGATCGCGGGTGGCGATGTAGCAGCCGATGATACCGCCGGCGAAGCCCATCAGGGTGTTGAAGGCGAAGGCGGACAGGTTGGTCGGGTTACCGTAGATGGTAGTCCAGCCGGTTTCACCACCGTTGAAGATGATGCAACCACCGAGGAAGCCGAAGAAGCCGAAGATGATCATCATCAGGCCGATCAGGGTCATCGGCAGGCTGTGCGGTGCAATAGTCTGTGCTACGCCGTTGATGAACTTGCCTTTACGGGCGCCAAGGTTCATCAGCACACCCAGAGTGAAGAAGCCGGCAACGGCGTGGACAACACCGGAAGCGCCGAGATCGTGGTAGCCCATCTTGGTCAGCAGCCAGCCGTCCGGATGCCAGCCCCAGGCACCGGCCAGGATCCAGGCACCGCTACCGAGCACGATGGTGAGAATCAGGAAGGCGCTGACGCGGATACGTTCGATGACCGCACCAGACAGAATTGAGCCGGTGGTGGCGCCGAACAGGGCAAAGGCCGCCCAGAAGATACCGCTGCCCATGTCCTGAACATCCGGACCCATGCTCTGCGACCAGGGCAGGGCGAAAGAGGCGTCAATCGGGATAAAGCCGTTCGGCATAGCGTTGTAGATCCACCAGCCAAACAGGTAGAAGGTGGGAATAATCACCGCAAGGGCGAGAATGTTTTTGATACCGGCGGCCAGCGCGTTCTTGCTGCGCGAAGCACCCATTTCATAAGCCAGGAAGCCCGCGTGGATCATGATCATGATCGCGGTGCACCACCAATAGAACACCTCGACGTTCATTGACTGGTGCATCTCGAATACCGCCTGCTGGGCATCAAGAGCAGCCTGCAACGACTGCAGGGTTGGAGTCTCATCCATAGTACTGTCCTCGGTTTTAGGGTTTTACATCTGAAATCAAAAAGTTTTTTTCTGTTTGCGCGCCGTCGATCAGCGGTTCTTCGGAGCGCTCTTTCAGCTGTACACCGGATAGCTGCATCCGGCGTGATTCCTTCAGCAGGTACATCAGCTTGCGTACCGCATCGGGATAATCCAGGCCCGCCTTGCGGACGTTGGAAATACAGTTTCGGCGGGCATCGTTAAGGCCCACACGCGGGTCCCAGGTCAGGTACAGCCCCAGACTATCGGGTGAGCTGAGCCCCGGACGTTCACCGATCATCACCAGTACTGCGCGGGCGTTGATCAGATCGCCGATTTCATCGCCGATCGCCACCCGGCCCTGAGTCACGACGCTGAGCGGGGCGAGGCTCCACTCCTCTTTGTCGTTCTTCAGTGCTGCGCAGAGCTCGGCAAGAAACGGCTGGGTGTTCTCGGCGATGGCGCGGGAGGAGAGACCATCGACCACCGCGATCGCCAGGTCATAGGCGCGATGATTGCTTAAGGTGTACTGGCGCAATACCACGGCGGAGGCCTCATCCAGGCGACGGCCCAGATCCGGCCGCTGCAGGTAGGTTGGGCGATCCGGTACCCGGCTCTGCAGGCTGTGGCAGGGGTCAAGCCCGCAGTCGTAAATCAGCGGATTCAGCTGTTCCAGCAGAGCGGCCACATCCAGCGGCTGGTGCACCGCATCCTGTGCCTGGGCGTGGGCGAGCTGAAAATCGAGCAGCTCCGAGGTCGGCAGGCTGACGCCGGCGCGACCCAGGCCGATACGGGCATCGGTGAAAGCACGCAGGGATTGCCAGGGGTTGCTGGTGACGTAGCTGTTGTTGGACTGAGTCATCACAGGCCCCTCCCGATGGCGCGTTGCAGTGGCTTGGCAAAGGCGCCCGGCAAGCTGTCATTGAGGGTGAACTGGCCGGCATCCTGGAAAATCTGCATGCGGGTCAGCCAGTGTTCGAATTCCGGTGACGGGCGCAGCCCCAGAGCGCGACGGGCGTAGAGCGCGTCGTGGAAAGAGGTGGTCTGGTAGTTCAGCATGATGTCATCGGAGCCGGGGATGCCCATGATGAAGGTACATCCGGCCACGCCGAGCAGCGTCAGCAGGTTATCCATATCGTTCTGATCCGCCTGGGCGTGGTTGGTGTAGCAGATATCACAGCCCATCGGCAGGCCGAGCAGCTTGGCGCAGAAGTGATCTTCCAGGCCGGCGCGGATGATCTCCTTGCCGTCGAACAGGTATTCCGGGCCGATAAAACCAACCACGGTGTTTACCAGCAGCGGTTTGAACTTGCGGGCCACGGCATAGGCGCGCGCTTCACAGGTTTGCTGGTCCAGCCCGTGGTTGGCATCCGCCGACAGGGCGCTGCCCTGGCCGGTTTCGAAATACATCAGGTTGTCACCCACAGTGCCGCGCTTAAGTGAGAGAGCGGCCTCGCGGGTCTCCGCCAGGTTGGCGAGATTGAAACCAAAGCTGGAGTTGGTCGCTTCCGTGCCACCGATAGACTGGAACACCAGGTCCACCGGTGCACCCTGTTCGATCGCCTCAAGGGTGTTGGTGACATGGGTCAGAACGCAGGACTGGGTGGGAATCTCATATTCCTGAATCACCGCGTCCATCATCTGCATCAGCTTCACCGCCTGGGCCACGTTATCGGTGGCGGGGTTGATGCCGATGACCGCGTCGCCGTTACCGTAAAGCAGGCCATCCAGAATGCTGGCAGCGATGCCGGTGGCGTCGTCGGTGGGGTGGTTCGGTTGCAGGCGGGTGGAAAGGTGGTCGGGCAGGCCGAGAGTGTTGCGAAAAGCGCTGGTGACCTGGCACTTTTTCGCCACCAGGATCAGGTCCTGATTGCGCATCAGCTTGCTGACCGCTGCGGCCATTTCCGGCGTAATACCATCGCGTACGCTGGTCAGCATCTCGCTGGTCGCGTCATCGCTGAGCAGCCAGTTACGGAAATCGCCCACGGTGAGGTGAGAGATCGGTGCAAAGGCGTCGGCGCTGTGTTCGTCGATGATCAGGCGGGTGACTTCATCCTGTTCGTAGGGGACCAGCGTTTCCTGCAAAAACTGTTTAAGCGGCACTTCCGCAAGCAGGCGCTGGGCAACGGCTCTCTGTTCCGCCGTTTCCGCCGCTACGCCGGCAAGCCGGTCACCAGAACGGGCAGGCGTGGCTTTTGCCATCAGATCCCTGAGGTCGGAGAACTGATAGGTGCGGCTGCCCAGCATGTATCTGTAGCCCTGGCTCTGGGTATTTTGTGAACCGGGTGTCGTTGCCATGGATAACCTCTACCGACTGCCTGGCCCCTAAAAAATATACTCAGGGGAATTTTTTGTGCTCGGTAGTGTATTTGCAAAGTAGATACCAAAGCGTTATCGCAAATTGGCAAAATAATTTTAAGTCAATTAAAACAATAGATTAGAACGTTGGTTCTAGACGTATACGGCTGGGAAGGAATGTTTTGGCGCAGCGCTCGCGGTCCTCGGTGCGACCAGGATGCACTGATCGAGTGCGACATGCCTCATCGAGTGCAGTGTCCGGCGATCCATGCTGAAGCAAAATGGGGGGGCAAAACGGGGAGGCAAAACGGGGAGGTAATGGAAGGCAGTGCGTAACGCGGAACAGGCGGGTGTTGGTAAAAGCGGCGTGAGGGCATAAGCCCCCACGCCGTTCGGCGTCAGCCCTGTTCCGGCTCGTAGCCCAGGTTCGGGGCCAGCCAGCGCTCGGCTTCTTCCATGCTCATGCCTTTACGCTTGGCATAGCTTTCTACCTGGTCTTCGCTGATCTTGGCGACACCGAAGTAGGTGGAGTCGGGATGGCTGAAGTACCAGCCGCTGACGGCAGCGGTAGGCAGCATGGCGTAGCTGTCGGTCAGGGTCATGCCGGCGTTGTGGTCCACATCGAGCAGTTCCCACAGCAGCGCCTTCTCGGTGTGGTCCGGACAGGCCGGGTAACCGGGTGCCGGGCGGATGCCGGTATAGCGCTCGCGGATCAGGTCATCGTTCTCGAAGCTCTCATCGGCGGCGTAGCCCCAGAACTCCTTACGGACCCGTTCATGCATACGCTCGGCAAAGGCTTCTGCCAGACGGTCGGCCAGCGCCTTGATCATGATCGAGTTGTAGTCATCGTGATCGGCTTCATAGGCGGCGACGATCGCGTCGATACCGATGCCGGCGGTGACCGCGAAGGCACCGACGTAATCCTCTTTGCCGCTCTCTTTCGGTGCGACAAAGTCGGTCAGACACATGTTGGCCTTGCCTTCCACCTTCTGCATCTGCTGGCGCAGCTGGTGAAGGCGCATCTTCACGGTCTCGCGGCTGTCATCGGTGTACAGCTCGATATCGTCGTGGCCGACAGAGTTGGCCGGGAACAGGCCGATAACGGCTCGGGCCTTGAGCTTCTTGTTGTCGATGATATCGCGCAGCATCAGTCTGGCGTCTTCATACAGCTTGCGCGCTTCTTCGCCGACGATCTCGTCATCGAGAATGCGCGGGAAGCGGCCGGCCAGCTCCCAGGACTGGAAGAACGGGGTCCAGTCGATGTAGTGGCTCAGCTCTTCCAGGTCGTAGTCATCGAACACCTGGATGCCCGGCTGCATCGGCTTCGGCGGGGTGTAGTTGTCCCAGTCGATCTTGAAGCAGTTGTCGCGGGCGGCCTCGATGGTGACACGGCGCTGGTCGTTCTGACGCGCGGCGTGACGCTCACGCACCGCCTCGTAGTCCGTCTTGATCTCGGCGACGAACGCATCGCGGCGGGTTTCCGACAGCAGGGCAGAGGCAACACCCACAGAACGGGAGGCGTTGGTGACATGTACCACCTGGTTGTTCTTGTAGTTCGGTTCGATCTTAACGGCGGTGTGCGCCTTGGATGTGGTCGCACCGCCGATCATCAGCGGAATGGTAAAGCCCTGGCGCTGCATCTCTTTCGCCACGTGGACCATCTCGTCCAGTGACGGTGTGATCAAGCCGGAGAGACCGATAATATCGGCGTTCTCGTCACGGGCGGTCTGCAGGATCTTCTCGGCCGGGACCATAACGCCCAGGTCGATGATCTCGAAGTTGTTACACTGCAGCACCACGCCGACGATGTTTTTGCCTATATCGTGCACATCGCCCTTAACGGTCGCCATGACCACCTTACCGGCGGAGCTGCTGGCGTTGCCCGCTTTCTCCTCTTCGATATAAGGCATCAGGTAGGCCACGGCCTTTTTCATAACGCGGGCGGACTTGACCACCTGGGGCAGGAACATCTTGCCGGAGCCGAACAGGTCGCCGACGATGCCCATGCCATCCATCAGCGGGCCTTCGATCACCTGCAGCGGACGCTCGTAGTTGTGGCGGCACTCTTCGACGTCTTCGTCGATATAGTCGGCCACGCCTTTGACCAGCGCGTGTGACAGTCGTTCGTTGACCGGCCAGTCGCGCCACGCCAGGTCCTGCTGAACAGAGGACTCGGAGGCACCGCCGCGGTATTTCTCGGCCAGCTCCAGCATCCGCTCGGTACCGTCTTCACGACGGTTCAGCACGATATCTTCAACGTGCTCGCGCAGGTCTTGCGGGAGGTCGTCATAGATCGCCAGCTGGCCGGCGTTGACGATACCCATGTCCATCCCTTTCTGGATGGCGTGGTAGAGGAATACGCAGTGGATCGCCTCACGCACCTTGTCGTTACCGCGGAAGGAGAACGACACGTTGGAGACACCGCCGGACACCTTGGCGTAGGGCAGGTTCTGCTTGATCCAGCCGGTGGCGTTGATGAAGTCCACGGCGTAGTTGTCGTGCTCTTCGATACCGGTGGCGATGGCGAAGATGTTGGGGTCGAAGATGATATCTTCCGGCGGGAAGCCGACCTTGTCGACCAGCACCCGGTAGGAGCGTTCGCAGATCTCGATCTTGCGCTGATAAGTATCGGCCTGGCCGGTCTCATCGAACGCCATAACCACCACCGCCGCGCCGTAGAGACGGATCTTGCGAGCCTGGGCGATAAATTTCTCTTCACCTTCCTTCAGGCTGATGGAGTTGACCACGCCCTTGCCCTGAATGCGCTTCAGGCCTTCTTCCATCACCTCCCATTTGGAGGAATCGAGCATTACCGGCACGCGGGAGATATCGGGCTCGGAAGCGATCAGGTTGAGGAAACGGTTCATCGCCGCGATGGCGTCGAGCATCCCCTCATCCATATTGATGTCGATCACCTGGGCGCCGTTCTCCACCTGCTGGCGGGCGACTTCCAGGGCAGTCTCGTAATCGCCTTCCTTGATCAGGCGGCGGAAACGGGCTGAACCGGTGACGTTGGTACGCTCACCGACGTTGACGAACAGGGTGTCGGCGCCGATGTTCATCGGCTCCAGGCCGGACAGACGGCACTCCACGGCCAGCTCCGGCAGCTCACGCGGGTCCTGATCCAGCAGGCCTTCGCGGATTACGCGGATATGCTCCGGGGTGGTACCGCAGCAACCGCCAACGATGTTGACCAGGCCAGACTGAGCCCATTCGCGGATCTCGTCGCGCATCTCTTCCGGTGATTCGTCGTACTCACCGAAGGCGTTGGGGAGACCTGCGTTGGGGTGCACGGAAACAAAGGTATCGGCCACGCGTGACAGCTCTTCGACATACTGGCGCAGCTGCTTCGGACCCAGGGCGCAGTTAAGGCCGACGCTGATCGGGTTGGCATGACGGATGGAGTTCCAGAACGCTTCGGTGGTCTGGCCGGACAGGGTGCGGCCGGAAGCGTCGGTGATGGTACCGGAGATCATCACCGGCAAGCGGATACCGTGATCGTCGAAGTACTGCTCGACCGCGAAGATCGCCGCCTTGGCGTTCAGGGTATCGAAAATGGTTTCGATCAGGATGATATCGGCGCCACCCTCGACCAGGCCGTCGACGGACTCGGTGTACGCCTCTACCAGCGCATCGAAGGTAACGTTGCGGTAGCCCGGGTCGTTCACATCTGGCGAGATGCTAGCGGTACGGTTGGTCGGGCCCAGTACACCGGCAACATAACGGGGCGTACCTGTCTTGGCGCTGACCTCGGCGCAGGCCTCTTTTGCCAGACGCGCGGCCACCACGTTGATCTCGCGGGACAGCGACTCCATCTCGTAGTCTGCCATGGCGATCTGCGTGGCGTTGAAGGTGTTGGTCTCGATGATATCGGCGCCGGCATCGAGGTATTCACGGTGAATATCGCGAATCAGCTTGGGCTGGGTGAGCACCAGCAGGTCGTTGTTGCCCTTTACATCCAGATGCCAGTCGGCAAAGCGTTCGCCGCGGTAATCGGCTTCCTGAAGCCCCAGTGACTGAATCTGT
Organism: Marinobacterium sp. YM272; assembly: GCF_050908845.1. NCBI lineage: Bacteria > Pseudomonadati > Pseudomonadota > Gammaproteobacteria > Oceanospirillales > Oceanospirillaceae > Marinobacterium > Marinobacterium sp. YM272. The sequence continues at coordinate 2,349,744 of NZ_CP194171.1, forward strand.
GTACCCATACCGCCATCCAGAATCATGATGCGGTTTTTCAGGGTGCTCTCCAGAGAGGCGCGCAAGGGCAGGGTGTTCTGCAAATTGGTGTCGCTCACGTGTCGCTATCCATAGGTCCGGTTAAAACTCAGGGTGCATATTGTACTGCAAAACCGTCATTAACTCCCTGAGCCTGGCTCATTTTGTCGTGAGAAGCTCTCACACAGGTCGCATATGCTCGTTAAACAGATGTGAGGATTGGGACCCGGGTGGGAAATGCGCAGTAACAGGTTTGCCGTCTGACCAGGCCACGTATGTTGAAGCGGCTGATCCGTTTCGTGCCGCGCAGTAAATGTTGAGCAGTTGAATAACAAAAGGGCGACCTTCCGGTGCGCCCCTTTGCTTGGTTCTGAACGTCATATCGCCATCTTCTCTTAGCCATCAGCCATAGAGAAAACGACCTCCGGCGGCGTTAACGACGGTAATGATCCCCAGTACCAGATTAATGCCGACAATTAAGCGGATCTGTTTGAGCGCCTTTCCACCTTCGGGCCAGTTCTCTGCCTCGACTGCGCGTTTAAGACGTTTGAAGGGAGCGAAGTAGAGATGAAGAAACAGCAGTACCATCAGGTAGCCCAGCGCCAGCATAATGTGAACGTGCAGGCCCACATATTTGAAGCCACCCATCATGGCGATCATCAGGTGCCCGGTACCCACGAGGCTGATCACCGCCGCCCATACCCAGGGAAAGAAACGTTTGAATACGCCGGTCCAGAGCTGCAGGCGCTGGGGTGGTTCCAGCAGAGTTGCCGCAACAGGTCGCAGGCAGACGTAAGCCAAAAACATGCCGCCGACCCAGATAACGGCAGCCAGCATGTGCAGGGAAATAGCGTAAGGCATCAATAATTCCTGTCCCGAAATGTGAATTCCGCACCATCTTAACCCGAGTCGCAGGCATCATCACGGCTTGCCGGTATCCGCTCATCCTGTTGGCTAGCTTTACGCATCTTTACTTTCGCTTAACGCTCCTTGGGCTTATGGCACTTTAAAATAGGGGCATGAGCGTTTCACTAAGGACAGTAAAGATGAAAGCACTATTGTTGCAGCTCCACCGCTGGATGGGGCTGGTGTTATTTCCCCTGTTTCTGCTGGTCATACTCAGTGGCATGATCCTGGCTCTCAAGCCGGTGCTGGAGTCTGGTAGCCAGATTGCTTACCAAACCCCGGTGGAGGCGACCGTGCTTGCCTCTGCATTGGAGTCGATGGACCCGGATCAGAGTGTCCGCTCAATCAGCCGGGCCGGGGAAACCGAGTGGAGCCTGGGGTCCCTGGGCGTGGTGGACCTGCAGAGCGGAGAGCAGCGCGCTGGCACAGGGGATCAGACCGGTGCGTTTTTTGATCTGGTCAAATCCTTTCACAAGGACCTTCTGCTGGGTCTTGGGCTGATCGTTGAAATCGTCACCTGGGCGATGCTGGGCATCGTGGTTGTCGGCATCTTTCTCGGTTGGCCTAAATTTCGTAAAACCCTGATCGGCTGGCACCATCAGCTGGGCGCCTGGCTGTTTCCGCTGGCGCTGCTGCTGCCGTTAACCGGCGTCATGATGACCCAGCATATCTGGCAGACGCCGTTGCCGATCAGCCCCGGACAACACGAAACGGTAAAGCTGGCTCAGGCGCTGCGTCTCGCCGATGCTGAGGTTGATCTGTCGCAGCTGGAGAGTGCCCGCCGTTTCAAGTTCGGCTCTGTGATGCTCTCGACCACTGATCAGACGCTGCTGGTGACAGCCTCCGACGTGCATGTGCTGGAACCCCAGGCACTCTCGTCCAAAACCCTGCATGAGGGCACCTGGGCTGGCGCCTGGTCCGGCTGGCTGAACTTTGTTGCCGGCGGACTGCTGCTTGGACTGAGCGTGACCGGCTTTATCAGCTGGTATCGTCGCCGTGCGGCGGGGCGCAAGGTGAGCCTGACTGCCGGTGCGAAAACGTTGATCGTTTATGCCTCCCAGACCGGTACGGCCCAGAAACTGGCCGAAGCCACCGCGAACTGTTTTGCCCGTCGTGATATCGCCGTGGATAGCGGTGGTCTTGCCGCTTTTGCGCCGGCGACATGGCAAAACTACGACCAGGTGCTGGTGCTGGCCTCCACCACCGGCGAGGGTGAGCTGCCTGAAAATGTCCGCTCCTGGGCGCAGGGGTTGGGCGCCAGAGCGATGGACGGTGTTAAGTTCAGCCTGCTGGCCCTGGGCGACAGCCGTTACAGCGATTTCTGTGGTGGGGGCATGAAGCTGCGCCGCGCCTTGCTGGAAGCCGGGGCTGATGAGCTTGAAGCGCCGGTAAAGGTCGACCAGGCACCGCAGCAGCCCTGGCGCGAATGGCTGAATAAGCTGTCACAGCGGTTTGACTGGAGGCTGGATCTGGATACGGCGCTGAAAAGTGCGGAAATTGGCAGCATCGAGACCGGCCACGAGGCGCAACTGGTTGGTCGCAGACAGCTTGATCAGACCCAGCACGAGAACTGCCCGGCAAACTACAGCATCGAGCTGAAAGTGCCGGAGGCTGTGAGCTTCAGGCCCGGCGATCTGCTGATGCACCAGCCCGCTGAAGGCGAGCGGCCGCGCAGTTATTCCATCGGTTCCGATTCCTCGGTAACACCGGGCCTGATCCGGCTCAGTGTTTCGCTGCTGCGTTATACCAACGAGCAGGGCCAGGAAGTGCTGGGCCGTGCCAGTAGCGATCTCTGTCTGGCTATGCAGCCTGGCGATAAGCGCCAGGTTCAGGTGGCACATAACGAACGCTTTAATCCGCCGACGGATGTGACCACGCCGATCATCCTGATTGCCGCCGGTTGTGGTATCGCGCCGTTCATCGGTTTTATCGAGCAGCGCGCGGCGCTGGAAAACGCAGGGCCGATCTGGCTGATGTTTGGTAACCGTCACCGTGATGGCGATTACCTCTATGCCCAGGAGGTGGCTGCCTGGCAGCAGGCGGGCGTCATAACACGTCTGGATACCGCCTTCTCGCGTGATCCTGAAGATCGTCACTACATCACCGACCGACTGAAAGAGCAGGGCGCCGAGGTGATGGACTGGATCGAACGGGGCGCGCGGGTGTATATCTGCGGCCGGGCATCTACCCTGGGGCGCAGTGCGGATGATGCGTTTATCTCGGTGCTTGGCGAGCGCTACGGCATGGATGCAACCGCTGCCCGCCAGAAGCTGGATAGTCTGGTGGTGTCGGGCACCCTCAGCCGCGACCTGTTTGACTGATGGGTTAAAGACCTAGCGGCGGCAGAAGTCCACCAGGCTCGCCGCCGTGTCCGCCGAGATATCCGGACAGACCAGCGGGAACAGCTCGGTGCCATGAATGGTGCCCATCACCTCGCGGCAGCGTACGTTCGCTACGCCGGCCCGCAACAGCAGTCGGTAAAATTCGATCCCCTCATCGCGCAGGGGATCAAATTCGTTAACGCTGATGATCGTCGGCGGGAAGCCGCTCACATCCTCCTCGCTGGCAAAACCGGGCCAGGCCAGCGGGTCTTTCCTATCGAACGCCTCGATGCCGTAACCGATCCGCCCCTGGTTGTTGTCTAATTGCAGCATTACGCCGTTGAGTGTCGAGGAGGAGGGGTATTTCTCCTGGGGCCATTCGCCGGCGATATAGGGGCAGAGTGCAAACAGCCCTTTCAGCCGCTCGACCTGTCCCATCTGTTTCAGTTTCATCGTCGTGGCGATGGCCAGGTTGCCACCGCCGCTTTCACCGGAAACCACCACCTGATCCGGGTCGATATTCAGTGCTTCATGTTCACGCAAGAGCCATTCCAGCCCGCTGACACAGTCATTCAGCCCGGCCGGGAAAGGTGCGATCTCGGGGACCGATGAAGGGACCACAGCGTTGCGAAAGTCCACCATTGCGACGGCAACGCCACGGCTGGCGAGCAGCTTGCCCCAGGCGCGGTAGTTGCCGTCATAGCAGGACATGAACTGCATGCCACCCCCATGGATGTAATAGACGCAGGGCAGCCTGGCGTTATTGTCCGGGCGGATAAAACGCAGGTTGCAGCTATTGCCATCGGGCCAGGAGGTGAACTGGTAGTCCTTGATTATCAGCCCGGTGCCGGGAGAGGTGAGCGGGTTGTCATTGGCTTCGAGAAACTGGTTGAACAGGGCGCGGGTGGCCTTGGCCTTGTCGCTGTTGGCGGCGCCGATCAGCGCTTCGCGGCTTTCGAAATCGCGCATGGTGTTGGGCGGCAGTGCGCCGAAGGTTGCCTTGATACGCGGATCGATACCGTCCAGTTCCAGAATGCGGTTGTTCATCGGACTCTCCCTGCTGATTAACGGTCGTTTGTGCCCTGGTGCGTTCAGGGCCAGGCCGGATCTTGCTGCTGAACATGCTTAGGTTTTATCAGCTGCGCCGGACTGAGGCAAAAGTGGTGTGGACGCCTCAGAGAGCCGGGGCTAAAGTCTGCGGGTATTTGATGCCTGCAGGAACCCGCAATGATGAATACTCGCAATGATGAATAATGGTGCCGCCGATATCCAGGTGCGTCCCGCGGTGCCCGCCGATGCCGGGGAGCTGGCCGTACTGTTCGATCACTATCGGCAGTTTTACGAGTATGGCGCTGATCTGCAGCTGGCAGAGCACTTTATCAGTGAGCGGCTGACCCGGGGCGACAGCCGGCTTTTTGTTGCACTTTGTGAGGAGGCCGTGGTGGGTTTTGTGCAGTGCTACCCGGGCTTTGCCTCGCTGGAGTGCCGTCCCAGCTGGTTGCTGAGTGATCTGTTTGTTGCCCCTGGTTTCAGGCGCTGGGGTGTGGCGCAGGCATTGCTCGATGCGACCCGCAGGGCCGCTGATACCGCGGGCTGCTGTGTTGTCGAGCTGTTTACGGCGAAAACCAACGCCGGGGCTCAGCGTCTGTATGAAGCCAACAATTACCAGGCAGACCGGCAGTTCATCCACTATGAGCTCTGGCTATAGTACCGAGGCGATCAGGTAACGGTTCTTGCCACTGTATTTGGCGCGGTACATGGTCTGGTCAGCGAGGATCAGCAGCTCCTTGCTGTCTTCGCTGTGATCCGGATAACAGACAGCACCCAGGCTCAGTGTTACGTCCAGATCCTTGTAGGTATAGGCGCCTTCTTTGATCAGGCGTCCAAGGATCTCCTCCAGCATGGCATCGGTACCGCAGGCAGGGAGAATAATCGCGAACTCATCGCCGCCCAGGCGGGCGATGGTATCGCTCTCGCGCACCAGCCCCTTGATGCGGCGGACGATCTCTCTTAACAGGGTATCGCCGGCCTCATGGCCATAGGTATCGTTGACCGCCTTGAAACCATCCAGGTCGATATAGACCACCGCAAGACGTTCGCTGCTGCGTTTGCTTGCCGCGATCGCTTTGTCCAGGTGCTCGGCAAACAGGCGCCGGTTGGGCAGGCCGGTCAGCGCGTCGTGCATCGCCTGGAAACGAAGCTGCGCCTGCTGGGCTTTAAGCTGGCGTATATCGGTGCAGACCAGAATATGTCGTGGCGGGGTCTCCTCGCTGACCTGTTCCTGCACCAGCGATGCCAGCACCGGGATAGCTTGCCCCTCGCGGGGGATCAGCAGTAACTCGCCGCGCCACTCCAGTTCGTCGCTGCTGCGTTCGCCAATCAGCGCCTCTATCGAGAGTGGCTTGTTGGTGTCGGGCATGCGCAGCAGCGTCGACACATCAAGGCTGTCGGTGTCCGCGTCCCCGTAACCCACCATCTCCTTAAGGGCGGCGTTGGTGCGGACCAGCTGCTGATGCTCATCGAACACCAGGATGCCCTCGGCGCAGTGGTTAAACACTGTCTCGGCCAGTTGCAGGCGCAACTGCGCGCGCCGGGTTTCCGTTATATCGATGATGCTGCCCCACATATGGCGCACCACACCCTCATTGTCCTGGTGCAGATAATTACGCTCCAGAAGGTGCCTGACCTCGCCGTCACGCAGGATACGGTATTCAATTTCGTAGGGTTCACGGTTTTCGATCGAGCTGGTGACGCTCAGGTCGACGCGAACCCGGTCATCGGGATGTACTACGTTGAGATAGGCGTCATAGCTCGCCTCAAACTGGCGTGGGTCCAGGCCAAACATCCTGTATACGCTTTGCGACCAGCTCAGCTTGTCCTCTTCTGGATCCCACTCCCAGGTGCCGACGCCGGCATCGCGCTGCAGCTTTTCAATCACCGCTGCGCTGTCATCTCTCGGGTAAAGGGTGGCGAGAACGCTGTGGCCGTCAGGGTCACTGCTGGGCAGGCTGGTGAGCTCGATGCGAACGGGAATGGAGCGGCCAGAGCGGTGCCGGGCGGCCAGGGTATCCAGCTGTCCCATGGCCCGTGATCGACCGGATTTCGAGAACGTGGTGCGCCAGTGCTCGTGGTGATGGCGTTGCTGCTCCGGCACCAGCTCTTCGACGCTCAACCCGATAAGGGCGCCGGGTTCGTAACCGAGCAGGCGGGCGGCGGCGGGGTTGGCGTAACTGATCTTTCCATTTGGCTCAATACTGAGAATGGCCTGGGAGAGGTGGTCCGTCAGCGGTATCGAGGGATGAGCGACGCGGTTTCGTTTTCCGACAAGCTGGCTTGCGAGAACTGCAAGCAACACCAGCGCCAATATCCAACCCACAATCATTTAATGTCGCTCACTGCAAACAAATACATTAACGCCAGCATAATGGCATAGCTGGTGTTGAATACAACCCGCGATTTGACCGCTATTAATGACGTACGTTTCGCTGCTAATCGATAGACCTGGGTGACCATTGATCTTTTGTGGTGTCAGCTGGAGACACAAGCTCTACAGCATCGCGGGCGGGGTGCTTAACTGTCGACACTTGTGAATTTATTTCGGGAGAGTGATAAAAACGGGCAGATCATCCGTATCGCCCGGATTTCCTATCTTTCATCAATAAATATAGGGCTTGGGGGAGAAAATTACGCCTTTTGTCGTATCTCTTTTGGCGATTCGATTAGATACAGTGGCACTGCGACGATGGGGATGTGTCAACAATAAACCATAATACCCCTGACAATTTCAGCGTCTAACAATAGAGATAAAGGGACCTGAGCCATGTCCTACCAAGCCGAATACAGCAAGTCCGTCGACAATCCGGAAGGTTTCTGGGCGGAAAAAGCAGCTGACCTACCCTGGTACACCCAACCCCAAACGATTCTTTCCACTGATGAAAACGGCATCTACCGCTGGTTTGCGGATGGTGAGATGAACACCGCCTATATGGCGCTGGATTATCATGTGGAAAACGGTCGGGGTGACCAGGATGCTCTGATCTACGATTCACCCGTTACCGGAACCAAGAGCAAGCTGACCTACAGCGAGATGCGCGATCAGGTGGCTCGTTTTGCCGGTGTGCTCAAGGCGCAGGGCGTGACCAAGGGCGACCGGGTCGTGCTTTACATGCCGATGGTGCCGGAAGCGTTGATAGCGATGCTGGCCGTGGCGCGCCTCGGTGCGATCCACTCAGTCGTGTTTGGCGGCTTTGCGCCCCATGAACTGGCTGTGCGTATCGATGATGCCGAGCCGAAAGTGGTGGTGAGCGCCTCCTGCGGTGTCGAAGTCTCCAAGGTGATCGAGTACAAGCCGATGCTGGATCAGGCGATTGAGCAATCCGCTCATAAGCCGGACCGCTGCATCATCCTGCAGCGCGAGCAGGCGACCGCTGAGCTCACGCCAGGGCGTGACCTGGACTGGGCCGCGGAGATGGAAACGGCAGAGCCAGCCGACTGCGTACCGGTCAAAGGCACGGATCCGCTCTATATCCTGTACACCTCCGGTACCACCGGCAAGCCGAAAGGGGTGGTGCGTGATAACGGCGGCCACGCCGTGGCGCTGAAGTACTCGATGAAAGCGATCTATAACATGCAGCCGGGCGATGTGTTCTGGGCCGCATCCGATGTGGGCTGGGTCGTTGGTCACTCCTATATCGTGTACGGACCGCTGCTGGCGGGCTGCACCACCATCGTTTACGAAGGCAAGCCGGTACGTACTCCGGACAGTGGTGCCTTCTGGCGTGTGGTTGAGGAGTACAAGGCCAAGGCGCTGTTTGCCGCACCAACCGCCTTCCGTGCCATCAAGAAGGAAGATCCGGAAGCGGAGCAGATCAAGAAGTACGACCTGTCCTGCCTGCAGACCATCTTCATGGCGGGCGAGCGTCTGGACCCGCCGACCTACGACTGGACCGTCGGCAAGACCGGCAAGCCCGTGGTCGATCACTGGTGGCAGACCGAAACCGGTTGGGCGATCTGCGGTAACCTGATGGGTATCGAGCCAAAACAGCCGAAAGCGGGTTCCTCCACGCTGCCGGTGCCGGGCTTCAACGTGAAGATTCTTGGTATGGATGGTCAGGAACTGCCGCCGGGTGAGCAGGGCTCTATTGCTCTCAAGCTGCCGCTGCCGCCGAGCTGTCTGCCCACCATCTGGGGCGACTTCGAACGTTTCCGCACCGGTTACCTGTCTGACTTCCCCGGCTACTACACCTCCGGTGATGGTGGCTACAAGGATGAAGACGGTTATGTCTTTATCATGGGACGCACCGACGACGTGATCAACGTGGCAGGTCACCGTCTCTCCACCGGTGAGATGGAAGAGATCGTTGCCGCCCACCCGGCGGTGGCCGAATGCGCGGTTATCGGTATCAACGACCCGCTCAAAGGGCAGGAGCCGATCGGCCTGGTACTGTTGAAAGATGGTGTCGAAGAGGACGAAGAGCAGCTGCAGACCGAACTGGTTGCCATGGTGCGCAAGGAGATCGGCCCCATCGCCTGCTTCCGTCGTGCGCTTGTGGTCCAGCGCCTGCCGAAAACCCGCTCCGGCAAGATCCTGCGCAAACTGCTGCGCCAGATCGCCGATGGTCAGGAGTATTCGGTACCCTCCACCATCGATGACCCGGCAAGCCTGTCCGAGATCGAAGAGATCATGGATACCCACGGGCTGGTTCAGCGCTGACAGTTATCTATACCGGAATGCCCACAAGCCGCTTCTCTCAGGGGAGGCGGCTTTTTCATTTCAGGGGCGCTGATTGCGGCGTGTGTTGCTGGCCGCTTCGTATCCCCCTAAGCCGTTGACTCTCCTCCAGTATTCAAAGTTTTGCCAAGCTGATGTAGTCTTGGCGGCAATACTTATAATTAATTACGTTTCAGGAACACAATCTCGCCATGGAAGTGCCTGCATTTTATTAACCAGCGGAGCTCCCTGATGGGCAAGTCAATCGAATCTCTCGCCCGTGGTCTGCAGGTTATTGAAGCCATTCGTCAGCATTCACCCGCCTCACTGGCTGTCCTGCACAAGCAAACCGGTATCAATAAGGCGACGCTGCTGCGTATTCTGAAAACGCTGCAGGAAGCGGGCTGGGTGTTTCGCGCCGTGGGGGACTCCTGTTACCGGCTCTCTTTTACGCTGAATCGAAAGGTGACCGATAGCTGTCCGGAAGGGCAGTTGGCGGAGCTTGCGGCGCCCATTATCCAGGAGTTTCAGGGTCGTTTACGCTGGCCCGTGGATATCGCTATGCGTGATGGGCTTACGATGAAAATCGTAGAGTCTACCCGCGTGCAGTCGGTGTTTATTCTCAATCGCCAGGTTATGGGATTACGGTTGCCTTTTCTGTTTTCCGGCATAGGTCGTGCTTACTTGGCGTTCTGCCCCGATGAAGAGAGGCGCAGTATTATTGCTGAGCTTCGCTCCATGAAGGGTAAAGAGGGGCGTTTGGCCAATGATACCCTGTGGTTGCAGAAGCTGCTCGATCAAACCCGCCGCCAGGGATACGGGGTCAGAGAGTCTTCCTATTTCGGCGTAGGAACCACCGAGGGGGAGCAGGTTGAAGCGATGGCGGTGCCTGTTTTCCATGGCGAACGGGTGGCTGCGACGGTAACCATGTCCTGGCCCAAGGGGGCGATTGCTCAGTCTGAACTTTCCAGGGATTACTATCCTTTGCTGCGAAGTGTCGCCGACCGTTTATCAGAACAATTGCAGGCCCAGTTGCCCGCCATTTGAGCGCTAGGTTTCGCATATGTGTTTCGCAGAGCGAAACATTTTGTCGTTGCTAACGCCCTTTCCGCTAAGCTGCCCGCCCGGCAACCCCAAACTCGAGGAGAAGGGCGTTACATGGCAGCACGATCCTACAACAGATTTCTTCCTTTTCTGCGCTGGCGCGACCAGGTTACCCGAGACAACCTGAAAGCCGACTTTATGGCCGGTTTGACCGGCATGGTGTTAGTGCTTCCGCAGGCGGTGGCCTATGCGTTTATCGCCGGATTGCCCCCAGTGTATGGCCTCTATACGGCCATGGTATCGGCGGTGATCGCGTCTTTGTTCGGTTCCTCCTGGCATGTGATATCAGGCCCCACCGCTGCGTTATCGATCGTGGTTATGAGTGTGATCAGCGGGTTGGGGGATTTCTCAACCGAACAGTATGTCGGTCTGATGATCAGTCTAACGCTGTTGACCGGCTTGATTCAGTTGGCGCTGGGGCTGTTCCGCATGGGTAGCCTGGTCAACTTCATATCGCATACGGTGGTGGTCGGCTTTACCGCCGGGGCGGCAATCCTGATTGCCGTGAGCCAGCTCAAGCATGTGCTCGGGATCGAACTGCCTGGCGGGCTTTCCGTTGTCGCCACCCTGGAGTACCTGGCAGAACGGATCAGTGAACTGAGTCCCACCGCACTGGTGGCCGGTCTGGTGACACTGGTGGTTGCCGTGCTGGTACGCAAGATCAATCGCAAGCTGCCCCATCTTCTGGTCGGCATGGCGGCGGGCAGTATTACCTGTTACCTGATGGATCCTGCAGGTAATGCGGTCGCTTATGTCGGCGCGCTGCCCGGTCAGCTGCCAACTCCCGTGCTGCCCGATTTCTCCTTTGCAACCCTGCAGTCGCTGGCATCCGGAGCCTTGGCGGTGGCCCTGCTGGGGTTGATCGAGGCGGTGTCTATCGCCCGCGCAATCGCGGTGCGCTCGCACCAGCAGATCGATGGCAACCAGGAGTTTATTGGCCAGGGCCTGTCCAATGTGGTCGGCAGCTTCTTTGCCTGCTATGCCAGCAGTGCCTCCTTTACCCGCTCCGGTGCCAATTATGATGCCGGGGCCCGTACACCTTTGGCGGCGGTATTTGCAGCTGTGCTGCTGGCGCTGGTGGTGGTGACCCTGCCGCAGCTGACCGCGCGGCTGCCGCTGGCGGTGATGGGTGGCTCCATACTGCTAATCGCCTGGAACCTGATCGATCTCGGCGCGATCCGTCACATTCTGTCCAGCAACCGCTCAGAAGCGGCGATTCTGCTGGTCACCCTGTTTTCGACGCTGCTGGTCGCGCTGGAGTTTGCCATCTATATAGGCGTGCTGCTGTCCCTGGCGCTCTACCTGCGCCGTACCTCTCAGCCGCGGGTCACAGAGGTGGCGCCGTTGCAGGAAGGGGAGCGGCGTCATATCCGCAATGTGCAGCGCTACGCTCTGGATGAATGCCCTCACCTCAAGATTATCCGTGTTGATGGTTCGCTGTTTTTTGGTGCTGTGGACCATGTGCAGCAGGAGATCCGCCGGCTGACGGCGACCGGTAGTGGGGTCAAACATATCCTGCTGATAGGCAAGGGAATCAACTTTATCGATGTCGCCGGTGTCGAGATGCTGCATCAGGAGATAGTGCGGCTGGAAAGGCTGGGCGGGCAGCTGTTGTTCAGCTCCATGAAGGGAACGGTGATGGATGAGCTCAAGCGTACCGGTGCCTTGCAGCAGTTAGGTGTTGAACGCTTTTATGAAACACCGCGTCTGGCTATCGGTAGCCTGATTCCCGAGGTTGATCAGGATCGTTGTGCCAGCTGTAGCAAAAGGATTTTCAACGACTGTCCAGCGCCCCGGCAGGGATAGGGGGCGCCGCCCCTGCCGGCCCCACTTCCTTTTCTGCCTGGTGATTCATTTTATCTATATACCGGTGTGAATCTTGTCTATTTGGCTATTGCTCGATGAGGTAATCTCGACGCATAACGACAAGATAAACCGGGAAAAGCATGGCAACGAATAAATCGAACTCTCAGGAGTATGACTACATCATCGTCGGTGGCGGATCCGCCGGGTGTGTATTGGCCGCACGTCTGGCCGAATCAGGCGAGCATTCAGTGGCGTTGGTGGAAGAGGGGCGCTCTGACGTAAACCCCTGGATCCATATACCGGCCACTTTCTTTCTGGCACTGCAATCTCGTGACGCCAGTACCATCGTTTCGGAACCTGACTCCTCGCTCGGCATGAAACGCTTCGTGGTGCCCCAGGGGCGGGTGCTGGGCGGCGGCTCCTCGGTCAACGGTATGCTCTATATGCGTGGCCAGGCCAAAGACTATGACGAATGGGCCAGCATCCACGGTTGCGAGGGCTGGAGTTACAAGGACGTGCTGCCGACCTATATCGCGCAGGAAAATAACGCGCGCCTGCAGAACAGCTACCATGGTCTGCGCGGACCCCTGGTGATCGGCGATCCCGAGTACCGCCACCCGCTGAACAAAGCCTGTATCGATGCGGCTATCGAGGCGGGGATCAAGCCGTCTGATGACTTTAACGGTGACACCCAGGAAGGCGCCGGCTGGTACCAGGTAACGGCCAAGGGTGGCAAGCGCAAGTCGGCCGCGGTCTGTTTCCTGCGTCCGGTCGAGAAGCAGAAAAATTTCCATCTGGTGAGCGAAACGATCGCCACCCGCATCCGGTTTGACGGCAAGCGTGCAGTCGCTGTCGAGACGGTCGACAAGGCAGGACGCAGCGGTGAGCTGAAGTGCCGCAAGGAGATCGTCCTGACCGCCGGCAGCTTCCAGAGCCCCAAACTGCTGATGCTCTCCGGCATCGGCCCCAAAGATCACCTGGAGTCCTTCGGTATTGATGTGCTGGTTGATGCCCCTTCTGTGGGCGGAAACTACCAGGACCACGTTGGTGTACCGGTCACGCGAAAACTGGCCAAGCCGATTGGGCTCCACGGTTCCAATAAAGGTCTCAAGGCGCTGAAACATGGCATCGACTACTTTATTTTCCGGCGTGGACTGCTGACCTCCAACCTGCTGGAAGCGGGTGCCTGTGTCGATACCAACGGCGATGGGCGTCCTGATGTGCAGTTCAACTTCGCCCCCTTTGCGCCGGGCCGGCCGGGCGAGCCGCCACTGGAGCTGCATGGGTACCATATTCACCCGATGACTATGCGTCCTGCGTCCCGTGGTCGCGTGTTTCTTAAATCCGCCGATCCGCTAGATCCACCGCGGCTTGAGGCCTCAGCCCTTGAATCCGAGGAAGATCTGGACACGCTGCGCAGGGGCGTTCGCCTGGCTCGCAAGATCTATCAGCAGAGTCCGCTGAAGGAGTTCATGGGCGAGGAGATCTGGCCGGGTGCCGATATCGATACGGATACAGATAACGAAGCATTTGATGATGCGATTCGTCAGCAGGCGCGTACCATCTACCATCCGGCAGGTACCTGCCGCATGGGTGGCGATGCAGAGTCGGTTGTCGATGTGCGCCTGAAGGTGCGAGGTGTCGAAGGGTTGCGTGTCGCTGACTGTTCCGTGATGCCTGCGCTGGTATCCGGCAACACCAATGCGCCGACGATGATGATCGCGGGACGCGCGGCTGAATTTATTTTAAATGAAAATGAATAATTCTTTGTAAAGGTTAATACAAAGGCATTTATATTAAAGTATTGTTGTTTTATTCCGCCCGTTACACTACTAAAAGAGTAGCGGGTATTCATTCATAAAGATGGGGTTGATTTATGAGTAGCAAAATAAAAACAATTCTATATGCTTCCGACTTGATCAATTATGATGCCAAGAAGGTGTTTGGTACCGCCGTCGAGCAGAGCATAGCGCACGGCGCAAAGATAACCTTCCTGAACGTTATCGAACCGGTTGATGAAAATACCAAGCTTTACCTGTCAAACTATCTGACCCTTGAGGAGCTGGATAAAATTGGCTCAGATAATGAAGGCAATGTCCACGCGGATATCGAACAAAGAATCAGGTCTTTCTGTGAGACTGAGGTTAGTGACGAAACGAAGCTGGATATTGAAGATATAGATATCAAGGTGGTATACGGCCGGCCGGACGAGATGATCGTGAAGGTCGCCGATGAGATAGGCGCCGATCTGATTGTGATGGGAACGCATACGCGCAACCGGTTAAGCAACCTGGTGCATCACTCGGTCGCACATTACGTGATGGTGCATGCCAACTGCCCCGTACTGGTCGATCATATAAAGTAGCTCGATCTTTTTAACTACCGGCTGATAATAAAAACGGGCAGTGAAAACTGCCCGTTTTTGCGTTTACTTCACGATATGGTGCGTGTGGGTCCGGGTGTACTCATGCAGACCCTCTTCGCCAAACTCCACTCCGATCCCGGACTGCTTGCAGCCGCCGAACGGTGCGGCGGGATGCAGGTCACCATGGCCGTTAATCCAGGTTGAGCCACACTCCATCCGGTGCGCGATATCGGAAGCGAGCTCCATATCCTTGCCCCAGACTGAACCAGCCAGGCCTTCATCGGTATCGTTTGCCATCGCCAAGGCTTCATCCAGGTTGGAGTAACGGATCACCGGCAGGATGGGGCCAAACTGCTCTTCCTGAACAATGCGGGAGCGTTGATCCACATCGGCAACAATCGTGGGATCGATAAAGTAGCCGCGCTCAAGCGATGAGTTACCGCCGCAGAGAATTCGACCGCCCGTTGCCCGGATATCATCAAGCAAAGCGTTCAGGTAGTCATACTGAGCCTTGTTCTGTACCGGGCCGAAGGTCACGCCCTCATCCAGACCGTTACCGACCTTTTGTTTGGAGGCTACTGCCACCAGTTTGTCGCACAGGGCATCGTACATATCCTCATGGACGTACAGGCGCTTCAATGCTGCACAGGTTTGTCCCATGTTTTTAAATGCGGCAATAAACAGCGGTTGGGCAATGCTGTCGAGATCCGCGTCAGGCAGCACGATACCGGCGTCATTACCGCCCAGCTCAAGTGTCAGGCGCTTCAGGTTGCCCGCGGCTGCGCGCATGATCTGTTTGCCAGTACGGGTGGAGCCGGTAAAAACGACCTTGTTAATACCTGGATGTTCGCTGATCGCCTGGCCGATTTCGCCAGCACCGGTGACGATATTGACGACACCAGCCGGCAGTTCGTCGGCGATGATCTCGATCAGTCGCAGGGCGTTGAAGGGGGTGTATTCCGAAGGTTTGCAGACCACGGTGTTACCGGTGCGAATGGCCGGCATGATGTGCCAGATCAGGATCATCAGCGGCCAGTTCCAGGGCGTGATGGAGGCAACAACGCCGAGGGGCTTGCGGTGAACTTCGATCCGCTTTTCCGGTGAATCGAGCACCAGGTCGACCTTCAGTTCCAGATTGGCGGTGTACCGGGTCCAGGCCACGGACGCGGCAACTTCGCGCTGTGCGATCATCAGCGGCTTGCCCTGTTCGCTGACCAGAATGCGGGCGAGTTCGTCGCTGTGTTCTTCGATACGGTCTGCGATACGCAGCAAGGCGTCTTTTCTTACCTGATCATCGCAGCGACTCCAGTCTGCAAAGGCGTCCCGGGCTGCCGCGACTGCCTGGTCAAGCTGGCTGACCGATGCCTGAGGGCTGGAGGCAACCACTTCTTCCGTTGCCGGGTTTATCACGGGCTGGCTGCCTTGCTCGCCAGCAACCGTGGTGCCGTTGATCACAAGGGTATCGCAGTATTTCATAGATGATCTCCAGATTTTTAGTCTCATTTTATGGTCTGGCGAAGGGAATCTTGCGATTGGGTTCGTCAGGTGAAACGCAAACAGCGCCCAACCGTCGGGGAAGGGCGCTGTGAGTGAGGTGAGAAGCGATGACTCAGGGGGTTACGATATTGAACCAGAGGTTAAAGGTATCGTGGGCATCGAAGTAGGCTTCCACCTTCTCGTGGTCTCCGCTGATCTCCAGCTTGCCGGCCTCAAGCAGCTGGTCGATGGTGATCTGCTTTTCAAACAGCGCTTCCAGATCCGCCTTCTTCAAGCGGATGCTGGCATCGGCATTGTCATCCTTACGTCCTGCGATGGGATATTCGGTCTGACGGTTAACGGATGTGCACAGGGTCTCGCCACGATCCGGAATCGATACATTGAGTGTGCAGTCCAGCCCTATGGCGCGCTCGGGGTTGAGACGCACTGCCATGGCGTTGAAGTAGTCCTGAGCTGACAGGGTTTTGGCCAGGTCAGTATTACGGTTCGGCCCCCCCTGGATCGGCTTCACGCCATTGCGCAGCTCCTGCGCACCGGACAGGTAGATGTTACGCCAGATGCTGGATTCCGCGCGGTAACCCAGCTGCTCGTAGACTTCCGCCAGCAGGTTTTTACCCGTCTCACTCTTATCATTGCTGAACACCAGATGTTTCAGCAGTGTCGCGGCCCAACGCAGCTTGTCATCGCTGATGGCTTTTTGTGCCAGTTCCAGTACCCGCGCTTCACCGCCAAGAGCCTCAACATACTCGCGGCCTTCATCAGTGGGTTGCAGCAGATCCAGGTTAGTTGGGTTGCCATCGAAATAGCCATAGTAACGCTGGTAGGTGGCTTTGACGTTGTGGTTCATCGAACCATAGTAGCCACGGGCGTGGAATTTGGTCGACAGCCATTCAGGTTCTTTCACCAGTTCAGCAATTTCGATAGGGGTGTGACCCAGGTTGGCCAGACGCAGAGTCTGGTCGTGGATGTACTTGTAGATATCGCGTTGTTCCAGCAGGTATTCGCTGACTTCCTGCTTGCCCCATACCGGCCAATTGTGACTGTTGCACAGTACGTCGGTACGCTCACCAAACATCTCGTTGGCTTCGTTGATCACCTGAGCCCACAGCAGCGGGTCACGGACTTCGGCGCCACGCAGGGTAAGGATATTGTGCATGGTCATGTTGCAGACTTCCGCCATACACATAACCCGGTAATCTTCGATCAGGAAGGTGAATTCTGATGGTGCCTCGCTGCCGGAGGCGATCTGGAACTCGAACATCACGCCATCAACGCTGCGACGCTCGCCGTTTTCGGTGATGTAAACGTTCGGCTCGAGGAAGGTGCGCTGACCACGGGCGGTGTCTTTGCCGATACCGCCATCAACGATGCCGGTTTCACTGCGATCCAGCATCAGGCCAAACTGGTACAGGGCACGGCGGCCCATATGAACACCGGCCATGATGCCTTCGGAGGCGGCATATTTCATAAAGCCGTCCGGTACGATCAACTCTACCTCACCACTGGCAACCTGTTCCTCGGTTGCCACGCCCTTGAGGCCGGCGAAGTGGTCAGGATGGGTGTGAGTGACCAGTACCGCCGAAACCGGGCGGTAACCAAGGGTGTCATTAACCAGCTTCAAACCAGCTGCAGAGGACTCTTCACAGATCAACGGGTCGATGATGATCCAGCCTTTTTCACCGCGCACGATGGTCATGTTGGCGTAGTCGTAACCACGAATCTGCCACACGCCATCAACCACCTCGAACAGGCCATGCTGGGCGTTGAGCTGGGCAATACGCCATAACGACGGGTTTACGCTATCCGGGCACTCTCCTTCAAGGAATTCATACAGCGAGCTGTCCCACGCCATACGGGTGCCGTCGTTGGTTGGAATTTTACCCCCTTCAATCTGGGCGATCAGGCCGCGTTTGGCAGCTTCGAAGTCGTGCTGATCAGTCAGCGGCAGGCGTGCGCCGAAAGCACGGTTGTATTCAGCAGTTTTGGCTGAGGCCTGGGATGGCTGGATTTTCGAAGTCATGTCTAACCCCTGTTTTATTGTTGTTTTATAACGTTGTTGAGTTCACCCAGGTCCAGCGTTACTGCCGTTCCGCAATGGGAATGCTTCCGTCAATTGGAACCCGGGTTGTCTGATGCCAGAAATGGCGTAAGCAAATCAATTAGATAATTTCTAAATTCAGGCTGATCTACCTTAAAAGGGTGATTCGGGTTCACCAGGTCGTTGACCAGCACGCTCATCAATACCTGCACCGCAAAGCGGGCACGTTGGGGGCCGTCCGGTCCCAGTCGTGGACCCAGATGGCTGGACAGATAGTCCGATGCATGACGACCACTGGCGCGCATCGGCTCCCACATATCCGGGTCTTCATGCAATTTCATAAAGGTGGTGCGCAGCACACCTCGGCCGGAGCTGGTGAAAATGGCCCGATAGGTATCAACCACCGCCGCGATCACCTCGCTCATCTCGCCCTGCTGCAACAACTCCTCTGGCAGGTTGTCGTCTACAAAGGCTGCCCCTCGCTTGACCTGCTCATCGCGCAGACACAGATAAAAGGCCTCCTTGTTCTTGAAGCGGGAATAAAAACCGCCGACAGAGCTGCCAGCTGCCTGCGCGATGTCATTCACGCTTAACTTGTCCAGCGTGGTTTCGTTCAATAGCTTGAAGCCGGCTTCGAGAAACGCGGCTTGTAAGGCTGCACTGCGCGCCTGGGTAGCGGGTTTGGCGTTACTGGCCATTAAAAACTCCTGCACTTTGCCTTGTGTCGATTTGTTTTTTGCTGGCACAAGATTACCCCAAACGTCTGCTTACCGGATGGCTGGCCTGAGAGTCCTGACGGAATAGCTACCTGGATACTCGCTTCCTTAGCTAAAACCGGGATTCGTATCGCGACCCTGAAAAAAGAATACGAATTCGCATTCTTGTTTTCAACAGGTAACTTGGATATTCTCGAAAAAAGAGAATTATGATTCTCATTTCAACAACAAGAACAAACTAGTGATTCAAGAGGATGTCTCTATGTATCTGTCGCAAACCGGTGTCCTGCATCATGATCAACAGCGTGCCACTCCTGGTTTTACCCTGGTCGGAGGTATTCGTGGCTTTACCGTCAACCTGATCGATAATTTTGGTTCGGTTGTACACAGCTGGCGTCTGCCGGGGCGTTTGGGCTCCTACGCGCGCCTGTTGCCTGGCGGTAACCTGCTGGCATCGGTCGTGGTCGAGGGCGGTTTCCCCGGCGCCCGTGCCCGCGGTGGTCGCATCATTGAGCTGAACTGGGATGGCGAGGTTGTGTGGGAATTTACCGATCCGATGCAGCATCACGATATCCGTCGTCTTCCCAACGGTAATACCCTGTATATCGGCTGGCAGCCGATGCAGAAGGAGCAGCAGGTGCGGGTGCAGGGCGGTATACCGGGTAGCGAACCTAACGGTGTTATTCATGAGGATTACATTCGTGAAATCACCCCGGCGGGAGAGGTGGTCTGGAACTGGAGTGCCAGCCAGCTGGAAATTGAAAGCTACCCGATCGCGTCCGGTACTGACCGTGGCGAGTTTGCCCACTGCAACACCATCAACCCCATCGATGATGAGCATGTGATGGTGTGTTTCCGCAATACCAACACCATCGGTATTATCGAGCGGGCCAGCGGCAATATGGTCTGGAAGAAGCAGGATCACCACTGGGGTCACCCTCACGATCCGCAGATCCTTCGCAACGGTAATATCCTGCTGTTCTGTAACGGCGCTCATGATGAAGCCCAGCCGCACTTCTCCTATCTGGTTGAATTGGATCGGCAAACCGGGGACGAGGTCTGGCGTTATCAGGCGCCGATTCCCTGGCATTTTTACAGCCACGTGATGTCAGGTGCCAATGAACTGCCCAGCGGCAATCTGCTGGTGATCCAGTCAGCTGCAGGTCGGGTGTTTGAGATCACCCGCGCCGGTGAAGTGGTGTGGGATTATGTAAACCCGGTATTCGAAGGTTACTTCCCAACAGCCAAGCGCCCGGTCAACTGTGTGTTCCGTGCCTTCCGCTATCAGGCTGATAGCCCGGAGCTGGAAGGGCGTGTACTGGTGTAACCACCGATTCAAGAACGACTGGGGTTGACTGCCTGCCAGCTGCTAAACAGCGACCGGCAGGTGGTCTGCATCGACCTGGTGCTGTACCGATTTACTTGAGGCTGCGTCATGAACAGCAATCAACAGAACTGGTGTGCCGATGAAGCACAGAATTTCGCCAGGCCGAGCTGGAGCGCGTCCAGCGCTGGCGTCCCTGGGTTCATCTGGGGGTAAGTGCTATCCGCCCGGTGCTGGCACTGGTGCGGCAGCAGATTCCTGAGCAGCGATTGTTGGGGCGCTGGCACGATCGAGTGAGAGAGGGGATGAATGCCAATACTTCCCTTTGCAGTCACTGAATGCTGTCTGTCCCTAGCGAATAAAGTTGGTGCAGTGCAAACGGACCAGGCGTGCCAGCGCCTCGGCGGCGGGCGTTAGAGGGGAGTCATGCCGCGTAAACAGCGAGATCGGAACGCTCGGTGATTTCTGGAACAGATCGATTTTCTTCAGCCCCATCTCCTGTGGGCTAGCGTGCAGCAACTGCTCCGGGAACAGGCAGCAGCAGTCTGATTTCTTTACAACCTCCAAAACCATGGTCAGTGAGTTTAGCCAAATAACCCGTTTGGGCGCGGAAATACCGTTGAAAGTGAACATATCGTTGTACAGTTTACCGGGGCCTTTCTGGCTGCTCATGACCACCCACGGAGCATCCGCCAGTTCCTCGACCCGGCGTGCCTTATGAAACGCCGAGCCAGATTTGGCCACGGCGACAAGTTGGCTTTGGAAGAGAATCTCCTCATTGAATTCAACGCTGCTCTCTTCGGGGCTGGGTCCAACGTTGAAATCGATGAAGCCCTCTCGCAGGCGGTTGAGTGCTTCGGGGTAAACCGCTTCAGTGATATTGATCTCGATATCGGGCCATTGCTTGCGAAAATCCATGATTACCGAGGGCATTATCGCATAGGCCACCAGTGGCGAGGCGCAGGCAGCGACCTGGCCTTTGGAAGCACCGAGCAATTGCGCCATTTCCGCTTTCAGCGTGTTGGTTTCGGCACAAATGATGCGGGCGCGGGCAATGGTGCGTTTGCCCAGTTCGGTGGGTGTCATGCCGCGGGAGGAGCGGGAAAACAGCGGTACGCCAAGCTCCTCTTCCAATGATTTCAGCGCCTTGGTGAGGGTGGGCTGGGTTTTGCCGAGCACATTGCAGGCGGAATGGATCGAGCCTGAATCGGCGATCGCCAGAATCAATTCAAGTTGCTGCAGAGTCATGATGATTCCTTTTTTCTATCAATACTAGCAAATAAGCGAATTGAATGAATCGCATGCGGTGCCTTTATCGACCGCTGACTCTTGTTGTTATGTCGGTCATTTATAGACCCTGGTTGACGCTGGGAGTGGCGAACCGAGATCAGCCGGATGGCGGATCAATTCAGGTGATTTTCTGCGCAATTATCTGTTGAGGGAGGTGCTGGTGCGGGGGAGGAAAGCGAGGAATTGTAAGCCCGGATTTGGCAGAAAGAAACGCCGCCTGAAGGGGGGTAGGCGGCGTCTCCAGCGATAAACCTTAGAACTTCAGGTTCACGCCCACCGCGACATTGTTGTCGGTGGTGTCATACTGCCCGGTTTCGGCCCAGAGAGCGATCTGCGGGTGCAGCTGTTTTTTGACCTGGAATACAACGCCGTAGTTGTCGGTGGCGTCGATGTCGGCATCCTTGTCGTAGTAGCCCAGAGCAGCAGACAGACCGTTGCCGAAGGAGTAGCGGCCCGCTACGCCGTAGGAGTCAAAGTCGTTGCCGTTGAAGGTGTCCTTGTTGATCTCGTAGGTCGCACCCAGGTGCAGGTTGTCGAAATCGTAACCGGCGGTGAAGGCGATACGTTTGGCATCGTCAGTCGCACCTGCTGCGGCGGGCGGTACGTTCTCGTCAATCAGGATGTAACTGGCACCCAGCGACAGCTGCTCACCCTTATGGACGACACGGATAGCCTTGACGTCGGAATCGACATCATTGTCTTCCTGGATAGCCAGCATGGCGGCGACGATAAAGGTGTTGTGCCAGCGAGGCGTGATGTAGGCAATGACGTCCTGACCTTCATCGGCCTGGCTGAAAATCGGGTTACCGGTTGAGGTTTCTCTGCCGTTGTGGGTTTCGTTGTACTCGAAAATGTTGATGTTGTCGTACAGGTTGCGGTAGGTGCCGCTGGTAGTGCGCGGTGCCAGCAGGAAAGTACCGTAGGGTGTCGGGAAGAAGGCCTTGGCTTCCTTGACGCGAATTTCGTCGTCGTCACCATTGGCGTCGTCGCGGTTCGCCGCCTGTGCCATGTCGACGGTAAATTCATACTTCATCTTGAAGTCCTGGTAGCCCACCAGGCCATGAATACCCGCTTCCAGTTCGAAAGCTTCCGGGTCGAAGTCCTTATTTTCGGCCTTCAGTGCCCCCATGCTGAAGAAGCCGTGAAACTCCGGCTTGGGAAGTTCCAGTGCATCAGATGCATAGGCGCCACTTGCCATGAAAATACCAAGTGCCAGAGCGGAGGATTGAATATATTTCTGCATTGTTGGTCTCGTTATTTTAATTAGGTTTAACCGGGTGAGCAGAAGGTAACACCGCATTTATCAATTAATTTCAGTGCGTTTCACCTGGTAAAACGACCGGAAGTGCCCGGTAATCAAGGGCTGGCGATAACCTGGATCAATTGGCGAAAAGCGGAAATAAAAAATTATGAGCGAAGGGTGCGGGGGTTGTCGCAGGCCTTAACGCGCTTTATTCCATCTCTTTAGAGAACGTCTGCAATAATTCAAGCAGCCGATGAGTGGGCTCGGAAAGCTGTAGTTTTTTTAAAGTTATACTGCACATCGGACCTTTCAGTAGTTTAACAGGCGCGTGTAAGCGCTTGATGATACCCAGTTTTTCGTAGGTAATCGCTTGGCTTCTTGGTATCACTGTCAGCATGGAACTATCGTGCAAAAGGGCCAGCGACTGCAGGTATCTGTCGGTCTCTATATCACTCAGGCTGCCGGTGACCTGGGGGCGGTCGACAAAAATGGTGCGGTTCAGCACTTTCCGTAACGGAGTCTCGGTTCGGGGCAGAATCCAGGGGCTGGATACCACATCGTTGATGGTGACTTTTGCCTTTTTGGTTAATGGGTGGTTCGGGTCACAAATGATGCTGCTCTCTTCCTGGTAGAGTTCATGAATCTCCAGCGCATCCATGTCGGCACTGAACTCCGCGTGCGAAAGCATAATATCGATGGTTCCATCCGCCAGGCACTGCGACAGCGGGTTCGCTTCTTCCGTTTGGATATCGATCTTCACGCCGGGCATGGACGACTGCAACTTGCGCACGGCTTTTCCCACCAGGGTGGGAGAAAAAGCAGGGATCACCCCGATCGAAATTTTGCCGCTGCTACCGTATCGGAGACCTTCCAGTTCCTCCTGCGCCTGATCAAGCTGGCCCAATATCAGGTTGGCATAGCGCAGCAGGCTCTGGCCGGCGGGCGTGAGTTTCATTGAACGGGTAGTCCGTTCAAACAGCACCAGTCCCAGTGCCTGTTCCATCTGGGTGAGCGAGCGCGACAGGGCCGGTGGGCTGACATGAAGCAGCTCGGCGGCTCTACTCATGCTGAGCGCCTGTCCTAATACACTGATTAGTTTTAGCTGTTTGATCGTCAGCTTGCGATCGAGATCGGTAGGCATCGTTTGACCTGTTTTGCCCTGGTTTCCTGGTGAAAGCACTGATACCTGCTCTGCAAGGGCGCCCTCGGCAGCCGTCGTTTTACAGGGACGCTGTTCAGAGCTTGCGTGGTTTGGCAGCGCTGGCGCTGGTTCTATTCCTGATTACCAGACACCGGAATCCTAACATGATTATTAACATTAAGGTTAATTATGATGTTAACTTTTTGAATTGTCTTTGCCGCGGGCTTCGACGATGATTTGCGGACTATAAAAACTCTAATAAGGTGAACATCATGAAAAAAATGCTCAGCGCAGTTCTGTCCGCATCTTTGCTTTGTGCCGCCAGCCTCCCTGCACAATCCGAAACCAAAATCCTGTTTAACTCCTTTATTCCTTCGGGCCACCTCTGGAATCAGAGCGTACTCCACCCCTGGCTTGATGAAATAACTGAAGCCACAGATGGTCGGGTCACCTTCGATGTACCGCCGACTTCACTTGCACCGCCCCAGGCTCAGTATGATTCGGTCGTTAAAGGGATTTTTGATGCGGCTTATGTCGCTAATGTTTTCGTTGAAAACCGCATTAAACTGCCCTCCATTGGTTTGTTGCCGTTTACCCAGGTTTCAGTCGAGGCCAACTCCCAGGCACTCTGGAATACCTACGATAAATATTTTGCGCAGGCTGATGAATTCAAAGATGTTCATCTGCTCGGCTTTTTTGTCGGCATGGGCGGTGAAATACTGAGTGCCGGTGATCCTATTCTCTCATCTGCTGATCTTGAAGGGACTAAAGCCTACTCATTGCCAGGTGTGACCGCAAAAATGCTGGAAGACGCCGGGGCAACAGTAGTTTCTGCTCCCGCTGTCAGAAGTTATGAACTTATCTCATCCGGCACGGTGGATGTCTTTGCCAGCCTGAATGCCTTTGACTTCGAGATGTTCAAGGCTGCCCAGTATGCCAAGCACGTGACCAAGATTCCCGGCGGTACCCAGGCACCGGTATTCAGCATTTTTATTAATAAACGTGTCTGGAACAAAATCTCGCCGGAAGATCAGGAAATCATCACCAAACTGGCGCGGGAACCCCTGGCCAAGCTGATGGGTGCCTACGATGTTGGCATGCGCGAGTCCCGTGTCCGTCTGGCGGCCGAGGGCGTCGAGTTCCATGACGCACCTGAGGCCCTGGTGGAAGATCTCAAGCGCTCTGCACAACCCACTATCGATGCCTGGCTGGCAACCGCGGCCGAGCTTGGTGTAGATGGCCAGGCGGCGCTGGATTACTACGT
The DNA here is from genome assembly GCF_050908845.1 of Marinobacterium sp. YM272. Classification (NCBI taxonomy): domain Bacteria; kingdom Pseudomonadati; phylum Pseudomonadota; class Gammaproteobacteria; order Oceanospirillales; family Oceanospirillaceae; genus Marinobacterium; species Marinobacterium sp. YM272. The sequence continues at coordinate 2,374,487 of NZ_CP194171.1, forward strand.
CGCTGAAGCTCAGCGTATCGATGCCGAGATTCAGAAAAGGGATCAGTAATGAATGCCTCAACAAGCAAACTGTTTCGTGCCATCGAACAGACCTATGAGACCTTTGGTGCGATTTTTCTCCTGTCTATTTCGGGGCTGATGTTTGTTGATGTGATCGGGCGTTATTTTCTCAACAGCCCGGTCAAGGGTGCCTTCGATATTATCGAGGCACTGATGGCGCTCTGTGCCTTCTGGTTTCTGCCGCTGCTCTCCAGGGATGGAGAGCACATCAGCGTGACCATATTCAGGGCCAGCGGTGGTGTGCTGGCGCGTATTCAGCGCGCGTTGATTGAGCTGATCTGTTGCGCAATCTCGCTGTTGATCGCCTGGAGTCTGTATTCCATCGCCTCTGAATATGCGGCGTACAACGAAGCGTCGCTGATTATCGGGCTGCCGAAGGCACCCTTTGTTTATATCTGTGCAGTAACGGGTGTGCTGATGGCACTGACCCATCTGAGCAGATTTCTGCGTGCAGTGACAGTATCGGAGGCTGCCAAATGACTGTGGCGATTATTGGCTTTGTAGTGGTGCTGGCGTTGGCCTTTCTGGGCGTACCGCTGGGCTTCGCCATGCTGGCCGTGGGCGTTGGCGGCTTTGCATTTCTTCGCGGCCTGGATCCGACCCTGGCGATTCTGCCGCAGACGCTGGTGGATTCATCGTTTACCTTCGGTTTGTCGGTGATCCCCCTGTTTATCCTGATGGGGGTATTTATCCATCGCGCCGGTGTCTCTGAGGAGCTGTACGATACTGCACAGACCTGGCTTGGTGAGTATAAAGGCGGCCTGACCTACGCTACGGTGGCGGCCTGCGCCCTTTTCGGCATGATTTCGGGCAGTTCCCTGGCGGCGGCTGCCACCATGTCCAAGGTGGCTATCCCGCAGATGCGTCAGCGCGGTTACTCTGAAAGCCTGGCGAGCGGCAGTGTTGCGGCCGCCGGTGTGCTGGGGATGCTGATCCCCCCCAGTGTGCCGCTGATGATCTACGGCCTGATCGCTGATCAGGATATCCGCAAACTGTTTATCGCCGTGACCATCCCGGGTGTGCTGGTGGCGCTGTCATTTATCGCCACCATCCTGTGCTACTCGCTGATCCGCCCGGAGAGTATGCCGGCCGGTGGTACCAAGCGCTCCCTGATGGAGAAGCTGGCGTCGTTGAAGGGTGTGATCTCCACGCTGGTGCTGTTTGCCGTCGTTATTGGCGGTATGTACGGCGGCGTGTTTACGACTACTGAAGCGGCGGGTATCGGCTGTACTGGCGCGTTTTTCATCGCGCTGTTCAGAGGCCGTCTAGGCATGAAAGGCCTGATCGCCTGCACGGTGGATGCGGGCAAGACCACCTGCATGCTGTTCATGATCATCTTTGGTGCCATGATGTTTACCAACTTCATCAACCTCAGCGGCTTTGCCTATAACCTGGGCGAGTGGGTGAGGAGCCTGGGGCTGGATACTGTCGTACTGCTGCTGGTGATTGCCGCAATCTATGTGGTGCTGGGCTGTGTTCTCGAGACCCTGGGTCTGATGCTGTTAACCGTGCCGATCTTCCTGCCTATCGTTGTCAGCTTTGGCGTCGATCCGATCTGGTTCGGTATTTTCCTGATCCTGATGGTAGAACTGGGTCAGTTGACTCCGCCGGTGGGGATGAATGTGCTGACGGTTAACTCGGTAGTGCGTGATATACCCATTAACAAGATCTTTATGGGTGTGACTCCTTTCCTGATAGCGAACCTGGTCATAGTTGCACTGATCGTGCTGTTCCCGCAGGTGGTGACCTACCCCCTGAGCTGGTTCTGATTTAACTCCTGGCGATAACACTATTCAAGATTCAGTCAGCTGGCGCTGTCAGTTGACCGGGGAGCTTTTATGCAAAAAACAGACATCCTCATTGTCGGCGGTGGGTCAGCTGGTGCAACCCTGGCAGGGCGTTTAAGCGAAAATCCGCAATTAAAGGTGACCCTGGTCGAAGCGGGAAAGCAGAGCTTGTATCCCTGGCTGCAGATACCGATCGGTTATTTCAAGACGGTCGGCAACCCGCGCTTTGACTGGGGATTCGAAACCGAAGCCGATGCGTCCATGGGCAACCGTAAACTGCCCTGGCCCCGCGGCAGGGGGCTGGGTGGCTCCAGCCTGATAAACGGTATGCTCTACCTGCGTGGTCACAAAGAGGATTACGATCAGTGGTCCAGCCTGGGCCTTAAGGGCTGGGACTGGGACAGCGTGCTGCCCTATTTCAAAAAATCCCAGAACCGCCCCGCGGTTTCCGGTGACACCATCGGGCAAGAGGGGCCGCTGACCGTCTCCGAACTGCCCAGGGACAAACTATCCGATGCCTTTATCGCCAGTGCCGAGCAGGCGGGTATTCCGCGCACCGATGATTTCAATACCGGTGATAACGAGGGTGCCGGCTACCTGCAGATGACCATCAAAGATGGTCGTCGCATGAGCACTGGCCGGGCGTTTATCAAACCGGTGATGGGGCGTTCCAATCTGACGGTAATCACCGGCTGGCAGGCGACCCGCATTCTGTTTGAAGGTAAGCGCGCCAGTGGCGTCGTGTTTACCAGCAAGGAGGGCGAGAAGACCATTCACGCCGCCACAGAGGTGATTCTGTGTGCAGGTGCGCTGCAGTCTCCGCAGTTGCTGCAGCTGTCCGGCGTTGGCCCGGCTTCGCTGCTGACCAGGTTCGGCATTCCCGTCGTTTCCGAGTTGCCCGGTGTCGGCAGAAATCTGGCCGATCACCTGCAGGTGCGTCCCGCCTATCGCTGCAAGGCAGGGGTGGAGACACTCAACGATGTGGCCAACAGTACCGTCAAGGGCGCGCGGGAGTTCCTCAAGTACCTGTTGCTGCGACAGGGCGACCTGCGTAACGGCGTTTACCGCGCAGGGGCTTTCTACAAGTCCAGCGCAGACGTGGCCTGGCCGGATGTGCAGATTCATTTCGGTCTGGTGAGTTTCGATCGCCCGCATCAGCCGCCGCACCCCTTTCCGGGCGTGACGCTGTCCGCCTGTATTTTGCGGCCTTACAGTCGCGGCTCGTTGGAGATTCAGAGTACTGACCCCGAGATGCCGCCAAAGATCGAACACGGTTACCTGCAGGATCAGCGCGATATCGATCTGGCCATTGCCATGGTCAGGAAAATGCGTGAGATCGCCACCAGCGGGCCGTTGGCGGAGCTGCTGGAGTCGGAATATGAGCCGGGCCAGGCAGCCCAATCCGATGCTGAAATTCTGGAGTGGATCCGCAACCGCGCCGCCAGCATTTTCCACCCGGTCGGTACCTGCGCCATGGGGACTGACGACAACCCGGAGGCCGTTGTCGATGAGCGTTTACGGGTACGCGGCGTGGAGTCACTGCGGGTGGTTGATGGCTCGATCATGCCGATTATTGTCTCCGGCAATACCAACGCGCCGATCATTATGATCGCTGAAAAAGCAGCGGATATGATCCAGCAGGATCTTGGGTTCACGCAGTAACGCCGCTGAATTTATAGTCGATATCTAGGGCAGAACAAAAATGACGACACAGAGCGAAATCGATAAATACAGAAACCAGGTGATTCCCGCACAATCCCTGTTGATCGATGGCCAATGGCGTGAGGCGGCAGAAGGGCAGCGACGTGAGGTGATCTCGCCTATCGATGGCAAGGCCTTTACCAGTATCAGCAGCGCCACCGCGGTGGATGTTGACGCGGCCGTACAATCAGCCCGGCACGCTTTTGAGGATGGCCGCTGGCGCAAAATGGCGCCCGCGGCACGCAAAAAGATCATGCATCGCTTTGCCGACCTGGTGGAGCAGCATGCAGTCGAACTGGCAGTACTGGGGGTACGCGAAAACGGTACCGAGATCTGTATGGCGATCAATGCCGAACCCGGTTCCGCGGCGGCGACGCTGCGCTATTACGCCGAGGCTATCGATAAGGTCTGTGGTGAAATCGTGCCCTCGGACGAGGATACCCTGGCGCTGGTGCGCAAAGAGCCGATCGGTGTCGTCGGTGCCATCGTGCCCTGGAACTTCCCGTTGATGATAGGCACCTGGAAACTTGCGCCGGCCATCGCCGCCGGTAATTCCGTGGTGCTGAAACCGGCGGAAACCGCGTCGCTGTCCCTGCTGCGCCTGGCTGAGCTGGCGCTGGAAGCGGGTCTGCCCGACGGTGTGCTGAACGTCGTCACAGGAACAGGCTTGAATGTCGGCGAGCCCATGGGGCTGTCACAGGATATCGATGTGCTGGCGTTCACCGGCTCCGGCGCAACCGGCAGCCGGCTGCTTGAATACGCATCGCGCTCCAACCTGAAACGCTGCTATCTGGAACTGGGCGGCAAATCCGCCAACATCGTTTTTGCCGACATGCCCGACTTCGAACAAGCCGCACAGGTATCGGCGCGGATGTTCTTCCGCAACTCGGGACAGGTGTGTGTCGCACCGTCGCGCCTGCTGGTGCAGGATGAGGTCTATGACGCCTTCGTCAATCGCGTGGTCGAGATTACCCAGACCATCAAGGCCGGCGATCCGCTGAGCCTGGGCACCGATATGGGCACCGTGCACTCCGAGGTGCAGCTCAACAGCAACCTGAAATTCGTCCAGGACGCCCGCGAGCAGGGCGGTGTTGTGCGCTGTGGCGGCCAGCGCCGCTTCACAGAAAGCGGCGGTTTCTACATGGAGCCCACCGTGATCGATCAGGTACTGCCGGAACATCGCCTGGCGCAGGAAGAGGTGTTTGGCCCGGTGCTGGGTGTGACCCGCTTCAAGGATGTCGACGATGCGTTACGGATTGCCAATGGCACCCGCTACGGTCTGTCCGGTGCGGTTTGGACATCCAACCTGAGCACCGCGCATAGGGTCAGCAACGGGGTTCGCTCCGGGCTGGTGCATGTGAACACCTATGGTGGCGCTGATTGCTCGGTCCCGCTGGGCGGGATGAAACAGTCCGGTAACGGGGTCGATAAGTCACTGCACGCGTTTGACAAGTATATGGATTTGAAAACCGTCTGGATGAAGCTTTAACTCACTTTAACGCACGGGGCCTGAGCGTCTGTGAGACGGATCAGGCCATGTTTGCCCGCAGGTCGCTGATCACGGCATGGAGGAACTTGACAAAGATCTGATAGGCCGGCTGATCAGCCACCTCTTCGCGGGTCCATAGATAAAGGTCGCGACGAACAACGGTGCCCAGGTCCACTTTCAGTGGCACCAGGTCATAATCCGCCGCGATCGCCGCCATCGGCAGGCTTGGCAATACTGCCAGATGGCGGCCGCGGGCGAGCAGCGTGATCAGCAACGCCGCATCGTTCTTGAACACCACCTTGGTGCGCGCCTGTTCAATCCCTCCTGAACGCAGCAGTTCCAGTACCTGCGCCTCGAAAGGGCTGGCCAGGCCAAGGCTAAGCCAATCGGCGGATTCAAAGTCCTTGATACTCAGGTTTTCCTTGTGTGCGAGCGGATGGTGACGACTGCAATAGACGCCGATTATGTCTTCGGCGATTTTCTCGCGGAGTATGCCATTGATAGGGCGGTCGTGGGGGGCCGGACTGATAACCACATCGTGCTGGTCATCCAGCAGTTCATCCAGCACCACGGTACCGCGCTCACTGCGCAGGATCACCGCGGTATTCGGAGCCTCGTCGATGATGCGTTCGATGATGTCAGGGATCAATGCCAGACCGATCAGCGGGCCGGCACTTATACGTAGCTCCTTGTGCAGCCCCAGCTGATATTGCGATACCTGCTCTCTGGCGATCTCCATGGTACGAATGATCGCTTTCCCCTCCCGCGCCAGTGCCTCGCCAATGGGTGTGGGCGTGACGCCGAATCGACTGCGGCCGAATAGCTGGGTACCAACCTGCATTTCCAGAGTGGCCATGGCCCGCGTCAGGGTGGGCTGGGCTATCAGCAACTGTTCCGCAGCGGCACTGATCGAGCCTTTTTCCAAAATGGTGGCCAGGTAAACCAGGTGCTTGGATTCCATCGGTAAGGGGTCTTTTTAGTATTCGGATTTGTTTGTTTGGATCGCCAAAACTTTATTATACATGGGTGTGACGCCTGGGTTAGAGTGATTTTCATCAATAAAAACAAATATAGACTGGAGACAGTATGAAGATCCCTTCCAAATGGATGCGCAATGGTGTTTGCGCTGTCGTCGCCGCTGTTGCTGCCAATGTAGCCCAGGCAGAACAGGTAGCGATGGAAACCACCGGTTCAGCCAGTGTTCTCTCGGTAATTACCCAGGCGATGGCTCCCCACTGGGCCGAGGACGGTGTTGAGCTGCAGCTGATTCTGAACCAGACACTGACCAAATCTCTGTTGAAAATCAGCCAGGGCAAACTTGATACAGCCGTGGTTCCTCCGTTAGCAGTCAGCGCGCTTTCGACCGGCACCGGCCCTTACGCTGGCCTGGGTGATAAGGCGGTTGAAGCGTCGAAAAATGTTCGTGCACTGTTTGCCATTCCCGGCAGCCCATTCCACCCGATCGTCTGGGCCGATTCCGGCATCAAGACCTGGGACGATGTTAAGACCAAGCGCGTCTACATCGGTCCGCCTGCCGGTGCGGCTAACCGCCAGTTGACGGCGCTGTTGAAGGAAGGTGGCGTTGAAGAGGGCGAGTTTATGCCGATCAAGGCACCCTGGGGCACGGGCAGCCAGGGATTTCAGGATGGGCAGTATGATGTCTTTCTCGGTGCCTTTGGCCTGGGCTCACAGTCACTGACCGAGCTGAGCCTGTCACGTGATATCTACCTGCTTTCGCTGCCGGAAGATACCGTTCCCCCCGAAGGCTGGGGTTTGACCAGGGTGGTGATTGAGCCGGGTACCTATGCCGGTCAGACCAACGAAAAGGCGATTACTACCTGGGGCACCCTGATGATGATAGCGGCCAACAAGGACCTGTCTGATGATGTGGCCTATCAGCTGACCAAAACATACATGGAAAAGCGTGAGGAAGTGGCTAGTACCAGTCCGCTGCTGTCCCTGATACCGAAGACCTCTCCCTTTGCCGGGATGAATGCCCCGCTGCACCCCGGCGCCGTGCGCTATTACCAGGAAGCGGGGATCACTGTTCCCGCCGATCTCCTGCCGCCGACCGAATAACGGCATATTGCCTCTGAATTGTCCGGGGGGCTCAGCGCCCCCGGCACGAGGGAGATAACCTGATGTCCAATCGTATTATTGCCTGGCCGCTGGCGCTCCTGAGCCTGGTCGTGACCCTGTATGGTCTTGCTAACGTGATGCCGGCTATCGGCGACTTCCGTATCGGGCCTTTCGATATGGTGTTTTTCCGTGGCTCTTTCTTTGCTCTCTGCGCTGTCGTGGTGATGCTCTCTGTGCTGGGCCGCTCTGACGGCAGCTTCCAGCACCGCCTGATTTCACTTGTCGCCGTGATCTGTACACTCGGGTTGCTCTGGTCCAGCTGGTCGTTTTACCAGATCAGCAGCAAGCTCGATGAGGCGATGTTTCTGTTCGGGCCCGCCGAGATGTGGCTCGCACTGATTGCTGCCGGCGGATCGCTGTTCTTCTGCTGGCGTATCTGGGGTGTGCCGGTGGCGCTGCTGGGTATCTTCGGTATCCTCTACATGGCAACCGGACACCATTGGCCCGGTATTCTGCAGACCGTAGAAATGGATATGGCCGAGACGCTGGCGCAGAACCTGCTGTACAGCCTCGATTCAGGGATCCTAGGCAGTACCTTTTCTATTGTGATCACCACGGTGTTCCCGTTCATTATTCTTGGCGCGGTTCTCGAGGGTGTCGGTGCCGGTGATTCCATGATCCGCATCGCGTTCTCCTGCATGCGTCATACCGCTGGTGGTCCCGCCCATGCGGCGGTGCTGTCATCAGGCCTGTTTGGCACCGTATCGGGCAGTGCCGTCGGTAACGTGGTCGGCACCGGTGTGGTGACGATTCCGATGATCAAACGCCGCGGCTTCACCCCCAATTTTGCCGGCGCAGTGGAAGCGGCTGCATCCACCGGTGGTCAGATTATGCCGCCGATCATGGGCGCTGCGGCGCTGGTTATGGCCGATTTTGTCGGTGTCAGCTACCTCACCATTATCATCGCGGTATTGGTACCGGCTATCGCCTACTACGGCAGCCTGTTTGCGATGATCGTTTTTGAGTCCCGCCGCCTGGGGATTAAAGTCGACGCGAATGAAGATAACGGCGTCGGACAGCCGACCCGTCAGGATTACCTGAACCTGCTGCTTATTTTTGCGCCCCTGGGCCTGATTGTGGTGCTGCTGATCATGGGCCTGTCTCCGTCCGGGGCTTCCATCTCGGCGCTGGCGCTGCTGTTCCCGCTGAGCTTTATCAACCCGGCGGTACGTGAGAAACCGATCAAGTTGATTCAGGCGCTATGCGGTGGCGGTCGTACCTTCTCCCAGTTGCTGATGGCCATTGCTGCAGTCAGCATTGTGATCTCGGCGCTGTCCGTGACCGGCGTGCCGCTGAAGTTCGGTATCCTGCTGGGCAGCCTGGTCTCCGACTCGCTGCTGTTGTCTCTAGTGATTGCTGCTTTCTGCTGCATCATTCTGGGCATGGGTATGCCGACGCTGCCTGCCTATGTAACTGTGGCGACTATTGCGATTCCGGCTATGCTGCAGCTGGGCCTGGAGCCGCTGACTGCGCACATGTTTGTGTTCTTCATCGCCGTGGCTTCGGCGATCACGCCGCCGGTAGCGCTTGCCGCTTTTGCTGCCGCAAGTATCTCGGGTGGCGGACCGGTAGGCACGTCGGTGCAGGCATCGAAAGTTGGTGTGATGATTTTCGCTATACCTTTTGCTTTCGCCTTCAACCCGCTGTTGTTGACCGTTGATAGTGCCGGCGTGGAGTTTTCACTGGTCGCCTGGCTCTGGCTGCTGGTCAAACTGGTGGTTGGCATCCTGCTGGTGGCTACGGCGCTGACCGGGTTTGATAAGCGAAAGCTTAATCTGGTTGAAATCCTGGTACGTCTGGCCGCTGCATGCTTCCTGCTCGCACCGGGTATGTTCATGGATCCGATAGGTGTGGCGCTGACTGTAGTAGCTTTGGTTTGGCACCGTCGCGCCGACTGCAAAGTGTTTCGTCTCAAGGTAGCAGACTAATGACCAATATTATTTATATCGTTGCCGATGACCTGGGTTACGCAGACCTGGGTTGTTATGGCGGCCGCGAGGCCCAGTTCGGGCAGGTATCGCCCAATATCGACCAGCTCGCCGAAGAGGGGATGCTGTTTCTGGAAGGCTACGCCAACTCGCCGGTCTGCTCGCCAACCCGTTTTGCGCTGATGACCATGGCTTACCAGTATCGCCTGCGTGGCGCGCTGGAAGAGCCGATCAATACGCGCAGCAAAGGCAGCACTACGCTGGGGTTGCCGCCGCATATCCCGACCCTGCCATCGCAGCTGCAAAAGGCCGGTTACCACACCGGACTGATCGGCAAGTGGCATCTGGGATACCCGCCGCATTTCGGTCCGCGTGCCTCAGGTTATGATGAGTTTTACGGCATCATGGCCGGTGGTGTGGATTACTTCACCCACAAGAGCGGCCGCGGCGACAACGACCTCTGGATCAATGAAGAGGAGCACCAGGAGATCGGTTACCTGACCGACCTGCTGTCTGATCGTGCGGTTGAGTTCGTGCACCGTCGTGCCGACAGTGCCGACGAGAAGCCGTTCTTCCTGAGCCTGCATTACACCGCGCCACACTGGCCCTGGGAAACCCGTGACGATGCCGAAGAGGCGGAGAAGCTGACCCATCTGTACCACCTGGATGGCGGTAACATCCATACCTATCGTCGCATGATCCATCACATGGATGAGGGCATCGGCCGCATCATGGCGGCGCTTGAGGAGCATGGCCTCACCGAGGATACGCTGATCGTGTTCACCAGCGACAACGGTGGCGAACGCTTCTCCGACAGCTGGCCGCTGGTGGGAGGCAAGATGGACCTGACCGAAGGCGGGATCCGGGTGCCCTGGATCGTGCGTTGGCCGAAAGTGGTCAAGCCGGGCAGTGTCAGCATGCAGCACTGTATGACCATGGACTGGTCACGGACGCTGCTGGAAGCCGGTAACGGTGAGGTGGATCCGGATTACCCGGTGGATGGTGTCTCGCTGATGTCGATCCTGAACGGCGACAGCGACGGCTTCGAGCGTCCGCTCTACTGGCGTATGAAGCACCGCGGACAGCGTGCCCTGCGCATGGGTGACTGGAAATACCTGAAGGTCGATGAGCACGAATACCTGTTCAACATCACCAACGATGCCCGTGAACGCGCCAACCAGTCGAAGTTGCAGCCGCAGCGGCTTGAGGAGATGCGTCAGAGTTGGCTGGACTGGAATGAGACGATGCCGCCGATCCCTGAAGATGCCACCGTAAGCCTATGCTACACAACGGCCGATATGCCGCAGCGTTAAGGAGTATTGCATGCAACCGGAATTGAAACATTTTGCCGAACTGAAGATTCAAGTGGATGCTCCGCAGGAAGTGGGTCATGCCCAGCACGGGCAGCGTCGCTTGATCCCGATCCTCGGCGGTACGGCCGTGGGCCGCGACTGGTCCGGCCGGATACTGCCGGGTGGCGCTGATTTTCAGCTGATCCTCACGCCGCGAATGGCAGAGCTGGATGCGCGTTATGTGATCGAAACCGACGCTGGCGACACTATTTATGTGCAAAACCACGCCATTCGAGTGGCCTCGCCTGAGGCCACCGAGCGTCTGATCAAGGGCGAGCCGGTGGATCCGAAAGAGATCTATTTTCGCTGCTGCCCGACCTTTGAAACCTCCTCCCCGGCACTGGCCTGGATCTGCGAACGCATGTTCGTGGGTACCGGAATCCGTAAGCCCGATGCGGTGGAGCTTCAGCTCTATGAGTTGATGTAATCCCCTTTACTACGCAGCACCTGTAGTTAGTTGAGTTGGACCTCAGCACTTTGTCGACCCAAGTGATCATTCACATCCAAGTTTTTGGTTGGGTCGACTTTTTTTAACCCCCGGTTTACTGATTAGCTCTGCCGACCAGAGCGCCATTCTCTCGCTTACCCACACCGTTTTCCGAATAGACGCCCCCCTGATATAAAAGTCCTGAGATACCGTCCCAGTGCAATTGTGTTTCACACACTCGTTTTGTGCGGCCGACGAGAGCTGCGATAGCGCTCTCCCCAATTGCATCGTAATGCCTTGATGTCGTCACCGGGACCCTGTGATGAACAGTCCGGCGAGTGCGGTCTAACACAGCCATCGCAGGCAACAGGGCCCAGGCTGGAATAGCGCCGGGCACAGCGGTCAGGCCAGGCGCCGGTCAATCTTTGAATCGTTCAATCGGATCTGCTGTTAATCTGCCCGCTCAGGACTTCGTAGCTGTTGCTGAACCTGAGGTGATTACACGTAGGGAAAAGGAGGCAGTCAGGCGGGTGGGCCAAGAGGCGAGTGCGTCGGCGTAGGTAAGGGATGTAGCAAAAAGGAGCGAGGGTGAGGGCAGCGTACAGAGAGCTGCCCTCACCGGGATGCGATGTTAGTGGATCGCGTTGAGGACCTTGCGGAAGGTGGCGATCTCGTCGTCGCTGAACTGGCTGAATACCTGCTGCTGGCGATCGTTGGCGATCTTCCACAGGGTTTCTGCCTGTTCTACACCGGCAGCGGTCAGGCTCAGCTTGTCGTCGGACAGGGCCAGCCACTCCTTGCGTTTGAGGATTTCCACGGCAGCTGTCAGATCCTGGTCCGGCATAGAAATACGCTGTTCCAGTTCGGCGGCACTGAGTGAGCCGAAATCATTCAGGGTCAGGATCATACGCGCTTCAATGGTACGCAGGCCGGTGGCCAGCTGCAGCGGCTGATAGCCCGCCTGGTAACGTTTAACCGCTTCCAGCATCTGGTAATACAGGTTGTTGGCCAGGCGCTTTTCGTTTTTCTGCTCGGCGCCATCGGAAACTTCGGATTCCTTGGGCTTAATACCGGCATGGGGAATCACGGCGGAGTAGGCGCCACCGTGGTACAGCAGGGGCGAGCGGCCGCAGTCGTCAAATGCAACCACTTTACCGATCAGAATCCAGTGATCGCCACCGTCGACTTTCTGGTAGGTTTCGCACTGGAAGCGGGCAGCGCATTCCGGCAACAGGGGGGCATCGCCAAAGCCCTTTTCATAATCGATACCGGAAAACTTGTCGTCCGAGGGGCGTGCGAAGTGATTCGACAGCGGAATCTGGTCTGCAGCCAGTACGTTGACGGCAAAGTGGCTGGCTTTGTCGAAGATATCGACACTGCCGGATGTTTTCATGATGCTCCAGAGCACCAGCGCAGGGTCCAGGGATACGGAGTTGAAGCTGTTCGCCGTGACACCGGTTTGCTCACCGTCAGGGGTGGTTGCTGTGATGACGGTTACGCCGGTGGCGAAGTTACCCAGCGCGCGACGGAAAGCCTTGGGATCAAATGCAGTAGTCATGATGCTTATACCAAATATTATTCTGAAAATGGCGGGTGACGGGGAAGCCAGGAATGGTATGCCGGGGAAGCCCCGGCAGGGGGAGGCTCCCCCCCGCAGCGGGTGCTGTGATTAGAGCAGGGTAGGATCCGGCTCCAGGCCGAGCAGTTCACGACCGATAATCTGGGCGCAGACATCGTAGTCGGTGTAGGCGTGGGCCGCGGTCATGTTGCACTCGCGCCACAGGCGCTGGCCTTCACGGTCCTGGTACCAGTTGGAGCCGCCCATCACCGCCCACAGACGGTTGACCGCTTCGACACACATCTTGATGGCGTAGGCCTGGTTGGTGCGCCAGTGAGCCAGGGTGCAACGATCCGGGTATTCGTGACGTTCACCGTACTCCTTGTGCTCCTGCCAGGTTTTCTCCAGGTAGGCACGGGCGGCGCAGACCTGCTGGTAGGACTCGGCGACACGCAGGATCGGCGGTACAGAACCCCCCACCTTGGCGCCGGTGTAAGCGCGGACGCGGTTTTTGGTCAGCTCCTTGTACACCTCGATCATGCGCTCGGCTACACCCAGGCTCATCGCCGCAAAGCCGCAGGCGAAGTAGGGGCGGTACGGGGTGTGATAGATTTTGCTGTCCGGGTACAGCGAACGACCGGCATGGCGTCCTTCCATCATATCCTTGGCCGCCTGGATGCGATGCTCGGGTACGAACACGCCTTCGATACGCGCGGTCTTGGTACCTGAACCCTGCATGCCAACGGCGTACCAGTCGTCGATGATGTGGAAATCACGCTTCGGAATAGCGGCAAAGCTGTACACCTTCTCGTCGTTCACCATGCGGTTCAGACCGACCAGAATCCAGTCCGCGTGATCGACACCGGAGCTCCATTTCATATCGCCGGTGAAGATGATGCCACCCTCGGTTTCTTCATACTTGCCGAACGGCGCGATAGAGCTGGAAGCGACGGTGTCCGGGTTTTCGCCCCAGAACTCGTCCTGCGCTTGCTTGCTGAACATCGCCATCTGGTGATTGTGGGTGCACAGAAGGCTGTAGGCCCAGGCAGTGGAACAGCAGGCGCCGGCCAGCGCCGCGATGCACTCGGTGAACTCCGGCAGAGAGATCTCCAGGCCGCCGTAGGCTTTGGGAAGAAATGCACGGTTCATCTGAATGCCATGGAGCATGTCGATGTTTTCCTGGGGCACCATGCGCTGCTCTTCGGCCTTGTGGGCGTTGGCGCGGATATCCGGCAGGATGGCTTGAAGTTTTTCCAGCATAGGGTTGGCTGCTTTCATTACGGACTTCTCTAGTTGTCGTTATTAGAAGGCTGCTCCTGGGGCACCGGCAGGTGGGAGCAGCCTGAGTTCGAAAGATGAGAGAAGTATTACAGCCCGGACCGAATTGAAAAATGTAACTTCCTGTCTCGTTATTGTACTTTTCTGTTTTTATCCTGGGTGTCAGCCCTTATTTGCCGGGCGTGCTGTTAGCGCACGCCCAGATATTCCAGCAGGTAGAGCAGCACCAGGGTACTGATCAGCATTATCAGGGTATAAACGCTGTTATGTGCCAGTATCTCCCGCGTTGAGCAGCGGAAGCGGGCCTGCAGAATAAAATTGAGTCCACTGAAGATACTGCCGGACATGGCCAGCGAGGTGCCCATGATGTAAGCGATCGCCATCAGGGTTGGGGTGGTGGTGATATCGGCGAAAAAGCCCATGCAGATCGCCACCACGGCGAACTGGTGGATACCGGCGTAGCCGAGAATGACCACGGCAAGGAGCACGAAGGCGGCGGTGTTGGCGCTGGTTTCGGCAAATGGCAGCTCGAGCAGGCCGGTGGCGATACAGGCCTTTACACCGGCGGCGAGCAGACCGGCGGTCAGGAACAGGGCAATTTCGCCGCGTGCGTCGGGCAGGCGCTCGATAATGTGCCGCCCGGCGCGACGGGTGGCATCACCTACGCCATTGCGCAGACTCAGCAGGGCGAAGGGGGCTAACAGAGCTAACAGAGCGACGACACCCAGGGTCGGCAGCGAGGGGTAAAGCCAGGCGGTCAACAGCACGCTGGAGATCAGCACCGCAGGCAATAGCAGGGTTGATGACTTGATCGGGTAGCCGGCGTAGCAGGACAGCTCTTCATTACGTACCAGTCTGGATTCCACCAGTGTCAGCAGCAGGCCGAGGCAGGCCAGGGTAATCGTAAACGGGTAGACCGCATAAATATTGCTGCCCGGCACCTTGTCGAGAGTCATCGGCAGAATGCTGAGGAAGGGCGACCAGAGTACCGCCAGGCTGAAGCCGCGGGCCAGGATGATCTGCGACAGTGCTGTGAGCCGTTCGGAGCGGTACAGCTGTTCACCGACCATCAGCACCGATGAAAAGTTAGCCACCGAGGAGAAAAAGTGCATCCCTCCCAGGGTGGTCAGAAAACTGCGTACGCCCTTACGGTCAGGTGCCGGTTCAAGCCTGGAGACCAGGCGGATGAAGTTGACCGCGGCAAGAAGCATCGCCAGCTTGATATGCTCGCTGAGGATATCAAGCAACGAGAGATCTCCACCCTGAAGCCAGGCCCAGCCGGCAAAGAGCAAACCGGCGCCACTGAGAATCAGGATCAGGCGACGCTGCTTGGCTGACAGATTCTTCAGTTCCAGCGCGACAAAGGTCCAGGCCAGGATGGTGGCGATGTGCGTGGCTTCGATCAGCTGAAAGGTGTCGGCCAGGGCGAGCAGCATGGCGCTGAAGATCAGCACACCTGAGAGTCTGGCAGAAAGGTCGACAGCGTTATTTAGGGTTCGCGCGAGCATAGCGGGCCTACTTACGTTGGATATTTCAGGCTTGATAGTGATCCAGCCGAGCGGAGAGGGATAAAGTCGTTCTATAATATACTTAATATGTTAACTAAATCAAGACGGCCGAGATTGGAGTAGCAATTGACAGAGGGTTACCTAATCGTCGCTAACGGCCAGCTCGCCGCGCCAGTGCCCGGCCTGGTGCTCCTCGCGGGCGACCTGCTGGATCATCGGGATCACCGCTTTCATCAGTGTTGTCGCCGGGCGATCGGCGGCGCTGGTGATATAGACATCGCGCCACAGAGGCGGATCGTTAATCTCCAGGGCATGGATCTGTCCGGCTTCCTCCAGGTGGAAAAACGCAGAGGAGGGGCTTAACAGCAGGCCGTGGCCTTCGGCCACGTAGCGCAGGGTCGTCATCAACTGACCGAACGCGGATTTCTGGCGCACCTGTACTCCGGTCCGGGTTTCATACTGGTGCAGCAGGTAACCCAGCGAATCCTGCCGGCCGGTAACTATCACTTCGTGCTCGGCCATTTCGGCGAAGCTAAGACTGACACGTGATCGCAGGGGCTGTTGGGCGGCCACCTGGGGCGAGGATCCCATCGCCAGATAGAGCCTTTCACGAAACAGTTTCTGGCGCTTCAGGCGCGTCATATCACTGCCATCGGGTGAGGAGATCGCCAGGTCTATTTCACCGGCCAGCAACTGTTGTGACAGGTTGTAAGAGAGGCCGGCGAACAGGTCCAGCTGAATTTTGGGGTAGCGCTTCTCCACCTGCGCCAGCAGTGGCACCGATATCACATTGCCGATGGGCTGGGTCATACCGATCACCAGACGCCCACTGGGCTCCTGTTCAATCTGCCGGATATCCTGCCTGGCCTGTTCCATCTGGCGCAGGATCGATTCGGCATGGGCACGAAAACGTTGCCCGCTTTCAGTGAGCTGCACGCCGCGGTAGTCACGCTGAAACAGTTGGCTGCCCAGCTCATGCTCCAGATTATCCAGCTGCAGGCTGATGCTCGGTTGCGCCACTTTCAGTTCGCGGGCCGCGGCGGCAATGCTTTGCAGTTCGGCGGCCTTAAGAAAGTAGGTGATCTGTTTGGAGTTCATCCGCAGAGGGTATCGGAAAAATATTGAGCGGAACAATATTCATTTTGGTTTTTATGGAGCATTCGTGTTGTTAATTTATTAAGTAAATAATATGAGCCGTCGATGAGGACCCCATGGAACCGACAAACCGCTATTTCGAACGCCCCTCCCGTTTCAGTGAAGAAGAATGGAAAGCCAGGGTCGATCTGGCCGCAATGTATCGGATCTTTGCCCACCTGAAATGGGATGAATCGATCTACAACCACATCTCATTGCGTGTTCCGGGCGAGCCCGAGCATTTCCTGATCAACCCTTTCGGCCTGCACTACAGCGAAGTGACCGCCTCCAACCTGGTCAAGATCGACCATGACGGCAATATAATCGGCCACTCCGACTGGCCGATTAATCCCGCCGGTTTCACCTTCCACAGTGCGATTCACGCCCAGGTACCTGATGGCCATTGCGTCATGCATGTGCATACCACGCCGACACTGGCGGTATGCTGCCTTGAGGACGGGCTTTCCTACAGCAACTTCTACTCCGCCCAGTTGTACGGCAAGATCGCCTACCATGATTTTGAGGGGATCACCCTGCGTATGGATGAGGGGGAGCGGATTCTGGCCAGCGCCGGCGACAAACCGGTGTTGATGTTGCGCAACCACGGTCCCGTGGTGATCGGTTCCAACCTGGCCCAGGCGTTATCGCTGATGTGGCTGGTGAACCGGGCCTGCGAGGTACAGCTCGCCTCCCAGTCCATGGGCGCGGTGCGCCAGATTCCGGAAAAAATTCTGCACAGCTGTGTCGCTGATTCACTGAACTTTGATCCCAAATATGGCGCTGGCGCCGATGTGTTTGCGGCGATGAAACGGATCGTCGAGAAACAGGATCCATCATTCAAGCACTGATCAGAGGGAGCGCGATGAAAATATGTGTATATGGCGCTGGCGCAATCGGTGGATTGATCGCGGCGCGGCTTAGTCAGACCGGCAAACCGGTTTCGGTGCTTGCCCGGGGTGAAACTCTCAATGCGCTGCAGCAGAGAGGTATCGGTCTGGCAGAAGGGGGTGACACCCGTTTCTACCCGGTGCAGGCGGTGGATAGTGAGGCACCCTTCGCGCAGCAGCTTGGGGTACAGGATCTGATCGTGATCGCGGTGAAGCAGCCGTCGCTGAACGCTGTCCTGAAGCAGATCGGTCCCCTGGTGAATGAAGATACCCGGGTACTGCTTGCGATGAATGGCGTGCCCTGGTGGTTCCTCGATGGCCTGGCGGATGCACCGGCAGACCGAACGCTGCGCTGCGTGGATCCGGACGGGGAGCTGCGACACTATCTGCCCACCCGGCAGGTGATCGGTTGTGTGGTCCATGTGGCAGCGGCGACGCCGGAACCGGGGGTGACACAGTTAAATGGTGGTGACCGTTTGATTATCGGTGAGCCCTACGGCGGTCTCGATGCAGCGACCCGCACCGTTGCAGAGCTGCTCCAGGGCAGCGGTTTTGCGGTTGAACTATCCAACAGGATACAGCGTGATATCTGGTTCAAGCTCTGGGGCAATATGACCATGAACCCGGTCTCTGCATTGACCCGCGCGACCACTGACGCCATGCTCGATGACCCGCTGGTGAACCTGTTTTGCTGCCGGGTCATGGCCGAGGCGGCAGCGATTGGTGATGCGATCGGCTGTGATGTTGATCAGACGGTGGAAGAGCGTAATCGCTCCACCCGCAAGCTGGGCCCCTTCAAAACCTCCATGCTGCAGGATGTCGAGGCGGGCCGTGCGCTGGAATATGAAGCGCTGGTGGGGGCTGTCTATGAGATAGCCGGGAAGCTGGGGCGGGATGTGCCGGATATCGCCGCACTTTATGGGCTGATTAGGCTGCTGGATGACAACGCACGCAAAAACAACTAATTATGTATGAGGTTATGTTTAACAGCTCATCAGTAACAACCCACATCTAACAAGCAAGGCAGAAATAGAGGACGTATGAAAAAAATAAAAATAGCATCGACACTCGCCTGTACTCTCGCTGGCACCCTGCTGTGCACCTCGGCACTGGCGGCAACGACCCTGCGCGTGACCACCTGGCTGCCGCCGACCAATCCACAAAACGAAGTGGTCTGGCCGACCTGGAGTAAATGGGTGGAGGAGGCCACCGAGGGACGTGTCAAGGTCGAGCTTGAGTATGGCTCGGGACACCCGAAAACCCTGTTCAACCTGGTTGAGGATGGTGTGACGGACGTCAGTTTCAGCGTTAACGCTTATTTACCCGGACGTTTCAAATTGCCGGGCGTTGCAGAGATTCCCGGTGAGAGCGGCGACGCGGAGCGCGGCTCGGTAGCGCTTTGGAAGGTGTATAAAGAGTACTTCGAACCGGCAGACGAGTATGCCGGTTTGCAGGTACTGGGGATGTTTGTACACGGCCCTGGGCAGCTGCAGACGCAGTTTGACGTGAACTCCCTCGATGACCTGAAAAATCGCAAGATCAGGATCGGCGGCGGGGTCGTTACCGATCTTGCCGAGCGCCTGCAGGTGACCCCGGTAGCGGCACCGGCGACCAAGGTGTACGAGATGATGCAGCAGGGGATCGTAGAAGGTGTGTTTCTGCCGGTACAGGAGCAGAAGTTCCTGCGCCTCAGTGAAGTGACAAACCAGATCACGCTGTTCCCGAAGGGGATGTATACCACGGCATTCACAATCTTCATGAACCCGGACGTGTTTGACAGCCTCAGCGAAGAGGATCAGAAGGCGATCATGAGTGTGTCCGGCGAGAAGCTGTCGCGCCTGGCCGGCAAGGCCTGGGGAGAGGCGGATCAAGCCGGTTACCAGGTGGCAGTTGATGCCGGCAAGAAGATCGTGACGCTGAAAGAGGGCGATCCGATGCTGACCGAGTTTAACGAGGTGATCAAAGGCATCGATGAGACCTGGATCGAATCGGTAGCGGATATGGATGTCGATGCCCGCGCGGCGTTGCAGCGGTTCAGGGAGCTGGTTGCCGAGTAGTCCTACCTTCCCTTCAGGGTACGGCTTTCCTGGCCGTACCCTTGTTTGACTCCCTTCTTCAAGGCGCTTCTTTAACTCCTTCTTTACTATTGGCCCTTGACCGGGTCAGCAGCAGCGCCAGCAGTGAGCCGATACCGCAGAGCCCTACGATCATTGTCATTGGCAGTGGTGTACCGTCGTGCAGGCCACTGGCCAGCGAACTCGCTATTGCACCCAGACCGAACTGTGCCGCCACGGCAAGTCCCGCCGCTGCGCCTGCCTGCTCCGGGTAACGTGCAAGCAGGCTGGCCATGCAGTTTGCACCGAGTACGCCGGTCACCGACATGAACCCCAGTATTGCGATCACAATCGCGGTTAATCCGCCGAAACCGGTCAAGCCGGTAAACAGCAAGGCGGCGCCGGACAGTGCTGCCAGGCCACTGCCGAGCCGCAACATGGCCTGGGTGCCCAGGCGCTTAACGAAGCGTGCATTGAGCGTCACGCATACAATGACGCCCAGAATATTCAGCGTGAACAGCCAGGCGTAGTGGGTGGGTTCAACGCCGAAATAATTGATATAGACGAAGGGGGAGGCGGTTATAAAGGCGAACATGCCGGCAAAACCCAGTCCCATGCAGAGCGCGTAACCGATCGCATGCGGGTGTCGCGCGATCCGCAGGTAGGCGGTAAACACGGCCAGAATACTGGCGTTGCGCGAGGCGCCCCGGTGGGTCTCCGGTATTTTCCAGGCGGTAAAAAACAGGGTTATCGTGGCAAATAGCATCAGTACGATAAACAGTGAGCGCCACCCCGCCAACAGCAACATGTAACCGCCGAACAGTGGCGCTGCCAGGGTCGCCAGCATGGTGACCAGGTGCATCAGTGACAGCACCCGGGCTGATTCGTCGAGAGGAAAGAGGTCACGCACAATGGTGCGCCCAAGGACTGAAGCGGCTGCGCCGCCAAGCGCCTGGACAAAGCGTAGCGCCACCAGCTGTTCGATGCCGGAACTCAGGGCGCAACCCAGGCTGGCAATAACATAGAGAGTCATGCCGCCGAGAAGGAGGCGACGTCGACCATACTTGTCCGACAATGGACCGTAGAGCAGCATGCCGATAAACAGGCCGATCAGGAAAAAGCTGATGGTCATCTGCACGCTGGATTCGGCACCGCCCAGCTCTTCGGCGATCTGTGGCAGCCCCGGCAGATACATATCGATCGATAGTGGGCCAAAAGCCTGCAGCGCTGCCAGCAGGACAATCAGCCGGTGTGGCCGTTCAAGAGTAGACATACTCTTCCTCAAATAAAGAGACCCGCAGCAGCGGGTCCTAAACACCGTTAAAGCCGGTGTGTACCAGAGTGAATCTTCAACCGCTGTTTTACAGTCGGCTGGCGCCCGGCGCGAATCCGCTTTCAACCGATGCCTGGGGGCCGGGTACGGCATCGCCGGTTTGCGGAGTGACCGGGAATACGCAGTTGATCTGACCGGTGCCGGAGCTGCCGAAGTAGGGGGTCAGGATCTCCGCCTGGCCTTCGTAGTCGGACCAGCCGAGCGCGCCCAGCATCATGGCTGTGTCGTGCATGAAGCCTTCGCCGTGACCTTTGGCGGCGTACTCGGGCAGCATCTCGCAGAAGGTTTTCCAGTCGCCCCGTTTCCACATCTCGACCACTTCGTGATCCAGGGTTTCGAGGAAGGGGCTCCAGATTTTGTTGGCGAATTCCGGTGCCAGACCGTTCTGGGCGAAGCGGTGTGACAGAGAACCACTGGCGAAGATGGCTACGGTACCGTCGTAGTGCTTCTCGATCGCTTCGCGCATGGCCCAGCCCAGGCGGGCGGAATCATTCAGGTAATGAACGGTACACAGGGCGGATACACAGATCACCTTGAAGTGGCGATCCTGGTTCATGTACCGCATCGGTACCAGGGTGCCATATTCCGGCGCCAGGGTGGTGCTGTCGTGCGCCAGTGTTTCCACGCCCTGGCGGTTACACTCTTCGCCGAGGATACGGCCCAGTTCCGGGTTACCGTCCATTTCAAACTCCATGTTGGAGATGAAGTGCGGCAGCTCGTTACTGGTGTAGTTACCTTCCCAGTGCGGCGCGCAGTTGATGTGGTAACCCGCGTTGACCAGCCAATGGGTATCGAAAACAACGATGGTATCGACGCCGAGTTCGCGGCAGCGTTTGCCGATCTCGATATGACCATCGATGGCCGCCTGGCGGAAACCTTTCTGCGGACCGTCCAGCTCGGACAGGTACATGGAAGGTACGTGGGTGATTTTTGCGACGAGGGCCAGTTTACCCATGATGCTTTCCTCTATCTTTATAATTCTATCTTCGAGTATACCGGCTCGATCAAACGGCTTCGGATGATGGCGAGGCGGTGCGATTTTTTGTTACGGCGTATCGGTGAGACAGCAGAGCGGCCACAGGAGCCAGCAGAATACAAAGCGCGATCGGCAGCACCCCCTCACCAATCAGCAGGGGCATAAGCTGTGCGATGACTGCGCCGGTCAGCAGTTGAATAAACCCCATCAGCCCGGACGCGGTTGCGGCCGAGGTCGGGGAGCAGCCGATAGCGGCAGCCTGGGCATTGGGCTGGCTCAGCCCACGGCCAAAGGTGACCAGCGCCACTGGCAGAAACAGGGTGGCAAAACTCAGCGGGCCCAGCAGAGTGAATGCCAGCAGCAGGATTGCACCGGCCAGCGATACCGAGTTGCCGAGCAGGACCGCCTGGTCGACGCTCACCCGTTTTGCGATTCGGGTGGACAGGAAACTACCGGCCATAAATGCGAACGAAACGGCCAGAAACCAGGTGCCAAACAGCGCCGAGTTGCCGCCCAGGCTGTCAACAATATAGGGTGCCGTGCCGACGAACATGTAAAACGCCGCAGCGATAAACGTGGTCGAAAGTGCGTACCCAATATAGCCGGACGATTTGAAAACGCCCAGATAACGTTGCACCACCGGCTTGAGTTGCAGACTGTCGCTTTTTTCGCGGCAGGTTTCCGGTAACCGCAGCAGGATAGCGATCCAGGCGAATGCACCCATGACGATGGATACATAGAAGATGGCGTTCCAGCCAACCCAGAGGTTCAGATAGCCCCCCAGTGCCGGTGCGATCGACTGTGCAATGGCGATCGCCATAACGATGTAGCCCATGCGGGCCGCAGCGCCTTCACGTCCATGGATATCAAGAATGATGGTGCGCGCCAGCACCATCGCGGCGGCACCGCCGAGGGCCTGAAGCACACGTCCGGCTATCAGGTGGCTGACGTCGCCGGCGAAGGCTGCCAGCAGACTGCCGCCGGTATGCAGGGCCAGACCCAGCAGCAGTATCGGGCGCCGACCGTAATGATCGGCCAGCGGCCCGGAAAGCAGCTGACCGAAAGCCAGCGTGAACAGGTAAGCGGTAAAGCTCAGCTGGATCACGCTAACATCGGTGCCGAACTCCCGCGCCGCATCGGGCATCGCTGGCACGAACAGGTTCAGCGCCAGGGGGCTGGCCATGGCGATCAGTGTCAGCAGTGCGACCGATGGTGTATGAGTGGCGCGGGTAGTCATATCGATCCTGGTATCACTTGGGTTCGCGGATCACCAGCAGACGCAGCTCGGTCATATCCTCGATGGCATAGCGCACACCTTCACGGCCGAGACCGCTATCCTTTACGCCGCCATAAGGCATGTGATCCACGCGCCATGAGGGCACGTCGCCGATAACCACGCCGCCGACTTCCAGTTCGTTCCAGGCTTTCTGGATCTTGTAGATATCGCGGGTGAAAATGCCCGCCTGCAGGCCGAAGTCGGAGTTGTTGACCTCTTCAAGTGCCGCATCAAAATCGTTGAAGCTGGACAGAATAGCCACCGGGCCGAAGGCTTCCTGGGTGCAGACAGACTGGGAAGGATCCACGTCAGCCAGCAGTGTCGCCTGCAGCATGGCGCCGTCACGCTCGCCGCCGGCCAGTACGCTCGCTCCGGACTCTCTCGCTTCCACTACCCAATCGTGCAGACGGGTGGCTTCCTTCTCGGAGATCATCGGGCCGATAAAGGTGTTTTCATCTTTCGGGTCGCCGTGGACCAGGCCCTGAACCGCCGCTGACAGCTTCTCGCGGACTTCATCATAGTGTGCCTCGTGAACCATGATGCGCTGCACGCTGATGCAGCTCTGGCCGGACTGGTAGTAGGCACCGAAAACGATGCGGCTGATCGCGTCGTCAATATCGGTTCCCTCGTCAACGATGCAGGCTGCGTTACCGCCCAGTTCCAGAACCACGGGCTTCTTGCCGGCACGGGCTTTCAGGTCCCAACCCACTTCCGGGGAACCGGTGAAGCTGAGCAGCTTCAGACGGTCGTCAGTGGTGAACAGGTCAGCACCGTCACGGCGGCAGGGGAGGATCGAGAAAGCTCCTTTCGGCAGGTCCGTTTCCGCCAGCACTTCACCGATGATCAGTGCGCCGATCGGCGTCAGACTTGCTGGTTTGAGAACGAACGGGCAGCCCGCCGCGATAGCCGGTGCCACTTTATGAGCGGCCAGGTTAAGCGGGAAGTTGAACGGCGAAATAAAGGAGCAGGGGCCGATCGGGACGCGCTTCCACATGCCGGTGTAACCCTCGGCGCGGGGGGTGATATCCATCGGAATCACCTCACCGCCGATACGTACCGCTTCTTCAGCGGCGATACGGAAGGTGTCGATGAGGCGGGTCACTTCGCCGCGGGCATCCTTGATCGGTTTGCCGGCTTCGATGCACAAGGCTTCCGCCAGTTCCTCGAAACGCTCTTCGAAACGCTTGACGCAGTGGTTCAGAATATCCTGGCGCTTGTAGGCGGGCAGTTTGCTCATCGGCTCGGCGGCTGCATCGGCAGCGGCTATGGCCGCATCGATAGCATTCGCGTCGGCGAGGGCAACACGGGTTGCGACCTCACCGGAGTATTTGTCATAGATGGCAAGATCCTGATTGGGGGCCTGGGCTTCGTTGGCCAGGTAGTAGGGGTACGTCGCTTTCAGCATCTGGGGTCTCCGCAAGTTGTCGCAGGAGGTGTAATGGAAAACGCTGAACCTGTCTTGCTCATCGGGAGTAAGCAGGTGTTTTCCAAAGGCCACCTAAAGACTTTTATAGTTAACATGTTAACTAAAGACTTTAGATAACATGTTAACTAATGTCAACATGAAGATGCAGGGTTAGCGGGTGAGGGGTTTAGGGTTTTATGTTGCAGACTTTGGTCAGCAGTTTATGCAGCATTGCCAGGTCTTCGGGAGTGAGTTCATCAGCCAAGTCACGATAACGCTGTTCCAGCCGGGGGCTAAGCTCCGCAAACATGCGCTTGGCTTTATCGGTCAGGCTGATCAGCGTGCGGCGCTGATCTTCCGGTGACTTGCGCCGGTTGATGTAACCCTGTTGCTCAAGACGGTTGATAATGCCGGTAAGACTGGGGCTCAGGATGCAGCAAAGATCCGCAAGTTGCTTGGACTCCATCTCCTCATGTTCATTCAGGGCACGGATGACTCGCCATTGCTGTTCGGTCATCGGAATTTCCTGAAGTATAGGGCGGAAGAAGCCCATGGTTACTTCACGCGCTTTAAGCAGTTTCAGAGGAATGGAATCGTCGAATTTACGCATAGATGCATACCGTGCCGGTGGCCAGGTCCGCCAGCGGACCCTGGATAATTCAGAGTGTTATTTTCGATGCTATTGTTATTAATATATTAAGTAATGTCTAGTTCTACGAAAGTACGTACGGCTTTCGACAGGTAGATGGCAGGCAGGGTGGAGAGGCCTCCGCGTCAGAGCGGAGGCTTTAACGGCAAGGGTATCAGCGCGCTGCGGTAGCGCTGTTTGTGACCGGGTATGACTGGGCGGCCTGGCGGAACGCCTTGAGGGCGGCTTCCGCATTGACATCGAGATCGCTGACACTGTCGATCCACTCCTGATCGAGACCCGCTGTCAGTTCGGTGAACTCTCTGGCCAGGGGCGAATCTGCAGAGACGCGCTTGATGCTGACATTATATTTCTCGGCTTCGGCGAGACCGTTCTCGTCTGACTGGTCCCAGGCGCGGCCCGCCAGTGTGGATAGACGCGCGCCGGAAACGTCCAGGATCGCCTGGCGGTCCTCTGGTGTCAGCTGGTCAAGAAAATCTTCACTGGCCACGATCGCAAAGCTGCCCATGTAAAGACCACCCGGCATCAGGGTCAGGTGCGGTGCCACTTCCGCCAGGCGGAAGTCTTTCTCGCTTGCCGTCGGCATAAAGACACCATCGACGATGCCCTGCTGCATCATTTCGTAGACCTTCGGTCCCGGTGCTCCAACCGCGGTGACCTCAAGACGTTCGCCAATCTCCTTCTGGATGCCGCCCCCCAGACGTATCTTCTGCCCCTTGAGGTCAGCCAGGGATTCCACCGGCTCGCTACTGAAAATCTGGCCAGGTCCGTGGGTGAACAAGCCCATCAGCTCAACGCCGGCATGTTCGTTCGCGTCAGCGAAGTATTGCTGATAAACGTCCCAGTAGGCTGCGGAGGCGGCTTCGGCATTTACGCCGGCGTTCGGCAGTTCCACCATCTGGGTCAGACGAAAGCGTCCAGGCACATAGCCGTGGAAGCTCCAGGCCGCATCGGCGACGCCATCTTCAACCAGGGTGAAATAGGAGCTCTGGTCTCCCAGACCGTATTCGAGTTTCATTTTGACGCGACCTTCAGTCGCTTCCTCGATCCATTTGCCCCAGGTCGGAAACACGACGCTGTTCTGTACGTGTCCCGGAGGGCCGGCGGTCGCCACGTGCATGACAATCGGCTCATCGGCGTAGGCGCTCAGGCTGCCTGTCAGTGTGAGTGTGGCGAGTGCGGTTGCGAGGGCGTTTCTTTTCAGCATAGCGATTACCTTACTTATTGTTATTGGTTAGCTTGCGGAGGTTTTCAGCGGAGAGGGCGCCTTGTTTTACTGCGAGCGTTTTGCTGCGATCACGGCTGGCTCTCCACCCTGTTTTCGATAGCGTCAGGCGGAAACCACCTGTACCTTGCGGGCGACTGCGGGCTCCTGTTCTGATTCTCGCTGCGCAGCCTCCGCTTCGGCCCGGCGTTTCAAGTAGCGGCGCATGGAGACGCTGGCGGAATCGGCTTTCAGCGAAATTTCGAAAAAATCGTCATCGTCACTGCGCGATGCAAGCAGTTCTTCCATCGCTTCCAGGCCGACCACATCCTCGTCAAAGGCCGCCATCAGCTGTTCGTGCATGAACTCGGTCACATCGTTTTCCTCCAGCGCGAAGTTGCGGCCGTGGACAACGAAATAATGGGTTGAGGTTGCCGTTTCCGGTGTCGGGATATGCGCGGTCTTGATGCGCTGGTCGGGTCTTTCGGCTTCACTCAGGGCGATATCGTAGAACTCGCCATGAACGATATGCAGAGCCGGGGAGACGAAGTCCGACGTGGTGATACGTGCAGCATCCTTGCCTTCGAGTCCGGTCGGTTTTGCCCAGACCGGGGGAAGACGGGTGGGTACTACATAGCGCTTGAGAATAAAGCGGTCCTCGCCGATGTCGGTGTCGAACTCGGCACGGGCATAGTCGGGCGTACCAAAGGTTTTTGCATGCAGAAAACTCAGGTGGGTGAGATCGAGCAGGTTTTCGTGCAGGTAAACGTAGCTCGCCTTGAGCGGCATGTAATCTTCCGATGTTACCCACCCCTCTTCGAGCATCGGCATCGCCGGTATCTTGCTCACATCCGCCTCTTCGGCTTCGCCCATCCAGATCCAGATTACCGGTCCCTGCTGGTGCAGCGGGTAGCTGCGGATCGAGATGCTGGGGCAGTTGCACTGTGAGGGTACCTCGACACAGACGCCCTCGTCGTTGTAGCGCAGGCCGTGATAGCCGCAGACGACGGTATCACCCTCAAGGCTGCTGCGTGACAGCGGAAAGGAGCGGTGACCGCAGCGATTATCGAGGGCGACCGGGGTGCCGTCCTCCTTGCGGAAAAGTACCAACTGGCGGCCGAGCACTGTACGCGGTGTCAGCTCCCGGCTCACTTCGCGGCTCAGTGCGACGACGTACCATTCGTTATAGATAAAGGGGGTGTGGCGGTTGGCCATGGTGCGTCCGGCTTTCTGTGCGGCGCGTTGGGCTCTTGTCAGTGACATGCGGCTCTCCTGGATTCTTGTTATTGCCTAGCCTGTGTGACCAACCTAACGGAGGAGCTTGTTGGCGGCACTCACAAGATCTTGTGAGGCTCGATATTCAAGTCGCCGCATGCAATACTGCAGCCATCGGTCCCGGCCGCGAAAAACGCGGCGCGTATAACAATAACGACAGCAGAATAGGCCGTCAGATGACCCCAACACTTGACCAGTGGCCACTTGAACACCTGATCGCCAGCGTCGGTCAGCGCCGCTTCGATCAAACGCTGAGCCAGAGCATGCACCGCCTGACAGGCGCGGATCACTGCGTTCTCGTGTCCTATCCATCCTTCAAGAAAAATCCCTATACCCTGTTTACGACCGGCTCCATCGGCAGTGGACTGGCACACGAATGCCGCCGTCTCTACGACGAGGTGTATTACGAGCGTGATCCCAATCTGGCCTGTCTGCAGGGGCGCGAGCGTAAAATCGGTCTGCAGATTCGCCAGCAGCAGGTTGAAGAACTGCACGACCCGGAATACCGCCAGCAGTTGATGGAACGCTGCGGTATACGCGAGAAGATCGCCTTCATGGGGGTGAGTAACGGCCAGCCGTTCTGCCTCAACCTTTACAAACTGCACGACCAGTCACGACGCGCGCTGAATGCGCAAGCCCTAGAGCAGGGTGGTGCGGTGCTGGCGTCTATCCTGGAACGGCATATTACCTTCGCCGGCCAGCAGCAGGTGCAGTTCGACCTGCCCTGGGTGATGTCACGTCTGCAGGGGGCCTGCGGTGAACTGCTTACCGCACGGGAGATGGATGTGGGGGCGAGGATTGTGCTCGGTTACAACTCCGAGGCGATCGCACTGGATCTGGGAATCAGCGTCAACACGGTGCTGACACACCGGCGCAACCTGTATGAAAAAGTGGGTATAGGCACTCAGAACCAGCTGTTCGCACTGATCGTTGAGGGGCGACTGCCATTCTGAATGTAACAACCTGTTCAGTATGACCGGTAGGCAAATTAGGCAGGCGTTTAATCGGCAAGGTTTCTGGTCAGCAAAGACTGCGCTTGACGGAGATTGCTGCTCAGCACCCTACAACCATCCGGATTTGCAGGCATTAGCGGGGTGCATACCTGGTAAAAATGCGGGTTGAAAGGTTTGAGCGTTTTTTCTTCTAATGATTCACCGGCTTTTTATCTACTTGGTTATTGTTTTTAAAGGGTTTCTGTAACCTAAGAGGGGATTAACCAGAAAAGGCTGTGGATCACCAGTTCGGCCATTTATCGGAGTAGAAAATAAACCGCTGAGCTTCTATATAAATAATAAAAAACAAACAGCCATAAAATGCCACTCCGGGTGGAAAGAACCAACCGGAATGGCTGAAGTGATCTATAGAATCCTTAAGGTCAAACCGGGAAAACTACATTGGCCTGGCCTGTACCTGAGCTTGGGAAGTACTCGCCAAGCAGCTCGCCTTTACCCTGATACTGATCCCACCCCAGTGCGCCGAAAAGCATCGCCGTGTCGTGCATGCCACCTTCGCCACAGCAGAACTGCGCGTATTCCGGCAGCATTTTCAGGAAGGTGTCGATCTCACCGTTTTGCCACAGTTCCAGAACACGAAGATCGACCTGGCGGTTAAACTCGCGGGAGATGGTAAAGGAGCCGTTGTTCGCTTCGTACAGCTCATTTTCCCAGATTTTGTGGGACAGTGAACCCGACGCGATCAGTGCGACCTTACCTTCGCACTGCTTGACCGCCTCGGCGATCGCTTCGCCCAGTACGCGGGAATCATTCAGGCTATGGACAGTACACCAGGCGGCGACCGAGACCACTTTCATGCGGGCCTCCGGATCCATGTAATGCATGGGAACCAGGGTGCCATATTCCAGGTCCAGAGTTTCAACCTGGTGAGACAGGGTGAAGACCCCTTTTTCACTGGCGATCGCGGCAATCGCATCACCCAGCGCCGGGTTGCCCTGATATTCATATTCCAGGTTCTGGATAAAATGGGGGAACTCGTGGCTGGTATAGACGCCCTTGAAATGAGCGTTACTGTTGATATGAAAACCAGCATTGACCAACCAGTGCGTGTCGAGAACGATAACGGTATCCACGCCCAGTTCACGCATGCGGTCGCCGATCTCGCGATGACCGTCGATAGCACTCTGTCGGCAGCCTTCGAGAGGCCCCGGTTTTTCCGATAACAGCATGGTGGGGACGTGGGTGACTTTTGCAGCGAAGACGAGTTTACCCATGATCGGTTTCCTCTTTTTTATAATTGGCTACTGGATTGAAGGGCACAGTATTTTGTTGGTAATTAATATATTAACTAAAGTATAAATTCCGGGTTTTAGCGTCAATGTACTTTTCTGCAGGCGAGCGGTTAACGGCTTATCTATTGACCATGATCAGTATTAGGCTGGGATCAGCCGCTGACAGGGTCGCGATTAAGGGACAACTTTCACATGGACTCGCTGTCAGGGAGCGACAACAAAAAATGCCCCCGAGGGGGCATAAGAATGACGTACCAGGGTAGGTCGCCATGAAGCAAGCTGAGGTTGAACCTGCTATCTACCGGTTAGAGTTGATGATCTGTAACTGGGTATACTCCAGTAGACCTTCGACGCCGAACTCGACACCCAAACCGGATAACTTGCAACCGCCAAACGGGGCGTGGGGCAGTACTTCGGCATGGCCATTGATCCAGACCGTGCCACACTCCAGTCGGCGCGCGACAGCCTCGGCTGCTGCCGGGTCCGGCCCCCAGACTGAACCGCCGAGTCCATAGCTGCAGTCGTTGGCCATCTGCACCGCATCGTCCAGATCACGGTAACGGATCACCGGCAGGGCAGGCCCGAACTGTTCTTCGTCTACCAGGCGCACGCCGTTGCTGACTTCAGTGACGATGGTGGGCGGGTAGAAGTAACCTTCGCGCTGCAGTGGCTCACCGCCACTGAGAATGCGGGCGCCCTGCGCTTTGGCGTCTTCGACCAGTTCACTGACCACCTGAAGCTGCCTGGCGTTCTGCACCGGGCCGAAGGTGACCCCTTCATTCAATCCGTTGTCCAGTACCTGCTCTTTGGCCAGGCTTGCCAGCCTTTCACAGAGTGCGTCGTGCAGGCTTTCATGCACATAGAGGCGTTTCAGGGCAGCACAGGTCTGTCCCATGTTCAGGAACGAGGTCTGGAATATACCTTCCGCTACGGCGTCCACGTCGGTACCGGGCAGCACGATGGCCGCATCGTTGCCGCCCAGCTCCAGGGTCAGGCGTTTCAGGTTGCTCGCCGCGTTGGCCATGATATTTTGGCCGGTCGGCGTGGATCCGGTGAAGATCACCTTGTCGATACCGGGATGAAGGCTGATGGCTTCGCCGATTTCGCGCTCACCGGTGACCATATTCACCACTCCGGCCGGCAGTACGTCGTTGATCAGCTCGATCAGACGCAAAGTGCTCAGCGGGGTGAGGCCGGAGGGTTTGCAGACGACGGTATTACCGCTACGCAGGGCCGGAATGATATGCCAGATGGCGATCATCAACGGCCAGTTCCAGGGAGTGATGGAGGCGACGACCCCCAGGGGTTTACGCTGTGCTTCGATGCGTTTGTGTTCGCTGTCCTCGATCACCTTGACCGGTATTGCCAGGTCGGCATTGTAACGGGTCCAGGCGACGGCGCCGCCGACTTCGCCCTGCGCCAGGAACAGGGGCTTGCCCTGTTCCTGGACCACAATGCGAGCCAGTTCATCGGCGTTCGCTTCGATCGCATCCGCGATTTTGTGCAGCAGGGTGGTGCGGTCTGCATCCGTTGTTTGACGCCAGGTTTGAAAGGCGCGGCGAGCTGCGTCTACGGCCTGGTTCAGCTGTTCGACCGATGCCGTATTACCGCTGGCCAGGGGCTGTTCCGTGGCCGGGTTGATGACATCAAAGGCGTCGCCTAGGCCGGCTACCTTGGCACCATCGATAAAGAGATTACAGGCAGAAAAATCCATTGAGTGCTCCTGAATTAATTGGCGTTGCGTGGCGCTGACTCTGTTCAGCTCATCAATGCCAGGCTGGCTTCACTATCCTCGCGTCGCTTCGCCGGTGCTGTTTCGGTCAGGAAGAACGCAAGCAGTGTCGCCATGAGGGAGCCAGCGGCGGCGATCCACATGACGATCCCGAGCCCGTAAGAGTCAGCGGCGAAGCCGGCGATGGTCGGGGTGACAAACCCTCCGAACAGTTCACCCACGCCCATGATCAGGCCCAGCGCCGTGGCAACCTGGGTCGGCGATACGGTCTCGGCGGGGATGGTCGCCATAAACAGCGTGAAACAGCCAAGACCCGTGTAGGTCAGGAAGACCAGGGGCAGCATCGTGGCAGCGGAGTCAACGTAGAGCAGGACCATCGGGCAGGCGGTTGCCAGCAACGAAAACAGGATCAGCATCGGCTTGCGGCCAAACCGATCTGACAGCGCTGAAATCACGAAGCCCCAGACCATCCAGGCAACACCCAGACTGCCCATTATTCCGCCCATGGTTTCGGGGCTGAACCCTTTCACCTGCATCAGGAAGGTCGGGGTAAAGCTGATCAGGGTGATAAACCAGGAAATATAGAAGCAGGAGATCAGTACGCAGAGCACGATGTTGCGGTTTTTCAGAAGGCTCATGTAACTCGGACGCGGCGTACCTTCAGGAGCTTGCGGCATATCCTCGTGCGCATGTTTGTTGCGTACGAACAGGGCGATCAGCAGTGCGATAACCAGGCCGGGAATAATGGTGGCGTAGAACGCGCTGCGCCAGCCATATTCGGTGGCTATCCAGATCAGGACGGGAGGCGCGATAACAGCGCCGATCAAACCCGGTGCCGAGGCGTTGACCAGGCCCATATTCAGGCCACGGCGTTTGGGGGTAGACGCTGAGGCGAGCAGGCTCTGGGAGATGGGCAGAACCGGGCCTTCAGCGACGCCCATGAAGGCGCGGAATATCAGCAGGGTAATAAACGAAGTCACCATGCCGGACAGGGCAGAGAAGAGCGTGAAGGCGATAACCGAGATAATCAGTATCAGTTTCTTGGATTCTTTTCTGTCGGCGTAGTGGCCCAGGGTTGCCCCGGAAATGGCCCACATCAAGGCGAGAGTGGAAGACAGCATGCCCAGATGAGAGTTGTTCAGGTTCAACTCTTCCGAAATAAACGGAAACAGGAACGACAGTGCCAGGCGATCGAAGAACACGAAGCCAAAGCAGATAAACATCACCAGCAGCAGCCGGTTTTCATAGGTATTGATCTTCATGCTACAGCTCTCCCGCCGCTCTGGGACTCAGTCTGATTCAGAATAAAATCGGCACAGCGCTCGGCAATCATGATGACCGGAGCGTTGGTATTGCCGGATACCAGGGTCGGCATGATCGACGCATCGGCGATGCGAACACCTTTCACGCCATTGACCTCAAGGGTGGGAGACACGACAGCGTCGCTGTCAGAGCCCATACGGCAGGTACCCGCCGGGTGGTAGACCGTTTTGGCGTGGCTGCGAACATGGGCCTCGAGCTCTGCATCGGAGATCTCCTCCTCTGCGGATGGCTTGAGCTCATGCTCGATGACCTTGGCCAGTTCCGGAGCACGCAGGATCTTGCGGGCAAGGCGTACCCCTCTGACCAGGGCATCCACGTCGCTCTGTTCAGACAGGGCGCCGCTGTCGAACTGCATTGAATCTTCCGGATTGGCGCTGCGCAGGCGTACCGAGCCGCGGGATTTTGGTCGCAGGAAGCAGGGGCTGAGCGTCAGACCATGGCCCTCGATCGGTTCACGATCCACATCCCCCATCAGGGTGGGCACCACATGGAACTGAATGTCCGGGCGTCCTTCGCCGCCGGTATCCGCGAACAGTCCGGACTCAACCACATTCGAGGTCAGCATACCGGTGCGGAACAGGGTCCACTGCAGTCCGTGCTTAAGCGCCTTGATTCCCTGGTCGTTGCCATAGAGGCTGACCGGGTTGCGTGTACGTCCGTAGACGCCGACTTCGAGATGATCCTGAAAGTTCTGGCCCACCTGCTCACGAGTCACCAGCGGCTTGATGCCGTGTTTGCTCAACTCGGCGGTCGGACCTATGCCGGACAGCATCAGAATCTTCGGCGTTGACAGCGCGCCGGCGCAGAGCACCACCTCTTCACGCACATTCACGCTGCGGATTTCGCCTTTACCATCCTTGTATTCAACGCCGGTCACCCGCTTGTCTTCATTGAAGATCAGCTTGCGTACGTAGCAGCCGGTCTGTATTTCCAGGTTGGGCTTGTCCTTCACGGCTGCCAGGTAGGTTGCAGCGGTACTGCCGCGCTGACCATTGAAGGTAGTGGTATGGTAAAAACCGACGCCGGCCTGGTCTTCACCGTTGAAGTCATCGTTGTACTTCAAACCGCACTGCTGGGCTGCTTTTACAAAGGCCAGGCTCAGCGGGTGACGGAAACGGGTATCGCTGACGCGCAGCGGGCCATTGGTGCCATGGTATTCGTCACTGAGGCGCATGTTATTTTCCGCCTTGCGGAAGGCGGGCAGGACCTTGTCCCAGCCCCATCCGTCGCATCCCAGTGCTTCCCATCCATCGTAATCCTGTCGCTGGCCGCGGATGTAGAGCATCGCATTAACAGAGCTGCCGCCCCCCAGGGTGCGCCCCTGTGGCACGTAGGAGATACGCCCGTTAACCCCGGGCTGGGGGTCGCTTTCGTAGATTACGGTGCGCTTGGTACCGATCACCTTCACGAAGGTAGCGGGCATGTGGATGTAGAGTGAATTGTCAGCAGGCCCATCTTCAAGCAGCAGCACCTGCTTACCCGCCATGGCGAGGCGGTGAGCCATTACGCACCCGGAGGATCCTCCCCCGACCACAACATAGTCTGGTTGATTCATAACCTTTTCTCTTTGTTCTTGTTAATAACGGATCGACAGTAATCGGGCCTCTCCGATTGACCTGGGAGACTACAAAGGGGGGAATTTCATCGCTTGACTGACAGTGCCTCGGAGTTGTCTCGCTGAAACCTTATGACAGGTGCAGACAGGTCGCGCCGGACGAACGAGATGGCGTGACTGTTTACATAAGCAATAATCTATTTAATATATTCACTAAACAATGTGCGCAATCTGATCAGTTGTTGCGCCGATCCTCACATAACAAGAAACAAGAGGTCAGCATGGAGAACTTGGGGCTAGCGGGGTCTGGTGGAGGCTGGATATCAACCAATGACATTCCTCTTGGCGAACGGCGCGGTTTCTGGCTTAACCATGTCAGCAAGCGGGTTATCAGGGTCGACTGCCCGGCGGCCGTCAATGAGGGAATCGAAGCGTCCCTGCGTCACCTCGACCTGGACAGGATGCGGCTCAATCAAATCCGCGCCAACACCCACTCGGTACAACGCAGTCAGGCCGATATTCAGAGTGATGACCGCCATTCCGTTTTTCTCTGTTTCATGCTGGCGGGGGAGGGGTTCTCTTATCAGGGTACGCGCTGCGCTCAACACGCACCGGGCGACATCATTCTCTACGATACGCTGATGCCCTATGGCCAGGGATTTCCGGCTGATATGGAAATGGTGGTCATGGACCTGCCCGAGCCGGTTGCCAAGCAGTATCTGCGAGACTGGAAACGCGGAAATTTATTGCATCTGCACCGGGATACCCGCTTTTCCGATACCAGTAACGAGGCGCTCTTTCAGCAGCTCGGCGCAATCATGGATCAGAGCGGCAATGCGAACCAGCAGGCCTCAAGAGCCAGCGATCTGCTTGAGCAGGTCGGCGCACTGATCTCCAACATCTGTTCCGCTAACCCCGACCTGGATTTATGGCGTCTTTGTCGCCGCTATATCGAGCAGCATCTGCAGGATGAATTATTAACGACAGCGCAGCTGGCAAAAGAGTTAAACAGCTCGACCCGTAAACTCCAGCGTACGTTCGCGGAAAACGGATTCAGCGTTCAGAACTATATATGGGAGCAGCGTTTGGAGCGGTGTAGAAAGGAGATACTCACCCCCTCACTGTCGAACCGCAGTATCAGTGAAATCGCGTTTAAATGGGGTTTTAACGACGCGTCTCACTTCAGTAGGCGTTACAAGTCACAATATGGCGAGAGCCCTGTTGAAACGCGCAGGTCTTTACAGCAGCTAAGCTGATAAGACTAAAATTATAATCGGGGTGCTGCGAAAAGGTGTGTGGTACCTCGGGTTTTTCACATAGATATCAAGTCTTGAGTCGCCGCCTGCGGCTTTGAATCCCTTCCCCAGGGTACTCCTGGTGTCTTTAGAGCCGGATCGACCGGTTTGCCTGTTCCGATGCCGAAAATGTCTTCAAATACAATGGACAGGTCAACACATCCCCTTATCTAACTGTTGTCATTTCAAGCCAAATTGCTGCTCTCAGTCAACTCGTTGGCAAAGCCGGTCAAGCGGGTCATTCCCAGTCAACGTACGCTAGCCATGCATATGTAGCGCTCAGCATTATCGGCACAGGAATATCAGGTTAGAGATAATAATGAAACGCTTTAACCCTGGGCGGCATCGGGGGTTATAAAGACTTCTATTTTTCTGATTTTTATTTCTATCGCCGGTTTGCTTTGCAAAGAATCTGCGAATACACCCTAGTTTAACTCTGTGGATACTCGGCGTAGTGCTGAAACACAGAGTATAAAATGGCGTGTTATCAGATTTAAAAAAGTGCGAAGGTCCATAATAATCAGAACGGGTTTATAATAAGATGAAATTTCTCGCTAAAAAGCTATTTCCTGCTGTGGCAACGCTAGGCTCAGTACTGTTGAGCCAACAGGCTTTCGCTATTGCTGAAACGGTCCACCCGCGCGACTACATTCCGGCCCCGGCCGGGGTCAATCTGTCTGTGACCTATTTCGACCACCGCTCCGGTGATGATGTGTACGCAGACGGCGATAAAGTTGCGAAAAATGGCGATCTCGAAGCCAACGCTGTCATTGAACGTCTGATCCATTTCACCGAACTGTTCGGTATGCCGGCGGATCCGCAGATCATTATTCCCGTGGTCGACCTGGATGTGGGTATCCAGGGGCAGGACAGCAGCGGTCTCGGTGATATTTTTATCGGTTCCACGTTTTGGCCGGTAGCCGACCAGCAGAACCGGGAGTGGTTCGGTCTGACGCCGTTTGTTTACCTGCCGACCGGTGAGTATGACGATAACCAGGCGGTCAATGTGGGCGCGAACCGTTACAGTTTCGTGCTGCAGTCGGGCTATGTGAAAGGACTGACCGACAATCTCTATCTGGATATTGTCGGCGAGGTACAGTGGTACGGTGACAATGACGATTTCCTCGGCAGTAATACGCTGTCGAAAGATGAAGCCTATCGTCTGTCAGCGATGCTCTCTTATGACTTGAGCCCGGCAAGCTATGTCTGGGGGCGTTATGCGAAACAGATCGGCGGTGAAGAGTCGCTCAATGGTATAACCCTTGCGAATTCTGAAATGGATACCGATACCGCCAGTATCGGTTATACGCGCTGGCTGGGTAAATCGCTCCAGGTTCAGGCTGAATATACCCGTGACCTGAGTGTCGATAACGGTATTGCCGTGGATGGTGCCACACTGCGTCTGGTCGTACCTTTCTAAGCGGCCGGTTAATGCGGGGCTGTCGTGGTGTACGTAATGCCACGACAGCATTTTGCCGTAAGGCTAAAGCGGTTGCAGCCGCTTTTCAGGCTGCGATCAAGGCTGCTTGCGGTACGCCTGGGATGTGACGCCGGTGTGTTTTTTGAAAAAACGCGAGAAGTAGGCCGGATCGGCAAAGCCGAGTTCATAGCAGATCTCGTTGCTGGTCAGGTTGCTGAAGGTTAACAGCCTTTTCGCTTCCCGGATGATGCGATCGTGGATCAGCTTTTTGGGCGAGCGGTTGGAGATGCGCTGGCACAGTTGGTTTAGCCTGCTTTCAGAGATGCCGAGGGTTTCCGTGTACCTGGGCAGTTGCCAGTGATCCCGGTAGTGTTCCTCTATCAGGTCGGAAAAGCCGTGAAACAGCCGCAGATCGTCGTTGTTCACGGTGGTGCTTTCGGCGCGCTTGTGGGCCAGTCGTGCAATGCGAATGATCAACAGGCGTACCAGGGAATCCAGGGCCAGATTCTTGGCAACTAGATCCTGAGTCCATTCGACGCTTATGTTGCGCAGGTTCTGCGCCACTCTTATCCAATGACCGCGCTGCTCATCCTTCAGACTGGCGCGTTCCAGACAGATCCCTTCACTGAGGCTGTTCTCGATCTCCTGCTCCAGTCCGTCTTTCATCAGTTGCCAGACAATGGACTGGTGAATGGTCAGCACATGCCCCTTGGCATCGGGTTCTGAAAGAAAGGAGTGGGGGACGGAGGGTGGCGTCAGAAAACAGGCGGGGCCTGTTACGTGGTAGATCTTGTCGTCGATATGAAAGCTGATTTCACCACGGTCGATATAGTGGATCTGCATATACTGGGCGTGTCGGTGCACCGGCATATCGCGGCCAAAAAAGTCAGCCAGGTTTTCCAGCACATCGTAGTGGATCGGCGCATCAACGTAGCGTTGATCGTAATCCTGTCCCAGGATCAGGTTGGGAATCCATTCATCGTGGCGGGAGTCGTTCACGTGCTATCTCGTCAGCCGAAAAGGCGTATCGGGCGCCAGGGTGAGGCCCGCCCGATACGCAATCAGTCTAACACTCTGCTAGCAGATCAGCCTTTACCGAGCTGGGGTACGCGGTGGGTGCCGTGTGCGATGCAGACGTTCTTGGTTTCCATGTAGAAGTCGAAGCTCCAGTCACCACCGTCGCGACCGATACCGGACATCTTGATACCACCGAACGGAGACGGCAGGTTACGGTTGTTCTCGGAGTTCACCCACAGCATGCCAGCTTCGACATGCTTGGCCATACGCATGGCGCGGCCGGTGTTCTCGGTCCAGATGTAACCGGACAGACCGTACTCGGTATCGTTGGCGATGGCGATCGCTTCCTCTTCGGTATCGAAGGAGATAGCGGTCAGTACCGGGCCAAAGATCTCTTCCTGGGCGATGCGCATCTTGTTGTTGGCACCGGTGAACAGGGTCGGCTCCAGGTAGTTACCGGCCGGGTCGATGTTGCCACGTGCTTCATCGATGCGCTTGCCGCCGACAGCGATGTTGGCACCGTCTTCTTTAGCGATATCGAAGTAGCTCAGTACTTTCTTGTAATGCTCGGTAGCAACCAGCGGGCCGACTTCGGTGTTCGGGTCCAGAGAGTGACCAACCTTCAGGTTGCGTACACGCTGCTCCAGGGCTGCCATGAACTTGTCACGGATACCGCTTTGGATCAGCAGACGGCTGGAGGAGGTGCAACGCTGGCCGTTGAGGCTGTAAATCATGAACACGACAGCGTCCAGAGCACGTTCGAAGTCGGCATCGTCGAATACGATTACCGGGTTCTTGCCGCCCAGTTCGAAGTGCATGCGCTTCAGGGTGTCAGCACCCTGACGCATGATGTGGGAACCGGTAGCGGATTCGCCGACCAGGGCAACGGCTTTGATCGCCGGGTGCTCGGTCATGCGCTTGCCGGCAGTCTCGCCGAAGCCGTTAACCATGTTCCATACGCCCTTGGGCAGTACTTCGTCAGCGATTTCCGCCAGGATGTAGGCGCTCAGCGGGGTCAGCTCGGCCGGCTTGTGTACCACGGTACAGCCAGCGGCCAGTGCCGGAGCGATCTTCCAGGTGGAGAGCATGAACGGCGTGTTCCACGGCGTGATGATGCCGACCGGACCGATCGCTTTACGCACGGTGTAGTTGGTGTGCTCGTCCTGATGCAGCGCCAGGCCGTTCTGTGCTTCCGGTGCCTTGTCGGCGAAGAAGCGGAAGTTGGCGGCGCCACGTACGGCAGCCTGCTTCATGAAGCGGATCGCCTGACCACAGTCCATGGACTCAACCAGTGCGATCTCGTCGGCGCGCTCAACCAGACGGTCGGCGAACTTGTTCAGCAGGCGCTTGCGCTCTGCGCCCGGCATGGAAGACCATTCTTCGAAGGCGTTCTCGGCCGCTTCGCAGGCAGCATCCATGTCAGCGACAGAACCGGCCATGACCTTACCGATAGAGCTGTTGTCGGTCGGGGTGTAGTTGTCGTACTCGCTGCCGCCGTTACCCAGGGTGAATTCACCGTTGATGTAATGGCCGGTGGTGTTGTTCTTGAAACGCTCCAGGTATTGCTGGGCGCGTGACAGGTTGGTATCCAGTGTATCGCTCATTGTTTGTCTCCCGGTCAGTCTGATCCCGGTGCCGGCACCTTTGCTCGGCGCCCGGGACGGGTTTTATTCTTAGTATTTGTCGCCGTAGTATTCCTGCTCGCTGACCATGCGGGTCTCGAGTGAGCAGATATCTTCGATGGTGCAAACGACGGTGTCGCCCGGCTGGCAGTCAACGATACCGTGGGGTGTACCGGTGCAGATCATGTCGCCCGGGTTCAGGGTCATGATCTTGCTGAGGTATTCGATAACGAAAGGCACATCAAAGATCATATCTTTGGTGGTACCGTCCTGAGTCAGCTTGCCGTTGACCGTAGTGGTCAGCTTCAGCGCGTTGGCATCAGGGATATCCGCGGTATCAACGATCCAGGGACCCATCGGCAGCAGCGAATCGCGGCTTTTTACGCGCAGGTTGGGGCGGTAGTAGTTTTCCAGGTAATCGCGGATCGCAAAGTCGTTGCAGACGGTGTAGCCGGCGACGTAATCCAGTGCATCTTCACGCTTGATGTTCTTACCTGTCTTGCCGATCACGGCGACCAGCTCGCACTCGTAGTGCTGATAGTCGATGTTGTCGGGACGGTAGCTGACCTGTTTATGGCCGGTCAGCGTGTTGGCGTGCTTGACGAAGATGAGCGGCTCTTTCGGCGGCTCAAATGCCAGTTCGCTGGCGTGATCGGCATAGTTGATACCCAGCGCGAAGATGGTGCCCGGCTGTTTCACCGGCGGCAGCCAGGTGATCTGGTCGGAGTCCAGTGCCACGTCCAGCACTTCACCCTCGGTGGTGGTGATGCGGTCGTCGGCAGAGATGTCGATATCCAGTTCGCGGCCGTCAAAAACAATACGTGCGTGTCTCATGGCTCAGGCACCTCCCAGTGTGTTTGTCAGGGTGCCTACACCCTCGATCTGTGCATCTACTTTTTCGCCCTTGGCAACGGCAACGCGGTCACCGGCGAAGCCTACGGCAATGATTTCGCCCGGCTGCAGGGTCATGATGCGTGAAATAATGCTGATCAACTCGGCAACACTGCGCTGCATATCAGCCAGTTCGAAATTACTTTTCAGGTGGCCGTTGACGCTGAGGGTTACGCGCAGCGCATCCGGGTTGGCGATCTTGTCAGCGGGAATGATCTCCGGACCGACAGGGGCTGAACCATCCAGGCACTTGCCCTTGATGTCGGGGCGGTAGTAGCTCTCTTCCGGCAGGGAAAAGTCGCTGACGATGGTGTAGCCACCGACATAGTCCAGCGCTTCGTCAGCGGATACACGGCAGGTCTCCTTGCCGATAACTACACCCAGGCTGGCGCCCACTGCCATGGCCGGCACGTCGACACCGTCAAAGTCTTTTGCCCACTCGACTTCGGCACCATCGGTGCTCCAGGTGTTACGCGGCTTGTAGTACAGAACCGGCTGGGTAGGGGGCTTTTTGTAGGGCGCTTCGTTAAAGCTGCTCTCGAGTGCAGCCAGCTGGGCCTTGTCGTTCAGTGCGACGCAGACCAGTTTGCTGTTAACCAGTGTATTTGTTGTCATATTCAACCTATGTCTCTTAACTGTCAGCTCGGATCAGTAGCCCGCCTGGGGCTTCTCATCTTCGACCGGCTTGCCGCTCTTGAACTGCTGAGCCAGTTTGCGCGTTGCCTGGGCCAGGATCATGGTGTCGACACCAACGCCGACGAAACTGGCACCCTGGCTGATGTATTGCTCGGCCAGTGACGGGTCGAGGCAGAGCAGACCGGCGTATTTGCCGGCTTCACGTATCTTGTTCAGGCCGGTATTGATCGCTTCGACCACCACCGGGTTGCCGGCATCGCCGATATACCCCATGGAGGCGGACAGGTCGGACGGCCCGATAAACACGCCATCGACGCCATTGACGGCGAGAATCTCATCCAGGTTCTCCATGGCGCTGGCGGTTTCCACCTGCACAATCAGGCAGATCTCGTCGTTGGCTTTTTTCAGGTAACCCGGAATCTGGTTCCAGCGCGCGGCGCGGGCCAGTGAGGTGCCCAAGCCACGGATGCCTTCCGGCGGGTAGCGCACGGCGCGCACCAGCTGTTTGGCCTGTTCGGCATCTTCGACCATCGGGACCAGCAAGGTTTCTACGCCGATATCGAGCAGCTGCTTGATCAGCGCGGTGTCGCCCTCGACGCAGCGCACGATCGGCGCCACGTCATAGGGGGCCACGGCCTGCAGATGGCTCATGATGGTGCGCAGATCAAACGGTGCGTGTTCGCCATCAATCAGCAGCCAGTCGAAACCGGCCAGGGCGGCAATTTCCGCCGCGCTGTTATCCGGCAGGCCCAGCCAGAGGCCGTACTGCGGCTGGCCGCTTGCCTGACCCTGCTTGAAACGGTTTTTCGGCATCTCCATCAGAGATCTCTCCTGTACCTGTTATTCGAAGCGCAGCCCGATACCGCCCAGGGGACCGAAGTCCGCGTGGATGGTATCGCCGGCTTTGACCGGTACCGGACGGGTGAAGGAGCCGGCGAGGATAATCTGACCCGGTTCCAGGCCCACCCCGTGGGGTGCGAATCGCTTGCAGACCCAGCTGATGCCCTTGGCCGGATGACCCAGCACGCCGGAGGCCAGTCCGGTCTCTTCGATCTGACCGTTCAGGTAGAGCGCGGCACCGGCCCAGCGCAGATCCATCTCGGTGGGTTTGATCGGACGACCGCCGAGGATGATGCCGGCGTTGGCGGCGTTATCGGCGATGGTGTCATACACCTTGCGGGTGTAGCCGGTTTCCGGATCGGTACGCATGCAGCGTGCCGCGATCAGCTCCAGAGAGGGGATAACATAGTCAGTTGCATTGTAGACGTCGAAGATGCTGACGTTTTCGCCGAACAGCGGTTCCTTGAGTACGAATGCAAGTTCAACCTCAATGCGGGGGTCGAGAAAGTCGGACGCTTTCAGTGTGGCGCCGTCTTCAAACAGCATGTCGTTAAGCAGGACACCGTAATCAGGCTGATCGATATTGACCGCCATCTGCATGGCGCGTGAGGTCAGGCCTACCTTGTAGCCGATAACGGAGCGACCAGCTTCGATCTTCTGATCGACCCAGGCCTTCTGTACGGCATAGGCATCGGCCATGGTCATATCGGGGTGTTCCAGCGTAAGCGCAGGA
This sequence comes from Marinobacterium sp. YM272, assembly GCF_050908845.1. Lineage (NCBI taxonomy): Bacteria > Pseudomonadati > Pseudomonadota > Gammaproteobacteria > Oceanospirillales > Oceanospirillaceae > Marinobacterium > Marinobacterium sp. YM272. The sequence goes on from NZ_CP194171.1 coordinate 2,417,216, forward strand.
ATCTGCTTACGATCGACTTCGGCCTGGTAGAGCCGGTTGGCTGCTGCTTGGATCTGCTCGTTACTCAACATGTTGTGACCTAACCTTTATCTCTGTCGGATAACTTGATGATTGCTGCGTTGCATGCCGGGCCTCTGCTTGGCTCTAGCCGCGGGTGAGCGATCATTGCTTTATTATTAACGTATTAACTATATGCCTGGAGCCGAGCGGCTTCGTTTGCAAATGGTATGAGCTCATTTTAGTTAACATCTTAAGTAAGTCAACCATCGATGTTCATCTTCAGTGGTATCAACCTTCTTCTGATTGACAAAAGTTAATATGTTAATTAGCTTCTAACCCTGACGGCGTCCCTGCCGCCTGTGGGCTGTAAGGCGCATCTGAGATACCGATAACTACTGATAACAACAGGAAACGACGTAATGCCCCACTTTATAGTTGAATATTCGGGCAACCTGCATGACAAGCTGGACTTTCAGCCACTGTTCAAAGCGTTGCATGAGTATGTCGTCTCAACCGGCGCTTTCCCGATCGGTGGGGTGCGCAGCCGCGCCATCCGTTGCAATGACTTTCGTGTGGCAGACGGGCGGGAGGATTTCGCGTTCCTGAACCTCAATCTGAAGATTGGTCATGGCCGTGACATGGAGTTGAAGAAAGAGGTCGCCGCCCGGGTGTTCGAGATTCTGTGTGACTGGATGAAGCCGATCACCGATAACGGATACTGCCAGATCTCATTCGAGATGACAGAGCTTGATCCGGTGTTGAAATTCAACAAAAACAACATACACCCGTTATTCGCCAAGTCCTGAGGCGAGGCAGGTTGTTCGCTTGTACGTGCCGCTGTTAGTCGGCGCGGTAATAAGAATGAAAATAATAACTTAATATATTAATAACTATAAAACCAAGCTGAGGAAAGGTAAAAATGACTGGCTATAAATTGATTTCAAAAATAAAAGCCACCGTTGCAGTAGGCGCACTGACCCTGTCGGGCAGCGCCTTCGCGGAAACAGTACTCCATGTGGGTACCTGGTTGCCGCCGACCAATCCGATGAATGCCGTAGTCTGGCCGACCTGGTCCAAGTGGGTTGAAGAGGCAACGGAAGGGCGGGTTCGTGTCGAAATCCAGGATGGTCTGGGACATCCGAAAACCCTGTTCCAGATGGTCGAGGACGGCATCGTTGACGCCAGCTTCAGCTATCACGGCTATGTGCCTGGCCGGTTCAAGCTGCCGCAGGTGGTAGAGCAGCCGGGTCTCGGTGTAACGGCCGAAGCGGGTTCTGTGGCGCTATGGCGCGTGTACGACCAGTACTTCAAGGACAGTGACGAGTTTGTTGGCCTGGAAGTAATCGGTATGTTCACCCATGGCCCCGGCTATATCCACTCGAAACAGCCGATCACCTCCTGGGATCAGATCAAGGGACAGAAAATCCGCATCGGCGGCGGCGTCCAGACCGACCTTGGTGAGCGCATGGGCATTACCCCGGTAGCGGCTCCGGCACCCAAGGTGTACGAGATGTTGCAGCAGGGTGTTATTGACGGCGTATTCCTGCCGATGGGTGAACAGAAGGCGCTGCGCCTGCACGAGGTCGCACCCAACGTGACCGTATTACCGGGCGGCATGTACCTGGGCAGCTTCTCCATCTTTATGAATCCTGATTTCCTTGACGACCTTGACCCGAAAGACCGCGAGGCGATTCTCAGCGTCTCCGGCGAAAAGCTGTCGCAGATGGCCGGCAAGGCCTGGGATGCGTTTGATGAAGAGGGCCTGAAAGTAGCTCAGGAGACCGGCGTTAACGTTATCAACGTGAAAGAAGGCGATCCGATGGCGGTCGAGTTCAACACCCTGATCGAAGGTATGAACGACGCCTGGGTCAAGAGTGTCGAGGATCGCGGGGTGGATGCCCAGGCAGCGATCGATGACCTGCAGAGCATCGCCCACACCTACGCCAGCGAGCAGCAGTAACAGGTACTTCAAATGTCTATTGTCGCATGGGTTAATGCCCACTACGACGAGCGGGGGCCGGTCCGCTGGCTGGCCTTCGCCTTGGAAGTAGTGGCTGCAGCAGTACTCTTTTTTCTGATGGCGCTGACCTGCGTGGATGTGGCCGGGCGCTACCTGTTCAGTAATTCCGTGGATGGTGCCACCGAGCTGACGGAAATCGGTCTGGCGATCATGATTTTCGCCGAAATGCCGGTGGTTACCTGGCGCGGGGGGCATATCGTTGTCGATATTCTTGACCGTGTCCTGGGTAGCAAGCTGGTTAAGGCGCTGGGGCTTCTGGCTGCGCTGGTGATCTCCACGTCGATGTATTTCCTGGGTGTGCGCATCTTTGAGTTGGCTGAGCGCTCTCTGCGGCGTGGGGTCGAGACCGAATATCTCGGTATACCGACCGGCTATATCGTTGAATATATCGCGGTGATGAGCTGGTTCACGGCATTCGGGATGATCAGTTACGGTATCTACCGCATTCTGACCTCGCAAACAAAATAAAGCCTGAAGGGTAGTGTCTATGTCTGTTGTACTGCTCGGATTTGCTGTCCTGCTACTGCTGATCCTGGTCGTCAGAATGCCGATCGCCTTTGCCATGGGGCTGGTTGGCTTTTTCGGTTTCGCCGCGCTGATGGGGCTGGAATTCAACAACCTGTTCGATTTCCGCTGGAACGGTGTGCTGTCCATGGCCTCCTACCGGGTGATCGATACGGTGCAGGAGTACAGCCTGTCGGTGATCCCTCTATTTATCCTGATGGGGAACCTGGTCACCCGCTCCGGCCTGTCGCAGGAGCTTTACCATGTTTCCAACGCCTTTCTGGGGCACCGTAAGGGTGGTCTGTCCATGGCCACGGTGGTGGCCTGTGGCGGTTTCTCCGCGATCTGCGGTTCAAGCCTGGCAACCTCGGCCACCATGGCGAGGGTGGCGATGCCGCCGATGCGTAAATATGGCTACTCGGATGCGCTGGCGACCGCCTCGATCGCGGCCGGTGGTACCCTGGGCATCCTGATTCCGCCCAGTGTCATACTGGTGATCTACGGCCTGCTGACAGAATCCAGTATCCGTGAACTCTTTGCCGCCGGTTTTATTCCCGGCATGCTCGGTATCCTGCTTTACCTCGCTGCAGTGAAGTATGTGGTGTGGCGTGATCCGTCACAGGGACCGGCAGGAGAGCGGATGTCCTGGCCGGAGCGTCTGGAGGCGCTGAAAGGTATCTGGGGTGTATTGCTGCTGTTCGTGATCGTCATGGGCGGCATCTACCTGGGTGTCTTTACACCGACAGAAGCGGCCGGTATCGGCGCGGGCGGTGCGTTTCTGATCGCCCTGGCGCGACGCCGTCTGTCGCTGGCGATCCTGTTCGAAACGCTGAGCGATACCGCCCGTACTTCGGCGATGCTGTTTGGTGTCGTGATCGGTGCACTGATTTTCTCCGACTTCATCAACCGTGCCGGTCTGCCCGATGCGCTGCTGGGGATAGTGACCAGTCTGGATGTGGCGCCCATCGTGGTGATTCTGGTGATCCTGGCGATCTACATCGTGCTGGGGATGGTGTTCGAGAGCCTGTCGATGATGCTGCTGACGGTGCCGGTGTTCTATCCGCTGGTGGCCAGCATGGGCTTCGACCTGGTCTGGTTCGGTATCGTTGTCGTAGTGGTGACGGAGATCAGTTTGATCACTCCGCCGGTGGGCATGAACGTCTTCGTACTCAGTGCGGTACTGCGCGACGTGAAGACCGGTACGATCTTTAAAGGGGTTACGCCCTTCTGGTGTGCCGATATAGTACGTCTGGCGCTGATCGTGTTCGTGGTTCAGATTTCCATGTTCCTGCCGGACCTGCTTTATCGCTAAGCTCTTTACACCCCGACCAGGGGCCTTGGATTGAACCTAAAGCGGCTGCCAGATTGACCAACCTGGCAGCCGCTTTTTTCTGCATTCACCTAAAGTCAGCCTCTGCCAAAACAGGGTGTCGGTGCTTTAAGGGCCTTTCATCAGTGTCGGCTAAAGGTGCCTGTCGTGCGTTTTTCTTGGCCTTTTCCCTTCCTGCTCAGACCGCCTAATCCAGCGCCGTAAACCGCCTCTCCAGCTTCACGAACAATGCATCCAGCAGCATCGCCATCAACGCGACGATCAGGCCGCCGTGTAGCACGAAGGCGAGGTTATCGGTGAGGATGCCGGCGATGATCACTTCACCGAGTCCTTTGGCGGCGACGGTTGAGCCGATGGTCGCTGTGCCGATGCTGATAATGACCGACAGGCGCATACCGGTGATGATCAGCGGCAGGGCCAATGGCAGTTCCACCTGCCAGAAGCGTTGCACACCACTCAGACCGAGGCCGCGCGCGGCCTCTTTGACGGTCTCCGGAACTTCGCTCAAACCGGCCAGGGTGTTTTCAAACACCGGCAGCAGGCCGTAAAGGAACAGGGCGATCAGTGTGGGCCAGGAGCCGAAGCCGACGGCCGGCACGGCCAGGGCGAGGACGGCCACCGGCGGCAGTGTCTGGCCCAGGTTGGCCAGGGCGCGGGCAAGGGGGAGAAAGTCGCTGCCACTGGGGCGGCTGACAAGGACCGCCGCCAGTATGGCGATAACCGAGGCGGCGGCGATGGCGATCACGACCAGAAGCAGATGCCAGCCTACCAGATCGATAAAGCTGTCGCGGGCATAGATGGCCGGTGCGTTGGCAGGCGCAAGCGGCTCCAGCAGCGGATTGAGGCTGTCACTGCCCAGGGTTAGCCAGACGAGAAGCAGCAGGGGGATCAGGGCGCCGCGCCAGTGCCGCCAGATGTTTTTGCCGCTCATTCAGGCCTCCGTGCCCGGCTCTTGCGGCCTTTGGCCGATACTGAGCAGCCGCTCCATGCTGATGGCGCCGCAGGTATCACCGTTCTCGGAGGTAACGCGCAGCACCGGGCTCTGTTGCCAGATCTGCCGCGCCAGGGCATCGCGCAGGGTGGCGCTGGCTTCGATACTGGGTGTTTGGTCACCCAGGTCAAAATTTTCCGGCTTTTCCATCAGGTCCGCGATAGTGCGCAGGGACAGCAACCTCAGGGCGCGTTCTTCACCGCCCACCAGGTTACTGACAAAGCCTTCTCGGGGGTTGCGCAGCAGTTCCTCCGGCGTGGCCTGTTGCAGCAGCTTGCCGCCATCCATCACCGCGATCCTGTCCGCCAGCCGGATCGCTTCCTCGATATCGTGAGTGACGATGATCAGCGTAATGCCCAGCAGCCGCTGTATCTGTTTGAGTTCCAGTTGCAGGCGTTCGCGGGTCAGCGGGTCCAGGGCACCGAACGGTTCGTCCATCAACATCAGGTCGGGTTTGGCGGCCAGGGCGCGGGCGACGCCGATGCGCTGCTGTTCGCCACCGGATAGACGGTTTGGCTTGCGATGGGCAAAGGTATCAAACTCCATCTTCAGCAGTTCCAGCAGCTCGCGTACCCGGTCGTCGATCTTTTGCTCACTCCAGCCGAGCAGGCGCGGGACCGTGGCAATATTTTCATAGACGGTACGATGAGGAAAAAGCCCCACGCCCTGAATCGCGTAACCTATCCGTCGTCTTAACTGCTCGGGGCGCTGTTCACGGATATCCTCGCCATCGATCAGCACCGTGCCGCTGCTCGGTTCGATCAGCCGGTTGATCATTTTCAGCGTGGTGGATTTGCCGCAGCCGGAGGTGCCGATCAGGGCGCAGATCTCACCGGTATTGACCGTTAGATTCAGGTCGTCCACCGCTTTCTGCTCGCCAAACACGCGGCTGAGGTGCTTAAGCTCGATCATCAGTTCTCCCTCTGTGTCAGCGCGATCAGGGTATCGATCACCATCGCCGCCACAAACGCCAGCAGAATGGTGGGCAAGGTGCCGAGCAGAACCAGGTCGGTGGCGGTCTGGCCCAGCCCCTGAAAGATATAGGTGCCATAGCCACCACCACCGATCAAACCGGCCACGGCCACCAGGCCGATATTCATGGTCAGCACGATGCGCAGGCCAGAGAGCATCACCGGCAGTGCCAGTGGCAGCTCGACCTGCCAGAGCCGTTGCCTGCGGCTCATGCCCATCCCCCTGGCCGCCTGCAGAATCGCCGGATCCAGTCCGTCGAAGCCGGCGGCGGTATTACTGACGATCGGTAGGAGCGAATACAGAAACAGTGCGATAAGCGCAGGCGCGGCGCCTATGCCCCGGATACCGAACTCTGACAGCAGCGGAAAGGCAGCGGCCAGCAGGCTTAACGGGATCATCAGCAGGCCGAACATAGCCAGGCTCGGGATCGTCTGCAGCAGGCTCAATACCGGCAGCACAGCCGCGCGCAGACGTTCTGAGCGGTGGCAGCGGATGCCGAGGGGCACGCCGATCAGCAGGGCAGGCAGAATGCTCCCCGCGACCAGCAGCAGATGCCGGCCTCCCTGTTGCCAGAAACGCTCCTGATTACGGTATTCCAGCATCAGCGAAATCTGGTCCCAGAGCCCGCTGGCGAGCAGGGAAAACAGCAGTGCCAGGTAGGTCGCTACCAGCGCGAGACGGGGCAGGGGTGTCATCCGCAGTTTAACCAGCGCATCGGTCATCAGCAGACCGAGCAGCAGTAGCAGTGCCCAGAAACCGCTGCCCAGGGACACCCGGGCAAAAGGTCCCTGGTTTTCCAGCAGGGCTCCGGTGCTGGAACCCACGGCGCTGATCAATAGCAGCAACGCCAGCGCGTTGAGAATCAGCCGGGGCCAGAAGCGGCGGGAAAAAACAGCGCTGAGCAGGGCCAGCAGCAGGGCGGGAAGAAACAGGAGGAACCCGCGCTGCTGCCAAAGCTCACTGAGCGCGATGCCCTGGCCCGGCATAATCCGGTTGGGCTGCAGGTTGACCAGCGGCAGCAGGGTCAGCGCAATCAGGCTGGCCAGCGCGAGGGTCAGCCCAAGTCGGTCGACGCGGTGATCAGGAAAAAGCACTAGTTTGCTAGTCCGAGTTCCTCAAGATAGCTGGCAGCCACATCGCTGGCGTTCTCGCCGCCGATGGCGATGCGAGCGTTTAGCGCCTGCAGGGTTTCCAGGTCGAAGGATTCGAACACCGGTGCCAGCAGCTCCGCAATCTCAGGGTGAGCGTTCAGCACCTCCTCGCGGATGATCGGCGTCGGTGCGTAAACCGGTTGCACGCCCTTGTCATCGGCCATTACCACCAGGCCGACGGCGGAGATGGCGCCATCGGTACCGTACACCATGGCGGCATTGGTGCCATCGGTCTGCAGCGCGGCGGCCTTGATGGTAGCCGCGGTATTGCCGCCGGAGAGCACCAGCAGTTGAGAGTCGTTCAGGCTGAATCCATAGGTCTGCTGAAACGCGGGCAGCACCGCCGGGCTGGATACAAACTCTGCTGACGCTGCCAGCTTGATCGTGCCGCCTTCACTGACGAAACGGCCGAAGTCGCTCATGCTGGCGAGCTTGCCTGCATCGGCAACCTCCTGGCGTACCGCGATCGCCCAGGTGTTGTTGGCATCCGCGGGGGTGAGCCAGACAATGTTGTTGGCGTCGTAATCCAGCTGTTTCGCCTTCTCATAGCCGGCCTCGAACGATTTCCATACCGGGTCGTCCGCCTGATTGAAGAAGAATGCGGCGTTGCCGGTGTATTCGGGGTAGATATCGATCTCGCCGGAGGTGATCGCCTTGCGAACGATGGGGGTACCGCCAAGCTGAACTCGGTTCTCCACCTCCAGACCTGCATTATCGAGGCGCTGATAGATCAGATTGCCGAGCAGGCTGCCCTCGGTGTCGATCTTGGAGGAAACAACGATCGACTCAGCCTGGACCGAGGCGGTAAGGCACAACCCCAGCAGGGGGATCAGGTAGCGGGTCATCAGGTCATCTCCCTGTCGTTTTCTTCTGCGGTAAAGCTCCGGGCACCAGCGCGCCGGCCGACTCATAATCTGTTTGAGCCTAACACAAGCTTTTGATTTTTGCGGTCTGTGGGGAGTGATCAAGGTTAAGAACGTTCTTGGCCACCAGTGCGTGCTCGCAGCGCGGTGTAACTATGAAATCTTCTGTCGAGGAGAATCAGTATCACATAGGAGGCATTGCGGGAGTTCGGGAGGAGGGCGTCACGTTCGGCCCAAGGCTGCCAGAATAGACAGGGCTAGCGCATCGACCGCTGTTGGCACGAAGCGGATTTTGGCTGTGCCCTATGATGTAATCGCCCTGGCGAGCTATAGGCACGGAGCAATCACTGGCGCATGGCTCCACTAAAAAATCTCAAGCGTTAAAATGACAGAGGCCTACTGACGACCCGAAGTACGGAAGGATAAAAACAGAGGCAGCACCGCAACCCGGTGTTACCAAAACAGTGTGTTACCTTCCTACCCATGCCGAACTGCTTAAACCGTAGCGAATGGAAACAACCTTCAGCTCGCAAACGTAACAGTCAGAAGGATTAAGGTAATAAATATAATAAAAACAAAGATTTAAGAAATTGGCACGCGATCTGCCTAGTATAGGCGCACAACAACAACGACGGTCTTAGATCGCCCGGCGGCAACAAAAATAAAAACAGCCGGGCAGGAATAGACAAATCGCCTCGAACAAAAATAACAATGAGGCTTAGCTGATCACAGAGCCTGGCGCTCCTAGATATAGGCGGCTGGCAATAAAAATAACAATCCGGGCGACTCTTGCACGGCTTTGTGATCAGTACTCACCAATCCTCTTTCTCCTACAGCTCTGAACCGGTCACAGTCGTCCAGACACTTCACTGCGATGGAATCTCGCCCGTAATCAGCTTCGAGTTAATAACGCTCTGGCGGCTCTCGGGGTGGACACTCACCAGTTTTCAATGATCGGCGCGAAGCGGCCACTCATGACTGATAATGAGTACTGAAAGCCTTTGGCAGGCTCGGGACGATTCAGTTCGCGACTCCATTATTTCAAGATATTAGTAATCTGATTTGTTCCAATAAGGCCTGGAATTAGCATAGATTCTCGTAAAATATTTGTTATCGTTGTTAACAATGCGCACCAAAAGCAATTGTTTTCAAGGTTATTACCAGAGACTCTATATGAGCAAATCGAGTATTCGCGTCGAATTCCTACTACTGATGGCGACGATGATGTGCTTGACGGCACTGTTTGTTGATTCGATGTTGCCTGCATTGCATCAGATTGGTTTGGAGCTGGATGCGTTGGATAACAACCGCTACCAGATGGTCCTTACCTCGATAATGGTTGGGCTGGGGGTTGGACAGCTGTTTTATGGGCCGATTGCCGATGCCATTGGGCGCAAGCCTGCAGTTTATCTAGGCTTGGCATTGATGCTGGCAGGTACCGCAATCAGCACCTTCGCTCAGAGCTTCGAGTTGATGTTATTCGGACGCGTACTCCAGGGGGTAGGGGCGGCGGGGCCGCGTGTCATGGTGGTAACGATTATTCGTGACCAGTATTCCGGTGCTGAGATGGCGCGGGTGCTGTCTTTGGTAATGACAATATTTATTTTCAGCCCGGTTGTTGCACCGTTAGTTGGCCAGGCGGTGCTTCTATTCGCTGGATGGCGCGCCATTTTTGGATTGTTAGGTGTCATCTGCCTGGCGCTGTTGGTCTGGTTTGCGATGCGTCAGGTGGAAACGCTGAAACCTGAAAATCAGCGGCCCCTTTCGTTAAAACCGGTGATGCTGGGGATGAAGGAGGTTATATCACATCGCGTAGCATTGGCTTATATCCTGGTTGCGGGGTTGTCTCACTCTTCAATAATCGCCTTTTTGACCTCAGTACAGGGAATAATGCAAGGGATCTACGACGCCGGTGCAATGTTCCCCGTTTATTTTGCGCTCATCGCTCTGGGTGTTGGCTTCTCTTCGTTTTTAAACAGTCGTCTGGTTTACCGGTTTGAAATTCGTACATTAGTTACCCGAGTGCTTATGATTTTGGGCACGCTTTCGCTGGCTGAAGCCGCGTTGGTTGCTTCCGGTGTAATAGCGGTGTCCTTGGCTGGCTTTATTATGATGATGACGGTGAGTACCTTCTGTTTGGGATTACTTTTCGGCAACATCAACGCGCTAGCTATGGAACCATTTGGACATATGGCTGGGATAGCTTCAGGCGTTATAGGCGCTTCGACGATGTTGATCGGGGTGTTGGTCGGTGGAGCGGTAGGGATGAGCTTTGATGGCACGATTATTCCTTTGCTGTTGGGCTTCGGTTTAACCTCAGTGACCTCGTTAGCGCTGATACTTTTCGGAACACCAAACCAGGTTACAAAAGCCTCGGCAGTAAAACACTGAAGTCGGATAAAATGATCCTGCTGTTAGGTTCTTAGCCACTTAAAACCAAAAAATAAATGCCCATTATTTATCCAGGCCATCACGTCTTCACTATAAGCATAGGTATCAGTCACGAGCGACTGGTTCGGGGTGAAAGTGACGGCCTGGGCCGATCACCGCAATGTCCGGTATTTGCTGCAGTCTCTTACCAGTAGGAGGTTTGATGGCGGCTCTGTGCCGAAAATTCGCATCAACCTGGTTGAGTCGATAGTCCGCTTTACGAGGTGTAGGGCAGATATAGATGCCCGTTTTACCCAAGGCGTTTAATAGGGGCTGGCCTGTTATGCCTATCGGATGGGCCGCCACTTTATATCCAATGTCACTGTCAATGGCCTGCAGCGCTCAAGGCAAGCATCTGCAGCAAATATTTTCAGATATCTGCAAAGGCTCCAAGGCAGTGGGCGCGGTAGTGTTTTCCGCAACGTTAGCTTAGCGGGCCGTCGGCTGCCGCCTTATCGTTAACATTGAGACGCCTGGCTTGGTAAGCCAGGCGGAACAGCCTAGAGAATCGCCACGTACACGGTATTGGTAGCGGCTTCGCTCTGGAACGGATTGTGGAACGCCACTTCGTGAACCTGGACCTCGCTGAACACGCTCTGCAGCAGGTCGGTAAAGGGCTGGTCCGGTACGTCGGTGGACCAGAAACCGAACACGCCGCCCGGTTTCAGGTGGGTGGCCAGTTGCGCTATGCCCGCGTCGCTGTAAAAGGGTTTGCTGGCGTCGTTGAGAAGGGCGCGGGGGGAGTGGTCGATATCCAGCAGAATAGCATCGAGCTTGCGGCCCGGGGCCTCTGGGTCGAAGCCTTCCTGAGTGGCGCTGAGGGCGAAGAAGTCGCCCTGCACCAGGCGGCAGCGGGAGTCATCGGTCAGTACCTGGCCCAGCGGCACCTTGTGCTGCTGATGCCAGCCGATCACCGGCGGCAGGTATTCCACCACCATCAGCTCGCCTACATTGGCATGTTTAAGCACCGCTTCGGCGGTATAGCCGAGGCCCAGACCGCCGACTACAACCGACAGGTTGTCACCCGCAAGCGGGGCCAGCCCCAGGTTGGACAGGGCCACTTCGCCATCAACAAAGTAACTGGACATCAGGAACTCGTCGCCGAGTTTCACTTCATAGATGTCCTGGTCACCCATGACGGGAATCCGGCGGCGGCGCAGGGATATGGTGCCGATTGGCGAGGGTTGAGAGTCGATCTCTTTAAATAAAATACTCATCGCGCCATTTTACGCAGTGTTGAGTGTTATGGGTATGCTGATTACAGATGGCGTCGCAAATGGCTGCGGATCGCTTCAAGCGCGTGTTGCGAGTTAGCGGCGAGAATGCAGCCATCCTTGATCAGCGGGGAGTAGTCACGGCCGTCGAGCATGCCTACGGCGCCGCCGGCTTCCTGCACCGCCAGAGCGCCGGCGGCGTGGTCCCAGGGCTTGGCGCTGGCGTTGATCATGAAATCCACCTGGCCGTGAGTCAGCACCCTGTATTCATGGCAGGCGCAGCGCAGGCTGTAGGCGCGGGAGAACCCCAGCAGCGCTTCACTGGCGGCGCTGCGGCGGACAATCGGAAAGTTGAACGCCGAGGCGAAGCCGGTCATATCCTCCAGCGCTTTCTCTCGGCTTACCTGCAATCGCAGTGGTTCACTGTCCGGGCTGCAGTACCAGCTGCCGCCGCCGCGACGGGCAATAACCCAGTCGTCCATGACCGGGTCGTAGAGCAGGCCGAATATTGTGTTTTCCCCTTCGGTGACCGCCAGCAGGACGCCGTGAGTGGCCAGACCGTTGGCGAAGTTCCAGGTGCCGTCCACCGGGTCAATGATTACTGCCTGTTCTGCGCCGGCGATGGAATCGATCACTGTCGGGTCTGCGGCGACAGCTTCTTCACCGATAATGGCGGCGCCGGGCAGCAGCTCGCGTACCGCTGCAGTGATGGCGTTTTCACAGGCGATATCCGCCTCGGTAACCAGGTCGTCAAAGGTCGCCTTGGAGCGGATTGTATCGGCGGAAAGTCGCCTGAAGCGGGGACAGATCTCCTTGCGTGCAACTTCCCGGACCAGGTTGATCAGTTCATTTTCCTCCTGAAACGATAAAGCCATCAGGTCCTCCTTAAATAATCCATCAACGCTGAGTAATCGCGGGCCCTTTGTTAAACGATAGGGCGTCGCCTGGGTTATTCTGCTAAAAGATAATAACGTTTAGGGGTAAAAGGTTTCACCGAGGTGTCAGCAACGCCAAATTTGAGGATAGCAACGGATGCCGGAAAAGGATCGTTATAACCTGGATCGCTTTGTTGAAGCCCAGGCGCGGGATTACCGGAGCGCGCTGTATGAGCTCAGGGATGGGCGTAAACGCTCCCACTGGATCTGGTATATATTCCCCCAGTACGCGGGTTTGGGGCGCAGCAGCACGGCGCAGCGCTACGAAATCAGCTCACTGGACGAAGCTCGCGCTTACCTTGCGCATCCTCTGCTTGGTCCTCATCTGCTCGAATGCTGTGAGGCGCTGCTGGCGCTCAGGGGGCGAAGCGCACGGGATATTCTCGGTATGCCGGATGATATGAAACTGCGTTCCTGCGTCACTCTGTTTGCACAGATTTCGGAGGAAGGATCGGTGTTTCACCGGATTTTGGCGCAGTATTTCAGCGGTGAGAGCGACAGCAAAACGCTGGCACTGCTGGGACAAGGCTAGGCCCGATGCGGGCTTAATGAATATTCGGCAAGAAGGGGCGGCCACTGCGAAAGTAGCCGCCCTTTTTTGGTTACACCGTGTGCAGGTACCAGGCGTATTCCAGATCCGAGATGGTCTGCTCGAACTGTTCTACCTCATGTTCCTTGCAGGCGATGAAGATGTTAAGGAAATCGTCGCCAAGATAGTCACGCATCATGCCGGAGCTTTCCAGCTCGCGCAGGGCATCGCGCAGGTTGTTGGGCAATACCACTTCCTGCTGCTCGTAGGCGTTGCCCTCGATCGGTGCCGGCGGCTCGATCTTGTGGGTGATACCGTAGTGAATAGAGGCCAGCATGGCCGCCATCAGCAGATAGGGGTTGGCGTCGGTACCGGCCAGGCGGTGCTCGATGCGGGTCGCTTCCGGCTCGCCGGCCGGAATACGCAGAGCCGTGGTACGGTTCTCGATCCCCCAGCAGGGCCAGGTCGGTACATAGAAACCCTGGCTGAAACGGCGGTAGGAGTTGATGTTCGGACTCAGGATCGCCATGTAGTCGTCCATCATCTCGAGCAGCCCGCCCAGCGCCCAGCGCATGGTGTCGTTGGGTGTTTCCGTTTCTTCATCGAGGGCAAAAACGTTGTTGCCGTTCTCGTCCACCAGGCTGATATGCAGATGCATGCCGTTTCCGGCCTGCTCGGCGTAGGGCTTGGCCATGAAGGTGGTATCCATCTCATGGTCGTAGGCCACGCTTTTGATCACGCGACGCAGCAGCGTGGCGTTATCGCAGGAGCGGATCGGGCAGTCCACATGCTTGAGGTTGATCTCAAACTGGCCCGGTGCCGACTCGGCGACGATGGTATCCGCCGGCAGGCCCTGCTGACGCGCGGATTCGATTACGTCGGACAGGAAGTCCGCGTACTCGTCCAGCTCATCAATCGAGTACACCTGCACGCTTTCCGGACGTTTGCCGGAGATCGGGGATTTCGGCGGCTGCGGCTTGCCGTTGATGTTTTCCTGATCGATCAGGTAAAACTCCAGCTCGAACGCGGTGACTGGGGTCAGGCCGAGCTCTTCGAAGCGGCGCAGCACACGTTTGAGCACCGTGCGCGGGTCAGCGTAAAAGGGCGTTTCCTCGTCTTCGTACATGGTCATCAGCAGCTGCGCGATGGGGCGCTTCTGCCAGGATTCCATGGTCAGCGAGCCGGGAATCGGGTAGCAGATATGGTCGGCCTCGCCTATTTCGAGTCCAAGCCCGGTGCTTTCGACCGTTTCGCCAAGAATATCCAGTCCATAAAGAGACGCGGGTAGTGCCACGCCTTTTTCAAAGACTTTCTTCAGGGCGGATCGGTCGATACGTTTGCCACGGACGATACCGTTCATATCGGCTATCAGCAGATCGACAAATTGCAGATCGGGGTGTTGCTTAAGAAAGGTTTCGGCCTCAGCCGGATCGGGTAGCTCCAACCACCCGGATGTATGATCGTTCATGTTCCACCATTTAAAGCTCAGAACCCGTTGGTTCCGACCCCACGAGTGAATGCCAAGCCATGGTTAAAGTCAATATGCCTGGGTGGGTATGGACTTGCTGTCTGCGTTATGCGCTGTGATTGCGCAGCACCGACTTTGGTTGTAACGTCATCCGAAAATCCGTAACGGTATCAAACAACTGGGGGTTATACATGCAGCGGCTCGCTACCTGGCTCAAGGAGAACCAGGTCACCGAAGTGGAGTGTGTTGTCAGCGATCTGACCGGCATAGTCAGGGGCAAGATCGCGCCGGTAGACAAGTTTCTCTACGAGCGGGGCATGCACCTGCCCGAGAGTGTGCTGCTGCAGACGGTCACCGGTGACTGGGTCGATGACGAGATCTATTATTCGCTGCTCGACCCGGCCGATATCGACATGGTCTGCCAGCCGGATCCGGATGCGGTGTTTCTGCTGCCCTGGAACGATGAACCCACCGCGCAGGTGATTCACGATACCTATAGCCGTGACGGCAAACCTACCGAGCTCTCGCCGCGCAATGTACTGAAGAAAGTGCTGGCGCTCTATGAAGCCAAGGGCTGGAAGCCGGTAGTCGCACCGGAGATGGAGTTCTACCTGACCAAACGTAGCGATGACCCCGATGTACCGCTGCAGCCGCCGATCGGACGTTCAGGCCGGCAGGAGTCCGGGCGCCAGTCTTTCTCCATCGAAGCCGCCAATGAGTTCGACCCCCTGTTCGAGGATATGTACGACTGGTGCGAATATCAGGGGCTGGAGATCGATACGCTGATCCATGAAGAGGGTACGGCGCAGATGGAGATCAATTTTCTCCACGGTGACCCGCTGACCCTGGCCGACCATGTACAGGTGTTCAAGCGCACCATGCGTGAGGCAGCCATGAAGCATGGTGTACTGGCCACATTCATGGCCAAGCCGATCAGTAATGAACCCGGCAGCGCGATGCACCTGCACCAGAGCATTATCGACGTTAACACCGGGCGCAACATCTTCAGTGAAGAGGATGGCAGCATGAGCCAGCTGTTCCGCCACCATATCGGCGGGATGCAGCGCTATATTCCGGAGCTGCTGTTGCTGCTGGCCCCCAACGTCAACTCGTTCCGCCGTTTCCTTCCCGATACCTCGGCACCGGTCAACATGGCCTGGGGCCACGCCAACCGTACCTGCGGACTGCGGATCCCGGAATCCGATGCGCAAAACCAGCGCCTGGAAAACCGCCTCGCCGGTGCCGATGCCAACAGCTACCTGGCGATCGCCGCCAGCCTGCTCTGCGGTTACATCGGCATGGTCGAAAAGATCGAGCCTTCCGAGCCCTGCACCGGGCGGGCGTATGATCTGGAGAGCTTCCAGCTGCCGGTCACCATCGAAAGTGCGGTGGAGTATCTGGAGGATTCAGAGGCGGCACGGAAATACCTCGGTGATGCCTTTATCGATGGTTATGCCGCCGTGAAGCGGGCAGAGCATGAAAACTTCAAGCGCGTGATCAGTTCCTGGGAGCGCGAATTTCTGTTGTTAAGCGTGTAAGTCTTTTAACTCGAGTGTGTAACCCGAGAGGCATGGGAGTAGTGAATTGACTCGGTCACCCGCATTTGAATACCCGACCTCGTACTATGCCGCCTCGGCGGTGCAGACGGCGGAGCCGGTCTCCCTGGACGGCGAGATCAGCTGCGATGTGTGCATTGTCGGTGCCGGCTATACCGGCCTGTCCACGGCCATCCACCTGCTGGAGCGTGGCCTGGATGTGGTGGTACTGGAGCAGGCCAGGGTTGGTTGGGGTGCGTCCGGGCGTAACGGCGGGCAGATCGTCAACAGCTACAGCCGGGATATCGACGTCATTGAACGCACGGCTGGCCAGGCAGTTGCCGATCAGCTGGGGCCGATGGCGTTCGAAGGTGGCCGCATTATTCGTGAGCTGGTGGCCCGCTACGGTATCGACTGTGACCTCAAGGAGGGCGGCATATTCGCGGCTCTAAATCCCAGGCAGATGGCCGAGCTGGAGCACCAGAAGGCACTCTGGGAACGCTACGGCTATGACAGGCTGGAACTGCTCGACGCCGGGGCAATCCGGCGCGAAGTGGCCAGCGAACGTTATGTCGGCGGGTTACTGGACCAGGGCGGTGGTCATATTCACCCGCTGAACCTTGCCCTCGGTGAGGCGGCGGTGGTGCGCAGGCTCGGTGGCCGCATTTTTGAGCAATCGCAGGTGCGCACACTGATCCCGGGCGCCAACCCCGTGGTTGAAACCGAGCGTGGCCGGGTGCGTGCCAAAACTCTGGTGCTGGCCGGTAACGCTTACCTTGGCGAGCTGGTGCCGGAGCTGCGCGCGAAATCGATGCCCTGCGGAACCCAGGTCGTCGCCACTGAGCCGCTCAGCGACGAACAGGCCGCAGCGCTGATTGCGAACGATTACTGTGTCGAGGATTGTAACTACCTGCTGGACTACTATCGCCTGTCAGCTGACAAGCGACTGCTGTACGGCGGTGGTGTGGTATACGGTGCCCGGGATCCCAGCGATATCGAGCGGCTGATCCGGCCCAAATTGCTGAAAACCTTTCCCCAGCTGAAAGGTGTCAAAATCGATTACTGCTGGACCGGCAACTTCCTGATGACCCTCTCGCGCCTGCCCCAGGTCGGCGAGTTGGACGGCAATGTTCTATACTCCCAGGGCTGCAGTGGTCACGGCGTTACCTACACCCACCTGGCCGGGCGCCTGTTGTGCGAAAAAATACTTGGCGAGCCGAAACGCTTTGATGCCTTTGCGTCCCTCAAACACTATCCCTTCCCGGGCGGACACCGATTCCAGGCACCACTGAGTGCCCTGGGTGCCTGGTATTACTCATTGAAAGACCGGTTCGGGTTTTGAGGCCTGATCGGCCAGCCGTTGCGCATCGGCCTGAGCGATTAGTTGAGGATTGGTCTTGGTTGAGACAAATGGTGTAAAGTTTCGGCTTTGTCACGGCGTGGAACGGGGAATCCTGGCTGCTTTGCGCGCCGGGTTGTAATCACTTTCGTCAAAAGCCTGTCTGAAAAACTAAGGATAACTGGATGAACATGGCGGCAACCGCTCATGGCTGGGAGGCGCTGCTGAAGCTACGCTTCGCCTGTCGGGGAGAGAAAACACGTATCGTTGAACGGGAGCGCAAAGGGCCATTGGCGGTGCAGCGTCCGTTTTACCCGGAAGGCGATGCGGTGTGTCACACCTATCTTCTGCATCCTCCGGGTGGAGTTGTCGGTAGTGACAGCCTGGATATTGCTGTTCATGTGGAAGCGAATGCCAGTGCACTGATCACCACGCCCGGCGCTACCAAGTTCTACCGCTCGGGCGGGCGCCTGGCGACTCAGGTCCAGCGTCTGAGTGTGGAGAAAGACGGGCTGCTGGAGTGGATGCCGCAGGAAAACATCTTTTTTCCGGATGCCCAGGCCAGGGTCGAAACCCGTATCGAGCTGGAGCCCGGAGCCCGGTTTATCGGCTGGGATATCCAGTGCCTGGGTCGGCCGGTGATCGATGAGGCCTTTACCGAGGGTCGGGTCGATGCCACCACCCGCCTCAGTGTGGATGGCGATCTGGTGATCATCGATCAGCTGCGAACCGAGGGCATTGCCCTGGTTCAAGCCAGCGCCGGTATGCGCGGCTACCCGATGCAGGCCACGATGCTGATTGTGCCGGGCGATGAGAAGGCTGATTTTGACAATCTGCTGGCATTGACCCGCGCGGCGATCGACACCCAGGCGGACCTGCCGCTGGAGGTCGGTGCTACTCGGGTGGATCAGGCGATCGTGGTGCGACTGCTGGGGCGGGGCGCCGAGCCGATGCTCAAGCTGATGACCGCCGTCTGGTGTGCCGTCAGGCCGTCAGTCGCGGGACGCGACGCGGAACCGCCGCGTATCTGGGCGACCTGATTGGCGTTAATAGGATAAGTGAAAAGCCCATTGCGCTCCTGGCCAATGGGCTTTTTTCAGAGAAATGGGGTCGGTCTCCGTCGCTTTTGAATAATCTCCCGCATCATCGATGCAGGTTCAAATAAAGCGGGACGCCTTGTTTAAAGATAACAACGCAGTGCCGGAGCCTGGCGTTGATTAACTACTCCCTGTTGCCGAGATAACGCTGGCGAAGAATCTCCAGGTCGTTTTCTTCGCTCTCTCTTCGCATCCGATTGACGGTGATCTGATTGATGGTGCCAACCTCGGTGTAAAAACCCAGCACTTTGGCATAGGCACAGCTTGGGAAATTTCTTTCCAAATCGATTATATCCCTGCGAGATAAAACTCTTAGCAACGGAATGAACGGCAATAAAACAAGATAAGCCGCCAGAGCCACAACCGCGCATGCGCCTGAAACTTTCAACCAGGCAAACAGGCTAGTGGCCATTTCATCGGTAATGTATTCCGAGTCCAGCTTTGAGAATCCATACAGGAGTGCCATCACTGCTGATGCGATTATCCCGAGCATAAATACGATAGCGGCAAGGGAGTGGGTTGAGCGTGCAACCCACCAGGACAGATTAATCATCTCTTTCTTCATTATCCCGCTCCAGGGCTGTTCTCCGTGTGGCAACGCCAGGGTTGCACTTCGTTGATCATCTTCAATCTTCGGCCAGCCCGCAACCGTTTGTTCAATCCTGATCTTACCCACTATCAACCCTTCAGGCAGATTCTTCAGGATCAGGAGGTTTATCGGTTGAACAGCGTTGTGTCGGGGCGGTGCAGATAGGCCAAGGCGGCCGGGTCAGTGCCGACCCTGTCCGCCCTGGGTTCGAGATTTGGGTCGACTACTTCTGTGTTTCTTCCAGTCGCAGGCGGGGTTTGTGGACCTGCGCTCGAGACGGGGCTTTCTGCTCTGGCTCCAGCCCCAGGTCCTGAAGTAACTGGCCGAGTATCTTCTGCGGTGAGTAATCCAGGCAGCGGGACAGGGCGCCCACCCGCATGCGGCCCTGTTTTTCCGCGCTGGCGAGGTACTCAACCGCAAGTTCGCCCATCTCTTCGCAGTCCTCGGCCAGCAAGCCACTCAGACGGTGCTGAATGATCGAGCGCGGGCCCTTGCAGTTGTACGCCAGGGTCGGCAGGCCAGAGCTCATCGCTTCCAGAATCACACAACCGAAGGTATCGAAGCGCGAGGGCAGCAACAGCAGGTCCGCCTGCTGGTAAAGCTGCGGAACCTGGCTCTGTTCCAGCCAGCCGAAATAGGTGGCATCCGGTGCGGCCCTGCGCAGTTTCTCCTCGGCCGGGCCGCTGCCGGCGACCCATAGCTGCGCCTCCGGGTGTTCGGCTTTTACCTGTTGCCAGATTTTGGGCAGGTCCAGTACGCCTTTCTCTTCACTGAGACGTCCGACATAGAGCAGGATCGGCGCATCGTTAACCGGTCGTGGTTGCAGACTGGCGATCTCCGAGCCGACGCCGGCCCAGTGGGCGGTCAGTTTGACGCGCTCTTCCTGCAGCTCCATATCCGGGCCGGTGAGCCAGTCGCGATGCTCCTCGTTGAGTACGAAAATACCATCGAACTGCTGGTAAAAGGCGCGAATCAGGCGGCGGATACGATCCTGGATCGACTGGTCCATGCGCACCTTGCGGTTGATGAACTCCAGCCAGTCGGTGTGCATGTAGAACCAGGCGGGTACCGAGTAGGCGTGTTTCAGGTACAGCGCCACCGGTCCCATGCACAGTTCGGTGGAGCAGATGATGCGGTCATAGCCGCCGTACTCGAACAGTTTCTGCACCTCCAGCAGATCCGGTACGTGGATCGTCTGCTCGCCCAGCTGGTTGAACTGGAACTGGGTCAGCGGGCGGATCACCTGCAGGTGAGGCTGGGGTTTGAGCGTGGGGTGGCACACCAGCAGGTCGATCGGCAGATCCGACTTCTGCAGTTGGGTCAGGGTATCGCGCAGCGCTGAAGAAACGCCGTTACGATCGGCAAAGGTGTCGGTGAGCCAGAGCACCCGCTTAGGGTGCTCGGTGGCGCCTATATCGGCGGCGAGACGGTCGAGGAAGCCGCGGTTTGAGTAGAGTACCTGGGTGCTGGCAAACGCGGCACCGGCGACGACCGACGCGGACAGTGCCGGGAAGGTCAGCTTGTCGAGCATCTTGCCCAGGTCGATCTGGGACATATCCTTGCCGTTGCTCTTTTCACCGGAGAACAGTGCGCGGAAGTGGGTCGGCACCTCCATCATCCTGACCATCTCTTCGAGCGGCATATCGGCCAGGGCGTCGCGATCGATACGGGCCAGTTCGTCATGCACCCGGGTAAAGAAGGTGTGGCTGATCAGGCGGTGAAGCTCCGGGATAGACTGGCGCAGTTCTTCAGGGAAACGCTCCGGCTCGGTACGCTGGGTTTTAGCAATGCGTTTGATGATATTCAGAATCGGCTTGAACTCTTTGCTGACACCGAGGTTGAGCAGCAGCTTCGGTTTTTTGCCTTTAAGTGCCTGGTGGAAGGTATCCAGGAAGGTCAGGGTGTATTTGTGGCGCTTGAGCTCCTGCAACAGGTTGCTCAGCGCCAGGCAGATCATGCGGTCCTGTAGCGAGCCCTTGTGCAGCAGCATCCGCAGCAGGCCCGGGTCTTTCATGTGGATCACGACCTGGGCGAAGTAGTCGAGAAACGCCGTGGTCATTTTTTCCTCTTCACCAACGAAACCGTAAGGTGCAGTGCGACCTGCACGCAGCGCCTCCAGGGCCAGCTCCTCGCGGGTTTCTCCCGCCGCCAGGCGTTGCTGCAGGTTGGGAATTTCAAGCAGGGTGCCGCAGCGGCCCGCGAACAGCCCGTTATGGTCGTCGGAACCGCCGGTCAGATGCTTGCGGTAGGGGTTACGGCAGAAATCTTTTGGATCGATGCCGTGCTTGACCGCCCAGGCATCGATCTTCTCCGGCGTCAGACTCTCGACCCAGCGCAGGGTCAGCAGGTTCTGCCAGTAGCCGCGCTGGCCGTTGAGCACTTCGAAGCGCTCAAACAGCAGGGCGAAACGCTCCAGGATGCCGGGATCAACCGCGTCGCCGTGGGAGTAGAAAAACAGCGGATGCGGCAGCACGGTGGGCAGGTCGTGGCGCCGGGCGTAGGCGCAGAACGCGTAGATATCATGGCGCAGGTCGTGCAGCTCCTGCTCCTGCTCGGGGCTGAAGCCGTAGATCAGTACGTGGATGCTCAGTGGCTCGCCGGGAAAGTGGCAGGTGAATTCTGTGCCGGTCAGTACCGGCTTATCAGCCTGCTTTAGACTCCAGCAGGAGCGGGCGTTGTTGTGGTTGGTGATGGTCACCACGTCGGTGCCGGCACGGTCCAGCGCTTCAACCAACTCGTCGGTGGTCAGCCAGGTTTCTGGAAGCCGCAACAGGCGGCCCCAGAGTTCGTCCGGCACGTCGCTGTTGGCGTCATGGCAGTGCAGGTCGATACGGAGTACGTCAGAGGGGCACAGGGCCGCGGCCGCCCCGGTTAGAAACTCTTCATACTGGGCGCGGATATTCTGGTAAAACGGCGAGTGGGTCATGGCGCTGGCTCCATATCTCTGAACGCCGGCGCATTGTATTAAGGAAAGGTTTCTGCCCCGTTACAGCGGTTCTGCTGCCCGTTATCGCGGCATCACGCGGACACGGCCCAGCTGCTCCAGCGGTGCGGGTTTGCTGACCAGATACCCCTGCACAAAGTCGACACCGATATCGCCAAGCAGGTCGCGTGTGGCCTGGTCCTCGACAAACTCGGCGACGGTTTTCAGGCCCATGATGTGGGCGATATGGTTGATTGAGGCCACCATTGCCTGATCGATCTCGTTGTTGCTCATGTCGCGCACGAAGATACCGTCGATCTTCAGATAATCCACCGGCAGGCGCTTGAGATAGCCGAACGACGACAGGCCACTGCCAAAGTCGTCCAGCGCAAAGTGGCAGCCGATGCTGCGCAGCTCTTCGATAAAGGCACGGGCCGCGTCGGGATCCGACATGGCGGCGGTCTCGGTTATTTCGAAGCAGAGCAGCTGCGGCGGGATGTCATGGCGGGCGATATGCTCCTTGATGGTGGCAAGACATTCGGGGGAGCCGATGGACGCGCCGGACAGGTTGATGGCGCACTGGATATTTCCGTTACCCGCATGCAGGCGATCGCCGAGCCAGGCCAGGGTGTTGCGTACCACCCACTGGTCCACCTGTGGCATCAGGTCATAACGTTCGGCGGCGGGCACAAATGCACCCGGCGGTACCAGTTCGCCATCCGCATCGAGCATGCGGATAAAAATTTCGATGTGCGGAATGTCATCGCCATTGCTCTCCAGCGGCTCGATGGTCTGGAAATAGAGCCGGAACTGGTCACAATCGATCGCCTGCTGAATATGCGAGGCCCACTGCATCTGTCCCTTGCGGAAGTTCAGCTCATTGTCATCGGTTTCGTACAGCTGAACGCGGTTGCGGCCCGCGTCTTTGGCCGCGTAGCAGGCGGAGTCCGCCAGACTCAGCAGCTCATCCAGCGACAGCGCATCGGCCCCGAAGGGTACCAGTCCGATGCTGACACCCACCGAAAACACCTGTCCCTCCCATGGAAAGCGAAACTCCTTCACCGCCTGGCGCAGGTTGTCAGCGATCTCCAGTCCGGGGCCCACGGGGCAATTTGCCAGCAGTACACCAAATTCGTCGCCGCCGAGACGGGCAAAGGTGTCCTGCTGTCTGAGCAGGGGCTTGAGTGTCTGGGAGAGCTGGCGCAGCAGCGTATCGCCGGCGCGGTGACCGCAGGTATCGTTGACCAGCTTGAACTGATCCAGGTCCAGGTAGCAGATCAGGTGTTCACTGTTGTCCTTGCGTGCGGAGACGATCAACTGGTCCAGGCGGCGCTCGAACTCACGCCGGTTGAGCAGGCCGGTGAGTGCATCGTGTACCGCCTGAAAAGTGAGCTGCTGCTGCAGTTCGCTGTTACGGGTAATGTCCTGCATCGCGACAACCCAACCGACGCTGTGGCCGTCCTTGTCGTGCAGCGGCGCGCAGTTGAGCTGTACCCGGGCGCGCTGACCGTCGGCGCCGATCAGGCTCAGCTGGCGGTATTCGCCGGCCGGTGTGCTGTCGCGGCAGAGCGCCCCGATGGAGATGTTGTCGCCCTCCATGCTTTGCAGTCGCACTACCAGATCGATCGGTTCACCGTAGACCTCTTCGGTCCGGTTGCCGGTCAAGCTTTGTGCGATCGGGTTCAGGTAAACGGTATTCATCCGCTCATCACAGGTGATCACCGCTTCGGTGATCGCCTCGAGCGTCACCTGGGCCAGTTGCGAATGACGGTGCAGCCGTTCTTCCATCCGCTTACGTTCGCCGATATCGCGGATCACGGCACTGTACTGCACGCCTTCGGCGGTTGGGCTGGCAGAGGTGGTGACTTCGATCGTGATCGGTTCACCTGCGCGGGTGCGGCCGATCAGTTCGTGCGGCCCCTCGTTCTGACTCGATGCGATCAGCGGCAGGAGTTGTTTCAATGGCGTACGTGGATAGAGCTTCAGACACTCATCGTGGAGCAGGTCGGCGATGTGCCGGCCAGTGAACTGCTCCAGTGAATGGCCGAAAATAGTCGCCGCACCGGGGTTTGCGCTGGTAATCAAGCCCTGATCGCTGAAGGTGATAACACCATCCTGCATATCGCGCAGAATAAGCCGGGTGCGACTCATGGCACGGTTAAGCTTGCCCATTACCTGGTTGTATTTGCTGGCGATCTGACCTACTTCGGTAAACGGCTCGACCGGCATTTTGCGTTCCGTATCTCCGGTCTGCTCCTGCTCATTCATGGCGTTCAGCAGGTCCGAAAGCTCGGTGGTTGCGCCATGTTCGGAGCTGTTCAGACCCTCGAGTTCGGCATCATCGGATACGCGCAGCGGGATAAACCTGCGTATCAGCAGCAGGAACAGAAGGGTGAGCGGAAAGGCCCAGGCGGCGCAGATCAGAATCCCCTTGAGCTGCGCCAGGATCTGTTCCGGCCGGTCGAGGCCGGTGCCGAGAATCGCCGGTTCACCGAAGATGCCGACGGCGAGGGTACCCCAGATACCGGCACTCAGATGGACCGGGGTGGCAGAAATGGCATCGTCCAGTTTGAGCCTTTCCAGTAGCAGTTCGGTGGCCAGCATGCACAGCGCCCCGACCGCCCCGATAAAGGCGGCTTCCAGCGTTGTCACCGCGTGGCAGCCGGCGGTAATGGCGACAAGCCCGGCCAGTGTGCCGTTGATGGTTAACTGGGGTGTCTGGCGTTTGTATTGCCACTGGCCAAGTGCCATGCCGGTGATGCCAGCCACCGTCGCGGCGATCAGGGTGTTGACGATGATGCTCGGGATATCACGGGAAAACTCCAGGGTGCTGCCGCCATTGAAGCCGATCCAGCCGACGACAAAAAACATCATGCCAAGCATGGCGAAAGGCAGGTTACTGCTGGGAATGGAGACGACCCTGCCATTGACAAAACGGCCTTTGCGCGGCCCCACCACGATAATGGCCGCCAGCGCCACCCAGCCTCCCAGGCTGTGCACCACGGTACTGCCGGCGAAGTCGACGAAGCCCTCGGCGGCCAGCCAGCCGGCGGGGCCGTGCAGAGCGCCGCCCCAGGCGATATGACCGAACAGCGGGTAGATCAGTACCGCGATCAACGCGGTGATAATGATGTACGTGGTGAAGCGGGTACGCTCTGCAATAGCGCCGGAAACAATGGTGGCCGCCGTGGCGCAGAAGGTGAGCTGAAAAATGAAAAAACAGGCGTCCCAGAAGCCAAGTTGGGTGAAATCGGCGGCAAACAGGGCGGTTTCTGGCGAGAGGCCGTTCCAGACGCCGAACATCAGACTGAAGCCGACCAGCCAGAAAAGGGCGGTGGTCACCAACAGGTCGAAGGCGTTTTTCAGTGCAACATTGATGGCGTTTTTGCTGCGGGTAAGGCCAGACTCGAGACATAGAAAGCCGATCTGCATAACCAGGACCAAAACGGCTGACAATAACAGCCAGATCGCATTGAACGCTTCTTGGTTAGACACGCTGGGCTCTCCTGCCGGCAGATGGCGTTTTTATTGCCAGGTACCCCAGCAACAAACACGCCAATTCCTTGTCTCGTTTAGGGTTTTATAGCGTTTGTTACTGATGGTTTGTTGTTGAATTAAACATATAATTGTCTCTAATACGGGTCGAATATATTGTTGATACAGGGCTAGTCTGCTTGCGGCGGATGCTCGCTGATCCAGTGTCGTGCTATATCCACCCTCCGGGTGATCCAGATATCCGGGTGGTGCTGAATGTGATCAAGGAATCGCTGCAGCGCCCGGAATCGCCCGGGACGACCTACCAGCCGACAGTGCAGACCGATCGACATCATGCGCGGGTGTTGCGCGCTTTCGGCGTAAAGCACATCGAAGGAGTCTCGCAGATAATTGAAGAAATCGTCGCCATCGGAAAAGCCCTGGGACGAGGCAAAGCGCATGTCGTTGCAATCCAGGGTATAGGGCACAATCAGGTGGTTTTTCACTTCGCCGGTACGCAGAGTCACCGGTGTCCAGAACGGCAGATCATCACCGTAATAATCGGAGTCATACAGAATACCGCCATGCTCGACCACCAGTTGGCGGGTGTTGGGTGAATCCCGGCCGGTATACCAGCCCAGTGGTGTGGTGCCGGTCAGTTCGGTGATGATACGCATCGCCTCCCGCAGGTGCTCACGCTCCGTCTCTATGGGGGTTTCCTGATAATGAATCCAGCGCAGGCCGTGACTAGCGATCTCGTGGCCCTTGTCGATAAACGCCTGGGTGACCTCCGGGTTACGCGCCAGGGCAGAAGCGACGCCAAAGATCGTCAGCGGCAGATTGCGGCCCTCGAATTCCTGCAGGATGCGCCAGACACCCACGCGCGAACCGTATTCGTAGATCGATTCCATGCTCAGATGCCGGTCCGGGTAGGGCTGTGCGCCGGCCATTTCAGAGAGGAAGGTTTCCGCGTGGCTGTCCCCGTGCAGGACGCAGTTTTCACCGCCTTCCTCGTAGTTGAGAACGAACTGAACGGCGAGTCGTGCCCCGCCAGGCCAGTTGGCGCGGGGTGGGTTCGCGCCATAACCGCGAAGGTCTCTGGGGTAGTTGCTGTCGTTCATTAGGGGCTCCTTTTTCGAACGCTGGAGGATCGGAGATAGGCGTTATCTTGCATTAACCACCGCTGTTTTCGGGTTTAAGCCTTTAGAGAAGCCGGGTTAGTATAGAGCGACTAACCACTTTTCCGGTATTTCCCTACAGGAAACAGATAACCGTGTCAGATGAAACAATCGACCAGAAACTGCGTGAACAGTACGATCAATTGACGCCCAGTGAGCGCCTGTTGGCCGACTTTATTCTTGCTCATCCTCAGGATCTTGCACTATTCAACACCGCTGAACTGGCGCGGATGTGTCAGGTGTCCAAGGCGACCGTCAGCCGTCTGTTCAAGCGGCTTGGCTTCTCCTCGTTCCGTGAAGGCCGCACCCTGGCCCGCCAGTTGCGACATCAGGGAGTGCCGGTGTCGGATGAGCGCAACGGTGTAGTGGCCTTCGATGATCATCTGCGCCAGGAAGAACAAAACCTGCACCGAATGTTCCAGAATCTCGACCGGGAGGGGATGGAAGCCCTGGTCAAGGCGCTATTGAGCGCCCGCCGGGTACAGGTGATAGGTTTCCGGAACAGCTATCCGATTGCGCTCCATCTGCGTCAGCAGTTGATACAGGTGCGCAGCAACGTTCATCTGTTACCCACGCCGGGGCAGACACTCGGTGAAGAACTCAGCGATCTGTCAGGCGATGATCTGGTAGTGCTGTTTGGCTTTCGGCGCCGCCCGGCGGGATTTGATGCGCTGCTGCGCGATCTCTGTCGTGCCGATGCTCAGGTGGCACTCATTGGCGATAGCTCCCTGGCAGGTGCATCTTCTCATGCCGACTGGTGGCTGGAAGTCCCGGTGGATTCGCTGGCTGCGTTCGACAGTTACGCGGCGCCGATGTGCCTTATCACGCTGCTGGTTAACCGTCTGCTGCACCAGGCTCTGGAGCCGGGGCGAGAACGCATTGCCCGCATCAGTTTGAAGTATTCAGAGCTCGATGAACTCAGCCTGGGTTGCCCCAAAATAGACTAGCATCATGCCGTAGCGCACAAAGATGGTGCGCTTATTGCGCCATTCTCAACGCCTCATAAACCGAATTTCGCGTCCTCTGCACAATGGTTCTTAGTTGGATCAAATGTTGCAGTAAGTGCTTAAGTGAAACAAAGAGTGGTGCGCATCGTTTCAAAGTTAGACCGTGCAACGGGCGCACACTGAACTATCTTTTCTTAAAAAAGAGGAATGGGGCGTGGAATACATCGAAGGGAAACCGGTTGAGGTTTTGCCAACATTTGCCGAAGGCGCACTAAATCTGGCCGATAGCGGGCTGGGTACAGCAATAGTCGCGGTCAGCGATCAGTTTTTCGCCCCTGCGGAGCGGATGATCAGTGCTGAACCGCCGAGGTTCTACCCGGATCGGTACGATGATCACGGCAAGTGGATGGACGGTTGGGAAAGCCGCCGCAAACGTGGCAATGGCCATGACTGGTGTGTACTGCGCCTTGGCGTAACCGGACATATTCAGGGCTTTGATATCGATACCAGTTTCTTTACCGGGAACTACCCGCCTGGCGCCATGATTGAGGCCTGTTATCTGCCGGATGCCGATCCGGATGAAAACACCGAGTGGGTGGCGTTAACCGGACCGGTAAGCCTGGGACCGGATCAGCATCACCTGGTAGCGGCAGAGACAGAGGGTGTCTGGACCCATGTTCGCCTTAACATCCTGCCGGATGGCGGTGTGGCGCGCCTGGTGGTTTACGGCAAGCCATCGTCTGTGTTGGCCGAGGGGGCGAAACTGAACCTTGCCGCCCGGGAGCTGGGCGCGCGTGTCGTGGCCTGGAATGACTCTCACTATGGTCACCCCAACAAAATTCTGATGCCCGCGCCTGGCGTCAATATGGGTGATGGCTGGGAAACGCGCCGCCGCCGTGAACCCGGTAACGACTGGTGTCTTATTGAACTGGCCGCACCCTGTTTCGTGGACGAGATTGAAATTGATACGGCCTTCTTCAAGGGCAACTTCCCTGACAAGTGTTCACTGCAGGCCGCCTGTATGCCTCCGGTCAGTGACGAGGCGTTGGTGACACAGAGTATGTTCTGGCAGGAACTGCTGTCGCCCCAGTCGATGGCGGCCGACTCCGTTCACCGGTTTGCGCCCGATGGCGAGATTGCAGGCCCGGTTACCCACCTGCGGCTGAACCTGTTTCCGGATGGCGGCGTCAGCCGTATTCGTATTCACGGCCGGGTGGCAGCCAAATAAACGAGAAAAACTTTCCGAATTCAAGCTATCATATTGATTTGGAATGTATATTGCTTTCAAGCCCGCAGTGCAGCTAGCCTGTAAAAGGTAGCAGCCCGGCAGATGCGCTAACAGGTGCGGCCAGGCCGGGCTAAGGCTGATTCACCTGCAGCACCCTTGCTTCAGGCTAATGACGATGTTTGGGTGGCGCATCGCCACCCCCGACTCAAGAGGACGATCATGGAGCTGTCACCGAGAGAAAAAGACAAGCTGTTGCTGTTTACGGCGGCACTGTTGGCGGAACGGCGTAAGGAGCGCGGTCTCAAGCTGAACTATCCCGAGGCGGTAGCCTATATCAGTGCGGCTATCCTCGAGGGCGCCCGTGATGGCCGCAGCGTGGCCGAACTGATGGATTACGGCCGTACGCTGCTGAGCGCGGATGACGTGATGGATGGTGTTGCCGATATGGTCGACGAAGTCCAGGTCGAAGCGACTTTTCCCGATGGCACCAAGCTGGTGACCGTACACGAACCGATCGTCTGAGGAGAGCACCGATGAAACCCGGAGAAATCTTAGCCGAACCTGGCGATATCGAGTTGAACGTCGGGCGGGAGACCCTGGTTGTCGAGGTGGCCAATACCGGTGATCGCCCGGTTCAGGTTGGATCTCACTACCACTTTTACGAAGTCAACGATGCACTCCAGTTTGACCGCGAAAAAGCGCGAGGCTTTCGCCTCAATATTGCGGCCGGCACTGCCGTGCGTTTCGAACCGGGTCAGAGCCGCAGCGTTGAACTGGTGGCCTATGCCGGTTCCCGCGAGGTGTATGGTTTCCAGGGACGGGTGATGGGTGCGCTCTGAGCGTCCGCGTTAAGAAGGAGTTGAAACATGGCAAAGATTTCTAGACGCGCTTACGCGGAGATGTTTGGTCCGACCACCGGCGACCGTGTGCGGCTGGCGGATACCGAACTGCTGCTCGAGGTGGAGCGCGATTACACCACCTACGGTGAAGAAGTGAAGTTCGGCGGCGGCAAGGTGATTCGTGACGGCATGGGTCAGGGCCAGCGTCCGAGCAGCCGTACCATGGACCTGGTGATTACCAATGCTCTGATTGTGGATCACTGGGGCATCGTCAAAGCCGACGTGGGGGTCAAGAGCGGACGCATCGCGGCGATTGGCAAGGCAGGTAACCCGGATGTGCAGCCCGATGTGGAAATTGCGATCGGCCCGGGTACCGAGGTGATCGCCGGCGAGGGTCAGATCCTGACCGCTGGTGGTATCGATTCCCATATTCACTTTATCTGTCCGCAGCAGATCGACGAGGCGCTATGCTCAGGCGTCACCACGATGCTGGGCGGCGGAACGGGGCCTGCTACGGGTACCAACGCCACCACCTGTACGCCGGGACCCTGGTACATCCACCGCATGCTCGAAGCGGCAGACTCGCTGCCGATCAACCTGGGCTTTCTTGGCAAGGGTAACGCCAGTAAACCCGAGGGGCTGCGCGAGCAGATCGAGGCAGGGGCGATTGGTCTCAAGCTTCACGAGGACTGGGGCACCACCCCGGCAGCCATCGACTGCTGCCTGAGCGTGGCCGATGAGATGGATGTACAGGTCGCGATTCATACCGATACGCTGAACGAAGCGGGCTTCGTTGAGGCTACACTCGATGCGATCGACGGACGTGTCATTCATACCTACCACACCGAGGGTGCTGGCGGTGGACACGCGCCGGATATCATCAAGGCCGCCGGTGAAGCCAATATTCTGCCGTCGTCGACCAATCCGACCCGTCCCTATACGGTGAACACCATCGACGAGCATCTCGATATGCTGATGGTTTGTCACCACCTGGACCCGTCCATCGCTGAAGATGTGGCGTTTGCTGAATCCCGTATTCGCCGCGAAACCATCGCCGCGGAGGATATCCTGCACGATCTGGGTGCCTTCTCGATGATCTCCTCCGACTCCCAGGCCATGGGCCGTGTCGGCGAGGTGATCACCCGTACCTGGCAGACCGCCCACAAAATGAAGGTGCAGCGCGGTGCGCTGAGCGGTGATTCCGAGCGTAACGACAACAACCGTATCAAGCGTTATATCGCCAAATACACCATCAACCCGGCGCTGACCCACGGTATCGCCCATGAAGTGGGCTCGATCGAAGTGGGCAAACTGGCGGACCTGGTGCTGTGGAAACCGGCATTTTTCGGCACCAAGCCAAGCATGGTACTGAAGGGCGGCATGATTGCGGTGGCGCCGATGGGCGATCCCAACGCCTCCATCCCCACGCCACAGCCGGTGCACTATCGCCCGATGTTTGGCAGCTTCGGACGCGCTGTCCAGAGTACCTCCATGCTGTTTATGTCCCAGGCGGCACTGGCCGCGGGCATACCGAGCGAGCTGGGCCTTGAAAGCCTGATAGGCGAGGTACGCGACTGTCGTACCGTGACCAAGGACAAGATGGTGCTGAACAGCTATCAGCCGAAGATCGAGGTGGACTCCCAGACCTACGAGGTTAGGGCCGATGGTGAACTGCTGGTCTGTGAGCCGGCCACGGAACTGCCGATGGCGCAGCGGTACTACCTGTTCTGATGATAGAAATATTGACTGTAAAAGGTTTTAAAACAAAATGTTAAGACTGGTTTCTAAACTGGATTCAAAGCGGGAAGCGGCGGCGAAACTCTGTCTGCCCATAGATTCACGCATCCGCAGCCGTCTCAGGGTCGAACTCGAAGATGGCCGGGAAGCCGGCTTGTTCCTGCCCCGTGGTTTGATCCTCCGCGGCGGAGACCAGCTCCTCAGTGAGTGTGGCGAGGTGATCGAAGTGGTTGCGGCGCCCGAGTCGGTATCGACGGTACGCTGCAGTGATCCGCTTCTGCTGACCCGCTGCGCCTATCATCTGGGTAACCGCCATGTCCCACTGCAGATCGCTGAAGGGATGGTGCGTTACCAGCACGATCATGTGCTTGATGACATGGTGCGTGGGCTCGGTGCCGAGGTGGTTGCCGAGCAGGCACCTTTTGAACCCGAGGCGGGTGCCTATGCCAGCGAAGGCCATGGCCATCATCACCATCATGATCACGAATCCCATAGTCATTAAGCCGAAAAGAATGTCTGAACAGCACAATCAGGAGATAGATTTCCATGCGCAAACTTTTTAATACTCACTCTCTGACCGCTGCACTGGCTCTGGCGCCGGGCGCTGCATTTGCCCACGAAGGCGAACATGGCGGTGCGTTCTTCAAAGAGCTGATGCACGTTGTAACCGAACCGGATCATCTGGCGATTGTAGTTGCCGGTGCTGCACTGATCGGTTGTGTCAGCTGGGTGCGTCGTAGCGCCCGGAAACGCGCTCAGGCGCGTCAGGCTTCGGCTCGCGTACAGGACTGATCTCCGTGCTGCCGGAACTGCGCCTGTACCAACTGATCAGCCCGGCCCTGCCGGTTGGGGCGTTTACCTATTCCCAGGGCCTGGAGTGGGCGATCGAATGCGGTTGGGTCAACGATGCGGCCAGTCTGGAGGAGTGGCTTCTGTCGGTGCTGGATCATAGCGTCGCCAGTCTTGAGGTGCCTGTGCTGCTGCGGTTGTGCCAGGCCCTGAATCAGAGCGATGACGCCAATGTTGATGAAGCCAGGGTTAAAGAGTGGTGCGGGTTTCTCATGGCCAGCCGCGAAACTTCGGAGCTGCGTGCTGAAGAGCGCCAGCGTGCCCAGGCACTGCTGCGTCTGTTGCCGGCGCTTGATGTCAGTGTGCCGGAATCTCTACGCAGTCACCTGGCTAAAACCCAGCTGGCGGGGATGGCTCTGGCAGCCCGTGCCTGGGAAATAGACAGCATCAGCCTGAGCCGGGGGTATCTGTGGAGCTGGCTGGAAAATGCCGTGATGGCAGGGGTGAAGCTCGTTCCCCTCGGACAGACCGCAGGGCAGCAGATACTGCTGCGCGTCTCCGCACGCCTGCCGGACCTGATCGATAAGGCGCGGTTGCTGGAGGATTGGCAGATCGGCAGTTCAACACCAGCGCTGGCGATCGCCAGTTCCAGGCATGAAACCCAGTATTCCCGGTTGTTCCGTTCTTGATAAATAAGGAAACGAATTTTTATGAGTGATTACAAGGCGCCCCTGCGTGTCGGTATCGGTGGCCCGGTCGGTTCGGGCAAAACCGCGCTGCTCGAAGTGTTGTGTAAGGCGATCCGGGATGACTACAGCATCGCCGTGGTTACCAACGATATCTATACCCAGGAGGATGCAAAGATCCTCACTCGGGCCGAAGCCCTGCCGGTGGACCGGATTGTAGGTGTTGAAACGGGCGGATGTCCGCATACGGCGATTCGTGAAGATGCGTCAATGAACCTGGCCGCGGTGGAGGATCTTGCCAGGCTGCATGGGGATCTGGATGTTGTCTTCGTCGAAAGTGGTGGCGACAACCTGAGTGCCACCTTCAGTCCCGAACTGGCTGATCTGTGCATCTACGTGATCGATGTGGCCGAAGGGGAGAAGATTCCGCGTAAAGGTGGCCCGGGCATCACCAAATCCGACCTGCTGGTGATCAACAAGATCGACCTGGCGCCCTACGTCGGGGCGGATCTGGCGGTGATGGAAGCGGATACGAAACGGATGCGTGGCGAACGCCCCTTCGTATTTACCAACCTCAAAGAGGGTAAGGGGCTTGAGGATATTATCGGGTTTATCGTAAAGCAGGGCATGCTGGATTAAGCAAGCCACGAACAGGTCGATAGACCTTCAATGTTGCCTGACAGTTGCAGCTACACGCGAGCGGTGCAGGCAACAGTTAACCTCCCGGCCCAATACCAAGGGATGGTTGTAATTTACCCCACCGCCCCGCATCATCAAACTGATCGACCCACCAGGGATTTGCGTGTGTCGATCAGACCGGATTGAAGTAAAAAGTATAAAAACGGGATCCGATGAGATGCGAATAAAATGCCTTATTCTGCGCTTGCGTTACGCTATTGCGCCGGGCGCAACCGTTACCGATGATGAATAGCCGTCCTGAAGAGGCGAGGGGATTTACAGGGATGTCCTCTTTTAGCGAAGTTAAACCGCGATTTCCGGTTCATCTAAAGCTGGCACTACTGCTGATGGTTTGCTCTCTGCTGGTGCTTGGCGGGGGAGCACTCTACAAGTCTGCCGATGCACGCCACGCCTTTCGCTATCAACTGGATGAGCGCTTTGACCGCCTGCGGCAGTTTGCCGATATTCTCGCCGATGATGTAGCCCGGGCCGAACGTGACCAGATGATCCGACAGCTCAACCTGTTGCTGGAAGAGCCCGATGTCCTCAGGGTTGAGGTACTTGATCGCGATGTGCACCGCATCGTTAACCTGGAGTCTCCCGATTACGGCAAGGTCCAGGTGGCGGGGCGGATTGTTGTTCCGGTACCGGAAACGTTTAACAGCGAAACCAGGGCCGGCTGGCTTGTCGCCGAAGTCAGTGGGCAGA
This sequence comes from Marinobacterium sp. YM272, assembly GCF_050908845.1. Lineage (NCBI taxonomy): Bacteria > Pseudomonadati > Pseudomonadota > Gammaproteobacteria > Oceanospirillales > Oceanospirillaceae > Marinobacterium > Marinobacterium sp. YM272. The sequence goes on from NZ_CP194171.1 coordinate 2,451,370, forward strand.
GTCTCGCTGCCCAGGAAAGAAGCATCTATGACGATATGGTGATCACCCTGGTGCTGATCGTCCTGTTGTCGGCGCTGGCCATGCTGTTCTTCCAGGTCCGCTTTATCAACCGTCCCCTGCGGCAACTCCTGTCAGCCATCGAACGGTCCCGCAGCAGCGGCGAGTTCGTGCGCGTCGGCAGCCGGGTGCCCAATGACGAATTCGGTATCATCATCCATGCCTATAATGACCTGCTCGCTGAAGTCGATGCGAAACACCATTCCCTGCGTCTTAACGAAGCGCGCTTCCGCCATCTCTACCAGCAGACACCGGCCCTGCTGTTCAGTCTGTCAGCACGCGGTGTGTTTGAAAATGTCAGCGATCACCTGCTGAAGCACCTCGGTTATACCGCCGACGAGGTTATCGGCCGAAACCTGAACTCACTGGTGGTGGAGCCCGAGGAGACGCGCGCTATCGAAACCGCGCTTGAGCGACTGGCCCGCAAGCGCAATGCCGAGCTTTATCTGCAGGTACGCCACGCCAGTGGCGATGTCCACTCCATGCGTATCGATGCTACGCCAAACCCCGGGGGCGAAGGCGTGCTGGCAGTGATGACCGATATCACCAGTCTTAACGAGGCGCTGAATACCATCGAGCGCCAGGCTAATTTCGATAGCCTCACCGGGCTGCCGAACCGCCACCTGTTCAAGATGCTGCTGGGCGAACAGCTCGAGAGCCAACCCTCCGAGAGCGATGGGCTGGCAGTCCTGTTCATCGACCTGGACCGGTTCAAATACATCAATGACACCTACGGGCATCACGCCGGCGACAAGCTGCTGCGCGCAGCGGGCTACCGCATTCAGAACTGCCTTCCGGCCGGTGATTATGTAGCCCGCCTTGGCGGAGACGAGTTTTCCGTGCTGCTGCACGGCAATACGGATGAGGCGTTCCTGCGGAAGCTGGCGCAGCAGTTGATCGAGCAGGTCGAGGCCTCCTTCCTGATCGACCAGTGCACCATGCATATCTCCGCCTCTGTGGGGATCGCGATCAACCGGGGCGAAGACGCGACACCTGATCAGCTGCTCAAGTGTGCTGACCTGGCGATGTACCGCGCCAAGTCGGAAGGGCGCGGGCGTGCCTGTATCTTTGTGCCGGAAGATGAGGAGCGCACGCTACGCCGCGTGAATACGGAATCGCTGATCCGGGAAGCGCTGGATAATGAGTATTTCGAGCTCTATTACCAGCCGGTATTCATGCTCGAAGACCAAAGCGTAGTAGGCGCTGAAGGCCTGGTTAGGATGAATCATCCGGACAAGGGGCTGCTGTACCCCGGTGACTTCATCGATGTGGCGGAAGAGACCGGGCTAATAGCAAGGCTCGGAGACTGGGTGCTGGAAGAGGGCGCAAGGCAACTGGCGCAGTGGCATCGGGACTATGAATCCGATATCTACCTGTCCCTGAACGTGTCGAGCCACCAGTTGCGTAATGACCGCTTTGCCGGCCTGGTGGCGGATGTGTCCCAGCGCCATAAACTGAAACCGGGTTACCTGATCCTGGAGATCACCGAATCGATGCTGATGGAAAACAGTGATCAGACCCAGGAGATCATGCTGCAGCTGAAGCAACAGGGCTGCCTGCTCTCGATCGACGATTTTGGTACCGGCTTCTCATCGCTGAGTTACCTGCAGAAATTCCCGCTGGATATCCTCAAGATCGACCGCGCCTTCGTGACCGATGTGGAGACCAACGAAACACACAGCGCGCTGGTTAAGGCGATCGTCAATATGAGTGATGCGCTGAAACTGAAGATCATAACGGAAGGGGTGGAAACCGACGGGCAGCTTGAATGTATCCGTAAACTGGGTTGCGAGCTGGGTCAGGGGTATTATCTGTCACGGCCGGTGCCGGTGGCTGAGTTTTCCGCACGGTTTTTATCGACGGAGACAGCCCGGCTGTAAAAAAATACGCCCGTCCGATAGCCGGAACGGGCGCTAACCGTGAACCGGGTCTGTTAGTTGTGTGGACTAACCTCAACCCGATGAAAGCCTGTCAAAGCTGTGCTAATAATAATGCGAACTATTATCATTAGCAAGATATTTTCTGGGATTGTCTGTGCTCAGTGCCGGTCCGGATATAAACTTGGAGACCGGTGATCACGCGAACGGAATATCCCGTATGAGAACCGAAAGCCGCCGCCATGGACTGCGGTAAAAGGCCCCGGGTAGGCGTAAACTGGGGCAATAATAGACGGTAAAGCTGGTTTGATCGGTTTGGCTAAATACACTGGCCCAATTCTTCCTGTTGGCAGTCTCACCCTGCTTCTCGCTCTACCCCTGCTGGCCCAGGCCGCTGGGGAGGTTCGTATTACCGGTGTCGACGACGACCTTGCCAAGGCGCTTAAAAGTGCCCTGTCGATTACCGCACTTGCCGATGATGAAACCGCCTCCCGCGCCAGGGTGCGTTATCTGCATCGTGAAGCAAGTAGTCAGCTGCAAACTGCGCTGCAGGCCTACAGCTATTTCAATCCCGAGATCTCATCGGACCTGGAGCGGGCCGAAACCGGTTGGGCCGCAACCTACGAGGTCGATCTCGGTCCTCCCACCCTGATTGCCGAAGCCAGACTTGAGCTCAACGGAGAGGGCCGGCAGACAGAGCTGTTTGATGAGTTGATGACCTCACCGGTTGTCGCAAAGGGAAAGCCCCTCGATCAGCAGGCGTACGAAAACCTTAAAGCAGATCTGCTGGAGCTGGCCGCCGAGGAGGGGTTTCACGAAGCGCGCTTTATTCTGTCGAGAATAGAGGTCTATCCAGAGCGCAACGAGGCGCGCATCGAACTCGAATTCGATACGGGCCCCCGCTATAGCGTCAGCCAGGTCAATTACGGCGAGTCGCCGGTGCGAGAGTCGTTACTGAAGCGATATCAGACCGTTGAAGAGGGCGACCCGGTGCGCAGTGATGAGTTGATCCTGATGCAGCGCGGCCTGATCAATAGCGACTACTTCGAGCTGGTCGACGTTCAGCCGCGCTGGGATCTCGCCGATGAGCAGTATCGGGTGCCGGTTCAGGTGGATATGAGGGAAAACAAACGCACGGCTTACCGTTTTGGTGTGGGCTACGGCACTGATACCGGTGCGCGCTTGAGCGCGCGGCAGAACCGACGCTGGGTGAATGACCGTGGTCACAGTATGGATACCAAGCTGGAACTCTCCGAGGTCACCAATACCCTGACCAGTGAGTACAGCATACCTGGCGTTAAGCCGTTGACCGACAGTTATGCCGTGCTCGGGAGCTACGAACAGGAAACAACCGACACCATCGATACCGAGAAGTGGTCGCTGGCTCTGCTGGATAAAAGGATCAGGGGCAATCAGAGCTGGAACTACGGCCTGGCTTTGGAACAGGAGAAATTCACCTTTGGTGACGAAGAGCAGAGCACACTGCTGCTGGTGCCGGAGGTGCGATGGGAGATCAGCAAAGCGGATGACCGTCTGAACACGCGCCAGGGGTACCGCCTGGGTATCGAGCTCAGTGGTGCCGAAGAGGACGTGGTGTCGGACTTGAGTTTTCTGCAGGCAAAACTGGATGCCAAGGTGGTACAGGCCCTGGGTGACAAGTGGCGCTTCCTCGGCCGTGTAGAGGTGGGCGCCACCGCCGTGGAAAATTTCGAGCTGATGCCGGCGTCACGCCGTTTCTTTGCCGGTGGTGATAACAGCGTTCGCGGGTACGGCTACAAAGAGCTGGGTCCCGCCGATAATGATGGTGATGTGCGGGGCGGGCGTTACCTGCAGGTCTACAGCGCCGAGTTTGATTACGCCGTCGCCGAGCAGTGGCGGGCGGCCGTGTTCTGGGACAGCGGTAATGCGTTTGATTCGCTCGACACACCGCTGAAAAACGCCGTTGGCGTGGGCGCCCGCTGGCAATCGCCGATCGGGCCCGTGCGTCTTGATCTGGCCAAGCCGCTGGATGATGACGGAATCCGTCTGCACTTCTCCCTGGGGCCTGATTTATGAGGCGTACATTGCGCTGGGTGAGGCGCCTGGTGTTGGCCGTCGTGTTGCTGCTTGTATTGTCGGTGGGGGTATTAGCGTTTCTCGCCCATAGCGAAACCGGCACGCGCTGGGTTTTCGACCTGGCCGGGCGTTGGCTGCCGGCGCTGCAGCTGGACTCGGTGAGTGGCACTCTGACCGGCCCCTTGCGGCTTGAAGGACTGAGCTACCGACCAGCGCAGTCCAGTGGTGTCGATATTGCCGTCCTGGAGCTGGACTGGCTGCCATCGCGTCTATTCTCCAGAGAACTGGCATTACAGCATCTGATTGTCGATGGGGTGCGGCTTTCGCTGGTAGAAACCGAACAAGAGCCCGAACCAGCGCCAGCGTCACAGCCATTCAGTCTGCCGGGCAGTCTTCGACTGCCGCTGGCGGTCAGGATCGAGCAGCTGTCTGTCAGTGATGTTCGCATCGATGGGCAGCCTGAACCGCTGGTGCAGAGTTTAAACCTGAAGGTGGCGGCGCAGAGCAGTGACGTCGAGCTATACAGCCTTAGGCTGAGATCGCCCCGGGCCGATCTGGATCTGTCCGGTCAGGCAAAGCTGGCGGGCGATTATCCGCTGACACTGAGCTCTCAGGCACAGGTCAGATTACCCGGGCGACCGGCAATCGATCTCGCCGGCAAGCTCGAGGGCCCACTGGAAAAACTGTCACTGATACAGCAGGTCCGTGGACCACTGGTGGCCGATCTTGACGCCCGCCTCAACGGCATCCTGTCGCAACACCCTGAATGGGAGGCGGGGCTGACGCTGGATAGCATCGATCTGAATGCGCTGGTCCCTGAAGCCGCTGGCGCCGGTGTCAGCGACCTGAGCGCGACGCTTGATGCCAGTGGCAGTTTTGACAGCGCCGAGCTTAAGCTCGATGCGGCTCTTAGCCAGCGGGATACCGGCCCGGTTTCCCTTGCCCTGGCTGCCACCGCGGACAAAAACCGCATCGAGGTATCCCCGCTCAGTGTGGTGCAGAGCGAGGGTGAGGCGAGGGTCGAGCTGTCCGGTCACATGTCGCCGTTAACCCCCGAAGGGGAGCTGGCGCTGGATCTCAGCTGGCAGAACCTGGGCTATCCACTGAAGACCGAGGCACAAACCCGCTCTCCCAAGGGCTCGCTGGCGATCAGGGGGCAGATGAATGATTACACCGCTGACCTTGATATCGCGCTGCAGGCCCCGGCGGTAGAGCCGGTTGCGGTAACCGGTCAGATCAGTGGTAATCTGCAGGGGCTGGCTAGTCTGCAACTGAACGCCCGCGGGCCCCAGGGAGAGGCCGATATCGCGGGTTCCGCGGCCTGGCAACCGCAGCCGGGCTGGGATCTGACCATCGAGAGCGACGGGATCAATCCGGCTTATTTCGCGAAAGCCTGGCCGGGGAGTATCAACACCCGGCTGACTACCCGCGGGACGATCGCCGAACAGCAACAGATAACCGCCCGTATCGAGCAACTTGACGGCACATTGCGTGAGCAGGCCGTGTCGGGCGTCGGCAATCTGTCACTGCAGAACGGTATCTGGCAGATCGATGGACTGGCTCTGTCCTGGGGCGATGCCCGTGTCAGCACGGAGGGGCAGGCCGGTGAGCAGTTGAATCTGGATTTTGCGCTGGATCTGCCCGCGCTTGCACAGTTGATACCGGATGCATCCGGCCGGGTGAACGCCCGGGGCAAGATCACCGGCACCCCGACACTGCCGGCGCTGGATGCAAGCCTGGGTATCGCTGAACTGAGCTGGCAAAGCTACGCGGTGGCAGAGGCCGAAGGGCAAGTGGCGCTGGATACCCGCTGGCAGTCACCGGCCAACATTCAGTTGACGGCGGCCGGTCTCAGCCTTGCAGGTCAGACGCTGGATCAACTCAGCCTCAGCGCTACAGGGACGGATCAGGCCCTGCGTACCGTCCTGTCGCTTGCCCAGGGAGAGAATCGGCTCAACACCGAGCTCAACGGTAAGCTGTCATTTGATGAAACCGCCTGGGGCTTCGATGGACAGCTGGCTGTTCTCGACCTGATCCAGGAACAGGCCGGTCACTGGTCGCTGGACAAGCCGGCGGCGATCCAGCTCTCCCCCGATAACTATCGGCTGGGAGAGCTGTGCCTGGCGGCGCGTGGGCAGAGCGGAAGGCTCTGTGCCGACGGCAGTTTCGAGGCTGGCAATGCCCAGGCTCGTTTCAACCTGGCCCAGCTGCCTCTTCTGCTGGCGCAGCCCTACCTGCCGGTGGGCGCTGATATCAGTGGTTACCTCAACGGCGAGGGGCGCTTCAACAGCGCAGGCGAGCAGCTTGTTTATTCAGTTGATCTGCAGCTGCCGCAGGCTGCCATCAGCTCACCCGATACCGATCTGACACTCAGTTTCGATACCGCGGCAATCAATCTCCAGGGTAATGAGAAACAAGCCAGTGCACGGCTGAACGTACCGCTGCATGAGCTTTCCGGCGCACTCAATGCCAGTGTCGAAGTGCAGGACCCGCTGGCAGCCGCCCGGTTGGACGGTCAATTTTCGCTGGAGCTACCCGATCTTAAAGCCCTGAATGTGCTCAGTTCAGAGGTGGTTGTACAGTCCGGCCAGGCGCGGGCAGATATCCGGCTCGCCGGTACAGCGGCACAGCCGTCGCTGAAAGGCGTGTTCAATCTGTCCGAAGGCGATATTGAGCTGCCCGGGGCCGGTGTGCGTATACAGGAGATCTCCCTGGACCTGCGTGATGCCAATACAGCGGACAAACTGCTGCTGAGTGGTTCGGTACGCAGTGGTGACGGCAGTCTTGCCCTGAACGGTGAGATCTGGCCTTTGCAAAACCGTATTGAAGCGACACTCAAGGGTGAAGGGTTTCAGGCGGTGAACACGCCTGAACTATCGGTGCAGGTGTCGCCGGATATGACGCTGAATGCGAGTCCCGAGCGGGTCTCCGTCGGCGGCGTTCTGGCCGTTCCCAATGCGCTGATAAAACCTCCCAAGCCGTCGGTTAACGCTGCCAGACGCTCTCAGGATCTGGTGGTCGTCGAGGAGGGGCAGGGAGATGCCCAGTCACGGGGGCCTGAGCTGGACGTGGATCTCAGGGTAGAGCTGGGTGAGAACGTACGCGTTGATGCCTTCGGTTTCGATGGTCTGCTCCAGGGCGCATTGCGAGTGCAGCAGCAGGGGAAAGGCGTTGCCCGGGGTACCGGCCGGGTTGGCGTTGCGAGCGGTTCCTATGAACTCTATGGTCAGAAGCTAAATATCTCCCGCGGCGGCGTCCTGTTCAGTGGCGGGCCTCTGACCAACCCCGGACTCGACCTGCGGGTTGATCGCGAGATAGACGATGTCAGTGTCGGAGCGATAGTCTCGGGAACGCTCAGGAACCCGGACATGGAGTTGACCTCAACCCCCGCCATGCCGGACAACCAGATACTCTCCTACCTGATCCTTGGGCGCCCGCCCGAATCCGCATCCGCCGGCGAGCGTGAGCTGATGATGAGGATGGCGCTGTCTCTCGCCGGTGGCAACAAGGTTGCCGGACGCTTGCAGGAGACATTCAATGTCGATGAACTTGGCTTCGCCTCGGGCGATAATGCCGACGAAACCTCGTTCTACATCGGTAAGTACCTGTCGCCGGACCTCTATATCAAGTACGGCGTAGGTCTCGGGGATACCTTAAACACCTTCCTGGTGCGTTATCGTTTAACGACCCGCTGGCTACTGGAATCTGAGAACAGCTCCGAGGCGAGTGGCGGGGATCTGATCTACAGTTTTGAGCGATAGTTACCGAGATTAGATAGTTATCGAGATTGTCTGATGCTCTTGGCTAGGTTGGCCAGACCGACGCATCAGCGCGCGAGACGGGACGGGTGTGTTGGTCGCCGTTACTGCACCTGAGCATATCGCTTTTGCAGGATACCGACCCGCTCTACGTAGGCCTTGGTCTCCGCGTAGGGCGGGACACCGCCATATTTGGCAACGGCGCCGGGACCTGCGTTGTACGCGGCGGTCGCCAGCCGACTGTCGCCATCATAACGTTCGAGGAGCGCGGCCAGGTAGCGTACGCCGCCCTGAATATTCTGCTGCTCATCCAGGGCGTTGGAAACCCCCAGATCCTCGGCCGTGGCCGGCATCAGCTGCATCAACCCCATGGCGCCTTTATGGGACAGCGCCTTGGGATTGAAGGCGGATTCGGCATGGATGACGGCGCGGACCAGTGAGGGGGCAACACCGTAGGCTTTCGCGGCGTCTGAAACCTGGTCGCGAAACGCCTGGCGGTTAAGTGGCGTGGTATGCCAGTCGATGGTTGATCCGGGCGCACAGGCGTAGCAGTCAAACTTCAGCACATCGTAATTGCGGATATGCAAAGGTCGCTCGTCGGAAAAGGCCAGGGTTCCGTCCGGGCGACGGTATTTATAGATCGTCTCGGTACGGCTGCTTCCCGACAGGCGTTTACCCGACTCTTTAGGCGCCAGGTTGGTGTATTCGACCCGGCCGTCCGGGTGAACGACGCGCCGTATATCCTCGGCGAAGGCGCTGGCCGACGTCAGGCTTAGTGCGATGAATGCGGTCAATGTCAGGGCAGGCAGGCGTTTCTTCATATCAGGATAGTAGTGGCTATGGACGTAAAAGCATAGATTAGCCGATACGATGGGGCGAGACATTGAACCCGGTCACCTTATGACCGAGCGTGACGATTTCGCCCGAGTAGCGTTCATCGCCTGTGGATGTGAACTCGAAATGGTAGCGTCGCCAAAGGTGTACCTTGCCATCCTGTGAACGTTTCAGCCAGATAGCCCGCAGGCCCACGCTTTCATCCAGCAGCTGCAGGTCCATATCGCGACACTGCCGGCGCACCTCGCGCAGGGCGATCTCCCGCACTTTTTGTCCCTGCCACCAGAACAGGCAGATAAGCCCGGTCAGCAGCAGCCAGAAAAGATCTTTTAACTCCAGCATAACGCTCGTTCCCAGCGAATTGTGGGCCGATGATAGACGATCTGTGCGTCAGATGCATTGGGCGTATAGCCCACACCCATTGTCGCCTTTGTAACAGAGGTAACTTGATTGTCGAGCCGGGTCGGATCGCTTCCTTAATGCCTAACTAACTGTTTATTAATAGAGAGTTTCGGTTGCTCCTTAACAATCGATGTATGGCAAAGCTTTTGCTGCATCCAGTTAAACTTAGTCTGGAGGGATAGTTATGGCTCTTTACATCGGTGCATACCTGCCGGATCGCCGGCTTGACGAGACCCCGTTCAGCAAGGCGCTGACCCGTGTTGCAGCCGGATTGGCGCAGCAGCGCCAGAATCGGGTGCAGACCAGCGCGCCCAACCTGGACCTGCAGTTCCTGATGCCGGGGCAGTCGGAACTGCCAGGATTCGAGGGGATGCGTTTCCACTCCTACGATGCCAGCTCGAACACCCTGCGGATCGAGTCATCGGTGCCGGGCAAGATGCTGGGTTCCTCCCATGCCGAAGCCTACGTTATCGCGGCGATGCAGGATGCGATCGATAACGCCAAGGAGTTTTTCTCCAGTCAGAAAGCGGAATTCACCAGCGAGGAGTATTTCGCCTTGATCGATCGTCTGATCGGTGTGCCAGTAACAGCGACCACGCTCAATTAAAACCAGCCATCCGCCGCAGAGGAGTTGTTTGATGAGCAAGTTCAAGACGATCACGGCCAGTGAACTCAAGCCGATGCTTCAGACAAGCACGCCGATCCTGCTGGATTGTCGCGATGCTAAAGATTACCGCGCCGGACACATAGATGATGCGATGCACCTGCACGAGGGGTTGAGAGACAGCCTGCTGATGAAGGGTGAAAAACAGAAGACGATGGTGATCTACTGCTATCACGGTCACGCCAGCGAACACGTGGCTGAGATGTTCAGCGATTTCGGCTTTACCGATGTGTACAGTCTCAAGGATGGCTATGCGGCCTGGCAGTGAAGCCGGCAGTAGATAAAGGGAGGAGAGCGATGAACGATGCACAGTGGTTCAGAGAAAACCGGCTCGACAATTCGCAGCCGAACCTGGTGAACCCGGATGGTGACAGCGCGTTGATGCTTGCTGCACGCCAGGGGCGGGCGGAGCTGTTACGCGATCTGATCGCACGCGGCGTCGATGTACACGTGCTCGACAGCTACGGCAACAATGCCGTCTGGGCCGCCTGTTATGCCGAGTCGGAGGTCTGCATCCGCGATTTGATCGGTGCCGGTTGTGATCCTGACTACCGCAATCCTGCCGGGAACACGGTGATGGCCTATGCAGCTTCAAGTGGCAAAGACGCCGTGGTTCATCTGCTGCTGGAGCTGGGGGCTGATCCCAATATCGCCAACGATGATGACATGACACCCCTGGATCTGGCGGCGAGCCTGACCAGTTTCAAACTGCTGCGTGCGGTCTGCGCCGCCTGAGGCCACCTTAGGAGAAAAATGATGGAAGCTCTGGATCGTGAACTGGCCCTGCGGATCGCCCTGGCTGCCCGGGTGCTGCCCGGCGTCGAGATCGGCGAGTTGCTGGATATTCTCCACGAGCGGGTGGGCACCCCGCTGGATGACGAAGCGCTCAAACGGGTTACGGTGACTAATCTGAAAACCGGCATCGGCAGCCTGGACGGTGAAGAGGATGGCGAGGATATAGGCATCGGCCTTGAGAACATCAAGCTGGCGGTACGTTATCTCTGGGGTGAAGAGGCGGATGAAAACCTGCCGGAAATTCAGCCCTATCGGCAGGGCGACCTGCCGGGCTCGATTCGCGTTGCCGTTGCCTCCAATGCCGGCAGCCTGCTCAATGGCCACTTCGGCTCCTGTATCCGTTACCTGGTGTACCAGCTGTCGGCGACGGATCTGCGACTGGTTGATATCCGCTCGGCGGTGGAGGCCGATAACGCCGAGGACAAGAACCAGTTTCGGGTGAACCTGGTTCGCGATTGCCAGGTGCTGTTTGTGCAGACCATGGGTGGCCCTGCCGCAGCCAAGGTAATCCGGGCGGATATCTACCCGATCAAGGTGCCGGATGTGATCGAGGCGCCGGAAAAGCTTATCGAATTTCAGAGTGTGTTCGCCGCGCCGCCGCCCTGGTTTGCGAAGATTCTCGGGCTCGACGCCGAAGCGCGCAAACGCTTCCGCTCTGAAACCCAGGTGCTTGAAGAGGAGGAAGCCTGAGAAGGCCAGCTGGGCTAAACTGACCTTCCAAAGGCAATCAATTAGCCTTGGGAGGTTAGATCGTGAGTTTGTCTGATAAACAGTGCGTCCCCTGTCGCGGTGGCATCGATCCGCTGACGCAGGATGAGGCCAATTCACTGCTGCAACAGATACCACAATGGCGCTTGGAGGAGGGGGCGACACGCCTGCGTCGGGCGTTCAAGTTTAGCAACTTTGCCACTGCGCTGGCGTTCGTCAACCGGGTCGGCGAGATTGCGGAAAAGCAGGACCACCATCCGGAAATCGCCTTTGGCTGGGGGCATGTGGAGATCGAAATCTGGACCCACAAGATCGGCGGCCTGCACGAAAATGACTTCATTCTGGCCGCCAGAATCGATGGGTTGAGCGGCTGAAACCGGTTTTCTCGACCACTTTAGGCCCGCTGGCCCGCAACGAAAAACGCCCGCAATCGAAGCGGGCGTTTCTGTTTTCGGTGCACAGAACTCAGCTGTGCTCTTTCAGGAACTCTTCGTCCAGATCCAGCTCGGCATTGATGTTGACATCGATACCACGATCGAGAATGTTCTTCGCGATCGCCTTGGCTTCATCCAGGGAGTGCATGGTGTAGGTGCCGCACTGGTATTTGTTCAGCTCCGGAATGTCGCCTTCAGCCTGCACATTCAGCACATCCTCCATGGAGGCGCGCCAGGCATTGGCCACGTCTTTCTCTCCCGGAGTACCGATCAGGCTCATGTAGAAACCGGTGCGGCAGCCCATCGGCGAGATATCGATGATTTCGATGCTGTCGCCGTTGAGGTGATCGCGCATGAAGCCGGCAAACAGGTGCTCAAGGGTGTGAATCCCTTTCTCTGACAGGATCTCCTGGTTTGGCAGGCAGAAGCGAAGATCGAACACGGTGATCGGGTCGCCCTTGGGGGTGTTCATGGTCTTGGCGATCCGCACGGCGGGGGCATGCATACGGGTGTGATCGACGGTAAAGCTGTCTAGAAGAGGCATAGATGATCCTTTCTGAGTCGATAGAGATAAATCGTTAACTAACCTGTAATTATATCGCCTATCCGAGTGTTTTGCTTGGTTTTGCCATCGAGATGCTAGTACGAAAGTACCGCTTTTTCGCTGCGAAGGGACGATACCGGCAGGCCGGTGGCGCTCCTAAGATGATTTTGTCGAATCAGAGAAAGGCTTCGCCCGCTGGCGGAGTCAGGGAAATAAAAACAAAGAGGCTTACGACAATGATCTACGCACAGCCCGGTACAGAAGGTTCAGTAGTAACTTTCCAGCAGCGTTACGGCAACTTTATCGGTGGCGAATGGGTTGCGCCGGTAAAAGGCCAGTACTTCACCAACATCACTCCTTGCACCGGCGAAGCGATCTGTGAAATTCCGCGCTCTACCGCCGAAGATATCGATCTTGCACTGGATGCTGCGCACAAGGCGAAAGACGCCTGGGGCCGTACCTCCGTTCAAGAGCGTTCCAATGTCCTGCTGAAGATCGCTGACCGCATCGAAGCCAACCTGGAAAAGCTGGCTGTCGCCGAAACCTGGGATAATGGTAAAGCCGTTCGTGAAACCCTCGCGGCAGACGTCCCCCTTTCTGCCGACCACTTCCGTTACTTCGCCGGTTGTATCCGTGCGCAGGAAGGCACCATCGGCGAAATCGACGAGCACACTGTTGCTTACCACTTCCACGAGCCGCTCGGCGTAGTTGGTCAGATCATCCCCTGGAACTTCCCGCTGCTGATGGCGGCCTGGAAGATCGCACCGGCCCTGGCTGCAGGTAACTGCATCGTGCTGAAGCCGGCCGAGCAGACTCCGGCTTCTATCCTTGTACTGATGGAAGTGATCAGCGACCTGCTGCCGGCAGGTGTACTGAACGTGGTTAACGGTTACGGCGCTGAAGCCGGTCAGGCGCTGGCCACCAGCACCCGTATCGCTAAGATCGCCTTCACCGGTTCCACCCCGGTCGGTTCCCACATCCTCAAGTGCGCCGCCGAAAACATCATCCCGTCTACTGTAGAGCTGGGCGGCAAGTCGCCGAACATCTACTTCGAAGACGTGATGGATCATGAAGACAGCTTCCTGAGCAAATGTGTTGAAGGTACGGTGCTGGCATTCTTCAACCAGGGCGAGGTCTGCACCTGCCCGTCACGCCTGCTGGTTCAGGAAAGCATCTACGAGAAGTTCATCGGCCTCGTTATTGAGCGCATCGGCCAGATCAAGCGTGGCAACCCGCTGGACAGCGAAACCATGGTTGGCGCTCAGGCATCTCAGGAACAGTACGAAAAAATCCTGGGTTACCTGGATATCGGTCGCGAAGAGGGCGCAGAGTGTCTGATCGGTGGTGCTGCAGAGCAGCTGGGTGACAAGCTCAACAGCGGCTTCTACATCCAGCCGACCCTGCTGAAAGGCCGCAACGATATGCGCGTCTTCCAGGAAGAGATCTTTGGCCCGGTAGTAGCAGTCACAACCTTCAAAGATGAAGCCGAAGCACTGGCCATCGCCAACGACACCGAGTTCGGTCTGGGCGCAGGCGTATGGTCACGCGATATGAACCGCTCTTACCGTATGGGTCGCGGCATCCAGGCCGGTCGAGTCTGGACCAACTGCTACCACGCCTACCCGGCACACGCGGCTTTCGGTGGTTACAAGAAGTCCGGTGTCGGTCGTGAGACCCACAAGATGATGCTGGATCACTATCAGCAGACCAAGAACCTGCTGGTCAGCTACAGCACCGATCCGCTGGGCTTCTTCTAAACAGTCCTCTCTGTGGCCTGTTGTGCACTGACAGGGACGTGACAGGGGCGGGAGACCGTCCCTCATCATCAGGGCTTTGTCCCCCACAAAGCCTCTGCCTGGTTTGATGAACAGTTTGCAGGCACATTTATCGGCTCCCTCGGGAGCCGATTTTTTATATACAGGACGTATGGTACGTCGCGGGCGCAAGGATGCGCAGGAGCGGCGTTTCTCTCAAGTGCTTCCACTTTGCGTCACACTACTACCGTCCCACTGCAATCCTTACCGGGGCTGGCTATATCGCTGCCCTGGCCGATGTGGCAAAAGGGCCATACCGGCACCAGGGGCACCTACCTTTTCGGGTCATTTTTAGTTCCAAAGTACCATATTTCCCGGGCGGTCCCGCTCCTATGATCAAGGTGTCGTTAAACAATAAAAACGAGGTAAACATTATGTGGACTAAACCTGCTTACACTGACCTGCGCATCGGCTTCGAAGTCACCATGTACTTCGCCAACCGCTAAGCGCCTGCCAGAGATAAAGCTGCCGGCGCCCGCCGGTAGCCTTGCTTCAAGCCCATAGAACCAGACTCAGGGCACACAATAATAATGAAAATACAGATTCTGGGTTCAGCTGCCGGTGGTGGCTTCCCGCAGTGGAACTGCAACTGCGACAACTGCACAGGTGTGCGCAACGGCACCCTGAATGCCAAACCCCGCACCCAATCCTCGATTGCCGTTTCCAGTGATGGTATTGACTGGGTACTCTTCAACGCCTCCCCCGATATCAGGGCACAGCTCGCCGACTTCGCTCCAATGCAGCCGGCGCGCGCCAGACGCGATACCGGTATCGGCGCCATCGTGCTGATGGATAGCCAGATTGACCATACCACCGGTTTGCTGATGCTGCGCGAGGGCTGTCCCCATGAGGTCTGGTGTACCGATATGGTCTACCAGGATCTGACCAGCGGTTTTCCGGTGTTCAATATGCTGGAACACTGGAACGGTGGTCTGAAGCGTAAACAGATTCAGGTGGACGGGGCGGTTAACCGCTTCACCATCGACTGTGCACCGGGGCTGGAGTTTATCGCCGTACCGCTGCGCTCCAGCGCGCCGCCATATTCGCCCCATCGCAATGACCCGCACCCGGGTGACAACATTGGCATGTTGATCCGTGACATGCGTAACGGCAAATCCCTGTTCTATGCTCCCGGCCTCGGCCGGATCGAATCACACCTGCCATCCATCATGTCTGAGGCTGATTGCCTCCTCGTGGACGGCACGCTCTGGCGTGACGACGAGATGATCCATGCCGGCGTTGGTGACAAACTCGGTGTCCATATGGGACACCTGTCGCAGACCGGTGAAGGCTCAGACGAGGAGGGCATGATCGCCTTTCTCGATACCTTGAAAAAGCCGCGCAAGGTGCTGATTCATATAAATAATACCAACCCGATACTGATCGAGGACTCGCCGGAGCGTGCTGAACTGGCGCGTCACGATATCGAGGTCGCGTACGACGGTATGGGCATAGAGTTGTAGGAGACAGGTATGAACATGCAAGCAGCCAAGATCGATGCACCGCTAAGCCGCGAAGCCTTTGAACAGGCGCTGCGCGCCAAGGGCGATCTTTACCATATCTACCATCCCTTTCACGTCGATATGTATGAAGGGCGCTCTACGCCCGAACAGATCCGCGGCTGGGTTGCCAACCGTTTCTATTACCAGATTAATATCCCGCTGAAAGATGCCGCGATCATGGCCAACTGCCCGGATCGTGAAGTACGCCGCCACTGGGTGCAGCGCATCCTTGATCATGATGGCTACGACGGCGCTGTCGGTGGCATTGAGGCCTGGTTGCAGCTGGGTGAGGCTGTGGGTCTGAGTCGCGAAGAGATCCTCTCCCAGGAGCATGTGCTGCCGGGCGTCCGTTTCGCCGTGGATGCCTACGTCAACTTTGCCCGCCGGGCCGGCTGGGAGGAGGCGGCGAGTTCGTCGCTGACCGAGCTGTTCGCGCCAACCATCCATCAGTCGCGCCTGGATACCTGGCCGAGCCACTATCCGTGGATCAAGGAGGAGGGCTACCAGTATTTCCGTAACCGCCTCAGTGAAGCACGGCGCGATGTACAGCAGGGCATGACCATCACCCTGGACTTCTACAAAACCCGCGAGCAGCAGGAGCGGATGCTGGAGATTCTGCAGTTCAAGCTCGATGTGCTCTGGAGCATGCTCGATGCGATGACGATGGCCTACCAGCTGGATCGTCCGCCGTACCACACCGTGACCCGGGAAAAGGTTTATCACAAGGGGCTGTTCCGATGAATACTCAAGTGAACTCTGCGGCGAGCGGCTCAGGCCTGGTGCCCGCGTTGGAGCGCATGTTCCGCTTCCAGTGGGAACCGGCGCAGCAGGCCTACGTATTGCTGTATCCGGAAGGGATGGTCAAACTTAATCAAAGTGCCGGTGAGATCCTGTCGCTGGTTGATGGCGAGCGATCAGTGGTCGACATCTGCGCAGCGTTGATGGAACGCTTCCCGGACGCCGGCGACCTGAGCAGCGATGTCCTTGAGTTTATGGAGGTGGCCCGTGAGCAACGCTGGATCCACTACCGCTAACCAGTTGGCCCTGGAAGCCAGACCCCATGGCCAGCCGCTCTGGTTACTGGCGGAGCTGACCTATAAATGCCCGCTGCAGTGCCCCTACTGCAGCAATCCGCTGGATTTTGCAGGTGCCGGCGAAGAGTTGAGCACCGAGCAGTGGATCGACGTGTTTCGCCAGGCGCGGGAAATGGGCGCTGCTCAGCTGGGTTTCTCCGGCGGCGAACCCCTGGTTCGGCGTGACCTCGAGCAGCTGATTGCGGAAGCGCGAAAGCTTGGCTTCTATACCAACCTGATCACCTCCGGCATCGGACTGACACCAGAGCGCATCGCGGCATTTCGCGAATCCGGACTTGACCATATTCAGGTCAGCTTCCAGGCGGCGGATGAGGAGGTTAATAACCTGCTCGCCGGCTCAAAAAAGGCGTTTGAGCAGAAGCTGAAGATCGCCCGCGAAGTGAAAGCCCAGGGCTACCCGATGGTGCTTAACTTTGTCACTCACAAGCACAACATCGACCGGATCGACCGTATTATCGAGCTCTGCGTGGAGCTGGAGGCGGACTATGTCGAACTGGCCACCTGCCAATATTACGGCTGGGCTTATGAGAACCGGGAGGACCTGCTGCCGACTCAGGCCCAGCTGGAGCGGGCCGAGCGGATCACCAATGAGTACCGGCAAAAACTGCAGGAAGAGGGCAATCCGGTCAAACTGATTTTCGTGACGCCGGATTACTACGAGGAACGTCCGAAAAAATGCATGAACGGCTGGGGCGAGATCTTTCTCACCGTCACGCCGGACGGTACCGCACTACCCTGTCACAGCGCCCGGATGCTGCCGCTGGAATTTCCCAACGTCAAAGAGCTGAGCATCGAACAGATCTGGAACCAGTCCACCGGCTTCAACTACTTTCGGGGTGATCAGTGGATGCAGGAGCCCTGTCGATCCTGCAGCGAAAAAGACCAGGATCACGGTGGCTGTCGCTGTCAGGCGTACATGCTGACCGGCGATATGCACGCGGCTGATCCGGTCTGTGCCAAGTCACCTGACCATTACCGCATTGTGGAGGCGAGACAAGCGGCGGAACGTGATTATACTGAAGGTAAGATCACATTCAGGAATGAGCGCAATTCTAGGGCTTACGTCGATGGCTCTGCTTCACCCGCTGAAGGCTTTTGTTCATTGGCTGAAGGCTCAGGCCATGACGCTGAAGGCTCTGGTCATAGCGCTGAAGGCTCTTCCCATTCCGCTGAAGGCTCCATAATTCAGAAAGAGGATCCACGTGTATTTGCCCGGTCAGGTGGACCAACCGATTAGTGCGGCTCAGGCCGTTGCCTCGTTTCATCAGTACTCATCTCTGCGCCTGTTTCGCGGGCGCGTCTATGGTGTTCGTTATGACGCCGACAAGGGTATAAACCAACTCTGCCGTTTTGAAAGCCGGCACGCCGTCTCTCTGCTGCCGGAGCGGTTCAGTGTGCGCAGTCGGGTTCACTCCTACGGTGGTGGCGCCTGGTGCCGGGGGCGGGACCAGGCCTATTTCGTCAACGATGCCGACCAGCATATCTGGGTGGCCAGTCTGTCGGGCAGCGTGTCGCCACGGCAGCTAACCGCTTACAACAGCACTCGGATGGCGGACCTGCAGTACGATGCCCAGCGGCACAGACTTATTCTTGTCTGCGAAACCCGTAGCGACACTGAGGACGAGCCGGCCAATTATCTCGGCAGTGTCAGCGAAGCGGGGCGCCTTACGGTGCTGGCCGAGGGTGCCGATTTCTACAGTTCCCCCACACTCAGCCCCCAGGGTGATCAGCTTGCCTGGATAGAGTGGGATCATCCGTTCCAGCCCTGGGATTGCACCCGGTTGATGCTGGCTAGGGTTGATGCCAGCGGCAGGCTGGAGAATATCCGCCAGGTGTCTGATATACCGGCTGCCTGGGCGCAGCCAAGGTTTTCCCCGCAAGGCGTCCTGCATGCTGTCGTGGACCGAGGTAACTGGTGGGTCATCGAACAGCTTTCGGATCAGGGCTTTATACCGGTTGCCGGTGAGGTACCGCTGAATACTGAGTTCACTACAGCACCCTGGCAGTTTGGGCTGAGTACCTACGGCTGGGGAGATGATGGCGAACTGCTGGCGATCGGTCAGTCCAACGGCTATTCGACCCTTTTTATGCATGACGGGAAGGAGTGGCAGAAACTCCACCTGGATCAGCCTGCCGCCAGACTTCACTCTCTGGCACTCGGCGATGGACACTGCTGCTGCATCGGCGAATTCACCAACCGCATGCCCGCGATTTTGCACCTCTGCGTGGACGGTAAATCGGCAACGACAACCAGTGCGACCCTGACCGGGGGCGATACACCGGATTATTCTGTCGCCTTGCCCGAGTCGTGTCAGGCGACTCTAAGCGACGGTGGTACCGTACCCTACTTTTTATATCGGCCTGCTCAAGAGAGCGGCGGGCCTTTGCCGCTGATTATCTATACCCATGGTGGCCCAACGGCGATGACCTCGCCCAGCTTCCGCCCGGCGATTCAGTACTGGACCCAGCGAGGCTTCATTATTGCGGATGTGAATTATCGCGGCAGTACCGGGTTTGGCCGGGATTACAGGATGGGACTTGCCGGCCGTTGGGGAATATCGGATGTGGAGGATGTGGAAGCGGTTGCCAATGCACTGGTGAATGAGGGCCTGGTTGACCCCAGGGCGCTGTTCATTCGCGGCAACAGTGCAGGGGGATATACCACGCTCAGCGCTCTGGCCCATTCCGATCTTTTTACCGCAGGTGCCAGCCTTTACGGGGTATCTGACCCCAGGCGCCTTAATGCGCTCACCCACAAGTTTGAATCTCGTTATCTGCATTGGCTGATCGGTGATCCGGCGCTGGAGTCCAGCCGTTACAGCGAGCGTTCGCCGCTCGATAACGTCGATAAAATTCAGGCGCCGGTGATCTTCTTCCAGGGGGATGAAGACCCCGTGGTTCTGCCCGAGCAGACCCGCAGCATGGCAGAATCCCTGCGCCAACGCGCTATCCGTGTCGAGGAGTATCACTTCGCCGGCGAAGGTCATGGCTTTCGCAACGCCAGCAATCAGGTAGAGGTGCTTGAGCGTGAGCTCTGTTTCTATCGCCGGCAGATTAATCAGAACCGCTGACGTTCGTTAAACCTCAGGGTACGAAGGATCTATTGGACTTGCTGGGTCATGCTGGCGGGCGTTATCGCTTTGCCTGCGCGCAGAGATCAAAAAAGGTTCAAACGCTGGGCCAGTTCCAGCCACTCCTTGGTGCGTCGGCCGCTGTCCTGGTTACGATTTGCGACCTGGTCACAGAGCATATTGGTGGCCAGTACCAGGCCCCAGGTGGATTCGAGAAACAATCCGGTTTTGGACTTGGCGTGGATGATGTGGGGTGTGTAGTCCCGCGCCCAGTAACAGAACTCGTCGGTGAGTATCACCAGTTTGATCCCCTTGGCTGCGGCAATTTCACAAAGTTTCCTGCCTTCCTGGGCGTAGGGCACAACGTCAATCAGCACCAGAACCTTTGGCTTTTCGGATCTCTCCCGGTTATCGCTGATCCATTCACCGAGCATGCTTTCATGGGCAGACAGATAACGTACTTCATGGCGCGCCAGTGACAGTCGGCGACTGAAATCCTCCGCAATACCTCGCACCGTTTGGAAGCCTGAGACGTAGACCTGGCTTGCCGAGGCGACACAATCCACCAGTCCTAACCAGGTATCCGACTGAAACTGGTCAAAAAGGTCGACAAGGACCTGTAGATCTTTGTTGAAGATCGGCTTCAGTGTTTCATCGGTCAGTGACTCGCGTCCGGCACGCTCCTCAACGGCAAGCGTATCGTCCTGGAGTACCTCCTGTTTGAGCTCGACAATCCCCCTATAGCCGGCGCGCTTCAGGAAGCGGCTGACGGTAATCGGACTGACCAGGGCTTTTTCGGCAATCGAGGCGCCGGTCTCGTAGGCGATGCGATCCAGGTTAAGCAGTATGTATTGAGCCACCCGCGCCTCGGACGCGGAAAGGCCTGGCAACAGGGCCTGAATGTTGTTCGCGGTGCGGCTGGAGATGTAATCACCGCTGGTCGAAAAGGTGTTGTCCACCGGTTTGCCCTCTAAATGGTCGTTATTCTTGTGCGTTATTGGTGCGGTTCAAGCTTTTTTAGTTATCTATATGCATCATATAGGTGCATTTATTGCGGTCATATCACTATTTTAACGGTTTAAAGCCGAGATTAGGGCTTGCGGATAATGTTATAGATGTACCGTATCCTGATATTGAATGATAGATACCAGTCGCCCTAGTGTTTATAGGAAATAAGTGGTTCAACACCCAGACCTGGAGGCGAAACATATGAAGTCGGACAATACGGCTGCGGCTGGTAGCAGATGGATCAAGAAGACCCTGGCCCTGGCCTGCCTGGGCGCGTCATGTGCCGGTACATCGGTGGCGGTTCAGGCGCAGGAAACGCTGAATCTTTACAACTGGGGTGACTATATCAACCCCGAGGTTCTTGAACGTTTTACCGCAGAGACCGGTATCGAAGTGAACCTGGATACCTACTCGTCCAACGAAGAGATGCTGGCCAAACTACAGGTCGGCGCCACCGGCTACGATGTGGTTTTTCCGTCAGTCCATATGCAGGACATTATGGCGCAGCTGGACCTGCTGGAAAAAACCGATATCAACCAGTCTCCCGGCTTTGAAAATATCGATACCGGCCACCTGATCGCCGAATCAGACCCTGAGGGTGAATACTGCCTGCCTTATGGCTGGGGCAGTGTGGGGATCGTTTACAACAAGAAGCTGGTGCCGGAACTGAATTCCTGGAAGGAGTTTTTTGCACTGCCGGACCAGGGCAAGAAAATCGTCATGCTCGACGATATGCGTGAAGATATCGGTCTGGCGCTGCTGCTGGATGGAAAAAGCGTAAACTCGGTCGAGCCCGACGACCTGAAAGCGGCGCAGCAGTTCCTGCTGGAGACCAAGCCGAAGGTCTCCGCCTTTACCTACGACAGCATCCCGATGGTTCAGTCCGGCGATATCGCCGCTGCGCAGTGGTACGTGGGGGCCATGATCTACGTGAATGAAATGCCGGACACCCTCGCTTATGTGATTCCGGAAGAGGGCGCCACCATGTACCAGGAGAACATGTGCGTGCTTAAAACCGCACCGAACAAGGAGAACGCCAAGCGTTTCCTCGAGTTCTTCCTGCAGCCGGAGATCTCCGCGCTGAACACCGTTCAGCAGACCAATGGTTCCATGAACAAGGCCGCCATCGAGCTGCTGCCGGATGATATTCGTAATAACGAGAATATTAATCCGAGCGCAGAAACCAAGGAAAAGCTGCAGATCTTCCGCGAACTGGGTAAAGGCACCCGCCTTTACGACCGCGTCTGGACCAAATTCCGTACCGCGTCCTGATCGATTATCTGTATCCCGCGCGGGCCGCTCGGCCCGCGTAATCTCTGAGGTTTACCATGTCTGTTTCTGGCCCGACACCGGATTTTCTTACAATAAAAAAAGCGTTCCGCCATTTTGTCACCCCGGAAGGCGGCACTGTTCGAGCACTTGATGGCATAAACCTGAGCGTTGCGTCGAATGAATTTATCACCCTGCTGGGCCCTTCGGGCTGCGGTAAAACGACGCTGCTGAACATCATCGCTGGCTTTGAGCGACTCGACAGCGGCTCGATTCAGCTCGACGGTACCTCACTGCTGGCATCTCCGCCGCATCGCCGGCCGGTTAATACGGTTTTTCAGTCCTATGCGCTGTTTCCTCACCTCAATATCGGCGACAACGTGGGGTATGGTCTCGACGTGGCAGGTGTGGCCAAAAAGGAGCGAAACCGCCGTGTCTCAGAAGCGCTGGAGATGGTCGGCCTGAGCGGTGTGGAAAAACGCCGCCCTTCGCAGCTGTCCGGCGGACAGCAGCAGCGTGTGGCCCTGGCGCGGGCGATCATCAACCGTCCGAAAATGCTGCTGCTCGATGAGCCGCTCTCAGCCCTCGATCGTAACCTGCGCGGCAAGATGCAGATCGAGCTGAAAAACCTCCAGTCCGAGCTCGGTATCTGTTTTCTGTTCGTGACCCACGACCAGGAAGAGGCGCTGACCATGTCGGATCGCATCGTTGTTCTCAACGGCGGCAAAATCGAGCAGCTGGGTACTCCGGATGAAATCTATCACCGTCCCGCCAGCCGGTTTGTCACCGAGTTTATCGGCGAGAGTAATATATTTTTCGGCACTGTGGTCGACACCAGCGGCAACCTGGCCCGGGTTGATCTTGGTGGCACTCAGGTAAGCTGCAAAAATCCGACTCTCAATAAGGGCGAGAAGGTTTCTCTGCTTATCCGTCCGGAGCAGCTGCAGCTGAAAGTGACTGATGGGGCCGGCGGCGGCACCGGTATTCCCGCCGTACTGGAGCAGTCCGTTTTTATTGGTCGGGATCACCAGTTGCACTGCCGCATGGGCGACGGTCAAACGGTGTCTGCGCTGATCCGCAGTCAATCCACGGCTATGCGCCCTGGGCAAGCGTTGACGCTGGACTATGATCCGGCGGCCTGGCACCTGATTCCGGAACGGGGAACGCTGCGATGAGGGCATTTAACGGTCAGCAAAAGCAGCTGTTGGTACTGCTGACGCCGGCAACGCTGTTTCTCGGCGTTTTCTTCCTGGGACCACTGCTCATCATGGCGGTGTACAGCTTCCTGGAGCCTGGCCTGTATGGCGGTGTGGAATGGAACTTTTACCACTGGAGCTATGGCCGCGTATTCGGCTGGGCTGATGGTTTCTACGAAGAGTTCGATATCGTATACCTCGAAATCCTGCTGCGCTCTGCGGCGCTGGCGCTGGCGACCGTGGCGGTGACGCTGGTGCTCTGTTACCCGGTGGCGTTCTGGATCAGTCGAATGCCGTCGCGCTGGAAGTCGTTCTGTATTTTTATGATCGCGCTGCCGTTTTTCTCCAGCATGATTATCAGGCTTTACGCCTGGGTGCTGATTCTTCGCGATTCCGGCTTTGCCAACCAGATTCTGCTCTCGCTTGGCATGATCAGCGAACCCCTGGACCTGATGTACTCCGGCACCGCGGTGATACTCGGCATGGTCTACATCTTTGTTCCGTTCATGTTCCTGCCGGTTTATTCCAGCGTGGAAAACCTGGATCCCAAGCTGATAAAAGCCTCCCAGGATCTGGGCGCTACGCCGTTGACCACTTTTCGCAAGGTTATTTTCCCGATGACGCTGCCAGGCGTGGTTTCCGGCTGCATCCTGGTTTTTATTCCTGCGCTGGGTAATTTCATCGTGCCGTCCATGTTGGGTGGTGCCAAGGTGGTGATGATCGGCAACCTGGTGGAGCAGCAGTTCCTTGCATCCAGGAACTGGCCGTTCGGTGCCACTCTGTCCATGGTCATGATTCTGTTTATGTTGCTGGTGGTTTCTTTTTACCTGATCAGGCTGGTGAAGAAACAGCACAATTCCCGAGGCTCTGCAGCTGATGCGTAAACTCTTAAATCACCTGATGTCAGGTTACGGCGCACTGTTCTTCATCTTCCTGTATGCGCCGGTACTGTTGGTTGTTATCTACTCCTTCAACTCCAACCCGGTCAACGTAATGATCTGGAAAGAGTTCAGTTTTGACTGGTATATCAACCTCTTCGGTGGCGATACCGGGCTGAGTGACTCCACTGCGTATGTGGAGTCCACCGACCAGCTGCTGGCGGCGCTAAAGGTCAGTCTGACCGTCGCCGCGTTCGCCACACTAGTTTCCACGGTTCTCGGCACCAGTGTCGCCGTGGCTATCGCCCGTTACCGCTTCAAACTGCAGGGGTTCTACCGGTTGTTGCTGATGGTACCGATGGTGATGCCCGATATCGTCCTGGGCATCGCGCTGCTGATCTTTTTTATCGGCGTGGGCATGAACCTGGGCGTGACCTCCATCGTTATCGGTCACTGTACCTTCCTGACCAGCTACGTCTTTATCGTGGTAAGCGCGCGCCTGGCCGGTATGAACCCAATGATCGAATCCGCGTCAGCGGATCTGGGGGCGAGCGAATGGCAGACCTTTCGTCGCGTGACGCTGCCGCTGATCCTGCCGGGCGTGATCGGCGGGGCGCTGCTCAGCTTCATCATCTCCATGGATGACTTGGTCATTACCTACTTTATCAGTGGTGTTGATGCGACCACGCTGCCGGTGTTCATCATGAGCATGATCCGCCGCGGCATCAAGCCGGAGATCAACGCCATCGCAACGATGATGCTGATGGCCTCGGTGCTGATCGCCTCTGCCGGTATCTATTTCAAATCCCGTAAAGCCTGACAGCTAAGGTTAAATCCGATGACAAACAAACGTGCCCGTGACTTTGGTATTCCGTTTACCGGCAAGACCGGCCCAAACAATGCCATTACGGATGTGGAAGGCGTTGAGGTGGGTTACACCACACTCATCAGCGATAATCCGGAATCCCCTGTCAGGACCGGCGTCACCGCCATATTGCCGCGAGGCAAACACAAGGAACCCCAGCCGGTATGGGCGGGAACCTACGCCCTGAACGGCAATGGCGAAATGACCGGCACCCACTGGATTCAGGATGGCGGCTACTTTGCCGGACCCGTGATGCTGACCAACAGCCACAGCGTCGGCATAGTGCACCACGCCACCACCAAGTGGATGATCAACCATTACCGCGACCATTGGCGTGACAACCATCTCTGGGCGATGCCCGTGGTGGCGGAAACCTACGACGGTGTGATCAACGATATCAACGCCCAGCATGTCACCGAGGCCGACGCCCTGGCGGCGCTGAACAGCGCCCAGGGAGGCCAGATCGCCGAGGGCAATGTGGGCGGCGGTACCGGCATGATCGCCTACGAGTACAAGGGCGGCACTGGCACCTCGTCGCGCCTGGTCGAGGTGGAATGCAAAACCTATACCGTCGCGGCTCTGGTACAGGCCAACCACGGCATCCGCCCCTGGTTTACCGTGCGGGGTGTTCCCGTGGGCCGGCTGATGGAGGTGGAGCGGGTCCATACCAAGGAGCAGGGCTCAATTGTGGTCGTGCTGGCCACCGATGCGCCGATGCTGCCCCATCAGCTCAAGCGCATGGCCAAGCGCGCCGCTATCGGCATCGGCCGCAACGGCTCGCCTGGCGGCAATAATTCCGGCGATATTTTTCTCGCTTTCAGTACTGCCAACCAGAAGGCTTTGCCCCAGCTTTCCGGTGCCCGGTGCAACATGGAATACCTCAATGACGAGGTGTTCGATGACCTTTACATGGCGGCGGTTGATACGGTGGATGAATCGGTTATCAATGCGATGGTCGCCGCCGAGGATACCCCCACGTTCAAGCAACCCGCCGGCCAGATCTGCAAGGCAGTGGATGCCGAGCAGGTGGCAAGACTGGTAGCGGCGTTCTACGAAGGGGCCAAGCTGGAAGCGGTGTAGGAAGCGAGTCGTGCACTCCCGGGGTGTGCGCAGTAAACGAGGGCATACGCACGGCCGAAACATACGAGTAGTGTCCAGCGCTGACCTGTCAGCGCTATCGGCCAACACTATAGGCTTGCCTAGTTCTGGGAGATGGGCATGCAGAGCAGCGGGCTATGCGGCCCGCAACTGAAGGCCGAGGGTATTGATAAACGGCAGCTGCTATTGCACGTCGCTACCCGCGAAGAGGATCCGGGCAGGCGGCCGAACCAGCATTTATGAACGTCTCATAGCCTCGCCAGACCGCCTTGCGAGGCTTTTCCGTAACATGAAGATTGGTCGACAGAGTATTGATATTGAAATGTTATCTGTCTTCCTCTGATTTGTTGAACGCGCTGAAGCAAGGGCGACGAAAGAGGAGGTGCCTAATGAATGAATTTATCGCATACTTGGTTGTCGGAATCACAACAATAAAGATAATCCGTGGTGCCGGGTGCAAGGCGCCGCCAAGAGAAGACACATATTATGGCTCAGGAAATATCCAGTCTGAGAAAGTTCGTCGCACCTGAAATCATCTTTGGCAGCGGCGCCCGCAAGATGGTGAGTAACTACGCAAAGACCTTCGGTGCCCAGAAGGTGTTACTGGTTTCCGACCCGGGTGTGGTCAACGCAGGCTGGGTCATCGAGATTGAGCAGCTGCTGCAGGAAGAGGGGCTGGATGTAGTCCGCTTCACCCAGGTTTCACCCAACCCACGCAGTGAAGAGGTGATGCTCGGTTCCGAGGTTTACCTTGAGCATGGCTGCGATGTCATTGTCGCGGTGGGTGGCGGTAGCCCCATGGACTGCGCCAAGGGCATAGGGATCGTCAGTACCCATGGTACGCAGATCCGCGATTTCGAAGGCATAGACCAGACCACCAATCCCATACCTCCGCTGATCTTTATTCCCACCACCGCCGGGACCTCGGCAGATGTGTCCCAGTTTGCAATCATTTCCGACCAGCAGGATCGGGTGAAATTTTCCATCGTCAGCAAATCGGTTGTGCCCGATGTGTCCCTGATTGATCCAGATACCACCAGTACCATGTCGCCGTTTCTCACCGCCTGTACCGGTGTGGATGCCCTGGTTCACGCCATCGAGGCATTTGTCTCCACCGGCAGCGGCCCGCTCACAGACATGAATGCGCTGGACGCCATACGACTGATCAATAACCATCTTGCGCTGCTGGTCGAGCAGCCGGAAGACAAGTACCTGCGTGAGCAGATCATGCTGGGATCGATGAAGGCCGGGCTGGCTTTCTCCAATGCGATTCTCGGCGCGGTGCATGCCATGTCGCACAGCCTTGGCGGCTTTCTCGATCTGCCGCATGGTCTCTGCAATGCGATGCTTGTGGAGCATGTGATCGATTATAACTACCGCTCCGCGGAAGACCGCTTCGCGGTGATCGCCCAGACCATGGGGATCGATACCCGGGGACTTACCAATAAACAGATCCAGACCCGATTGAGGAATCACGTTCAGGCGCTCAAGCGCGATGTGGGGCTCAAGGACACGCTGGGCAAGTTTGGCGTTCATACGACGGATATTCCCTACCTCAGTACCAACGCCATTAAGGACCCCTGCATCCTGACCAACCCGCGACGCTCCAACAAGCGCGATGTCGAACTAGTCTATGAAGAAGCTCTCTGACGACGAACTATCCGTTGATGATCTGATTGGCCTCGGCGGCCATTCCGCACGCAAAAGTTATTACCCGGCACTGCAGCAGAAGGTTGTCGAGCTTGAGGCGGAACGGAACCGCTACAAGTGGCTGTTTGAAAATGCCTTTCACGGTATCTTTCAAGCCGATACGCGCGGCAGAATACAGAAAGCCAATGCCGCGCTGGCGCGAATCTGTGCAACCGAATCTGCAGAGCAACTCGAAGAAGGACTCTATTTCGCCGCCTTGCTGCAAGGCGGAGAGGAGGAGTTTCATTCGATCAGAGAGAGCCTTCTGACTGAAGGGCCGCTCTACCTGTACGAAACCCGGATTCGCCAGTCGGACGGCAGGTTGATTGATGTGTCGATGAACCTTCTGCTCAGGCCCGACGATGATGACCCTATTATCGAAGGCTTCGTCGCCGATATTACCCGCCGCATGGAGATGCAAAACCGGGTGCTGGCGGATAACGAAGCCCTGGAGCAGCGTGTCCGTGAACGTACCGCCGAACTGACAACGCTGAATTCTCGACTGTTCGAAGAAATTGCCGAACGTGAGCAGGCTGAGCGCGAGATGGCGCGGGCCCGTGATGTCGCGGAGACAGCCAATCTGAGTAAGGATAAATACCTGGCCGCGGCCAGCCATGACCTGTTGCAGCCGATGAACGCGGCGCGCCTATTGGTCTCGGCGCTACGTGAACGCGAACTCCCCACATACGAGGGTGATCTTGTCGAGCGGGTACATCTGGCCCTGTCCGGCGCTGAACACCTGCTCTCCGATCTGCTGGATATTTCAAAGCTCGATCAGAATGCGGTGAAACCGGATTACCAGGCGTTTTCTGTGCGCCAACTCCTCTTCAATCTTGAGGCGGAGTTTCAGCCCATCGCCGAGGAAGCGGGGATCGAGTTGAAGTTCCGTGCGCCGGATGTGGCGGTGTTATCCGATATGCGCCTGTTATCGCGGATCCTGCGCAACCTGATCGGCAACGCGATCCGTTATACCGATCAGGGGCGGGTGCTGGTGGCGCTCAGAAAACGCCGGGGCGAACTGCTGATTGAGGTCTGGGATACCGGGCAGGGTATACCGGAAGAGAAGCGGCAGGAGATTTTCAAGGAGTTCCAGCAGCTCGGTCGCAGGCCCGGTCGAAACGGCGGCGTAGGTCTGGGACTGGCGATTGTGGAGCGCATCGCCCGGGTGCTCGATTACACCATCCGTGTGGACTCTATTGAAAACCAGGGTTCCCGGTTCAGTTTTCAGGTGCCGGTCAGTGATCAGGACGTTCCGGTACGCAGTTTTATGGCGGGCGTCCAAACCGAAAGCGGTCTTGAAGGGACCGATATTCTTGTGATCGACAATGAACCGGAAGTGTTGGTCAGCATGAAAGCGCTGCTGGACGGCTGGGGCTGCAGGGTCACCACCGCCGCGGGAGTCGAGCAGGCCCTTGAAGCCCTTGAGGGGCCGCCTTCCATCATCCTGGCGGATTATCACCTGGATGACGATGCGACCGGGACGGCAGCAGTTGAAGCCTTGCGCGAGCACTTTCGGTCAGTGCTGCCCGCGGCCATTCTGACCGCTGATCGCAGCAGCGAAATCCGGCGTCTTCTGCGCGAGCTTGAACTGCCGGTGCTTAACAAACCGGTAAAGCCGAGCAAGCTTCGCGCGCTGATACAGCATTTGGCGGAGTCGCAGCCCCTGCCGAGGGCGTAAGTCCGAATTAGGTCAATAGTGCAGGCGTCATTCGCGATCTGCTAGGGTACACTCATTCCTGCCGGAACCGTTCAATGATCGAGATGAGCGGCCAGAGATCGTTTTCTGCACCTGGCCCGGCGATCCAGTTGTTTTATAAGGATCCACCAGAACATGAAGGAACAAACCTACTATCAACACGTCATCATCGTTGGCGGGGGTGCCGGAGGGCTTGAGCTGGCCACCCGTCTGGGTCGCCGTTACGGTGCCAAGGGTCTCAAGGTAACGCTGGTTGATCGCGAAACGACCCATGTCTGGAAACCCCTGCTGCACGAAGTGGCGACCGGGCGACTGGATTCCAGTATCGATGAATTAAGCTACCGGGCCCAGGGCAGACAGGCCGGGTTTAACTTTCATATTGGTGAAATGGAAGGGCTGGATCGCTCCCAGCGCTGTATCAATCTGGCGCCGGTGCTTAACAGCGAGGGTGAAGAGCTGGTGCCTGCCCGTACCCTGTATTATGACTATCTGGTGATCGCGGTGGGCAGCCGTACCAATGATTTCGGTATCGCCGGCGTCAAGGAGCACTGCTGCTTCCTGGATAATCGCAACCAGGCCGACAACTTCCATAATACGCTGCTGGAGGCCTGTCTCCGACTCAGTAACCACGGCACCGACAATCAGCTGCGAATCTCTATCGTCGGCGCCGGTGCTACCGGGGTCGAGCTGTCGGCCGAGCTGTACAACGCTGCTCAGGAGCTGGTTTCCTACGGGCTCTCAACCATTCAGCCCACCAGTCTCAAGGTTACGCTGATCGAAGCGGCACCTCGGATACTGGGTGCGCTGCCACCGCGTATCTCGTCGGCGGCGAAAACTGAACTGCGTAAACTTGGCGTGGACGTGCGCGAGAATACCCAGGTGGTGGAAGTTAACGAGAATGAGCTGGTCACCAACAACGGTGATCGTATCCAGTCGCACTTGGTGGTCTGGGCTGCAGGCATCAAGGCGCCGGAGCTGCTGGCAACCCTGGATGGGCTGGAGACCAATAATCGCAACCAGCTGGTAGTGGGATCAGATCTCAGAACCACTCGCGATGAGCGTATCTTTGCGCTGGGTGACTGTGCAGCCTGCGAACGCAAAGACGAAGAGGGTGGTCTGGTGCCTCCGCGCGCCCAGGCTGCGCACCAGATGGCGAGTCATCTGTATAAACACTTTGACCGCATTCTCAAGGGCGAGGATATCCCCGCATACGTCTACAAGGACTACGGTTCGCTGGTCTCTCTGAGCAAGTACACCACGGTGGGTAACCTGATGGGCAACCTGACCAAGGGTAGCATCATGGTTGAGGGGCATCTGGCCCGCCTGGTCTATGTGTCACTCTATCGCTTGCATCAGATCGCCCTGTTCGGTTACTTCAAAACCGGCTTGATCACCCTTGTTGCCCGTATCAACAGGGTGATCCGTCCCCGCCTCAAGCTTCACTGATCCTGTCCAATAGCTGGCCGCTGGTTCCGGGCGGCCGGCTGAGCGCTGGTTTGGTTCTTGCAAATACCCCCATAAAGCGGCGCAACTCCTGGCCATATTTTTGAAACCCTGCCGGGTTTTTTGCCCTCAGGGCCTGAGAATGCGCTGGTTTTAGCCCGTCGTTGTCCATTGACGCGGCGACGCCTTGTATTTGTAGCCTTTCTTACAGGACCAGTATGGAAAACATCGCGCTTATCGACGGCCAGCAACGTTTCTTTTCTGACAATTTACCGGCTGAACTGGGATTGTTGCTCTACCAGGCGTCGGGCAAGGCCGACCCCGCGGAAAAAGAGGCGCTTCTATTAGCGGCGCTCAAGCGCTGGCCCGAGGCGCTCGATACCCATGTCGCGCTGTATAAGCTTTATTTCCGTACCGCCCGCTATGAAGACGCAGAGCGTCAGGTCTGGCGCACGCTGAAGACATCTGCCCGGATTGGAGGCTTTCGCTGGAACTATCGACTGCTGGAGCCGGAGACCGCTGCCTGGCTGGAGGATCAGACGGTGGCGCGTCTTTACCTGTTCAGCCTCAAGGCGCTCGGTGTTGTGCGTTTGCGCCGAGGCCGGGTGGTGCTGGCTCATCGCGTGCTCAGTAAACTGCTGCAACTTGATGTGAATGACGAGATTGGCGGCAGCAATTTCCTCGCTATCGCGCAGCGGTTTCTGGAGGAGGAGATGGGTCTGGACAGGGAGGCCGTTGCATGAAACCTCAACTTGACTGGTCAGCCTACGAGAATGCCGGGCTGGGCGATGCCTATGCGGATATTCCGAAAACCGGAGGGGATTACGCCAAGGCGGTGGCGGTTTGCATCAACAGCATGGTCTGTCTGCGGCCGATCGATCGCGGTGTCATGTGCCCGAGTTTTCGCGTCCATAACGAGGTCGCGTTTTCGCCCGGTGGTCGCAGCCGCCTGATCAAAAGAATGCTTAATGGTGAGATCACCGAAGAGGAACAGATTCAGCTGGATCATGCCATGGATGCCTGTGTGGCCTGTAAGGGCTGCAAGCGTGAGTGCGATACCAACCTGGATATGGCGACCATCCGCAGCGAATATCTGGCGCAGCGACAGCAGGCACCGACGCTGCGGCAGAAGCTGTTCGCCGAGCTCCCGGCGCTGCTTCGCTACCCCAGGTTGTTGAACCTGGCAAATGCTGCGGTAAACGCCAGCCCCTGGTTAAGAGCCAGGCTGGCACTCAATGATGAACATCCGCTGCCGCAGGTTAAACCCGCACCGGCCCTCAAACCCTCGGAGACGGGCGGCGCTGCGGGGGAGCTTCTGCTCTGGATTGACAGTTTTAGCGCCCACTTTGCGCCCGAAATCGCGGAGGCCGCGTTGCAGGTGCTGGAAGCGGCCGGTTACAGGGTGCATCTCCTGAATCAGGAGCACTGCGGTGGACGCAGTGCGTTTTCTCAGGGGCAGCTCGAGACCGCCCGCCAGCAGGGGCGGGCGCTGGTGGATGCGCTCTGGCCCCATGTGCAGGCAGGGCGTCCCGTCATTGGCCTGGAACCCTCGACCCTGCTGATGCTACGCGACGAGCTACTGACCCTGGGCTTGGGTGAAAAAGCGCAGGAGGTATCGCGTTCAGCCCTGCTGTTCGAGGAGTTCCTGGCGCGTGAAATCTCCGCAAATCGTCTGCAGCTGGCGTTTCAGCCTATCACTGACGCCGCGCCGGTACTGGTGCATGGCCATTGCCACCAGAAAGCGGTGGGCGCGATGAAATCGATGCGCAAGGTACTCAAGCTGATCCCGAATCTGGAATTCGAGTTTATCGAAGCCTCCTGCTGCGGTGGTGCGGGCAGTTTCAGCTTCGAGGCGGAAAACGCCGATGATTCCCGCCAGATGGCAGAGCTGGCGTTGATGCCGAAACTGGCAGAGCACCCCGAATCGGAGCTGGTCAGTAACGGCTTCTCCTGCCGCGAGCAGGTGTCTCGTCTCGGAGGTCCAAGCGGTATCCATATCGCACAAATACTGGCCCGACATCTCGTCTGAATAAAATCGGGGTTGTGTTGCAGCCCCGCGTTCCTATATACAGACTCCTCTGGTAACCGGTTTCCAAGGAGTTGTTCTTGTATAAACTGCTGATTTTCGATTGGGATGGAACCCTGATCGACTCCCAGGCACGGATCATCGCCAGCATGCAGGCGGCGGCCGTTGAACTGGGTCACGACCCGCTTTGTCCGGAAGCGGTGCGCAACATCATCGGCCTGGGCTTGCCCGAGGCGATCCGTGAGCTGATTCCCCACATTGAGTCTGATGCGCTGGATCAGATGCGTGAGCGCTACGCTCACCATTTTCTGGTGGAGAATCAGACCCCCACTGAACTCTATCCCGGCGTCGAACGTACACTGCATAGCCTGAAACAGCAGGGCTACCGTCTGGCGGTCGCCACAGGCAAGAGCCGCCGGGGGCTGGACCGGGCGTTGACCGATACAGGCTTGGGGAAGCTGTTTGAAATCACCCGCTGCGCCGATGAAACCCGTTCCAAGCCCGACCCGCTGATGCTGCATCAGATTCTGGCGGAAATGGCTGTTCCGGCGGATGAGGCGGTGATGATCGGTGATACCGAATATGACCTGGAAATGGGAACCCGGGCGGGTGTGCCGACAGTTGCTGTCAGCTATGGCGCGCATCACCTCGATCGCCTGAGGGGGCACAGGCCCCTGACCGAGATTCATCACTTTCCCGAGCTGCAGATCTGGCTTGAGGAGCTGAAAGACGAGACAACACAGGGGATAGTATCGTGACCAAAAATGCCTGGGGCGAAGAGGATCAGGGCCCGGAAGCGCAACAGGGCGCGCAGCCTGTAACCTCTTCAGAGTCGCCTGATAAACGCAGTGAAAGCCGCGAATGGCGTCTGATCGAGAAGATGGTCAACGGGCTGCATGTCGAGCATAGGCGTACACGCCGCTGGGGTATCTTTTTCAAGCTGCTTACCTTTACCTATCTGTTTGCGCTGCTCGGTATCTACTTCTATGGGAAAACCCCGGACCTAGATGCCGTGTCATCGGATGAGCATGTGGCAGTGGTGCAGGTTAACGGTCCTATTGCCGAGAGCGAAAAGGCGAATGCCGATTCGCTGGTCTGGTCATTGCGCCGCGCGTTCGAAAATGAACATAGCCGGGCGGTACTGATGCGTATCAACAGCCCCGGCGGCAGTCCGGTCCAGGCTGGATATGTTTATGATGAAATCAATCGCCTCAAGACGAAGTATCCGGAGAAAAAGGTCTACGCGGTGATCAGCGATATCGGCGCTTCCGGGGCCTACTATATCGCTGCGGCCGCTGATGATATCTACGCGGACAAGGCAAGTCTGGTGGGCTCTATCGGCGTGGTTTCGGCGAGCTTCGGTTTTGTCGATCTGATGGATAAGCTGGGTGTTGAGCGGCGCATGCTCACCGCCGGTGAGCATAAAGGTCTGCTGGACCCGTTTCAGCCGCTGCAGAACACCGAGCGCCAGTTCTGGCAGGAGGTGCTTGATACAACCCATCGCCAGTTTATTGAACAGGTGCAGGCCGGGCGGGGCGAACGTCTGAAGGAGGATCCGGACCTGTTCACCGGCCTGGTATGGACAGGTGAGCAGGCGTTGGATCTGGGCCTGGTCGATGGCCTGGGTAGCGCCGGTTATGTCGCACGTGATGTGATTGGTGTCGACAAGTTGGTCGATTACAGCGCCAAGGGCAGTCCGATCGAGCAGTTGATCGACCGCCTCGGTGTCAGCATGGCCGGTCACCTGGCCAATGTGTTGGGCGTTGGTGGCGGCGTTCAGTTGCGCTAACGCTTCTCGCCGATGACGCTGGGGAGGCGTTCAGGCGCTCCCCAGTACCTCAACCCCTTTGCGTTCCAGCATCGCAATCAGACGGATCAGCGGAAGCCCGACCAGCGTATTGGGGTCGTCGCCGAGCAGGCGTTCAAACAACGCGATCCCTAATCCCTCCGATTTAAAACTTCCGGCGCAGTCATAAGGCTGCTCCCGCTTCAGGTAGGCGTCGATCTGTTGATCCGTGAGCTGGCGGAACTGCACATCAAAGGGTACTACTTCAAGTTGATGCTGGTCATTCACGGCGTCGTAAAGGCACAATCCGGTGAGAAAGCGCACGGTATTGCCGGATGCATGACGCAGCTGTTTTCTGGCGCGGTCGTAAACATGGGGCTTGCCCATCACATTTCCCTCTAGAGTTGCCAGCTGATCCGACCCTATAATAAGTGCATCGGGGTGGCGGCTCGCCACGGCTCGCGCTTTTTCCAGCGCGAGACGGGCAACCAGGTCCTCAGGGCTTTCCCCTTTGCGCGGGCTTTCATCGATATCCGGAGAATCACAGCTGAAATCCAGTCCAAGTTTGTCGAGCAGGGTGCGTCGGTAGGCGGAACCGGAGGCGAGAACGAGAGGGCGGGACATCAGAATCTCCTGGCGTTGGTGCTGTTTTGTGCAAAGCGGCATGATACCGCTATTTTTATCGATGAAAACGCCTGCTTTCCTTTGACACCCATGGGCTAGATGCCTAGAATTGCGCGCTTATGTCGTACGGTCCATTACCGAAAAGAGTTGACCCACGCAAATTGGCTGAGCGTGAGGCGAAAATTGAAGGCGTTGCAGAGGTATCCGCAATGCCCCGATTGAATTCGCTCCTAGCCAACGGAGACGGAAAGATTCACGTTTCCCTCTCGTTTGCAGTGGATGAGCAGCGTTTAAGAACCGTCTCCGGATCGGCGTCGGGCACAGTCACGCAGACTTGCCAGCGATGCCTCGAACCGGTGCCGGTGGATGTTGAGGCTGAAGTCAATCTGGCTGTGGCTCTCAATGAAGAACAGGCGAAAAATCTGCCCCGGTATTACGATCCCTTGATCGTCGAGGCTGAGGATATCGAGCTGCTGTCACTGATTGAGGATGAATTGATACTGAGTCTTCCGCTGGTCGCCTACCACGAAGACTGCGAGATTCAGACCTCCTTCGGCGACGCTGATGAGGCGGCCCGGACGCAGGAAACTAAACCCAACCCATTTAGTGTATTGGCCCAGCTTAAAGAAAAGGCCGATAAGAGTTGAACTAGGAGCTACACAACCATGGCTGTACAGCAGAACAAAAAGTCTCGTTCACGCCGCGACATGCGTCGTTCTCACGATGCACTGGGCAACCCGACTCTGTCTGTCGACGCGACTACCGGCGAAACCCACCGTCGTCACCACGTCAGCGCTGACGGTTTCTATCGCGGTCGTCAGGTCGTCGAAGCGAAGGGCGACGAATAAGCTTGACCGGATCGTATTGCATCAGTGTTGATGCAATGGGCGGGGACTTCGGTCCCCGCGTTACCGTTCCTGCCTCCTGTGATGCACTCAAGCGCCACCCGGAGCTGAGCATCATCCTCGTTGGTCGTACCAACGACATATACCCCTATCTTGAACGCCAGCGCGGCAATCATTTGCAGCGTCTCGACGTCATGCACGCCGACGATATCGTTTCGATGGAAGAGAAACCCTCTCTTGCTTTGCGAAACCGGCGTGATTCCTCCATGTGGAAATCTCTTGATCTGGTTGCGCAGAGCCGCGCTCAAGCCTGTATCAGTGCTGGCAATACCGGCGCCCTGATGGCGATGAGCCGTTTGATTCTGGGTATGCTGCCGGGTATTGAAAGACCTGCTATCACCGCCGCCATTCCCACGCTGAAAGGGCACAGCTTTATGCTGGACCTGGGCGCAAATATCGATTGCAGTGCCGAGCACCTGCTGCAATTTGCCATTATGGGTTCGGTGATGGTTGAGGCGATCGAGAATCGCCCCCGGCCCAAGGTTGGGTTGCTCAATATAGGCGCCGAAGAAAACAAGGGTACCGACCAGGTGCGAGAAGCCAGCAAGCTTATCCAGGATCATGGCGGGATAAACTTTATCGGCTATCTTGAGGGAGGTGATCTGTTCGGTGGGCGCTCCGATGTGGTGGTATGTGATGGTTTTGCCGGCAATGTCGCGTTGAAAAGCTGTGAGGGGTTGTCGAAACTGCTGGTCCGCAAGGTGCAAAGCAGCTTTCGTCGCAATCTATACCGCCGCGTCATCGCTATGCTGGCGTATCCGATCCTGCGTGATCTTAAAGCTCAGCTCGATCCGGGACGGCGCAATGGGGCGACCCTGCTAGGCTTACAGAGTGTTGTCATTAAGAGTCATGGCAGTGCCAATCGCGCCTACTTTGGCTGCGCCATAGATCAGGCGCTGGATGAAGCCCGGTTAAATGTGCCGGAGCGTATTGCCGATCTGGTTCGAAGGGAAACCAGTAAAACGATCACTGAACACTAAGGCCCTGAATTTTCGAGCATTCTAAAATCTGATGAATGCTGTAAACTACGCCACCCCTGAGCCTGTGGGCCCGTATGTTTTTATTTCTGGGCCCCAGGGTTAAAAAATAAAGGTAAGGAAAGAGGACGCCATGTCGCAGTCGCTTGCTTTCGTATTTCCCGGTCAGGGTTCTCAGCAGCTTGGAATGCTGTCAGAACTCGCCGAACAGCATCCGATTATTGAACAGACCTTTCAGGAAGCGTCCGACGCCCTGGGACTGGATCTTTGGACTCTGTCTCAGTCAGGCCCGGAAGAAAAACTCAACAGCACTGAAATTACCCAGCCGGCACTGCTGACCGCCGGCGTTGCGCTCTGGCGCCTGTGGGAGCAGAAAGAGGGTACGGCGCCTTCCGTTATGGCAGGGCACAGTCTCGGTGAATACACGGCGCTGGTGTGTGGTGGTGCTATCGATTTTGCCGATGGGGTGAAACTGGTTCATGCCCGTGGTAACTACATGCAGCAGGCTGTTCCGGCGGGCGCCGGTGGCATGGCAGCGATCCTGGGGCTGGCTGACGATGCTGTGCGTGAAGCCTGTGCAGCGGCGGCCGAAGGTCAGGTGGTCTCAGCGGTTAATTTTAACTGTCCGGGTCAGGTCGTGATTGCAGGAGAAAAAGCGGCGGTGGAACGCGCTATCGAGGCCTGTAAGGCGGCGGGTGCCAAGCGCGCTATTGCACTGCCGGTCAGTGTGCCGTCCCACTGTGACCTGATGAAGCCTGCGGCCGAGCGTATGGCCGAAGAGCTGGCGAGCATCGAGCTGCGTATGCCGATGATCAAGGTGGTTCAGAACGTTACTGCCGAGGCGCCGGGCGATCTGGACGAGTTGAAAAACAACCTGCTGACTCAGCTTTACAGCCCGGTTCTCTGGACTGCCAGCGTTCAGAACATGGTAACCTGCGGCGTTGCCACGACTATCGAGTGCGGTCCTGGCAAAGTTCTCTCAGGCTTGAACAAGAAAATTGAGCGGTCCCTGAACGTTGCAGCCATCAACGATGCTGCAGGTCTGGAAAAGGCACTGGGCCTTTAAGTAATCGTTCACGACAGCGATCATTAAGGAAACTTACATGAGTATTGAAGGCAAGATTGCGCTGGTCACTGGCGCTACTCGGGGTATCGGTAAGGCAATTGCCGAAAACCTGGCCTCTCAGGGCGCCGTGGTCGTCGGTACAGCGACCAGCGAAAATGGCGCAGCGGCGATCAGCGAATACCTGGCCGCTGCCGGTAACAAGGGCAAGGGTCTGGTACTGAATGTATCCGATGCCGCCTCCGTGGATGAAGTGGTTAAAGCGATCCAGGAAGAGTTCGGCAATATCGAAATTTTGGTCAATAATGCCGGTATCACTCGCGATAACCTGATGATGCGGATGAAAGACGATGAGTGGGATTCGGTGATCAACACCAACCTCACCTCTATCTACCGCCTCGTCAAAAGCTGCCTGCGTGGCATGACCAAGGCTCGCTGGGGACGTATCGTCAGCGTGAGCTCTGTTGTTGCTTCCATGGGTAACGCAGGTCAGGCAAACTACGCTGCAGCCAAATCCGGTATGGAAGGCTTTACCCGTGCGCTGGCCCGAGAGATCGGCGCGCGTAATGTAACCGTTAACTGCGTGGCTCCCGGCTTTATCGATACCGATATGACCTCCGGGCTGCCAGAGGATCACAAGACTAAACTTCAGTCTCAGATCCCGATGAATCGCCTTGGAAAGCCAGAAGAGATCGCCTCTGTAGTCGGCTTCCTGTGCAGTGAAGGTGGTGCTTATGTAACCGGCGAAACCATTCAGGTGAATGGTGGGATGTACATGGGCTGATCAGTGTCAACGAC
This sequence comes from Marinobacterium sp. YM272, assembly GCF_050908845.1. Taxonomy (NCBI): domain Bacteria; kingdom Pseudomonadati; phylum Pseudomonadota; class Gammaproteobacteria; order Oceanospirillales; family Oceanospirillaceae; genus Marinobacterium; species Marinobacterium sp. YM272. Next base: position 2,490,300 of record NZ_CP194171.1, read on the forward strand.
GATGGTCGATTGTTCGATAAATGACGGAATAGAAAGAATTGTTTTTTTTCCCGATATGAGGATAATTGGCCGTCAGCTTGACGAGAAAAAATCCCGGCCGTCACGCTTGCTAGGGCGTTACGGGTTTTACTAAAATTCCGTCACGCATCTTGGGATGTGATGGTGTTGAGAAGACAATAGGAAGACTTATGAGTAACATTGAAGAGCGCGTTAAGAAAATCATCGCTGAGCAGCTGGGCGTGAAAGAGGAAGAAGTCACCAAAGAAGCTTCCTTCGTTGAGGATCTGGGCGCTGACTCTCTGGACACAGTTGAGCTGGTGATGGCACTGGAAGAGGAATTCGAAACTGAAATTCCTGACGAAGAAGCTGAAAAAATCACCACTGTTCAGCTGGCGATCGATTACATCAACGCTCATCAGTAATCTGTCCCAAACGAATTGATCGAAAGGCCGCATCTATATGCATGTATAGTGCGGCTTTTCTTTTGTGCAGCCTGTGCAGTGCTGGAGGAAAAGCATGTCTCGCAGAAGAGTGGTGGTGACCGGTTTAGGGTTGCTTACACCGGTCGGTAACACTGTCAAAGCGACATGGGAAAGTATTCTTGCTGGCAAGAGCGGCGCGGCTAATATCGAATGTTTCGATGCAAGCCAGTATGCCACCCGATTTTCCGCGTCTGTAAAAGATTTTGATATCGAGCCGTACATGAGCGCCAAAGAGGCGCGCAAAATGGATCTGTTTATCCAGTACGGTATGGTCGCTGGGATCCAGGCGGTTGAAGACGCCGGTCTTGAAGTGACTGACGAGAACTCTACCCGTATCGGTTGCGCGCTGGGTTCCGGTATCGGCGGTCTGCCGATGATCGAGAAAACCCACGACGTACTGAACAGCTCGGGTCCTCGCCGTGTATCGCCGTTTTTCGTTCCCGGCAGCATCATCAACATGATCTCCGGCAATCTGGCGATTAAATATGGCTTCCGTGGACCGAACATCGCAATCACCACTGCCTGTACGACCGGCACCCACAATATTGGCCATGCCATGCGCATGATCCAGTACGGTGACGCGGACGTGATGATCGCTGGCGGTGCAGAGATGGCTACAACCCCTCTGGGTGTAGCAGGTTTTTCCGCCGCGCGGGCGCTGTCTACCCGCAACGATGCGCCGGAAGCGGCAAGTCGTCCCTGGGATCGGGACCGCGATGGCTTCGTGCTTGGCGACGGTGCAGGCGTTCTGGTACTCGAAGAGTACGAATCGGCCAAGGCCCGTGGTGCCAAGATCTACTGTGAGTTGTCAGGCTTCGGTATGAGTGACGATGCCTTCCACATGACTGCTCCCCCTGAAGACGGTTCAGGCGCGGCGCTGGCGATGCAGAATGCACTGAACGATTCCGGATTGAACAAAGAGCAGATTCACTATATCAATGCGCACGGTACCTCAACGCCGGCCGGTGATATTGCAGAATCCAACGCCGCCAAACGCGTGCTGGGAAGCGCCGCCGAGCAGGTGCGGATGAGCTCTACCAAATCGATGATCGGCCACCTGCTGGGTGCAGCCGGTGCAGTCGAGGCCGCTTTCTGCGTGCTGGCACTGCGTGATCAGGTGGCTCCGCCTACGATCAACCTCGACAACCCGTCCGAGGGATGTGATCTTAATTACGTGCCTCATACGGCGCAGTCTTGCGCTATTGAAGCAGCGATGTCGAACTCTTTCGGGTTTGGCGGTACCAACGGTACCCTGATCTTCAATAAGCTGTAACGCGCAACGGGAGGCTTCAGCCTCCCGTTCACTTTAAGACCCATGAGCATATCCACGCTGGTTAATGGCATCCCCTCAAACCAGATCCCGTCCAATGATCGCGGCCTGGCATACGGGCATGGCCTGTTTGAAACCATCCTTATTGCAGGCGGCAAGCCTCGCTTTTGGCGCTGGCATATGGAAAGACTGCTGGACGGCTGTCGTCGTCTGGGCATCGCTTCGCAGCGGTTGCAAGCCGAGCTTGAATCAGATCTTGAGGCGCTGGTTTTGCCCGCACAGGGTGCCGTCAAAATTGTAGTCACCTGCGGTGCCGGTGGAAGAGGCTATGCCGTAACCGAGCCGCTGGCACCCACCCGGATTATCACCCTGTCAGCTTTGCCCCAGCGATCTGTTGATCCGGCTGAGCAGGGGGCGACCCTGCGTTGGTGTCAGACCAGGCTGGCCCGGCAACCGGCGCTGGCAGGTCTCAAACACCTGAATCGTCTGGAGCAGGTGCTCGCTCGAGCAGAGTGGGACGCGCCAGATATACACGAAGGTCTGACCTGCGATACCGATGGAAAGGTGACAGAAGGGACCATGAGTAACCTGTTTTTCCGCGCAGAGGGGCGTTGGTACACCCCGTCACTCGAGCATTGCGGGGTAGCCGGTGTTCTCAGGCGCTGGTTGATCGGCGCGCTGGATAGCATCGATAAGCGGCCAGAGATCGGTGAATACGAGCGTGTAGATCTGCAACGTGCCGACGAGGTTTTAGTCTGTAACAGCCTGATCGGTATCTGGCCGGTTATCGCCCTGGATGGGCAACAGTACGCGATAGGTGAGACCACCCGTCGCTTGCAGTCCTTGCTCGATAAGGAGTACGACGCCTGATGATTAAGCGTCTGTTTTTCGCGGTTATTGCCCTGGCTGTTGTTGCCGGCGCGGCCGCTGCCATCTTCTGGCAGAAATACACCGGATACCTCAACACACCGGTCGAGCTGACAGAAGAGCGTAATTTCACGATAGAAAAAGGCATTTATTTCAATAACCTGGTTAAGGAACTTAACGCCGAGGCTATTATTGATCAGCCGTTTTATCTGCGCGTCCTGTCCCGTCTGGAACCCGAGATGACCGGTATTAAAGCGGGGGAGTACCAGCTCAAACCGGGTATGACACCGCGCCAGATGCTGGAGAAGTTTGTTGCCGGTGAAACCCTGAGTTACCGCTTTACGATCATCGAAGGTATGCGTTTCTCGGAACTGCGTGCCGCTCTGGCGGCTGAAACCAGGCTGACTCAAAGTATATCGGAGCTCAGTGACCAGCAGATCGTCCAAAGACTGGCGCTCGACGCCCAGTCCCCGGAAGGGATGTTTCTCGCTGAAACCTACCAGTTCCAGCGCGGCATGAGCGATCTGGATCTGCTCAAGCGGGCGCACGGCCATCTTGAAGCTGAGCTCGAAAAAGCCTGGGCTGATCGTGCCAAGGATCTGCCGCTGCAGTCTCCCTACGAGGGGTTGATTCTGGCATCGATAATAGAGAAAGAAACAGGTGTTCCGGATGAAAGAGCGCAGATCGCCGGGGTCTTTGTGCGCCGTCTTAACCGGGGTATGCGCCTGCAGACTGATCCGACGGTTATTTACGGCATGGGTGACAGTTACCAGGGTAATATCCGCCGCTCGGACCTGCGCAAACCTACGCCCTATAACACCTACGTGATTGATGGTCTGCCACCGACGCCGATTTCTATGGTGGGGCCGGACGCGATTCATGCGGCATTTAACCCTGAAGAGGGTAAAGCGCTCTATTTCGTGGCCCGGGGTGATGGCAGCCACTACTTTTCCAATACCCTGTCCGAACATAACAAGGCGGTCGCCCGTTTCCAGTTGAAACGGCGTGAGAATTACCGCTCCAGCCCCGGGGATAACTGATGCCAGGTCACTTCATCACTCTCGAAGGTATAGAAGGGGTCGGTAAGACGACAAACCTGAATTACGTGCGGGCCTGGCTCGAAGCGCGCGGTCACGAGGTTGTCGTAACCCGGGAGCCGGGGGGGACACCGCTGGCCGAGCAGATACGGGAGCTTCTGTTGACCCCGCGTGAAGAGGCGGTATCCGATATGACCGAGCTGCTGCTTGTTTTTGCCGCCCGGGCCCAGCATCTGCATATGCTGATCGAACCAGCCCTTGCGCGCGGCGCCTGGGTCCTGTGTGACCGCTTTACTGATGCCACCTTTGCTTACCAGGGGGCAGGCCGCGAGCGTGATGCAGCTCCCATCGCGGTTCTGGAAGAGCTGGTTCAGGGTTTGCGTCGCCCGGATCTGACACTGCTACTGGATCTACCCGTCGAGGTCGGTCTGGCCCGCGCCAAGGCGCGCGGTAAACCTGATCGGATTGAGGGGGAGAAAGCTGCATTCTTCGAGCGGGTGCGTGCATCCTACCTGGCCAGAGCGCAGCAGGAGCCGGATCGAATCTGTGTGATCGATGCGGAGCCGCCACTGGCCCAGGTGCAGAAATCGATCGACCTGGCCCTGGAACGGCTGGAGCGGGCATGAGCAGCGACGAGCAGATCTATCCCTGGCTGCAGAACCAGTGGGATCACCTGGTGCAGCAGAACGCGGCTGGCCGGCTGCCGCACGCGTTGTTGCTCAGCGGCCCGGCAGGTATCGGCAAGGCTGCATTCGGCAATGCGTTGGCGCACCTGTTACTCTGCCATCAGCCGCAGAACGGTCGCCCCTGTGGCCGATGCCGCAGCTGTGAACTGATCGACAGCGGGCATCACCCGGATCGTCTGTTTCTGAAGCCCGAGGAGCACGGCAAGCCGATCCGTGTCGACCAGGTCCGTGAACTGACCGGTGTACTGCACAGCACCGCCCAGCAGGGCGGCTACCGCATCATGATCATGGAGCCCGCCGAGGCGATGAACGTGGCGGCGGCAAACGCATTGCTTAAAACCCTGGAGGAGCCGGGGCAGGATACGCTGCTGATACTGGTCTGTCATCAGCTGGGCCAGTTGATGCCGACCATTCGCAGTCGCTGTCAGCGTATCGAGTTCAGCATGCCTTCCGCTGGCGAGGCCAACTCCTGGTTGGCTGAGAAGCTGGAGATGGGTCAGGATGAGTCGGGCAAGTTGCTTGCCATTGCTCAGGGGGCACCGCTGGGTGCCGTCGCATTGAAACAGGGTAATCTGCTGGAGCTGCGGCGGACCTTGATGACAGGCCTGGCGGACCTGCTCAGAGACCGGACCGATGCCATAACCCTGGCTCAGAAATTACATAAAGAGGAGCTGATTCCTCTGCTCGATTGGTGGCTCAGCCTGCTGGCTGACCTGGTGCGGATGCAGTCAGGGGCTGAAAATCCTGATCTCAATAATGTCGATATGACAAAAATGCTTTCCGCTGTTGCACAAAGGGCAGACAGGGTTAGAATCTTCTCATTGGTTGACCGCGTTCAGGAAGAGCGTAAAAGTCTCATGTTGCGCTATAACCCGAATCGACAATTGCTCCTTGAGAAACTAATGTTCGATTGGAGAGCGCTGATTCGCTAAGCAGGAGAGCAGCAATTCATGTCCATCGTGCCTCGTATCAGTCACGGCATCCTTTCGCTGGTGATCGGGAACAAGGAAGAACTCTTGAAGGCCTACATGCCATTCATCAATAATGGCGGCCTGTTTATACCTACAACCCGTTCCTACCAGCTCGGTGAAGAAGTCTTTATGCTGATGACCCTGATGGATGAGGCGGACAAGATTCCCGTCACAGGGCGGGTTGTCTGGGTTACCCCCAAGGCTGCCCAGGGTGGGCGTAAACCCGGCATTGGCATCCAACTCTCGAGCGACGATGCCCAGCTGGTTCGCAAGCTGGAAACCTACCTCGCAGGCGCACTGGGCAGCGGTCGTCGTACCAACACCCTCTAATCTTTACGGTATCCCATGTTTATCGATTCTCACTGCCATCTCGATCGGCTGGATCTCGCTCGTCACGATGGTTCTATGGCTAACCTTATCAATACGGCAGGCGAGGCCGGTGTTGACGAAATGCTTTGCGTATCGATCGATCTGAACCAGTTCGACGATATGTACGCCAAGGTTGAACCTTTCTCCAATGTTTATGCATCCGCAGGCATTCATCCCTGCCATGTTGGCGAATGTCCCTTTGATGAGCAGCGCCTGCGTGAGGCAGCTTCCCGCAAGCGTATTGTGGCCCTCGGTGAAACAGGCCTGGACTACTACTACAGCAAGGAGCTGGCTGAACAACAGAAAGCCAGCTTCGCCGGTCATCTGAAACTCGGTGCTGAGCTGGGTCTGCCCGTCATCGTGCATACCCGCGAGGCAAGGCAGGATACGCTGGAGCTGATCCGTGATCATTCGGACCCGCGCAGCGCCGGTGTACTGCACTGCTTTACCGAGTCGAATGAGATGGCCCAGGCGGCGATGGAGATGAATTTCTATATCTCGTTCTCCGGCATTATCACCTTCAAGACTGCGGAAGAGCTGCGCGAAGTGGTGAAAGCGGTACCGATGGAGAAGATGCTGATCGAAACCGACTCTCCCTACCTGGCACCGGTACCTTACCGTGGCAAGCAGAACGAGCCCACTTACGTTCCCGAGGTTGCCCGGTGCATCGCCGACCTGAAAGGGCTGCGGGTCGAGGAAGTGGCCGAGATTACCCGCGAAAACTTCTACACCCTGTTCAGCAAAGCTCGCCAGGGCTGATATTCCGAATACCGGTCTCCAGCATGCAGCCATGGATTGGCACGCTTGCAACTGTCACCTTATTTTCGTTGAATGGAGTTAGACTAAAGTCTAAGGCGACAACAACGATAAGCTGACAGAGGAAGTATCCTATGAGGAGACCGGTACGTATCGCCGTGACAGGCGCGGCAGGTGCCATCAGCAACAGTTTGCTGTTCAAAATCGCTAGCGGTGAGATGTTTGGCAAGGATCAGCCAGTCATTCTCCAGCTGATCGAAATGCCAGGCCGCATGGAAGCCCTTCGCGGTCTTGCCATGGAACTCGAGGATTGCGCCTACCCGCTGCTTCACACCATCACCCTTCACGACAATGTGGAAGAGGGTTTCGACAACATCCATTACGCCCTGCTGATAGGAGCACGGCCCCGTGGACCCGGCATGGAGCGTCGTGACCTGCTTGAATCCAACGCGGAGATTTTCACGCGCCAGGGCCGGGCGCTTAACGATTACGCCAACCGTGACGTCAAAGTGCTGGTTGTCGGTAACCCGGCCAACACCAACGCACTGATCGCCAGTCGTAATGCGCCGAAACTCAGCCCATCACAGTTTACCGCTCTGACGCGGCTCGATCACAACCGGGCCAAGGGTATTCTCGCCAACCATACCGGTGCCAACCCGAAAAATATCAGTCGTATCGTCATCTGGGGTAACCACTCGCCAAGCCAATACCCTGATCTTCACCATGCCACGGTGCTTGATGAGCCGGTGATGGCGCAGATCGATGCGCAATGGTATCGCGACGAATTCATTCCCAAGATACAGAACCGCGGTGGCGAGATAATCGCGGCGCGTGGAGTTTCCAGTGCGGCGTCCGCGGCGCAAGCGGTTGTGGATCACATGCATGACTGGATTCTGGGTACCGCGCCTGGCGAAATCGTCAGCATGGGTATTGTCAGTGATGGCAGTTACGGTGTGGAAAAGGGGATCATCTATTCCTTCCCGGTGCGCTGTGACTATGGCCGTTACCAGATTGTGCGTGGCCTGGAGATCAACGACTGGAGCCGTGAGCGGATGAAAGCCACAGAAGCTGAGCTTATCGAAGAGCGCGATGCGGTGAACCATTTGCTGCCGCAGGAGACCGCCGAATCCCACCAGAATCTGTCGATCTGCCTGCGCTCCGGTGTGACGCTGTACGCTGATGGTACCGGCCCAGATGCCTCGTCCAAGTATCTGACCACCAACCGCGTGATGTAAACGCTGACGGTGCAACAAAAAAGCTCCTGCTAATGCAGGAGTTTAGGCTGCTGACAAAGTCCTCGCCGAAGTGCGGGGACTTCTTATAATGGGGCGTGCCAAAAGACAGCGCCCCGAGTCGGTCCGAGCCTGAGTCTGTCTGTAACGACAAACTTGTTCCTGTCTAACTATTATCTGCTCGACTTAACGGCTGGCAGCCAGTTTCTCGATCACCCTGCGAAAGGCGTTGAGATGATGTCGGGGATCTGCAGGGTCGCCCGCTTCGCGCAGCAACTCTCCGCCACCTTCGGCGATGGAGCCCACCAGCATCAGGTTGTCGGCCATGCCGAAGGCTTCCACGTGCTGTTTCTGTTCATCCCAGCCCGGTTCCGGTTGCTCGATACGGTCGCCATAATCCCGCGTATCCAGGGTGTAGCCCCAGACGGGTTTGCCCTGAGCACGCATATAACCCATCTCGAAGGCGGTTCCGCCATCGAGGCCGGGGCCGCGAAACGGGGTCATATTGGCAACGATCAGATCGCAGCGGTTCATCAGGTCGATATCCGCCGCATAAATCGCAAGGCCTGACTCGTAGGGTGTCAGGTTACTCAGGTCCACATTGGCGTCCAGCGGGAACAGGCCTTCAAAGCCGTATTCCGCGCAGATGCGGGCTTTGGCTTCGCCCAGTTCTTTGGCGTCGGTGCGAAATACATCGGGTCCGGCGAGGTAGATCTTCAGACTCATTTGCAGGTGACGCCTTATTTGATGCCGCAGCCTTTGAGGATGATATGGAGGAGGGTGCTGGCCGCATCCTGGTAGTCTGACTCATCGAGTTGCTCTTTGCCCAGCGCTGCTTCGATCTGGGTTGAGAAGTCGGCGTAGTGCTGGGTGGCAGACCAGAGCAGAAAGATCAGGTGTTCCGGGCTGACCTCAGGGTCGATTTTTCCTTGGGCTGCCCAGGCACGGAAAATATCGGCGCGGCCTTTGAACCAGATCGCGTAATCGTCGCGGAAATACTCCTTCATATTGGGAGCGCCGCTGATCAGTTCGTTGGCAAAGATGCGCGATGCCAGGGGATTCTGGGCGGAGAATTCGATCTTGCGCTGAACGTAGGTGGTCAGTACCTCCCGTGGGTTGTCCTCGGGGGTTATGGCATTCAGTGTGCTGTCCCAAAGCGCGATAATGTCACTCAGTACAGCAATATACAGTCCCAGCTTGTTCTTGAAGTAGTAATGGATATTGGCCTTGGGCAGGTCTGCCCGCTGCGCAATATCATTCATGCTCGCGCCCTTGAAACCCGAGTTGGCGAATTCGATCTCTGCTGCGCGCAAAATGATCGATTCGTTTTTCTGACGGATCCGGCCGCCCACAGGCCGGGCTTTGTTATCGGGATCTAAATTAAACAGCACGGACTGTCCTCTCCAACGTACCCATCTTGCATTCCATTCGGTATGGTGCGTCTCTGCGCACTCGTCACCACTCCTTTCGTATTATACGCAAAATGGCCGCCTCAAGGGCGGCCATTGCTAACATCTTGTTATAAGGCTTCCTTCGCATCGCCTTCAGGCGCTGCGTCCTTGGCTTCAGAGTTTGTCTTGCTCTCCGGTATCAGCAGGGTGAGCAGTATGGCTACCAGACCGCCGCTGGTGATGGCTGAACCAAAGACGTTCTGTACCAGCTTTGGCATATGTTCCAGCACATTGGGCACCATAGTGACTCCCAGGCCTATGCCGAACGATGTTGCCATGATCAGCATCTTGCGGCGGTCCAGCTGCTCCGTGGAGAGGATCTTTATGCCCGCTGCCGCAACGGTGCCAAACATCACCAGGGTTGCGCCGCCGAGCACCGGCTTGGGCATATGCTGCAGCACCGCGCCGATAACCGGGAACAGGCCAAGAATGACAAGGATAGCGGCGATGTAGTAACCGATATAACGGCTGGCCACACCGGTCAGCTGAATTACGCCGTTGTTCTGACTGAACGTGGTGTTCGGGAAGGTGTTAAACACTGCAGCCAGGGCTGAGTTGAAACCATCGGCAAGGACGCCGCCGCGAATGCGGGAAATGTACACCGGGCCTTTTAACGGCTGTTTGGAAACCATGGAGTTGGCTGTCAGGTCGCCGGTGGACTCGATGGCGGTAATCAGATAGATCAGTGCAATCGGTATGAACGCACCAAAATCAAAGTCGAAGCCGTACTTGAACGGCACCGGGATGCTGAACAGTGGGGCGTTGATGTTATCGAAGCTGACCTTTCCCATGAAGAAGGCGGCGATATAGCCAATCACCAGGCCAATGATGATGGACGATAGCCGGATCCAGGAGTTGCTGGAGCGGTTCAGGATAATGATCAGCGCCAATACGCCGCCGCCAAGCGCCAGGTTGGCGCCGCTGCCGAAATCCTCGGCGTTGAAGCCACCAGCAAGATCGGTCATGCCGACCTTGATCAGGCTGATCCCGATAATGGTGATGACAATGCCGGTTACCAGCGGGGTGATGACGCGCTGTAGTTTATGGATAAACTGGCTGAGTACGATCTCGATAAAGGCACCGAAAAAACAGACGCCATAGATCATCGCCAGTATCTCTTCGGGGCCGCCGCCCTTGGCCTTGGCGATAAAACCAGCCGCCAGCACAGAGCTTAGAAACGCAAAACTGGTACCCTGAACGCAGATCATCCCGGCGCCGAGGCCGAAGGGGCGACGTGCCTGAATAAACGTACCTACCCCGGATACGACCAGCGCCATGCTGATCAGATAGGGGACCTCGGCGCCTAGTCCGAGAACGCCGCCGATAATCAGCGTGGGTGTAATGATACCGACGAAACTGGCCAGTACATGCTGAAGGGCTGCGAAAACAGACTCCAGCGGAGCTGGTCTGGCGTCGAGCGGGTATAGCAGTTCGCTATCCTGCGATTGAGCCATGGGAGAACCTCCTCTTCAGGGTGCCCCTGCAGGCACCCTGAATTTGCTTAACTAGCCGTTATCAGTAGTGCCACTTGAGCAGAAACGCCGGGTTACGTTCGTCGGCATCCTTGATACCGAACTTGTTGTTCCAGTAAGCGTACTCCATCCCTACATAAAGTGGGGATTTCATGCCGAAATGCTTGCCCAGGTTCCACTTCAGCTGAGAGGTCCAGTTCATTTCAGACGCGTTGGTGTCGGAAGCTGATGACCAGTCGAGGAAGCCGTCATACAGGAAGTCGGCTTTGCCCATTGAGAACGGCAGGCCCCAGGTCAGCGTCAGCTGCTCGTCGTTATCGTTAAGGTCGTTATTGGCTTTGTAGATGTTTGCGTTGAAGTAGTTGAAGCCGGGAATATCGAAGGAGAAGCCAACACCATAGAGCAGGTTGTCGAAGTTTTCCCCGGATTCCCAGGTGGAAGCGATCAGTACATCCTTGACGGGACCGAAAGAAAGGTCAGAACCGGTGACCCCGCCCAGGCTCAGGCGCGGAGAGAACTCCATATAGTTCTCGGTGGTGCCGTCGTCCCATTTCAGGCGGTCCATGAAGAAGAAGGTGTCGCCCCAGGAATGACCACTGGCGTGTTCGACGGTAATAACCTGACGGTCTTCGTCACCCACTTCGTATTCGCTACCGTTCAGATAGCTAAGGCTGAAGTTCTGCCAGATCAGTTCAGCAGAGGCGTTGGAGGCTGAGGCAAGTCCGATAGCGAGGGCAGCGGCAGCGTGTATAGGTTTCATTAAGTCGAGTTCCTGCATTGGTTGTTTACAGATAGAAATAAACTGACCGGATAGTCAGATTGGCTGCGCATACCCAAAGCAAAAAGCTGACCAAGTGGTCATATAAAAATAAAATATTTATTTAAAGTAAATAAACCAAATGGTTAGTGGAACTATTTAATGTATCTAATAATGCTTTATCTTGGCTTGATGTGTGCTCTTTTTGTGCCGGGCCATGCGCCTCGCACGTTTGTGAGCATGTCTGGCTAACGGGGTGAGTTGGTTGGGTATTAAAAATACATAATACGTATGTAATTTTTTATCTGTTTTTACGGCCGCTCCCATTCCCGGGCTGGCTGGAGTGCTTTTCGCATAGGGCTCTCAAAGTATTGTTTTGGGAGATTCGGTTATGTCGTATCGGGTGGCGGTCGCATCGAAGCAGGGTGTGGCGGTTGATGAACACTTTGGTCATGCCAAACACTTCAGTATCTACAGCGTTAGTGAGGCAGGTTGCTCACTGATTGAAAAGCGCGAAGTGGATCATTACTGCCTTGGTGGTCAGGGTGATCGATCCGCTTTGGAGAAGATCCTCGATACCATCGATGACTGCGATGCCGTTCTGGTGGCCCGTGTTGGTGATGGTCCGGCAGACAAACTGCGTAGGCGCGGTGTTGAGCCGGTAGCGGATTACCCCTGGGAGGCGGTGGAGCCTGCGCTGACAGCCTGGTTTGCTTCTGTTGTAGAGGGCGCTGCCTGATGTTGACCTTCTATATGACGCCCGGCTCCTGTACGACCGGTATCCATATCCTGCTGGAAGAGTGTGAGGCGCTGTTCTCGGTTGAGCTGGTTAATCTGATGGTTGGCGATCAGCGTTCAGAGGCTTTTCTCGCATTGAATCCCAAGGGCTCCATACCGATGCTCAGACTGGAGGGCGGAGAGGTGCTCACCGAGTTTGAGGCGATCGCCTGCTGGCTGGCCTGGAGTAACCCGAAAGCGAAGTTGATACCGGAAGAGCCTCTGGCAGCGGCCAGGGCGATCGAGCTGATGGCCTACGCGGTGGGTACGCTTCACATGCAGGCGTTTGCCCGCATCTTCACGCCTGAAAAGTTTGCGCAGCGCAATGAGGATCTGGAGAGCATCAAAGCAGACGGGCGTCGGCGGGTGACCGAGGCCTTCGCTATTGTCGAATCACGCCTGCCCGATGAGCGTTATGCCTGCGGTGAGTTTTCAGTCGCCGATGTCGCGCTTTTTTATGTGGAGTTCTGGGCCGATCGGTCCGATATAGCCCTGCCACCGCGACTGCGTGCTCATTTTGAGCTGATGCTCAGCCGTCCGTGTGTACGCCAGGTGCTGATGGAAGAGGGGTATCGCGTGTAGCAGGTTTGCCTGACGGGTGGGGCGGTCTGGCTTTTGCAGCAGCAGGATGTCACTGGGCCTCGTTATTCGCCTGCAAGGCATATCGGACCCTATCCATTGCGGATAGTGTTCCGGATCTTGTCTGCCAATCAACAACTTATGTTGGAGTTCCTACATAACGGGGCCCGGTGTCGCTTTCTGTCATTGCATAAGAGCCCGTCGTTATGAGTCAGTCCGAACAGTACGATAAATACTTTCTTACCTATAGCGGAATCGCCCTGCCGTTGCAGCTGGTTAATCCGCTGGCCAGAACCGAAACGGAAAACCGCAACACCTTCTTTGGCGTTCAGCTTGATGAGAACGGACGCTTTAAGCTGGTCCACAAGCTGGTTTACGGCGAGGTCGAATTTGAGCACCGCTACGGTTATCACAGCAACGGCGCGCTGAGCTGGGCCGAAATCAGCGATGAGGATGACGAGGTGCAGCGATTGGAGTTCAACGAGTCAGGGCAACGGGTTTAGGTGTCGAGTTTTACCAGGTAGTGTCGTGCTGGCGCCAACTGCTCTATGATTTGCGCCTGTTTCACCTGCCAGGGATGTGATTGATGCCAAACGAACTTGTTCTTCCTGCCGCCGTTGCGCTTTCAGCTGTTGTTGCCTTTGTGCTGGCCTGGCTTCTTTCCAGTAATCGGGCGCATAAACACCTGCAGGCAGAAGTGTTGCGTGCAGAGAAGGCGGAGGCGGAAGTGCAGCGGCTGCAGGATATGCTCGATATGCAGCGCGATGAATATGAGTCGACCCGTGCTCGCCTGGCACAGCTTGAGGTGGAAAACGGCCGTATCGAAACCCGGCTTGATCACTACATGCAGCAGTTTCAGGCTGCAGAAGGGCAGCGTGACCAGGCGCGGCAGCTGCTGGAGCAGCGCGCCACGGAGCTGCGTCAGTGCCAGGCGGAGCTGGCTGCAGCCGTTGAGCGCCGGGATCAGCTCGCCGAGCGGCTGGATGAGCGTCAGCAGCGCCTGCTGCGTACCGAAGAGCAGTTGGAGCGGATTCGCGCAGCACATGGCGAACTGGAGTCTGACCATGCCGAGCTGCGCACGACGCTGACGCAGAAGCAGGAGCATTTCGAGGAGCAACTGAAGCAGCTGGAGCGCAGTCGCGAAATGCTGAAAAAAGAGTTCGAGGTGCTCGCCAGCGAAATTTTCGAGCGCAAAGGCAAGGCGTTTACCGAGCTTAACCAGACCAGTCTGAGCGCACTTTTGAACCCGATTCACAATGAGATGAAGGGGTTCAAGGAGAAGGTGGAGCGTATCCATGAGCAGGAAACTGCGCAAAGGATCCAGCTCAAAGCGGAACTTGAGAACCTCCAGAAACTGAACCGGGATATCACCGACCAGGCCCACAGACTGACCACTGCGCTTCAGGGTCAGAAAAAGATGCAGGGCAACTGGGGTGAGTTGATGCTCGAAAACGTGCTGGAAAAATCGGGCCTGAGACTGGGCGAGGATTACCAGCGCGAAGTCAGTATCAATACCGAAGAGGGGCGCTTGCGTCCCGATGCGGTGGTTTACCTGCCGCAGCAGAAGCATCTGATCATCGATGCGAAAACCTCGTTGATGGCTTACACCCGCTACGTAAACTCGGAGGATGAGACCGAACGTCTCACGGCGCTGGCGGAGCACACCCGGGCGGTGAGTGATCGTATCAATGAGCTGGCCGACAAGGATTATTACCGCTTGCCGGGGCTTAACTCGCCGGAGATCGTGATCATGTTTATTCCGATCGAGTCCGCCTACGTCGAAGCGCTCAAATACGACGATACGCTGTATCAGCGCGCCATCGAGCGCAATGTGCTGGTCGCTACCCCCACCACGCTGCTGACCAGTCTCAATATCGTGCGCCAGCTCTGGCGTTTCGAGGATCAGAGCAAACACACCGCCGAGCTGGCCGACCGTGCCGACAAGTTCTACCGCAAGCTCAACGCCTTTCTTAACAGCATGCTGGACGTGGGCAGGAAGCTCGATCAGGCGAAAGGAAGTTACGACAAGGCGCTGGGCCAGCTCACCGATGGGCGTGGCAACCTGATCAAGCAGGCCTCGGAGTTCAAGGATCTGGGGGTTGCCGTGCAGAAAGAGCTGCCGCCGGAGCTGGTGGAGCGAGCTCATCTTGAGCTGGAGCGGCCATCCTCAGAATCGGAGTAAACCCGATAAGCGATGCGTCAACACATGGACCCTTACCGACTGAGCGCGTATTCTCGATAACATGATCAATATCGCTTCCTTCACTTTTCAGTTCGACCCGGTGGAAGATCGTATCCGCCTGGTCGGTAACCTGGATAACGGGCAACAGCGGGTGGATTTTTGGGTCACCCGTCGGCTGGCGTTGCGAATTCTTGGTGCCAGCGATCAGCTCGTTCAGCAGACCTCCAAGCTGGTCAGCGAGAGTCCGCCGGAGTTTCGCGATGCCACCGCCCAGTTCGAGCACGAGCAGGCGCGCGAGCGCATGGATGTCTCCAATCAGCCGATACCGGCACCGTCAGGGCAGGATGAGCCTTTGCTGCTGCATCGGATCGATATCAGTCACCGCAGTGGGCGTTATCAGCTCAAGCTGTTCAGTCAGGATGATCCGGATGAGATTGCTGCGGTGGGTGTGCTGACCTACGACGAGCTGCACCAGATTTTGCATCTGTTGCATATGGGCTGCGACAAGCTTGAGTGGGATGCGCCGCCGCTGTTTACCGCGTTCAGCGGCGAACCCTCACCGACGCTTCAGTAACCACAGGCTCGCTGGCAGAGGCTGCTAGCTTAGCGACAGCAGCACCTCTACCAGACGTTCGCTGTCATAGTAGCCTTTCTTGCCTTCATCGATCAGCGGCAGGTCGATCACCTGTATCCCCAGTTTGTCGAGTTTCTTCTCGGGGATCCCACCCGGATACTCGCCGTGACGGCGGTCCACGACAATAAAGTTGATCAGGTCCTCGGGCTTCAGGTCGTCGCCATCACGCTGCAGTTGTGCCAGCAGTGTGTCGAGCGTGTCTTCCAGGGTCATACCGAGTTGCTCGGGATCCGTTCCCTGGTTGGGAATAAATACCTTGGGGCATTGGTTACGGGCGATCGCTTTGCCGACACCCTCGGGCAACAGGTTGGCCAGCAAACTGGAGTAAAAGCTACCGGGCGGATAACAGATCAGCTCCGCCTCCTGAATCAGCTTGCGGTTGCGCTTTCGAATCTGGGTAGTTGCTGCTGCCGGGTTACCCAGTGAGTCGCACAGGTTCAGAGACCGGATCGCAGACTTGAGTGGTTCGCACTCCTTGCCGGTCAGTCTGTGCTGCCCGATTACCCTGGATCCATCCTGCAGCTCGGCGCACAGGTGCAGGTCGTCGTCGACGATGGCCCGTACCGTACCCTGGACGTTAACCAGCTTGGAAAACAGAAACAGGATAGGTTCCAGGTCGCGGCGGTTGTTGAGGTAGCCGCCCGCCAGAATCAGGTTTCCGATACTGGCGCCGGCCAGATCAAAGTCCTGCGGCATGGCATCGAGGAAGAACATCAGGTGGTTGCAGATCAGGCTGCGCATCGGGTTCAGGATCGCATCGACCCGTGGATCCTTGCCCCGGGCCATCGCTTTCAGCTGTTTGAGCAGCTGCTCCTGATCCTCATCCTTGGGCAGGCGATAGTTGAACAGGCGGTACACCTCAGGGTGGCCGAGTACGCTCTCGTCGGCCAGCGCCATCAGGCGGCTGCGCAGATCACCGATCGCCGGCATGTCGAACGCATCTCGGAGAATCGCAGAGCTGCCGCCGGAGTCAAAAGGGGTTACCAGGTGGATGGAGTTATGGGTGTAGTGTTTCAGCGTGCGTGACAGGCCATTGAGTGCCGAACCACCACTGAAAAACAGCACGCGCGGTCCCAGCTCCGGGATCTTGCGGTAACGGCTGACCTTCAGCGGATCGGGCAGGCTGACTTCGCGGGTAACGCTGACGCTGACCATTTCTATCCCTGTATTCCCTGTTATCTATGAGCGGAAGTCTACCGGCAGGGATCCGCGGGCTACAATAGCCAAAGGGCTGAAATTGCGCCTTATTCAATGGGTTATGTTAGTCTTCATGCAACTGCAATATTGATCTGGCCGCCGGTTGAGTATCCTAGGCCGGTAAATTCCGAGTAAAGCTGCCCTCAGCATGATCAAACTGCCCAAGCCCCTGCACGATAACCTCCATTTCCTCTGTGTCGAGGTAGACTCCCAGGTTGCCAGCCTGCAGAGCTATTTCGAGTCGCCCGCGGCGGCCATCGCTCGACGCATCATCGATCGCGCCGGCTACGCTTATAACCTCAAGGTGCGGATTCACGGCGCCACGGTGCAGAAACTGCGCTCCAGTAAACGTCAGGCTCAGCGCGACCTGATGTTCCGCTCTATCGAGTTCATCGCCACGGACCTTGAGCGCCTCACCGAGATCAGCCGCAACTGTGTGCGCCAGCTGGAGTATATCGAGGCGTTCGAGCTGCTCGGGGCCAAGCGCTATATCGGTATGCTGAAGCGGGTGCGAAAGGCGATAGGGCAGATAGAGCCGGCGCTTCAGGCCGATGATTCCACGCTGGCGATCCAGATGGGCAAGGCGCTGGGGCGCATGGCCGGCGACTATGAAAAGCTGCTCAAGCGCTATCGCCTGGCCCTAAGAGAAGTGCCGGATCACACCGACGATCTGACCCGGGCGCTGTTTGTTGCCTACGAAGTCCGCCAGATGGGAGAGGCGCTGGTGCATATCAGTGAAGCGATTATCTCGGCCAACCTGGGACAGCCGGTCAATTTTGAACGCTTCTTCTCCCTGCGCTCGCTGGTTTCCGACCTGGAAACCGATGAAGAGGAGCTGCAGATCTCCGCCATCGCCCAGACCCGCTCCGGCAGCTCCATCTCCGGTATTTCTGCCGGTGACGAGGCCGAAAACGGCTACCTGGCGATCTTCAAGGATGGCGAAAAGCGCAAGGTGAAAGAGGAGCGTGCCGGTGTACGCAGCTGGCATGAGATCTACCCGGGGCTGGCACCCAAGATTCTCTCTTACGAAAAACGCGGTCAGTCCGCTGCGCTGCTGATCGAGCACCTGCCTGGGCACACTTTCGAGCAGATCGTGCTGAATGAGTCGGACGAGCTGGTGGATGAGGCGTTCAAGCGTCTGACCAAAACGCTGAAGTCGATCTGGAAGGAAACCCGGACCAAGGAGCCGGCCCAGGCCTCGTTCATGCATCAGCTGCAAAAGCGGATGAACGAGGTATATCGCATCCACCCCGAGTTCGCTCGCAGCGACGGGCAGATCTGCGGTGTTGCCGTGCCCTCATTCGACACCCTGGTGGCAGAGGTCACTCAGCGCGAGAAGCAGTGGCCTGCGCCGTTCTCTGTCTATATCCATGGCGATTTCAATGTCGACAACATCATCTATGATCCCATGGAGCGACGGATAAACTTCATCGACCTGCACCGCTCCCGTTACATGGATTATGTTCAGGATGTGTCGGTGTTCATGGTGTCGAACTACCGTCTGCAGGTGCTTGATGCCGATACCCGCGCTCGGATCAACGATTTGGCGCTGAAGCTTTATGACATGGCCCGTCGTGAGGCCAAAAAGCAGAATGACGAGCTGTTCGATGTGCGCCTGGCCCTGGGGCTGGCACGCTCGTTCGCCAGCTCGACCCGTTTTATTCTCGATAAATCCCTCGCCCGGCGCATGTTTATGCGTGCCCGCTACCTGCTGGAGCAGGTGCTGGCGATCAAGCCGGGCAAAGAGGCGAAGTACCGTATTCCAATGAAGGAGATTTTCGTTGACTGAACCCCGCGTAGCCGTGATCGGAATTCCCGGCAAGTGGTCCACCGAAGTACTGGCGGATGCGCTGGAACAGCGTACCGGCTTTCGTCAGGTGGTGGATATGGCCGAGGTGTCCCTGGATCTCACCGACAACAGCCTGCGTTATGGCTCGCTGAACCTGTGCGAGCTGGATGGCCTGGCGGTCAAGAAAATCAGTGCCGAATACAGTCCTAATACCCTGGATCGACTGGAGATGCTGCGCACGGCAGAGCAGCACGGGGTTCGTGTATTCAGCGGCGCCGAGAACATTCTGCGTCTGGTGGATCGCCTCAGTTGTACCGTGACCCTGCGCAACGCCGGTATACCGATGCCGGATACGGTGGTGACCGAGGATCTTCAGGCCGCATTCGATACCGTCAAACGCTTTGGCGAAGCGGTGTTCAAGCCGCTGTTTTCCACCAAGGCGCGCGGCATGTGCGTGCTCGGCGGCGAGCAGAGTGATGACGAGCTGCGCACTGCCATTGCTGAATTCAAGGTCGACAACCCGATGCTCTATATCCAACGTAAGCTGGAGCTGTCAGGCCGCGATCTGGGTATGGTGTTCCTCGGCGGTCAGTACCAGGGCACCTACGCGCGGGTATCCCAGAGTGATACCTGGAACACCACTATCAACAGCGGCGGTCGTTACGAGGCGTTCGAGCCGGATGCCGAACTGATCGAGCTGGCACGTAAGGCGCAGGAACCGTTCGGGCTGGATTTCACCACCGTGGACGTGGCGCTGACCGATTCAGGTCCGATCATTTTTGAGGTATCGGCATTCGGCGGTTTCCGTGGCGCGCTTGAGGGCGCGGGTATCGATGCGGCAGGCCTTTACGCCGACCATATACTGGAGAAGATTGGGCGATGAATATGATGCCGCAACAGGTTGCCGACCAGCTGATCGGTGGCCGGGAGTTTCTGGAGACGCCGCTACTGCTTGGGCTGGATGGCCAACTGCTGGCGCTGCGCTCAAACTCGGCGGAGCTGCTGGATAAGCTGCGCACCTACTTCGCTCATGTTGTTGTGAATAGCGGTGAGCCGGATATCACTGTTCTGGCGGTGGAGCGTGACGCGCCACAGCTGGATCTTCCCTATGAGGACTGGCCGCGGGAACCGGGCAAAACCGGTCGCAAGGAAGCGTCGCTGGACCTGCCGGGCGCGCGGCTGATCTACAAGGTGCGCACCGGCATGACCTTTCTGCAGAGCGATGAGCTGCGGATCGCGGCGGGCCCCTGTGTTGACAACGACAACCAGGTGATCAACTTCATCAACAACCAGTACATGACCTGGCTGCAGCGCGACGGCTGGCTTAACTGCCATGCCGCCGCGCTGAGTATCAACGGTGGCGCGCTGGCGATGGCGGGCTTCTCCGGTGGCGGTAAATCCACGCTGATGCTGCACATGCTGGAACACCCGGACACCGCGTTCATCACTAATGACCGTCTGTTTATTCGCCAGCAGGAGGCTAAGGTCGAGAGCTGTGGCATTCCCAAGCTGCCTCGCATCAATCCGGGCACCATCCTCCATAACCCGAGGCTGGCGCCGATGCTTTCGGCCGAGGAGAAAAAGAGGCTGCAAGCGATGCCCAGGGCCGAACTCTGGGATCTGGAACAGAAATATGACGCCGATATCGAGACGCTTTACGGGGCAGGGCGCATAGAAACAAAACCCTGCCCGCTGCGCGCTTTTATGGTGTTGAACTGGCAGCGGGACAGCGACGAGCCGCTGAGCGTCGAGCGCGTCGATCTGCGCCAGAGAAAAGACCTGCTGGCTGCTATCATGAAATCACCGGGGCCTTTCTATCAGCACGCCGATGGCCAGTTCCATCAGGGGCGGGCGCCTTTCGATGAGCAGGCATACCTGTCTGTGCTGGAAAATGTGCCGGTTTATGAAGCGCGTGGCGGTATCGATTTCGATACTCTCGCGGAGCGTTATCTCAAACTCTGATACAGAGCTCAGACAGGCGTCAGCCATTATGTTCGAACTGATGCTGCTGCGGCATGCCCGGGCGAAAAAGGCTGCCGAGCTTCCCGACCGGGAACGGCCACTAAAAAACGGCGGTAAACGCTGCGCCCAGCGCCTGGGTGTGCGCCTTCAGGAGCAGGGCGCTCAACCGGAGCTGGTGCTTAGCTCACCAGCTAAACGGGCACTGGAAACCGCCGAGAAGTGCGTCAAGGCGATGGGCCTGCCGGCGTCGATGATCGAAGCCGATGAGCGTCTTTACTCGGGTAACGCCGACGCACTGATGGCGGCTGTGGTTGAGCGTAGCTGCCGCACCAACCGTCTGCTGGTAGTGGGCCATAACCCGTCCATGGAGCAACTGGTGAAACAGCTGCTGCCACAGAAAGCCTTGCCGGAGCAGAGTGACTTTCATCTGCGCAAGGGAATGCTGGTCCACTTGCGTCTACCGGAAACCGGCGCGCTGCCGCTCACCGGGGAGGGCGAGCTGCAGCATTGCATCGAGCCGGAGCAGTTACCCGAAACCTTTCCCTGGCCCGGTCCTGGTGGCGCCGAGCAGCGCGACCGCCCGGCTTACTACTACACCCAGTCCGGTGTGCTTCCCTATCGTTTCAGCACTGGCGGTCGCCTCGAGCTGCTATTGATCACCTCCAGCAGCGGACGCTCCTGGGGCATCCCCAAGGGCATCGTCGAGCCGGGCCTGACACCCCAGGAATCCGCCGCCAAAGAGGCACTGGAAGAGGCGGGCATCCAGGGGAAGGTGCACCCGGAACTGCTCGGTTGTTACCGCCAGGCCAAATGGGGCGCCGAGTGCGACGTCGATCTGTTCGCCATGCGGGTTGATACCGTCATTGATGACGCGGATTGGGATGAAGATCATCGCTGCCGGCGCTGGTGCAGTATCGATAATATCGACGGCGCCCAGCTGAAACCGGCGCTGAGGGCGGTAATCGACCTGCTGCCCGAACGGTTAAAGGAGTCCGGCCTATGGCCCGTTTGATCGCTGCTCTGATTCGTCATGGCGACTACCATCAACTTCCCGATACGCCCAGTGCACACCAGCCTTTTCCGCTGACCGATCGCGGCTTCGAGCAGGCCGATAAAGCAGCCGCTAACATGGCGCAGGTACTGGCCGAGCAGGGTTGGGTGCCTGATTATCGGGTGGATTCATCAAGGCTGCTGCGCGCCTGGCAGACGGCGGATCGATTCCGCGCTGCGCTGGCGCCGCTGTTTGTCCGTGAGCCTGAGCAGCAGGGCTACTCGGCGCTGGCGGAGCGGGGGGTTGGCAGTGCCGCAAATCTGACCATCGACCAGATTGAAGCGATTCTGGAACAGGATCCGCGGTTTGATGCGCCTCCATCGGACTGGAAATCCAACAGCCATTACCGCCTGCCGCTGCAGGGTGCCGAATCACTGATGGATGCCGGCGAGCGGGTGGCACGGCATATCGAGTTGCAGATGATTACCATGGAGCCCAGTGACACCGACCGGGTACGCCTGTTTGTCGGCCATGGTGCGGCATTTCGCCACGCGGCCTATAAACTCGGTGTGCTGGAGTTCGACCAGATAGCGGCGCTGAGCATGTACCACGCGGAGCCAGTCTACATAGAGATGCTGGAAGGCGGTCGATGGAAGCACGTGGCGGGCGATTGGAAGGTGCGCGGAAAACGCGATGCTTATGTCGACTGAAGCGTGTCGACTGAAGAGCGCACACTGACTGCTCTGGAGTGATTGTCAGGGTTTTAATATTTCGATCACATCTGCCGGTTAGGCTGGAAACTTTTATCGATCTGCGGCTAATGGGTTATGATGTTCGAGAAAAATATAATACCTGAAATCAAAAGCTTGAAGCGGTTTCCTGAAGTGCATGGTCAGATACCGAGCATCGCTGAGCCCTGGGCCCTGGACGATCGGCACTCCGCCAACAAAGCGATGATTCATAGCCGCAGCAGCGAATCCAACCGGCTTCTGGATGACCCCAGCCAGTGGTCCTGGCCCAAGCGACCGATCTGTTTTATTGCTGACCCCCACGCGGATTATCAGGCGTTCGTCGCCTCGCTTGTCGCCAGTGGTGGAGTGGTTAGCGTCGGTTCCGGCCCGCGCGATTTCAAACTCACCCGCGCCGGTCGCAAGATGCAGTTTATTATCGGCGGCGACTGTCTCGACAAGGGGCCGAGTAACCTGGAACTGCTTCGCTCTATCCGCCGGCTGTTCGAACTGGGCGCGCGGGTAAAGCTGCTGGCGGGCAACCATGATGTACGCCTGCTGATGGGTATTCGTGCCATGAGCCTCAAGCGCCACCCGACCACCGAGCATCTGTTTGTGCGTATGGGCGACAAGGTGATTCCGCTGCTCAAGGAGGTACAGGCATACAGCAAGGGCAAGGCGCTGAAAAAAGCGCCGGATGCGCAGGAGTGCAAACGCCGGCTGTTCCCGTCCGATGACTGGTTTGAGCGCTTCCCGGAAGCCGCTGCCGGTTACATGAACGAAGCGGCCATCGAACGTGAGCTGAAGCGGATGCGCCGCAAGGTGGATCAGTTTGAATCCGCCTGCGCCGATGCGGGACTCAGCATGCGTGATGTCTATGCCATCGCTCAGGAGTGTCGCAAGCTATTCCTCAAGCCCAAGGGGGAGTTCGCCTGGTTTTTCCGCGATATGCAGCTGACCTACCGCACCGGTTCCTTCCTGTTTCTGCACGCCGGCCTTGATGACAGTATTACCGAGGTGGTCGAGCGCAAAGGGGTCAGGAAACTCAATCGAGACTTCCGCAAGCAGGTGCAGCACGATCTGTTTCGCTTTTACTTCGGCCCGCTGGCGAATACCATGCGCACCAAATACCGTGCGGCGGACCGGCCGCTGACCGATGCAGGCGTTGAGCGTATCGGCTCCCTGGGTATCAATGCCGTGGTGCATGGCCATATCAACCACACCCACGGGCAGCGCCTCACGCTCAAGCAGGGGCTGTTGCATGTGGAGGGGGATATCACTCTTGATCGCAACTCACGCCGCAAAGAGGGGCTCAAAGGGGTGGGGGCCGGCATCACGATGATCCGCCCGGATGGCCATATCGTCGGGATCAGTAATGATTATCCGGCAGCCAAGGTGTTCAGTCCCGGTATGCATTCATTTGTTAACAGCGCTGCAATAAGCGGCTTATCACACAACGGGTAAAACCATGCTAGAGAACAAACAGCGTTTTCGTCATCAGTCTCTGCAGGATTGCCAGAGCATCCAGCAGATGCTGGATGCCATCGCGAAGGGGATTGCGAAAGGGGAGCTCTCCTTCAGTGATCAGGACGGTGAGATCCGCATGAACCCCCAGGGCCTGCTGGATCTGAAAGTCACGGCCAGCGAGGAGGATTCCCGCCATCGCCTGGAGATCCGCATCGCCTGGCAGGCTGATGAGCCGCTGCAGGCAAAAGAGCCGCTGAAGGTCGGCTGAGGCCTACCAGGGGTTATTCCGAAACCAGCTTTCCAGGTAGTCGATCAGCGCGCGAACGGCGGGAAGCTGATGCTTGCGCGAGGCATAGAGGATATAGATTTTCAAATCTTCCGGGCGCCACTGCGGCAACACCGGGACCAGTTCACCGCTCGCCAGATACCCGGCTACGAGGTAGGTGGGTTGCATAGCGATGCCCATCCCTTCGAGGGCGGCCTTCATCACCGCCGTGACCTCGTTAGCGCTGAGGCGACAGCGGATATCGATATCGACCGTCTCATCCTGGCTGTTTCTCAGATGCCAGACATGACGACCAAAATTCTTGTAGCCGAGGCAGTCATGTTCGGACAGTGCCTGAGGGTTTGGCGGCACTCCCCGCTGTTCAAGATAATCTGGAGACGCGACCAGTACCGACTCGCAGGTGGCCACGGGCTTGCCGATCAGCGCAGGGTCGGGGTTGGACGCGAACCTCAGCGTAAGATCGATGCGCTGGGCGGTTAAGTCGGTCACCGTGTCCTGCAATTCAATATCAATTGTCACCCTGGGGTACTGGCTCATAAACCCTTTTAAGGCCGGCACCAGTTGCGA
Organism: Marinobacterium sp. YM272; assembly: GCF_050908845.1. Taxonomy (NCBI): domain Bacteria; kingdom Pseudomonadati; phylum Pseudomonadota; class Gammaproteobacteria; order Oceanospirillales; family Oceanospirillaceae; genus Marinobacterium; species Marinobacterium sp. YM272. Next base: position 2,514,809 of record NZ_CP194171.1, read on the forward strand.
GAACCCAAAGGACATACTGGTCGCCAGTCGCAGATGACCGCTAGGCTCCTGCTGAGCGGTACCCAGCTGCGGGAGCGCGTCCGCCTGTTCCAGCCAGGCTTCCACCTCAGGCAAGCACTGCTCGCCGGCGCTGGTCAGGGAGATTTTTCGCGTAGTGCGGTGGAACAGCCGCGCCTGCAACCAGCTCTCCATCGCTTCCAGGTGGCGGCTCACCATGGGACGGGACATCTCCAGCCGGTCCGCGGTGCGGGTAAAACTGCCGGAATAGGCCAGATCCACAAACACCTTTGCTGCTGTAACCCTGTCCATTTCTGTTCACTCCGACCATTTGCTCGTAATACGAAATAATGATGAACGTTATTAGGTGTTTTTAATAGTCCAATTAAGCGCCAGAATCACTCCCATAGTTGATCAAAAGATCACCATTCCAGACTAGGGGAGTTCACTATGAAACTTACATTTACCCGTAACCCGCTGATAAACGCTGCTGCAACCCTGATGATGACCGGAACCCTGATGGCCTCAGCAACGGCCGTTGCCGCGGAACGCCTGGATCTGGATGTCTACAATGCAGGTCCCAACAGCTTTCATGTGAATGCCACACTGGTAACCGGCGAGACGGAAGCGCTGCTGATCGATACCGGATTCACCAAAGCCGATGCGCTGCGCATAGCGGCCAAGGTGCTGGATTCCGGTAAGCCGCTGAAGACCATTTTTATCAGTCAGGCAGACCCGGATTTCTACTTCGGTGCCGAGGTGCTGAAACAGCAGTTCCCGGATGCCCGGGTGATTACGACCCCGGCTGTACGCGAAGTGATCGAGAAAAAGATGCAGGGCAAGATCGGCTTCTGGGGCCCGAAACTGGGTGCCAACGCGCCGGTATCGCCGGTGTTGCCAGAGATTTATGAGGGTGACAGCCTGACCCTCGATGGTCATGTGATTGAGATTCGCGGCACCGAGGGTCCCCTGGCTCATCGACCTTACCTGTGGATTCCCGATAACCAGACGATCCTTGGCGATATCGCTGTTTTCTCCAATCTGCACCTTTGGACCGCAGATACTCAGACCGATGCGGAACTGGATGCCTGGACCGAGCAGCTCGAAACCATGCTGGCACTCAACCCGGAAACAGTGATCCCGGGCCACATGGCTGCTGGTTCTGATCTGACCTCGAGCAGCATTGAGTATTCCCAGGAGTATCTCGCCAATTTCCGCCGTGCCGTTGAAGCAAGCGATACCAGTGAGCAGGTGAAAGCGGCCATGACAGGGCATTACCCGGATGCCGGGCTTGGTATCGCACTGGATATCGGTGCTAAGGTCCACACCGGTGAAATGCAGTGGTAACCGAATAAGAGCTAATGGCGGTAAACACAGGAGAACCTAAATGCTGACAGTGCACTACATCTTCGATCCCATGTGCGGTTGGTGCTACGGCGCGACCGAACTGATGGCCGAGCTGCAGCAGAGAGCCCGGCAGGGAGAACTCGCATTGATGCTGCACCCAGGTGGCATGATGCCGCGACGCGCGATCGATCCGGGCTTTCGCCAGCATATCCTGCAGGCGGACCAGCGCATCGCTGAGCTGACCGGCGCGGAGTTTGGCGAGCCCTACCAGGAACGTGTCGCCAGCAACGGCCCGCTGGTTCTCGATTCGATGATCACCGCACAGGCGATTATTGCTGGCCAATCCTTAGGGATAGATGGGGTGGATCTGCTCAAGACGATCCAGCAGGCGCATTATCAGTACGGCATGGATGTAGCGGATGAAGCCACTCTGAGAAACCTGGCGGTAGATCTGGGCGCTGACGGGGCGCAATGGAACGATGCGATGGACGCTGCGGAGCTGCAGCTCGACAGCTCACTGCAGCAGACTCGGGAGTTGATGGGACGCTTTGGTGTGCAGGGATTCCCGGCGCTGCTGGTTGAGAGTGATGCCGGTTGGCAAAGCCTGGCCCACCAGTCCTACTACGGAAATCCGGCGGGCTGGTCCCGGGTGCTGGATCAACTAATCGACTAGGTTCGATCGCGCTCTCAAGCGCCCTCGCTTTATCAATGCGCTCAACCTGATATTTCCCCGAATATGTTGACGCTTTTTCGCCTTTCCGGCCTCACACACGGCTGGAAGGGCTTTTTTGTGTCGGCATCTGCAGGTTTGATCGTTGGGCTGGTTTAACAGCTTTCCGACGCTCTCTCGTTCGATTCACGAACACCATCTAGGGATTAAACCGGTGATTTATGAATTAGAGAGATAGTCTTAATGAACCCCGACCCCTTAATACCTGCTAACCCAATCTTTTATAGTTTTCAGCTCAGCGTAACGCGGCCGTTTTCATAATGTATGGAATCGCCTCTGCCACTGGAAGTGGTGGATTCCAGGGGGCGGCGTTGATCTGGCTAAACCTGCCCGGCACCAAGTTCGGTTGCGGCATGGCGATGTGCGGTGCCTGCACCGTGCATATGGATGGCAGCCCGGTCCGCTCCTGTTCCACTCCGATCCAGATAGCCGAGGGCAAAAAAATTACGACCATCGAAGGTGTCGAGTCGCCTGCCGCCAGGGCGGTAAAGGAAGCCTGGACCGAGATTCAGGTGCCACAGTGTGGTTACTGCCAGTCCGGCCAGGTGATGTCGGCGGTGGCGCTGCTGGAGGGTAACACCAACCCCAGCGATGACGAGATCGATGCCGCCATGTCCGGCAACATCTGTCGCTGTGCGACCTACGCCCGCATCCGTAAAGCGATCAAGAGTGCCGCAGAGCAGCTTGGTTAATCCCTGACCCAACAGATTACAAGGAGGCTGTCTCATGCGTTTCATGTCCGAGTTCATCTCTGCAAACTCGCCAGAACAGCAGCCCAGGGGCGGCACCAGCCGCCGCGGATTTTTAAAGCTGATGGGTGGGGCCGGCGCCGGTCTGACTCTGGCGATCAACACACCGTTCTCACTGGCCAACGCCAGCGAATCTGCCGCCTCGCTCGACGCTGATGACGATTTTGCTCCCAACGCCTTTGTGAGGATTGCACCGGATAACACCGTATCGGTGGTGATCAAGCATATCGAGGCGGGCCAGGGCACCTTTACCGGTCTGTCCACCATCGTGGCGGATGAGCTGGATGCGGCCTGGAGCCAGGTGGTACCGGTACCGGCGCCGGCCGACGCGAGCCGCTACAACAACCTGGCGTTCGGCCCGATGCAGGGTACCGGCGGCAGTACCGCGATTGCCAACTCCTGGGAGCAGCTGCGTATCGCCGGCGCGACGGCGAAGGCGATGCTGGTCGCCGCTGCGGCCCAGGCCTGGAATGTGCCGGCTTCAGAGATCCTTGTTTCCCAGGGCGTACTGAGCCACCCCTCGGGGCGTGAAGCGACCTTCGGTGAAATGGCCGACCGGGCCGCCCAGCTGCCCGTCCCCGAGCCCAAGAGCATCACCCTGAAAACCCCGGATCAGTTCGTTCATATCGGCAAGTCGGTGACGCGCAAGGATGTCGGGAAGAACGACGGCACCGCGATCTTCACCCAGGATTTCAAGCTGGATGGTATGCTGACCGCGCTAGTGCTGCATCCGCCGCGTTTTGGCGCCAAGCTGGTGAGTTTTGATGACAGCGAAACCCGAGCTTCAAACGGCGTCGTCGATGTGGTGGAGATTCCCAGCGGCATTGCCGTGCTGGCGAAGGATTACGGGAGCGCCCATGTGGGCCGCGGCAAGCTAAAGGCGGAATGGGACGAGTCCGGTGCCATCAACCAGAGCAGCGACGAAATGATGGCCGAATACCGCGAGCTGTCGCTGAAAGAGGGCCTGCCGGCCCGTAACGACGGTGATGCAGCCGCTGCAATTAGCGATGCGGCCAGCGTTGTTGAAGCGACCTACGAGTTCCCGTATCTGTCCCATGCGCCGATGGAACCGATGAACTGTGTCGCGCTGGTTAAACCGGATGGCTGCGAAGTCTGGAACGGCGAACAGTTCCAGACCGTGGACCAGAACAACATCGCGGCGGTGCTCGGAATCACGCCGGAGCAGGTGAAGATCAACATGCTTTACGCCGGCGGCAGCTTCGGCCGCCGTGCCAATCCGCACTCCGATTACCTGGTTGAAACCGTCCATATCGCCAAGGCCAAACCGGGCGTACCGGTGAAACTGGTCTGGAGTCGTGAGGATGACACCCACGCCGGTTACTATCGTCCGGCCTATGTGCATCGTCTACGCGCCGGGCTCGATGCAGAAGGCAATATCACCGGCTGGCAGCAGCATATTGTCGGTCAGTCGATCGCTCAGGGGACGCTGTTTGAAGGTGGCATGGTCAAGGAGGGTATCGACCACACCTCGGTCGAGGGTGCGTCAAATCTCCCGTACGCCATTCCGAACCTGAAGGTGGCACTGACCACAACCCAAAAGCAGGTGCCGGTGCTCTGGTGGCGTTCCGTGGGCAGCACCCATACTGCCTATGCCGCAGAAGCCTTTATGGATAAACTGGCCACCCAGGCGGGTAAGGATCCGGTGGAGCTGCGCATGCAGCTGCTGAAAGATCATCCGCGCTGGCAGGGCGTGCTTAAACTGGCTGCCGAAAAAGCGGGCTGGGGCAGCGAGGTGCCGGCAGGTCGCGGTCGGGGTGTAGCCGTGCATAAATCCTTCGGCACCTACGTGGCGCAGGTGGCCGAGGTCTCACTGACCGGTTCCGGCCAGCTCAAGGTGGAAAAGGTGGTCTGCGCCGTGGACTGCGGCGTGCCGATCAACCCGGATATTATCCGTGCCCAGATGGAAGGCGGTATCGGCTTTGGTCTTTCAGCGGCGCTGATGTCCGCCATCACCCTGGATAAAGGCAAGGTGGTGGAGTCCAACTTCCACAACTACCAGGTGCTGCGCATCAACCAGATGCCGGAGATCGAGGTGCATATCGTGCCGTCCACCGAACCGCCCACCGGCGTTGGTGAGCCAGGTGTGCCGCCGATCGCGCCGGCTGTCGCCAATGCCCTCGCGGCACTGACCGGTAAGCGCTACCACCAGTTGCCGATCAAGCTGGATGCCTGATCTGATCAGCTAAACGGCTAGGCGTAAAACGGCGGAATCCCTCAAGGAACCGCCGTTTTTTTATCCCCGCCCCTAGGAACGACGCACTAGTCGAGATAACCGCCCAAGTTCTGGTTCACAGCCGTGGCGGATTTAACCGGCGCGAGGGAGCGCGTAAGCAGGGAAAGGTTGGCAGGGAGGCAGAAGGAATCCGCCGTCCCTTGATATGTTTTACTGCGAGAGAGCGGTTCTACCTCAGTGTATACAGTCAACTGATAAACGGGGGGGGAAGTGTCTGGGTTAGCGTTCGAAAAGCGCCGTTGGGCGCCTTTTTATCAGTGGACACCTCACGCAATCACAAAGGTAAATTCTCCGCTTAACTGCCCGTTGCTTCGGACCGGTTTGAACTGTAACTGGTCGCGCTCTTTGCCGCCCCACCATTCATTGCCGGTCTGACCTTGCAGATAAAGTTGTGTGGTTAACAGTTCATGCCCGTCACGCCAGAGTTTGACATGGATATGAGGTGGGCGGGAGCTATAAGGTACCGGGTATAAGGTTTGGAATTGATAACGGCCGTCATCTTGTGTCACCGTTGCGCCAAAACCAGCAAAGCTGGCGTCAAAGTTCTCGTGGTTGGATTGACGAGGATGGTCATAAATACCCTGGCCGTCGCACTGCCAGATTTCAACTTTAATATCGGGAATCGGATTGCCGTTGGTGTCAATGACCTGACCATAGAGCAGAATTGGCTCGCCTGTCAGTCCGTTCGCCTGCGTTATTAAGTTCTCACGCAGTGGAATAGGCACGACAGGATAAAAAGGCCCTTCGGTTTGTTTGGGGGTGGGTGTTCGCCTGCTGGCTGCTTTCAGCGCCGGCGTGAACAGCAGCATCCACAAAGCTAAAAAATTTCGCCTTTCCATGATGTCACCTGTTATTTGCATTGCTTAAATTGTGGTGAACTCTGGACGATTTTCCTGCAGGGAGATGGCTCAGCCCAGTGGTTGAGGGGTTGCCAGCGTTGATATAACTGACGTCCTGATCGAACCTGACAGGGCGTTCTGGCTCAGTCTTTCTGCCAAAACGGAAACATCATCGCCGTCCAGGGCAGCATGAACGACTGCATCATCGTCTGCATCTGCTGTTGGGACTGTAGTTGAAAATATTGTTGGAAGTATTGCTGAAACTGTTGTTGGAGCTGCAGCTGAATACGCTCGGCAGCTTCCAGACAGAGTTCGGCGGGTATGCAGGCTTCAACCTGTTCGCTGGCGTGAAGTCCGTCCTCAAAGCGCCCGTGTTCCCCGCGTACTCTGATCTGGTCATCTTCGAGGCTAAGTTCTATTTTCAGGTATTCCAGCCTCAGCCAGGGCAGCATCGCCGCCCAGGGCTGCAGAGGATTGAATCCAATTGGCCGCTGCAGCTCACGGCTTGCTGTGCTGCGCTTGCCGGGCAGCCATTCGCCTGTCTTTACATCCCGTTTCTGCTCAGTCATTTCTGCCTCCATATCGGTGGTTGCCAGATTAAAGATAGGCCGGAAACCAGCAAAATGTATGACAGCGAAAATTAACAAGCTTCACGGGCTGCCTGTCTGCGCCCACTGCTGACCAGCAGGCTGTAGCACAGAAGGGAACCGGCACCGGACAGGGCGATGATCATGCCCATGGCGCTGGGCGTGCCATCGGCAAAAACACCGACGAGAGCGCTTCCGGCGATGCCACCACCGTATTGCAGGGAGCCCACCAGCGCCGAGACTGCGCCTGCCTCCTGGGGAACATCGGCCAGCGCCCCGGCGATGGAGTTGCCAACAATAAAGCCGGTACAGGAAACGAACAGAAACACCGGCACCGCCAGCCCCCACAGGCCGCCCCAGTCGGTCAGTGACGCCAGGCTCACCAGCAGGCCGGAAATCATAGCGCCGAGGGTGCCGAAACCGAGCAGACGGTCCACGGAGCTTTTCATCACCAGCCGGCTGTTGAGCAGGTTTGAGCCCATGATGCCGATAATCCCTGCACCGAACAGCAGGCCGTAATACTCAGAGGGTACGCCGTAGTAATCGATATACGCGAAGGGTGTGCCGGATACATGGGCAAACATGCCGGCATAAAAGAACGAGCCTAAGCCTAAGTAAGCAAGAATAGGTGGCTGAACGACGATCTGGCCGTAGCGTTGCAGCGTGCGGCCAAAGCTTTCGCTCCGGCGTGCCGAATCCGGCAGGGTTTCCGGGATGGTGGTCAGCGCAGCCAGGGTGAGTATGGCCACGGCCACCAGTACCCAGAAGATACCGCGCCAGCTGCTCATCGCCGCCACCTGGGCGCCGATGATCGGTCCCAGCAACGGGGCGGCGGTCATCACTGCCAGCAGAGTCGACATCATCTGCGCCGCCTTGGGACCTTCGTACAAATCGCGCACCATGGCGCGACCCAGCACAACACCGGCCGAGGCGCCGAGCGCCTGGACCACGCGCCAGAAGATGATTTCGTAAATGCTGTCCGACATGGCACAGCCCGAGGCGCCGATAACAAACAGCCCGAGGCCCAGAGCGATCGGCAGACGACGCCCGTAGCGGTCGCTGATCGGCCCCCAGAACAGCTGGCCGACACAGAAGCCGATCAGGTAGCTGGTAATGGTGAATTCGATGGAGCCGTGCCCGGCACCGAATGCGTCCTCCATGGCCGGCATGGCGGGAAGATAGAAATCGGTGGAGATAGAGGCGAAACCCATCAGCGCACTGAGGACACCCAGGATATGCCAGCTCACGGCTTTGTTGCGGTCGGGTTGAGCATTGGCGTTGGCGTTGGCGTTGGTGGTGGCGTTAGCGGTTGTAACTGAGTCGTTTGGGGGGACGGTCAGCGAATTGCTGGTATCTGGCATCTTGACGGTTACCTGAGCGATAGCTTGCAAAAACTCTGCGAAAGCGTGTCTTGAGACAGGTTGGGTGCCTGACTGCAGAGGTTGAAAACGATTAGAGAAACTGCCGATGGAAGGGGAGCTCGCGTGACGAGGTGTCCGGCAGTTTCCAGTAATTAACAGTCTATTGAGTTATCGGGTAGATTAGAAATGTGGTTTTTAGCTTGAATTTATGTTCTGAATTCATAAGTCGAGCACAAAACCTGGTGAACGCAAGCGAGACAACGGTATCAACAGATATGCGAAAGAACCCCGAGATTAGCCACTGCGAACTCTGTGAAAGAGAGGCTCCGCTGACCTTTCACCATCTGATTCCCCGCAAGTTGCACCGTCGGCCGCGCTTCAAAAAGGGCTATAGCCAGGAGCAGTTACAGCAGGGCGTCTGGCTCTGTTACCCCTGTCACCGGGCGATCCATAAATTCCATGACGAGATGGCGCTGGGGCTGCACCTGAATACCCGGGACCTGCTGCTTGCCGATCCCGAGGTCAGCCGTCACGTCACCTGGGTAAAGAAGCAGAAAATCCGCCAGTAAGGCGTTTCAGCTGTTTTCGTTCCACCAGTCCGGCAGCAGAGCTCGGATCTCCGGCCGGCGGAAGCGGTCATCGATCAGGTGGATAACACCTTGGTCTTGGGGTGTGCGAATCAGCCGGCCGGCGGCCTGAATCACCTTGCGAATCCCCGGGTATAGATAGGTGTAGGCATACCCCTGGCCAAAGCGGCGCTGCATCTGCTTTGCCAGCTGCTCCTGAAAGTCGTTGTTGGGCGGCAGCCCAAGAGTAGCGATAAACACGCCCACCAGGGCATCGCCGGGCAGGTCGATCCCTTCGGAAAAAACGCCGCCGAGCACGGCAAAACCGACCAGTCCGCGCTCAACCCTAAAGCGTTCTATAAAGGCCAGCCGCTCCAGCTCGCTCATCCCCGCGTGTTGTATAGCCACTGGAGTATCGGGGTTCTGCTCCATGAAGCTTGCGCTGATCTGCTCCAGGTAGGCAAAGCTGCTCAGGTACACCAGGTAGTTACCCGGTTGTGCACGGTACTGATCCCTGATGTCCCCGACGATAGGCAAAACGGAGGCGGCCCTATCGCGAAAACGGGTACTGATATCCAGAGTGCGCAGTGTCAGCTGTGAAGATGAAAACGGGCTGGGTACCGATTGCCAGAGGCTGTTTTCCGGCAGGCCGAGAAGGTCCTGGTAGTAGCGTCCCGGATTGAGCGTGGCGGAGAACAGCACCGATGCGCGCGCCGACCTGAAGCGCTGTTTCAGGAAATCCGCCGGAATAAGGTTCTCCAGCGACAGTGTTGCTTTGGGGCTGCGGCGTTTGCTCTGGTTGCTGACCTCCAGTGAGCAGAGCGAATGATCAGCAAACTGCTCCGCCAGTTTCATAAAAGCGATGGTGTCGAAGAGAATGCGCTGCAACTCAGGCTCCACCGGATTGTCGGTCATGTACTCCGTCAGATCGCCAACCAGCCGCAGCAGACTTCCGTTCAGCTCGGTGGGAACCTCGGCAAGCTGAAGCCGGCGGGATTCCTGTCCCAGACTGTCGATATCCAGATGTGTATCGATCAGCTTTCGCCAGGCGCGCTGAACGCCACGGAAGGTTTTCTTCAGGCTGGCGGGCGCATTGCGGGCCGCCTCACTGAAGCTCCACTGGCTAAGCTCCGCCGAGTACATGGAGCGGGCGCGGTCGATCAGGTTGTGCGCTTCATCGATCAGCGGCACCACCTGCCACTCGTTCTGTCGCGTCAGGCCATGCAGCAGCGCCTGCTGGTCGAAAAAGTGGTTCACATCGCCCACCACCACGTCAGACCAGCGCGCCATCTCCTGCGCCAGGTAGTAGGGGCAGATCTGATGTACGCTGGCGATCGTCTGCAGACTCTCGCGATCGAGCCAGCGCTGATCCACCGCGGCCTGTCGCGCCTGGGGCAGGCGGTCGAAAAAGCCATCCGCCAGCGGGCAGCACTCGGCATGACAGGCTTTGTCCGGATGCTCGCACGCCTTGTCCCGGGCGGTCAGCTCCAGAATGCGCAGTGGCAATGGCGCATCCGTCGCTGCATTGAGTTGTTTCAGACCATCGAGAATCAGTTGCCGGCCGGTAGTGCGAGCGGTGAGCAGAAACAGCCGGTCGATCTGCCGCCTGGGCATGGCGGCCAGTGCGGGAAACACCACACCGAGCGTTTTCCCGATCCCTGTGGGGGCTTCCATCAGCAGGGTGCGGGCTGTGCAGATCCCCTTGTAGACCGTTTCGCTGAGCTGGCGCTGGTTGGGCCTGAAGTCAGGGTAGGGGAAGCCAAGCTGCAACAGCCGGTTATCACGGGATTCCCGGTGCTGTTGCTCCTGCCGGTGCCACTCCAGGTAGCGCTGACACAGCTCGACAAGGAACAGGCTTAACGCCTGGGCACTCCAGAGCTCCTCAAGCGGACTTTCCTGATCGCGCGACAGATCGAAGTAAACCAGGCGCAGGCGCACCTGGGTCAACTGGTCACGCTGGCAAAGCAGGGCTCCATAGACCTTCAGCTGCGCCCAATGCAGTTGCTGCTGGCCGGCACCGACGCGGGACAGGTCGCCGCGGTGGGTTTTGATCTCTTCAAGTAGCGGCTCGGGTTTCGTCGCCAAGTAGCCATCGGCCCGGCCCCGCAGGCTGATGCCCTCGCAAATGCCCTCAAGCAGGTATTCCGGCTCATACTCTGCGCCGCGTCTCGACTGGAGTGTTTTGTGACCACGAATGCCCTCATCGGCGCTTGGCGAGGGGGTATAGCGATGTTCCAGGCCCCCGGATCGGGCGGCAAACTCACACAGAGACCGAACGGCCACCTTCATACCGGAAAATCCTTGCGACGCACTGAACAGAGAAACGCAAAGCTTAGGGGGAACGGGTGTATTGATCCAGCGCTGCCTGCACTGATGGAAAGGATGTTAAAGCTGCCGAAACCAGGAAAGAAAAGTGCAGCCGGGCGTTAAGCCCGACCGCACTGCTTAATCAGCCCCAGACCTGTTCGGCGATATCGCAGATCAGGCGGATCTTGTCCCACTGCGCTTGTTCGCTGACCTTGTTGCCCTCTTCGGTGGAGGCGAAGCCGCACTGCGGGCTCAGGCAGAGGTTTTCCAGTGGGATGTACTGGGTCGCCTCCTGAATACGCGCCTTGATCACCTCCGCATCCTCCAGTTCGGCGAACTTGGAGGTGATCAGGCCAAGGACCACTTTGCTGCCGTTGTTAGACCAGTGACGCAGCGGTGCGAAATCGCCGGAGCGATCGTTGTCGTACTCCAGGAAGAAGCCGTCGTAGGCGGTGGAGAACAGCTGCTCTGCCACCGGCTCGTAACCGCCAGAGAACAGCCAGGAAGACGCATGATTACCACGACAGATATGGGTCGTGATCCTCATGTCATCGGGCTTGTCTGCCAGCGACTCGTTAATTATGCGGGCACAGATGCTGGCGATCTCCTGCGGGTCCAGGCCCCTGTCCTTGATCTCCTGCTGCTTGGTCGCGTCCGCCAGGAAGGCCCAGTTGGTGTCGTCAAACTGCAGGTAGCGGCAGCCGGCTGCATAAAACGCTTTGACCGCATCGCGGTAGGTGGTGGCCAGGTCGGCGTAGAACTCCTCCAGTGACGGATAGATCTCGCTCAGTCTGGACGAGCCGTCGTTGGCCAGCAGCTCCTGACGCAGGATCATGGTCGGGCTCGGAATTGTTGCCTTGGCCACCGATTCATCGCCGGTTTCCGCCGCTTTCTTCAGAAACGCGAAATGAGCCAGAAACGGGTGCTCGGCGTTGAAGCTGATCCTGCCGCTGACGCGAATGTTGTAGGAGGGGGCGGCCTTGCCCTTGAACTGCTGGTTATAGCCGGCTTCCGGCACATAACCTTCAACGCCGTTGAGGTTTTCCAGGAAGTCGATATGCCAGAAAGCGCGGCGGAATTCACCATCGGTAATCACCTTGAGGCCAGCGGCTTTCTGATGTTCAACCAGTTCAGTGATGGCTCGGTCTTCGATGGCGGTCAGCGCGTCCCTGTCGATCGCTCCTGAAGCAAAGTCGCGACGTGCCCGGTGCAGGTAGTCTGGGCGCAGATAACTGCCGACGATATCAGCCCTTGCCGGAAAACGATTGGCCATGATCTTATCCTTCTAGCATCCATTTGAAAGCCGGCATGGTAGCGGATTGAAGTGGAGTTGTGAGGCGCAATTAACTCATCGCTTAATGAATGAAATTCATTTACTGAGTCCAAGTTAATGAACTTTGTTCCGTTAGAAAGGCACTGATAGTAAGGCACTGAAGCTTTTAGCTGATGATGGCCGGAATTTTCTCCGGCGCTGAACTCGGACGAAAATCAGCGGATTAAACGCATCGAATTACGGCGAAAACAAAACATTAATAATCATGTATAACAATTATTAAAGGTCTATTTGTAAGGTGAGTTATTAGACCTTTCCGGCGCTTGTCTGCCCAGGGTTTTGCGTTTGCAGGCCTGATAGACAGGCAGAGAACTCCGCTTATGCCGGGCGCAGTCGCCGCTGGAGTTCACGCCAACCGACTCCGGCTCTCTATCCCAGGCTGTAAGTGTGAATTAAATAGATTCACATTGGTTCATGCCGTAGACCTCAAGAAAATCACCCCTTACAGCGCTGATATCCGTGGCTGCGTGAAGCTCTGAATCTCCGCAAACGGCTGTAATTTGGAACAGAATCCGGCGTTTATAACGGCACCTGAGGCTTTTACCCCTGCCTGCTTTGACACATGGGATAGTGGCGACTAAACCAGTATTCAAACAGCTGTATCACATCAGCTGCTTATGCTGAATTGAGAACAAGGAGGTGACCGCGAAGATGCATACATTCAAGCGGAGCCGAGCAAACACGGTGCAGGTCAGATGATCAGTGATGCGCTTGATTATATCCGCGTAGAGCTGCGAGATTATCTCTCGATCGCCGATGCGGAGATCAGTGTTGGGCATCTGCATAACCTGGTAAACCACGAAACGAGCCCAGGCCTTCGAATCGGCCTGGTGAATGTGAGCGAGGAGGCGACCCTTCGAAATCTGCCGCATAGCCAGCGTAGCCCGGGTGGCCAGGTTGAATATCAGCAGCCACCGGTGCACCTGAACTGTTTCGTGATGTTCGCGTTCGATTTTGGCACCTATCAGACCGATCTTATCCGCCTGTCCCAGAGCATCGAGATGTTTCAGGCCAAGCGCTATTGGGACAGCACCAATCAACGCGCCGAGAACCCCTTTCCCGCCAACCTGGACCGGTTGCTGTTTGAACTTAACAGCACCGACTTTGAGCAGCTCAATCACCTTTGGGGGATCTTGGGCGGTACCTACTTTCCGTCGGTGCTCTACAAAATGCGCCTGATCAAGGTGCAGGCGGACGAGCAACAGGAGGGGCCGGAAATTACCTCGATCGAGGTCAATACCGAGGTGAAAGTGTCATGAGTTTCCGACGCGATTACCTGCCCCTGTTCGGCATCCATTTTATCGATCACAGCAGTGGCGATCCGATCCCCGGTGTCAGCGCAACCCCCTTAGCTACCTGCCAGCGCGCATTGAACGATCACCAGCTGCTGTTCAAAACGCGCCCCTTCGGTTGCCAGGTCTATTACAGCACCAACCCCTGGGCCTCATCGCCGGTACTGGGCGAGGTGACACGCCGCGTCAGTTTCGATTTCAGCCTGCACCTGCCGGGGGACTTCTACCAGCGCTATCTGCCGGACCTGACTGAGCGCAAACAACTGCATCTGCATAACCTCGCCAATAACGGCGATATCAAGGCAGGCAACACCGTGACCGTCTCGGCAGGTACCGCGGTAGCCGGGGCCGATGCAGTGCGAGCCCTGCCGAAACGTTTTGAAATCCCCCTTAATCTCACTCCGGCAACCACCGAGCTGCAGGTGCGGCGCCAGTTTGGCAGCTCCCTGGTGACATCGATCGACCGGGATGAACTGGGTGAGGGGGAACGGATCGGCATCGATCTGCGTCAGCTCGATAGCGGTCGTTATCGCCTGGCAACCGACGATCAACCCGGCCAGCACACCCATGTGCTACTGGATAACGAACTGGCCTCCGGTGACGCACAGGGGATGGTGAGCATTGTTATGGATGATTCACAGCAACTGGCGCCTGCCGAGGGTTTTCGCTTTGAAGTGAGGTTTGAGCCCCGTTAACCGTTAGCAAGGGAGCCCCAGGGTTTCCGCAGTTTGTCGACGGCCCAAGCAACCACAGAACGTCTGCGTAGTGAGGCGATAAAGGAACGATCATGGCTTTGTATAAAACCCCTGGGGTGTACATCGAGGAGATCGCAAAATTCCCACCGGCGGTAGCGGCGGTAGAGACCGCCATTCCCGCGTTTATCGGGTTTACCGAGAAAGCGGTGGATGAAAAGGGCGATTCGCTGACCAATATACCCACACGTATAACGTCATTGCTTGAGTACGAGCAGCTGTTCGGACGGGTGCCAAACCAGACACTGAGCCTGGATGTGACCCAAAAACAGCTGGATTCATCGGGCAGGATCATCAGTACCACGGTGGCATTCAGTGGAACACCGCCGCGAATTCCCGACTATCTGCTCTATTACAGCATGCAGCTGTTCTTCGCCAACGGCGGGGGGCCCTGCTACGTGGTGTCGGTGGGGGATACCAGCAGTACCGCCTACAGCAGCGGTCTTTTCACGGCGGCAATTACCAGGCTCGAAGAGTATGACGAGCCGACGCTTTACGTCTTCCCCGATGCCTGCTCCCACCGGGCCAGCAATGTCGCTGCCAACAGCGATGTGGCCGATATTATCGATGCCGCTCTGCAGAGCTGCGCCAAGCTTCAGGACCGCTTTACCATCGCCGATGTGCGCAACGCTATCGTCGGTGGCACGGATGATAACGCCGATGTCACCACGGCCCTGCGCGATGAAATTCTCTCCGACAAGGATATCGTCAAGTACGGTGCCGCCTACTTTCCGTACCTGGATACCAGCATCAACTTCCTCACCAGCGATGACGATATCTCCATCGCCAGCCACACGCTGATTACGGTGGCCGATGATGGCAGTGAGACATCCGGTGACGGCAGCATCAGTGACAATACGGCGATCAGCGATACCTCCGTGGTGAACGCCGAGACCGAGGTCTATAACGCCGCGGCCGCATTCGTGCGCCTCAACGCCAAGGTTACGCTGCCACCGAGCGGCGCGGTCGCCGGTGTCTATGCCCGGGTCGACGCCAGTCGCGGGGTGTGGAAGGCGCCGGCCAATGTGGGGCTGGCGCTGGTCAACAAACCTTCCGTCACCATCACCAACGACATCAACGATGGTCTCAACGTCGATACCACCTCCGGTAAATCGGTTAACGCCATCCGCGCCTTTGCCGGCAAGGGGGTGCTGGTCTGGGGCGCACGCACGCTGGCGGGTAACGATAATGAATGGCGCTACGTGCCGGTGCGGCGGTTTTTCAATTTTGTTGAAGAGTCGGTGAAAAAGGCGACCTCGGGGTTCGTGTTCGAACCCAATGATGCCAACACCTGGACCAAGGTCCGCACCATGATCGAGAACTTCCTGGTGCTGCAGTGGCGCGCAGGAGCGCTGGCCGGTGCCAAGCCGGAGCACGCGTTTTACGTGCGGGTCGGGCTAAACCAGACCATGACCGCCGACGACATTCTCAACGGCTACCTGATTGTTGAGATCGGTATGGCGGTGGTAAGGCCTGCCGAGTTTATCGTGCTGCGCTTCTCCCACAAGATGCAGGAATCCTGAACCGACCACTAAATACGCTCAGGCAGCGTTGAGGAACCATCATGGCACGCGACTATCCATTGCCGAAATTCCACTTCCTGGTGGAGTGGGGCGGTCAATCCATCTCCTTCTCAGAGGTCAGTGGTCTGGATATGGAAACCGAAGTGATCGAGTACCGCCACGGCGCCAGCCGGGAATTTACCAAAGGCAAAATGCCCGGCCTGCAGAAGTTTTCCAATGTCACGCTGAAACGCGGCGTGTTCGCCTCGGATAACGACTATTACGACTGGTTTAACACCGTCAATCTCAACACCATCGAGCGGCGTGACGTGATCATCAGCCTGCTTAACGAAGAACACGAGCCGGTCATGGTGTGGAAGATAAAAAACGCCTGGCCCACCAAAATCCAGTCCACGGATCTCAAGGCGGATGGCAACGAAGTGGCCATCGAGTCGCTGGAGCTGGTGCATGAGGGGCTGGTGATCCAGAACGAATAGATGTCGGCAGACACCGGGACGGGTTCGGTCCGGTGACAAGGGCAGTGACACTAATCAGGGGCTGATAAGGATTCTGGGCGATGGCCAACGACTATCCACCGGTCGGCTTTCACTTTCGGGTTGAGTTTGACCTGGCAAATGCCGGTGACGCCGATATCCGTTTTCGGGAAGTGTCCGGCCTGCAGATGGAGCTGGAGGAGGAGACAGTGATCGAGGGCGGCGAAAACCGCTACGTGCAAAAGCTGCCGGTGCGCGCCAAATATCCCGATCTGGTGCTAAAGCGCGGGCTTATCACCAGCTCCGCCGTGGCCGACTGGTGCCGGGCCGCTATCCAGCAGCTGGATATCCGGCCGGTCACGGTATGGGTCACGCTACTCAATGAAAGTCACGAACCGCTGCAGTCCTACGTGTTTGTGAACGCCTGGCCGAAAAAGTGGCAGCTGTCTGATTTCAATGCTGAAAGTAGCGAATTGGTGGTCGAGTCACTGGAGCTGGCCTACCAGTACTTTGAAGTGAAGTGACGTGAATTAGGAGGATAGCCATGCCGATCGTGATTCACGAGCTGGTAGTGACAGCCGAGGTGGAGCAGCGCATCAGCACCGAATCCAACCGCGAGAGTGGCGAGCGCCAGTCCATCGACCGCGAAGAACTGATCCGTGAATGTACCGAGCAGGTGCTCAAGCAGCTGCAGCGACAGAAGGAGCGCTGAGTCATGGCCGACGGCTTACTGGATAAGCTGAAAATCATCCCTTTTGCCGATGCCGAGGGGCTGCAGGTGGGGTTGCCGGTTGCGCCACCCTTTGTCGTGCAGTTCAACCCGGAAACCTACAGCATCAAAAACGAGGTTCAGCTCAACACCGATCAGGTCCCCCAGGGGGCCAACGGCGCCGAGGCCAAGCAGGTCAAGGTGGAGCCGAGGGAGTACACCTTCGATTTTCTGCTTGACGGTACCGGGGCCTCCGGGCCCGCTCTGGACGTGACCGCGCAGATCGAACTGTTCAAATGGACCATCGGCTTCAGCGGAGAGTCGCACCGCAATCACTTTCTGATTCTGCAGTGGGGGCTGTTTGTTACCAACTGCGTCATCAAGAGCTACAGCATCAACTACAAGCTGTTTCGCGCCAACGGTACACCGCTGCGGGCCGTAATTACTGCGACTTTCAGGGAACACAAATCCCTTGAGCTGCAAAGCCTGATCAACAACCTGATGTCACCGGATGTGACCCACGTCCACGAGGTGAAGGGCGCCGAAAGTCTCGATTACCTGTGCTTTCAACAGTACCGCGATAGCCGTTTTTACTATCACGTAGCCCAGGCCAATGGTCTGGATACGGTGCGCCGGATCAACGTGGGTGCCGAGCTCAAGTTTCCGCCGCTGCAGGGAGATGAGTGATGTGCCCGCTTGATGCCATCAGCAGTGCCGACCTCACCACCTACAGCATTGTCTGCGACGGTGTTGAGCTGCCGCAGCAGTATCAGCTGGAGTACATCGATATCCGGCGGGCGATAAACCGTATCGCCAGTGCGGAGCTTGCGTTTGTCGATGGCAACGCCGGGGATCAGGATTTTGCACTCAGCAGTGGCGACGCACTGAAACCTGGCGCCGAGGTGGCGATTCAACTGGGCTACGCCAATCGTAACGAAGCGGTGTTCAAGGGCGTCATCGTCAGCCAGCAGATCAAGGTGACCCGGAGCGGCCAGTCACGCCTGATTATAGGCTGCCGCGACCGGGCCTTCGTGCTGGCTCAGGGCGAACAGTCGGCCCACTTTGCCGGCCAGAGCGACAGTGATGTGATCGCTCAACTGGCCAGCAAAGCCGGATTAGGCGCCGATATCGCCAATACCTCCGTGAACTGGACCGATCTGGTTCAACTGCGCCAGAGCGACTGGGACTTT
Organism: Marinobacterium sp. YM272; assembly: GCF_050908845.1. Classification (NCBI taxonomy): domain Bacteria; kingdom Pseudomonadati; phylum Pseudomonadota; class Gammaproteobacteria; order Oceanospirillales; family Oceanospirillaceae; genus Marinobacterium; species Marinobacterium sp. YM272. The sequence continues at coordinate 2,532,818 of NZ_CP194171.1, forward strand.
ATTATCCAGCGCGCCGAACTCAACGGTCTGCTGGTCAACACCCTGGATGGCGAACTTATCGCCCAGCCGGTTCCCCAGGCGATGCCGGCGGGGACGCTCAGCTACGGCGTGAACGTGATCGATCTTGATCTGGAAATCGATGCCCGGTCCCAGTTCAGCAACACCGAGGCGATGGGCTGGTCCGCCGTCGAGCAGGCGAACACGACCCAGGCTGGCAGCAGCAGTGTCGCCACTTCCGGCAACCTCTCACCGGCGCAACTGGCCGGCAGCGCCGGCGATAAAACCCGGCAGTTAAGAGCCGATGGCGATCTGGATGCCAACCTGCTGCAAAACTGGGCCAACGCCTGCGTTGACCGCCAGCACCTGGGCCAGATCCAGGGCACCGTCACGCTGCAGGGACGCGCCAGCCTCAAGCCGGGGGAGTGGCTTCAGCTTGAGGGCTTTGGCAGCCGCTTCAATGGGCTGGTGTTTGTAAGCGGGCTGCTGCATGCGGTCTCCCGCGGTAACTGGCTGACGACCCTGCAGATCGGCCTGTCACCGGACTGGCACCGGGAGCGGCTCGGCCAGGTTGCCGGCCCAAGTGGCCTGGGATCACACCAGGGCCTGCATATCGGCAAGGTGGTAGCGCTGGCCGATGACCCCGATGGCGAAGAACGCATCCAGGTGAAGCTGATGACCCTGGGCGATGAGCACCAGGGTGTCTGGGCGCGCTGGCTGAGCATGGATGCCGGCAACCAGCGTGGTGCCGTCTTCCGTCCGGAGATCGACGATGAGGTGATCGTCGGATTTATGGATGGCGATGCAACCCAGCCGGTTGTACTCGGCGCGGTTCACTCCAGTGCCAACCCCGCACCGATTGAGGCGGAAGACGACAACCCTGAAAAGGGGTGGACCACTCGCTCGGGTATGCAGGTGCTGTTCAACGACGACGAAGTGAGCCTGCGACTGGAAACCCCGGCCGGTAACTCGATTCTGCTCAGTGAAGACGAGGAGGCGGTCAGCATTATCGATCAGCACGACAACCGCTGGGTTATGAACAGCGACGGTGTCAGCCTCAGTTCCAGTAACAAGATTCTTATTGAAAACAGCGCCGACATCGAGATCAAGGGGACCAATATCAAGCTCGATGCCAGCGCCAATATAGAGATAAAAGCGGGGGCTAATAACAGCGTTGAGGGCGGGGCGGTAACCACCGTCAAAGGCAGCCTGGTACAGATCAACTGAGGGCCGACCAGATCGATCGGCTATCGATGGAGGGAGCGAACAATGCCAGCGGCAGCGCGAGTCAACGATATGCATGTTTGCCCGATGGTGAATCCGGGTCCTGCCCCCCACGTCGGCGGTCCGGTACTGCCAGCCGGTGAGCCAACGGTCTTGATCGGCGGCATGCCGGCGGCACGGGTGGGGGACCTGGCCCAGTGCAGTGGCCCACCGGACACCATTGTCAGTGGATCCGGCACGGTCATGATCGGTGGCATGCCGGCAGCGCGGATGGGGGATCCCACTGCCCACGGCGGTTCGATTATAGCGGGCGAATTCACGGTATTGATCGGCTGAACAGTCAAACCATCCGCGTAACGGCAAGGGAAGGAGAGATCAGGTGGCGGCAGAAGATCAGATAATCGGGAAGGGCTGGAGCTTCCCGCCGAGCTTCGATTACGCCCGTGGCGGCGTAAGGATGACGGGCGGTATCGAGGATATACAGAACAGTCTGCTGATCATCTTTACCACCACCCTGGGCGAGCGGGTGATGCAGCCCAAATTCGGTTGCAGCCTGGAAACCCAGCTGATGGAGCCGATGAACAGCGGCACGCTGGGTTACATCCGTCACCTGCTGGAAACGGCGATCCTGTACCACGAACCGCGCATCGACGCCGAGCAGATCATCCTGGATGTGGAATCCCAGCCCGGTACCCTGCGCATCGAGGTTCAGTACAAGGTGCGTGGCAGCAACTCCCGTTTCAACTTCGTCCACCCGTTTTATCTGAATGAGGGGAGCGGATCGTGAGTCATCCCTGTAACCGGCCCAATCCGCTCAAGCTCAGCGGTACCAGCCGTGCCGACCGCCGGCTGAAGGCGTTACAGCCGGATCACTTCCAGGTGGATGAACGCACGTTGGCGGATTTTATCCTGTTCGCCCGTCGTTACGCCGACAATATCCGTTATTACGGTCACGACGCGCCTGAAAATGCCAGCTGGCGCCCGCTGTTTGAGCAGGACGTCAGCGTCAATCTGGCCGCGCTCGCCAGCCTGCCGCTGAGCAGTTTTCTGCAGTTCAAACAGTCATTGGTAAGTTTTCTCAAGCAGGGTGCTGGACAGCCCGATGAGGTGCTCAACGCTCATTTCACCCTCTATCTGCAGTTGCCTCTGCTGTTGCTCGATGATCTGAGCCAGTGCTACGCGCGCCTGGCCCGCAGCGAATCCCTGGGTAAGCAGCTGGAACACTGGGCCGGGCGCGAACTCGGTAGCGACCTGCTGTTACTGAAAAGCTATCTGCTGGGCGCTGAGACGGCGCCACTGTCCGGCTTCGTGCTGGCCCCGCTGGATAGCGCGCCATTCAACACCGATCCAGATTTGCCAAGCCCGCTGCCGCTAGTGCCGGAATCGGTGCGTGAGCGGATCACTGGAGACGACTGGAACGAGACGGCAGATCGCCTGTTCGACTGTTTCGACAGCCTTAACAGCGCTGAACTGGCAGCGGTCAGTGCCGATCCGGCGCCTTATCAGTTATCGGCCACGACAGCGGAACAGATAGACGATGCCCTGCGCTACAACCTGCTGGCCGGTGCGGTTGAACGCTTATTGAGCGCGGTCAATGTGGTATTGAATCTGGCATCGGAAGCGCTGGAAGCATCGCTGCTGCGGGATGATCACAGCCCTCACTACGGTCTCTGGCTGACCTTCCTCAAGCTCTACCAGCATCCAAAGCAATTGCTGAATCGCTTTACCCAGCGCCACCTCGATTTCTACTACCGCGACGTGTTGCAGCTGGGAGCCAGGCCTCCGCAGCCCGATCGCGCTGCTCTGGTGATCGAACTTGCCCGGCAACACGCCGAGTATCGGCTGCCGGCAGGGACCCGCTTTGATGGCGGCAAGGATGACGAAGGAAAGCAACGCGTTTACGAAATTCTCGAAGATACCCTGTTCAATCAGGCACAGATAGCCGATCTCAAGAGCTTTTACTGTCATCAGCAGGGGAGTGAAAGCTTCGCCTATGCTGCATTGAAGACTGACACTGCGGATGGCGTCGATGCAGACCTGGATAAAGCCTACCCCCAGTGGCCGCCTTTCGGACCTGTTCATGAGAACAGCCTGGCGCAGGTCGGGATAGCGGTAGCGGACAGCAAGTTGCGCATGAGCGACGGCAGCCGCAGCATCAGGCTCAGGGTCGAGTTATCCGGCAGTGTTCCCAGCATCGTACAGCAGGTATTCGGTGCAGCACTGACCACGGAAGATGGCTGGTTAGAGCTGACAGGCAGTCAGTTCAGCGTCAATAAAAGCGGGAACGACCTTAGCTTTGTCATCACTCTGGATGGCGAGCAGCCACCGATCAGTGGTTATAACGCCGCACAGCACGGTTTTAACTTTACCACCACCGAACCGGTGCTGCGCCTCTGGTTAAGGCCCGACTCGGGACGCTTTGCCGAGTGGCTTGGCGTCCAGACAACCGCTTTGTCGCTGCAGTGCTCGGTTCAGGGCAGCCGCAGTTACTCGCTATCGAGTAGCCAGGGCAGTATCGACCCCAGCAAACCTTTTATGCCCTTTGGCGCCCAGCCCCGGGCAAACGCGGAATTTATCATCGGTGGTCGAGAGCTGTTCTCCAAGCCCCTGCAGCGTCTGACCCTCAGGCCAAGCTGGCAGGAGCCACTAAGTCTCAACAGCCACTACTACACCCAGGCCAACCCGTTTATGACCCGTGCCCAGGTCAGTTACCTCAAGGGCGGACAGTGGCAGAGCATCGATGATGATCTGATGCCGCTGCTGCTGCACAGTGCCAGCAGTGACACCGTGGAGCAGTTCTTCGGTCTGCTGGTGTGGGCGTTTCTGTTCGGTGCGACACCGGAGGAGATTTTTTATAACGATGAAGGCTTTTGGGGCTACATCGCCGCATCGTTTTCGGGCCAGGGGCTGACGCTGGAGGGACTCGACACCAGCGGTGATTATGATCGGCTCAGTGATACCAGAGCTCCCGCATCGGTGGAAGGCTTTGTCCGTCTTACCCTCAAGGACAGCTTCGGGCATTTCGAATTTCCGCAGGAGAACGCATTGGCGATCATGGGACTTAACCCGGATATCGACCATTCCGAGAAGGCGGGCGTTAACTATGATGACGAGGGGCTTCCCAAGCCGCCTTACACGCCGGTCATCAGCGATCTTAAGCTCGATTATCAGACCAGCGATGACCCGCCACAACAGCTGTTTCACCAGTATCCGTTTGGCGCTGTCACTTCAAGAGGGCCGGAACTGTTTCCGGAGCTGTCGAACCGGGGTGAACTCTATATAGGTCTGGAAAAGGCCGACCCACCCCAGTCTGTGTCCCTGCTGTTTGCCGCCGTGGAGGGCAGCGCCAACCCGCTTAAAAATCCGGTTCAGTTGCGCTGGGATTATCTACGCGACGATGCCTGGGTGGAGATACCCGCCAACCGGGTCAGTGACAGCAGTGCGTCCCTGTCCGGTTCCGGCATTATCGCCTTCGAACTGCCGGGCGATGCCAATACAGAGCACCGTTTGCTGCCGTCCGGTCTGCACTGGCTGAGGCTGTCGGTTGAGAGTGATCCAGACGCACTGGCCAACCTGCTGTCGATTCAGACCCAGGCGGTGGCAGTACAGCGGGTTGAGGTGGGCGCAGGCGATCGCTCCCTGGCACTACCACTGCCTGCGGGCGCTATCAGCAAACTAAAAGTGCCGGATACCGCCGTTAAAAAGATTCAGCAACCCCTGGCTTCGGCGGGAGGGGCTGCGGCGGAGTCAACGGATGATTATTACCAGCGTGTGAGCGAACGCCTGCGGCATAAAAACCGAGCTGTGACCATCTGGGATTACGAGCGGCTGGTACTGCAGCAGTTCCCGCAGGTATACAAGGTGCGCTGTCTCAACCACACGGCGCTCTGTCGCGATGCGCAGAACGAGGTTGTTGCTGAAAACGGGATTCATCCGGGCTCGGTGCTGGTCGTGCCGATCCCGGTGATTGATCCCGATTCGGCCAGCGATCCTCACAGACCCTACAACACTACCCAGACCCTGGCAGCCATCGATCGCTGGTTACGCAAGCGCATTTCACCCTTCGTGAAGCTGGAGGTACAGAACCCCAATATCGAGGAGATCCAGCTGCGCTTCGAGGTGGCGTTGCGGGAGGAGATTATCGACACCGGCTTCTACCTTGAGTTACTGAACCAGGAGATTAACCGCTACCTGATGCCCTGGGCCTATGGCGGCGATGCCCAGGTGGATTTTGGCGGCAAGTGGTACAAGTCGATGCTGGTCAACTTTATCGATGAGCGCCCCTACGTGGATTACGTCAAGAATGTGATGATGTTCCACCGTACCGATATTACCTCAGCCTCCATGAGCTGGCAGAACCGGGACCTGGAGGTGGTGACCGCGAGCAGTGCAAGGTCGATTCTGGTGTCTCATCCGCAGCATGAGATCAGCGCAATTGTCGGGGTGAATGTATGAAATCCACTATGACGATCGATCCCCAGCTGCCACTGCACCCCGCGCAGGACTATGCGCGGCTGCGAGAAGAGGGGATGGAGTATATACGCCAGCTCTGCGGCCAGCTGTGGACCGACCACAACCTGCACGATCCCGGCATAACCACCCTGGAAGCACTCTGCTACGCCATCACGGACCTGGGTTACCGCACCGACTTTCCCACCGAGGATCTGCTTACCGGCCAGGAAGGCTTTATTGCCGAACCGCAACGCTCCGGATTTTTCCCCGCCCAGCAGGCACTGACCACGACACCGTTGACGCCGCTTGATTACCGCAAGCTGCTGCTGAAAATCGAGGGGGTCCGTAATGCCTGGATGTATCCCAGACTTGAAACTCCCGGATCCGAGCTGCCGGTTTTTGCCGATGCGTTGAGCGAACAGCTCAGTCTCAGTGCCAGCAACCTTGCGGGCGAAGCGAACGCCCCGCTGCATATCAACGGGCTTTATGATGTCTGGCTGGAACTCGAACCTGACAGCGAGTTGGGCAGCCTGAATGAAACGGCACTGCCGCTTACTTTGCGCAGCGGTGCGTTCAAGGCGAAGACCGGGCAGCTGCTGCTGGTGACAGATACACCCGCCGAGCGCGCTGCCTGGGCCTCGATCGAGCTGCCGGAGGATCTGTCCAGCCTGACGCTGGTGCTGACTGAGACCGGTAGCCGCTCCACACTGATCGATTTGAGCGTCGATGACGCACCGCTGCCGCAACTTAAGTTACAGCTGGATCAACCGCTGCCGGGGGCCGTGGACGAGACGGACTGGCTGGCGCTGTTAACCGGGGATACGCTGCTGCGGCAGTTCCAACGCAAGCAGCAACGGATCGAAACCCTGTTGGGAAGGGCCCGCTGCGCCCTGCATGAAAACCGCAACCTGTGTGAAGACTACGCCAGTGTGGAGACCATCTCCGCCGATCTGGTCGCTGTCTGTGCCGATATAGAGGTGTCTCCCGGCGCGGATCTGGAGCAGGTGCAGGCCGAGGTGTATTTCGCCATCGAGCGCTACTTTAATCCGCCGGTGTCCTACTACAGTCTCAGTGAGATGCTCGACGCCGGCTTCGATGCCGAGGCGATCTTCGATGGGCCGTTTATCGATCAGCAGCTGAGCTTTGCGGGTGAGCCGGTGTTCAACAAGCCCGGCTTTCTGCGAGATGACGAGCTGGCCGGCAGTGAGCTGCGAACCATGCTTCACAGCTCCGATATCATCAACATTCTGATGGATATCCCCGATCTGGTTAACGTGAAATCCCTGCTGCTGCGCAAATATGCGCCAGATGGCACGCCGTTAGGGGACAGCGAGCGATGGTGCCTGCCGATTCGCACGGGCCATCAGCCGGTTCTGTCACTTGGCCGTTCCAAAATCCTGTTCTTTAAACAAGGGGTGCCGTTCATCGCCCGTCAGGCCGAGTTCGAAGCAACCCTGCGTCACCTGCGGGCCGCTGCGATCAAACAGGCTTACAGCGGGGTGGAGGAGGCGCTTTCCGTGCCGATCGGGCGCAAGCGCGATACGCTCAGCCACTATCCCGTTCAGTATGATTTCCCGGCAACCTACCAGATCGGCCAAGCGGGGCTTAAAGCCAACGCCGATCATACGCGAGTTACCCAGGCGCGGCAGTTCAAGGGCTACCTGCTGTTTTTCGAGCAGATACTGGCCGACTACCTGGCGCAGCTGGCGCATCTGCCACAACTGTTTTCCCTCGACAGCGATCTTAACCAAAGCTATTTCAGTCAGTACCTGAATGATATTCAGGGCACGGCGCCCGGTACTCCCGGCAGCTTTGCCGCGGAGTTTTACCTTGATCCATCCCGTTTTGCCGATGTCACCGAGCGCGCTCGTCTGCGCGAAACCCCCGAGCTGATGCAAGAGCGCCGCAACCGTCTGCTCGACCATCTATTGGCCCGGTTTGCCGAGCAGTTTACCGATTACGTGATGCTGATGGTGCGCCAGCAGGGCGACAGCCTGAAAACCAATGCGGACCTGATCAACGACAAGATCGATTTTCTGCGCCAGCAACCGGTGCTCAGCCGTGAACGCAACCGCGCCTTCAACTACCGTCCCCAGGATCTCGCCCGGGTTTGGGATAGCACCAATGTGTCGGGGCTTGAGAAACGGGCCGCACGCCTGGCCGGTATCGACCACTACCAGCGTCGCGACCTCTCCTGTCAGCAGCTGTTGACGACACTGATGGATACCCGCCAGACCGGTGATGAATTCAGGGTAGAGATCAAGGACGCGGATAACTTCCTGCTGTTCAAATCCTGGGAGCTGTTCGTTGATCGTGACGCCGCCATGGCGGTGGCGTACCAGATCTATCCAGCCCTGAACAGTGATGATACCTACGTGATCGAAGCCGATGGCGATGAACATTTCGTCTGGTTTTTGCGTGCCGCAGGCCAGAGCCTGCAGCAGGACCGTCAGTATGACAGTCCGGAGGAGGCGCAAGCCGATATTGCCATAGTCAGGGCACGTTTCGCCGAGGTGCTGGCTGAAAGCCCGTCCGAAACAGAGAGCGAACCGCCCATCGAATCACCCCTGCATCCCGCCAATGTGCTCTTCGACACCCGCGAGTACGGCCGGGATCACAGGGTCGAGATCAAGGATCCGGAACAGTACATTCTTTTCAAATCCCGCGAACTGTTTGCCACGGTCGAAGAGGCGTGGCTGGTGGCCGAGACAGTCTTCCCCGGGGTTAAAGAGATCGACAGCTACCAGATCGATGACAGCGGCGGGGCGGGCGCGGTGTTCTTCCGGCTGGCCGTTAACGGCCGGGTGCTGGTTCACGACGAGCTGTTCGATAACCGCAACGATGCCCGCCGCCGTATCGATCAGATTATCGCGCGCTATTACGAGGTACTTAAGAGCACCGTCTGCAACGACGAGGGGATGTACCTGATCGAGCACCTGCTGCTACGCCCCCGTCGCGCTGACGCGGAGCTGCCGACGGTGTGCCTCGATGAGCAGGGGACGGCATGCAGTGACGAGGATCCGTTCTCCTTCAAGGCGTCGGTGATTCTGCCGTACTGGCCGCAACGGTTTCGAAACCTGGCGTTTCGCCGCTTTTTTGAAAATCTGCTGCGTGAGCAGGCACCGGCCCATATCCACCTGAAAATCTGTTGGATCGATCACTGGCAGATGGCGGCGCTGGAGCAGGCTCTGCACGCCTGGCTCGAGGCACTTGCCAGTGAGGCTTTTGACAGCCCGCTGCTGACCGAGCGTCAAAATACCTTGATCGAGGTGTTGGGATCACTGCGCAGTGTGTACCCAACGGCGACGCTTCACGACTGCGACGATGATGACAGCGGTGCGCCGGTGCGCCTGGGCAGCACCAATCTGGGAGTGACCTGATTGCGCCTTATCCAAGGTTGATCGCCCGCGAAAGCGGACTCATGGGGAACAGAAAGCTGGGACAGGATTATGCAAACTTTTTATCCGGTATTCGAAAGCGGCCAGGTACTTACCAACGCCCACCTGAATCAACTGACCACCTGGCTTAACGAGCAGCAGCTCGCCACCCGTCGCAAGCTGTTGGGTATCGGTATCGTCTGCGGGCTGGAGGTGAGCGGTGGCGATGACAGGATCAGCGTCAGCCAGGGTGTGGGTGTAACCTCCGCCGGCCACCTGATCTGTGTACCCGAAGATAGCCACTACGGCCGTTATCGACCCTACGCCCTGCCGGTATCCACGGCAGTGGAGGACAGCAGTGATATCGATGAGATCGAGGTGGAGCAGTTGCTTCCGCTCGCCGACCTGCAGCTTTGGGAACTGCTGACCGATGAATTTGAGTCAGCCCCCGGTGAGCCGGTTCCCCAGGCGCTCGATAGTGAATTCCTTGCCGACAAGGTGGTGATGCTGTTGCTGGAAGCACAGCAGCAGTCGCTGAAAAACTGCGACCTTAACGACTGCGCCGACAAAGGCGCCCGGCAGCAGTTCGTGGTGCGCACACTGGTGTTAAGTGAAACCCGGGCCCGCGAGCTATGGCAGAGCGAAACCCTCGGCAGCGCCGAGCTGGAACCGAGGGACCTGAACTGGCAGGCGATCCGCGACCAGTTGCAGCCGCTGGCCATGGGCCGGTTGATCGTCAGCGCGGCTCCGCTCGGTAGCCTGGAGGAGGTCCGCAACCAGGCGGCGCAGCTGGTCAACCAGGGCTGGCAGTTGCTGAAAGGGCATCTGCAGGGCAGTTTCGATGGCTGGGCCTACCTGTTGCGACAGCGTTTCCCCCGGGAGGTCTTCCCCACCGATCCCTGGGAGGAGATCAATCCCAGCCTGGCGGGCGCGGCGCAGAATGCCAAGCAACTGATGGAGCAACTGCACAGCTACGACCAGCTCCAGGATGTGATCGCCTCCTATAATGAATTTCTCGATGCAGCCTGTGAATTCGATGCGTTGTGTTGCCCCGAAGAGCGGCGCTTTCCCTTTCATCTGCTGCTTGGCAAACCCAAGCCCCCCCAGGTTGCGACACAACCGGGTAACCTGCAGTTTTCCCAGGTGAATTTTAATCTGGGTGCAGCGCTGCCGACGCCGACCCTGCGTCATCCGTTCTATCCCAGCATGGCGCTACAGCAGCAGCGTCAGCAGTCGGCGCGGATGGTCGATCTCTATTACCGTACCTGGCTGCTGTTCCAGCGCTATCGGTCCGATAACCTGAGTGACAAGCCGCTGCGTATCCTGCCCAGCCGCCGCTTTGGCGAACTGTCGACCAAGGCGATTCCCTACTACTACGATCTGCGCCCGTTGGACGATCTGCATCGCAACTGGTCTCCCGATGCCACCCGGTGTGGTCGCATTGGCCGGGTGAACGGCTACGCCGTCAGTTCCACCGATCCGGATCCGTTAACCCAGGTGCCTAATGATCACGATTTCTACCGTATAGAGGGGCTGCTGGGTAAACCCCTGGCCGATACGCTCGGTTCACTCAAGTCGATGCAACGGGAGCTGGGGCTGAGTTTTGGTATCGAGCCGGTGTTTCTGCCGGTACAGCCGGTGACCACCGATAAAGAGCGCGAAGCACACCTCGCGCTGTTGATGCGCAACCAGACCCTGCTGCGGTTGTTCAAGTGCAGAATCAGCGACCTGGATGCACTGTTTTTACTAGTGCTGGCGGTGATTTTTCAGCTGCTCCTGTCCCTTGTCTACCTGCTGGCCCGCCTCGGCGGCCAGAAAGAGGGCAGTGCAAATCGCGTTGAAGGTTTCGCGGTGGATGCAGTTATGGTCGAGAGAGTGGTCGCTGCAGGAAACGACTTCAATCTTGCCGCCAATATGATCGATCTGCAGAAAACCAGCGCCGGCAGTGAGACCGCTGATTTTCTCCTCAAACAGGTACAGGACGGCCAGATTATTGCCGATGACCTGCTGCTGGCACTGGATGAATCCGAAGACAGCAACGGCATCAATGCCGAGATCTACCTGCGCGCAAAACAGCAAACCAGCGGTGACCTGCGCGAGCGTATCGCTCAGGTGATCGGCGCCAATGCCAGTGAGCCGCAACTGGAACAGACCTACCAGTCGGCGCGGATGCTCCAGCACGCGGAATCTCTGTTGCAGCAGGCATCCAACGACAGTATCGCCCGTTTCGACTTCGACCAGTTTCAGGGCGAGCTGCAGGCACTGGATACCGCCTACCTGGCGTTGCGCCCCGAGGTCAGCACCGACAGCAATGACCAGAAAGCGATGCTGGCTTCGCTGGACAGCAACCTGTCGATGCTGAAAAAACTTTCGCAAAGCGCGCTGCTGACCAGCATGCGCAGCGAACTTACCAAGCGTATGAACGCCATTTTTGAACAGTTCAGTTTTGATGGCTACGTAGACCGCCACAGTGGCCTGGAACACCAGTGCGGTGTTACCAAGGGCGGTACCCTGGTACTGGCTTATACCCATAAAGCGCTGCTGTCGAAATACGCACCGGCTCCTTCGGAAACCGAACCGGAGATCAGCGCCGCCAACTTTGCCGCCGTGGTTTCCAACGCACATATCAGTAGCGGTGCGTTTAATCTTGAACTGGCCAGGAACGCCAACCTGGAAAACCTGGTCCTGGCCAACCGCACCGGTGGCATGGCGCTAACGGAGGCGGTAAGAAACCTTAATCTCAGCTTGAGTACACCGGCAGAAAGCGGCGCGAGGGCGATCGCCGATGAGCTGTCGGTGTTCAGGCCAACCGCCGTTGCCGAGGATGATCCGCTCAACGACTTTGTGGTGGTCGCCGATTTCTGTCTGCCCACCTACTGCTGCGACAGTGACTGCGCAGACCTGGAGTTTGCCCGCCCGGCAAACGAGCCCGAGGCCGAGGAGCCTGCACCGACTACGAAAAAAATCGTCGTGCGTGGCTTCATCGTTGATGCCAGCTCTTCTGTAAACACCAAGGAGTTCCTGGCCATGAGGCGCGATACGGCCAAACCGCAGCCGATTATCGATGCCGAACTGGCCGTGGTCGATCGCAATAACAAGCCGGTCAGGGTCAAGATGGTGCGTGGATCTTTCACCTTCTCGGTTGCCCCAGGCGAATACCTGTTACGCGCCACAGCGCCCGGTTATAGCAGTAGTGAGGAGCGCAGAAAAATCCTCGCGCCTTTGAACCGGGATATGGTGATCCGCCTGGAACCGACAAAGAAGCGGGCGCCTACGGATCGCATCATCAATAGAAACGAGCAATAGAAACGGGTGAGTCATGAGTCGCCACCAGGTCGCCCGCGCTCACTTTAACCTGCGCTGTCAATCGGTGCCGGACAGGGAGCAGCGGCAGCACTGGGAGCGGCTATTCACCGAGCGTTACGCGCCGCTGATTGAAAGGGCACTGGATCTGTACCTGCAAACACTGGATGACCCGGGCGTAACCCTTGAGATCGACCGCCTGCAGCTGGACCTGGGCCCGTTACCAGCTCCCTGGGATGAAGATGCGCTGGTGCTGCAGTTGTGTCGTCAGATCGCCGATCAACTCGGCAGCCAGCCCGCAAAGCATGATGACAACAGCTGGCGTTTGCATTGCTACCTGCAATTCCTGCGTTGGGGGGGCTGGCCCACCGGCAGCCCCTTTCAAAACGCCGCTCAGCCGATGCAGTGGCTCAAAGATCATCCAGAGGCGGTTCGCCCGTTGATCGCATTGCTGCGAGACGAACGCAAGACTCTTTCCCTGTGGCAGCGGCTGGCCTGGCAACATGACGCCGAGGCGCTGGGTTGGCTGGTCGCTTGCGTGGCTGATCTGCTGCAAAGCCCCATTCCCAATTGGCAGGGAACGGCAACCAACCTGAGCAGCACCGAAGCCCGCGTCATTCAGTTATGGCTGCTCTGTCTTCCCGGCGTCGAGACATCGGCGCAACCGCTGGCTGAGCAATCAACGCATCAATTGCCCCTCGGGCAAACCGATACAGACCGCTCCGTTGGATTCGCCGACACCCTGGCCCACCTGATGCGCCGCTTCGGGCACACTGATTCTCTCCGGGTTTCATCAGGCTCAGCCTCAGAGCTTAAACGGGAATCCGCTCAACAAGAGGTTGCACGGGCTGGATCGCTCGTCTCCCATGCCGGGGTGATCCTGATGCACCCCTTTATGGCCGATCTGTTTCGCCACTGCGGCTGGCTCGATGGCAACCGGTTTGCCGCCGAAGATGCGCGCCTGGCGGCGCTCTTTGCCCTGCATTACGCGGCCACCGGCAAACAAAATGCGGACGAGGGCGAACTGACCCTGGCGAAATGGCTGGTGAACTGGCCGGCGCAACAGCCGGTTCCGCGATTATCGCCGCTGGAAGAGATACATTTGGAGGAGATCGACGCCTGTTTGCAGGCGATCATCAAACACTGGAGCGCATTAAAAAACAGCTCCGTTGACGCACTGCGAGAAGCTTTCCTGCAGCGCAATGGCAGCCTGCGGCCACAGGACGAGGGGCTGCGCCTCAGCGTTGAAAGTAGCACCCTGGATATCCTGTTGGCGCGGCTGCCCTGGTCACTGACCGCGGTACAGCTTCCCTGGCAACCACAGACGCTGTTTGTGGACTGGGGGTGAGCATGCAGGCAAAAACCGCCGCGTTAGCCGTCAAGTCTAAAACCCACAGCCGCACAACACCGGTACAGGCGAAGCAGCCTCAGGGTTTAAAAAACGAGGCGGCCAAAGCACTGGGGCTTCAGCCTGGCTTGAAGACCGGTAAGCCCCAGGACCCATACGAACGTCAGGCGGATCACCTTGCTGACCGCACCGTCGCCGGAGAGCAGGCGCTGGGCGACAAGGTCACCCTGCTTAAACCGCAACTCGAAGAGACGCCTCAACGTCAGTCACAGCCCGAAGAGGAAGAGGAGAGCCTCCAGGCGCAAACGGAAGAGGAAGAGGAGCTTCAGGCCAAACAGGAAGAAGAGGAGGAAACGGTTCAGGCCCAGGTCGATGATGAGGAGGAAAACGTTCAGGCGCAGCCAAAACGCGAAGAGGAAGAGGACGAATACGCACCAGGCGATCTGCAGGCCAAAGCAGTGGAGGGTCGCCGCACGGGGATCGGTCCCGGCACGGCGTTTCGCAGGGCGCGCAGCCGAAGTGGCAGTCCACTGGAAAATCGGGTTAGGGACAGGCTGGAGGCGGCGTTCAACCGTGATTTCGATGGCGTAAGGATCCACACCGATGACGCGGCGGTGGTTCTGAACCGTGAATTTGGCGCCCGTGCACTCACCGCCGGTGACGACATTTTCTTCAATCGTGGTGAATACAATCCCGAGACCCGCCAGGGGCTGCATCTGCTTGCCCATGAAGCGACCCATACACTGCAGCAACGCCAGGCAGAGGGTGTCGAAGCACCTTCACGTACACAAAAGCTGCAACCAAAGATCGACGCAAACACCGACAGCTACCAGATCCGTCCGGAACTGCTGGAAGCGGTGGCCCACGCCCGCAGCCAAATCGGTAGCGTCAACGCGAAGCTCCAGGATGCCGAGGGTAATCGCCAGGGCTGGGAGCGGATCCGCACCTACTTCGATATCGCCTTTGGCGGCAAGATGCCGATTCATCCTGATGTAATCCGCCGCATCAAAACCTACACGGACAAAAACGGCCAGGTTAAAGATATGCTGCCGCACTGGTGCGGCATCTTCGTCTGGTGGTCCCTGAAAAGTGCGGGGGTTCCGGTGCCGGACTGGAAGCTCGGCTGGACCTCATCCAAGTTCTTGCAGGCTCGCTCCAAGGGCGAGATACCCCAGAAAGGTGACATCGCCTATCGCCATAAGAACAACCACTTTGCCATCGTATCCGGTGTGGATTTCAGCGGCCCCGGCGGCTCGGCGCGCATCGCTACGATCAACGGCAATACCGCCGGGCAGGATAACCTGGGCGGTCAGATTGAGGAGCAGTTCGATCCTCTGAGCGGCTGGGACGTGTTTTACGACACCCTGGCAAAACTCGATATGCCGGAAGTGCCGTTGGTGAACACAGGTATTGAAACCGATGAGCTGGTGACGACCCCGGACAGTACCGACGAAGAGAAAGAGCCTGCATCCGAAGAGGAAGGGGAGCAGCCGGTCCCCACCGATACCTCAGCTACCGAGACTGAAACAACGCCGGTCACCGAATCGGCTAACAGCGAGGTAGCGCTGGAGTTACCCGAAATCCCGGCTGCACCGCCGCATGAGCCGGTGGCAGCGGTCGATCCTCTGGCGCTTCAGGGCAGCTCCGACCAGATGGTGACCGAGGTAGCCGCGGCCTCGCCGTCGCAGGTTGCGCTGAGTGGCGACAAGTTAGGCGGTGCAGTCAGCAGCAAACTGAAAGCCGAGCAGAAACAGCAGCAGGATAACCCTCAGGAATTGACGGTAAACCTGGCCGGCAATGTTCAGGAGGGGATCACCCCGGCGGAGCAGCTAATGCCGGGGCAGGCGAAAATACCCGATTCAAAGGTCGATGCCGGCCCCAAAACGCTGACACCGGAGACCCATGAAAACCGAGGCCAGGCGCCGTCGAACCGGGCCAACGTTGACCGGATGGAGAAAAAAAGCCTGCTCGGTGGCTTCTTCGACTGGCTCAAGGCCAATTTCAGCCGCCTGGTCAACGGCCTGCCTACCTCGGATAACAACCTCAACACCAGTGCCGGTTCCCGTCAGCGAGTTGACCTCAGCGGTACTGCCGATCCGTCCCGGATGGCAGAGCAACGTTCAGAGGCCGGTGGTGCGCTCAGGGGCAAAAGGGATGAACTGACCGGACAGCTGCAGCGCAATCCCGGCCAGGCCAACATCAAGGCAAAATCGGTTCAGAAAAAGCAGCGGGTAGAGCGCAAGCCTGAACCACAGGAACCGGTGACCACTGAGCCTGCGCAAGCGGCCCAGGACTACGCAGCAGCGTCGCTGCCCGAGGAGGTTCGCAAAAAAGCCGACGAGAAGCTCTCCCTCACCCTGGGACCCAAGTTAAACAAGGCACAGACCGATACCGATCAGGCGGTCAGCAGCCGTGAGCAGGACGAGCAGCAGGCGATTGCCGATGCCGAGCGCGAAACCGCCAGCCTGAATCAGCAGGCCGATGCCGAGCAGCGCCGGATCGTTATCGATAACCGGGGCAAGGTCGCCGGCAAGCAGAAGCAGGGGATCGAGCAGGCTTATGGTGAAGTTAACAGCTTCGAAAAACAGGCGGCGACGCAACAAAACAGCGGTAACGCAACCATTCGTACCAAGGTTAGTGGCGCCGAATCCCAGGCCGATAAACGCCTGGGTGAGGCAGAAACCTTCGCCGCCAGTGAAAAGGCGCGCGGTGATCGTGAAGCCAGCGCCATCAAGGCAGACCTGAAACGCAAGGAACAGGATAAGGGCTGGTGGGACCGGGCGGTCGACTTCATCAAGGATGCGGTCAAAAAAGCCACCAAGCTGATCGACGATACCTTCAACGCCATCCGCAAAGGTGTAGCGAAGGTGATCAATGCCGCGAAGAAATTCGCGGTGGATACCATCAACGCGGCACGTAACGCGGTGGTCGGCGCCCTAAATTCTTTCCGGGACTGGGCCAAGTCACAGGTGACCACTTACCTGGGCAGTACCTTTCCCGGTTTGGCCCGGACCATCAACGGTGCCATCGATACGGTTGTCGACACCGCCGTAGCCGGGGTGAATCTGGTCGCCGATGGCGCCATTGCCGCCGTCGAAGTCCTGGCCGCGGGTCTGGCGAGCTTGCTGGATAAAATACTCGCCGCGTTCCAGACCGCTCTCAAGGCGGCGGTGCAGATTATCGGCGCTGTGATCACCGGCGACTTTGTCGAGGCGCTGAAGATCGCCATCCGGGCGGCGTGCGAGATTGCCGGTATCAACCCTCAGCCGATCTTTGATTTCTTTGAGCGGGCTGGCAAGCAGCTGCTGTCGATCCTGAAAAATCCGGTGCCGTTCTTCAATAACCTGGTGAAAGCCATCGGCATGGGGGTGCGCAGCTTTGTTAAAAACATCAAGCAGCACCTGATCAAGGGGCTTGTTGAATGGCTGACCGGAGCTCTGTCTTCGGTGCCGATTACGCTACCGAAAAAGTTCGATCTCAAGGGCATAGTGCACCTGGTGCTGCAGGTGCTGGGACTCACCTACGAAAATATCAAGGCGCGCATCATCAAGCGCTACCCCAAGGCGGCCAAGGTGTTCTCGGTGATCGAAAAGGGCGTGAAGATCATCCGTGTACTGATTACCAAGGGCGTGGTCGGTTTATGGACGCTGGTCAAGCAGACGCTCGGCAACCTCAAGGAGTTGGTACTCGGCGCCATCCGCGGATTTGTTATCACCACCGTGATCAAGGAGGCGGTGACCTGGCTACTGGGGCTGCTTAACCCCGCAGGCGCACTGGTCAAGGTACTGAAACTGCTGTTCGACCTGGTGAAGTTCCTGGTGGAGCGCTTCCAGCAGATCAAGGATTTCGTGCTATCGGTGTATGGTGCGGTCACCTCCATCGCCGCCGGGGTCCTGGGTAAGGCGGCCGCCGCGGTGGAGAACGCCATGGCCCGCAGCCTGCCGGTGGTGATCGGCCTGCTGGCGTCGCTGGCGGGACTGGGCGGTATTGGTGCCACGGTGCAGAAGATCATCAAGAAAGTGAGTAAGCCGATCAACAAGGTGATCGATAAGGTCGTCGATAAAGTAGTTAAGTTCGCGAAAAAGTTGATCAAAAAGGGCAAAGGCGCCGCGAAAGAACTGAAAGATAAAATAGTCTCCTGGTGGAAGGTGAAACGTAAGTTCACCGCTACCAACGGCGAAGGTCACACCCTGTTTTTTAAAGGCGGGGGAAAGTCGGCCAAGTTAACCATGCGCAGCAAAGAGCAGCCGTATCAGCAGTTTCTTAAAGACCTGGATGAAAGCAGCTTCACCAGTGAGCAGAAAGCACATCTCAAACAGGCGAAAAAAGTCGCCGCGCAAATTGATACCAAGCGCAAAGAAGCGGTGGGTGGCAAGGACAAGGCGGAAAAGGCCAAAAATGCCAAGGCCAAACAGGATGCCCTGGATGGGATGCTGCTGAGCCTGTCGGATTCGACCAAGCATTTGTTTGGTGAAGCCCTGCCGGAGTGGCAGGAGCCAAGCTATGGTGCCGCTAACAGTGCCGGTTTCGGGACAAGTATGGAGATTAGGGTACTCAGCAAGAACGGCGAGGGCTGGAAGCAGGGATCGTCTCCCAGTCAGGCCGCGCACGGGAGTTATGACGTGCTCAACCTGCGCCGCCAGTCCGGAGGGGCCAGCTTCTATGTCCGTGGTCACCTGCTTAACGACAATCTGGGTGGACCCGGGGTCTGGAAGAACATGACGCCGCTATCGCGCCAGGGTAACCACCAGCATGAAGCCCAGGTGGAGAGCTACATCAAAGCCGGTTTCAACAGCAAGGCGGTGCAGCGTTACAAGGTGGTGCCAACGTACAGTGGCCAGAGCAAGGGGCCGGCGCTGAAAAAGGCGATGGCCGACAAACACCCGGCCCAGGCCGATACCTTCGCGAAGATTATCGACGCCGAGCAGAACGTACCCACGGCGCTCAGTATCGAGTCGGCCCGCATTGAGAAGAAGGGCGATAAGTTCGTCGATAAAGAGAAAAAAAGCTGGACCATCAGCAACGATATTCAGCGCAGTGCCGATAAGTATTTCCTCTCCGACAGCCCCAAAATTGTGCCGGTGGCCGTTAACAGCCTGACCAGTGCGCAGCCGTTGAAAGAGTTTAAGCACCCGGGGATCAGCGACGAAGCCGATGCCATCTACAAAGCGGTGAAGGCGCGCAGGGATCAACGGGGCCCGATGTTCGGCACCTACGCTACGTTGGCCAGGGAAACGGTAGATCAGGGGGGTAGTCTGTCGGAGGCGAAGGCTAAACAGTGGAATCAGGATGGCTATATTCTGTTGAGCTGAGGATCTGGGTTGCACTGTCTCTAACCGAAGGAGGGGCCGTCGCGTGAGCGATACCAATGCAGCGAATCTCCAACACGCCTTTGATTACCTCGATCGGGTAATCACGGCGCGTATCGAGCTACACCAGCGCCAGGCGGATGATCCGGCACCCGAGAAGTTGCCGGGGCTGGCGTTCTTCGAGGACAGCTCCGCGTTTGCCGGGTTTATCCGTGAGCGGCAACCCAGTTTCGATGAATATGTCGTGCTGCTGCTGGCACTGGTGCCCCATGTGCAGCCCAGCTTTCTCGATAACCTGTTTCTGCGCCGCCTGCCTGATCAGGGCCTGTTCGCCGAGTTCGGTGGCAGTCGCGACAACGCAAACCGGCTGTTCCAGCCCACTGGCGAAACCGCTCTGTTTACCCTGGCGGGCATCGATCTCGACCGCCGTTTTGAGGTGCAGAAGCTGTTCAGCGCCGATCACTGGTTTGCAGCTGAGGGTGTGCTGCAGCTGCAAACCGCCAAACCAGGGGAGCCGGGGTTCAGTGGCCGGCTTCTACTCAACCCCGACTATGTCGAGCTATTCACCACCGGCAGTATCAGCGCTCCCCATTTCAGCAGTGCCTTCCCCGCCCAGCGGATTGGTACCGGCCTGGCCTGGGAGGATCTGGTACTTGACTCAAACGTACAGCAGCGTATCGACGAAATACGCTGCTGGATCGAACACCACCGGCAACTGATGCAGGATTGGCAGATGGCAGCACGCTTCAAGCCGGGTTACCGGGTGCTGTTCCATGGTCCGCCCGGTACCGGCAAGACCCTTACCGCCACGCTGCTGGGCAAGCATACCGGGCGGGAGGTTTACCGGGTGGATCTGTCGACGGTGGTGTCCAAGTATATCGGCGAGACCGAGAAGAACCTGGCCGCGTTGTTCGACAAGGCGCGAAACCGCGACTGGATACTGTTCTTCGACGAAGCGGATGCGCTGTTTGGCAAACGCACCGGCATCAAGGATGCCCACGATCGCTTCGCAAACCAGGAGGTGTCCTACCTGCTGCAGAAAGTGGAGGAGTTTGATGGCCTGGTGATCCTGGCTTCCAACCTCAAGTCCAATCTCGATGACGCCTTTCTGCGCCGTTTCAATGCCGTGATCGGCTTTCCGCTACCCGCCGCCAGGGAGCGCGAACAGATCTGGCGTATCAGCATGCCGACCGGTGTGAGCTTCGACACCCCGGAGCTGCCTTACGAGCGTTTGGCGCGCTTTGAACTGAGTGGCGGCACTATCATCAATGCGGTGCACTATGCCTGTCTGCAGGCGCTCAGCCGGGGAGGCGATAAGCATCTTGTCTATGATGACCTGCAGCGCGGCATCGCTCTTGAGATGGAGAAAGAGGGGCGGGTATTCAAACCCTTGTAAGGAGTTGCTGCGCGTTACCCTGTTGGTAGTTCCTGGTTGCTCGCGCAATAAAAAGTATATAAAACAATATAATAGCATTTATAGTTAACATGCCGCCTGATGAGTCTGTCAGAGACTGGTTGCTGTCGATCCGACCACAGAGCGCATTCGAACAATCGCTACCGACCCGTTAACGAAGCGTTGATGGTGTCGTGAAAACTCTGTTATAAACGGGCACTTAAGTCAGACTGCAGACTATGAAAAAGCTGATCACACTCCTCACCACGCTGCTGTTCCTGTTAGCCGGGTTCACGACAGGACCTGCCGTCGCTGATCGCAGCAGCGCACCGCGTGTCGAGGTTGTGAGTGCTGTTCACTCCAGCTGTAGCCAGCAGTTATCCAAGTGCCCGCGTATCTGCGCCGTTCAGCCACTGTCTGTCTCCAGCACACCCGAGACGATCTGGCGGGAGGACCTGATTCTGCCCGCCGGCTTCGATGTGGCCGCGACCCGGCCCGGATTTACCACCCAGCCCACGCCTCCTCCACGCGCCTGAATCCGGTTTTTCGCTATAACTGATAGAAACTTCCGCCAAATTTTACCGGCGGAGCTGACGTTGCGTGGAGTTACCAATGAAAAAGTCACTGATACATCTGATGCTGGGCAGCCTGATGGTGCTGCTGATTAGCGGCCAGGCCCGGGCGCAGGCAGCCGATGCCGATATTGAAAAGCTGATCGACCAGAAGCTGGAGCAATACTTCAACAGTGAGGCGTTCGACAAACGGGTCGAAACGTCGATCATCCGCTTCATTGAAAAACAGAATCAAGCCCGGGCGGAGCAGGCCAGGCAGCAGCGCGAGGCGCAGGTGGCCAATCTGCCGCCGGTGGACCCGGAATCCGATTATGTGCGCGGCGCAACGGATGCCACTTTTACCCTGGTCGAATATTCGGATTACGAGTGCCCTTACTGCAAACGTTTCCACGAAACAGCCAAGACCTTTGTTGAAAACAATCCGGATGTGAACTGGATCTACCGGCACTTCCCGTTGAACTTCCATAACCCCGGTGCGCAGAAACAGGCTGAAGCTGCCGAGTGTGCCGGCTCGCTTGGAGGTAGTGAGGCGTTCTGGCGCTACTCCGACCTGATTTTCGAGCGCACCCGCTCCAACGGCAAGGGATTCCCCATCGCGAACCTGGGTCCCCTCGCTGAAGAGATCGGCCTCAACCGGGTGGCGTTCGATTCCTGCATGAAAGAGGAGCGTTTCCGCGACAAGGTGCTTGCCCAGACCGAGGATGGCAAGGTCTCTGGCGTAACCGGCACACCGGGCAACTTCCTGCTGCATAACGCCAGTGGCGAAGCGGTCGCCATCAGCGGTGCGCAGCCGCTGGCGAACCTGGAACGGATCCTCCAGCAGATGAAGGACGCCCTCAAATGAAACTGAGCCGCCGTCACTTTATTCAGCTCAGCGGGCTTGGCTTGATGGCAGGTCCGACGCTGGTCACCGCATCGCCGCAGACTGAAACTCCACATCAGAGCGAGTCCGGCGTACGTCGACTGAGGCTTGTCCTTAAACCGGAAAGCCACCACTGGTTCGCCCCCCTGGGCGAGCCGGTGGGGCTCTGGGCGTTCGATCGCGACGTGCTGCGTCTGCGCCAGGGCGAGCCGGTGGAAATTGAAGTAGAAAACCAGCTACCAGATCCCAGCAGCGTGCACTGGCATGGCATGCGGATCGATAATCCTATGGATGGCGTCAGTGGCCTGACTCAGGAACCGATCGCGCCCGGCGAACGGTTCATCTACCGCTTTACACCTCAGGATGCGGGGACCTACTGGGCCCACTCCCATCACAAAACCTACGAGCAGTTGGCACGGGGGCTTTATCTGCCGCTGATTGTAGATGAGCAGGAGCCCGTTGAGGT
Organism: Marinobacterium sp. YM272; assembly: GCF_050908845.1. Classification (NCBI taxonomy): domain Bacteria; kingdom Pseudomonadati; phylum Pseudomonadota; class Gammaproteobacteria; order Oceanospirillales; family Oceanospirillaceae; genus Marinobacterium; species Marinobacterium sp. YM272. The sequence goes on from NZ_CP194171.1 coordinate 2,555,121, forward strand.
CGACCGGGATCTGGTACTGACCCTGGACGACTGGCGTCTGAATGAGGCGCGCCAGTTTGATACCGCCAGCCTCGGCGCCATGCACGACTGGGCCCACGGCGGTCGCACCGGCAACCTGCTGACGGTGAATCGCCAGCTCCAACCGCGCTTCAAGGTGAAAGGGGGCGAGCGGATCAGGCTTCGCCTGCTTAACACCGCCAATGCCCGCATCATGGCAGTGCGGCTGCCTGATCTGCCCAGCTGGATCTGGGCCAAGGATGGACAGCCGCTGACGACGCCCCGGGGGCACAGCGGGCCGCTGCTACTGGCGCCTGCTGAGCGTTATGACCTGGTGGTCGATATTCCCGCGCAGGCTCAGGGCGCCCTGGCCATTCAATTGCAGACCGATGGCGCTCCGATCGACCTGGCGCTGCTGCAGATTGATGGGCAGATCGATGGCCAGATAGGGCAGGGCGAGCGCGATGAACCCCAGCCACTGCCGGCGAACCCGTTGCCGCAGCTGGCCGACCAGCCGGTCGATCATCGGGTGCAGCTGGATATGACCGGCGGCGCCATGGGCGGCCTCAGGCAAGCGGTCTACGGGGGCCAGACGCTGAGTACTCGGGAGCTGGTTCAGAACAAACAGATCTGGGCATTTAACGGTGTCGTCAATATGCCGGAGCAGCCGCTGCTGGAGGTACGCAGTGGCGACCTGGTGGAAGTCGAGATGCTCAACAACACCCGCTGGCCACACAGTCTGCACCTGCATGGACACCACTTTCAGTCGGACCTGGCACGTTATAACCAGGGACTCTGGCATGACACGGTGGTAATGGCGTCGGGCGAGCGCACCAAAATCCGCTTCCGTGCCGACAAGCCAGGCAGCTGGCTGCTGCACTGCCATATGATCGAGCATCAGGCAGCAGGCATGGTGAGCTGGATCCGGGTTCGCGCCTGACCCTGTTGGCGGGGCGCCGGTAAATCACCCAATACCCATAGTTAATACATGGGTTTTTATCGTCCCGCTCTTGACCTTCCAATCGTGGGAAGGTTTATAGTTCAGGGTATCCGCATGAGATGCTTGTAAGGAGGCAACTGATGGATACCCCGACAAAACAGAATCAGTCGCCCGTGTCGTCGATAAGCCTGCCCATTGAAGGCATGAGTTGTGCCTCCTGCGTTGGTCGCGTGGAAGCGGCACTGAAGAAGGTCGAGAACGTCGATGAGGTCGCGGTCAACCTGGCGACCGAGCGTGCCGATATTCGCTCCCATGCTCATGTCGACCAGCAAGCGCTGATCGAAGCGGTGGAAAAGGCGGGCTATTCGGTACCCGCTACAACCACCGAACTGTCCATCGAGGGGATGAGCTGCGCGTCCTGTGTCGGCCGTGTAGAGCGCGCCCTGCAGGCCGTGCCCGGCGTCATCGAGGCAAACGTGAACCTGGCCACCGAACGGGCCAGCATACGCGGCAACACCGGTGTCGAGACACTTATCGACGCCGTGGCGGATGCCGGCTACACCGCCAGCGAGATCGACCAGGGCGGCGCAGGGGCTGATGAAGCCGCGGAGAAGAAGGATGCCGAACTGGCCTCGCTCAAGCGGGACCTGACCATCGCGGCGCTGCTGTCTCTGCCCGTGTTCCTGTTGGAGATGGGTTCTCACTTTATTCCAGGTATCAAGAGTCTCGTCAGCAACACGATTGGCCTGCAGATGAGCTGGTACATCCAGTTCGTGCTGGCAACCCTGGCGCTGTTCGGACCTGGTCGGCGGTTCTTCAAGCAAGGTGTACCGGCGCTGCTGCATGCGGCACCGGATATGAACTCGCTGGTGGTACTCGGTACCTCGGCCGCCTGGGGTTATTCGGTCATTGCGACTTTCTTCTCTGGCCTGTTGCCGGCCGGGACTGCAAACGTCTATTACGAGGCGGCGGCGGTCATCGTGACCCTGATCCTGCTTGGGCGCTTCTTCGAAGCCCGGGCGAAAGGGCGCACATCCCAGGCGATCAAACGCCTGGTTGGCCTTCAGGCCAAGACAGCACGGGTGCGCCGCGATGGTAAAACGGTGGAGATCGGCATCGGCGAGGTGAAACCGGGCGATACGCTGGAGGTTCGCCCCGGTGAGCGCATACCGGTGGATGGCGACGTGATCGAAGGCGAGAGCTATGTCGACGAATCGATGATCACCGGTGAACCTGTGCCGGTATCCAAGACGACTGGCAGTCCCGTGGTCGGAGGTACCGTCAATCAGAAAGGTGCGCTGGCATTCAAGGCCACGGCGGTGGGTGGCACCACCGTACTGGCCCAGATTATTCGCATGGTAGAAGAAGCTCAGGGCTCGAAACTGCCGATCCAGGGCTTGGTGGACAAGGTGACGATGTGGTTTGTGCCCGCGGTGATGACGGCGGCGCTGCTGACCTTCCTTGTCTGGTTCTTCGCCGGTCCCGCACCGGCGCTGAGTCTTGCGCTGGTCAATGCGGTGGCGGTACTGATCATTGCCTGCCCCTGTGCCATGGGGCTGGCGACACCCACATCGATCATGGTTGGCACCGGTCGCGGCGCCGAGATGGGGGTGCTATTCCGCAAGGGTGAGGCTCTGCAGTTGCTCAGGGACGCTAAGGTCGTCGCGGTCGACAAGACAGGGACCCTGACCGAGGGTAGGCCAGCACTGACCGACCTGGAAGTTGCCGAAGGGTTCGAGCGAAACGACGTACTGGCGAAAATCGCAGCGGTGGAGTCCCGCTCGGAACATCCCATCGGTCGCGCCATCGCTGATGCGGCAGAGGCCGAAGGGATTAGTATCCCCGCTGTTGAGGGCTTTGAATCTGTCACCGGTTTTGGTGTGAAGGCACAGGCGGAAGGTGTGTCGGTCGATATCGGCGCGGACCGATATATGAGCAAGCTCGGTCTCGATGTAGCCCGCTTTGCCGAGGTGGCAGAACGCCTGGGCAGCGAGGGTAAAACACCCTTGTACGCGGCGATTGATAACAAACTGGCGGCAATCATTGCGGTATCCGATCCGATTAAGGAGTCTACACCCGCAGCGATAGAGGCTCTGCACGCGCTGGGACTGAAAGTCGCGATGATTACCGGTGACAACCACCGCACGGCCGATGCGATCGCCCGGCAACTGGGTATCGACGACGTTGTTGCCGAGGTGCTGCCGGAGGGCAAGGTTGATGCGGTGAAAAAGCTCAAGTCCCAGCATGGCAAGCTCGCCTTCGTGGGCGATGGTATCAATGATGCGCCGGCCCTGGCGGAAGCCGATGTAGGTATGGCGATCGGCACGGGTACCGATATCGCCATCGAGGCGGCAGATGTGGTACTGATGTCCGGCGATCTCGGCGGTATCCCCAGTGCGATCGCACTCTCGAAGGAGACTATCCGCAACATCAAGCAGAACCTGTTCTGGGCCTTTGCCTATAACACGGCGCTGATTCCACTGGCGGCAGGTGCGCTCTATCCGGCATTTGGCCTGCTGCTGTCACCGATCTTTGCGGCCGGCGCGATGGCGCTCTCTTCGGTCTTTGTACTGACTAACGCGCTCAGGTTACGCCGGTTCAGGGCGCCGACCCAGGCTGCCTGAGCCCGGCAGTGACTGGAACTGATCGCATTGGCAAAGGGGACAAGTATGAATATCGGCAAAGCAGCAGCGGCATCCGGTGTTTCGGCGAAGATGATCCGCTACTATGAATCGATCGGATTGATCCCCGAAGTGTCCCGGACCGATGCCGGTTACCGGGACTACTCCGACAAGGATGTACACCGGCTGCGGTTCATCCGGCGGGCACGCGACCTGGGCTTTTCGGTTGATCAGATGGCCGAACTGCTTGCGCTCTGGCAGGACCGCGGCCGGGCCAGCGCGGACGTCAAGCGCATCGCGCTGGAACATGTGGCGGAACTGGAGCGCAAGGCCCGCGAACTCATGGAAATGAGCGAAACGCTCTCGCACCTGGCCGGCAACTGCCATGGAGATTCGCGGCCCGATTGCCCGATCATTAACCAACTGTCAGAGCAGAGCGAACTCGAGGAGAGTCAGGAGCCTGATCACGCCCGCGTTGGCAAGAGTGGGATTGAACCGGGCAGCGAGCAGCGGCATGCAAAGGATTCAACCAAGCCAGGCGGCCAAACAGGGGATAGCTGAATAAAGCCGTAAAGTGGCCCCCTTAAAATCCACCAGAAAAGAAAAAGGCTGCCCCGGATCTCTCAGGGCAGCCTTTTTACCTTCAGGCGGTGACAGTCATACATTCGTTTATCAGGCGCTGATCGCCTGGTTTTCGTAACCGGCTTCTCGAATCGCATCGCTGATCGACGCGAACGCAACATCGCTGCTTACAGTCACTTCGCCTTTTTCAATATCGGCGGCAACGTCTGCCTGCGAGTCCAGCGCTTTGACCGCTTTCTCAATCGCAGACACGCAGTGGCCGCAGGACATGCCGGTCACCTTGAAATGATGCATTTAAACCTCCTTTGAGCTTTGGATAGCAACGAATATAGACCTTCCAACAGTGGTAAGGTCAAGCTGGTATAATCAAAAAAAGCGCAGAGTAAATACGGGCTAGACCGAGGTGATGAAATCGCATCAAGCAAGGCGACGACGGGCAAGAAAGGGAATTCCTCTCTTCAAAGAACGCCTTATGCTCTACATGTGTAATGAGCCGTCTCGTGTTGAGTGGCTATACCATCCACGCTTACCATCTATTATTTCCCAAACGAAAAGCACCTTATGGATTCGCCATCAACTGCAGATAGAACAGATGGCGGTGACGGCTCTGCCAGAGGGGACTTCATTGATCGGGCACTAGCAGGATTCAAGCTCGGTCGTTATCGTTAGGCATTATTTAGCTTCAGCGGAAACAACGGAATCAGGGATTAGATAAAACATGGAATCGAAGCAGGCGTATTGGTTCGTAGGAGCACTTTGGGATGGCAAAGACGACCAGACTGAACGGTTTCTCAATGAGGGAATCTGGGAGAACGGCTACAAGGATAAGCACCTTGATGAGGTCAATTCGATCCAGCCTGGCGATAAAATTGCGATCAAGGCTGCCTTCACCCAAAAGAAAAACCTGCCGTTCCAAGCCAATGGTTCAACAGCTTCAGTCATGGCTATTAAAGCGCGTGGAACTGTTACAGCGAATGAGGGCAACGGTAAAACCGTCCATGTCGATTGGGAGCCGCTAGTCCCTGAGAAGCGATGGTATTTCTTCACACACCGAGGCACAGTCTGGAGGCTAGAGGGCAAGCGATGGCTGTCACGGGCGTTGATCGACTTCACATTTAATGACGCCGACCAAGACTATAACCGTTTCAGGAACGCCCCTTATTGGAAGGAACGGTTTGGAGACAATGCCAAACAATCACGTTTTCCTTGGACCGAGTTTTACGAAGAGCTCGCAACCAAGCTGGTCAAGTACCAGGACGACAGAGGCCCCCTAGTTGATCACCTGCATAGCATTTCTCAGCAGGTCGAAGGGCTCAGCCATCTCAACGACAGAGATGCAGACGGTAATTCGTTCCCGCTGGCGGATATCTGTCCCTTTACGCTGCTAGGCACCTTTAATCGCCAACTAACCGATCCAAATCGTCGAGCCATAGCCGCCAAGTTGGCAGCTTTCTTAGATGTGGATGCGGAGCTCCCCGCTAACTTCGACGCCATACCGGTTTTAAATAATCAAAAGTCCTGGTTCTTCGCGTTTAGCAATGCGCGGAAGGATGGCGACATAGACAAATTGTGGGAGTTTTTTGCGGCGGCTATCGCCTATGCAGATGGCGACCCTGAGTCTGAAGTAGAGCGATTCGCCCAAGGGTACGACGCAGCATCCACTATTAAAAACGTGGGCTGGAATCTGACCATGGGCTTGTACTGGATTAGGCCGTGGGTTTACCTGCCGCTTGATGGCACTTCTCAGCAGTACATAAAAGACAAACTCAATACTCCAATACCGAAGAATAGCCCCAAAGGGCGCTGCAGTGCGGATGATTATTTTCAGGTATTGAGAACAGTAGAGGCACGATTCGAAGAAGATACCTTTCCTGTTCACTCGTTCCCCGAATTGTCGTTTGAAGCCTGGCGTTATCAGCCGCCAAGCGTAGCAGGGCAGTCCGCAGGTACCTGGAAAAGCCGCGTTTATGGACTCGTTAAAGATCTTTGTTTGGAGACTGGGTCTGCCGACTTCACTCGCAAACAATTTCAGGATCGGTTCTTGTCCGAACTGACAGAGGAATACCCTTCGAACAACACCGTCGCGTTTACCATTGATCGTAATATGCAGACCCTGCGAGACGACGATTTAATCGAGTTTCTAGGTAATGGCTCGTACCGCTGGACTGAGTTCGATACCGAACAAGGCGGTGCAGAAGAGAAGAGTTACGACCCGCAGCCAAAGGCAGAGCCCTATGGCGTCGAAAACATTCTTAATGACGGATGTTTCTTAAGCGAAGACCAGGTTTTCAAGTACCTCAGTGTTCTTAAGTCGAAGCAGAATCTTGTCTTGCAGGGGGCACCAGGTACTGGGAAGACCTGGTTGGCCAAGAGGCTGGCCTATGCGCTGATCGGCCACAGAATTGAAGAGCGGGTGCGTGCTGTCCAGTTCCATCCGAATCTCTCTTATGAAGACTTCATCAGGGGCTGGCGCCCTGGAGGTAATAACGGTGTATTAGAGCTTGTTGACGGCCCGTTCCTCGAAATGGTCTATCTGGCCCAGCGCAACCCTGAAAACAGCTATGTACTGGTTATCGAAGAGATCAATAGAGGCAACCCCGCCCAAATCTTCGGCGAGATGCTCACCCTGCTGGAAAAAGACAAGCGCACACCGAACGAGGCGCTGGAGCTGACTTACGGTGAAGGCAGCAAAAAGCGAGTCTACATTCCCAAAAACCTCTACGTAATCGGCACCATGAATATTGCCGACAGGTCGCTGGCTTTGGTTGACCTGGCCCTAAGACGCCGCTTTGCGTTCATTGACCTCAAGCCTCAATTGGGTGAGCGCTGGCGCATATGGGCCCATGAAAGGCTCGGAAGCGATACGGCCAGAGTCATAGATATCGAAAAACGCTTCAATGAATTGAACCAAGCAATCACCGATGAACCTTCGCTTGGAGCGCAGTTTCAGGTTGGGCACAGCTATGTAACGCCAACCGAAGAAAGTGAGGATGTCAGTGGCTGGTTCCTGGATAAAGTAGAGACTGAAATTTACCCGCTACTGCAGGAGTACTTCTTCGATGCTCCTAATCGGGCGGATGAACTAAGAGACACCCTGCTAGAGGGATGGTGATGGGTAGCCCAAGTGTGAATATCGGTGAAGAGCACACCATTGGTCGTGTCCCTGTCCGTAACCTCTGGCTTCTGATGCTCTATGCATCAGACCTCTACAGAACGGCAGGTAATCGTTTTTCCTCGGTGGAGGAGACACCCGATGATATTCCTGACCTTGTTGCCAGAATGCTGGTACATGCTGTCGAGCGACGCATAAGACGCAATCTGACTGCTGGATACACCCGTCGTGAAGCGCACCTTAGCCGCCTGCGGGGAAAAATAGATGCGTTGGAGTCGGCTCGGAATCAGCTCCATCTGAAGGGTAAGATTGCCTGTCGTTTCGATGAAATGACGATTAACACGCCCCGAAACCGCTATATCAAGGCGGCTTTGGAGCGGTTGCCATCAATACTGGCATCGGTCGGATTAGCGCGACAGTGCCGCAGTCTGGCAAGGCAGCTTTTTCAGATGGGCGTGACGGGCGACAGGCCTGAGAAAACTACCCTATCCAAAGAAACCTTTGGCCGCCACGATGGCGACGACAGGCAGCTGCTGATGCTGGCGGATCTCACCTTCGACCTCGCACTACCTAGCGAAAAACTGGGTCGACAGCAGCTTAGTGCGCCCGACCACAATGAAGTCTTTGTACGCAAGTTGTTTGAGAAAGGCGTTGCAGGCCTGTATGAGGTTAATCTGAAGCCTAAAGGTTGGCAGGTGAGGGCAGGCACTAAACTGGACTGGCAGACAGACGATCTTTCCGAGGGGATCAGCCGTATCCTGCCCTCAATGACCACAGATATTGAACTGGAAACCGAGACCCAAAAAATCGTTATCGACACCAAGTTCAATTCGGTACTGATTAAAGGCTGGTACAGGGATAGTTCACTGCGTAGTGGATACCTCTACCAGATGTACGCTTACTTACGCTCGCAGGAAAAAAACGGCGAACCTAAATCGTTATCATCCACCGGCATTTTACTGCATCCATGCGTCAGTGAGCCGCTCGATGAACAGGTCAGCATTCAGGGCCACAGGATTCGATTCGTTACCATCGACCTCAGGATGAGCGCCATCGATATTCATAAAACGCTACTCGGTATTGTGCAAAGTAACAGCCATACGGAGCATAACCCGGATGTAGTAAACTGTTTCCAAACAGTATCGTAGGGGGCGGCCCTCATCTCATTGCAGCCCGTACAAGGATTAGGCAAGTATCTCAAATAACTCAGGCTTCATGAGAGCCGATTGAAGTTCGCACAATTTTCGATCTATTTGCTGCACTTGTCTTAGTGTTTCGGCAACTAGCTCAGACTTTATTCGAAAAGCCTTATAGAAAAACACTATAACCAATTGATATGCAAAGGAATATGACAGGGAGATGTTGGTCTACAACGCCACGAAGCAGCAGTTTATTGATGATGTGCGAGCCAACGCTATTACCGAGGTTATCGAGAACGAGGTGGCGCGGAAGCTACACCGGAATTCGCCACGAAATGAGGTGATATCCTGGGAAAATTCGTTGCGGTTTATGATGAGCGCACTGCTGGATGAGGCAATCCCTGCAACGGCAGGGGTGGCCATCGAGTACAATATCCCGCTGACAAACCGCAGGGTGGACTTCATCCTGACCGGTAAAAACCACCAACGAAACGATGCCGCTGTCATCGTGGAACTCAAACAGTGGCAGTCTGTTGAGGTAACGAAAAAGGACGCCATCGTGCGTACCCAGCTGGGTGGTGCAGTAAGAGAGACAAACCATCCCTCCTATCAGGCATGGTCTTATGCCGCGCTAATCGAGGACTACAACGAGACGGTACGCTCTGAGTCGATTAGCCTCGTACCCTGCGCCTACCTGCACAATATGAAGCGGGCAGATGCAATCAATGATCCGTTCTACGAACATCACACAAGCCGTGCCCCGGTCTTTATCTCTCCCGATGCATTGAAGCTCTCCAAGTTTCTGCGCCAGCACATAAAGTTTGGCGACAGTAACCAGGTCATGTATCGGATCGAGCACGGCGTAATCAAACCAAGCAAGAACCTGGCAGATGCACTCGCGTCGATGATGCAGGGCAACGCCGAGTTTCTGATGATTGACGAGCAGAAACTGGTCTATGAAACCGCCATCGATCTTGCGCACCAGGCAGTAGCAGGCGAAAAACAGTGTCTTATCGTCAAGGGCGGGCCGGGTACCGGCAAGTCGGTGGTGGCGATCAATTTGCTGGTAGAGCTGACAAACCGTGAGATGATGACGCAGTACGTTTCGCGTAATTCAGCTCCGCGAGAGGTATTCAAGAAGAAGCTGACAGGTACTCGCAAAAAGACCCATATCGATAATCTGTTCAAAGGATCGGGAAGCTACGTGAATGCCGAGCCCGATACCTTTCATGCCCTGATTGTCGACGAGGCACACCGCCTCAATGAAAAGTCCGGCATGTACCAGAATCTTGGTGAAAGCCAGATCAAGGAGATGATCCGCGCATCACGTTTTTCGGTCTTCTTTATCGATGAGGCCCAGCGCGTCACGTTGAAAGATGTCGGCACGGTTGCTGAGATCAAGAGACGGGCAAACCAGTGTGGAGCCGTTGTGTGGGAGCTTGAATTGGCATCGCAGTTTCGCTGTAACGGCTCGGATGGGTACCTGGCCTGGCTCGATCACGCGCTTCAGATTCGCACGACGGCCAACACTGACCTGAATGACATAGACTACGACTTCCAGGTGTTTGATGACCCCAGTGCGATGCGCCGGGCTATTATCGAGAAGAACCGCAAAGCCAACAAGGCTCGCATGGTCGCTGGTTACTGCTGGCCTTGGGCGAGCAAGAAAGACAAGCAAGCGATGGATATCGTGTTTCCCGAGCACAACTTTGCTGCTCAGTGGAACCTCGATAACGACGGCATGCTCTAGGCTATCGCAGATGAGTCTGTTGAGCAGGTAGGGTGCATTCACACCTGTCAGGGACTGGAGTTTGACTATGTCGGCGTAATAATCGGGGATGATTTCGTCATCCGCGGCGGCCGGGTAGTGACTGACGCCGGAAATAGGGCGGGGCAGGATCGTTCAGTGCACGGCTACAAGAAATTGCTCAAAGAACAGCCGGATCATGCCCGCGCTCAGGCGGACCAGATCATCAAAAACACCTATCGCACCCTGATGACACGTGGTCAGAAGGGGTGTTACCTGTACGCTACCGACGCAGAAACCCGGGAATACTTCGCTAACTTTATGTCTGCGCAGGACAAAGATGCGCAAGTACCGGAAAGCAGGGGAATTGCAGGCCTAGATAGCCTGGATGGCCTGGATCTCCCAATCGTGACACGTGCAGCTGCGAAGCCCGAACAGCATGTACCGGTCTATGACCTGAGCATTGCGGCCGGTGAGTTCAGTGAAATGCAGATTGCAGAAGCTGAATCTTGGGCCGAGTTGCCAGATTTCATGCGATCAAGTCCGGATCTCTTCATTAGCCGCGTGGTCGGCGAATCAATGAACCGGCGCATCCCGAATGGATCCTGGTGTCTGTTCCGTGCAAACCCCGGCGGCACGCGGCAAGGCAAGATTGTTGTGGTACAGCACCGTTCAATCGAAGATCCCGACCATGGCGGCAGCTATACCGTAAAGCAATATCACAGCGAGAAGATTGAGGAGTACGGTGAACTGGTCAACCAGCGAATCCTGCTCCGGCCGCTGACCAATGCCTTCGGGTACAGGGATATAGTGCTTGAGGATGAGCAGGAGGATCTGGTGGTGATTGGTGAGTTTCTTACGGTGCTTTAAGCCTTAGGGCCAGACACGAACAGTTTCAATACGTATGCGAGTTTCTTATGAGTGATCCATTCAAACAACTTAATGATGCCCTGCAGCAGTTCGCCACGGATCGAGATTGGGACCAGTTTCATTCACCCAAGAATCTCGCCATGGCACTAACCGTCGAAGCGGCGGAATTGCAGGAGTGTTTTCAGTGGACAACGGAGTCCCGCTCTTCAGATCTTGATGAGAAGGAACTGTCCGCTGTGCGTGATGAGGTTGCCGATGTGCAGCTTTACCTCATTCGCCTGGCAGGAAAACTGAACATCGATATTGAGCAGGCCTGCTGGGACAAGATGGTTAAAAACGCTGAGAAATACCCCGCACATAATGTGAAAGGCAGTTCTCGGAAGTATACACACTACGAGAACGATACCGATTAAGTGTAATTATCGCCGACAACCTGGCGGACGATGACATGCTCAGCTACGCCCGCATGGTAGCGGACAAAGTAGGGGAGAATGAAAGGGGGATGCATCAGCTCAGTAATAACACGCCTGACCAGGTCTGCCAGGATGATTTCTCACAGGCTGTCGATGATGCGGTGATGGGAAGTTCCGAAGCGTACAAGAACCAGATGATGCAGATTCTGAGCAATCCTCAGGTGGCTAGGGGTTTACGCGGGTGGTGTTTGATATTCTGATTAGAACGAATAATGTTTAAATATCATAATTATACGGTATTTTAGTGAGAATTCACGTTACTAAAAAACTGGCCGAAAAACTGAAAAAGGCAGATTTCTACATCTCGGATTCTGCCGACCAAAACCCCGTAGCTCTGGGTGAATGGCACGCCAATATCACCACAATCCAGCGCCGCCAGTGCCTGGTGTTCATCCATGACCAGACACGATTCTCGTTGGCGCTGATCGGCATGACCCAGAAAGAACTCAAGCAACTGACGTTCTGGTTCAGCGATATGCTGGCCAACACCATGCTCAAGCTCGGTTATCCAACGGAGCTTATGGAGCGTGCTGTGGGCATGGTCGATGAGCTGAGCTTTGATACTCAGTGCAGTCGTTCGATCCAAGGTACGTTGAAGAACACGATTCTTGATCTCGAAGCGTTTACCTGGGATGGCAGCCACATCATGGATCTGGCGCCGTATTCGGTTTCAGCCAGTCTTTGCGAATGTCCCCGTAGCAAAGGTGCAGTGAAGCGGGAATATCTCATCCCGGCTAACGAGATGCAGAAGCTGTTGGAGGATTTGCCAGATCCGAACGAAACTAGGCATTGATCCGATCCAGAACCTCTCAATCGTGAATCGTTCGCCAGCTTGAAAAGAACGACACTCAGTTCACGAAACTAAAATCTTCAAAGCTCTCCGCACGATTTCTACGGCCGCGATCGACTCAAACGGATCATCAAATGGAGTTTAGTATCACGATACGTAAGAAGTACAAATAATACCGATCAACAAAATTGGCCACGCGACGGTCATGAATGGTTGGGTATGGAAAATATCGGGCAGCGGCGGTTATACATTTCACAGATCCCGAACAGCAGGCGCAGAATATCAGCCAGCCTCGTAGTCACAGCAAGTCTATCCATCTTTATCCGTTCTAATCTTGGTCATTACCAAAGCGCTCAAAAGCAGGTGCGAGCTTAGGTCGCTTTTTGAGTATCAGCAGGATCAACAATTCTTGAAGTTAGTAGGTTCTTGCAAAGCCTTAAGCCCCTGCAAAACCGGTTATTTATAATACGTATAATGTATATTATGTTAAATCGTGTATTTGGAAATGCGCGATCAGGGTGGCTCAGGCGCACTAAATCAGAACTCGAGATACAACCTGGATTCCTGGACGCTTTGCCCTGCTCAGCAGAAAGCGCTAAAAAGCGATAAGCTGCGCTTCTGCTTGTCACCTAATAGACAACGATGGCTCCGTTCGCGGAAATCGAGATTTGTACGAATCGTGCGGAGAGTTGCGAAGATTTGAATTCCACGGGCTGAGTGTCGTTCTTTTCAAGCTGGCGAAGTTTTCAAATCTTGGCTTTACCGTATGTTTAGTACGCCTTTAATGAGCTCCCGAAGCTGCCCCGTCTATCCCTATTTGACGGCTGGCAGTTCTCGTCGTTTGGATTGGGCATACTTCTTGTTCGCTATCACAGAAAGCGAATAAGACATCTTCATATACCGCCTTAGGTCTTACAGGATTAGCTTGAAGGATATGGGTAACTGAGCGCCGAGCCAAAGGTGATTTGTCCTGATGATGTTTGAAAGCGCAGCAAATCATCGTCTACCTAAGGCCCGCCGACCCCGCCTGGCTCAGCAATCACTCCATCCACGGATCAATCCCGGTGAAGCGGACTGGCATTGCTGGACAGGAGTTCGAAAATCGAAGCGCGTGTTCGGCGCTAGCTCCGTTGTTGAACGATGAGCTGATTAAAAGGCAGCGGCTCCAACGCATATGCGAGGCATTGATTGTTAGCGAGATAAGGCTTTGATGCTATATGGTTCGTGATCAGACCATTGTGCTTACCAAGTCAGTAGAGCGAACAGTTAACAGGCTGGGCTTCTATGCCTGAATACCGATTCGTTGCCGATAATGCTATTTATCGGCATATCTATTTAAGTCATTGTATAGAAAAGAATTTCGGTGGCGCAGATCCTGAAGCTTTCAGTTTGTTCTCGAGATGTTCAGTCACTTTTTAGAGTTTGACACTTCTACATCAGTTTCTCTTTTTGCGATTGCGGGCATCACCAATAAGTACTAAACCCATGGTGTTGTGAGTAATCCCAGGCAATAGAATTAATCTGACATGTACCTCATAACCTATTGATTAGGTTGGAGTTATTTAGAAGCGGCCTGCATAGAATATGCGTCGTCTGGCTCTGGTGCACTCCGATATTCTTGTGGTCATCGCGTTATCTACAGCCTGTGGGGATCGCCCAGGGATGCCTGATCAGATGTGTTATTTCTGAGCTGGTGCATCACCCTTTCATTCTCCCCTACTTTATATCCGCTACGTGTCGCGCTTATTGAGCCTGGCGATAGCTGGTCAGATCGCCGGTCACAAACAACTCGTTTGGGCGTTTCAGGGTCGCTGAAAGAAGCTCTAACTGTCTTTTGCTTTACGACGAACCGACCTCGTATAGCCGTCATCTTGTCTATTATTCCTAGGGTAACACCTCGGCGTTGCGCTCCGGATCTGAACCTGTTCGCCGCGCGGCGAAACCGACAAAGGAGCCGCCACCATGATTAGAACAACAACCCTGCTGAAATGGGGGACGCTTTTTCTCGCTACAACCCTTGTTAACGTCGTCGTAGCGCAAAATTCAACCGGTATTTCGACCCGGCAGGCCAAACTTGAGGCACTGTCTGAAAAGTTAAAACAACGCGATCTATTTGATAAGACGCGAGCGCAGGCTTTTGCCAACGCGATGGGTATTCCGATGCGCCGCGAGTTGCTGGAAGGTGGCGTTCTCGAATTGCAGCGCGTTCGTCCGGATGGAAAGCCGGTTTTCTATATCACCAACAATATCGATGCTGCTGACTCAGTCTCCACCGATGAAGTCTGGCCGTTTGGGTCTACGGGTTTCGATCTGGATGGTTTGGGAATGACGCTGGGCTTGTGGGATGCGGGGGCCGTTTTCGAACATCCGGATTTCCACCTGGAAAGTAATCTGGGTCTCCCCTTTCGGCTAAGTCAAATGGATGACGCTACAGAGCTTAGCGGCCACTCAACTCATGTTGCCGGGACTCTTATTGGTGCGGGACAGGGCAATTACGTTGAGGCAACAGGTATGGCATACGCGGCCGACCTTGATGCTTATGACTGGAATTCGGACACCTCGGAAATGGCTGCCGCGGCAGCGTCGGGTCTTCTGGTTTCTAATCATTCTTATGGTATTGCTGCGGGATGGCTTTATCTTGGCGGCACTCCACCGGATCAGTGGTGGTGGATCGGCGGCTCTGATCCATCGGATGTCGAGGACCCGAACTTTGGTTACTACGATACCGAATCGCAGTTGTGGGACGAGATTGCTTACGACGCACCCTATTACCTGATCGTCAAAGCGGCCGGTAATGATCGGTCCGATACAGGCCCGGCGCCGGGTGAGGAATATACGGTAATCGACCAAGACGGCAGTTTCCTGTTTACCTCTACTCTACCCAGAGAGCCGGATTGCGCCCCAGCCGGGTACGACTGCATTCCAGGGAATAGCGTGGCCAAAAACATATTAACCGTTGGTGCGGTGGACGATCTGAATGGCGGCTATGCTCCGCTCTCCGGGCCCGGACAGGCTTTGATGGCACCCTTTAGCAGCTGGGGACCAACTGACGACGGACGAATCAAGCCCGACCTGGTGGGCAATGGCGTATTTTTATTATCCACTTGGCATGAATACCCCTATTACGCGGCAGCTGCCGGCACCTCGATGTCAGCGCCAAACGTTACCGGCTCACTGATTCTGCTGCAGCAACACTACGAAAATCTTCATCCAGGCAACCAGATGCGTAGTGCGACTCTCAAAGCGCTGGCCATCCACACCGCAGACGAGACAGGGAACGACCCAGGTCCGGATTACGCATTTGGTTGGGGCTTGCTGAATACCAAAACGGCGGCGCAACTGATCACCGATGACGGAGATGGCAATCACCAGATAATTGAGGACAGCCTCGCCAGCGGCGACGTGGATACCTACAGCATCAACGTCACGGACCCGGATAGCGTAATTACGGTTACTCTAAACTGGATGGACCCACCGGGTATTCCTGCGACGCCAAGCCTTGATCCAACGGATCTTATGCTGGTGAATGATCTGGATTTGCGTGTAATCAACGATTCCGACGCAACAATCTATCTCCCCTGGGTGCTGGACCCGGCAAATCCGGCGGCAGCAGCAACTAAAGGAGATAATTTTCGGGACAATGTTGAACAGGTTAAGATTTATAACGCAGCGCCAGGCTCGTACACCCTGGAGGTCAGTCACAAAGGCACGTTGCTGAATAATCTCAGCCAGGCATATTCGATTATCGTCAGCGTAACGCCCCCCTTACCCCCGAGCACTGGAATTCTTATCGATGAAGATTTCTCGGGCGGCCTGCCTGCCGGGTGGTCCATCGATACACCTGTAGGCACTCCATGGGCGATTGTCGACCCTGTTCCGGGTGATGACATCCATACTAACTATGTCGGTTCCGGAAAGTTTGCCCTCGTCGATAACGATTTTAATCGAACGGTGACCTCTCTTGTTACGCCCAGTCTCGATCTTTCAGGCAGCAGTGGTGCAGTACTTCACTTCACCAGTTATTTCGTATTCTACCTGCTTGAGACGATCAATGTTGACGTCAGCATCGATGGCGGAGCGACCTGGACAAACAAGTGGATGTTCTACGGCTTCAACGCCTACCCAATGCCCCACTCGCTTGACCTTTCGGCAGCAATTGCTGGTCACAGTAACGTAAAAATTCGTTTTAGATACGATACAGGGGGCGAATCGTATGGAAATTTCTGGCAAATCGACAATATACAACTCGAAGCTTTTGGTGGAACTCCTGAGCCTCCACCTGGCACCCCTCCAGCGGCGGCTTCGAGCCCCAGCCCTGCAGATGGATCGAATGGTACTGGAGTGAACACAAACCTTAGCTGGACAACTGGAGCGCGCACGGATTCACACAACATCTATTTTGGTACCAGCAGCCCGCTAGGCAGTGGTGATATGGTGGTAAATCAGCTTTCAAACACCTTCGACCCGGGCACGCTCGACTTTTCAACGACTTACTACTGGCGAGTTGATGAAGTCAATATCGATGGCACAACAGCCGGTGCGACCTGGAGTTTTACAACACAGGCAGATCCGACGCCTCCCCCTCCGCCGCCAGGCAGTAATATCGACCCTTCCGCGGCGTTCTCTTATAACTGCACTGCTTTGGATTGCACATTCGACGCAAGCGCTTCAACGGATAGCGATGGCTCAATCTCATCCTATTCTTGGGATTTTGGCGACGATGAAACCGCTTCCGGAGTGGCGCCCAGTCACACCTACTTAAGTCAGGGAAATTACACTGTCACTTTGACAGTTACTGATGATGACTCTGCGAGCAGTACGATTGCGGCATCGTTCCGCGTAAAGAATCGTGGCAGCGTTTCCGGCAGTGTGGGTGACACGGGCAGCGGGGGCGGTGATACCACAACAACGATCGAGGCCGAGAAAGGCAAGCGCAAATGCAACGATGGTATCGACAATGATGGCGATGGACTGATTGATGGTGACGATCCGGATTGTTGAACTGGCTTGAGTTTCTTTATGCGCAAAGGGCGACGTGAGCGCCCTTTTTCTTGCTCGCAAGCAGATCGGTTTCGTTATTCGTAGCTGTCGGGGAGATGATCCAGGGGTTTACGTGCGGCAGACTCGTGGCGCTCTACCCTTGAGGTGTGCAGGTACTGGGAGGTGGTGTCGATGCTGTCATGGCCGGCATCAGCCTGGACATGGGACAGGGGTCGATTGTTGAGATTGATATCGTGTGAAATGCCTGTGTGCCTGATGCTGTGCGGTGTCATCTGGCGCATTTCCCGGGCATCCTGATCGAAGCCGTCTTTTTCCGCGGCGTCGGCGGCGGTATCTATCAGCAGGTCTATCTCCTCTCGTAGCTGCCTTACGCCGAGGTTTGCGTTCAGCAAGCCGGCGTCGCGACCACGACCGGCCGCGCGGTGACGTATGAATAACGGTGTGTTTTCCTGCGGCACCGGCAGCGGACTCAGGCCCAGGAATGTCCGGTAGCGTTTCAGCGCCTTCAATAACGCATTGGATACAGCGACGGTGCGCTTTTTTCCGCCCTTGCTGCGCGGAATGTGAAAGCCCCAGACGCCGGTTTTGCTGTCGCGCCTGAATTGACCCATTACCGGGGAAAACCCGGGCCGTGCGGCTGTTTCGGAGATGCGAAGATAACAGCTGTAGACAAGGCTGATCAGGAACAGCGAGCGTTCATGCTGCTCGGGATCGCGAGCCGCCAGTTGTTTGGCGCTGGAGATAACGTAGGACCACTGCAGTTCGCTAAAGGCGCGAACCTCTTCGTCATCCTCACGCATGACGTTGCTTTGGCTGCCACTTTTGAAGCGTCCGTTTTTCATCAGCATCATGGCTGGATTTCGCTCGGTATACTCCTCGTAAATAAGGTAGTTAAAAAAGGCGGAAAGAATCGCCAGCTTGGTCTTTAGAGCCTTATCGGTGATTCGATAAGGTTGCGGCCTTGCATCCACTTTTTTGCCCAGAAAGGGTCGCCAAAGCGGGTTGGGCACACGCTGCTCCAGATCCTTGTTAAGGATGAATTGGGCAACGTTGCGGTATGCGATCAGCTCTGAAGGTGGATCGCAGCAGAAATCGATATAGCGCCCGAGGATCCGGCGCGTGATATCGGCCACCGAAATCTCCTCTACCTCGAAGGTCCAGTAAAGGAAGGTTGTCAGTTCACTACGATAGGTCTTGTAGTTGTTCTCGCTGCTACGATGCTCAAGCAGCCAGTCAGCCGCCAGTTCATAGATCAGCGCGGCATCACCGACCCTGTCGAGGGTGACGCCAGCCAGGTACTGGTTAACACTCGGGTTGCCATCCTCAAGGTGGGCGACGGCATCAAAAAGCGGCATGGCGGGTGGCAGGTCAAGCATCGGTTCAATCCTGGGCTACGTTTCACAAAACACATTAAAACAATAGCTTATAGAATGTTTCTAAGAAACAATATTATTGGATTGAATGCCGCTAAGTGAAGCGAATTACGACTCAATACACGGATTCTGAACTCAGCCTCCTGGTCAGGTATACGGCCGGGATCTATGAGTCGGCTTCCATCACGCCTAGCCAAGGCCGGTGTTCGCACTCGCCTAATTGTGTCGAAACCCCAGTAGCCGCAGTGCGTTCAAGGTAACCAGCACGGTAGCGCCGGTATCCGCCAGAACGGCAAGCCAGAGTCCGGTGATACCTAACAGCGTGGTAATCAGGAACAGTCCTTTTAGTCCCAGCGCAATCGCCAGGTTCTGGCGGATATTGGCCATGGTCGCCCGTGCAAGACGCACCTTGGCGGTGACATCATCCACGTAGTTGCGCAGTAATGCACCGTCTGCCGTTTCCATTGCTACATCTGTACCGCCACCCATGGCGACACCCACGTGAGCGGATGCCAGTGCAGGCGCATCATTGATACCATCGCCCACCATCATGGTCGGGCCTTTGGCCACCAGCTTGCGAACCGCGGCCACTTTATCTTCCGGCAATAGACCTGCAAAAAAGCCGATACCCAGGGTTTGCGCGATAGCCGCCGCAGTACGCGGGTTGTCGCCAGTGAGCATCACCGGTGTGATGCCCAGGGCTTTCAGGTTATTGATAGCGGTGATCGCATCCGGTCGCGGTTCGTCACGCAACGCCAGCACGCCCAGCATGCGCTGTTCAGTGAACAGGGTAACGACGGTTTTGCCCTCCTCTTCCAGCGCCTGTATGGCCGCTTCCAGGGCCGGTTCCAGCATACCGGCCTCACGGGCAAAAAGCGGCGAACCAGCGCGAATCAGCTGCGCTCCTATCATCGCTTCCATACCCCTGCCCGGGTGGGCGCGTCCCTCGGTTGCATCAGGGATCTGAATGCCTTCGGATCGGGCTTTTTCCACCAGTGCCACCGCCAGCGGATGGCTCGAGCCGGCTTCAACAGCGGCTGCCAGTCTTAGCAGTTCGCTACGATCTAAACCTATGGGCTCTATATCAGTGATCT
This sequence comes from Marinobacterium sp. YM272, assembly GCF_050908845.1. Taxonomy (NCBI): domain Bacteria; kingdom Pseudomonadati; phylum Pseudomonadota; class Gammaproteobacteria; order Oceanospirillales; family Oceanospirillaceae; genus Marinobacterium; species Marinobacterium sp. YM272. Next base: position 2,574,860 of record NZ_CP194171.1, read on the forward strand.
GCGGGCGACCAAGGGTCAGGGTGCCGGTTTTATCGAATGCGATATGGCGGATACCCGCAGTGCTCTCGATAACCGCACCCCCTTTCATCAGTAGGCCGCTGCGTGTGCCGGCATAGAGTGCAGAGGCTATCGAGGCAGGAACTGATATCACCAGTGCGCAGGGGCAGCCGATCAACAGCAGTGTCAGTGCGCGGTAGATCCAGGTGTCCCAGAGTTGCCCGAACAACAGCGGCGGCACCACGGCCACCAATACCGCCAACCCAACGATTACGGGCATGTAATAACGACTGAAACGGTCGATAAAGCGCTCCGTCGGGGCGCGACTGGATTCCGCTTCCTCAACCATGCGGATAATACGGCTGATGGTGTTATCGCTGACCGGTTTGGTGACACGCACCCTGAGGGTTCCATCGGTATTGATGGAGGCGGCAAAGACACTGTCTCCCTGTGCTTTATCAACCGGCACAGACTCACCGGTCACTGGGCTCTCATCAACGCCGGAGTAGCCTTCAATCACCTCGCCATCCGTTGGAAGCCGGTCGCCGGGTCGAACCAGTACGATCTGGTCAACCTCGAGCTGTGCCGCATCGATCTCGCGGATGCCGTCCGGAGTTTCCAGGCGAGCGGTTTTCGGCAGCAGTTTGCCCAAGGCACGAATGCCGGCCCGTGCGCGATCGGCCGCGACACCTTCAAGCATTTCACCAATGGCAAAGAGAAACACGACAAGCGCGGCTTCCGCCGTGGCGCCTATGATCAGCGCCCCGCCGGCGGCGATGGTCATCAGCATCTCGATGGTAAATGGCATCCCGGAACGGAGCGCGGCGAATGCCCGTTTTGCCACGGGCACCAAACCAACCAGGCAGGCGAGTGCGAATACCCAACGAGCCACCTCTTCGCCGGCCGTAAACCGTACAACCCAGGCGATAACAAGCAGAACACCGGTTACCGTGATGAGCCTTCCTGCCGGGCTATTAAACCAGGATAAGCGCTTACTGGAAGCTTGCTCGCGCTGCTCATCGGAGTGAGCCGTATCCCGCTTTTGGCTCAGTTGAAAACCAAGATCACTGACAGTTGCCTCAATCTGTTGGGCTGAGGTCTCTGCGCCGTTCAGGCGCAGGCTAAGGGTCTCGGAGATCATCGAGATATTGATCCCTTCAATGCCTGGCAGTTTCTCCAGTGCACCGCGGATCTTTGCTGCACAGCCACCGCAATCCATGCCGGATATCTGCCAGGTCAAGTTGTCGTCGGAGGTATCCGCTTGCTCTGTCATCTGGCAGATGCTGTCACTGCAACAGAAGGAGGCACCGCTCGCCCCTTCAGCCCCATTCTTTGCCGATAAGGTGTAGCCGAGACGGCTGACGGTTGCTTCGATATCGGCGGCAGTTGTCTGCGATTCATCCAGGCTCAGCGTGAGCATTTCGTTGATCATCGATACATTGACGTCACTAACCCCGGGCAGGCGCTCTACGGCACATTGAACCTTGCGCACGCAGCTGCCGCAATCCATTCCACTCACATGCCAGGAATGAGTAGCCTGGGATAGCGAACTGTTACCGCTCATAAGTTACCTCCTCGGGGCCGCCTGGTAGCAGGCTTGTTGAGTCATATCGCTAAGCTTAATATCTATAGCGACTAGAGGTTCAAGGGGTTTTTATGTATTCCATCGGTCAGTTATCGAAAGCGACCGGCGTCAAAGTGCCCACAATCCGTTATTACGAAAAGATCGGACTGCTGCCAAAGCCCGGGCGCAGCGAGGGGAATCAACGCATCTATCCTGAAAGCTCCACGGAGCGGCTCGCGTTTATTCATCACGCACGTGCGCTTGGTTTTTCTCTGGACGCGATCAGAGACCTGCTCAGTCTGGCCGATCACCCGGATCAGCCCTGCACCGCGGCTGATGAGATTGCGAGAGATCAGCTTGAGGCGGTAAAGCGTCGTATTGCACAGCTGACCCTGTTGCAGGATGAGCTGGAGCGAATGGTGGAAAGCTGCCACATGGGTACGGTATCGAACTGCCGGGTGATTCAGGTGCTGAGCGATCATTCCCGCTGCCTGCACGAACATGGCTTAAATGATTCTGACAATGGAGGGGCCGATGATTAGTCGCACAGAGCATCGACGCCCTGTGGTAGCGGTGATTGCCGTGATGATACATGGTGGCAGCACGTTACTTGTGCGCCGCGCCAATCCACCTGATGCCGGATTCTGGGGATTTCCCGGCGGCAAAATCGAGCTGGGAGAGTCGCTGGAATCCGCTGTCACGCGTGAGCTCTATGAAGAAACCGGTGTAGTTGCGAAGCCTGGCCCGGTGCTGAATGCCGTGGATGTGATCGATCGTGACGATCGAGGCGAGCTACGCTCCCATCACGTGCTTGTGGCGATCGAGTGTGACTGGGTCAGCGGGTATCCGGTGGCTGGCGATGATGCGCTTGAGGCGCGCTGGTTTCCGCTTGATGAACTTGTATCCGGGACACTCAAGCTCAGCAGAAATGTGGCTAAACTGGCCCTTCAGGCGGCAAGCGCCGCCCGGCACAACGGATAGATTCAGGCGTGGTGTGGCGGTGTTTCCGCGCGCTGGTAGTCCGCAATAAACCCGGGAAAGACCTTCACGACCTCGCCGGTTATATCAGACTGGATATAGAGGCAGTGGTGCGAATCCTCCAATGAAGACTTGCCGATCACCTCGTAGTAGCGGTCTGAACGCAACTGCAGATCGCCATCGACGGAAAGCAGGCTTGCCTCAAGCCGTACGCGATCTCCGAGCTCGATAAGCTGCCAGAGCGACAGTGAATCGTTCACCTGTTCATGCTGAGCAAGGGATACATTGAGGTCATGCATTATTCGGCCTCCAGACGCTACTTCAACACTCTGTAGTTTTCAGTATAAGCCTGAACGGCCCGGGAGTGCATCAGGTCTGCAGGATGCCGGCCCGCATCGCAATATGGATGATTTCGGCGGATGAGGAGATATCCAGCTTGCGCATGAGATTGGAGCGGTGGGCATGAACTGTCTTCGGACTCAGGTGCATCAAGTCGGCAATGCCGTTAACGCTGTGCCCTTCTGCAATCATCGAAAAGATTTCCAGCTCCCGTGCAGTCAGTTGGGATAGCTGGTTGTCCTCGTATTTTTCCTCTTCACAATCAATAAGATGAGAGATTGATTTAGAGTAAAATGTGCGACCAATTGAGATGTTGAGAACCGCCTGACGCAGCTCCGATGAGGCATTGCGTTTGGTGACGTAGCCCTGAACACCAGCCTGCACTGCACGTTGCGGATAGGGGTTGGAATCGAGTCCGGTAACTACCAGGATGCGGGCACTGGAATCATGACTGCGGATCCGTCGTATCGCTTCAAGCCCGCCTGCCGTGGACTGAATCTCTTCGGAGTCACTGTCCATCGGCATCGACAGGTCGAGAATCACCACATCCGGCGCCAGTTTGCGATAACACTGCAGCGCATCGGCGCAGTTCTCGGCTTCTGCGATCACTTCGATATCGTTTGAACGGGTCAGCAGCTGCTGGTATCCAAAACGAACGATCGAATGATCGTCTACCAGAAGTACGCGGATCGGGTTGCTCATCGTGCTCTCTTAATACAGGTGTGAGAAACGGACCGGGGCTGCGGTCAGTTCTTCAGGCGATTCTAGTCACTGGGTGAGCAACGAATCAATACCGTCAGCGCCACGGTAACAGCCTGAGGTGTAAACATCTATCGCGTAGGCTGAAGCCAGGTCAGTGCCGGCGATGCTGGTCGGCAAGGCCACCAGCTCATCACTGTAACCGATCAGGGATATGCCCTCTTTTTTGCAGTGCGCCAGCACTTTCTCCAGTGCCTTGATGACGGCCAGTTGCCGATCATTGAACGTGGGACCATTGACCTGGGAGCGCTTCTTGCTCGAGGTCTGGCGAATGATGTAGCCGTCATCGTCGAGCAGTTGAATGGTGATGCCGACAAGCTTGGCTTCAACCAGTGCGCGCTTGCAGATTTCGAACTGTGACTCTCGACGGCAGGCGATGGTATCGCCGCTGTGAGCCATCCTGACGATGGCGGTAATCTCTTCCTGCTCACTACGTATATCGATCTGATGTTCCATAATAATCAATCCGATACGATTCTGAGTTAGAGTTAAAAATTAATATCAGGCGTGCTTTTGCAGCTGCTGACGCAGCATCGCATTTTCCCTGTTGAGCTCTTCATTGCGTCCACGCAGCCGGGCCAACTCCTCTTCCTGGATACTCAGCCTTACCCGCGCCTCTATCAATGCCTCGCCCCCCTGGTCTGCACCACCTATCTGTTCCTGTTGGCGCAGCTTGGCATTAGCCTCATCAAGTTGCTGGGTCAGGCGGTAGGTCTGCTCATCGGCTTTCAGCAGTTTGTGCTCAAGCTCATGCTTTTCATTGGCGAGCGTTTCACAGCGATCCAGCAAGCGGCCGTTTTGTGACTGAAGGTCGTGCAGCGCCTGCTGGCCGCCCTGTTCACTCTTGGCAACCTGACCTTTGAGTTCCGCTTCACGCTGCAGTAGAGTCTGCCGCTGCTCTTCAAAGCGGTTTTCCGCATAGGCGAGCGCCCTGTCCCAAAGCTGGTTGGCAATGTTGAGTACCGGCTCTGGCAGTTCGGGGTGCTGCTGCTGCCGGGTGATGCGCTCACCCAGCCCCTTCCACCAGTCGTTCAGCGCCTTATTGATCGTGGTGAGGCTGCCGCTGCCGATCTGTTCTCTGACGGCCTGTTGAGTAGGGCGAATTCCCTGCTCAAGCAGTGTATCGGCAGCCGTAAAGACTTTCTCTCGTGTACTGCCTGCTTGTGCCATAAATACACCGTACGTATCAAATAGTATGTATTAAGGCACGATATTATCACGATTTTGCGAGCTGCCCAGGCCATATCGCGCAAAATTTGATCTTCCGTTAGAATCCGCAGATCTTCCTGTTATTTAGGTCACTTGCGTATGAGCACACCGAAAGTCGGCTTTGTCAGCCTGGGCTGCCCCAAGAACACCGTTGATTCCGAGCGCATTCTCACCCAGCTTCGCTCCGAGGGTTATGAAATCAGCCCTTCCTACGACGGTGCCGACGTAGTGCTTGTAAATACCTGCGGGTTTATCGACAGTGCCGTGCAGGAATCCCTCGACAGCATCGGCGAGGCGTTGCAGGAAAACGGCAAGGTGATCGTTACCGGATGTCTGGGGGCCAAAGAGGACCTGATCCGCGAGGTACACCCCAAGGTGCTGGCGGTCAGCGGCCCGCACCAATACGACCAGGTGATGACCCAGGTGCACCAGGTGGCACCCCGCCCTGCTCATGATCCGTTTACCAGTCTGGTGCCGGACACCGGTATCAAGCTGACACCGCGCCACTTTGCCTATCTTAAAATATCCGAGGGCTGTAACCATCGCTGCACCTTCTGCATCATCCCGTCGTTCCGGGGCGATCTGGTCAGCCGCCCGATCGGCGATGTGTTGAGCGAAGCGCGTCGGCTGGCGGAAAACGGTGTGCAGGAACTGCTGGTTATCTCCCAGGACACCAGCGCCTACGGCGTTGACACCAAATACAAACTCGATTTCTGGGATGGACAACCGGTCAAGACCCGGATGAAGGAGCTGTGCGAGGAGCTTGGCAAACTCGGTATCTGGGTGCGTCTGCATTATGTTTACCCTTACCCTCACGTGGATGAGATCATCCCGTTGATGGCGGAGGGCAAAATCCTTCCCTATCTCGATATCCCGTTCCAGCACGCGTCACCGGCGGTACTGAAAAACATGCGCCGCCCGGCTCATGCGGAAAAGGTGCTGCACCGTATCGCAAAATGGCGCGAACAGTGTCCCGATATCACGCTGAGATCAACCTTCATTGTCGGTTTCCCGGGCGAAACAGAGGATGATTTCCAGATCCTGCTCGATTTCCTCGAAGAGGCGCAGCTTGATCGCGTGGGCTGCTTCAAATACTCCCCGGTCGAGGGTGCCGGCGCCAACGATCTACCAAACCCTGTTGATGAGGCGGTCAAACAGGAGCGCTGGGAAAGGTTCATGGAAGTACAGCAGCGTATCAGCGCCGCCAAACTGCAGCAGAAGGTAGGCAAAACCATCGAAGTTATCGTTGATGAAGTTGTAGCAGAGGGCGCTGTCTGCCGTTCAAAGGCTGACGCACCCGAGATCGACGGTCAGGTCTTTCTCGACAACCAGACCCACCTGAAACCGGGTGAGCGCCTGATGGTGGAGGTTGAAGAGGCCGACGAATACGATATGTGGGCCCATCCGGTTTAACGGGCAACGGGTTGAGCAACGGGTTGGATAGTTCAATACTGTCTGGCCCACCCGCCCCATACTGGCGACTTACAATCCACCCGCTGCGCCGTATCAACGAACAAAACCGCCCTTCTCGCGCTTATTTCGCTACAGAGTTTTAGACTCTATGCCTCGCACCGGACGCGAATCTGGTCGTGCAGACGTTCTCGCCAGCTGGACTTCAGCTTGCGCACAATCGCATCGGTCAGTGTCGTGCCCTTGGGCACAATCACTGAGCCGGTGTCTGAGACTAGATCTTCGGCAAGCACCATTCCTGCCTCCAGGTCTTTCAGTGCTATCGCTGCTGGTGCGTCATCCTGCGCGCTGGCGTTAATCTGCTCCAGCGAGGTCAGCATCTGTGCGGGGAAGTGCGGGCGCATGGCCGTGATAATTTCTTCGGGGTCCTCGCCCTGACCGAGCTGCTCATCGAAGTAGATCGCGCCCTGCAGCAAGGCGTTACCCACCAGGGTATCGCCACGGAAATCGAACAGTTCCACACTTTCAAACAGCTTGAGTCGGCGGATGATTTCAGCGCTCTCTTCCAGGTGCGGGATGTTTAACAACAGCTCGCAGCTTCGTTGCGGGTAGGTGCGGTACAGCGCCAATTCACTTTCCGACAGCGGCAGGTTGTTGTTTATCTTGTGCATCAGTTCGGGCGGCAAAAACATGCAGCCCAGCTGGCTCAGGCTCGCTGCGACCTCGTATTTCCAGGCTTCCTTAGTACCCAGACGGGCCGCCAGGTCATGAACGATGCTTTTGAGCCTCAATGCGCGGGAAAATGCCTCGGGATTGGATACCGCAAGAAGGTCGGTCAGAATCCGCACGCTGCCGAGCAGAGTCTTCTGCAGCGAGTCTGATAGTTTCTCCCGCGTCTCGCTTAGCTCCAGATGTGTGCGGACCCTGGCGAGGACGACGGGAGGACTGAACGGCTTGATAATGTAATCCACGGCGCCCAGCTTCAGCCCTTTGGTTTCGTCTTTCACCTCGCCCAGAGCAGTGACAAATATGATCGGAATTTCGCGGGTTCGGGATGCGCTTTTAAGCGTCTTGCAGACAGTATAGCCATCCATCTCCGGCATCATGATATCCAGCAGGATCAGATCGGGCCTGAGTTTGGCACGGGCCAGTTTCAGTGCTTTCTCGCCGGAGGTGGCGATTTTGGTTTTGAAATAGGGCTTAAGAATCTCATTTAACAGCGAGACGTTAGCCGGTGTATCGTCAACGATCAGAATCGTCTTCTGCACTTCCATTTTGATAATCCTGTCGTTACTTCTGTCGTTACTTGTTTCGTTAATGCTGGGCTCGTCCTGTTACTGGTTTTTACGAACATCTTCCTCCGAATCAGCGTAGGTCTCAGCAACAGCCCGGCACTCTTCAGAGATCTTCAGAAAGGCATCCAGCATATCGGGATCGAAATGGGAGCCGCGACCCTCGGTCATGATCGACACCGCCTTTTCGTGTGGAAAGGGTGGCTTGTAAACTCGCCGGCTGATCAGCGCATCGTAGACATCGGCTATCGCCATGAGCCGGGCGGAGAATGGAATCTCTTCGCCTGCCAGCCCTTCCGGATAACCCGAGCCATCCCATTTTTCCTGGTGCGAGTAGGCGATCTCCTTGGCGATGGTGAGGAAATCGCTGGGCTCGGAGAGCTTCTTCTCGGCGGCTACCAACGCATCACGGCCGTAGACCGTATGCAGCTTCATTTTTTCAAACTCTTCATCGGTCAGCTTGCCGGGCTTCAGAAGAATCGCATCGGGCACACCGACCTTGCCGATATCGTGCAGCGGTGCCGCCTTGAACAGCAGGGTGATATGTTCCGGGGTCAGGAAATCTTGAAAGCGTGGGTGGTCGCAGAGCTCCTCCGCCAGCAGTTTGACGTAGAGCTGGGTGCGGCGGATATGGTTACCGGTTTCCGGATCTCTGGACTCTGCCAGCGCACCCATCGCCTCCATAGCCACATCCTGAAGCTCGCCGAGCTTTTTGGTGCGGTCCTGTACCCTGTCTTCGAGAATCTGGTTCTGATGCTTGAGGACGTCCCGGGCTTCTTTCAGCGTGAGGTGGTTTTTTACCCGCTCCAGCACGATCGGCGGGCTGATCGGCTTGGTGATATAGTCCACGGCGCCCAGCGAGAGGCCATGGGTTTCGTCCTCCACACTGACCTTGGCCGTTAAAAAGACCACCGGAATATCAGCCGTCTGCGGGTCTGCCTTCAGTGTTTCGCACACCTCGTAACCATCCATGTCCGGCATCATGATATCGAGCAGGATCAGGTCCGGTGGCGTATCGGACTGGGCGATTTTCAGTGCTTTTTCACCGCTGGTGGCGATCTTGGTTTTGTACCGGTCCTTGAGGATGTTATTCATCAGCGAGACATTGGCCGGCGTATCATCAACTATCAGGATGGTCTTTTTGTCATTCATGGCCCTTCCCCTGTCTGTCGCCGGGTTTAGTCTGCTTCCGGTTTGATGCTGTTAAGGTGTTCGGTCACCCAGATACACACCATGGTTACATCGATCGGCTTCTCCAGGAAATCGATGGCACCCAGCGCCAAACCGCGGGAGCGATCGCCCGGGTTGTTCTTACCGCTTAGGAAGATCACAGGAATATGCTGGGTTTCCGGCGAAGCCTTCAGCTTTTCGCACACTTCGAAGCCGTCCATTCCCGGCATCATGATGTCGAGCAGGATCAGGTCGGGTTTGGGGTCCCGCGCGGCGATCTCCAGTGCTTTTTCACCGCTGGTGGCCACTTTGGTCCGGTACATCTCTTTTAAAGCCGTATTCAGCACCTTGATATTAGCCGGAGCATCATCAACCAACAGCACTGTTTTCTGGTCACTATCACTCATAACTCATCCTTGGGATTCTGAATCAGTTAAACAGGATTCACGGACAACCTTGGCTGCCAGTTCAAAATCAAAGTTTTCTATCGCCTCTTCCAATTCATCGAGCACCGCCTTGTCGAGGGCGCTCTGGAGCGAGGGTTTCAGCTCCTCAAACAGATCAGCGGCCTCTCCATCATCATCCTCTAGGAGCGCAAGCAAGCCCGACAGGTCGGGCATCGATATTTGCTGCTGCAGGTCGTTGTTAATCTGCGCCATAACCTTCAGAGCGGCTTCGAAATCGAAGTTCTCGATATGATCGCCGAGCTCGGCGACATGTTCGGAAGCCAGCGACTGTTTGAGTAACGGCTGATTGTCGATGAAGTACTCCTCAGCATCGCCGTCGTCCTCTTCAAGCAGACCCTGCAGCCGGGCCAAAACCGCCCGGGTTTCCGCAGAGGAAGCGCCGGTTCCACTGGTTTGCGTTTCGAACGCTGCGGCCTCAGCCGCTTCGAAGGCGTCCAGTGCTTCCATCATTGCGTCGAGTGTGGCTGTGAATCCGGGCAGCAGTCTCTCTGCCTGTGCCAGATCCTGCTTGTTGATGGCGTGTTCGAGCTGTTGGGCAGATTCCTGTATTCCGGTGGCACCCAGATTACCGGCGACGCCCTTGGTGGTGTGCGCCAGTCGTTCGGCGAGCGCGCTGTCCTCTGCATCAAGAGCTGCCCGGATCTCGGTGGCGGCGCTCTTTTGATCTTTTATAAACCGGCGAATCAGGTCACGGTAGAGCTTTCGGTTGCCGCCGAGCCTGGCAAGGCCCACTTCGGTATCCAGCCCCTCGACTTCAGGCAGGCTAAGCTCTGCCTGAACCGTCGCTTCTTTCCGCGCTGCCAGCGCCACCTTGCCAAGCCCCTCCCGCGGCTTTATCCAGCGCACCAGCGCATGGTACAGCGCGGCGGGCTCGATCGGCTTCGCCACATGATCCTGCATGCCTGCGGCCAGGCAACGCTCCTTATCACCCGCCATGGCGTTAGCCGTCATTGCGACGATGGGGAGTTCATCGAAGCGCTGATCTTTTCTAATGGCCGTTGACGCTTCAAATCCGTCCATCACCGGCATCTGCAGATCCATCAAGACAATGTCGTAATCCTGAGCATTAATTTTATCAACCGCGATTTGGCCGTTTTCGGCGATATCCACTTTCATGCCGGCGCGCTCGAGGAGCTCGGTGGCGACCTGCTGGTTGATCTCGTTATCTTCCACCAGCAGGATATCGGCGCCGGATACCGAGATTGCGATAGATTCAGCGCTTGAGTCCGACTTGTCGGCCCCCCCGCTGCGGGTTTCGCGCCCAAGAGCCAGCATCGCGGCATCCAGCATGGAGGATGCAGAGACCGGTTTGGCCAATACACCGTCCACCGAGTTTCCGACCTTGCGCAGCATCTCATTGGTGTCGTAAGAGGTAGTCATGATCACCTTGGGTGGCGCCTTGAGAGAGAGCTTGCGCAGGGTGTTGTTCATCTCGATGCCGTCCATACGTGGCATTTTCCAGTCCAGGTATACGATGCTGAACGGATAACCCCGCTCATCATGCTTGCTGATAAGCTCGAGAGCCTCAGGACCGGAAGCTGCGATCACTGGGTCGAATGTCAGTGACTCCGCCGCCTGCTTGATGATCTCCCTGGCCGCAGGGCTGTCATCGACGATCAGCACCGGCAGGCCGCGCAGATCGGGCTCGGGCTCGACTTTGAGCGTGTCCGCATCGGGGTTCACGTCCATCTGTACTGTAAACAGGAAGGTGCTGCCCTCACCCGCGACGCTTTCTACCCAGATATCGCCGCCCATCATCTGCGTCAGCTGTTTACAGATGCTCAGGCCAAGGCCGGTACCACCGTATTTACGGGTGGTGGAGGCATCGGCCTGACTGAATGACTGGAACAGGTTGCCGACCTGCTCAGGCGTCATACCTATGCCGGTATCGGAGACGGCAAACTGCAGTGTGACCTTATCATCGGCGAGGGATTTGTTGCCGATTTTGATAACGATCTCACCGGTATCGGTGAACTTGACGGCGTTGTTGACCAGGTTTATCAGTATCTGGCCCAGTCGCAGAGGATCGCCGTTAAGGCCCCTGGGGACATCTTTGTCGGTTGCGATCAGCAGCTCGAGCCCTTTCTCCTGCACCTTGACGTTCATCAGGCTGGTCAGGTTGCTGATCGTTTCGTCCAGGTTGAATGGGATGTTCTCAAGTTCCAGTTTACCGGCTTCAATCTTGGAGAAATCCAGGATGTCGTTGATGATCCCCAGCAACGCATTGGCTGCGGAGTTAATCTTGTTAAGGTAGTCCTCCTGGCGCGGGCTTAATTCAGTCTGCAGGGCGAGGTAACTCATGCCGATAATTGCGTTCATCGGCGTACGAATCTCATGGGACATGTTCGCCAGGAACTCGCTCTTGGCGCGGTTTGCATCGTAGGCCTGTTCGCGAGCTATCACCAGTTCGGTAATATCGGTTGAGATACCGCCCAGTGCGAACAGCTCACCATCGGTATCAAATACAGGAAACTTGAACGAGATGTAGGTGCTGATGCTACCGTCCGGGTTACGAACGGTTTCCTCGAGCTGCACCGTATCGCCCTGATCGATCGCCTGAAGGTCGGTCTGGTGAAAACGATCAGCCACATCTTTGGCATGAATATCGTAATCGGTTTTACCCAGTGCAGCGCCGTTTTCGCACTGGGCGACCCGCTCCCAGACTTTGTTGACCAGGACGTACCGACCTTCCGGGTCTTTCATATAAATCAGTGCCGGAGAGTTGTCCAAAACGGACTGCAACAGCTTTCTTGAGTCGGCCAGTGCTCTTTCCGCCTTGCGGCGCTCAGAGATATCGCGCAGAGACGTTGCGATCAGTGTCCCCTCTTCAGACTCTATCGGGCTCAAGCTGATCTCGACCGGAACCTTGTTTCCGGCCTTGGTGAGCGCGAGTAACTCATTGCTCGTACCACCTCCGGCACTGCCTGCCGAATCGACTGAAGAGTGGCAGTAGTCGCGGTAGCTTTTACGATATTCAGCCGATACCAGCATCTCTACTGCCTGACCGTAAAGCTCCCGCCAAGCGTACCCGAAGAGTTCCTCTGCACGCTTGTTCACCATGACCACGCCGCCTTCGGCGTTAGCGACGACCATCGGGTCTGGCGCGGATTCCAGCAGCTTTTTGAACTGATCCTTGCTCTTGCTGAGCTCCAGGGTACGTTCTTCCACCTTGTCTTCCAGCTCATCACGGGCGCGAACCAGTGAGCGTGTGGCACGGTCGCCGATCCAGGTGTTGATACCCATCAGGCTCAATGACAGAAACAGGGTTGCACCCAACAACGCATACAGCGTATTCCGCGAGATGATATGCGCTTCCAGGGCCTCGGACTCATCGATTTCTGTAATCAGGCCCATGCCGAGCTCAGGCACCCAGTGCCATGCACTGAGCACCCTGTCATTGCGGTAATCAAGGAAGCCCTGGGTGTCTATACCGCTTTCCCCCCTGGAGATCCCGCGGGCTGCTGGCGTCAGTAATGATTTGTCGAACGGGTCTGTAGGAGCAGCAACCCGCTGCGGCGGGTTGGAAATGCGCAGGGTAAGCGCTGTCCGGCCGCCTTCAGGGATGACACCCTGGGAGATCAGATCTTCTGTGAAGCGGCTCTCGCTGAGCATCAGGCCCGAAGCGTCAACAGCATAGGTTTCGCCCGTTTTGCCGGTGGTGCCGCGCGAGAGTATTTCAGAGAACACATGTGCTGGATCCGCCGTGGCTACGACTGCACCTACCGGACGGCCAACGTAATCGAGTACGGGCGCCGCGAAATAGATTTCGACCTGTTCACTGACCGGGTTGAAGGTCGGCCGTATGAAGACGACTTCACCCTGGAAGACTCGCTCTTTGAGCGTGCTCATCAGGTGCTTTACCGATGGGGCACCGTTATAAACAGGCGAGCCATCGGTCAGGACCATGGAGAATTTCCAGTTGCTGTCGCCCAGATTGTGTTGATCGAGCAGTGCCTGAAGGCTGTTACTAGAGGGGCTTGGTTCTTCCTGTCCCGATTCAATTTCCCAGGTAGTTAAAAGCGTTTCGAGCCCCTCTTCCCTTGCAATCAAGGTGATAAGCCTAAGTCGGCCATTCACCCAGAACTGCAGCATTTCATGAGTGGCGTTGAGCATGGTATTCAGGGATTGCCCCGCCCGCTGACGCGCGACCTGTTCCTCTCGTTCGAGCGAGTGCCAGGTAAGACCTAGAACGACTACCAGGATCGAAGACAGCGCCAGTATGCCAAACAGCCGTAATCGACTGGACTGGTAGAGGGAAAGAGCGCCTTCCGCTTTGCGTGCCAGGTACCAGACGATACCGATTAGAATAATCGCAAGCCCGATCGTAATCACCACAAACTGGATCACCGGCAACTGCTGGTTCTGAGAAGCCGCAGGCGAAGTGCCGGCATCGCCGAGACCGATATTGAGCCATCGATTTCGGATCGCATCACGCTGTGCCGGTGTGACGGTATCGATCGCTTTATTGAGAATTCCGATCAGTTCCGGCCAGTCTTTGCGCACTGCGATACTCAGCTCGTAGTGGTAGTCGGTTCTGAACGCCACCTGCAGGTCTGATAACGCATAGTCACTAACGAGATCCAGTGCGGAGTACTGGTTCGCCAGCATCGCATCCAGGTTGCCTTCAGACACCGCGAGCAGCCCGTCCTTCAGAGACGGAACGGCTACAAATTTGATGTTGGGGTAGTTGCTTTTCGCCCACTCGGTGCTGGCATAACTTTCTACAACACCGAGCTGCGCGCCTGCCAGCGAAGCCATATTGCTGAACGATTCGGAGTTCTCCTCCCGTGCAATGATGACGGATGGAATACGCAGGTAGGAATCGGTAAAATTGAAAAATTCACGCCGGCTTTCGGTTGGGGCCATGCCCGGCAGGATATCTATCTCTCGCTGCTTGGCCTTTTCCACGACGTCCGCCCAGACCTTCTCGGGGACCAGCTCAAGTTTTATGCCCAGCTGGTCGCTGATCAGAGCAGCATAGTCCGCGACGATACCTGAATAATTACCCTCGGCATCGATAAATTCGAAGGGCGCCCAGTCTGGATCGGAACCAAAAGTTATGATCGGGTGTTCCAGCAGCCAGCCCTGTTCTTCCGAATTCAGCTCAAGTTGTGACAATGGATCGGCGGCATCCAACTCCTGGCCGGGATTCAACCAGGCGGAAAGTATCTCCATCCGTTCATCCTGGCTGATTGAGGCTATCCCCTTGGTAAGGATGCTATGCAGTAACGGCTTATCTCCGGTCACCAGCATGCGTAGCGGGTTGTTACCCAAATTGCTTGGGAAGGAGCTAAAGCCCGACAGTGCGTTTTCCCTCAGGAAATATTCGACAACACTTTGGGAATCCATGGTGGCGTCAGCCTGACCGGCCAGCACCATCTCGATGGCATCGAGGATTGAATCAGCTTCGATGACCTGAATTCCGGGCATCCTCTCTTTGACGATATCGATCGTCGCGTAACCTGAAGGAATCACCAGTCGCTTTCCGTTCAGGTCGCTCATACTGCGAATATTTGTTCCGTCCTTGGCGTAAACAAACTCTTTCAACACCAGATAGCTGGGGGTATGAAGCGCGTACTGGCTGCGATCAGCAGAAAAATAGGCAGCGGCTACCAGATCGATCTCACGCTCCTTGAGCATGGAGTGCAGTTTGCTGTAGCTGGCCGGTTCTGAGTATTCGAACTGGAGACCTGTTTTCTCGGCGATGACGTCGAGAAAATCGATGGTGATACCGACATAATCACCTTCACGATCAATATAGTTAAAGGGTGGCCAACTATCTTCTTTACCAACCAAGACCCGAGGACTGGACTCAATCCATGCCTTTTCTTCCGCGGTTAAATTAACTGCCCTGTCGCTGGATAGGCTCTTCGAGAGGACGCTGACGATCTGCGTTTCATCCCGCTTTGCAACCATATCGCTGAGCAGGTTTATCGAATCGATCAGTGACTGCTTATTGCGCTCGTAATCCGGTGAGTCCAGTACCGCCTTGGCTTGCTGCACATCTCCAGCCGCCATATAGGTTTCAGCCCGCATCTCCAGATCGACCAGCGACTCATTGAAGGCGTTGATCAGCTCGAGCTGGCTTTCAGCTTCTTCCGGCGCAAGGGCACGGATCTGGCTGAGCGTATCGTCGAAACGAGTAACCGCGATCCTGTACCTGTTCAGCCACTGTTCGTTACCTGAGTAGACGTAGGTGGTCATCGCGCCCGTCAGAATTTCATCCTGAAACAGCAGAGATTCGGTTAGCTGGGCAAGGTTGGCCGCACTTTGCTCGTCCTGCGAGGTTTCGTCTGTGGCGACAACACCTTGTGGCGAGAGGACGAGAAACAGAGATGAGATAACAATGAATGGCAGCAGAGTACTTTTAAAGACGCGTTTTATCATTGCGCAGCCTCCGCGGGCAGAACAAAGCCATATTTCCTTAGAATCAGACGGTAGTCAGGTGTAGTGATATATTGGCGGACCTGCTGTTCCAACTGATCCCTGAACGCTTCGGCATTTGGCATACGACGCGAGACGGCGAGATTAACCGGCAGTACATGAACTGAAGGTGTGAGTACTTTGAATGCGCTTCTAACGCCGAGCCTATCGGCGCTGCTGAGAAAGTACTGCTGGTTGTTGATGGCGAGATCGAAGGTGCCCGATAACAGCCCCTTTAGCTGGGCAACCGAATCAAGCACTGGAGCTTTAGTGAGGTAATGGGTGGAATCAAACTCCGGCCCATAGGTCCAGCCGTAGTTAACACCTATCTTGAACTGGGCAATGCTGAGCAGACGTCCGTTATATTCAATGGGACTGTCCGCCCGTGCGATGAGATCCTGGGTTTCGTAGATATGGGGAGTCGAGGTAAACAGGGCTAATTTATCGCGCTCCGGTGTGGAGGTGAGGTTGACCATCATATCCTGGCTCCCCGCTGCCATCGATTGCAGGGCACCACGCATGTCTGAATATTGGGTAACCTGAGCCTCGTACCCGAGCTTCTCTAAAACCGCTTCAGCGATCTCGTAAGAAGCACCGCCTGGTGTACCGTCCCTGTCCACGGCATAGAAAGGATAAAAATCTTCCGGCATTGCGATGCGGATTACCGCTTTCTCGGCCGCCCTGACCTGGTAAGAGAATACCGCAAGCGCGAGGGCAAGGATTAACCTGACAGCTAAGTTGGTCATTTGAGCTCCGTTACGGGGGCATATATAGCTAATCAGGATGATTCTGTTAGCCGGCTTAAACCACTGCCCGAGTTAGAAATGCGCTGATACATCTATCTCGGATGCTCAACAGTGCATTTTCCCTGGTAGTCCGACTACCCTATCCGACTTATAGCATTAGGCTGTTAAATCAACAAGCTGCAGTAAAATTGCTTCTCTTCTGGAAACCATTGGACGCTACTGAGGCGCTCTGAGCGCTTTTTTCTCGAGGGTCTTTGGTTGTGCTAGTCAGGTGTAGCTCTACGCTCAGACGCTTGTTTGCCCACTTACACCTTGGCCAGAACATGCCTGAATAAGGTGTGAGTGGGCAATGTCTATGCGCTAAAGGTTCTTAGCGTTTGCCTGCCCAGCTTCTTAAACCACTGGAAATCAGCGAGTGATTTTTTGATAACCAGGAATCAAGCTGCTCTTCCACCTGCGAGTGCTCCAGGCTCTTCAGGCTGCCTTCTTCAGCGGTATCGTCGAAGATCTGGTAGTCCCTTGCAGATACTGCACCTGCGCTAAGCAGATAGTTATAGGCGAGCGAATCATCCTGATTCAGGCGCTCGGCAACAGCGATTGGCATTGAACCCTTGGGTGAATTGATAGTTTGATGGCCGGCATCCGATTCGACCTGCGTACCAGGCTCTGAGGCTAGCGTTATGCGCACACCAGCAGAGAGTGTTTCGGCCATGACGCCGCTGTCATGCTCGAAACCAAGCAGATGCCCCAACTCATGGGTCAGTACACTGAGTAGATCCATCTGGCCTTCAGCTTGCGGTGAAGAGGCAATCGCTACTATTCCATCAGACAGAGCAAACTCGCTGTCATCCTCGGGTGTCGGATCGATGAACCACCCCCACCCCGCCGCATTAGTGTCGAGAGTGATAGTATTGGTCGCACGGTCGGCAGTGCCAAGGGTCAGTCCAGACAGGTCGCTGATATCGACACTGACCTGGTTCAGAATCACACGGTACCTGGCATCCAGCTGATCCTGACTCAGCCAGTATTGCTTGGCCTGGCTGAGGATGGCATCGATGTCGTCGGCCTGGAGCGATGTCTGATCAGTGGTTCCAGCAGCCGGGGCGGTTTCGGCCAGCATAGCCGACACAGTGCGATTCTCCGGATGAGCTTGCTGATCGCCTCGGGTCAGATTACCGCTGACGAACAGCACCACTTTACCCTCGCTATCCCTAATCTCGATCTGGGCAAAGTCGTTGAAGCCAGGTTCACCGGCATCATTAAAGATAAAGCGTACGGTGTAGCCATCCACGTTGTTAAAGCGACCAGTGCCCTCACCGATCAGCGTGTCTGCGGGTGCGCTGCGCGGCAGATGGTTGATTTCAGGATCGTCGTAAGCGGTTATCCATGTCAGCGTCTCTAAGTGGAAACTGTTCCCGTCGAAGTTCACCTGCAGATTATTCGGACCGATAAGCGGGTCTGAATGTAGTTCGAAACCGTGGGTGACCCTCATGCCTGCGTCGGTGAAAATACTGCCGCCACCGGTCATGCGTACGCCGGCCGGTTCTGTCTCGGCAGCTTGGTAATGCGCCGGATCACTGCTCCAGACTACATCACCGGTCAACGGATCGGTGCCGTTAACCGTGGCCAGGTTGACGTGGAATCCGACCTGGACGGCATCGTCGTAGACCCCCTCCGAGGTGAAGACCCAGGTCTCGCCGGGATCGAGCAGGCCGTTGCGGTTGCTGTCACCTTCAATGAACTTACCCTGAGTCACTGCAACAGGCGTGAAGTCATCACCCGGGTTGTTGGTCGCCGCATCATCCACCAGCTGAATATCGGCCAGCGAGTCGGTGCCGGTGTTGGTCACCAGGTAGGTGAACACCGGAATACTGCCCGCATCAACCTGAACCGGGTTGGTCGCATCATTGGCATCTTCACCGTTAATCAGTTTAACCAGCGAGATACCGGGATCGGTGCCGTAGTAATGGGCCAGGTCCTCGTCGGTGTAAGTAGTGCCGAATTGATCGACCGCCACTACCTCAACGGTGTTCATTTGCTGACCCTGCTCAGCCTGACCATCAATGACAGGTGCGGAGCTGAATATCCATACTTCGCCCGGATCGATCAGACCATCGAGATCATCATCACCCGATTGGTACTCGGGGGTGAAGCCGTCCGAGTCCACGATACTGGTCAATTCCAGTTCAGTATCGCCCTGGTTGAACACCTGGTAGGTCCAGACGATATCGGTGCCGATCTGCAGTATCGGCCCTGTCGGTACATCGGCGTCCTCGGCGCGGGTAGGATTCTCTTCGTCGACTGCATTGATCGCCTTCTCAACCCTGATGCCCGATACCTGTCCCAGATAACTGGCCGAGTCGTTGTCTGCGGCGAACTGGCCGGTTACTGGCTCGGTGGCGATAACACGTACCTGGTTGGTGTGCAGACCAGCCTCGGCGGTTTCACCCTCCAGCGGCGTTCCCTGGGTGGTGTATTGCCATACCTCATCCACATCCAACAGACCGTCCTGGTTGATATCGCCGATATTAAAGCCATCGACCATTACCGCCGTGGGCGTAAAGTCATCACTGGGATCATCCGGGGTATGGGCATCATCAACGAGCGAGCTGACGACCAGTGCCATGTTGCCGGTATTGCGAACCAGGTAGGTCCAGGTCAACTCGGCGCCCTCGCTGAGCTCCACAGGATCATCCGGATCATCGGCATCTTCGGTCGGGGTCGGCTGAGTTGGATCGGCGGCATTGATCGCCTTCTCCACATCGATACCGGCGACTGCGCCAAAGATATTAGCCGGGTCGTCGTCGTACAGCGTAAACCCGGTCCGTGTATTGGTTGCACTGACGAGAGCCCAGTTGGTGTAAGCGCCTTCGCTGACCACATCCGTATACTGGAAGATCCAGGTCTCGTTATGATCCAGACGGCCGTCAGCGTTTCTATCGCCACTGATATAGACGGGTACGAAGTCATCCGAGGGATCACCCGGCGTCCCGGCATCGTCGATAAGACTTAGGTTCTCCAGCGGGTCGCGACCGTTGGTGCTGACGGCGTAACTGAACACAACCTCGGAGCCAGCCGCCAGAATAACCGGGTTGTTGGGGTTATTCGCGTCTTCTGCGGTGGTCGGAGAAGCCGGACGCACGGCGTTGACTGACTTGATCAGATTCAGCTCATCAAAGCTGCCGTAATAATGCGCCAGATCGGTATCGGTATCCGTTACGCCGGTCAAAGGATCGCTGACCTCGACGCTGGCCAGGTTAACGTACGGCCCTTCTTCGACGACGCCTTCTGCAGAGAACAGCCAGACCTCGCCCGGATTGACCAGGCCGTCTGCATTCAGGTCACCAACGTTACTGCCGTCGATTTCCACGGCTATCGGCTCAAAGTCGTCACCGCTGTCGGCATCGGTGCCAGCGTCATCCCAGAGTGCATCGATGACGAACGACCGCTGACCTTCGTTGATTACACGGTAGGTCCAGGTGACTGTCTCGCCAATCGTCAGAACAGGCCCCGTCGGTGAGTCCGCATCCTCGTAAGCCGCTGGGGCCAGTGCATCAGCCGCATTGACCGCTTTCTCGAGGCGCACCTTCATTTCAGGAGGCGGATCGATAGTACTGAAGTAGCTGGCAGCATCCCTGTCGCTATGGGTTTCGCCGGTCACAACGTCGATGGCTTGCGCCATTACCCAGTTGGTGTAGTAGATCGGCTCGGCCACATAGTCATCGAAGACGGTGCCTTCAGAAGTGAACAGCCAGGTTTCGCCGGGATCTATCAGCTCATTCTGGTTGATATCGCCGATATTGAAACCGTTCAGATCCACTTCTTCATTGGGCATGAAGTCGTCACTGAGATCGTCCGGGGTGCCTGCATCGTCAGTGATTGAGGTCAGCTCAAAGGCGGTATCGCCTTCATTGATCACCTGGTAGGTCCAGGTAATCGGAGTACCCGGCTCCAGGTAAATACCTGGCTGCTGATCGGCATCCTCGCCGTTGATTGCTTTCTCGACACGTAGCTTGGGATCCGGATCTATGAAGCCACCATAGTAGTGGGCCGGATCCTCGTCACTGTAGGTTGTGCCGGTCTCTCGATCGATCACCTCAACCCGGGCAATATTGACGTACTGGCCGGCGCTGGCGATACCTGCAGCTCTGAACACCCAGGTCTCACCGCTGTCGATCAGGTTGTCCTGGTCGCTATCGCCGATGTTGTACTCGACCCCGTTGAGAGTCACCTTGGCAGGTTCAAAATCGTCGCCGCTGAAACCGGCAGTGCCCGCATCGTCGATCAGCGACAGCAGCTCGACTTCCACATCGGTGTTATTGGTGACCAGGTAGGTCCAGGTGACTTCACTGCCTATATGCACGTTTACACCGGGAGCGGTATTGGCATCCTGACCGTTGACCAGTTTCTGCAATCTGATACCGCTGGTATGCACATCGCTACAGACACAACCGCATTTCGGCGGATTGTCCATATCCTCTTTGCCGCCCTGGGTATCACGCTGCACCCCGCCGATATTGCCAGGCTGCGGATCACGCGGCCCCCCGGTCTGGTCGTTCCATTCCGCATCATGCTGATCCACCAGGCCCAACTCGCCGTCAGGCTCGGTGAGCGTTGCGTCCGCACCGGCAGCCAAGCCCAGCTCGGCGATGAAGGCCTTGGTATCGGGCATCAGCAGACGGTTCACGGTAGGTGCGCCAAACGGACCGAAAGGCACGATGAAGGTGTTGAACTCGCCGGTCCAGTCGAACAGGCGGTCGCCGCCGGTATTGGCCATCAAAACATCCAGACCGGCGCCGCCGTAGGCGAAGTCTGCATCGGCGAAGATCGGATCATCCGGCTGGTTGTTGAGTCCACCGTTGGTGTTCATGTTGTCGTCGGCGTTCAGGTAGTCGTCTCCGCGACCACCGAACATGCGGTCCGCATTGGTACCACCAACAATCCAGTCGTTGCCCAGGTCACCGAATATACGGTCTATACCATCGTCACTCTTCACCGGTGCGCCATCGACCATCAGTAGCTGGCCTGTACTTTCGTCGACGCGATAGCTGTCGAAGTTAAGCAGGAAGCCCTCGATGCGGGTGCGTGGGTTATAGGCATCATAGGCGGCGAACTTGCGTGTGACTGGATCATAGCCGAGCGGGTTGGAAGGATCGTATCCCAGTGCAGCCTCTGTCTGAGGTGCCTCAACGTAGAACTCTCGCTGCGCTTCCGCTCCGGAGATGGCGTCATCACCAGCACCGCCATGGATATAGTCGCAGCCCAGACCGCCATAGATCACGTCATTGCCGCCCTTATCAAACGCGGTCAGATCGACGCTTTTGAATAGCGTGCCGGTGATATTTACCACCGCGCCGATAAAGGGACCTCGAGTTTCAAGCAGTGTCTGCTGGTTGGCCACGAAGAGGCCGTTCAGTGACTCGGTCAGGCCATTGCGACTGGTCAGAATCTTGCCATCATCACCGAGGATACCGTCGTCGCCGGTACCGCCATAGAGGCGGTCATGGCCGCTACCGCCGTAGATGTCGTCATTCTGGGCCTCGCCAAAGATCACATCGTTGCCGGTCATGCCGTGCAGGATGTCATCGCCGGATTCGCCGTGAATCAGGTCGTCCTCACCCCGATCACCGGTAGCACGCTCTCCCTCGGTGTAATCCAGCAGGGTGAAGGCACGCGGGATGACCTTGTGCCCCTCGGCGGACAGGTCATAGTTGAAAATCAGGAAGGCGGGCTCAGCGGCCGGTTCGCCGTTGGTACCGACAAGGCGATAGATATTGCCGTTATCGCCGAGAATCACATCAGCATCCCGGGAGTGCGCATCATCACTGGGCATGCATTCACACTTGACCAGACCGGTGTTGTTGCGCTCCAGGCGCGTGCCGGCACCACCGAACAGGGTATCGCTGCCTGTGGGTCGCAGGGATGGAGCCACCAGGCTGAACAGGTTTGAGCTGTCGCCGATCAGGTCGTCCTGCCCCAGGTTACCGAAGATCAGATCGTTGCCACCGTTGCCCTCTATGTAGTCGTCGCCATCAGTTCCAAACCCAGCGAAGTCTTCAAACGAAACACGGGTCAGGTGCACGTTCAGGGAAAGGCTGCCATCGCCCTGCAGGTTATCATCACCGAGTTGACCAAAGATCACATCGTCACCAGCACCACCAGCGATCGAGTCGTTGCCGAAGGTGTTGATCAGCGGCGTATCGTTATGGTCGTACAGGCGTAGGTAGCGTTCCACCGCACCGGTCGGGTTAACCTGGGCTGTGCCGGTGATCTGCGCCACGCCATCGCCGTTGTAGATAATTTGACCGCTAAGGACCTGCATGCGCACGCTGATGGGCGCTCCGGTGCGCAGAATGTCAGCGTTATCCCCGGCGATGGTGTCGTTGCCGCTACCGCCCTGGATCAGGTCATCACCATCCTGGCCACCCAGGTCGTTGTTAGCAGTATCGTCAGTGGCAATCAGGTTGCCGTTGTGACCACCGATGATGTCGTCATCGCCGGCGCCACCGAATAGTTTGTCTCCCGCCTGACCGCCGAGCAGGATGTCATCGCCTTCGCCACCGCGAATCAGGTCCACACCGCCACCATCAGTATTCAGCGTATCGATGGAGGTCCAGGTGAACGGATGCAGGGGACGCACATTCGGGGTCAGCGACAGGGCCGGATCCAGGTTCATGTCCAGTGGCAGAAGTGCCAGATCAAGCAGCCCTTCATTACCGTACTTGTCTCTGGCTTCAATCTTGCCGTGATCACCGAAGATCAGGTCATTCCCCGTCAGACCATCAATAACATCACCCGCAGTACCACCGAGCAGGATGTCGTTACCGCTGCCTCCAGATATACGATCAGCACCACCGAGGTTCGGGTCCGAGGTACTGATGATATCGATATCGGCACGATCCAGATCGCCAAAGGTCGTTGTCGCATCATGCTTGGCCAGTACATAGTCGATGAAGCCATGGTCACCGAGGACGATATCCATACCGCTCCCGGCCCGGATCCTGTCTCCACCGTTACCACCTAGGATACGATCGTTGCCGATACCACCGTAGATGAGATCATCGGCACCGTTGGTCGGTTCTACCGTTGCAATGAGTTCAATGCGCCCTACTGTTTGCAGGTTCTGTGGACGTCCATCGATGGCCGGTGGTGTGTTGAGCTGCCCGGCTATCCAGGTGATACGTGGGCCCGCAACATCCTGGGTGACAACGCCATGATCGCCGAAGATCACGTCGGTAAACTCACTGATCTGACTGCTGCTCAGGCTACCCTGGCCCTCGCCAAGCAGGGTGTCCTCGCCAGCCACGAGATGATCGATTACGTCGAAGGTTCCGGCCGGAACAGCGCCCTGCTGCGTCACCATGATCAGATCGCGGGTGATTACATCGACATTGAAGCCGGAATCACCGTAGATCAGATCGGCGCCGCGCTGACCTTCAATGTGGTCATCACCACTGCCGCCGGCAAGGCGATCGCCGGTCTGGCTGCCGTATAGAGTATCGTCGCCGGCACCGCCGTAGGCGTTGATGCCGATGCTCAGCAGGCTGCCGTCGGCGTGGGTTCCCGTATGCAGGCGGGCGTCAATCACATCATTACCGAACCAGTTGAAGAAGCCGGCTTGCGGGAAGGTGTAGAACGGAGCGCCGTTGCCGACCAGGGTTCCCCAGGGTTTGCTACCGAAGTCAGCGGTCGACATCACCGTCGGGTCGCCCTGGTACCAGACGCCATCCTGAGAGGTATCGCCGTAAACCACCAGCGGCGAGTCTTCACCGCCACCGCCGGTAACGATGATGGTATCACCGCCCACACGGGTCATGTCGGTGTCGACGGACTGCACGGTGCTGTAGGGATCGGGAACCTGGTTGCGCGCATGCCCCTTGGGATCGTAGACGCCAAGCAGATGCTCGTTTCCGTCCGCAAGCGCCACAGAGATGCCCGACACCTTCATGACATTGCCACTCAGATTGGTGATTTCACCAGCCTGAACACCGTCATAAAGAATTGTCTGACCCACCTCGAAGCCGTAATCGGACCAGGAGAGACCATCGCTACGGGTGACTGTGGTGTTGGCACCGCCATCGACGCGCGCCACCTCGAATGCCGCTTCAACCTGCAACAGGGAGTTACCGCCGCCATGGATGGTGGTAATACCGCCATGCAACGCAGCCACCCCGGTGGACAGGTCGATGCCCGGATTGAGTGTGCCGCTGACGGTGAAGGTATCGTTGCCTTCGCCGAGCAGTACATTGACCACCTCGATGGTGCTGTAGCCGCCATCGGTCACCACATTGCCGTCGTCATCGAGCGTCAGAGTGCCGAAGGAGATGCCACCATCGATCTTAAGCGGTTCGCCGAAGGCGGTTTCAGCAAAGCCCTCCTGCGTGAAGTCGAGCCCTGTCGACATATTCAGCCCGGTGATGCTGGTGGAGGTCATCTCACCAACCAGGTCCTCGATGCTTGAATCCGCATAGACATTGAGCACGTCGACCTGAGTCGCCTCGGATGGCTGTTGCGGAATGGCAAAGAACGGACCATTGGTTTCGCCCGGCAGCAGAAGCGCCGGCTGCAGCGACCGGTCTGCACCGGTGGTACCGCCCTCGACCTGCAGCGGTCCCTGCAAACCGCCCAGCAGGTGCGGCTGTTTGGCGAAGTTTATGACGCTTTCGGCACCCTCCTGCAGCTGGTAATCCGGGTCAGCTGCCAGCTTGACGGTCACCGCCTGATACCAGTTGTCGGCCGTAAAGGTCACCTGCGGTGCCCATTGAGTTACCGTAACTTCACCGTCCGCCAGACTCGGGGTGTGGGTCGTGGTAAGCGTGAGCTGATCGAGCTTATCGCTGCTGCTGCCGTGGATCAGTTGGATCTTGTAGAGATTCCCGGTCGTCGCGTTGTTGAAACGCACCAACTGGCCTTCCAGGAAACCATCATCCAGCCAGCTTGAACCATCCGTGCGGGTGAGCGTGCGGCTGGCGGCATCCCAGCTGATATTACCGCTATACAGGCCATGCTGAGGCGTGCCGATAGCCGCCAGTTGAACGCGACTGTCTGTCACCACATTGGTCTGGCCATCGGCCAGAATAGCGATTGTGACATCGGATGTTGGCGCCTTGGTCAGGCGCAGGGTGTAATCATCGGTCTGAGTTGTATCGCTGGCGTTGACCAGGGTCGAACCATCGCTCGGGATCACGACGACACCGGCAGAATCGTTATCCAGTACTTTGACATACAGGCTTTCAGGCGTAGCCCCGGTATTCAGATCGTCGTAGCGGGAATCGCTGGTCAGCGCAGCATTGATACTGTGCGTGATAACCGTGGTGTGCGGGTCCTGCCGCGCAGCATCATCGAATGCGTTCAGGGTAATCAGGAGATCGCTTGCGTTTTCGGCTGTAAAGGTCACACGATACACGCCGGGAGTAGTCCCGCTCTGCGGTGTGACTGTGGTAAAGCGCGAGTCCGCGCTCGACAGCCAAACCCGTGCATCGCCGGTACTGATATCCACCGTTACTGTTTGACCGGCCGCCGGTGGTATCGCGAGGTGAACTTTGTATTGGTCGGTGATGCCGGTGGTTGCATCGCCCTCCAGCACAATCGACTGGTTGTCTTCATTGTCAGTCGCCGGATCAACAGCGATCAGGTTGATGGCAGGCTGATCGATGTCGTGCACATCAACCTCGACATTGCGCACGCTGGCGTTGTCGAATATTGGATCTGCGCTGATCACGCTGTGGCTGATGACCAGGGTACGATCACCCTCAGGGAGACCATCGGACGGTGCCAGCACATACACGGTTTTGGCCGCGGTTTCGCCCGGCGCAAAGTGCAGCACGATGGCCCGTTTCTCAACCTGCGTCGGTTGCGTTCCGGGCACATATTTGTCGACAAAATGCCGGTAGAAGTCGCTCGGGTCCTCAGAGACCCAGATGGAATCCCCGCCCTGCGCCTGTTCCTCATAGGGCGACCGGGCCGCGCTGATAGTCACGTAGACATCCTCAGTGGATGCCTGGGCGAGCGACACTGTGTAGGTATCGTAACCAGCACCCTCGGTGACCGAGGTGAAGCCCGCACTTTCGCTGATAATTACGGCACCCTGAGTCGAACGCGCAACGCTCAGGTTGATGCCATCGACAACCATGCCGTTGTAGTCGACATCATCAGAAGTGACCAGATGATTGATGGCGCCGCTGCTACCTTCCACATCCTGGGCGAACACGCTGCCGATGACATCGCCACCGACATTGATGGTGTCGCTGCCAAGGCCACCGATGACGCGTGTCGCCACGCCTGCCGGCGTCGACAGAATATCGAAGGAGTCGTTACCCTCGAGTCCGTCGATCTCCACTACCTCGATATTCTCATAGCTTACGTTCAGCCCGGCGCCGTAGATCGCTTCGTCGGTGATGACGATGTGATCGGCATACTCGGTGCCAAGTACCACCAGCTTGTCAAAGCCCGAGCCTCCATCAACGGAAACCGGGGCATTGATGTTGTACTGCACCTGGTTCTGGCCAGCGCCGGTCCGGATATCGGTCTGAGCCGCGGTAGAGAAACCACTGGTCAGTGCCGGCAGCGCGACGTTGTTTTCGGGATGTTCGGCATCGTAGGTCTGCCACCAGATCCCGTCGTGGAAGGTCGCTACCTTGGTGTCGCCACCATCCTCGTAGGTTTTGGTATCCCCTTCCTTCGCGGTGCCATCGCCGGTATCGGCCAGGGCCAGCGCACGGATAGTGAACAGGTCATTTCCGGCGTCGCCTTCCAGACGCAGCACCGCCTGGTTGGAGTAGACGCTGAATGAATCGTTACCCGAGCCACCCTGGGCAACCAGAGCTGAGCTGTTGCCTTTGGAGAGCCAGCCACGGGTGGTCGCCACCGTGGCGAACACATCGTTTTCTGCCAGCTGTGCTGCAGTATCACGCTTGGTGCCATACAACTGGCCGATCTGGAAGCTGTCGTCGCCTGCACCGCCATCCAGTGTGGTGATGGCGCTATTGTCGTCAGTGGCGAAATAGTCGTTACCACCGAGGCCAAATACGTTGAGGCGGCCGTTGATTGCTGAATCGTAATTGATGCGCTCAACAGCGCTGGAGGATCCCGCCCGCGCATCTGCCACACTGCCGTGCAGCAGAGCAACAAACGCCGGGCGATCGGCGGACTCGTCGCCGCCCAATCCAGCGATGGCGGTCAGGCCGCGCAGCAGGAATATATCGTCGGTGGCATATGGCAGCCCCTGGTTATCCGGATCGCTGCCATTGTTTGAAGAATCAAAACCGAAGATCGACAACTCATCCACGCCGTCATCGGGCGCGCCAGTATCCAGCACGTTGATAATGTAGTTGCGGTCTTCGTTCTGGCTACCCTGAGTCACAACCGTGTAGTAGTCAGCACCGGACTGGCCATCCAGGGTCAGGGTACCCACCGGCATCGATTGGAGTTTGTAGACGGTGAAGATGTCTTCCCCGTCGCCTGTTGGTGCAGTGTTGTTGGCGGGTGTCTTGAGGTTGCTGCCGTAAACTCGCGTATAACCGCCAAGCGTTGTTTGATCGAAGGTGATACGGTCGACGTCAGTAAAGCCGAAGATACTGGTGGCCTTGCCCGTTCCCGGCGTCAGGGTGCCCACCAGGGTGGTGTCGGCGCCATAGCCAAAATCACCGTTTGTCGTGCCGTTGTTCAGGTCATCCAGGTAAATATCGATCCGACCGCCCGCGCTGATTGTGGTGTTCACATGGTCGATCAGGTCGTCGCCAATCCGCAATACCACCCAGCCGCCGGCGCGGATATAACCATCACTGACCGTGCGCGGCGCATCCTCGGCGAACAGAACGCTACCCCTGGCCAGAAGGTTAAGATTCTCGTTCAGGGAGTTGGCGTTTGTGCTCTCACGTACGGTTAGATGGACGTTGCCGCCCCCGGAAGTACCGGAGTAGATGGGCGTCCGCGCCTGCACCAGTCGCAGCGTGCCGGCCACCTCGGTGACATAGATTTCATTGGCGGCTTCCAGACCCACATCTCCGAACCCCCTGCGGCGGGAATCGATCTCAATATCACCGCCGTTGCCGGAGGCCTGACCGACACTGCCGCCATTAGCCTGCATATCGATGCTGTTGGCTTTAACGACGGCCACATCGGTAACCAAACCCGCACCAGAGCGGGCATCAATAATCGAACCGGCCAGAGTCACCAACGAGGCATTGCCGCGGCTAGAATCAACGCGGTTCAAGCGCAGATCGCCACTGGTCTCGGTGAGATAGATGCCATTATCGGCAACTGCGGTCAGAGTGCCATTGGTTGGATTGGATGAATCGATCTCGAGGAAGTTGGCCGAGGTGCCGATACTGCCACCACGGCCTACATTGTGCGTCTTGGCACTTTCAATACTGATGATCTCGGTTGGATCGACCGAGGTCACCAGGCTGTCTGGATTTTTGGCCGCGAGCAATACCAGGGTTCGACCCATCACATCGGTGCCGATAGCATCGGCACCGTCGAGGATGGAATCGGGTGCTACCAGTAATACATCACCGGTACGCGAGCGAATCAATCCGGAGCGCAGATCACCGGAAGTCTCGAGCACGGACAAGTCGCCATCAACATTGACGTCGATATAGCCGGTGCCGTTGTTGGCCAGATCAGTGAAGGCGAGGAGATCGATTGTCGGTGTACTGCCCTGATCGGCGGCAACACCGGTTGTGTCGGCCTTGCCCTCGTCATCACGGACCTTGATATCGCCACCGGCGATTAGGCCGGGCTTGACTGACCCAAGCGCGGCTCCGATACGGAAACGGCCATCGGCGATTATGCTGAACCAGTTTTCGGGTTTGTCACAGGGTGCCGATGCATCGGCAAACAGGCGGAACCCAAGCGCGTTGTTATCGATTTCGCGACTGTTTGCGAACACATATTCACTGCTCAGCGTCGCATCGTCAGTATTGGCAAAGGCTGCTGGGTCGCGGCCACCTAATGAGCCGTCATTGCGGAAGTGGCTGTTGTGGTCAGCGTCGTAATTATCGGAATCAGAGATAACCTGCACTTTCCCGACCGTACCGGCACCGGTCTGGTGTTTGCTGTCGTGCAGCACGATATCGATATCACCACCAGCCTGAACACGCTGTACCTGGACTTTGAACGGGCCGGTGCTGCCGACTACGCGGTCAAGCCCCTGCAGCCCAAGGAAAATATGGTCATTTGAATCGTCGCCGGCCATGGCCAGCAGTTCAACTTCGCGGATGGAGTTATCGTAAAGGTCGGTACTCCGGACCAGCTGCACCTCCACCCGGGTGGCGTCTGAGTTGCCGATACTACCTTCGGTCGCTTCGATATCGAGCTGGTTGGTACGGATTACGCCGTTCGCGCTTCCAAAGATATCGCCGGATTGTGCTGAGTGATCGGCAACCGTCTCGGTATTA
This sequence comes from Marinobacterium sp. YM272, assembly GCF_050908845.1. NCBI lineage: Bacteria > Pseudomonadati > Pseudomonadota > Gammaproteobacteria > Oceanospirillales > Oceanospirillaceae > Marinobacterium > Marinobacterium sp. YM272. The sequence goes on from NZ_CP194171.1 coordinate 2,604,614, forward strand.
ATGATGCGCGTCCAGCCACCGGGGTTATTGATAACGCCATCAATGTAGATATCTCCACTGCTATTGAGCTTTTGTACATCGATGATCGTACCAACGGTCGACAGGCGATGCTTGATATAGAACTCAAGCGTGGCATCGCCATCAGAGGCGCTGGTATCGTTGGTGATGACATCGTCCCCGGAATCGAGTTTAACAACAGGCTTGGCAGTACCGCTGTAAATGACGTCGATTTTCTCCAGATGCATATTCTCACCGGAGTAATCGACGATACGCACATCCGGAAGGTTGTCATTGAAGATGAAGTCCGGCCCTTCCGACAGCACGTTGTTTCTGATGTCATTCTGGGACTGCATCAAGATGTCGGCATAGCCTGAGTTGGTCACGCTGACATCGAAGTCATCGACATCCTTAAGGGACTCGCCCTCGCTGTAGGTGGTTGTACCTTTGCTGACGGTCACATTGTTCAGGTGAACGATCTTGCCGGTATCGTCGATCACCAGTTCAGGCGCACCGCCGGGCCCGCCAAGAATTTCCACATTTGCATCCCACTTGATGCGGGCGCTATTTGATGGATTGGAATGGGTATGGTCGAAATAGCCAGTCTCTGTATGCACCCGCCATTTGCCGGTTTTATTGTCAACACCACCTATCACATCGGATTGAACATAGAGTGCCAAGGCGTTGATGTCGCTATCGACGGGGTGAGCCAATGGGCTGTCGGAGGCCCGCGCGCCGGCGATGACGGCAACACCCTGTTGCGTATCCACTTCGGCATCAATGGTCATAACGCCACCGGCTGAAGCCTCCTGGGGCGGAATGATACCGACGGCGAGGCGGCTCGCCTTACGTTCGATATCGACATCTTTATAGTTGGCACGAAGATCCACGCCATGCCTACCGGTGATACGCGTCTCATCAGAATTGCCGCTGGAATCACCGCGCAGAATCACTTCAGCCATGGTGTCGATGTTGGCGTTCGCTTCCGCATACGCAGTAGAAGCGCCAAGCAACAGGGTAATAAACGACTGCGCGCCGGCACGTGCATTGGCCGTAAGCTCCGAAATAAGCGCATACATGTTTACCGTATCGCCGGTTATGTTCGCGCCGATGCCGATATCCACGGTGGAGTTACCGTCGATATGCACGCCGTATTTGTTGTCATTTCCGCCATCGCCGTCTTCGTTCGAATACGCACCTGCCCAGCCAATCGCTCCACCGGTGAAGGTCTCGGCTTCGGTGGTGACATCAAGTTTGGCATCGCTGGTCAGATCGATATGGCGATCCGATTCGAGACTTGCCCCGCCCCCAATCTTGACCAGGCTCTTGAAGTTCACCGATGCGTCGGACTTAACATCGGCATTGGCGATAATGCCGCCCCCCTTGGCGATCGCAACGCCCTTCGCCGTGGTGTCAGAATCGGCATTCATGATGATGTCGCAGCCGGCAATGAGCACAGCATTGGTGCCGACCTCGGCGACCACGGAATGGGTTTTGATGTCGGTGTCTGTTTTCGCCTGGCCGACTCTGATTGCGCCGCCGCCCCGAGCGTCCGAGGTCCCGCTCACATCGATAGCGGAGTCAGCAGATATTTCGATTCCACCAACGGCGGTAATATGCGTCGAAGAACCTATGTAGGCATCCACTGACAGGTTCACAGTACTATTGGCTTCTGGTGTATCAGCCGAAACCCCGAGCGCACCTCCCGCGCCATTTGCGGCGGCGCTGGATTGGCCATCGCCCTGGGTACCCAGGTAGCTGACCAGATCGAGGCCTCCCGGACCGTAAAGCGTCTGGCCGGCCGCTACCGGCGTCGCGAGTTTATCAAGTTCGAGTGTCAGCCAGTGTTCACCGCTGGCGGATGTAAAATCGATGCCTTCAGTGCCAATACGGTGCTTCGCGCTGTCAAACAACCCGGTATCGTCCAGCGTCAGCGCTGCACCATCGACGCTGTCAGCGAGCTGGAAACTGTCATCGCTGAGCTTCTTGACGTAATAGGTTTGACCGTCGACCAATCCATCGATCGCCATTTCACCGGTGCGAATTAGGCTGTAAAGGCCGGGGTTCGTAGAGTCACTCAGATCAGGCGTCAGCTCCAATGCGTCCTGATAGACATCGGTAGTACCAAAGTCACCTTCATCGACCTGCTCTTTCACAGTCAGGGTCAAAATATCGTTACTTAAAGAGGCGATCATGTAGGTCGCATTAACGTCGCCTTCCAGGGTGATTTGCTGATTTTCCTTAAATCCGAACTCAGCCCAGGTCAATCCGTCGTTTCGTTTGATAGTGTCGCCTGATTCTGACTGAGCGAAGGTCAGTGAGCTGACAACCGAGTAGGCGTCGGTGAGTTGGATTGTGTTGACGCTGTCGTCAATCACATAGTACGTCGAATCGTTCGAGAGACCGCCAATCGGCAACTCCTTAGACAAATCGCGATAAAGAACTTTATCGCCACCGTTCCAACCGTGGCTTTCGATAAAGATGTTGTTCAGAGAACTGTTGTGAATCACCTCGCCACGACTGTTAAGCGACGGGTCGTGGTTACTGTCCGTGGTAATATCCACGGAGCTGACGTTGAACTCTACGATAGCGTCCGGGGCGCGATATGTAACCGCCTGACCATCATCGAAGCCATGGTCCACGATCTCGATGCTATCGTTATCGACCTGGGCCACTGAGAAGTCACTGAGTTGATTAGTATCAAAGACCGAATCGGTGATCTTGGTTTCGGACAGTTTGATGGTCTGATCATCGATGACTCGGACGTAGTAGGTCTTGCCTTCCGACAATCCGCCGATGCTGCCTTCAAGGCTGTACAACTCGACTTCGTCACCATCCTCAAACAGGTGGGGCGCGGAGAAACTGATGCTGTCACGCGATAGATCCACACCAGCCAGGCCTTCGCGATCGGCTATATCCCCCAGACCTTCCACATCTTCCAAACCATCAATAGCATCCAGATCTAACGCGGCGCCCAATAAGTAAATGTCGTCGCCGCCCATATCCAGTACCGCGTGCTCGCGTCCGTTCAGGGTCACAATGGTGCCAGTGGTCAGCGGAAGATCATTAACTGTTATCAGATCTCCGTTGACCGCATCGATGTCTGCATCTATCGAGGTGCTGTTTTTGAGGAAGTCAGCCGTGACGCGAACATCTGCAGCGGCATTTACTGTTGCGCTACTATCGATACTGGCTTTCAGGGTCGGACTCAGGGTCAGAGTAGTTTTTGCTGCGCCGCCATCGCCGAGTACCGCACCACCGTAACGTTCAGATTTACCGTCGGCTTCAGCCAGCGCTGAAGCGATTACACTTACATCGCCTGCGCCAAGCGTTGCACCGATAGCCGCTGTGGCGCTATCAAGTAAGGAGTTTACTGTGCTACTGCTGCCTATCCAGGCCTTGGTCTCGGCGGTATTGGTTGGCTTTGCATAAGCTGTTGCGCCATTAATCCCGATTGCGCCACTGGCGATAAGGGAATCGGCTTTGGCATAGGAGGACGAACTTGCCTCCACCTTGACCGGTCCGTCATAGATATCGGCCGTCGCATTGTCGCGAATATAGGCGTGACTTTTACCCTCACTGACCGCTGAAGCGTCAACCTTCCCGCCACCCGCGACAATTGAACCGGAGCCTGCGGTAATCTTTGCGACCGCATCAGCCTTGGACACTGTGCTTTCGATGCTGAGGCTTGAGCCATCTACATCAGCTTTATCACCGAGATATGCCAGGGTATCGCCGCTTGTACCTGCATTAACCTGGAACGTTGAGGCGTTAATGCCAAGACTGCCACCGCCGCCTCCAGCATCTGAAGTAGCTGATGCGGATGACTCTGCCTTGACCGAGATTGACCCGTCGATGTTTGCAGTCGTTGCCTTAGCGGTGGTGTCATTTTCCTGAGTGCCGAAATAGGCTTCCACATCGGCATCGATATACGCCTCTGAATTGACGCCGTTGCCACCACCCACCAAACCGATGGCCACCGAAAGGATGTCGCTATCTGCCAGGTTGGTGGCATCGGCCTTAATCGTCAGACTACCGGCATTCAGAGTGGTGCCCTCGCCAACCGAGGCGATAGTTGCTCCCTGGCGTGAGCTATCGGAGTCTTCTGTACCGACTGTTGCGATCACATCGAATAGACTGACTGAGATCCCTACCGAGCCATTACCGCCACGTGCTTCAGTGATCGCCGACGACCGGGATGTGGCGGTGATCTGTGCCGCATTCGTGACTGTGATATCGGCATCCTTACCGATAAAAGCCTGCAGATTACCCTTGATACTGGATGACGCATCGACATTGGTACCTGAGCCGGCTAAACCGACGCCGCCGATGGTCATATCCGTATCTGCGAACCGGTTCTGCGGCGAATTACTGTCAGAAGCGTTGGGATTAAGGAGCTTCACTGACAACGAATCGCCAGTGATTTTTACGTTATCACCAAGATAAGCCGCGCCATTGCTGGCCAGATCGGCATAGGTGGCATATTCGCCCCCGCCGACGACAATCGAGCCAAAACCACCGTCGGCGTCGACTGTCGCTTTTTCCGCCATGGTCGCCTCAACCTTGACCGCACCGTCTGAATTCAAGGTGGTACGCGAAGCGCTGCTGTCATCCCGGCCCGTACCTATGTGCGCATCAATATCCGCATCTACGCGACTCTTGCCGGTCAAGTTGCCACCGCCGCCAAGCAGGCCGATATCCACGCCCAGCATTTGATTGACCGCCGCGTTGCGTGCATCGGCAACCACTGAAGCACTGCCTACGTTGATTGTCGCGCCTTCGCCGATATACGCCCGTGTGACGCCAAGACGTGCCGTGTCTGACTCACCGCTCCCCACCCTCGCCAGGCTCTCGTAAACGCCTACCGATATGCCGACCGACCCGTTGCCGCCGTTGGTGGAAGAGTCCGCCGTGGACTGCGACTTCGCCTCCACCTGCAATGCGTTGGTGACGGTAATTTCGGTGTTATCACCGATAAAGGCTTCGAGGTTACCAATAATCGTGGCGTGTGCCTCGACCCGACTTCCGGAACCAACCAGACCGACGCCTCCGATCACCAAATCAGATTCCGCAAAACGACTGAGTGGATCACTGGCCGAGGCGTTAGGGTTAATCAGCTTCACTGATAACGAATCGGCGGTGATTTTCGCATTGTCGCCGACATAGGCCCTGCCGTCGCTGCCGATGTAAGCATGCGCGCGGTACTGCCCCCCTCCAATACCGACTGATCCGAAGCCCCCATCAGCGTCGATCGTCGCTTTTTCAGCCATGGTCGCTTCGACCGTTACCGCTCCGCCGGAATTCAGCGTTGTGCGTGAAGCCGTAGTGTCGTCTATGTCAGTACCAATATGCGCATCCACGTCCGCATCGACACGGCTCTTGCCAGTCAGGTCACCACCGCCGCCAAGCAGACCGATATCCACGCCCAACATTTCGTTGACCGCTTTATTGCGCGCATCCGCAACAACAGAAGCGCTACCGACGTTGATCGTTGCGCCTTCGCCGATATAAGCGCGTGTAACGCCTAGACGGGCGGTATCAGACTCGCCGCTGCCGACGGTTGCCAGACTTTCATAAACGCCTACCGATATGCCAACTGAGCCGTTGCCGCCGTTGGTTGAGGAATCCGCGGTGGATTGTGATTGGGCATCCACCACTAGCGCATTGGTGACTGTGATCTCTGTGTCGTCACCGATAAAGGCTTCGAGGTTACCGGTAATCGTGGCGTGTGCTTCAACCCTATTTCCGGAACCAACCAGACCAACGCCTCCGATCACCAGATCGGATTCCGCAAAACGACTGAGCGGATCACTGGCCGAAGCATTAGGGTTAATCAGTTTCACCGACAGTGAATCGGCGGTGATCTTCACATTGTCGCCAACGTAAGCCTTACCGGCACTACCGATGTAACTGTGGCCAAAGTATTCACCCCCACCAATACCAACCGACCCGAAACCTCCGTCCACATCAGCGCTAGCCTTCTCAGACATGGTCGACTCTAAGGTGACCGAACCACTCACTTCTACCGTTGCACGCAGAGGAGTGGTTGCACCTTTGGCCGCGCCTATATGCGCATCCACATCGGCATCGACACGCCCCAACCCTTCAAGACGTCCTCCACCGCCCAGTAAGCCGATATCAACACCCAACATCTGCGCATCGGCTTCACTGCGTCCGTCGGCCGCCACGCGCAGGCTTCCTGCATCCACAGTGCTGTTTTCATCCACATAGGCCTGGGTGATACCCAAGCGGTCGCTATCGCCCTCGCCACTGCCAACGATCGCCTTAGTGGTGAACAGGCTCACCGCGATGCCGATAGCGCCGTCACCACCATCAGATTTCGCACGGGCGAAGTTCTTCGCATCGGCATCCACATCAACAAGCCCTTTGGCATCAATGTCTGCCCCTTTTCCGATGTAGGCTTTCACAGAACCTGTGATCCTGGCGATAGTCTGCGCGGCATCGTCTTCGCTAATGTCACCTGGATTACCAGTGCCACTGCCGAGCAGGCCCACACCACCAGTGGTGAGGTACGCCTTGGCGGTACGGGTACCGGTTTCCACAGACGACTCGGGGTCGACACCACTGACGTAGTGCGAGGAGTTACGGACATCCGCTTCTATCGTGATGGTATCTCCGTTGACGGTGACACCGCTGCCCACATTCGCACTGGTATCGGCGGAAATAGTCGCGCTACTGCTTACCAGATTGACCGATACGCCGATTGCACCCGAGCCACCATCCAGATCACTCAAGGCGCCGTGAGCGGAGGTGGACAAGATGCTCACCGCCCCATTTGCCGCCTGCAGATTGGCGCTGCCCGTGGCCGCTGCCTCGACGTGGCCCTGAATCGTTGCCGCTGAAATGAGCTTGGAAACGGACCCGCCGATACTGACACTGACCGAGGCACCCACAGGCTTGCTATGGACAAAGGCATCCGAGTAGGCCTTGACCTCGATACCACCTTCGGTCGAGGTCACGCTGGCGTCCTTGATATAGGCATCGACCGAGGCATTCACGGTATTGGTGGAATCGACTTCGACGTAGCTCACCGACAACAGGCTGATAGACACACCGACCCCGGTGAGGTGCGAGTACAGGCTCTCATCGTCGGTTGCATTGATACCGATGTCGCCGGACGCGCTCACCCAGCCGCCATCAATATAGGCGTGGGTACCACCAGTGGCTCCGATGGTATTGCTCCCTTCAACATAGATGGCGGACACGGCGAGGCCAATCGGCGAGTCCTTGGAGACCTGGATGGCAACACTGGCACTTACAACAACGCCCTTAGCGGTCAGGTCGCGATCGGACGCTGCGTCAATTTGGATATCACCGTCCGTCTGGACCGCGGAATTCTTGATATAGGTTTCGACCAGGTTATCGATGGAGTTCTCGGCGAATACCAGCGACACGGCCCCGGCCGCTGACACTCCTTCGCCCACGCCGACCGCCACGCCCACCGAGACGGCAACCCAGTCTGCCACGATCGAAGAGTTGTCCTGCGCCAGCATAGTGATGCCACCGCTGCCGGCCTTGATACCCGGCAAGGTTGCGTCCGAGAGGTCGTTACTATCGGTGATATAGGCCTGAATGGCGTTTTCGATAGTGTTGGTGGTACCCACATACGCCACACCAACCGCACCTGAGGCACCGTTGCCCACTGTGACAGTAATCGACGCGGCCGCGCTGAAGGCGAAGGTGTCGATCTCGGTGTTCGAGGTCGCGGTGATCGACAAGGCATCCTTGGCTTCTACCAACGAATTGTCGATGTGTGCCTTGATAGTGTTGCGTATCGTACTTTGCGATACAGCCACGCCACCCGTGATGGCCGCACGAGCGCCACCGCCGGTGCTGATCGACGCCGCGAAGGCCGCAGCACCGGAATCGGTGGTAATGATCGTTGGATCGTCAGCAGCCCCATCCGTGGCGCTCAGGGTCACGTCGCCGGTATCGGCAGTGACATCACTGCCACCCTTGATTGCGGCCTCGATAGTGTTTTCCACACTATTGACCGATACCGCCGCGCCCACACCTAGATCGAGCCCATTGCTCTTGCCGGTACTGACACTGAAATCGGCCGCAACACCGATGCTAAGGGTGTCAATCGAGGTATTGGATTTGGCGATCAATGAGACATCGTCACCAGTTACCGTGGAATCGTCGATCACGGCGTACAACTTGTTGCCGATGTCGTTGACCGCGACACCCACGCCGATCGCCAGGTTCACCCCCGTGCTGTTACCGGTAGATATATTGAACGATACACCTACACCACCGGCATCCGAGACGATGCTGGAGTCATCGCTTGCGGTCAGCAATACGCTGCCGTTCTTGGCTTCCACGCCCGGAGTGCCGTTAGTGCCGTTACTGCCCTTGATGTGAGCGTCAATGGTGTTCTTTATGGTGTTCTTGGTGCCGGCACCGCCGCCTGCCAGATTGAAGCCGTTACCTTGACCAATTTGACCGTTCACAGCGCCGCCGATCGACAGTGCGTTGACCGTGTTGGTCGACTCCGCGATCAAGGCGACATCCTGGTCGGCGCTGACGGTCGAATCCTCGACCATCGCGGTGATGCCGTTCTGGATATCGTTCAGTGCTACGCCGATACCCAATCCGGCATTAGCGCCACTGCCCCCGCCGATCTTCACCATAATGCCGATGCCCGCCGCGTCGGCATCGATGCTTGTCTTGTCTGAGGCGGTAAGCTCGACTGAGCCGCTTCCCGACACCACGTCGCTGGAATCTTCGATGCTGGCATTGAGAGTGTTGCGTATGGTGTTGATAGAGAAGCCGGCACCGCCGCCAAGATTCAGGCCACTACCCTTCGCCGGGGTAACCTGAACTCCGACGCCGAAGGTCAACGCACGGATCGATGGATCATCACCGATGGGCTGCATACCGGCATCGAGTATGACGTCCCCTTGTGCCTTGACTGTCGAGTCTTCGATCCTGGCATCGATCTCGCTGTAAATATCATTGGTGGCGCCGCCGATACCGATCGCAAGCTGAGCGCCCGATCCTTTGCCGAGTTTTAAAGCCAGTGCCACACCGCCTGCATCGGCGGTGATCGTGCTATTGTCATTGGCGATGAGTTCAACTTTGCCCTGGTTCGACAAGACACCGTAACCACCGCTTTTCTGGCTGCCGAGGATATAAGCCTTGGTGCGGCTCCAGATGGTATTACCCGATCCTGCACCGGCACCGGTGCCGACAAACTTACGGCTGGAGTCCTTGGTAATACTCCCTGAGCCGCCAAAGGTCACCGCATTGATCGCCAGGAGGGCGGTGGCATGCAGCAAGATATTGCCGTCCGATTCGACTGGTAAACCGTCGATAAAAGACAGAGTCTCAGCGCGATCGCTTTCTTTACCAATCTCGTTAACCGCAACCGAGATGCCAACCGCACCGCTTGCGGCGCCTCCGCCTTCGCCGGAGGCATCGCTGGTTCCTGATATGAACGGGATGGCCAGTGAAATTCCACCCGCAATCGCTTCGATGGTGGACCGGTTATCGGCAGTAATTTTGACCTGCCCATCTGCAGCCACTGAGTCCCCACCTGTTCCGCGGATGTAAGCCTGGGTGGACCCGCCAAGTTCATTGACACTGACCGAGCCGGCCCCTGCGATCTTGCCCTCGCCGCTAAAATTGGCCGCTACACCAAGGCTGAAGGAGTAAATATCCGATGTGCCAACCGCCTCAATGATGAGATTGCCGTCGATATCGATGGTACTGTTCTTCAGATAGGCGGCGACATCATTGTCGATAATATTGATCGCGATAGCGGCGCCAAACGCATTTTCCGCAGAGATACCGACAGCACCGCCGATGGTAAAGATGCTCGAGGTGTCTTTGGCTGACACTGTTACCGAAACCGGGGTTGAGCTTCCCGCTACCTCGGTAATGCTGCTGTTATCGAGGTAAGCATTGGTATCGGCGTAGATCAGATTAACCGACAGGTTAACGCCCAAACCGAACGAACTGTCTTTCCCTCCTGCAGCGATACTGGCGCCAATCGCTACGATGCGTGGGTCGTCTCCGGCATCCTCATTGATGGCCGATACCTTAACGGCGCCACCGGCCATCTTCAGCGACGAATCGGCTATATAAGCCTGGGTGAGGGTCGGCGTATCGCTGGTACCAAGCATATTGGCGCCAACGCCCAAGCCAACCCCGCCCTTACCGCCGAACGCGACACCACCACCAACCGCAATCATGCTGGCTGTGTTGGATGCAGTTATCGACAGGTCTCCGTCCACATTGGAATCACTACCCGCAAGATAAGCTTCTGTGGTGTTAAAAATCTGGTTAATCGATACGGAGCCGGCGACCGAAATACCCTCTTTTAGGGTCGTCACACCCACACCGGCACTGATGCTGATCAGGTCACCCTTGCGTACGGCCTCGATGCCAAGGTCTGCGGCCAGATCCAGGTCGGTATCGATGACGAAGGCGCGCGTGGTGGTATCCAGGTCATTCAGACTGAAAGCCCCGGCTAATGCCCCCCCGCTGGACTGGCTCCTGCCTCCAACGAATGCGGCTCCTCCGGTGATCGTTAGCTCAAAGATGTCGTTTTCCGCCAGCAGGTTTGCCTTATCGGCGCTGATCAATCCGCTACCCTGAATCGACGCCTGGGTGTTGTCGGTTACCGAGTTAACCGAAACGGCTGCGGCTATGCCTATACCGGTCGGCGGAGCCTCCTGATTGGTGCCCAGCACGGACTGCGCCTTGAGCGGTACGTTCTGGGGTACGCTCGGCTGATCCGGGTCGGTGCTGATTTTGGTACCGGCGACGGCGAAAGAGGCGATAAAACCATCCACCTTGGCCAGCAGATCCACCTCTTCAGCCACATCGATGTGAGTGGCAGGTGAACTGCCTGCACCGCCGGCACTCTGAAGCTTCGTCCGATCGCCGATGACCGCGTAGGTTTCGCGGAACACATCGTTGATGCCGACGGACGCGCCTACGCCAAGCCCGGAACCAAAGGCAATACCACCCACCCAGCTGATCTGGGTCTCAAGACTCCCTGCATAGAGGCGAACATTGCGCCCGGTCACCGAGGCACTGTTCGACAGCTGGACGACGTTGTCGCTGACCTGTTTCAGGTAAGCGAAGGAGCCGCCTATTGCAACGCGCCCGGCATTCGCGCCCGATTGGGTGAAATTGAAATTGAAGATCGCCTCTTCGGCTTTCATGTTGAAGCCGCCATCGGCACCACTGAAGATCTCAGCCTCGCCCTGAACCAATGCGTGGGTCGTATTGTTCAGGAACTGAAGATTGATTGAACCACCAAAGCCCCCGCGCTTGCTCTCTGAACCCAGCGGCGCAATGGTTGTATCAAGGTCCCAGTCCGGTGACAGCGGGTCGATACTGATAGATGGCAGACTGAACTGGAAGTTACCGGTGACATTGATCAACTGGAGGTAGTTGGTCGCCTCTACCGAGACCACCTGCTCGCCCTTGCTGTCAGCTTGTCGATCGGCCTGATTGGGATGCGGGTTGCTATTATCATCGCGCCAATCAGTGTCCTGGTTGATCTTAACCTCATCCTGAACAACGGCCTGGGTATCGTTGGTAATGACCAAGAGGTTCACCGAGCCGGCGATGCTCAACTTGTCTGCTTTGGCGGTACTGCGGGCAAAGGTATTCAGCAGTTTGGATTCGATACCCAGGCTGCCATCGAGGTAGTCATTGAAGGTGTCATACCCATCGTTCTGCAATTGATCGAGCAGTTCGCCAGTGGACAGCGGTACATATTCGTCAAAACGCGTCAGCAAGGGGTAATTGGTGCCGGCGATCACACGGGTTGCGCGCAGTGCATCCAGTTCGGCGCCCTGTTCAACGGTGGCCTTGGCGGTGTTATTAAATATACCCGCACTGACAGCAACACTGACCGTGGTCGGAGCGCTGGCGCCGGTTCCACCCTCGGAGGTGTTCTGGGGCTCGGTATCGCTCTGAGCCGACAACTGTAGCGACTGGTCGATTTCCGCTTTGACCTCGATATCTTCGTTGGATTTCAGCGAAGCGGTGCCGCCCACATGGGATTCGACAGTGTGGTTTGCAAAGCTGAATGCCAGCGCACCTGCTACGTTAATGCTGGTCGAGGCGCCAGATGTTGCTGGGGGCTTGTAGTCTTCGGTCAGCTTGCCAAGGATGTGGTTAAGAATAGTGTCATTGACCTTATCCTTAACGCCTGTGACCTTTTGTCCAAACGAGGTGGCATCACTGTTGTCGTTGCTTTCCAGACCAGCCTCAGCGCTTGCCGAATCGCTAGCATCCAGAGAAGCCAATACGCCAATCCCGGTAGCAAAGCCGGAGTCGAGCACATGCTTGGCTTCCAGGCGATACCCCGTGTCAGGTCCACTGGCAGGTTTTTCGATTTCGATCGCTATGCCAGCGAGGGCTTCATTTTCGCTCTCAGCCAGTTTGATGACTTGTTTATCGGCGATACGAAAATCGCCCTGCAAGTTAAACTCGTTAGTGTTGGCTATTACATAGTAGGTATTGCCGTCGACCAGCCCCTTAATCGGTGCTGCACCATTCTCGCGGTACACAACAGCCTGGCCCAGGGCGAAGGTGGATCCGCCCACTGCGTTTTCCAGCACGATGGCGTTTTTCTCGATGCCGTTGGTACCGTCGCCAATATCACCAACTTTGAAATCTTTTTTGTTGGTGTCTACGTCAACACCGAGCGTCGTGTAATCAAGGTTTATCGCATCGCCTTCAATTGCTTTCCAGTCGGTGGTTGCCAGCTGGATCAGGGTGCCTTCGTTGAAGTTGGTGTTCGCGTCATCTTCGACATTGATGACGAAATAACTGCCACCATCCCTCAGGCCACCAATGCTGTTGCCCCGCTGATTGCCGTACTCAATAACATCCTCAGTCAACAATGTATGGTGACCAAGATTGATTGTGTTGCCGAAATAGTCGATATACCCCGGATCGGTGGGACGCGCGCCGGCTGCGAGATCGGAAAAACTTATTACTGTGTTTTCGTTGGCGTCGATAACACCGTTGTTATTGTCGTCGAGTTGGATCGTTTCATTGGTGTAGTCGATCTTGCCGATCTTATCGAACTTGGCCATTAGCGGATCGATCTCGATTTTGACAAGAGGCGTGCTCAACGACGTCGGATCACCTTCGATACGCTCGATGGGCTCCATTTTTGCTGTGACTACACCATCGACGCGGGTATCGATATCTGCAGTGGTCACCTCGATACCGAATGCGAGACCGGCTGCGCCATTTGAATGCAGACCTGAAGTCGCGCTCGCGCTGGCGTCAACCTCACCACCAGCACTGATGTTGGCGGTCTTGCCTGCGGTTATCGTAGCGCCCTTAGCTACCGTCAGAAGCGAAGTAACATCAGCATTGGCCACCGCCACCGACACAGCAACCTGAGATGAAGCGCCACCTCTAACGTCTCCCAGATCTCGCGCGGTTTCGGTTTCAATCTCAGATGTGGCAGCCGCATCCGATGTAATAACCACGGTTTCGCCCGACTCAATAGTTACCCCGCTCTGGATATCAACGGTTGATTTGGCGAATGATCCGGTATATCCGATGCTGAACAACTTGCTCTTGGCGACGCCGGTGCTTTCTGTGGAGGCACTCGAATAGATCCCCACCGCGTAGTCACCGATCAGATTGGCGCCATCCCGCACTGTCACGTCTGCTGTCGCGCTGCGCACGACTACTTTGGCAGGTAATGCGGTCAGGTCGTTGAGTTTGCTCACCACTGAACCGATTACAAACTGGTCGACCACATTGCTGATACCGTTAATATCAGAGAAGCTGCGATCCTCACCCTGGGCGATCAGGTAGACACCACCCGCAGTCAGCGTTGCGCCTGCACCTATATCCACCGAGACGTGTTTATCCTGCACCATTAACGGTGAAAGATTTTCCAGTTGCGGAACATTGATCCGACGGGCACGGAATACGATGTCATCGGCATCGGTCGGGTCTGTTGCATCCCGTGCCGATAGTGTGACCCCATCGTTCACCTTGATATGGTCGGCGAAGACTTCAAGGTACCCACCGCCGGTTGAGACGTCTCCAGCAAAGGTGATGGTGTCGACCAACGGATCTTCAATCGTGGCTGGGTTGCCTTCGTGGTTACCGTAAAGCAGCAGATCCGCGGCAAAATCATCGGCAACCGAGTTAACCGTTAACTGATCGGCGCCGTTGAGCAGTTCAATGGTAAGTGAGCTGGTCGGCGTCTTGAACAGCTGAACATCGGTCGTAACCTGCGTGAACGGATTGAAGAAGCTGAAACCTTCGAATTTAATGTGCATGTATCCGGGGGTCGGATCCGCCTCCAGGGTCCAGATGTCAGAGAAGAAGGTGCCCTTGATAACCCTGTCGGCATCATTGCCCTGCAGGACAGTGAACTGGTCCATCCCGGCATAGTTGATGATTTTGCCCAGGAAGGTTGTCGTACCGGAGACATCGAACCCAGCGGGCATGTAAACCACATAATTACTGCTTAATGCATCGTAAACCGCGAAACTGTCGTTAGTACCTACACCCGTTATGGTACCGCTGAGGCTGCCCGCCTGATCGAACAGAAATACGCTTCCCTCAGGCGCGCTGCCGGTCAGATTTTCAAAGTTCTGGAAGCTGTAATTACCGACTTCGCCGGCATTAACGCCGGTGATTTTGAACTGCGTGTCGATGGCGGAGGCGATGAGTTCGTCACCGGCATGAGCGCCAGAGATAAACCGGTCTATTCCGCTAAATCCGCCTATTGCCGTTGCATCAGCCGTCCCCAGGTCGACCTCAATGCTGCTGGTATAGGCTGCGAAATCCAGCGTATCTATGGCTGCTGCCGGCGGTGTCTGTCCAACATTGGTGCCGCCCGGTGCTACCCCCCCTTCTACAGTTCCGGTCAGACCGGCACCGTCACTGAACACGAAGCTGTCATCGGCAATACCGCCAACAAGGTTCTCGATATTTTCGAACGAGGAGCCGTTAAGCGTGCCCCGATCGATGCCGGTGACAAGCCATTGGTTTGCGTTATCCGTACCTCGGAGGGTGTCTCCACTACCTCCCATACCGTCAAAACTAAAGCTTCCGCTCCAGCCAGACAGGGTTAAGGTGTTATCTGAGGTACCCCCAGCGATATCGGCGACTTCAAAGCCACCCAGTATATCGATGCGATCAGTACCGATATCGATGCCGGCATCAGACAGTTCAAAATCGGTGTCGGCTTTGAGCTCCAGGGTATCGGAACCTGTGCCAAGAAAAGTGAGCGTGAGCGAATCAAGGCTGGAGAGATCAATGCTGACGAGGTCGACGCTAAGGGTATCGTCACCGTCAAGCCCGGTAACCACTATTCCGCCGATATCGGCACCGGATGCAGCGGCCGAGGACACCACGTCACTGGTACTGTTCAGTAACCGGTACTCGGCAGCGCTCGAGTCGTAATCCAGTACCAGATAGTCTTCAGTATTTCCGCTATCAAGGAAGGACAGATCTGCTGAAAGCAGCAAGCGAGGTTCGAGAGGCTCAAATTTCAGCGAGGATGCGGAGAGCGGTTGGGCACGATCTCCTTGAGCGAGTTCCCGCACCGCACCACAGACACGGCGCCAAAGCGTTGTCGGCCGGTACTGACCCTCCTCAGTTGCCAGCCCCTGCTTGCTTACACCGAATGGAACCGCCATATCGTGAAACCTCGCTCACAAAATCTGTGTTGGTCATTTGCAGCATCCTGCTGCCCCTACGAGGACTCGATCAGCGACAGCAAAACGTGCCGGGCCGCTCGGTTTATCTAGTTTATAAAAGACCAAAGGCAGGGATTGGGCAAGTTACGAGCTGATCAATTCCGGTATTTCAAAGATATGATTTCACCAGGCTGCTTTTAGTGCGGCAGACTGTATCAATTGAGTGACAACTCGACCTGAGGCGGTCTGATTTAGATGCGGCAGTGGTTATCCGCATATTGGACTTTAAGACGAAATCAGGATCGGGCGTAGAGCAACGGGGGAAAGGTAAGCAGGTGAACTTAGGGTGCGGCGGTACCTGATCAACAGGCCGCATAGGGGCAAGGTTTACATTTAAGGTTAGCCGGTCACAGGCGTCATCCCGGTCTTGGAAAAAATGGTGGTGAGCGGTGCGCCCACCACCAGTGGCGGAGGCCGTTATGGCCTGACCCGCTTAACGCACGGTATAACCGCCATCGACGGCCAGCGCATGACCCATCACGAAGGTCGAGCCAGGGCCACAAAGCCAGAGCACCGGATCGGCTACTTCTTCGGCGCTTCCCAAACGACGGGCGGGCACCTGCTCCATCAGGAGATCCATCGCTTCGGTTTCGTTCTCCTTCATGCCGGCAACCATTGGGGTATCGATAATGCCCGGACAGACCGCATTAATGCGGATCCCCTGAGCGGCGTACTCCAGCGCCGCGGTTTTGGTAAGCCCGTGAACGCCATGTTTGGCTGCGTGGTAAGCCGCACGGCCGGGTACCCCGACAAAACCGCCCAATGATGAGCAGTTCACGATGGCACCGCTACCCTGTTTGCGCATCTGGATCAGCTCATGTTTCATGCAGTTCCAGACCCCGCCCAGGTTGATATCGACCACACGGTCGAATTCGGCGCGTTCCAGATCGGCGGTTTCGGTAGCAAGCGACTGCACGCCGGCGTTATTGAACGCCGCATCCAGGCTGCCGAAGGTTTCGACGGTTTTCTCAACCATCGCTTTTACAGCCGCCTCATCGGTAACATCGCAGGCGATAGCCAGGGTTTTTGCGCCCTCTGCGGCGAGCTCATCAGCAACCGCCTGGGCGGCTTCAGCGTTGATGTCAGCGATCGCAACGGCCGCACCAGCTTTCACAAACGCCTTGACGGTTGCCAGCCCCATGCCTGAAGCGCCGCCGGTAACCAGGGCTACTTTTCCAGAAAAATCGTGATTCATAATGACCTCTCATAATCTCAAGTGGGAGCATTGTACGGTCGCACCACTCCAGCGATTAGAGTGCAAAATTAATTAAGACTAATGAATTGTATTTATTAATACACAACAGGAGTTACGCCTTCTAGCGTGCCTTTCGAGATAAGACTCAGGGGAGTTAGAGAAAAGAAAACGAGATAAGAAAACCGTAAAAGGCGGGCGCCTGAACACGCCCGCCCCTGGTGCGAGTGGAAATTACTCGCCGTACTGCGCGTCGGTTACCGCTTCCATCCAGTCGACGTTCTTGCCGTCTTTAAACTGCTGGATGGCATAATGGGTAACGGCTGTCTTGTCAGTAGCGCCGTGCCAGTGTTTTACACCCGGCGGGCACCAGACCACATCGCCCGGCTCCATGACGACTTTCTCTTTGCCCTCTTCCTGGACCCAGCCTTTGCCGTCGGTAACGACCAGCATCTGACCCGCCGGATGTGTGTGCCAGTTGGATCGAGCGCCAGGCATGAAGGTGACCTTGCCGCTGTTGACCATGAACGGCTCGTTATTAGGGAACACCATTTCGATATAGGCGGTGCCGGTAAATTTGTCAGCCGGTCCCATAAAAGTATCCCGGGTGCCGTTTTTGCTGATCTCCATACCTTCTGCAAATGCACCGGTTGAAATGATGGCGGTCGCCAGGGTTAACGCTCTAAGTCCAGTCATTTGGATGCTCCTATGACACTTCTAGTTTTACGGGCAGCTGCCCGTGCGGATACTGCACTGCCTGTAGCAGACAAGATGAAAACTCAATGCTGGCCGGCGCTCACAACCTGATGACGCAGCCAGACGACACCGCCCTCCAGCGTTTCGCTGGATTTCAGGCGCAGCGCCTGTCCCGCCCCGGGAAGGTCGAGGTCACTGCTGGCGCAGTCAACAATACTGGGAACACCCTTGAGACCATCCAGTGTCGGGCAGATCAGCATACTGAATTCGTCGATCAGTCCGGCCGCCCAGAAAGCACCGTTGGTGATGCCACCACCCTCAAGCAGCAAACGCTCAATACTAAAAGCATCACCCAGCGCCTCAAGCGCCGGTTCCAGCTGATCACCTTGAGGACCAGCAAACAGATAAGAGACGCCAGCCTCCCTGAGCCTGGCCAAAGCTTCATCGGACACCTGCTGGGACAGAACCAACACCAGGTGCTCGCCCTCTAGATCACCGGACTCCGGGCGCAACCGCCCCTGAGGATCGATGGCAATGGCCAGCTGGCGTGCGCCAGGCTCTGCGACGTGGTTTGTACGCTCGACAGGGGTGTCCAGAAAAGCCGGATGCTCCTCCTGCCCGATATATTCCGCCATGGTTTTGCGACCGACTATCCAGCCCTGCGCATTCAATTTGGCAGCGGCGGGTTCATAGTGAGTCTCGATCAGATCCCAGATACCCCCGTCAGCGGGGTCGGTCCAGCGCGCCGGAAGCAGGCGACCATCCAGGCTGGTAATCATGTGACAGATAATTTTCGGACGCATTGTGGCTCTCGCTGTGTTCAGGAGATCGGTTTAGTACAGGGTTAACGGTATAGATTAACGCGGTTCCCTGAACACTGGATCGCTTCGCGGCTTGCTTGTCTAAGCTTCAGTTAATGCCAAAGGTAGAGAAGCCAGGGACACCGATAAACAGGTATCCCCCGCTTGCTGTTATGAGTGCGAATCATTAAAAAATGATTGCTACGGCTGGAGAGTTTTATTCAGCGTCCCGGCAGCGCAGTACTGGCACATCAAAGCCGGTCAAAACGGTAGACAAGTTCCGGACCGCCCGGTTGGGAGTAAGCCAGCTCCGCCGTTACCATGGCGAACGGTTCCACAAAACGGGCACTGCGCAAAGGGCCGGTATCCAGAGGCTCATACCCCACGTCGCTGATAAGCTGACGCGCCACTTTCTTCGCCCATTCGTCATCGCCGTAGTAGATCAACTGGGGGCGTGGTGAGCGGCTCTTGCGCCCCTCGAACACCTCAAACAGAACCTCGCTGGGGCTGGTGTTGAACGCCGATACCCAGCGTGCGTCCGGCCGCCGTTCATGCAGTACCTCGGCACCGGATGAATCGGTGCCGACCACCAGATTGGTGTTGTCCAGGTTAAGCGGCACACAGCAGTTGATCACCACCTTGCCGTCGAGATCTCCCACCTGCTCCAGCACGTCATCAATCCGTGACCAATGCACCGACAGCAAAATCACATCGGCTTGTGCCGCCTCGGCGGGTGTACCCACCTTGCCTCCCGCCTCCCTGGCCAGGCGTTCCAGCTTGGATGGGTTACGGCTATAGCTGAACGTCACTGCATGGCCTGCTCTGGCCCAGATCGTTCCGATCTTGGCACCCATCAGGCCCGAACCAATTACACCTATCTTCATGAAAAACCTCCAAGAACGGATCTTATTTTTAGAATCTCAAACCTATTTATCGATCTTATGCTGGTACAATTAACAAAATGATGAAGGGGGCTCATTAATGCTTAGGGAAAACGTAACTGACCTGATCTCTTTTGTCGTGGTTGCCCGCGTCGGCAGTTTTACCCGCGCAGCTGCACAGATCGGCGTTTCTCAATCAGCACTGAGCCATGCGGTCCGTGGCCTCGAAACACGCCTTGGCGTGCGCCTGCTCACGCGCACCACCCGCAAAGTCACGCCCACGCCCGAGGGCGAACGAGTGCTCGAGCGCATCGCGCCTCACTTCACCCAGATCGAAGAGGAGCTGGAAGCACTGGTCGAAATGCGCGACCAGCCCGCCGGCACCATCCGCATCACCACCACAGACCACGCTGCCGATACCGTTGTCTGGCCCAAGCTCGCCCCCGTTCTGTTGAAATACCCCGACCTCAAGGTCGAAGTGGTAACCGATTACAGCCTGACAGATATTGTGGCGGAAAAGTTCGATGCCGGCGTGCGTCTCGGCGAACAGGTGTCCGAAGGGATGATCGCCGTTCGCGTGGGGCCCGATTTCCGTATGCTGGTAGTTGCTGCACCTTCTTACTACGAAGGCCGCGACAAACCTCAGACGCCCCAGGACCTTACCAACCATAACTGCATCAACCTGCGCCTTTCCACCCATGGCGGCCTTTACGCCTGGGAGTTCGAGAAAGAGGATCGCGAGGTCAACGTGCGGGTGGATGGGCAGTTCACCTTCAACAATATCTACCCGGTGGTGAAGGCCGCTCTCGACGGCTACGGCCTCGGTTACGTGCCGGAAGACCTGGTCCGGGAGCATATCGATGCCGGCCGACTTGTCACCGCACTGGAAGACTGGACCCCGCCCTTCCCCGGCTATTTTTTCTATTACCCCCACCGTCGCCAGTCATCTCTGGCGTTTCGCGTCATCGTCGAGGCACTGCAGCATCAGGACTGATACGCATTTATGACTGACTATCATAACTGCTTGCTGAGTTATCGCCTTGTCTACTGTTCAGTAGCCTGAGATCTTGCAACACGTTGTTGTTGATACCGGTTCAATCCAAGCCGGTGTAAGAGAGACTTAGAGGGAGATGATGATGAAACGAATAGCTGCCCCGTTACTGACGGCTGCAATAGCAGGCGCTCTGGCATTTTCAGCCCAGGCCGAAACCTACCCGGGTGTTCCTGCACTTGAAGAGTTGGGTTCCGCATCACCGGCCCTCGCAGATTACACCGAAACTCTGGTGCTGGGCGAAGTCTGGAAACGTGCTGACCTTTCTCCGCGTGATCGCAGCATCGCCACCATCGCGGCGCTCGTCGCCCGCAATCAGACCGGCGAACTGCGATTTCAGGTCAACTTTGCACTGGATAATGGCGTAAAGCCCAGCGAGATCTCCGAGATCATCACTCACCTGGCGTTCTATGCCGGCTGGGGGAACGCCACCTCGGCCGCAGCGGTATTGAGCGAAGTATTCAAAGAGCGCAGCATCGGTGAAGACCAGCTGCCGCCGGCGGATGCCGAGCTGCTGCCGCTGGATGAGGCGACCGAAAATGCACGCGCCAACCGCGTTGACGAAGTCTATGGCGGTATCGCCGACGGCGTACTGAAGTACACCACCGAAGCGCTGTTCCGCGATCTCTGGCTGCGCCCGGCGC
Source organism: Marinobacterium sp. YM272 (assembly GCF_050908845.1). Classification (NCBI taxonomy): domain Bacteria; kingdom Pseudomonadati; phylum Pseudomonadota; class Gammaproteobacteria; order Oceanospirillales; family Oceanospirillaceae; genus Marinobacterium; species Marinobacterium sp. YM272. Next base: position 2,625,600 of record NZ_CP194171.1, read on the forward strand.
TGGCGCCGCGTGACCGCAGCCTGGTTACCGTCAGTGCCCTAATCGCCACCGGCAAGATCGAGCAGGTTTCCTTCCACCTGGGTAAAGCGATGGACAACGGCCTGACCAAGCCGGAAGCCTCCGAACTGCTGACCCACCTGGCGTTCTATGCCGGCTGGCCGAATATCTTCTCCACCCTTCCGGTGGCGGAAAAGGTGTTTGAAGCCAAGGCCAGTCAGTAAACGGCTAATCGCTGACTGATTGCAGATCCAGGATGCCGATTCATGCCGTTATGGGGCGTGAATCGGCATTTTTGGTTTTACCTGCCATTAAGGTTTGCAGGGAAAGTGCTTCTTACTTCCACCTGCTTGCAGTTTCCAATGCGCCTCAACCGGCCACAGAAATAGCCTCGTGGTCGGTCACTAACAGGAAGTAAGAAGAAGAGAGAACCGTTGAATGGCCGGCTCTTTGATAACTCGAACGCTGCGTCATTCGTGCCAGCTGACATGAACAGGATGGTAGGACACAGAAAGCCATAAGGCATACCTTATGGATTATATATACAATATTTATTTTTCCTTATCGTCCTGGCAATGCAAACTACTCCCACTTGGCTGAAACGCCGGTTTTCAATAAAGGAGGTTTTGCTATGTGGAAACTCAATGCTGCAGAATATGACGATCAAATCGCTGCTGATTGGCCGCAGAAACCTATTCCCCTGCCGCCGCTGCCGCACTGAAACGTAAACAGGCGCTCACTCCGAGCGCCTGTTTACGTTTCAACTGCAATCAAAGCTCTACGCCACAACTCTCGCCAGCTTTGTCCGGAAAGTCCCGTGTCTTAACATCCCCTAAACCGCTAACTATTTGGCCGGCATAGGCACAGGCGCTATTCGCGAAGCAGCTGCGATTTCCGCAAACGCCGGGCGCTGTCTATCAAGCTCGCACAACCAGGCGATTATTCACGTCACGACTGGCTTTGATGCGCTCGGCATCATCAATCGACAGGTCTGACTTGGCAAGGCGGTCATACATCAACACGTTCACCGTAGCGGCCAGGTTCATGCAACCGATGGTCGGCACATACACCACATGGCTGGCCCTATCGACCACCGCCTGCGGAATCGAGCCATCTTCCGGGCCGAACACGTAGAGCGCCTTTTCTGGATGAGTGAACGCTGGCAGAGGAATCGCCCCTTCGGCCAGCTCGACACATACGATCGGCATATCCTCGGGCAATCCCTGGGCGAGGTCATCCACCTGCAGCAGCGGGATAGAGTTGCCGACGTTCTTGGTATCGGTACTGTAGCGGGAAGCACGGGCGAAACGCTCACCCACATAACGCACTTCATCAGCCTGATAACAGCCGGCGGCACGCAGAACGGCGCCCACATTGGACGGACTTTTGGGGTTAAACAAACCGATAAAAACGGTTCCCTGCTTGGACATTAACGGGCGCTCAATAAGAATCGAATAGGCGCTATTTTATCCTTTATTCGTGTCCATCGCCTGTAAAAATCGTTCATTGAGCGCTTACGTCTACCTTGAGCTGCCAATCTGGCTGGAGACCGATCTGAGTGGCCCAAGAGCCTCAGAAACGGCGCGGGCACCTCTTCACCCGGCGTGGTAAAGGGCCACCCCCTGGTAATCGGCAGGATTAAAGAATCAGCTGTTATCCCGGTCGGCCTGGCGGAACTGGGTCGGCGATGAGCCAAACACCATTTTGAAACTGTGGCTGAAATGGGTCTGGGTGGTGAAACCACAGGCGATGGCGACCTCGGAGATGCTGTAGTCGGTCTTGCGCAGCAACTGGCGGCCCTTGTTCAGGCGCAGCTCCAGGTAATAGCGCGACGGGCTGGTGTTCACATACTTGGAGAACAGGCGCTCGATCTGCCGCCGCGACAACGAGGTGTAATCGCTGAAGTCGGTGATATCCAGCGGTTCCTCCAGGTTGTTCTCCATCAGCTCGATGATGATCTCCAGGTTTTTCGGGATGTAGTTCACGCCACTGGAGAACGCCGAGTTCACCGAGCGGTTCTCGTCCACATTGAGAATCCCATTAACGCCCCGCTTCATGTCCGCGCCAAACAGCTTTTCGATCAGATCCTGCATCACGTGGATCGCACTGTTCGGCCCGACGCAGGTAAAGCTCTTGTTCTCGATAGTGTACGAGGCATTACCGATGCGGGTGTTCGGATAGCGCTCGCGGATCAAATCGCGGCTATCAGGATGGGTGGCGCATTCAGCCAGATCAAACATGCCGGCAGCGGCAAGAAAATAGGTGCCGTTCCACAGGCTACCGATCCAGATCTCCTCTTCCAGCGCCTTGTTGATCAGCTTCTGAATCGGCGGCGAATCCCGCAGCGGCGTGCGCAGACCACCGCAGATCACCAGGATATCGATATCCTTGACCTGAACCGCATCAACACGCTCATTCACCGCCACTTCAATGCCCAGGTCACTGATCACCTTCTCGCCGTCGACACTGGCGGTTTCCACATCAAATACCGGCGTGGTGGTGATCAGGTTGGAGGTCACCAGCACATCAACAGCGCCGGTGAAGGAAACCATGGAGAAGTTATCAAGCAGTACGAAAAGCGCCTTTTTCTTCGCGCTGGTAACTGCGATATCTTTGGAGGCCAGTCGGGTGGAGTGCTTGATTGGACTGGAGAAACGGCTGTTGTTCATCAATGGCGGACCCGACTCGAATTATAATAGTGCTATGAAAGCCCGGAGAAAGCGCGTCAGTATGTACGCAGGAGCCATACGCTTTCGATCTCTGAAGCGAATTTTACTTCAGCTTTAAATGTAGATCACCCACCAGAAAAGCCCCGACCATCGCGCTACACTGGCTAATCAACCAGACCTTCCGATATGCCCAAGGAGAGCCCATGGCCCACGACATGAAACCCTTAACCCGTGCCCTGACTGCCGATGAGATTGAAGTCATTCAGGCTCCCGAGGTAAAGGCTGCGCGCGAGGATCTGGCCGCCTGTTTTCAGATGGCTGCCCGGCTCAATATGGAAGAAGGGATCTGCAACCACTTTTCAGCGCTGGTGCCGGGTCGCACCGACCTCTTTCTGGTTAACCCTTACGGTCTCTCCTTTGGAGAGGTGTCCGCTTCATCGCTGCTGATCTGCGATTTTGACGGCAACGTACTGGCCGGTGAAGGACACCCGGAAGCCACCGCCTTTTATATCCATGCACAGGTCCACAAACACTGCCCTGGCGCCACCGCCTGCTTCCATACCCATATGCCCTGGGCCACCTCGCTGACACTGTCCGACGAGGATCCGCTGCTCTACGCAAGCCAGAGTTCACTTAAGTTTTATGGCCGTGTCGCCGTGGATACCGACTATAACGGCCTGGCCCTTGGGCCTGAGGAAGGCGTACGCATCGCCAGGGCGATGGGTGATGCCGACGTTCTTTTTATGCGCCATCACGGCGTGATGGTCACAGCGCCGAGCATCGCCGAAGCCTGGGACGATCTCTATTTCCTGGAACGCGCCGCCCAGGTTCAGCAACTGGCGGTATCCAGCGGGCGCAAACTGGTGCCGGTCAGCGCGGAGATCGCCCGTAAAACCGCGCAGCAGATTCGCGAGGAAGACGCCACCAGCGCCGAGATGCATCTGGCGAGCATCAAGCGCCGACTGAAAGGCGATGTGGCGCCGTTCGACGCCTGATTAACCAACCCGGTTTGATACGGAAGCGAGCGATGAAACACTCTATTCTCACTGCCACCCTGCTGCTCACCGGTGCCTTCACGGCCGCACCCTCCTTAGCGGTCATGCGGTTGCCAAAGGCGCCGCTGGTCTGAATGAGACGCGCCAGGAGTTGGCCAATCTTCACTACGATGAATGCAAGGGCTATCGCGGGGACGGAGCTATCAGGATCATGTATGGCGTCCTGGCCGTTCACCCTAAAGTACGTCAGCGGCCGTCAACAGGAAGCCTTCTAAAACCAGGGCTGTAAGGAGCCCACCACTCAGCCCTAACCGAAGGCCGTATACAGCGTTCAATCAGTGCTCTAAGCTGGGCAATTCGACCTTCATGATAACAAGGAGTCGTCATGACCCTCCTGATCCTCGGTCTTGTTCTGTTTCTCGGTACGCATTCCACACGCATCCTGGCGCCCGGTTTCCGGGAGAGCGCTGTGCGAAGCCTGGGCATTATCCCCTGGAAAGGCCTTTACAGCCTTGTCTCGCTGGCCGGGTTTATGCTGATCATCTGGGGTTACGGGGAGGCCCGCTACACACCGACCTGGGTCTGGATGTCGCCGGACTGGACCCGGCACATTACCGCTCTCTTATTGGTTCCCGCGTTTATCCTGCTCGCTGCGGCCTATGTACCAGGCACTTATATGAAGGCCAAGCTGGGCCATCCCATGGCACTGGCCGTCAAGATATGGGCGTTCGCCCACCTTCTCAGTAATGGCACGGTGGCTGACATTCTGCTGTTCGGCGCCTTCTTGGCCTGGGCCATACTCTATTACGCTGTTGCTCGCCGCCGTGATCGGGCAGAGGGGGTGACTTACAAAGCTATCAGCGTTCAACGCGACCTGATCGCCGTGGCCATCGGTCTGGCATTCTACGCTGTCTTTGCCGCTGTTCTGCATGAATGGCTGATAGGGGTGCGCCCTTTCGGCTAGCCAGTTCGGTGCACCCTGGGTGCAAACGCCTTCATGGTGGTGCACTCAGGGTCAGAGCACCATTCATTGATGTTGATTCTGCGCCAATGCCGCCCCCTCGTCAGGGCGGCGCGGCTAACCAGTGTGACTGGTAGAATAAAAAACCCCGTGTCTAGCAATGCTGCCACGGGGTTTTCTTCTTGCAGTGAGATCCCAGTTCTCTTCAAACTTCGGGCGCTTGCCCATTTGGCTCACTTGTTTCATCTACACTTTAGCCCAAATTTTAGACCTCTCCACTAGCAAGATTGACCTGCGTCAAATCCGAATGGTTCGTGCATCAAATTCTAACTGTCGTTTATCTGAATTTGCCATGAACGACGGCTTTGTGCCGTGGAAGTGAGGAGGGATTCTGACAATGGCATAAAGATTGCCACTTTCTTAGCGCTAGTGTCGGTTAGGGTTATATCCAGATTAAGGAGTAACTTCTCAATGTTTAATGGATTGGATGAGATCGAAGACTTTGCCGCTCGGCTTGCACCCTTGACCTCCGAGGAGCAGGCAGCAGCGAAGCGAAAGCAAGAGGCTTCTGTGCAGACGGATGAGCCTGAAATTGCCGCCTTGGATAATCTGGATGAAGCAGCGGCACACAAAGCCGCACTGGAGTTGGGTTCAGCGACGAAGTTGGTGTCCGAAGTTGCTTCCGAAACAGAGGCACCTTTATCCGGGGTGGAAGCGATGGAAGCCGAACCTTTGCCTGAGCCAGAACCCCAGTCTGAGGCTGTTCTGGAGATGATACGCGGAGCAGAAGATGAGCGTGCTGGGCCGGCAATTGAAAAAGAGAGTGCAGTAAATTCAAACTCGACACCAGTATATGAACCCGTTCCGGAGATTAAAGCTGTACCGCCCGATCCAATAGCGGAAGCGATCCCGGCGCTTGCACACAAAACTGAACCCGGACCAGGCCACAGAGGCTCAACCGTTGCGTTTGCCAAATACGTCGCTGTGGGAGGGTTGTTGTCATTCGGTTTGCTGGTACTGCTGCTTTAGTGCACAGGGATATCAAATACAGCTGGAAGGTAGGTGTTCATTGAGCAGACCCAAATTTTCTGCGCATATTCGAGCTTCCAAATCTGCGTGGCATCCACCACGAATGAACCCTCAGTGCGGTTAGCCAAGCTGTCTACACGCCTCAACACTGGGCACACAGCTTACCTTTTCTCTCTTGGTCGGCTTAATCTAACTCAGATGAAACCTGTACTCCTAATCTGTAAGCCGTCAGAGCACTCTCATCGCATCTATATGCCAGCAGACACGTTCGAACACGGTTAAGTCGCCGCTACTGATCAGTTCGAGGGGTGATTTACCCTCGTAATACGGGTCGTCGTGAGGGCTAGACATGTAACCGTAGACCTCCTCGGGGTCGTCAAAGACTGTTTCGAGGGATGAATGGATATTGAGCACGAAGTTCACACGCTCGCATTGTTCCTCGCTGAGGACTGCGGGAAATGGCTGGTCAGGATCCAGTTTCAGGATGGCGAGCGCCTGATTGGGCGTGCACTGCCATTGGACGAGTACATGCAGTACCTCGGTAAGGCTGGTGCTCATAGGTTTATCCCCCGATAACAGTCTTTGGATTTTCCCGCGGGCATCTGCCCGGCAACTGAACTAAAAGGTCGTCGGTTTTTAAAGTATAGATAGAGAGTTCGAGAGAGCGGGAGCACTTGGCCAGTAGAGTCGGGTTTTGGCTTTGCTCCCTACACCGCCGCAGGGCGGTGCCGATAACTATCGATCCGGAAAGTCACTCGGCTGAAGCCCAAACAGGCTGGTTCTAGCCTTAGATGCATCCGCACAGGCCACCGACATCGCAACCTATAAGCTTTAAATTATACAAATTATAGACAATATTAATTTTTACTTATCCTCGGGACGATGCAGACTGTTCCTATTCCGCCAGCACGCTGGCAATAACTTTAGGAGGTTTTGCTATGTGGATTCTCAACGCCGTAGACTACGACGATCAGATCGCTGCTGATTGGCCGCAGAAGCCGATCCCGCTGCCACCGATGCCGCAGCACTAATAGATAAACGGGCGCTCAGACTGAGCGCCCGTTTTCGTTTTTATCTCTGACCAATGACCGGTCACCCAGTCCTCAACAAAGCCGCATTCAGAGTATACGGATTACCGGATTTAGACGCCCTGCCGGATTCAGCCTGCCTGGTGATACGCCGGATAATCCACGTAACCTTCAGCACCGCCGCCGTAAAACGATGACCGGTTAACCGGCGCCAGTGGCCAGCTGTTGCGGGTGCGCTCGACAAAGTCCGGGTTGGCAACGAAGGGAGTACCAAAGGCTGCCAGATCGAGAAGTCCGTCTGCAATCATCCGGTCCGCCTGCGCTGCTGACAAACCACCGGCCAGTATCAACGTACCCTTCCAGCTCTTTCGCAACTCCTCCAGCAGGCCGCTGGCGATCAGCTGCTGCTGGGCCGCGAGATGAAGATAGGCGATCTTTCGAGCGTTCAGCGCGTCGGTGATATGTAGATAGGTCTCGGCTATATCGGTATAGAGCGGCATATCACCCAGCTCGTTATAGGGCGAAAGGCGCACACCGGTGCTCTCAGCGCCGATCTCCTCCACAACCGCATCGACCACATCAAGCAGAAAACGGCTGCGGCTCTCCAGCGTTGCGCCACCGTACGGGTCTTCCCGGGTATTCAGCACCGGGTTGATAAACTGCTCGATCAGATAGCCGTTTGCCGCATGGATTTCCACACCGTCAAAGCCAGCCTCTATGGCATTGGCTGCCGCCTGACGAAACTCGTCGACCAGGGTTTCAATTCCTGTTTCATCCAAGGCTTGCGGTTGACTTGCCGCCAGATCACGGGCCTCGCCCAGCTCGTCGTATGCAAATGCCTTGCCCCCCGCCACTGCTACCGAGCTGACCGGAGCACCGTTCTCCGGCTGGATACTGCGATGAGATACCCGCCCTACGTGCCAGAGCTGGGCGAAGATTCTGCCGCCCTGCTCATGTACGGCATCGGTCACAGTGCGCCAGGCTTCTACCTGACGCTGGCTGTAGATCCCCGGCGTGTAAAGATAGCCCCTGCCCTGGCGGGAAATCGGCACACCCTCACTGATGATCAGTCCAGCGCTGGCACGCTGGGCGTAGTAAAGCGCGGTGTTGTGATCGGGTACACCATCGACCGCGCGGGAGCGCGTCATCGGCGCCATCACCACGCGGTTGTTCAGCGTCGTGGCGCCCAGCTGATAACCGCTTAACAGACTTTCCATCTTCCGCCTCCTGTTCAGGCCTGAGCCCAGGCCTGGCCGATCAGTTCAATGGAACGGATGCGCGCTTCAGGGTCGTGGATCCAGGAGTTGAGCATGATCTCATCGGCACCGGTTCGGGCTACCAGATCATTCAGCTTCTCGCATACCTGCTCAGCGGTGCCCCAGGCGGATTCACGCAGCTGATTGTGGACGCGCTGAGCCTCGCTGACGTGCCAGAGCTTAGTCATATCCTCTACCGGCTTGGGCAGCAGCGTATCGGTACCGCGTCCCAGGTTGAGGAATTTCTGCAGCTCGGTGGTGGCCAGATACTCCGCCTCCTGCTGGGTATCGGCGGCGACGGCGTTGACGCAGACAATGACGTAGGGCTTGTCCAGCTGTTCGGACGGCTGGAAGTTCTCGCGGTAGTAGTCGATCGCCGCCTGCATCGCATCCGGCGCAAAGTGTGACGCAAACGCCAGAGGCAGTCCTTTCATCGCCGCGAGCTGGGCGCTGTAGGTGCTTGACCCCAACAGCCATAGCGGGATATTCAGCCCCTGACCCGGCACCGCCTTAATCTTCTGGCCGCGTGCCGCCGGCTTGAGGTAGCGCTGTAGCTCTTCCACCATTTCCGGGAAATCGAGGCCGTTGGAGCGCACATCACGACGCAGCGCACGCACGGTCTGCATATCGGTACCCGGTGCCCGGCCCAGGCCCAGATCGATACGGTTGGGGTAGAGCGATTCCAGCGTCCCAAACTGCTCGGCAACCACCAGCGGTGCGTGGTTCGGCAGCATGATGCCACCGGAGCCCAGGCGGATACGGGAGGTTTTCGCGCCTATATGGCTCAGCACCACTGCCGTGGCCGCACTGGCGATATCGATCAGGTTATGGTGCTCGGCCACCCAGAAGCGGTTAAAGCCGGCTTTTTCGGCGGCCTGTGCCAGCCGCGTGCTGGTTTCCAGCGCGTCAGCGGCGTTAAAACCTTCACCAATGGTGACCAGATCCAGCGCAGAAAGCGGTACGGTGTTGCGCGTCATCTTCATTCTCCTCAGCCCTGATGCAGGCCGTTTAAACATCGTCGTAATTCAGGCTGCGAAGTATGATTGGTCACACAAAATCGATAAACAGGGTTATATTCCAATCAATGTAGACTTAATTTCTACAATTAGAGACCTATTCAGCGTATAGACTGGCCTCCTTTCATATAGGGATTCATACAGAGAACTCTACCGAGGAGCACGATGAACGACAGCCGCTACTACGCCATTCGCGATATCGCCCACCGCTGGTTTGCCTTCTTTGAGGGGCAGACCGAAAGCCTGGAAAAACACCTGCAACTATTTACGCCGGACGTGCGCCTGGTCCACGCCGGTCAACACCTATTGGCCGAGGGACAGTCTGCAATGGGGGACTGGCTGAAACAGGTGCCGCCGGCAACAGACTCACACTTTATAAACGCCCTGCATTGGCAGCCGACACCGGATAACCGAGCCAGGGTTGAGATGGAGATCGGCTACCAGGTGATGCGAAACGGCGAAATGGTCGGCGGCGCCATCATTGAATACAAGACTGAAGTGGTGTTCACAGAATCCGGCGAGGCAGCATTTAGCTTTCTTCAGAAGACACCGGTGCGCCAAAACCCGGATCGCGAATTCAAGGACTCCTTCGCCGCCAACCGCCTTGGCGCCACCGCCGCACGAATCGACTTTATCCTCGCCAACGGCCAGGCCGAACAGGTCGCGGATGAACTGATGGAGCCGGCCGCGAGCGAACAGTGGCAGCAGCTGATAACCCACCAAGATACAGAAGCCCTGACCTACGCAAGGACCGGCGAACGGAATGAAGCCGCCCTCGCCCTGACACTGGAGCTGCCTGACACACAGAGCCTCAGCCTGTTGCTGACGGAACAGGCCGGTCGCTATTTAAGGGTGCGGGCGATAGAGTTGAACTGAACTGAATTGGACTGAACTGATATTTACTCAGCAGGGCAGCGATAGTCGATTATGCGCAACACCGATCACCTGGGCGGGATCACCGCCTTTGTCACCACCGCCCAACAGGGCAGTTTTACTTCGGCGGCGGAACGACTCGGTCTTACCCGCTCTGCCGTCGCAAAAAGCGTGGGTCGCCTCGAAGAGCGCCTGGGCCTGAAACTGTTCCAGCGCTCTACCCGTCGGCTAAGCCTGACACCAGATGGCGAGCGCTACCTGGCCAGCTGCCAGAGCGCACTGGATATTCTGGATGAAGCGGAAGCGGATCTCACCTCACACACCACCCGCCCTGCCGGCCGGTTACGTGTGGACCTGCCGGCTGCGTTCGGGCGCCAGCGCATCCTGCCGCTGCTGCTGGAGATCGCGCGGGAATACCCGGAGCTGTCCCTGACCGTATCTTTCAGTGAGCGCTTCGTGGATCTGATTGAGGAAGGGATAGACCTGGTGGTGCGTATCGGCGAGCTGGCTGACAGCAGCGGTCTGGTCGCCCGCCGGTTGACCACGCAAAAGCTGGTGATCTGCGCCTCGCCGGATTATCTGCAGCAAAACGGCGAACCCGGCTCAATCGACGCGCTGAGCCAGCACCGCTGCGTGGTCGGCGTTCGCCGCAACCAGCCGGTCTCCTGGCTGATGAAGCAATCCAATGGCGAACTGACACGGGTCACACCACCAGCCACCCACGAGTTTGCCGATGGCGAGGCGCTGCTTGGCGCGGTGCTGGGCGGCTGCGGCCTGTCTCAGCTGCCATTATGGCTGGTGGGTGAACACCTTAAAAACGGTGCCCTGCAGGAAGTGTTACCGGGCTATTCCGGCGGAGAGGTGCCGATCAGCGCGGTCTGGCCCCATAGCCGTCGGGTACTGCCGAAGATACGTCATGTGGTCGACCGCCTGGTAGACGCTGCCGAGAAAGGGTTGCTGGACTGAACCGCGTATTTGGCAGTAGGCCACCCCGTTGCGGCTCCTCACCGCTGATCCTGCGAGGCGCCATCACGCAGGGCATCCAGCACTACCCGGAAGGCAGCGGTCTGCTGGCGACGGCTGGGGTAATAGAGGTAGTATCCGGGAAAGGGCTCCGACCAGTCTGCCAGCACCTCCTGCAGTTCGCCGTTATCCAGATGAGGTTGCGCCAGCCCATCCGGTATCTGCGCCAAACCAACCCCGGCCAGGCAAGCGTCCAGGATCTGGATCACGCTGTTCATGATCAGCGGGCCATCCACCCTCACCCGGGATTCTTCTCCGTTACGTTCAAACTCCCAGGCATACAACCCGCCGTGGGTGGGAAGACGCAGGTTGATGCAGCGATGCCCGGTCAGCTCGTTCGGCGTACGCGGTACCGAATAGCGAGCCAGATATTTTGGCGCCGCCACCGTGACCATCCGCATCTGCCGTACGATCGGCACGGCAATCATGTCAGCGGCCAGCATTCCGCCAAGCCGGACACCTGCATCGCAGCGCTCGGCGGCTATATCGGTGAGACCATAATCCGTGATCAGTTCGACGGTGATCTCCGGGTAGGCATCCAGTAGCGGCAGCAGCCTTGGCCAGAGCACGTAGCGCGCCGCGTATTCATCGGCGGTTATACGGACGATGCCAGCGGGTCTGTCACGCAGATCCGCTACCGCAGACAGATGAGCATCAATCTGATCCAGCAGCGGCGCAATCTCGCGCAGCAGTTTTTCTCCTGCTTCGGTGCGTGTCACGCTGCGGGTGGTGCGGGTCAGCAGCCTCACACCCAGGCGCTCTTCCAGTGCGCGCATGGTCTGGCTAACCGCAGAAGGCGAAACACCCAGGTGCGCCGCCGCGCGGGTAAAGTTGCCCTCCCGGGCCACGGTCACAAATACCGAGAGCGAATCCAGACTTTGAGTCGACATAATTAAGTTTTACTTCAAACTGCGTTAAGGATTTGACGTATACAGCATGCAATAACGATTTGCTAGATTGTAGCTACACAACAGAGATTCAGATCAGGAGGCGAAAGTGAGCACTACAGACAAAAGCTCTGACGATATGCAGGTTATCCGCGCCGGCTCCACCCCAGCGATCAAAGGACCTGACGAGTGGTTCACCGGCACCGTGCGTATCGACAAGATCTTCAACGCACCGGCACCGTCGCGCCTGGGTATGGCCGTCGTGAACTTCGAACCCGGCGCCCGCACCAACTGGCACACCCATCCGCTGGGCCAGGCGCTGCTGGTTACCGACGGTGTCGGCTGGACCCAGTGCGAAGGTGGCCCGCGTACCGAAATCCGCCCCGGCGATATCATCTACTGCAACTGTGGCCGGCGCCATTGGCATGGCGCTACCGATACCACCTACATGCAGCACGTGGCGGTTCAGGAAGCGCTGGACGGCAGCCCGGTTACCTGGATGGAACCGGTCACCGATGAGCAATACCTGAGCGGTCCGATCAAAAAGGACTGATCACCCATCGCCCACAAGCCGCCAGGCGTCAGCAGTGCCAATCCGCCCCCCTGACGCCCGATGCCACCTGAACAACAGAAAAACAGGAGGTTCAACACATGGCCAATGCAGCGTTGAGCACACGCCAGCAGGCACTGATCCCGATTGCGGCCTTTGCCGCTGCCGGTGATATCGCCAGGCTGAACACCGCCCTGGCCGAAGGCCTGGACAACGGTGTCAGCATCAGCGACGCGAAAGAGGTGCTGGTCCAGGTCTACGCCTATGCGGGCTTTCCACGCAGCCTGAATGCTCTGGGCGTGCTGATGAAACTGATATTGGATCGCAAAGAACAGGGTATCGAGGACGATCCCGGTCAGGATCTACCCAGCAAGCCGATCCCCCAGGGAGAAGCCCTGTTGGTCGCCGGCACCCGTAACCAGACAGCCCTTGCCGGCGCGCCGGTAAAAGGCCCGCTGTTCGAATTCGCACCGGCCATCGACAACTACCTGAAGACCCACCTGTTCGGCGATATTTTCGAGCGCGACAACCTGGACTGGAAAGACCGGGAGCTGGCCACGGTGAGCATGTTGTCGGCGCTGAGCGGTGCCGAACCCCAGGTGGGAGCCCACGTTAAGATCAGCATGAATGCCGGCGTGACAGCCGACCAGCTGCGCCAGCTTGTGGAGGTACTCAAGCTGAAGGTAGATAGAAATGCCGCCAAACGTGCCGGCGATGCGCTGGATCACGCACTGGCCTGAGCCTCTTCACCAGCAGTTTGCGGACAGAAAAAATCCCGGCATGCGCTTGCTGTACATGCCGGGATTGCCCCTCACGGAGAGGGAACTCTAGCGGTTAGACACCACAGACTTTTTTCAACTCAACAGCACGTTCGTACACTTTTCTCGCCGGAATATTTTTCGCTTCCAGGTCGTTAATATACTGATCGGTGATCTCACCCAGCACCGGCTCCCAGGCCTTGCGAGCGTCATCGCTGAGCGGGATCAGCTTATCGCCCATCTCTACCGCCTCTTTCATCGACTCCTTATCCAGGTTATCGAAGATGGCGGTCATGTACTGCGACCACTTGGCCCCGGAGTATTTGTCGAGAACGGCTTTAAGATCCTCCGGCAGGCCGTTATAGACGTTCTTGTTCATGGTGACCACGAACGCCAGGGAGTAGAGATTGACCTGGGTGTGGTAGTTAATCAGTTCGTTGAGGCGGAATACCTTGGTGCCATCCCAGGAGATCGCCACGCCATCGATCACATCACGCTGCAGCGACTGGTAGATTTCGGGCGCAGGCATGCCCACCGGCTGAGCGCCAAGATTCTCCAGCAACGTCCCCACTGCTACTGTCGGGCGACGGATACGCATCCCTTTCAGGTCTTCAGGGTAAACCAACGCTTTATCACGGGAGTGAAGCTGACCCGGGCCGTTGGTGTAAACGAATAGCACATGGGAATCATCATACTCGGAGGAAACCTCACCCTCGTCATACAGCTTTTGCAGTATGCATGAGCCCTGGGAGCCGGTGTTGACCATGCCCGGCAGTTCCACGATCTGGCTAAGCGGGAAACGGTTGGCGGTATACCCCTGAACGGTGGCTGTCATATCGGCGATGTTATTAACCACCGCCTCATAAGAGTTACCGGCCTTAACCAGCGTTTGCGAGGGATAAAGCTCAATCTCGATCCGCCCCTGCGAATCCTCGTTGATCATCTTGCCCCATTCCGCAAACCCCTGGTGGATCGACGAGTTAGCCGGCCAGGGATGGGCAAAACGCAGAGTAACGTCCGCGGCCAATACATTCATGGATAAGGCGGCCAGCGCACCACCCATCGCAACCAAATTTTTAATTTTCATCTGGAATTTCCTTTTATATTTATAGTTTTAGCCGTTGCGAAAATCTGATTCAGCCGGCGCACAGTCGCTTGATGATGCGACGAGCTCTGTTCGGACCCACATCCACATGGATATCGATCATCGGCCGGTCTGCGAAGCGCTTCATGTTCTGGTACTGAGCCTCGATCACGACCTTGTCCTCTTCGAAGGTCATCGCGCTCTGCTCAGTGACGATCTTGTTTATCTCATCCTTGTTGGTTTCCGGATTGGAGGCCACAGTCCAGAAGTAGTGGCTGCTCTCTGCCGTCTCCGGCGTGATGGCATGGAGGCCGCGCATATGGAAGCCACCGCGATCGGGATCGTCGAGCGACTCCGTGTTCACGTTGACCGCGCCGGTCCAGATTCGTAGATGCGAGGGGTGAAACTCGATCTCCTGCCAACGGTCCACCTTGTCTTCAAAGGGATAAGCCATCGTATAGGTCGGCGGCGGCGTTGAGTTGCGCATATGCCGCACCACACGAACGGTATCGCCCTCGCCTTCTACCTTCATGTCGGCGCCCATGTGTACCTTGGCGTTGCCGCCGATGGTGCGCAGATGCACATACCCCAGGTGGCTGAGATCCAGAAGGTTATCGTGAATCAGCTGGTAAGGCGCCTCGTAGTAGAAAACGCCGCCATCAAACACGTAGCGCTCGTCGGTATGCACCTCGTAGCGTGGCGGCTCACAGCTGGGTTCCGAGTTTTCCTCGGAGCCGAACCAGATCCAGATCAGCGAGTCTTGCTCCTTCACAGAGTATGCGGACACAAAAGCCTTGCGCGGTACCCTGTCCTGGCCCGGCACTTCCAGACACTTGCCCTCGCCATCAAACAGCAGGCCGTGGTAACCGCAGCGAATACCAGATTCTTCAACGGTGCCGTAAGAAAGCGGCAGGTCGCGGTGACAGCAGCGGTTCTCTAAAGCGGCCACCTGACCATCGGGGGTACGGAACAGCACCACGGACTGATTCAGCAGGATTCGGCCCAGCGGTTTGTCGTTCACCTCCTTGCTGAGTGCAGCGACGTACCACATATCGAGCGGAAATTCGGGTTTGGATTCACTCTGTTGTTGGGTAAGGGTTTCTGGATCGGCCAGGCTAACGTTCATGATCGGACCTCTTATTTTTTGCTGGGTCTGTTTTGGAAATGGACGCGCTTTAACGTCGTTCGGACAGATGGGTAACTGAGAGCAAACAGATCGCTCTGATCAGACGGCTTTCTCTCCGGGAGCGTTCAAGCGCAGGGGTAGAGCTGGAAGATCGGCTAGCCATATCGGCACAAACGCGGCTAGGGGTACGAGCACCGATTTCGCAAAAAGAGAGAGCACTCCCCTTGTGCAAAACCGAGACACAGTCGTGACTTTCAACTGCTCCGGCAGCTGTTCTGGCAGCTGTTTTGGATACTGTGTTGCGGGTAATTAGAACTGACATCATTCAGCCTTTTGTTTTTTTAGTTGGCATGGAACGCACTATAGAGCCGATATCGTTGATATGTCAACGATATCGGCAAGGTAACGATGCGCCCTTAAAATACAGATTTACTTTCAATACGTTACGAGATACATCTTATTGATTTTCACAGCTTCCGCGCGGATTAACATGTCATTTCAGTGAGATAAGAAGCTCGTTGACAGCGGCCCGCTCACTTTATTTGCCCGCCCGATGGCAGTAGCATCCCCAGCTACTCCGCTGACAATTCCAGCCACAAATCCGGACCGCCATGACGACCAAAAGCTCCGTCACAGATCGCAACAGCCTTAACCTGGATCGCTATGTTCCGGCACTTGTCACCGCGCTTGCCAACAAGCTCGGCGCCGGCGCCTCGAGCTGCTACCGCAAGAATTTCGGTGTTGGTGTAGTGGATTGGCGCATCCTGGCGATGCTGGCCGTGGAGTCCGATATATCCGCCAACCGCATCTGCGAAGTCACAGCGCTCGACAAGGCGGCTACCAGCCGCGCGCTCAAGCAGCTTGAGGAGAATGGTGATGTGGAATTTAGAAAAGACGATCAGGACGCCAGGCGCATCCTGATCCGGCTGACGGCCAAAGGTAAGGCGTTACACGACCAGGTGCTGAAAGTCGCCCTGCGTCGTGAGGCGCTGCTACTGGCCGATTTTTCCGACGCAGAGCTGGATATCTTCATCGAGCTGCTGCATCGGATGAAAGCGCGACTGGACGTGGTTAATGCCTATGATCCAGCCGTGGAGGATGCTTAACCGGCGTAACGAAAAACACCCCGGCCAGCGGGGTGTTTTGACAACTCAGGCAAACCGGCGCTAAACACCGGTTGCTGCACACGAGGTTATCAGGCGTCGTCAGACATCGCGGTCATATCCATCACGTAACGGTGGGCTATATCCCCCTGCTCCATGACCTTGAACGCATCATTGATCTGGTCTGGACGGATAATTTCGCAGATCGGAAGAATGTCGTGCTCGGCACAGAAATCCAGCACTTCCTGGGTCTGCTTCACACCACCAATCAGGGAGCCGGCAACGCGGCGACGGCCCATGATCATAGGCACCGACACGAACTCTTTCATCGGACCCACCTGGCCAACGATCACCAGCGTACCGTCTACGTCGAGCAGCGGTGCATAAGGTGTAACGTCGTGTTCTACCGGCACGGTATCGATGATCAGATCGAATGAAGACTCCGCTGCGATCATGGCGTCTTCATCGGTTGAAGCCAGGATCCCCTTGGCACCTATCAGCTTCGCTTCATGCTCTTTTTTCGTCGAGCGGCTCAGCACGGTGACCTCGGCGCCCATGGCGGCGGCCAGTTTCACCGCCATATGACCCAGGCCGCCCAGGCCGATAACACCTACGCGGCTGCCTTCACCGATGTTCCAGGTGCGCAGCGGCGAGAAAGTGGTGATACCGGCACAAAGAATCGGCGCAGCGCGGGACAGGTCCAGCCCATCAGGAATACGCAGCACGAACTCTTCACGCAAAACGATATGCTTGGAATAGCCTCCCTGGGTGAGCTCGCCGGTGATGCGGTCAGGCGCGCCATAGGTCGGCGTCATGCCGTGACGACAGAACTGCTCTTCGCCGTGATGACACTGATCACACTCCTGGCAGCTATCGACCATGCAGCCAACGCCCACCTGGTCGCCCACCTTGTAGTTGCTGACCTCCGGGCCAACCTCGATAACGCGACCGACGATCTCATGACCCGGCACGATCGGCGACGGCTGGGGACCCCAGTCGCCATTTACGGTGTGCAGATCGGAATGGCACACGCCGCTGTAAAGGATTTCGATGGCTACATCATTGGCCCGCAAGGCGCGACGTTCGAAATGATAGGGCACCATTTCCGTTTCAGCAGAATACGACGCATAACCAACCGTTTTCATGAGGACTCCTTGCACTTAGGCTCAGACAGAACGAAAAAGGCGGGATGAGTCATACCCCGCCAACGATCTGCATAGTGTAAGGAGCCGAGCCTCGAACGGCTCTACCCGATCCTGCCTGATATTTGCCTGATTCTCCGAAATCAGTCAGCTTAGGTGCAAAAGTTAGCCACTGGCGTTATACGTTACTCCATTTGATGAATATGAAGCGGCGCTTTGTGCCAAGCCCTGGGCATGTCGCCCGATCGAACGACAAGGGAAACAAACCGCCGACGTTCAGCCGTTAGCCGCCATAACAATGGTACTTCCCTCTCTTCCGTTCCTGACATCAATACGCAACGGCATCTGCTCCTTCAGCTCAGAGACATGGGAAATGATGCCGATGGTGCGCCCTGTGGATTGCAGTTCGACCAGCATATCGATGGCCAATTGGAGTGACTCCTGATCGAGGCTGCCAAACCCTTCATCAATAAACAGCGTATCGAGCTGGATACCACCGGAGCGCTGCTGCACCACCTCTGACAGAGCCAGCGCCAGCGACAGCGATGCCATAAACGACTCACCGCCGGACAGGGTCGCAACCGGGCGCGTTTTGCCGCTGTAGGCATCATCGATCGCCAGGTCCAGCCCGGCGGTAACATTACGCTTCTGGTCCGCCTCGTTCTGGCGCACCAGCTTGTACTGACCTTTGCTCATGGCATACAGGCGCGGGCTTGCCACACCGAGTACGGAATCCAGCAGGTTACCCAGCACAAAGCGCTCCAGGCTGACACGCACCTCGCCGCGACCTGAAGCGGCTTTGGCCATTTTGCCGACGACTTCGTACTGCGCTTTAACCGCCTGTTGCTTAGCCGCAAGCGAGCGGATTTTTTCCAGTGCCCGCTCCAGCAATCCTTTCTGCTGCTGAGCCTCGGACCAGAGGCGCTCAGCATCCTGGTAGGCGGCATCGGCGATTTTGCAGTTCTCTTCGAGCGAGGTTAATTCCGGCGCCTGCTGACCCTCCAGCTGCTTGGCAATCAACTCAAGCTGAGAGTGCAGTGATTGAAGCGTCTCGTCGTATTGGCTGATGGTCGCCCACAACGCGTCTCTTGCACCGGCGTCCATCATACTGTTGTGGAAGTCGTCCTGATCTGCGAACTCACTGGCGGACAGCGCACTCTGCCAGGTGCTGACTTGCGCCCTTTGGCGAGCCTGGAGCTCTTCCAGTTGCTTGCTTAGAGATTGTAGCGTCGATTCAGCGGCCACCTCTCTGTTTTTCGCCGCAGCCTGGGCGGCTTGGGCAGCCTGATAAGCTGATTCCAGTCTGGCAATGGAGTGCCGTGTTTCCGTGATGGCTCGCTCCAAAGACTCCAGGCTCCGGTAGGTTTCGGGAAGCTCCGTTTCAGCGGCTGCCAGTCGACTTTCGGCGGTCGCCTTCACCGCGCTGAGCGATGGGATATCCCGGTTTAACTGAGCACGTTGATTATCCAGCGTAAACCGTTGTTCTTCATCTCCTTTCAGCCTATTTTTTGCAGCCTCAAGCTGTTGCTCTCTAGCAGAGATGTGGGCCAGCTGCTGCTTGAGTTTGTGATGCTCTGAGGTCAGCCCCTCCACAGTGTGTGCCGCATCTTCACCCAACTCGGCGGCGATCTCCTGCATCAACTGTTGCTGGTTCTGAACCGCACTCTTGCATTCAGCCAGTTGCTGTTCGGCGCGGTAACGCTCGTTCAGACGGGCGCTGACGATCCTCCGTGCCTGCTCTAAGGCGTCCTGATCGACCGCCACTGTATTGTCAGGTAGCACCGCCGGCTGCGGATGATCTTCACTGCCGCAGACCGGGCAGGGGTGATTTTCCTCCAGTTTCTGAGCCAGCAGCGCTGCTTGGTTGGCATACCAGAACATCTCCAGCCGGTCCGACTCTTTTTGCGCCTGCCTGTAGACGTTGTCAGCCTGTTCAAAACCGGATTGAGCTTGCCTAGCAGCTTCCTTGTACTGGCTCAGCGTATCGCCCGCCGCCTCCAGCTTGATCCGCTTCTCGAGCTGGCGTTCGGCCGCCATCAGTTGCTCGGTACACGCGGCTTTTTGCGCCACAGTGCCTGTAAGCAGCTCGATCTGCTTACGCTGGGTGTTAAGCCGGTCATCCAGGGCCCTAACCTGCTGGTCCAGCGCTGATGCCCTGGATAGGGCCTGTCCATGCAGGGTTGCCGCCTTGTTAACCTCGGCCTTCAGCGTCTCATAACCCGCCAGTATTTTCTGGTAGCCTGCCAGGCGCGTCTCCTCAGTCTTTAGAGCATCGCGCTGGGCATAGGCTTCGGTCACCGCGGTCAGTTTTTCAGCCGCGGCCTTGGCTTCCTGTGTGGCCTGGAGCCTGGCCGTTTCCGCACCTGTTTTCTCGGCCGTTGTCCGATCGATCTGCTGATTCAGCGATTCCAGAGTCTTCCACTCCGGCGCGATCGCCGCCGCCTTTTCCGCACGGTGCAATTGCCCCCGGGCCGCGTCGATCTCGGCTTTACGTTCCTGATGTACTTTCAGCTGTTGCTGCTTCGCGCTCTGTTCGTCGAAACGCTTGAGCAGATCCATGGCAGCTTTAAGCTTCTGCTCTTCGCTACGCTTGAAGGCATCCGCCTGTGTCTTTTGCTCGGCCCTCTCGGCCAACACAGCAGCCGCCTGGTCGATAGCGGTTGTTAGTTCATCGCTGTCGGCGAGATGGAGTTCGGCCAGCGCTTCGGTTTTCCGCTCCTCGAACGCCTTGTTCTGGCGCTCGATATCCCCGGCCCGATCTTTAAGCAGCTGCTCGATACGCTTATAGATCTCGGTCTGAAACAGGGTCGACAGAATCTCCTGGCGATCATCGGACTTGGCCAGCAGAAGCTCCCGGAACTTGCCCTGGGGCAGCACCATGACCTGACGGAACTGGTCAGCGCTGAGTCCGAGAATTTGCTTGATCGCCGCATCGGCTTCGGTTTTCTTTTTCGACACCAGGGTCTGTTCAGTACCATCCGCGGCGATACGCATCAGATGAGCCGTCGCCTTCTGTTCGGTCTCACCGCCACCGCGCTTGGCGGGACGCATTTGTGTAGGCACGCGGTGAATGCGATAGCGCTGACCGCGGATGCTGAACTCCAGCGTGATTTCCGTGAGCCGGTTTGGATCGGCATGGTCGCAGCGGATCCCCTGCTCCTTGCGCTCCGCATCGGTGGTTTCACCGTAGAGGGCATAACACACAGCATGAAGGATCGATGATTTGCCGGCCCCTGTTGGCCCGTCAATCAGGAACAGCGGATTGTCACCTAGCTCCGCAAAATCGATCCGTTCGCTGCCGGCAAACGGGCCAAAGGCGGTCAGATCCAGAGTATGCAGTTTCACGCCTCACCCTCCATGGTCGACCGGGCTTCATCAATTATCTCAAGCAGCAGTTCGTTCTGAGCATCTGTCAGATCGTCTCCCATGACCTGGCCGAAAAAATCTTTGAACACCTGATCTTCACTGCGCTTGTTGCTGACGTCGGCAACCAGCTGGCTACCCTGGGATACGCTGAACCGGGTCCGTTCAAGCTCCAGCGTATTGGCATACACCTGCCGCAGCTGCGCCATGGGTTCCAGCAGGTCCTGCTTGTCGGTCAGGCGTGCCAGAATATAGTCATCCGCACGGGGATCCTGCTGGCCCTGCTCGATCAGCTCATCAAGGCTCCCTTCGATCACCCGCATATCCCGCTTCGGGATCAGCGGCAGATGCTGCCAGCTGGTTTTCTCAGCGCTTATTTCAACCAGCGTCACGCCCTTGCGCTGCCGATACTCTGAAAATGAGTATTTCAGCAACGAGCCTGAATAACGGATATGTTCCGCGCCCTTGTACTGTGGCGCGTGCAGATGACCCAGGGCCACGTAATCGAAGCACACCAACGGCTGGTAGGAAACGCGATCGGCACCACCGATGGAAAGACGGCGCTCCGAATCACTCTCTTCTGCACCATCGATAAAGCAGTGGCTGATCAGAACAGAAGGAACACCTGCAACACGAGCCTGCTCAGCAAGTTGCACCAGGTGGGTGTGCGCTTCATCGTAGGTCCGGGTATCAACATCAAAAGCTTCCCGCACTTCAACGGGGTCGTGGTAAGGGATGCCGAAAAAGTGCACCGGCCCGGTTTGCGACTGAACCTCAATCGGTGTCGAGACGTTTCGGATATCACCGAGAATATAAAGCCCGCTGCCCGACATGAAAGGCGCGCCAAAGCGCAACCGTTTGGCGCTGTCGTGGTTGCCGGAGATCATGATCACAGGGATGCAAAGCTCCGCCATGAAATCAGCCAGGAAAGCATTCAGCGCATCAACCGCCTCCGCAGGCGGCACCGCGCGGTCAAAGATATCGCCGGCGATCACCAGTGCATCAACCTTATGCTCCAGCGCATAATGTTTGATCTGCCTGAGGACGTGTAACTGATCTTCCAGCAGGGATACGTTCTGGAATAGCCGCCCGATGTGCCAGTCGGAGGTGTGAAGAAACTTAGCCATGCACTTTCCCTTGTTGAGTATCTGTAGACTGCGCCCGTTGATTATTCCTGAATAAGCTATTGATTTACATATCCTGTCAGCCCGCTGTCCGCCGAAATTACCACGGATCGCGCTATTCAGATAAAAACGCAGAATGGCCAGAATGGCGGGAGATAAGGTTGGCTCGGGATTGCTGGGCGCAACGCTGAAATCGCAGGTTAGCAGCCGAGCTGGCGTCAACCGCAAACGATACAAGCGCGAAGTGTTTTACTACAGGATTTTGATAAGTAACGCGATGGGATTCGATGGTGCCCCGGACCGGAATCGAACCGGTACAGCCAAAGGCCGAGGGATTTTAAATCCCTTGTGTCTACCAATTTCACCACCGGGGCAGGTGGATCATCTATTCAGCAGGACGCTGAAATTTTTTCGAGGATCAAAGAATGGAGGCTGGAGTCGGAATCGAACCGGCGTACACGGAGTTGCAGTCCGCTGCATGACCACTCTGCCATCCAGCCCTTTCTTTGTTTACTTGTTGGAGCGGGAAACGAGACTCGAACTCGCGACCCCGACCTTGGCAAGGTCGTGCTCTACCAACTGAGCTATTCCCGCGCTGTGCGGCGTGTGCCTCAACAAGTGGTGCGTATTATAGAGCTCTGAACCGGGCTGTCAACACACTTTAATAATTTTTTTTGCTTAAAAATTAACCAGTTAGCGAAACCCCACCCTATCAGGCCGGATTCAGATATCTTCGCTCAGGAATGGCCAGGCAGCTCGCAGATAGACGAACATGGACCAGAGCGTCAGCAGCGCCGCGCCATACAGCGCCCCTGCACCGACCCATGACAGGGTACTCAGCGGCGGTACCGCCAGCAGCACCAGGATAGAGATCATCTGCAAGGTGGTTTTAATTTTACCGATCATCGATACGGCTACGCTGGCGCGCTTGCCGAGTTCGGCCATCCACTCTCTGAGCGCAGAGATAACGATTTCACGGCCAATAATGACGATCGCAGGCACGGTCATCCAGGGCTCGGCAAAGGTTTCCACCAGCACGCCCAGTGCCACCGCCACCATCAGTTTATCCGCAACGGGATCAAGAAAGGCGCCGAACGGCGAAGACTGATCGAGCTTGCGCGCCAGGTAACCATCAAACCAGTCCGTCACGGCGGCCAGTCCGAAGATCAGCGCCGACGCCAGCGGCGCCCAGCTGAATGGCAGGTAGTACACAAGAACAAATACCGGAATCAGGACGATCCGCAGTAGCGTAAGAATATTGGGTATTTTCATCTGAGGATCTGAAGCCTGTCCGGGTGACGCCTAACGTTCGGGGTGCAGTGCGGCGTAGATCTCCTCCGCCAGCGCCCGGCTAATGGTAGAGACTTTTGCGATTTCTTCAATACTGGCGCTTTCAATGTCCCGCACGCTACCGAAGTAGCGCAGCAGCTCACGCCGACGCTTGGGCCCGATACCGGGAATCCCCTCCAGTTTGGATTGCCTGCGAGCCTTGCCACGTCGGGCTCGGTGACCGGTGATCGCAAACCGGTGCGCCTCATCCCGTATATGCTGCAGCAGATGCAGTGCCGGTGAGTCGCTCTGCAGTACCTGCTCATCACCGGTCTCACCGCTGATCAGTACTTCAAACCCGGCCTTACGCGTGGGCCCTTTGGCGATGCCGATGACCAGCACTTCGGTAATCTGCAGGCTTTGCAGTACATCCATTGCCTGGGCAACCTGCCCCTTGCCACCGTCGATGACCAGCAGGTCCGGCAGTTTTCCCTCGCCTTTTTTCAGCCGGGTATAGCGTCGCGTCAGCGCCTGGTGCATAGCCGCATAATCGTCTCCCGCGGTGATATCTTCGATATTAAAGGTGCGGTAATCGGATTTAAGCGGTCCGTTGCGATCGAACACAACACAGGAGGCGACGGTGGCTTCGCCGGAGCTGTGGCTGATATCGAAACACTCCAGCCGCTCCGGCAGGTGATCGAGGCCAAGCAGGTCCTGCAGCGCCAGGTAGCGGCCATGAATGCTCTGCTTGCTGGCCAGGTGACTGGCAAGCTGCTGTTCCGCATTGGTTTGTGCCAGGCGCTGCCAGCCGGCTCTTTCCGCCCTGACCTTGTGGGTGATATTCACCGCCCTGCCGCGCTTGGCAGCGAGCGCCCCTTCCAGCGCCTCGCGGTCGTCAAGCTCGAAACTGAGAATCAGGCTGTCGGGTATTTCCCGTGCGCCACCCAGGTAAAACTGGGCGATAAAGGCGGAAAGCACATCGGGAGGGCTATCCTCCACCGACACCCTGGGGTGATAAACCTTGCTGCCGATTACCCGACCCTGGCGGACAAACAGGCCATGCACGACCGTCCCGCCCGCCTGAATGGCGCAGCCGAGCACATCGGCGTCGCCGCTCATGCCCGATACATACTGCTGTTCCTGTACCTGGCGCAGTCGACTGATCTGATCACGGATCTCGGCGGCTTTCTCAAACTCAAGCCTGGCGGAGGCGTCATCCATCTGCTTGCCCAGCTCATCCATCACCGCCTGGTTACGCCCCTCCAGAAACATGGTGGCGTGCCGCACATCGCGCTGGTATTCCTCTGGGGAGATCATGCCAACGCAGGGACCGCTGCAGCGCTTGATCTGGTACTGCAGGCAGGGACGGGAACGGTTGCGAAAGAATGAGTCGTCACACTGACGAATCAAAAACACCTTCTGCATCAGGTTCAGGCTTTCACGCACAGCCCCGCCGCTGGGGAAGGGCCCGAAGAAGCGCCCCTTGCCCTTTTTGGCTCCACGCTGAAAGCGCACCGCCGGATAGGTTTCTTTCTCTGTGATCAGGATGTACGGGTAGGACTTATCGTCACGCAGCAGAATGTTGTAAGGCGGTCGCAGCTCCTTGATCAGGTTCTGCTCAAGCAGCAACGCCTCCGTTTCGCTGTTGGTAATCGTGACCTCAATGCGGGCGATCTTGCTGACAAGCGCGATGGTCTTGGTGGTCAGCCCACTGGCACGAAAGTAGCTCGATACCCGGTTTTTCAGGTTACGCGCCTTGCCGACATACAGGATGCCGTCTTCGGCATCGAACATCTGGTAAACCCCGGGACGGGTGGTCAGGCGCGCGAGAAAGGCCTTGCTGTCGAAAGCCGCGCAATTTTCCTCTGTGCTGGTCACGTACTTAACAGCCCCCTTTTATTCGGGCTGGCGAGCGGACTGCTTGCTGGCATCCATATGCAGGTGTGTCGCTTCACGGTGGATTTCACGCAACTGGTCACGGGTGGAATCCGAGATCCCTGCGCCGCGGGAAAGCGACACCTCCAGATAGACACCGATCTCGGCATAGTAATAAAGGCGTGCGTCGAACGTTTTGGCCCGCTTCAGCTTGGCCAGCGCGATCTGCGAACCGTTGACGAGGATGTTGTTGATGTCGGTCTCGGAGAGCAGCGGATGACGTTTACTCTGACGATTGTTTTGCTGCTGTTCCTTCTTCAGGCGAAGTGCCTGGCGTTTTGTCATCGCTGTCATTGGAAGCCTCTGTCTGTCATCCTAGGGTTGCTTCAACAGCATTACTCTAGGGAGTTTTAACGCAGAAGTGAATTCTAACCCTCCCATCCGCACGGCGCCCGACAGCCAGTGTCTGCTGGCCGAGCTCGAGTGGCTTCGCACGTCACCGGACCTGATGCTGGCGCCTCAGGAATACCGCTGCCCCGAGGCGATAAAAGCGGGAACAGGAACCATCACCAAGGCAGGTAATCTCGCCGCTCTGTCCAGCTACGAGCCGCGCTGGCGGCTGGGGGAACACTTCGAGAACATTGTATACTTTCACCTCAAGAATAACGAGCAAATATCTGATATATATAGAAATATTCAGGTAAAAGAAGATAAGCGAACTGTTGGAGAAATGGATTTTCTGTTCCGGTTTGATGCGCAGTGGATTCACCTGGAGGTGGCGCTAAAACTCTATCTGCTAGACGGCAATGGTCAGATACTTGAGAGTTATATCGGCACCCGTCGCGACGACTGTCTGGCAACCAAATGGCAACACATGCTTGAGCATCAGTTGCGGCTGTGTCAGCGACCGGAAGCAGCGAAGCAGCTTGAAAAGCTCTGTGTCAGCTCGCAACCGACGCCTGTCGTCTGGGTTAAAGGCTGGCTGTTTTACCATCCCGCCCAAAACAACGTCACAGCCCCCTACCCGGTTAATCCCGAGCACCTGCGTGGCTGGTGGGTCACCTGGTCCGAGCTAGCGCTTATCGCTTCCGAGGGCGAGCGTTATATTCTCGTACGCAAGCCGGACTGGCTTTTACCCGCGGCATACCTCGGAAATCCTGCATTAACGCTGGCGGAACTGCGCGAACAGTTGCGTGACCTGCATAGAAGTTCTCTGGTACTGGCCGTGGTGCGGATTAATGGCGAGTGGGTCGAACGATCACGGGGATTCGTTGTGCCCGACCACTGGCCCGCAGGCAGGCGTTAATGGGAGATATGCGATCATGACTGCCCAGCTTCGCGCCCATCTGCTCCTGCTGTTATGGACAGCGCTCGTGGCCTCATCCTTTCCCGTGGCTGCGCTTTTCAACGCTGAATTATCCACCAACTTTCTTGTCAGTCTGCGCTTCATCGCTGCGGGAGTGGTGATGCTGGTGTTCATGCGTGATCGAACCCTGCCATCACCGCTAGCACTGCTTATCTATTCGATACTGGGACTGTTGCTGGCCAGCTTTTTCTCGATCATGTTCAAGGCGCTGCAGTACACGACGCCGCTGACGCTCGCCGCGCTGTTTGTATCCCAACCGCTGTTCGCTTACCTGATCTCCATGTTGATCCGCATAGAGACGCTGCAGTGGAAACGCCTGGGCACCCTGCTGCTGGCAGCCCTGGCAGCGCTGGTGATCGTCAGCCGGGCAGACCTGGAGCGCCTGGCCGGTTTTCATCTGGGCTTTGGTGAAACGCTGTTTCTCGGTGGCTGTGTGCTGTCGGCCTGTTACAACAACCTGTCGCGCTACGCCAGCGACCGCCACCTGATTCCGTCACGGCCGTACCGCACAACCTGCTACAGCCTTTTGTCGGGCGGCGTATTGATCGGCATCCCGGACCTGCTGATCGGCGATCTCGGCAGTTTCTTTGCAACCCTTGGCCTCACCGACCTGAGTG
This sequence comes from Marinobacterium sp. YM272, assembly GCF_050908845.1. Taxonomy (NCBI): domain Bacteria; kingdom Pseudomonadati; phylum Pseudomonadota; class Gammaproteobacteria; order Oceanospirillales; family Oceanospirillaceae; genus Marinobacterium; species Marinobacterium sp. YM272. The sequence goes on from NZ_CP194171.1 coordinate 2,652,711, forward strand.
CGCTGGGCTATCTGACCCTGTTCACCACACTGATCACCTTCTGGGTGTTGCAGATCGCTACGCTGCGCCTGCCTCCCAGCACGGTCGCCGCCTACGGCTACATGCCACCGATGCTGGTGCTTTATGCCGAGCTGATACTCGGCACCACGGCCTGGGTTTCGGGCTACCTGCTTGCCACGCTAATGCTGATCAGCAGCATGTTGCTGCTGTCCAACTCTGATCGACAGGCAGAAAAAAGGGCCGCCTGAAGCGACCCTCTTGCAATCCGGTGGTACGACCCGGTTTTATTCGCCAGCCTTGGCTGCGTCTTGCGCGATCACTTTTTTCAGCGCGCGGACAGCGAAGAAAGTGCCAACGATCATGACAGCAACGATAGCGATGCTGGGAGCGAAAGAAACCAGGGTGTACTTGTCGATATCAGCCATAGAACTAGAACCTCTCGGAGAGACTTTTAAGGCACGGTGGACCGCGCTCTTGGTGAAATTTTGCGCATTATAACGATTACAGCCACGAAAGCCATATCGACTTTCGAACCGTTTTTATCACTTTTTACCCGGTTCCAGCCGCTTGAGCAGGCTTGAGGTATCCCAGCGCCCTCCACCCATCGTCTGCACGTCGGCGTAAAACTGATCCACCAGCGCGGTAACCGGAAGCCTGGCGCCATTACGGCGTGCCTCATCAAGCACCAGTGCCAGGTCCTTACGCATCCAGTCAACGGCGAAGCCGAAGTCGTACTGGTCATTAAGCATGGTCTGGTGGCGGTTACTCATTTGCCAGGAGCCTGCAGCACCGTGCTGGATCACGTCAAACACCGCCTCACCATCAAGACCGGACTGCTTAAGAAAGTGGGTTGCCTCGGCAAGCCCCTGAACGAGGCCGGCGATACAGATCTGGTTGACCATCTTGGTCAGCTGGCCGTTGCCGGCTTCACCCAGGTGTTTGATCGCCTTGCCGTACGCCTGCATGACCGGCTGGCCGCGCGAAAAACTGGCGCTATCACCGCCCACCATTATGCCCAGCACGCCATTTTCGGCACCGGCCTGACCTCCGGATACAGGCGCATCGAGGAAACCGGCACCACACTCTTTACAGGCAGCATCGAGCTGACGGGCAATCTCGGCGGAGGCAGTGGTGTGATCTATGAGGATGCTATCCGCGGCCAGGGTACGCAGGACTCCCTTCTCACCCAGTGTCACTTCAGCCAGGTCGCTGTCGTTGCCAACGCAGGTCATGACAAACTCGGCACCCTCTGCGGCTTCAGCCGGTGTTTCCGCCAGCCGGTGGCCAAATTCCGACACCCAGGCCTCGGCCTTGCTCGGCGTGCGGTTAAAAACGCAGACCTCATGCCCGGCCTTCACAAGATGTCCGGCCATCGGATATCCCATGGTACCCAGGCCGATAAATGCTACCTTTGCCATTATGCTCTCCTGCGGTCTTCGTGGAGCCGATAACTGAACCGGCACAAAGAGTTATAATCGCATTAGTCGATTTTTGCGTACAGGGCCCAAGGAGGTACACACTGATGAGGAAGTTATTCGTTGCACTGCTACTCCTGACGCTACCCTTGGGTGCCTCAGCACAATCATCTGCTGAGTCTGAGCTTTACGGCCTCAGCTTTCCCGGCCTTAATGGCGCCGATCACCGTTTTGAACAGCACCGTGGCGAGGTTGTCCTGGTTAACTTCTGGGCAACCTGGTGCCCGCCCTGTGTCCGCGAGATGCCGGCGTTAAACCGTTTGCAGAGTGCTTTCGAGGGACGCCCCTTCTCGGTACTGGCTATCAGCGCCGGCGAAACCGCAGATGAGGTTTCATCATTTGTCGAAAAGCTCGATCTGCCGCTCGACCTGACGCTGTTGATCGATAGCGAGGGCCGCACGTTCAAGGAGTTCGAGTTGCGCGGTCTGCCGATGAGTTACCTGTTTTCAGCGCAAGGTGAGCTCGTCGAGGTGATCAGCGGTGAGGAGGAGTGGGACAGCGAGGCCTGGCAGGCACGTATCGAGAAACTGCTGGAGTCCTGAGCGGGACTCCAGCTATCGGTTTAAGGATCAGTGTCCGCTTTTACAGGTACTGATGCGGCGGGTAATCGCCATCACCATTTCTGCTGAATGCCTGGCCGCGGTTTCAAGAAAATCCTTGAACGAGATGTTGGATTCCTTGCCGGCAATATCGGAAAGTGCGCGGATAATGATGAAGGGCGTATCGAAGCGGTGGCAGGCCTGGGCGATCGCTGCGGCTTCCATTTCGCAGGCTTTCATGGTCGGAAACAACTCGCGTGTTGCCTCCACCCGGTCCGCCTTGTCCATGAAGGTGTCACCGGTGGCGATCAGGCCGTTTACTGTTTTCATCCCTTTCATATTGTCGATCGACTCCTCTGCAAAGCGCACCAGCAGCGGGTCAGGGGTAAAGGCAGGCGGTAGGCCCGGCACTTGTCCGTGCTCGTAGCCAAAGATCGTCAGATCCACGTCGTGGTGACGCACCTCCTCGGAGATTACCACGTCGCCCACCTCCAGCTCGCTATCGAAACCACCGGCGGACCCTGTGTTGATCACGCAGGTCGGCTTGAACTGGTAAAGCAGAAGGGTGCTGCTGATGGCGGCGTTGACCTTGCCGATACCGGATTTCAGCAACACCACGTCGGTGCCATCGAGCTTGCCGGTATAAAAGTCGAAGCCGCCTATAACCTGATGCTCTCGCCCGGTCAGGGATTCCTTGAGCTGTTCAACTTCCTGATCCATTGCGCCAATGATGGCCACCCGCAGAGGACTGGATGACTTAAGCAGGTCAGCTAGTGCGGAGGGAGTTGTCATAAAAATATTTCGCCGTTAATTATCTGTTGTTGTTTTTCGGTCGCATTAATCACTGACCGCTTGTTATTTGGTTTTCTGTCGTTGCCCCACTCCGTGGGCCCATCTCGCAGCAGAAATTCAAAGAAGTATAAGCAACTTTGATTCCAGCACTGTGTACACCCTCAGGCCGGATACAGTCCCTGCCAGCCGAAGCTGTCGAAAAGCTCCGCCACTTCTTCAGTTACTGAAGCCTCTACTTTCAAATATTTACCGCTTACCGGGTGTTCAAACTCGAGTTGCGTCGCCATCAGCAGAAGTCTTGGAAGGTTGAACTGCTCTCGGAACAGGCGATTGTGCCGCCCTTCCCCATGCTTGGTATCACCAACCAGTGGATGAAAGATATGTTTCATATGGCGGCGAATCTGATGTTTACGCCCGGTTTTGGGGCGCACCTCCACCAGGGAATAACGTGCCGCCGGGTATTTACCCACCGGGATCGGAAGCTCTACGGTCCCGAGGGGACGATAAAGGGAGACCGCTTCCTGCGCGGGCTTGTCAGGATCAGATTTGGCATCCGCGATGCGATCATGCACGGGCTTAAGCGGGTAGTCGATTTCACCCGGCTCGTTAATCCACCCCCGGGTTACGCAGAGATAGGTTTTTTCGACCTTGCGCTCGGCAAACGCCGTCTGCAACTTGTGCGCTATCTCTTTATCCCGCGCAAACAGAATGACGCCGGACGTGGCCCGATCAAGACGATGCACCGTATGGATTTTTTCGTCCGGGTAACGCTCACGCAGCCAACCCACGAGATGGGGTGTCTTCGCTGGCGCTATCCAGCTGGGGTGCACCAGCAATCCTGCCGGTTTGTCGACGGCGATTATCCAGTCATCTTCGTAAAGAATACGGGGGTTGGTAGTTGGCGGGGGGCTGAGATCGCTCACAATATTGCGCGTAAATTATTAAGGCCGGGGTTGATTTGATTACTGGCTTATCGGGATGCGTAGTGTACACGATCACGGGCGCATTTCACGGAGAAATGACAAGACGATTAGCCGGGCTGGCGGGGCATTGCGCAGGGTGAACGGACAACTGATGTCATCTGGAGACGGCACAGTGTGCCGGAGAAGAAAATGGCGGAGGGACAGGGATTCGAACCCTGGGAGCCTCTCGACTCGTCGGTTTTCAAGACCGGTGCTTTCGACCACTCAGCCATCCCTCCGCAGACGCAAGGCAGTCTACGTGGAATCTTTGCGATGTCAAATGGTCGAAAAGCTTGAAAATCCCGTAAATCTAACCATTATGGCGATTAGTCTTTTAAAATTAGCGAGGAAAGCTATGGCGAACGTACAACCCCTGTCACAACACGCACACAGTTCCGCGGTCGACACCAACAAGGTGATCCGCAACACCTACATGCTGCTGTCGATGACACTGGTTCTGAGCGCCGTTACCGCCGGTATTTCGATGGCGATCAACCCTCCTTTCTTTGCCTACCTCGGTAGTGTGATTCTCAGCTTCGTGCTGCTGTTCGTCCTCAACAAGAAGCAGAACAGCGCAGCCGCCCTGCCGCTGACCTTTGCTTTTACCGGCCTGCTCGGCTTTGGCCTGGGACCGATTCTTAACCAGTACCTGGCGCTGGCTAACGGTGGCGAAATCGTCATGACCGCTCTGGGTATGACAGCTGTTACCTTCCTCGGTCTGTCTGCCTACGCGCTGACAAGCCGCAAGGATTTCAGCTTCATGGGCGGCTTCCTGGCTGCCGGCAGCATGGTGCTGATCGTTGCGATGATCGCGCTGTTTATCCTGCCGATGTTTGGCGTTGATATCTCTGGCATCCAGCTGGCGTTCTCCGCCGCCGTCGTCATGCTGATGGCGGGCTTCGTGCTGTACGACACCAGCAACATCGTCAACGGTACCTACACAAACTACGTAATGGCCACCGTCAGCCTCTACCTGAGCATCTACAACCTGTTCGTGCACCTGCTCGCACTGGTTGGCGCGTTCAGCGACGACTGACAGAAGCCAAAGAAAAAGCCCCGCTGTCTCTGCTAAGATAGCGGGGCTTTTTTGTGTCTGATAAACAGAGTAGCCGATGAGCTTTTCCCCAATGGTTTTTTCGATAGTTGTGCAGGCCTCGCCGGTTCAACATCAGGGCGCCGAAACCGCGCTCCGTTTCGCCCGCGCGGTTCTGCAGGCCGGGCATCGCATCCACCGGGTTTTCTTTTACCGCGACGGCGTACATAACGGCACCGCCCTCGCCTGTAATCCTCAGGATGAAGCCAACATTCCGGGCCAGTGGCAGGCGCTATCCAGGGAGCACGATCTGGACCTGGTAGTGTGCATTGCTGCCGGTATACGCCGCGGCGTCTTGAACGAGACCGAGGCCCGTCGCTATGGCCAGGAGCACTGGAACCTGGCGGAGGGTTTTGATCTGTCCGGACTTGGCCAGCTTGTTGAGGCTGGATTGGTGTCTGACCGGGTCGTTACATTCGGGGGGCGCTCATGAGCGAGACAAGCATTCTCATCATCGTTCGCAGTGCGCCTTACGGCAGCTCAGCAGCCAAGGATGCACTGGATGCCGCCCTGACCTGCTCGGTCTTCGAAACCCCTGTCACTTTGTTGTTTCTCGATGATGGCGTCTACGAGCTGCTCAAGGGACAGCAACCTGATGAAATCGGTCAGAAGAACCTCAACTCGCTGCAACAATCGCTGCCACTCTACGATATCGAGCGTTTATGTGTCAGCCGCCGCGCCTTGACCGAGCGCGGGCTCACGCCAGAGCAGTTGATTCTCCCGGTGGAGAGCGTAAACGCCAAAGCGGTCTCAGCGCTGCTATCCCAGCACACCCACGTACTGAGTTTCTGAGATGATATTACATACCCTGAATCAGGCGCCCTCGAACGCCGCCTGCATGGAAAGCTGCCTCGAAGCGATAGCGCCGGGTGACACCCTGTTGCTGATCGAAGATGGGGTGTACTGGACCCAACCCGCTTTTCAGGAAACGCTGAGCAGGCATAGCGGTAAACTTTTCGCACTAACGCCCGATATACTGGCAAGAGGGATCCAGTTTGAAACAGATCTGCAGGTCGAAGACGCAGGTTTCGTTGAACTCTGCGCAAGCCATGACAAGGTGGTGAGCTGGTTTTGATGACGCAACTGGAAATCGACGGCAATGTTATCGCCCTGGATGACGAAGGCTACCTGGAAGACCTGGGCCAGTGGCACCCCGGGGTGGCGGAATATCTGGCCGCGCAGGAAGGGATAGAATTGACACCCGCTCACTGGGAGATCCTTTACCTGATCAGGGACTTTTATGCGCGCTTCGACCATTCACCAGCGATGAGACCCCTGGTTAAAACGGTGAAACTGGAGCTGGGCGAGGATAAGGGTAAGAGTATCTATCTGATGAAGCTCTTCCCTGGCAGCCCCGCAAAACTGGCCGCGCTGCTTGCCGGCCTGCCAAAGCCCGACAACTGCCTCTAGCGGGCTTTTCAAGGCAATCGGGGCTGTGTGATACTGAGCTGTCCCTTATAGACTACATTTTATCGATCCTGCTGATGGATCGTATTGGGCACCAACGAGACAACAGGGTAATGGAATGAGCCTACAAGCCGAAGCCGATCAACTACAGATGCTCAAGGCGCTGGAACAGAAAAAGCAGGACCAGCAATCGCGCAAGTCACAGCAGGAAGAGATTATCTACCACCAGCGTGCCACCTTCCGCGTCGATAACGAGCTTTACGGCATCGACGTCATGCAGGTTAAAGAGGTACTCAGGTACAGTGAGATCACACCGGTTCCCGGTGCAGATGCGTCTATCCTCGGCATCATCAATCTGCGCGGTAACGTGGTCACCGTCATCGATACCCGCCAACTGTTCCGCCTGCCCCCGGCCCAGCCCGACGACGAAACCCGCGTCATCGTCGTTGAATTCAACGAGTCCGAGGTGATCGGTCTGGTGGTCGACAGTGTCGACGAAGTACTCAGCCTGCCGCAAAGCGAAGTGGATCGCGCGCCCAACGCGTCGGGCGACGAAACCAGCAAACGCTTCGTTCAGGGTGTCTGCTACCACAACGGCATGCTGATTATTCTGCTGGACCTGAGCAAGATGCTGCTCTCGATCACTCCCGCTGACGATGAGGATATCGTTGCATCCTCAGGGGCGCTCTAAGCCTGCCAGTGCGCGGCCTTGCATGATCCCCTGCCGTTAGCAGGAACTCAGGTTACTAACAAACCCCGATCATTTTGATTGGGGTTTTGTTTTTATCGCCTCGTTAATAGGGCTGGGCGCAGTTGCAAGCCTGGCCTACATCAGGACTTGATCGTGGTGAGGACCTAGCCTGCTAGCATTACAAGAAGTCCCCGCACGGGAACGGGGACTTTGTCAGCATTCTGAGGGACCGCAAGAGAGCCCCTCGATTAAAGTTAAATATTATGCTGGAGAGTTAGCATGCCAGCTTGCCGCCAACACAGGTCGCAACTGATCCTTTACATCCTGGGGTATTACTTCACCCACACCTGAGGGTGCATCGAAGGCAGCCATAGCTGACACAAGTCGTTCTATGTCTTCACCACAGGCACTGAAGTCACCGACATCTATCTCATCGATAGCATCATCATAGGTCTGCCAATCGTCGATTGTTACCTGCCCGTTACTGCCAACGAAGCTGACTAGCAGGTCATCACCCTGTTGGCGAAGCCAGATCTGATCTGTATCGAATCCACTTAGCGACAAGGTATCGTAACCGCTACTCTCCTTCTTGCCGGCTTCGATCTGGTCGTTACCGTCACCCTCCGTATAATTGAAGGTGTCGTTTCCAAGACCGCCGGCCAACACGTCATCACCCCCTCCACCTGCCAGGATATCGTCACCCGCATCACCATGTAGCATATCGTTACCGAATTCGCCCATCAGCAGGTCGGCTCCGTTCCCGCCATACAGAGTGTCATCCTGACCGCCGCCGAATAGCGTATCGCTGTCATTCTCACCGTGAAGAACATCCTTGCCGGAGCTACCGTAAAGCTGGTCTTCTTCGTTACCGCCATAGAGGATGTCATCCCCCTGTCCACCATACAGTTGATCGACTCCCTGCTGGCCAAAGAGCATATCGTTGCCGTTTTCGCCAAACAGCAGATCCTTGCCCTGGTCGCCTGAAACCATGTCATCCCCGCGGCCTCCATACACAATGTCATCGCCGCCACGAGCGGCGATGGTATCGTCCGAGGAATAGCCTTGGATAAAATCAGCCCCCATGGTTGCTTCCAGCGTCAGGTCGATCACATCCTGTAAGGTCAGGACAGAGCCATCAGCAAAGCGGATCTCGTCCAGCGCAGTACTGCTAACTGCATCTCCGTTAAAGAAGCTCTTGACCTGAATGCTGTCGGTGTTGCGGTCGATGCTGATAAACAGGTCGTTATCGACACGCATCAACCGGACCTTGCTGGGATTGACGGAACTGTCGAACTCGAGAACATCAACCGAGCCTCTGTCCCGGTTATCGATGATGTCGTGCCCATCTCCCGACGCGAACAGGTAGGTATCGTTGCCACTACCGCCGTTTAAGACATCGTTCCCGGAACCGCCGATTAGAATGTCGTCGCCCGCCTCACCATAAAGCAGATCGTCATCCTCATCCCCGTGCAGGGTATCGCTGCCGCCCGCGCCATGAACGGTGTCGATACCGTTAAGTGCGCTAATAGTGTCATCGGACTCGAAGCCATACACTACGTCGTCAAGTTCAGTGACGTTGTAAAGCTTCTCAAGCTCATCGAGAGCTAATGTCTGGAGCGTTCCATCCTCCAGGGTAAATCGAACTTGTTCGATTCTGTTTCCGGAGGCGGCGTAGCTCTGGTAAGCCTTGACGACTCGGATCGTATCACCTGTCGCGTTGCCGTCGACGTCATAGAGGTGAACTAGCAGGTCCTCACCTTCAGTACCTGTGCGCTCTATCTTCACCTGAGTGGCCTGGATACCACCAAGGAACTCAATTGTGTCGGTTCCTGCATTCTCGTAGATGACATCCTGTCCGTCACCAATTGAGAACTGGTAGAGGTCGTTGCCCGCACCACCGTAAACGGTGTCGTTGCCCTGAAGTGCATTGAACGTATCATCAAGCTCGGTACCGTACAGGGTGTCATCCCCTTCGGTAACTTCTTGGTCGATGAGAGGAATGATATCGACCATCGTCAACGTAGAGCCATCCGAGAAACTGAAGGCTTCAATTGCGCCCTCACTAACACTGCCGTCGAAATCGAACACGTTATCGATCTGTATGCTGTCAGATGACGGGTTACCCTCTGCATCCAGCACTGTGATGAACAGGGATGTGGCGTTACGCGAGTAGCTCAGCATCTCACTGGAAATGTCCACACCAAACGTTATCGAGTCTGAGCCCGAAGAGTCGTAAATCCGATCTGAGCCATCTCCTCTATTGAACAAATACACATCGTTGCCTTTCTTGCCATAAAGCACGTCATTTCCGATGCCACCGACAAGGAGATCTCCAGCAGATGTGCCTGATAAGATATCGTCTCCCACCGTACCTTCTACAAGGTTTTCAGCAATGAGAGGGGCAAGAGTTGCGTTTGATTTGAGTTGTGCGGCTGCCTTGCTCATCTGAGGATAAAATTCACCCAACCCAACCAGAACTCCATATACTCGACTGAGCGCCACGACCTCCCCGGACTCCGCTAATCCAACGAGATAATCAGTAAAGGCTCCCATTTCCTGGAAAAACTCCAGGGTATCCATATTGAATTCGACCTCAATCAGATCGAACACTTCTTTGAATGCCGACCCAGCCATTAGTTGAGCATAAATAAAACCTTTAAACTCCTCGTATTGAGAATTCAGTACTGGGGCCGCACGACCATGAGGGTTCGGGTCGCGCTCACCCCAGCACCAAGTACCGAGGTAATTTCTCCCGGCCAAGGCTTCCAGCGTCTCCAGCTTTCGAGCATCGATAACATGCCCATAAATCCTGCTTGGATCGCGGCTATATGGGTCAATATCTGAAACACCCGCCCATTGGAAGATAATTCCATTGAGCATTGCTCGTCGTGAGGTATCGTCCGGAGCATCAACAAACTGTTGTACTAGCGATTGAAGAACTTCATCGCGAGCCATAGCTTGACTAAGGTTGTGGAGATTACCGAAACCTTTCGCCTCTGGAAGAGCCTGAATCTCCTCGCTCAGTTCAAGTTTTTCAACAGTAATGCTATGACCGGCGTCGGTACCAAACCATACATCTGACAATGCTACGCTACTGCCGTCGACGGTGGTGGCAGTGCTCGTTTGTTTGATCACGTTACCCTTACCATCTAATACCGACGTATTAACCCAGCTGGTTGAGAGTGACGATATACCAGCATCAGCCAAGGATAGGATTTCACCTTCGTCGACTTTCCCATCTGAGTCTAGATCCTGCCAAACGTTGATTGTTGAGTAAGCGGCATCCAAGTGGTCAATTACAGAATCTGAGTTGTCGTCATATTGGGAAAGTGCAACGAATCCATTTGCAGCTGCATCACCGTTCGCAAGCTGAGTATTACTGCCGAATAGTTCGTTACCGCTGGAGATCTGACCGTCGCCATTTTTATCCATGACTAAGATGCCATCATCCGATGCTACCCAGCCGGTGCGTTCAGCCACACCGTTACCGTCATGGTCAAAATAGATGTACTCTGTTTTTGCGAGTGTTTCGACCCCATCGCCGTCAAGATCTACGACCAACGGTGAGGTGATTTTTTCAGCTCCAGAGAAGTCAATTTTCTTATCAGAAGGATCTGTAGGTAATCCACAGTCTTCAGGATCTTCCTGGTCGGATACGTTATCGAGGACTCCAGACAGCTCCAAAACCCGTGCAGTCCATACTTGTGTAGTCTGGGTAACCAGCGCTTCAAGCGACGCTTTACGATCCTGATTATTTGAGGCTGCATCAGATTGAGTGCTGACTATATCGCCTCCGTTAAGCAGATTTTCGATCTGACGTTTTAATTCAGACTCCCATGCATAGACTTTATCGCGTGATCCGGGGCAATTGACTTCAGTAAGCTCCTTGCTAGCTGCGTCTGAAATTTCCTGGAGAATATCACTGAAGACGGTTTCGAGTTTTTCTCTCGCGCTACTTTCCAGTGTTTCTTTTACATGCAGACTAGCTTGATCCGCTATCACCTGAGCTACTGTTTCAGCTTCTGCTTGATATGAAGCGCACTCATTATTCAGTTTATCGCTCAACTGTGCATTGTCTTCTTTGCTGTCAGCGGCTTTTTGAGCTTCTTGTTCTTGCTCTTCCTTTTTTGCCGCCAATTCGTTGTTGAGCTTTTCTGTATAACTGGAGTCATCTGACTCGTTTATTAACGCTAGCTCATTTCTAACATAAGATACAGTGTCATAACTGATGCTAGCATTGGCTTGATCAATATCGCTTGAAAACTGTTCAAGTAATTCTTGCTCGACATATTCCTCGATAGCAATATCGTATTGATGAATCAGATCAACAAACGAGACTTGCAGCTTTCCTGCAACAATAGTATCAGTATCACCATTATAGCCAGTATACTCTTCTATTTTTTCTAAAAATTCTTCATTTGAATTTACAACTTGCAACGAATCAATATACTGCTCATATTCCGTTAGGAGTAAATTTGCTTCTGTTACGACAGAATTCTGGGCTAACGAATAACTCTCTAGCAATCCAACTGATACATAATAGTCAGATGCTATAGCGGAAAGTTGTTCGGGAGAGACACCCAAAACCTCAGCTTCTTCACTTATGTAAGTGAGGTAGGTTTCATAAGACTCACTCTTTCTAGACTCCGCTTTGACTAAAAAGTCTTCGAGCATCTGAACTCGCTCGATATCGATTTGCTCCATTAAATCTTGTAACTCGGCCATCTCTGCTTCTGCTTCGGCTATCGCATTGGCATAAGCGGTCTCTGCATTCGGCAAGTATATTGACATGACCCCTGCAATTTGTGAGATTACATTAAGAGTAACTTGCACTAGAAACTTGGGAAGAGCTACTGGTGGAACCACTTTCATAGAATCAGCAACTATGCCTGTAGCATTGCCGATAAAGGACGCAACTGTGTCAGGGCCAAGAGTGTTACCATTATCGTCATCTGTATATTGTACTAGCAATTTGTAAAAGTCATTGGCTAAAGCAGAATAGTTTGCCGAAGTACCAGTAAAGCTAACATATTTTTTGATATATTCATTCGCTGGTATTGCATCAGAAAGCACTGCTACTACCTGTGCTATTGCTATGGCCTTATCAAGTGTAGTCGCATCTGAATTGTCTATAGTCGCGTATAATCCTGCGATAGAGGTACTAATATTTGATCCGCTTAATATTTGGTTTGTAAATTGCTCAGCTGCGTCCTTTACATCATTAATATACTGAGACTTATCCGTGATAGCCATTTATAATCCTCATCCGTTAGTTTTTAAAAGGTAAAACTTCCTTATAATCAAATAAGAAAAATGTCCTAAAATAAACATTACTCCTATAAAAAAGTATCGATAGTTAATAAGCGCATACAAAACATACCTTTCCTTAAGGGTTTCTAAGGTTTTACGGTAATCAAATATTTCAACATCATCTTTATTTCTAAACCCTATAACAGCTCTACATTCCCAGTTAAACCGTTCCCAATATGAGTGCTCAAAAAACCATGACATTATTTTTTCAAAGCAAGTTGAATACCATCCTATTTTCATTTCTGGATTTTTATTGACTATATTTTTAATTTTTACTTTATTCTTACTGATCAATTCTGTGATAAACTTTTGATAATTACCATTGCTATCAAGAGCCTTAATATATGGCGTTTCATATCTTCCACTTGCGCCACTATATTGAATATTACTCATTAAATCCCAATTTATAAGATTTGTTTTTACTTCATATGGAAAATAGTTGTTGCCGAATAAAACTTGAAATAAGATTAGAAACAATCCAACAAAAAAATATCTGCTTTGTAAGTTTTTTTTCAAAAAATTCATCACCTTTCCTCGACGCTATCCATCTTGTATCTTAGTAATGGTGTTAGAATATATTCGATTAAAAGCCTTTTGCCTGTTTTAACCTCAACACTCACGCTCATGCCTGGGACAAGAGCAACCTTCTTACCTTCCACATTGAGATGTGCGTTTTCCATTTTTATGTTGGTTTTATAAATAAGCCCCTGCTGATCATTTGCTATCGCATCAGCAGAGATTTTGTTTATAGTTCCGTCAATGATTCCGTATTTCGTAAATGGGAATGTATGAACCTTTATCTCAGCGGGCTGTAATTTCTGGACAAACCCGATATCCTTGTTTTCAATCCAAGCTTCAACAAACAGCGCTTGATTCTCCGGCACGATCTTCATCAGTTCCTGTGCCGAGGTAACTACCCCTCCAACCGTATGGATTGCCAAGTCCTGAACAACACCATCAACAGGTGATTTCAGCATCTGCTTTTGCTTTAGATCCTTAGCCTTCCTTAGCTCCTCTTTGATGCTTAAGAACTCTCTATCCAACTGAACAAGTTGCTGGAGATAATCGGCATGTATCTGGGCCTGAAGCGACTGCTGCTGATGTTTTATATCTTCTATATGAGCGATTAATTGCTCTTGTTGAGCTTTGGCACCAGCAAGATCCTGCTGCTGTTCAATTCGTTCCTGCTCTAATTCAAGGTATTGAACGCGGGCCGCCAGTTTCTTATCCAGCAGTGACTTGAGTGCATCCACTCGCTGAGTAATAAGTGGTAAGGTCCCGCTTAGCTTGTCGATGAGCGCATGATTGACTTTCAGCTCTGCTCGCTTGTCCAGAATTTGCTGATCTAACTGTTCGTATTGAGCGCGAAAGGACAGCTGTTGTTGGGTGAGTAAAATTTGTTGATGACGAAATTGCTGGTCACTTGAGCCAATAGGACGATCACTTTCGTCGATCCCAATGGGTTCTGTGGTGATCTCGTTGGAGAAGAGGTCTACGTATCGGGAAAGCTGCTCTAAACGCAGGTAGTTGAGCCGATTCTGAATGCTTTCTTGAGTGAGTCGTCTTTCATCTGCGGCCGTCTGGGCTTGATCAAGTATGACCAATGGATCGCCCGCTTTGACTAGCTGTCCTTCACTGACGAGTATTTTCGAGACTACGCCCAGCTCATAAGGCTGAATCGTCTTGACCTGCCCTGAGGGCACAATCTTGCCTTCTGCGGTTGCAACTATGTCAACCTCCCCAACGCAGGCCCAGATAACGCCTATGCTAAACAGCGCCAAAAGTGCCCACGCAGTCACTCTTGATGCGGGGTGCGGCGGACGCTCCCGGATCTCCAGTGCGGCTGGTAGAAAGTCTACCGCACGCTGGGGAACACGTTTATCGCCCAACCGAGCGCGAGCATGCCACTTTTCACTTATCCACTTAAACAGATCCATCTGCCTTTGCGCGTCCTTCTATTTGGCCGTAGATCCCTCTCGCAACTGGGGCTCCGGTCGAGAATTAGAGGGTCTAACTCCGTTCTGTAATTGATAAAGAGAGTAGTAACTGCCTCCCTGACTCACCAGCTCATCATGACTACCGTTTTCGATAATCCGACCCTTCTCCATAACCAGAATGCGGTCGCACTGGCGCACCGTACTCAGACGGTGAGCGATGATGAATACCGTGCGGTTTCGGCAAATCGCGGCCATGTTTTCCTGGATGATGCGCTCAGATTCATAATCGAGCGCACTGGTCGCTTCATCGAAGATCAGGATTCGTGGATTGGTAATTAGGGCACGTGCAATGGCGATGCGCTGTCGCTGGCCACCGGATAGATTGCATCCAAGCTCGCCCACCGAATTATCGTAGCCTTCGGGCAGTTCAAGAATGAAGTCGTGTGCTCCGGCGAGTTTCGCAGCTTGAACAACCTGCTCCATTGGTAAGCCGGGATTACTTAGCGCAATGTTCTCTCGAACACTTCGGTTGAAGAGGAAGTTTTCCTGCAACACAACACCAATATTTCGACGTAACCAGGCTGTGTCGACCATGGCGAGATCCACACCATCCACAAGTACACGGCCCGCCTCAGGTACGTACATGCGCTGTATCAGCTTGGCCAGGGTGCTTTTGCCGGATCCGGATCGCCCGACGATACCGATGACCTCTCCAGGATCGACCTGTAGTGAGATGTCGTTGAGGATACGTGGGCCATCTGGACGATAGCGAAAGTGGATGTGCTCGAAATTCACCTTCCCTTCCAGAGAAGGCAAGGTACTGCGATTGGGATTATATCCAGGCTCTGTTGGTGTATTGAGAATATCCCCTAATCGTTTGACCGAAATCCCAGCTTGCTGGAAATCCTGCCATAGCTGCACAAGCTTTAATATCGGAGCAGATACCCGTCCAGCAATCATGTTGAAGGCGATTAACTGCCCGACCGTTAAAGCGCCATCTATGACCAAATGCGCGCCATACCAAATGATGAGAACCGTGGTGATTTTGTTGATGAAGCCAGCAACTTGATTAGCGATATTGTTTAGGTTCTGGGTTCGGAACGAGGCCGTCACGTATTCTGACAACTGATCTTCCCATTTCCTCTGCATCTGGGGTTCAACAGCCATAGCCTTAACTGTCTCGACACCACTGACGGCCTCAACCAGAAACGCCTGGTTTTCAGCTCCGTGCTGAAATTTTTGATCGAGTCGGTGCCGCAGGATAGGCGTGATAAAGATCGACAAAGCAACGTAGAAAGGGATCGTAAGTAGAACGATGATTGTGAGTGTCGGACTGTAAAGCCACATCACAGCAAAAAAGACGATAGTGAAGAATAGATCGATCACCAACGTCAGTGCGGTACCCGTAATAAAGTTGCGGATGGTGTCCAGCTCTCTTATTCGAGCCACACTCTGGCCGACTTGGCGTGCTTCGAAATAGGATAGAGGGAGAGATACCATATGGTTGAAGAGCTTTGCACCTAATTCGACGTCAACCCTGTTGGTGGTATGAGAGAACAGGTAAGTGCGTAGTCCTCCGAGTATCGCATCAAAAAGGGCGATAGCTACAAACCCAAACGCCAATACATCAAGTGTGGTGAATCCCCTATGTACCAACACCTTATCCATCACCACTTGGAAGAACAACGGAGTAACCAGTGCAAACAACTGTAAAAAGAATGATATAATAATCACTTCACCAAACAGTTTTCGGTACTTGAGCAGGGATGGAATAAACCAGCGGATATCGAATTCTTTAAATTGTGCAATAAGGCCTTCCCGGCGAGTAACCAGGATTAACTCACCGGCCCAAACCCCAGCCAACTCTGACTCTGTTAAAGACTTGGGCTGAGCGATCCCTGCCTCCATCACCAGAACTTTCCCTTCTGCCTTCTCGGCATGGGAGACGCGGGCAATGATGAAGAATTCCCCCTGCCTGTTGATAGCGATCGCTGGCGGAGAGGCGTTGTTCAGCTGTTGAAAGGGTACCGAAGACCGCCTGGCTTTCAGCCCTAACTTTTTGGCCGCCCGAATAATTTCCATGCAGCCGAGGGGCTGACCGGGCACAGCGAATTGATGATGCAACTGCTGGGGTTCAGCAGGCATCTGGTGAAAACGAAGAATGGTAGTAAGGCAGTAAAGCCCCGTATCCTTGGCCATAAACTAACACTATCCTTGTGTTATATTTAAGCGACTTGTCTGACAGATGCTAGCATCTACAAACGTACTAAACTACCCTGTTTTCCTCTTGCCAAAAATGCATTACGGAAGCACTTTAATGAGTTCCAATATTTCCAGGTGAATAATATGGGCCACTATCTTGATGCTGATATATAGCCCTATACCACTAGTTTGCGTGACTAAATATCACTGAATCTGACTCACTGCCAGCACCGAAATAATCCGCTGAGCCGCCCCACTCCAGACATAGCGATAATGGCCACCCTGCGCAGGAATCGATGTAGCTTTCGGCGTAAACAGCGCCACACACTGCCCCTGCTCATACCTCACACTGTTATAGAGTAATCCCGCGGCACCCGACTGACGACGCTCCAGCGCGAACCGCTGGGATGGCGCGTAATCGCTGGGATGGTGCAGATGCGCGTACTCTCCGCTGCGGACATCCTCCAACGGCAGTTGGATCAGGCTTATATATTCGCGCAGGGTCACTTCGGTATCGGGCTCCTGTGTGGCGGACAGAAAACGCTCGCGGTGATAGCGAGTCTCCGCTATGGCGACCTCCAGCGAGTTACCAGCGTAATAGACACCGTACCGACCATCGGTGAAGCGACTGGCCTGACCGATATGAGTAAAGGCCGCCATGACCGGCGTAGAACCGGGGCCAGAGATACGCTCGGAGGCAGGCACCAGCCGCAGATCCCCCGTCTCATCACGCAGGCGATCGTTGGTAAGGCTCTCAATCTCGAAGATGATCTCCAGGTCTTCTGGGTCTGCAACGGTCTCAAACAGATTGATCGGTGGAAAGTGGCTGGGCACCAGGCGGTGCGCCCGCTCCCAGTCGGGTATCAGTTGCAGCATCCGTTCAGCCCCGCATGTAGTCGAGATAACGCCTGACATCCGCCAGATTGATCATGCTGCCCTTAAGCATCACATCCAGCGCGGAAACCCCATCAAAATCCCGGTTCGCTTTTTTCGGCCAGGCGTTGGCCTGCTCTTCTGTCGGAAACAGAATCCGCAGCGCCTTGTAGATCCCCAGTACATAGGAGATTCGCTCCAGTGTATCGCGGCTCAGCGTGGGACCCTCGCCGTTGCGCCATTTGTAGAAGGTGGTGCGCGGCGGATCACCCAGCAATACCTTCTGCTGCTGGCTGGTCAGTCCCCAGCCATCGGTGATCCGGAAAAATGTCTTCAGCGCCACATCGGACTTGCGGCGTTCGTCTGCCTGCGCTGACGGTGCAGGATTGGCCATCATCTTGAACACTCTGAATCGGTTAATATATGGCCAGTTTAGTTCTCCCAGGGATCATCTTCAATAAATATCCCTACAGAGACTCACTTAACAGCATCTATGGATCAACCCATACAGGTCAGTGGTCAATCCCATCCCGGGAGAGACAGGAAAGCAAAAAACAGCCGAACGCTACTTTTTGTGAACGCTATGAGGTTACAGAGCAATCAGCGCTGTCCGGGCTTGTTAACGCCAGGGTTCTGGTGCTTGAGCAAACCCGTATCTGCCCGGCAGCTAATGCGATACTGAATGTGATCAGCCCTTAATAACCTCCAAAATACTTTCGATAACCGTATTGGTCCGCTCATCCTTTTTTACGGTCGATGGCATGCATACGCATAGCTCTTCTTCCAGGCGCTTATCTGTCAGAGGAGTGAACGCCAGGGAACCTTCGCTTACCTGTTTTTCGATGTCATACCAGGTCATAAAGCTGACGCCGACACCGTCCATTACCAGGTTTGCGAGCAGATCAAATGAGTTACTGGTAGCGACTATGTCGAAGCTGCTTTTTTGGCGCAAAATCTCCGAATACAGACGGGTATGTACGGAAAGGTCGATGTCGGGGATGCAGAGCGGCCATTGCAGGCAGTCATACAGCTCTATGGATTGAGTGTCTTTATCCAGCAGAGCGGGAAGGTGAACGAGGCCAATTTTGCTTTTCTCACGTGCCGCAAAATGGATCTTTTCGTCTCTGGGCACATTGAACGCGACGATGAAATCGAGCTGATTGGTCTTCAGCAGATCGGTCAGTGTTTGCGTATCTCCAGTCTTGAAATGGACCCTTATATTGCCAAAACGGGATGAGAGTTTTTTGTACAGGCGCGGAAGAACACTGGTGCTCAGGCACTCAACCGCACCGATCCGAAACTGCACCAGGTGCTGTTTGTTTTCTTCCTTGATGCTCCTGCGGAAACGGTTTTCTTCCGCTATCCATGCCCCCGCCTGCTTGTAAAGAGCCTCGCCCTGCTCCGTCAGCTCAATCCCCTTCGGAAGGCGAAGGAAAAGCTGGGTGCCGAAGTCCTCTTCAAGAATACTCATCTGGCGGCTAAGCGCCGATGCCGCAATATGCAGCTTGTCAGCCGCCTTGCGTACTGATTTCTCAGTGGCGATCACAACGAAGGATCGAATCTCTTTGGTTAACGCGGACATCCCTAGCACCTGTAGCCATATGTGCGAAATTTTAGCACGTAGATAGCTAAACGTTCTAATTTAATCACGCACAGGCTTCTCTTATATTGCTCTTAACTTAAGCAATCGTTCACCCCGAACAGAGAGAGGCGGAGTTGCCAATGAACAACGACATTAAACATTTGAAGACCACGATCGAGGTTGCCAAGGAGAGCGTTAAGAGTGGTAACCACCCCTTTGGTGCCATGCTGGTTGGCCCGAATGGCGAGGTACTGATCACCTCTGGTAACACCTATAAGGAAGATAAGGGTGTCGGCCATGCAGAAGCCAATGTCGCCCGTGCCGCATCACAGCAGTATGACCCGGAATTTCTTGAGCAGTGCACCCTGATCACCTCGGTTGAGCCCTGCTGTATGTGTGCCGGTTCCGTTTACTGGGCAGGGATTGGCAGCGTTGTCTTCGGCCTGACCGAAAAACGACTTGCCGAGATGACCGGTGACAACCCGGAAAACCTGACACTGGACCTGGCCTGCCGTGACGTCTTTGCTGCCGGCCAGCGCAAGGTGGATGTTCGCGGTCCCTATGTCGAACTGGAAGACGCCATCGCCGCTGACCACATCGGATTCTGGTAAGCGAATACAAGGTCATCAAACGGGAGAACCGATATGACGACAATAACAGCTGAAAAGTGTCGCCAACCGGCACAGACACCTGGCGCGATACATCCCGTTGATGAAGTGCCCGCAACCTCCAGGTTGCTCCTGTTGGCACTGCAGCACGTTATGGTGATGTATACCGGCGCCATCGCGGTACCCTTTATCATTGGTGCTGCGCTTGGCCTGAGCCAGCAGCAGATTGCCTACCTGATCCAGGCGGATCTGATCACCTGCGGTATTGCCACCCTGATCCAGACCATCGGTATCTGGCGCTTCGGTAGCCGTATGCCGTTGATGCAGGGCTTAACCTTTGCCTGCATTTCTCCGGCCATCGCAATCGCCAGTGATCCTAGCCTGGCCGCGGGCGGCGTGGAGGATGGTTTGCGTGCTGTATACGGTGCGGTCATCATCTCTGGCCTGTTCGGCATCGCCATGGCGCCTTTTGGCCGTTATATGGTGCGGGCTTTTCCTGCCGTCGTGGTTGGTTCCGTGCTGACGGTTATTGGCCTGAGCCTGCTGCCGGTCGCGATCCAGTACTCGGCCGGTGGCTACGGTCCAGATGCTGGCGACCCCAAATATATCGCCATGGCCTTTACGGTACTTGCGATCATCATCGTGGCGAACATCTTCGGCAAGGGTTTTATCCGCAACATCTCGGTGCTGATCGGTATAGTAGCCGGCGTTTGCATCGCCGGTTTCTCCGGCATGCTGGATCTTTCCGCCGCCAGCTCCGCCGAAACCTTCGCACTGGTCGAGCCGTTCTATTTCGGCACGCCGACCTTCCACCTGGTGCCGATCCTGACCATGATCCTGGTGATCTCCATTACCTGGGTTGAGTCGGTGGGCGATGCGATCGTGATTGGTGAGATGGTCGACAAGAAGCCGGATGCACGCAAGATATCCGATCTGATCCGCGCCGACGGCCTGTCCAGCGTGATAGGCGGCATGTTGAACTCATTCCACTACACCGCGTTTTCGGAAAATGTTGCGCTGGTAAGCATCACCCAGGTGAAAAGCCGCTGGGTCGTCGCACTGGCCGGTGTCTTTCTGATTCTGCTCGGCATGTCACCCTACCTGGCAGCGATTGTCGCATCCGTCCCTAAAGCGGTGATTGGCGGCGCCGGCTTTATGATGTTCGGCAGCCTGGTAGTGGTTGGTATCAAGACCCTGAGCAGGATCGACTTTGAAACCAGCTATAACAACTTTGTAGTGGTCGGGGTCAGTGTGGCCATGGCCATGATCGCGATCCTGAAGCCGGACTACTTCTCGTTCATGCCGGACTGGTCACAGGTGTTTTTCAAATCCCCTGTCATCATGGGGGCGATGACGGCGATCATTTTAAACTTCCTGCTTAACGGGCTGGACAAAAAGCTGGCGCTTTAAAGCCACCTTAACGCTTGTTCTTTCAGGCCGGTCAATCCGGCCTTTTTTTGGCCCAGCCAGACAGGCTTACTCCGAAAACGGCATGCCAATCCGGCTCCACCTTTGCCTTCCGTCCCAGCTTATTGTCTCTCATGTGAAATTCAAGTTATCGACTAGGGGCTGTCCCTTGCGCTGAAGCTTTATTTAACGGGCTTCATGCACTCTATCCTTAAGGCCACTATGACTAGTGGGGTGTACGGAGGAAAAGAATAATTAAACCAGGGACAAAAGATTGTTTGCACAACATGGAGATAACCTTAGAACTCAAAATATTTCAATATAGATATCCATGCACAATATGCGTGTTTAATTCTAATAAAATCGATATCAGATTGATCACTTAAACCGAAACCCCTATTTGACAGCCAACAAGACCCAGCCTTAATACACATATTTCTAATATTATATGTGATTGAAATAATTGTAATATTTCCGACTCATCCAGCTGATGACGAACAAAAAATCCATTTGTGAATGTTTATTCACTGTGATTTAAAATCTTCGCATAAAATATTTCCAGGGTTTACTTTTAAGAGTATGATGCGCCCGCCCAAGCACAGATGATAGGCTGGATGTTCGTCAAAGCATCCAGTTTGATTCTTTAATCAGTAACGTTAAAAGCTTCAATTATACTTTAGTATAGGTAGGACATGGACTTCGAAAAAGCGGATAAGGGAGTTGTCGTTTCCTGGGTTGATCGACAATTCGCCAAAAATGATACCTTCCCGTCTAAATGCTGCAACTCAGGCGGCGAGCCGTCGATCTGCCGAGATCACATCACTGCTTACAAGGAGTGGACCAAACTGAACGGTAAGCGCAAGCAGATTCTGTCCTGGATTGAGCAATGGCTCAGTGACAACGAAATCGCAGAATTAGAAAAAACACTTAAGAAAAACAATCAGAATAAAAACGCAACGTTAGCGCCGGCGACCAGCCAGGTTCAATGACCCGGTGCACGGCTCAGAGCGTGCCATACATGCGTTACTTATCCTTCAAAGATTGAGTTTTTTGTAGTGATCGTTTTGCTTAATCGCTTTGAGCAACTGTTCTTGCTCAGTGTCATCCAGCCATGTATCGATCCACTCCTGAATCGTGCGACGTTTGGTAGAGACCTTCCGCCAAGCCTTGTACGCCAACACATGTTGTCGGGACACTGAGCCTTTGCCACCCCCATCGGACTTTGCACAGCAACTGGTGGGGAAATCCGGCACGTTGGCAAACTGCCTGTCTATCCACCAGATCACGAAGCCTTTGTCTGCTTTCTCGAATTTCACCGCTTTCTCCTGAACTGCAGGGAGTGGGAATATCTCAAGACACCAATACTTCAACTTTATGACAGTACTATGTCCATAAGGTTTGAGCGTCTGAACTGAGCCTTAGGGCCAACAAGCATTGAAAGCCTTTTACAGCCAAGGGTAATGAGCACGCAACAAGCCCAGGTAGCGCTGTACCTCAGGAAGGGTAGGCACTACTTCATAAGCAATAGGAAAGCGTTCTCACCCTGCCCGGTAAAATTCTACAGCCGGGTTGGTGCGCCGAGTCCCACAAGGTATCGATTTAGGTTAGTATTCGCGCGTAATTCATCGGAGGCGTTATGGCTACAGCGGCAGCACTACACATACTGGTAAAGACACGAAAAGAAGCTGAAGAGATTCTCGAGCAGCTGAAGAAAGGCAAAAACTTCAATGAACTGGCCAAACGCCATTCCATCTGCCCCTCCGGCAAGCGCGGCGGTGACCTGGGCGAGTTTCATCGCGGTGATATGGTGAAGGCGTTCGATGACGTGGTCTTCAAACGCCCGCTGCTCAAGGTACACGGCCCGATCAAAACCCGCTTCGGCTACCACCTGATCAAGACGTTGTACCGGAACGGCTAATCCCCGCTCTGTGGGTTTATGCCAGTGGTGAGTGGGCCGCTCAGGAATAAAGGCACTACCAGGATCGGCGCTGATTGCACCGCCCTGCCCTGCGGTTAGCTGCCGATCAGCTCAAGCACCTTGCCCAGTAATTGTCGGTCTTTTACCAGGCCCATATGGTTGCTCTTTAAAACGGTGATGCTGTTCCACGGAATGGGCGAGCCGTTACCCGGTTCATCCAGCCGCGCACTGCTGGCCAGCACCGTGCCGTCACCCGGCCCGTACGCGACCCACTTTAGCTGCCTGTCACCACGTTCCCCAGCAAACTCCGAAGGCGTGCGCTGCGCATCACCGACGAAAAGGTGAAACTCCAGGTGATCCGGCACCGCTTCCAGCGGCCGGTCCATCGCCCGCTGGAAAACCTCTGCATTGTGCAAACACTTACGCAGATGATCCTCGGCGACCTCCAGTCGACGGCCTGGCGAAGACAGGCCCGGCAGCTGACGTGCACGTTCTTCATCCAGCCA
Source organism: Marinobacterium sp. YM272 (assembly GCF_050908845.1). Classification (NCBI taxonomy): domain Bacteria; kingdom Pseudomonadati; phylum Pseudomonadota; class Gammaproteobacteria; order Oceanospirillales; family Oceanospirillaceae; genus Marinobacterium; species Marinobacterium sp. YM272. Next base: position 2,676,013 of record NZ_CP194171.1, read on the forward strand.
GGAGGCGGTTATCCCCCAGTCGCGGGACAGCCAGAAATCAGCATCGAGAATGTTGTTATCTCTGTTGCCGTGCGGCCTGTGCCTGGGGCGCGGCAACAGTTGATAGCCGGAGGGAAAGGTGCCCACCAGTACCGGGCCGTACGCAGGGTGAATGGGGTTAGCGGGGATACCCTGTACCAGCCTGTCCAGCATCTGCACGGCACCGGCGTTGGGCGTTCCGATGATCACCGCTTTGTCGACGTATGCCGCGCCCGCCCAGTTAAGACGGGGTCCCGAGCCGTCATAGGGCAGCAGCTGGCCACCATATTGAAGGAAGTAGCGTAATAAAAGCCCGCCCATTGAATGGGCAACAATATTGAAACGAATCGGATCGCTGCTGTTGCGCTGCACCTGCAGGAACCGTGTGGCGCGATGAATAAAAGCCTGCAAAGCGATAGCGCTTTCATCCAGACTTCTGCGCCAGTCGTAACTGAACTCGAAGGCCTCAGCGCCATTGCCTTCGCCGGGATGTTCGGCAAAGGTATCGGCGAAGCTCTGAACCCCCATAGCACTCATTACATCGCCGTAGGCGGTCAGCTTTAGCGGCACACCAATCATCGAACCACGCACAATGCCCAACACGCCATCAACCTGACTGCCGCTGCGGAGCCGATCCAGAGGAGTGCCGATCTCCATCGGCAGGCCAAACAGCTGCGCCGCCTCACTGGAGGCAGGGTCAGTGTATCCAGGGCACCATTCGCCCCAGACGGACTGCGACGCTGAATCCGCCACGAGCTTGGAACCCAGCACACCCGGAATCACGATAACCGGGTTTCGGGGACCCTTATCCTGCGCAAAGCTCTTCTGCCGATCTGTCATCGCATCTGCTGACACTTGAGATATTAGCGTGGGTGGAGACATGACTACGCCTGGCTAACCTGATTCAAAGGATTATAGTAATCTGCTCTCAAATCGTCGCGCTAACCACCTGAGGGCGGGTAGATGAGAAACAGGGCTGTTCCGTTCCAGAAAAGCTTGCTGTTCAACCTCACATCGGGAGTCCTTCTCCTCGGGATTATCCTGCTGCTTACCTCCCTTTTTGTGACGGACAGAACGGTGAAAAGGCTGTCCGGTGCGCTGACCAATCAGGTGATCGCCACCACCGATGCGAAAATCACGGGTTTCTTTGAGACCGTTCAGGCTGGCATCGAAATTTCAGCCGAGCGTTCCATCAGCGGTGAGTTCGAGCAATTTCCCGTAGAGAGCCTGGACCGTTATTTCACCCCGCTTATCGAAAGGCTGCCGCAACTCTCTTCGGTCATGTATGCCCATGAAAATGGCGATGAATACATGCTGCTCCAGTCCGGCAGTCGCTGGCAGAGCCGGCTTACCAAACCGATATCCTGGGGAAGCCGGGAAGAGTGGCGCGAATGGAGTGCACAGGATGATCCCAGGCCTGTCCAGCAACGCGAACTCAGCTACGATGCGAGACAACGCCCCTGGCACCAGGGCGCTCTGCAGTTGCTTGCCGAACTTGGGGATGATGCCCCCATTCGTGAGCGGATCTACTGGACCCGCCCCTACAAGTTTTTCACCACCCAGGAGCCGGGCTTGACCCTGAGCCTCGCGCAGCGAACCCGCACGGGACAGGTCGTGGTTTTGGGTTTCGATATTCTGCTGGCTGACATCAGCCGCTTTACCTCGAATCTTGTGGAGGGCCGGGACGGCAAGGTGTTCGTACTAAGGGGCAAACCCGACAGTCCCCAGGGCATGCTGGTGGTGGGTGTACCCGCCGATGAGCGCTTCAATGATGAAGCGACCATGATCGAATTTGTCCTGAGCCGACCCGCCGAGCTGGGCGGCCCGCTGGCCAGCTTTGTCAGCGACGCACTGGAAACGCAGACAACCCTGCCGGGGTCTCCTGTTGAGTTCATGCATGATCAGGAATCCTGGTGGGGTGAAATCACCCGCTCCAAACTCCGAACATCGGATGACATCTGGATAGGTGCAGTGGTACCGGAGGAGCAACTGCTTGAGGCCCTGCCCAACTCGGGGCTGATCATCATCGTGACCACCGCCGCCGTGTTGCTGCTGGCGATGCTGCGCGCCCTGTGGCTGTCGCGCCGTTACGCAGCGCCGCTACAGCAACTGACCGATAACGGTAACCGTATGCAACGGCTGAATTTCGAGCCGGTGAAGCCGGTAAAGTCCAATATCATGGAGATCCGCCATTTATCTGCGACTCTGGAGCGGATGCGTGCGGCACTGCAAACCTTCTCGGCGGCACGGGAAGATCTGCGTGTGGCGCGATCGATTCACAAGAGGCTGGTGCCGGAACGCCTGCCCGCCCCGCCCAATCTCGACATCCATGTATGGCATGAGTCTTCAGAAGCGGTGGGCGGCGAGTTTTACGATGCCATCCACCTGACCAATGATGACGGCCCAGGCAACAGGACTCTGCTGCTGGCGCTGTTCAAACTACCAGGAAATGGCCTGGATGCGGCGATTCATGGCACCCAGTTACGTGCCGCACTGCGCGCCGCTGCTCACGAAAGTACGGACCTGCCTGCACTGGTTAAGCGCCTGGAAACCTTTGTCGATGAAGACCTTGCCGGGATTGGGCCCGTCGGTCTTTGGCTGCTGGGGATCGATAAAGCTGGAGAGCGCGTCAGGGCGTTAGGTCTTGGCATGGACCCACTGCTGTTACGGCGCGGGCAGAACACTGATCAGCTGGCCGCTCAAGCAGGCCCTCTGGGACTGGGGCCAAGGATTGAAACCGTTCAGAGCGTTAATTTAGAGCTCTCCCGGGGAGATATCCTGATGATCGCGTTGGATGGAGTGGTAGACGCGCTGAATGATGAGCGCCAGCGTTACGGGATAGCAGGGCTCGAATTTGCCCTGCGAGAACTTGGCCCGGGCACAGCCGAGAACCTGGTCACGCGGGTACGCAACGACCTGGAACGATACAGCAGCGGCCCCCTTGGGGACCGCACACTGCTGGTTCTGCAGGCAAAAGCTGATATTGCCGGGTAAAACAACATCTTGCTTCAATGGTCTCCAGCCACTGCGACGAATTTAGCCGGTCCAAGGATACAGGGCGGATCGTTTGCTGCGTCCATCCCTGGTCACTCTTACACCCGCTAACGTCGAACCTGCAGCTGGAGATCCACCACCGCCCTTGTTGGGCATCAGCCCCCGAACGGTCTGCGGCCCAAGGCCTCAGTCCATATAGGACTCAATATCGGGGCAGGAACAGATGAAATGTCTGTCGCCATAGACGTTGTCCACGCGGTTGGTTGCCGGCCAGAATTTGCGCGACTTGGCACGCTCGGTCGGGAATGCAGCCTCGTCCCGCGAGTAGGGGCGATTCCATTCATCGGCTGCCAGATCCGCCTGGGAGTGCGGAGCCTGGGTCAGCGGGTTATTGTCCAGTGGCCACTCGCCGTTTTCCACGCGGTGGATCTCTGCGCGGATACTCAGCATCGCTTCGATAAAGCGGTCCAGTTCGAGCTTGGATTCCGACTCTGTCGGTTCCACCATCAGCGTACCCGGCACCGGGAAGGACATGGTCGGCGCATGGAAACCGTAGTCCATCAGACGCTTGGCGATATCCTCCTCGCTGATGCCGCTGGCTTCTTTCAGCGGACGGATATCGATGATGCACTCGTGCGCCACGCGACCGTTGCGTCCGGCGTAGAGAATCGGGTAATCGGACTTCAGCCGCTCGGCCAGATAGTTGGCGTTGAGGATCGCCACCTCGGTAGAGCGCTTCAGGCCGTCACGACCAAGCATGCGGTTGTACATCCAGGTGATCGGCAGGATCGACGCGGAACCGAAAGGTGCCGCTGAAACCGCACCTTCGGCAGGCAGCGATTCGATGGGGCTGACCACATGGCCCGGCAGGAACGGAGCCAGATGCTCCTTGACACCGATCGGGCCCATGCCGGGGCCACCGCCACCGTGCGGGATCGCGAAGGTCTTGTGCAGGTTCAGGTGCGACACGTCGGAACCGATCAGGCCCGGCTTGGCCAGCCCCACCTGGGCGTTCATGTTGGCGCCATCCATGTACACCTGGCCACCGAACTTGTGAATAATCTGGCAGATCTCGACGATCTCCTCCTCGTAGACACCATGGGTCGACGGGTAGGTGATCATCAGCGCCGACAGGCTCTCGGCATGCAGCTCCGCCTTTTCGGCCAGATCATGCAGATCCACGTTGCCCTGCTCGTCGCAAAGAGTCACGACAACTTTCATACCCATCATCGCGGCGGAAGCCGGGTTGGTGCCATGGGCAGAGGACGGAATCAGGCAGACATCACGATGTCCCTCGCCGATAGACTCCTGGTATTTGCGGATCGCCATCAGGCCGGCGTATTCGCCGGAGGCGCCGGAGTTAGGCTGCAGCGAGACACGGTCATAGCCGGTGATCTCAACCAGCTGCTCTTCCAGCTGCTTGAGCATCTTGTGATAGCCCCGCGCCTGATCGAGCGGCGCGAACGGATGCATATTGGCGAATTCGGGCCAGGTGACCGGAATCATCTCGGCGGTGGCGTTCAGCTTCATGGTGCAGGAGCCCAGCGGAATCATGCCGTGTACCAGCGAGTAATCCTTGTTCTCCAGGCTCTTCATGTAGCGCAGCATCTCGGTCTCGCTCTGGTAGCGATTGAAGGTCGGGTGCTGCAGAATCGCGTCTTCGCGGCGCTGGTCGGCGCGGATGCCGATCGCTTCACCATCGCGGATGCGATCGTCCAGATTGAGGATATTCAGGTCGTGGTTTTCACCAAACAGGATCTCGAACAGTTCGCTTACATCCGCTGCCGTGGTGGTCTCATCCAGGCTGATGCCGAAACGCCCTTTATTCGCACCCTTGTCGTTCATAACACGCAGGTTGCAGCCGCGGGCCAGTGCACGCTCGTAGACCTCGGCGTCAGCTTCGAAACTCAGGGTGTCGAAGAAGCAGGCGTTGGTTTTGAGCCCTTTGTCGGCCATGCCCAGCGCCAGGATCGCCGTCAGGCGGTGGACGCGCTCAGCGATCCGCTTGAGGCCATCCGGTCCATGGTAAACCGCGTAAAAGCTGGCCAGGTTGGCAAGCAGCGCCTGGGCGGTACAGATGTTTGAGGTCGCCTTCTCACGACGGATGTGCTGTTCGCGGGTCTGCATTGCCATGCGCAGCGCCTGCTCACCACGGGAATCCACGGAAACACCGATAATACGACCCGGCACCGAGCGCTTCATTTTCTCGCTCGCAGCGAAAAACGCTGCATGCGGACCACCGTAGCCCATCGGCACGCCGAAGCGCTGGGAGGAACCGAGCACTATGTCTGCACCAAGCTCACCCGGGGACTTCAGCAGTACCAGTGCCAGCAGGTCGCTGGCGACAGCCACCTTGATGTCACGCGCCTTGGCGGACTCGATCAGCTCACCGAGATCACTGATATCGCCAAAGCTGCCCGGATACTGCAGCAGCGCACCAAAGGCGTCGTGCTCTGCGACGTTGCTGGCCGCATCGACAACCAGCTCATAGCCGAAATAGTCGGCACGGGTTTTAACCACGTCCAGGGTCTGCGGATGCACATCGTCAGCGATGAAAAACAGGTTGCTCTTCTTGCGGCTGGAGCGCTTGCACAGGGTCATCGCTTCGGCGGCAGCGGTGGCTTCGTCCAGCAGTGAGGCGTTCGCCAGCGGCATGCCGGTCAGGTCCATAACCATCTGCTGGAAGTTCAGCAGCGCTTCGAGACGGCCCTGAGAGATCTCCGGCTGGTAAGGAGTGTAGGCGGTGTACCAGCCCGGGTTCTCCATGACATTACGCAGGATCACATTGGGCAGGCGGGTGTTGTAGTAGCCCATACCGATATAGGACTTGTTGACCTGGTTAAGGTCTGCCATCGCCTTCAGCTCGGCCAGTGCTTCGGCTTCATCGATACCGGCCGCCATGCCCAGATCATCGGACAGACGAATAGTTTCCGGTACAGTCTGTGCGATGAGCTGATCGAGGGATTCGACACCGAGTTGCTCAAGCATCGCCAGCTGTTCGGCCGCACCAGGGCCCACATGACGACGGGTAAAAGCGTTGTTCTGCTCCAGGTCGCTAATAGAGAGCGATTCAAAAGACATAGCTTGTAACCTGTGTTAATGGCCGCCCTGGACTGCGTGCCTGAGCGGTAGGTGATTGATCGGCGCGGAGATCTACCCCGCGCTATCCAGATGGGCTGCGATGATCGGATAAGCCCGGCTTAGTCAGCCACTTCGCTGGTGTAGGTATCGGCGTCGAGCAGGTGATCCAGAGTCTCACCCTCTTCCAGACGGATGCGCACCAGCCAGCCACCCTCATAGGGCTCTTCATTCAGTACTTCCGGGCTGTCGTTCAGCGCTTCGTTAACCTCGATGACTTCACCGGCCACAGGGGCGTAGATATCGGATGCGGCCTTGACCGACTCCACCAGCGCGAACTCCTGCTCGCGGCTGACTTCAGTGCCAACTTCCGGCAGTTCGACGAAAACCACGTCGCCCAGCAGCTCCTGGGCATGATCAGAGATACCAACGGTGACGATGCCGTCGCCCTGCTCGAGGACCCATTCGTGGGATTTGGCGTATTTCAGATTGGTCGGGACATTGCTCATTGTTTGACTCCTTTAAAAGGCTACTCGCGCGGAAACGTCCAGCGCCGCCTTCAAATCTTGAAAAAATCGTAAAAAAGGCCGGTACACGCGGCGCACCACGCGTACCGACTCAGGTAAGGGAACTGTAAATAGAACTAACTCAACGATAGAGCGGGAAGCGCTTGCACAGCGCCTGCACCTGTTCGCGCACCTGCTGTTCGACGGCGCTGTTGTCGTCCGGATTCTGTGCCAGGCCATCGAGCACATCGCCGATCAGCTGTCCGATCTGGCGGAACTCTTCAGAACCGAAACCACGGGTGGTTCCGGCCGGTGTGCCGAGACGGATACCGGAGGTCACCATCGGTTTCTCCGGATCAAACGGGATACCGTTCTTGTTGCAGGTGATACCGGCGCGCTCCAGCGCTTCCTCAACCTGGTTGCCCTTAAGCCCCTTGGGTCGCAGATCCACCAGCATCAGATGGGTGTCGGTGCCGCCACTGACGATATCGCAACCGCGCTCCACCAGAGTGGCCGCCAGCACACGGGCGTTTTCGATCACCTGGCTGATATAGCTCTTGAACTGCGGCTGCAGTGCTTCGCCGAAGGCAACCGCCTTACCGGCGATCACGTGCATCAGCGGACCGCCCTGCAGACCCGGGAAAACGGCGGAATTGATCTTCTTGCCGAGATCCAGGTCGTTGGAGAGGATCATGCCGCCACGGGGACCGCGCAGGGTCTTATGGGTGGTAGTGGTCACCACATGGGCGTGGGGCAGCGGGCTCGGATGCGCACCAGTGGCGATCAGACCGGCGATATGCGCCATGTCCACCATCAGGTAGGCACCGACCTTGTCGGCAATCTCACGGAAACGGGCGAAGTCGAGGGTACGGGGAATCGCAGAACCACCGGCAATGATCAGCTTGGGCTGACACTCAACCGCCTGGGCTTCGACAGCATCGTAATCGATCTGCTGGGTCTCTTTGTCCACGCCATACTGCACGGCGTTGAACCACTTGCCGGACAGCGCCGGACGCGCTCCGTGAGTCAGGTGACCACCGGCATCCAGGGACATACCCATCACCGTATCACCCGGCTGCAGCAGCGCCAGGAACACGGCACCGTTGGCCTGGGCACCGGAGTGCGGCTGCACATTGACGAACTGGCAGTCGAACAGAGTCTTGGCGCGCTCGATCGCCAACGCCTCAACCTCATCGACATATTCGCAGCCACCGTAGTAACGACGACCCACATAACCCTCGGCGTACTTGTTGGTCAGCAGAGTGCCCTGCGCCTCCATCACCGCCTTGGAAACGATATTCTCGGAGGCAATCAGTTCAATCTGTTCTTCCTGGCGTACGGCCTCGCGCTCTACCGCCGTCATCACGTCGGCATCGCGGGTTGCCAGGTCATCAGCAAAAAAAGCGTCGGTGTTTAGCGTATTCATAGACTTATCACCCATATGTATTCGATTAAAGCCGGATCAGCAGGCCACGACGTTGACGGCCAGGCCTCCGGTTGAGGTTTCTTTGTATTTTTCCTGCATATCCAGTCCGGTCTGGTGCATGGTCTCGATCACCGAGTCCAGCGACACCCGGTGCTCGCCATCGCCATGCAGTGCCAGCCGTGCCGCATTGATCGCCTTCATCGCACCCATGGCGTTTCGCTCGATACAGGGCACCTGCACGAGCCCAGCGACCGGGTCACAGGTCAGCCCCAGGTTGTGTTCCATACCGATCTCGGCAGCGTTACAGACCTGCTCGTTGGTTCCGCCCAGTACCGCACAGAGCGCGCCGGCGGCCATGGAACAGGCCACGCCAATCTCACCCTGACAGCCCACTTCGGCGGCGGAGATGGAAGCGTTCTGCTTGTAGAGCATGCCGATCGCTGCTGCAGTGGCCAGGAAACGCACGATGCCTTTCGCGTCAGCGTTAGGAATAAAACGGTCGTAGTAAGCGAGCACCGCGGGGATTACACCGGCTGCACCATTGGTCGGCGCGGTCACAACCCGGCCGCCCGCTGCATTCTCCTCGTTCACCGCCAGGGCATAGAGGCTGACCCAGTCCATCACCAGAAGATGGTCTTTCATCGCCCTTTCCGGATGACCGGTCAGCACCTGGTGCAGACGTGGTGCACGGCGTTTGACGTTGATCCCACCCGGCAGCTCACCGGACTGCTCACAGCCGCGACGGATGCAAGCATCCATCACCTGCCAGATCTCCAGCACCGCTTCGTTGACCTGCTCTACGCTACCCAGGCGGGCCAGCTCATTGCCGAGCACGATGTCGGCGATGCTGCTCTGCTCCTGACGGCACAGCGCCAGCAACTCCTCGCCACTATTGAAGCTGTACGGCACAGGTGCAGTTTCCAGCGAATCCACCACCGCATCGTCTGCGTCTTCGTCCATGACGAAGCCGCCACCCACCGAATAATAACTGCGCTGACAGCAGACGATGCCCTGGGCGTCGTAGGCGTAAAAACGCATACCATTGGGGTGACGCGGCAGAGAACTGCCAAAGTTGAAGATCAGTGATGTCTCAGGATCGAAGGAGATAAGCTGCTCACCGCCAAGCTGGAGCGTTTTGCTGTCTTGAATCTGTGCAACCAGCTCCGCTACCTGGTCCGGGTCCACACCTTCAGGCGTTTCACCGAGCAGGCCAAGCATCACCGCGGTATCGGTGGCGTGCCCTTTACCGGTCATCGCCAGTGAGCCGTACAGTTCCACCCGGATTCGCCCTACCGCCGCAAAAAGCCCTTCGCTGCGCAGCAGAGATACAAAGCGGTTGGCCGCGATCATCGGCCCGACGGTGTGCGAGCTGGATGGGCCGATACCGACCTTGAATAGATCAAAGATTGTGAGTGACATGGTCAACGCTCCCGCATCGAACTCGAATTTGGCATAAAGCCTATCAACACAATCCATCAAAAACAACAAAAGTTTCGTATCGGAAACACAAGAAACTATAAAAATAAAAATATCGCCATAAATACCGTATTTACTGACCTCTGATCTGTTTCTCCACAATCAAAATTCATCCCTGTATAGCGATATACATAAATATTCAGTCAGCCAAACAGCTCCAAGAATGCGACTGAGCGGCATATTTTACTTGAAAAGCGACGCCTAAAAGCCTACCGTGTTTCCTATTGGAAACTTTTTCCTTCTTGTGGCTTCATACCTGTGCGCTTAGCTGAAGAGCAGCGCTCAGAGAGCACATAGACAGAACCGATAATCAGATTTCATCGAGAGGATCCGCGATGGCCGACACTCAAGCTCAACTACTGACTACCCCACTCCATTCCCTGCATATCGAACTCGGCGCACGCATGGTTCCCTTCGCCGGCTATGACATGCCTGTGCAGTACCCCGCCGGCGTAAAAAAAGAACATGAACATACCCGCAGCCAGGCCGGCCTGTTCGATGTATCCCATATGGGCCAGGTCCGCCTGCGTGGCGATAAGGCCGCCACCTCCCTTGAATCCCTGGTACCGGTCGACATCATCGACCTGCCGGTGGGCAAACAGCGCTACGCCCTGTTCACCAACACCGACGGTGGCATCCTTGATGACCTGATGGTCACAAACTATGGCGACTGGCTCTATCTGGTGGTTAACGCGGCCTGCAAAGAGCAGGACATTGCTCACCTCAAAGCCAACCTGGATCCCGGCGTTGAGCTGGAAGTCCTGGAAGACCGCGCCCTGGTTGCCATTCAGGGCCCGACGGCTGCCGCCGCCGTTGCCCGCCTGGCACCGGAAGTCGCAGAACTGAAATTCATGGACTCCCGCCAGATGCCGATCGATGGCGTCGAGTGCTACGTCTCCCGCTCTGGTTACACCGGCGAAGATGGCTTCGAGATCTCTATTCCGGCTGCCGACGCGGATCGTCTCTGCCGTCTGTTCCTGGAACAGCCCGAGATCGAGCCGATCGGCCTCGGTGCGCGCGACTCGCTGCGCCTGGAATCTGGTCTCTGCCTCTACGGTCACGATATCGATACCAGCACCACGCCGGTGGAAGGCGGTCTGATCTGGGCGATCTCCAAGTCTCGCCGTGCTGATGGCGCCCGTGCCGGTGGCTTCCCTGGTGCTGAACGCATCCTGCAGCAGATCGCCGATAAAAAATTCAGCCGTAAAAGGGTCGGCCTGGTCGGCGAAGGTCGTGCACCGGTGCGTGAAGGTACCGAACTGTTCGATACCGACAGCAACCGCATCGGCCAGGTCACCAGCGGCAGCTTTGGCCCCAGCATCGGTAAACCGGTTGCTATGGCCTACATCGACACTGCACACGCCGCCCTCGATACGGTCGTGTTTGCCAGTGTGCGCGGCAAGCTACTGCCGATGACCGTTACCAAGATGCCTTTCGTCGAGCAGCGCTATTACCGCGGCTAATATCCCGCTTTACCGCGATTTAAGGGGCATACCATCGACGATGGATGCCCTTTTACTTAGCAAGTCCCCCTTCCTGTCAGCATCCCTTTCTACCCACCTGATCCTAAATAATTGCACCAGGTTAGCCGTTCTTTTGGTGTGCAGCAGGCGCTCTTCTGAGATTTATAAAACCGGTATAACCAGCCCGGATATAGCTCGTCACATCTGTGCAACAGCAGTCATTACTCACCAAGCATCCGCGGATGCCGGAAAAAGCAGAACGCAGCGATCACGCCGATGGCAATAACGCCATAGCAATACAGGGAAACAGCCATCTGCATGCCCCAGTAGTCGGCTATCCAGCCGACTCCCAGAATGGGGATCATGCTGCCGCAGTAACCAACGACGAGGTAGGTGGCAAGTAATCCCGAGTGATTGTGTGACTCAGCGATGCGATTCACCATATTCATACCTGCCAGCAGGCACATTCCGTGACCGATCGCTGTCACCAGAATCCCTGCTGCGAGCAGCAGCATCGAGCCAAGCTCGAGATTAACTAACAGAAGAGCACTGCAGAGAGCGAAAGCCTTAAACCCGACAAAGCCACTCCAACGAGTCGGCAGACGCACGACAAGTAGTTGTACACCCGCCGAAATCAGCAATATTACTGCAATCGCAGCCCCGCTGATGAAGGGCCCCTGCCAGTCGATCATCTTTTCCAGAAACAGCGGTGCCATCGACGCATATAAGCTAAACACACTGAACGCGAGGAACGCGGAAATAACCGTCAATATAAACGCCATCGAGTCAGACGACTGAGGCCAGGTCAGTTTTGGCAGCCATTGTTTCCAGTCGCCAGCTAGAGGCTGAGAAGAGGCAGTGATAGCACTGACATGATCGGGAATGGAGATGCGTCGCAGTGCATAAATTCCCAGGCTACCCAATACGAGGGTTGGCACATAAGCCATGACAAGCGGGTTGGTGACCCATTGACCTATGACTCCGCCCACCAGAGGGCCAAGTCCAAAGCCGAGCGCAATCAGCACGGTTGTAAGCATGGAAGCCTTTCGCGTGTTGTGTCTGGATAACAGCAGTCTCAAGCCGACAGACGCGCCTGTCGTCATCAGGCTGGATGCCAGACCGACGATCAGGCGGGCCGCGTTCAGGCTGGTTGTGTTCCAGGCCAACATCGACAGCAGCGTGCCAACGAGGATAAGACCCAAGGAAATTTGCATGACTTTATGAAAGCCAATTCGGTCGGATAATCGACCCAGGAACAGTAGGCCACACAGCGCTCCCGCCATATAAACGACGTAGATAACCGATACATCGCTAGTTTGAAGATGCCAGGCTTCCTTGTAGAGGCCGTAAAGCGGACTGATCAGCGCTGTGCTCATAACGCCAACACACATCGCAAAGCATACCCAGGGAAAGGGTGACCATTTTGGTTTCATCTATTTGGACCAAGTGGATAAAAGCCAAGTCACTGAGTTAGAGAACCGGCCTTTATTGAATACTGTGTAGAGTTTCTCTAATTCCGATACAGGGGACCGCACCTCGGTGTAAGGCATGCTTCAGGAAAGTAAGGCAATCAGGATTTTATTGTCTTAGAAACCATTCTTAGGTGGTCGACGAATCAGAGTTCATCATAGTTATGTGATGTTTTTCTCAGGCGATTGGGGCTGTTCGCTTTCGATCCGAGTCGACGCCCGCAAGGAGCGGGCGTCGAACCCGCCTCAGTTACTCTTTTCCGAGACTATCACCGATGCAGCCGCAGGCACCGTCACCCGCCTGGGCATAGCGCTGAAGGATGACCGGATGGGCCTCCGCAGTGCACATGCTCTCATAGGGTTTACCACCGGTACGCTCCTTAAACTCGGCGGTGGCCGCTTCAAGCAGTTCGGGGTCGGTCAGCAGATCGAAACCGGTGGCCGCCAGTACCTGCGCCGCCTTGATCGCAGCCTTGTGGCCTAGAGTTGTGCCGTTGGAGGCGGTGGCGCCCCAGTGGTGCGCCTGCACGTGAGTCGGCCAGGCAGCGACCAGGATACCCATGGTCGGCGTTATGTAGCTGATATCACCGACGTCGGTCGAAGCGCCCATGCTGGCGCCGCGGAAATCGGGGGCCATATCGGTCGCCATGCCGTCTTCCGGGTAGCCGGCTTCGCTCTGCAGGGTGCGGGCAAAGGCCTGCTCCTCCTCGGTCCATACCGGCGGCTGGAACTGTTCGATATGGGCGTACATGTGATCGGACAGCACCTGGTTCGGCAGTACATCGTAACAGGCGGCCATCTCAGTGATCTCGACCCTGGTCTGGGTCATCAGTCCGCTGCCCTTGGCGATGTCCCGGATCCAGTCCAGGTTCTTCTTCACGTCGGCTGCATTGGGTCCACGGTAGCGGAAAACAACGCTGGCATTGTCCGGAATCACGTTGACGGCACTGCCACCGTTCTCAAGGAAGTAGTGCATACGTGCTTCCGGCACGATGTGCTCGCGCATGGTGTTGATGCCGTGGGCAAACAGTTCGCTGGCGTGCAGCGCGCTACGCCCCTCCCAGGGGGCGGCGCCGGCGTGGGCGTTTTTGCCCTGCCACGCGATGCGAAGGTCCGCCGAGGCGACGGTGGCTAGGTTGAAGGTGGTGTTCATGTTCGCCGGATGCCAGTGCAGACAGGCATCGAGGTCGTCAAACACGCCGGCCTTGGCCATGTAGTTCTTGCCGGCCAGCAGCTCCTCCGCCGGACAACCGTAGACGCGCAGGGTTCCGGTGATGCCGGCGTTCTCCATGCGACGCTTCAGTGCCACCGCGGCGCCGATGGCACCGGTGCCGATCAGGTTGTGGCCGCAGCCGTGGCCGCTGGTGGTGCCGTCCTTGCGGGGGGTCTCGCTCGGTACCGGCTCGTTGCCAAGATCAGGCAGCGCATCGTACTCGGTGAGGATGCCGATCACCGGGCTGCCGGAGCCGAAGCTTGCGACCCAGGCAGTATCGATACCGCCAACGTTGCGCTCGGTGATCTCGAACCCCTCGGACTCGATCCAGTCGACCAGAGTGCGACTACTCTTAAACTCTTCGTAACCGACTTCTGCATATTCCCAGACTTTATCGGCATTGCGAGTGATCGCCTCTACCAGCGAATCGTCCAGTTCGCTCCACTGTTGGGCTTTAGTGAAAGAGTTCATGAAAATCCCTTAGAATTTTATGTCGTAGTTAGCGTAAATGCGGTTCGCATCGTGCTGGGTGATGTTGTATCCGCTGAAGGTGCGGTTCACACCATCGGGGGTACCCTTGGTGTCGTGGGTCACACTCAGCCAGGCCAGACTCAGGCCATCGAGCTTGCCACTAAAGCGGTAACTGAGGACACTCTGGGCCTCGTAGCGACGGAAACCGTCGAAGCCAGCAGCACCGTCCGAGTAGGCCAGGTGCATATCCCAACGCATAGCGGGCAGACCCCAGCGCGCAAAATTAGTCCCGGCCTTGAGTTTCCACATCGCCTCGTCTTCAAGTACAAAACCGTAGAAGAGGTTCGCAGCACGGTAGGAGGCGCCGTAATCACGGCTGAATTGCAGGCGGTTGAAGTCGTCACCGGTTACCTTCGAGTGCAGCAGGCCGACGTAATATCCGTCGCGCGAGTAGGTTACACCCGCTTCCCAATAACGCGCTTCATAGTCGTCGGTGGCGGCAATAAAGCCGGGTACACCGGCATACTCGAACAGATCGCCGTCATCCTGCTCTCGAGCTGCCAGCAGGTTGAATTTGAGATTGCCTTCAGCCACCGGCAGTTTGAACTCAGCTTTCACAGCCTGTCGTTTGAGGTAGTCATCTGAGATGGCTTCCGCCGCCGCGAGGTTGAGGCCATTGTCAAAGCTGTAACTGGCACCGTAGGTCCGCACCGAGTCGATTTTCTGGCCATAGAAGTTGGTCAGATCACGTCCCCAGTAGTCATCATCACGGGGACTCTGCTTATCGATTTCGGTGTAGTAGAACTTCAGCGACCCGACATGAGCATCCAGGTCGTAACCTACAGTGCTGGAGGGCAGGATGCGTGTCTCGTTATCATCGAGCAGGAACCGGTGGCGCTGTTTCTGACCCAGGCTCATGTCCAGGCCCATTTTTTCATCACCCAGCTTGGCTTTCAGGAAAGCCTGGGTGGTGCCGGCAAAGCTATCCGGATTGTTGGGGTCCGTAGGGTCATACTTAAGGTTACTGGTATTCGTGATGTTATCGCCGATATACAGGTCGTCGGCCAGCGCGAAGCTGTAATCGAAGCCGATAAAATCGAAAAGGTAGCCCGAGCTGTAATCAGCGCGCAGCGCATGTACCCACTCATCACGGTCGCTGCCCGCATACCCGGTTTCCCCGGAGTCTTTCCAGTAAAACTGGCTGTAGCGAAGCTTGAATGTACTGTCAGTGACCAGACTGTCAATCACGACGTCAGCTGAATCCTGCACGATGCTGCCCAGAGGAGCTGCTGCTACAGAGCCTGAAAAGATCAACGGTAGTAATACAGGCAACGAGGACGATAAACGAAACTTCATGTTTAATTAACCCTAATCTTCAGTAATTAAATTAATGAGGGGCACTAAAAAATCATTAATCCCGAATATAATTGTTTTAAATATTTCCAGGTTTCGGGATTTAACTAACGTTCAGGCGCAGGCCAGCCGCAAACAAAAGTTCGGTCTATGTAAAAACGGTTTCTACATTTAATACGGGGTTATCAGCTGTGACACAGAAGGCTGTTTAATACCGCCCTCTTTCCAGCAACCCGTATTTTACTTTGCTCACAGCGGTCGTTACCCGACAGGTCTTGATTGGCATCGGCGCTCCAGGGCAGGAGCGCCGAACCAGACCGGTTTACGCTTTCTCGAAGCCATGAGCGATACAGCCACAGGCGCCGTCATCGGCCTGGGCGTAACGCTCGAGGATCACCGGATGGGCTTCCGCTGTGCACATAGTCTCGTAGGGCTTACCTCCGGTGCGCTCCTTGAACTCGGCGGTGGCCTTTTCAAGCAGCTCTGTGTCGGTCAGAAGGTCAAGGCCAGTGGCCGCCAGTACCTGCGCTGCCTTGACCGCGGCCTTGTGGCCCAGGGTCGTGCCGTTGGAGGCGGTGGCGCCCCAGTGGTGCGGCTGCACGTGCAGCGGCCAGGCGGCAACCACAACACCCATGGTTGGGGTGATGTAGCTGATATCGCCCACATCGGTTGAACCACCCATGCTGACGCCCCGAAAATCAGCAGCCATATCGGTCGCCATGCCATCTTCCGGGTAGCCCGCTTCACGCTGCAGGTTACGGGCGAAGGCCTGCTCTTCTTCGGTCCACTCCGGCACCTGGAAGTTTTCGAGGTGGGCATACACACGATCAGACAGCACCTGGTTCGGCAACACGTCGTAACAGGCAGCCATTTCGGTAATATCGACCTTGGTCTGGGTCATCAGAGCAGCGCCCTGGGCGATGTCCCGGATCCACTCCAGGTTTTTCTTAACGTCAGCAGCGTTGGGACCACGGTAGCGGAAGACAACGCTGGAAGTGTCCGGAATCACGTTGACGGCGCTGCCGCCATTCTCGACGTAGTAGTGCATGCGTGCTTCCGGCACGATGTGCTCACGCATGGTGTTGATACCGTGAGTGAAGAGCTCCGTTGCGTGCAGTGCGCTACGTCCTTCCCAGGGGGCAGCGCCGGCGTGGGCGTTTTTACCCTGCCACTCAAAACGCAGGTCCGCCGAGGCAACGGTGGCGATGTTAAACGTGGTGTTAAAGTTCATTGGGTGCCAGTGCAGACAGGCATCCAGATCGTCAAACACGCCAGCCTTGGCCATGTAGTTCTTGCCAGCAAGCAGCTCTTCTGCCGGGCAACCGTAGACCCGCAGGGTCCCGGTGATACCGGCCTTCTCCATACGACGCTTCAACGCCACGGCACCGCCGATGGCACCGGTACCGATCAGGTTGTGGCCACAACCATGGCCAGAAGTGGTACCGTCCTTGCGCGGAGTTTGGCTCGGTACTGCTTCGTTGCCGAGGTCAGGCAGCGCATCGTACTCGGTGAGGATACCGATCACCGGGCTACCGGAACCAAAGCTGGCGACCCAGGACGTATCGATACCGGCGATATTGCGCTCGGTGATCTCGAAGCCTTCGGATTCGATCCATTCAACAAGCGTGTTGCTGCTCTTAAACTCTTCGAAACCGACTTCAGCGTATTCCCAGACCTTATCGGCGTTACCGGTAATGGCCTTTACCAACTGCTCGTCAAGCTCATTCCACTGCAGACCAATGTTGAGAGTGTTCATTAACGCTCCGTTTACAAAATTTGTTTGACCCGGATCCGGCGTCGCCGCCGGATTACACGGATCTAAAATCTATGAGTCGAGTGCTCTGCCGATTAGGACTGAGCCCCTGATTTCTGGATAGAGGTGTCAGCCAATTCAGCTGCGTCATCTTCAGTGCTTTTCGAAGCAACGAGCTGGAACAGGGACAGGATCACAATATTGCTCAACAGACCCCATACGCCCGGATGCCAGCCAAGCGGAGAATCGATGGCAAACTGGAACACCAGGAACACAACACTACCCACGGCAGCGCCGGCCATCGCACTATTACGCTTGATGCTCGGGAAGAAGAGCGCGCCCAGTGTCATCGGCACCAACTGTGCGATCAGACCAAAAGCACCCAGAAGCAGCAGCACCAGCGACGAGGGATTCAACAGAGCAACCACATAGGCAAGTACAGATATTCCGACAACGCTCCAGCGTGTGACCTTAACCGCTGCCTGGTCGCTGCTGTTACGCATAAAGGTGGCGCCAAACACATCACGTACCAGCACCACACCCGCGGTATGGGCCAGGTTGGCACCGGTCGACATGGCTGCCGCCAATGCACCGGAGAGCATCAGGCCGATGATCCAGGGAGAGAATTCCGCAACATCCATAACCAGCTTCAGCAGCACGGTATCGGCACGATCCAGCGGCGTATCGGCAAACACCAGGATGCCGGCGAAACCGATAAACATCAGCGGTACCAGCAGAGTGGCATACAGCGGATACATAGCGCTGACCCGACGCAGAGATTTGCCGCTGTCGGCGGTGTAGAGCTTGGTAAACATATGCGGCCAGGTCCAGCCACCGAAACAGCTGATCAGGATAGCGGTCGTAAAGAAGCCCCAGCCCATGCCATTGGCGCCCGGCATCGTCAGGTACTCCGGCGCCTGCTGCTGAATCTGGCTGAACATTTCGCCGACGCCGCCGTAGATGTTATTCGGAATGGCAACGCCCAGGAACCAGGCGATGGCAATCATCATCACACCCTGCACCAGGTTGGTCCAACCGATACCATTCAGACCGCTGCAGAAGACATAAACAGTGGTCACAACCAGCGCAATCAGCGCACCAAGCCAGAACGGCACCAGGCCATCAGTAGCCGCTTCAAACAGCAGGCCTGCGCCCGCAATCTGAATAGTCAGGTAAGGCACTGATGCTGCCACACCGACTACACCCGCAAAAATACCCAAAGGCTTGCTGGAGTAGTGGTCTGAGAGCATATCGCCGTGGGTCAGGTAACCGCGCTTGCTGCCAAGTTCACGGACGCGAGGACCCACCAGCCAGAGCATGATTGGAACTAGTGTCAGGTAGGCAAGAATGTAGAAGGCCGGCGCGCCGTTTTTATAGACCCAACCGGGAGCGCCAAGGAAGGCGAAGGCAGAAAAGATCTCGGCACCGAGAATAAAGAACAGAACTATAACGCCGACGTGACGTCCACCGGCCGCATAGCTTTCGAGACTTGAGCCGTTCTGCGAACGGGCCCGCAGCCCAATCCAGAGCATGATTGCCATATACGCCAGGGTGATACCGGTGACGATAACCGAATTACTCATCGCGGTTACCTCCGTGACGCACGTTATAGGCGACAAAGGTGCCGGCAAACAGCAGACACATCCAGAGGATGTACCATGCCATGAAGAACGGAATTCCAAGTACGGTAGGTTCGATACGGTTTGCAATCAGCGCGCCCGGCCAGATCATTGCCAGGGTGCAAATTACGAAATGCAAACCAACCAAAGCATGGTAGGTCTTGCTCATGGTTAAGCTCCTCATTCACGAACTGCGAAACTTGCTTATAGCGATGCAAGGCCGAGACAAAGCGCCGATCCCTGCAGTCCGCAGTGGATTATTTTTGTTGTTTTTGTCGATTTCGTTGGTTCGAGGGGAAACCGATTATTTTGTAATTACCTGTCCGGTCTTCTTTGAAACCGATTACTAAGTAATGCAATTCACTATGCAGTACCCTTGGCCATCATAGAAATATATAATAAGTATTCATTCCATATCATTCCGGTATTGCCATGGAATTTAGACAACTTCAGTACTTCATCGCAGTCGTCGAAGAGGGTTCGGTTACCGGCGCCAGTCGCCGGGTACATGTTGCCCAACCCGCGCTGACCCGGCAGATAAAGCTGCTGGAGGATTCGCTTGGAACGCAGCTATTCACTCGCCATGCCCAGGGGATGCAACTTACCATCACGGGGCGGGCGCTATATGAGGATGCCCAGGAGCTACTGGAGCGGCGTGAGCAGGTAATCGCCCGACTATCCGCCATCGGCAACGGCCGAAGCGGCAAGCTGAGCCTCGGGATCACGGTAACCCATCTCTGGGTCCCCCTGGTCGCGCAGCTGCTCGGCGAATACCGCGAGCGCTATGAAGGTGTGGCGTTTGAGGTGTTTCCCCTGCTTTCAGGGCCGCAGATGGAAAGATTGCAGCAGGCCAAACTCGATGCCGGCATCCTCTATCTGGGTGATGAAATACCCACCGGGATATCGACCAAGCTAATGCACGTTGATAGTTTGATACTGGCGGTGCCGGAAGCATCGCCGCTTGCAACAAAACCGCCAGCCCGACTTGCCGATCTATCCGGTGAGCCGTTCGTATGGGGCGTTCGCAGCGCTTCCCCAGGCTACTTCGACCGCCTGTTGGGCCATTTTAGCCGCTACAATTTCACTCCACGTGTAACGCAGTACGGCGCCGATAATATCGTCGCGCTTAGCATGGTAGCCGCCGGATTAGGTATCGCCATCGTGCCGGCATCAGCCAACACAACGCTGATTCCAGGCGTTCGCTTCATACGCCTGGCAGAGCTGGACGAGTGTGAAATGCCACTGGGTTTGGCTTGGCGTACAGACAATGATTCACCGCCGCTCGCCAACCTTATTGCGCTGGTTGAAGAATCCGCTTGAGGCTCAGTCGGTGTATTAATATTGCCGGCCACTACAGATTTTTTACCAGGGAAGCTATGAACCTGTTCATAGCTTCCCTGGACGAGCCCCTTACTCGTTAACAAACGCGTCGCCCAGCTCACTCCCCTGTTGGGTAATATGGAGCGACTTCATAAAAATTCCTTAGAAGTTTATGTCGTAGTTAACGTAGATACGGTTCGCATGAGGTACTACCCGTAAACCAGATCCGGTAGCCAGGTAACAACGCCTGGGAAAAGCGTTAAGAGCGCTATACCCACGAGAAGTAGCAGCCAATAGGGAAGTGTTTCCTTCGCTGCTTCTGCAACAGAAACACGGTTGCCTGAAATAGTCGAAAGAATGAAAAGGTTAGGTCCCACCGGTGGCGTAATCATCCCTATCTCAATGAGGATCGTTACCATGACACCCAGCCAGATAGGGTCGAAACCCTGTCCGATTAGCATCGGTGCGATGAAAGGCACAGTCAGGAGTAACAGCGAGATTCCATCAAACAGACAACCCAATATAACAAAGGCTAAGACGATGAGGGCAAATATCGCGTAAGGTCCCAGACCACTTTGGCCGGCCATATCTATCAATTCACGTGGCATGCCCATAACGGCGACGGCATTTTTTAGAATAATGGCACCGACAACGACCAGACCGATCGCACCAAACTTGATCATGGTGCTCACTAACATAGGGCCAATATTTTTCCAGGTGAGCTCACCCGCAATGGAGCCAATGACGAGCGCAACCATAAAACCAACAGCCGCGGATTCGGTTGGTGTCGCCAGACCACTGTATAGTGGGCCGAGTACGCCAAGCATCAAAACAAGTAGTGGCCAGAGGTCCGACAGAGAACGAAAGGTTTCACTCCAGCAAGGTGGCTCGGTTTTATCAGGTACAATTGCGGGGGTTGTTATCGCTTTAAACACGATCAGTGACATAAAACCCAGGCCCAATAATATGCCTGGAATAATTCCCGCCAGGAACAGTCGGCCAATCGAGTTATCGGTCATCGCACCGAAAAGGATTAATGCCAGACTCGGTGGTATTAACAGCCCCAGCGTCCCAGACGCTGCCAGTGATCCAACGATTGTTCCAGGTTTATAGCCGCGACGCTCCAGCTCAGGATAAGCCGCAGCACCGACAGCAGCCGCCGTAGCAGAACTGGTGCCACTGACTGCACCAAACATCATGCAGACAACGACATTGGTGTGGAGTAGCTGTCCAGTGACGCGCTGAAAAAGCGGGCTCAGTGCGCCGTAGCTTTTCTTACTTAACCCACTGGCAAAGAAGAGATCACCCACTAATACAAACAGTACTACTGAACTGAACGTAATATTGTTGAAGGTGTTCCAGACGCCTTCAAATGCCAGTGACATGTTGCCACCGCCACCGACAAAGAATTCGTCAAGCACCAGTCCGGTCGCAGCCAGTGCCAGCCCCAGGGGTACACCACCCAGGGCTAAAATCCCCATGACTAAAATTATCAGGAGCCAAATCATTCTATACCCTCTCCATGTACAGCATTTGCGTTTTCCAGTGGGCCTGCCACCACGACCATCAGCATGGCTAAAGAGGTCGAAAAGATACTGAACAGTACCAGGGCTTTAAATGGGAAAACGGGAATCCCGGCCACGTCTGTTTTCTCGCCGAGTTCTAAGGCAAACATCACCTCTTCAATAGCAGTGACCGAAAAAATCATCAGGATTATGACGGCGGCAATGCCTGCTATCACGCCCGTTATATTCGCGGTACTGCCGGTAAGCCGTTTGGTGACCAGATCTAGCTTGATGTTCAGACCCATGCGTGTCGCGTAGGGCAGACTCAGGAAGGCTGATGACACAAACATCAGTGCCACCAACTCATCGCTGAAGTCCAAAGGAGAACCTACCACGTAACGCATTAGCGCTGAGAGAAACACTAATATACCCATGCCGAAGGCGAGAAAGGCCCCCAGTGATACCTGTAAATAGAAGAGCCTATCCAGCCATTTTAATGCGGTTTTCATCGCAAGGTTCTCCTAATCTGCAATTAATAATTTTTTTCCAGGACGTAATCCACTATCTCCTCTGACTCAGGGCCGACCTCATGAGCCATTGTTTTCCAGTTTTCACGGAAGGCCTTGGTCAGTGTCGCCAGGTCTGCATCAGAAAAACCTTCAGTAATTTGGATTCCCTTTTCCGTACGGGCTCCACGAGCCACTGGTCGATTATTATTAAACTCCATCCCCTTTTCATGCGATTTCGCTTGCAGATTTTGGGCGGCTTCCAGAATAATTTTTTGCTGCTCTTCAGTTAGTTTTTTCCATGCCTTATCGCTGATACCAAGGGCTGAAGGAGCGCCAATAAATGGGAGGAAGTAAGTCTCGTAAGGTGCAACTTCATGTATTCCCATCAGCGTAGAAACTTCGCCAAGATACACAGCGCAGTCGACTACGCCTGTCTGTAGCGACACATATAGTTCTTCCTGAGGAATCATCTGAGCGGATACACCAAGAGACTTGAAGGTTTCTAGCTGATGTTTAGTCCAGGTACGTAGTTTCTTGGTTTTAAGCTGTTCCAGCGAAGTTACCGGTTCTTTACAGAAGATTGAGTGATCAAAAACGAGTCCCTCCATCACCCCGACAGGCTTCACGCGCCAGCGTTCCAGAGAGCGCTCATACCGATCCATATAAAGCGGATAGAATTCGGGTAGATGCGTTGCGTCGGTGATGCCGCCGTCCGCGAGCAACAAGGATAGCTCTTCAGCATCACGTGAATAATAAACGCCCACAATCATGCCTATATCAACGGTACCCTTTCTCATGTGTCGCAGCAGGTCTCTAACCTCAAAACCGAGACCTCCGGCGTAATAAGTCTGTACTTTTAACTCGCCATTGGAGAGCTCTGATACCTTATCGACAAACTCTTCCTCGACAAGCTTTGCTTCCGGGCGAGTGTCGATGATTGGAATGAAGGCTCGCAGGGTAGTTTCCGCGTGCGACGGAATTGAGCAGATGGCGGTTGCTGCAAACAGGCAAGACAAAATCGTTTTTTTCATGGTTTTCTCTTCATTAAAATTTTCAAATTTGGTCGACTTCTGCACGCTAACGGCGTTAGATCCAAGACTTTTTAAATAGCGTGAAAGCTTTAACTAGATGCGTTTGCACCGTGTAAATAATCCTTCGGAAGCCCGATACCTTTTAGAATTTTATGTCGTAGTTAACGTAGATACGGTTCGCATCATGCTTGGTGATGTTGTATCCGCTGAAGGTGCGGTTCACACCATCGGGGGTACCCTCGGTATCGTGGGTCACACTCAACCAGGCCACATTGAGGCCGTCGAGCTTGCCACTGAAGCGGTACTGCAGGACGCTCTGGGCTTCGTAGCGACGGAAACCGTCGAACCCAGCAGCACCATCGGAGTAGGCCAGGTGCATATCCCAGCGCATACCGGGCAGGCCCCAGCGCGCAAAATTAGTACCGGCCTTGAGTTTCCACATCGCCTCATCCTCGAGTGAGAAACCGTAGAACAGGTCTGTTGCCCTGAAGGTGGCACCGTAATCACGGCTGAACAGCGGACGGGTAAAGTCGGCACCAGTGGTCTTCGAGTGCTGCAGGCCGACGTAGTAACCATCGCGCGAGTATGTGATACCGGCTTCCCAGTAACGCGCGTCATGGTCGTCGGTTTCAGGCAGAAAGCCGTTTATACCGGCATATTCAAACAGATCGCCGTCATCCTGGTCTCGGGCGCCCACCACCTCAAATTTGAGGCTGCCTTCAGCCACCGGCATTTTGTACTCAGCTTTGACGGCCTGTCGTTTGAGGTAGTCATCTGCTATGGCTTCCGCCGCCGAGAGGCTGAGGCCATTGTCAAAGCTGTAACTGGCACCGTAAGTCCGCACCGAGTCGATTTTCTGGCCATAGAAGTTGGTCAGATCACGGCCCCAGTAGTCATCATCACGGGGGCTCTGCTTATCGATTTCGGTGTAGTAGAACTTCAGCGACCCGACATGAGCATCCAGGTCGTAACCTAGGGTGCTGGAGGGCAAGATGCGCGACTGGGAATCCTGCAAGAGCATGCGGTAGCGCTGTTTCTGACCCAAGCTCATGTTCAGACCCACTTTTTCGTCACCCAGCTTGGCTTTCAGGAAAGCCTGGGTGGTGCCGGCAAAGCTATCCGGATTGTTGGGGTCCGTGGGGTCGTACTTCAGGTTACTGGTGTTGCTGATGTTATCGCCGATATACAGGTCGTCGGCCATACCGAAGCTGTAATCGAAACCGATAAAATCAAAAAGATAGCCAGAACTGTAATCAGCACGCAGTGCCTGGACCCATTCATCGCGGGCGCTGCCCGCATACCCGGTTTCCCCGGATTCTTTCCAGTAAAACTGGCTGTAGCGGAGTTTGAATGTACTGTCAGTGACCAAGCTGTCCACCACGGCACCAGCTGAATCCTGCACGATACTACCTAATGGCGCGGCTGCCACCGTACCTGAAAAGATCAGCGGCAGTAATACAGGCAACGACGATCGTACTCGAAACTTCATGTTTAATTAACCTTCAACTTCAGTAATTAAATTAATGAGGGGCACTAAAGAACATCGATCCCGAATATATTTTTTTAAGTATTTCAATGTTTCGAGATTTAACTAACGTTCAGGCGCAGGCCAGCCGCAAACAAAAGTTCGGTCTATGTAAAAACATGCTTCTACATTTAATACGGGGTTATTACTGATGAAATAGAAGGCTGTTTAATACCGCCCTCTTTCCAGCTACCCGTATTTTATTCTGTTCGCAGTGGCCGCTACCCGACAGGTCTTGATTGAATTCGGCGCCCCAGGGCAGGCGCGCCGAACCCGACCCGTTTAGCCTTTGCCGAGGATATCGGCAATGCAGCCGCAGGAGCCGTCGCCCGCCTGCGCGTGGCGCTGACGAATGATCGGGTGAGCCTCTGCAGTGCACATGCTCTTATAGGGCTTGCCGCCGGTGCGCTGCTTGAACTCTTCAGTGGCTGCTTCCAGCAGGTCCGGATCGGTCAACAGGTCGAGACCGGTGGCCGCCAGTACCTGAGCCGCTTTGACCGCAGCCTTGTGGCCAAGGCTCATACCGTTGGAGGCGGTGGCGCCCCAGTGGTGCGGCTGCACGTGCAGCGGCCAGGCAGCCACCAAAACACCCATGGTTGGGGTGATGTAGCTGATATCGCCCACATCGGTTGAACCGCCCATGCTGGCACCACGGAAATCCGCAGTCATATCGGTGGCCATGCCATCTTCCGGATAGCCCGCTTCACGCTGCAGGTTACGGGCGAAGGCCTGCTCTTCTTCGGTCCACTCCGGTACCTGGAACTGTTCAAGATGGGAGTACACGCGATCGGACAGCACCTGGTTCGGCAGCACGTCGTAACAGGCAGCCATTTCGGTAATATCGACCTTGGTCTGGGTCATCAGTGCAGCGCCTTTGGCGATATCCCGGATCCAGTCAAGATTCTTCTGTACGTCTGCCGCATTGGGGCCGCGATAGCGGAACACGATGCTGGATTTGTCCGGAATCACGTTGACCGCACTGCCGCCATTCTCAACGTAGTAGTGCATGCGTGCTTCCGGCACGATGTGCTCGCGCATGGTGTTGATGCCGTGAGTGAAGAGCTCGCTGGCGTGCAATGCGCTGCGTCCTTCCCAGGGCGCGCCGCCAGCGTGGGCATTTTTGCCGTGCCACTCGACTTTCAGGTCCGCAGAGGCGACGGTGGCAATGTTGAACGTGGTGTTCATGTTCATTGGGTGCCAATGCAGACAGGCATCCAGATCGTCGAACACGCCGGCTTTCGCCATGTAGTTCTTGCCGGCGAGCAGCTCTTCTGCCGGGCAACCGTAGACCCGCAGGGTCCCGGTGATACCGGCCTTCTCCATACGACGCTTCAGCGCCACGGCACCGCCGATGGCACCGGTACCGATCAGGTTGTGGCCACAACCATGGCCAGAAGTGGTACCGTCCTTGCGCGGGGTCTCACTCGGTACGGCTTCGTTGCCGAGGTCCGGCAGCGCATCGTACTCGGTGAGGATACCGATCACCGGGCTGCCGGAACCGAAGCTGGCGACCCAGGATGTATCGATACCGGCGATATTGCGCTCGGTGATCTCGAAGCCTTCAGATTCGATCCATTCAACAAGCGTGTTGCTGCTCTTAAACTCTTCGAAGCCGACTTCAGCGTATTCCCAGACCTTATCCGCGTTACCTGTAATGGCCTCTACCAACTGCTCGTCGAGTTCATTCCACTGCAGACCAATGTTGAGAGTGTTCATTAAAACTCCGTTTAAATAATGTGGCTGACCCGGATCCGGCGTCTCCGCCGGATCACACGGATCTAAAATCTATGAGTCGAGTGCGCTACCGATTAGGACTGAGCCCCTGATTCCTGGATAGATGCGTCAGCAAAGTCAGCTGCGTCAGCTTCAGTGCTTTTCGAAGCAACGAGCTGGAACAGGGTCAGGATCACGATGTTGCTCAACAGACCCCAGACGCCCGGATGCCAGCCAAGCGGAGAATCGATGGCAAACTGGAACGCCAGGAACACGACACTGCCCACGGCTGCACCGGCCATAGCGCTGTTACGCTTGAGGCCCGGGAAGAAGAGCGCGCCCAGAGTCATCGGCACCAGCTGTGCAATCAGGCCGAAGGCGCCCAGCAGCAGCAGTACCAGAGAGGACGGGTTGAGGATAGCGACCGCATAGGCGATGGCTGACAGGACAACAACGCTCCAGCGAGTCACCTTCACCGCGCTCTTGTCGCTACTGTTACGCATAACGGTGTGACCAAACACGTCACGCACCAGCACCACACCCGCGGTATGGGCCAGGTTGGCACCGGTCGACATCGCCGCCGCCAATGCACCGGAGAGCATCAGACCAATCACCCAGGGAGAGAATTCAGCTACATCAATAACCAGTTTCAGCAGCACGGTATCCGCGCGCTCCAGCGGCGTGTCGGCAAACACCAGGATGCCGGCGAAACCAATAAACATCAGCGGGATAAGCAGAGTCGCGTACAGCGGGTAGATCGCACTGACGCGGCGCAGCGAACGACCACTGTCGGCGGTGAAAAACTTCGAGAAGGTGTGAGGCCATACCCAGCCACCAAAGCAGCTGATCAGAATAGCGGTCGTAAAGAAGCCCCAGCCCATGCCATTGGCGCCCGGCATCGTCAGGTATTCCGGCGCCTGCTGCTGAATCTGGGTGAACATTTCGCCAACACCGCCGTAGATGCGATCGGGAATGGCAACGCCCAGGAACCAGGCGATGGCAATCATCATCACACCCTGCACCAGGTTGGTCCAGCCGATACCACTCAGGCCGCTGCAGAAGACATAAACCGTGGTCACTACCAGCGCGATCAGCGCACCCAGCCAGAACGGCACCAAGCCATCAGTAGCCGCTTCAAACAGCATGCCTGCGCCGGCAATCTGAATCGTCAGGTAAGGTACTGAAGCCGCTACGCCGACCAGGCCTGCAAAAATGCCCAGAGGCTTGCTCGAGTAATGGTCAGACAGCATATCGCCATGGGTCAGATAGCCACGCTTGCTACCGAGTTCACGGGCGCGAGGACCCACCAACCAGATCATGATCGGCACCAGAGACAGGTAGGCAAGGATGTAGAACGCCGGTGCGCCGTTTTTATAGACCCAACCAGGAGCGCCAAGGAAGGCGAAGGCAGAAAAGATCTCGGCACCGAGAATAAAGAACAGGACAATAACGCCGACGTGACGTCCACCGGCCGCATAGCTTTCGAGGCTTGAGCCGTTCTGCGAACGGGCCCGCAGACCGATCCAGAGCATAATTGCCATATACGCCAGGGTGATACCGGTGACGATAACCGAATTACTCATCGCGGTTACCTCCGTGACGCACGTTATAGGCGACAAAGGTGCCGACAAACAGCAGACACATCCAGAGGATGTACCACGCCATGAAGAACGGAATTCCAAGTACGGTAGGTTCGATACGGTTTGCAATCAGCGCACCCGGCCAGATCATTGCCAGGGTGCAAATTACGAAATGCAAACCAACCAAAGTATGGTAGGTCTTGCTCACGGTTAAGCTCCTCGTTCACACACTGCGAGACTTGCAAATAACAATGCGAGACACAGACAACTAGCAGATCTATACAGACCGCAGTGGTATGTTGTTTTCGTCAATGCTCAGTGGTTCGAGGGGAAACCGATTATTTTGTATTTACCTGTCCAGTCTTCTTTGAGACCGGTTACTAAGTAATTTGTATTACCTGTCCGGTCTTCTTTGAAACCGGTTACTAAGTAATGCAATTCACTATGAAGTATCCTTGGCCATCATAGAAATATATAATAAGTATTCACTCCATACCGTTTTGATATTGCCATGGAATTTAGACAACTTCAGTACTTCATCGCAGTCGTCGAAGAGGGCTCGGTTACCGGCGCCAGTCGCCGGGTACATGTTGCCCAACCGGCGCTGACCCGGCAGATCAAGCTGCTGGAGGATTCGCTTGGAACGCAGCTATTCACTCGCCATGCCCAGGGGATGCAGCTCACCATCACGGGGCGGGCGCTATATGAGGATGCCCAGGAGTTGCTGGAGCGGCGTGAGCAGGTAATGGCCCGACTATCCGCCATCGGCAACGGCCGAAGCGGCAAGCTGAGCCTCGGGATCACGGTAACCCATCTCTGGGTTCCGCTGGTCGCGCAGCTGCTCGGCGAATACCGCGAGCGCTATGAAGGCGTGGCCTTCGAAGTGTTCCCCCTGCTTTCCGGTCCACAGATGGATCGACTACAGAAGGCAACACTCGATGCCGGTATCCTCTATCTGGGTGATGAAACACCCACCGGGATATCGACCACGCTACTACACGTCGATAGTTTGATTCTGGCGGTGCCAGAAGCCTCGCATCTTGCAACGACACCGCCAACCTGCCTGACCGATCTGTCCAATGAACCTTTCGTCTGGGGCACTCGCAGCGTCTCCCCAGGTTACTTCGACCGCCTGACGGCGCATTTTAATCGCTACAACTTCACTCCGCGGGTGATGCAGTACGGGGCCGACAATATCGTCGGGCTTAGCATGGTAGCGGCCGGATTAGGTATCACTATCGTGCCGGCATCAGCCAACACAACGCTGATTCCAGGCGTTCGCTTCATACGCCTGGCAGAGCTGGACGAGTGTGAAATGCCACTGGGTTTGGCCTGGCGTACTGACAATGATTCACCGCCGCTCGCCAACCTGATTGCACTGGTTGAAGAGTCCGCGTGATACTCAGCAACGGAGATTACACATTAGTAGTCACAGAAGAATTAACACCCGGACAGCAAAAGCCCGGAGCAATTATTGGAAGGCTAATCGGCAGGTCAGTATACAGTCCCCGTCATTAAATCTTGTGCTTGCCGAAGCACCTAACCTTCGTTCCATTTCGAATATATCTGAAATGCAAGTTCAGCTTTAGCATTTTCATTTTTGGATAGCATGGTTTTTATATCTTTTTCATCCAACCTTTTAATAACCACCTTCTGTTTTTCTTTAACATCCGCATTAATAATATCACCCGAGGTAAACCATCCAGTTCCTTTTTTAAGCTCCATATTATTTTTTTCATGATTGAAGTGAAATTTACCGACGCCAGAGAAATCGTCGGGCTCACTTTCGTGATCACCTCTCCAAACATACCAAAGCTCATTGGTCTCAGGATGGAAGGAGGCCGCTACACTGTACCAGTACGCATGCCGCTTGCCCTCCGCACTGTACGAGTCCCCTGTAATGTATAGCTGCTGCAGATCCTCCGAACAGATGATTCGAACAAAGCTGATCGCATTCGTTTTTTGATACCTGATCAATTGCCACCAACAACCTTCTATCTCTCTGAACGATAAATTATTCTCTTCTTTTCCGAACCAATCAGTCGCCTTAAAAAGACCGATAACAGCGCCAACCAGCTCGATTATTAATGCCGTAAACAGAACGTCAAGGTAATTACTTTTAATCGTAATAACATTGGTAACGCCCAGAATAGTTACTGCCGCGGTCAATATAAAAATAATGATAACTGTATAAAATAAAACCTCACGACCGTATTTCATGCCAACCACCCATTTATTATTAATAATTAATCATAAACCTGGTGAGTCTTTTCCACTTAATACTCTGTACATATTGAGTAACGACGCTGTACTGGTATTGTAGTAATGATCTGAAAACTATGGCGCATTAACACGCCAGAGGCGCCTCGGCGTGATCGGGTGCCAATAGCGCAGGACGGTCCTTCACCTACTCCTGCAAGCGCCTGAATTGACGGTACAGCAACCAGCCGCCCCAGCAGAAACTCAACAGCATCAGTATCACGCCGATAGTGAACCACTGCTGGGCATAGCTTTGTGCCTTATCCAGGGTGCCGCTCATGCGCAGCAGGTTGCCCCAGTCATGAGACTCCTCCCCCATCCCCATGATCAGTGGCAGCGAGCGCTGCCTGGCATCGGCGATATAGGGTGATACATCGATAAAGTTCTGTCCCGACCACCAGAGCATGATGGATGCGGCGAAGTTGTCGCGGCGCTGGATGATAAAGGCCAGCATCAGTCCCAACGGCATCAGTACCTGGAACAGGCTGCCACCGAGAAACATCATGAAACGGCCAAAGGGGCTGAACAGCACATGGCCGAACTCGTGAAACGGCAGGTTGACGCTGTGCAGAAAGGAACCGCCGATCCCCTGCCAATCGATACCACCAAGAATGAATGACCAGCCCCAGAAAAAGAACGCCACATAGATCAGCGCCTGACCGCTAAAACTGACCGAATCCACCTTCTCTGGCTCAGCCATCAGCCGCGTCAATAACCGCCGCCAAACCGGCAGCAGCGGCTCACTGACAAAGTGATCCGGCGCTTCCTCGTTCAGCCCCGACCCTTCCTGGGCCTGGTTTTCATCCGCCTGACGCGCTTTCCATTTCAGATAGGCGATGCCGCAGTTCGGGCAGATGCCCTCCATCACATGGCTGTCTTGCGGTTGACGCTTATAACCGCACTTGGGGCATTCCATAGGGGCTCCTGATACTTCATCACACGCCGGAATTCACTCAGGGCCGAGCATACCGCTATCGCAGTGGTATCGGCTATGGATTGGTGACGTGCCGGTAGTGGCATGGTCTTTCGTCATGCCGAAAAATGCCAGCACAGGCTTGAGGGCTCGGTTGCAAAGGAGAGGGAATAAGCGGGGATATGTAAATTAAAAGCGCGGAACGACACTGAACGTCCGCGCTTTTAATTGAAGGCCTCAGTTCGCCTTGCGCTGCTCCGCGATCCAGGCACCCAGCTGCGCCCTTTCCTCATCGGTCATGCCAGTTTTGTTAAGAAACGGCATATCGTGGGTCAGCACCGAACGCGCTTCGATACGATCCATCCAGCGGCTCACCTGATCAGCGGTATCAAACATCACCCCCGACGGTGCCACGGTAAATACATCGTCACTGGGGGTTGCACTGTGGCAGGCGCTGCAGCGGGTCTGCACCAGAGCCACCGCTTCGGCATCACTGATCACTGCACCGCTGTGCTCCGGTATTTCACGCGGTGCCGGACGCACCACCAGGATCAGTACGCAGAACGCCAGAAATGCGGAGATCAGGATCCAGGGTTTTACCACGCCCTGGTGACGCAGGTTGAAGAAATGACGCGCCCAGGCACCGATCAACACCAGTGCACCGAGGATCAACCAGCCATAGTCATGCCCATAGGTCATCGGGTAGTGGTTGCTGAGCATGATGAACAGCACCGGCAGTGTGGCGTAGTTGTTGTGCGTCGAGCGCAGTTTCGCCATCAGCGCGGGCTTGGGATCGGGTGCCACACCGCGCTTAACCGCATCGACCAGGCCTCGCTGGGCCGGCATGATGCCGAAGAAGACGTTGCCCGCCATGCAGGTACCGATCAGCGCACCAACGTGGATGTACGCTGCGCGATCACCGAATACCTGGCTCAGGCCCCAGGCGATGGCGGTGATAATCACCAGCATCACCACGCCGAACGTCAGGCCATGGTTGACCAGCGGCGAACGGCAGGCCGCCTCGTAGATGATAAAACCACCCAGCAGTGTCGCCACGCTGATACCGATCGCCTGCCATTCGGTCAGGTCCGCCTTGCCAGGATCGATCAGGTAGCTGCTTGCACCCACGTAATAGAGCAGACTCATCAGCAATGCACCGGTGATCCAGGTGGAGTACGCCTCCCACTTGAACCAGTGAAGATGCTTCGGCATCGACTCCGGCGCCAGCTGGTACTTGGCGATCTCGTAGAAGCCACCGCCGTGGATCGACCAAAGATCCCCTTTTATGCCCTTGTCTTTTTTCCACTGGGGCGGCTCTTCCAGCGAGTTATCCAGCCAGACGAAATAGAAAGATGCACCGATCCAGGCGATCGCCGTGACCACATGCAGAAAACGCAGTAGTAGATGCAGCCAGTCATACAGATAGGCGGTGAGTTGAGCGTCAATCACTTATGATTCCCTCCTGTGGGCGATCTCTCCCATAACCCAGGTGGTGTCGATAAGCCGATCATCACCCAGGGTGTTGAGTACAAAAAGTGTTTCAAACAGCGAACGGCAGCGTTCGGTGCGGAATTTAAGGAAGGGTGTGGCGTGCAGATCGATGCAGATGAAGTCTGCCTCGCAGCCTGGCTCAAAGTTGCCAATGGTACCTTCCAGATCAAGCGCACGGGCGCCGCCCAGCGTGGCCAGGTAGAGCGCACGAAACGGATCCAGCTTCTTGCCGCGCATCGCCTGCACCTTGTAGGCATCGGCCAGGGTTTCGAACATGGAAAAGCTGGTGCCGCCGCCCACATCCGTGCCGACGCCTACCTGCACGCCCTTTTCACTGAGCCGGTCCAGCTCGAACAGACCGGAACCCAGGAACAGGTTCGACGTGGGGCAATGCGCGATCGCGGAGCCAGTCGTGCTCAGACGGTCACAGGCCTCATCACAGAGATGGATTCCGTGGGCGAATACGCTGCGCTCTGACAGCAGACCAGCCTGGTCGTAGACATCGAGATAATGTTTCGACCGGGGAAACAGCTCTGCGACCCAGGCGCACTCCTCGACGTTTTCCGCCAGATGTGTGTGCATGTAAACGTCGGGATATTCCTGCAGCAGCTTGCCGGCCAGCTCCAGCTGACGATCGCTGCTGGTGGGCGCAAAGCGTGGCGTTACCGCGTACTGCAGGCGGTCAACGCCGTGCCAACGCTCGATCAGCGCCCTGGAGTCGGTGTAGCTCTGCTCCGCCTCATCGCAGATAAAATCAGGCGCATTGCGGTCCATCATCACCTTGCCGGCGATCATCCGCAGGCGGCGCTGCTGTGCTTCGCTGAAGAAGGCATCCACCGACGCCGGATGCACGGTACCGAATACCAGCGCTGTAGTGGTGCCGTTTTTCAGCAGCTCATCGAGAAACACCGCGGCGATCTCGTGGCCGTAGTCTTCATCGCCGAACTTGCTCTCCACCGGAAAGGTATAGGTTTCCAGCCACTCCAGCAGACGTTCTCCGTAGGCAGCGATCATCTCCGTCTGCGGGTAATGAATATGTGTATCGATAAACCCGGGCAGAATCAGGTGATGCGTGTACTCATGCAGCTCGATCGACTCAGGCAGCTCGGCAAACAGCTCATCATAGCTGCCGGTTTTTTTAACCCGGCCGTTCTCCAGCCAGAGAATACCGTCCTCGATATAGCGCCAGGCTTGATCAGCACGAAGGGCCGGATCATCGATAAAATCGAGAATCGCGCCCCGGATCGCTTTCTGCTGCTGGCTCATCCGGCAAGGATCTCCGCCATGGCGGACAGGTCGATTTCCACCTGCTCCGGCAGTTCCGCCTCGTCACAGTTGGGACCCTCGCCACCGCGGTCGATAACGATAAAATCGCTACGGCTATTCAGCGCCAGGCAGAAGTGATGCCAGGTGCCCCGCGCGTAGTTCACCCCCTGATCAGGTCGCGCGATAAACGCCTTGAGCTTGCTGGCGTCAAACTCCCCCGCCGGTGCCACCACGACCAGGTAAGGCTCGCTCCCCATCGGGATAAACGCCTGGGACGACAGCGGATGGCGCTCCATGATCTTGAGGTGCAACGGCAACGGCAGCGGGTTCGAGCGGAAGATACTGACGATCGCCTTGCCCTCTTTTTCGCTCAGGTCCAGGTTGGCCAGGTCGTGGTGGCGCTCGGTGTGACCGTAGTTGATGATCATCGGATCAGCGCCGGTCTGAATCAGGTCACCGTAGGGTGCGAACGCTTCTGCAGTTAGTGGTTCTGGTTTAAGTATCATTTCTATCTCTTTGTTTCTATTAACTTCCGCGATAGGTCGAGTAACCAAAAGGACTCAACAGCAGCGGTATATGGTAGTGCTCGCCTGCGGCGCTCACCATGAATTCGATATCGGCACGCGGGTAAAACATCGCCCCGCCCTGGGCGACAAAATAGGGCTCCAGCTCAAAGCGCATCCGATAACGGCCTGCCGCCAGATCTTCCATGTCTGGCAGAAGGTCCGCCACACGGCCGTCGTGATCGGTGACTCCCTCAGCCAGGGTTTCCCAGCTGTCGCCCTTCATCACGGCCAGCGCCAGTGAGACGCCTTCCGCGGGACAACCCCTGGCGGTATCGAGAATATGGGTGGTGATCTGACTCATGTTCACTCCTGCTCCGCTAACATTTTTTCCAGGCGCAGGCGGGTGATCTTCGCCTGCTCACCTGCCGCAATTGCAAGCTCATCGGTCAGGTCGTTATTCAGACGTGCTTGGAGCAGCGCCAGCATCTCTGCTGCGGTTTTGCCGGTGGCGCAGACAATAAAGATAAAGCCGAAGCGCTTTTCGTACTCGCTATTGCCATCGGCCAACGCCTGCAGCACCTCATCACTGGCCACTGCAGCGCCGGACTGTTCACCCGCCGCCAGCTGCTTGGTACTGGCATATTTCTCTTTCAGGGAGCTGACATCACCGATCTTCGGATGCCCCTCAAAGGCCTCCAGGTAATCCGGCATCGAAAGCTGCGACCAGATCTCATCGGCGCACTGGTACAACGCCTCGACATCCGCAAACGGGCGCGCAGCGCACATCCGCTCAACCCAACGGGTGGCGACACAGCACTGGCGCAGGCTATTCTCACACTCTGCAGGCGCGAGCTGATTAAAAGATTCAAGCTTCATGATCTGTTTCTCTGTCGTGGTGTTCAGCACCCTCGCCATCTATCCCTTCAGTGAACACCTGTTTAAGCGTGCGCCAGTCGATACCGCTGTTGACCGGTTTTTCCGGCATATCGGCCTGGTAAAAGCTGATCAGCTGGGCCGCTATCGAAACAGCAACCTCCATCGGGCGTTTGCCGCCCACGTCGGCAAGACCCACCGGGCAGATCATCTGCTCGATCCGGGATGAGTCGTAACCGCGGTGCTCCAGCCGCTGCCGGAAGCGCCGCGCCTTGGTCAGGGAGCCGATCACGCCTAGATAGCCGCTATCCCTGCGTTTCAGCACCGCTTCGGTAAGCTCAAAATCGAGCTGGTGGTTATGGGTCAGGACCAGGATATAGGCGCCGGGACTCGCGGTTGCAATTTCCGCCACCGGATCATCGGTCAGGCAGGTGGTGACATTGGCCGGTACCTGGTCAGGAAACATCCCGTCCCGGTTATCGATCCAGCGCACCCGCAGGGGCAGACCGCCAAGCACTGGAATCAGCGCCCTGGCCACATGCCCTGCGCCAAACACCAGCAACTCCCTACCGCGAGGTGCAAAGTATTCAAACAGCACCGAGACCTGGCCGCCGCAACACTGGCCCAGGCTTGCCCCCAGGGGATACTGCTGCAGCGATTGGGTATCGGCAGGTTGCAGCAGCAACTGCCGCGCCTGCTGGATCGCCTTGAACTCTAGATGACCACCGCCGATGGTGTCGTAGCTCTGCTCGGCGGTAACCAGCATCTTGCTGCCAGACTCTCTCGGTGTGGAGCCACGGGTACCGATCAACGTGACCATCACATAGGCTTCACCCCGGCACTGAAGTTCGGCGAGCGCCTCGCCCCAGGTGTTCACGACTGGCCTCCGGCCCTGCGCGCCGCTTCCCGGGTCGCCATCACCGCCTCCAGCACCCGCTCGGGTGTAGCCGGCGTATCCAGATCCGGGCTGACACGATACTCCGCCAGACTGGCGATCGCATCGCGCAGCGCGGACCAGACCGAGATCGCCAGCATAAAGGGGGGTTCGCCCACTGCTTTGGAGTGATATACCGTCTCTTCATCGTTATCGCGCTCAAACAGGGACACCTTGAAGCGCGGGGGTGTATCGCTGATGGCGGGGATCTTGTAGTTGGCCGGGCTGTTACTGGCCAGCTGCCCTTCGGCGTTCCACTTCAGCTCCTCCGTGGTCAGCCAGCCCATCCCCTGGATAAAGCCGCCTTCGATCTGGCCCAGGTCCACCGCCGGATTAAGGCTGCGACCCACATCATGAAGGATATCCACGGCCAGAACGCGATACTCGCCGGTCAGGGTATCGATCAGCACTTCGGACACCGCGGCGCCGTTGGCGAAGTAGAAGAAGGGTCGCCCTTTCGCCTGCTCCCGGTCGTACCAGATCTTCGGAGTGCTGTAATAACCGGTGGCCGATAACGAGACCCGATTGATGTAGGCAAACTGTGCGGCTTCCGGGAAACTCATGCTCTCCTCTTTGCCCTGGCCGGCATCCCAGTGCACCCGGCCGGACTCGAAGCGAACAGCGTCCAGGCTTGAACCCTTATGTTCGGCGATACATTCACTGATGCGCTTTTTCAGCTCCAGTGCAGCATTGCGCGCCGCCTGGCCGTTCAGATCGGTACCGCTCGAGGCCGCCGTCGGCGAGGTGTTGGGTACCTTGTCGGTGCGGGTAGCGGTGATCTGGATCTCATCGACACTGACCGACAGCGCCTCGGCAACGATCTGCACCACCTTGGTATGCAGCCCCTGTCCCATCTCGGTACCGCCGTGATTCACCTGGATGCTGCCATCGGTATAGATGTGCACCAGGGCGCCTGCCTGATTCAGATGCTGCAGGGTGAAGGAGATGCCGAACTTCACCGGCGTTAACGCCAGGCCGCGCTTGAGTACCTGACTGCTGGCGTTCCAGTCGGCAATCTCCCGACGCCGGCTGCGATAATCGCTGCTCTCCTCCAGCCGCTCGATCAGCTCCGGCAGCAGGTTGTGTTCCACCTGCTGATGATAGGGGGTCAGATCGCGCCCGTTACCGCCGTATAGGTTGATCTTGCGCACATCCAGAGGATCGCGGCCCACGGTGCGGGCGATATCATCCATGGCGCGCTCGATAATCATCATCCCCTGTGGGCCACCGAAGCCACGATACGCAGTATGGGACACCGTATTGGTCATGCAGCGATGGCCATCGATACTGACATGGGGAATGAAATACGCGTTATCGGCATGGAACATGGCCCGATCGACGATGGCGTCGGACAGGTCGGGCGAATGGCCACAGTTACCGGTCACGGCGATTTTGGCCCCCAGTAAACGCCCCTGAAGATCGAAGCCGATCTCGTAACGGTTGTAAAACGGATGGCGTTTGCCGGTCATCGGCATATCGTCGCAGCGCGGCAGGCGCAGCTTTACGGCCTTTCCGCTCTTGCTCGCTAGCAATGCCGCCATGCAGGCCCAGGGGGCGCCCTGGGTTTCCTTGCCGCCAAAGCCGCCACCCATACGGCGCATATCCACGGTGATCCGGTTGGCCGGCACATCCAGCACTTCCGCCACCAGTTTCTGTACCTCGCTGGGGTGCTGGGTCGAGCTATAGACCAGCATGCCGCCATCCTCGGCGGGCACCGCCAGTGCCGCCTGTCCCTCCAGGTAAAAATGCTCCTGTCCGCCCAGGTGCTGCTCGGCACTGAGCGTCAAAGCCGCCTCTTCGATGGCGCTTTTGGCATCACCACGCTGCATGTGATGGGAGGGACGCACAAACGCCTGCTCTTTGAGCGCACGGGTCACATCGAGCAACGGCTCACGGGACTCGTAATCGATCACCGCTTTTTTCACCGCCCGACGTGCCTGCGCCTCGGTTTCGGCCGCAACAACGAAGATCGGCTGGCCGGCGTACTTGATCTCCTCATCTGTTAACAGCGGGTCACCTGGAAACACCGGGCCTATATCGACGTGGCCGGGTATATCACTGACCTCCAGCAGCGCCACCACACCCTCACTGGCACGCACGCCACTGAGATCCAGACTGCGGATATGCCCGCGCGCAATAGTGCTGAAGCCTACCGCCGCATACAGTGTGCCGCGGGGTTCAACTATATCGTCCACGTAGACCGCCGCACCGGAAACATGTTTGGCCGCGCTTTCGTGGGCGCGGGCCACACCGGTGGCGCCGCTGGTGGCGGACTGCCTTGCCTCTGAAACAGGACTCAGATTACGCATACTGCACCACCTCGAGCGGTTGCCGGGTTGGATTATTGTCTTCGAGTACCGCACGCAGCAGCAGGTTTTGCGCAACCATCAAGCGGTAACGCCCGCTGGCGCGCACATCGTCGATCGGTGAAAAGTCGTCCGCCAACGCCTGCTGCGCCGCCTGAATACCGGCTTCGGTAAACGGCTGTCCGACCAATGCTTTCTCAGCCTCTGTCGCCCGCGCCGGTGTCGCTGCCATGCCACCAAAGCCCAGTCGCGCCTCGCTGACGATGCCATCGACGATGGTCAGGCCAAAGGCCGCGCAGACTGCGGAGATATCGTCATCGAGACGCTTGGAGACCTTGTAGACATAGAGTTGGCGCTCAGGAATCAGTGGGATCTCGATCTGCTCGATAAAACCCAACTCGGGCAGCGCCGTCTGTCGGTAACCGGTAAAGAAATCATCGATGGCGACCGCTTCACAGTGGTTACCGCTGCGCACATGAATCTGTGCATTAAGCGCCAGCAGCACTGGCGGTGTATCACCGATAGGCGAGGCGTTGGCAACATTGCCACCGAGCGTGCCCTGATTGCGGATCTGCAGGGAACCGAGCCGGTCCAGCAGGTGTGCGAAGGCGGGGAAGTGCTGTTTCAGCAACGGCTCTGCCTGGCTGTAAGTAACACCGCCACCGATCAGCAGGGCGGTATCCGTTTGCATTATTTCGTTCATCTCTGCGACCCGGCCGGTGTAGATCAGCACCTCCGGCTGCTGCAGCTGCTGAGTGACATCCAGCGCCAGGTCAGTGCCACCGGCCAACAGCCGGGCCTGGGGATAGGCCTGTAGCAGCGAGGCGAGCTCATCACTGCATGAGGGTATATAGAAACGCCGGTTTCCCTGAGTCAGCGAGGCGGTCGGGGAATCCCGAAGGATCTGCATAAGCCGCTCCCGAATCTGATCCTCGGACGCGGAAAACTGATCCTTTGCCCCCTTGCCCGCCAGGCTCAACGCGGCATCGATAATCGGACGGTAGCCGGTACAGCGGCACAGGTTGCCCGCCAGGGCTCGCTCCACATCCGTCCGAGACGGTGTGTCACAACTTTTATAGAGGGCGAACATCGACATGATAAAACCGGGCGTACAGAAACCACACTGGGATCCGTGCAGGTCGACCATCGCCTGCTGAACCGGATGCAGCGCACCGCTGCTCTGCAGGTGCTCCACGGTAAGCAACTGTTTGCCGTGCAGCGTTGCCACGAAGGTGATGCAACTGTTAAGGCTCGTGTACCTCAGCCCCTCATGAGCCGGTTCGGCAACCACCAGCGTACAGGCACCACAGTCGCCCGAAGCGCAGCCCTCTTTGGTGCCGCGTTGCCCCATGCCGGTGCGCAGATACTCCAGAACGCTAACATCAGGGGCGCAATCTTCAAGACTGACCAACTGATCATTCAGTAGAAATTGGATCATCCCAAGCACCGCTCCACTCTATTGAGGAAATCAACTTTCCAAATTCAGATTCCAGTCTAAGCTACTGTTTACATTATAGTTTAAATCAAGGATCCCGATGTACGGCGATCCTGTCCGATGTCAGGAGGAAACTCGCTTCCGGGGTCGTTATAATCCCGCCCGTTAAATCTGGCCGTTCAGTCAGCTAAGCAGGGAAAGTGCCAAAACTGACCATTTAGTCAACTTAAATAAAAACTAACCTTTTGGTCAGGTTTTTGCATTCCTAATCGGCAGTTTTTATTTTTAGCCGTTTTACCGGCATGACGTTAAACAACACAGAGCAGAGCCCATGGCCGAACCACACATCACGCCCCCGAGGCTGACGTTGCGCGGGATCACCAAGATCTACCCCGGTTGCGTCGCCAACGACTCCATTGACCTCAATATAGAAGCTGCCGAGATTCACGCCCTGCTTGGCGAAAACGGTGCCGGCAAAAGTACGCTGATGAAGGTGATCTACGGCCTGGTCAAAGCCGACCGGGGTGAGGTTCTCTGGGACGGGCTGCCGATCGATATCAAGGATCCCGCCCAGGCACGCAAACTGGGTATCGGCATGGTGTTTCAGCATTTCTCGCTGTTTGAGACGCTGACGGTCACTGAAAACATCGCTCTGGCACTGGGCGACGATGCCGGCGACCTGCCTTCCCTGGCCAAACGCATCCGTGAAGTGTCGGAAAAATATGGCATGGCGCTGAACCCGGATCGTGAAGTACATACCCTGTCCGTGGGTGAACGTCAGCGGGTGGAGATCGTCCGCTGCCTGGTTCAGCCGATCAAACTGCTGATTCTTGATGAGCCCACCTCCGTGCTGACACCCCAGGAGGTTGAAACCCTCTTTATCACCCTGCGCAAGCTTGCCGAGGAAGGCTGTTCGATACTGTTTATCAGCCACAAACTCGATGAGGTCCGCGCCCTCTGCCATAACGCGACGATTCTTCGCGGCGGACGTGTTTCGGGCGAGTGCAAGCCGGCGGACGAAAGTTCACAGAGCATTGCGCGGATGATGGTGGGCGACGATACGCCAATCAGCACCGATTACCCCAAGGTCCTCGGTAAAGAGCCGTTCCTGCAGGTGCGCGGCCTGAACCGGGTCAGTGATGATCCGTTCGGCACCGACCTGCACCACATCAGTTTCGATGTCCACGCCGGCGAGATACTCGGTATCGCCGGCGTGGCCGGTAACGGTCAGGAGGAGCTGCTCGGAGCGCTGAGCGGTGAGGACCAGGTGGAGAACCACGATGCGATCCACTTCCCCCATGGCCCTATCGGGCACCTGTCACCACGAGAGCGTCGCGCTGCCGGTATGGCATTTGTGCCGGAGGAGCGTCTTGGACGCGGCGCTGTGCCGGACATGAGCCTGAAGGACAACGCGCTGCTGACCGGCTTTCTGACCGGGCTGGTTAAGCGCGGCATGATCTCCCACAGCAAGACCCGCAACTTCGCCAGGGAGATTATCGAGCGCTACCGGGTGAAAACGCCGGGCACCGAAACCCATGCGGAGAGCCTCTCCGGCGGTAACCTGCAGAAATTCATCATCGGGCGCGAGATCATGCAGAATCCGCAACTGCTGATCGCTGCACACCCAACCTGGGGGGTCGATATCGGCGCCGCCACCGCCATCCACAAGGCGTTGATCGAACTGCGCGACAAGGGCGCGGCGATCCTGGTGGTCTCTGAAGATATCGACGAGCTGTTCCAGATCTCCGATCGCATCGGCGCCATCTGCCACGGCCGTATCTCTCCCATCAAACCCACACCTGAAACGACCATCAATGAAGTCGGCCGCTGGATGGCGGGCGAATTCGATGATGTCGCCATCAGCGCCTGATTGAGCCCGAGGAACAACGATGATCAAACTCGAACCCCGCGGCCAGCACTCAAAACTGATGGCCTGGCTGTCACCGGTGCTGGCTGGCGTACTGACACTGATCAGCGGCGCGATTCTGTTCGCCCTGCTTGGTCAGGATCCACTGGAAGCGCTGCACACCCTGCTTATTCTGCCGGTCTCCGATGTTTACGGTGTCGCCGAGCTTTGCGTCAAAGCCGCGCCTATCCTGCTCTGTGCCATCGGGCTGTCGGTGGTATTCAAGGCCAAGGTCTGGAATATCGGTGCCGAGGGTCAGCTGCTGATGGGCGGCCTGATCGGCAGTGCCGCTGCCCTCGCTCTGATCGATGCCGAAGGCGGCTGGGTGCTGCCGCTGGTACTGATCGCCGGTATGGCCGGTGGCGCACTCTGGGCGGCACTGGCTGCCTGGTTGAAAACAGCGTTCAACGCCAACGAGATCCTCACCACCATCATGTTGAACTATATCGCCCTGAACCTGCTGATCTGGGCGGTGCATGGACCACTGAAAGATCCGGACGGGTTTAACTTCCCGGAATCGGCGATGTTCTCCGACTCGGCGTTGATTCCGACACTGATCGAGGGCACCCGCATCCACTACGGCATGCTATTCGCGCTGCTGGCGGTGGTGGTGATCTGGGTGCTGCTGAGCCGCTCTTTCCTCGGCTTCCAGATCAAGGTACTGGGGCTGGATGCCAGTGCCGCACGCCTGGCCGGATTCAGGGAAAAGCGCCTGGTCTGGATCGCGCTGCTGATCAGCGGAGCACTGGCGGGACTTGCCGGTGTCGGCGAGGTGGCCGGCCCCCTCGGGCAACTGGTGCCCTCCATCTCTCCCGGATACGGCTACGCGGCTATTATCGTGGCTTTTCTCGGACGCCTGCACCCGGTGGGTATTCTGCTCGCCACGCTGCTGATGGCACTGATTTACATGGGCGGTGAAATGGCGCAGATCACACTGGGCCTGCCGGTGGCATTGACCGGCCTGTTCCAGGGCATGCTGCTGTTCTACCTGCTTGCCTGCGATGTGCTTATCAACTTCCGCATCCGTATTCCCGCGCTGGCCAAACCGGCCGTTGAAACCCTGGCTGTCAAAGAAGAGGCTGCCCACTGATGGATATCGATCTGCTTTCCAACATTCTGTATGCCATGGTGCGCACCGGAACCCCGCTGCTGCTGATCGCCCTGGGCGAGCTGGTCTGCGAAAAGAGCGGCGTACTCAACCTGGGTCAGGAGGGGATGGTGCTGATGGGCGCCGTGGCCGGTTTCGTGGCGGCCCTGTTGAGCGGCAGCCTGATGCTCGGTTTCCTGCTGGCGATCGCCGCCGGTATCGCCATGTCGCTGCTGTTCGGCTTTATCGCCCTGGGTCTGAACGCCAATCAGGTGGCTACCGGACTTGCTCTGACCATTTTCGGTACCGGGCTATCCGCGTTTATCGGCAGTGATTTTGTCGGCAAACCGATCGATGGCCTGGAGCCGATCGCGGTGCCGCTGCTCAGCCAGCTTCCTTTGCTGGGCAAGATGCTGTTTACCCAGGACCTGGTAGTTTACCTGTCGTTTTTCCTGTTCGCGGCGGTGTACTGGTTCTTCCGCTCCTCCCGCCCCGGCCTGGTAGTCAAGGCGGTGGGCGAGAACCCGCATGCGGCCAACGCCATCGGCCTGCCGGTGATGCGTACGCGTTACCTGGCGGTGATGTTCGGCGGCGCCATGGCGGGACTGGCGGGCGGTTACCTGTCGATCGCCTATACACCGCTCTGGGCCGAAAACATGAGCGCCGGGCGCGGCTGGATCGCGTTGGCACTGGTGGTGTTCGCCAGCTGGAAAGTGGAGCGTGTCCTGCTTGGCGCCTGGCTCTTCGGCCTGGCCAGCATTCTGCACCTGGTGTTCCAGGGACTCGGCTTCTCGATCTCCTCGAACCTGCTGGCTACCCTGCCCTATGCGGCGACGATCCTGGTGCTGGTGATTCTGTCGCGCAACCAGGTACGCGCGCGTCTGCTGGCGCCGATGTCACTGGGCAAACCGTTTCACGCCACCAGTTAAGGAATCGCTGCCATGTCTAACAACAAACGCATCTGGATCGCCAACCCACTGGGGATCTTCACCGGCAACGGCGCTGATGCCGGCGCCGGTCTGGTGATCGAGGGCACCAGGATCCTGGAGCTGGTGGCTCGCGGACAAACCCCGTCGGTCGACTGGGATGAACGT
This sequence comes from Marinobacterium sp. YM272, assembly GCF_050908845.1. NCBI lineage: Bacteria > Pseudomonadati > Pseudomonadota > Gammaproteobacteria > Oceanospirillales > Oceanospirillaceae > Marinobacterium > Marinobacterium sp. YM272. The sequence goes on from NZ_CP194171.1 coordinate 2,720,105, forward strand.
TTCGATGCATCAAAGCACGTGGTCATCCCGGGACTGATCAACACCCATCACCACTTCTACCAGACCCTGACCCGGGCACTGCCCGCCGCGCTCAACAAGGAACTGTTTCCCTGGCTGAAGACGCTTTACCCGGTCTGGGCCGGGCTGGAGCCGGATATGCTAAGTGCAGCGACGGAGCTTGCCTTAACCGAGCTGCTGATGTCCGGTTGCACCACCGCCGCCGACCATCACTACCTGTTCCCGTCCGCCCTTGAGGAGGCGGTGGACTTACAGGTTGAAGCTGCGGCCAAGATCGGGATGCGCGTAACCCTGACCCGTGGCTCCATGAGTCTGGGCGAAGATCAGGGTGGCCTGCCGCCCCGTACTGTTGTGCAGACTGAAGAAACCATTCTGGCCGACAGCGAACGTCTGATTCAGCGATACCACGACGCCGCTGAAGGCGCGATGGTGCAGATTGCACTGGCGCCCTGCTCGCCGTTCTCGGTTACCACCGGGCTGATGCGGGACACCGCCACCCTGGCGCAAAAATATAACGTGCGGACCCACACTCACCTGGCCGAAACCCTGGACGAGGAGGCGTTCTGTCAGCAGCAATTTGGTCTGCGCACCGTGGACTACCTGGAAAGTGTCGGCTGGCTCAACGAACGCAGCTGGCTCGCCCACGGCATCCACTTCAACGCCGACGAGATCGAGCGCCTGGGTGCAGCCGGTGTCGGTATCGCCCACTGTCCAAACTCCAACATGATGCTCGCTTCCGGCATCTGCCAGGTGCAGGCGCTGGAAGCCGCCGGTTGTCCGGTGGGTATCGCCGTGGACGGCTCCGCCTCCAACGACTGTTCCAACATGATTCAGGAGGTACGCCAGGCGATGTATCTGCAGCGCCTGCGCTACGGCTCTTCACAAGTGCATCACCAGCATGCACTGCGCTGGGGAACCCAGGGGTCCGCGGCCGTGCTCGGCCGGGATGATATCGGTGAACTGGCAGCCAGCAAACAGGCGGACATCGCCCTGTTCACGCTGGATGAGCTACGCTTCAGCGGTGCCCATGACCCGCTGGCCGCGCTGCTACTGTGCGGGGCCCACCAGGCCGATGCGGTGATGGTGGCAGGCCAGTGGCGGGTTCGGGATGGCAAGCCGGTGGATATAGAGATTCCGGCACTGCTTGAGAAACACCGCGCTGCCGCAGCGCGCCTGGCGGCGAAGGTTAGTTGACTCAGCGACTGGCAAAACCTGACCGAACAGTTAAAATCTGCGCCTTTTTCAGTTGAGGAGACTAGACGATGACCAATCCATACCATATGGATTTCCCCGTATCCTGGGACGAACTGCACCGCAACGCCCGAGCCCTCTCTCTGCGCCTGCTCGACAAGGGCCCCTGGAAAGGGATCATCGCCATCACCCGCGGCGGCCTGGTACCGGCTGCCATTCTCGCGCGGGAGATGGATATCCGTCTGATCGACACCATCTGCGTTGTCAGTTACGGCAAGAGCGATACCAGCGGCACCCAGGCCCAGCAGGGTGAACTGAACGTTCTGAAGGCGGTGGAAGGCGATGGTGAAGGGATGCTGTTGATCGATGACCTGGTCGATACCGGCAAAACAGCCAAGTATGTGCGCGAAATGCTGCCCAAGGCACACTTTGCGACGTTGTACGCCAAACCGGCCGGCAAGCCGCTGGTTGATACCTTTATCACCGAGGTCAGCCAGGATACCTGGATCCGCTTCCCCTGGGATATGGCCTACACCTTCGCCACGCCGCTGGCGGACCGTGACGACTAAACGCGTCCTAGGATCCAGGATAGGGCCGCCAACGCCCTCTGACGGTGCACCAGGCTATTAAAAACCCGCGGTGGCAGTGTAAAACCGGCGCAGTCTGGACGATTCAACAAACCTGAACACATGGTCAGCTTTTTGCATCAGTTAAACGAATCGGAAACTTGATAAGATCGCACCAGACTCGGGTGCACGGTACAACACAAGGAGAACACTGCATGAAACGTCGTCAATTCAACAAACTGCTCACCGGCATGGCCGCCGGCATCGGTCTGAGTACGGCCCTGATGTCCGGCCAGGCGGTTGCAACCACCGACCCGCTGAAGGTCGGCTTTGTTTACGTCGGGCCGATCGGTGACCATGGTTGGTCCTACCAGCACGATCAGGGACGCCTCGCCGTTGAAGAGCATTTTGGTGATAAGGTCGAAACCACCTTTGTTGAAAACGTGCCGGAAGGCGCCGATGCCGAGCGTGTTATCCGTAACCTGGCCCAGAGCGGCCATGACCTGATCTTTACCACCTCTTTCGGTTTCATGAACCCCACGGTCAAGGTCGCCAAGCGCTACCCGAATGTAAAGTTCGAGCACGCCACCGGTTACAAGATGGCCGACAACCTTGGCACCTACATCTCCAAGACCTATGAAGGCCGCTACGTGGCCGGCTATGTGGCCTCGCAGATGACCAAGACCAACAAGATCGGTTACATCGCCTCCTTCCCGATCCCGGAAGTGATCCGCGATATCAATACCGTCCAGCTGGCCCTGAACAAGTACAACCCGGACGCTGAGCTGAAGATCATCTGGGTGAACAGCTGGTTCGACCCGGGTAAGGAAGCCGATGCCGCCAACGCCATGATGGACCAGGGCGTGGACGTGATTCTGCAGCATACCGACAGCCCCGCCGCCATGCAGGCCGCCGAGCGCCGTGGCAAATACGCCGTTGGCCAGGCTTCTGACATGTCCAGCTTCGGCCCCAATGCCCACCTGCTTTCTGTCGTTGACGAGTGGGGTCCCCACTACATCGCCCAGACCCAGAAGGTGATGGACGGCACCTGGGAAAGCAAGGCAATGGTTGAGGGCATGACTGAAGGCGCCATCGTGATCCCGAGTTTTAACGACTCTATCCCGGATGACGTGGTTGCCGAAGCCAAGCGTCTGACCGCGGGTATCCAGGATGGCAGCATCCATCCGTTTGCAGGCCCGGTGACCAACCAGGCCGGCGAGGTGATAGTCGCGGAAGGCGAAGTACTTAGCTGGGAAGAGCTTGAAAAAATGAACTGGTACGTCGAAGGTATCGACGCCGAGCTGCCCAAGTAACCAGCTCCGCTGGAACAGCAAGGGCCAGTGACCTGGAGCCTGCAGAGGCTTGCGGGTCACTGGCCCTTTTTCATGCCTGGCGCCCCTCTACTGCCCTGCCCAGCGCTGTGACGATGAGCTTTACCCGTATGAATCGGGCTCATACTTATGGCCAGTGCTTAAAAATAAATACGCATTATCCTTACGTCTATCGACAAATCGACGTCTAGACTTTGTTTCACCGCCCACGCCGGATGCCGGGTGAAATGCTCAGGGACAGTGACATGACGCTCAATGATATAGACGTATTCTGGGTCTTGCTCTGCGCCTGCCTCGTCTGGATCATGCAGGCCGGATTCCTTTGCCTGGAATCCGGGATGACCCGTTCCAAGAACAACATCAACGTGGCGCTGAAGAACATCTGCGATAACGCCACCTCGATCTTCCTGTTCTGGCTGATCGGCTTCTCCATCGCGTTCGGCGTGCCATTTAGCGCCCCGCTCGGTGAAGACAACTACTACCTGTTTCACTCCACAGAAAACACGCTGAACGCCTTTTTCGTGTTTCAGGCGGTATTCTGCAGTACCTGCTGCACCATCGTGTCCGGCGCTGCTGCAGAGCGCCTCAGGTTCATTATGTACCCGATCCTTGTGGCGATTATCGCCGGCCTGATCTACCCGGTGGCCGTCAATCTGAGCTGGGGCGGCAGCCTGATAGACAATGGGCAAGGGTTTCTGCTCGAAATGGGCTTCTATGACTTTGCCGGCTCCACCGTCGTGCACTCCACCGGCGGCTGGATCGCGCTGGCACTGGTTATGATCATCGGCTCGCGAATCGGTCGTTTCGACCGGGAAGGCAACCCGCATACGATTCAGGGCAGCAATCTGACCCTGTCGGCCCTGGGCGTGCTGATTCTGTGGTTCGGCTGGATGGGCTTCAACGGTGGCAGCGCCTATAACTTCAGCTCCGATATCGGCATCATACTGAGCAACACTCTGATTGCCGGTTCCGCGTCGCTGGTATTCACCCTGATACTGATCCACCGTCGGGGCGAGGCACCAGCACCGGAAGATCTGTTCAATGGCGCGCTTGGTGGCCTGGTCGGCATCACCGCCTCCGCCGACTGTGTCACCTCCCTGTCCGCCGTACTGATCGGGGCCGGATCGGCCGTCAGTGTGCTGGTCACCGCCAAACTGCTGCTCAGATATCGATTGGACGATGCAGTCGGCGCGGTACCCGTGCATCTGGGCGCCGGTATCTGGGGGACACTTGCCGCCGGCATCTTCTGCGATCTGGATATCATCGGTTCCGGTCTTGGCCGGCTTGAGCAGATTGTCGTACAGCTCGCGGGGATCGGTATAACCGGTCTCTGGGCCTTCGGCTCAGCCTACCTGCTGTTCCGGCTGATCAACACCTATTACCCGTTCCGCGTGTCACCCCAGGACGAGAGTGTCGGCCTCAATATCAGCGAACACCGGGCCTCCTCGGAGCTTTATGAACTGATCGCGTTCATGCAGTACCAGTCCGACACCGGCAATATTAACCGCCCCGCCCCTACGGATCAGTTTACCGAGCTTGGGATCGTCGGCATGGCCTACAACCACGTGTTAAATACCGTGCGTCTCAAAGAGGAGAAGCTGAAACACAGCAACTCCCAGCTGGAAGCCGCCAATGAAAGCCTGCGCACATACGATCAGCTGGTCGCCCATGATCTGCGTAACCCGCTGTCGGTGATCAGCGCCTATGCGGCCATGTTGCAGGAGGAGCCGGAGGGAGAACATAAACACAGTGAATATGTCGAGCGTATTCGCCGCTCTTCCGACGATGCGATGAAAATCATTCGTGAGCTGCTGAATTTTTCCCGCGCCTCGCACGAGCTGGAAACGCTCAAGCCAGTCGATCTGGAAGAGGTGTTATACAACGTCCGTGTCCACCTGACCCCGCTTATCGAGGAGAAAAAGGCGAAGATCTCCATCGACTGCAAGGTCAGACATCTATATTTCAACGAGTTTGCCCTGCACCAGGTACTGGTCAACCTGATCAGCAACGCGATCAAGTACACCCCCGCCGAGCGTGTTCCGTCTATCGAGGTACGTTCCCTGTCAGACAACGGCAGAGATCTGGTCGAGGTCGAGGACCACGGCATAGGTATCGACCCGGAGCAGCTCGACCGGTTGTTCGACAAGCACCAGCGTGTGCACTCCAGTGTGAACACCAGTGGTTACGGCATCGGCCTGTACAGCGCAAAGAAGCTTCTCCAAAGCGCAGGCGCTACGATCAATGTGCGCTCGGAGCTTGAAAAAGGCAGCTGTTTTACACTCGGTTTCGCTCCTGTTCCGGCACAGAGTCCAACCCGGAACACAGACACAGGGAATAACAATGAACCGCGCCCTATTGCTTGAGGACTATGTGGAATGGTCCATCCTGATGGAGACGGCCATTAAACTGGCGTTTGGCAATCTCGATATTCACCTGGCGACCAGTATCAAAACCGCCAACGCCCTGCTGGATCGACAGGCTTTCGACCTGGCCGTTATCGATCTCAATCTGCCGGACGGGTCCGGCCTTGAGATCCTGCAGCGTCTTCATAAAGAGCAGCCCAACGCGCACTGTGTAATTGCAACGGTGTCCGATGACGATGACAGCCTGTTCGATTCGCTCCGCGCCGGTGCCAACGGCTATCTGCTCAAGTCCGAACCTCCACAGCTGCTGGCAGAGCACCTTAAGGGGATACTCCTCGGCCAGCCGCCGCTATCCCCCTCGATGGCAACCCGCATCATTTCCCATTTCAGTGAACCGCCGCAACCGCACAACCAGCTCGATACAGTGCTTACGGCACGGGAGCAGGAGGTGTTGAAACTGATAGCCCAGGGCGCCTCCCGCAAGCAGATTGCGCGCGACCTGGATATCTCCCCACATACCGCCTGCGACCACGTCAAAGCGATCTACAAGAAGCTGAAAGTGACCTCCCGCGTTGAAGCTACCCGGGTTGCCCTGGATAAGGGACTGGCAGGATAAAGAACCTCCCCCCCTATCGAGGGGATAGCGAGCGCCCACAGCCGGACTAGCCTTTGAGGTGAGACTTCTTAGTTAGCCTTTGGAGAGCCGCTATGAATACAATGACGTTTCGCGGACACTGGTATGCAGTAGAAGGCATTATCGTCGCCAGTGCGCTGATCTTTTACATCGGTGTAAACCTGCCATCCTCGCTCAAATATGAGGAGGCCCTTTCCGAGACCGAAACAGGCACTGTGATCCAGGAAAACACGCGACGAGGCACACGGAGCTATAGCGCCAGTGACATCGCCCTGATCAGCAGTGACGACCTTGAGCGCCGCCGGGTACGCGCTGATGCCAGCATCACTGCTGACAATATCGCTCCGGAGTTCGACGACCGCCGCAACCGCGCCGATTACTGACGCGACAATTAGGGGAAGGGGAAAACAGGTTCAGTAAGACGATTACCGCCACAGCGAACCCGGTTACTGATACCGCGCGAAACAGCTGCAACCCCGTTCAGAGAGGATCGCCACCGGCACGGTAAATCGGTCACAACCAATAATGAAAAAGGGCCCTCAGGCCCTTTTTTGCTAACAGGTTGTCAGATTAACGGCTGGCCATCTCGGCGCTGGCCGGCAGTTTGAAGGTCCAGACGGATCCACCCTGGTTCAGGTGTTTGACGCGCTGGGCCACCTTGCCACCCCAGAGCGGTACCGCACCACCCCAGCCGGAGACAACGGAGACGTACTGTTCGCCGTCCATTTCCCAGGTGATCGGGGAGCCGACGATGCCGGAACCGGTGTTGAACTTGTACAACATCTCGCCTGATTTCGCGTCAAACGCCATAAGGTAGCCTTCCGGGTTACCGGTGAAGACCAGGTTACCCGCAGTGGCCAGAACCCCACCCCAGAGCGGAGCGTAGTTCTCATAGCGCCAGGCTTCTTTGCCGGTTTTCGGATCGATGGCGCGCAGCACACCGATGTAATCTTCGTTGATCGGCTCAATGGTAAAGCCTGCACCGAGGTAAGCTGCACCTTTCTTGTAGTTGACCGGTTCGTTCCAGATATCCATCTGCCATTCGTTGGAAGGCACATAGAAGTAACCGGTGTCCTGACTGTAGGCCATCGGCATCCAGTTTTTGCCGCCGAGGAAGGACGGTGCTGATTTCACCACTTCGCCCTTCTCTTCGCCTGACGGGTTACCCGGACGACCGCTGTCAATCAGGATCGGACGACCCTTATCATCCAGGCCTTCAGCCCAGGTGATCTTGTCGACAAACGGGAAGCCGCGGATGAAATCGCCGTTTTCGCGGTTCAGTACGTAGAAGAAGCCGTTACGGTCAGCAGTGGCCGCTGCCTTGACTGTCTTGCCGCCCTCTTCGTAATCGAAGGAGATCAGCTCGTTGACACCGTCAAAGTCCCAACCGTCGTGCGGAGTGGACTGGAAGTGCCATTTGATACTGCCGTCATTGGGATCGATGGCAAGACGTGAAGAGGAGAACAAGTTGTCACCCGGACGCATGTGGGAGTTCCAGGGAGCCGGGTTACCGGTACCGATCAGGATGCTGTCGGTGTCCGGATCGTAGTAGCCGCCCAGCCAGGTGGCTGCGCCGCCGGTTTTCCAGAGGTCGCCCGGCCAGGTTTCACCTGGAGCAGCGCCGGAAATGCCATTTTCGACCTTCTCGCCATCTTTGTAGATGTAACCCATGTGACCCTCGACGGTCGGACGGGTCCAGACGAGATCACCGGTGGTGGCATCGTAGGCTTCTACCTTACCGACCACACCAAACTCACCACCGGATACACCGGTGATGACCTTGCCCTTGATAATCATCGGTGCAGCGGTCAGGGAGTAACCTTCCTGATAGTCAGCGACGGTTTTCTTCCAGACGGTTTTACCGGTGTCCTTGTTCAGTGCCACCAGCTTGGCATCCAGGGTACCGAAGATCACCAGGTCGCCATACAACGCGACACCACGGTTGATGACGTCACAGCACGGCATGATGCCGTCCGGCAGACGCGCGTTGTATTCCCAGAGCTCTTCGCCGGTTTTGACATCGACTGCGAACACCCGAGAATAGGAACCGGTGACGTACATGACGCCATCCTTGACCAGCGGCTGAGATTCCTGGCCACGCTGTTTTTCACCACCGAAGGAGAAGGACCATACCGGGCGCAGCTCCTGGACGTTATCGGAATTCAGTTTGGTCAGAGGGCTGAAGCGCTGCCCCTGAACACCCAGTCCGTTGGTAACCACATCTTCCGTGGTCATCTGGTCGTTCAAAATATCTTCGTCGGTTACACCGGCCTGTGCAACGCTGGCCGTAGACATCGCTGCAACCAGGGCAGTAACTGCAAAGCCTGTACTGAGCCCGATTCGTTTCATTGTCTTCTCCTTGCGGAATAATTCTTATTGGATTCGGGTGTTTCCCGTACAACCGGGATTTCGTCCCGATTCTGAATCTATTTTTGTTGGCGGCTGTTAAACCAACAATTGACCAGCCGAAGCACTTTTCTCCTCACTTGGTAGTAATACCTGCCCCGATTGGGGGTCAATTTGATGGACCCGGGCACCGATACGCGCTGCATCAGCTAGATCGTGAGAGACCATCACCAGCGCCATGCGCGGTCGCCGCTCTAGCAGCCGATGTACCAGGCCGAGCATCCGCTCCGCCGTGGCCGGGTCCAGGGAAACCAGAGGTTCATCCAGCAGCAACAGGTCCGGCTCCAGTGCCAGCGCCCGGGCCAGGGCTACACGGCGGGCCATACCCAACGAGAGTTCACGGGGATAGCGGTTGGCTGCATCGAGCAGCCCCACCTCATCAAGCAGATCCAGGACAAGGGAGCGATCGGCACAGACCAATCGCAGGTTTTCCATCACCGTGCGCCAGGGCAACAGACGCGGTTCCTGAAACATGTAGGCGATGCCGGGCTCGGGATCCGCGAGCCGACGCTGGCCGCTAAACGCCCTATCCAGCCCGCCAATGATATTCAGCAGCGTTGTCTTACCAGAGCCGGAGGGGCCAACCAGGGCCAGGCGGTCGCCCGGCGAGATAGTCAGATGGATATCGCACAGTAGCGTCGCGTCGTAGCTTTTGCGTTCCAGTGCAATTTCAAGCATTTTGAAGCCCCCCCTGCCAACGCCGGGCACGCCGCTCCACCGGCTGCAACAGGCCCCACTCGATCAGCTGAACAACAGCGATAAAGCTGAAGCTGTATGCCAGGATCGTCGTCACATCAAACAACTGAAACGCCAGGTGCAGCTGGAATCCGATACCATCCGAGCGACCCAGCAGCTCGACAACCAGCACGATTTTCCAGATCAGCGCCAGCCCTGTGCGCATCGACGCCATCAGGTAGGGAAAGAGTTGCGGCAACCAGAGGTCTTTCACCTTCTGCCATCGACTGAAGCGGCAAAGCTCGGCCATCTCTTCCAGCTCCGGATCGAGACTGCGAGCCCCCTCGCGAAGCGTTGCCGCCACGTTCGGCACCTTGTTGATGATGACCGCCAAAACCGCGGCGGCCTCCACCAGCCCCATCCAGACATACAGCAGAATGATCACGACCAGTGCCGGGAGATTCAGCATCAACACCAGCAGCGGGTCGAGCAACCGGTTGGCAAGGAGGGATCGCCCCATCACCCAGCCAAGCAGAGTGCCAAGCACCATGGCAACAGCAAAGGCGATAGCCACGCGACTGAGCGTGACGAGCAGATGGTGCTGCAGCGCACCGCTCTGCCATTCATCGAGTATGCTGTGCATCACCGCCAGCGGCCCCGGTAGCAGCGGATCTGCGATCAGTGTGGCAACAAGCTGCCAGAGCAGCAGCAAGGTGCCGGTCACCAGCAGGTAGTCACGCAGGCGACTGTTCATCAGCCAGCCACACCGCTGAACAGGTCGACAGGCAACGCCTGCTCCTGACTTCTGAGCAGCGGCCAGGCACGTTTGGCCGACTCCTGCATCGACTCACTGATCCCTGGCTCCGGCTCGCCAAGACGGTAGTTCTGCTTCAGCGCGTTGAACACAGCGTCGACATCGGCACGCATCAACGGTCGGATCGGCTCCCAGGGCTGATCCTCACGAAGATCCTGCTTTGCCTCGGAGATGGAGCGGGCAAATGCATCTGCAAGCTGCAGGTTTTCAGTTATCCAAGACCGGTTGGCAAGATAGCCCAGCATCGGCAGCCGGGCGTCGAGTCCAAGCATCTCGCTGATAGCGGCTGCGCTGATCGCGGGTTTAAAGTCGCCAGTCGCCTCGAGGCGGGCGGCGAAATGCCAGAAAGTGAGCAGTGCATCCAGCCGTCCTGCCTGTAGCTCCCTGTTCAGCAGAGGTGGCGCACCATAACTGATCTCAGCCTGGGAAGAGAGGTCTATACCCAGCGTCGCCGCAGCGGCCTGCAGCAACTTCCAGCTTTTGCCCTGGGGCCCACCGGCTACACCGATCCGTTTGCCTTTCAGGTCCTCAAGTCCTGCAATATCGCTCCCTGTTGGCACCATCATCTCGCCTATCCGGCTGGAGAACGGAATAAACCTGAGCGGAGCGCCCTGCAGCGTCCGCTCCGCGGCCCAGACCCAGTCGGCGACAATCCAGTCCACATTACCGGCCGTCAACGCGAGTCGTCCTGCCGAGCTGTTGGCCAGCGGCATCAGTTCCAGGCGGTATCCATGTTTCCGATCGATACCTGCGTTCTGGATATGCGCCAGCTCCCAGTGGGCGGTGCCGAACTGCAACATGCCCACTTTCACACGTGGGAGCGCCTCATCGGCGTAAAGCACGGCGGGAAAATAGAGGACGACGAGAATAAGGATACGGAACAGTGTGGGCATGGGGTGTAGCTCTTATTGGTCTTATTAATGACCTTCCACGCTAATCCGATCTACTGTGCCGCCCCATACTACTTTCGACCCTGTTTAGGCGGTAGCTGGAGGGCATTTGGTCGTACATAAAAAAGCCCGGACCAGCCGGGCGCCGCAAATAAACGACAAGAACAACAACGACGAGGGTCGTCAGGGAGTGGTAATGTACAAACTCGGGCTTTCGTAAGTCACACCGTATTGGGCGAACAGCTCTTCCATACTGCCATCACGGATCATGCGGTCGAACAGGCTCTCCACCGCGTAACCCAGGTCTCGATCTGCCTCACCGACGGCAATACCTATATCCCAGACCTGCTTTCCCATGGCCGGAAAGCCGTTTTCCGCCAGACGGTATCGGGAGCTGTTTTCACGCTTCAGGAGCCAGTCGATTTCGCTTCTCATGCCCATCACAGCCGACACTTCGCCCTCTTTCATTGCCTTAAAGGCAACCCGGGGATTGGTGTAATGATGGGTTTTATCGCGCATCCTCCCCTGCATTGCGGAGGTCAGGTAAAAAGCCGGCAGGCTGTCCACTTCCACACCGATGGGGTGGTACTGGAATTTCGCCAGCGTGCGAACGGAATCAAGCTTTTCGCTGTCGTAGGTCAGTTGCCAACGCTCCTGATGATAGGGAGACATCATCACTACAAGGTCATTGATGATCAGTCCCATCGAATCGCGCTTGTAGGCGTAATCTCGGTCGTAAGGAACCCGCATCATGACGTCAGCAACGTTTTTCATCGCCAGCGGATTATTCTCGTCTTTATCCAGGTAATGCCCTTTCCAGACGTTATTGCGCAGATCGTCGTCCAGGGTTTCATCAGGCGTCATCCAGTGCAGGCGCATCTCGACACCGAGTTCATCGGCGATCTCTTTACCCAGATCTACGTCGATACCTGCTGGTTCACCGTCCCGCTCGAAGGAATAAGGTGGGAAATCCCGGTAAACCCCGATGCGGACAAAACCCGAGTCGACCACGTCATCATAGATTCGGGCCTGGGCCTGCTCGCTGCCTGCCAGAAGGCAGGCAGGCAGGAGCCAGGAGGCCACAAAACTGGAGAGCTTACTGCATTTCATCATGCCGCACGTCCAGGTAGCTCTTGATCGCCCAGAGTGCTTCCTGACTCAGGTAATCGGCCATCTTGGGCATGTAGACCTTGCCATCTCGGACTGCACCGTTAATGACACGGTATTTGTACCAGTCGTCGCCGTCGAAGTCCGGCGCGAGCAGGCGCAGGTCTGGCGCGATACCACCGGAGATAGCCTCCAGGCCATGACAACGTGCACAGTTCTGGTTATAGGCTGATGAACCGATCTCGACAGCGCGCTCAAAAGCGTCAGTATCGCGATAAGGGTTGGTATCGGGCCACTCTTCACCCAGAGCCGGCAGCCCCTCGGTATTCACACCCTGAGGTGTTACGTCACCGTGGGCCATCGCCAGAGAAGTACCACCCAGCGCAAACAGCGCAGACAGTGTCAGTGCAGGAATAGAACGTCGCTTAGCCATGATTTATCACCCATTTTTGTTATAAGACGGCAGGTGTTTCGAGGTTGGGTACACACGAGAACACAATCTTGGCAATCATAATGGCCGATCTCACGCGCTCCTTGGATTGCACCTTGGCAGGTTTGGGCAGGGTCTTTAGTAGTAGTTCTGGCTGGTAAATAGCCATTAACCGGGCTGGCGCGGCCAGAAATAACGGAGCGAAAGGATGGACTGTATGGCTTCAATGCCGGTAAAAGAAACATCGACTCTGAGTTCGAGATAGCGTTTTCCGCCTATTCTGCGGTTAAACGCGCTACCTCCTAAACATGCCCGAGAATCCCCCGCTTGTCAGCGCACCGATGTCCGCGAAAGCCAGATAGGGACTCACGCCTCGACGGTCTATCGCGAGGTATCTCGGCTCCCACACCGGGTCAAATTTTTCCTTGAACCGCCTCAGCCCTTCGAAGTTGTAGAAACGTTTACCACGTTTGTAAATAAGCGCGCCAAAGCGGTCCCATAGCGGTGCGGATGCTCTTTCCATCAAACCGGAAAGTGGCGCCATGCCCAGACTGAACCACTCGTACCCTTGCGCTTTTAACGCCAGCATAAGCTCGATAAACAGGTAATCCATGGTACTGCTATCCGCGCTGTTTCGATGGCGCATCAAATCAATGGTCGCGGTATGGTGAGTGGCGGTAACAAGGACGTTGGCAAAGGCACTGAGTTGGCCATTTTCGCGCACGACAGCCAGGAAGCAACGGTTAAGATAGGCTCTATCGAAGAATCCCAGCGAAAAACCTTTTTCGCGTACCCCCTTATCGATAAGCCACTCATCTGAAATCGCCTGTAACTCATCCAGCAGCGCTTCTGTATAGGGTGGCGATAACAGCTCAAAGCTCAAACCCGCCCTTTTCGCGCGATTATCGGCCTGGCGCAGCTTTGCCCTGCGGCTCCCCTCGAGCGAAAAAGCGGGCAGTTCAACCAGCGCCTCCTCCCCCAGCTTTAACAGCGTGAAATTGGCATCGATATAATGATGGATATTCGCTTTATGGACCTGATAGAAAGTCGCATGGCCCTGATCTCGTGACGCCTGGGCCTTGAAATCCCAAATCAGATCAACAACATCCTGTTCATCTCTACCAACAGGGTCGCCCATTGAGACCCAATTTTTTCCATGTACGCCGAACATGACAAAGGCGTCACTGTTTTCGGAGAACAACAAAGCCTTATCCCGGGTGAGGGCAAAATTTGCGTCAGGGTTATCCTGAGCGTTAATAACACTGAGCGCTTTTTCCAGATCGGCCTCAGAGGGCGGCAAAGGCCGGTAGCGAGGTGCCCGGATAGCAACAAACAGAAAAATCAACGTGAAGGTTGTGGCGGCAATCACCGCCGTACGCATTCCCCTGGGTGCCTGCTCGGTAATGGCAAACTGCCACCACAACTCATGCTGATAAGCTGTCTGCTTAAAAGAAAATAACAGCAGGCCAGCAAAGCAGCCCATGGCAGCAAGGGTCAGTAGCAGCCAGCGGAGATCATTTAATTCGGATACCAGACGGGAGCGACGGAAAAACTGATCACGTGAGACAAAGATCAAAGCCAACCCCAGGATCATGATAACCGCCCGATCATAGTCCAGGGTTTGGATTAACGAGATCAGGGCGCCGACGGAAAGCAAACCGGCCGCCAGCCACAGCGCGATACGTATGCGCTGCCATAAACCATAGGAAACGACGATCAACATCGCCCCCAACAGACCGCCAAAGCCGTGGGATAATTCGACGACACCCAGGGGGAACAGATCCTCCAGAAGTTTCAGGGTTAGCGGCGAGGCTGGAATAGAACTGCCGAGTAACAGCAGAGCGCCGGCGATAAAAGTGATCCCGCTGAGGGCAAAAGGAGCGGCAACCGAAATCACGCCTTTTGTGATCCGTGCTGTTTCGCCGAGGGCACCGGATAAGCCCCCTGCCCGTCGACGAAACAACAGGAAGGTTTCACCCAGAATCAGCAGTAAAATGCCCAATAGAAATGGCGCAAGGTAATAGATGATTCGATAGGCGAATAATCCAGCCGTCGCCTGTTCAAGCGGCATGAACGGGGCCAGGGCATTCAGCATAACCGCTTCAAAAACGCCCACTCCGCCCGGAACATGGCTTATCACGCCGATGACCAGAGCAACTGCAAAAATGGCCAGAAATCCCGGGAGGCCAAGCGCACTGTCTGGCAACAGTAGAAAGAGCGTCGTGCCCGCAAGCCCGATATCGAGGACAGAAAACCCCACCTGCCCCGTCAGGATAGAAGTTTCCGGCAACCTGAACGCCTGACCACGCCAAGTCAGGACGCCTTTATGTTGGCTGCGTAAAATCAGGGTGATGACGAACACGCACAGCAACAATCCCCCGCCCCAGCGCACCCAGCCCGGAGCCAGTCCGACATAATGCGCAAACAGCTCCGGCTGCAAAACCAGCGCTGTCCCGCCCACCAGTACTTCGCCGATGCCAAATCCCAGGGTACAGAAAGCGGTGATCAACGCGACCTGCTTACCACTCAAGCCGACTTTCGAATAGATACGGTAACGCACGGCGCCGCCGGACAACCAGCTGACTCCGATCGTGTTCGACAGCGCATAACCGATAAACGAGGTAAACGCGATCAGAGGCAGTGGCAGATGGCGCTTGATATAACGCAGGGCGGACCAGTCATACCCGATCAGCGCAAGATAGCCGCCAGCGGTACAAAGTGCTGCGAGGCCAATTTGACGCCATGACAGGGAGCGCAGCTCAAGACGAACCTGATGAACATCAATCTGGTGTAGCGTGCGAAACAGGATCACCAGACCTGCCACAAACAGACAGAAGACTACCAGTGCGGAGGCATGGTGACGCAGCCATCCGATCGCTGTACGCGGGGGTTCACTGGCAGCTTCCAACGGGCGCGTGTCTGTCGGGTCCACGGATATCTCCACTGAAGTTCGGGGCAGAGCCCGCCTGTGCTCCTTTCATCAGTCTTGCACCGAACTCCACCATTTGCTCAGTGGTAAGCGATAACCGACTTAAAAGACGAGTATCGAGAGATGCTACTCTGCCCCAGTTTCAGCCCCCCAATTTTCCCGATTTACAACGCCGTGCTGCTTATTCCGATATGTTCAAATAGCGTTTTATTGAACTGTCGAAGCGTTCCTGTTCGGTGTATTTGCCGATCAGTTCCTTGTACTTAATCGCCTCAGTGGCAGCAGGTTTGCCGGCCAGCGCCGTCAGCGCCTGATAAGTGGCAACAATTGATGACTCAAAAGGCGTATGACCGCTCAACAGAAGCTTCACGTTACAGCGCTGATAGATCTCATCGGTAAGCGTATGCTTCTTACCGTAAGTGATGAGCATCTTCGGCTTATCGCTGGCCTTGGAGATGATCTCCAGTTGCTCGGGATCGGTAACACCCGCCAGGCAGATGCCATCAACGCCCGCTTCCGAGAACTGGAACACCCTTTCAGCTACCGCCTCGATCTCCTCACCGGCAACTACCTGGGTCCTGGCGAGAATGCCAAAACTGTCCGAGCTTCTGGCATCGAGTGCAGCGGCCAGTTTATCGAGCTGCTCCTGGGTTGAAATCAGCTTGGTTTTTGATTGCCCATAGGATATCGGTAACTTCGTATCCTCGATGGTGACAGCGCTGGCACCCGCCATCTCCAGCTCCACGATCGTGCGCATGGTATTGAGGGCATTACCGTAGCCCGCATCACCGTCGACAATGATCTTCAGGCTGGAAGACTGACTGGTACGTTTCACCAGATCGCAGAGTTCGGTGGACGTGAGCAGCATCAGATCGGGCGTGCCCAACATGCTCAGCGAAGCGACTGATCCACCTACCATCCCGTAGTTGAATCCCAGGTCCACGGCCATCCTGGCGGCGATAGGACAATGCACAGACGCCAGTACTTCGTACCCGTCTGTCTCGTTGATGGAGTTATAGAATGATGACATAGGAAAGCCCACTTCTGAGTCGGTTATTTACGAAAACTCTATACAACATGCTAGCCGGTTCTTCTGACACAAGAATGAAAAAACGTCACCTGCTGGTCATAAGGCGGCGTTTTTCGTTACCAGTGCCTTAGAAACAGCCTAAGGTTCCGGAGGAAATGGCGGCAAACGCTGAGGCTGGCACTTCTCTCAGCACACTCCCGTGATCAAAGACGGTTAATGGTTGCTCGGAACCCGATGCTCCCATCCGGTTTCCGGTGCAGTTTATTCCCGGTTCAGCGCTTCCAGCAGTTCAATTTCAAATATCAGGTTGGAGTTTGGCGGAATCTTGTCACCAAAGCCGCGCTCGCCATAGCCCATGTCAGCAGGCACCAGCAGTTTCCGTTTACCACCCACCTTCATGCCTTTAAGGCCCTCTACCCAGGCGGCGATAACTTTCTTGCGGCTGAGTACGGTCTGAAACGGCTGGCCACTATCATAGGAAGAATCAAACTCGGTTCCATCCTCAAGGTAGCCGCGATAATGCGCAGTGATCAGGGCGCCGCCCTTTTTCACTTCGGTACCCGTGCCTTCAACCAGATCTTCAACCACCAGTTGCTCAAATTCAGGCATGGCTTTTCCCATGAATATCAATCCTTACCACATTAACATATTAAATAACGCCGGGTTGTGCGTAGCAATGAACATTTTTCCCTGGTGTGGAACTCTTGACCCGTTAACACTAAAAATTGCTTTTCTGTCTATTCCAAGTCGGCTGCCCGGCGCAAATTTCTGATCCGTAACTGATAAATAATGGCCGGCCTTGCTCCTCGATGTGTGTGTAAACCTCTTCACGAGCCTCCATCAGGATCCCAAGCCCCTTGGTTAAATTCAATAATAACAACAGGTTATATCAAACATCCAGGTAAGGTTGAACTAAAAGTACGCATCGATGCTCCAACATGCAGTCAAGGGTCTAGACTGAGATGCTACCGATAGACTTGCCCTCGAAGAAGCATTCTTAAAGTAAGTTGGTAGCTTCATCCTCCTTAACGTCGTCACCCTTATGCAACAGAGGAAACGCTAGGATGGACTTTGAGAAAGAAGATAAAGGCTTTGTAATTTGGTGGATCGACCGACAGTTCGCTCAGGTCCCCGCTTTTCCCTGTAGTTGCTGTGTTGTGACTGATGGTAAGACCTCAGTTTGCAGGGATCATGTCCTGGCTTATCGGGCATGGAGCAAAGTACCGACTAAGCGAAAGAGAATTCTTGAGTGGATCAATACCTGGCTAGGCGAGGAGGAGCAAAAGCAGCTTCTCGATGCAATCAAGAAAAATAACCATTACAAGGCCAGAACCCATGAGACTGACTCATAGCATGCTACCTTTATTTAAAAAAGATTTCAGTTTGAGTCGACAACTGAGGCTAATTTAATCGGCAAAAACCGATATAGCGAGTTACCGCCCTTAAAAGTCCCTTTTTTCTCCAAGCTCCTGATTAGTTAATAATCAGCTCGTAGCTGCCTTTAGTGCTTCCACAATAAAATCAACGCCTGCGAATTGCTATTCCCATCCCGATTTTTAGCCTGATTTCATTGAGTTATTTCAGCACCAAAATATGAATGCAAATACGCAAAACCCAGTGACTACCTTGTGTGGGTAGGACCAGGCACTGCTGCCACAAGGAAATCAGTAGACCTGCCGATTAATTAACCAATACCGGTGTATCCGATAAGCGCGAATTGATTGCCATAATTGTCATTGGGCCTAAAACCCCATCTTCCACCAAGCCTGATGAACGCTGGAATGTTTGTACAAACTCAGCCAGGGATTCAGTGTAATACCCACCGGTCACTATTCGACCATTCACTATACCCAGTTTATTCAAGGCATCCTGGAGCCAATAGATAGATTGAAAGGATTGCATACCCAGGCGCAGTGGAGAGACATAGCCTGGAGGCTTCTGCCATAGTAACCGCGCTTTCTGATTCCACCGCTGCTCAAATTCACTCTCAGTAAGCTCGATCTGCTCGGAACCCGAAACCAAGGTTACCCGCTGATCCATGAACGCTGTTACCAGCCAGACACCACTGAAGTCGGGACCTGTCAGCTCGATAATCGCCGGGCGATTATAGGCACCTAGTATCGTCAGGTTCGCATTGTCGATGGATAGACAACTCAGGTCATACCTCTGGGAGCCACTGCAGATATCCACCTCAGGATCAACGCTTAGCCCCCAGAGCGCGTATAACTGCTGAACGGGTAGCTGGCCCGATTCCGCGTCGCGTCCTTTTTCACTTTTGTGTTGGTAGTCCGATGTGATAGCTGCCTCCCGACTATCTCGTAACTGAGTCTGTTCATCCAACAAGCTACTGGTATCAGTGGGGGAATCTGTCGCTACAAGCGCCTTTTCAGGGCTAGTGCTTACCCCAACCACCTCTGACTGTTTCGCCCAGCCTGGATTAAAACTCTCCCCATTTATTATTGACGGAAGGCCCTGTGCTAATAAGAAACCAACGCCAAGAGCGCCAAGCACTGCACCGCCATGGACGAATCGACGTTTGGACGGCCGGGCGGTTCGACGTTGTGGATCAGATCCAGTCAGGGTTCTAAAACCTCTCGCCGTTTCAATAACGGCATCAGTTGCCGCTTTTAAGCCCTGCTTGTACATCAGGTATAAAACCTGATCGCACAGCTTATTAATGAGTCGAGGATTGCCATTCGTGGCATCGAATACAATCCGAATCTGGCGATCGGAGATCAGCTCGTACTGACAACCGACCACTGCTAATCGATGTCTGATATATCGCGCAGTCTCATCGACTGATAACGGAGACAGGTGCAACTGGGCAAGTATTCGTTGCGCAAACTGTCTGAGGTCGGGCCTGGCAAGCACGGCTGACAGTTCCGGCTGCCCCGACAATAGGATCGTGACCGCTTTGCCTCGATCATTTTCGATATTTCCCAGTAACCGAATAAACTCCAAGGTCGGTACCGGCAGGTTTTGCGCTTCATCGATAACCAGTAGATAGCGTGTACCCTCAGCCAGCTTACGCTTGAGTTCATCCGCAATGGACTGAAACCCCGCAGTAGACTCGGGAAGCTCCAACTGCATCTGCAGATAGCTGACCACCTGTTCAGAGGATGCGCCCGGCTCATCAAGCGCCAACAGCCTGAATTCGTCCCTTAGCCTGTCGAGCAAAATGCGCAGACAGGTGGTCTTGCCAGTACCCACCTCTCCCGTGATCAGCAGAATGCCATCGCCTTTTTTTGCGCAGTACTCCAGCCGCTCGAACTCTTCGAACAGCTGGCCACTCTGAAAAAAGAACCTGGGATCCGGCACAATCGCGAAGGGCTGGGCGTTAAAGCCAAAAAAGCTCTCGTACATAGAGATTACTCAACAAATTGATCTAATTGATGAATGTTGCTGAGATCTTCCGGCAACCCGCCGAGCTCAGATTCGAGCTGATTCCGAGAGATAAACTCGCTGTGCCGACCCTGGTATAAGCGATATTTTTGCCGGGTTAACTGATTACCTTGTTCAGCAGAATCCACTATCGTCGGACGAATAAATACCATCAGAATCGAAGATTCTTTACTGCGCTGTTTTGAACGGAAAAGGCTTCCAAGGACAGGTACATCGCCCAGTAACGGTACTTTTGATTCGATATTGGAAAACTTGCTATCGATCAGTCCGCCGAGTACCAGGGTCTGGCCATCCTGAACCAATACATTGGTTTCGATCACTTTTTTATCCGTTGTCGGATTGGTACCGGACGTCCCCTGAATATTGGTCTGATCGATATTGGAAACCTCTTGATCGATCTCCAGACGGATAGAACCATCGTTACTGATCTGAGGACGCACTTTCAGGATGGTACCAACCTCTTTGCGCTCGATGGTCTGGAACGGATTGGAAGCGCCCGCCGTATTCGTTGTAAAACTGCCGGTTATAAAGGGGATCTCCTTACCGATCGAAATTGTCGCGGCTTCGTTTTCCAGAGTCAGAATCGAAGGCGTCGATAGGAGGCTGCTCTTGTTATCCGTTTTGATCGCCTGAATCAGGCCACCAATGCCACGGTTGCCCGAAACGTTAGCGGCGCCAAAGGTCGGCGTTGCGGTCACACTGCCAATCGCCGCCGCCTGATCACTGGTACTTCCACCCACCGCAGAACCCAGCGTGCTCAGGGCACCACTGAAGTCGGTGACAAAGACACCATAGTTACCCAGGGCGGCCAGATTGACGCTGAACTGATCGAAGAACTCTTCAGACACTTCAGCGATAACCGCCTCAATCAGAACCTGAGGGCGTGGCTTGTCGAGCTTTTCGACAATAGTTTTGATAGCGGCCATCACATTGGCCGGCGCGCCGACAATCAATGCGTTATTAACGATATCAGCCTGTATGGAGTAGAAACTCTCTTTACCGGCGTTCCCCTCAGCAGCACTTCCATCCCCCGCCGCCGCGGGGCTCGCAAGCTTCTTAAAGGCTGATGAGCTCAGCATCCCCTCAAGCAGGGGCTGGAGGGTATCGGCCTTTGCATGATTTAGGTAGATAACGTCGAACCCGGACTGTTCACCTGACTGCTGCGAGCCGTCAAGCTGTCTGATCAGGTCTTTAATTTTGCGGCGCGAATCGAGCGGCCCCGAGATTATCAACCGATTCGCCGCCATATCCTCGACGACCTTGGTTTGATGATCGATCAACCCCAGATCCAGTGCCATCGAAACAATCTCTTTTGCCTGGATGTTGCTGAGCCTGACGATGTCGTAATTCAGGTAGCGCTCCGTATCCAGTTCATTAAGCATCGCCTTGAAGCGATTCAACTGTGACTCGGTGTCGGTCACCACCAGCGAGTTGGATTCCTCATGCACGGTGACCTTGGCACCGGTACTTAACATGCCGGCGATGGTCGCGGAAATAGAGGCAGCCTTAGAGTTTTTGATGCGAAGAACTTCGGTAATAAACTCTTCGGAACCCGATTGATCCGACAGCGTTGCAGCGCGGGCTGCAGGCAGAATACTGACCGTACTGCCATTGCTGACCGCCTGAAAACCCTGCACCTTCAACGCTGACAAAAAGACGTCGTAAAGCGTCTCTTCACTGATTGGATCAGCCGATACTATTGAAACCTTTCCCCGAACCCGCGGATCGACAATGAAGGTTTTCCCGGTGATAGATGCGATACTTTCAATCGCTGTCATAACCTCCACGTCCCGAAAATTGATGGCAGCATCTTCAGCTGAGGCACTGACAGGTAGTGCCAGCACGCCAAGCATAATCACCTGGCTTGAAAGACGTCGTAGGGACTGAGGCAAAGGTAGGATGGTCATATCGTTCTATCGAGTAAATTGGTTAAGGAAACGCATAAAGTCGCTGGTTCTAACCTGTGCAGTGTAATTACCACCATCGCGTTCAACGGTTAGCTGTAGCGAGTTTTCTGAAAGCATCGACACGTAATCGATCGGTTCTCTATATACCAGAGCCGCATCGATGCCGTTGATCTGTAAAATGTTGTCACCTGGCTTAAGGTCAAAACCACTTAATGCATCTGGAACCGACTGTATTGCCAAAGCTTCAAATCCATCAGCTGTTTTTGAAAGTGCTACAAACTGATCCGTAGCTTTAGCGATATCCTTATCTGCACTCATCTCTACTGAGGGTTTTGCCGAGACACGCTCTGGTTCATCCGCAAACTGTCTCAGTGGCAGACGTCGTAAAACACCGGCATCGTTCAATACCAGATCAAAAGGCAAAATTTCATCTATAAATATCTGGTCAGAGATCTGATCTCCGGCTCGATAAACGTTGGGATCAGCCGAGCCAAGCTGTAATATCGCAACCCGATTCTTACCTGCGCCGACAATCCCGACCAGCTTCTCTGGAATTCTCGCGATCGCCATCCCGTTGACACCGTGCTGATCAGATACACTGGCATCTGCAAACAGGGTATTGGTTAGAGCAGCCTGAGTATTCCGTCCTGTTATATCCAGCGATTCAGGTGACACACCCGCTTTTGAAAATGCGGCCAAGCCTGCCGAAAGCAGATTGACCGAAGTAGCCGCCATCAGCAGAGAGAACGCGACCATTTTTAATGATTTAATACTGTTCACATGCCAACCCTAATTAAACGCCTTAAGGCGTCCCTGTTGATTTAGAGTAAAAGCGTTCTGCCCTATCCATGGGGTTTCCCCAAAAGCACCTTGAGCAACATTCAAATTAATCTGATAAAGGCCCGCACTATCGAGCTCAACCTTTCCCTGAATCTGCGGACTATCGGTGGAGAACTGCATAACCCTGGCTGCACCTTTTTCAAGGCTGCTGATCCGCACTGGAACTGCGAGCAGCTCTGCGTTGCCAACTTGCAGTCGGTTAATTAACGCACGCCCCTGCATCTGCACAGGAAGCCAGGTGCCGTAACTGATAATCGCGTCATCCAGGGCCAGGTCGGCTGACACCAGCCTCGTCGTCAGAGGCTTAAACTTCACGGAATCTGCCGATAGCGCCAGTTGAAGATCGTGAATTTCCAGCCCTTCCAGGGCGAGCGACACTTTTCCCTCTCCATTGACCGTCCCGCCGCCAAGGTTCACGCACCAGCTAAAGGGATTAAGGCCCGGACACCAGTGCCAGTTGAGATCCACCCAGGCTTCATTCTCTTCAATCTCGGCCTCCAGCATCGCACGCCCAGCAAACATCCCCCCGGCCATCTTGGAGAAATGAGTGTTATTGAACGGCCGGGGATCGGACCATAGCGACAGCCCGATCGCCATAAACAGAATCACTGACGCCAACCCCGAAAGCAGGAGTGTTAGAGCCACAGTCAGCCAGATACTAACCCTCTTCACATCGCCCCCAGTTGTACACTAAGGTCCAGTGACCCATCCTTCGCTGAACGAATCATCCTGAGGCTGGATAGGCTAACGCCCTGGTTGACTAGGCTCTCCACAAAGGCGATCAGCAGGCCTTGAGGCTGCTCCCTGGCTTCCAGAATGAGCCCGCCATTTTCAAACTCTGTGTGGATCTCGATCCTGTTTTGATAAGCCAACTGCTCGGCTTTGGCTTGCAGCTCATCAAGGCTCAAATCGCCAGCAAAAATCAGCTCAACTCCGCCGGCGGCGACAATTTCATCCTGATGTGTCTTTAACCAACTGTAGTGGTTCAGCAGACGCTGTTGAACAGCCTGGTTTTTCTGAAAATACTCGAAAGATAAAAAAAGCAATACCGACGCCAGGGCAATTAACAGACCCAGTGCAAGCGTTTGAAGGGAGCGTTTATCAACCCCTTTAATATCGATATTGAGATTCATAGACCGGCCTTCAGGTAATATTCTGCCATGATCAGATCTCGATCGTTTTTTGAGTCTTTCAGCGCATATCCAACCGGCGCGTCAGTTAACTCAACATCGCGATCTGAGCCAGTTTTACGATAACTTAAGGCAAAGCCAGACACGTCTGCTGAAAACTCTTCGAGGTAACACCCACCACAACGCTGCATAATCGAAGATGCGGCGTGAATATGGCTTTTCATACCGGTCATATCATTACCCGCATTGTCTATCGCGCGTTCCAGCATCCGCCGGTTATAGTTCAGCGTGCTCTCGTCGGCACCCTGAATAGCTTCGCCATAGGTGTGCTCTATTTGATCGGTCAGCTGCTCGTTCTCTGCTGAATATCGATGCCCCCAGGCGTAGAGATTTACAGAGAGCGCCATCAGCAAAGCCGCGATACCGGCGGCAAACCCGATCACCTCTTTACCCCATCCGGTACTGCTATCCGCAGTTGCGAATTCGCCGGCCAACAACGATATCGGGGTTGTATCCCCAGCCAATGAACGTTCGGCGCTTGAGAGTTTAATTGAGCTATCGACTACGCGGCTCGAATCACTCTTCATCAATTCAACTACAGATCGAATCTTGTCCTCAGAACCCGAAAGCCCCCGGTGTTCAGAAAAGCGTGCGATCTGATAGCTGTTCTCTACCTGAGAGACTGTTATCTGATTTTCAATCCAGGGTAATAGATAGAAATCCGGGTAGATTGCGCAGGGTTCGATACCATGAACACGAGCCGCATCCAGCCACTCCCTGAGCTTGGCTTTAGAGACGACCAACACAGGCAACTGATTATTGATCACCGGACCCGGACAGAGTTGTACCTTTTCGAGCTCTTCCGCCAGATCATCCTCAATGAGCGAGGGTAAAGCCTGCTGAATATAACGTTTCGGAACCTGTGAAACGTCGACCATCAGCATACTCACGTAGGCGCTCGGGATCAGCAGCGCCACCTTGGCATTCTGGCTTTTAACCGAGGATGCCGACTGACTCGAATCAATCCGGCCGAGATAGCTGAAATGTATCAGTGTGGTCACAGTTAAGCCGCCTCCCCAAGGGTTTCATTCACCATCTGCAGTGAACGGGAGATCACGTTCACGCTGATCTTTTTCTCAACTTTTACGCGGTGCAAAACTGACTCCAGATTAAAAACCCGCCCCCCCAGCTCGAGTTTCATTTCAAGCTGGAAGTAATCGCTTGAAACCGTTATCGGATCAAACCCCTCACCCCGCACTAAAGCCTGAGCTTGGCGTTCGCTATCCAATTGCAGCGTCTCAGCAAGGCTGCGATAAAAAGCTGCCACATTAGTCCAGGGGTGCTCGGCACGGATCTCAATCAAACGGTCAGCTGATGCCTGATCGATCGATGCGCACAACGCCATCAGGACCTGAGCAGGTGCCGTGTTGACGTTAATCTGACGCACAGTGCGGGGCAGCACATTTACCCAGGGGGATATCCGCTCTAGGACGGAGGAATCAAACCCCTGGATCGAAAGAAGCTCATATAAAGCAACCAGCTCCCCGTTCGCTGTTCGATAGGGGGTGTCTGACAACTGATATTCAGGCGATTCGGCGCCCTGCCCGGTTATCTGGTCATCCGGGTCCTGCCAGTCGATCAACCCATCCAGTTGAGCATCACTGAGTGGATAACCCGCCTGCCTGAACAGGCGCTCGATCAGAAAATAATCTGAACGAGGTTCACCGCGCGCGGCTTGGGTCTTTTCCGGCGTAAATGCGGTAAAGCGATTCAGGTTCACCCGGCTCTGCAGATCCGTCAGCCGCCCTGAAAGTACGCCATTTTCGACCGGTAGCGGGGGCAGCGCCTGCGCCCAGCTCTCTGAAAGGCTGTCATAACTGGAACGGTTGGCATCCTCAATCAGGCGCTGGGCCACCCAATCTTCGGCGCTGTATCCGATCAAGGCGGCCTGGTCGGTCAGCAGCGACTGAAACAATCGCTCCTGAGCAAGACTCTGGCGATAGAAAATTCCTGTCAAAATAGACACGATGATCGTTGTGATCAGTAAAACGCTGATCAGGGCCACGCCACGCTGGTTCTTCATTCGCCAAGCCCTACAAATGTTTTGCTGACCTCGCGGCCATCCCTATATGCCATTGCAAACCGGACCATTCTCGGCATCTCGTGCAGCGGTAACTGGGCCGAGTCCTGGTTCAGCTCCTGATTCTGCAGCGGCCATATATCGATCCAGAGACCCTCTTTGGTGAGATACTTCACCTTCCAGGAAGCCAGTTCGGATAAGAGTGTCTGGGTCTCGGGCGTTGAGGCGGGGTCCAGATCGACCACCGGCCAGCTGACACGCTGTAGCCGCCCCTTGTTTAAACGGTATAAAACCCGCTGCAAGCCTCCCGGCGTCAGCCCCTCGACAGGAGGCAATCCGCCACGGATAAAACGCAGACCATTTTCAGCGTCGCCTTCCAGTGCCGGTTGATATCCGCCCTGCTCGTCACGATGCACGCGGTTGCGGATGTGGTAGATATCCTGCGAGATGATCGACCAGGCTTTTACCAGCGCAGCCTCATCTGATGAGATCTGCTCCAGACGTACGTTGTTGTCTGTCAGGGTGTTAAACAGCTGAAACGCACCCGACATGATCAATGCAAACAGGAACAACGAAACAAGGACTTCAATCAGTGTGAAACCCTGCTCTCCCCTTTGAGTTAAATAGATGCGCGTCATTTGCTTACAAACAGGACAACGGATGTTTTGGAAGCAGCGTCGTCATTAGCGGTTGCGATAACCTCGACGCGCTGCAGGCTTTGACCCAGAGTGTCGACGCGTCTAGATTCGAGGCTCCACTGCGTACCCAGCACCGATTCGCTTTCGGCCAAAGCATCCTGGATCCCTGCCTGATCCCAGTGAGATTGCCGGTAGATCTCCATTGCGCCGTTCCACGCGGCCCAGTGCCCTTTATAGCGACTCGATGTGAGCGCTTGCTGGTCTATATATTGAGCGATCGCCATTTGCGCACTGGTGGCGACGAAAGCCAGAACCACCAGCGCCACCAGCACTTCGATCAGCGTGAATCCAGACTCTGTTCGACGCATCAGGAACGCCCTCCATCGCTAGCCTGCGGTGAAGGCCATTCAAATGAAGTGGAGCTCTCGCCATCGCTCATGCGCAGATGAAGCGCCGGTAATACCTGGCCGGTGGGCAGAACCAGGTGTTCGCCTGAATGCCTGGCGTCGGATTCAACCCAGATATTTATCGCGGCGCCAAGCGCGGGCGCTTCTGCGTGATCGACCTGCACCCAATCCGAACCCAGCCACTGCGAGATCTCGACCTGGCCCCCGTCCTCTATACGTAAGCGAAAGCTGCTGTTCTCCAGCGTCGCCCGTGCCGCCAGATCATCCAGCCACTCAACCATGCGGTCACGACTGTCGTAGAGGTTTCGCTCGGTGCCTTTGCCCAGAGCAAGTACTGCCATCCCGGTCGAAATCGACAGAATAACCAACACCACGAGCAGTTCGATCAGCGTGAAACCGCGGTTTTTGCGACAGATAGCAGGCATCAGGCTTACTTCAGCGACCAGTTGCCTATATCGGCATCGCTCTCCGAGCCGCCCTCGGCGTTATCGGCACCCAGGGTGTAGATATCGAATTTATGCTTATGCTGACTGGGCACACGGTAAAGGTAATCGTTACCCCAGGGGTCTTGCGGCAGCCGTTCGATATAGGGTCCACGCCAGTTGTTCTGTCCCTGAGGCTGTTCGACCAGTGCGACCAACCCCTCTTTCATCTTCGGGAAGCTCATCGTATCGAGGCGATACATCTTCAGCGCGCTCTCCAGCGCCGAAAGATCGTTGCGCACCTTCACTTCACGCGCCTGATCGGGACGGTCGCCAACCGCCTGGATCACCAGGGTCGCCAGCAACCCCAGAATCACCACCACAACCATAATTTCGATCAGCGTGAAGCCGGATTGTTTTCGCTTTTGCATCTCTTTCATATCGTTTAAACCATTTGATTCATCTGCATGATCGGCGTCAGAACGCCGAGAATAATCACCATGATTACTCCGGCAATCAGGATCAGAAGCAGCGGATTAAGGAGTTTCAGCAGGGTATCGATACCCGACTTCAGAATCGCAGAGTAGTAATCTGCAACGCGTTGCAGCATCGGCACCAGGTTGCTACCCGCTTCACCGCTGCCGATCAGGTGCAGCATGAAGCCAGGGAACTCCGGATGTTCACTTAGCGCCGCATGCAGGGATTCGCCCTCCTGCACGCGGCGGGACACACGGTCCAAGCGGTCACGGACACAGAGATTGCCCACGCCGGCATTGGCAATCTGCATCGCATTGACCACCGGCACCTGGCTGGAAAGCAGCAGTGACATACTGCGGCACCAGTCACTCAGCACTGCCAGCTTGAGCCAATAGCCCAACTTCGGCAGCTGCAATAGCTGGGTGTGCCACTTCAAGCGGCGACTGGGATCCTGGAGTCGCCAGATAAATCCACCGACGAGCCCAGCCATGACAAGCAGGACCAAGATCCCGTAACTGCTTAAAAAGTTGCTGGCGGCAATGACCGCCTGGGTGACCGGTGGCAACTCTGTTTTCTGGCTGATGAAGATGCTGGTGATTTTCGGCACCACATTGACCATGACAAAAACCAAAACGGCCGTGGCGATGCTAATCAGCAGCGCCGGATAGATCAGCGCCCCATTCAACGTCTTGCGGTTGTCGAGAGAGCGCTCCTGATCCGACGCCAGACGATCGAGTACTGCATCGAGATGACCCACCTCCTCTGCCACTGCGACCGCCGCGACTATGCGTTCGGGCAGTGCCGGGGAGCCTTGCTGCATGGCCCGCGACAGTGAAACCCCCTCTGATACCGAGCCCATCCAGCTCTGCAGCAAACGCTTTTGACGCGCATCATCGGACTGGGACGCCATCAGGCGCAGGGTTTCATCGATCGGCAAACCCGATGCGATCAGCGTCGCCAGCTGACGCAACAGCATCGCCAGCGCCATATGACTGATCGATCCGCTAAACCTGGAAAGCAGGCTCCGGGTAGCCGAGGCTTGGATCTCGTCGAGCTGAAGCGCAACGATCCCCTGCTGCTTCAGCAGCTGTCGGGCGTGGCGAGGACTCTCGGCATTGATGGAGTCGTTGACCAGGGCACCTTTTGGGCCGATGGCGCGGTATTTAAATGTCGCCATAATCAGATCATCGTCACCCGCATCACCTCCTCGAAGGTGGTGATGCCCTGTGCAACCAGTCCCAGCCCCTGGGAAACCATGCTTGGCTGGTGCTTGCGAATCTCCCGCTCGATCGCCAACTCACCGGCATCGTCATGGATGAGCTGCTGCAGATCCGGTGTCAGTGTCACCATCTCATAGACCGCCTGGCGGCCACGGTAACCGGTGTGGTTACACTGGTCGCAGCCTTTCGAGTGATAGATCTTCTCGGGTGTCTGTAGCTGGTGATCGGCGAATACCGAGCTGATCGCCATATCGGGCAGCGACTCTGTTTTGCACTGCGAACACAAACGCCGGATCAGCCGCTGCGCAATGACGCCACGGACTGTGGCCGACAACAGAAAGTTATCGACGCCCAGATCACGCAAGCGGGTGATCGCTCCCGCCGCCGTATTGGTGTGCAGCGTA
The DNA here is from genome assembly GCF_050908845.1 of Marinobacterium sp. YM272. Lineage (NCBI taxonomy): Bacteria > Pseudomonadati > Pseudomonadota > Gammaproteobacteria > Oceanospirillales > Oceanospirillaceae > Marinobacterium > Marinobacterium sp. YM272. The sequence goes on from NZ_CP194171.1 coordinate 2,749,416, forward strand.
CTCAGCACCAGGTGACCGGTTAAACTGGCCTGGGTCGCAATCTCCGCCGTCTCACCATCACGTATCTCGCCGACCAGAATGACATCGGGGTCCTGACGCAAAATGGCGCGCAGTCCGGCGGCAAAGGTCATTCCCGTTTTGGTTGAGATCGGTGTCTGACTGATCCCCGGCAGCTTGTACTCCACCGGGTCCTCAACCGTCATGATGTTGCGCTCATTCGCATCCAGCATCTGCAATGCCGCGTAGAGCGTTGTGGTTTTGCCCGAGCCCGTCGGGCCGGTCACCAGAATGATGCCATTGGGCCGGTTGATCAGTTGTCGCAACGTATCGATACCGGTTTCGTTTAAACCCAGGTCAGTGATCGATACCCGATTACCCTGGTTTTCCAGCACCCTCATCACCACGCGCTCGCCGTGAATAGACGGCAGTGTTGAAACACGCAGATCGATGGCGCGTCCACCCAGATGAACAGTAATACGGCCGTCCTGCGGCAGACGCTTCTCAGCAATATTGAGTTTTGCCAGTACTTTGATGCGAGCAACCAACCGCGCCAGCACCTCCGGGCGGACCTCGAGAACATTCTGCAGAGCACCGTCGAGGCGAAAACGCACCCGCGCATTAAGCTCGTAAAGATCCAGGTGGATATCCGAGGCCTGCTTACGCAGCGCATCGGCAATTACCGCATTCAACATGCGGATTACCGGCGCATCGTCTTCGTTGTCGAGCAGATCATCCTGTTTGTCGACCTGAGCCGCGGCAGCATCCAGATCCAGTGACTCTCCAATCGCATCGACAGCACTCGCCGCACCACTGGCCCGCTCGGCGAATACCTGCTGCAGCCGATTACTAAACTGGCTCTCCGGAATTAGCCTCAGGGTAAGGTCCCGCCCGTAACTGCGCATCACCTCAAGCAAAGAGTCCGGAGCCACCGATTCACTGGCCACCAGCTCGTTGCCCTCGACAAACAGTCGGTGACGCTTGGCAAAACCAAATCTAACTTGATACATAGCGCTGTTTCTGAATATTCGATGGGTACCGGTTCATCGGCATTAAAGCTTGGCGTCCAGCGCGTCACGCATAGCGTCGATGCGGGCTATCAGCTTTTCAGCAAAGCCGTTCCGTTTCTTGGTGCCGAGATCATTCAGCGCCCTATCCAGCTCTTTCCTGGCTTCATCCGGCTTACCGCTTTTCATCAGCAGCTCCGCAAGATCGATACGCCAGCTGGGGTTGAACTTACGCTCTGCACCGAGGCTCCGCAGCCGTGTGATAGCCACGTCGTTGTGGCCTTGCGAGAGTTCAATCTCAATCGCCTTTTCCTGCAGCTGTCCCTGTACGCCGAGTGTTTCCATACCCTGATCCAGCAGATCCAGCGCTGCCTGAGAGTTGGGCTGCTCAGACTTAAGAAACAGCTCAGACGCCTCGATAAATAACCCGGGGTGAGGGCTTTTCTGGATCTCAAATGAGCGTTTGAAATCCGCTATCGCCTGATCGAATTCATTGAGTGATGCATAGACGCGTGCCCGAGCCTGGTAGGCCTGGGGGAAGTGCCCCTTGAAGCCAATAAAACGCGTATAGAGATCGATCGCCTTCTCAGGTTCAGCCTTGGCCGCGGCGATATTTCCGTATTCAAACAATAAAGGCTCTTTAAGGCCGAGCTCAGAGGCCTTATCCAGATCCTGCAGGGCGTCGTCGTACTGGCCACCCTCAACATTCAAACGCGCGCGCTGAATATAAAGTGAGTAGGACTCTTGTTTGCTGATTTTTCCGTCCAACATAGCGATCTGATCATGTACGCCCAGATGAGCCATTGCCGTATCGGCGCCCAGCACAAACAACCCAGATGAAATAATGGCTGCAACAAATCGAACAGCTCGATAATCGAAAAATGGGAACTGCATATAAATCCGGCTATTGGTCTTTGCAAACGAAGAAGCTGCGGCGCGAAAAATCTCCGCCCGCAGCAAAACGGGTCAACAGCTGTTATTTGTTGATTACAAACTTATCGAGAACCTGACCGTCCTCATTCAGCATGCGCCACTCCAGACGTGAAGCGCTGGCATCAATCAGCACGGAGCCTGCGAGCGCAAGACCGTCAGTATGCTCACCAGTCGTACTGGTACCCGCCACGCCAAAGCTTGATGTGGTACCGGAAGAAACCTGAGCAGCGATGCTTCCGGCAAACTGCTGCGGCACCATCGCATTGTGGTTCAACCATTCAGTCGAATCATCCAGACCGGACGGACCGGAATCAGCTTTGCCGCCGTTACCTGCCGTGCTGTAAACCACGTAGCCGTCGGTCTCATCGAACTCGTTGACCAGGCCCGGACCATAAGAGTTATCGGCCATGACGAAGCTGTCCGAATCGCCGGCGGTCGGATCGTTGACCGGGTCGGCCGAAAACAGATTGGTCAGGTAGTAGCTGCGCTCATAGGAGTGAGCGTGGCCGTTCAGCACCAGGTCGACGCCATATTTCTGGAACACGGGAACGAAGTCGTTGCGCATATCGACCTGAGGCGCGTCGATAGTCTGAACGGTGCTGGCGTCCGAGTCGGAATCGTGGTTGCTGCCCTTGGAGTATGCCGGGTGGTGATAGATCACGACGATCCAGTCAGACTCGGTGCTGGCGGCTGCCAGATCGGACTCCAGCCAGCTCTTCATGGTGGCGCGCTCGGTGGAGTCACGGCCACTCAGCTGAGAGTCCAGGCTGACAATATGAACATTACCGTAGTCGAATGAGTAGTATTGCTCAGTAGCACTTGCTACACCGCCCGCCTCACCGGCAGTCGGCAGGCTGAAGATATCCAGGTAAGGCACGGTCTGATAAGTACCGGCAGTACCTGCTACACCATCAACAATATATTTGTCAGGATCAGATTCGGTTGAAACACCACCGTAGTAACCGACGATCGTGCCGTCAGGCTCGCCGTAGTATTTGCTGATGTCCAGGAAGCCAACGCCCATTTCGTGGTTACCGATAGTCGGCCATACACCCACACGCTTCAGCTCATCGGGATAAGTATCAAATACAGCGGCCTGATAGTTAACGTCATCACCGTTGTTGTAGGCGTTATCACCCAGCATCAGGAACAGGTCGATCGGCTCACCGCTCGCATCGGCAAAGGTGTGCATGCCGTCACGAACTCCCGCGGCAACGCCAGGGTAGTGAGTTTCGGAAGGCACTGAGGCATCGGCATCTTCATGCGTGTAGCCGGCAGTACCGGAATCGCCTACAAGCCAGATACGGGTGTTGTTGTCATCAGCAGGATAGCCACTGGCCGGAGCCGTTTTGAACATCTGACCGGCAGGTGCAGTAGAAGCGCCACCGACTGAATAGTAGTAGGTAGTATCGGCGTCCAGGCCGTCAAACTTGGCTTCTTTATGGTCGCCCTCAGTCAGCGTTGCTTCTACGAGATTACCCAGTCCATTGGCATCTGTACCGATGCAGGCAGCTGTCGCATCACCGCGCCATTTGATAATTACCGACGAATCAGTGATCTGCTGAAGGAAAAGACGCTCAGTAGATGCTTCCGCCCCGGTACATACCGATGCTTCTTCCGATGATTTATCAGAATCATTACAACCGGTAAGTACCAGTGCACCCAATACCGCAGCAATTGCAGTTGCTAATTTGGTTTTCATTCTCGGCCTTATGTCCTGCCTTATAGATTAAAATTTGGTCAAACTTCCAGACCAGAGCCGATCCGTGGCTATCAATTTCACCAGTTCATTAATTAAACCGGTTAAAAGATGAAGCTACGTCTAAAAGGATGCCCCGTGTATCTATCCGTTCGTCGACCATGCGGCGACTTCGACAATATTCGTCTTAAAAAAGACAGGCGGCAGAATAGATTTGATAAATTTCATTTCGGTTACATATATATGAACTTTCTGACCAATCTGACAAAAAAATAAAATCAACCAAAGGACATATCTATTTATTTATACCTATATACGTTTTTCTATAGAAAGATATATCGTTTTTATATGGCTAGATATAATTTTTATATAGCTAGATAAAAATACCACACAGAAAACTACCACCTCGAAAACTACGCGGCTTTTCGATTCAAAACTCCCATCCCCCTACGCCATTATCCCGGGTCACACATTCATCATAATGTAATAATTAGACTATCTAATGCCTCGGCTCACGAGGACCAAGCGCCGGGCGGCACTGCTGTCAGGGTTCATCTCTTTCTTTCAATCCGATACCCCCTCTCATCGACATTAGAATTAAGGCTAACAAGTTGATATTTTTGGCAAGAATCAAGCAAAAGCTGACGTTAATAGCACTGCTTATGGCTTTCGTATGCGCCGTAACAACCCAGTCACAGGCACACGAAATAACACCAAGTCTTGTTCAGTTTTCACAGATTGATGCGACAAACTATTCGCTTGATATCAACACAAACCTTGAAGCATTGATGCTGGGTGTCAGTGGCAACCATAAAGATACTGACGACGCCCCATCCGCATCACGATATAACCAACTTAGATCCATGCCTCATGAACTATTCGAAGAACAGGCGACTGAATTCACCAAGAAACTGTCAGGTCAGTTGCAATTTACGGATGAAGATGGCTTGCCGTTAATATTTCATTTCGAGACACCGTCTATAAGCGTCACCGATAACAGCGATCTTAGTGTGGCACGCGAGTCTGTGATCCATTATTCCGTAAACGCCGAAAAACCGATCACAAGCATTCGTTTCCATTGGCCAGAAGAATACGGCAACTCCGTATTCAAGGTGAATCAGAAGGGTGATTCGATTGCAACCTTGTGGGTAAATAGCGGAGAACAATCTGACACAGTACGGTTAGACGCTGTAAACCAAGATCAAAGTCTTTTAGATTATGTCGTCATAGGCTTCGAGCATATTCTTCCTATGGGGCTCGACCACATACTGTTTGTGATCGGTCTTTATTTACTCAGCCAGAAAATAAGCGCACTGCTCTGGCAGGTCACAGCCTTCACGGTCGCCCACACCCTCACCCTGGCCCTCGCTACGCTTGGTATCATCTCGTTATCACCCTCGATCGTGGAGCCCCTCATAGCCGCCTCAATCTCTTTCGTTGCCTTGGAGAACCTGTTTCATCACAGGATCACCAAGTTTCGTGTCGCGATTGTATTCCTGTTCGGACTTTTGCACGGTTTAGGATTCGCCGGTGTACTGTCCGAGATAGGATTAAATCCGTCAGCTTTTATCCCGTCTCTGATCTCATTCAACATCGGCGTAGAGCTGGGCCAGCTTGCCGTCATTACAGGAATGTATTTGGCATTCGGCTGGTGGTTGGGCAGGACCTCCTATTGGGAAAACTGGTTCAGAAAGCCCCTATCGATTCTTATTGCGCTAGTCGGTATCTACTGGTTTATAGACAGAATTTTCTGGGCTTAATCTTGAATCGTCATCCAGGGGGCTTCGCCATCAGTGCTAAAGCCCCCTGGCCACGAAAATCGTGATTGCCACCCCCGCGATGAAAAATGCGAAATTCGCAGCGGCATCCGTCAGGCTTTTGTGGGACTTGATTTCCGGTCAGCGTACCGGCAGCCAGCACGATAAACGGCAGCAGCAGTTTTTCCAGCCGGAATCCCCTAGAACAGGTTTAATGGCACCTTGAGATAAACCTGGCCGTTGTCCTCGGCCGGTGGCATTTCGCCGGCGCGCATATTCACCTGCACCGAGGGGATGATCAACGCCGGCATGTTCAGGGTCGCATCACGCTCGGTACGCATCCGCACGAACTCCTCCTCGCTGACGCCTTCGTGCACATGGATATTATGTGCGCGCTGCTCCGCGACACTGGTCTCGTGGCAGTACTCATCGCGTCCCGGCGCCTGGTAATCGTGGCAGAGGAAGATCCGGGTCGCGTCCGGCAGGCTCAGCACTTTCTGGATCGAGCGGAACAGCGCCTTGGCATCACCACCCGGGAAATCGCAGCGGGCGGTGCCATAATCCGGCATGAACAGGGTATCGCCGACAAAGGCGGCATCGCCGATTACATAGGTCAGGCAGGCGGGTGTATGTCCCGGTGTGTGCAGCACGTAGCCCTCAATTTCGCCAATGGCAAAGCGGTCGCCCTCTTCAAACAAACGGTCGAACTGACTGCCATCACGGGCGAACTCTGTGCCGGCGTTAAACGCCTTGCCAAAGGTTTCCTGCACGACCTTGATCTTGGCACCGATGCCGGTTTTACCGCCAAGCGCCTGGTGCAGGTAAGGTGCGGCGGAGAGGTGATCGGCATGCACGTGGGTCTCGAGCACCCATTCCACCTGCAGCTGTTCAGCGCGGATGTAGTCGATGATCGAATCGGCCGAGCGCACATCGGTGCGGCCGCTGGCGTAGTCGAAATCAAGTACCGAATCGATGATGGCACAGGCGTTGGATGCCGGATCACGCACCACGTAGCTGAAGGTGTTGGTCGGCTCATCAAGGAACGCTTTCACCTGAGGCACGGCGCTGTTTTTGATCGCGTCACTCATTTTACTCTCCTATCGCCAAACATTAGATACACCTAATGCTACAGCATTCTCTGCTGGTTTTGCGCTGCTCGCGGTTGAGTTTGCCTATGACCGCGATAGCCATGAGCAGCGATTCCAGCATCGCAATACAAATCGGCTTAACGCCGACTAAACAGGTACTCCGATAAAGCAGCGTGGCCCAACCTCAGATATTGCTCGACCGACCTGTCGGGGTCCGTCTCGTCGGTGACCAGCAGACGAATCCCCTTGCCTTCAAGTCGCTGTGCCACCTCCTTCCCCTGCTTGCACTGATCAGCAGGTCTATCCGATCCAGGGGATACACAATCTCGGGGGCAGATTCGTGGATGGATTGCTCTTTACTGAGTTCCAGCGGCTCCCTGCCGCTAATCTGCCCATCCTTAATGGTGTAGATCCAGAACCTGCGACAAGACGCCCTGTAACGGTGCCGCGAGCGGGTTCACGCTTATCTCGGCACGCCTCTGATTCAGTACCTCCAAAATGATTGCTGGCTAATGCTACTTCGAGGGAGGTACGGAATCTGGCCAACAAAGCCGAACAGGGTTTGATAACGCTGAGCGTTACCGCATCCCTGTCGGCCGATATCACCCGCTTACTGGCCGCTGTTTCGGGCTTTACAGAATATACCGCCGGTCGCGGCTATCCCCGACGAATACCCGGCCGGTCTGGAGCGACTGGACCAGGTGCTTGAACACTACGCCGGGATTACCCTCGCCGTCATCAACAAAGTAAGAGTGCCCTTTCGGCCGGTCATAGCGGTTGTTGAAGTTGTCGCAGTCTATGGCGTAAACATTGGACTGGGTTTTCTGCATATCTTCAGGGCCGGAGTGGCCGAGCCTTCGCGAGGCAACCTTATTCTTCAGGTTGGACACCTTGCTTGCCCGGAGCGCGAGATCGTCCGATGCGTAATATACCGAGACATTACGTGAGGCCTGGCTGATCAGACGCCCCGAATGTTCCGGTTCCAGCGACTCATTAACGATGTCCGCAGCCATGAGAAACGTATTTCGGAACAGGAGTGGCACACCGTCGGCCAGATCATATTTTTCCCAGGCGGCCAGCGTCTGCCTGAACACCCGGTTACCCATGGAGTGCGCCAGTACATTGATGCGCTTGATACAGGGGAAATCCTCGGGTTCCTGGTCGCGCCAGCGCATAAAGAACTGCAGCGCGCGGGCAAAGGAAAAAGCGCTCATATCAGCGGATTTCTGATCGTCCCAGTAATCCTTGACGATGCCGGGATCATCATCACAGGGCCAGATCACTGGAATCACCTGCACCAGCTCGGGATCTACCGCGTTGAACTGATCCTGCAGTCCCTGGGCGCGGGGAAAGATATCCGGTTCCGGCAGATTGGAGAAGCCGTGAATAAAAAACAAAAGCTGCTTCGCCGGGCTGGTCTTCAGCCGGCCGAGCCACTTGGCCGACCCCAGCTCTACATACTCATCCGGCCCAACCCTTTCACAGCAGTAGATCGAATTGGATGGCGCGTTTTTCTTCAGATCGAAGTTGAATTTGCGATCGGGCCGGGTTCTGATCGAGCCCCGGGGTTCCCTGTTGGTTACAAAAAGCATGAGTCCCTCCACTCTTTTCAACTGCCAAGCAGCGGATCCGCGGCCCATACAACTCTGAGCACAGCGAAGCGCCCCTCAGCCTATGACTGAGACTCAAGCATAGTTCAGTTTTCGAAAGACCCTGGGATATGAAGGGAGTTGGGAAAGAAACCCGTTGGGCGGTTAAGGAGAGGCGCAATCACGGCGATGCAGGTTACCGGCAGCAGACGTCAGCTTTGCTGCACCGGCAGCGACCAGACAGAGCCGCGGGATCGCGGTGACAGACACCGCGATGCTAGTAGCAAATACAGGGGTTATTCGACAACAAACTCGCCAACCATCCCCTTGTTTTCCAGCCCTTCGGAATAGAACTCGTAGGTACCGGGCTTGATCGGCACGAAGAAGATTTCCGCCTCAGAGGCTTCTTCAAACTCCAGCTCTGTCAGCGTGGTGGCCTTGATCTCCATATCGCCCGCTTCCACCTTGCGCAGAAAGATGGAGGTAAAGAACTCCGGCGACTGGATCGCGTATTCCTTGTAGCCGCTGGAGATGATTTTCAGGCTGTAGGCCTGGCCGGTCTCCAGTTCGTAACGTTTGTGCGACATGGAATAGTCGCTGACATCGTCACCCAGAATCAGATCGGGCAATGCCTGGGGGCGTGTGGTCAGGTCTCCGGCAGCCTGGGCGCCAACGGATACAAGAGAGGCAGCCATCAGCGGCAGCAGGGCGCGCTTCATTGAGAACATAAGGACTCCATGATTATTATTTTTGCTAACACCACTCCATGCTATAGGGCTGCCGCCCGCGAAAAATGCTACTTGAGTACTAATTGATTGCGACCTTCAGCATATTTCTAAGCACTGTATCCGCCCCTATTCTGGGTAGATCGATAACAACAAGAACGATAGCTATGCTGAAAAGATTCCTCGCCGGTACTCTCTGCGCACTGGTTTCCAGTGCCTCTGTGGCTGCCGAACCACTGGAGATATCGATCGCCTATGTAGGCCAGCAGATCGATCGCGGTCCGGTGCTTTCCAATATCATCCCCGAACCGGAAGATGCCGGCCTGCAGGGCGCAAGGCTCGCCATTAGCGACAGCAACACCACCGGGCGTTTTCTGCAGCAGCATTACACTCTGCATGAAGTTGAAGGCGAGGATCCGAAACAACTGGTCGCTTCCGCCTTTGACCTCTACGGCCGCGGCATCCGCTTTTTCGTTACCAATACCGATAGCGCCACCCTGGCCTCGCTGCGCTCATCCCTGCCCGCCGATACGCTATTGATCAACGCCGGTAGCCGCGATGATGCTCTGCGTACAAACCAGTGCATCGACGGGTTGCTGCATACTATCCCCTCCCGGGCCATGCTGGCCGATGCGCTGGCTCAGTGGTTGATCATGCGCCGCTGGAACCGCTGGATGCTGGTAGAGGGCGCCACCGACGATGACCGCGCTTTTGCCGGGGCGATCAAGCGATCTGCCCAGCGTTTCGGCGGCAAAATCGTCGCTGAGAAAGCCTGGAGTTTTGATACCGACCTCAGACGCACCGCCCAGAAAGAGCTGCCGCCGTTCACCTCCGGCAGCGAATACGATGTGGTGGTCGTTGCCGATGAACGCGGCGATTTCGGCGAATATCTGCCCTATAACACCGGCCTCCCCCGCCCCGTGGTCGGCACCCAGGGCCTGCTGCCGGTGGGCTGGCACAAGATGATCGAGGCCTGGGGCGCAGCCCAGCTACAGAGCCGTTTCGAGAAACAGGCGCAGCGCTGGATGAACGAGAAAGACTATGCCAGCTGGGCTGCCGTTCGCAGTATCGCCGAGGCGGTTACCCGGACCGGCGACAACACTCCGGACACGGTGCGGGACTATCTGCTGTCCGACAAATTTGAACTGGCCGCCTTCAAGGGACGCAAACTCAGTTTCCGCGACTGGAGCGGCCAGCTACGCCAGCCGATCGCGCTGATCCATCCGCGAGCCCTGGTTTCCAGCTCACCGCAGGAGGGATTCCTGCATCAGCGCACCGAACTCGACACTCTGGGCTTTGACGCGCCGGAAAGTCAGTGCCGTGTGGCCCGCTAGCTCATGGACAGAATAAAGGACAGAACCAAGGAAATAAGCATGACTATTAAAACAAGACTCCTGACTCTTATGATCGCCGCAGCGCTGGCCGCACCGGCCGCCAACGCCTCCAAGGCCTACATCTCCAACGAGAAGGACGACACCCTGTCGGTACTCGACCTCAACACCTGGGAGGTGATCGATACCATCGATGTGGGTGAGCGTCCCCGCGGCATCGCGCTGTCCAAGGACCACACCAAGCTGTATATCTGCGCCAGCGACTCTGACACCGTCCAGGTGATGGACCTGGCGACCCACAAAATCATCGAGAATCTGCCCTCCGGCGCGGACCCGGAACAGTTCGCGCTGCATCCGGATAACCGCAAGCTGTACATCTCCAACGAAGATGACGCCATAGTCACCGTGGTCGATACCGAATCCCACGAAGTGCTGGCTCAGATCGAGGTGGGTGTGGAGCCTGAAGGGATGGCGGTCAGCCCCGATGGCAAGTGGGCGGTGAACACCAGCGAGACCACCAATATGCTGCACTGGATCGATACCGAGACCCACGAACTGGTGGACAACACGCTGGTGGATCAGCGCCCCCGCCATGTGGAGTTCCGCGAGGATGGCAAGCTGCTCTGGGCCTCCTCGGAGATCGGCGGCACGGTGTCGGTGATCGATGTGGAAAGCCGCGAGATCATCAAAAAACTTAACTTCGAGATCAAGGGGATTCACCCCGACAAGATTCAGCCGGTGGGCGTAAAGCTTGGCGCCGACGGCAAATACGCGTTTGTGGCCCTGGGGCCTGCCAACCATGTGGCCGTGGTCGATGCAAACTCCTACGAGGTAGTTGATTACCTGTTGGTCGGCCGTCGCGTCTGGCATATGGAGTTCACCCCGGATAAACAGTATCTGCTGACCACCAACGGAATCAGCGGCGATGTGTCGGTGATCAACGTGGCGGACCTGAAGGTCGAACGCTCAATCAAGGTAGGCCGCTACCCCTGGGGCGTGGTCACTCTTGCGGACTGAGGCAGCCATGACGCTCGCACTGCAAATCGATCGGGTCAGCCACCGCTACGGCCAGCGGTTGGCGCTGGACAGCATCAGTATTGGACTGCTGCAGGGACGTTTTAATGCCCTGCTCGGCCCCAATGGCGCAGGCAAGTCCACGCTGTTTGCGCTGCTTACCCGGCTCTACCGGGTTCAGCGGGGCGAGATCCGCCTCGGCGATATCAGCATTGATCAGAGGCCGCGTGCGCTGCTGGCGAAACTCGGCGTCGTGTTCCAGCAGAGCACCCTGGATCTGGACCTGACGGTAATGCAGAACCTGGAGTATCACGGCGCCCTGCATGGACTGTCTAAACGGGAGATCCGTCGCCGGGCAGAGGCGGAGCTGGAATGGCTCGGGCTTGCGGATCGCAGCAAAGACAAGGTGCGCTCGCTGAACGGCGGCCACCGCCGGCGGGTCGAGATCGCCCGCGCTCTGCTGCACCGGCCTGATATTCTGCTGCTGGATGAGGCCAGCGCCGGACTGGATGTATCCTCCCGCCAGGCGATCAACCGGGCGGTGCGGACACTCTGTGAAGAGCGCGGTTTGACCGTGCTCTGGGCCACCCATCTGCTTGAAGAGGTCTCCCTGGACGATCCGGTGGTGATTCTGCATCGCGGCCGGGTGCTAGCCCAGGGGATCGGCCGGGAGGTATGCGAGGCAGGCGAGCAGCCAACGCTGGATGCGCTGTTCGACCGGCTTACCAGCAACCCGCAAACGCGCGAGGCGGAGGTCCGCCTATGAACCTGTCCTACCTGCATGCATTCAACGGTGTGGTAAAGCGGGAGTTCTGGCGTTTTATCCAGCAACGCAGCCGCTTTATGAGCGCGCTGGTGCGTCCCCTGCTCTGGCTGGTGGTGTTTGCCGCCGGTTTCAGAGCCGCCCTGGGCGTGGCGATCATTCCGCCCTATGCCACCTACATCACCTACGAAACCTATATCGCACCGGGCCTGTGCTGCATGATCCTGCTGTTCAACGGCATGCAGAGTTCGCTGTCGATGGTCTACGACCGGGAGATGGGCAGCATGAAGGTGCTGCTGATGAGTCCTGTACCGCGCAGCTGGCTGCTGATCAGCAAACTGCTGGCGATTGCACTGATCTCCCTGCTGCAGGTGTATGCCTTTCTCGGCCTGGCCTGGATCGCCGGGGTTGAACCGCCGGTTCTGGGCCTGCTCACCGCCCTGCCGGCACTGATCCTGGTGGCGCTGCTGCTCGGCTCGATCGGGCTGTTTCTCTCCGCCCGCATCCGCCAGCTGGAGAACTTTGCCGGGGTGATGAATTTCGTGATCTTTCCGATGTTCTTCCTGTCGTCGGCGCTCTACCCGCTCTGGAAGATGCGGGAGTCCAGCGAATGGCTTTACTGGATCTGCCAGTACAACCCCTTCACCCACGCCGTCGAGCTGGTGCGCTTTGCCCTCTATCAGCAGCTTAACCTGCAGGCACTGGCTATTACCGCCGGCACAACACTGCTCTTTGCCACCCTGGCGGTGATCAGCTTCAACCCGGAACGAACCGTGCGGGCGGCTCCCGCCAAAGCCTGACCTACTGGTTGGCATTGGCAGAAGCCACGCTACTGTCAGGCAGGGCGCATCGCTCCGCGCCGCCAGGAGGTGAATGCAGCAAGCGCACCGTAACCGGCACAGATCACAAAGGCGATTCTGAGCACCGTCATCAGCAGCGGATACTGCTCAGGCTCCAGCTGGGCGTTGCCGATAATGAGGTTGAACAGCAGTACCACCACCGCCATGCCGAGCATATTGCCCAGGGCGCGGGAGATATTCAGGATCGAAGATGCAACACCGAGACGTTCCGGTGCCGCGACAGACAGTGCCGCGTTGTTGTTCGGAGAGGTAAATAACCCCATCCCCAACCCCATCAGCAGAAGCAGCACCGAGATAAAGCCCAGCGAGGTGGTATCGTCCACCGTCGACAGAGCCGCAAGGCCTGCAGTAAAGAACAGGCAGCCCAGCGTTGCCGGTACTCGCGGCTCGAGCCTGTCGGACAGGCGACCGGAGAGCGGCGCGACCACGGCCATCACCGCCGCCTGCAGCAGCATCAGCCGACCCGCTTCCGAGGGTGTGAGGCCCTGAATGTACTGCAGATAAAGACTCATCATGAACTGCAGCGGATAGTTCGCCGAGTACATCAGGAAGCTCGACTGGATCGAGCGGAAAAACACCCGGTTTCCAACCATACGCCGCAGGCGGATCAACGGATAAGCCGTGCGTTCCTGCTGGTAGATAAACAGCGCAAGGGTAGCGCCACCAAGCAGCAGGAGGCCGGCACCGCTCAGGGATGGCAGCCAGGAGATACCGACGAAAAGCGATGAGGTAGCAACCATGAACACCAGGCTGCCGATCCAGTCGAGGCGTTCGTGCGGATTGCGTTCAGACTCATGCACAAACAGGCCGACCATAATCAGCGCCAGCGCCGCCAGTGGCAGCGGGATCAGAAACACCGAACGCCAGCCCCAGACATCCGTCAGAATGCCACCGATCCAGGGTCCGCAGGTCAGCCCCAGGTAGACCGAGGCCGAGGTCAGCCCCAGCGCCATACCGCGGTTATGGTTGGCGAATACGTTACTGATGATCGCCATGCCGGTGCCGAAGATCATCGCGCCAGATACCCCCTGGACCAGCCGTATCGCCAGCAGCGGACGAATATCATCGATCAGCTCGACACTGAGGGAACTCAGCGCAAACAGCAGCGCGCCAGCCATAAAGATCCGTTTGCGCCCGACGATATCGCCAATTCTCCCGGCGGGCAGCTGAAACGCCACTGCGCCCAGCAGATTCATGGTCGGAACCCAGCTGACCAACACGGCATCCGCCTGAAGATCGCTGGCGATGACCGGCAGAGCCACGTTAACCGACGAGAGGCTCATCGGCATCAGAAAGGTTGCCACGCAAACGCTGACCAGCGTCAGCCAGCGTACCGATGCTCGTTCGTAAAGATCTCTGTTGTGACTCATCTACGGCGTTTTCCTGAAAATCCAGAGGCGGAGATAGAGTGTAATGGGTATTACGCAAACTTTCAGCGTTGTTTCCCGCGACGCCCGGAAAAGCGGGCTTCAGGAGCTATACTCGAAAGTGACAGTTTAAAAATAAAGCCCACTACCAAGATCCGGAACGCACCCCTGACAGGTGCAACGACCGGGCGGGAGCAACACCATGAACGCCAAACCCAGGCAGCCGGGTAAAAGCAGCCACAAGGGAGGGCGTGTACTGACGCTCACTGATCTTGAGAATCAGAATCGAATCTTTCGCGGTAGCGGCGGAGTCAGCGAGGAAAATCGCGTGCTTGGTTTCCGCCCCGCCTTTTACGACCTCGACAGCGGTACTATTCTGCCCTCCCGCTTCGCCAACGGCCGCGAAGCACCGATGCACCTGCTTGAAGGCCTGCCCGACGAGTTCATTCAATCCCGCGATGAGAACGGTCGCCCCTGTGCCGCCAGAGCCGGTATAGTGGCCGGCTTTTCCCGTAACGATCAGTTCTACACCCGCGACCAGGCAGCCTCGGCCACCCGCCAGATGAAGGAGCGCTCGCTGCTGTTAAGCAATCCGGAACAGCACGACCAGCTGCTCGATATCTGGGATGCTTTTATGGCCGATCACACCCTGCCACCCAATCTGGTGCGTCCCGTCGTGGCGGAATCCTGGATCCGCTGCAAGGAGTCGGGCCTGGATCCGGACCGCAGAGATGCACCGGCCAGCAATGAAGACGAACTCGCCTACCGACAGGTGAGCAACACCGAACTGCTCGAGGCGGCGCAACCGATTCTGAAGCACGCCCGCCAGGCACTGTTCCGCGCCGACAGTATCATGGTGCTCAGTGATGCCAAGGGGCTGATTCTGGAGGCCGAAGCCGACAAGGCGGTCTACAACGCCGCCGGGCGGGTAAACCTGATCGAGGGTGGTATCTGGGAAGAGCTCGCGGTGGGCACCAACTCCATAGGTACCGCAATCGCCGCGGGCGAGCCTGTTCAGCTGTACGGTGCCGAACACTTCTGCACCGGCATCAAGCGCTGGACCTGTTCTGCTGACGTGATACGCGACCCCCATGACGGACAGATTCTGGGGTCGGTGGACCTGTCGGGACTGACCGATACCTATCAGCACGATGCACTGGAGTTCGTTATCACTGCGGCACGACTGATTGAAGCCAATCTGGCAGAGAGTTACTTTGCGCAACGCCAGTCGGTGATCAGTGGTTCAGCGGACAGTTTTACGAAATGGCGGGGGGACGGGCTGCTCGCTTTCGATCGGCGGGGCCGGCTGGTCCGTGCCAATGACCGCGCTCAGGTGTTGCTGGGGGAAAACTCCAGCGATCTGCTGATGACACCCCAGACCCGCGTACCGGCACTGGATCTGGCGCTGAATCCCAAGCTTGAACAACTGCCCGACTGGCTGCTCCCCCATCAGTTGCAACCGATCCGGCAGCAGCAACAGAGTGTCGGGACCCTGGTGATCCTGGCCCAGCCCCACTAGCGATAGGTCCGGGCACTGCGGTTAACTTAAGAACCTGGTCAGGAAAACAGGTCCTTCTCTTTTTTCGGTTTGCGGAAACTGGCAAGCAACAGCACTAGGGAAACGAGCGCCCAAAGCGCTGAAATCACCACCAGCGCCTCGGCCATGCTGATATTAAACGCGAGCATCGGGGTATAACCGCAGGGCTCCCAGGGTTCGAACAGCACCGGCGACCACTGATGCAGCGGCAGCCAGTCGGGAAACTGCGGGTCCATGGTGCAGCTGTCGATGATGGTGCCACGCTCGACACCCAGAGTGATCCAGCTCGATCTGAGCATCCCTAACGCCAGGCCCAGAGAGGCCAGGTGTCCCAGCAGTGCCAATGGTCCACCGATAACCAGCATCAACAGCGCCACGGCACCCAAGCCAAAAATCCAGGCGCGTATATGTACACAGAGTACACAGGGGCCGTAATCCAGCACGTACTGGTAGTAGAGCGCTACCCCCTCCAGCACCAGGCAAGCGATCAGGACAAGAAACCAGAATATACGGCTGCGTGCGGTAGCGGAAAGAAAGTCGAGCATCATTTTCCTATTAATTCAAAGGACTGCGATCCGAAAGGTAATGATTATTCGCCTATCTGTATAAACTTCAACCCCGCCGCTAAAACTTCATCGTTAATGCCCCTGTTCGCGGGTATCACAGATAAAGTAGCGTCGTGGACGAGCTATGGACGCAGCATTCGCTGTAACAGCAAAGGGTGAAAGGCCCGATAGAGACCCGGGCCAACTACCCAGGGATGTAGGTCCAATACCAGAACGAGGGAGAGAGTCCAGGGCCTTTGGGAGCCGCGTCCCGCCAACCGGTAGCGACGGTCTACCGGCTGGATAGGCCACAGCTTAATGCCGGCAGATCAACCCGTGGGGCTGATGCTCCATCAATCGAATAAAGCTCTTGTGATCAAGTTCGAGCAGTTCGGTGTGATCACCGCTTTCCAGGTAACAGAGATTTTCCTGGGCCAGACTGTCGTCCCAGATCATTTTCATGTTGTACGCCTGCCCCAGAGAGGGCACGGCGCCAGCCTCGCAATCACGAAACAGGATACGCACGTCACGTTGAGTTGCGGGCTCGAGCAACCGGTTAAGTGATTCGTTTACTACATCCAGATCAACCTGGCGATCGGAAGGTACCATCGCCATGACGAAACCTTCTTCATCTTTAAGTACCACACCTTTGGCCACCCGATGGGCGGGAACTCGCGCTGCGAAGGCGGATCGCATCGCTGTTTCCGTGTAGGGATGATGACGCAGATGGTAAGGCACCTGCTGATGATCCAGGTAGCTCTGCACCGTTGCTGAGATAGACATTGTTCGCTCCTCCCAACCCTGAATCGCCGCGTGTCCGCGGCGGGATGGATTATTCCTCCTTTAAGCTGGTTACATCTTATAGATTAGTCTCTCAGGCCCTGCTGTGCCTGATAGCCAAGATGAAATCCGGAACGCTTAAATGGAAAAACGAAGCAACGCGGTTCAATCAGCGGGATGATCGCGAGATATCAACGTGAACGGGAAGAGCTCTCAGCCGAGATTTCCCTTCACATAGGTTTCGATAGCCGCGCGGGCGTCATCGTCAATAGCGACGATCTTTAGCCCCAGCGCTGCTTTATCAACCGACATACGGCGCTTGTAAACCACCCGGCACAGGCTGTTGACCTCAAGACCCGAAAGATCAAATTGCAGGCCCAGTTCAATACCGCCCTGCCCGGGCTTGGGGGTCAGACTGGCGAGCTGTCCACCGCCCTCGATCTGAAAGCCGGAGACACTCAGATCCACGAGCTGAACGGAAAAACGATCACTGCCGACATTCGCCTCTGCGCTGAGATCTGCAAAAACACGCGGGTGTAGACGCCTGTCGACGCTCATTCCAAACTACCTCTTACACTTGATAATCAAGAGATTACGGCAGAAACATAGACCCGTAAATGATTTTGTGGCCATATTGGCACGATCAATGACATGAGCACGCAAAACAGTACTTTAGTACTGGTTCGCTTCCACGATGGTTTAATTTCATACTTCCATAAATCGGGTTGTAATGAGCCTATCCCCTGATAATAAAACGATAAGAGGGAAACGATGTGTACAAAATACTGATTGCCGATGATCACCCTCTGTTTCGTGAGGCGATCACTAATGTCATCCAGTCCGGCTTTCCCGGCTCGGAAACGATCGAGACAGAAGATCTGGAAACCGCGCTTCAGCTAGCCACTGAAGACGACGACCTGG
This sequence comes from Marinobacterium sp. YM272, assembly GCF_050908845.1. NCBI lineage: Bacteria > Pseudomonadati > Pseudomonadota > Gammaproteobacteria > Oceanospirillales > Oceanospirillaceae > Marinobacterium > Marinobacterium sp. YM272. The sequence goes on from NZ_CP194171.1 coordinate 2,767,329, forward strand.
ACCTGGTACTGCTCGACCTGAATATGCCCGGTATGCATGGCCTGAACGGGCTGATATCACTGCGTAACGAAGCACCCACCGTACCTGTTGTGATCGTTTCAGCCGAGGATGACAAGCAAATTGTCCTGCAGGCGATCACCTGCGGCGCTGTTGGCTTTATCTCCAAATCCTCACCGCGCCCGCAGATGACCGAAGCACTGCAACAGATTCTCAACGGCAACGTTTACCTGCCCTCCGATATCATCCGCTCAAGCGGCAGCGACAGCCGCCGCCAGCGCCGCATGAACGAGCCGCAGATTCCGCCGGAGCTGCTTAACTCCCTGACCCGCCGCCAGCTGCTGGTACTGGAGCGCATGGCCCAGGGAGAATCCAACAAGCAGATCGCCTATAACCTCAGCATCGCGGAGACCACTGTAAAGGCACATGTCTCGGCGATCCTGCGCAAGCTCGGCGTGCACAACCGGGTGCAGGCGATTCTCTCCGCCAGCGATATCGACTTTGCCCACTACCTGAGGCGTTGAGCCGTAGGGCTTTCAGACCAAACCAAAGAGGCCGAAACAACGGCCTCTTTTCTATTCAGGGTTTATGTTTAACCGCTTTCTCGCCGGCTCTCTCGCACTCTCTAACAATTACGAACATACCGCCGCCAGGGAATTTAACCCTGCCCTGAGAACAGGCCTGGCAGTAATAAAAGCGGAGTCAGCCGGACCTTTCGGCCGCGGCACAATGCAGCGGCCGGTAAACGGCCAGGAACAGAGGGTTTCGCCCGCCTCAGCTATCGATCAGATGACTCAGCATCGTCTTCAGCTTCAGCGGCCGTATCGGCTTGTGCATCAGGTGGTAGCCCAGGTTGCGCATCTCCTGCTTCAGCTCGTTGCTGTAATTGGCGGTGATCATCAGCACCGGCGGCTCATCCGGGCGTTGCGGCATAATTTCACGCACCAGATCGACGCCGTTCACGCCGTTATCCAGGTGATAGTCGACAATCAGCAGGTCGAGCGCCGCCGAGCCTATCGCCACCTTTTCCCGCAACTGCTCCAGACTGAGCGCGGTGACAATGTCACAGCCCCAGCCTTTCAACAGGGTCGACATGCCGTCACAGATCGACTGGTCATTATCGATCATCCAGACACTCGCACCCTGCAGCCGGTCACCGAAATCGTTAACCTTCAGCTGGGGTACCGTGTGCTGGGGCGCCAGCTCACCATAGGGGATGAGTACAGAGAATACCGAGCCGCGGCCGGGGCTGGAGTGCACATCGATGCGATGGCCCAGCATCCGTGCGATCTTGTCGACGATGGCGAGCCCGAGGCCCAGCCCCTTGTCCTGCCCGGCGTTATTGCCCCGCTTGAATTCTTGGAAAATGGTAGCCAGCTGATCGGCGGGAATACCGCTGCCGGTATCGCAGACCTGGATCTCCAGGCCTTCGCGCCTGCGCCGGCAACCGAGCAGGATATTGCCGCCGGAGCCGGTGTAGCGCACGGCGTTGGAGAGCAGGTTACGCAGAATGCGCCCCAGCAGCGCCGGGTCACTCTGCACCACGACCCGGGAGTTAACGGCATGGAAGCTGAGGCCTTCGCTCTGGGCAATATGGGTATACTCGGAGGCGATATTCTCCAGCAGCTCATTGATATGAAACGCGGAAACATCCGGTTTGATCACCCCGGCGTCCAGCTTCGAGATATCCACCAGAGTACTGAGCAGGCGCTCCACATCCTCCAGCGAGTTGCTGACCGAACCGATCAGACCGCCGATCCGCTCCGGCATCGGCTGTTCCAGCAGCGCGCCGGTAAACAGCCTGGCGGCATTAAGCGGCTGCAGCAGGTCGTGGCTGACCGCCGCCAGGAACTTGGTCTTGGAGAGGTTGGCCTGCTCTGCCTCCTGTTTGGCGTCACGTAGACGGGACTCTATGGTCTTGCGCTCGCCGATCTCCTGGCGCAACTGCTGGTTAAGCTCGGTCAGCTCGGAGGTCCGCTCCCGGACCCGCTGTTCCAGGTTTTCATACGCCTGCTGCAGCGCCATGGCGGTACGGCGGCGTTCGGTAATATCACGAATCATGACGAAAAAGCCCACCGGCTTGCCATCACTGCCCAGGTTCGGCACATAGGCCTTGAGCAGGTAACGGTTTTCGCCCAGTGCGTTGGCCTCCTCGATCTCGAAGGTCACGCTCTCGCCCTGCATCGCCCTGTCCACGTACGGTTTGAGACGTTCATACGGGCCTTCACCGTGCACACGACTCATGGTTTCGCCGATCAGGGAGCCCCTTGGCCAGCCGTACCACTCGTCATAAACCTTGTTGGTGAACTGGTAACGCATCCCCTCACCGATATAGGCGATCAGTGCCGGCACGTGGTCGGTAATGACGCGGATCCAGCGCTCGCTTTCACGCAGCGTTTCCGCGTAACGGGAATGATCGGTGATATCGGTGTAGGTGTTGACGTAACCACCGGCAGACATCGGGTGGGTGCGGATTTCGATAACACGACCATCACCCAGTTGCTGGGTCAGCTCGGTCAACGGCTGATCCGATTCGTCGCGTGAGCGTGGTGTCAGCAGCGCGACATCCGAAGCACTCATCAGCTGCTCAAACCTCGGACTGTCCGCCAGCTGATCAGACTTCAGGTGCGTCATCCGCAGGAACAGGTCGTTCCATATCTCTACCCGCCCTTCGGCATTGATTAAAACCACGCCCTGGGAGAGGTTATCGACAGCGCTTTGCAGCAGGCGTGATTTGACCGCCAGTGCCTGTTCCCGCTGCGCCGCTTCTGATGCCTTGAGGTCAGTAATATCTGTATACAGCGCAACCAGGCCGCCATCACCGGTTTCGCGGCTGCTCATCTGCAACCAGCGGCCATCGCAGAGACGGTAAATATTGGCCTCTTCGCCCTGCCCGACCTGCGTTTCAACGATCAGGTTGCGCTCAAGGCCCAGCTCCAGGCAGCGCTCGATGGTAATGCCGCGCTGAATATTGACGCCACAAAGCGCCCAGATTTCGCGGAAGCGGTTATTAAACAGGACCAGTTTTTTATCGGCATCGAACAACGCAAACGCATCGGAGATACTCTCGATCGCATCAATCAGGCGCTGGTGTGCCGTGGCCGCCTCTTCGTTCGCCTGCTTCAGGGCCTGGTTGGAGTACTTCAGATCATGCAGGGCCACATTCAGCGCCTCGGTACGTTCTCGCACCTGCTCGGCCAGGGTCACCGAATGCTCGAAGGCGGCATAGGGTTCAGCACGCAGTCCGCTGCTTGCCTCGACCCGCTCGATCAGGGCATCGCGAATCCGTTGCAGGCGACCGTTTTCGCTTTCAAGCTCGGCAACACGTGCTCGCAACTGTTCGGGAGTCAGCTGTTCCAGCGCGAGCGGATCCGACACGGCATCACCCATTTCGGTTTCTTTGACCGATAACGACGCCGGTGAAGGTCTGGTTGATGTGCATGCCGTCATACTGTTCCCCGTAGGTGTTAAAGCCGATCACACGGTGCGCCTGTAAAAAGCGCGACATGTTTTCCTCCTCACCGTTGAGCTCAAGCTCCATACGGCGCAGAAAACAATCACATCCGATGGTGATCAGCGGCTGACCTATCTCAGCTTCAATGCGGTCGAAGTGACCCGCCAGGTCATCAAATAACGAATCTGATTTCATGGCGGTCAGAACAATGCCGTTCTCCACAGCACAATAAAATGTAAGGCTTCCGTCTGGATTTACACGCTGGATCGAGCGTACGTAATACTCCTGACCGATACGTACAGCAAGCGGTCGCAACGCGAACGTGGACACATCCAGATCCTCCACCCGCATACCGACCATCGCTGCATACTCTTCAGCAGCGGGTGCGGCATTAAGCTCGAATACCGTGCGGGTGTTGGGGTCGGAAGCAGTGACAACCATCTTGTCATCCAGGGGCCGCAGGTGATGGGTGGTAAACACCTCGAAATCCAGCGGAGTACTGACCAGAATGACGATAGCCGCCTGGGTATGAAAGCGCCCGCGGTAGTAGACATGGGTGTTGGTCAGATGAATATCGTCGCCAGCAGAGCCGCCAAAGTGCGGGATGCTGCCAAGTGCTGAGTTCAGAGTCATCAGCACCCGCTCCTCCTGGCTGGAGAGACCATCAAGCAGCGTCAGTGCGAAACTGTGCCCCTTGATCGGCGCCACCTTTTCCTGGCGGCAGGAGGCTACGAGACGTGACACCAGCTCCTGGGCATCGGACAGCGCAAACCTGTCCAGAGACTCCACCAGCTCAACATCGATGGCGAACAAGTTGCGGTCAAAACCGATGGCGGTGATGCTGCCTCGATCATAGCCATCCGGTGTTACCTCTCCCGCCGTTGTACAACCCGCCACGTTGAGATCACCGAACTCTGATGCCAGGGCGTCGCTGAGCATCTCCAGGTCATATTCGGCGGAGCAGAAAAACAGCACGAAACCGATTTCCGGATGACTCAGCTGCTGGCACAGTTCCCGGGCCGCAGCGGTGGCATCTTTATTTGCGGAGACGGCGGTTCTTACCGGTTCTCTGATAATGGGGGCGTTCATCACAATACTCTCGGAGCTGGCGCTGTTTCTTTTGATTGTAGGCATACAACCCTGGAGCTGGTAATGCTACTTGAGTACTGATTCGACCGGGCCTTGGGAGCTAGATAACTGCAAGGAAGGGAAAAATAAAAGCCGCAAACCGAATGAAGGGGGGAAGTCCGGTTTGCGGCCAGCATCATGCTGAAAAGATGATGATGTTTACCAAGTGAGGACGGCACCTAAAGCCAACGTGTCCATGTCTTCACCGCCCTCGGGTTCATAGACACTGTATTCACCGACAAGTTTCAAATTGTCAGTAACATTGTAGAACAGCGCTCCGGCGGAAAGTTCACTTTCGATACCGCCAGCATCTACGTTGCCGTAGGAGAGAACGCCTCGAACGGCTTTGTAAGTGTAGGAGGTCTGTACGAGATAGCCATCTGAATCGACCTCAGAATCGAGCACATCGGAGGTAAAGGTTGTCGGAATACCCTCCTGATCGAATCCTGACGCCGTCAGCTTGAAGCCGCCGTAGCCAAGCTGCACACCGTACGCCAGACCCTGGGCGTCAACAGTATCCGTCGCCGTGGTGGTCTCACCCATGGCGCCACCCAGCCAGGCACCCAGCTTCAGACCGTTATAATCGGCGTTGTAGGTCAGCTCCGCTTCAAAGCGCGGCTCTTCGCTGTAGCGGCTCAAATCATTGGAGTAACTCGGGTCCAGGATACCCACGGCGAGCTGGAAGCCATTGGCGGTGGGGCTGCGGTAGGTGATCTGCGCGTTCGGGTTGGCGTAGGGATAACCGGTGGTGATATTACCGAAGGTGGTACGTACCGAGTTCTGCGGGGCGAAGCCCACACCGAGCAGCAGTTCGTCATTAAAGATATTGCTGCGGGCATAGAGGCCGAAATCCTTACCGAACAGGACCTGACCCCAGTCCCCATCCACGGTGCCATAGAACTGACGCACGTCGATGGCAGTGTCGGTTTCGCTGTCACCGTTCAGGTCGTCATTGTTGACGTCGTTGATGGTAACCCAGAAGGAGGAACGCGCACCCAGCGTCAGGTCACCCTGCTCTTTGGCGACGTTAAAGCCAATATAGTTAGGCAGAAAGCCCATGCGAACGCGGGAGACTTTATCGTCGCCCTGCTCCTGGTGGGTGTAGAAGGCATTCAGCAGACCATCAGCAGAGAAGGTGGTGCCTTCTTTGTCGTAAAGCACAATCTCGGCCTGTGCTGATACGGAAGCCGCAGTAACGGCCAGAGCCAGCAGTGAACGGGTCAGATTCTTGTTTTTCATGTGATCCCCTTATTATTTTGTCATGACACTCAGACGGTATTGGCTTATGCCGGAGCCTGATGGGGATCGATTATTGAGGTCTGGCGAAACCGGGAGTATTCAACCAGGGCGCCATTTAGGCGCTACTTTTCAGCCGCGATGAAAGAGGTGTAAACGGCGCAATGCCAACGACTGTCGTCGGATCAATACGGTTGTAGCGGATCGATTGAACGGACCGGCCAGACGTATTACCTCTTTATGACAGATGCTCAAGGATATAGGTCGCAACCCTACTTAAGCGCCGCGGAAAGGGTGTAAAAGCTGCTACCTAAGAACGAAAAAAGCGCCGAAAAGGCGCTTTTTCTGGGCTGAAGGGCTTATCAGGACAGTTCCAGCTTCTCAGCAGAGACCAGTACACCGTTGTTATCGGCGTAGACATATTCGCCAGGAACAAAGGTCACACCGCCGAAGGTGAGCGGAATGTTCAGCTCACCCACGCCCTTCTTCTCGGTTTTCAGCGGGATGGTGCCCAGCGCCTGAACACCGATATCGGTTTCACCGATTGCGTTCACATCGCGGATGCAGCCATAGATGATGATCCCTTCCCAGCCGTTGCTCGCAGCCTTCTCGGCGAGCATATCACCGAGCATGGCGCGACGCATGGAGCCGCCACCATCGACCACCAGCACCTTGCCTGCACCGGGCTGCGCGACCTGCTCGCGAACCAGCGAGTTATCTTCAAAGGCTTTGATGGTGACGATTTCCCCGCCGAAGTTCTCCCGTCCGCCAAAGTTGGCAAACATCGGTTCAACGACACGGACCAGTTCGGGAAACTGATCACAGAGTTCAGGTAGCAGATCTTCCACGGCGGACTCCTTGGTTTTCTTTTCTCTTGAAGGCTGAATACTGCACCAATTTTATTGCGACTGCACTACCACTTAAGACCGGTATCAATGCGCCCGCACAGGACTTGAGCTGTGCAGGCGCAGCACGCTTACTGCCGCACCAGGTTCAGCAGCACCTGCACCGGGTGCGGCAGGCTCTGCTCATCCATACGCTTCACCTGGGAGCGGCAGGAGTAGCCGGTGGCCATCAACTGACCGCGATGCTCCGGCTTGTTGACGATATCGCGCCAGCTCAGATCATAGATATCTTTCGAGCGCTGGTAGTTGCTGGTCTCATGACCGAAGGTGCCGGACATGCCGCAGCAACCGGCGGACTGGATCGTCAGCTTCTGCCCCAGGGCATCGAAGATCTGCTGCCACTGTTTCAATGATGGTGCCGCGGAGGTTTTCTCGGTGCAGTGCGCCATCAGTTTGTATTCGGCGCTCGGCAGATCCCGTTCCAGACGGATGCGACCCAGTTCGCCGGCCAACCACTCCTGAACCAGGAAGACCTGCGGCAGCTCGCCCTGGACGGCGTCGGCGTATTCGTGACGGTAGGTCAGCGTCATCGACGGATCGATGCCGATCAGCGGAGCGCCGGTCGCCTCCAGAGCCCGCAGCATCGCGGTGTTGCGCTTGGCAGCCTTGGAGAAGGTTTTCATAAAGCCGTGTACGTGCAGCGGTTTACCGTTGGGCATGAACGGCGCCACCATCACGTAGTAGCCAAACTGCCCCAGCAGATCGATCAGATCCAGCACCAGGCTGGCCTCGAAGTAGCTGGTAAACGCATCCTGTACGATCACCACGCACCTGTCGCGCTGCGCAAGACTCAGTGATTCAATCAGCTCCGGCGTGGCCCACTCGATGCCGCGCTCGTTCATCCCCTTGCCCAGGCTGTTGGTGCAGATCACCGGGCTGTCCACCATACCGACGATGCGGCGCATGACCGAGCGCATCAGCGGGTTGGTCATCGCCCAGTTATAGGGCGCCGGGAAGCGCGACAGCGCCGGCATCATGAACTCCAGGCTACCGACCAGGTAATCCTTCGTCGGACGCAGGTAGCGACTGTAATAGAGTTCGAGGAAACGGGAGCGGAAGTCGGGTACATTGACCTTGATCGGGCACTGGCCGACGCAGGATTTGCACGCCAGGCAACCCATCATCGCTTCATGAACCTCGTTGGAGAAGTCGTACTCCCCCTTGTTACGACGCAAGGTGTTTTTGATCTTCACCGGCAACGACAGAATGCTGGAGACGCGGCGCGCCTCTTTCGCCTCGCTCACCGGATCCACACCCTGCTTCGCCATCAGCCGCAGCCATTCACGGATCAGCGAGGCACGCCCCTTCGGCGAGTGGATACGCTCGCGGGTACCCTTCCAGGAGGGGCACATGGCGTCGTTCGGATCATAGTTGTAGCAGGCACCGTTACCGTTACAGTTCATGGCGGAGTCATACTGCTCACGCACGATCACCGGGATTTCACGGTCCAGCTGGCCGCGGGTCTGCACCCCGTCGATGGTCAGCAGCTCGGCACCGTCGATGGCCGGCGTGGCGATCTTGCCGGGGTTCAGCTGGTTACGGCCGTCAAAGCTGCCCTTGATCTTCTGCAGTTCGGCATAGAGCGGGCCAAAGAACTCCGGCGCGTATTCGGAGCGCACGCCTTTGCCGTGTTCGCCCCAGAGCAGGCCTTTATATTTTTTGGTCAGCTCCGCGACACCATCGGAGATGGTACGGATCATCGGTTCCTGGGCTTCATCCTTCATGTCGATGGCCGGGCGTACATGCAGTACGCCGCAATCCACATGACCAAACATGCCGTACTTCAGGCCGTGACTGTCCAGCAGTGCGCGGAACTCCATGATGTAATCGGCCAGGTTCTCCGGCGGTACGGCGGTATCTTCGACGAACGGAATCGGGCGTTTCTGTCCCTTGGCGTTGCCGAGCAGGCCCACAGAGCGCTTGCGCATCGCCCAGATCTTGTTGATCTCGCCGGCACCATAGGCCACGGTGTAGCCGAAGCTGGCACCCGACTGTCCCTTCACCTTATCCAGATGGGCACAGAGTGCTTCCACCTCCCGCTTCAGTTTTTCCTCATCATCGCCGGTGTACTCCACCAGGTTGATGCCACTGATCTCCGGCTCACCTTCGATAGAGGGGAAATAGTCGCTGACGCTGTCCCAGACGATATCCTCCATCGCCAGGTTAAGCACCTTGGAGTCCACGGTCTCGATGGAGGTCGGCCCCCACTGCATCAGCGCCTGGGCATCGCGCAGGGAGGCTTCGAAGCTGTCGTACTTCAGGTTGACCAGCGCGGAATACTTGGGGATCGCCAGCACGTTGAGCTTGGCTTCGGCGATAAACGCCAGCGAACCCTCGCCACCGCAAAGCACGGAGTTGAGGTTGAAACGCCCCTGCTCATCACGGATATGCGCCAGGTCGTAACCGGTCAGGCAGCGGTTCAGTTTCGGGAAGGTGGCGTCGATCTGCTCCTTGCAGCGACCAAAAATCTCATCCACGGTACGGTGCACTTCACCAATACGGTCCTCCCGCGCCTTGATCTTATCGAGCTCCGTCTCTTCGACAGGGCCGGAGGTCCAGAACTCACCGCCGAGGAACACGCTGCTCAGTTCCAGAACATGATCGCGGGTCTTGCCGTACATCACCGACCCCTGGCCGCTGGCGTCGGTATTGATCATGCCGCCCACAGTAGCGCGGTTACTGGTGGACAGCTCGGGCGCAAAAAACAGTCCGTAGGGCTTTAGCGCCGCGTTGAGCTGATCCTTGACCACACCGGCCTGAACGCGCACCCAGCGCTGTTCCGGATTGATCTCCAGAATGCGGTTCATATGTTTGGAGACATCCACCACCAGACCATCGGTCAGCGACTGACCGTTGGTACCGGTACCGCCGCCGCGGGCACTCAGCACCACCTCCTTAAAGCGTGACGAATCGGCCAGCTTTGCGATACGCACCAGATCCTGGGTGTTACGCGGATAGAGCACCGCCTGGGGCAGGATCTGGTAGATGCTGTTATCGGTCGCCAGCACAACACGGTTGGCGTAGTCGGGGTTCAGGTCGCCCTCAAAGCCGCTCTCCCTCAGCGCCTCAACAAAATCGAGGTAAAGCTGCTGGATGGTATCGGTTTCGGCTATGCGTGGGATCATGGCTAATCCTGTGGATTCTCAAAGACGTGGATTGAATGGGGTTAATGATGCAAAATCGTCATTTATCATTCAAACGATAAAATCCGATAAATTAATCGATGAATCCGAACAATATATCGATCCGCCAGCTGCAGGCCTTTGTTCAGGTTGCGCATAACGGCAGTTTCACCCGCGCCGCTGAAGGGCTGCACCTGACCCAGTCCACACTGACGGCGCAGATTCAGCAGCTTGAGGATCAGGCCGGCCTGAAGCTGTTTGACCGCACCACACGCCGCGTGCTGCTGACCGCCGAGGGAGAGCGCTTCCTGCCGGTGGCACAGCGCCTGCTGTCCGATTTTGAGACCGCGGTAACCGATCTCCAGTCCCGTGCCGAGCTGAAACAGGGACATGTCAGCCTCGCGGGATCACCCTCTGTTGTCACCCGTCTGCTGCCCAGTGCACTGCCGGAGTTTCGCACACAGCATCCGGGCATCAGCGTGCATATCCGTGATGATAGCGCAGGCAGCCTGGAGCAGCGGGTTCTCAACAACGAGGTGGACTTCGCCATCGCCGGTAACCATTCGCAGCAACCGGATCTGGAATACCGCCCTATCCTGCGCGACCTTTATGGCCTGGTGGTTACGCGACATCACCCTTTGGCCGCCTCGAAGCAGCTGGAGTGGGCCCAGGTACCGGATGAGGAACTGCTGCTGTTAAGTGGCGATACCGGCATCCGCGCCCAGCTGGAGCGGTTCAGCGCCAGCGGGCAACTCAATATCCAGCTTGATAAAGCACGGATAGAAGCCACCAACCCGGCAGGCGTTGCAGCATTGATCGCGCAGAATCTGGGCGTCTCCGTGCTGCCGGCGCTGGCAGCCGATACCCACTCCTTTGAGCAGTTACGCTTTATCCCCTTGCGGGAGCCTGAACTTGAACGGGAGATCTGCATTATCACCCGCCGCGGCCGCGCTCTGAGCCCTGCGGCTGCGGCACTGCTGGCCAGTATCCGCGAGCAGCTGTCCCGCATGAAGCTGCCGAATGGCGTACAGGGCTGTGTTAAAAACCGGGACTAGCCTTCATCGAGCTCTGGCGGCGCATTGGCCAGCTCATCACCATAGCCACTGGTGATGGCGCGCTGGATCAACGTGACCATCATCTGTGCCGCCGGCGTTAATGGCATACCACGCATGCGTACTATACCCACCGACCCGGCCGGCGGCTGAGGTTGGACCGCAAAGGTCTCAACTCCGACGCCGGCCAACGGATCGTCAATCAACCGGCCGGGCCCGAAACCGATCAGATCGGTCCGGCGCATCATCTCCAGCATCAGCATGGGCGAATAACAGCGCACTATCCTTGAGGGTCGGGGCAGACCCTGGGCATAGAGCCATCGCAGCAGCAGATCCCCGGGACTGCCGCCGGTGAGGTTAAGAATCCAGCGCGCATCCTGAAGGTCGCTCCAATCCCTGGCCTTGGCAAGCGGGTGCCCGGCACGGCCGAAGATGCGCGATTCCAGTGCGCACAGCGGGGTATAAGAGAGCTCTGTCGGCAGCTGCTCCTGGCTTGTTATACCGATGCCAAAATCGAGTTCCCCTTCTATCAGGTCGGGGATAATCTCGGTGAGAAGACCCTCTTTCAATACCAGCTCAGCCTCAGGCATCACCTGTGCAAACTGTTTGTACACGTCCGGCAATGCGGTCACACCAAGGACCGGGGTGATGCCAAGGGTCACCGTTGCCCCCGCACCGCCACTGATCTGACGCACCTCCTCCCGCGCTCGCTCCAGGGTGGAGAGGATCAGCCGCGCGCGGCTTAACAGCGCTTTTCCCGCCGGCGTAAAGCTGACACCCCGATAACTGCGGTTGAGCAGTTCCGCCCCCACATCCTCTTCCAGCTCTCGCATCGCACGTGTCAGAGCACTTTGACTAATATGCATAGAGCGGGCGGCAGCACGTATAGAGCCGCAGTCCGCCACCTGAACCAGCGCTTTGATCTGTTGGTGCTTCACTTTAGTGATCTCATTTTGTGTTCACCAAGACATAATTGATGCCTTTTAAATATCGCCGGTCGGTTTATAAATAACAACCAGTGATCAAAAAAACGGGGAAGGCGATGTCTACATTTACACCAGACCACAACGCCATGCGTACATGGCGTCACCAGATTCACCAAAACCCGGAACTGGGATTTGAGGAGCACAATACCAGCCAGCTGGTTGCCGGCCTCCTGCGTGAATGGGGATACGAGGTGCATACCGGCATCGCCGAAACCGGTGTTGTTGGCAAGCTCGTGTTTGGTACAGGCAACGGGCCACGTCTAGGTCTGCGAGCCGATATGGATGCCCTGCCGCTGCAGGAAAGCACCGGCCTGCCCTGGCAGAGCCAGATCCCCGGAAAAATGCATGCCTGCGGCCACGACGGTCATACCGCCATTCTGCTGGGCGCGGCGCAGGCAATTGCCGAACGTCATGCCGCAGGCCACAACTTTGGTAACGGCATCCTGCATCTGATTTTCCAGCCCGCTGAGGAGCTTGGTGGCGGCGGTGGCGCCCTGCGGATGATTGAGGAAGGGCTGTTTGACCGCTTCCCCTGCGATGCGATCTTCGGCCTGCATAACTACCCCGGCGTACCGGTCGGCCGCTGCGAATTCCGAAGCGGTCCGTTCATGTGTTCATCGGACAAAGTCCGCATCACCTTCCACGGCCGCGGCGGGCACGGCGGCCTGCCGCAGATGTCAGCCGACCCGACACTGGCGCTGGCAGCCACCGTTTGCGGTCTGCAGTCCATCATCGGTCGCAACCTGGACCCGCTGGATACCGGCGTTATCAGTGTTGGCCAGCTCCATGCCGGCGATACCTACAACATTATCCCTGACACTGGCGAGCTCGAACTTAGCGTGCGTGCTCTGCAGCCGGCAGCGCGCAAGCGGATACACGAGCGCATCACAGAGCTGTGTAACCACCAGGCCAGTGCCTATAGCTGCACCGCCGAGATCGAGTACGAAATGGGCTATCCGGTGCTGCACAACGACGCAGCCCAGGCGGAGCTGATTAAGGCCATCGCCACAGAGGTGTTCGGTGCTGATCAGGTCGATAGCCAGGCCTCGCCGCTTTCCGCCAGCGAGGATTTTGCCTACATGCTGGAACAGGTTCCCGGTTGCTACGTGCTGATCGGCAATGGTGACAACGGTTATGAATCCGGACAGCGCCTGGGCCCCTGCAGCGTGCACAACCCCCACTACGATTTTAATGACGAATGCCTGCCTCTGGGCGCCACCCTCTGGTGCTCCCTGACAGAACAATACTTCAAGAATCCGGCCTTTTCCGATAAGGCTTAATCTGACAGAGGAAATCTGACCATGAGTAAAACAACAATCGCACTGCGCTCATTGATGGCTTCAGTTGTCCTGGCAGCACCCTGCCTGTCCGCCAATGCCACCACGCTCACCCTGTCCAACTGGGTACCGTCCACCCACTACATCACCACCAACGTCCTGCAGGTGTGGGCCGACAAAGTGGAGGAAGCCACCGACAGCCGCGTAAAGGTACGTATGTTGCCGAAACCGGTGGGTAGCCCGGCACAGCACTGGGAACTGGCCCGCAAAGGGGTCGTCGATCTGGCCTGGGGCAACTTCACCTACGAGCCTGATCGCTTCAAATCGCTATGGTTTGCCGAGATGCCGTTCAGCGGCACCGATGCAGAAGCACAGTCCGTGGCGCTTTGGGATACCTACCAGAAATACCTGAGCGGTACGTCCACCTTCAACGGCGTTGAAATGCTCGGCGTCGGCATGCTCGGTGGCGGTGTTATCAACCATGCCAACAAGCAGGTGGTAACCCCCGCTGACCTGGAAAACCAGAAGATCCGCATGGGCGGCCCGATCCAGAAACGGCTGCTGTCGGACCTGGGCGCCGTGCCTATTGCAGCGCCCGCCACCAAAGCGTACGAACTGCTTGAGAGCGGCGTGATCGATGCGTCTCTTAACCCTCTCGAGTCAGTGGTCAATTTCCGCATTGCCGAGATGCTGCCGCACCACACCATGATCCCCGGCGGTTTTTACGACGCCACCTTCTTCTTTGTCATGAATGAGAAGAAATGGAAGAAGCTGTCGGAAGCGGACCGCGAGGCAATCATGAGCGTGTCAGGTGAAATGTTCGCACGCCTCTGGGGCGGCGAATTCGACCGCGAAAATCAGGCCGCCAGAGCCGAGCTGGAAGAAGCCGGTCACACCTTCGATGCACCGTCTGCGGAACTGCTCGAGAAGATCGAATCCGTTTCCGACCAGATGCTCAAGGAGTGGGCCGCCGAGGGCGCAGAGTTTGAAGTCGAAGCCCCCATGGAAATGGTGGACTACTACCGCCAGCGCTACCAGGAACTGGCCAACGACTAAGTCGATAACCGAAGGGCTGCCCCAGGCGGCCCTTCTGAAACCCGGTGTCCATTATGCTTATATTCATTAGTCGCGTTCGACGCGTGATCCAGGTGCTGCTGATCGGATCCCTGCTGGCGATGGTGGCCCTGACCTTCGCCGATGTGATCGGTCGCCGCTTGTTCGGCACACCGATCTACGGCGCACATGACGTCACCGAACACCTGATGGCCGTCATCGTATTCTGCGGGCTTCCGCTGCTGACTTCAGCCCGGGGCCACCTGGTCGTTGACCTGTTCGACCGCTATATCCTGCACAGCTCCATGCGCTGGTGGCGCGCGCTGGTATCGATTCTCGGCACCGTTATTCTGTTGTTTCTCAGTTATCAGTTTGCCTACGCGACCCTGGATGCAGTCGATATCCAGGAAGTCAGTCAGGAGCTGATGATCCCGCGCAGCTACATGTACGCACTGATCAGCCTGAGCTGCCTGATCAGCGCCATCGCGAACATCCTGCCTGCTCAGAAAAGTGACGATATTCACCCGGAGGAATCGATATGACCACGGGACTTCTGGCACTGGCAGCGGTGCTGCTACTGGCCTTTTTGCGTGTACCCCTGGCGTTTGCGCTGCTGACCGTTTCAATAGTGGGTATCGGCATCGACCTGGGATTTGATACTGCCCTGACGATGACCTCGATGACTGTGTCCGAAGCGGTGTTCTCCTATGAGCTCGCGGTGGTGCCCCTGTTTATCCTGATGGGTAATATTCTCTCCCGTACCGGCATCGCCTCTGACCTTTTCCGCGCCGCCAACGCCTACTTCGGGCATATCCGTGGCGGCCTGGCGCTATCCACCATGGTCACCTGCTCCGGTTTCAGTGCGGTCTGCGGATCCAGCCTGGCAACGGCAGCCACCATGTCCAAGGTCGCCTACCCGAGCATGAAAAAATACGGCTACTCGGACTCGCTGGCCTCGGCATCGATCGCCGCCGGCGGTACCCTGGGTATCCTGATACCGCCCTCCATCATCCTGATGATCTACGGCATTCTGACCCAGACCAACATCGGCCACCTGTTTATTGCCGGCGTGATTCCCGGCCTGATGGGACTGGCGTTCTACATGCTCGCGATCTACGTTATCGCCCGTGTGAGCCCGGCTCATGCGCCGCGTGGTGAGAAGGCCGGCCTGGATGAAAAGATCAGTTCCCTGAAAGGGGTGTGGCCGTTCTGCCTGCTGTTCCTGCTGATCATCGGTGGTATCTACGCCGGTATCTTTACCGCTACCGAAGCGGCCGGCATGGGCGCAGGATTCGCGCTGATTATCTCGCTGTTCCAGCGTCGCATGAGCCGCTCCGATTTCAAGCATATCTTCCTTGAATCCGCCTTCACCTCGGTGATGCTCTACAGCGTGCTCTTTGGCGCCATGCTATTTGCCAAGCTGATCTCCTTCTCGGGCCTTGCCGAGGGTGTGCTCGAGTTTGTCGAACAGATGGGACTGACTCCGTATCAGACGATCTTCGCGGTACTCCTGGTGTTCCTGCTGCTTGGCTGCGTCATGGACTCACTAGCGATCATCCTGATCTGCGTGCCGCTGTTTACACCGATGATTGTGGCTAACGGATTTGATCTTATCTGGTTCGGGATCATCGTGGTGGTTGCTACCGAGATCGCCCTGATAACACCGCCCATCGGCATGAACGTATTCGTACTGAAATCGACACTGCCGGAGGTTTCCTTCAAGGCGATTTTCAAGGGCCTGCTGCCGTTTATCGGCGTCGATGTAATCCGCCTGATTATTCTGGTGGCGTTCCCGCCTATCACGCTCTGGCTGGTGCACCTGATGAAATAAGGCGTTCAGGGAGTCATCGCTGGCATAGCAACGGCGATTACTCCCTGGCTGCATAAAGCACCTAAGTTGTGGCCGCAATACATAATCCGGGTATGCTATGCCCTATTTAGAGCCCTCGCCGGGAGTCACCCGAGTCCCAAGTAGCTTCTGATAAAACGCCAGGTCCAGCCAGCGTCCAAACTTGAAGCCTACCTCTTTGAGCGTGCCCGCATGGGTAAAGCCAAGCTTTTCATGCAGCGAGATACTGGCCAGGTTCGTCGCATCGATGGCACCAACCATGACGTGGTACTGCTGCTGTATCGCCGCATCTATAAGCTCGGCCAGCAGGATTTTTCCGAGACCGCGGCCACGGTAAGCCTTATCGATATAAACCGAATGCTCCACCGTATACCGGTTCGCGGCAAAACCGCGAAAGCTGCCGTAGGTGGCAAAGCCCATTAACCGGCCGGACTCAAACGCCCCAATCACCGGATAGTCGTTTTCAGTCTTGGTGTCGAACCATTGCGCCATGCTGTCCAGGGTGCGCGGTTCGTAATCATAGAGCGCCGTCGAGTTCTGGATCGCATCGTTCAGTATGGTGAGGATCTGCTCTCCCTCACCCGGAAAACTGCAAGTCGCTAACTGCATCTACCCCTCCGTCCGGCGTAATCGAAAAACCGGGCGCTATTATCATCCAAGCCGCTGAGATATGCCCTGCGCGATACGGTACAGCGCTTTGACATCATCCAGGGTTTCACCGCCCACCACGAAAGGCTCGAAATAGATAAGCCCGCTGCCACGCGAACAGGTGACCGACAGCGGATGCCGTGCCCCGCTGCTGCGGGCTACCTCATTTACCATTGCGACAAATTTGGTGTCTGGCGCCGCACTTCCGGGTAGCAGGCTTCTGGCCTGACCGTTCTTGTCCAGCAGAAAGAACTCGGAATTGAGTGTGTCGGGTACCGGGAAGAGTGCAGCAATGCGGTTGAAGTGAGTAGACTGAGCCTGTCCGTGCGGGTTCAGGTCAAGCAGCTCTACGGAGCGGAAAATCCAAACGGGGTCGCCTTTAACCAGGCTCGCCAGCTGGCCGAAACTCCTTACCAGGCCCGGCTGCTGCAGCGAAAAACAGCGTTCCAGCCGCGCCTCCAAAGACGCTTCAGCCCGGGGCTGCATCCTCAACCCGGCCTCTTTGGCAAAGGCTTCAAGCATGGCGCGACGCCGTCGGGCATACCACAGCAGGTAGAGGCCCAGCGCTACAAAAATCGGAACAAGTATCCAGAAGACGAGCATTATCCGCTATCTCTTAATGGCAGACTCGGGTGACATCCTTTCGCCGATACCAGCCCGCTAAGCATTGGGAATGTACCAGCAGAGACCGACGCCTGAAAGCAGGCCCCGCGGCTGTTGCCGGGACGACCGCCACCCAAGGCGTCCGGGCCGGATTTCCCTGCCCCGTCAAACCATACCTGATTGCCGATGACGCGGAGGCTCGGCTTAAATCGTTAACTTCAGGTGAGAGTAGCGAACTCCTGCGGGACTCAGGCTGTCATTACAACAATGCCGTTTACCGTCACAGGCCACAACTACAGCCGCCAACCCGCAAGGAGCCTGCGTTTGTTACTACCGAATCACACAACCGGTAATGTCCGGTCCGGTCTCGGGCGATACAAAGGTATTCATCGCATGGTGACCGGACTGATGACCGGCATTCTTCTGCTGGCCCAGGCGGCACCCGCCAGCGCCGATATTCCGCGACAGCAACAGCTGTTGCAGCGCGCCGAGCAGTTTTCGTCCATCCGCACCCTGCACATCGCCCATAAAGACCAGCTGGTATTAGCCGCTGGCATTAATGGTGGCAACCCGGATGCAGCCACTAACATTAAGTCCGCCTCCAAACTACTGATGTCGGCGATGGTTGGGATAGCGATCGACAGAGGGCTGATCGCATCGGTGGAAACCCCGGTGGTTGAACTCCTGCCGGATCAGATCCCGGCGGCCCCTGACCCGTTACTGGAGCAACTGAATGTCGGTCATCTGCTTTCGATGCAGGCGGGACTGCAACGCACCAGTGGCCAGAATTATGGCCGCTGGGTGAACTCCAGCAACTGGGTTAAATATGTGCTGTCACGTCCCTTTGAAGATGAACCCGGTGGCGGCATGCTCTACTCATCCGGCAATACTCATCTGCTCTCAGCCATCATCATGGACAGAACAGGCCGGTCCACCTACCGGCAGTTCAACGCCTGGTTTGAGCCGGCAGGCGTGCGCGTCAGCAGCTGGATCACCGATCCCCAGGGCGTTCCCATGGGCGGCAACCAGGTCGGCATGACACCGCTTTCACTGCTTGAGTTTGGTGAAATTTACCGGCGCGGCGGCGTGACAGAAGACGGCCAGCGGATAGTTTCGAAGGAGTGGATCAGCCAAAGCTGGCAACCGCGCACTCAATCGATCTACACCGACGATCTGCACGGTTACGCCTGGTTTCTGCGCAGGCTGGGGGATTATCAGACCTATTATGGCTGGGGTTACGGTGGTCAGATGCTGTACGTGGTGCCGGCACTGGAGCTGAGCGTTGTGATTACCTCCAACACGGATAACCCTTCGGGCCGCTCCGGTTACGCCAGCGCCCTGCACCGGTTTGTCAGCGATGAGATCATTCCGCGTATCGAGGAACAGATCAGGCCTGAAACCTGAATGCGCCGTTGCTATCAGCCCAGCAGGCGGATGCCTTCTGGATCCTGCTTGATACGCCCCGCTTTCATCAGCGAACCCAGCGCCATTTTGTACGCTTTTTTGCTGACGCCAAAGGTCTCTCGGATCGCATCCGGGTCACTCTTGTCGCCCAACGGGCAGTGGCCGTCATGGGCTTCGAGATAATCGAGGATTTTCTGCGCCAGCGGGTCAACTCGGGCATAGCCCGGCTTATCCAGCATGACGTCGATTTTGCCATCCGGCAGGATCTGTTTGATAAAGCCGCTCATGCGCTGACCGGGCTTCACCTCGCGGAACAGATCCTGGTGATGCAGCAAACCTTCGTAACGGTGGTCAATGATCACCGGGTAGCCAAGATCCGTGCGTCGGGCGATCAACAGTTCTACCAGCTGCCCGACTTTCAGATCGGAGGGGTTCTTTTCGATAAAGCGATCGGTTTTGGCGGAAGCGGCGATACGTTCGCTGTTATCGATGTAGATAAACACCGTGCACCACTCACCCACTGTCAGCGGGCGCAGCTGCTCGGCGAACGGCAGAAACAGCTCCTTCGGCATGCCCCAATCGAGGAATGCGCCGACCTTGTTGACGTCGGTAACGCGCAGACGTGCAAACTGGCCCACCATCGCTCTCGGTTTGCGGGTGGAGGCGATCATGAAATCATCGGAGTCGAGGTAAACAAACACCTGCAGGCTGTCGCCGACGCGGGTATTTTCCGGCACCTCTTTTTTCGGCAACAGGATACCGCCGGCTTCGCCGCCATCGAGATAGACGCCGAAGTCCACTTCGCGAATAACCTTAAGCCTGTTGAGTTGTCCGAGTTCGATCACGATGCTGTCCTGAGATTTGAAGCCCCGCTGACCGATTAGCCACTGGAGCGTTAAAGATATTGCGCGGAACTTACCGGCAGTGCATCAGGAAGGCAAGGCGCCGCGCAGGTTAAATTCGGGATCGGCCGCATCATCAGGCAGCGGAGAGACGCCTGCCTTCAGCAGTTTCCGCGCCATCATATGATCCGCGGGCGCATTGACAGACTCCACGGCGACCAGCCTACGCTGCTGATAGCAGAACACCGAAAAGCGCTCGCCATGTTCGTCACCACGGATCACCTCCAGGTCATGCCCTTCTGCAAGCCCCGCAATCTGCAGCTTGGCATCGTACTGGTCGCTCCAGAACCAGGGCACCGCATTGTAGGATACGCTTTCACCCACGAGGGTGCTGGCAACCTGCTTGCCCTGCTCCACCGCGTTCTGGATCGATTCGAGCCGCACCGAGCGTTCATATAAAAGGTGGTCAAAGCGTGTGCAGTCGCCGGCAGCAAGGATATCCGGGTGAGAGGTTACACACTTTGAGTCGACAAGAACCCCATCGCGGCAGTTAAGACCCGCCGCTTCTGCCAGCGCCGTATCCGGCTCAACACCGATACCGACCAGCACCAGATCGGCCTCCAGGGCCCGGCCATCGTCGAGACAAACACCGGATACGCTGCCGTTTTCTGTCACTATAGAACTGACTGTCTGGCCGAGCTCCAAATTTACCCCTTTCTGCTGGTGGGTGCGCAGGAGCCAGTCAGAAACCGGACCACTGGCGGACCGGGACAGCAGTGTCAGTGACCGGTTGACCAGCGTGACCTGTATACCGGCAAGCGCCATCGCCGCCGCACCTTCGAGCCCGATATAGCCACCGCCGATAACCACTGCCCGCTGGGCTGCTGACATTGCGCTTTTCAGTGCATCGGAGTGCGCAAGGCTTTGCAGATAGTGAATCCCCTCGGTATCGCTCCCCGGGATATTCAGCCGTTTCAGCCTGTTACCGGTAGTCAGCACCAGCTTGTTCCAGCCAAGGCTCTGCCCCGAGGCAAGTGTGACCTGGCGGTTGTCGGTATCGATGGAGATAACCGGATCGTCATCGATCAGGTCGATGCGCTGCTTGCTGTAAAAATCGGCGTTGCGCTGCAGTACCCGCTGCCGATCCCACTCCCCCTTGAGGTATTGCTTGGACAGCGGCGGTCGCTGGTAGGGCAAACCGGGCTCTTTGCCGATCAGGGTGATCTTCCCTGCGTACTGCTTGCGCCTCAGCTGCTCAGCCACACTGACACCGGCATGGCCGGCGCCGATAATGATGAGACCCGCATCACTGTCGGGCTGGCTCATATCTGGGTGTCCGGTGTCTGGATCACCATGCCATCAAACTCGGCCTTGATCTCCACCTGGCAGGAAAGACGGCTGTTGGCCTTGCGCTCGGCGGCGGCGCAATCGAGCATCTCGTCTTCGTTGCTGCTCATCGGCTCCAGCTTGTCGGTGTAGCCCTCGTCGATATAGACATGGCAGGTGGCGCAGGTGCAGGAGCCGCCGCACTCCGCTTCAATGCCATCAACACCGTTGTGAAAGGCTGCCTCCATCAGGCTCCAGCCTTCCGGCGCTTCCACTTCCTGCTCGGCACCACTGGGTTCGATGAAGATAAGTTTAACCATTAAAGACTCCTGTCATGGGGCAACACTGCGGACATAATAAAGGCGGTCACCCGGATAAAGAGTGACCGCCTTAAGATATAGTCGGCTGATCGGTGCTGTCCACCCGAGCAGCCGGTCGTCAGCCTGGTATCAGGCCGGTGTTTCGTTGGCCAGGAAGAACCAGGTATCGAGCACCGAATCCGGGTTCAGGGAGACACTGGAGATCCCCTGCTCCATCAGCCAGCGCGCCAGATCCGGATGATCCGACGGCCCCTGGCCACAGATGCCGACATACTTGCCCTGCTTGCGGCAGGCTTCGATCGCCATCGCCAGCAGACGCTTCACCGCATCGTTACGCTCATCGAACAGATGGGCGATGATACCGGAGTCGCGGTCCAGGCCAAGGGTCAGCTGAGTCAGGTCGTTGGAACCGATGGAGAAACCATCGAAGTGTTCCAGGAACTGATCCGCCAGCAGCGCGTTGGACGGGATCTCGCACATCATGATCAGGCGCAGGCCGTTGTCGCCACGCTTGAGGCCGTTGTCTTCCAGCATCTCGACCACCTGCTTGGCTTCGCCCGGCGTACGCACGAACGGCACCATGATCTCGACGTTGGTCAGGCGCATCTCGTCACGCACGCGCTTGAGTGCGCGGCACTCGAGCTCGAAGCAGTCGCGGAAGTTCTCGGAGATGTAACGCGCCGCACCACGGAAGCCCAGCATCGGGTTCTCTTCGCCCGGCTCGTAGCGGTCGCCACCGATCAGGTGTCCGTACTCATTGGACTTGAAGTCCGACATGCGCACGATCACCTTCTTCGGATAGAAGGCCGCCGCCAGGGTAGAGATCCCTTCGACCAGCTTGTCGACATAGAAGTCCACCGGGCTGGCGTAGCCGGCGATACGACGTTCGATGATCTGCTTCACATCGCGTGGCTGCTCATCGAAGTTGATCAGCGCCTTGGGGTGCACACCGATCATCCGGTTGATGATGAACTCCAGACGCGCCAGGCCGACACCGGCGTTAGGCAGTGCCTGAAAATCGAAGGCGCGATCCGGGTTACCCACGTTCATCATCACGTGGAACGGCAGCGACGGCATCTGCTCGACAGAGTTGGTCTGGTGTTCGAACTCCAGTTTACCTTCGTAGGCCCGGCCGGTGTCGCCTTCGGCGCAGGATACGGTAACCTCCTGGCCGTTCTGCAGACGCTCGGTGGCATCACCACAGCCGACGATTGCAGGGATACCCAGCTCACGGGCGATGATCGCTGCGTGGCAGGTACGGCCTCCACGGTTGGTCACGATGGCCGCGGCGCGCTTCATCACCGGTTCCCAGTCCGGGTCGGTCATATCGGTGACCAGCACGTCGCCCTGCTGGACTTCATGCATCGCTTCCAGACCGCTGACGATCCGCACGGGGCCGGCACCGATACGGTGACCGATGGAACGGCCTTCGACCAGGATCTTGCCCTTTTCTTTAAGCAGGTAGCGTTCGATAACGGTGGCGTTACCCTGGCTGCGCACGGTTTCAGGACGCGCCTGAACCACGTAGAGCTGACCATCGTCACCATCTTTGGCCCACTCGATATCCATCGGGCGACCGTAGTGCTTTTCGATGATCACGGCGATCCGCGCCAGCTGCTCCACGTCCGCATCGTTGATACAGAACTTCTGACGATCAGACATCGGCACGTCGACGGTTTCTACCGCTTTGCCGGCGCTGCCGTCATCGGTGTAGACCATCTTGATCGCTTTCGAACCCAGGGTACGGCGCAGAATAGCCGGTGTGCCCTGCGCCAGGGTCGGCTTATATACGTAGAATTCGTCCGGGTTCACCGCGCCCTGAACCACGGTTTCACCCAGGCCGTAAGCGGCGGTGATGAAGACCACGTGGTTGAAACCGGATTCGGTGTCCAGGGTAAACATGACACCGGATGCGCCGGTTTCACTGCGTACCATCTGCTGAATACCTGCAGACAGGGCCACATCAGCGTGTACAAAGCCCTTGTGTACGCGGTAGGAAATAGCGCGGTCGTTATACAGAGAGGCGAAGACTTCCTTGATGGCGTGCTTGATGTTGTCCAGCCCGCGGATGTTGAGGAAGGTTTCCTGCTGACCTGCGAAAGATGCATCGGGCAGGTCTTCTGCGGTGGCGGAGGAACGTACCGCCACTGAAATATCACCCTTGTCACCGGTCATCTCGGCGTAGGCGGTATTGATCGCCTGCTCGAGTTCCGGCTGGAAATCCGCTTCCATGATCCAGCTGCGGATCTGGCTGCCGGTTTCGATCAGCGCACGGGTATCCTCAGCATCAAGAGTATCCAGCGCCGCATTGATCTTTTCTGACAGCCCCCCGTGATCAAGAAAATCACGATAGGCCTGGGCGGTAGTGGCAAACCCTCCGGGAACCCTTACACCGGCATCAGCAAGGTTGCTGATCATCTCTCCAAGGGAAGCGTTCTTGCCGCCTACCTTGTCCACATCTCCCATGCCTGACTGGTCCAGGCGCAGTACATATTGCTGCAAAGCCGTTACTCCTGAAATTGAACGTCAACCTGAATAATTATTGTTATTTTGTTTGAAGGCATGGATGATACTGCACCTGAAAACAAAAATCGCCGGTCTGGCGAAATGTAATTTCACTACAAAACTTCGCCGATTTTGCGCCCAAAAGACCCGTTATGTGCGAAAACGGGTAGTTTAGATTCGAGCTATTTTCAGTCATGAAACGTACTGCTTTCTTCATCTCCGACGGCACCGGTATTACCGCGGAAACCCTCGGTCACAGTCTTCTTTCGCAGTTTGAAGCGATCCGTTTTCACAAGATCACCCTGCCTTATATCGACACCGTCGAAAAAGCGCGGGCAACGGTGGAGAAAATCAACGCGGCCTGTGAAGCGGATGGCGAACCGGCCATCGTGCTCGACACCATCGTCAATGAGGATGTGAGTGCGGAACTGGCGAAAAGCAACGGCTTCAAGATCGACGTCTTCTCCACCTTTCTGAAACCGCTTGAGCGTGAACTGAAAACCCATTCGTCCTACACCGTGGGCAAGTCACACGCGATCATAGAGATGAATCGTTACAAGGACCGTATCGATTCGGTGAACTTTGCACTGGATAATGATGACGGCGCCCGCACCCAGCAGTATGACCGGGCAGACATTATCCTGGTGGGCGTATCACGCTGCGGTAAAACACCGACCTGCCTTTATATGGCACTGCAGTTCGGCGTGCGTGCCGCCAATTACCCGCTGACGGAAGAGGATATGGAGAACCCCAGGCTGCCTGACGTGCTGCAGAAATACCGCCACAAACTCTACGGCCTGACCATCGACCCCTTCCAGTTGGCGGCGATCCGTCACGAACGCAGACCCAACAGTCGCTACTCATCACTGGATCAGTGCGACTTTGAGGTACGCACGGTAGAGCGCCTGTTCCAGCAGCAGGATCTGCCGTTTATCAATACCACCAACTTCTCTATCGAAGAGATCTCCACCCGCATCATCGCCGCCCAGGATCTGATCCGGCGGGTCAACTGATCGGCAGACGGCATTCCATATCGATGTGGGCAATGCCGTCTTCGTCATACACATCACTGATAACCCTGAAGCCCAGGGATCTGTAAAAGGCTTCCAGGTGTGCCTGAGCGCCAATTCTGATCGGCGCCTCGGGCCAGCGCTCTAGGCAGGCACTCATCGCTTCACGCATTAAATCACGCCCCAGCCCTCCGCCCCGATATTCCGCAGCGACGACCACACGCCCGATGCGCGAAAAAGCGGCGTTATGCTGCGGTGCAAACAGCCGGGCGCCGGCGGCAATCCGGTTTCCTGTAACCGCATCGGTGACCATTCCCAGCAGGTGCAGTGCCCTGCCATCCTGCCCATCGATATCGGCATAGGCGCAGCACTGCTCGACAACGAACACCTGCTGCCTGAGTTGAAACCAGCGCTCCAGCAGGACGGGATCGAAACGGGAAAAGGTAAGTAGTTTCCATTTGAGAGATAATAACTCTGTTGTCTCTTTCATCTGCCAATTGATGCTTCTGAAAATCATGTAAAGGTCTGGCATAATCTCCTTTTGCGTCGCACAACAGGAGTCGCCATGCCATTATCAACGCCCACCGAGAGGTCTCTGTCGCACACCCGACGGGTTACCTGCCACGGCTTCAAACGTGCCGATGGGCTCTGGGATATCGAAGCTCATATGATAGATACCAAGACCGCGGATATTGAATTGTATGAGCACGAAAACGGCATTTTGCCAGCTGGAGAGGCGCTACACGAGATGTCGATCCGCATCACGGTCGACCTGGAGCTGAACATCCTCGATGCAGAGGCGGTTATGGACAACCACCCGCTGCGTATCTGTCCCTCCATCGCCGAGCGTTACACCCTGCTCAAGGGGCTGCGTATCGAGGCGGGCTTCACCCGTAAAACCAAGGAGCTGTTTGGCGGCACCTCCGGCTGTACTCACCTGCTGGAACTGCTTGGCCCGCTGGCGACCACCGCCTTTCAGTCGGTTCACAAGGAACGTGCGGACCAGATTGAAGCGAACACGGGCGAAACGCCGCCACCGGTTCTGAACGGCTGCCACGCCCTGGCCGAGTTTTCCCCTGCGGTCAAAGAGCACTGGCCCCAGTACTACAAGCCCCAAAGCGACGATAATAATAACTGATTTCCTGATTACGCCGAGGCCCCACGATGCTGATTCAAGCGGATAACAGCTGCCTGCTGGTAGTCGATATTCAAGAGCGGCTTGCGCCTGCCATCGCCGATCAGAAAGCTCTGCTGGCCAACGCCTGCTGGCTTACCGATATCGCCAACCGGCTGCATATCCCGGTCCTGGCCAGCGAACAATATCCTCAGGGGCTGGGTGAAACAGTCGAGCCCCTGCGCCACCGCATCCCACGTGAGCAGACCTTCTCCAAACTCAGTTTTGCCTGCAGTGACGATAGCGCCTGCGCTGAGGCGCTGCAGGCGTTGCGCAGCGAACAGGTGATCATCATCGGTATGGAAGCCCATGTCTGCGTGTTGCAGACCGCGCTGCGTCTGCACGATCTCGGTCGTGAGGTGTTTGTGGTGCAGGACTGCATCGGCTCGCGCAACCAGGATAACAAGGCCGCCGCCATAGAGCGCCTGCGCGATAACGGCGTACAGATTGTGACCCGTGAGATGGTGGCATTCGAGTGGCTGCGCAAGGCGGGAGACGAACGCTTCCGTCAAATCAGCCGCGATTTCCTGCGCTGATGCCGCAATGAAAAACGCCCGCGCCGGGTTCTCCGGCGCGGGCGTTTTTCGTCTTTTACAAACCTGATCAGGACGCCTCTGCCCTCTCCTTCAACTCAGGCTGACCCTCCTGACCCGGCTCATCAGCGAAGATCACCTCATCCTCCGGCGCATGCTTGCCGAACAGCTTTGGCCGCTCGATCAGGAAGTAGAGCACCAGGCCAATAACAACCGCGTAAACCGTGGACTTCGGATCCGGCATCGCCAGAGTCACCGCCACGATACCGGCCACACCGCGTTCGGTCGGGTTCTTCAGCTGTTCCATGCCCACCATGATGCAGATGTAGGCGGTCAGAATCAGCGTCAGTGACAGCGCGATCGGCAGTACCGGCTTGAACAGTGTCACCAGCGGCAGGATGAACAGGGCCACCAGGCCGGTCAGCCAGAAAGTGCCGCCGCCACTGTAGATCGAATCCATCGCCTTGCGACCCATGGCGTAACGCTCGGCAACGGTGGCGTGCGCGGCGGTCCAGAGCGGTCCGGCCAGACCCGGCCAGGGCGCAAAGAATGAATGCAGCAGGTTACGCAGCGCGGTCACCAGGTGCACACGGTCAACACTGCCATCGATCTTTTCGTCCTTGCGCAGATGATCCATACGCTTCACCAGCGTAAAGCCCACGACGATATCGCCAAAGGCGATCACATAGGCGATCACTGCGGTTGGAATCGCCAGCAGGAACACGTCCCAGCCGGGGAAGCCGATGGTAAATGTCAGGTACTGCCACATCAGGGCAAAGTCTGGCTGCGTAATACCCCACTCGATCTCTGGCACCGCATATTCACCGGTGGTCCAGCCGATCGCCATGGCGATGATCATGCCCGGCACCATACCGAAGTTGGCGATCCGTTTTGCCAGCGGGCTGGCATTTACCACGTTTTTGAAAGAGAGAGAGAACAGCACATAGGCGGAAATAATCGCACCGATCAGCAGCGATATGGGGGTCGCATCCACGCGGCCGCCGGTCTTCAGCTCACCCATCAGGGCGGCAATACCTGCACCAATGATAATGCCAGCCTTCAGCGAGTTGGGGATCACATCCACCAGCTTGGAGCCCAGGCGCGTCACTCCAAGGATCAGGAAGATAAGGGTGACCTCCAGCTGCAGGGCGAACATCGCCTTGATCGCCTCGGGCCCAGGCTCAAACCCCTTGAGGTAGAGCAGAACCACCGGTATCGCCGGCGTAATCCAGCCCGGCACCAGCGGTACGCCGAGAAGCGCCGGCAGTATATAACCGAGCCCGGCGACGAAGGTAAACGCCAGGGCGGCCTCATAGGGCATCCCCAGGTAGTTTTCCAGCAACGGAATCATCGCCAGGCCGACCACAAACATGATCAGGCCCTGGATCATCTCCGGGGTTTCCAGGCGGTAATGGACCAGGGGGAGGCGTATTTTGAAGGGACCGAGTGGCCAGTGTGGCTGTTCGGCGCCGTGTTCACGGTTAACTATCGACATGTCTTTAACCTTATTCTTGTTAGTGTGGTGGCCGCCTAACTGCAGCTCAGTGAGGGCTTCACGCTGTCAGTAAACGCCGGGAATGCGTCGCAAATCTTTCGACAATGCAACGAAATGTATCGACGCAACCGAAAAAAAAGGAGCGCGGGAAAGCGCTCCTGAAAGCCAGGAATTGGAGTGCTTCTGGCATCACTATGAGTTCGTTACGTCAGCAGGCGGGTAGCTCAGAGCTCGCGCGTACGGTTCCTCAAAATGTATTTCTGAATCTTGCCGGTGGAGGTTTTCGGCAGGTCACCGAAGATAATCGTTTTCGGCACCTTGAAGTGAGCCATGTTCTCGCGACAGAACTGGATGATCTCCTCCTCGGTCACCTCTCCTTCTGCGGTAACGAAGGCACAGGGGGTTTCGCCCCATTTTTCATCCGGCCGCGCGACAACCGCGGCCTCACGCACCTTCGGATGGCGGTAGAGAATATCTTCCACCTCAATGCTGGAGATGTTTTCCCCACCGGAGATAATCACATCCTTGGACCGGTCCTTGATCTCCACGTAGCCGTCGGGATAGCAAACCGCCAGATCACCTGAATGGAACCAGCCGCCGGCGAACGCTTCTTCACTGGCCGTCGGGTTTTTCAGGTAACCACGCATCACCAGGTTGCCACGCATCATGATCTCACCGATGGTCTGCCCATCGGCGGGCACCGGCTCCAGGGTTACCGGATCGGCAACCTTCAGTCCTTCCAGCATTGGCGCCTTAACCCCCTGGCGTGATTTCAACCGTGCCCGCTCGTTCAGACTCAACTCATCCCACTCGCCTTTCCAGGCACAGACCACGCTCGGGCCGTAGGTCTCGGTAAGGCCATAGACATGAGTAACCGAGAAGCCGAGCGACTCCATGCCTTCGATCACTGAAGCGGGAGGCGCCGCGCCGGCGGTCATCACTCTGACCTGTTGCGCAATCCCCTGCTTCAGCTCATCGGCTGCGCCGTTGAGCATATTGAGCACAATCGGTGCGCCGCAGAAGTGAGTCACGCCATCATTACGAATCAGGTCATAGATCGGCTCCACCCGCACATGACGCAGGCAGACGTTGGTCCCGCTGACCGCCGCCACGGCCCAGGGGAAACACCAGCCGTTACAGTGGAACATCGGCAGGGTCCAGAGGTAGACCGGCTTCTCGGTCATCCCCCAGGAAACGATATTACTGAGGGCATTCAGGTAAGCACCGCGGTGGTGGTACACCACGCCTTTGGGATTACCGGTGGTGCCCGAGGTGTAATTCAGGGAGATCGCCTGCCACTCGTCAGCCGGCGGAACGTAATCAAACGCCTCATCACCAGTTTCCAGCAGTGCTTCGTAATCCATCTGCCCGATCAACTCGCCGCCCTCGTACTGGGGATCATCGATATCGATCACAATCGGATGACGTGACATCAGTTTAAGGGCGCGGGACACAACGGTGGAGAATTCGCGATCAACCAGCAGTACGCGGGTCTCCGCATGCTCCATGATGAAGGCCACCGCCTCGGGGTCGAGCCGGGTGTTGATACTGTTCAGTACCGCCCCGCTCATCGGCACGGCAAAATGCGCTTCGTAGTGTTCGGGAATATTGGGTGCAATAATGGAAACCGTATCACCGCTGTTAACACCCAGCTGCTGTAGCGCGCTGGCCAGGCGCCGGCAGCGCTGCCAGGTTTCCAGCCAGCTGCGTCTCACTTTGCCATGCACGACGGCGGTTCGGTTGGGGTAAACCTGGGCGGAGCGCTCCAGGAAGCTGACCGGCGTCAGTGTGGCGTAGTTGGCGCCGTTGCGATCAAGCTGCTGGTCGAAAATACTCGTAGCTGTTGCAGACATGGAAGAGCACCTCGTTATTGTTATCTCT
This sequence comes from Marinobacterium sp. YM272, assembly GCF_050908845.1. NCBI lineage: Bacteria > Pseudomonadati > Pseudomonadota > Gammaproteobacteria > Oceanospirillales > Oceanospirillaceae > Marinobacterium > Marinobacterium sp. YM272. The sequence goes on from NZ_CP194171.1 coordinate 2,797,129, forward strand.
GCAGGCGTGCTGAAGTCAGAGTCGTTATCAGACGCTAACGACATTAGGACAGGAGTTTTTCGACACTTTTTCGCAAATATAACGAAATGTAACAGGTGATCCCCGCACCCATAGAAGTGGTTTACTATGGGTCTGCTCTACAGATGCTGCGATAAAACGATAACGAACGCTGCGGATTAACTGGTGCTCACGTCCAATCTTACACAACGCTTTTTGCTGGGTATTTTCGCCATCATTGCGGCAATCATCGCGGCGTTCTATCTCTATTCAGTTCCGCTGATTCAGAAAAACGTGTTCGATATCGAGCGCAATGCGAGCCATATCGCGCTTAATAACGTGTTTGAACTCGCCGACAAGATGCACGACAGCTCGCGGGAATATCGTGAGCAGGTACTGGAGTCTCACCGCCAGCGCCTCAGGGCCGTGGTCGACTCGGCTTTTTTCTTCTTCCGCAATCAATATCGCCTGGCGCGGGACAGCGGCATGGACGACACCGCCGCGCGACGCTATGTGTTCGAGCAGCTACGCTCCCTGACCTACGGTGACGGCGACTACGTCTGGATAGCCGATGAGTCCTTCACCCTCGTCTCGCATCCGGATACCGCCTACCAGGGGCGCAGCGTCCAGGACTTGCTGGACGAGAGCGGCCACCCGATCATGCCGAAGGTCATCGACCAGGCGATGGCCGAGGGCGAAGGCTTTTACAACTACCGCTGGAACCGCCTTAACGAAGATCAAAAACTGGAGAAGTTTTCCTACGTCAAATACTTCCCCGAATGGAATTTCGTTATCGGCTCCGGCGTGTATATCGACGCTGTGGAGGCCGAGGTACAGGCCCGGCGCGAGCAGGCGCTGGCGGAGCTACGCGAAGCCTTTGCCGGGATCAAGATTGCGGAAACCGGCTACCTGTTTATCTTCGACAGCAACGGTCGCATGCTGGTACACCCCAACCGCAACATAGACGGCGCCGTGTTCCGCACTCTGAAAAACCCGGTGACCGGCAACACCATCATGGAGGATCTGATCTCCGTGGCCGATACCGGGCGTGAGCTCTACTACCACTGGGATCGCCCCACCGATCCGGGTAATTACCGCTACGAGAAGGTCTCCCTGGTGCGTTATCTGCCTGGCTTTGACTGGTATATCTGCTCATCGGTTTACCTTGAAGAGTTGCAGGCCAGCTCCGAGGTGCTCACCGACCGCATTCTGGTGATCGCCACCATCGCCCTGCTTGCGGCCCTGCTGCTGGCCTATATCTTCGTCAATTACATCACCCGACCGATCCGCCGACTCTCGGAGACCGCCCACTGCATCAGCAGCGGGCAGCTTGATGCAACCACCTCCATACGCCGGGATGACGAAATCGGCGTGCTGGCCAGTGCCTTTGACCGCATGGTCGATCGTCTGCGCCAGAACATCGCCCAACTCGATGACAAGGTCAGCGAACGCACACGGGAGCTTGGCCAGCGCAACCAGCAGCTGCGCCAGGCGATGGAGGAGATCAGCGCTGCCAGCCAGAACCTGCGGCTGATGGAGGAGCGCCAGCGACTGATCCTCGATGCACTGCCGGCGCAGATCGCCTATATCGATAACCGCCAGCGCTACGTCTTTGTCAACGAGGGCTACGCAGCCGCTTTCGGCCGCGCCAAGGAAGCCATTATCGGCAAGCACCTGAGCGAAGTGATCGGTGACAGCATGTACCGGGATATAACGCCCCAGGTAGAGGATGCACTCCAGGGTATCAGCAGCACCTTTGAATACCCGCTGCTACATGACGGGGAAACACGCATCACCAAGCGCACACTGATCCCCTTCGACCCGGAACAGGACCAGGTGCTGGGGTTGATCAACCTGTCACTGGATATCACCGCCGAGCGCGAGGGTGAACAGCGCCTCCAGGCCGCTCAAAGGATGCATACAGTGGGTCAGTTGGCGGGCGGTCTTTCTCATGATTTCAATAACTTATTATCGATACTTCAAGGTAATCTTCTCGCTATACAGAATAACCCCGAGACCCCCAAGGCGCTGCTGCGCAATATCGAACCGGCGATCAGGGCAACCCGCCGGGGCGCTGATATTACCCGCCGCCTGCTCGCCTTTGCCCGCCGCCAGCCGTTGTCGCCGCGGCGCATCGATCTGAGAGAGCTGATGAGCGACTGTGCAACGCTGATCAGCAACTCCCTGCCAGCGACGATCAACCTTGCCATCGAGATGGACGACGATCTCTGGCAACCCCGGGCGGACCCTGGCCAGCTTGAGGATGCGCTGGTCAACCTGGCGTTCAATGCCCGCACCGCGATGCCAGACGGCGGCGAAATCCGTATCCATCTGGCCAACCGCAGCGTCACCACCACTCTGCTGCTGGATGAGCAGGTAGTGGCCGGCGACTACGTTGAAGTCTCCGTCTGCGATACCGGCTGTGGTTTCAGCCAGGAGGCGATCGAGCGCGCTTTCGAACCGTTCTTCACCACCCGCAAAGAGGAGAACTCCTCGGGACTTGGGCTCAGTATGGTGTACGGCTTCGTCAAGCAGAGCAGTGGTTATATCGCTCTGTCTAATCATCCATGCGGTGGCGCCTGCGTCACCCTGCTTCTGCCGGTTGCTGGTGAACAGAATGCCTGCAGCACAGCTGACTTTGAGGTGGGCGCGGCAACCCCGGGTCGGGGACTTATTTTGCTGCTCGATGATGACGACGATGTACGCGAGGTGACCCGCGGGCAGCTGGCCGCCCTGGGTTACCAGGTGATCGAAAGCCAGACGCCCGATGAAGCCTGCGAGCTGATCGAGACCCTGCCGGAGCTTGAGGGTCTGGTCAGTGACGTGGTGATGCCGGGCAAAATCAGCGGTTTTGACGTGGCCAGGCAGCTGCGCCACACCTGGCCGAAAGCCGCCGCCGTCCTGATCAGCGGCTACGCCTCACGTCACGACGAGCGCCCGGGCGACTGCAGGCACCTGCCGCTGTTACGCAAACCCTTCACACGCGAACAACTCGGGCAGGCCCTGCTCAGCCCCCGCGCCCGACAGCCCCTGGATCAAGAACAAGAGAGATAATTACAGGTGAAGAAGAAACTTGTTTATATCGTCGATGATGAACCGGACATCTGCAGTCTGGTCGCCGACGAGCTGAATCGGCATGGTTATGACACCCGCTCCTTCAGGACAGGCGCCCAGGCGACCAATGCACTGAACCGGCGCAAACCCGATCTCTGCATCATCGATCTGGGCCTGCCCGACATGGATGGCACGGCCATTGTGCGCCAGCTGTGTGATTCGCTGGGCCTTGGCGTGATCATTATCTCGGGACGAAACAGTACCAGCGACCGGGTCCTGGGTCTCGAATTCGGCGCCGATGACTACCTGATCAAGCCCTTCGATCCCCGCGAACTGGTGGCGCGGGTCAACAGCCTGTTCCGCAGACTGGAACATATCGAAGCCGCCGCCAGTGTCGAACAACCAAGAATGGCGGCCTTTGCCGGTTGGGTATTCGACCCGGCAACCCTGTCGCTGACGCAGAAAGAGCAGAACCGAAGCGAGATCCTGTCAGCGGCGGAAGCCTCGCTGCTGACCCTGCTGCTACGTTCGCCACGACAGATACTGTCGCGGGATCAGCTGCTGCAGGGATATGCCGAGCCGTTCGATCGCAGCATCGATGTGAGAATGTCGCGGATACGCAAGAAGATCGAAACCGACCCGCGCCACCCGACCATCATAAAAACGGTCTACGGCGCCGGTTATATGCTCACGTCCGAGGTCAGCTGGCAGACCCGCAGTAACGACTGAAGCAAAAAACCTGACGGCCGGCTCAATAGGTGCGGGCTGGAATAAGCTCGATTTAGAATAAGTTCGATTTAGACTTTTTTGATTTAGAGAGTAGCGATACGTGACAGGAACACCTCCGGCTCGATCACCCCAACCATGGTCATCGCCGGGCGTTCCTGGCCATTCACATCGTGAAAGATAAGCACCGGCGGACCAAACACCTGGTAGCGCTGGTTCAGCGCCTTGGCGTCGGCATCATTGGCCGTAACATCAACCTTGATCAGGCTGAAATCAGCCAGTCGCGCCTGTACCCCCTGATCGGCAAAGGTCACATACTCAAGCTCAACACAGCTGACGCACCAGTCGGCATAGAAATCGAGCATCACCGGACGTTTATCAGCCTCGGCCTGAGCCAGTAGCGGCTTAAGCTCTGCAAGGCTGGTAACCCGGGTAAAGCCCAGCTGGGAGCGCGTCTGTATAGCGCCCTGGGCCTGTCCAGCAGATTGTTGAGCCCCTGCCAGCCCCTGCAACGGGAACAACAGGTTGCGGCTGCCGGACAAGACGCCGACCAGCAAAGCGATACCGTATATGGCCAATATGATACCGGCGCCCTTCCAGAGCTTGTGCCAGCCGCCGTGGTGCTCACCCAAGCGTTCGAATACATTCAGATAGACCGCGCTGACGATCAGGATCACACCCACCAGTGCCATGGTAATCTCAACCGGCCAGATACGGTCCAGCATCCAGACGGCCATGAGCAGCAGCACCACGCCGAAAGCCGCCTTCACGCCTTCCATCCAGGCGCCAGCCCGGGGTAGCAAACGGCCGGCCGATGCACCCACCAGCAGCAGCGGTAACCCCATACCCAGGGACAGCACGAAGAGCGCCGCACCACCGAGCACCGGATCACCGGTCTGGCCGATATAGATCAGTGCGCCCGCCAGAGGCGCCGCCATGCAGGGCCCGACGATCAGTGCCGACAACAGGCCCATTACCGCCACACCGGTCACCGAGCCGCTTTTCTGGTGGGAACTGACCTCGCTAACGCGGCTCTGCAGCGCCTTCGGCATCTGCAGCTCATAAAAACCGAACATCGACAGGGACAGCGCCACGAACAGCGCCGCAAAGACCGAAATCACCCAGGGGTTCTGCAGTGCCACCTGAATATTGGCACCGAACAAGCCGACGATAACACCGGCCACGGTGTAGGTCAGCGCCATCGCCAGCACGTAGACAAACGACAGGAACAGGGCCCTGCCGGTAGAGATTTTGTGTCCATGGCCAACGATAATCCCGGACAGAATCGGGATCATAGGAAATACACAGGGAGTCAGCGACAACGCCAGACCGGCGAGGAAGAAAGCACCGAGCGTAACCAGCAACGAGGTGCCGGCCAGCAGGTTTGCAAAGTGTGTCTGCTCGTTAACTGGTAGCCCGGCGTCCCGCGGAGCACTGCCACCGTCCGCAGAGGTACTGTTTGCGCCAAACGGGGCATCCTCCACCCAGCGCAGTCCAGCGGCGGAGACCAGGTCGGTCACATCCACCTGCTCGCTCACCGGCGGGTAACAGATCCCCCCTTCCCAGCAGCCCTGGTAACTGACATCCAGGGTGCCCTCGGTGACGCCCTTTTCCCCACCAACCAGCAGGCTGATCCGGGCCTCGTCGTAGTAAACCTCAACCTGTCCGAACAGCGGGTCATCCTTGGTGATCGATTCCGCATTGCGGCGATCAACCACCTGAACCCCTTCGCCGGGTGTGACGATAACCTTGTCCCGATAGAGGTAATAGTCGGGCTCCATCTGCCAGACCAGATCGAAACGCCCCGGGCTCACCGCTTCTATGCGCATCTGGTAAGCCTGCTCCACCGGCAGCGGCTGCCCCTTGCCGGCACCGATACTATCGAACAGGCCAGCCTGGGCTAGTGCCGGTATAAACAGCAGCAAGAAAAACAGATTTTTTACAGCAGAAACAAGCCGAGTACCCAAGGGCAGGTCCTTACAATCGTTCAAAAAACCGGATAAATGTTCTGACTCCTGATGTCAGAAGCGGTTCAAGCGCAGCCATATTACCACCGCCCCGGACCGCCCCGCACCCGGACAGTTTGTCGCAGGTCGCAGAAATAGCGTTCGCACCTGTGTCAGGGTAACCTTTATATGATAAAAAGAGCGTCCTTGGCGTGATAAGGACGCCACACTCTAGAGATCGCCTTCAGGAAAAAGAAATGACCGATAAACGCGTAGAAGACCTTAATGTAGAATCCACCACCGCGCTCGTATCCCCCGACGAGCTCAAAGCCAAGCTGCCGATCACCGAGGCAGCGGCCGAAGCGGTCATGGAAGGACGCCAGGTGATCCGCGACATCCTGGATCACAAGGACAAACGTCTGCTGGTTGTAGTTGGCCCCTGCTCCATTCACGATACGGAAGCAGCACTGGAATATGGCCGCAAGCTCAAAGCCCTGGCCGATGAGCTGAAAGACAACCTCTACCTGGTCATGCGTGTTTATTTTGAGAAGCCACGTACCACTGTGGGCTGGAAAGGCCTGATCAACGACCCGCACATGAACGACTCGTTCGATATCGAAGAGGGTCTGCATATTGCGCGTAAACTGCTGATCGATCTGTCCGAAATGGGGCTGCCGCTGGCCACCGAAGCGCTGGACCCGATCTCGCCGCAGTACATTCAGGATCTGATCAGCTGGTCCGCCATCGGCGCCCGTACCACCGAATCCCAGACGCACCGCGAAATGTCTTCCGGTCTCTCCTGCGCGGTCGGTTTCAAGAACGGCACCGACGGCAGCCTGGACGTTGCCGTTAACGCGATGAAATCGGTCAGCCACTCGCACAATTTCCTCGGTCTCAACAACGAAGGCCAGGTAGCGATCATTCGTACCCGCGGTAACGCCTACGGCCACGTGGTGCTGCGTGGCGGCAACGGCAAACCGAACTATGACTCCGTCAGCGTCAAACTGTGTGAGCAGGCCCTGGAGAAAGCCGGCCAGAGCAAGAACATCATGATCGACTGCAGCCACGCCAACTCCAACAAGGATCCGGCCATTCAGCCCCTGGTTGCTGAAGACGCCGCCAGCCAGATTCTTGAAGGCAACCGCTCGATCATCGGCCTGATGATCGAAAGCAACCTGGGATGGGGCAGCCAGTCTATTCCGGAACGCCTCGAAGATCTCAAGTATGGCGTGTCCGTGACCGATGCCTGTATCGACTGGAAAACCACCGAAAGCTCTCTGCGCGAGCTGTCCGCCAAACTGGCTGATGCGCTTAAAGCACGCTGATTAACTAAACCCGGGGAGCCGCGTTCGCTGGCTCCCCTCCCTTTCTTTCCCGTTCGAGCCTCCCTATGCACACAGATCCTGCCCGTCAGCACGGCTTGATGCTGGCCATCGCCGGCGTTTTTGTCCTCAGTTTCGATGCCCTGCTGATACGCCTGGCCGATACCACCGGCGCCGACGTGGCGTTCTGGCGCGGTGCGCTGATTCTGCTATCCGCTGGCACCATCTGCTGGTTCCGTCGCCGCCGGATCAACTGGCCTGACACCCCCCGTTTATGGGCATTCGCGATTACCGCCGCCACGCTCTATGGCATCAATTCCGGCCTGTTCGTGTTTTCCGTAAGCCATACTCACGTGGCTAACACCGTCGTCATCCTCGCCAGCGCTCCGCTGTTTGCCACGGCGATCTCCTGGCTCTTGTTCCGTGAACGTACGCCGAGGCGAACGGTGATCTCAATCCTTTTCGCGATTACCGGCGTGATCATCGTCTTCTCCGCATCACTTGGCCAGCCGGGACAGCTCGGTGATCTGCTGGCACTTATTCTGGCCTTCGGTATGGCGGCAGCCCTGACACTGCTGCGCCGTGTGCCCGACCTGCCAAGACTCCCGCTGGTTGCCGGCTCCGGGCTGGTGACAGCGCTGATCTGCTGGCCTCTTGCCGATCCGCTGCAGCAGACAGCCAGCAGCTATGGCTGGCTCGCACTGATGGGGCTGATCCAGATTCCGCTGGCGACGCTGCTCATCTTCAGTGCCACCCGGCACCTGCCCTCTCCGGAGGTCAGTCTTGTTTTACTCATCGAAACGATACTCGGCCCGGTCTGGGTCTGGTGGGCCCTCGGTGAAGAGCTGCCGTCACGCACGGTACTGGGAGGGGCTTTTATTCTGGGGGCTATAGCGGTGAACTCGGCACTATCACTGAAAAAGCAGGCCGATTTAAAGAGTGCTGGCCGCTATAACCAGACCACAAATTAGCTGAGTTAAATTCACCTAAAAACGAATTAACCATCATTTGTCGAAAGCCTGCTTAGACTTTAGCATTACAAGTGTTCGGGAGGGGGTGTGCATTCTGTCGTTGTTGTTGGGGTACACGCGCTGATGCGAGGATTCATTCCACACACCCTTCCAGTTTTTACTTTTCCTTGCGTTATCTCTAGTTATCGTACTGCCGCACACCTTGTGCGGCATTTTTTTGTCTACCGCAAAGCCAATTCAAACAGCCTCCCCGATCTCTCTGCTGTCCTGTTTGTGGGCGTGCTTCGCTGCGTACATCCGATCGTCGGCCAGGCGCACCAGATCATCGACATTAAGCGCCTCATCAGGAAAACATGCGAACCCGATCGCCGCGGAGATATCGATACTTTCCTGCCGGTAACTGAACGGCTGGAACAGTGACTTCTGAATCTTCTCGACGATCCGGCTGGCTTCCGCCGCGTCACGGACCATCGGCTGAAGCACCATGAACTCGTCTCCGCCGGTCCGAGCCACCGTATCCGTGCCCCTTACAGCGCCAGCCAGGCGTTGACCCACGGTTTTAAGCAGTGCGTCACCGGCCAGATGGCCAAGACGGTCGTTAACCGGCTTGAACTCATTGAGATCGATAAAATACAGCGTAAAACAGACGCCTGTGCGCTCATGCAGGCCCATCAACTGGTTGATCCGCTCCAGCATCAAGCGGCGGTTAGGCAAGCCTGTCAGCGGATCATGCATCGCTTCGCCATGAACGTTTTGATACAGCCTGACCAGAACGATCAGCAGGCCGACCACTAACGCCAACACGCTGTAAGCGATGATCCGAACCAGGTTGGTACTCATCCATACCGGCGCGGAAGCGGACGCAGGTTGCGCGGCAATGACCCAGCTACCGTTGGGAAAGACCACTTGCATTTCAGCCAGGGGCTGGGCAAAAACAGCCGGATCGCCAAAGAACACCTCACCATCAACACCCGTACCATCCTTTCCCCGGATGGCGACCTGATAGCCATTGATGACCGGCGTCAGGCCCACCGACGCAAACATGGAGTCGGCATCGATGACCACTGACGCCAGCCCCCAGTAACGCCCCCCGGCCGCTGGCATGCCGTGAACATAGATAGGCGTTCTGGCGATCAACCCCGTCCCACCCTGGACCAGTTCCAAGGGACCGGCCAGAATCATGCTGCCCGCCTCTATGGCCATTTTAACGGCCGGCCACTGGCGTTCATTCTGCTCGTAATCGAGGCCGAGGGCGCCTTCGTTGCCTTGCAACGGATAGACGAAGGAGATGATGTTATCCGGCGCAAGACCGATATTACGGATATGGCGGCTACCGCGCAGTATCTCGGCGGAAAGCGCTCGCCACTGCTCCGGTTCGATATCAGGTCTGCTGGCAACATAACTGGTCAGACCGTGGCTCAGGAACAGGACGGAGTTGATTTCACTCTCGATTTGAGCGCGCAACTGAGCGATCGTGCCCAGCGCTTCGATACGCCGGACCTGGTAGGTTCTGTCAACGACGGTGCGCTGAACAGCTTCAGTGAGGGCAACGCCCACAACGATGACGGCCAGTATCGCCAGATAGGGGAAAAGACGGCGGTGCCTCACAGACAACAAACCAGGTAACACTCCTGACGCTGAAGAGATGAGATCTGTATACGGCCAGTATTGCAGTTTCGACTCCTCATACCAACAAAAAAACCCGCGCAAGCGCGGGTCTGAAGAAGGTGGCGGAGCTGACAGGTACCCAACCACCCAATCTGGCCGAACAATCCCGGTAACTGTTCGGCGTAACCGACGTTAAAAGGTATCACCGGGCACTCGCACCCAACCTTCCATCAGGACACGGGCGCTTCGACTCATGATCGCTTTGGTAACGACCCATTCGCCGTCACGCTGCTCAGCTTCGGCGCCCACTCTCAGGGTACCGGACGGGTGCCCAAAACGGACGAAATTGCGCTCTCCGCCACCGGCCGCCAGGTTAACCAGCGTTCCCGGTACAACGGCTGCGGCACTGATGGCGACGGCCGCCGTGCCCATCATGGCATGGTGCAGCTTGCCCATGGACAGCGCGCGTACCACCAGGTCTATCTCCCCGGCTTTAACCTCCTTGCCGCTGGAAGAAAGGTAGTCCTGGGCACTGTTAACAAAGGCGATCTTCGGGGTGTGCTGACGGCTTTCGGCCTCTTTGAGCTCCTTGATCAGCCCCATCCTAATCGCGCCGTGGGCACGGATGGTTTCAAACCGAGCCAGCGCTGCAGGGTCAGAGTTGATCGCTTCCTGCAGCTCGGTGCCGGTATAGCCGATCTCTTCGGCGTTAAGGAAGATGGTCGGAATACCCGCGTTGATCATCGTCGCCTTAAAGGTTCCGACCCCGGGTACCTCCAGATCATCCACCAGGTTACCAGTGGGGAACATGGAACCCTCGCCATCGGCCGGATCCATGAATTCGATCTGCACTTCCGCCGCCGGGAAGGTGACGCCATCCAGCTCGAAATCGCCAGTTTCCTGGACTTCGCCGTTGGTGATCGGCACCCGGGCGATGATCGTCTTCTCGATATTGGCCTGCCAGATCCGTACGGTAGCCGTACCGTTTTCAGGCACTATCGACGGGTCGACCAGTCCTTTGCTGATCGCAAAAGCGCCAACCGCGGCGGTCAGGTTGCCGCAGTTACCGCTCCAGTCCACAAAGGGCTTGTCGATGGATACCTGGCCAAACAGGTAGTTAACATCGTGATCGGGACTGTCGCTCTTCGACAGGATAACGGTTTTGCTGGTACTTGAAGTCGCACCGCCCATACCATCGATCTGCTTGCCATAGGGATCGGGGCTGCCGATCACCCGCAGCAGCAGCGCGTCGCGGGCCGGACCCGGCACCTGGCAGGCTTGCGGCAGTTCCTCAAGACTGAAGAAGACGCCCTTGCTGGTGCCACCGCGAATATAGGTGGCCGGGATTTTAATCTGGGGAACGTGGCTCATGAATGTCTCCAGTTCAGTGAGCACGCAGGGCCGAAGAGCCCCGCGTGCCCGCATTACTCAGGCAACCGCTTCCGCTTCAAGGAACTCCTTGGCGAAACGCTGCAGCACACCACCGGCACGATAGGTTTCCACCTCTGCCGCGGTATCCAGTCGACAGATCACCGGTACCTCGACGCTTTCACCGTTGGCACGATGGATCACCAGCGTCAGCGTGGCGCCCGGCGCGATATCACCCTGCACATCGTAGGTCTCGGTACCGTCGATGTTGTAGGTGTGACGGGTCTCGCCTTCGCGGAACTGCAGCGGCAGTACGCCCATGCCGACCAGGTTGGTGCGGTGGATACGCTCAAAACCTTCAGCGACGATCGCCTCGACTCCGGCCAGGCGCACGCCCTTGGCGGCCCAGTCACGGGAAGAACCCTGACCGTAATCGGCACCGGCCACGATGATCAGCGGCTGCTTGCGGTTCATGTAGGCTTCGATCACCTCCCACATACGCATCTGGGTGCCTTCCGGCTCCAGACGCGCCAGTGAGCCCTGGATCACCTCGCCGTTGTCATCACGGCACATCTCGTTGAACAGCTTCGGGTTCGCCAGCGTGGCACGCTGCGCGGTCAGGTGATCGCCACGATGGGTCGCGTAGGAGTTAAAGTCCTCCTCCGGCAGCCCCATCTTGTGCAGGTACTCACCGGCCGCCGAGTTCATCATGATCGCGTTGGACGGCGACAGATGGTCGGTGGTGATGTTATCCGGCAGTACCGCCAGCGGACGCATGCCCTTGAGCGTACGTTCGGCCGCCAGGGCACCTTCCCAGTATGGCGGGCGACGGATGTAGGTGGACTGCGGGCGCCAGTCGTAGAGCGGGCTCTTCGCCTCTTCCACCTTGCCCAGGTCGAACATCGGGATGTACACCTGCTTGAACTGCTCGGGCTTCACGTGCTCCTTGACGATCGCATCGATCTCGTCATCGGAAGGCCAGATATCCTTCAGCGTTACCGGGTTACCGTTCTTGTCGGTGCCGAGGACGTCCTTCTCGATATCGAAGCGCACGGTACCGGCGATGGCGTAGGCCACCACCAGCGGCGGCGATGCCAGGAACGCCTGCTTGGCGTATGGGTGGATACGACCGTCGAAGTTACGGTTACCGGACAGTACGGCGGTGGAGTACAGGTCGCGGTCGATGATCTCCTGCTGGATCTTCGGATCCAGCGCGCCGGACATGCCGTTACAGGTGGTGCAGGCGTAGGCGACGATGCCGAAGCCCAGCTTCTCCAGCTCCGGCAGCAGCCCCGCCTCTTCCAGGTACAGGCGGGCGACTTTGGAACCCGGCGCGAAGGAGGATTTCACCCAGGGTTTACGGATCAGGCCCAGCTCGTTGGCTTTTTTCGCCAGCAGACCGGCAGCCACCACGTTGCGCGGGTTCGAGGTGTTGGTGCAGGAGGTGATCGCCGCGATGATTACGGCGCCATCCGGCATCTTGCCCTCTTTCTCCTCTGCCAGCGCCTTGTCCAGGTCCACGGCGATGCCACGCTCATGCAGCGCAGAGGTCGGCAGACGACGGTGCGGGTTGGACGGTCCTGCCAGGGTACGATCAACGCTGGACAGATCAAACTTCAGCACACGCTCGTATTCGGCACCGGTCAGCGCATCGGCCCAAAGACCAGTGGTCCTGGCGTAGTTTTCAACCAGCTCTACCTGCTCCGGCTCACGACCGGTCAGCTTCAGGTAATCGGTGGTCTGCTCGTCGATGTAGAACATCGCCGCGGTAGCACCGTACTCCGGCGTCATGTTGGAGATGGTGGCACGGTCACCGATGGTCAGACTGGATGCCCCCTCACCAAAGAACTCAAGGTAGGCACCAACCACACGTTCCTTACGCAGGAACTCGGTCAGCGCCAGCACGATATCGGTGGCGGTGATACCCGGCTGACGCTTGCCCACCAGCTCGACACCGACGATATCCGGCAGGCGCATCATCGACGGATGACCCAGCATCACGGTTTCCGCTTCCAGACCACCGACGCCGATGGCGATAACGCCCAGAGCATCGACATGAGGCGTGTGCGAGTCGGTACCGACACAGGTATCGGGGAAAGCAACGCCATCGCGCGCCTGGATCACCGGAGACATCTTCTCCAGGTTGATCTGGTGCATGATGCCGTTACCGGCCGGGATCACGTCCACGTTCTTGAACGCGGTCTTGGTCCAGTCGATAAAGTGGAAACGGTCTTCGTTGCGGCGATCTTCGATGGCGCGGTTCTTCTCGAACGCTTCCGGATCGAAGCCCGGCGCTTCCACGGCCAGGGAGTGATCGACGATCAGCTGGGTCGGCACCACCGGGTTGACCTTGGCGGGATCACCGCCCTTATCGGCGATGGCGTCACGCAGGCCGGCAAGATCGACCAGTGCGGTCTGGCCAAGAATGTCATGGCAGACCACGCGGGCCGGGTACCAGGGGAAATCGAGATCGCGTTTGCGCTCGATCAGCTGTTTCAGCGCATCGGTCAGCAGCGACGGCTCGCAGCGGCGCACCAGCTGCTCGGCCAGGATGCGCGAAGTGTAGGGAAGTTTGGCGTATGCGCCGGCCTGGATCGCATCGACCGCCTCGCGGGTATCGAAGTAATCCAGCGCAGTGCCCGGCAGGCTCTTGCGAAATTCAGTATTCATGGTGACAGGTGTCCATCGGTTCGGTTAACGAGGTCAAAAAAGCGGCCATAAAAAGGCCGCTGTCGTTATCGCATCAGGGACGATTTTCGATCGGGACCCACTCGGCAGTTTCAGGGCCGGTGTAATCCGCTGACGGACGGATGATGCGGTTGTTGGCGCGCTGTTCCATCACGTGGGCGGTCCAGCCAGCCACACGTGAGCAGACAAAGATCGGCGTGAACAGCTCGGTCGGAATGCCCATGAAGTGGTACGCGGACGCATGGAAGAAGTCAGCGTTACAGAACAGCTTCTTCTCGCGCCACATCACCGCTTCTACGCGCTCGGAGACCGGGTAGAGAACAGTGTCGCCCACCTGCTCTGAGAGCTGCTTGGACCACTTCTTGATAATGGCGTTACGCGGGTCGGACTCACGGTAGATCGCGTGGCCGAAGCCCATGATCTTGTCCTTGCGCGCCAGCATGCCCATGATTTGCTCTTCGGCTTCGTCGGCACTTTTCCAGTTTTCGATCATCGCCATGGCCGCTTCGTTGGCACCACCATGCAGCGGACCACGCAGGGAGCCGATTGCGCCGGTGACGCAGCTATGGATATCAGACAACGTGGAGGCGCAGACACGGGCAGTAAAGGTTGAAGCGTTGAACTCGTGCTCAGCGTAGAGGATCAGCGATGCATGCATCACGGAGACATGCAGCGGATCCGGCTTTTTATCGTGCAGCGTCCAGAGGAAGTGCTCACCGATGGAATCAGCGTCGGTCTCGGTATTGATACGCTTTCCGTATTTGGAAAAGTTGTACCAGTAGTTGATGATCGACGGGAACACCGCCAGCATACGGTCGATGTGATCGCTCTGCTCGTCGAAGCTCTCTTCGGTTTCCAGGTTACCCAGCATGGAACAGCCGGTGCGCATCACATCCATCGGATGGGCGTCGGCGGGGATCTGCTCCAGCACGGTTTTCAGCGCGTCGGGCAGGCCACGCATACCCTTGAGCTTCGCCTTGTAAGTGTCCAGTTCTGCGTGGTTCGGCAGTTTTCCGTAAAGCAGCAGATAAGCCACCTCTTCGAACTGGGCATTGTCGGCCAGCTCCTGGATATCGTAGCCGCGGTAGGTCAGACCGGCACCGGTCTTGCCGACGGTACAGAGGGCTGTTTCACCGGCCGACTGGCCGCGAAGGCCCGCGCCGCCGAGTTTCTTAGCTTCTGCCATGGTTATCTCCTCAGATCTCTAGCGGGCGTCTGGTGCGCCCTTAATCACGATAGGGCTGTTATTAAATGTTCTTGCCTTCTTTGAACAGCGCATCAAGCTTCTGTTCGAAGTCGTGGTAGTTCAGGAAATCGTACAGCTCCATACGGGTCTGCATGGTGTCGACAACCGCCTTCTGATCACCGTCATTAAGCAGGTGCTCATAGACGTTCAGCGCGGCCTTGTTGGCGGCACGGAATGCAGACAGCGGGTACAGAACCATGGTGGCGCCATGCTTGGCCAGCTCATCCTTATGGAACAGCGGAGTCGCACCGAACTCGGTGATATTGGCCAGCAGATGCGCGCCGCCGATGCCGTCGGAGAAGGCGGTGTAATCTTCCAGGGTGTGTACCGCTTCGGCGAAGATGCCGTCGGCGCCGGCTTCCAGGCAGGCCTGGGCACGTTCAACCGCGGCGTTCAGACCTTCCTGCTGGAAGGCGTCGGTACGGGCCATGACGAAGAAGTCGTCGTCGGTCCTGGCATCCACCGCCGCTTTGACGCGGTCGACCATCTCCTGCATGGAGACGATCTCTTTATTGGGACGGTGACCACAACGTTTCTGCGCCACCTGGTCTTCGATATGCACCGCGGCAGCACCACCCTTGATCATCTCCTTTATGGTACGGGCGATGTTGAAGGCGCCACCCCAGCCGGTGTCGATATCGACCAGCAGCGGCGTGTCGACAGCACTGGTGATACGGCAGACATCTTCCAGTACGTCATTCATCGAGGTCATACCCAGATCGGGCAGGCCGTAGGAGGCGTTGGCCACGCCGCCACCGGACAGGTAGATCGCCTGGTGTCCAACGCGCGAAGCCATCATTGCGTGGTAAGCATTGATGGTGCCAACGATCTGCAGCGGCTGGGTCTCAGCCAGCGCTTTACGGAAGCGCGCACCCGCAGTCAGTTTCTCAGCCATTGTTATCCCCTTGAGGTTTAGTCACTGCATTCAGTTTGTCCTCGATATTCCGACGCGCATTGCTTATATGACGGCGCATCAGCATCTCGGCCAGCTCGGCATCCCGCGCTTCGATCGCATCAACAATCTGCCGATGTTCTTTCAGAGCGCGCTTGGGACGGGAACTGGAAATACTGAACTGATAACGGTACATACGTACCAGGTGGTATAGATCGGCCCCGAGCAGCTCTTCGAGTTTTGCGTTTTTGCTGCCCTTGACGATCCGGTAATGGAAGTCGAGGTCGCCCTCTTTCTGGAAGTACGCACGGCCTTCCTGCTGGGCGATGGAAAGTTCGTGGTTGTCGAGCAGTACCTTGAGGCTGTTGATCTCCTCATCCGACATATGCTCGGCGGCGAGACGGCAGGCCATCCCTTCCAGTGCCTCACGTACGCGGTAGATCTCGATCAGCTCTTTTGCGGACAGTTCAACGACCCGGGCGCCGACATGGGGCTTACGTTCGATCAGGCGCCAGCCTTCAAGGCGACGAATCGCCTCACGCAGCGGACCACGACTGATGCCATACGCCTTGGCAAGACCCGGTTCGCTGATCTTCTGCCCGGGCAGCAGCTCACCGGTTACGATAGCGGTCACGATCTGCTTGCAGACCCGGTCTGCGATCGTGCGGCTCTCGTCGGATTCAGCGGCTGGTTTTTGATTTACGTCGGTGGTCATCGAAAACTTTCCAGATTGTCGACAATATTGAATTGTCGACACCTTACTCGGCCGTTTTCGGGTCGTCAACCGATGATGCTGGAAAAATTGTCAACACTAGACAAAAGTCTAGCCGATACCGGGTGCGTTACTCAGAACCGAAAAAACGTACCTGCTCCGCGTTCATGATACGGGCGATCTGGCGTGGCTTCTGAAACGGCAGCGAGTGATCGGTGCCGGGAATATGGAAGTAATGCCAGTTTGGCATCCGCTCGGCGAGCGTCAGGTGTAACTGATGCATCAACTCCACGCTATTGCCGCCGATAAAGCTGGTGACATCCCCCTGGGCCGCCAGCAGCGGCTCACGATCAACCTCACGTATCGCTTTGGTGACCGAGTCTAGTGCATAGGCAAAGCCTTCAGGACGCTGACCGAGGCGGGCGATGGTGAGCTTTTCCGTCTCTGGCGTGATCCGGCGGTTTGGCGAGATGGTATCGAGAAACTGACGGATACCGGCTTCCTTCTGTTCACTCCGAAGATGCACGGCGGCAGCGGAATATTTCTCTCTCAAGATGACCGTGGAATCCCAGTCCGGACGATCAAGCGAGGCAGGCTCTAACAGAAACTGCTTGGCTACCCGGTCGGGGTGCTGCTGCTTATATAGAAGACTCACCAGGCCACCCAGGGAATAGCCGCCCAGATCAAACTGCCACCAGCCCAGGTGATCAACAAGCGCGCCCAGGTCAGCAACGAGCTCATGCACACTGAAGGCGTACTCTTTGCCATCCGGGTACACCGTCTCGCCCATGCCGCGGATATCCGGCACAAGGATCTCGCTCCAGTGACTGAGAAAAGACTGCAGCATCTCCCAGGTATCCTGTCCGGCGACGCCGGCACCATGGACCAGCACCAGTCTTCTGCCGCTGTCGACCTTCGGGTGGCGATACAGGCGGTAGGTCAGATGCTGGTCCGGCAGATCGAACGTACGTATCTCGGAGGTGTAGCCTTTTTTCATCCCTCGTAGGTCCTTTTGACAGCTGAATGTGGCGTTATTATAACCCCGGCAAAGTATGATTCAGTCGACCGTATCGCCCCGTACTCCAAAAACCCCGCACCTGCACGCGAGCCCTGGCGCTTCGAGACTCGCGCGACCTGACGTCAGAGGTTAAAATCTTCGCTTTGCCCAGGATCTGCCGCTTGCTCTCTATACACTCTCTACCCTACCCGCTGGACGCCCACCGCACCTTCAGCCGCATCAGAGAACTTGGCGACCCGGTGATGCTCGACAGTGCCCAGCCCCAGTCGGACCCCAGGTTTGGTCGCTACGATATTCTCGCCGCCGCGCCAGACATTATCGTACGATACAACCGGGGTCGCACGGAGATGAAACGGCGCGGGCTCTGGAGCAGCGTTGATGGCGACCCGATCGACCTTCTCAAGACGCTCAATGCGGAGATCGCACTGCCCGATAGCGGAGGTCATCCGTTTTGCGGCGGGTTGATCGGCCACTTCAGTTACGACCTGGGACGCGCATTCGAAAAGCTGCCCGAGCAAGCCGAGGATGATGTGGCACTGCCCGAGATGCGGGTCGGACGGTATCTCTGGGCCGTGGTTATCGATCATGAAGCGAAGACGAGTGCGCTGGTCGCTCACCCTGCAGCGGAACCACAGCAGGTTGCCGCCGTACACAAGTTATTGCTGAAAGCTGATAACGACACGGCAACGGCGTCGCAGAGCTTCAGACTGCTGACACCCTTTGAGAGTTGCTATAGCCGACAAGCGTACATGGATGCCTTTGACCAGGTTCAGCGCTATATCGCTGCCGGGGACTGCTACCAGATCAACCTGACCCAGCGTTTCAGCGCCCGCTGCGAGGGGGATCCGTTTTCCGCCTATGTTGCGCTACGTCGCCGGGCAACAACCCCGTTCAGCGCTTACCTGGAATCGGAACAGGGCGCGATCCTGTCCCTCTCGCCGGAGCGCTTCCTGAAAGTCTCCGACAGCGGCGCGGTGGAAACCCGTCCGATCAAGGGTACAAGACCCCGTGGCAGCGATGCCGACAGTGACCAGGCGTACATCGACGAGCTCAAAGGTTCGCCAAAAGACCGCGCCGAGAATCTGATGATTGTCGACCTTCTGCGCAACGATCTGGGCAAGGTATGCCAGGCGGGCTCTATCAGCGTACCGGAACTGTTCGAGATAGAGACCTACCCCAACGTTCATCACCTTGTCAGTGCAGTCACCGGCCAGCTTGCTGACGATTATTCGAGCCTGGACCTGCTCAAGCACTGCTTCCCCGGCGGCTCGATCACCGGTGCTCCGAAAATCAGGGCGATGGAGATCATCGATGAGCTTGAACCGCAGAGGCGCTCGATCTACTGCGGATCCATCGGCTATATCAGCGCAGCCGGCGGCATGGATACCAGCATCTGCATCCGCACCCTGCTGGTGGAGAACGGCCGCATTTACTGTTCTGCAGGCGGCGGCATCGTCGCCGACTCGGTAGGCGATGAGGAGTACCAGGAATCGTTCGATAAGGTGAACAACCTGCTCGAGACGCTGGAAGAGCTGAGCTCATAGCGTTTCTTTTGCGACGGATAAGCCAGCCATATGGCTTCCCCCGCAGGAGGCACGACCTCGTGCCGATTGAAGCTGCGACGATAGATGTTTAATACGGCATGGCTCATCGCGACGGGGGCGTCGCTCCTCCTGCCTAAAGCATGGACTGCGCCCCCCATTACAGGAGAAGCAACCCCGTGCCGGTTAGTGTCGGCACGGGGCCTGTAACTTAAAGGCTTAGCGGGCGATTGCTCGCCTTGATGAACTCTTTCTTCAGATTATCGTAGCTGTGAACCGCCGGAAACTGCGGAAATTCGGCAATCACATTCTCCGGTGCGTGGAACAGGATACCGGCCTCGGCCTGTTTCAGCATGGTGGTATCGTTGTAGGAATCACCGGCGGCTATTACACGGTAGTTCAGCAGCTGAAAAGCGCGCACCGACTGACGCTTGGGGTCCCGCTGACGCAGGGTGTAGTCGGTAATTCGCCCATCGGCATCAACTTCCAGCTTGTGACACAGCAGCGTCGGAAAGCCAAGCTGCTTCATCAGCGGTGCGGCAAACTCATAGAAGGTGTCAGAAAGAATCACCACCTGGAAACGCTCACGCAGCCAGTCAACAAACTCCCGGGCACCCTCGAGCGGCGTAAGCCGGCTTATCGTATCCTGAATCTGCGGCAGCGTAAGACCATGCTGATCCAGGATCGAGAGGCGCTGCTTCATCAACACATCATAATCGGGGATATCACGGGTCGTGGCCTTTAGCTCCTCGATACCGGTTTCTTCAGCGAATGCGATCCAGATTTCCGGAATTAGTACACCTTCAAGATCAAGACAAGCCAGTTCCACGCAGATATCTCCCGTAATAAGGACAAAGTGAACTGACTCTAACCTGAAGCCCCGCCCCTTTCAACGAACGGGTCAGTCCGTCCCTTGCTGCAAATAACGGCAGAAAATTTTGAAGTCACGCTGAACGCAGGTCGCGTAGGCTAGCGATATTTCAGCGAATAGCGTCCGGAAATGCTCCTTGTCTTTTGCCCTGTGCAGAACTTTGTCGGCGAAATTGTCAGAGCCGAGCGCCAATGCGCCCCGCAGATGCGATGCGGCCAGAATCTGAGCCCAGTTACAGGACATCTCCTGCCATTGTCTGGTTTTTTCCAGTTTATGGACTGGAAAGTCTGCCTTGAATGGCGAGCGTTCCCTGACAGAGAAAACCTGGTCGCCAATTTCAAGCCACCCCACATAGGGGTCGGGATGACGCGCCAGCGCTTTGAAGGCAAGCGCATGACGCTCACCTTCATGTCTGTAAAGTGCATGATAACGGCGTAATTCAGCCGCATTCATTGCCACCAGAGCAGCCGGCTCGGTTTGCTCCTTGATATCGAGGATTACATCATCGTGATCGCCCTCAGCGCACCCTTCGATCAGGGCATAGTAGCGGTCACACCCCAGAGAACCTGTCCCCGCGTTAATACGCCGCACCACATCTTTAACGTTAAAATGCTGATGACTGTGACCGGGCACATCATCATCGAGTGTGTCCTGATACCCCTGCAGCGCTTGTTTAAGCAACTCGGAGGTTTCGGCATTCAAAGGCTCAAGTTTGGGATGCCCACGCTGAAACCTGCGGCCTCCCGCCTCGTCGACTGTGGTCCATTTCTCCAGCATCTTTATGCGACTTTTTTTACAGCTAACCTTCTGCAGGAATTCACCGAGCAACCCGTCCCCCGTCTCCAGCGTCACCACCCAGTCAACCTGGGACTTACTCTCGGCAAGCATCTGCAGGTAGGTATCACTCAACGCCCCTAAAGCCTTGCTGATCGCCTTACGCTTCTTGCCAGCTTGCTGCATGGCCAGAACGAGGCTCGTGCCAAGCCGCCAGAGGTCATATTGGAAATCACCGACCAGGGCATCGTCGAAATCATCCAAACCAAACCTCAGGATCGCGTCGTGACTGCCATAGGCCCCATAGTTGTATACATGGACATCACCGAGGAGCCAGGTCTGGGTATCCTTAATTCCTCCGTATAACGAAAAGTGCCAATCCCTGAAAACGTCATACCAATAAAGGTGATTGCTGCCGCGAAAGAAACTGAAAGCTGAGCCACTCATCCGGGCGAACTTCTCACTTCGCCACTCAGGTGAAAGACCCGCGTTCTGCCGCTCCAACTCACCGATAACCTGGGCAGGACGATCATGCACGAGCTCCGGAACCATTCGATTCCCCTCCATTGTAGAACCAGCCTGTTCCAGACAGGTTAAGCACGACCTCCACGGTTGTCGAACGCGAAAGCTCATGCCGGAAGCAAAGGAACACTCCAGAAAAGAATCTAGAAGGCGGAAGTGGAGAGGACATTGCAAAACGAAAGAGATGAGGCGAACCTGCTCCTGTGTCTATTTCAGAGGCAGGTCAAAAGATCACTCGCCGGATGGCTGATCGATGGGATTAGTGCTCCGGGAGCTCCAGATTTTCAAACAGCGCGTCCACTTCGGCACGATTGTTACAGGCCTGCACCTGGCGCACCACGTCGGGCGTCAAATGAGGCGCAAACAGGCGGATGAAGTCGTACATGTAGCCGCGCAGGAAGGTGCCACGACGGAAGCCGATCTTGGTGGTACTGGATTCAAACAGATGACTGGCGTCGAGCGCCACCAGATCATCATCAACCCCCTCTTCATAGGCCATCGAGGCGACGATGCCGACCCCGAGGCCCAGACGCACATAGGTTTTGATCACGTCAGAATCCACCGCCGTGAACACAACCTTTGGCTCGAGGCCACGATGACGGAAAGCGTCATCCAGCTTGGACCGCCCGGTGAATCCAAAAACGTACGTCACAATGGGCCAGGCCGCCACATCCTCCAGGGTCAGCCTGGAGACCTGGGTCAACGGATGATCCTTGGGCACCATCACCGAACGGTTCCAGCGATAGCAGGGCATCATGATCAGGTCGGCGAAGTGCTGCAGCGCCTCGGTAGCAATGGCGAAATCCACAGTCCCGTCCGCGGCCAGCTCGGAGATCTGCATCGGCGTCCCCTGGTGCATATGCAGAGAAACATCCGGATAGGCCTTGATGAACTCGTTGATCGCGCCCGGCAGCGCATAACGCGCCTGGGTATGGGTGGTCGCTATCGCCAGACTGCCCTTCTTCTCGTCACTGAACTCCTGGGCAACCTGCTTGATACTGTCGACTTTCTGCAGAATTTCGCCGGCGATTGAAAGAATCGCCTCGCCCGCCGGCGTGACACGGGTCAGGTGCTTGCCGCTACGTGCAAACACCTCAACACCGAGTTCATCCTCCAGCAACCGGATCTGCTTGCTGATCCCGGGCTGGGATGTAAACAGGCTCTGCGCCGTCGCGGAGACGTTGAGGTCATGACGGGCGACTTCACAGATATATTTCAGTTGCTGAAGCTTCATCTAACGGGCTCCCGGATTCGTAGGGAATCAAAACGTCCTGACATTATAACAACGGAGTATATGTTTAGCAGTTTTAGTTGCCAGAAACAGGAAGCCCCTGCGCTCTGCCAGAAGACGGGAGCGCAATCGCCCCCACCGGTACCGGGTTAAAGACGCGCGCTCAGTCGACGCACTTCATCCTCTTTGGTTACCAGACGCTTCTCGAGAGCAGTGATACGGGATTCAGCCTGCGCCAGCTCATCATCGCGCTCCTTAATATGGCCACGCAGCACACTTTCGCGGCTAGACGCATCTGAGGCAGTCTCTCTCACGCGCTGATTAAGGCGTTCAACCTCTTCCGTAAGCTGTTTAACTTTATCTTCCAAGCGCTTGTTTTTATTGACTTCCGATAACAGGTTGGAGTTAGCTTTTGACAGGTCACGATTATGCCCACCGAGGTCCTGTTTGGTGTTGGCAAGCTCTGCCTCAAGTGTGCTGATCTGGTTTTTCTGGGTATCGATTTTCACATCCTTGCGAGCGTTCTGCGCCTGAAGTTCGTTCACCTCGCGAGTCAGAGCCGATTCGCGGCGACCGGTTTCGTCACGCAGCTTATCCAGTGCGTTACGATAATGACGCACCTCCACTTCCATTTTCGCGTGGCTTTCGACACTTTTACGCTGCTCGTCGCCAAGGCGCTGCTCCGACGAGCGGCGGTGCTCCTCAAGCTGCTTGCGTACCTGGCTGAGTTCGTGCTCGAGATTGGCGCGTAACTGCTCTTCGCGCTTACGCTCATTGGTTTCTGCGGACAGGTTGTTCTTCAGCGCTGCGATCTCGGCTTCCAGCGATCTTGCACTCTCGCGCTCAGCATCAAGCTTGGTGCTGGCATCGCGATAACGTGTTTCAAGCTCCTGATAGACATTCTGAGAATGACGCAGCGCCTCTTCGTTCAGACGGCGACTCTCTTCTTCACCAACCTCGTGCTTCTGACGCACCTGGGTGACGCTGGCCTGGGCTTCCTGCACCGCCTGCTGCCAGATCCTCAGGAAAGACTGTGCGATTGCATCCGGCATGTCGGGCAACTTAACGCCACTACGACCGTTGATCTGCACCCGCCCGGGCAAAGCCTGCCACCAGCTTTCAACCGACGGTGCGACCTCGCTGGTATCCAATTCGAGCTGGGTAGCGATACTGTCGACGTCGGGCTTCAGGCCATTCATCAGCTGATGATCGGCCAGGGAGAATATGCGTTCGAGGTTCCTTTCACTCACGTCCAACATCCTAATCCTGCGTTTGGTCTGCGTTGTTCAGTAATTTTTCGAGCGCTCGCTCAATATCAGCATCCATTGGCGCTTCAACTTTCAGCGCTGTTCCGTCGGCCAGTTTAAGCTCCAGCGCTGCCGCATGCAGCATCAGTCGGCGAAAACCGTAACCGCGGAACTCCTGGTTCACTTCATCAATACCGTACTTGGTATCGCCGATAATAGGGTGTCCGGTGAACAGGGTATGGACACGGATCTGATGGGTCCTGCCGGTTTTCGGGCGCGCCTCCACCATCGTGGCCAGGTTGCCAAAACGACGCAGCACCTTAAAGTCGGTCTGCGACGCCTTTCCCGCCTGATCCACCTTGACGATCCGTTCACCGGATTTAAGCTCGCCCCTGAGCAGGGGCACATCGATACGCTTGTCGCGACTGTTCCAGCGTCCCTGTACCAGCGCATGATAGATTTTATGCACCCGGCGTTCGCGCAGCACCTCATGCAGATACCTGAGCATCGATCGCTTCTTGGCGATCATGATGCAGCCAGATGTATCCCTGTCCAGGCGATGGACCAGTTCAAGAAAGCGCTGCTGCGGGCGCAGCTGGCGCAGGGCTTCTATCAAGCCGAGGTTGACGCCACTGCCGCCATGTACCGCCAGCCCTGAAGGTTTGTTGATGATCATCAGGGCATCATCCTCGTAGAGCACGGCACGCTCGAGGTGCTCAAGCAGCTGCTCGCCCACCACCGGGGCATCGCCCTTCTCGGGCAGGCGTACAGGGGGAACCCTGATCAGATCGCCCGGCTGCAGTTTGTAATCCGGCTTGGTTCGTTTCTTGTTTACTCTGACCTCTCCCTTGCGCAGCACTCGATAGATCAGACTCTTCGGCGCCCCCTTGAGCGCAGTGCGAAGGAAGTTGTCTATGCGCTGCCCACCCTGATCGTCGTCAACGGTAATAAAACGCACACCGTTCCCGGTGCCGGTACTTTCATTTGCCATCAGTTATCGCTATGTCGGTTCGTTGATGCACTTAGGGTTAGCTGTTATATTCTAGCGATGCCTCGGGCGATTGGCTTTAGCTTTTTATGAATCCATGTCGCCGGCCCCTCATCCAACACATCGAATGACGCGCGGCCGCGCACAGATCGAACCGATGGCAGAGCTTGACGGTTTCGCGAGAAATCAAACCTATTTTTACGCAACGCTTTCACGACCTTCGTTTAGCATCGAAGGTCCAGTTGAAGGTGGAGACGCACGCTGACCCGGAACCTGCCCACTACGGCAGCCACAGCCAGCAACGATAATGACAGAGGTTAGCGTTTCCTCCACCGCAGATAACAGATATTTAAAGCCGGCAGCGGATCAAACGATTCCTGCCGGCTCTTCGGTAACCGTAATTGTTCAACAAACGGGCCGTACTGTAGTCAGAAAGACTGGGCATCACCCTAACAGACCGGGCAAACGACGGTGTGTAGCGTTGCGTTTTATTGAGAACGCATAACAAATGAAGAGAATGCTTATTAACGCAACTCAACCGGAAGAGTTGCGGGTAGCGCTGGTTGATGGCCAGCGCCTGTTCGACCTGGACATTGAGTCCGACAGTCGCGAACAGAAAAAGGCCAATATCTACAAAGGCCGCATCACCCGGGTAGAACCCAGCCTCGAAGCCGCCTTCGTGGACTACGGTTCAGAACGCCACGGCTTCCTCCCCCTTAAAGAGATCTCCCGCGAATACTTCCATAAGCAGCCCGAACGTGGCCAGCGCCCCAGCATCAAAGACGTGCTGAAAGAGGGCACCGAGGTCATCGTCCAGGTCGACAAGGAAGAGCGCGGCAACAAGGGTGCGGCACTGACCACCTTTATCAGTCTCGCCGGCCGCTACCTGGTCCTGATGCCCAACAACCCCCGCGCCGGCGGCATCTCCCGCCGCATCGAGGGTGATGAACGCACCCAGCTGAAAGAAGCCCTGGCCGGCGTCAACATTCCCGACCAGATGGGCGCCATCGTACGCACCGCCGGCATCGGCCGCAGCAGCGAAGAACTGCAGTGGGACCTGGATTACCTGCTCACCGTCTGGGAAGCCATTACCAGCGAAGCCAAGCGCGCTGCCCCTTTCCTGATCTACCAGGAAAGCAACGTGGTAATTCGCGCCATTCGTGATTACCTGCGCTCCGACATTGGCGAAGTCCTTATCGACGACCCGACCGTCTACGACCAGGCACTGATGTTCGTGCGTCAGGTAATGCCGAGCTACGAGCAGCGTATCAAGCTCTACAAAGAGCAGACCCCGCTGTTCAACCGTTTCCAGATCGAGACCCAGATCGAGACCGCGTTCGAGCGCGAAGTTAAGCTTCCGTCCGGCGGCTCCATCGTTATCGACCCGACCGAAGCCCTGGTATCCATCGATATCAACTCCGCTCGCGCCACCCGCGGCGGTGATATCGAAGAAACCGCGCTGAACACCAACCTGGAAGCGGCCGATGAGATTGCCCGTCAGCTGCGCCTGCGCGATATCGGCGGCCTGATCGTGATCGATTTCATCGACATGACCCCGATCAAGCACCAGCGTGAAGTGGAAAACCGCCTGCGCGATGCACTCAAGCTGGACCGCGCCCGTGTGCAGATGGGCCGCATCTCACGCTTTGGCCTGCTGGAGATGTCACGCCAGCGCCTGCGCCCGTCACTGGCCGAGTCCCGTGGACACGTGTGCCCCCGCTGTAACGGCCAGGGTACGATCCGTGATACCGAGTCACTGGCACTCTCCATCCTTCGCCTGATCGAAGAGGAATCCGCCAAGGAGCGCACCGCACAGATCCGCGCCATCCTGCCGGTCAGCGTCGCCACCTTCCTGCTGAACGAGAAGCGTCGCGAAGTCCACGCCGTCGAGCTGCGCCATGAAGTCCAGGTTGTGATCGTTCCCAACCCGAACATGGAGACACCGCACTACGAAGTCGTGCGCCTGCGCGACGACCACAGCGTATCCACAACCCATGACGCCAGCTACACCCTCCAGCCAGAAGCCAGCGAAGAGGAGCCTGAGGAAGCTGCGGCACCGGTAAAACGAGAAAAAGCCGCTGTACAGGCCGTGGTACCCACATCCCGCGCGCCAAGCTCCACCACCGAGACAGCCCCGGCACCAGAGGCTGCGCCCGCACCGGTCGCACAGCAGGCCGCTACTCAGGCCCCCTCTTTCGGTCAGCGTGTCGTTTCCACCCTGGGTCGCCTGTTTGGCATCCGCCAGGAAGAGACTCCTGCCAAGGAAAGCGAAGCCAAGCCCGCCGCTGCTGAAAACAAGGAGAGCAGCGCCCCTGCGAAGGATAACCGCTCCCGCAGCAGCGGCAGCGGCAGCAACTCGCGCGGACGCAACAACCGTCGCCGTAACGACAGTGATCGCCGCCGTTCCAACAGGGACAGCGACGAGATCATCACCGTCGAACAGGAGCAGGCCCTGCCACCGATCGGTGACAGCAAGAAAAGCGAAGAACGCAGCGACAGCGACAAGGAGAAGGCCGATGGCAGCCGCTCCCGCCGCAGACGCCGCAGCCGTCGCCGCACCGACAACAACACGCCGGACACAGAGACCAGCAGCCGTCGTGATGACAAGGCCGCAAGTGACAAGCAGGACGACCAGTCCCAGAAAGACGCAAACGTCAAAGAGGACAGCAAACCGACCACCAGGGAAGAGAAGAAAACCGCTTCCAAGGACAGCACCTCGGGTGAAGAGGACAGCCGTAGCCGTCGTCGTGGCCGCCGTCGCCGCAAGAGTGATGACCGCGTAGCGCAGCGCACACCGCTTCCGGAGTCCGAGGAGCAGACAGCAGCCGTCACAGCTGAAGCTGGCGAAGCCGTAAACCAGGCGCAGGAAACATCCAGCGAGAAACCTGCCGAAGAGAAACAGGCTGACACCACCAAGGCCAACAGCGCCGCTGAAGCGACCTCTGAAACTGCGGAAGAAGCCAAGGCAAGCGAGCAGCCAACTGCCACCGAAGCAGAGGAAGCCGTAACCGCAGCGGCCGACGCGGAGAGCACGGAGAGTGCGGAGAGTGCGGAGAGCGATTCAAACGCTGCCGAAGCCGAGGCCAGCTCTGAAGCTGTTACAGCGGAAACTGCACAGGCCAAACCGGAAAGCGAAAGCGCCACCGCCGACGCAGAGAGCGAAAACGCCGAGGTGGAAGTAGCTGCTGAAGAAGCTTCCGACAGCGAAACAGCCGAGACTGAAATGCCAAAGGCCCGGTCATCGAGAGGCCGTAAGCCCAGAGCGCGCAAGGCTAAAGCTGAAGCTAAAGCAGAAGCAGAAGCAGAAGCCGGCAACGAAGCCGCACAGGCTGCAGCTGAAGAAACAGCCTCCTCTGCTGAAAACAGCGCTCAGCAAGACGAAGTCAGGGCCGACTCCGAAACCGGCGAAGCCAGCGACGAGACCTCCTCCACCCAGGCGGTTGTGGAAGCTGCCGAGCCTGCGGTTACCGCTGAGGACAGCGCTGCCAAGCCTGAAGAGATCGCTACCGAAACCGAAGAAAGCGCGGCTAAAGCCGAGTCCGAGCCCGAAGCTCAGGCGCCCAGCGAAAGCGAAGAGCCGAAGGCCGAGGAAAAATCGGAGCAGGCTGCAGAGCAGGCGCCCGAAGAGAGCGCACAGCAGGAAGAGACCAGCTCTAAGCCTGCCCCTCGTCGCCGTACTCGACGTGCACCAAACGACCCGCGCGAGGTACGCCGCCGTCAGTTGAAGCAGGAAACTGCAGACACCGAAGCCAAGGCTGAAACCGGCAGCAGCAACGACGAGTAAGTCCCAGCTGCTCCGGCATAGAAAAGCCCGCTAATCTCTAGC
Organism: Marinobacterium sp. YM272; assembly: GCF_050908845.1. Classification (NCBI taxonomy): domain Bacteria; kingdom Pseudomonadati; phylum Pseudomonadota; class Gammaproteobacteria; order Oceanospirillales; family Oceanospirillaceae; genus Marinobacterium; species Marinobacterium sp. YM272. Next base: position 2,825,677 of record NZ_CP194171.1, read on the forward strand.
GGGCTTTTTCGTATCTGGCGGGTAATATCAGGGACAAGCTGAGTCAAATAGAAGCACAGGCGTTAGACAGCCCACAGATCTGGACCGATCCCGCGGGGCCTGTCAGAATTCTCAGGGATAGAAACGAGGCTCAGGTTCGAGCTCCACGCCATAGGCATCAAGCACGTCGCGCTGTATCGCGTTGGCGAGTTTCTCAAGCTGCCCTCTGTCACCGCCACCGTAATTGACCAGCACCAGTGCCTGTTTCGCGTGAACACCTACGTTCTGCATCCGCCGTCCTTTCCAACCCAGCTGATCGATAAGCCAACCGGCAGCGAGCTTGAACCGGCCTTCACCTTCCGGGAAAGAGACCAGCGACGGATAGGCGCTTTTCAGGCGCCTGTGATCCTCAGCCGACACTACGGGGTTCTTGAAAAAACTGCCCGCATTACCCAGCTCGCGGGGATCCGGCAGCTTTTCACTGCGTATCCGGCACACCGCGTCAAACACTGCTTCAGGCTGCTCACGCTGCTGCGGTGACAGCACCTCCCGCAGCGGCGCGTAGCTGGTTACCGTATGCGGCTGACGGCTTAGCAGGAAGCGCACCCGGGTAATGAGGTAGCGGCCGCTTTCTCGCTTGAAGCGGCTGTCCCGGTAGGCGAAGTCGCAGGATCGATTATCCAGCCAATAGACGCGATCTTCAGCCCAGTCGTAGACCTCCACGGCTTCGATCAGATCCTTAACCTCGACACCGTAGGCACCGATATTCTGTACCGGCGCTGCACCAACACTTCCCGGTATCAGCGCCAGGTTTTCAAGTCCGTACAGCCCCTGTCCAAGGGAGCTTCTCACCAGCTCATGCCAGTTCTCGCCTCCACCCACGGTTACACGGACAGACTCCGCATCGAGCGCTTCGAACGCCCTGCCCTCAATGGCGAGCTGAGCAACAATTCCCGGCACTGCGTCAGCCAGCACCAGATTGCTGCCACCGCCCAGAATAAGCAGCGGCGACGAGGAACGTTTCACCTCATCGCGCAGCTCAAGCAGCTCGTCAATAGATCTGACTCGGACAAAGCGCTCGGCGACGGCATCAAAACCAAGGGTATTCAGCGCTTTTAACGAAAATCGGGACTGAAAGTGAAGCGTCAACGCAGCAGCTCCGCTTCGAGGTGCGCAAGCAAGCCATCCGATGCGGCTTCAACCAGATCGAGCACCTCCTCGAAACCCCGTTCGCCGCTGGTGTAATAGGGATCGGGAACCTCGGCATTCCGCTTGCCGGCAAAATCGAGAAACAGACCCAGATGGCCGGAAAAGCCGGAGGGGCGCAGCGCCTGCAGATTGACAAGATTCTGCTGATCCATCGCCAGTATGTAGCGATAGCGATCAAAATCCACGGGATCCACCGCCCGCGCGCGCAGCATCGACAGATCATAACCGCGTCGCGCGGCCATGGCACTGCTACGGGAATCCGGCGAATTACCAACGTGGTAGGCGGCCGTGCCGGCCGAATCCACTTCCAGCAACGCCTCAAGTTCCGGTCGCTGCGCAAGCTTGCGTCGAAACACCCCTTCCGCGGTGGGCGAGCGACAGATATTGCCCAGGCAGACGAAAAGAACCCCTGTTCTGCTCATTATCCCTCCAGCATCTGTCGCAAACGTTCCAGATCTTCCGGCGTATCAACGCCGGTCGGCGGCGCCTCGACAGCCTCTTCAACGTGGATACCGGCGCCGTTATACAGGGCGCGCAGCTGCTCCAGGGACTCGGTCGCTTCGATCGGCGCCGGCGGCCAGGCCACGAAGTCGTTGAGCAGCTTCACCCGGTAGGCATACATGCCGATATGACGCTGCCAGTTAAACCCCTCAGGCATGGAATCCAGCTTACCGCCCTGGGCCAGGACTGCATCACGGGGCCAGGGAATCGGTGCACGACTGAAGTAGATTGCCATACCACGGTGGTCGCGTATCACCTTGACCACATTTGGGTTCAGCAGGGATTCGGCATCGGTGATCGGCTCTGACAGGGTCGCAATACTGGCTTCAGGCACCGCTGCCAGGTTATGGGCTACCTGATTGATCACGCGCGGCGGGATAAGCGGTTCATCGCCCTGCACGTTGACCACGATATCATCAGCATAAAACTGCAGCTTCTTGACCACCTCCTGCAGGCGGTCGGTGCCGGACGGGTGATCGGACGAGGTCATGCAGACTTCTGCGCCGAAACCCGTTGCGCAGCTGGCAATTCGCTCGTCGTCAGTGGCAACCACCACACGGATCGCCTCACTCTGGCAGGCGCGTTCGTAGACATGCTGCAGCATCGGCTTACCGGCGAGCTGCGCCAGGGGCTTACCCGGAAAACGGCTGGATGCGTACCGTGCGGGTATGATTATCGAAAAACTCATCGGGACTCACTTCTTTTCCGGCAGGCGTTCATCTGCCGTCAATGTGCGTGCTTCGCTCTCCAGCATCACCGGGATATCATCACGTATCGGGTATGCCAGGCCACTGGTACGACAGACCAGTTCGTTGGTTTCGCGGTTCCACTCGACAGGTGCCTTGGACACCGGGCAAACCAGGATATCTAAGAGTTTCTGGTCCATTAAGGACTCCCATATTTCTGTTTCAGGCTAACCAGCTTGGTATCCAGCCAGTCATCAAATTCAGGGGCGAGCCAGGCATCAACCTTGAGCATCCAGATACCGGCGCCCGCCCAGTCACCACATTTTACGGCGTCTTTTTCGGTGATGATAACCGGAAGGTCATCAGCAAAGGTCATCTCCTCCGGCCCTATGGCGGAATGATCCGCCAGCGGATGTTCTATGGGGTCAAATCCAAGCTCCCGCAGCGTCTGAAAAAACCGCGGCGGATGCCCGATACCGGCCACTGCGTGTACCTGCCGGCTTCCGCTCCAGGCTTTCGGTGCAAGGGTCCGGCCCGTGGCCAGCTCGACCAGATCACCGCTACGCAGCTCCATGTTGGAGCCCTGCGGATAAGTGAATTGACCGGTGCCGTTCAGTATAACCCGATCGACCTCAGACAGCCTCTCGGCGGGTTCTCGGAGCGGTCCGGCGGGCAGGCAGCGGCCGTTGCCGAGCCCCCTGGCCGCGTCCACAACGGCGAGTTCGATATCACGGCCAAGGCGGTAATGCTGCAGGCCGTCGTCACTGAGAACGATATCAACGTCCGCTTTTTCCAGCAGCGCCCTGACAGCAGCAGGACGGTCGGGATCGATCACCAGCGGAACACCTGTGCGGCGGACAATCAGGCAGGGTTCATCGCCGCCCTCGTCCGCAGGCGTGACGGCATCAACAAAAAAGGGATAGTGCGGCGCCCGGGTAGCGTAGCCACGGCTGACCACGCCGGGTTTATAACCCCGCTCACGCAGACGCTCGATCAGAGCCAGGGTCAGGGGCGTTTTCCCGCTCCCGCCGACCGTGATGTTACCAACGATGATCACCGGCACCGGCGCGTGCCATTGAGTGCCGTCACTGCTGAGCCGATGGCGCCTGCGAGCACTCAATGCCCGGTAGAGCCATTCCAGCGGACTCAGCAGCGCCAGCCAGGCATCACCCCGATACCAGGCATTCTGAAGTCGCATCAGTCGCCGTCCGGCTCCCGGGTGGAAATACTCAGATGTGTAAAGCCAAGCTGGCCAGCCACATCCATCGCGGTCACCACTGACTGGTGTGGCGTTCGGGCATCGGCCGTGATGATCATCGGCAGAGACAGGTCGCCCCCGGCGGTTTCGGCGATGGCACGCCGCAGCGTCTGGGCCTGGGTATTGACCAGGGCCTGGCCGTTGACGCTGTACTGACCTTCTGCATTGATCAGCACATCGATACTCTCGGTTTGGCTGACCGCTTCTCCGGCACTGGCCTGGGGCAGATCCACATCGAGGTGGGTCTCTTTGGTAAAGGTGGTAGATACCATGAAAAAGATCAGCAACAGAAACACCACATCGATCAGTGGTGTGAGGTTGATATTGACCTCTTCGCGGCGTTGACGCTGAAACTGCACTCAAACCTCCCGCGTACGGCGGTTACTTGAAATCCACATCGCGTTCGCCATGAACAATCTCAACCAGTTTGATCGATTCCTGTTCCATGGTCAGCACCAGCGTATCGACCTTGCGCTGAAAATAGCGGTGCAGCACCAGGGCCGGAATCGCAACAGACAGGCCCGCTGCCGTTGTGATCAATGCTTCGGAAATGCCGCCGGCAAGCACGTTAGCATTGCCCGTGCCCTGGATCATGATCTCGGTAAACACCTTGATCATGCCAATGACCGTACCCAGCAGACCGAGCAGCGGTGTTATCGCTGCAATAGTACCCAGGCTGTTGAGGAAGCGCTCCAGCTCGTGGACTACCAGCGTGGCAGCCTCCTGGATGCTCTCCTTCATGACCTCACGGCCGTGAGCCGAGCTGTTCATGCCGGCAACGACGATAACCCCAAGAGGACTCTGCTGTTTGATCGCACGCATACGCTCCGGCGTCATCGAGCCGTTGCGCACCAGCTCCCATACTTCAGCAAGAAGTCCGCGCGGAATAACTCGCGTTGTTCTGAGCGCCACCAGTCGTTCAACCACAATCGCCAACGCGAGAATAGAGCAGCCAATGATAGGGACCATCAACCAGCCACCCGCTTGAATCAAATCGAACACGTCTTTGCCTCCTGTCCAGCCGGAAGACTACTTTACCATAGCCTTCGACAACCTGAGTAGGTCGTTAACCCGCTGTCCAATAACGCCTTTTTGACCTCCGCCAACGCTTTGTGCCGCACTGGCTTCCAGCCTCAAGCAGAATCGCTCCATCCTTTGCGGTATCGAGTATATCGATGCCCGATCTTTCCACCCGTTGCGCCACCTCAGTGGCGGGATGCCCAAATCGATTGAAGCGTCCGCGACTGAAGATAACCACCTCAGGTGACACCCTGTTCAGCAGCAGCTGGGAGGTTGATGTCGCACTGCCATGATGCCCTGCCACCAGCCAGGTGACCGGCTCAACCGTCTGATCCTGAATCATCACCCGCTCTCCCCTGACGCTTAAGTCTCCAGGAATCAGCAGCGAACAAACCCCGTTACTGACCCGCAACACACAGGAGAGGTCGTTATCACCTGCCCGGGTAGCCGGCGCCGCCTGAAATAATTCGAACTGCACACCCGCCCAGCGCCAGCTGGAACTCTGTTCTGAGCAAGACTGCGCATCAGGCAGGCCTGGCACCTTCTGCCCGACAACTGCCTGCGATACCGAGACCCCCTGCTGCATTGCCGACAGTCCGCCCATATGATCACTGTCTCCATGACTGATTATCAGAAGGTCCAGCTGACTGATCCTTTTCGCCTCCAGCAGCGGCTGTATCGCGAACGGATAAGCACTACCTCCAGCGCCGTACGAAGGGCCGGTATCGTAAAGCAGGCGCCCGTCAGCGGTTTCCACCAGCACCGCCAACCCCTGCCCCACGTCGAACAGCGTCACGTCAAACTCCCCCTTGTCCACCTGATCAGGGGAGGCGGCGAGCAACGGAAAAAACAGAAAAACGGCCGGCCAGCGCCAGGACAGGGGGAGCAGCTGCAGCCACCAGAAGGCCGCGGCCAATGCCAGTATCACCGCAGGAACTGACGGCGAAGGTAGCGCCAGGTATAGCCCAAGGCTGTCGCGCAGCGCCTGAAGACCGATCCAGAATGACTCGATCAGTGTGCTCATTCCCTGGGCCAACCAGAGATCCCCGGTTAACAGGACCAGCGGCAGCAGCACAGGCAGCGCCATGATCCAGAGCGATACCAGGGGAACGGCGATCAGGTTTGCGATGGGTGCCAGAAAGCCGACCTGAAAAAACAGCAGCGCCGTTACCGGCAACATGCCCGCAAAAAGCGTGGCCTGCATACGCCACCAACTCAGCGCAACTCCACCCCTTGAGCGCCTTTGTGCCAGTATCCAGAGCAATAGCGCCACAGCGCCAAACGAGAGCCAGGCGCCGGGCTCTGTCACCGCCAGGGGCTGCAACAATGTGACGGCAATCAGCGCCCAGCGCCAGCGTAACCAGCCACTCACCGGTTTCAGCGTCCACTCGCCGGCAAGAAAAATAAGCACCATTATCAGCGCACGCTGAACCGGTATCGCCATGCCAGACAGCACGGCATACATGAGCGCAAAGATAGCGGCGAGCAGCAACCCCGAGCGTCTGATACCGATCGCCGATACACCGGCATACATCAGCAGGACGCCCGCCACCCGGGCAAGCATCAGCCCCAGTCCCGCCATGACAGCGATATGCAAGCCGCTAACCACCATCAGATGAGCGGTCCCGGTTTCGCTGATGAGATCCCACTGATCACTGCCCAGCCCTGAACGGTCGCCGAGAACCAGGGCACGGAGTGAGGTTGCAGCCAGGGGTGTAAAAAGGGAATCCAGCCGATCAGCCAGGGACTGGCGCAGCCGCAGCAAACCAAACTCCCCTTTCTGCCAGCGCTCGACGCTGCGAATATAGCCCCGCGCGTCTATCCCCCGCTGAAGGTAGCGTTTTTCAAGATCGAAGGCGTACGGGTTGCTGAGGCCATGCAGTGGAAATAGCCGCACCTCGGCAGTTATACGATCGCCAGCCTGTAATAACCGGTCGCCATCATAGTAGGATAGCTGGATACGTCGCAGACGACTGAGGGCCGGCTGCTCCGTGTCGGCTTTGTCAATTGCAAGCACAAAGCTCTGTCGGTTTGCGTTTACGCGGGACAGCGTAACCACAGTGCCCGATAGTGACAGATCAACCCGGGCAAGATGATCAGGCAACCGATGGTGTAACTGCCAGGCTCCCCAGAAGAACCCCAACAGGCAGGCTAAAATAAAAATCAGCGCATGCCGCCTTACACGCCTGAAGGCGCAGGCCACAAGTGCGAAACAGAGCGGAATCCAGATATAAGAAAGCCCGGGGAGTGAGGCAACGACCCACAGGCCGGCAAGATAAGCGATCATCCGTGATCTCAATTGTTGGCTTAAAGTGTCACTCTCGGCATAATGCCCCCACAAATGTGAGTTAACGCCCCGAAAATGCCGCGCAAAATATTCAAAAAGTACATGCCGGACCAGCACAAGCTGCGCGCCCACCCCTCTCTGCGCTGGCTAGGGGATCACCTGCACGACCCCAATCTATGGCACCTGACACGCAAGTCCGTGTCGCGCGCTTTCCTGGTCGGTGTATTCTGCGCCTTTCTGCCCATACCCGGGCAGATGCTGGTGGCAGCGGTACTGGCGCTTTTATTCGCAAGCAACCTGGCCATCTCCATTGGCCTGGTCTGGCTCACCAATCCACTCACCATACCGCCGATCTTTTATTTCACCTACCGGATCGGGGCATCATTGCTCGATACCCACATCCGGCCCGACATCGATTTCCGCTGGGACCTGGCTTCGCTCCAGTCGGAGTTGGCAGCCATCTGGTGGCCTCTGCTATTGGGCTCACTGCTAACCGGCGTTCTGCTGGCCATCCTCAGTTATTTTGCCGTCCACTGGTTCTGGATCTGGCACGTCAACAACAGCTGGCGTAAGCGCAGGCAGTCACGGTTGCGCCGCTCTCGCAGGTCCAATCAGGACGACTGATCCGACCAGGAACGCAGGCGACCATCGACGATCTCCACCGCCCTGTCCATTCTTTTCGCCAGTCCCAGGTCATGGGTCACAGTGATAAACGCGGTGCCCGACTCACGGTTAAGCCTGTCCAGGTAGCTCTCAACCTCCTGCGCGGTATGACGATCAAGATTACCCGTCGGCTCATCCATCAATACGCAGGCAGGCCTGCAAACCAGGGCGCGCGCGATCGCGACCCGCTGCCTCTCACCGCCACTCAATTTGCCCGGCTTGTGCTTAAGCCGATGCGCCAAGCCCACCTGGTCCAGCAGTTCCGCCGCCTCTTTCCGCGCCTGGGCAACACCCTTGCGTCCGATCAGCAGAGGCATCGCCACATTTTCCAGTGCCGAAAACTCGTTGAGAAGGTGGTGAAACTGGTAAACGAAACCCAGGTGACGGTTACGAATCGCCGAGCGGCGCGTCTCGCTCACACGATACAGCGCCTCACCTGCAACCTCGACCTCACCACTGTCCGGTTTATCCAGTCCACCGAGGATATTCAACAGGGTACTTTTACCACTGCCGGATGCCCCGATAATGGCCACTTTTTCGCCGGCATTTACGCTCAGCGCCACATCATCGATGATGACCATGTCAGCACCTGCCTCTCGATAACTCCGATGCAGCCCGGATGCCTTGAGAACCTCATTCATAACGCAGAGCCTCCGCCGGCTGTGTGCGCGACGCGCGCCAGGCCGGGTAAATCGTTGCCAGGAAACTGATGCCAAGTGCCGTGGAGGTGATCAGGAACACGTCCGGCCACTGCAGCTGCGACGGCAGATAGCTGATGAAATAGACGTCCGCCGACAGAAACTGGATTCCAAAGCTCTGCTCAATCCAGGCAACAATATCAGTCACACTCAGCGCCAGGATAATACCGAGCAGCGTGCCCAGCAGCGTACCGATAACGCCAATCACCACGCCCTGGACCACAAACACACGCAGGATTATGGAAGGCGTCGCTCCCATGGTTCGCAGAATGGCGATATCAGCGCGTTTGTCGGTAACGACCATCACCAGGGTCGAAACAATATTAAAAGCAGCGACAAACACGATCAGGAAAAGCAGCAGACCGATCATCCGCTTTTCCAGCTGAATCGCCTGGAACAGGTTGCCGTGAGTCCGGGTCCAGTCACTGGCACTGAGCAGCCGTGACTGGGAGCCAGCCAGCTCACGCACAAGTGAAGGGGCCTGAAACAGATCGTCGAAGTGCAGCTGAATACCGTCAACCGAGCCCGGCGTCATCCGCTTAAGCCGCGCCGCATCCTCGATATTGATGTAAGCGAGGTTCGCATCCAGTTGCGCACCCACGGAAAATATTCCACTGACCACGAAGCGCTTCAGACGGGGCGTGATGCCGGCCACACTCACCGAGGCCTCCGGCAACACCAGCGTGACCTTGTCACCGATACTGGCACCCAAATAACGCGCCAGCAGCTCGCCGAGAACGATCCGGTACTCACCGGCCTTGAGGTCAGCCAACTGCCCCGCGTTCATATGCTGACCTATAATTGAAACCCGGTCTTCGTAGTCCGGATCAACACCGTTAACCATCACCCCCTGAACCCGGCCTGCATGGGTCAGCATACCCTGCGCCTGGATGTAAGGAGCAACGCCCTGAAGGCCCGGTGTAGCTTCGATTTCCGCGGCCAGTGATGGCCAGTCTTTCAGCTCGTCACCGTAGGCACTGAGCGTGGCATGGGGCACCATGCCGAGGATCCGCTGCTTCAATTCCCGGTCAAAGCCGTTCATCACCGACAGCACAAGAATCAGCGCGGCGACACCGAGCATCAACCCGAGCATGGATACCAGCGAAATGAAGGAAATAAAATGATTGCCCCGTTTGGCCGCGGTGTAACGCAGACCAACGAAGAGTGAAAGCGGTTTAAACATTAAGTACTCTAGTCCCTGATCCCGGGCTAACAGCCGGGCCGCATATTTGTTTATACTCGCACAAGACGACTTGAAAGCCTGAAGGAGCCTGCAGTGGACCAGGAGCGCCGCCAATATTATCGAATCGACAAGCCCGTTGTGCTCGACTACAAGGTCGTGTCACAGGAGGATGTCGCAGGCTCATCCCAGCCCCACCAGTTCAACGTATCGCCCTATTTTCTGTTGCAGAGTCAGCTGGCCGAGATCGACTCCGAATCCCAGCACCTGATCTACAAGATCGGAGAGTCTACCCCACATCTGGCCTCGTATCTGCAACAACTCAACAAAAAGGTCGACCTGATCGCGCGAACCATCGCAGGGAGCGAACTGGACCTTGAGTCCAGCCAACTGCAGACCATCAACCTGAGCGAAGGCGGCCTATCGTTTATCGCGCCAGAGAGCATGGAGACAGAAGGCTTCCTCGCCCTCAAGCTGGTGTTCCCTGACAACGGTTTGGGACTGCTGCTGTACGCAGAGGTTCAACGCTGCGCCAAAGTTGACGGCGGACATGAGATCGGGGTGGCGTTCCTCAGAATGCCGGAGAGCTGCCGTACGCTGCTGGCGCGACTGGTACTCGAAGCCCAGGCACGCGACCGCCAGGAACAGCTTTAATGTCCAGGACCTCTTACCCCAATAAAACCCTCCACCACTTGGGCGTGGGCGTCGCCTTTCTCGGCCTGATCCTCTGGTTCTTTGCCGGCCGCGAGCTGGGCTTACTGGACTGGGCGGTCTCGATCGCGCCGCAAGGCTACAGCGGCGCGGCGATAATGCTGGCGATCATAGTAATGATGACACCCGCTTTCGCGCTCTGGACCCTGTTCAACCGGTGGCTGGAGCGCAAACTGGGAGTCACGGGCCGCTACCTGGAAGACGAGTACTACGCGGCGCAAAACGACAAAGAGGAAAAAAAGCAGCCGCACTGATGCAGCCGATTGGCGCTATCAACTCTACGGCATTCGCTGCAGTCGAATACGAAAAAAGGGGCAAACGCCCCTTTTTTTCATCTCCGGATCCCCCTGATTCAGAGGTTATCGATACGGTTTAGACCTGCGATCGCCGCCACGCGATAGGCTTCCGCCATGGTCGGATAGTTGAAGGTGGTATTGATGAAGTACTTCAGCGTATTTGCCTCACCTTCCTGCGCCATGATCGCCTGACCGATGTGAACGATCTCCGAGGCCTGGTCACCGAAACAGTGGATACCGAGGATCTCCAGCGTCTCGCGATGGAACAGGATTTTCAGCATACCCACCGGCTCACCGGAAATCTGTGCACGGGCCGTATCCTTGAAGAACGCCTGACCCGCCTCGTAAGGTACCGCCTCTGCCGTCAACTCCTCTTCGGTCTTACCAATAGAGCTGATCTCGGGAATGGTATAGATACCTGTCGGTACTTCATTGATGTAGCGGAAGTCATCGCCGTTTAACATGTCAGCGGCAGCGGCACGCCCCTGGTCCAGTGCAGCAGAGGCCAGGCTCGGCCAGCCGACCACGTCACCGACGGCATACACACCTTCAGCTTCGGTGTGATAATGCCCATCCACAGACAACTGACCGCGATTGTTTGCTGACAGGCCGATATTTTCCAGGCCAAGATGCGCAGTGTTACCGGTACGGCCATTACACCAGAGGAAGGCATCCGCGCGGATACGCTTGCCTGATTTCAGGTTGATGATCACGCCATGACCATCGCCCTCAACCGACTGATACTCTTCATTATGGAGAATTTTCACCGCGTTATTACGCAGGTGGTAGCTGAGCGCGTCGGAGATCTCGCTGTCGAGGAAAGAAAGCAGACGATCCCGGGTATCGATCAGATCCACCTTAACGCCGAGTCCGCTGAAGATCGATGCGTATTCACAGCCGATAACACCGGCACCGTAGATCACCAGCGTGCGCGGGGTGTGGCTCAGCTTGAGAATTGTATCGGAGTTGTAGATACGGGGATGATCGAAATCGATATCCTCCGGTGTGTAAGGGCTTGAGCCGGTGGCGATAACAAAGTTCTTGCCGCGCAGCACCTCGCGCGCATTGGAATGGCCTTCGATAATCACTTCACCCGGTTTGCTGAACTGGGCACGACCAAAAAACACATCGACGCGGTTACGTGCGTAGAAGTTGGTCCTTAGCATCACCTGGTTGGAAATGACTTTCTCAGCGCGATTAAGCACTTTGGGGAAGGAGAACCAACGCGGCTCGCCGATGTCACGGAACATCGGGTTGGTGTTGAATTCAATGATCTGTTTAACGGAGTGACGCAGCGCTTTGGAGGGGATAGTTCCTTTGTGGGTACAGTTACCGCCGACCGTATCCTGCTCCTCGACGACAGCCACGCGCTTGCCTTTCTTGGCAGCACTCATGGCGGCGCCTTCGCCCGCAGGTCCGGACCCGATAACAACGACATCATAGTCATATACAGCCATTCATTTCCCCTTATGCAGTGCACTGGTACAGGTCGTGGCCCACCCTGGTTGAATGGCGCAGCCACGCCCCATTATATTTTCGAATTACACGGTTCGCTTAACGTGCTTTGACTTCGTAAGCGAGTTCTTCCGGCGCTTCGCCGTTATCTTTACGCTGTTCTTTCTCGCAGCGATCTTTATCACCGCCACAGATGTCGCAGGCGGTATCCATGCCAAGCGCATTCATTCCCCCACAGGAACCTGCGATCGGCTTACGACCCATGAGCACACCCACCGACATGGCGATGATAATGCCCAGCAAAATAACAAAGGTAAGTATCATGATATCCATCAGTTCACCTCCTGCAGAAACTTGTCGAACTCCGGCGTAGAACGCTCTATAAAGCCCTCGCCCTGCTTGATAATGAAAAATGCGGCGATCCCGTGTTCCTCGGCGAACTTTGGCCCCGCCTCGTCACCGAGTACCGTCAGTGTCGTGGCCAGCGCATCAGCCTCGTAGCACTTCGGTCGCAATACCGTCACCGATGCCAGCTTATGCGTGATCGGTCGACCGGTACGTGGATCGATTGTATGAGAGAAACGCTGACCGTTTTCCTCGAAGTAGTTGCGATAATCGCCGGATGTGGCGATGCCGGTGTCACTGACGCTGACGATACGTTCCACGTCGCGCTCACCAACCACCGGGCTCTCGATGGCGATTCGCCAATCCTGCTCCCCCGGCTTCAGACCGGAAGCCCTCAGCTCACCACCAATCTCCACCAGGTAATCTTTGATTCCCTGTTGCTCGAGAAGTGCCGCGACCTCGTCGACACCATAGCCCTTGGCTATTGCAGACAGGTCAACGTATTGATTACCGCTTTTTGTCAGCCTGTCACCTTCAACCGAAATGTTCTGGTAACCGACCTCGCCACGCAGACTTTCGACCTTCTCCTCCGACGGCGCCTTTATGATACGCCCATCGGGACCAAACCCCCAAAGATTCACCAGCGGACCGACGGTTACATCGAAAGCGCCATCACTTAACCGGCTGATTCTGAGAGATTCAGAAACCACCTCCGCCAGCTGTGGCGAGACCTCGAGACTGGCGCCTGCCGGCAGCGCATTAAAACGTGACAACTCTGAGTCGTCGATATAGGTCGACATCTGCTGGTTCACCTGCTTTAACAGGTCATCCACCAGCGGCCGCAACGTTTCAATTCGTCCCTCATCGGTATCGACCCAGCGGATGCTGTAGGTCGTTCCCATGGTCATGCCGCTGAAGCCGATGACCTCGGGTTCGCGGGAACAGCCACTCAGAACGAAAACGGCCAGCAGCAGAGCTGCCGGCCATTTCAGGTAGCGTTTAACTACGGCCATCCAGATTAACCACCGAAGTCATCAAGCAGGATGTTTTCCGGCTCAACGCCGAGGTCTTCCAGCATCTTGATAACAGAGGCGTTCATCATTGGCGGTCCACACATGTAGTACTCGCAATCTTCAGGCGCGTCGTGATCCTTCAGATAGTGCTCGTACAGCACGTTATGGATAAAGCCGGTGTAACCGGTCCAGTTATCCTCCGGCAGCGGATCCGACAGCGCCAGATGCCACTTGAAGTTCTCGTTCTCTTCAGCCAGCTGGTCGAACTCTTCCACGTAGAAGGCTTCACGGGTTGAACGTGCGCCGTACCAGAAAGAGATCTTGCGCTTGGAGTTCAGGCGCTTGAGCTGGTCGAAGATGTGCGAACGCATCGGGGCCATACCAGCACCACCGCCGATGAAGACCATCTCGTTGTCGGTATCCTTGGCGAAGAACTCACCGAAGGGTCCGTATACGGTGATCTTGTCACCCGGCTTCAGGCTGAAGACATAGGAAGACATCTGGCCCGGCGGAATACCCTGGGTGCCCGGAGGCGGCGAAGCGATACGGATGTTGAATTTAACAACGCCCTTCTCTTCCGGGTAGTTCGCCATGGAGTAGGCACGGATAACCGGCTCGTCAACCTTGGAGACATACTGCCAGAGGTTGAACTTGTCCCAATCGCCGCGGAACTCTTCTTCGATGTCGAAATCCTTGTAGTGGACTTCATGGGCCGGCGCTTCCAGCTGTACGTAACCACCGGCACGGAAGTCGACGTTCTCGCCTTCCGGCAGTTTCAGCGTCAGCTCCTTGATGAAGGTTGCCACGTTCGGGTTGGACTCGACGGTGCACTCCCACTTCTTCACACCGAAGACATCGTCTTCAACGTGGATTTTCATATCCTGCTTCACCGCGACCTGGCAGGACAGACGCCAGCCCTCTTTCGCTTCACGCAGGTTGAAGTGGGACTCTTCGGTGGGCAGCATGGAGCCGCCACCATCGGTCACCTGACACTTACACTGTGCACAGGTACCACCGCCACCACAGGCTGACGCCAGGAAGATCCCTTTGTCGGCGAGAGTCTGCAGCAGCTTGCCGCCAGCCGGAACAGTGATCGACTTCTCGGGATCATCGTTGATCTCGATGGTCACATTACCGGAACTGACCAGTTTAGCGCGTGCGGCCAGGATCACGGCGACCAGTGCAAGCACCACCACCGTGAACATGACCACACCCAGAATGATTTCTACATTCATAGGTTTATTCCATCCTTAATGCTGTTCATACCCAGCTGTTAAAGCTGAACGCCAGAGAAAGACATGAAGCCCAGGGACATCAGACCAACAGTAATGAAGGTGATACCCAGACCACGCAGCCCTTCAGGCACATCGCTGTACTTCAGCTTTTCACGGATACCCGCCAGAGCGGTGATCGCGAACGCCCAACCCAGGCCAGCACCTGCACCGTAAACCACACTTTCACCGAAGGTGTAGTCACGCTCTACCATGAACAGTGCAGCACCCATGATGGCGCAGTTCACGGTGATCAGCGGCAGGAACACGCCCAGCGCGTTGTACAGCGCAGGTACGAACTTATCGAGAAACATCTCGAGGATCTGAACGATCGCCGCGATAACCCCGATGTAGGAGATGTAACCCAGGAAGCTCAGATCCACTTCAGGATAGCCGGCCCAGGCCAGCGCACCTTCACGCAGCAGATGGTTATAGATCAGGTTGTTGACCGGCACGGTGATAATCAGAACCACCACAACCGCAACACCCAGACCGATAGCTGTCTGAACCTTCTTGGAGATCGCCAGGAATGTACACATCCCCAGGAAGAAGGCCAGCGCCATGTTTTCGACGAAAATCGCCTTAACGAGCAGGCTGATATACTGTTCCATGACTTACGCAGCCCCCTTCTTGCTGTTCGGGTACATGGTGTACTCCGGCTTTTCGACCTGTTCTTTACGCAGGGTACGCACACCCCAGATGAACATGCCGATCAGGAAGAACGCACTCGGCGGCAGCAGCAGCATACCGTTACCCTGGTACCAGCCACCGTTGTTCACCAACGGCAGGATCTCGATACCGAACAGGGAACCTGAACCGAAGAGTTCGCGGAAGAAACCGACAAACATCAGCACCAGACCGTAACCCAGACCGTTACCGATACCATCGAAGAAGCTCTGGATCGGCGGGTTCTTCATGGCGAAGGCTTCCGCGCGGCCCATAACGATACAGTTGGTGATAATCAGACCAACAAATACCGACAGCTGCTTGGAGATCTCGTAGGCAAACGCCTTGAGGATCTGGTCAACCACGATTACCAGAGAGGCGATGATCGTCATCTGCACGATGATACGGATATTGCCCGGAATGTGGTTACGGATCAGCGATACGAAGAAGTTCGAGAACGCTGTAACCGCGATTACGGCAAGACTCATAACCAGAGCCGTTGCCAGGTTTGACGTTACCGCCAGTGCAGAACAGATACCCAGGATCTGAAGCGCGATCGGGTTGTTCTTAAGGATTGGCGACGTCAGGACATCTTTAGTCGTGGACATAATCAAGCCTCCCCTGCACGCAGGTTATTCAGGAACGGCGCGTAACCGTTTTCACCCATCCAGTACTGCAACAGGTAAGTTACGCCGTTACTGGTCAGAGTTGCACCGGACAGGCCATCGACCTTGTGCTCTGCATCAGCGGTTTCAGCACCGACGCTACCCTTGATCAGGCGAATTTCCGGATCGGTAGTATCCTCGGCGTAGACCTCTTTGCCCGGCCACAGCGCTTTCCAGGCGGGGTTGTCCACTTCGCCACCCAGTCCCGGTGTTTCCGCATGAGAGTAGAAACCGAGACCGACGATAGTGTTCAGGTCACCTTCCAGCGCCAGAAAACCGTAAAGTGTAGACCAGAGACCGTAACCGTGAACCGGCAGAATCACCTTTTCAAGATCGTTGGCAGCGTCACGCACGATATAAACCGGCATCACGTTCGCCTGATACTTGATGGAAGCGATATCTTCGCTGCGCGGTACCGGGTGACCCAGTTCAGGATCCTTGGCCGCTTTGGCAGCATCGTAGTTGGCAACCGGCTCTTCAACGAACTTGCCGCTGTCGAGATCCACGTAACGGGTTTCGATCTGCGCGAACAGCTCGTCGACAGACTTGGACGGATCACTGATGCCCGCCGCTGCCAGGATGTTGGACTTACGATCCAGCTCCTTGTTGGCAACCTGCTTCGGCTTCAGCAGTACCGCCGCCGCGGACACGACAACGGAGCAGATTACGCAGAGCAGGATCGTAACGGTAAGTGTCTTACCGATAGTATCGTTATTAGACGACATTGCGCTTCATCCTCCGCTTGATGTTCGACTGGACGACAAAGTTATCGATCAACGGTGCGAACAGGTTGGCGAACAGGATCGCCAGCATCATGCCTTCCGGGAAGGCCGGGTTCACAACACGGATCAGAATCACCATCACGCCGATCAGTGCACCGAAAATCCACTTACCGGTACTGGTCATGGAAGCGGACACCGGGTCTGTCGCCATGAAGAACATACCGAACGCGAAACCACCAAGCACCAGGTGCCAGTAGAACGGCACAGAGAACATCGGGTTGGTCTCAGAGCCGATCAGGTTCAGTAGCGTGGACATGGCGACCATACCCAGGAATACACCCAGAACGATGCGCCAGGCAGCAATGCCGGCAAACATGATCACCAGACCGCCGATCAGGATCGCAAGAGTCGACGTCTCACCAACAGAACCCTGGATGGTGCCCAGGAAGGCGTCGAACCAGGTCACGTTATTGGCCAGAATCTGATCGACACCACCCATGGCAGCCAGGCCCAGCGGCGTCGCGCCGGAGAAGCCGTCAACCGCAGTCCAGATGGAATCACCGGACATGCTCGCCGGGTAGGCGAAGAACAGGAAGGCACGGCCGGTCAGTGCCGGGTTAAGGAAGTTCTTGCCGGTACCACCGAACACTTCCTTGCCGATCACGACACCGAAGCTGATACCCAGAGCCACCTGCCAGAGCGGGATGCTCGGCGGCAGAATCAGTGCGAACAGCACGGAAGTCACGAAGAAGCCTTCGTTAACCTCGTGGCCACGCTTCATCGCGAACAGCACTTCCCAGAAACCACCGACAATAAAGGTTGTCAGGTAGATCGGCAGCCAGTAGGCCGCACCGTGGATAATGTTGTCCCAGACGCTGTTGGGATCGAAACCGGTCAGTGCAGCGGCGATAGAACCCTGCCAGGTACCGGGATCGGTAATACCGAGATCCGCCATGGCCGTATTGGCCTGCAGACCGACGTTATACAAACCAGCGAAGATCGCCGGGAAGGTACACAACCACACCAGGATCATGATGCGCTTCAGATCAACGCCATCGCGGACGTGAGCTGCGCTCTTGGTCACATGCCCAGGGGTATAGAAGATGGTATCGACCGCTTCGTAAAGCGCGTACCAGTTCTCGTACTTACCGCCCTTGTGAAAGTGCGGTTCGAGATTATCCAGAATAGATCTCAAACTCATGGCCAGCCTCGCTTACGCCTCTTTCTCGATGCGCGTCAGGTTGTCACGCAGGATCGGACCGTACTCGTACTTGCCAGGGCACGCGAAGGTGCACAGGGCCAGGTCCTCTTCATCCAGCTCCAGACAGCCAAGCTGCATCGCCGTTACGATATCGCCGGTCACCAGCGCACGCAGCAGCTGAGTCGGCAGGATATCCAGGGGCATCAATTTCTCGAACTGGCCAACCGGGATCATCGCACGCTCAGATCCGTTAGTGGTGGTAGAGAAGTCGAACTTCTTGCCGGAGCAGAACATCGACGTGAACATGTTCAGTACCGAGAACTTGTTCGCGCCAGGTGCAATCCAGCCCATGAAGTCACGGCTGTCACCCTCTTCCAGCACACTGACCTGAACGTGGTAACGTCCAAGGTAAGCCAGCGGCCCTTTGGCTGCAGCACCGTTCCAGACAGAGCCGCTGATGACTCGGTTGTTGTCACCGGAAACGCGACCCTTGGTCAGTTCATCCAGAGAAGCACCCAGGCGGGTTTTCAGCAGCGTCGGCTTGTCCACTTTCGGGCCGCCCAGAGCAACGACACGCTCAACGGACAGCTTGCCGCTGGTGAACAGTTTACCGATGGCGATCACTTCCTGGTAACCGATGGTCCAGACCACCTTCTCCCGCGATACCGGATCGAGGAAGTGGATGTGCGTACCCGGGTTACCCGCCGGGTGAATGCCGGCAAACTCTTCGGATGTTACGCCATCAGCAGACGGGATATCGGCGCCGGGCGCCTTGCACAGGAATACCTTGCCAGCACCCAGTCGAGTCAGGACGCTAAGCCCCTGCTTGAAGCTTTCAGCTTCGGCAGCGATGACGACAGCAGGATCTGCAGCCAGAGGGTTGGTATCAATTGCGGTAACGAAGATCGAGCTGGGCGTAGTGCCAGCCTGAGGTACACGGCTGAAAGGACGCGTACGGAACGCGGTCCAGAGACCGGACTGAATCAGGTTTTCTTCGACCTGCTCACGGCTCAGTCCAGACAGCTCACCAGCCGAGTAACTAGCGAACTCAACGGCTTCTTCCTGGTCATCCAGTTCAATAACAACGGACTGCAGAACACGTCGCTCACCACGATTGACCGCGCGAACAACGCCTGCGCCCGGTGCGGTGTACTGAACGCCCGGTGTTTTTTTATCGGTAAAGATCACCTGACCGAGCTTGACCCGGTCTCCCTCCTTGACGGACATGGTCGGCTTCATGCCAACATAGTCCAGTCCAACAAGGGCAACAGTACGCGCATCGACGGCTGCAGAAACAACCTGCTCCGGTGCGCCTGTAATAGGTAGATCCAGACCTTTATTGATCTTGATCATACGCCTCACCTAGTAGAATAAACTTTACTGGCGCCTGAAATCCGCTCTGGACGTTCCCCCCGCCAATCCGGTATCACTACCGGATCGAAACGCACGTCAGACGGCTGTCTTTCAGACCCCACCCAAAATTCCGCACAAGTATAACTGAGCGCACGGTAATTTTTCTACAAACTACCTTTGCGATCAGACACTTTCGTTGGCAATTATCTTTCTCCTGAAGAAATCGCGCCCCAAAATAGAGCACAAACTCATTCAGCCTGTCTGCGCATGCCGTTGATTGAATGCCGCGCCCACCGACCGGGCAAAAAAAATGCCGCGATAAATCGCGGCATTTTCGATGCTTAAACGCTTACCCCTCTACAGGGTACGCCGGCAGGGTGCACTTGGCGATCTCACGTGCCAGACGCACAACCTGGCAGCTGTAGCCAAACTCGTTGTCGTACCAGACGTAAAGTACGCAGCTGTTACCGCTGGAAATTGTCGCCAGGCCGTCAACCACACCGGCCGCACGGGAACCGACGAAGTCGCTGGACACGGCTTCCGGTGAGTTGCTGTAATCCACCTGCTTCTGCAGATCGGAGTGCAGCGCCACGTTGCGCAGGTAGTCGTTCAGCTCGTCTTTATCGGTCGCCTTTTCCAGGTTCAGGTTCAGGATCGCCATGGACACGTTCGGTGTCGGTACGCGAATCGCATTACCTGTCAGCTTGCCTTCCATTTCCGGCAGCGCCTTGGAAACCGCTTTGGCAGCACCGGTTTCGGTAATAACCATGTTCAGACCCGCAGCGCGACCGCGACGATCACCCTTGTGGTAATTGTCGATCAGGTTCTGGTCGTTGGTGTAGGAGTGAACAGTCTCAACGTGACCATTTTTCACGCCAAACTTGTCATTCATCGCCTTCAGAACCGGCGTGATCGCGTTGGTGGTGCAGGATGCCGCAGACAGAATGGTGTCTTCGTCTGTGATATCGCCGTCGTTAACGCCCATGACGATGTTCTTAACACCCTTACCCGGAGCGGTGAGGATTACGCGGGCAGCGCCCTTCGCCTTCAGGTGCAGAGCCAGGCCATCCGCATCGCGCCACTTACCGGTATTGTCGATAATCAGCGCATTGTTGATGCCGTATTCGGTGTAGTCGATGTTGTCCGGAGAGTCGGCAAAGATCACTTTGATCATGTTACCGTTGACGATCAGAGAGTTGCTCTCTTCATCAATTTGGATAGTGCCTTTGAAGGAACCATGTACGGAATCGCGACGCAGCAGGCTGGCACGCTTTTCCAGATCGTTCGCAGCACTGCCCTTACGGACAACGATCGCTTTCAGGCTCAGGGAGTGACCAGCGCCGGAGCGGTCGATCATCAGCCGTGCCAGAAGGCGGCCGATACGGCCAAAACCGTACAGGACAACGTCGGTAGACGGCGTGCCGTTGGATTCGTCAGCAGCACCTGCAAGCTCAACTTCCAGGAACTCTTTCAGCGTGCGGCCTTCGCCTTCATCGCGGAATTTCACGGCTAGTTTGCCGATATCAACGTGGGCGTTATTAACGCCCATTTCGCTTACCGCCTCGAGCACCGGGAAAGTGTCTACGACAGATAGCTCCTGGCCCTCAACCTGGCGAACAAAGCGGTGGGCTTTAAGAATATCGATAACAGAGCGCTTGACGACGATGCGTCCGTAAATCGAGATTTCTACGTTGTGATCACGGTACAGGCGACCAACCAGAGGGACCATCGCTTCAGCGATCGCTTCACGAGCATTCCAGTCGGCTAAAATCAGTTCTTGGGTCACGGGCGGTAGCTCCGAAATTGTGTCAGCTCAATTTTGGTGCGCGTATTATCCCTATTTCACCCTCACCGGGCAAACTAAGTGCAGTAGACTTTTGTACGATCCGGCATAGCCGGTCGGTTTAATTCAGGCTGCGCATCGGCGATTCGCTCGCTAGAATAGGCGTCCTTTAAACCGGCCTGTACCACAAGGAGTTTTGCGTGCCCGTCCGCTTTGATCCCTCGCTACCCCACAGCCCCGGCGACCTTAAGCGCGTCGGCCAGGTACTTGGCAGTGCCACAGGCCTGCTGATCGAAGCCCTGCAGACACGCCACAAAGGGCCGATATTAATGATCTGCCGGGATAGCGAAAATGCGGCGCAGATCGCCAGCGAAATCGCTTTCTACTGCGGCGATAGCTGCCCGGTGAGCCTGTTTCCCGACTGGGAAACCCTACCCTACGATAATTTCTCACCGCATCAGGACATTATTTCCACCCGTCTGGAAGCGCTCTACAAGCTTCCCGGCATGGCCGATGGCGTGCTGGTGGTCCCTGCATCGACACTGATGCAGCGCGTGGCGCCCCCGAGCTTTGTAACCGGCAATTCGCTGTGGCTCGAAACCGGCCAGACAATCAACCCTGAACAGATGCGCAAACAGCTTACTGACGCGGGCTACTCGCTGGTGGACACCGTCTATGAGCATGGCGAGTTCGCCATCCGCGGCGCGCTGATCGACCTGTTCCCGATGGGTAGCGACACGCCCTACCGCATTGACCTGTTCGACGACGAGATCGACACCCTGCGCACCTTTGATCCGGAAACCCAGCGATCCGTTGATCAGATCGAGCGCATCCGCCTGCTGCCAGCACGGGAATACCCCTTCCACCAGGAGGCGATCACCCGCTTCAAGCAGCGCTGGCGCGAAAGCTTTGATGTGGATTACACCCGCTGCCCGGTCTACCAGGATATTTCATCGGGACTGACACCGGCCGGCATCGAATATTACCTGCCGCTGTTTTTCGATGACTGCGCGACGCTGTTCGACTATCTGCCAACCGACACGCTGCTGGTTCAGCAATCTGGCCTTAACCAGGCCGCCCAGCAGTTCTGGCAGGAGGTGGAGTCCCGCTACGAAGAACGCGCCTGGGATGTTCAGCGCCCGGTGCTCAAGCCTGACACCCTTTTCCTGGCGCCGGATGCACTGAATCTGGCGTTAAAAGCCTACCCCGGGCTCAGACTCAACCCGGAGCCGGAAGAGGTCCGTCCCGGGCGGGAGAACCTGCCCTGCCAGACGCCTCCCTCGCTGACCGTATCCCAGGGAACACAGGATCCGCTCGCACTGTTCAAACAACTGCATCAGAGCGGCTCCCAGTCCCTGCTGCTCTGCGCGGAATCGGCCGGTCGCCGTGAGTCCCTGATCACTCTGGCAAAGCGCTCCGGGCTGAAACTGCGCGAATACCCGAGCTGGAAAGCGTTCGAGAATGATCCCGCACCGCTTGGAATCACCGTCTACCCACTGGAAAACGGCCTCAACCTGGACGATATCCAGGTCATCACCGAGACCCAGCTGTTTGGTCAGCAGGTGTTCCAGCGCCGCCGTCGCGAACGGGAGCAAACAGACAGCGACCAGTCTGTACGCCACCTCTCCGAACTGGAAATCGGCGCCCCGGTGGTGCATATCGATCACGGCGTGGGTCGCTACCTGGGTCTGCAGACCATGGAGACACAGGGCGAAGTTAATGAATTCCTGACACTGGAATATGCCAACAACGCCAAACTGTATGTGCCGGTTTCCTCGCTGCACCTGATCAGCCGCTACTCCGGCGCTTCGGACGAGGCAGCTCCGCTGCACCGCCTGGGGACCGAACAGTGGTCCAAGGCGCGGCGCAAAGCAGCGGAAAAGGTACGTGACAGCGCCGCCGAGCTGCTTGACATCTATGCCCGCCGGGCTGCCCGCGAGGGCCACAGCTTCGAATGCCCGGAAGAGGATTATCAGCAGTTCGCAGCGGGCTTCCCGTTCGAGGAGACGCCGGACCAGGCCAACGCCATCGACGCCGTGGTACGTGACATGCGCTCCTCCCAGCCCATGGACCGCCTGGTGTGTGGCGATGTAGGCTTCGGCAAGACCGAAGTCGCCATGCGTGCCGCCTTCATTGCCGTGCAGGCCGGTCAGCAGGTCACCGTGCTGGTGCCCACCACCCTGCTGGCACAGCAGCATTTCGATAACTTCCGCGACCGCTTCGCCGACTGGCCAGTGAGCGTTGAACTGATCTCCCGCTTCCGCAGCGCAAAACAGCAGCAGACCATCGCCAACCAGGTCCGTGAAGGCCAGGTCGATATCCTGATCGGCACCCACAAGCTGCTCCAGGGTGACCTGGAGTTCAAACAGCTGGGTCTGGTCATCATCGATGAGGAGCACCGCTTTGGCGTGCAGCAGAAAGAGCGACTGAAATCACTGCGGGCCGAAGTGGACATCCTGACCCTGACGGCGACGCCTATCCCGCGCACGCTCAACATGGCGATGTCCGGCATCCGCGATCTGTCGATTATCGCGACACCGCCGGCCCGACGCCTGTCGGTGAAGACCTTTGTGCGGGAATCGGACAAGCCGATGCTGAAAGAGGCGATCCTGCGTGAGTTGCTCCGCGGCGGGCAGGTGTACTTCCTGCATAACGAGGTCAAGTCGATCGACAAGATCGCCCGCGAAGTCAGCGAACTGGTGCCCGAAGCCCGCGTTGCCATCGGCCATGGCCAGATGCGCGAGCGTGAGCTGGAACAGGTGATGACCGATTTCTACCACAAGCGCTTCAATGTGCTGGTCTGCACCACGATCATCGAAACCGGCATCGACGTACCCAACGCCAACACCATCATCATCGAACGCGCGGACAAGTTCGGCCTGGCCCAGCTGCATCAGCTCAGGGGCCGTGTCGGTCGCTCACACCACCAGGCCTACGCCTACCTGCTGACACCGCCGCCCAAACAGATGACAACCGATGCCACCAAGCGCCTGGAAGCGATCAGCCAGTCCAGCACCCTGGGTGCAGGCTTCACCCTGGCGACCCACGATCTCGAGATCCGCGGGGCCGGTGAGCTGCTGGGTGAAGAGCAGAGCGGCCAGATACAGACCATCGGCTTCAGTCTCTACATGGAGATGCTGGATCAGGCGATCCAGTCGATCCGAGAAGGCAAGACGCCCAACCTGGATCAGCCGATGAACCACGGCAGCGAAATCAACCTGCGCGTGCCGGCACTGATCCCCGACGACTACCTGCCCGACGTTCACAACCGGCTGATCATGTACAAACGGATCTCCAATGCGTCCAGCGAGCGCGAGCTTGATGAACTGCAGGTTGAGATGATCGACCGTTTCGGCATACTGCCCCAGCCGACCCGCAACCTGTTCCGCCTCACCGCGGTCAAACTGCGCGCCGACACACTCGGCATCGCCAAGCTGGAAGCCAACGACCGGGGTGGCCGCATGGAGTTTACCGGTGATACCCAGGTAGAGCCGCTGACCCTGGTGACGCTGGTACAGCAGCAGCCCAACAGGTATAAACTGGACGGCGCCAACGCGCTGCGCTTCACCCTGCCGATGGCAAAACCGGAAGATCGCTTCCACTGCATCGAAGGCCTTCTCGGCCAGTTGACACCCAACGAGAGAGACTGATGACTACGACGATCCGATCCACCCTCTGCGCCCTGCTGCTCTGCCTTGCAGCACCCGCTTTCGCCGCCAACGGCGACTACACCATCGAGGTGGTTATCTTCGCGCAGAACAGCTATGGCGCCGGAGCCCAGCCATTCAGTGCCGGTGACCCCAACGCGGTACGCCCGGCAACGGCAAACGCCCGCTATATCAGCGGCTACAACGGCGCTCCCTACTCGCAACTGGAAGCGCTGCCAGGAAGCAGCCTGGTACTGGGTGACGATGCAGCCCGACTGCGCAGCCAGGGGTACGCTATTCTCTGGCACGGTGGCTGGTTTCAGAACGTCAGCACCGGAAGCAATCCGGCGATCCGGATCAATACCGGTGACGGCCGTGTCGACGGCACCATCCGCGTGGACCGCAGCCGCTACCTGCACTTCAAACCGGACCTGCTATTGACCCGCGGTGGCACCCAGTATCAGCTGAAGCAGTCCCGCCGCATGCGCTCCAAGGAACTGCACTATCTCGACCACCCGCTGTTCGGCATCCTGGTTTACGCCAGGCCCGTGGACTGATCCCAGCGGGTAAGCGCAACCAGCCGACTATCCGGATCGGCCAGTAACCGGTCCGGAGCTCCCTCCTCAATCACTCTTCCGCTATCCATCACCAGCACCCTGTCGAACCGCTCCAGCGCAATCGCGTGATGGGTAATCAGCAGCAGCGTACGGTTTTTCGCGCGATCGAGCAGGCGCTCCACCACTTTCGCTTCGGTTTGCGGATCCAGCCCTTCGGTAGGTTCATCCAGCAGCAGAAGCGGCGCAGGGCGCAGCAGCGCCCGGGCCAGCGCCAGACGTTTACGCTGGCCGCCCGAGAGTCTGGCACCGCCCTCTCCTACCTGGTAATCGAGCCCCTGGCCGGAGAGGCCATCGAGCAGATCCAGCTCACCCAGCAGCGACTCCAGCTCGCCGTCCTCAAGCCCTGCGTCTGCCAGTTGCAGATTATCCCGCACGGTGCCGGCAAACAGCTGCACCGGCTGGGACATGACGCTCATCTGCGCTCTTAGCGTCGCTTCCGTATAGGAGTGGATCGGCGCGCCGCCAAGGCTGATTTCACCGCACTGCGGATCCCAGAACCGGCTCAGCAGGGAGATCAGGCTGCTCTTGCCGCTGCCGGAGTGGCCCAGCACAACAACCTTTTCACCCGGTTCGATACTAAGATCCACGCCATCGAGCGCCGTACGCGCCGTCGTATAGGAGAAACTGACATTGCTGAAGCTCAACCGCCCCGGCTGCGGCGGCTCGATGCCTGAGGCCGGGAAGACTGACGGCGCCTGGCGATTAACCACCTGATCCAGCCGCTGCGCCGCCTCACAGGTCTTACCCAGATACTGGTACGCCAGTGGCAGCGGCATCACCGCCTCAAAAGCAGCCAGCACACAGAACAGCAGCATCGCCAGCTGCGCGGGTTGCAGCACCCCCGCTGCCAACAGGCCGGCGGCAAACAGCAGCGCCAGAATCATCGTCAGCCCGGCCACCGCCGTCATCACGGCATTGATTGCGGCGGAGATCAGTCCCATGCGGCGCTGGGTATCAAGCAGGCCGGTTTCCGCTTCCGCCACCGAATCCCGCGCCAGGTTCATGCCGCCATAGATACGCAGATCCGCCATCCCCTGAACCAGCGTGACCAGCCGGGTGCGCAGCTCCGCCTGAGCCTGAGCCTGGTCCCGCCCCGGACGGCGCCCGAACAGGTAACCAACACTGGGGATCAGAATCCCCGCCAGGCTAAGCCCGGCAAAGCAGATCAGCGCGACAATCGGGGCATAAAGCGCGAGAAAAGCCGCCACCAGCAGAGCGACAACCAGCGCCACCAGCGTCGGCGACAGCACTCGCAGGTAAAGATTATCCAGCGCGGCGATATCGGCCACCAGCCGGTTCAGCAGCTGCGCCGAGCCGGTCTTTTGCAGCTGCGCAGGCTGCAGCGGCTCGATGCGCTGATAAACCCAGACCCTGAGCCTGGCGATCAGGCGAAAGGTCGCCTCATGGGACGCCAGGCGCTCGCCGTAGCGTCCGGCGGTGCGCAAAATCGCAAACCCGCGCACACCGGCGCCAGGGGTATAAAAATTAAAACTGGCAGCGCCGGCCAGCGCCGTCGCCGTGATAAACCAGCCGGACAGCGTCAGCAGGCCGATACTGGCCAGCAGTGTCACCAGCGCCAGCAGCGCACCGAGCAGCACCCAGCCAAGGTGTGCACGCATCTGCCGGATATAGGGCCAGAGCAGCTTCACTGCGCACCTCCGTTGTCTTTGCCGTCTTTGCCGGCTTTTCCCTTCCCAGCCAGAGACTTGAGTCCGCCACCCTGCAAACTGAAGACACGGCTGGCGAACTGCAACGTGGAATCCCGGTGACTCAATATCAGCACCGTCTTATCCCGGGTAAAACCGCGTAAGGCCTGAAGGATCAGCTGCTCGCTGCGCCTGTCGAGATTGGCGGTAGGCTCATCGAGCAGCAGCACCGGCGCATCTTTCAGCAGCGCCCGCGCCAGCGCGATACGCTGAATCTGGCCACCGGAGAGACCGGCACCCGCCTCTGCCACCTCGGTATCCAGCCCCTCGGGCAGCTGATCGAGAAATTCACTGACATGGGCCGCGTCGCAGACCTGACGCAGCCGCGCCTCATCCGCACCGGGGTCCGCCAGCAGCAGGTTCTGCCGCAGGGTGCCGCTGAACAGCGTGGTGTGCTGACTGACCCAGGCCACCTGCTCAAGCCAGCTGTCCCGGTCGATCTCAGCAAGATCGGTGCCATTTATCAGAATCCGACCCGTTGTCAGCGGGTAAAATCCAAGCAGCAGATTCATCATCGAGGATTTGCCGACGCCACTGGGACCTGCCACCGCCACCGGCTGCCCCGCGTCAATATCCAGATCGATGCTTTCCAGTACCGGCCGGTCGGCACCGGGATAGGTCAGGCCGACAGATTCAAAGCGGATACTGATGGGAGCAGCGGGGGCCCGTACACCGCCGGAAGGTGCCTGATGTTCCGCTTCATCCAGCAGCTGCATCAGTTTCTCGGAGGCCGCCACCGCCTCCTGTTTGGCGTGGTACTGGGTACCCAGCTCACGCAGCGGCAGATAGAACTCCGGCGCCAGCAGCAGGATAAACAGCGCCTGGTAGAGGGTAATTTCACCCTGCCAGGTACCAAAACCGAGTTCACCAAGAAAACTGAAACCGAGATAGACCGCTGTCAGCGCGATGGACACCGAGGCGAAAAACTCCAGCACCGCCGAGGAGAGAAACGCCAGCCTCAGCACCTCCATGGTTTTGAGTCGAAACTCTTCCGAGACCCGGGCGATGATGTTCGCCTCCGATTCACTGCGCTGAAACAGCTTCAGCGTCGGCAATCCCTGAATTACATCAAGCAGATAGGCCGACAAGTTCGACAACACTTGAAAGTTTCGCCGGTTGGCGTCGGCAGCTTTCATGCCGACCAGAGCCATGAACAGGGGCACCAGCGGCGCGGTACAGATAAAGATCAGCGCCACCGCCCAGTTCTGAGGCAGCACGAAGATAAGGATGATTAATGGCAGCCCCACCGCCTGCGCCATCTGCGGCAGATAGCGGGCGATAAAGCCGTCAAGCGCCTCCACCTGCTCAAGCAGCAGCGTGCTGAGTTCGCCGGACTGGCGCCGCTGGGTAAAGCCGGGCCCGAGCCGATCCAGCTTGGCCAGCAGCTCCTGGCGCAGCAGCTGTCGCGCAGACGCCGAAGCGCGCACGCCGGCCCACTCGCGAACAAAACCCAGCAGGGCACGAAGCGCAATGGCACCAGCCAGTACCAACAGCTCGCTGGTGTAATCGACCAGCGCACCCCGCCCTTCCACCAGCCCCGAAAGGATGGCTGCGAGACGATCAGCCTGAAGCACCAGGGCAAGCCCCAGCAGAAGGCCCGCCAGAATCGCCAGCAGCGTCCATCGACGCGCCGGAGCCGCGACACGCCTTAGCCAGGCACTGGGTTTGGTGGCTGAGGCGTGCGCTTGACTCATGAAGCTTAACTCCGGCAGGTTTTGAGGGCTGTCTGCTTCTGAAAAAACTATATTAGATCATTCTTATGCGGGTTCGACAGCCTGGGGCTGCTCGTGCAGATGCACTGTCGTCGTCGGAAAGGCAATTTCCGCCCCTTCAGCCGCAACGATATCGATGATCTTCAGCATCACATCCTCCCGCACCGCCAGGTAGTGGCCCCAGTTGGTGGTATGGGTAAAGGTGTACACCATGATATCCAGGGAGGAGGGTCCAAACCGGTTCAACTGCACGAACAGTGTATTGCTATCGTCGATCTCGTCGTGCGCCAACAGCATCTCACGAATCTTGTCGACGATCGGCTTGATCACCGCTGCATCATCGTAACGCACGCCGATATACTCGAAGATGCGCCGATGCGTCATCCGCGACGGGTTCTCCACCGAGATGTTGTTAAAGGTCGCGTTGGGAACGTATAGCGGGCGCAGATCAAAGGTGCGGATCACTGTTCGGCGCCAGCCGATGTTCTCAACCACCCCTTCGATATTCTTGTCTGGCGAGCGCACCCAGTCGCCCACCTTGAACGGCCGGTCCAGGTAGATCATCAGACCGCCGAAAAAGTTGGCCAGAAGATCCTTGGCTGCAAAACCGACCGCCAGACCACCGATACCACCGAAGGCCAGCAGGCCGGAGATGCTGTAACCCAGATTCTGCAGCAGCACCAGACCAACCACGATAACGATGATCAGCCGCACCAGCTTGGACACGGCATCGGCCGTGGTGCGGTCGAGATTGTTGTTGCCGCGCAGCACGACCTCTTCGGCGTGGCCGACAAAGCGGATCAGCGTCCAGCCAAACAGCAGGATGAAAGAGATCACGCGCACCTTGCTGGGCAGCTCCGAACCCACATAGTCGGAATGCGGTGCAGCCACACTCAGTGCCAGCGTACAGCCGATAATCAGGATCAGCATTTTGATCGGCACCCGGGCTGAATCGATCAGCAGGTCGTCCCAGACCGGTTTGGTATGCGACAGGGATTTGACCAGCCGCTTTAGAACAACGTTTACGACCGTCATTATCAGCAAAGTGGCGGCCAGCACCAGCAGCACGCTGATCTGCCACTCGTAGGCCTGCAAGCCAGGCACCAGCCCAATCAGCGGATCGATCCAGCTGGTCAGGGTCTTCTCGTCCATTACTTACCCCTTAAGATTAATCAGTTGTTTCGCAATCTGCTGCGCCCGGGTACGTCGTTCCGGATCATCAAGATCAACCACCCGGGCTTTCATTCGTGCCAGACGCCCAGATCCGCCCACCGGGTTTTGCTGCAGGTGCGCCAGCACTTCGAGCGCACCTTCCGGGTGGTTACACACCAGCGCCATATCACAACCCGCCGCAAGGGCCCTGTCCGCACGCTGCGGGAAGCCACCGGCCACGCTGGCACCCTCCATGGTCAGGTCATCACTGAAAATCACGCCATCAAAGCCAAGGCGCTCGCGCAACTGCTGCTGCAGCCAGAATGGCGAAAAACCTGCGGGGTCCTCGCTCACCGCTGAATAGATCACATGGGCGGGCATGATCGCATCCAGGCCCTGACGGATCAGAGATACAAAAGGCTGCATATCGGTTTCGTCGATCGCGCTGAAGTCGCGCTCATCCACCGGAATCGCCAGGTGCGAGTCTGCCTTTACCCAGCCATGGCCGGGGAAATGCTTGCCGGTCGCCGCCATTCCCGCTGCATGCATCCCCTGCATGAATGCACAGGCCAGCGCTGCGATACCCTCAATGGAGTCGGCAAACGCCCGGTCGCCGATCACCCCGCTGCGCGACCAGTCCAGGTCGAGCACCGGCGCAAAGCTGAAATCGATATCGAAATCGCGCAGCTCGGCGGCCATCAGCCAGCCAAGCTCCCGGGCTTCGAACTCGGCCTCCTCCCGGCTCTGCTGCCAGCGGCAGCCCAGCGCAGCCATGGGCGGCAGACGGGTGACGCCCTCCCTGAGGCGCTGCACACGTCCCCCTTCCTGATCAATCGCCACCAGAATCTCCGGGCGCGCCTGTCGCACCTGCGCCATCAGCGCATGCAGCTGCGCGGGTGATTCATAGTTGCGGGCAAACAGGATAAGCCCCCCCACTTCGGGCTGACGCAGCAGCTCTGCTTCAGACGCGTCCAGTGAGAGTCCTTTCAGATCGAGCATCAAAGGGCCGAGAGTCATGCTTTCCTCATTCTTGAATATCAACCGGTGTGCCGGGGGTAACGCGGGAGAAGAGATCGATAAGATCCTGGTTGCGCATACGGATGCAGCCGTGAGAGCGCGCAACCCCCATCGGTTCGCTGTCCGGCGTGCCATGGATATAGATGAAACGGCGCTGGGAATCCCGGCTGCCAAGCCTGTTCCTGCCCCGCTCACGGCCGCAAAGCCAGAGAATACGGGTCAGAATCCAGTCGCGTTCGGGATAGCGCGAGGCCAGTTCCGGCGAGTAGATTTCACCGGTGGGCCGGCGGCCGACAAAAACCGCATTCAGTGGTTGGTCGGCGCCGATACAGGCACGTATATAGTGGCTGCCGCGCGGGGTGCAGCCGGTGCCGTTTTCCTCGCCGGCGCCGTTCAGCGCTGTCGACACCGACCAGCGCTCCAGTTCGGTGTCTCCATCGATCAGGCACAGCAACTGCTGCCCCAGTGACACCTCGATTCGAACCATAGTTACACTCTACAGACCCAGTTTTTCTCGGAACGCGCATGGAAGCCGGCCGTCAGCACCGGCACCATACGATGCAGGGTTCTTTCGATTTCAACACCCGACTCCGGGTTCCGTGGATCGAGAAGATTCAGCATAGAGTAGTTGGAAAGCGTGAAAATCAGCGCCCCGAGCAGGAAGTGAAGCCGCCAGAAGAACTCGTCGTCCTCCATCGGTGCCGAATCCCGGCGCACCAGCTCAATCAGCGGGTCAATGCGCGAGGCATAGTGGCGCAACAGAAATGCCCTCAGGCCATCCTGACCCTTGGTGTATGCCAGATCCAGCAGGTGCATGAACAGCGACAGCGCGTGCTCCTTGTCTTCCCGCGCTTCGAGCAGGGCGCGCATCAGCATCTCGATGAGTTCTTCAACCCCGAAATACTCGCCACCACCGTTGCGTCCTTCGGCGAGCAGCTGTTCCAGCCGCCCACACAGGGGATCGAGAAAGCGCGTGGCCACGGCTTCGATCAGACCGTTTTTGGATCCGTAATGGTAGTTAACCGCGGCCAGGTTGACCTCAGCTTCTGCTGTGATCTGTCGCATGGTGGTTTCTTCAAAACCGCGTTCTGCGAATAACCGTTCGGCGGCCAGAATGATACGTGTGGCGGTATCAGCGTCCTTTAACTGCCCAGTCACTGTTTGGCTCTCACTTACTTGTTGTGACACTCGCGCCTAGCGAGACCAGAAACGACTCTCCTGAAGCCGCTGCATTATGCGATCAGCCAGGCGATCCGCCGTATGCACGGAGAAGTTGCTGAGCTTTTCCTGCAGCCCCTGCTTGTGCTCATAGCGCACCCGGTAGATATCAGCGTTTTCGCTGGCATCAAACAGGTAATCGTCGCTGGTACTGATCTCATCGACCAGCCCCTGAGCCAGTGCCCGCTTGCCGAACCACACCTCGCCCGTGGCTATCTTTTCGATATCCAGCGCCGGGCGGTATTCGGAAACAAACTCCTTGAACAGGCCGTGGGTGTCTTCGAGCTCTTCGATAAACTTCTTGCGCCCATGCTCGGTATTCTCGCCGAACAGCGTGACCGTGCGCTTGTACTCACCGGCGGTGAACACTTCGTAGTCCACATCGTGCTTTTTAAGCAGGCGGTTAAAGTTCGGTAGCTGAGCCACCACGCCGATAGAACCCACCAGGGCAAAGGGAGCCGCCAGCAGGCGGTTGGCGATACACGCCATCATGTAACCGCCACTGGCTGCAACACGGTCGACACAGATGGTCAGAGGAATCTCGCGGCGACGGATACGCTCCAGCTGTGACGCCGCAAGACCATAGCCATGTACCAGGCCGCCACCGCTTTCGAGGCGCACAACCACCTCATCTTCCTTGCGCGCCAGGGTCAGGACAGCGTTGATCTCTTCGCGCAGCAGTTCGACCTGGGAAGCATGCAGGTCACCGTCAAAGTCGAGCACATAGATGCGCTTGCGCTCCGGCTCCTGCTCGGCATCTTTATTCTTAAGCGCTTTCTTGCGCTCTTTCGCCTCACGCTTGTCGCGTTTCTTCTGCTCCTTGTGAAGCTGTTTTAAACGCGCTTCATCCAGCACCTCGTCTTCGAGCTCCTGCTGCATCTCCTCGAAGTGCTGATTGATATTCTTGATCTCGATATGCCCCTCACGGGCTTCCCTGCGCTTCGAAACCGCGGAACCTATACCTGCAACCACTAGCAGAATGGCGATAATTAGGGTTAGAGCCTTGGCGAGAAAGAGTCCGTATTCGGCGAAAAATTCCGTCACATGCATCTCCTGTTGCTGATCCCGGACGTTAGCGCTGCGGGGTGGCGTACTGTAACATAACGCTAAATTAAAACACCGCTTTTAGGCAGGAACCGATTCTTCATGAGCGCCCCCATTACCGTCGAGCAGATCATCCGAAAACTACCTTCACGGTTCAATCCTGAACAGGCCGGCTCGCTGGAAGCGGTGTTCCAGTTTCAGCTGTCGGATGCCCAGCCCTTTTTTATCACCATTGCCAACGGCGCCTGCGATGGCCAGGCTGGCGAGCATGATGACCCGAACATCACTCTGCATCTCGATGAAGCGACCCTGATTCGTGTGGTCACAGGCGAACAGGATGGCATGAGTGCGTTTATGAAGGGGCAGCTGCGTGCTGAGGGCAATGTGATGCTGGCTACCCGCCTCGGCAAACTGTTCAGCGGTGCATAACACCTAGCGATTTAGAAAACCTTCGATCAGCTGGCGGGAGATGGTAAAGGTCGGCGGCAACTGCGGCAGGTCATCAGCCGTGAACCAGCCGGCCAGATCGATCTCTTCACCATCGGGGCAGATCTCCCCACCGGCGTAGTCGGCATAGAACCCCAGCATCAGCGAGTGCGGGAACGGCCAGGCCTGGCTGTGAGCATAGCGGATGTTGGTCACCTCGACGCCCACTTCCTCCATGATTTCGCGAGCAACCGCCGCTTCCGCCGTCTCCCCGGCTTCGATAAAGCCCGCCAGGGTGCTGTAGCGCCCCTCCGGAAACCGCGTATTGTGGGCCAGCAGACAGCGGTCACCATCGGTAACCAGCACGATGATGCAGGGTGATATGCGCGGATAAACCACCAGCTCACATTCGGGGCAGCGCTTCGCCAGCTCGCCCGCGGCTCGCTTTGACCGGGCGCCACAACGGCCACAAAAGCGGTGCTGATCGTGCCAGACGGCTATCTGAGCTGCCCGCGCCAGGCGGGAAAAGTGAGCCTCTTCCGCCATCGACAGCTCGGCCCTCAGATCCACCCGCGTATAGCCTGGTCCGGGTTCCTCCCTGCTGAGCACCAGCTCCAGCTCTGGCGCAACCGGATATGTCTCGTCTATCTGCTCTGCAGCCAGCGCTGGCCGGGGTGCATACACCTCACCGTCCGCCTCTTTATACAACCGCCCCTGGTGGCCAAGCACATATTCCACGTCTTACTCCTTAAAACCATCCCTCTTCCGAGCCAGCACTTTAGCACAGCTTCCGCACCCTCCCGCCAGCTGGTAGCATTAGGCCGCCTTGCTGACAGCACCGTTTGCCGCACACCAGCCATACGAGCATGCCATACCCAACATCACCGGCCATGTTCCAGCCCCGGCGCTGTCAGGACCCATCAAAGATACCAATAACACAGGGTCGGACTCTCAAGGCGCATGAATGGAACTTTCATAGGAACCTTTTCTCCGATGAGCCAATCGCTGACTCGGGCGCTTACGCGCAACTTTCTGGGCAATTCGCCGGTCTGGTACAAACAGGCCATAGTCGGATTCCTGATACTGAACCCCATTGTTCTTTTTCTGGCGGGCCCGGCCGTAACTGGCTGGCTGCTGATTTTCGAATTTATCTTTACGCTGGCTCTGGCGCTTAAGTGCTATCCACTGCAGCCGGGCGGTCTTCTCGCGCTGGAGGCGGTCGTTATCGGCCTGGCCTCACCCGAGGCCGTCTATCACGAAGTGGAAGGCAACCTTGAGGTTATCCTGCTGCTGATGTTCATGGTGGCCGGTATCTTCTTTATGAAGAGCATGCTGCTCTGGGTGTTCACCCGCATCCTGCTGAAGGTCAGATCCAAGTCGGTACTGGCTATTCTGTTCTCGCTGTCATCCGCGTTCCTGTCTGCGTTTCTCGATGCATTAACCGTTACCGCTGTACTGATCAGTGTCGGTGTGGGTTTTTACGCCGTTTACCACCAGGTCGCATCGGGCAAGCAGATGGGTCAGGGTGGGCACGACCATTCAAACGACCAGCATATTCTTGAGGAAAAACGCCAGGACCTGGAGTCTTTCCGTGCCTTCCTGCGCAGCCTGCTGATGCATGGCGCCGTGGGTACGGCGCTTGGCGGCGTCTGCACCCTGGTGGGCGAGCCACAGAACCTGTTGATCGCCCAAAAGGCGGGCTGGGATTTCGTCCAGTTTTTCCAGCTGATGGCGCCGATCACCATGCCGGTGCTGGCCTCAGGCATAGTGACCTGCCTGCTGCTGGAAAAGACCGGCACCTTCGGCTACGGCGGCAAGCTGCCCTCTTCCGTGCGCAAGATCCTGCTTGAACACGCCCAGGAGCAGGATAAAAAACGTACCGTACGGGATACCGTCATCCTGATCGTCCAGATCCTCGTTGCGCTGTTCCTGGTGCTTGCCCTCGCCTTCCACCTGGCCGAAGTCGGTCTGATCGGCTTGACGGTAATCATCCTGCTGACGGCACTGAACGGCGTTACCGAGGAGCACCAGATCGGCAAAGCGTTCGAGGAAGCCCTGCCGTTTACGGCGCTGCTGGTGGTGTTTTTCGCCATCGTCTCGGTGATTCACGAACAGCATCTGTTCCAGCCGATCATCCACTCGGTACTGGCACTGAAAGAGTCACAGCAGCCCGGCGTGTTTTTCATCGCCAACGGCTTGCTCTCTGCGATCAGCGATAACGTGTTTGTGGCGACGGTTTATATCAACGAGGTGGTCGGTGCGCTCAACAAGGGTGAGATCAGCCGCGAGCACTTCGACAGCCTGGCGATCGCCATCAATACCGGAACCAATATTCCCAGTGTGGCAACCCCCAATGGCCAGGCCGCCTTCCTGTTCCTACTGACCTCGGCGCTGGCGCCGCTGATTCGTCTTTCGTACGGACGCATGGTCTGGATGGCACTGCCTTATACGCTGGTAATGAGCAGCGTGGCGCTGGTGATGGTGCTGATCAACCTGCACTGATCGCGCAGCGGTTAGGTAACAAGCCGCCTGCATAGCAGGTGGCTTTGCATGAAGCTCCCTTTAAGGGAGCCTGGGTAGGCCCACCGACTAATGCTGGGATCACCCCTATCCGCTTACTTTTCGCGGCCTGTTTCGGCTGCTGCCGAGCAAAGGGGATGGATTGCTGCGCTCAGGCCGCCATGAGACATCGAGCCCTGTCTTCACCAAGGCACCAGACAAGCCTAGCCTCGATTAGCCGATCAACACCTCCATAGGAGGTGGTTTAAGAGCGACAACAAAAAAGCGGGCCTGAAGAAGCCCGCTTTTTTCTTGCCCGTCGCTTTGCCAGCAGTGGTATCTGGGTCAACCCTGGCCTGGTTCACCGCCGTTGAGCTGCTCCCGCCAGAGACACTGGCCGCCGGCTTTTTTATCCAGCAGATCGAGAAACGCTTCGTGAGCCGCCAGGTCCTCCTCGCAGGCCTTCGGCACCGGCAGATCGAAGGCATCCGCCACTCTGCGGATCGCCTCGCCACCCCCGCCTTCACCATCCGCACCATCCTGGCCCAGCTGTAGCGATGTCTGACCGCCGGTCAGTGCCAGGTAGACTTCGGCAAGGATCTCGGAGTCCAGCAGTGCGCCGTGCAGCTCACGGTGCGAGTTATCGATCTCGTAACGGCGGCACAGTGCGTCCAGGTTGACCTTGGAACCCGGGTGCTTGCGGCGGGCGATCTGCAACGAGTCGGTGACCTTGCAGATATCGGCGATACGCTCCGCATAGCCGTTGCGCTCCAGCTCCGTGTCGAGGAACCCCACGTCGAACGCCGCGTTATGGATGATCAGCTCGGCGCCGCGCACAAACTCGAGGAATTCGCCCGCCACATCGGCAAAAGAGGGTTTATCGGCAAGAAACTCGTTGGAGATACCATGCACCTCCATCGCCTCGGCATCCACTTCGCGATCGGGACGGATGTACTGGTGATAGTGGTTGCCGGTGAGCTTGCGGCGCTCCATCTCAACACAACCGATCTCGATGATGTTGTGGCCTTCGCCGGGCTCAAGACCGGTGGTCTCGGTATCCAGTACGATCTGACGGCTGCTCATGCTTTACCAAACTCCTCAACACCTTTGTTCGCCAGTTGGTCGGCGCGCTCATTTTCCGGGTGACCGCTGTGCCCCTTGACCCAGTGCCACTCGATATCATGCTGGGTAACCAGCTTATCGAGCCGCTGCCAGAGCTCAACGTTTTTAACCGGCTGTTTCGATGCGGTCTTCCAGCCTTTGCGTTTCCAGCCGTCGATCCATTCAGTGATGCCCTTGCGCAGGTACTGGGAATCGGTGGTCAATTTCACTTTGCAACGCTGATTCAGTGCTGCCAATGCCTCGATCGCCGCGGTCATTTCCATGCGATTATTGGTCGTGTCCGGTGCCCCGCCATACAGTTCTTTCTCATGACCGCCACTGCGCAACACCGCACCCCAGCCGCCGGGCCCCGGATTGCCCTTGCAGGCGCCGTCGGTATAGATCTCAACCTCTTTCAAATCGTCTCAGTCCTTCACTCTTCCAGTCGTCAGCGTTTGTTGCGCTGCAGATGCCCCCGCGCAGTGGGCTTGGGCTCAATAACAGGCAGGTTAATCAATTTTCTTCGCCAGGGGCTGCGCAGCGGTGTCATCCCCGGCACGTCCTTTCTGGCCACCACCAGCAGCGCCGCCCCCGATTCCGCCGGTGCCCTTTGCACGAGATGGCGGATCCAGCCGCAGCGATCCCGGCGCCGCGCACTCTCGAAGGGCGGTGCATACAATCCCGATACGGCTTTTACCTCGGTCAGCTCCAGCAGGCTCAGCCAGTCCTGCAACCGCCCATGGCGGATAAAATGCGCCAGCCAGGGTACCTGGCGACGGCGTTTAAGCACACGGAACACACCCCAGAGGCTCGCCGGATTGAAACCAACAATGACAAGATGGCCACCCGGTCGCAAAACCCGGGCGGCCTCCCTCAATGTCTGGTGGGGATTTTCGGCAAAATCCAGCGCATGGTGCAGCAAAACCACATCCATGGACTCACCATCCACCGGGAGTTCATTACTGCGAGCAACGATGGCACGTTTGTCCATGCCCAGCTCCAGCGCCGGTCCCAGCAGTATGCGATGCGGAACCGGACTCGCCGCAAACATCGGCAGCCGGTTATCCACGCCCACCTGCAACAGGTGGTAACCAAACAGGGTGGGCAGCACCTGCTCGAGCAACTTATGTTCCGCCGCAATCAGTTCCTGGCCCAACGGGGAGTCAAACCACTCCTTGAGGGCCGGCATGAGTTCAGAAACCTGCGGTGGCTGTTGAAACGTCATATTTTCTTAGGTTCCGAGGAGACACACTGTGCCGGCCAGGATTAAAGACGCTTAATATGCACCGGCATTATAAAGTACCCTGTTGCCAGGCTGTACCCGGAAGATACAGTAGACACTATCTGCAAACCTATTGAAAAAAAGAGGCCTGCCTATGTTCAGTGTAACGCCGATTCCCGCCTTTCAGGATAATTACATCTGGGCGCTGCAGGGATCGACACCCGGTGAGATAGCCGTCGTTGACCCCGGCGACGCTGCGCCAGTGCTCACCTACCTGAAGGAGAACAACCTCAAACTGGCGGCTATTCTTATCACCCATCACCACCAGGATCACACAGGTGGTGTGAAAGCGCTGCTGCAGGCACAGGATGTTCCGGTATTCGGGCCGGCCAATTCACCTTTTCAGGGTATCACCGCTCCACTTGAGCACAACAGCGAGATCACACTGCTTGGCAACCGCCTGCGGGTGAATGCGGTACCTGCTCACACTCTCGACCATATCAGCTATTTTCAGCCGGACGACCAACCGCAACTGTTCTGTGGCGACACCCTGTTTCTTGCCGGCTGTGGCCGCCTGTTCGAAGGCACTGCGGAGCAACTGCTTGCAGCGATGAACTACTTCAAATCACTGCCGGCACAGACGCGGGTCTACTGCACCCACGAATACTCGCTCGCCAACCTGAGATTCGCCGCCGCGGTAGAGCCGGATAACCAGCAGATCCAGGAGACAACCCAGCGCTGCCAGACACTCCGGGAGCAAGGCACTCCCACCCTGCCTTCAAGTCTGGATCAGGAACTGAAAATCAATCCATTCATGCGTTCCACCGAGGCATCGGTTGCCACAGCGGCCGAACAGCATAGCGGTAACGCCCTCGCGTCAGAAGTCGAAGTGCTGGCTGCGTTGCGCAGCTGGAAGGACCAGTTCTAACCGGATCACCGGCCCCGCCCAAGCACCGCAACAGGGATCTGGATCAACTCTGTTTCAAACAGGCCGCGCCAAAGTGGCCTGTTATTTGACCCACCCAACACACCCCCATAAAATGCGACGCAATTTTTTGCGTTTTCAGGGAGTTGGCACGTGGGGCCGAATCTAAGTCGTATCGTTGTCGCCGTGTCGCTCGGCCTTATTATCACCGGATGTCAAACAGCAAACATTCAACCCCAGAGTCAATCAACCACCATCAGTCCGACTCAGGAAACCAGTGTTCAGGACCTGGCCCGCTGGCGCTCAGACCACCGGAACACCGTCAAAGCACCGCCTGAGCCGGAAGTTGCGAAGGACCTCTGGTCACTCACCCGCAACCACCTGGAGCTGGAACCCGGGATTGACCAGCCAAGGGTCGATAAACTGCTGGACTGGTACCGCAGCCACGACAGTTTTATCCGTCACGCCTCTGACCGCGCCACCCTGTATTACCATTACGTCCTCACCGAGGTGTTGAAGCGGGATATGCCCGCCGAAGTGGCCCTGCTGCCTTTCATCGAAAGCGGCTACAACCCGCTCGCGGTATCACCAAGCAAAGCCGCCGGTGCCTGGCAGTTCATTCCAAGTACCGCCCGCTTGTTTAACCTGAAGGAAAACTGGTGGTATGACGGCCGTCGTGACATCGTCGCCTCGACCGATGCCGCACTGGATTACCTGCAATACCTGAACGATCGCTTCGACGGCGACTGGCTACTCTCCTTTGCAGCCTACAACTGTGGCGAAGGCTGCGTTTCGCGGGCCGTTAAACGCAACCTCAAGGCCGGCAAGGCGGGTGATTACTGGTCGCTTTCCCTGCCCCGGGAAACCCAGCGGTACGTACCCAAGCTGATCGCCGTCGCTCGCCTGGTGAAAAACGCGCCGCAGTACAATATCGATCTACCGGCCATGCCCAACACCCCCTACTTTGAGGTGGTGACTGTCGACAGCCAGCTGGAACTGAACAAAGCCGCCAGTATGGCCGGGATCGACCTCGCCACACTGAAAAAGCTGAATCCCGGCTTCAAACAGTGGGCAACGGACCCGGAAGGTCCTCACCGGCTGCTTGTCCCCGTGGCCAGCGCCCAGCGCTTCACCACCGCGCTGACCCAGACGCCGCCCGGCGAACGCGTCAGCTGGACCCGTTACGCCATCCGTCGCGGCGACACCCTTTCCCGGATAGCGAGCCAGTTCGATACCACGGTGAGCGCCATCCGCACCAGCAACAGGCTCACGTCAAACCGGATCCGCGCAGGAAAAACCCTGCTGATCCCGACCCAGCCGGGCAAAAGCGCTGCCGCCGTGGCGAGTGCCGGCGACAAGCGTGTCCACACCGTCAGGAACGGCGACAACCTGTGGAAGATCGCACGGCGCTATGGCGTCAGTGCCGATCAACTGGCAGACTGGAACCGGATCAGCGATGCCCGCACCCTGCGTCCGGGCCAGGACCTGATTTTGTATTCCGACAGTCAGAACCCGGGTTAATCCTTTGGACAGCCTCAGCATCTTCATTATTGTCGTTTCGGTCGCACTGGCGGTGGCCTTTAAATGGTACCTTTTCCGGCGCATTCAGGGCTGGATCGACAAGGACCTTATAAAGGGCCTTGCCGGCAGCGATACCAGGTTGCACCAGCGACTGAGCGACGCCGACCGCACCTTCCGCGCCGAAGGGATGAAGCGCACCGAACGCCACAGAAAACTGGAAAGACTTGCCTCCGAGGGCGAACCCGGGCTATAAACTGCTGTCTCACCTTGATCGTCCAAGCGGCTGATTTTACAGGGAGAACAACGTGCCTACTGGAAAGATTCGAGCCTTGTTGGCGCCACTGATGCTGGCCGCCGCATTAAATACCACTGTGTTTGCAGAAACCGCGGACTCACTGCAGCCACAACACGGCATCGCCATGCATGGCGACCTGAAGTACCCATCCGATTTCGATCATTTCGACTACGCCAACCCGGACGCGCCCAAAGGCGGCAGTATGCGACGCGCCTCCATCGGCACCTTCGACAGTTTTAACCAGTTCATCATCAAGGGTACGCCCGCCGATGGCATCGGCATGATCTACGACTCCCTGACTACCCAGTCCCAGGATGAGCCCTTCTCCGAGTACGGCCTTCTGGCGAAAGCGATCTACCTGCCGGAGGACCGCCGCTGGATCGAGTTCGAGCTGAATGAAAACGCCCGCTTCAGCGATGGCGAACCGGTACGCGCCGAAGACGTGCAATACACCTTCGACCTGCTGCGCGAGCAGGGAAGCCCCTTCTACCGCGCCTATTACGCCGGTATCAGTGCTGTAGAAGCAATTTCCGATACGCGGGTGCGCTTCGAGTTCGGCGAGACAGAAAACCGCGAACTGCCACTGATCGTCGGCCAGGTGCCGATTCTGCCCAAGCACTACTGGGAAGGGCGAGATTTCACCAAGCCAAGCCTGGATATCCCCATTGGCTCCGGTCCCTATGTGATCGACAGTTTTGATGCCGGCCGCTCAATCACCTTCCGGCGTAATCCGGACTACTGGGGCAAGGAGCTGCCGGTTAACCGGGGACGTTACAACTTCGACCAGATCAGCTACGACTACTATCGCGATGGCACCGTAGCACTGGAAGCGTTCAAGGCCGGTGAATACGACTTCCGCCAGGAGAACGCGTCCAAGGCCTGGGCCACCGGGTATACCGGCGCTCCCTTTGACGAGGGCCGCATTATCAAGAAAACCATTCATCACCAGAACCCGGCCGGCATGCAGGCGTTCGTGAT
This sequence comes from Marinobacterium sp. YM272, assembly GCF_050908845.1. NCBI lineage: Bacteria > Pseudomonadati > Pseudomonadota > Gammaproteobacteria > Oceanospirillales > Oceanospirillaceae > Marinobacterium > Marinobacterium sp. YM272. The sequence goes on from NZ_CP194171.1 coordinate 2,867,719, forward strand.
GAACACCCGCCGTCCCCTGTTCAGTGACAGCCGGGTACGACAAGCACTGGCGTATGCATTCGATTTCGAGTGGACCAACGAGAACCTGTTCTACGGCGCCTATACCCGCAGCGACAGTTTCTTCGCCAACTCGGAGATGGCGGCCAGTGAGCTGCCAACAGAGGAAGAGCTGGAAATACTCGAACCGATCCGTGACCAGGTGCCGCCCGAGGTGTTCACCGAGGTCTATCACGCTCCCCGCACCGACGGTAATGGCCGCATCCGCGGCCAGCTGCGCAAGGCCCTGCGATTACTCCAGGAAGCCGGCTGGACGCTGGAAGATGGCGTTCTGAAAAATGCCGATGGCGAGCCTTACCAGTTTGAAATTCTGCTGGTACAGAAAGAGTTCGAACGGGTGGTAGCGCCCTTCATTCGCAACCTGGAGCGCATGGGTATCAGCGTCAATATCCGCGTCGTCGACGTGTCACAATACATCAACCGTATCCGCCAGTTCGACTTCGACATGATCGTTGGCGGCTTTGGCCAGTCCACCTCGCCAGGCAACGAGCAGCGCGATTACTGGCACTCATCGATGGCCGACCAGCCCGGCAGCCGCAACACTATCGGCATCAAGAACCCCGCCGTGGATTATCTGGTCGAGCAGATCATCCAGGCGCCCGATCGCGAACAGCTGGTGCTCAGAGCCCGAGCGCTGGACCGCGTCCTGCAGTGGAACCATTATGTGATTCCGCAGTACCACATCGCCGCGTTCCGGGTCGCCTACTGGGACAAGTTCGGTATGCCTGAGATCAACCCGCCCTACGCGCTGGCTGTCGATAGCTGGTGGGCCAAACCCTGATGGGCGCCTATGTACTGAGAAGACTCCTGCTGATGATCCCGACCCTGTTCGGGATCTTGCTGCTCAATTTCCTGATCATCCAACTGGCACCCGGCGGCCCGGTCGAGCAGACCATCGCTCATCTCCAGGGCATAGGGGTGGATGCAGGTAACCGCATCGGCGCCGGTGAACAGTCGGACATGGCGGCTGGCAGCAGCGCCTCTTCGGACGGCAAAGGCTACCGCGGCGCCCAGGGGCTGGACCCGGCGCTGATCGCCGAAATCGAGCAGATGTACGGATTCGACAAGCCGCCCCACGAGCGCTTTTTCAAGATGCTGGGTGATTACCTGACATTCGATTTTGGGCGCAGCTTCTATAGCGACAAAACGGTTATCGAACTGATTATCGAGAAGATGCCGGTATCGATCTCGCTTGGACTCTGGACCACGCTGCTGACCTACCTGATCTCCGTCCCTCTGGGGATACGCAAAGCCGTACGGGATGGCACCGCCTTCGATGTCTGGAGCAGCAGCATCGTGATCATCGGCTATGCCATTCCGAACTTCCTGTTCGCCATTCTGCTGATCGTCCTATTTGCCGGCGGCACCTATTTCGAGTGGTTCCCGCTGCGGGGGCTGACCTCATCCAATTTCGACGAGCTGACTCTGGGTCAGCAGATCGGCGACTATTTCTGGCATATCACCCTGCCCGTCCTGGCATCGGTGGTATCGAGCTTCGCCACCCTGACGATGCTGACGAAAAACGCCTTTCTCGATGAGATCCATAAACAGTATGTGCTCACCGCCCGCGCCAAGGGCTTGAGCGAGCGCGGCGTGCTTTACGGCCACGTGTTCCGTAACGCCATGCTGCTGATCATCGCCGGCATGCCCGCGGCCCTGATCGGTATCTTCTTTACCGGCTCCATGCTGATCGAAGTGATCTTCTCCCTGGATGGACTGGGCCTGCTCGGTTACGAGGCAGTGATCAACCGCGATTACCCGGTGATTTTTGGCACCCTTTACATATTCACCCTGGTCGGACTGATCCTGAAACTGGTGTCCGACCTTACCTACACCTTTGTCGATCCGCGTATCGATTTCGAGAGCCGGGAGACCTGAGATGCCGACGCTGACACCGATACAGCGCCGACGCATTCAGGCGTTCAGGCGCAACCGACGCGGCTTCTGGTCGCTCTGGATCTTCCTGGCACTGTTTCTGCTTAGCCTGGTCGCAGAGCTGATCGCCAATGACGAGCCTCTGCTGATCGGCTTTGCCGGTGAGCTCTACACCCCCGTTGTGCAGACCTACTCGGAGCTTGAGTTCGGCGGCGAATTCGATACACCCGCGGATTACAAAGATCCCTATATCCAGGAACTGATCAACGACAACGGCGGCTGGATGATCTGGCCGCCGGTACGCTTCAGCTACGACACGATCAATTACGACCTGCCGGTGCCGGCGCCCTCCCCGCCCAGCGCCGACAACTGGCTCGGCACCGACGACCAGGGGCGGGATGTGGTCGCCCGCGTTATCTATGGCTTTCGCATCTCGGTGCTGTTCGCCCTGGTACTGACGTTGGCAAGCTCCGTGGTCGGCGTCGCGGCCGGTGCAGTACAGGGGTATTACGGCGGCAGAATCGACCTGTTTTTCCAGCGCTTTATCGAAATCTGGTCCGGCCTGCCGGTACTCTTCCTGCTGATCATCCTGGCCAGCCTGGTGGAACCCAATTTCTGGTGGCTACTGGGGATCATGCTGCTGTTCTCCTGGATGAACCTGGTCGATGTGGTGCGCGCCGAGTTCCTGCGCGGTCGCAACCTGGAGTATGTACGCGCCGCCAAAGCCCTGGGGCTTGGCAATGTGCAGATCATGTACCGGCACGTGTTGCCCAACGCGATGGTGGCCACGCTCACTTTTATGCCGTTCATTTTCAACAGCGGCATCGTGACACTGACCGCCCTCGATTTTCTCGGTTTCGGCCTGCCGCCGGGCTCCCCGTCACTGGGCGAACTGGTCGCCCAGGGCAAGGAGAACCTTCAGGCGCCCTGGCTGGGCCTGACAGCCTTTCTGACACTCTCGCTGATGCTCACCCTGCTTATTTTTATCGGCGAAGCGGTAAGGGATGCGTTCGACCCAAGGAAAACCCTATGACCGATACACTGTTTGAGATTGAAAACCTGTCGGTCTGCTTTGGTGACCCGGACACCACGCCAGCGGTGGTCAAGGATGTCAGTTTCCGCCTGCAGAAAGGCCAGACACTGGCACTGGTTGGCGAGTCCGGCTCCGGCAAGTCGGTCACCGCACTGTCTCTGCTGCGCCTGCTGCCGCCGCACCAGGTCAGCTACCCGTCGGGCACAATACGCTACAAGGGTACCGATCTGTTACAGGCCAGCGAAAACCAGCTGCGCGACATTCGCGGCAACCGGGTCGGCATGATCTTTCAGGAGCCGATGACGTCGCTGAATCCTCTGCATCGTATCGAGCGTCAGATCTCCGAGACCCTGCGACTGCACCGCGGCGTTACCGGCCCCAAGGCACGCGAACGGGCGCTGGAACTGCTGAACCTGGTCGGTATCGATAACGCCGAGGAGCGCCTGCAGCACTACCCCCACGAACTCTCCGGCGGCCAGCGCCAGCGCGTGATGATTGCGATGGCACTGGCCAACGATCCGGAGCTGCTGATTGCCGACGAGCCGACAACGGCGCTGGATGTCACCATCCAGCAGCAGATACTGGAACTGCTCGGCGACCTGCAGCGCAAACTGGGCATGTCGATACTGCTGATCACCCACGACCTGAATATCGTGCGCCGCTATGCCGACCGGGTCTGCGTCATGTATCAGGGCAACATAGTCGAAGAGCAGCCGTGCAAAGCCCTGTTCAACGCTCCGAATCACCCCTATACACGCAAGCTGCTGGATGCAGAGCCCAGCGGCCGCCCCCAGGCATTGAACGATACCCCGGCACCGCTGCTCAGCGCGGATCATCTGCGGGTCTGGTTCCCGATCAAACGCGGCTTCTTTAAACGTACCGTAGACCACTTCAAGGCGGTGGACGGTGTCAGCCTCAGCATCGATCATGGTGAAACCCTCGGTATCGTTGGTGAGTCGGGCTCTGGCAAGACCACCCTGGCCATGGCTCTGCTTCGTCTTGCTTCGTCTAAAGGCGGGATCCGCTTCAAGGACGAGGCGATAGACCAGCTTAAACAGACCCAGCTCAAACCTCTGCGCCAGAAGATGCAGATCGTGTTTCAGGACCCCTACGGCAGCCTGAGTCCGCGCATGTCGATCGCGGAAATCATCGCCGAAGGGCTCGGCGTACAGGGGGTCAAAGACCAGGAGGAGATCGACGGCAGGGTAATTCAGGTTTTACGGGATGTGGGGCTGGACACCGAAGCTCGCCACCGCTATCCACACGAGTTCTCAGGCGGACAGCGCCAGCGTATCGCCATCGCCAGGGCACTGATCCTGAAGCCCGAGCTGATCGTACTGGACGAACCCACCTCGGCGCTGGACCGCACCGTACAGAAACAGATCATCGAACTGCTGCGCGACCTGCAGAAGCGTTACCGGCTCAGCTACCTGTTTATCAGTCACGACCTGGCGGTCGTCAGAGCCCTGAGCCATCGCGTCGCGGTGATGCATAAAGGCCGGGTTGTCGAGAGCGGCCCCAGTGACGCCATTTTTCAGCAGGCCCAGCACCCCTACACGCAAAAGTTGCTGGAAGCGGCCGGGATTAACTGAGCTTTGCATCAGGCCACTCGGAGCCGCACGAACAGCATTCCTTGAGCCTAAAAGTAAAAATCCACCTGCATAGCAGGTGGCTTTGCATGAAGCTCCCTATAAGGGAGCCTGGGTAAACCTACCGACTAATGCCTGGATCACCCCTATCCGCTTCCTTTTCGAGGCCGGTTTCGGCTGCTGCCGGGCAAAGGGACTTGTACGGACAAGTCCCTTTGCAATCCCAAACCGCCCCTATGGCTTGGTCGGCTACGCCGACTACCCTGTGCTTCTCATCTGAAAGAGCGGGACAGGCTTTCTTTCTAAAAATCAGTCGGCTACGCCTCAAACAGCCTGTCCCTTGCCTCTCTTTCAGCCTGCGATGCTCGGCTGCGCCAAAGGGGATAGATTGATGCGCTCAGATAACTATGAGACATCGAGCCCTGTTATCAATGAGGCACGAAACAGGCCTAGCCTTGACTAACCGATCACCACCTCGATAGGAGGTAGCTTAAGAGCGACAACAAAAAACCGGCAAAAATGCCGGTTTTTTTATCGAATGCCGCTGTGATCAGTTGGTTTCGATCTCAGCCTGGCTGCGCAGGGTATCAACATGGCTACGGTAGATCTGCTGCCCGCGCTGGGTCGCGATCATCGAGGCCAGCGCGCCGCGCTCCTCATCACTGAGGTCGGAGCTTCCCGCTTCGATGCCGCGCAGGGCAACCACCGCACGACCGCCGTTTTGCAACTCTGCGATCGCATAGGTCGAAGCGCCCTGTTCCGGCTTGGCCATGGCGAAGGCTTTCTGAACCACCGCTGCAGGCAGACTGGTATCGCCACGGGAAACGCCGGTGCTGGCATTCCAGCTGCTGTCCGCCTCAAGCTCTGTCAGTGCCTTGCCCTGCTTCAGGCCGGCCAGCAGTGTTTCCACACGAGCCTCCGCCTGCTGCTGCGCCTTTTCGGCGCGAAGCTGCTGCTCAATCTGGCCACGCACTTCGTCAAAGCCCAGCTGACGCGGTTCCTGGTGTTCCGCAAGATGGATGACAACAGTACGACCCGAATCCAACTCGATGGGATCGCTGTTCAGGTCGTCCTGCAGTACCTGGTCACCGAAGGCTGCGCCAACCACCTTCTGTGAAGCGGTGATGGCAGTTGAGCCACCGGTGCGACCGAAGGGCTCTGAGCTCTGAATCGGCAGTTCAAGCTCTTCAGAGGCGGCCTGGAGATCGGAGCTGGAGAAAGTCAGGTCAGCCAGACGCTCCAGAGCAGCCACATAATCCTGCTCAGCGGCCTCCTGAGCTACCTGGTCACGCAGATCGCTTTCCACCTCGGCCAGAGTTGGCGCATTGGATTCACGCACCCCTTCAAGCTGAATCAGGTGGTAACCGAACTCGGTGCGTACCGGCTCGGACACTTCACCCGGCTCCAGCGCAAACAGCGCGTCTTCGAACGCGTCCACGAAAACACCACGCGGATTGTAGCCGAGCTCGCCACCCTGCTCCGCGGAGCCCAGGTCACCGGATTCGCGCTTGGCAACATCAGCGAAGGTCGAGGTGCCATCAACGATCTCCTGGCGCAGCTCCTGAGCCTTGGCCAGCGCTGCATCGGCGTCACGGTCAGTAGTGATATCGACGAGAATATGGCGCGCATCACGCTCTTCATCAGCTTCGAAACCGGCCAGCATGCGCTCATACGCCGCCTGGATATCGGCATCGCTGACGTCGTCCGGACGTGCAAAATCCTGTCGATCAAGCAACAGGTAGTTCACACTGACCTGCTCTTCGGTTACCAGTGACTCGGCCTGTTCATCGTAGGCCGCCTGAAGCTCCTCTTCGCTGATCTCCACCGAGGCGGGGTCAACATTCACCGTCAGGTAATCGATATCGCGGGTCTGTCGATCGAGAGAGACCAGTCGCTTGAGTTCGCTCTCAGTGGAGAACTCGGACAGGGTGTAGCCGGCCTGCGCCTGCTGCAGCAGCTGCTCCTTGCGAATCAGATCCCTGTACATCAGCGGCGTGAAACCGGCGCTGCGCAGCACCGCTTCAAACTGGTTACGGTCAAACTTGCCGTCAAGCTGGAACTGGGGGGTAGAAACAATAATCTGGTCGATCATCTGCTCAGACAGATGGAAGCCCATCTCACGGGCGTTCTGCAGCAGCACGGTGCGCTGGATCAGGCCATCGAGCACCATCTGTCGCAGCAGTTTTTCATCGATGGCGGACGGGTCAGCATTTTCACCCATCTGTGCCAGAAGCTGGCGACGCTGAAGCTCCATCCCCTGAAACAGGTCCTGCTGGCTTATATCTTCACCGTTGACCTCGGCCGGTGCCGGCTCACGGTTGGTGAGACTGATCAGCGATTCCACGCCAAACAGCGCGAATGTGATTGCAATCAAGCCGACGATTACCTTGGCGATAATCCCCTTCGAGTTTTCCCTGATGGTTTGGAGCATTGTCTGAGTAAGCCTTAAGTTGGTATGCCTTACGAATTGATCGTCAAAGCGGGAACAAGTTCGACAAAAAAAAGCGCATTCAGGTTGAATGCGCTTTTTCGGATCTGGCGGAACGGACGGGACTCGAACCCGCGACCCCCTGCGTGACAGGCAGGTATTCTAACCAGCTGAACTACCGCTCCTGAACCTGATCAGCACTTTGAACGGCGCGTTTACTTGTTAACGGCGTCCTTGAGAGCCTTGCCAGGCTTGAAAGTCGGCAGAGTTGCTGCAGCAATCTCGATCGGATTACCAGTCTGCGGGTTACGACCGGTCCGAGCAGCGCGTTCCTTCACTGAAAAGGTACCGAAACCTACCAGCGCAACCGATTCACCCTTCTGCAGAGCACCAGTCACTGCATCCAGTGCTGCGTCCAGTGCGCGACCAGCAGCCGCTTTAGGAATATCAGCTGAATCGGCAATTGCGTCGATCAGTTCAGACTTATTCACATTGTTCCCCTTTTATGCGTCGAGTCGTTATTTTGCTCTATGTAAAAATTCTTACCCAGCGTGTAGTCACGCACTTTATACCAACTGGCTAAAACGAGTGTCAACTGGCCACAGCCCTTTTATTCCGGGGCCTCTGGCTAGTGCGTGCTCAATTGACCGGACTCATTCTTGCCGTTCTTTGGCTCCCCTGCAACCACTTTATCCTCCTCTTCGGAGAGCGGTTTTGGCTGATAGGCCAGCGCAATATCAAGAACCTCATCAATCCACTGAACCGGCTTAATGTCTAGATCAGCCTTGATATTGTCGGGAATTTCCTTGAGATCGCGTTGATTCTCGTCAGGAATAACGACGGTCTTGATGCCACCACGGTGTGCCGCCAGCAGTTTCTCCTTCAAGCCGCCGATCGGCAGCACCTGGCCACGCAGGGTGATTTCACCGGTCATCGCCACGTCGGATCGCACCGGAATCTGCGTCAGGGCTGAGACCAAAGCAGTACACATGCCGATACCGGCACTCGGTCCATCCTTCGGCGTCGCACCTTCCGGCACGTGAATGTGCAGGTCATGCTTCTCATGGAAATCAGAGCGGATACCCAGGGTACGGGCACGGCTTCTGACCACCGTCATCGCCGCCTGGATCGACTCTTTCATCACGTCACCGAGAGAACCGGTATGGGTCAGACGTCCCTTGCCGGGCACGACAGCGGCCTCGATGGTCAGGATATCGCCACCCACCTGTGTCCAGGCAAGACCGGTCACGTGACCGATCAGATCCTCTTCCTCGGCCATACCGAACTTGTGCTTGCGCACGCCACAGTAGTGCTCGAGGTTGTCGGAATTGACGACCAGCGACTTGTCTTCGCCACCCAGGGTGATCTCCTTGATCACCTTGCGGCACACCTTGGCAATCTCGCGCTCCAGGCCACGTACACCGGCTTCGCGGGTGTAGTAGCGGATCATGTCGATAATCGCCGAGTCGTCGATCTCCAGCTCTTTCGCCTTCAGACCGTTCTGCTTGATCTGCTTCGGCGTCAGGTACTTGCGTGCGATATTGAGCTTCTCGTCCTCGGTGTAACCGGGGATACGGATAATCTCCATGCGATCCAGCAGCGGACCCGGAATGTTCATGGAGTTGGAGGTGCAGACAAACAGCACGTCGGACAGATCGTAGTCCACTTCCAGGTAATGGTCGTTGAAGGTGCTGTTCTGCTCCGGATCCAGAACCTCAAGCAGCGCCGACGCCGGGTCACCACGGTGATCCATACCCATCTTGTCGATCTCATCGAGAAGGAACAGCGGGTTGCGAACGCCGATCTTGGAGATCTTCTGGATCAGCTTGCCAGGCATGGAACCGATATAGGTACGACGGTGACCACGGATTTCCGCTTCGTCACGCACCCCACCCAGGGCCATGCGGACGTACTTACGGTTGGTCGCACGGGCGATGGAGCGTCCCAGAGAGGTTTTACCCACACCCGGAGGGCCAACCAGACAGAGAATCGGACCGCGCAGTTTCTTGACGCGCTTCTGTACCGCCAGATACTCGATAATACGCTGTTTCACCTCTTCAAGACCGTAGTGGTCTTCGTTGAGGATCTTCTCGGCATGCTTCATATCCATGCGGACACGGGTCTTCTTGGTCCAGGGAATCTGCAGCATCCAGTCGATGTAGCCGCGTACGACGGTCGCCTCGGCGCTCATCGGCGACATCATCTTCAGCTTGTTGAACTCGGCCAGGGTCTTGTCGAGTGCTTCCTGGGGCATGCCCGCGCCCTCGATCTTGCGCTGCAACTCGTCCAGATCACTGCCACCGGACTCGTCCATATCGCCAAGTTCTTTCTGAATCGCCTTCATCTGCTCATTCAGATAGTACTCGCGCTGGCTCTTTTCCATCTGTTTCTTGACGCGACCGCGGATCCGCTTCTCGACCTCGACGAGATCGATCTCGGCTTCCATCAGTGACATCAGGTGCTCAAGACGCTGACGCGCGCCCAGCATCTCCAGCAGATTCTGCTTCTCATCCAGCTTCAACGCCATGTGGGCGGCGATGGTATCGGCCAGGCGGCTGACATCCTCGATGTTCTGCAGTGAAGAGAGAACCTCGGACGGAATCTTCTTGTTGACCTGGATGTAACGCTCGAACTGATCCAGTGCGGTCTTCTTGTATACGTCGGTTTCGGACGCACTGATGTTGTCGACCTCCAGCACTTCGACGCTGGCCGCGTAGTGGTCTTCTTCATCGGTCAGTTCGAGGATGCGCGCACGCTCCTCACCTTCCACCAGTACTTTGACGGTACCGTCCGGGAGTTTGAGCATCTGCAGTACTGTGGCAACCGTACCGGTGCTGAACAGATCGTCAAAGGAGGGCTCATCTTCGGATGCGCTCCGCTGTGCAACCAGCAGAATCTGCTTGTCGCGTTCCATCGCGAGTTCCAGCGCCTGGATCGATTTTTCCCGGCCAACGAAGAGCGGGATAACCATATTCGGATACACCACTACATCGCGCAACGGCAGCACGGGAAGCTCGACTGTCACCGCTTCGTTTGATTCATGTTGATCCATGATGAGTGCCTCTTAGCAGCGCACCGGCGTGAACCGATGCTGGGATAAATCTTGATTTAATGCATCTATGGGGGCCAACAACAGTATTACAACCGGTCAGGACCAAAATGCGTTGTACAGCGGGCGGAGGTGGGTTTACCTGTTGTTATATCAGCAATCAGGAGGTCGAACAAACGCAGGGGGAAGAGATGTCGCACAGAGGAAAGAGCGCCGACAACGGAGCCGCAACCACTGTGCGGCGCTCCGTTGCCGGGTTGATCAGGCGCTTATTACTTGTAGTAAGCGTTCTCGGTCTCGGAGTGATCGGTGACGTCACGCACACCGGCCAGACCCGGAACCCTTTCCATCAGTGTCTTCTCAACGCCGTCCTTCAATGTCAGATCGACGGCACTGCAACCCTGGCAGCCACCGCCAAAACGCAGTACGGCGACCTGGCCCTGCTCCGCCTCAACCAGCTCGACAAGTTTGACCTCGCCACCGTGAGCGGCGAGCCCCGGGTTGATGTCTGAATAGAGCACGTAGTTGATCTGCTCATCGATCGGACTGTCGGAAGAGACCTTGGGCACTTTGGCGTTGGGCGCCTTGATGGTCAGCTGGCCGCCCATGCGATCTTCCGCAAAGTCGATGGTTGCCTCTTCCAGATAGCGGATGCTGTTGGGCTCGATGTAGAAACGGATCAGTTCCATATCGAGTACCTCATCCAGCGGATCCACTTCATCCGGACGGCAGTATGCGAGACAGGTTTCTGCGTAGGGAGTACCCGGCTGGGTCACGAACAGACGTACCGCGATGCCCTCGACGTTCTGCTTTGCCAGCAGCTCCGCCAGATAGGACTCAGCGCTCTTGGAAACAGTAATATCCATCTTTAATCAAACCTTAGAAACCAACGTTAACCTGGCACTTAGGATACACACTTATAAATCCCGAGTAAATTGATTGGTTATTATCTGCTGCACCGCAAACAGGCTGTCTGATAGACTGATCGCTCAGTAGCAGGAGACAGCATATGATGGAGCACTCGGTTGTATTTTCGTTCTTCCTTATCTTTAGTGGAGCGGCCGTTCTTGCCTCCATCGCGCTGTACACCCGACAACCGCTGCTCGTTGCCTATGTTGTTCTGGGTGCCGCGCTTGGCCCCTGGGGTTTCCAGGCGGTTTCCGACACCAACCTGCTCGCCGACATCTCCCATGTAGGCATCATTTTCCTGCTGTTTCTGCTTGGACTGGATATGCAGCCCTCGCACCTGATCCATATGCTGCGCAAAGCCACCCTGGTGGCGGTGATCAGCTCGCTGCTGTTCATGGCTATCGGTTATGGCGTGGGGGTGCTGTTCGGATTCAATCAGACCGAATCCCTGGTGATCGGCGCCGCCGTGATGTTCTCGAGCACCATCATCGGCATCAAGCTGCTACCGACCACGGTTCTTCACCACCGCCATACCGGCGAACTGGTCGTCGGCCTGCTGCTGCTGCAGGACGTGGTGGCGATTCTCGTGCTGCTGCTATTGAACAGCGGCTCCGGAGAGAGCCCGGGTATGAGTTTTGCCCGCTCCATGCTCGCTCTTCCACTGCTGGCACTGTTCGCCTGGGGCTTTGTGCGCTGGGTACTGCTGCCCCTGCTGCAGCGCTTCGACCGCTTCCACGAGTACATTTTCCTGGTCGCCATCGGCTGGTGCCTGGGGATGGCAGAAGGCTCGGTGTACCTGGGGCTATCTGCCGAGATGGGCGCGTTTATAGCCGGCGTGGCGCTGGCGACCAGCCCGATCTCTCAGTACATCGCCACCAGCCTGAAACCGCTGCGGGACTTTTTCCTGATCCTGTTCTTCTTCTCGGTGGGCGCCAGCTTCAATCTCACCCTGATCGATGACATCCTGCTGCCGGCACTGGCGCTGACTATCGCGGTACTGGCGCTGAAACCCCTGGTGTTTCGCTACCTGCTCAAGGGAATCAGCGAGTCTTCCGAGACAAGCTGGGAGATCGGCTTCCGCCTCGGTCAGATCAGCGAGTTCTCGCTGCTGATCGCCTACCTGGCGTTCGCCGGCGGCATGATCGGCACCGAGGCCTCCCACGTCATCCAGGCCACGGCAATTCTCAGCTTCCTGCTATCAACCTATGTGGTGATCTTCCGCTATCCTTCGCCGATCGCCGTTTCCGACCGCCTGCGCCGGGACTGAACACGCCGGCGCGTCAAAAGCGCTGCCGGTCACGCTGCGACCAGAGTCGCCGCGCTTCTTCGAGCAGGCGCGGCTGGTCCTCGGGTTCAGAGGGCTTTAACAGGCGCAGTACCATCGCCAGGGTCGAGATCACGGCGCCTTCGCCGTAGGGATGTTCAAGCTCACCGCGCCAGAGTCGCAGCAGGTCCTCGGGGTCCAGCGACTCATCCTTGACCAGACGTTGCGGGTAGATCCTCGGCCAACTGCCGGTGGACAGCTCGCCGTTGACGATCCAGTGCAGGTCACAATCGCTGTCCGGCTTCACCTCGGCTTCGCCGCCGTCACCACGCACCGTAACCGCCTGATGGGTACCAAGCAGCTGGGCCGTTTTCTGATGCATCGGCGCATAGGGCGGGTGGAAGACACCATCGATGGTGACCTCGGCATTCAGCGGGTTCAGCATCCGACACAGGGTATGCACCGGGGAGCGGAGACCGAGAATACTGCGTAGCTGGATGATCTGCCCAAGCGGCGGGCAGAGCTGATCGATCGACAGGAAGGCAAAGCCATTGCGGCCCAGTTCATCCCCCACCTGCTGCCAATCCCGGCAGGAGGGCAAACCGAACAGTTTCAACATATCCTCGGTATAGATACGCCCCGGCGTATGCCCCCGCGCCCCATGCATGAAAACCGGTGTACCCTGCTCCGCCAGCACCAGTGCAGACAACAGAAACCAGGGCAGATGGCGCTTTTTACCGGCGTAGGAGGCCCAGTCAACGACAGCCGACAGACCAGCGGGCGGCTGATACCGCTCGCGTACCGCATCGGCAAAACCGGCCAGCTCCTCCGGCGCTTCCTCTTTTACACGCAGCAGCATCAGGAAGGCACCCAACTGCTCCGGGCGCACCTGGTCGTCGAGTATCATGCCCATCGCATGCCGCGCTTCATCACGGTCCAGCGACCGACTGCCCTTCTTACCCTTCCCCAGTATGCGCACGTACTGCGCAAACGGATGCTCCTGAGCCATACACGAACTCCCCAATGCTCTTACAGACAGACGCCGATCCGGCGCCGTTCACTCATCCGGCTTATTCTACATGAGAGCCTGCAGCTAGAGCAGCCGGGCGGTTCCGGCGCTGGCGGCAAGTTGATAGAATTGCGCCCCTATCAACGGGACAGACTTCATGAGCCGTAAACGTTTACAGTTTGGTGCCCCTCCCAAACGCAAAACCAGCCAACGCAAAACCAACCTTGAATCCGTACCTGAGCGATTCGAAGCGGACATCGAGAATCTGACACTCGAAGGGCGCGGCGTTGCCCGTGTCAGCGGCAAAACCGTCTTTGTCAGCGGCGCACTGCCCGGCGAGCGTGTCAGCGCCCACATTCAGGCGCGGCATAAGCGCTACGATGAAGCGGACACCGAACAGGTGCTTATTGAAAGCAGCGAGCGGCAACAGCCACCCTGTGCGCATTACGACCAATGCGGCGGCTGCCAGTTGCAGCACCTGCGTCCCGAAGCCCAGCTGAGCTACAAGGAGCAGCTGATCCTCGACCAACTGAGCCGCTTTGCCGACACCGTCCCGGAACAGGTTGCCAGCCCGCTGACCAGCGATGACCTGGGTTATCGCCGCTCGGCCCGCATCGGCATCAACCAGCGCTCAAGTGGCGAGCTGATCATCGGTTTCCGCCGCCAGAACAGCAATAAGCTACTGGATATCGACCGCTGCCCGGTGCTCGATCCTCGCATCAATCAACTGCTGGAATCTCTGCGCGATCTGCTCGCTGAGCAGGAGGGGATCAAGCACCTGACGCACCTCGATATCAGTTGCGGCGACACCGCCAGCGCACTGACAATCCGCGTCACCCGTGCACCCGACGAGACACTTCTTGAGTCAATCGGAAACACCTGTGCGGCACAGGGGTTCGCACTGTATATCGAAGACAATAGCGGTAACGTGGTACAGATTTCTGCTGATCCTAAGCAGCTTTCGTACGGCGTACTTAACGGCAAGCTGAATCTGCAGTTTGCCCCGGGTGACTTCCTTCAGGTCAATGCCGCCATCAACCATCAGATGATCGAACAGGCGCTCGAATGGCTCGCTCCCCGGGCGACTGACCGGGTACTTGACCTGTTTTGCGGTCTAGGCAACTTCACCCTGCCGCTGGCCACCCGTGCAGGCCGCGTGGTCGGCGTCGAGGGCTCGGCCGAGATGGTCAGCCGCGCCAAGAATAACGCCAAAGCGAATGGTCTCGATAACGCCGAGTTTTTCAAAAGCGACCTGAGCGCCGACATCCGCGAAAGTGTCTGGTACCAGCAAACCCGCCAAAGTGGTTTCGACCTTATTTTACTGGACCCGCCGCGCAGCGGCGCCGAAGCCTGCGTCCAGCGTCTGGCCGATTATGGCGCCCGAGCTGTGCTGTATATCTCCTGCAACCCGGCGGCCCTGGTACGCGACACCCAGCATATGAAAAAAGCGGGCTACCGTATGACCCGCTTTGCGGTGATGGATATGTTCCCGCACACGGCCCACGTGGAATCGATGGCGCTGTTCCAATGCTGATGCCAGAGGTCATCCATGCCGACGAGCATATCCTTGTGGTCGACAAACCCGCGAATCTGCTGTCGGTGCCGGGCAAGGGCCCGCAGGGCCAGGTCTGCCTTTCACGTCTGGTTCAGAGTGAATTTCCCACGGCGCGCATCGTCCACCGGCTGGATTACGCAACCTCGGGCATCATGGTTTTGGCGCTGACGGCTGAGGCTCACCGGGCCCTGAGTATTCAGTTTCAGGAGCGACAGACCGGCAAGCGCTACCAGGCGATTGTCAGTGGAACCCCTGACACTCTAGAGGGTGAAGTGGATCTGCCCCTGCGCTGCGACTGGGAGCGTCGCCCGCTGCAGATAGTGGATCACGAACAGGGCAAGGCGGCACTGACGCGCTGGCGGGCCACCGGCAAATCCGACCTGGGCACACGCATCGAGCTGCACCCGGTCACCGGTCGCTCGCATCAACTTCGAGTGCATATGATGGCGATCGGACACCCTATCGTCGGTGATGCTTTCTATGCGCCGGAAGCGATCCGGGCCGCCAGCCCGCGACTGCTGCTCCATGCCGAGATGCTGAGTTTCACCCACCCGGTCAGCGGCGAGCGCCTCAGTTTAGAGGCACCCTGCCCGTTTTAACTGGTCAGACAACCTGACGTGTTGGCTGCCCCCGCTTAAATGCCTCGATGTTTTCCGCCGTCTGCGCGATGATGCGGCTACGCGCCTGAATACTGCCCCAGGCGCTGTGAGGTGTGACTATCAGGTTGGGAATATCACCGGCCAGCAGAACATTGCCCTGACGCGGAGGCTCTTCGGTCAGCACATCGGTTGCCGCGCCCGCTATCTGCCCGTCACGCAGCGCCTGTGCCAGCGCGGCTTCATTGACAACGCCGCCCCTAGCCGCATTGATCAGAAAAGCACCCGGTTTCATTTTAACCAGCTGCTGTTCGGCGATCAGATCCCGGGTGGCATCGGTGAGCGGGCAGTGCAGGCTGATCACATCCGCCTGCTCCAGCAGCTGATCCAGATGCACTCGCCCTTCCGGCACCTCGTCGCTGCCGGGGCGGGCAGCCACGACCACATTCATTCCCAGACAGTTTGCCAGACGCGCTACCGCCTGCCCCAGCGCACCGTAGCCAACAATGCCGAGCGTGCGCCCCTCCACTTCAACGATGGGAAAATCCAGCAGACAGAACTGCTGAGCGCGGCCCCAGTCGCCGGCACGTACCGCCCGGTCATAGTCAAGCAGACGGGTATGCAGCGCCATCATCAGCGCAATCACATGTTGCGCCACGGAGCTGACACCGTACCCCTGGGCATTGCAGACCGGTATGTTAGCTTTGGCCGCGGCCTCCAGATCCACATTGTTCACCCCGGTGGCGACAACACAGATCAACTTCAATGCGCTGGCGGCGCTGATGGTTTCAGCATCCAGCCGGACCTTATTGGTGATCACCAGGTCAAAGCCTGCGATGCGTGCGGCAACCTCTTCCGGCGCGGTTACAGGATAAGTGACCAGCTCATCGACGCAGGCTTCGATGGGGGAAAGATCCAGGTCGTCGAGACTGACCAGATCGAGAAACACGGCTCGCATTATAAAACTCCCAGCAAAACAAAAGGGGTAAGCTTCTGCTTACCCCTTTATCTTAACCCGCCTGAGCGGCGGTGTGTGTCAGTTACCGTGCGCCAGCTCGACCAGTTCGCGCATGGCGACGGCAAATACGGCACTGTCCGGCTGACTGACCGCACTCAGATCAGACAGAATCTGATTCCAGCGCTCCAGCAGCACCGCATTGGATTCAAGCCAGCACTCTACACAGGCCTGGCTCGGCAGCACCTCGCTGACCTCCTGCTCCTCAGCCTGCTTTGCCTGACTCAGCACGCTGACCGTGATCGCCCGCTGCTGGATATTGAGCTCCTCTCTGAAACCATCACGGGCCAGTGACTGCCAATGATTGTCCTGGGGCATCTGCTTGATCTGGCGATCAACATTGTAGAGATCAAGGCGATCACCGATGAGGAAGTACACGTCCGCCACGCGATCAAGCGGCTCACCGGTCTGCTCCTCGGTGGCGATGATACCCAGCAGGGTATAAAGGCTGTCGAAAGAGGCCGCCTGGACAGCCAGCTCAGCGGGTACGCCCGCCTGCTCCAGCTCGTTGTAGCGGGCCTGCCAGGCCTCCAGCGGTTCACCGGTCAGGCGCTCCGACAGCGCCAGAGACATCTGCTCCACACCCGGGCGGAAACGTTCGACCAGTGCTTCGGGCTCAAGCTGCTGGCGGTAGCCATTCAGCAACCAGTTGGCGGCGCGACGAACGAGACGCTGCAGATCGCTCATGATGTCCTGCAGCATTGCGGTGGGCACCCGGTTATCCAGCGCTTCGATCTGATGCCAGAGCGCATCCATGTTGAAAATATCGCGGGCAGCAATATAGGAAGCGGCAATATCGGCCATATCCCGTCCGGTCGCCTGGTTCATGCGCAGCGGGAAAGTGATTCCCATGCGGTTGATCATGCCATTGGCGGTCTGGGTCGCGATAATTTCAGCACGCAGGCGGTGGTTTTCAACTTCGTCTGCGTATCGCTCCACCAGTGCTCCCGGGAAGGCGGTACGGACCTCGCGCGCGACGTAGGCATTGGCCGGCAACCAGCTTTCGGTGAGCACCTCCTTGAGCTCCGCCTTGACGTAGGAGATCAGTACCGAGAGTTCGGGACGGGTCAGTGTTTTACCCTTCTCACTGCGTTCAACAATGGCATCGTCGGTGGGGATGAACTCCAGGTCACGCACCAGACGGCCTCGCTGCTCGAGCTCGTTGATAAGCCGGCGATAATCGTCCAGCGCACGGCCCGCCTGCTCCTGGGCGATACTGATCGCCAACGCCTGGCTATAGTTGTTTTTCAGCACCAGCCTGGAGACATCGTCGGTCATCTCCTTGAGGAAGGCGTTGCGCTGCTTGACGGTAAGATCGCCATTGCTCACCACCCGGTTCAGCAGGATCTTGATGTTGACCTCGTGGTCGGAACAGTCGACGCCGCCGGCGTTATCGATAAAGTCGGTGTTACAGGCACCGCCGTTGAGGGCGAACTCGATGCGTCCCAGCTGGGTGAACCCCAGGTTACCGCCCTCGCCCAGTACACGACAGCGCAGATCACGACCGTCGATACGCAAACCATCGTTAGCCTTGTCACCCACATCGCTGTGAGATTCGAAGCTCGCTTTGACATAGGTGCCGATACCACCGTTCCAGATCAGATCCACCCTGGACTTAAGCAGCGCGGAGATAAGATCATTGGGTGGCAGACGGTCTTCGCTAATGTCGAAACGCTGCTTCATCTCGGGACTGATATCGATCCACTTGGCAGCCCGCGAGAAGACCCCGCCGCCCTGCGAAATGATCGATTCATCGTAATCCGACCAACTTGAACGCGGCTGTTCAAACAAGCGCTTGCGCTCAACGAAGCTGGCCGCCGTATCCGGCGCCGGATCGATAAAGATATGCAAATGGTTAAACGCGGCGACCAGCTGAATATGCTCCGACATCAGCATGCCGTTGCCGAACACGTCCCCACCCATGTCGCCGATACCGACAACACTGAACGCCTGGGTCTGAGTATCCAGGCCCAGTTCACGGAAGTGCAGCTTGACCGACTCCCAGGCGCCGCGCGCGGTAATACCCATTTTCTTGTGGTCATACCCCTGGGAACCACCGGAAGCAAAGGCATCGCCGAGCCAGAAACCGAACTCCTCGGCGATGGAGTTGGCGATATCGGAGAAGGTTGCGGTGCCCTTGTCGGCCGCCACAACCAGGTAGGGGTCGTCCTCATCGTGACGGACCAGCTCGGGCGGTGGCACCACCTCGCCATCAACGAAGTTGTCGGTGACATCGAGCAGGCCGCGGATAAAGGTCTGGTAGCAGGCTACGCCCTCTTCCATGATCTCTTCACGGCTGCCATTTACCGGTAACTGCTTGGCTACGAACCCACCTTTGGCCCCGACCGGGACAATAACCGCGTTTTTGACCTGCTGTGCCTTCACCAGGCCCAGCACTTCGGTGCGGTAATCCTCGCGACGGTCCGACCAGCGCAAACCACCCCGGGCGACCTTGCCACCGCGCAGGTGAACACCTTCCACCCGCGAGGAGTAAACAAAGATCTCGAACATCGGACGCGGTAGCGGTACGTCCGCTATCTGATGGGGATCGAGTTTGAAGACGATATAGTCCTTGTCCTCTTCCTCCGTACCGGCCTGGTAATAGTTGGTACGCAGCGTCGCGCGGATCAGCTCCAGGTATCGACGCAGGATCTTGTCATCGTTCAGGTGCTCAACCTTTTCCAGCGCATCGACCACGCTATTGCCGATACGCTCGGCGAGCGCCTGTACCTTGGCACTGTTCTGCCGCCCCGGTTCAAAACGGGCGCGGAACAGGGCGACCAGCAGGCGGGCTATATAGAGATGACGTGACAGCGTATCGGCGATATAGGGCTGACTGAAACCGAACCGGATCTGCTGGTTGTAGCGAGAGTAGGCGCGCAGCATCGCCACCTCACGCCAGTTAAGCCGAGCGCCGATGACCAGACGGTTGAATTCGTCATTTTCTGCCCGACCGCGCCAGATATTGAAGAAGGCGTCCTGAAACACCTGCTTCACCTCTTCCAGATCCACCGTTTCACTGCTGCTGTAAAGCAGCGAGAAATCATGGATCCAGAACTGCTCACCATCGCGGCGGCGAACCATATAGGGGTGTTCACCAACCACCCGCATACCGAGATTTTCCAGTACCGGGATAATATCGGACAGCACCAGCGGCTCGTTACGGTTAAACAGCTTGAACCGCATCATCTCGCGGGACTGTTCGATCTGGCGGTAAAAGCTCATGGAGATGCTCTTACCCTGATCCAGCTCCTCGATATGGTCGATATCAAATACCGCACTGGCGGGTGCAAAATGCTCACGGTAGGCCGACGGAAACGCATTGCGATAGCTGTTGGCGAGATGGTTACCGCGCTCCTCACCTGAGGCGTCGACGAGCACATTGTGGAGTTCGTCAGACCAGGAGCGTGACAGGTCGGCGACCTCCGCTTCAAGCTCTGCGATATCGAACGCCTTTTCCTGACCAGGCTCCACCGGGAAAACAAAGTAGACACGGGTCAGGACCGATTCGCTGTAGTAAGTCGTAAACTGCGAGTCCGGGGCGCCGAGACGCTCCACAAGCAGCTCCTGAACCTGGGTCCTCAGCGCCGTGTTGAAAATGTCACGCGGCACATAATAGAGCATGCTGTAGAACTTGCCACAGGGGTCACGCCGCACCAGCAGACGCACCTTACGGCGCTCCTGCAGGTTAAAGACCCCCATAGTATTGGTGAAAAGCTCGTCATCAGTGGACAGCAGCAACTCATCCCGCGGCAGGTCGTTGAGTATCTGCGCTAACGACTTCGCACTGTGGCCTCCAGGTGCAAAACCGGCCCGCTCGAGAACCTTTTCAACACGTCGCCGCAGAATAGGGATTCTGACCGGGGGTTCTACATAAACCGGCGATGTGTAGAGCCCGTAGAAGCGGTGCTCACCCACCACATCACCGCTGTCGTTAAAGGTTTTGATCACGACCAGGTCACGGTACGCCGGGCGATGTACCCGCGAGCGCTGGTTGTCCTTGGCAAACATGATCGGTGACGGCGTAAGAATAAAGCAGTGCTCTTCATGGGTAGGCACAGGCTTTATCTTCTCCTGCAGCCGGCACACACCGAGGACCGCATCATCAACCTGCTCGATCCTCAGCTCTTCCGGTTCGGAGTCAAAGCGCAGCTCCTCATAGCCCAGAAAGGTGTATCGGTCATCAAGCATCCAGCCAAGAAAACCGCTGGCTTCCTCCAGCGCATCCTTGTCCGGATATTTCAGATTGAGCAGCTCTTGCTGCAAGGCTTTGGCCCGCTCGCGCATGGCGTCAAAGTCGCTGACCGCAGCGCGCACCAGGGTAAGCACTTCACAGAGGCTGTGTTCTATAGCCTTCAGCTCTTCCGGGTTGCTGTGACGGTCCACTTCGATATAGATCAGCGCCTCGCGAGCGGATTCGCCCCCCTTGGCCTCCCTGACGCGGGCGGTTCGCCCATCACGTACGACATTCAGCACGCCACTGTGAACCACGTGAATAGAAAGCCCGCGCCGGTTCAGCTCCATACGCACGGAATCCACCAGGAACGGCATATCCAGGTGCGAGATCTGTATCACCGTATGGCCGCAATGCCAGCCGTGACGCTCCAGGTCCGGGTTGAAGACATGGATCTTCTGATCCACACCGTCCCACTCCTGCAGATGCTCCCAACAGGACAGACTCGCACCATAGAGGTTCTGCGAACTGCGTTCGGCAAGCTCTTCCAGCGGGGATACACGGTAATACTGATTGATGAAATCTAACACGGGGGCAAGATCACGCTTGGGAATACGGGCGGCGATCATTTCACCCAGTTGCGACAGGATTTTCTCTTTTTGTTCTATACGCCGTTCGGACATTTGCCTCTCTCCATCGGGGCCCATTACTCCAATCCTCTTAAGGCTAGCCTAGTATGAGGGATTTGCGATGCGTTACTGCAACTTTCCAGCTATTTCTACGTAAAAATTGTTACTTTACAGTTTATTGATTAAGCAAAAGACATCATCACCGACACATATCGCTATACCAACTTATTTTTACGCAAAAAAAAACCGGCAAATGCCGGTTTTTTTAACAGTATTAACGCTTGCGGAAGCTTCAGTCGAACTGGATACCCAGACGCTTGCCAACTTCTTCGTAGGCCTCGATAACATCACCGAGTCCCTGGCGGAAACGGTCCTTATCCAGTTTCTTGCGCGTTTCCTTGTCCCAGATACGACAGCCATCCGGCGAAAACTCGTCGCCAAGTACGAGCTGACCTTTACTCATGCCGAATTCAAGCTTGTAATCCACCAGCAGCATACCGGCATCAGCAAACAGCTTCTTCAGTACATCGTTGACCGCAAAGGTAAGCTCTTTGGCCTTGGCCACCTGCTCTTTGGTTGCCCAGCCGAAGGACTCGATGTGGTAGTCGTTGACCATCGGGTCGCCGAGAGCATCGTTCTTCAGGAAGAATTCGAAGGTAGGCGGATTCAGATCCATCCCTTCCTGAACGCTGTAACGACGGCAGATAGAACCGGCAGCCACGTTACGCACCACGCACTCGACGGGGATCATGTCGAGACGCTTAACCAGGCTCTCGGTGTCGGACAACAGCTTTTCGAAATGGGTCGGGATACCCGCATCTTCGAGTTTCTGCATGATAAAGGCGTTGAACTTGTTATTGACCATCCCTTTACGGTCCAGCTGTTCAACTTTTTTACCGTCAAATGCAGAAGTATCGTTACGAAACTCAAGCACCATCAGGTCGGGATCGTCAGTACGATAAACCGATTTGGCTTTACCGCTGTAAAGCTCTTCACGCTTTTCCATCAATCTCTCCAAAAATCCCGTCTGCGCGGGGTTTTGCCAACCGAAAGCCTGCTATCAGCTCTCGGGCAGGTGATCTTTGATATCCCAGAGAATCTCTTCGGCCACCACGTCCGGCGCCTCGAGCCCCTGATCGGTAAGTACAGACAGGAAGACGCCGTTGCGGGTACGGTTCATCTTCAGCTGGTAGCGACCGGTATGTTCATAATTACCGGTATCTTCGTTATAGACGCCGCTGTCACCGCCACCGAAAACGTAGATAACCTTGCCACCAAACCAGATTTTGTAACCCTCCTGGTTGGCCAGGTTGTTCGGATCGGCCAGGTCTGCGGCTACATCGGCCTGCACCTCATCCCCTGCGGCAGTCTTACCCGAGCTGTAACGGATCGCATCCGGAGCATCCTCGTCCGCATCACCGCCCAGCGCACCGCCGAGGAAGTTGGCGTCGAAGGTAATATCCTCACGATCCGAGTTGAGCCACTCAAAGAAGCCCATCCGCTCGGTGTCATCCACCCGGGTTAACGTAGTGTAGGTCAGGTAGATCATACCTGTCCCCTGATCACGCGTACCGACATCCAACTCGGCAGCGTCAACCGCAGCGTTCAACTGCGTCCAGGCCTGATCGATCGGCGCGCCGAGCTTCAACACCGGATTACCACGCGAGTCCCGGCCTACCTGGGGGTTGTCCCGGGTCTGTTCCTGCAGCGCCAGCAGACTCTGGGAGTCCGGCTCCGATGCCTTGCTCAGGTAGCGCAGCATTTCAAACATCATGTCTGACTTGTACTCAACATCCTGGGACTGATTATCCCAGTCTATTGCGCTGACTTCCTGCTCCGCCGGGAAGCCGGCATGCTGCATGCGGACAGAGGTGCGCTGGTAATCCTCCGGGTCGGGACGCAGAACGACACGCAGCTTGTTGCGGCTTGCACCCTCTATATCCTGGAATGTCAGGCGCTTGAGCCAGGCATCGACAAAGTTGTAATCATCACCATCCAGGGTGATCCATTCCGTTTCCATCACGCCCTGACGCGGATCGGACAGGGATAGATCGATATCGTTGAAGGACCAGAACTCCTTGAGCTTCACCCAGACATCGGCAATCGGCTCATCGACGACGATGACGCGCTCGCCATCCAGGCGCTTCATATTGACCTTTTCGCTACCGGACTCGACATAGAAGAACTCGGGCCGCGGTACTTCGAACTCGCCCTGACTGACCGATGCCGTCATGCCCGCTTTGGGAACGACCAGTTGATCCTCCATCTCACGCGCGGCCATGCCGGGGGGGATTACCAGTCTTTCCGCCGGCTGGGCCAGCTCGTAGTCCTGGCCGCGATCCCGTACTATCGCGTTGTCGCCATAAATCGGGTTGTTCTCAAGGGCGCTACAGCCGCCCAGCACCGAGGCTATCCCCAGCGCTAGAAGTGAGTATGAGTTTTTTCTGATCATATCCCTGCCTGTCAGATAACGCCGCATTCACGCAGCGCGTTGCGAACTTCCTCGTGGTACTGCTCGGCAAGCACCGTCAACGGGAGGCGGATTCCATTGTCGATCAGCCCCATTTCATACATCGCCCACTTCACCGGGATCGGGTTGGCCTCAACAAAAAGCTTGGTATGCAACGGCATCAGCTTCTGCTGCAACGCCCGCGCCTCTTCGGCTTTACCCTCAAGTCCCAGCTGGCAAAGCTGCGCCATTTCCGCAGGCGCCACATTGGCCGTAACAGAGATATTACCCTGGCCACCCAGCAGGATCAGTTCGATGGCGGTACCATCATCACCGGAGTAAACCGCAAAACCTTCGCAGACACCGTCAATCAGTGTCTTGGCACGCTCAAGATCACCGGTCGCTTCCTTGATGCCCACGATATTCGGATGGTCCATCAGGCGGAACACGGTTTCCGGCAGCATGTCGCAGCCGGTACGGCCCGGTACGTTGTACAGGATCTGCGGGATATCGACAGCATCGGCGATCGCCTTGAAGTGCTGGTACATCCCCTCCTGGCTGGGCTTGTTGTAGTAAGGCGTAACCAGCAGACTGTAATCGGCACCGGCATCCTTGGCGCGGCGGGTCAGTTCGATCGCCTCGCGGGTGGAGTTTGCACCGGTACCTGCAACAACGGGAATACGTCCGTCGACGCGCTTGATGGTGTGCTTGATGACTTCAAGGTGCTCATCGTAGTCCAGCGTTGCGGATTCGCCGGTTGTACCGACTGCACCGATTGCAGCGGTCCCCTTTTCGAGATGGAGATCGATCACCTTATCCAGCGCGTCCCAGTCGACGTCACCGTTAGGATGCATAGGGGTCACGAGCGCTACAATACTGCCGCGAATCATTTTTCTCTCCATCTGATTTGAGCCCGGCTATGGTACTGTTGCCACGCCGGAGGAACAACCGCCGCCCGATTATGATCGGGCCGGCTTTAAATATCGTAAAAGGCGAGTATTTTAAACGATTTGGCGCCCTCTCGCGTAGAGGGACACCACTTTTTTTCACAACAGAAGATGTGCCAAGGAGCCAAGCAATGCTAGAAGCTGGACAACCTGCCCCGGATTTCAATGCCGTCGACCAGAATGGAGACCCGATAAGCCTGAGCCAGTTCCGTGGCAAGAAGGTCGTTCTCTATTTCTACCCGCGCGATAACACCCCCGGGTGCACCGCTCAGGCGTGTGATCTGAGAGATAATTACGAGCGCCTGCAGGCCGAGGGCTACCAGGTGATCGGCGTAAGCACCGATACCGAGAAGAAACACCAGAACTTTATCGCAAAATATGACCTGCCTTTCCCGCTGATCGCCGACACGGATAACAGTGTTCACGAACTGTTCGGTACCTGGCAGCTGAAAAAGAACTACGGCAAAGAATACATGGGAACGGTTCGTACCACCTTCCTGATCGACGAAGACGGCACGATTACCGATGTGATCAAGAAGGTGAAAACCAAGGAACACACTGCCCAGATCCTGGCAGAGTGATACGCTGAGCGGCCGGGTTCAGCTTCCGGCGTGCTCTTGCTCTACATGGCTGGCGATCGCTATCGGCCAGGCGTTGACCACCGCCTTGACCAGCGTCGCCAGCGGAATCGCGAAGAACAAGCCCCAGAATCCCCAGAGACTGCCGAACACCAGCACCGAGACGATGATCGATACAGGGTGCAGGTTCACCGCTTCTGAGAACAGCAACGGCACCAGCACGTTGCCATCCAGCGCCTGAATAACGGCATAGGCGATCATCAGCCACATAAAGTCGCCGCTCCAGCCCCACTGGAAAAACGCAATCAGCGCGATCGGCAGTGTCACCAGTGCCGCGCCGATATAGGGAATCAGAACCGACAGACCGACCATCAACGCCAGCAGCGCCGCGTAGTTGATCCCCAGCAGCACAAACACGATCCAGGTCACGCCACCAACGATCAGGATCTCTATCGCCTTGCCGCGGACATAATTGGCAATCTGAATATCCATCTCATGCCAGATACGCGTCATCATGTCCCGCTTTGCCGGCAGCAACGCCGAGCAGGAGTTGAGCATAGACTCGCCATCCTTCAGGAAAAAGAACACCAGGATCGGCACCAGCACGAGGTAGATCGCCATCGCGGCGATACCGGTCAGCGAGTTGAGTGAAAAGGTCACCACCCACTGTCCCAGCTGGCTCAGCTCCGATGCCGCCACGCCGATCAACTGACGAATCTGCTCTTCGGACACCAGGTTGGGGTATTTCTCCGGCAGCAACAGCAGCAGGCTCTGTACCTGCACCACCATGCCCGGCAACTCGTTAAACAGGTTGACCAGCTGACGCCAGGCGATCGGCATCACAAACAGCAGGAAGCCGGCGAGGAAACCGACAAACAGCAGAAATACCAGGATCACCGAGGGCAGATGCGACACCCCCCGCTCCTGCAGCCAGGTCACCAGCCCCTGCATCAGAAACGCGATAATCAGGCTGGCAAAAACCGGTGCCAGCGGTGCGCCAAGGAAGATGATGACAGCCAGCGCACCGAGAATCAGCAGAAAGAGAAACAGCGCCTCTTCGTCGGAAAAGTAGCGATCGATCCACTTATTGAGAATTTTACGCATTCGGCGTTTTGCCCCCTTTCTGCATCATCGTTCCACGCCTTATGATATGGATATAGGATTCACCTTCGGTGAACGAATCGAGCATTTCGTGGTCGCTATTGTCAACGTAGACACGGAAATCACGAACCGACCCACTATCGGTCGCGATCACTTTCAGCACCTCTCCGGGCGCCATTCGGCTGAGTGCCTGCTTCGCTTTCAGAAGCGGCAACGGACAGGCGAGCCCACTGGCATCGAGCTGTTCGGTAATTTCCGATTCGGTCGGTGTGTGCTGCATTGATTCAGGACCTCCAACGACTGCAGAGCTGTATGCGACGGACTTTATACCAGAAAAACGCGCAGAAAAATGCATGGACACAGGTGAAAGCCCGCTTCAGAGGCTACCTGGTTTGCGGCCTTGTCATCACGACGCTTTCACCGGTCAGCACCCGGGCTGCGGAACCTCTGCTACCGATTCTCACCGACTCCACCTCCAGTGTGATCACTCTACAGGATGAACACGAACTCGGCAGAGCCTGGGCACGTGTGCTGCGCGGGCGGGCCACTCTGCTCGACGATCCGATGGTCAAACAGTACCTGCAGGACCTGCTCTGGCAGATCGTACCCCATAGCGAGCTGCGTGACCGGCGCCTGGAGCTGATCGCCCTGGACAACAAAACCTTCAACGCATTCGCCGTCCCCGGCGGCATCGTCGGGGTCCACGGCGGTCTGGTGACTGCGTCGCAGTCAGAGGCCGAGCTGGCCTCCGTACTCGCCCACGAACTTGCCCACCTCAGCCAACGCCACTATGCCCAGCAGCTCGAAGAGAGCCGGCGCAATCGCCCCCTGGTGCTGGCCGGCATACTGGCGAGCATTCTGCTCGCATCGGCTGACGGCCAGGCGGGCAGCGCCGGTCTGGCATCGACCCTGGGCGGGTCGGCTCAGGCACAACTGGCCTTCAGCCGTCGTAACGAGCAGGAGGCGGACCGTGTCGGCATGCAGACCCTGGTCAACAGCGGCTACGACCCCTATTCCATGCCGGAGATGTTCTCACGCCTGCAAAAAAGCTACCGCTTCGCCGGACAGCGGGCGCCCGAATTTCTGTTGACCCACCCGGTTACCGAATCACGCATCGCCGACTCCCTGAACCGCGCCGCCAACCTGCCCCGGCCCCAGGGCAAAAGCAACAGCCTGGTCTATGAGCTGGTGAGGACTCGGCTGCGGGTACATTACAGCGAAGACCTGCAGACACTCTATGAACAGTTCCGCGCCAACGCAGACTCGTCTGCCGCTGACGCCTATGGACTGATGCTTGCTGCCCTCGAACTGGGCAAGCCGGAACAGGCCCAACAGGCGCTCGATAAACTGCCCGGCAACTGGCAACGCCACCCCTATGTGCAACTGACCCTGCTGGATTTCTACCTGCGCACCCAGAACATCAAACCCGCTGTCAAACTTGCCGCCCAGCTGCGCAACCTGTATCCGGACAGCATGCCGGTCACCTATTACTACGCCCTGGTGCAGCGCCAGGCGGGTGATCACCCGGCGGCCGTTAAAGCGTTTGAGGAGCTCACGGCAGCCTATCCTGATGACGCCACATTCTGGTTCCAACTGGCCGAATCAGAAGGCCTCAGCGGCGACATCAACGCAGTCCACCGGGCACGCATTGAATACTACCTGCTCACCGGCCAGCCAGATCGTGCACAGAAACAGCTCGAGTTCGCACGCCGCGAAAAAGGCCTGAACCGCATCGACGAGGCGCGCTTGAACCAGGTAGAAGAGGAGATCAAGCGCGTGCGCCGGGAGATGGACGAAAGACTGTCGTAATCCGAGCGCTCCAACAGCGCACC
Source organism: Marinobacterium sp. YM272 (assembly GCF_050908845.1). Classification (NCBI taxonomy): domain Bacteria; kingdom Pseudomonadati; phylum Pseudomonadota; class Gammaproteobacteria; order Oceanospirillales; family Oceanospirillaceae; genus Marinobacterium; species Marinobacterium sp. YM272. Next base: position 2,895,808 of record NZ_CP194171.1, read on the forward strand.
ACACGCAAAAAGGCCAGGATTAACCTGGCCTTTCACTAGCTATGATCTGCGGGTTTATACCCTGTTCAGCGTACCTGGAAATCCAGCATGCGCTGTAGCGGAATGCGTGCACGTTCGATCAGATCCGGATCGACGTGGACCTCGTCCTTGCCTTCCTGCAGAGCCTGCAGAATATTCTCAAGACCGTTCATCGCCATCCACGGGCAGTGCGCACAGCTGCGGCAGGTTGCACCGCTGCCACCGGTGGGGGCTTCGATAAAGGTCTTGTCAGGCGCCGCCTGCTGCATTTTGTAGAAAATGCCGCGATCGGTCGCCACGATAAACATCGGGTGCGGCAACTCCTGAGCGGCCTTGATCAGCTGCGTGGTAGAACCCACCGCATCAGCCAACTCAATCACCGCCTCGGGTGATTCCGGGTGAACCAGGATGCCCGCTTCCGGATAGACCGCTTTCAGGTCAAGCAACCCCTTGGCCTTGAACTCCTCGTGAACGATGCAGGCCGCATCCCACAACAGCATGTCGGCACCGGTATTCTTCTGAATGTAACCACCCAGATGTTTATCCGGCGCCCAGATAATTTTCTTGCCCTGGTCCGCCAGGTGCTCAACGACCTGAAGACCGATGGCGGATGTGACAACCCAATCAGCACGGGCTTTCACGGCCGCGGAGGTGTTGGCATACACCACCACTTCATGGTCAGGATGCGCATCACAGAACGCCGAAAACTCATCGATCGGGCAACCCAGATCCAGCGAACAGGTCGCTTCCAGCGTGGGCATCAAAATTCGTTTCTCGGGGCTCAGAATCTTCGCGGTTTCACCCATAAAGCGCACACCAGCAACGATCAGTGTTTTGGCTTCATGGCGGGCACCGAAGCGCGCCATCTCCAGCGAATCGGCAACATAGCCCCCCGTCCGCTCGGCCAGCTCCTGCACCAGAGGGTCGGTATAATAGTGTGCGACCAGACAGGCATCCTTCTCTTTCAGGAGCGCCTGAATGCGCTGGGTGTAGTCTTCAATCTGCTCAGGGCTGAGCGCCGAGGGTAAATGCTCCTGAGCAAAGTGCTCCTGCACCAGGATGCGATCATCGATTTCCGGTTTCGTCAGCATGCTTTCTGTTCTTAACTTGGTGACCAATGTCGACAGACGTCTCAATAAAGGGGCGGAATTATACCACACCGTACTCGTTAGACAGTGACGAAAACAGATATTTCCCGACACGGTATAACAGGCGATTTCGCTACAACAACGGGGAAAGTGGTGGGTCGTATAGGATTCGAACCTATGACCAATTGGTTAAAAGCCAACTGCTCTACCAACTGAGCTAACGACCCTGAGTATAGACAGGCAAACGGCCTGAAAAAAGAGGGGCTGGTGGGTCGTATAGGATTCGAACCTATGACCAATTGGTTAAAAGCCAACTGCTCTACCAACTGAGCTAACGACCCGCCGTAGGGCTGCGCATTGTACGCAGCCTGAAATGAAAGGCAACCCTTAATTTAACGATCGATGTAAATTGTCGGATCGGCGACGCCCGCATCCTCAAAACCCTTGGCCCGCAAACGACAACTGTCACACTGACCACAGGCCCTCCCCTGATCATCCGCCTGATAACAGGAGAGTGTTTTGCTGTAATCGATACCGAGCTGCATCCCCTTCTCGATGATCTGGGCTTTGGTCAGATCGATGAGAGGTGTTTCGATTTTAATCAGGTCGCCGTTTACGCCATTACGGGTCGCCAGGTTGGCCATTTTCTCGAACGCGTCGATAAACTCGGGCCGGCAGTCCGGATAGCCGGAGTAATCCACGGCATTGACCCCGATAAAGATCGCCTCGGCATTCAACACCTCGGCCCAGCCCAACGCCAGCGACAGGAAAACCGTGTTTCGCGCCGGCACGTAGGTCACCGGAATCCCCTCGGTTTCACCATCGGGGACATCGATGCTTTTATCGGTCAGCGCAGAACCGCCGAAATCCTCAAGATTCAACCTTAACACCCGGTGTTCGGTCACACCGACCGATGCGGCGATCTCCCGGGCTGCATTCAGCTCGGTCAGCGAGCGCTGGCCGTAATCAAAGCTCAGCACGTGGCAGCTGTAGCCCTGCGACTTGGCGATGGCCAGTGCGGTGGCGGAATCGAGCCCGCCAGAGAGAAGCACGACGGCACGTTTTTGTGGTTGAGTCATGAAGCGATAAATCCGTGTTTAGCGTGAATAGTTTTCTGCAAGCCCTGCTGCCGAGCTTTGCGGGTAATTTTGAATCAGGCGCTGAAATGCATGCTGAGAGGCCTCAAGATTACCAAGGCGACTCTCGACCACCCCCAGCTTATAGAGCGCATCCGGCACTTTGACGTGACTGGAGAACCGCTCGACAACCGTGGTGAATGAAGCCCGCGCCTCGGTCAGCGACTGCTGTGCCAGATCAATTTCACCGATCCAGTAATAGGCATTGGCGACGTGATCACTGTCCGGGTAGCGCTGAATAAACGCATCAAACGCAGCTTTGGATTCATCGAACTTACGTTCACGAACCAGCTGGAAAGCGCTTTGATAGGCCTCAAGCGCAGTGCCGGCACCCGCCTGGGCAGCCTGGTTGGCCGTCGCCACTGGCGCCGGTGCCTCGGTCTGCGCAGGCGCAGTGACGCTCGCCTGCGGCACGGATGCCAGGCCATCAGCCTCAGGCATGACACTCCCCTCTGGCGCAGTGGCGCGGATAATGGCGCTGAAGCGGCGGTCGATATCGCGATAGCGATCACGCTGCTCCTGCTTCATTTTGTCAAGCTGGTACTGCTGTGTCTCAACCTGCCCGCGGAGTTGGCGCACCTCCTGCTGCAACTGCTGAACCATCATCAGCAGCTGACTCTGCCCGGACTGGCTGACAGACTGAACCTGACGGCCCGACTGCACTTCGGTAACAGGAATCTGGGTAACTTCAGCGGCCGTTGCCGCGCCGGCCACCAGGGCCAGCGTCAACAACGGCGTGCTGTATAGGCGCAATACAGGCATCAGCGGGATACGTATTTCAGCTCAACACGACGGTTCTGCGCCCAGGATGCGTCGCCGCTACCCATTACGGCCGGCTTTTCTTCGCCGTAGCTGATGGTTTCGATCTGGGAAGAGGAGGCACCGTTTACCACCAGCAGGCGCTCAACGGAGTTCGCGCGACGCTCGCCCAGAGCGATGTTGTATTCGCGGGTACCGCGCTCGTCAGCGTGACCTTCCAGGCGGATAGACGCGGAGGGGTTCTCTGACAGGTAGCGGGCGTGAGCTTCCAGGTCAGCGAAACCTTCCTGTTTTACCACTGACTGGTCGAAGTCAAAGTAAAACACGGTCTGCAGCTGATCCAGGGAGCCTGCACTGCCGCCGCTAACGCCGGAGCCATCAACGCCATAAGAGCTAGCGGAGCCCGAACCGTCCTGGCCGCCCATGGCGCCTTCACCACCTTCAGTTGTTGTGCTGGTGGTGCTACAGCCGGCTGCCCAAATTACAGCTGCGCCCAGAGTGGCCGCCTTAAAAACGTTCAAAGCTCGCATCGGTATCTCCTAGTTAAATTTCGCGACGTTTTGAATCTTGCTAACGCTAATCCCAGCGATTGCGCTTTGCAAGCAACGACGATGGCCGTAACCACCGCCGTGCTTCTCGCCAGAACAATAGATACTGCTTGGCGACAATCCTTGGTTAATCAGTTCAGGTACGGGCTCCAGGCCGGCTCCCGAACGTCTCCGCTGCGGCTGGGCATGCGGAAACGCACCTGACCATCAAGCGACACGGCTGACAGAACGCCACGCCCATTCTGCTTGGTCGCATAGATAATGATGCTGCCGTTGGGCGCGATGCTCGGTGACTCCTCAAGGCCCGCCTCGGTCAGTATATCAAGACGCCCGGATTTGAGGTCCTGTACCGCGATAGTGAAATCCGCCCCGGCAGGACGATGTACCATCGCCAGAAAACGCCCATCCTGAGTAAGTCGTCCGCGGGCGTTGTAGTTGCCCTCCCAGGTCAGGCGCTCGAGATCACGGCTGGCCAGATCCAGCTTGTAAATCTGCGGCTGCCCACCCCGGTCCGAGGTAAAGATGATCGACTTGCCATCCGGCGTCCAGGTCGGCTCGGTATCGATGGCGTAATGACGGGTGATCCGCTGCAGCTGTCGATTGGCGAGGTTGAGGACATAGATTTCGGGATTACCATCCTTCGACAGCACCAACGCCAGGCTGTTGCCATCCGGCGACCAGGCCGGCGCACCGTTGAGCCCCGGAAACGACTGGATTCGCTCGCGTTTGCCGGTGGCCAGGTACTGCACATAGATAGCCGGACGTCCCGATTCGAATGACACATAGGCCAGCTTGCGACCATCCTGGGACCAGCTCGGCGACATGATCGGCTCACTGGATTCCATGACAGTTCGGGGACGCGCGCCATCCCAGTCCGCCAGCTGCAGTTTGTAACTGTTGGCAGCGCCGTTACGGTCAGCCTGGATATAGACGATACGGGTGGAAAAGGCACCTTTGAGGCCGGTCAGCGCCTCGAATACCTGATCGGAAATGTAGTGCGCCGCGTCACGCAGCTGAGCTGTGCTGGTAGTCACCAGGTTATTTTCCAGTTTCACCGGCTGCTCTTTCAGCACATCATAAAGACCGAAATTGATACTGATCTGACCATTGGCCGCAGGCTCCATGCGACCAATCAGAAGGTAATCGGCGCCGGATACTCGCCAGTCACGGTAAAAAATATCGCCCTGACGGGTCGGGAAGCTCAGCATGCTTTTCCGCGGCAGCGCCGAGAAAAAGCCACTGCGCGCCAGATCCTGCTCAACCACCTTGGAGACATCTTCCGGTAATGCGCTACCACCGCTCCAGCCAAAGGGAACCACTGCAACCGGCGAGGGTTCGGCAACCCCCTGGGTCACCTCAATCACCAGCTCTGCCCGGGCCGCTGTTGCCATCAAAAGAAAGCAGATTGAAATCAGTATCTGTCTCATCCGTTTACCACCTTAGTACCTTAATCCTTCCGGCCTGAATACCACGCGAATCGATCTCAACCGTCGCTCAAACACGATCGGATCGACCTCGGCGACTCTTTCGAAGCGTTCGGTGCGGTAGACCGCCTGCAGCGCAGAGCGATCGAACGCAGCATCGCCGCTACTCTCGACAATAGACGCCTGGTCGATTTCACCGTTCCCCAACAGGCGGATCGATACGACCGCCTCCATGCCGTTTCGCGCTGTGGCGGGAATACGCCAGTTGCGTTGCAGCAGCCCATGAATATAACTGGTGATGTCACCCACAACAGCCTGAGCCCTCTGCGCCGCCTGCCGGGCCTGTTCCGCCCGCGCCTGCGCTGCGGCCTCTTCTGCGCGCTGCTTTGCAGCGGCTTCCGCACGGGCCTGAGCCTGGGCTTCAGCTTTCGCCCTGGCAGCAGCCTCCTGTTGCGCTTTTTCTTCCGCCTGACGCCTGGCCTGCTCCTGCCGCTTGGCCTCTTCCGCCGCTTTCTGCTTTGCCAGTGCTTCGGCTTTTTTCCTGGCAGCAAGTTCCGCTTTCTTTTTCTCAGCGGCGGCTTTTTCCGCCTCCTGCTTGGCAGCCAGCTGTTTCTGGCGCTGAACCTCGGCGCGCGCCTTCTCCTGGGCCTGCCGCTCAGCCTCCGCAGCCTTGCGACGCGTCTCTTCCGCCTGACGCTGTTTGGCTTCGGCCTGTTGCTGAGCCTGAGGGTCCGCCTGCTCGGGCGGCGCCGAGCTCTGCCCCGCATCCCGGGTCAGCGCTTCAAGGTCGATCATCTTTGCCTGAATATGACGCGGGGTACGCCGCTCGGGCTCCGCGGTACCCACCCAGTGGGTCAACAGCCCGCCCAGAATCACCACATGCAGCAGCGTTGCCAGTATCGTTGGCAGAATATATCCGCGTAACTCCACCAGCCTACTCCGTCACCAGGCCGACACTGGAGGCGCCAGCCCCTTTCAGCAACACCATCAGCTGAACCACGGCATCGTAGTTGACGTTTTTATCGCCACGCACCAGCAGCAGCTTGTCCGGGCTCGCACTCAACACCTTACCGACCCGGCTTGCGACCTCTTCTGCGGTTATCGGTTCCTTCTCGTCCGCGCCGCCCACGTTGATGTAATAGGCTCCCTCACGGTCCACTGAGACGATCAACGGATCACTGTCCTCGGTATCCACCGGCTCCGCGCTGGTCTGCGGCAGATCCACGTCCACCCCCTGGGTGAGCATGGGCGCCGTTACCATGAAGATAATCAGCAGCACCATGGTCACGTCGATATAGGGCACCACGTTGATTTCGGCGTTGAGTTTGCGCTTTTTTCGCACCCTCCTGATCATGCTATCCAACCTCAGGCTGCCGCGTGTACACGCCGATAGAGAATGCTCGCAAACTCATCGGCAAAGGTTTCGTAGCTGTTCATCAACCACTCGGACTTGGCCGAGAAGCGGTTGTAGGCGATCACCGCCGGAATCGCGGCAAACAACCCCATCGCGGTTGCAACCAGCGCTTCGGAGATGCCGGGCGCGACAGAGGCCAGCGTAGCCTGATGGACATTGGCAAGACCGCGAAAGGCGTTCATGATCCCCCAAACGGTACCGAACAGGCCGATATAGGGACTGGTTGAACCGACGGTGGCGAGGAATGGCAGGTGACGTTCGAGACGCTCTTCTTCACGGGCAAGACACACCCGCATGCTGCGCTGAACGCCGTTCATAACGACCTCGGGATCGACACCCGGCTGCTTGGTCAGGCGGGTAAACTCTTTCAGGCCGGCGCGAAAAATATTTTCAGCGCCGCAGGCCTGGTTCGGTGTCGCATTGACCTCGCGAAACAGGTGGCTGAGATCAACCCCTGACCAGAAGCGCTCTTCGAAATGCCGCAGGGAACTCTGCGCACGCCGTAACACCTGGCGACGCTGAAAGATCATTACCCAGGACAGGAAGGAGGCCAGCAACAGCAACAGCATAACCAGTTGCACTACAAAGCTGGCATTAAGCACCAAGCCCCAGATCGACAGTTTGTCTTCCACGTAAAGCTCCCGAAATATCTCGCTCAATCAAGTTGCATCATGCCCGCGGCCAGCTCTCTGGGCCAGCGACGGGGTTTAAAGGTCGTACTATTTACACAGGCCACCCGGATCAGGCCTTCACAAAGCACCTGCCCCGATAGCGAATCAACCACCGTCTGGGCGAACAGAAGGCTTGCCGCACCCCGCTCTTCGATAGCGGTGCGCACAATAAGTTCATCATCAAGTTTCGCTGGTTTCAGATATCGGGATTCGACGCTGTGAACGACGAAAAGACAGTGGTCGGCAGCAAGGCGCTGCTGTGAATAGCCCAGATGGCGGAGCATTTCCGTGCGTGCGCGCTCCATGAATTTCAGATAATTAACGTAGTAGACGATGCCGCCAAAATCCGTGTCTTCAATATAGACCCGCACAGGCCACTCGAACGCCATGCTCTGCCCCATCCGGTTGGTTGAGGGCACACAATAGCAGGAGGGAAATTTTATACAAGCCGGCAGCGGCGGGGTTCAGCCGCGACCGGTAAGGCGTTTAACTTTGCCACTGCAGGATACACAGAGATCAACAGCCGGATCAGCACGAAGATGGTTGTTTTCAATCTCTTCACCACAGCCGATACAGTAGCCGTAGAGCCCTGTATCGATACGGGCGATGGCGGCATCAACCCGATGCAGATCATGCTTGATCTGCTCCACCAGCACGTCCGCCGTTTCAGCAGCCAGATTGCCATTCACCCGGGCCGGTTTGATTGCCTGCAGGTCGGCTTCGAGCTCCGCCCGCAGCTGGTAAAGTACCTGCTTTGGATTATCGCCATTGGAATGAATCACTGTCGGACACCCATCACCCTGTTATTAGATGGGCTGATAATAGGAGAGGAGCGCCGCGCCAACCTTGATTAGCGTCAGTACCTCATACTCCGAAAGTCCAATAGTGAATCAGGCTTGATCGCGGTCAGGTCTGTCGATCCCGAAGTGGAGGTAGGCGTGATCCGTGACTACCCTGCCCCGCGGGGTGCGCATGATAAATCCCTGCTGAATCAGGAACGGCTCCAGCACATCCTCAATGGTGTCCCGCTCTTCGCTGATCGCCGCTGCCAGGTTATCGACTCCAACCGGGCCACCACCGAACTTCTCGATCATCGCCAACAGCAGACGGCGGTCCATATGATCGAAACCGCGCTCATCCACGTTAAGCATATTCAGCGCCAGATCGGCGATCTCGCGGGTAATACGACCCTCACCCCGCACTTCGGCGTAATCCCGGGCACGGCGCAGCAGGCGGTTGGCGATACGCGGCGTACCACGGGATCGGCAGGCCACCTCGCGGGCACCCTCTTCCTCGATCGGCGTATCGGAGAGCTGCGCCGAGCGCATAACGATCCGGGTCAGATCATCAACACTGTAGTATTCAAGCCGCTGCACTATGCCGAAGCGGTCACGCAGCGGCGAGGTCAGCAGCCCGGCACGGGTGGTCGCACCAACCAGGGTAAAGGGAGGCAGATCGATCTTGATGGAGCGCGCCGCCGGCCCCTCGCCGATCATGATATCGAGCTGATAGTCCTCCATGGCGGGATAGAGCACCTCCTCCACGTTGGCACTGAGACGGTGGATCTCGTCAATAAACAGCACATCGTTGGGCTCAAGATTGGTCAGCAGCGCCGCCACATCCCCGGCCTTTTCCAGCACCGGGCCCGAGGTGGTCTTGATCTGCGAGCCCATCTCGTTGGAGATGATATTGGCCAGGGTGGTTTTACCCAGCCCCGGCGGACCGAAGATCAGCGTGTGATCCAGCGCCTCGCCGCGATTGCGAGCGGCATGGATAAAGATCTCCATCTGTTCGCGCACGCGGGGCTGGCCGTGATAGTCCTGCAGCATTTTCGGGCGGATGGCCCGATCCTGCACCTCTTCCGCCGGCTGCGCCACGGGACTGATAAAGCGATCCTCTTCGATTTTCATCCGTGACTCCTCAACCGCCGACCATGGACTTGAGCGCGGTACGGATCAGCTCTTCAACACTGGCGCCCTCACCCAGCGCGGAGACGGAGTTCTCGATCGCCTTGGTGGCCTGTACCGGTTTGTAGCCGAGGGCAATCAGTGCACTTTCCGCTTCCTGCCGGTTATCAGCAACCACCGGCGCAGTCACGCCACCCTCGCTGGCCGCAAGAGCAAACTCGGTCATGGTGGGGAGTTCCAGCCGGTCCAGCTTGTCCTTCATCTCGACGATCAGACGCTCGGCGGTTTTCTTGCCCACGCCGGGAATCCGTACCAGGGTGGCAGTGTCTTCGTTGTGAACGCAGCGGATAAACTCCTCGCTACTGGTACCGGACAGTATCGCCAGCGCCAGCTTCGGGCCAACGCCATTGGTCTTGATCAGGGCACGGAACAGGATTCGCTCCTGCTGATCTGCAAAGCCGTACAGCAGCTGAGCATCCTCGCGAACCACCATATGGGTATAGAGCACCACGGACTCGCCCAGCGCCGGCAGTTTGTAGAAGGTGTTCATTGAGGCCTCGACCTCATAGCCGACGCCGTTAACGTCCAGCAACAGCTGCGGTGGTTGCTTCTCGGCCAGCTCGCCAGTTAAACGTCCTATCACGGTTCCCGATTCTCCATCTGTCTGGCCTCGTCTGGAGATTCCAGACGATGACCGCGAACAATAAACTCCGGCAGCCGCAGGCCGGCTACCAGCCCCGCCATGCGGGTTATAAAGATAATGATCATGGCACTGATATCGAGCCAGGGGCTGGGCTCATCAACCAGCTGAATTGCCACCAGGTAGAAAAGCGCCCCAAGCAGCGCCGAGGTGGCATAAAGCTCACCACCTCGCTGCAGTACCAGCGGAATCTGACCGGTCAACACATCGCGGATCATGCCACCGGCCACGCCGGTAATCACCGCCATCATCACCGCCACCGCTTCCGGTGCGCCGGCTGCCAGCGCTTTCTGCAGACCCAGGATGGCAAATACGGCAAGCCCCATGGCATCGAGCACCAGCAGCGCCCGACGCGGCGACGGGAGATAGCGAGCAGCTATAAATGCCATGACAGCGCTGACGATAGCGACATATAGATAGAGCGTATCCTCGACCCAGACCAGTGGATACAGATCCAGGGTAATATCGCGGATGGTGCCACCGCCCAGCGCGGTCACAAACCCGAGCACCATCACACCCAGAATATCCAGCCGCTTGCCTGGCGCGGCGATCGCGCCGGTAATGGCAAAGATGGCGACACCGATCAGGTCGGCCAGGTAGATAAACTCGACGTATTCCATTACTGCCAGCGCCCCCGCACCACTTTTCTGGCACCGGCGGTGACTATCTGCCGGTTACGGTTATGGGCATGACAGAGCGCGATCGCCAGCGCATCCGCCGCGTCCGCCTGAGGCCTGCCCGGCAGTTTGAGCAGGTGAGCGACCATGGTCTGGACCTGGGTTTTATCTGCGCCGCCGTTACCCACCACCGACTGTTTAACCAGACGCGCCGCGTACTCAGCCACCGGCAGCCCCGCATTGGCACCGGCAACCATCGCCACGCCCCGCGCCTGACCCAGCTTGAGCGCCGAATCGGCGTTGCGTGACATGAACACCTGCTCGATCGCCATCTCCTGGGGTATGTACTGGTCAATAATCGCGCTGACGCCGGCGTAAACCTGCTGCAGCCGCTCCGCCAGCACATCACCCTGGATACGAATGCAGCCGCTGGTTACGTACTCATAACGGGGCCCATCGATATTAATCACCCCGTATCCGGTGATACGTGACCCCGGATCTATTCCCAATATCAGCATGCTGCCGCCCAATCCCTCAAACTGGCTCGATAATAACAAAAAAGCCGGAGCACTGGCTCCGGCTTTCTCAACAGGGGCAGCGCCCCAAAACAGCCACTCGGGCGATCAGTCTTCCATCGCCTCTTCGGGGATATCGGCGTTGTGATAGACGTTCTGGGAGTCGTCCAGATCTTCCAGGGTGTCGATCAGCTTCATCACCTTGCGACCGGTCTCTTCATCCAGCTCAACGCTGGTCTGCGGAATCATGCCGACCTCAGAATGCGCAGGGTCAAAGCCTGCATCAACCAGGCCCTGCTTCACATCCATATAGTCGTTGGCTTCGCAGTAGACATCGATGGAGCCGTCATCATTGGTGACCACATCATCGGCACCCGCTTCCAGCGCCGCTTCCATGATCGCGTCCTCATCGACGCCTGTTTCAAAGCTGAGCACGCCGCGCTTGTCGAACAGGTAGGAGACGGAACCGTTGGTGCCCAGGTTACCGCCGTGCTTGCTGAATGCAGCGCGCACCTGGGAAACCGTGCGGTTGACGTTGTCGGTCATGCACTCAACGAGGATCGCCACGCCGTTGCTGCCGTAACCTTCGTAGGTCAGCTCGTCGTAGTTGTCACCCTCGCCGCCACCGGCACCACGCTGAATCGCTTTATCGATGGTATCGCGCTTCATGTTGGCGCCGAGCGCCTTATCGACGGCCGCACGCAGGCGCGGGTTATCTTCCGGGTTACCGCCACCCTCTTTCGCGGCCACGGTGAGCTCGCGAATCAGTTTGGTGAAGATTTTGCCGCGTTTGGCGTCCTGTGCCGCTTTGCGGTGTTTGATGTTAGCCCATTTAGAATGACCTGCCATACCACTTCCTCAATCTGACGGGACCGCTCGAAAGCGGTCCCGGAGTGTTGCTAATTACTTAACCTGATACCGAACCGAATTAAGGTTCTCGATCAAGGCGCCTTGCGCAGCTTGATGTTGAGATCACGCAGCTGAGCGGCGCTTACCTCTCCCGGCGCGTCTGTCAGCAGACAGGCAGCACTCTGGGTTTTCGGGAAGGCGATCACTTCACGGATAGAGCTGGAGCCGGTCATCAGCATGATCAGACGATCAAGACCGAACGCCAGACCACCGTGAGGCGGCGCACCAAACTTCAGCGCGTTGAGCAGGAAGCCGAACTTCTCTTCCGCTTCCTCGTCGGAGATACCCAGCACCTTGAATACCGCTTTCTGCATATCCTGATCGTGGATACGCACGGAACCACCGCCGAGCTCGGTACCGTTCAGTACCATGTCGTAAGCACGGGAGAGCTTGCCTACCGGCTCTTCGATCAGCTGCTCAGGTGAGCAGTTGGGCGCGGTGAACGGGTGGTGCAGCGCGGTCAGGCTGCCATCGTCCAGCTCTTCGAACATCGGGAAGTCGACCACCCACAGCGGCGCCCAGTTCTTCTCGATCAGGTTCATGTCTTCGCCAACCTTGATACGCAGTGCGCCCAGGGCTTCGTTGACGGTGTTGGCCTTGTCGGCGCCGAAGAAGACGATATCGCCGTTCTGAGCACCCAGGCGCTCCATGATCTTCAGCGCGACCTCTTCACCGAGGAACTTGACGATCGGAGACTGCAGACCTTCAGCGCCGTTCTCCAGGGCATTGACCTTGATCCAGGCCAGGCCCTTGGCACCGTAGATGCCGACAAACTTGGTGTAGTCGTCGATGATCTTGCGGGTCAGCTCGGCACCGCCCGGCACTTTCAGCGCAGCGACACGGCCTTTCGGATCCTTGGCGGGGCCTGCGAACACTTTGAAGTCCACATCGGCTACCAGATCGTTGACGTCGACCAGTTCCAGCGGAATACGCAGGTCCGGCTTGTCGGAACCGAAACGGTTCATCGCTTCGGCATACGGCATGGTCGGGAAGTCGCCGAGCTCGATATCCAGCAGCTCCTTGAACAGTTTGCGAACCATGCCTTCGGCCAGACCCATGATCTCCTGTTCACCGAGGAACGAGGTTTCGATGTCGATCTGGGTAAATTCAGGCTGACGATCGGCACGCAGATCTTCGTCGCGGAAGCACTTGGCAATCTGGTAGTAGCGGTCAAAGCCAGACACCATCAGCAGCTGTTTGAAAAGCTGCGGAGACTGCGGCAGCGCGAAGAAAGAACCTTCGTGGGTACGGCTAGGTACCAGATAGTCACGGGCACCTTCCGGAGTCGCACGGGTGAGGATCGGTGTTTCGATATCGAGGAAGCCGTTCTCTTCCAGGAAGCTGCGTACCGCGTGGGTCACCTGGGAGCGGAAACGCAGTTTCTGCTGAATTTCCGGACGACGCAGGTCAATGTAACGGTGGCGCAGACGTACGTCTTCACCCACCTGCTGGTGTTCGTCAAGCTGGAACGGCGGGGTTTCAGACTTGTTGAGAATTTTCAGCTCTTTGCCGAGCACTTCGATCGCGCCGGTGGGCATTTCCGGGTTATCGGTACCGGCAGGACGTGCACGTACGGTACCGTGAATCTCGATCACGAATTCGTTACGTACGCTGTCAGCCAGATTGAAACTCTCTTCGCGATCGGGGTCGAATACGACCTGAGCGATGCCCTCGCGATCGCGGACATCAAGGAAAATGACTCCACCGTGGTCACGACGGCGGTGTACCCACCCCATCAGGACCACATCTTCACCGATATGCTCTTTACGAAGACCGCCGCAATAATGGCTGCGCATAGTTACCCTATCCTGTTTTTGATCTGTACGCGCCACTGTCCGGACGCCATATCAAGAGTGCAGAGGGACCATCAACCGCAGTCGACTGAAAGCCGAGCGGGCATGGACCCTCATTTTTAAAGGCGGGAAGTATACTCGATTTAGCGGGCCCTGACAGGACCCCTGATCGAATTCAGGCGTGCGGGCAGAAGCTGAGCTCTTCGCTCATCAACCGGCAGAGACGCTCGCGGATATCGTCAAGCTGCGCAGGCGTATAGGGAATGGCAGGCACTTTACCCCAAACCGGAGCCGGCCAGGCCGCATCATTCTCTTTACGCACCACATGATGCATATGCAGCTGGGGAACCATGTTGCCGAGCGCCGCTATATTCATTTTGCTGGCATGGAAAAGATCGGCGAGATTTTCTGCAAGAAAACTGGACTCGCTCATCAGCTGGGTACGCTCATCCAGCGACAGATGATAGATCTCGGTGACGCCGGCTCGGCGCGGCACAAGAATAAACCAGGGGTAATTGGCGTCGTTCATCAACAACAACTGACAAAGCGGGAAATTGCCCAGGCTGATCGTATCGGCCGCGAGCCGGGGGTCCAGCTCATACTCAAGCTCAAGTTCGTCCATATTGCTCCTTCCGGACACTGCTGGAAATGGTTAGGCTGGTTTGAAACCTGTCTGGATTAGCTTCAAACCCAGTTGAGATTATAGCCAAGATGCCCGATATCAGACTGCACAGCAAGATCGGAGAAATCCCCCGCGAGGAGTGGAATACGCTCTGCGGTACCGATTATCCGTTTCTCAGGCATGAGTTTCTTGACGCGCTCGAACGCTCCGGCAGCGTGAGCCCGGAAACCGGCTGGCAACCTCTGCATCTGTCGATCTGGCAGGAGGACGCTCTGATCGGTGTGATGCCGCTTTATCTGAAAAGCCACTCCTGGGGTGAATACGTGTTTGACTGGTCCTGGGCCGATGCCTGGCAGCGTAACGGGCTCAGTTACTACCCCAAGCTGCTGACGGCTGTCCCGTTTACACCGGCCACCGGCCCCCGCTTCGGCCTGAGCCTGCCCGACACAGAAGGCGCCGCTCTCCTCGCCCAGGCGGTACGTCAGATCGCCGAGCGCTTCGATGCCTCCGGATGGCACGGCCTGTTTATCAAACCGGAGCTGCGCTCAGCGTTCGAAGACAACGGGCTGATGGCTCGGCTCGGCACCCAGTATCACTGGTTCAACCGTGGCTATGCGTCGTTCGCAGACTATCTGAGCCACTTCAGTTCACGCAAACGCAAAAACGTGCGCAAAGAGCGTGAGAAAGTCACCGCTCAGGGCGTACAACTGGAAACATTGGTGGGTGAGCGGATCAACGGCTCCCATCTGGACGAGTTCTACCGCTTCTACCAGCTCACCTACCTGAAAAGAGGCAGACAGGGTTACCTGACTCGGGAGTTCTTTACCCTGCTGCACGAACAGATGCCGGAACAACTGGTACTGGTGATGGCCAGCTACTCCGGCCAACATGTCGCGGGCGCCCTGTCTCTCAAAAGCAGTTCCTGCCTTTACGGGCGCTACTGGGGCTGCCTGGATGAATTCGACAGCCTGCATTTTGAGGCCTGCTACTACCAGGGTATCGACTACTGTATCCAGCAGGGCCTGCAACGCTTCGATCCCGGCGCCCAGGGCGAGCATAAAATTCAACGCGGATTCGAGCCCGTTGAAACCTGGTCCGTGCACTGGGTAAAGGAAGCCGGCTTCCATCCGGCACTCGAAGATTTCCTCGCCGAAGAGCAAAACCTGCTTCGCGAGCAGATGAAAGAGCTGGCCGAAGGCCTGCCTTTCCGGCAGACCACCCAGTAGACAACTTGATCTACATCAACAGAGTTGACTGCCGTTTATACGACAGTCGACCTCGCCATATTGCAGCCGCTAACTTTTCAATTCGTTCTTATTAAAGCGAAATGTGCCCAAACGCCTGTTTGATACCGCATATGCAGCATGAAACAGAGTAACGGCCATGGAATTCGTATGAGAAATGATCCTCGCGCAGGACTAGATCCGTGGGACCGCTGTTCTAGACTAAGAGACGCAGAGCAATCAATAACCCTAAAAACGCGCTCAGCGCAGAGGAGGATTAGCGATGTTGACCTATGAAGAGTGCCTGGCGATGTCAGACCTCACAGAAGAGGAGATTGACGCGATCGCGGTGCATGAGCACATGGATACCATGATTGCTGTGGCACTGGGTCACTATCTGGTCACCCACGACGGAGAACAGAAGATACGTCAGATTATTCTCGATGACATTAACGAAGCTCGCCGGGCTGGAAAGAAAGATCAGGAACAACTGCTTCGTGGTGTACTTCAACACTTTATCGCTACACACCCGGATCACCGGAGTAGTGCAGTAGCTTAAACGCACTTACGGGAAGGGCTTGAATCGCACGCCCCTCCCGGGGCGTGCCCTTTCAGGTATCTCTATCAGTGAACGGACACTTCATATTTTTTCTGAATGGCGATCAGTGCCGGCTGAATATCCAGCGGCGCATACTTCATTGCCTGTTCAAATAACTCTTTATTTTCCTCAGACAGCCGCTCCTCTTCAGTCATCGCTGAAAGTTTGCGCATGGCTTCCATAAACTTGGGGTGGGGAGAGTTGTTACTCATGATGCGGCCTCCTCGGCTGAGTTAAGGTCTGCGAGACACCTTGGCGCTGATGCCCACCCTTCTATTGTGCATATGCCCGCTGTCGCGGCAATGGCGATTTATGCTTTTTTATCGATCGACAGACACCAGTGAGCGCCGACCGCACCGATAACAACTCGCCCCGGGGTCTCAGCCGCTTTCCAGCGGGAAGCCAGATTGCAGCAGCAGAACCTGGCACAGGCTCCATCAGGCACAGCAGCTCCCTGACAGCATCACCCGACGCCTAACGCAAAAAGCCCCGCCAGTGCGGGGCTCTGCTCACACAATCAGCAGCCTTTACTGGGCCGCCGCTTTCGCCTCTTCGATCCAGCCGTCAAAAACGGTCTGGTTCGCTTTGATCCAGCTAGCGGCATGACGCTCCATCGCCGCCATGGAGTCCTGCCCCTGGCTGATCATCATGTTCTGGGCGCTGACAGCGTTGATCGGCAGCTTCATCAGCTCGAACAGCTTGGCGGCTGCGGGGTTTTCGGCAGCCCATTCCTTATTGGCCACAATGCGCTCGGAGTTGATATCGAAACCGTAGTTTTTGCCGTTCGGCAGCGCTGTTTCACTGCCATTCGGATTGGCGGAGTACGGAACCTCAAGCCATACCACATCCTTGCCCGGCACCAGACGACCGGACACCCAGTACGGAGTCCAGGTGTAATAGAAGATCGGCTCACCGGCGTCATAACGGGCGATGGTATCGGAGATGATCGCCGCGTACTGGCCCTGGTTATGGTTGATGCTGTCGCGCAGGCCGAACTCATCCAGCTGATACTCAATCACACCTTCACAGCCCCAGCCCGCCTGGCAGCCGGTCAGGTCCGCTTTGCCGTCATTATTGGTATCGAAGACTTTGGCGATCTCGGGATCCTTGAAATCCTCGATATTATCGATGCCGTACTCTTGCGCGGTTTTCTTGTCGATCAGATACCCCTGGGCGGCACCTTCGATGTAGTAACCTTTGCGGTAGAACACGTCATCACCACCGGCATTGGCATACATCTGGTTGTGCAGAGGATCCCAGTTAACCGCCATATAGGTGGCGTCGCCGTTGGCGATCGCGGTGTAGCTTGCGCTGTAGTCGACCTCACGAATAGGAGCGACATCATAACCCAGAGCTTCAAGCCCCTTGTTAACAACCATTGTCTGGAAGGTTTCTTCCGCAATCGGGCTCTGCAGGGCCTGAACTTCAACACCTTCGCCGGGCAGAGACTCCGCCATGACCACCGAGCTGACGGCCAGCGTCAGACCTGCGGTGATGAACTGTACACTTTTCATAAATCCACTCCTTAATTGGATTTCGAAACAAATCGCTTATAAACAAACCCCACCGGGCCACTCTCATACCAGTGGCGCGTACCACGGCTACGGGCATCGCGACCCAGTGACTGGGTCAGTCGATCAAGAATAATGGCAAGAATAACGATGCCGACGCCGCCCACAGTAGCCAGGCCAATATCGAGGCGACCTATGCCACGCAGCACCATCAGACCAAGCCCACCAACGGAGATCATCGACGCGATAACCACCATCGACAGACAGAGCATCAGTGTCTGGTTCACCCCCGCCATGATGGTCGGCATCGCCAGCGGCAGCTGAACACGTGTCAGCAGCTGCCGCTTGCTGACACCAAATGAGTGCGCCGCCTCGATCAGGTCACCCGGCACCTGGCGGATACCCAGGTTGGTGAGACGAATTACCGGCGGCACCGAGAAGATAATGGTGACAACAACCCCTGGTACGTTACCGATACCGAACAGCATCACGATCGGCACCAGGTAAACAAACGCCGGCGTCGTCTGCATCGCATCAAGAATCGGTCGCACTATACTGTTGACCCGCTCGCTGCGGGACATCCAGATACCGGCGGGAATACCGATCAGGGCACAGAAGAACACCGCCGTAAGCACCAGCGACAGAGTGGTCATCGCCTCCTGCCAGGCACCTATCGCACCGATAAGCGGCAGACTGATCAACGCGCCGATGGCGAGACGACCACTGGCAAGCTGCCAGGCCAGCAGCGTAAAGATAAGAATAATCAACGGCGCCGGGGCTGCGTTCAGCAGACCGTCAACACCGTTAAGCAGCACCTCGATCGGCGCCTTGATGGCAGTAAAGAATGGCCTGAAGTTAGTGACGACCCAATCCAGCCCGTTTTCAACCCAGCCTTCCAGCGGAATCAGCGTTTCCTGGAACGGGTGCAGCCAGTCGAAATCCGGTGCCTGATCCGGCACTGCGGCATCGGTCAGCCAGTCCTGACCACCCTGGTCCGAGGCTCCCCAGGGGTCGGTTTGCTCTGAGGCTGAGCCCCAGGGATCACTCTGTTCGGATGTCGCACCCCAGGGGTCCTGAGCTGGTGTGTTCTGCTCCTGTTCACTCATCGCTATCAGCCTCCCGATCCAGGGTTTCCAGAAGTACCGCCTTACTGATCACACCCAGGTATTTGCCATCCTCGTCAATCACCGGCACGCTGCAGGGAGCCTGTGCCACCGGGCCGATCAACTCACCCAGCGGCCGTTTCGCATCGAGACTGGGTACTCCTTCGAGATATGAACTTTCCAGATTGCCATCACTCTTGAGCTGTTCGCTCATCGAGCTGACCGACACGGTACCGACATAACGGTTCTCCCGGTCAACGACATAGCCGAACTCCCGGTCGTTATCTTTCAACAGCTGCAGACTGGAGCGCAGCTGGTTACCGGACTCCTTGCGGATAATCGTTGCCTGACGGCGGCGCGCGATATCCCGCGCCGTAAACACGTTACTGACGTCCACGCCACGGAAGAAGCTGCGCACGTAGTCATTGGCCGGGTTATTGAGAATTTCGTCAGGCGTGCCCACCTGCACCACCACGCCGCCCTGCATAATGGCGATGCGATCGCCGATCCGCATCGCCTCGTCCAGGTCGTGGGAAATAAATACGATGGTGCGCTGATGCTTGTGCTGAAGCTCGACCAGCTCATCCTGCATACCGGTACGGATCAGCGGATCCAGTGCTGAAAATGCCTCATCCATGAGCAGGATATCGGGGTCATTGGCCAACGCCCGGGCCAGACCGACACGCTGCTGCATACCGCCGGACAGCTCATCCGGATAGGAGTTGGCGTGCGCCTCCAGACCTACCTGCTTAAGCGCATGTCGCGCCTTTTCATGACGCACGCTTACCGGCTCACCGGCAATTTCAAGCCCGAATGCCGTGTTATCCAGCACGCTCATGTGCGGCATCAGCGCAAAGGACTGGAACACCATGGCGATTTTGCGGCGCCGAACCTCGCGCAAAGCACGCTCGTCAATAGCGGCGATATCCTCGCCATCGATCAGCACCTGGCCGCGGGTGGGCTCAATAAGCCGGTTCAAGAGACGAACAAGCGTTGATTTACCAGAGCCTGACAGCCCCATAACAACGAAGATTTCTCCTTCGTTGATACTGAGGTTGGCATCATGCACACCGACAGTCAGTCCGGTGCGGGAGAATATCTCCTCTTTATCGACACCCTGTTCCAGGAGTTTGAAGGCTTCGGAGGGTTCATCTCCGAAGATTTTGTAGAGATGTTTAACTTCCAGTTTGACAGACATGCAATACCGATGAGGTTTCAAACGGAAAATTTGTCGCCCTGCTCGCTGGCAACCCCTGAACGCTTTCCCATTCCGGACGACCGACCCCTTTGCTGTCACAAAAAGTCGACCATCCGGTCAGGCAGCCTTTTTCAAACTAACCGTTTATACCGCAAAGATAAAGATAGTATTGCGATTGATCTTTCCGGAAAACATGTTTTAGATCACAAACAGGTAATATTAAAACAATCATACTGGCGAACGATTTTATTGCGTCGCACCAACATACGACACCGCACACAAAACCGCGCCAAAACCCGGCAAAACAGCGCTTTAATTAATAAAAAATCAAGATTTGGCGGCATGCGCCAGAGCGCTACGCTGCTCAGTGTCCGCAGGTTCGTCCTCCAGCCAGTCGTTTATCTGCCCCCTTACCAGCTGTTCCAATGCATCGATATGCGATGATTCATCATTGAGCGCAGGGATATACTGATAGTCGGAGCCGCCCGCTTCGAGGAAGTAGTCCCTGTTCTCCACACCGATTTCCTCGATAGTCTCAAGGCAGTCAGCAGAGAACCCGGGACAATAGACCTGCACCGAACGCACCCCTTGTGCCGGCAGCGCTTTCAAAGTTTCATCGGTATAGGGTTTGAGCCACTCTTCGCGCCCGAAACGCGACTGGAAGGTAGTCAGACAAAACGCCTCATCAACACCCAGACGCTGTGCAAGAAGGCGCGAAGTAGCGCGACATTCACAGTAGTAGGGATCACCGGAAAGGAGATAGCGCTTGGGCACTCCGTGATAAGAGAGCAGTAAACGATCAGGCCGCCCATTTTCCGCCCAGTGTTTTTCTATCGCCTGCGCCATCGCTTCTATGTAAGGCACGAAATCGTGGTAATGCGACACAAAACGCAGATCCGGCAACCAGCGCCGGGAGGTAAAATCAGCAGCCAGGGCATCAAAGGTGGACCCGGTTGTGGCACCGCTGTACTGCGGATACAGCGGCAACACCAACAGCTTGCGCACACCCCGATCCTGCATTGCCTGCAGCGCATCGGCGATGGAGGGGTTACCGTAGCGCATGGCGTAATCGACGATTACCGGCATACCGGACGCTTTCTCGAACCGCCTGGCCAGTGCTGCTGCCTGATTACGGGTATGCACCAGCAGTGGCGAACCCTCCTCCGTCCACACCTGACGATAGGCCTCGGCGGAGCGCTTCGGACGTATATTAAGAATTACACCATTGAGAATCAGCCACCAGAGCGGACGAGGCACCTCGACGACCCGGGGATCCCAGAGAAACTCTTTCAGATAGCGCCGCAGCGCCGGGGTGGTGGGTTCATCAGGGGTACCAAGATTGGTAAGCAGTACTCCGATACTGTCTTGACGTCCGTGGTCGTGATCGTTGATCGCCCGGTATCGCATGGCTGGCCCCTTCAGGTAAGTCACTGATTAAACTGGCGTCACAGTTTACTGAACGAGCTATACGCCGACCAGCGGGAGTTGGACCTGCCGCCTGGCTAAAAAGCCTGAAAGAGGACCCTTTACCCCCGGGCGCGGGCTTGCTGCGTTTGACTCAGGGCAGCCCCATTAACCAGTGCAGTGGAATCGGGCAGCAGCCTGATCGGCTGTTCATCGTTATCAAAGAACAGCAACAGCTCGCCTTCGGACGTCAGTTGAGTTCGACTGACATGCTTCAGCCGGTTAATAAGCAGGGATTCCTGAATCATCACCGGCTCAGGACAGATGCGGCGGGTCAGCCGGACATCTTCAATGGAGAAAGCGCCCTCAGCCCCTATCTGGTAGGCACCAAGAAAGCGGTTGCAGCCCGCAACACCGCCAACACGGCTGCTCTCATCAAAGGCGATCAACAGAGGCGTAGAGGAATTAACGGCACGCTGACCGATGCTATCCACTCTCCAGCGGCCCTTCAGCTGAGCGCCATTATCGATGGATGCAAACGATTGGTTAGAATAAGCGGGCACCCGGTCCGCAACCTGGCTACCACTGCACGCAGAGAGGAGAACCCCACACAGGGGAAGTGCGATCACCCGATATATCTTCCTGAATCCCATTGCCATCTCCTTACGGCTCGCGTCATCGTTAGCGAATTCTACAATATTATATCTTGTTTACTATTTTGTCAGTTTAGACCCAAAAGTGGCCTCACGAAGAGGCCACTTTGAATCGGTACAGCGTTACACCGGGGGACGGTTTAGATGTCGATAACGTCGAACTCGACGAGCGGGCTTACATCCGCCTCGTAATCAACACCGTCGATGCCGAATCCGAACAACTTAAGGAACTCGGCCTTGTAAAGCGCGTAGTCGGTCAGATCAAACAGGTTCTCGGTGGTTACCTGCGGCCACAGCTCGCGGCAGGGTTCCTGGACGTCATCGCGCAGTTCCCAGTCATCCATGCGGTAGCGGTTACCCTCATCGATCTGAGCCTCGCTACCGTAGAGACCGGTAGAGAACAGGCGGTAAACCTGCTCCATACAGCCTTCATGCAGGCCTTTTTCGCGCATCACGCGGAACACCATCGACAGGTACAGCGGCATCACCGGAATCGCGGAGCTTGCCTGGGTAACCACTGACTTCAGCACGGCAACATTGGCCTGGCCGCCACCGGCTGCGAGCGTCGCATTGAGCTCGCCAGCAGCACGATCCAGATCCTGTTTCGCCTTACCCAAAGCACCGTGCCAGTAAATCGGCCAGGTGATATCGGTACCGATGTAGCTGTAAGCCACGGTCTTGCAGTCCGGCGCCAGCACACCCGCATCACCCAGCGCGCTCAGCCAGAGTTCCCAGTCTTCACCACCCATTACGGTAACGGTATCTTCTACTTCCTGCTCGGTCGCCGGCTCGATTTCAGCTTCGATGATGCAGTCTTTGTTGGTATCGATGGCTGTTGAGCGGTACGGCTCACCGATCGGCTTCAGCGCAGAGCGGACAACTTCGCCGCTGTCCGGCATCTTGCGCACCGGCGAGGCAAGCGAGTACACAACCAGGTCTACCTGACCCAGATCCTGCTTGATCAGGTCCACGACCTTCTGCTTCGCCTCATGGGAGAACGCATCGCCGTTCAGGCTCTTGGCATAAAGACCTTCTTCATGGGCGATGCGATCGAAAGCCGCAGCGTTGTACCAGCCGGCCGTGCCGGTTTTCTTTTCTGTACCCGGCTTTTCGAAGAACACACCGATAGTGGCGGCACCACTGCCAAATGCCGCAGCGATGCGGGATGACAGTCCGTAGCCGCTGGAGGAACCAATGACCAGTACCTTCTTCGGTCCGTTCTCGATACCCCCCTGGGCGCGCGCGTATGCGATCTGCTCGCGCACGTTGGCTTCACAGCCGGTCGGGTGTGTAGTAGTACAGATAAAACCGCGAATTTTTGGCTTGATAATCATCGTCTGTCTATCGGTGTCCGGTAGGTGAATTTCGAAGGGCGCTAAGATACCCCATTTTAGCAGGCAACAACAATTACGCTCAGATCAGAGGCGCAACTGGTCATGGCGGGTAAAACAGCGCCGCAGGATAAGATTGACCACTATTAATGTTCCCAGTGCCGTCGCACCGACCAGCATGAGCATGACCAGTATCTGGTAGCGCACCGCCTGCGTCGGATCCGCACCCGCCAGGATCTGGCCGCTCATCATGCCGGGAAGGGAAACCAGCCCCACGGTCATCATGGCGTTCACCGAGGGAATCATGCCCGCCCGTATCGCTTCCCGCCTCAGCTTACGGCAGGACTCTTCCCAGGAACCACCAAGACTGAGAATCAGCTCGACCTCTGCCCTCTGCTGGCGCAGCCCTGAAAGCAGACGTTCCAGCGATATGGAGATCGCGTTCATCGCATTGCCGGCAATCATGCCACCCAGGGGAATAAAGTACTGCGGTTTGTACCAGGGCTCGACCTGCACAACGGCACTGGTCACCGTCACGGTAATCAGCGTAAAAGTCAGCGCCATGGCAATGAAGGTCGGACCCAGAATGGCGACCTTTGCCTCATCCACCCTGCCATGTATCGCCTGGGCAGCCCAGAACAGCATCCAGAGATACAGCAGCAGGATCAGCCAGGGGTTCTGCAGGTCGAAGACAAACTGCAGCAGGTAACCGACCAGCGCCAGCTGAGCAAAGGTGCGCACAGTACCGATAACGAGATCGCGCTCCATACGCAGGCGGTAATAGAGCGATGCCACCGCGGCCAGCAGAATAAATACCAGCGAGATCAGCAGCTGACCCCAACCGATTTCTATCGCATTCATGGCACCCGCTCCAGTCTGCGATTAACAAAGTGGTAATGCTGCCCCTGAAAGCCACTCAGCGGCTGGTGACTCACTACCACCTGCGCCATACCTTCAGCACCGGCGTTGACCAGAAGCCCGGCAACAATCTCTGCGTTCTCCTCATCCAGAGCCGCAATCGGCTCATCACAGAGCAGCAGTTCGGGCTTGAGCATCAAGCGCTGCAGCAGCGCAACCCGCGCTTTTTCCCCGGGCGACAGGCGCTGTGCGTCCGCATCCAGGCTCAGCTCAAGTGCCACGCTGTCGAGCCCCGCTTTTAACTGCCCGTCATCGAAGCTAAGCCCTCGATGCGCTTTCAGCGACAGCGCCAGACAGAGGTTATCCCGCACACTCCCCTCAACCATGACCGGCGTTTGCGGCAGGTAGGCGACAGCACTGCGCAGCGTCGTGACCGGCCAGTCGCCGATGGGCCTGCCCTTGAACAGGACCGATCTCTCGCCACCCGGATCCAGCAGACAGAAGCAGCGCAGCAGCGTCGATTTACCACAGCCGGAAGACCCGGTGATCAGCACGCGCTCCCCCGCCGCTATCGAAAAATCGGTCGCCTCAAGCAGCACCCTGCCCTCACGGGCAAGCTCAAGTGAGCGACAGACGATAAGAGACCTGTTCTCCACGCGTCCCAAACCTCGAAAAACCCTGATTCAACCCGGCCGGCTTCGCGGCAGCAGCCAGTTGGATTACACTGCCCTCTACTATAAATAAGCTGCAACAGATTGAGTGTATTCTGTAACAATTCAAACGCCGCTGCTCCCTAACCCGCTGGACAAGGAAATAAAGTATGGACGACCTGCACGGATACTATCTTGAAGACCTGGAAGTTGGCATGAGCGCCTCTTTCGCCAAAACCATCTCGGAATCGGACGTGTACCTGTTCGCCGGTATCTCTGGCGACAACAACCCGATGCACGTAAACGAAGAGTATGCCAAGCAGACGCCTTTCGGCGGCCGTATCGTGCACGGCATGTTCAGCGCCGCGCTTATTTCAACGGTAGCGGGCACCCGGCTGCCAGGCCCGGGCTGTATTTACGTGGATCAGCAGATCAAGTTCAAAGCCCCGGTACATATCGGCGATACCGCCCAGGCCACCCTCACGGTTACCGAGATCAACGAACGCCGTGCCCGCGTTATCTGCCGCACCGATGTGCATGTGGGTGACAAACTGGTGGCGACCGGCGAGGCAACTTTCATGGTCGATAAGCGCCCCGCCTAAGCGCTAAAAGCAGATTGCGGCAGCAAAAAAAATGGCTGTAACCAAAGTCGGCTTTGACCTGCTGCAATCTAGCTTTAAACTCCGCGTGCGAAAATAACAATAAAACAAAGACGGATATGGTTCGTTACACATGGAAAAAATTCTGGTCAGCGCCTGCCTGCTGGGCTCTCAGGTACGCTACGACGGCAACCACAACCTCATCGAACACCCGGTTATCTCCCGCTGGAAACAGGAAGGCAGACTCATCGCCGTCTGCCCTGAAGTGCTGGGCGGCCTGCCCACCCCGCGCTCACCCGCCGAAGTTCAGTCCCGCTTTCCTCTTCTGGTCACCGACCGGGACGGGGAGGATCGTACGCCTCAATTTCTCGCCGGTGCTGAGCTGGCATCGGATATTGCCCGCGAACATAACTGCTGCTGTGCGCTGATGAAGGCACGCAGCCCATCCTGCGGCAACCGCTCCACCTATAACGGCAGGTTTTCCGGCGAACTGGTCAATCTACCCGGCGTAACCGCCAACGAGCTGATTCGCGAAGGCAGGCCTGTTTTCAATGAAGAGGAGATCGACCAGCTGATCCAGTTTGTCGAGTCCCGCGACCTGCCACGCGAGGCAGAAAACAGCACTCGCTACGCCACGACTTGTGGCTAAGCCACCTCGCCCCTAAAATGAGGGCCATTTTTCACTTGGAACAAGCGGAACCATGCGAGCAAGTAACTACCTGATTGCCACTCTGAAAGAAACCCCGGCAGACGCCGAGGTTATCAGTCACCAGCTAATGCTGCGCGCGGGCATGATCCGCAAACTGGCGGCGGGCCTGTACACCTGGCTGCCAATGGGCCTTCGCACTCTGCGCAAAGTCGAGCGCATCGTCCGCGAAGAGATGGACGCGGCCGGTGCCCAGGAAGTGCTGATGCCCGCGATTCAGCCTGCTGAACTCTGGGAGGAATCCGGCCGCTGGGAGCAGTATGGTCCCGAGCTGCTGCGTGTGAATGACCGCCACGACCGCGAATTCTGCGTTGGCCCGACCCACGAAGAGGTCATCACCGACATGATTCGCCGGGAGATCCGCAGCTACAAACAGCTGCCGGCCAACTTCTACCAGATCCAGACCAAGTTCCGCGACGAGATCCGTCCGCGCTTCGGCGTGATGCGTTCCCGCGAGTTCGTCATGAAGGACGCCTACTCCTTCCATGCCAACCGCGAATCGCTGCAGCAGACCTATGAAAAGATGTATGACACCTACGTCCGCATCTTCACCCGCCTGGGTATGGATTTCCGCCCGGTACTGGCAGACACCGGCTCTATCGGTGGCAGCACCTCGCACGAGTTCCACGTGCTGGCGCAGTCCGGCGAAGATGATATCGCCTTCTCCGACAGCAGCGATTACGCTGCCAACGTGGAACTGGCCGAAGCCCTGCCGCTGGGCGAGCGTGGCGAAGCGACCCAGGAGATGACCCTGGTCGACACACCCAATGCCAAGACCATTGCGCAGCTGGTCGAGCAGTTCAATCTGCCGATCGAAAAGACCATCAAGACCCTGATCGTGGCGGCCAGCGAAGAGTGCGAAGCTGATTTTGTTGCCCTGCTGGTCCGTGGCGACCATGAACTGAACGAGATCAAGGCAGAAAAACTGCCACAGGTTGAATCACCGCTGCGCATGGCCACCGAAGACGAGATCCGTCCGCTCATCGGTGCAGGCCCTGGCTCACTGGGTCCGCTCAACCTGCCGATCCCCTGCATTATTGATCGTAGCGTCGCGACCATGAGCGATTTTGGCGCCGGCGCCAACATCGAAGACAAGCACTACTTCGGCATCAACTGGGAGCGCGACCTGCCGACCCCGGAAATCGCCGACCTGCGCAAGGTAGTGGAAGGTGACCCAAGCCCCTGCGGCAACGGCAACCTGGTGATCAAACGCGGTATCGAGGTCGGTCACGTATTCCAGCTCGGCACCAAGTACTCCGAAGCGATGTCCGCTACCGTACTCGATGAAAACGGCAAGTCCGTCACTATGGATATGGGCTGCTACGGCATCGGTATCTCCCGTGTCGTCGCCGCTGCTATCGAGCAGAACTACGACGACAAGGGTATCGTCTGGCCGCAGACGCTGGCACCGTTCACTGTAGCGCTGGTACCGCTGAACTATGACAAGTCCGACGCGGTGAAAGCCAAGGCGGACGAGCTGTACGAAGCGCTCACCAAAGCCGGTATCGATGTCCTGCTGGATGACCGCAAGGAGCGCCCGGGCGTGAAATTCGCCGATATGGAACTGATCGGCATCCCGCATCGCCTGGTTATTTCCGATCGAGGCCTGGGTAACGGCACCATGGAATACAAGGCCCGTACCGACGCCGAGTCCCGTGATATCTCCGCCGATGAGGCGCTGGCATTTATCCGGAACGCCCTGGCATAACTCAATGCCATAGAGCAAAAACGGCGCCTCTAAGGCGCCGTTTTTATGTCATTCGCCATCACGACGAATGGTGAAACCCTCATACTGCTTCATCGGCAGCTCCTGCGCCTCGACACTGTCAACCCGCGACAGCTCCGGACCTCGATTGAGCCAGGTCTCCACGTGATGAACCGCTTTGGCCTCACCACAGAGCATTGCTTCGACACTGCCATCACCGCAGTTGCGCACCCATCCGCTAACCGCACTGGCGATCGCCTGCTCCTCGACAAAGCGTCTGAAGCTGACACCCTGGACGCGCCCCCGAACAACCAGATGTATGCAGAGCTCAGCCATTAACAACCTCCTGTTTAACGCTCCGGTCTGAAAACAGCGTGGCCAGCGGCAGATCGAGCTGCACCTGGCGGTTATCACGCAGCGACTCCAGCCGATCGCTGACGATCGCTTTCCACCCCTCACCCGGCTTATCCAGCCCTGCCGGCAGCGGCCAGGGGAGCAGCGCCTGGAACTCGGCCAGCGTGAAGCCGGACAGGTCACGACTGAGCAGGTACTGCCCCTGCTCCGTTCTGCGCACCAGACCCGCATCCATCAAAAGCTGCATATACTCATCCCAGCGTCCCTGATCGAGGGCCGCAATCTCCTTGAGCAGCTGTCGGTCCTCCAGGGATTCCCCTTTCTGCTGGGCACGCCAGAGCAGCTCAAGCACCTCCAGCAGGGTGTAAAAGTGCGGCTCGCGACGGGTACGACGCTCGTTATGGTAGATCGTCAATGCCCGTGACAATTCTGCGCCAAGCAACGCAATGGTCCAGCAGATAAAGATCCAGACCAGGAACAACGGCACGGCGGCAAAGGCACCATAGATCAGCTCATAGGAGGGAAACTGGGTCACAAACAGCGCAAATCCACGCTTGGCCAGCTCAAACATCAATGCTGCCGCCAGCGCACCATAAAATGCGTTTCTGAGCGGCACCCGGCAATTGGGCACCGCGGCATATAGCAGGGTAAACGCCAGGGTCGACAACAGCGGTGGAATCAGCGAAAGCAGCCGTGCCCGGCCAACAATCTCACTGGCGCTGTAAAACATCGGCAGGGATGCGATATAGGAGGTCAGCAGCAGACCCAGGCCGATCAGCACGGGGCCAAGGCTTAACACCGCCCAGTACAGCAGAAAGCTGGACATGCCCCGGCGCGGCTCGCTGACCCGCCAGATCCGGTTCAGCGCCGCCTCGATATTCTTCATCATCATGATCGAGGTGATCACCAGAAACACGATACCGATCGCTGTGAGTTTGCGCGCCTGGGAGGTAAAGCCCTGCAGGTATTCCTGCACCACATCGCCGGTCGCCGGCACAAAGTTCTGGAAAATCCAGCTCTGCAGCTGATCCCCCACCCCCTGAAACGAGGGCACAGCGGCCAGCATGGCGTAGGAAACGGTCATCAGGGGCACCACGGCAAACAGCGTGGTGTAGGTCAGAGCAGCGGCATTCAGTATGCCCTGATTATCCTGGTACTGGCGCACCAGATCTCTGACAAAGATAAGAAAAGTGGGCCAAGGGCGTCTGTTCATCGCCAATCCTTTATGCAGGCACGTTGCTTTGTAACCGTATGACAAGTCTATACAATAGGGCGCCTGTATCAGCAATGAAAGAGCCCTGACGGAGCCCCCATGGCGATCACCATCTATCACAACCCCCGCTGCTCAAAATCCCGTGAAACACTGAAACTTCTGCAGGACAAGGGGATCGAGCCCGAGATCCGTGAATACCTGAAGGACGTACCCTCCGCCGAAGAACTGAAAGCGGTTCTAGGCAAGCTGGGCATCGGCGCACGGGATCTGCTGCGCAAGAAAGAAGCGGAGTACAAGGAAGCCGGCCTGGACGACACCTCTCTCAATGATGAGGCGGTCATTGAGGCGATGACCCAGTACCCGAAGCTGATTGAACGCCCCATCGTCATAAACGGCGACCAGGCGCGAATCGGACGTCCGCCGGAATCGGTTCTGGAGATTGTCGATTGAGCGACGCCTACGTTCTCGTTCTCTACTACAGCCGCCATGGCGCCACGCGCACCATGGCCCGCCACATCGCCCGCGGCGTCGAAGAGAGCGGTATGCGTGCACTGCTGCGCACCGTACCGCCGATATCGACCGTCTGTGAAGCCACGGCCTCTGCGGTGCCCGATGAAGGCGCCCCCTACTGTACGGAGCAGGAACTGGCCGACTGCGCAGGCCTGGCGCTTGGCAGCCCGACCCGGTTCGGCAATATGGCGGCGCCGCTGAAATACTTTATCGACTCCACCAGCAGCCTCTGGCTGTCCGGCGCACTGATCGACAAGCCCGCCTGTGTCTTCTCATCCAGTGCATCGATGCATGGGGGGCAGGAGTCCACCCTGCTCAGCATGATGCTGCCACTGCTGCACCATGGCTGCGTTATCGCCGGCCTCCCCTATAGCGAAGCCGGCCTCAACGCCACCCAAAGCGGCGGCACCCCCTACGGTGCGACACATCTCGCCGGCAGCGACGGCAAGCGCGATGTCGACAGCGTCGAACTGGCGCTATGCACAGCCCAGGGCCGTCGCCTTGGCTCACTGGCCAACACACTCAGGAATTCGTGATTTCATGACCCTTGCCTGTAAAACACGCGCAAGCCGTATTCTGACGCTGGCCAGCTACTTCGGCCTGCTGCTGCTCTTCACTCTCTGGTACATGGTGCTGCACCCGGCCCAGGCGGAGCACCCCTGGGTGATCTGGCTGGTGCACGTGCTGCCGCTGGCCGCATTCCTGCCGGTGGTGATAACCGGCTATCCCCGCGGACACGCCTGGCTCTGTTTCGTCCTGCTGCTCTATTTCATGGAAGCGGTGCTGGCCACACTGGTACCGGCGACCCGCTGGTTTGGCCTGCTGGATGCCGCCCTGCTGGTTACCCTGTTCAGCAGCGCGATGATGTTCGCCCGCTGGAAAAGCCGTCTGAACCGGTCGTTGAACAATGCAGAAATGGGCTGACCCGACACGCCTGAGACGTGACTTTCCGATCCTGTCTTCGCGGGTCAACGGCAAGCCCCTGGTCTATCTCGATAACGCCGCTACGACGCAGAAGCCGCGTGGCGTTATCGACGCGATCAGCCAGTACTACAAGCGCAGCAACGCCAATGTTCACCGCGCCGCACACGCGCTGTCGGCGGATGCCACCCAGGCCTTCGAGCAGGTGCGCCAGGAGCTGGCAGAATGGATCGGCGCGGCCAGCACCCGCGAGATTATCTGGACCCGCGGCACCACCGAAGCGATAAACCTGGTGGCGTTCAGCTATCTGCGCCCGCGTCTCAGTGAGGATGACCGCATCCTGCTGATGGAGTCGGCACACCACGCCAATATTCTGCCCTGGCAGCAGCTCGCCAGGGAGTGCGGCGCCATTATCGACGTACTGCCCTGCAGCGAGGGCGATGTCGATATGGACAGGTATGCGCAACTGCTGGCCCGCAAGCCCGCCATGGTGGCGATCAGCCATGTCTCCAACGCCCTCGGAAGCATCTACCCAGTTGCAGCGATGTGCCGGCTGGCCAAGGAGCAGGGTATACCGGTATTGGTCGATGGCGCCCAGGGCCTTCCCCATTTCGATATCGACGTGTCCGCTATTGGCTGTGACTTTTACGCCTTTTCGGGCCATAAGCTGTTCGGCCCCACCGGTATCGGTGCGCTCTGGGCGCGGGAGGAGATTCTCGAACAGATGGAGCCCTGGCAGACCGGCGGCGAGATGATCGAACAGGTCAGTTTCGAGGGCAGCCGTTTTGCCGGACTCCCCTTTCGTTTCGAAGCGGGCACACCCAATATCGCCGGCGTTATAGGCCTCGGTGCGGCGATTCGCTATCTGCGCGACGCTGACCGCCGGGCACTGGAGCAGCACGAGCAGGCCCTGATCAGCCATGCTCTGAGCTGTTGCGAACAGGTGCCGGGCTTTCGCCCGCTCAACGCCGGCAGTGAACAGGTTGCGCTGACCTCCTTTCTGATTGATGGCCAGCATCCGCAGGATGTGGCGCTCTGGCTCGACCGCCAGGGGATCGCCGTGCGGGCCGGCCACCACTGTGCCATGCCGCTTATGAGCGCGCTGGGGATTCCCGGCTCGATCCGCGCCTCCTTCGCCTTCTACAACACCCTGGAAGAGGCGGAAACCCTGGCCAACGCGCTTGACGAGCTGGTAAGCCAGGATCGCAGCCAGGCCGCGGTGGAGTTCGAACAGAGTCTCGACGCCTCGCTACTCGAGCGGGTCCGTTCAGCCTCCGGCTGGAACAGCCGTTACAGCGTACTGATGGAGATCGGCAGCCGGTTACCGCCACTGCCTGGTGAATGGCAGCGCGACGAATACCGCCTGCACGGCTGTGAAAGCCGCGTCTGGATGATTACCCGGCTGGACGAGCAGGGCCGAATGGCGTGTCTTGCCGATGCCGATGCGCGTATACTGCGAGCACTTCTCGGTTTGTTGCTGGAAAGCGTCAACGGCCTCACGCCGGATGAAGTGCTCGAACTGGATCTACCTGCCCAGATTCGCGCGCTGGATCTGGAGCGGCACCTCAGCCCCAGCCGTGGCAACGGCCTGAACGCCATGATCGATGCCCTGCTCGATTTTGCGCGACAGCAGCAACATACGATTCCACCCAATCCCAAGCCCTGACAACGGGAAGTCATTATTCATGAATCTGAATGACATCAGCCTGTTTATCCGTGTCGTCGAAACCGGCAGTTTCACCTCCGCCGCCGACACATTGAACGTACAGAAATCGACCATCAGCCGGCGCATCGCCCAACTGGAAGATGGTCTCGGGGTGCGCCTGATTCAGCGCACCACACGCAAGATCAAGCTGACTCCGGAAGGACGTGAGCTGTTCGATCGCAGCCGTGACCTGATCGACCAGCTTGAAGTGGTGCGCGACGAGATCGCTGCAGACACCCATGAACTGCGCGGCCGACTGCGCATGACCATGCCCAGCGAACTCGGCACCATGCTGATGAGCAACGTGATCGCCAGTTTTATCGAGGCGTACCCGGCGCTGGAAGTTGACGTGGAACTCAGCACCCGCGCTGTGGACCTGATTGAAGAAAGCATGGACCTGGCATTGCGCATCGGCCCTCTGCCCGACTCTTCAATGATTGCGCGCCGGATCGCCACCCTGGATCGCGGCCTTTATGCCAGCCCGGAATACATCAAGAAACACGGCCAGCCTCGCAACCCGGAAGAGCTGCCTCAGTACCAGTGCATCACCCTGGTGAAGCCCTTTGATACCTGGCGTTTTATGAACTGGAACGATGGCGAGCCGGTTACTTACGGTGGCCAGCTGCGCACCAACAGCCTGAGTTTCGGCCGTGAAATGGCTGTCGAAGGGGTCGGCATCTGCCGTATGCCCCGGGTGTTTGTGCAGAACCAGGTGGAAACAGGCAAGCTGGTCGAAATCATGACCGATTACACCATCACCCCCACCGAGATCAATGCGATCTACGCCACCCGACGCAACCTGACACCGCGGGTCCGCGCATTCCTCGACCATATGACGGAAAGCCTGCGCAACCACCCCTGGGTATCGAACTGCAGCATCTGAGCCAGGCGGCTTAACCCGTCACTTTGGCTTTGGGTTTACGGGCGCGCCGCCCTGTGGCGGTGCCGCCCTTGCGCCGGCGGCCCGCCGCTGCGCCCCGTCCTTTGCGGTTGGAAGGCACCCCCCTCAGGCTCTCCGGAACCAGCCCACCCAGCTCTGATACCAGCCCCTCCAGCGATTTGCCCAGCGACTCCATAAACTGGTCATAACGCCCCTTCCGCCGTGCAATTGCATCCAGCGAGGATTCCCAGTGGGCGGTCAGGTCTGGCTTGCTGACCTGCTCAGGGAGCGCATCGATCAGCCCCCTGCCCGCCTCACTGGAGGCCAGGGTCTTGCCCCTGCGCTGCAGGTAGCCCCGCTTCACCAGCAGCTCGATGATACCGGCCCGGGTCGCTTCGGTACCCAGGCCATCGGTCTCCCGGAGAATCTTGCGTAACTCCGAGTCGCTGACAAAACGGGCAATGCCGGTCATCGCCGCCAGCAGGGTCGCATCGGTGAAAGGTTTAGGCGGCTGGGTCTGTTTATCGACCACTTCACCCCGCTCGCATAGCAACCTGTCACCCACCTCCAGACGCGGTAGTTCATCCGCCTCTTTTTCGTTCCGGCCAAGCAGCGCCTTCCAGCCCGGATCCAGGGTCTGCCTCGACTTGGCAACGAACAGACCACCTTCGATACGCAGGCAAATCTCGGTATCGGCATAACGCCAGTCGGGATAAAACTGCATCAGGTATTGCCGCGCTATCAGCCCATAGACCTTGCGCTCATCGGCCGAGAGGCGCTCGACCGCCACCGCCTTCGCGGTCGGAATAATGGCATGGTGGGCTTCCACCTTTTTATCGTTCCACGCCCTGCCGCGACGCTGCGGATCTGCGCCTTTTACGGCGCTTTCCAGGGTGCTGTCGGATTGCGCAATGGCACGCAGTACCGACGCTGCCTCGCCGTGGTGCTCGACAGGCAGGTAACGGCAGTCCGAGCGGGGGTAGGTCACGGCACGATGTTTCTCGTAAAGCGCCTGGGTCGCGTCCAGTACCGCCTGGGCACTGAGACCAAACGCCTTGGATGCATCGATCTGCAGCGCCGACAGGTTATAGGGCAGTGGCGCCACCTGTTTGCCCGGTGCACGCCTGGCCTGCTCCACCAGCGCCTCCTTGCCGGTAATGCGGGTGGCCACATTCTCGGCCAGGGGGCGGCTTAACACCCTCCCCTCGTCATCCTGCCAGCGTGCGCAGGCTTCACTGGGTACCCAGGTCGCCTGGAACTGCTCGTCCGCCGCCGTTTTCAGATGCGCTTTCACCTCGTAAAACGGCTTGCTGACAAAGGACTCGATCTCGCGATCCCGGGCGACGACAAGCCCCAGTACAGGCGTCTGCACACGGCCAACCGAAAGCAGGCCATCAAAGCCCACCTTGCGCCCCTGCAGGGTCAGTGCGCGGGTCAAATTGATACCGTATAGCCAATCGGCACGGGAGCGCGCCAAGGCCGAGACCGACAGCGGGATAAATTCGCTGTTGGAGCGCAGCCGCGACAGCGCCCGGGACACCGCCGCCGGGTTCAGGTCCGATATCAGCAAGCGCTGGATAGCGCGTTTTTTCGATTCGCTGACTTTCAGATAATCGAACACCTCGTCCACCAGCAACTGGCCTTCACGGTCCGGATCCCCGGCATGGACGATCTGATCAGCCTCTTTCACCAGTTTGCGCAGCACGCTCAGCTGGCTTCGCACCTTGGGTCTGGGCTTAAGCTGCCACTGCTCCGGCACGATCGGCAGATGTTCGTAGCGCCACTGCTTGAATGCAGGGTCGTAGCTATCCGGTTCCGCCTGCTCCAGCAGGTGGCCCACACACCAGCTCACCACATCGCCATTACCGCAGCGAATACAGCCGTCGGCCTTGGTCTGGGGTTTGGGAAGTACGGCGGCAATTGCCCTTGCCAGGCTGGGTTTTTCAGCGATATAAAGTTTCATTAAGCGCAGTCAGTCCCGCTTCACATCCCGACAGGTAGCTGCTGCCGAACAGGTTGTAATGGTTCAGGTAATGGTAAAAGTTGTAGATCCGGCGTTTCAGTGGGTAGGCATCGCTACGCGGGTTCACCGCGTCGTAGCTTTGATAAAAAGCATCACTGAAGCCACCGAACATCTCGGTCATCGCCAGATCCACGTCCGGATCCGCATAATACGCGGCGGGATCGATCAGCCAGACCTGCTGACCGTTACGGTCGAACAGCACATTACCGGACCAGAGATCGCCATGCACCAGTGCAGGTCCCCGACTGGTCTCGTTGAGAAACTGCGCCAGAGGCTCCTGACACTGCCTCAGTTCCGCCAGATAGCGCTCCCGCAGGGACTTATCCGTGATGCGGTCGATCTGAAATCCCAGGCGGTACTCGATAAAGAACTCGCCCCAGCGATCGGTTTTCACATTGGGTTGTGGTGACAGACCGATATAGTTAGCGCTGCCGAGGCCGTATTGAGGCGACCTCTCGCGGTGCAGTGTAGCAAGCGCCGCGCCCAGCACCCGCATCTGGCTGTCGCTGCCAGAAGCAGACTCAATCAGGCTGAGGCAAAGCCGTTCCCTGCTGATCTCAAGACGGGTGGGTATGCGCAGATCGCGGATGCCGGCACGGTTCAGGGCCGTTTCAAGTAGCTCGAGCCCCTGAGCTTCACAGAGCAGGCTGTCCGATCCGGGTATGGGGTTGGTTTTGATAAAACCTTGCATGCTGACTCATCACTGAACGTGCTGGTGACCTCCACGGCTGCTGCGAAGCAGAGATTCCAGGCTCTCGCTCGCCATGGGGCGTCCATAGAGATATCCCTGTGCCTGGTTGCAACCGAGCTTCAACAGAAGCTCCTGCTGATTGTCGGTCTCCACCCCCTCGGCGATCAAGTCCAGTTTGAGTTTTCCTGCCAGCGCGATGATCGCTTCGATGATGACCGAGTCATCCGGGTCCATCACGGAATTACGCACGAACGACTGATCGATTTTCAGGCGACTGACCGGCAGGCGCTTGAGATAGGCCAGGGATGAGTAGCCGGTACCGAAATCATCGATCGCAATGCTGATGCCCATATTCCTCAGCCGCTTGAGAGCGCCGATGGAGCAGGCCGGATCGTCCATGATAAATCCTTCCGTCACCTCCAGCTCCAGCCACTCTGGACGACAGCCCGTTTCGTCCAGTATTTCAGCGATGATACGGTCCAGTTCCGGGTCATGTAACTGACCGCCGGCCAGATTCACGGAGACCCGCCCCGGTTTATACCCGGCGCGGTACCAGGCTGCCTGGGTACGACAGGCTTCGCGCAGCACATACTCGCCGATATCGACGATCAGGCGCGAGGTCTCCACCAGTGGAATGAACGCCCCCGGCATCACCAGCCCCTTGTCCGGGTGTTGCCAGCGCACCAGCGCCTCGGTGCCTGTGAGCTGGCCGCTGACCATATCGACCTGCGGCTGGTAATGCACCACCAGCTCGCGCTCCTCGATCGCCCGGCGCAGGCCCGCCTCGGTCTCCATCTGGTTGAACGCGGTGTCACTCATGCCGGCATCGTACAGGCGGTAGCGGCTGCCGCCGCCCCGCTTCGCCTCGTACATGGCGATATCGGCGTTACGCACCAGTGTCTGTGCATC
Organism: Marinobacterium sp. YM272; assembly: GCF_050908845.1. Classification (NCBI taxonomy): domain Bacteria; kingdom Pseudomonadati; phylum Pseudomonadota; class Gammaproteobacteria; order Oceanospirillales; family Oceanospirillaceae; genus Marinobacterium; species Marinobacterium sp. YM272. Next base: position 2,932,674 of record NZ_CP194171.1, read on the forward strand.
CTGGCCATCGCGCGGGTAGAAGGTAACGCCGAGACTGCCGTTTATCGCCAGGTCTCGCTCGCCCATCCGCACCGGCGCCGCCAGCGTCTGAACCAGCCGCCCCAGCAGCCCATGGAACTGCTCTTCATGCCCGTTTACCTCGGTGATCAACATGAACTCGTCACCACCGTGACGGAACAGACGATCCTGTTCACGCAGTTCAAGCTGAAGGCGCTGCGTTACCGTCTGCAACACCCGATCGCCGACGGAGTGCCCAAGGCTGTCATTGATCAGTTTAAAACGGTCCAGGTCGATAAATACCAGCGCAAAGGAGGTATCACCGGTATGGTGCCGACCGATATATTCCAGCAGGCGCTGATCGAAATTGAAACGGTTGGGCAGGCCGGTCAGTGCATCATGATTGGCCTCGTGACGGAACCGGTCGCGTTGGATTTCCAGCTCCTGCTGCGCCGCCTTGAGCGCTTCGGTACGATGATCAAACGCACTGGCCAGCACATCCAGCTCATCACCGGTACCCAGGGGGCTGCAGGCCCGGTAAGGCACGATGCGTATACGTTTGTACAACTCCAGGATCGGTCTGGCGATACTCTGTCCAATCGCCGCTGCCAGCATGGCGGAAGCCAGCGTCAGCAGCAGCCCGATCCCGATAAAACGTGACAGCGTCGTGCGCACGATGGAGTCGAAGCTCTGCTGGGGAGCACCCGCCTCGACACTCAGATCCAGCCGCGCCAGCATCGGTGTCTCCTCGCTGGCGGGAATCCGTGCGGTCAGGTAGTCGATCTCAGCGTTGTAATTCACGTCGATGACCGCCTCATCGGCGCTGAACAGCTTCAGGTAGGAGCCGTCTTCCCGGGTGGCATGGGTGCGCACCAGCTTGCCCAGGTCGAAACCGACCACCAGCGCGCCCTGGGATGTTTGGTAGTAGGTGATCGGCGCAATGATCAACAGCTGCCCGCTGCCCTGCTCCATGTACAGTGCGGTATTCCCCATCGCCAGGGCTGCACGCAGTTCCGGCGACTGATTGAACTCCGGGCGCCATTCCTGCGCCTGGTAGACCGGCCTGCCATCATAATCGAGTAGCGCCAGGGTGCTGAGTGCAGTGCCCTCAGAGAAATTTTCAACCAGCTTGGGAAGGTCCTCCCGACGTGCACGGGTGTCGATCAGGCCATTGATCATGAAGGGGTTGTCGGCCAGACGCCGGGTGGCCTCAACCAGATAGGCAACCCGGTTTTCCAGCTGGATCTGGGAGGAGCGGGCCGACTCCCAGAGCATCCGCTGCGCCTGCCGGTCCAGCTCCTGGCGCATCATGTAGCCCACCGCCAGGGTGATGACAACCATCGTCAGCGCGACAAATCCAGCCACCTTGAACACCAGCCGGCGTTTAAGGCTGCGGGTCTGCTGCGGCGTTCTGAGTACATCGTACTGTTTATTCACTGCGCCACTCCTCCCTGGGCCAGGCAGGCCTGTTGTGAGGCAGCATAGTTATCTACGCTCAATGCCCGATGTTGACCGGGCGCGTACGCACGCTCATAGCGGCGGATAACACCGTCCACCGGTGGCAGGTCTTCGAGTTGACGAATCAGGTTTGCACGATTCAGAGCAAGTCCCTTAGCTTTCAACTGTTGAACAGATGCTGACAGCAACAGGGCCGAATCATACCCCCGCGCCAGCGCAGGAGGCACCTTCGGCGCGACCCCGTAGTGCTCTCGGTAATGCAGGGCCAGCGCTGCGTAAGCCGCCTTATCCATTTTGGTGTACAGGCACTCTGGCTGGACACCGTCGGGGGGTGGCATATCCCAAAGCGAGAGTATTTCCCGCTGACCCTCAGCCAGTGCCAGCTGCCTGAGCACCGCCCCCTGCTCCAGCCGGCTGAGCGCTACAACCAGATAATCGCTTGTTTCGATCAATGCCCGTAATTGAAGATCATCAATATCAGGGCTACCCAGATTAAGCTTTATCCTGTCACCAAAAGCTGTACCTTTCTCGGCCAGTGCACGATCAAGCTGCTCGGCCAGTTCTGTGCCGGCCAAGCTGTTTTCGGTAATAAGTCCCACCCTGTTGAGCTCTTTTTCAGCGGCAATCGCCGCCACCCTGTCCGCCAGATGGTCGCTGGATACACCGATGGAAAACAGGCTGGGATGAGGGCTGTTATCGAATAGATCTGCACTGACAACCCAGGGCAGCAGAACCGGCATTTGCGCCTCATCAATGACCCTCAGCTGCTCTCTCATGGTCGCAACGCTGGTCCCGCCCAGAGTGGCGAGCACGCGCGGGTTTTCGACAAGGCGCTGCATATTGCGCCGGGCCCTGCTCGGCTGACCGCCGTTATCCATGGCGATCACACCCAGCTCCGATATTGGCTTAAGTGCCAGTTCCGCCCCGCGCTTGATATCAACCCCCACCTCACCGCTGGCCAGCGTCAGGTCCAGCTCGATACCGATCAGCGATGCCTTATCACTGGCGTAGCGGCTCATCAGGTACTCATCGCTCAGGGCAATCAGGTCGGCGCCGATAACCGGCTCGAATCTCTCCACCAGCAGCCTCAGGCGCTCGCTGAACCGCTGCCGCTGCGCCTCGCTCAGCCGCTCTATGCGTACGCCGGAATCGGCAATCTGTTGCAGCAGCCCCTCCTCGCGACGCTCGGTTTCCGCGCGCTGCCAGCTGGTCTGTTCGCGGGCACTGTCGATCAGCAGGCGCTGGAGACTGGCCGGAAGGCGGCTAAAACTCGGTTCGCTGACCGACAGTACATAAGCAAGATAGGCATGGGACGAGAGGATCAGGTGACTTTGCTCCTGGTGGATACCCATCGCCACTATGGCGGCCAGGGGGTTTTCCTGGCCATCCACGACAGCATCGCGCAGTGCAGCGCGAACCTGGTGAAAATCGATCGGCACCGCCTCCGCATCCAGCATTTCGAACTGTTCCTGCAGCAGCCGGCTTTTCATCACCCGAAACCGTTTGCCAGCAAACTGCTCCGGCTCAAGCAAGGCTTCATTGGCGGTAAACTGTTTGAACCCGTTGCCCCAGAAGGTGACGCCCACCAGACCGATCCGTGCCATCCGCTGCAACAGAATCTGTCCCGGCTCGCCATCGAGCAACGCGTACACATCAGCCTGCGAGGGAAAATAAAACGGCAGGTCAGCGTACTGCATCTCGGGCAGTGAGATACTCAGCTTGGCAGTCGGCGTGAGCACCATGTCCAGTTCACCGCTGCGAGCCATCTCAAGCATCTGGTGATCATTGCCGAGGGCCTGACCGGGATAGAGCTCAATCTTAAGCCGGCCATCGGATTTAAGTGCCACCTCCTCCGCCAGACGCATCGCCGCCGAATGCATGACACTGCCTTCAGGCATGTTGTAACCAAGCCTAAAGCTGTACTGCACCGGCTTGCCGCCAGCCTTATCGGCCATGGCGGGCGGTACACTGGCGTCGGTCGGCCACAGGATGAGCGCAAAAATCCCCAACAGGATGAAAACACCCGCACACCAAAGCCATACGCGGTTCAACTGCATTTATGAATTTCCATACCCAATCAGAGACAGAAATAGCCCAAAAGAGATTAAGCGCCAAGGGTAACAGTTCTGTTAAGCACGCACTTGTCCGAGATCAGAAAACCTTCGATTCAGCCCCAGTGTTCCTCTTCATCACTGAGGGAAAAGCGCGTATCGCGGCCATCTGCCCCCAGCTGCCACACCTCTTCGGGCTCACCATCGGGCGCAAAACGCACCAGGCCAATGCCGCAATGGTTCACCAGTCGGCAACCCTCTTCGGCGCCTTCCGGCCGCCGCGGTGAGACTTTCATCCGGCGCCTGCGGGTAAACCAGTTAAGCGGAGACCAGGGCGCGTAAAGCCAGCGGTTGAGCCGGTCAAACCCTTTAAGCAGACCGGCCGGAAACTCGTTTTTAAGACCACTGCTGGTGATCTGCCAGATCTTCGGTCCGCCCCTGCGGAAACGGATCTCGATATCGTAAACAAAGGAGTAATGCACATCACCGGACAGAATCACGAAGTGCTTCGGCGTGCGTGTATGGCGGAAGATATTCAACACCACGTTGGCAGCGCCCGGATGGGCCATCCAGTTCTCGGCATCCACCATCAGCGGTTGGCCGAACCAGGTAAACACTTTCTGCACCGTTTCAATCAGCTTGACCCCGAACACCGGCGCTGGTGAGACCAGTACCACCGCCTCCCGATCCAGCAACTGCTGTTGCAGTTCGGTCAACGCCTCCCAGTCCATCAGGCCCGAGGGACTGGCGAGATTGCGCTCGGCACGCCAGCGCCGCGTGCGGGTATCGAGCACCAATACCGCCGGGTCCAGGGGGATCAGGTAATCCCAGCCCTCAAACCGGAACAGCGTTTCGATCAGTTGCTCCTGTTGATCACTGGAGCGGCCATCGAGCCAGGTTTCAAGTGGCGCAGCCAGGTCACGCTTAAGTGGATCCGGGTTGTTACCCAGCCCCTGGCATAACAAGTAAGCGATCAACGCATTGCCGATAATGCGGCGCGAAAATGGGTGACCGTAGGCCGACACCTCCCAGGCGGCTGACAGGTTCCAGTCGTCGGTGACATCATGATCGTCGAAGATCATGTAGGTGGGCAGGTGCGCCATCACGCGCCGGGCGCGTGGTAGCTGCTCGCGAAAGCCCTCGACCACCTCGAACTCCCGGTGATAGAGCGTCGCCTGTTTATCGTTCAACCCTGCCGGCTGTGAAAGCTTGAGCCCATCCCAGGCACGGGGAGACCAGGCCAGACAGTAGGCGGCGATCATCTCAGCGAAGCTGATCAGGTGGTTATGGGCGTTATCGGAGGTGAAAATCGGTTTCCTGACACCGCTGAACAGCGAGCGGCGGGCTGTTTCAGCCGATTCGCCATTGGGCAGCAGCTTCTCACGCTGGTAATAGCAGTGCTCACTGCGAATTAGCTCCCCGGTATCGGCAACGGCGGAGCCTTCGAATTTCTCCTGCCAGAGCCCAAGCCTGTCGGAAAGTTCGTGACAGGCCACCAGCATCGGCCCTGCCACATCATCCGCGTAGACCTGGTCACCACTGAGCATCAGCAACGCCGGCCAGCGCTCTGGCTCGTCGCGGTGCTGTTCCAGCCAGATATCAGCACGCGCCATACCATCGCCACCGGGATGGTGCGGCTTGCGACAGGAGCCGTGAAAAATAGCGTCCAGTTTCGGCTTGATCTGAAAGGATGGCAGCGCCTCGCCTGGATAGAGCAGCTCAGCCCCCCACTCTGCCAGCGACACCCAGCGCTGCGATGATTGATAGCTCAGGTCGTACTGGATCGAACGGTTCTCAGGGAGATCAGTGTCAGGCGTGATATCCACCAGTCGCAGCCAGCAATGCTCGCCCAGCTGCAGGCTCCAGAGATCCTTTGCGCCCAGTTCCCGCTCCAGCAGCACCTCGGCTTCGCAGGCCAGCCTCAGAGCCAGCGGCACCTGTTCCGTGGTAATCAGCCAGATCACCAGCCTGCCGGGCTCGATACGGCGCAGGATCGGCCCTGCCAGCACCACCGGCAACTCCCTGTACATATCACTCATCAGACATCTATCCCGGATATTCCTTTTTTACGCAGTTGCGCGACAGACCTGGTTAGCGGTAGAACTGATCCAGCTTGAGAGGCCTGTCTTCGCCCAGCCAGATCGCCCGGTCGCGATGATCGCGCAGATCATCGCCGGTATCAGGATGTACGAACACATTCAGGCCGTTTCGGTTCAATGTCAGCCAGCCGATCACTTCGCCGATCAGGTCGGTGGCAACGGTCAACTGGCAGCTCCAGTCCGGGTGTGGGCCTACCGGCTTCTGGTGCATCCGCCCCATCGGAATACCGAACTTCGCGACAGCGCCTTCGCAAAGTTCGCGGGCCTGCTCGAAGGTGTCGGCGTTATAGTAGACATGGGCGTGGTAGGAATGAATTGTGGGTGAATCTGGCATATAAACTCCTGTAACAGTTACCCCCAATCTTACCTGAATCAGCGCCTGAACATGGTAGACTGCGCGCTTTTAACGCGATGCGGGTAATTCTGTGCAGCAATTCGACGTAATTATTGTCGGCGGTGGCGCCTCGGGCCTGATGTGCGCAGCAGTAGCGGGCTACCGTGGCCGCTCTGTGCTGGTGATCGAGCACACACGCAAGCTCGGACGCAAGATTCTGATGTCCGGCGGTGGTCGCTGCAACTTCACCAATATTCACAATACCGCAGCGAACTTTCTATCCGGCAATCCGCATTTCAGCAAATCGGCACTGAGCCGCTACCCGGCTGCCCGGTTTATCGACCTGGTGGAGCGTCACGGCATCGATTTCCACGAGAAAACCCTCGGCCAGCTGTTCTGCAACGAATCCAGCAAGGAGATTCTGCAGCTTCTGCTCACCGAGTGCGAATGGGCCGGCGTTCAGCTGGTGACCGAAACCCGCGTGGAGAAGATCGAATCTACCGACGGCGGTTTTCACCTCAATACCAGCGGCGGCGAGCTGCAGTGCGAAAGCCTGGTGATCGCCACCGGCGGCCTGTCGATCCCCAACGGCGGCGCCACAGGCTTTGCCTATGACGTGGCACGTCAGTTCGGCCTGAGCGTCGGCGAGGTGCGGGCGGCACTGGTGCCCTTTACGCTGCAGCCCCATGATCTGGAGTACATCAAACCGCTATCCGGCATCTCCCACGATGTCAGTGTCAGCTGCAACGGCACCTCTTTCCGCGAGGCGATGCTGTTTACCCACCGCGGCCTGAGCGGCCCGGCGATGCTGCAGATCTCCTCCTACTGGAACCCGGGCGACAGCATCGAGATCAACCTCTTCCCCGATCTGGATCTGTTTGAATGGCTTAAGCAGCAGCGCAACGACCATCCAAAGTCAGACCTGCAAACCCTGCTCGGCCGCCTGATGAGCAAGCGCATGGCGCAGGCGCTGTGTGAACACTGGCAGTTCAGTGGCCATATGGCGGACCTTGGCAACAAGCGCCTCGAAGAGGTCGCCCACCAGCTGCAGCACTGGACCATCAAACCCGGCGGCACCGAGGGTTACCGCACAGCGGAAGTAACGCTGGGCGGGATCGATACCGACGAGATCTCGTCAAAGACCCTGGAAGCCAAAAACGTACCGGGGCTGTATTTTATCGGCGAGTGTCTGGATGTGACCGGCCACCTGGGCGGGCATAACTTCCAGTGGGCCTGGGCATCGGGTGTGGCGGCTGGGCAGGTGGTTTAAGCGTATCCGCCAGATAAAACCTGCGACCCCTCCGGCCGCGTCATTTAAGCCCGCTATCTAACGCAGCTTTCGCTGCGACGACTAACCGGCATCGATGTAGAGCCAATTCGGGTTACCCGAATTGGTTCGGTATGACTAGATCAGATGCCGTGCAGAAAAGAGCAGGATCAGGCGCTCGGCCAGTTCTATTTCAACGTGGTTGATATCGTGTTTTTCGGACGGGCCCGGCATATCCCACTCGACGATTTCCGCCTGCGGGAACTGCTCGGCCAGGTTCACCTCTGCCGCCGGCGACTCATGTGACCTGTCACCAAGCACCACCACAAGCGCGACCCCCTCATCAGCCAGTGCCGAGAGATCGGCTACCGTTTTCGCTGGCTCGCCAGTCAGGTCGAATATGATTTTCTCCACCTCCGGCGTTATCGGCGCAGGCGTAAGCCCTGCACAGAACGCCTCCACCTTGGGCGCTGCCTGGCGTTCGGCGATAGCCGCAGCCAGTGGGGCTCGCAGCGAATTGTGGCGACAGAAAAACAGGATTTTGAATACGGGGGGCATGTCACATCTCTAATAGCGACAGAACGGCAATAGCGTCCCTGTCATGTTTAATTCCAGTTTTGCGCGGCGCCTTGCGGCCTAACCCACTTCCCTGCGTGGTTGACTCTGGTCTTTCAGCGCCTGCTTGAGCATCTGTACCTCTTCGTCGTCCAACCATCTGTCGATCCACGCCTGGATCTGGCTGCGTTTGTGACCGAGAGCTGACCATTCCCTGTAGGCAAGCACATGGTCACGGCTGACCGTTTTTTTACCCTTGTGCGTCCTGCAACATACAGCGGGAAAGGTATCATCAGTGGCAAACTGGCGGTCCATCCACCTGATTACAAATCCCTTATCTTCTTTTGCGAAGTTCATCCGGGCATATCCTCGGCAACATCGAAGAGGTCGCCCCACTTCATACGCTAGAGATATGTCATTTACATTGCAGCCAGATTACACCCCGTCGGATCAGCGCTTATTGATGCTCCTGCTTAAGCCCGCCGGTCCGCACCCAGCGCTCGCCGGTAAACTCCACCGGAAATCCGGCCCACTCGCGAAACGCCCTTAACGTGCAGCTGCCTGTGGCATAGCTGCCATCACCCGCCACCGTTTTGAACACCAGGGTGTCACGCTCGGATGACATCGATGCGGGTCCGTCGAGGATTTCCCGCACCGCCCACTTATCGCCATACAGCCCGTTACTGTAGTAACTGCCAATCTCCAGTTTGAGCGCCTGCTGGTGAGACTCCGCCGCGTGCTCCACCGCCAGATCAAACAGCTGCGCCAGCTCTTCGGAGGTGATATCCACGTAGGAGTTCAGCTTTTCCATGGCGGCGGCCAGATCTTCATGGGTGAGCATACTGCTGTGCCTGTCTCGCACCGGGACGCCGGCGTTAACCGCGCGACGCGCCAGCACCGCCGGATAGCGGCGCCAGTGGAACAGGCCGTTGAACATAAAGGCAACGCTGAGCATACAGACCAGATTCAGCAGCACCGGCGTCAGCAGATAGGTGAACCCCAGTGCATGTACGGCCTCACCACCAACCACTGCGGTCAGGGCAGTGGCGCCGCCCGGCGGATGGATACAGCGCAGGTAATGCATGGCGGCAACCGCAAGCCCCACCGCCAGTGCCGGCGTCAACGGGTGATCCGGAAGCAGCAACTGGCAGCTGACACCGATGGCGCCGGAGACCAGGTGTCCCACCAGGACCGCCCAGGGTTGCGACAGCGCGCCATGGGGCACGGCAAACAGCAACACCGCCGTGGCGCCCATGGAGGCCACCATCAGGGCGCCACTGTGAGTTTCCAGATACCAGTGCGATATGTAGTACACCAGAATGATACTGAGCATGGCACCGAGGCCGGAGATCAGCTTCTCCGTATGACTGGTTGTATTATCGCCCAGCCCCAGCAGCGCCCCCACCGGCGTTTTCTTCCACTCAGCCCTCACGTTTCATTCCCTCGACATCGATCGCCAGCCGCTTCAGGAGCCGGGTAAAGTTGCCGGGATCAACGCCCAGCTCCCGCGCGGTGGCCGTGCGGTTATAACCCTTGTCACGCAATACGCGTGTAATCAGCTCGGCCTGAAAGCGATCCGTGGCATCCCTCAGGCTGAGCAACTCACGCGGCCCCGTACCATCGCGACCAGGGCTATCAGAGACCTCAACGCGCTCCGGCAGGTATTCATCCACCGGCAGCGCGAGCATATCTGCACCCAGAGACAACACCCTCCCGGACTGACGCCTGGTGGCCGAGAGGCGCAGCACCGCCCTGCTGATCAAGTGTTCCAGTTCACGTACATTGCCGGGCCAGCTGTACTCCAGCAGCGCGGTGCGGGCACTTTGCGCAAGGCGCAAAGACTCCAGACCCAGCTTGCGACGGTTAAACTCCAGAAAATGACCGGCCAGCAGCAGTATGTCCCGCCCGCGCTCGCGCAGGGGTGGCACCTGTACCGGATAGACGCTGAGGCGATGATAGAGATCGGCACGAAAACGGCCGCTGGCCACCTCCTGTTTCAGATCTCTGTTGGTGGCGGCAATGATGCGCACATCAACCTGGTGATAGCGGTCACTGCCCAGTCGCTGCACCTCCCCGGCCTGAAGTGCCCGTAGCAGTTTCGGCTGCATCGGCAGCGGCAGTTCACCGATCTCGTCGAGGAACAGGGTGCCGCCATCTGCCAGTTCGAATTTGCCGGCACGGGCACCGGTGGCGCCGGAAAACGCCCCCTTGGTATGGCCGAAAAGTTCGCTCTCGATCAGGTTTTCCGGCAGCGCGGCACAGTTCACGTACACCAGCGGCGCCTCGGCCCGGTTTGATGCCGCGTGCAGATGGCGTGCAACCAGCTCTTTACCGGTACCAGTCTCACCGCTGATCAATACCGCCAGTTCAGAGCCGGCCACCAGGTCCAGCTCATCGAACAGCGCCTTGATGGCAGGGCTCTCACCGATCAGTTCGCTGCGCCCGATATCGGCAGCGAGCAGCCTGGCCACCTCGTGCTCTTTCTTGACCTGCACCTCCAGCGACTGGATCAGCGCCGTCACCCGGATTGACGCCTCCGCCAGACGGATGAACGCGCGCAGCTCCAACGGATCGATGCTGTCGAACACGCCGGGGGTCAACGCATCCAGCGTCAGTACGCCCCAGGGCTGATCATCGATATAGAGCGCAACCCCCATGCAGTCATGCACATGCAGGGTGATGTTGGGCGCGTCGACCAGGCCGTCATAGGGGTCCGGCAATTCCGAATCCGCCTCAAACCGAACCAGTTCACGGCTCAGCAGGATCCGGGCAAACCGGGGGTGTTCATCCACCAGGAAAGTGCGCCCCAGCGTATCCTCCGACAGGCCACAGGCGGTCAGCGGATGAAGCACCGAGCCGCGCAGCTGCAGCAACGCGACCGCATCACAGGGAAAGAGTTGATGCATGGAATCCAACAGACGCTGAAAGCGTGTTTCCGGCGTCATCTGCCGGGTCAGGTCGGATACCACAGAGATCATCGACTCCGCCATGGAAAATGATGTCATTGGCACAATACTATTGTCTTTTTAACAACTTTTAAAACAGGTCATAAAGACAATATATTCATAACATGCGCGTAATATCAATTATCTCAGAGCTGGCACGATATCCGCTTAGTTGACTCCTAACACAACAGGCTTAAGAGCCGCTCAACTCCAAAGGAGACGTTCATGCTGTCAGCCCAGTCCAGAGAGATCATCGACGCCACCCTCCCGGCGGTAAAAGAAAACGCCCGCAACATCACCGACGTGTTCTATCCGCTGATGTTCAAACGCTATCCGCAGGTAAAAGCCTATTTCAACGACGCCCATCAGGCGCAGGGAACCCAGCGCCAGGCCCTTGCCAACGCGGTGGTCGCCTACGCCAGCAACCTGGACCGGCTTGAGCTGCTGGGCGATGCGGTTGCACTGATCGTGCATAAACATGCCTCCCTGAATATTCTGCCGGAGCACTACCCGATCGTCGGCGAGTGCCTGCTGGCAGCCATCAAAGAGGTGTTTGGGGATGTCGCCACCGACGAGGTGCTCAATGCCTGGGGTGAGGCGTACCAGCAGCTGGCGGATATTCTGATCTCCGCCGAAGAAGCAGTCTATCAGGCCAACGAGCAAAAGCCGGGCGGATGGCGCGGTGAGCGTGAATTCCGCCTGGTCAGAAAAGAGCCCGAGAGTGAGGTGATCACCTCCTTCTATCTTGAACCTACCGACGGCGAGCCGGTCGCCGCGTTCAAACCGGGTCAATACACCACGGTGATTCTGGAGATCGACGGTGAAACCACCCGTCGTAACTACTCCCTCTCCGACAGCCCGGACAAGCCCTACTACCGGATCAGCGTAAAGCGCGAAGCCGGCGGCCGGGTCTCCAATCACCTGCACGACAACCTGAACCCGGGAGATACCGTCAGACTGACCGCCCCCTGCGGTGACTTTGTGCTGAGCGACAGCGATCGTCCGCTGGTGTTGCTGTCTGGTGGCGTTGGCCTGACACCGACGATGAGCATGCTGCGTCCCGCGCTGACCTCGGGTCGGGAGGTACATTTCGTTCACGGAGCGCTTAACAGTGCAACCCATGCGTTCAAGGCCGCGGTGGACCAGCTCGGCGAAGAGTTCGACAATCTGGAGATCAGCTACTGCTACAGCGAACCCCTGCCCGGCGATGACAGCATCGCGACGGGTCTGCTTGACCGGGCACGTCTGGCATCCCTGCTACCGCTGGAGAAAAACCCGGAGGTTTACTTCCTCGGCCCGAAACCGTTCATGCAGTCCTGCTATCGCAGCCTCAGTGAATTGAACGTGCCCAAGGAGCAGCTGCGCTACGAGTTCTTCGGCCCGCTGGAATCCCTGGAAGGCGCCGTAGCCTGACACCAACCCCATGCGGGTGCTCACTAAGAGTGCCCGCACCGATCACCGCCGCTTTTGCCGAGCGTTTCCCCCTCTCTTTATACTCCCGTGACCTGCCTATTCCCCGGCATCGGAGTTACGGCGATATCGTTGATTCGTGTTACATTTAATGGCATGAACAAGGCGATAACGGGGTGGGTCCATGCAGATCGTCTACCAGGCACAGGATATAGCAGAAGCCCATATCGTGGCTGGCATGCTGAGGGCCAGCGGCATCACCGCGCATGTGGCAGGTCATTACCTGCAGGGTGCACTTGGCGAGGTAGGTACCTTCAACCTGGCCCAGGTCAAGGTGGACGAAAGCGATTTTCTGGACGCCCGCATTCTTATCGACGAATACGAACACAACAACCGTAACGAGGAGCAAAATGGACCTTAATCTCAAAGGCAAGGTGGTCATGGTTGCCGCGGCCAGCAAGGGTATGGGATACGCGACCGCACTCGAGTGTGCACGCGAAGGCGCGATCGTATCCATGGCCAGCCGCGACAAAGATTCGATCGAAGCGGCCGCCGAGACAATCCGCCAGGAAACCGGTGCCCAAGTTAAGGCTTATACCTTCGACGCCAAAGATGGCGCCAGCATCGCAAAATGGGCCGAAGCGACCCTGGAAGAGCTGGGCCCGGTAAAAGGCCTGCTGGTCAACGCGGGCGGCCCGCCTACCGGTCAGTTCGAAAGCTTCAGCGATGATGACTGGCAGGACGCGTTCGAACTCACGCTGATGAGTTCCGTCCGCATGATTCGCGCCGTACTACCCACCATGCGCGCATCGGGTGGCGGTTCCATCCTGGCGATCACCTCCTCTTCCGTGAAAGAGCCGATCGACATTCTGCTGCTGTCGAACGTAATGCGCTCCGGCGTGACCTCGCTGTTCAAATCCCTGTCTCAGCAGCTTGGCCCGGAGAATATCCGTTTCAACACCATGATTCCGGGCAAGATCGACACCGACCGTCTGCGCGGCACAATCAAGGCACAGTCAGCCAAGCGTGGCATCAGCGAAGAGGAGCTGAGCAAGAACATGTCGGCGCAACTGCCGCTGCAGCGCTTCGGCACCGCGGAAGATGCCGGCAAGGCCTGCGCCTTCCTGCTCTCAGACGCCTCCAGCTACATTACCGGCGTCTCCCTCGCCGTCGATGGCGGCCTGATCAAGACCGTCTGGTAATCGACACGGCAGCGCGGGCATCCACCTGCGCTGCCGGTTAGGTCCGACGCCCCGTTTCACACCCACCCAGACATCCAACTCGATGAATCAAACCGATAGCCAGCGCCTGGGGCCAAAGGAGCCGCGACTCACGCTTTACATCCCCCACCGGCCCGCTGGCCTTGGCACCTTTGCGCAACCGCCAAAGGTCGCTGACCTGCTCACTCAAAACTCCAACCACTGGCGCAAGATCATCACGCTGGCGGCCAAGGTTGCCGCACCCGACGCCGACTGGCAGCACTTTCGTGACCAGCATTTCTTTGACCAGGTTGCTCTGGTGTTCTCATCCGAGCTGGAACAAACACCGGGTTGGCACTGGATCGGCGGAAAGGAAAACCAGGCGCGTTTCGGGCTGCAAACCGCAAACCTGCCCCCGCTACCGAAGGCCGAGGATCTCTTTATTGATCCTGCACGCAGGCTGCTGCTGACCCCCTATCCGGATTACCGCCAGCTCAGCAACCGTAAAGTCGCGCTGATCCGTCAAGGATTGTTGCAACGGGGGTTCTACCCTGGGGTTTGACTGTTTATACCTAAAAATAAAACAGTATTTTGTTGACTCCACCCCCCCCACCTGTACACTGAACTCCGCTAGCAAGTAAGTTTCCGAATTATGTAACACCCTTGACGCCCTGCCTTAGTAGTTCGTCCTGTTCTCATAAGTTCGATACAACTTCCCAGCACCTCCGCCTGAAACTTCGGTCGATGGCACACACTTATTTGAAAAACAGGACTTATATCATGTCTACCGTTACCGGCACCGTTAAGTGGTTCAACGAAACTAAAGGCTTCGGCTTCATCTCTCAGGAAAACGGCCCGGACGTTTTCGCTCACTTCAGCGCTATTCAGGGCAACGGCTTCAAGACCCTGGCTGAAGGCCAGCGCGTCGAGTTCACCGTTACTCAGGGCCAGAAAGGTCCTCAGGCTGAGAACATCGTTGCTCTGTAAGTAACGTTGGCCCGCCCCAGCGGCGGTGCAGCTAAAAAAAAGGAAGGCTCATGCCTTCCTTTTTTTATGCGTTGACCCAGCGCAGGGAATGAACGATCTTCATTTTTTGTATCTTTTAAAAGACACCGGCATACCCTACCATCCGTACCTGAAGATTCATTCGGGCAAATAGCAACCAACGCTGGAGTTAAACATGGATATTGCAGGTACCGCCACCAGCCTGAGTCAGCTTGATACCGCCAATCAACACGCGGCAAAAATGAATGCGCTGGTCAAAGACCAGATGGAAGCGACCGGTCAGCAGATTATGCAGCTGCTTGAAACCGCGACACCCCGCCCGGTTGACCCTACCAGCCCGCTGGGACAGAACATCGATATCAAAGTCTAAGGTGTATTCAGGCACCGCTTAGCGTGCCGGCACCTTGAACAGGGTTCCATCGTAGTTGAACACTACCGCACGGGGGATGATCGCCTCGATGTTCAGGTTTGGTGCCACCCGCTGCCCCTCACGCATCATCCGGTCATTCAGCTTGACCATCCTGCCGGAACGACTCTCAGAATAGATATGTACACTGAACTTCAGGCTCGGGATCTCGCGCTGGGTTTCTACCGGTAACTGCCGCAGATAGGGCAGATTGGCGTAAGGATCGGGCGGTGTTACATCGGCCGGCCCGGAGTTAGCGTTTGAGCTCTCTGCCCCGATGGCTGCCACCCTGGGTGCTGGCTGAGCCACCCGCTGGCTGGACGCGGTCTGGCTTTGGGATGCAGATGGCGCAGCAGTACGCTGCTGGCTTTGCGGCGTATCAATAATCAATTTCACACCCCGCATATCAGGCTCGTCAGCCTCAGCCCTATCCCCTGTGACAACTGCAGAATTTGAAGTAGCTGTGGCCTCGTTCACCACAGGCGCAGAGGTTACGGCCTGTACCGACGATTCCTCCGTCCCTTGATTGAAAACGTACCAGGCCACAGCCAGCAGCAAAAGTATGACGACCACAGGCACCGCCCGGAAACGGAAGGTTTTTCGGGCAGGAGCCACAGGCGCCTGCTGACCAGGTTCCTCGACCGGCTCCACCGGTGTAATGCGGGCCCGCTCCTGCTGCGAGTCTTTCAGCGCCTGCAGAATATAGGACATATCAGCGCCCTCCTGCGCCCAGTGTCGGCTGATCATCCAGTGCAGCACTGTTCAGCTGAATCAGGGTACGTGGCCCGGCTACTCCATCCACGTTCAACCCCTGGGCAGACTGAAAATCACGCACCTGGGTGACCAGTGTGCCGTCATAGCTCTTGCGCGCGCCGGTTGTCAGTACCTGGTTCTTGATACGCGCCAGTTGTCGCTCCAGCCAGGCCACATCGTCACCATAGGCACCCGGCCAGATCGGAGCACTGTATCCCGGCGGCGGGCGCCAAAGCAGTGTAAACCTGCCCTGCCAGCCCGCTTCCAGATCTTTCATCGCGAGCGTCAGCTCGCTTCCTGACATATAGGCACGGGCCGAGTCGTCAGACAATGACAGTATCAGCGCTTCATAGGAGCGCCCGTCGCGACTGAGGCGCGTCACTGCTGGACGGTCGATCTGCTTGAGCAGGTCCAGCTTCCCATCCAGCGTCAGGCAAGCCAGGTCATGAAAAGCAGCGAAGTCACAGACCACCGGCTGCTGGCGTGGGTCATAATCGATACTCCAGGCTTTAAACAGGCGACGATAAGCCTTAACCAGCGCCAAATCAGTGTCCGGCTGTTCCGGCCATACGAGCACATGGTCTGTTGGGACAGGCGCCTCAGCACCCTTCTGCAGCGACGGAGAGTCTTGGCTGACATCGGGCGCTGCCATAGTATCTGAGCTAAATGATGCCAGCGAGATAGCCGGGCGTTGAGAATCGGATTGGGCTTCCATTGCCAGCTTTTCCGGCACCAGTGCGGGGCGCTCCGGCAAAGGGTCCGCCGACTCCGCAACACCTGTATCCGAGGGGGTCAGTGATGCCAAAGTTATGGGCCGCTCTCTTACCGGACTTTCGGGCTCGGCTATTACCTGTTCGGCTTCCGCATCATCAAGCAATCCGCGCACCGACGAGGTCAGATCCGACACACCCCCGCCCTTATAAAACACCGACAGCGCAAAGCCTGCACCCCAGGCCATCAATCCGATAACCACCGCTGCCGCGAGAATCCCGCGCTTGCTCTGCGATGCCGGAATCGCCATCGGCACCTCATCACCAAAGACCTCATGGGCCGCCTTTTTCAGCGTTTCACTGCTTACCTCATTCTGTTTTTGAACATAGGTTCCCAAAAGCGCCCGGTCACATACCAGGTTGATCAAACGCGGTACCCCGCCGGTCAGACGGTAAAGCTGTTTCATCAGGGAGTCAGGAAAAACCGGCCGGTTAAGACCGGCAACAGCCAGGCGATGACGCATATAGAGAGGCAGATCGGTGGGCGACAGGGGCCCAAGATGATAGCGGGCAGTGATCCGCTGCGAGAGCTGGCGCAGATCTTCCCGCGCAAGCATCTCCAGCAGCTCCGGCTGACCCACCAGAATCACATTCAGCAGCTTGTGCTCGCTGGTTTCCAGGTTCGTCAGCAATCGAACCTGCTCCAGCAGATCCACCGACAGTTGCTGGGCTTCATCGATCAGCAGAACCGTATTGCGCCCGGCGGCATAGCGTCTTAGCAGCTCCTGGTAAATCCGATCCACCAGCTGCTTTACCGTCACCGGCTGCTCACTTGCCTGATGAATATCAAGCTCGTCGCAGATCGTCTCCAGCAGCTCCTGCACACTGAGGCGCGGGTTAAGGATCAGCGCCACATCTGACGAGTCATCAGACAGCTGCTCAAGAAGCTGACGGGCCACCGTGGTTTTGCCGGTGCCGACCTCCCCGGTAAGCAACACAAAGCCACCGTCTATCGTTATCCCGTATAGAAGGTGCGCCAGCGCTTCCTGATGCTGTTCACTCATGAACAGATAGCGCGGATTCGGTGCAATCGAGAAAGGCGACTCGCGTAACCCGAAATAGTTACAGTACATCTCACATGCCCAAAGCGTTGCTCAATTACTTTTCACTATAGTCAGGAAGCGACGGGATTGGAGTACAAAAACGCTACAGATAGATGATGAAATCTTTGCACCCATCCCTGACACCCCTTGTAGAGTTCTCTCTTTAAGACACTTTCGGTCAACTATACTTCGATTCATAAACTACGCGTCACATAAACGTTAGTTTTTAGTATCAACCGGACATATTGCTATGGATATTTACAAGACGAGGGAACACCCCAGACCTCAGCCTGTAAGAGATGCTCTGTTTGTGGACCTGCGCCCTGAAAGCGATATTTCCAGGGAGCTGTCACAGCTGAGCGGTTGGGCTTTACACAAGGTAAACAGCCTGGAAGAGGCCGATACATCTCTTCTGCAACAGAATTTCTTTGTCGGTGTAGCCCATATCGACTGGTCTGATCCCTCTATCCATCAGGAGCTTTCCAGCTTTTTCCAGCAGCATAACCAGATCGCCTGGATTGCACTGATTCGTCCTGAATACCTCCGAGATATCGAGTTAAGGCGGGCATTGTTCGAAAACTTCTATGATTATTTCTCACTGCCGCTCGGCGACAACATCGACAACCTGGAGACGATTCTCGGTCACGCCTACGGCATCTATCATCTGCAGCAGCTGGAAAGCGACGATAAGGGCATCAACGACGAGTTCCAGATGGTGGGAACCAGCCCGCAGATGCTGTCTATCTTTGACCAGGTGCGCAAGGTCTCCAAAACCGATGCGCCTGTGCTGATCACCGGCGAGAGCGGAACCGGCAAGGAGCTGATCGCACGAGCGATCCACCAACGCTCCAAACGCAGCGCCTACCCCTTTGTTGCCGTTAATTGCGGATCCCTGCCTGAAACCCTGATCCATTCAGAACTGTTCGGCTATGAGAAAGGGGCGTTTACCGGCGCAGCCCAGCGGCGCCTGGGCCGCATAGAAGCGGCCGATCAGGGCTCGCTGTTTCTTGATGAAATCGGCGACCTGGACCTGAACCTGCAAGCACATCTGCTGCGTTTTCTGCAGGAAGGCACCATCGAGCGCCTCGGTAACAACACCCCGATGCACGTAGACACACGTGTTATTGCGGCGACAAATATCGACCTGAACAAGGCGGTTGAACAGGGTCGTTTTCGCGAAGACCTTTTTTACCGCCTCAGTGTACTGAACATCGACCTCCCTCCCCTGCGCAACCGTGGTGAGGACAAGGAGCTGCTGGCTCGCTTCTTCTTTAAAAAGTTCGCCAGCGACCACAACGGCCAGCTGCGCGGATTCACCGATGAAGCGATCGATGCGATCAACCATCACACCTGGCCCGGCAATGTGCGCGAGCTGATCAACCGTGTACGCCGCGGCATGATCATGAGTGACAACAAGCTGATCACCCCACAGGACCTTAACCTCTCCTCCGAGGTGGTCTCAAAAACGGAGCCGATCAGGACACTGAGCGAAGCGCGCTCAGAGGCCGAAAAGCGGGTGATATGCGTCACCCTGGACAGGTTCAACCACAACATCTCCCGCGCTGCCAAAGCGCTGGGAGTCTCCCGTGTGACCCTTTACCGGATGATGGAAAAACACCATCTGGACAGCAAGGAAAACGGTCAGCCTCCTCTCCAACACACGTAAACAGCGGGTCCGTACTGATCTTCACTGTACGGATCCCGTTACAAATTTACATTGCAGCCTCTCCTCCAAGCTCCCTCTTACACTAGTCATCCCTTTGCGTTCAATGCCTTAAAGACTCTGGCCCGTTAGCTGCAGTAATTTTTTGACTATGGGGAGTTTTCCACATGGAAAAACGATACCGGCGTATGTTGCTTAATCATCGCCTCATCAAACAGGACGAAGCGGAACAGGAACGTCTTCAAAGCTCCGGCGCATCCGAGGATACGCAAGACCGGAGTGCCGACACTCGGAGTAAGGAAATGAACAGAAAACGCACCTGGCGCCGCCTCAAGCCTGCCTTCCATACCATTGAGGGTTACCCGGTAGAGATCCATATCACCCTATGGGATGAAATTGAAAATTAATATAACGAAAAATTCTTGTTTCTTTTATGTAACAACTAAGATCTTACGCTGTTCTGTAAATGTAACAGTTTCAACTATTTAACCGTAGCCAAAACACCTCAAAACCTCCACAGCAAATACTAACCTCACCATTATTCGTTACAATTATTTAACATCAAAAAGCAATTAAAACCGCCCTGTAAACCAGGCTAATCAGTATTTATTTGCTCATCCCTGCCTTATCAGATTAGTTACAAAACTCCTTATTTAAAATTCTATTACTGTCCTGATATGATCCACCCAGCATTTAATCGTATCGATTAATTAACAGGACATTTTTCCGATGTAACTATTTGCTTCAGTATCACAGCCAAACCGCCGATTAGTCTTGTTTGGGCGGTTGCTGTTGTACAGCTTGCAAACCGCTCCAGATGAGCGGCAGAACAACCGTTACACGATTGAAACACACAATTTAACTGTAAAAGATCCTCTCCCGAAAAGGCAAAGCTCTCAGGAGCCGCGCAAAGTCACGGGCCTCGCGTTTCATCATCGAGGTAGCCGGATTGCC
Organism: Marinobacterium sp. YM272; assembly: GCF_050908845.1. Taxonomy (NCBI): domain Bacteria; kingdom Pseudomonadati; phylum Pseudomonadota; class Gammaproteobacteria; order Oceanospirillales; family Oceanospirillaceae; genus Marinobacterium; species Marinobacterium sp. YM272. The sequence continues at coordinate 2,952,583 of NZ_CP194171.1, forward strand.
GAAGGAGACACATCTCTTTGGAATCATCGCCAGGGGATCTTGCTGAATATTAATTTCAGGAGGGCCCCATGGCATCTCGAATAGCAATGCACGCGCTGCCAAAGGCAGCCATCACCCTGTCGGTCGCGTTCGGACTGGTCCTGTCATCTCATGCCATGGCCGCAAAGCCAGAAGGCAAGGGAAAGAATTCAACGACCACTGAAAGCACCAGCCCCTCCTCTGATCCACTTTCGCTGACAACCGAGAATTACAACTTCCGCAACCTATCCGGCGACAACAGCTGTCTGGGTGAAGATGATCATCTGATCTGGGAAGCACTGGGAAGCCTTCAGCCCGGTGAAAGCTTCAGCTTTACACCCAAATACGCTGCCTGTAACTACCACCCCGCTGCCATCACGGTGCAGCTGGAATGGGAAGGTAGCGAACTGCAATTATCCAGTACGGTGCCCTACAGGGATTACTCAAGCTCTGATATTGAGCAAACCGGCAAAGCGGTAATAGCGCCGAATGTTGGCAACACGTCCCAGCTCTGTATGTTCCCCAACTACAAGGAAGAAGGGATCAACTACACCATCACCGTCACCAATGTGGGTGATACAGCGGCCAACAATATCGTTGTCGATGGCCACAGTGAAAACGATTGGGTCAGGTATTACTACAATCGCTGCGTCAATGCGGACGCCGATAACGATGGCTGGAACGATGCGTTGGAACACACCATGGGAAGCCTGGTCCGCTATATCGGCTATATCGACGGCGAATTCCAGATGGACAAACTCTGGGGGCCCAACTACCTCCGCGCACAGGCCGACACCCTAAGTGCACACGATGAAGTCGACAGCTACCCGGCGGATTTTAACGATGACGGCGCCGTTGACCAGTTCGACCTGGATCGTATTGCTTTGCACCTGGGTGAGGGTAACGGCGTTCCACTGGAAGCGATCAGCCCGAACCCCAGCGACCCAGCTTACCTTTACAGCAACGTATTTGAGTGGCGCCGTTTTGACCTGGATGGGGACGGATATGTCTCCCAGTCCGATATAGACATCGTCGCCTCTCTAGTCGGGTACATATTACCGATGACTGAAGACATCATTGCACCGACAGCACGAGTTGTGTATCCCGCAGACAATGGCACCATAGCAAAAGGCGGTTATACCCTGATCAAGGGCCATGTCTGGGATAACGCAAGTATTGTACAGGTGGACTACATCGTGAACGGCCGGACCGAGTGTTCTGCTACTCGCCCGTCGCCAAACTGGGGAACGACCTCACCGTTCTATTACTGCGGCTGGCAGGTTCCCAAAAAGCAGGGAACCCATGATATTGAGATCCAGGTGCAGGATGCGGCGGGTAATATCAGCAGCAGCGGTATTGTTCAAGTAATCGCGCAATAAGCGGTAACAACATGAAGGGCGGGATATACCCGCCCTTCTTACTTTGAAGTTACAGGAACTACCGCATCACGGATCGATAGTGATTTCGCAGATCAGCGTCACGGTCGGGTCGGTCGGCAGCAAGTCGTACACTGTCAGGCTTCCGTCCCCATCGGCTTCGGTTCCACCGTTATACTCGTTACCGTCGGTATCGGTGCACTTGATGGTTGAGGCGGTACCGCCTACAACCTGCGAGTCAACCGATACGGTAACATTTGTCAGCGGTGTATTGCTGAAGCTAACAGTTGCTTCATTACCATCACCACACTCGGATGCCAAGCTAACCGTTACATCCTTGGCTTCTTCTGCGTCAGCCACATAGCCGTCCGGTACATCTTCCGTTACGGTGTAATCACCGATGCCCTCGAGGCTACTAACCAACAGGCCTTCGTAGCAGGCTTCACCGTTAGCGTCGGTCACAACATCGACACCATCAGCAGCCAGATTACCGCCGGTAATGGTAAAGGTCACACCCTCGTGAGCCTGATCTCCGCCTCCATCAGCTGCATGCTTGCGGGTTTTGGTGATCTTGATAGCACCAAGTAGACGCGGGTTAACGAAGGTCCGGTTCAGCGCGGGGGTATTTTCACCGGTGTCACCCAAGCCTACAACGATGCCACACTGCGGTCCTTCAGCATCCTGATACTGACCAGGCAACGGATTGGTTTCCACCACACAGTAAGTAGCTGTGGTTTCACCTTCTGGCGGCAGGATACCGCTGATAGTACACACGCCATCGGCAGCCTCACCGGCTCCAGTTACGCAGCTCAATCCGGTGCTGGCACCCGGCGCCCCATCTACATCATTCGTCAGCGTGAAGGTCCAGCCATTCAGCAGAGTACCTTCGTCATCCTCTTTCTGGATATTGACTGAACCGGGAATACGGGGGTTAACGAAGGTACGGTTAAGCGCAGGGATATCTTCGCCTGTGTCACCCAAGCCTACGACGATGCCACATTGGTCAGCCGCACCCTCATACTGACCAGGCAACGGATTGGTTTCCACTACACAGTAGGTGGCTGAGGTTTCACCTTCCGGCGGCAGGATACCACTGATGGTACAGACACCATCGGCTGCTTCACCCGCACCAGTTTCGCAGCTGAGTCCCAAGTCGACTCCTTTCGCACCGCCGTTATCGGTCCACAGAGTAAAGATCCAGCCATTCAGCAGGGAACCATCTTCATCCTCTTTCTGGATATTGACTGAACCGGGGATACGCGGGTTAACGAAGGTACGGTTAAGCGCAAGGATATCTTCGCCCGTGTCACCCAGGCCTACGACGATGCCACATTGATCAGCCGCACCCTGATACTCATCCGGTAATGGATTGGTTTCCACTACACAGTAGGTGGCTGAGGTTTCACCTTCCGGCGGCAGGATACCACTGATGGTACAGACACCATCGGCTGCTTCACCCGCACCAGTTTCGCAGCTGAGTCCCAAGTCGACTCCTTTCGCACCGCCGTTATCGGTCCACAGAGTAAAGATCCAGCCATTCAGCAGGGTGCCATCTTCATCCTCTTTCTGGATATTGACTGAACCGGGGATACGCGGGTTAACGAAGGTCAGGTTCAGCGCAGGGGTATTTTCGCCCGTGTCACCCAAGCCTACGACGATGCCACACTGTGGTCCATCCGCATCCTCATACTCATCAGACAATGGATTGGTTTCCACTACACAGTAGGTGGCTGAGGTTTCACCTTCCGGCGGCAGGATACCACTGATGGTACATACACCATCGGTAGCTTCCCCGGCGCCCGTTACGCAGCTCAACCCGGTGCTATCGCCCGGTGACCCATCTACATCCTTCGTGAGCGTAAAGGTCCAGCCATTCAGCAGGGAACCATCTTCATCCTCTTTCTGAATATTGACCGCACCGGGGATACGCGGGTTAACGAAGAAGACCTCGATCGCGTCTACGCCCGTATCACCCAATTCTACGACAATGCCACACTGGGGATCGCTATCCTGATACTCATCAGGCAAGGGGTTGGTTTCCACTACACAGTAGGTGTCAAAGAATTCACCTTCCGGCGGCAGGATTCCCTCAATGGTACACAGCCCGTCTTCCGTTTCACCGGTCACACAGCTTAACTCCAGATCAGTCTCCGGCGCCGGCGGGTCACCACCATCGTCAGTCCACAGCGCAAAGCTCCAGCCATTCAGCAGGGTACCATCTTCATCCACTTTCTGGACGATGATTTGGCCGGGAATACGCGGGTCGACATAGCTTACGTCCAGATCATTATCCGCCGTAACGGTTCCACACGAGTAGTAGTAAGGATCTTCAGGCAGCATGTGTCCATCTGGAGGAGTCACCTCAACCACGCAGTATTCACCGGCGAGAATATCAATCCAGGTACAGGTACCACTACCGTCGGTGGTACAGTCTTCTATATCTTGTAATTCATATTCGACAGGGTCGGTATCTGGCACTGCCACCAAGACCTGAACCCGAGAGTCCGGGTTGGTAGCATCCGCGTCGTCATAAACAGTTGGGGTATCACCATCATCATAGAACAGGCGGAAAACCGCACCAGCCTGATTCACGGTGTTGCCTAATTCATCGGTCTTGCTGATGTTGATGTTGGCGCAGTTACTGATATTGACATCGATCGGTGCAATGAAATCCTTCATCTGCGCAGTAAACGAGTCGGACGAGCGGCTCTTCAGGTGCGCGGAACCGAATGACACGCACTCGCCCTCCGGGAAGAGAGCAGTCAGATCGATAGTTGCCTCACCAAAGGTATAGGGGTCGAAGTCACCTATAGGTACAGGCGTGCCGTTCGGAATCCCCGGAGGCGGTGCCAGTACACCATCACCGTCAGCAATACTGGTATTGATCGACCCTATCGCGATATTAGCCGCACTGAGGTTAATCTGCTCCCCCCAGCAGGGGTATTTACCGGCTTCACAGACACCATCGCCTGCGTCCTCCAGCCAGAGATACAGGAACAGTTCCGGGGTTATACCCCCCTGGGCCAGTTTGTATTCGACCAGTACGTCTCCCGGCTCACGGATCGGAAACTGTACCCCCGTTGAGGTAGGATCATGCTGGAAATTCCCGGCGTTAAACTCAAAGTCCATCAGCGTGGTGCCGGACGGATCCTGAACGCGTGTCCAGAACAGATGCAGGTAGTCTCTACCGTTACTGGTTTCCTGATAAGCACCGAAATGCTTCAGGTCACTTTTGTTGTTCGGAATACTACCGAAGGTGGTATCCGGGTCGACCGTATCTTCTTTGGTCCCGCCCTTGAATGAGTCGTCGTCGGACCCGGTAGGAAGATCAGTTGCAACCACCAGCCCATCTCCGACGGCAAAATCCCAATCAATGCCCCCGTCATTAGACAAGAAGTCCGCATCTTCGTCGATTTCAAAATTACTGTCGCCCAACGACGTTGCGCCGGCGGTCAGTGAAAAGGATAAAGCGGCACCGAGCACACACGCCGTGACGCCCCTCCATTTGTGCTTAACGTTCATAATCAGCCCCTCCGTTAATTAAGGCTGGTGATTCGACCGTCAGACGACGTCGCGCCGTGCCGGTTTCAGTTGAGCATCCTGCCCTGCTATTTCTCCTGTTGAAGGTGTAATAACCAGAGTGTTTCGTATGCTTTTTCCAGCTCCCGCTTCGCGACCGGGCTTCTGACCTCAACCAGTAACTGATCGACGAGCTCCATACGGGGAAGAATCTGATCAGCTGCAAGCACCGACGAGGCAAACTCCACCCCATACACCACCTGACCTCCGCCGGGGGTTCGCGAGATATACTGGGTAGTCCTCAGCGCGCCGTAGCGAATGTCGGGTTTATAGTTGGAGAGCCCCCCTTGACCCGGAGGATCGAGTTGCATGTGGTAAGTACCGGCGATCAGCTGTGACAGCTCGGCCCAACGCCGGTCGGGAATCAAATTCGCCCTGACGCTATTGATTATGGCGTTTGCAGCAGCGGGATATTCGGATGATTGAGCGAGAATTTTGATTGCAAACTGTGCACCGGAATCCGACTGATGGGCACCGTAAACCCAGTCTGATAAGACTGGTACCCCCTTGCCTTCAGGGATAGTGGCAAGGGTAATTGCGGCGTAACGGCCCCAGTTCAGCTGATTAACCTGTGCGAGATCATGGACGAGCGATGCATCCCCAAAACGACTGAAGACTTTAAACAGCGGGCCGGTATCCGCCCTCTCTGCCCCTTCATCATTACCCGCCAAGAAAACATCGCGGGCAGCGCGAACGATATCCTGATCATACAAACCGGGAGAGGTGTCATTGAGGTAGTGACCCAAGGCCTCAATTTCAGTTGGCCGCTGGGTTCTATGAAGTTCGTCGTAAAAAATCGACTCGACCTGGTGACCACCGATACGCTCAAGCACGGCAAAGAGTGCCAGCCGCAATGACGGATACCCCGCGGCCTCATCAAGCCCCCCCTTGGTAAAATCAACGTCGCCTCCCTGCGCAAGAAACTTGGCGATAGCGGGTAAAGCGGTATCCCCCTCGCGTATTAGCCGTGAGAGATCCTGTTGCATCTGTGCAACATCGATATCCAGCAGTGTCCAGCGGGGCCTGTCATCTAACAGCTCCAGTCGCTCCAACAGCATATCGGGCGCTATCCGGTTAGCCGAAGAATAACCGCGCTCGACTGTATCTCGGCTTGTTGAGTTTCCCTGGCCTGCCACAGGCCCTGACACCTGGCCCATCGAGGCTGCGGAGACGTCGGCAGTTTGATTCTCAACATGAGGCGAATCGGGAGGCTTTGACGCTTCACTGAAAAATCCAAGGTGCGCACTGAGAAGGTATACAGCAAGGCACAGAACCAACAGGTAACCGACGCTGTCCCAAACCGATCCATCATGAACCATGCGCCTGAGCGACAAGGATAAAGATCTTTTAGACTGGCCCGCCTGATGTCGCAGCACGTGCTGTTGCATCATTATTCCTCGAGTGCGTTCAAGCACTAACCGATTGAGCGACCCGTACTGCTACGTACTGCTAAAAATACAGAAGGCTAGCTCGCAACCAATTAGCGCACTGGTTTACGCTCTCTACAGCAACGACTGCGCCATATGACGAAAGCCTATGATTTAAAAAGAATTCTGTCTTTTCAGAAGGAAATTTACAGGCTCAACCGTTAACAGAAAGATACAGAAAAGAGAAAACCAGGAGACAGGAAAATGAAATAAGCCATTGATAGATATGGATTTAATGAAATAAACGTTAGTGTTATCCATTCATTACAGCATTGATATCGAGTGATGATACACGGAGACATTATCAGGTTCAGTGTCCACCGATCGCTGGTATTGATTCTCTCTTCAAGCACCGCCGTAGACACCTTCTGTCATCAGAAGCGATTTACCGGCCTCCATCCACTTGGTTTTGACATCAAAAACAGACAGATACTAAATTAAATCCATTATTTAATTTTTTATAACAAAAAGTTCTTACAAAAAATCGCTGTACGTTTCCACTTCAGAGTGTACCAATCAATTTACATAAAACCTTTATATGTTGTTTAAAGGAAACATTTATAGAATAAAATTACACTCAGCTCTTTTAGAATTGTTTCATTGGTTTAACAAAAAATTTAAAGCGACACAAAACCTGTTAATTTATTGATTCATTTAAATTTATTCCCGCTCAATTCGGAACTTTCTTTTATACATCGCATACTTAACCTTACATCTCGCAGTTGATAATATCCCCCTCAAGCTAAGAACGTTTAATTCGGGTAACAGTTAACGTAAAGCTCAGACGGTTAAAGGCTAAAACGAATAGCTTTTATGTAACAAGTAACAAAAAAACGATACCGAGCTTACAGATCATTCTTTAAGTGCATCACGAATAAGACATAACCCGATAAACAATTAACAACTTTGATCCTCTACTGAAAAGGCTAACCCCGAGTAATCGGGCGGCGCAAAGTTACGGGTCCCGACTGAAGCGAGCAAAGAGATCGCATCACAGGGGATCGCCGGACCGCCAAAGTAGAGATACTACGGTACGCCGCTAGAGGATCTTCACTGAATTTTATGTATCAGGAGAGATCTATGCGCCTAGCCGGGCCCACCTTGGTTCGTTCCATCGCTGTAACAGCACTGTCCGCTGCCATTGCATCGGTGGCATTGCCGTCCTTTGCTGCTGACGTTCATGGACACTCTCAGTCATTACCCGCCGCCGCATCCGCAACTGCTGAACAGGCCCGTCAGCAGGCTCTTGAACATACCCAGGCGCTGCTGAACCTTCAGAAAAAATGGGCCAAGGCCCAGGGTGCCGACAAATCACGTGCTCTGGAACAGTTGACCGCAAAAGCGGAAGAACGCCGAGCATTCCTGCTTGAATTGATGGAAAGCAACCCGGCAGCCGTGCTAAGCGCCACTATTCCAGATGACAAGCAGGCAGGCTTGCCCACTCAGGTGCTGGAAAAGCTGGAGCAACGCATCGACCTGGAGGGTAAGCTGGAAATCTTCTATGAAGACTATGAAGACGGCAGCCAAAAACTACACCATGTTGTAAACACAGCTTTCGGGGAGCGTTTCAAGCTTCGCTTCTCTGGGCAGCTGCCGCATGACAAGTTAACGGGCTCATCAATTGCCATGAATGGTGTATTTTTCGAGTCTGCAGACGAAGACTCGGATGGTGTTGTAGTGTTTAACCAAGATGACACCACTTTGTCGCTCGCTGCCGATAATGCCAGCTACTCATCTGGTAGCACTGTTGAACCGGTTGCCAATACCTTCGGCGAACAGCGCACGGCTGTCATCCTCGTCAATTTCCAGGATAACCCAACTAACCAGCCTGCGACGGTTGCACAGACCAACGATATCGTATTCGGCGAAGTTGACCAGTTCATCCGCGAAAACTCCTACGGTCAAACCTGGCTGAGTGGCGACACCTTTGGCTGGTTTACAATTCCGCAAAGCAGCACAACCTGTAGTACCCAAACGTTGGAAACCTATGCACGGGAAGAAGCTACAGCCCGTGGCATAAACTTGTCCGGCTATGACCGCCTGGTGTTCATACATCCGTATACCTCTGCCTGCAAGTGGGGCGGCGTTGGTACTGTCGGCGGTTCACCGTCAAAAGCGTTTATCAATGGTAAGTTTCAACTAAGCACCATTGCCCATGAACTGGGCCATAATTTGGGCCTTTATCACTCTCACGCCCTGTCCTGCGGCAGCGCCAGCGTTGGTACCGCCTGTTCATCTATCGAGTACGGCGATATCCCTGACGTCATGGGGACCATGGTATCCGGGCACTTCAGTGCACCACAAAAGGAGCGCCTGGGTTGGCTGGGTTACGGTAGCTCTCCCGCGATCCAGACAGTCGAAACCAGTGGTAGCTACTCGCTTTCACCCTATTCAGCTCAGGATGGTGGAGTCAAAGCGCTGAAATTCCTGAAGGGTATCGATCCCAATACCGGCAATCAGGAATGGTATTACGTCGAGTACCGCCAGCCGGTCGGTTTTGACTCAGATCTGACTAAGGGTGGTAACTTCCTCCAGGGCGCTACCGTGCGCTCTGCAGCACCCGCCGATGGTGACAGCTTCCATATGCTCGACATGAATGCGCAGACCAGCGACTGGTGGGATTCGGCGCTTGAAGCTGGCCAGCAATTTGTAGATGAGCTAAGTGGAACAACCATTGCGACCGAGTCGTTAAACTCACAGACTGCCAGCATCTACGTGAATGCAGCAGCCGCCCAGGTTTGTCAGCAAACGGATCCGTCTCTAATACTTGCACCGAGCGATATTCAGTGGGCTGCCGCTGGCGCCAATATTCAGTACTCTCTGACACTGAGCAATAATGATACGAGCGCTTGCGCAAGCAATCAGTACCAGCTGAGTAATACCCTGCCATCTGGCTGGAGCAGCACCCTGCCCACCCAGGCTGTAACGCTTGAGCCTGGCAGCAGCTCTACCATTTCATTTACGATCACGTCACCAGTGGATACCGCAGAAACCTTCTATGGTTTGGACTTCGCAGCCTCCAGCGGAAGCTACAGCAGCACCTTGTCGACAATGGTGGTTATTGAAGGGCAGGTAGATACTGGCACGACTAATAGCGCGCCTGTTGCCAAAAACGACGGCGCAAGCACCAGCTATGAAACACCGGTTACCATTGCTGTATTGAGCAATGACTCAGACCCGGATGGCGATGCCCTGTCCATCACCTCCGTTAGCGGCGTTAACGGTCAGGCCAAGATCAACGCCAACGGTACGCTTACGTTCACGCCAGCAACAGGATTCAGCGGTATTGAAACGTTCACCTACAGCATCAGCGATGGGCAGGGTGGCAGCAGCAGCGCTTCCGTAAGTGTTAGCGTCGCAGGAAGTACTTCAACCACTAACCAGGCACCAGTGGCATCAAACGATACCGGAACTACCGATGGCAATACCTCAGTTATCATCGATGTTCTGGCTAACGATTCCGATCCTGATGGCGATACGCTTACTGTTACCAGTGTGACTCAAGGCTCCAAAGGTTCGGTAAAGATCAATAGCAATGGCACTTTGACCTTTACACCCGCCAAAAGCTTTAAGAATGGCGATAGCTTCGACTACACCATCAGCGACGGCAACCTGAGCGCAACTGCCACCGTTACAGTGTCATTAGCATCTGGAAGCGATAGCAGCGGCACCAGCAAGGGCAACGGTAAAGGTCCGAATAAGTAATCGGCAGCCAAGCCGTCAACGACGGGCTGCGATTAGAAAAAATGCGTTGCAGGGATTACAGGGATTAGAGGACGTGGATAAGGATATACAGGACCGATCAGGGAACTCAACGGAGCGCAAAGGATAGGGATTTTATCCCAAGCTGCGCACAAAAAAGGGGCCGCCAAAAGCGGCCCCTTCCTCATTTACTCTTCAATATTGAAGATTGTTTTATTGCTGTCCTACCGGAGTACCATCGTTCAGCGTCCCACCTACAACCTTCAGCGGTCCATATTCATCACCGACGTTAAGCGGTTGTGAACATGAGGTATGGAACTCAATGCTCTGAATGAACGTTCCGCCACCTTCGGTATAGTCGGAGGTATAGATTTCGAAGATGGTTACCGGCGGGATACCCGCACCACCGTTATCCTTCCAGTGGTTGTAGCTGAAGGTATCGCCTATGGCCACATTATCTGCCGGGCTATCTTCCGGCACCTGAGTACCCTGTTTCGTCAGGATGACGATATCAGCAGGATCCGGGTAAGCCCCATTCAGCGGACCAATAACGACATTACCTTCTTCCTGACTGTTGATGTCATTATTTTCACCGGTGTACTCAAGGGTCAGTGCAAGCGGTCTACCTGTATTGCTGCCGTCCGGGCAGAACTCAACCAGAATATCCTTGTTGACAATTGTACAGGTCGCGTCGTCACCATAGCCAAGCGAAATGGTATTCGCTTCGCCATCGAACGTACCATCACCGGCACAGCTCCAATCTGTCTGCACTTCATAGAAGTCAAACTGATCTTCTTCCAGCAGGTAGGCTACGTTTGCGGCGACGTCGTACGGACCGAGATCCGCGCTGTTACCCGTTGCGGCCTGCTCGCCTTTACCGGAGAAGTCAAAGGCAGCGGTTGCACCACCTGTTGCGGTAGCAGACAGAGTCCATTCACTGGCCTCACGCTCGCCACCGAACTGGTTGTTAACCTCTTTCACCAGTGTCAGCGTCGGCAGACGGCTGTTGACGAAGGTACAGGTTACGGTTTCACCTGGATCCAGGTAGATAGATGCTGTACCTGTTTCGCCTTCACCCAGCGGATCGGTAACGTTACCCGTGCTGTCAGTACCTTCAGTATCGGTATCAACACAGGTCAGGCTTGTCAGATCCCAGCCAGCAGGTACTGTTTCGGAGATTGAATAAGCCCCCGGTACCAACTTATTGGAATCATCTGAAGCAGGGTTGTCACCACTTGTGTCGAGCGAGGTAGCAAGACCATCGATAGCTCCACTCACTCCATCAATCTTGTGAGCGAAGTCGAAGCTACCTGTGCCACCGACTGTTTCCTTGATTAAGGTGATCTGACCACGTTCGGTGTTTTCGAACGTACATTCGAAAGTGCTATCCCTGTCATCCGGGAAGGCAACAGTGAATGTACAGACGTCGTCCCCTCCTGCATTGTCGGCGCCACCAACATCAGTCAGGTCAAAGCCTGCTTTTGCGGTTTCAACAACTTTGTAGTCACCAGCATTCAGGTCAACGCCGAAGTCCAGGTTACCTTCGCTGTCAGTACTTCCTGTAGCCAGAAGTGTCTCGCCTTTATACAGCTTGAACTCCCAACCACTTTCATTACCGGCCGGTACGGTTGTTTTGACAACCTTGGCTTTGGCAGGAATCACCTTGTTACGCCACAGACAGACAACTGCTTCGCCATCGTTAATGGTGATTGTCGCTGCATCACCACTGACACTGGTTCCCACGTCGTCCTCACCCGGAGCCGGAGGATCAGCCTCGGTAGCCAAACCACAGTCGAGGTCGTGGAACTCGTAGCCATCAGGAGGGGTTTGCTCATCTACGGTATGTGTACCGGCATAGACCGGTGAATACTGTTCTGATACAAAGCCACTGCTGGTTAAGAGATTGACAGGATTCGGCAAGCCAATCTGTCCTGGGTCGTCACCACCTTCACCGCTAGCCTGAGATGTGGTGTCATAGCTGAAGGTTGCATTGGCAGCAACACGATACGCCTGATCGTCATCATCGAAGGCAATGGTTTCTTTCTGCAGGTAGATGTCACCTGGCGCAGCTGCGATGAAGTTCTCGTAGGTACAGGTTACCGTATCTCCCGGTGTCAAACCGATAGTGGCCTTAGCGCCGTCATAAAGAACAGTGCTTTCGCCATTATCAGATGTACAACTCAGGGCTTCGAAAGAAGCATCACCAACCTCAGTTTCCTCTACCGTGTAAACCGTAGGAACAAGGTCCTCTATGGTTTTGCACTGGACACCTGTATCGCAGTCGTAGTGATCAGATTCCTTAACCGTGGCCTCGAGATCGAAGGTCGAAATCGTCTCTGCGGGTGCTACTTTCAACACTTCGTACGAGAACGTAGTCGTATTGGCTACTTCACCGGTGTAGACCTTACGGATGATGAGATTACCCTTCTTGACGTTCTTAAACAGACAATGCACGGTCTCGGTGCGAGACACATTGATATTGTCTCCGGCAGTGCTGTCACCACCGGTTGTGCCGAGATAGGTATTGTTCTCTTCATCCAGATAAGCGTCATCCAGACAGTCTACCGCGTCCAAAGTCCAGCCATCCGGAACAGTTTCATAGGCGTCATAAGAACCCGGATGCACATCATCGATAAAGATCCGGCCACCATCGGCGATCGGTGATCCATCAGGCTCTGTACCTTGTTCTCCATCTGGACCGAAGGTGAAGGCGAACGTCTGCGTATCACCAAGCGGGTCGGTTTCTTTTTCAAGTACCACGTTACCGCAGGTTTCGATCGGTACACGGATGTACTCATGAAGGTTGGACTTAACCGAGGTTGAAGAACGTCCTTCAAGCAGTACAGTACTAAAGCAAGGCACCTGCTCCAGTCCGTCGAAGATCGTACCCAGGTTTACAAAACCTTCCATGAAGGAACCCGGTTCCTGTAAGCCATCCCACGTGGTGAAGATCGTATTCAGCAGCGGATTTTCACCCCTGGCGCCGTTGGTGGTGATACATGCACCTATATCGTCGTCAGGATCGAGAAGTTGGCAGTCACCTTCGTTAGTTTCATAGAATTTAACCAGGTTGTTTGTCTCGCCCGGTACCCATTGATACGCCTCGATGGCTCCTACAGAACCACCGCGGGTGAAATGAACAACGGCGAAAACGTCATTCTCAGTACGGTCGCCACCCTGCCAGATTCCGGGGAAGTCCGGGTCGTAAGGATCACAATCGACGTCATTCTGCATAAACCAGACGCCTAACGCCTTGTCCCCGTTTTCAGCCGAGCGGTTAGCCCCGAAAACTATGTACGGGTCACCTAGGTAGTCATATACCATGGCATAGCCATGCTCATAGTCTACGTTCGGGTTAACCTGTGTTTTCGCTGTACACCCACCTTCCGCAAGGTAATTGATATCTTTGCTACCCTGCGTATAAACGGATACATCTTCTATTCCATCAGGACCGTTGTTGTTGTCATCAACAAAGCTGTATCCCGATGGCGGGGTCAGGTATAGCGGATTCCAGTCATCACCATCAACTAGTGAATCATCTGCAGCATTGCCATCAAGTTCGAATAATCCGGCATCATGCTGGGCATAAGCCGGATACGTATAGGTAAGTCCCGCTGCAAGCACGAAACCTACCAATAAAGACAGCGTTCTAAAAACCGGCGTCTTCAAAAAAGATAAGGACCTGTTCATGTCCCACCTCCCTCGGCTTCCGCTTTTGTTTTTATGAGGAAACCATTTAAAGTTTCGCCACCGCCTGTGCTCCGGATACCGGTCGAGCGGCTCTGGCCCAAGATCTCCTGTCGAGGTACCGATTCCGGCCTGGAGGTGGTTGTCATCCCGCTAACATCAGTTCCTCTGACGCGAGGGGCCCCCTCACACACAAACGGGTGGCGGAAATGACATACAAAGGGCGAAAAACCGGCATCTCTGCGGATACCTGGCCGCTGGTACACATATCCCCCAGCGGTCGACCTGGGCATGTCTTTGCCAAAGCCGTTAGGTGCCCTATGAGATACAAAGAGCGTGCCTAAAATCTAAGTCATTGATAATTAATTGTTTTCTTGGCTGTGGGCAGGAGGCGGAGAATATAACTGTAATACCCACTTATATAAATTGCTTATGATTAAATATAAGTGGTTGATAGTTATGGACTTTGGGAAATCCGCATGGATGTAAACACCAGGTAACGGTTGAACAACTTTTAGTAATGGGTCCGCAGGATTCTGAACAGAGGGGCTCAGCCGAAACCTGGCCTTTGTGGGCCGAAGTTTCGACTGAGCTTTGGACGTTGAATTAACTCTATGGATTTGTTGATGAATCAAGCGGGCGCGAAGGCAACTCCAGACCCCGCAGCTTGTTCTGATACTCCCGCGTGACCTCCCGCGCATCGGCGGTGTCGGTCACGGCAGTCGGTGTAATCATCACCACCAGCTCCGTGCGGTTTACACTTTTACCCTTGCTGCCAAACGCCAGGCCCACCACCGGCACATGACGCAGATACGGCACGCCTTCGCTGCCGTTGCTGCGGTTTTCTCTTATGAGGCCACCCAACACCAGGGTTTCGCCGCTCTGCACCGCCACACTGGTGTTGATGCGACGCTGGGTAATGGTGGGGGAATCGATGGAGGAACTGGTGGTTTCCTCGGCCACATCATTAACCTCCTGGGTAATATCAAGCACCACCATACCGCCGGCATTTACCCTGGGGGTCACCTCCAGCAGAACGCCGGTGTCACGGTACTGAATCGTACTGGTGGTGTTCAGGTTATCGCTGTTGGTATTGGTGGTTGAGGAGGTACGGATCGGCACCTGGTCACCCACCCGGATCTCGGCAGTACGGTTATCCAGCACCATCAATGACGGTGAGGAGATTACGTTGAGGCGCGAGTCCGATGCCAGCAGGTTAAGCAGGGCCCGGGTCTGGCCGGCTTTGAACACTTCGAAAGTGGCACTATTAGCAACATCAGTTGCGAAGCTACCGATAGTACCGACTCCCTTGGTTGTGTTTCCAAGATGGCTTTTGAAGAACCAGTTCAGGCCATAGCGCAGTTCATCCTGCAGGGAGACTTCGACGATCGTCGCTTCCACCAGCACCTGCAGTGGCAGCACGTCCAGCTTCTGGATCGCGCGGTAGACCTTATCGTAGTCCGTCGGCGAGGCCATGATCAGCAGGGCGTTATTCTCAGTGTCGGCGATAATATCGACATCCCCCACATCGAGGCTGGCCGGTGCCGACTGGGTCGCTTCCGTGCGGGTAATACCGCCATCAGTCCCCTCTTCCCCCGCGGCAGGTGTAGGCTCGGTCGGGCGCGGCTGATTCGCTTCCCGCTCCTGTCGGTTGCGGCGCTGCCCTTCAAACAGGTTGCCCAGCATTTCCGCCAGGCTCTCAGCACGTCCGTTCTGCACGTAGTAGACATACATGCCCAGTCCCTGGGCGCCTTCGGTGCGGTCAAGCCGGCGTACCCAGGCTCCAGCATCCGCCAGGTATTTTTTCTGCGGGGTAATCACCAGAATCGCATTCAGGCGCTCGATCGGTAAAAAGCGTACAACACCTGCCAGAGGCCCATCGGCAGAGTCGCCGAATATCGCTTCCAGTTCACTGATCAGCTGCTCAGGGTCCACCGCCTGCAAGCGATATAGCCCCACTGACATGCCCCGCAGCTGGTCTACATCAAATACCTTTATGGTCTCTTTCAGGTTGATCAGCTCTGCCTGCGTGCCGGCAATGGTGATCATGTTGCGATAGGTATCGGCTTCCAGCAGACCCTGACGGGGTTTCATCGGTTCGAGAATTTTGACCATCTCCTGAGCGCCTATGTAACGCAGCGGGACTACCAGCATCTGGTAGCCACGGTCGGCACTCAGGTTGGCCTTAAGGCTAACGGTACCGCCATTGATACTGTCGATCGGCACCACCTCAAAGAAGTCTCCCTGATCCACTAACGCGGCACCATTTACCTGGAGCAGTTTTTCCAGCGTGGGAATCAGTGCATCACGATTGATCGGTCTTGTGGTCTGCATATTGGCGGTGCCGCGAACCCGGTCATCGAGGATGTAGTTGACCTGCAGGATATCGCCCAAAATCGTTTTTACGATTTCGCTGATTTCGGCATCCTGGAAGTTAAAGGTGATATCCCCTTCCGCCGGTACCGGCGTCTCGGCAGCGCTAAGGTCGACGAAGGTCCCACTGCCGCTGTAGATCTCAACATCCTGCCCGGTACCACCGGATGGCGACACAGCCTCAGTAGCGAAACGATCTTCCGACCGGTTTTGTCCCAGGCGCTGCTGGCGCGCCAGGGTTTCGCCAACCGGTATCGATGCCTGGGGCGGGTCATCCTGCCTGTAAATGCTGTCCAGCGCGTTCGGATTACCGGTATCTTGCAGGGCGCAGGCACTCAGGCTCAGTGCGCAACCTGTCAGCCAGATAAAGCGGAGATAATTATTCATTGCGCTCATCCCTCGTCGTCTGTAAGTCCTGCTGCAACTGTTCCGCGGCCTCGCGGGCCCGCTCATCCAATCGCCGCACCTCTGAATCGGCCTGTTCCGTCTCTGTCGGCTCAGCCATCGAGGCCACCGGCTCTGTATCCCGGGGCTCTAGCAGGTCGAGACGCACCTGCTCATCGCCGGAATCCATGACCACTCCCTCCGGCGTAATCTCGTTCAGCATCCAGGTATCATCCAGCGGCATCCCTGTTGTCAGCAGCCTATGTCCCTCTCCATCACGCTGTCGTAACAACGCTTTCTGTACCTCGCCGACCATAAACACACCGGTCAAGCGCCAGGTCTCACGCAGTTCTCTTGCCGAGACAGCGGTGGCCTGCGAGTCCGTCGCGTCGGGACGGCGATTGGTGTTAAACAGTGGGCGCTGGAGAATTTCGTCGAATGCATCACGGGGAGGGAGCTCGGGCAGTTCCATACTCTGTGAAGCAGCATCCATTGGCGCCGCATCGGGTATGACGTTTTCCTGTTCCGCGCTCACCGCAGGGTCTATACCTGCCAGCACCAACGCCCCGATTAAAAGAGCCTGGATAATGTTCATGGCGACACCTCCTGACCCGTATACCCGATGAGATCGAAGCGGATATCCAGTGCCGGAATAGCGGCCGCCCGGTCCCGCAGATTCCTGGCACGGGCGCTGATCTGGCGGCGGGGGTTGGCAAGGACTCGGAGATTATCGACAAACAGCACAGGCCGCCCTGACTCAATGTTGTAAAGCAGATCGACCAGGTCGTTCAATTCACCACGCAGATGTACCTGGATCGATACAGGTTGCAGAGGGCTGTCGTCGTCGCGGTTCAGAATCTGGGTACTGATGACCTGACCCCCGCCGATTCCAACCTGCCGGTGTAGCAGCTGCTGCAGGCCCGCGGCTGCCAACGCGGGGGTCGCCTGGGCCAGGTACCAGTCATCGGAGGGCTGATTCGCCTGCAGTGCCGCAAGTCGCGCTTTCGCCTCAGGGAGGCCTTCTGCGAGACGCTCATAGACGGCCAGCCGGTTCTCCAATGCATCGATACGGGCACCGTAGTCACTCCAGCTCACCCAGAGCGGCACCAGCAGAATGCGTATCAGTAAAAGGATAACGACCACCAGGAGTGCGACAGCTATGAAGCGACTCTGCCCGGGTTTAAGGTTTGTCATTGTGCTACCTCCCCCTGAACCTGAGCCGTAAGACTAAAACGCTCTTTACGCGACCTGGGGTTAATCGTCACAGGCGAGGTAAAGCTCACCTGTTCAAGCAGCGGCGATTCCTCCAATAGACTGATCAGGCCTGATGCGCTGTTGGACTCGCCCTGAACACGCAGCTCATCGCCCTCAAGTTCAAAACGGCTTAGCCAGGTCGAATCGGGTAGCCGCCGTGTCAGTTCATCCAGCAGTACAATTGTGGCGGGGCGTGTGGTTTTACGCTCATAGATAAACTGGCCGCCCGACTCCATCAGTTCGATCTCTGATCGTATCGCCTGGGCTTCTTCAGCCACTGACTCGCGCGGTCCTATCGCCTGCTGCAAGGCCAACAGACGCTCTTCCCGCTGATAAAACAGTACGCCGATCACCAGCGACAGCAGCAGAACGATCAGCACCGGGCGACTTCGCAGCAGCACAGAGCGTTTGCTTTCAGGCCGCTGGGTTTCTGGCAGAAGGTTCAGAGACGACAGGGAGCGTCCCTCGGAAAAAGCGGATTCCGGCAGTATCGCCGCTGGATGCAGATCCGCTTCTGCCAGGGAATTCACAACCCTCTCGCGCACCGCGTTGGGCAGGACAAACAGCTCCACCTCTATGCGCTGTGCACTTCGGTCACGCCCGGCAACACGATAACCGTAACTGGCCTGAGTCGCGCTGAATGGGGTGTGGCGATCCAGTTCAAAGCCAAGTACCGCCTCAAGCCGCGATTCCGTGGAAGCGGGCAGTGACAGGGTTTTACGCAGAACGTCGTCATCACTCAGAGTGACCACCAGACCAACCCGCCCTTTTCCCAATGTGCGCCAGGTGGCCAGCGTCGGGTCAGAGGCCACCTGGTCCAGCGGAATACGAAGTTGTTGACCGTTTTCCCTGACCTCGAAACCAACGGCCGAGTAATGCAGGCGCATCTCTTTGCCTTCCATGCGACTGCGCCAGCGTTCTGGTATCAGGCTGCTTAACTCGCCGGTCCACCAGTCCCAGAATTGACGCAACGGCAAACCTATACTGGCGCCCAGGCGTTTAGTTTTCAGCTGCGGTTCACCGTTCATTTCCGGCTACCTCCCGCTCTGTATCGTCGTTTGACCCCAGAAGTAATACCCGCTCCTGTTCCACTCTGGGCACTTGGCCACCCCGGGTGATATGTACGATCTGCTGCACCCGGGTATAGGGTTCAATCCTTGCCTCTGTCCGGGCGGTATATTCTCTACCGCCTCCTCTACTGGCGACGTAAGGGTCACCGTCAAAGGGCAGCTCCGGTAACGGCAACTGGCTTTCCCAGGCGGTTCGGCGTTGATCTATGTAACTGCGCACTGTGCCTTCACTGGCATTGGGTAGTGTCATCAGAACCTCAAACGGCGCCACCGTTGGATTAATGGTCCGGGACTGCGTTCGCACTGTCAGGCTCGGTTGAATCTGGCGGTACACCTCGACAGTCATCCCCAGCACATTGGCGAGTTCCGCCACCTCTTTGAACGGCTGATTGGCGGGTCCTTCAGAACGCCCGGCCGCCAGGTATTCATCCTCCTCAGCACCGTTCAGGCGGATCAGATCGTCTTCATCGCGCCAGTCTTCGATGGCCGCCACCAGCGCCGCCCGCTGGCTGTCATCTTCCATCGCCGGCTCGATCAGCGCGTCGAGCAGCTCGGTGGGCAGCGTATTCAAATCCAGCTTTCCGCTCTCATCCTGCAGTGACACACGCACCTCTGTACCGCCTATTTCCATGTTGTGTTCTGAGCCGTCCGCCAACCAGCCATAGGGCTCCTGTTGCTGCAGGCTCCAGAGTGCCCATACCAACCCGGCGTCCGCTGCTTGTCCCGCCTTGTACGCCTGCTCAGTATTAAGGGTCTGGCGCGCAAACCCTCGTCCACCCAACGAAAGATTGGTTGCAATCAGACTCAGCAGGATCAACACCCAGAGCACTGTCACGAGCACCACGCCCTGCTGTGTCAGGGGGTACATGCTGTCTGGGCTGTCAGTCAGTGCGAACGGCATAGTTGTACTCCTGCAATGCAACGCTGAGCGGCTGCCAACTGCTTAACAGTTGCGTCTCCGGCTGCTCCTCTTCGTAGCCGGAATCAAACTCCTCCAGGGTCAGCTCCACCAGTGTCGGCAGTCGAGCCTCCTGCAACCACTGATCGCTCTCCTCCTCGCTGCCATCGTTGCCGAAAAAGCTGTATTGAAAGCTCAAGCGGGCATCTCCGGTGATACGCAGCAGGTGCTCCTCTGGCGGCTGGATCTCCTCCTCTTCACCTTCAAGCAGGGTCACACGATCGGTATCGAACAACGAAAACCAGTCGACGCCCTCCTGCTCAGCGTATGTCCGGGTTTGCAGCATCAATGCCTGGGGACGCTCGTCGGTCGCCTCGCTCAGGAAGATGCGATACCAGAGCAGTCCGCCTTCGCTGCTCTGGCTGAAGCGGGGTGCAACAAACATCAGCTGATCTGACTCGCCCCGGAATGCCACCTGAATCACACTGTCGATATCGCGTACCCGTTCGCCCCTGGCCTGTCCTATCAAACGGCGCAGAAACTGCTGGAGCTGGTACTGCTCAGACACCTGTTGCTGGCGCTGCTCGGCGGCATCCCAGCCACGGGAGCTGACACGCAGGCTGCCAAACAGCAACATCATGATCATGCCGGTCAGTACCAGTGCAATCATCAATTCAACCAGCGTAAACCCGCCGGCATATTTACGATTCACAACGGCCTCACCAATCTCAAGGTGTTAAGCGTCAGGCTCTTTTCCCTGTCCCAGTAGACGCTGAGTTCAATTTCATAGGGTTCCGACACACTCTCCACCGACGGATCCCAGTCCGGAAAATCAAACCGTTTTACGCGTAACTCCCATTCGTATCGCTCATCCTCAAAACGACCGGTTTCGCGCCCCTGGCGTAACTCTCTTCGCGCCAGTACCCGATCCAGTTGAGACTGCGCCAGTAGCAGCGCCTGCTGCCGCTCTGCCGCCCGCGAAGTGCTATCGAGCGCCAACGAATTAAGGTTAAGCACCACGCCCAACATGCTTGCCAAAATCACAAACGCCACAAGTACTTCCAGCAGCGTAAAACCGGTCTGCCTGTTCGCTGCACCGCTAGCGTTCATCGATGGAGATCCTCCCGCTGAGGGCGTCCACTTCGATTACATATCCCCCATTCCCCTCAAGGGCCAGGCTCAGACGTCCGCCATTGCTGCTGCCATCCGGGAAGAACATCAACGCCTTGTCGCCGACGAAGGGGTTACGCATGAAAGCAGGTAACTCCCCTGGCGACAGTTCAACACTGATATCATCCGGCCAACTCACCACCACCTCGCCGTTATCGCGATAACCCCGTGCCTCCGTATCCAGTACCAATTGCTCCACCTGGCTGCGACTGACCGCTTCGCTACGCAGCTCGCGTAACAGCGCCGCACTCTGCCGTGCAAAGGCTTTCAGCTCACTGCCGGGCAGCACATTGCCTATATTGGGCGCTACCAGCGTCAGCATCAGCGATGCGATCACCAGCACCACTAGCAGCTCGAGCAGCGTCATTCCCTGTGCCCTCTCTCTATTCCCAGCTGGACACATCCTGGTTCTCACCGTCTCCACCCTCCTGGCCGTCGGCACCCAGGGAATAAAGGTCATACTCACCATGTGACCCGGGCGCCTGGTAGATGTAGTCATTACCCCAGGGGTCCTGGCGCACTACGCTTTTGCTGAGGTAGGGGCCATTCCAGTTGGTGGTGCCTGAGGGCTGCTGCACCAGCGCCTCTAACCCCTGTTGGGTCGTGGGATAGCGGCCGACCTCGAGCCGATACAGATCCAGCGCCGCGCCGAGTTCCTGTATCTGCAGCGCCGCGGTTTTGGTTTTGGAGCTGCCCACGTGACGCAGCACCTGGGGGCCAACAAGGCTGGCGAGCAGACCGAGTATCACCAGCACCACCAGCAGCTCAAGCAGCGTAAAGCCCGCAATTCCGCGTTTTGCACTCTGTTTTCTGTTCATTCTTCCTGTCCTCTAACTCCTGTATCAGAGCGGCAATTCATTGATCGACATGATCGCCACCAGGATCGACATGATGATCCCGGCGATCAGCAGGCCGAGCCCGACGATTAACAGTGGCTCCAAAATGGTCAGCATCCGCTGGATGTTGAGTCCGACCTCACGGTCGTATAGCTCGGCGACTTTCATCAGCATCTCATCCAGCTGGCCGGTCTCTTCGCCGACCTGGATCATCTGGATCGCCAGCGGTGGGAACTCCCCGGTGGCATGCAACGGTTCCCCCAGCCTGCGCCCTTCGCGCACGCCATCACTGACCTGGGCGACGATGGAGGCCAGATGCTGGTTAACCAAGGTGCCGCGGGCGATCTGCAGTGCGTTGACCATCGGTACACCACCACTTAGCAGGGTGCCCAGGCTGCGACTCAGACGGGCGGTCTCCATCCGCTGAATCAGTCCGCCGACCAGCGGCAACCGCAGTAACACCCTATCCCAGTGCAGGCGAACTTCCGGCCGTTTGAGCCGCTGGCGAAACACCAGTCCAGCCAGCACCAGCGCGATCAGCAGCCAGGGGCCGAAAATGCGCACGAAGTCGGCCACCGCCATCACCACCCGGGTTGCCAGCGGCAGGGCTTCGCCCATATCGGAAAAGAGCTGTTCGAACTGGGGAATAACGTAGGTAAGGATCACCACCAGAGAGAGAATCGCGACAAACAGCAGAATCATCGGGTAGAGCAGTGCGGATAACACTTTCTCACGCAGGGCGCGGCTACGGTCCAGGTAAAACGCCATGTCCTGCAGCCCTTCGGCCAGGGTGCCGGCGGTTTCGGCGGCGTGGATCATGCTGACGTAAAAGGGTGAAAACAGGCCGCCCTGCTCCTGCAAGGCGCGGGACAGGGAGCGTCCGCGCTGTACCTCGTCTTCGATATGCTTCAGCAGCGCCTGCTGGTCTTTATCTTCACTGACCCGGGACATGATCTGCAGCGCGCGGTCCAGCGACAGCCCGGCCCGCATCAGTTCGGCCAGGTCCTGGGTAAACTGCTGTACCCGCTGGCGTTTGCTTTGACCGCCCATCTCCAGTTTCAGGAAGGCGCCAAGATCGGAAGTGGCACCGGCCGGTTCCACCAGCAGCGGGATCAAACCCTTGCCCTGCAGCTGACGCACCACGCCCTGGCTATCGCGAGCCTCCAGCTCCCCTTTGAGTTCTTCCCCTTCCTGGGTGACGGCGCGGTAAACAAATTGAGGCATGGACCGTCACTCCTGAGTCACGCGGATGACTTCTTCAAGATTGGTCAGCCCCTGCAGCGCCTTGGCGCAGCCATCTTCATACATGGTGCGCATACCGCTGGCCCGGGCCGCGGCATGGATGCGGCCGGAGTCGGCATGATCCAGCGCCAGGCGCCGGATCTCATCGTTCATCAGCAGCAGTTCATGGATCACCAGGCGGCCATGGAATCCGGTGCCCTGACACTCCTTGCAGCCGTTGGCGCGCCAGAGCTGGAGCGGTTTTCCCTCGGCAAATCGCTCCAGGCCGGTTTCACGCACCAGCTCCGGCAGCGGCGTGTAGGGCTCGCGGCAGTGCGGACAGAGTACGCGCACCAGTCGCTGGGCGATGACGGCATTCAGTGTCGAGGTAAGCAGGTAGTCTTCAACTCCCATCTCCAGCATACGGGTGATACTGGAAGAGGCATCGTTGGTGTGCAGGGTCGATAGCACCAGGTGGCCGGTCAGGGCCGACTGGATGCTGATACGGGCGGTTTCCAGGTCACGCATCTCACCGACCATGATCACATCCGGGTCCTGACGCACAATGGAGCGCAGTGCGTTGGCAAAACTGAGTCCGATAGAGGATTTCACCTGGATCTGGTTGATCCCCTCCAGCTGATACTCCACCGGATCCTCGACGGTGATCAGTTTGCGTTGCGGGGTGTTAAGTTGGTGAAGTGCGGTGTAAAGCGTAGTGGTTTTACCGCTACCGGTGGGACCTGTCACCAGGATCATGCCGTTGGGAATGGCCAACAGTTCATCGAGCTGGGCACGGCAGGCATCGGTAAAGCCGAGAGACTGAAAATCGAAGGTGATACTCTCGCGATTCAATAATCGAAGCACCACGCTCTCGCCGTGCATGGTGGGCACGGTGGAGACACGGATATCGAGATCCTTGCCCTGGACTCTCAGCTCTATGCGGCCATCCTGCGGCAACCGGCGTTCGGCGATATTGAGCCGCGCCATGATTTTCAGACGCGAAATCACCGCCGGCGACAGCTGTACCGGTGGCGCTTCGCCCTCCTGCAGTACGCCGTCAACACGGTAACGGACCTTGAGCTCGTTCTCGAACGGTTCGATATGGATATCAGAGGCTCGGGCCTCAACGGCACGCTGGATAATCAGGTTGACCAGCCGGATCACCGGGGCGCCGCTGGCCAGATCCATCAGCTCCTCGACGCTCTCCTCCTGCTCTTCACCCGGCCCCACATCGGCGAGAATATCGCCCATCTGGCTCTGGCCCTCGCCGTAGTAGCGATCCAGCAGCGCCAGAATATCGGAGGATGCAGCGACTTTTGCCGATACCGGCATGCCCCAGGCCAGTTCCAGCGCCCGGCGGGCATACTGGTCCGCCGGATAGGCCATGGCCAACTCCAGTTTTCCATCCGTTTCGGCCAGGGGGAGCACGCTGTATTCGCGCAGGAAGCGCACAGAAACACGGTCGTTGAGATCAAGCGGAGTTTGCAGCTCTTCGGCAGTCAGCAGCGGCGAGTCATAGAGTTCGGCCAGTGCACTGGCCAGATTCCTTTCCGATACCAGGCCCAACCGGACCAGAAGTTCCGAGCGCTGCCCTGATGCAACTGCACCGGACTGCATCTGGTTTACTCGGCCCAAGTCAGTTTCGCTAAGGAGGCCCCGGTTTATCAGTATCTTGGCGAGTTCCTCCTCATGCGGATCCGGCTGGGCGGAAACTGCTTCATTCATCGCCACCCTCCCTTCCCGCCAGAGCGGGCTCCGTCTCCAATAGCTTACATATGTCAGCTTTATGTTACAGATCCAAGTAAACCTGTTTCTATCGACTGACAAAACAAGCTGTTACTCACAACTATAGCTGCCAACCGATTTTATGAGCCCAGCCCAAGTTGAATTTTTATGCGCTTGGTTGGCAATGGCATGCGTATGAATAAAGATAGGCGATAACCCCTAACAAGCCAGTTAAAGCCTGGAAAGCTAATAGTGGTGGTTGGTTGGCGGGCGTTCCGGATGATCGGGACGCTGGTACTCCACCAACGACCAGCCCATTTCATCGCGACTGAACAGCCCCTGTTCTACCGGGTGAAACGCGGCACTGACCTTATCCAGATCCCAACGCTGCACCTGCAGAGTATTCTCTTCCAGCAGATCGATCAGGTTGAACGAGTTCGGAGCCCCCAGTCGGGTGCGCGATGACATGCAGGTGCCGGCAAGCAGCATCAGCATACGGGGAAAGATCTTGGGATAGCGGTGCTCGGAGGTGCGCATCATCGTGTCGTGAATATGCCCACCCAGTACCAGGTCGATACCCTGCTCGCTGAGCACCGGTATGGCGCGCTTGGAGCCTCGCGCAATATTGTAGCGGTCCTGCATCCGTCGGCAGTCCAGCGGGTGGTGGAACACGGCTATGCGCAGCTTCGCCGGTATCCGGGTGTACTCAGTCAGTGTTTCGCGCAGCGCATTGGCGTTAATCTCGCCATTGATATGGCGCCAGCGTGGGGCCGAGTTCAGCGCGATCACCTGTACGCCGTTGCACTCCTGTGCAAAGGGGGGCAGGCGCCCGAAGGCGTCGACAAAACGTCCGTAGGGGTCGAGGAACCGGCGTACCAGGTTATGCAGAGAGATATCATGATTACCCGGCACCGCAACCAGCGGGACATCCGGCATCCGCCCGACAAATTCGGCAGCCTGGTTAAACTCATCCTCCCGGGAGCGCTGAGTTATATCACCGGAGAAGATAATCAGATCCGGGGCCAGTTCATGGACCTGCGACTCCAGCTGCTGCCCCACAGGTTCGGGAATGGTGCCGAAATGGGGGTCGGATAGGTGCAGGATACGCATCAGTTGCTCTCCTTCGTTGCCGGAACCACGACACGCAGCGCGTCCCGGTCGATCACAAATTCCAGCGGTCCGCGCATGCGGATCCGCTCGCCGTCGAGCACCACCGAGACTTTGCGGCGGTCCGGTTGAATCCTCAGATGCTCGGCACAAAAATTCTCCAGGCTCTGCTCGTCGCGCAATCGCCGGACCAGCCCCCGCAGCGTCAGGCGAAACAGCGACCACTGGGTCACCTCACGCATGACGACAACGCCCAACTGGCGTGTGGCGACACAGCTGTCTATGTCCAGGTCGACACCGCGCAACTGCAACGCATTGATGCCGACAAACACCATCGGGCTTTTTATACCTCTCTGCGCCTGCCCATCATGGATCTGCAGATCCATGGCCCGGAAACCGCGTAACAGGGTGAGCAAGGTGGAGACGATCGCCACCAGACGGTGGCGTCCAAACCGGCGGGTATGTTGCTCCCGGGCGCGGATAAGCCGGGCATAGAGGCCAAAGCTGGCATTGATAATAAAGGTATGGTCATTTACCCGCCCCAGGTGCACGGCGCGCAGCGTGCCGCCCAGGGCCAGATCGATCGCCCTGTCCTGCTCCAGCGGAATACCGAGATTGCGGGCGAAAAAATTGAACGTACCCGCGGGAATCACCGCCAGCGGTGTATCGCTGCCGCTAAGGGCCTGGGCCACGGCACGGATGGTGCCATCACCTCCCATGGCAACCACCCGGCCGCCTTCGGATCTGGCGGCCTGAGTGGCAGCTTCTATTCGTGCCGGCAGCTGCGCGGGTTTGCGGGCGAGGTAACGACGAAAACGGATATTTCGCTCGGCGCAGACGACTTCCAGCTGTCTAGCCGCCCTTTTCGCGCTGCCTTGGCCCGAGCCGGCGTTGGCAACCAGATGAATAGCGCTTACCTGTGTCACCTGGGGTTGTTCCATCTGCATCCGAGAGCGTCCTCGCCTTGCCCCGCCAAAAGACTGTTTTTTAAGGATTAGCTGATATGAGAGACTGATACAACTTCAGACGAGCATTCATTCGATCGCAAGCCGATCCAGTCTCACACAGAAAGGTGCTATACGGATATGAGCAAAGCGCACAATCTGACCGTGGATCTCTACCAGAAACTGATCAACCAGGAGGATGCCCGCGCCTGCAAGGCGATCGATGAAGCCGCCTGTCGTGAGGTGCCGGGCAACTTTCTGCTGACCCTGCTCAGCCAGTTTCTGACCCAGCTCGGCGATGCCTTATCGAACCCGAAGATTATCCTTCCCTGGGTGCTGCAGAGCGTTGCCGCACCGCTCTATCTGTTTGGTCTGCTGGTGCCGATCCGCGAATCCGGCTCGATGATCCCGCAGCTGGTGATCGCCAGTTACGTGCGCCGTATGCCGGTGCGCAAGGGTATCTGGGTGCTTGGCAGCATCCTCCAGGCGCTGTCGATCTTCGGTATCGGCTTGGCGGCCTGGCTACTGGAAGGCGCTGTTGCCGGCTGGTGCATTATCGCTCTGTTGACAGTTTTCAGCCTGTCACGCGGACTCTGCTCGGTGGCGTCCAAGGATGTGATCGGCAAGACGATTCCGAAGCGTCAGCGCGGACAGCTCTCGGGCTGGTCGGCGTCGGCCGCCGGACTGATTACGTTGGGCTTCGGTGCTGCCCTGCTGCTCAGCGACGGCAGCGAGTTACAGCCGGTTCATTACGGTATCCTGATGGCTGGCGCGGGCTGTCTCTGGCTGATCGCGGCACTGGTGTATTCACGGGTGAAGGAGTACCCGGGCGAAACCAGCGGCGGTAAAAACGGCTTTGCCGAGGCGATGAAACGGCTCGACCTGCTGCGCAGCGACAAACCCTTTCGCCGTTTTGTGGTGACACGGGCGCTGATGCTGTGTTCGGCGCTGACCGCGCCCTACTACGTGGTGCTGGCCCAGCAAAGCCTGGGTTCGCCGGCTTATCTGCTGGGGCTTTTTATCCTTGCCAGCGGAGCAGCCAGCCTGATTTCAGGTCCGTTCTGGGGGCAGTTTGCCGATGTCTCGAGCCGCCGGGTACTGATCGTATCGGCGCTGATAACCTCGGTATTGGGGATAGTTATTTTCGCCATCGCCACTTTTCAGCCGGGCTGGTTAAGCCTGTTCTGGTTGATGCCTCTGGCTTATTTCCTGCTCACCATCGCCCATCAGGGCGTACGCATCGGCCGCAAGACCTACGTGGTGGACCTGGCCGAGGGTAACAAGCGCACCGACTATGTCTCGGTCAGCAACACGGTGATCGGCGTTATCCTGCTGCTGATGGGCCTGTCCGGTGCACTGAGCGCCGTGCTCGATATCAGCGGTATTATCCTGCTGCTCTCCTGCCTCTGCCTGGGCGGCGCCGCGCTGGCGATCACCCTGCCGGAGATCGATGATTAGCAGGGTATTGAAAATCGTTTTCGAGGCAGCCGAGGCAAGGCAAAAACAGGCGAAAAAGCGGAGTTTAGTGAACTAAATGAGCATTTTAAGCCTGTTTTTAACGCGGCATTCGGCAACGCAGATAGTTTTTCAATATCCTGTTAGGGGTTGATACCAAATCTGGCCAACTGCATCTCTTTCAGGCGGCTGAGCGTACGGCGGAAGGCGAACTCCAGGTAGCCGATCGGGTAAAGCTCATCCATCGGCACCTGGGCCTCAATGTAAAGCGGCACACCCCGGTCGTAACACTCGTCCACCAGCGCAATAAACCGGCGTACGCCGTTATCCATTTTTGAGCGGTACGGCAGCTGACGGTCCCCGGTATCGACCTTTTCTACAGCATCTTCGGTACCACGTGCGATCGCCGGCAGGTTGTCGTCACTGACCAGGCAGGGCACCTCGCTGAGCAGAATCTGGCGGTAACGGTCGCACAGTTCAATGTAATCGTTGGCCCAGAGCGGTGTTTCACAAAGCTGATCATAGGTTGCCCAGAGCACCCGTGAACTTTGGCGCGTGACCGGTACGGTGCGGCTGCCGATGGTCAGGCTGGCGGTACTGCCGGAGCTTTGCGCCAGTTCCCGGAAGCAGGCGTCCATCGCTTCGGGCTCATCCGGATCCTTAACCCAGTAACGCTCGGTACGCGCTCCCGGATGCAGGCGGTGGTCCTCGGTGCCGAGCACATCCACGACGGTCATGTGCTGCTTGATCGCCTCGATGGCGGGAAACAGCCGGTCCCGGTGATGCCCGCCTTCATAGAGAAGATCGGGTGGCTGATTGGAGGTCAGCACCAGCACGATGCGGCGTGAAAACAGCAGCTGGAACAGACGTCCCAGAATCATGGCGTCGCCGATATCGTTGATAAACAGCTCATCCAGGCAGAGAACGCGCAGTTCATTTTCCAGTTCATCCGCCAGTTGCTTCAACGGGTCACTGTGACCGGTCAGCTCAAACAGGCGTCGGTGTACCCAGCGCATGAAATGGTGAAAATGCTGGCGCCGGGACGGAATGCCCAGCCCCTCATTGAACCTGTCCATCAGCCAGGTCTTGCCGCGCCCCACCGGCCCGTACATGTACACGCCCTTGATCGGCTTGCGCCCGCGCTTGTGCAGCGCCTGAAAGCAGTGTTCGAGGTATCCAATCGCCTGACGCTGCGCCGGGTCGTCGCTGAACCCGTTTTCAAGGGCGGCCAGGTAAGCCTGATGGGGAGAGAGGGACAAGGGAACAGCGCTCCTTAGCTTGTTTGTAAGGCGGACGATGATGCCAGCTGAGACGGATACTGCAAGTAGCCTGACAAGGCGCTTTTAAGCGATATTTCAAAAAATGATTATATTTATTCGTAACTCAGCAGAGTTACTTATATTTTGAATTTTACACATTCATTATTTAATTTTGATATTTACTCCACCGGATCCTACATTTCGTAAAAAGTGGCTCTTACCCGGCTGTTCTACACCAGCGACCCGATACCGAGCCACACAAGTCGATAGGAATTTGTAGGAAACCCGACAAAATCGCACCATAAAAGTGCACCAAACATACCGCTTTTAACACCGAAAAGTTATTAACATCTCACAAAATCAATTAATTAAGAGACTTTTGCATCTACTGCTACTTATCCGTCATATTTCCGCCCTATAATGGCGCCGTTCTTCAAGCCTCCCAATAACAGGTACAAGCTAACCATGAACAACCCCGCCATTCGCTTTAACGGACAAATCGAATACTCTTTCAACGGCGACATCGCACAGCTCGGTGCAAGCCTCGGCATTCTGGAACCAGAGCAGGTCGCAAACGAGCGCCTGTCACTGCAGCTCTGGGCCTGCGAAGACAACTTTGATCCTGCTGCCCCGCAGGGTACCCGCGTTGCCGACCTGCCGCTGCAGCCGCAACTGTCTGATGGTTTCTACCGCGATCAGACCTTCGCCCTGCCCCCTGCCGGCAATCGCGACTACCTGATGGCCCTGGCCCTGGTCGGTGAAAGCGCAGAAGGCTCCAGCCGTGTTCATGATTTCGCGCTGTTCGAAAACCGCCAGCTGTTTACCCAGCCCCGTATCGAAGGCCGCGTTGACTGCCAGCTGCTGAACGACAGCGTCGAACTTTACGTTGAATCGGTCACCAACCCGCGCGACGCTGAAAACCGTTCCGGCTCGCTGCAGCTTGAACTCTGGGCACTTAACGCCCCCTACACCGGTGGCGCATTTACCGGTTTCCCGCTGGCCAGCTCTGAGCTGGGCAACCTGGATGGCAACTGCGAATGGCGTGACTGCAACTTCAATCTGGCACTGAACCAGCCGCCGGTCGGCGAATGGACTGTGGTTCTGATGCTGCGCGAGTGGACTTCCACTGGCTATGTAACCCGCGATTTCCGTCAGCTGCCTGACCTGGTCCGCGAGCCGCAGCAGGCTGCGCCGGTCACCACAGAAGTGGAAGCTACACCGGACTTCATTCCTGCCGAAGCAGCCGCTAAAAACGACGACGAAAAAGAGGTCGAGGCTAAACCGGCGACTGCTGAAAAAGCGCCCGCCAAGGAAGCCGATAGCGCCGCGACTAAGGAAGCTGATAGCGCTGCAACTAATGCCGATAGCGCTGCAACTAAAGAAGCCAAGCCTGTCGAAGCTGAAGTCAAAGCCGAGAAAGCCGTAAAGGCCGAGCAGCCGGCTGCCAAAGTCGAAGTCGAAGCCAAAGAAAAAGTCGAAGCTGAAGAAAAAGCCGAAGCAAAATCTCCGGCTGAAAAACCGGCTGAAAAAGCCGCTGCGAAACCGGCCGTCAAAGTAGAAGCGAAAACTTCAGCTGCTAAACCGGCCGCACAGCCCGCTAAGACAGCCAAGGCCCAAAAGGAGCCTGCAGAAAAAGCACCGGTTTCAATCAACAAAGCCGAGGTCGAGGAGCTGATTGGCGTGAAAGGCCTGTCTCCCCGCCTGGCTAAAGCGATCGTTTCTGACCGTCCGTACAAGAGCATTGATGATCTGCAGAAAGTACGTGGCCTGGGCGCGAAACTGATCGCCAAGCTGCGCGAGCAACTCTGCCTCTAAGCCAGATTATTGCTCGTCACTATAAACCAGCCGGAAACTCCGGCTGGTTTATTCCCCTCCCTGCGCACGCTTTATCCGTCACGTTCCAGCCAATTTACCGTCTGCCGTGTAACCAGCATGGTTAATAGCACCCCTGCGGCGAAGAGATAGAGGCCGTAGTGCACCTGGACGCTGACGATAACCCCAAGTTTCACCGTCACAATCAGCATCGCTACCACCATCACATCCAGCATCGCCCAGCGACCGTACTCATGCATCAGGCGCAGAATACGCCGTGTTGCCGGACTGCCCCTGCCTGATAGTGTCAGCAGGCGAATCAGTACGCCCAGCTTCGCCAGCGGCAGCAATACGCTGAACGCCAGAATAAGCACAAACAGCAGGTACTGCCCCTGCACCCAGAGCTGGGCGATACCGCCGAGGATCGACAGCCGGTCGTCGAACAGCCAGAGCCGTGTCAGTGTCAGCAGTGGCGTGACCATCCCCGCCAGCAACAGAGCGCCGGCGAACAGCGCCAGCCAACGCAGGTAGAGCGGTGATTTCAGCATCAGATCCAGCGCCTTGTACGTGCCATGTAACGCGTGTACTCCGCGCCGAACAGTGATCTGAGCGCGCGCTCTTCCGGGTGGATCTGGAAGCGGTTCATATAGAGTACAAAGCCGACCAGCCAGAGCGGCGCCAACCAGCTCGGCTCATGCAGGGCGTAGGCGCTCAGCAGCAACAGAATCCCCAGGTACATCGGATTGCGTGAATAGCGGAACAGACCGGAGTCTACCAGCACGCGGGTTTTCTCCGGGGTATGCGGATGAAAGGTCGTGCCGCGCTGACGAAACTGATAGAGCGCGCCCAGACCCAAGAGTAAGGCGGTAAAAACCAGGCCATATTTCAGCCAGCTCAGATCGCCCTGCAGCGGCGATTTAAACCCTGCCCAGCGACTCAGCCAGATCAGCAGCGCACAGACGGCGGCAACCAGCGGTGGCGGGCATTTCAGTTCCAGGCGAGACATACTTTTTACCCTTAAACGACTCTGGGCACCTTAGCGAAAATCGGCGTAAAGCTGAAGCTGCCAACACCGCACTCAGGCCTGGATGAACAGCGCAAACTGGCGCAGGATCCCAACCACACTGACCGCGATCAGCACGCTGCCAAGCACGCGGAAAAACAGCGGCGTCTCGTTGCTGATGATATAGCGGTGGAAGCGCTCGCCAATCAGGTGGCCGATGAAGGCGCAGGGCAGCAGCCAGAGTTGATGGATCAGCTGCAGATCCACCCCGGCGATCATGAACGAGACCATCTTGATCGCCACCAGGATAAACCAGAGCACAAATAGCGTATCGCGCAGCTGGTGCTTGGCCACATGGGACGCGTAGACCGCGACGATAAGCGGTGCCCCGATCAGCGAGGTGCCGCTGACATAACCGCCCAGGGCAAGGAACAGGTTGTCCATCCAGGGGCGCTTGCTGCGAAACGGGCGGTTGAGCACATAGCCGATGGCGTAAACGATCACGATCACGAAAATAATGCTGCTCAGGATCTCGGCCGGTAGCGTCAGCAGGCCGAACACCCCCACCAGCTTGGGGATGATCATCACCTTCATCGACTGACCAAGATAGTGCCAGTCGATATTACTGCCGGCGACGTCCTGCGACTTGCGTTCGCGCCAGCCCTTAAAGGCGATCCAGGAGGAGAAGATCAACAGATGGATGGAGATGATCGGCAGGAATACCAGTGGCTTGTTCAGCACCAACAGGAGGAACGGCAGGGCCAGCACAGCCCCACCGAAACCCAGCCCTGAGCGGACAAAGCCGCTCCAGACAAACACCAGACCGATTAACGCATACTGCCAGGGTAAAAGCTCTGCCATCCTTGCTCTCGCTACACAAAGCACCGAGCATACCGTCTAACACTCGTGTTTTAACACCGGCAAAGTGTCAGGCCTTCCCCCTTTAAATCGGCCCTTTAAATCGCCCCGTTATTGAGCCGCCAGCACCTTGCGGGAGGATTCTCGCCCACGCAGCCGGTCGAGGTACGCGGTCAGAGTACCCGCGTCGGCAAACAGCTGATCAGCCACCGGCAACTCGGCCACATAACCCAGTATCGGCAGCAGCATCGCATCAGCCAGGGTATAGTCCGCTCCACCGATAAACGGCTGATCACCGAGGATGCTCACCAGCCGCGAGATCGAAGCCTGGGCCGCCGGTATCGCCGCCTCTACCGCCTGCATATCGACCTGACCGCCCTCGCCTTTGGGGAAGAAAAACTCGAGCACCAGATCCCGAATCAGCGCATCGTACACATAGATCGCGATCTCAGAGCTGGTCTGGTCGATCAGCGCCCGCGCCCAGGGATCGCTGGGCAGCAAGGCAACACCTGCATAAACGCTGTCTAGATAACGGCAGATAGCGCCGGTTTCGAAAAGCGGCTCCTGGTTTACCAACAGTACCGGCACCTTGCCGTAGGGGTGCCAGGCCAGATGCCCCTCACTTTTGAACGGCACATCAGATCCGTTTACTTCCGTACCCACCGTATAGCTGATCCCTTTCTCTTCGCAGCAGAGCATCACCGTGCGCACAAAGGTGCTGAACTCGGGCCCGTAGATATGCAGTGTGTCCATTTCATTAACTCCCATCTGTATGACAAACACTTGGTATCTATCCTCGCAGGGACCACAATATGTTCAAGAACATATTCTCAAATCAGTTCGGGAGATTGCCCTCATGGCCTGGAGCGAGCAACACAAGCAGCGCAGCCGCGAAAAAATACTTACCACCGCCGCCGGTTTATTTGCGCGCCAGGGTTTCGATAACGTCAGTATCGATCAGGTGATGCAGGCTGCCGGTATGACCCGGGGTGCGTTTTACGCCCACTTCAGCTCCAAGACCGGGCTCTACGCCGAAGCGATTCTGCACGCTGCGAATGGCTCCGGTGACGACTTCCTGCCCGAGTCCAACGCCACGGCAGAGCAGCGTGAGGCGTTTATCCGCGCCTATCTGAGCGAGACGCATTGCCAGGGCGGATCGATTCACTGCCCGCTGGCATTTCTGGTAAGCGATATGGCGCATCAGGACGAGGGTGTCCGCTCCACCTGGTCACAGGTGTTTCAGGGGCTGGTGAAACGGATGGCAAAGGGCGAGGCTGGGACGCCGGAGGAACAGCAGGCGGCCCTGCGCAGCGTGGTGATGATGATCGGTGGTGTGGCGGTCGCCAGGGCCCTGGGTGACCAAGCCCTGGCGTCGGAAGTACTGGAAGCCTGCCGCTCCGACCTGCTGAAGGCAGCGGTCGCCGACAGTTAGCACTCCAACATTCTTAGCATCAGGCCAGGATTACACACATTGCACCTGCAACGATAAGCCCTATACCCAGGAGGTCCCGCTGCCCCAGTTTTTCCCGGAACCAGCCGGCGGAGATTGCCAGCGTGAAGAGCACTTCCACCTGCCCCAGGGTTTTAACCAGCGCCACGGTTTCCAGGCTCATGGCGGTAAACCAGCCCAGCGAACCCAGGCAGCTGAACAGGCTGGTCAGCATGACCATCTTCGGCCGGCGCCAAAGCTCGCCCAGGGTGGCGGGTTCCCGAAGCGCCAGCCAGACCAGCAGAATCAGCGTCTGCGCCGAAATAACCCAAAGCAATACCCAGGCGGCACTGTGAGGAAAGCTGAGATCCAGCATCAACGAGGCTTCACGCACCCAGAGTGTCGTCAACGCAAAACAGAGACCGCTGCCAAGCCCGGTAACAACGGTTTTCAGCGGCAGCTCACGGATAGCACCGGTATTGCCCATCAGCCATACGGCAAGTGCCCCGATAAAAACGCCTACCCAGCCCAGCAGTGTCAGGGGCGCAGCAAAGAACAGCGCTCCGAGAGCTGCGGCAATGACCGCCTCGCTTTTCGCCAGACCCACACCGATGGCGTAGTTGCGTAACCGGAACAGCATCACCATCAGCGCCGTGGCCAGTATCTGAGACACCGCAGCCACCAGGACCGTGACCACAAAACCCGTTTCGAAATGGGGAACCGGCGCCGGATCGAAGTAGTACAGGAGTGCCAGGTACAGGGCCGCCAGCGGAGACGCCCAGAGAAAACGGGCCAGGGTAACACCGGCCGTGCTGATCTCTTTGCTGAGCCGGCTTTGAAAGGCGTTACGCCAGGATTGCATCAGCGCGGCAAAGAGGGTGAAAGGTATCCAGAGGCCCATGAAATCATGTCCTTACAGTCAGTAGCGGAAGTAAAAAGCGATAAAAAACCGGAGAGGCCGAGCGATTGACTGTTGTTCTTATATGTCGGAAGGCCCGATATCCCCCAGGCCGATATCCCCCAGGAGAGTGCCGGGCATGCCGGCTGTGACGCAGGCTCTTTTCACGTCACTTTACCGGCCGGCCACCAAACAACACAAATTCATATTTTTCCGGCAAGTGATTCGACTGAGGAATATAAAGAGTTGGCGGTGCCCTGAACTCAGCTCAATGGGCCGCGCCAAGCTCTGCTTCCAGCCAGGCCAGCAGCTGTTGCACCCCCGCTGACAGCTCTCCCGGCGGCAACCAGAGTCCGAGCCTCGCCGGTGTCTCTATAAAGCCCCAGGGCGCTACCAGACGACCGGTGCGCAGATCCTCCTCCACTAGATAGGCTGGAGCGATTGCCACGCCGAGCCCCACCAGTGCCGCTTCCAGCATGTAGTTCAGGTGATCGAATGACTTGTCTTCATCCCTCACCGGGCGATCCAGCCCTTGCTCTTCCAGCCAGAGTGGCCAGGCCTGCTGACGCGAGCGGGTGTGCAACAGCGGCAGTTTCGATAACAGATCCTGGGAGGGTGAAACATCGCCCGCCAGCAGGTCCGGGCGCATGACCGGCCCCATCCGTTCCGGTGCCAGGTCGATCACGTGTGCGTCTTTGGGCCAGGGCGGTTCGGCAAAGCGCAGTGCCATATCAACCTGCGGCGGCAACGGCCACTTCAGGTCATCACTGGCGGTCAGGTGCAGCTTAAGATCAGGGCAATGACGCTGCATCCGATCCAGCCGGGGAATAAACCAGCGGGCGAGAAAACTGCCCGAGCAGCCCAGCACCAGCGGCGCATCAACGGCGGCACGTTTAAGCTGATCGCAGGTCTGTGTCAGCTGATCGAATACCTGTGAGGTTGTGGCGCGCAACTGCTCACCCTGTGCAGTCAACGTAAGTCCCCGTCCCTCCCGTCGGAACAGGCTCACGCCCAACTGCTCTTCAAGCTGACGGATCTGCCGACTGACCGCACCATGGGTGACACTGAGCTGTTCAGCCGCACGCGACACACTGAGCGTACGCGCCGCCACATCGAAGGCTCTTAAGGCATTTAACGAAGGGAGTGACTGAGACACAAAAAACATACCTGTCAGTTTTTCTCACAGGTTAGCGCAAAATAATCGATTTTCACAGGCGGGGAATTTTCCTATTCTTGGTCCATCAAAAGACGCAGCCCCTGCGAAAACGATGCAGCCCCTGCGATAAGGAGTTAACAATGACTACCCCGACACAGACAACTACTCCTGAGATCGGCCCGGATACCCGCGGCTTCTTCGGCCAGTTTGGCGGCCGTTTCGTCGCCGAAACACTGATGCCGCTGATTCTGGACCTGCAGAACGAATACGAGAAAGCCAAGAACGACCCTGAGTTCTATGCCGAGCTGGAAGCCCTGCAGAAAGACTACGTGGGACGTGCCAGCCCGCTCTACTTTGCCGAGCGCCTGACCGAGAAGCTTGGCGGCGCCAAGATCTACCTCAAGCGCGAAGACCTGATGCACACCGGCGCGCACAAGATCAACAACTGCCTCGGCCAGATCCTGCTCGCCAAGCGGATGGGCAAGAAGCGCATCATCGCTGAAACCGGCGCCGGCATGCACGGCGTAGCTACCGCTACGGTCGCCGCACGTTTCGGCCTGGAATGCGTGGTCTACATGGGCAGCACCGATATCGACCGTCAGCAGCCCAACGTGCACCGCATGAAGCTGCTGGGCGCCAAGGTCATTCCGGTAACCAGCGGTACTGGCACCCTGAAGGACGCCATGAATGACGCCCTGCGTGACTGGGTGACCAACGTGGATTCCACCTTCTACATCATCGGTACCGTTGCCGGCCCGCACCCCTATCCTGAGATGGTGCGCGACTTCCAGTCCGTTATCGGTCGCGAAGTACGTGAACAGATCGTTGAGAAAGAGGGCCGCCTGCCGGACTCTCTGGTCGCCTGCATCGGTGGCGGTTCCAACGCCATGGGCCTGTTCCACCCGTTCATCAAGGATGCGTCCGTACGCCTGATCGGTGTTGAAGCGGCCGGCTACGGTATCGATACCGGCAAGCACGCGGCCAGCCTCAAGGGCGGTACGCCGGGCGTACTGCACGGTAACCGCACTTTCCTGCTCCAATCTGAAGATGGTCAGATTCAGGATGCGCACTCCATCTCCGCCGGCCTCGACTACCCGGGTATCGGCCCGGAACACGCCTGGTTGCATGAAGTCGGCCGTGGTGAGTATGTCTCCGCCACCGATGACGAAGCACTGGAAGCGTTCCAGATGGTTTGCCGCCTGGAAGGCATCATTCCTGCGCTTGAGTCCTCTCACGCTATCGCCCACGCGATCAAAATCGCGCCGACGCTGCCGAAGGACCACATCATGGTGATTAACCTGAGCGGCCGTGGCGACAAGGACATGGCAACCGTTACCGCGCACCTGGCCGATCAGCTCGAAGACTGAAGGAGAGAGATAATGACTAGTACAACCAATACCCAAGGCCGTATCTCCCGCCGTTTTGCCGAGCTGAAGCAGCAGAACCGTGCGGGACTGGTGACCTTCATCAGCGCCGGTGACCCGGATTACGATACCGGTCTTAACAACCTGATCGCCCTGTCCGAATCCGGTGCCGACGTGATCGAGCTGGGTATGCCGTTCACCGATCCCATGGCCGATGGCAGCTCCATCCAGAAATCCTCTCTGCGTGCCCTGACCGCCGGTCAGAACATGCAGAAAACCCTGCGGATGGTCCGCGAACTGCGCAAAAAGGATCAGGACACCCCGCTGGTGCTGATGGGCTACTACAACCCGATCTACTGCATGGGCGTGGAGACTTTCCTGGCCCAGGCCGCAGAAGCCGGCGTGGATGGCCTGATCGTTGTTGACCTGCCGCCGGAGCACGATGACGAGCTGTGCGTGCCTGCCCAGAAACACGGTATCAACTTCATCCGTCTGGCTACGCCGACCACCGATGCCAAGCGCCTGCCGCTGGTACTGGAAAACACCTCCGGCTTCCTCTACTACGTCTCCAGCACCGGCGTGACCGGCGCTGCAGCTCCGACACCGGAAAAAGTCGAAGGCGAAGTCAGCGCCATCCGTGCCCACACCGATATTCCGATCGCTGTCGGCTTCGGTATCCGCACCCCTGAACAGGCGGAACGGATTGCACAGTTTGCCGACGCGGTGGTTGTAGGTTCTGCCCTCACCGACTGTGTCGAAAACGCCGCAACACCCGCCCAGGGCACCGAGGCAATTGCAGAACTGACCCGCTCACTGTCTGCGGCGGTGCGTGGCGCCCGCTAAGCTTACCGCTATCATGAAAAAGGCAGCCCGCGTGGCTGCCTTTTTGCTTTCAGGAAGCGGTTCCGGTAGCAGGCGTGAGCCCTGTCGAATAAACAGCGGTTAGATTCGACTGCTCGACGCGACTGCGCCGCTTCCCCTAACGCTTCTGCCTCTTGAGGCTCTCCGCCGCCCGCTTCACAAGATCAGACAAGCTTAAGCAGATAGGTTTCCGCCCGTTCCAGGGTGGTCAGCTCGATATAGTCCTGCTCGGGCACATCCATGCCCAGCTCCTCACAAACCGCTGTGATGTAGCGGACCAGGTCAAACGAGTCGATATCCAGCTCCTCGCGAATATCGGCCGAGGAATCCAGTGTATCCAGATCCGCTTCAGGCGCGATGTTACCCAGCTCCCGCTTCAATACAGTGCGGATCTGTTCAGAGTCTTTGGCCATTTCGTTCACAACGCCTCCGGGGTCTGCAGCAGTGATTCAAACGTGTTGAGGAAGATGGCGCCCCGGTGACCATCGCTGACACGATGATCGGCGGAGAGCGACGCCAGCATGACGGGCCGGGGTTCGACCCGGCCGTCCACGACCCAGGGGCGCTCAACCACTTTACCCAGTCCGACGATCGCCACCTGGGGCGGATAGATAATACCGAAGATACCCTCGACGCCGGTGTCGCCCATATTGGTCAGGGTGATGCTGGGGTCGGTCATTTCAGAGCTGCGCAGCATGCCGCTGCGGGCACGGGTTATCAGGTCGTTGAGATCCTGCATCACCTCATCCAGCGTCTTTCGATCCACATCGTGCAGAGCCGGTGCGACCAGCCCACCGCCCCTCAGAGCGATCGCCACGCCGATGTGAATCTGTTCGACCTGCTGAATGGCGCCGTCCCTGTAGAACCCGTTCAGCTCGGGTACCTTGCGTAGTGCCAGCGCCATCGCTTTCAACGGCAGCACCAGCGGCAACAGGCGGTCGGCTATCTTGCGCCTGGCATTTTCCTCGGCCAGCCACTGCTGGGGTCGGGTCATATCGATCCGGGTGGACAGGTAGTAGTGCGGTATCTCCTTTTTCGAGCGCGCCATGGCGGCGGCGATCCCCTTACGCATCGACTCGGGATCGAAGCCGCGCTTCACACTCGGGCGCGGCTCTAGTGCCTTCTTGCCTTCCGAGACTGCGTCGACATCCGACAGCGTCACCGCACCGCCCGGGCCAGTGCCTTCGATATCCGCCAACGCCAACCCCAGTTCCATCGAGCGTTTACGTGCAGCGGGCGAAGCGCGCACGACGCCAGACGCTGCAGCAATGGCCGGTTTGGGGGCAGGTTCACTCGCTTGCGGCTCGGGTGGCGTCACCGGCTCTAGCGCTTCCGGTTCAGCTTCCGAGGTCTTCGTTTCGGCTCCGGCTTTTTCATCGGAGCCGATAATCCTAGCCAGCACTGTTCCCACCGGCACCGTCTCGCCTACCTCTACCAGCAGTTCACCGACCTTACCGTTTTCAAAGATCTCCGTTTCGATGGCGCCCTTGGTGGTTTCGATTACGGCGACCACATCACCGCTCTTCACCTGATCACCGGGTTTGACCATCCACTCGACCAGCGTGCCCTCCTCCATATCGGCACCCAGTGATGGCATGGTGAAATCAGCCATTGCCGCTCACCAGTTGTTTGGCTGCTGCAAGGATATCCTCCACCTGCGGCAAGGCGGCGTCTTCCAGGTGCTTGGCATAGGGAATCGGCACCTCGGCGGTACAGACCCGCTGTACCGGCTGATCGAGTTCATAAAAGGCCTGTTCATGAATACGCGCTGTAATCTCCGCCGAGATGCCAGCGCTACGCCAACCCTCATCGACAATGACAGCACGTCCGGTCTTTCTGACCGTGGCCATGATCGCCTCATCATCGAGAGGACGCAGGGTGCGCAGGTCCAGCACCTCCGTATCGACCCCCTCTTTTTCCAGCTGCTCGGCAGCGTCCATGCATTTCCATAGGGATCCACCGTAGGTGATCAGGCTGACCTGGGTGCCTTCACGGCGCACCCGGGCTTTATCGATATCGACAGCACCGGCGCCTTCCGGCAACAACCCTTTGCGGTTGTAGAGCAGGATGTGTTCAAAGATCAGTACCGGGTCCGGGTCGGCCAGGGCGGTGGCGAGCATCCCCCGCACATCCTCGACGGTGGCCGGCGTCAGCACTTTAAGGCCAGGCACATGGGCGTAGAGATTTTCCAGGCTGTGGGAGTGCTGCGCCGCCAGTTGCAGACCACCGCCGGTGGCCATGCGGATCACCAGCGGCACATTGATCTGTCCGCCGGACATATGCAGGTAGGTGGCCGCCGTGTTGATGATCTGGTCCGCCGCCAGCAGGCTGAAGTTGACGGTCATCACCTCCACAATCGGCCGCATACCGCCAATCGCCGCACCGACGCCAGCACCGACAAACGCGGATTCCGATAGCGGGGTATCGCGGATCCGTTCCGGGCCGAACTCGTCGAGAAAGCCGAGACTGACTGCATAGGAGCCGCCATAGCGGCCCACATCCTCGCCCATCAGGAACACCCGTTCGTCGTTAACGAGTGCTTCGTGCAGCCCTTCGCGGGCCGCTTCGCGGTAGGTGATCTCGCGCATGCCTGCCGGTACATCCGTGCTCATGACTGCACCTCCGAATAGACAAAGCGACCGAGTTCACTGACCGGCTCCAGAGTACCCGCCTCGGCAAAGGCCACGGCGCTGTCGATCTCCCTGGCGATCTCCGCCTCCAGAGACTCCCGCTTTTTGTCATCGAGTAATCCCGATGCTTCAAGGCGCGCATCGAAGGTCCGCAGCGGGCCGTGCAGCTCGTGCTCATGCACCTCCGCTTTGCTGCGGTAACGCTCGGCATCGAACATGGAGTGCGCCTTGAACCGGTAGGTCTGGAACTCCAGAAAATAGGGGCCGTTACCGGCACGGGCGCTATCCGCAGCGCGCTTTGCCGCCGCCTCGGTCGCCAATACATCCATCCCGTCGACCACCTCGGCGCTGACCTTGTAGCTGCGCGCCTTCTCCACCAAGTGGGTTTCCGATTCCGAGCGCTCCAGCGCCGTGCCCATGGCGTAGTAGTTGTTCTCGCAGCAGAACACCACCGGCAATTGCCAGAGCGCGGCCAGATTCATCGATTCATGAAACTCACCTTCCGCCATCGCGCCTTCGCCGAAGATACACCAGGCGACAGCGCCGCTGTTCTGCATCTTCGCGGCCCTCATTTTAGAAGCCAGGGCGTAGCCCACAGCCACCGGCATGCCGCCGCCGACGATCGCGTTACCACCAATAAAATGTGTATCTTTGTCGAACAGATGCATGGATCCACCCCGGCCACGGCTGCATCCCTCCTGCCTGCCATACATCTCCGCCATCACCGCATTCATGGGGATACCGCGTAACAGCGCGTGCCCATGCTCACGGTAGGTGGCAACCACCGCATCATCGGGAGCAACAGACTGCATGATGCCAGTACCTACCGCCTCCTCGCCGATATAGAGGTGCAGAAAGCCGCGGATGTTGCCTTTGCTGTACATCTCGGCGCACTTCTCCTCGAAGCGGCGCACCCTCAGCATCTCGGTATAGAGTGCCAGCGCATGCTCGCCATCGACATCATCGGGCAGGGGTTCGGCTGCTTCGCTCATCTCAGTCCTCCAGGGTCGAGGTATCACGCAGGGTCTCACCGGTTTCCCGCGCCTTCAGCAGACGCCGCATGATCTTGCCGCTGCGCGTCTTCGGCAGTTTGTCCTCGAAGGCGATCTCCTTCGGCGCCACTGCTGCTCCCAGACGTTTGCGGGCATGACCGAGCAGTTCGCGCTTGAGCGCTTCGCTGGGTTCGAAACCGGGATTGAGACTGACAAAAGCTTTGACCATCTGGCCCAGGGTCGGCTCGGGTACACCGATCACGCCGGCTTCTGCCACCGCCGGATGCTCGATCAATGCACTTTCCACCTCGAAGGGACCGATCAGGTGTCCTGCGGACTTGATCAGGTCATCGGCGCGGCCCACAAACCAGAAGTAACCGTCGGCATCACGTCTGGCCAGATCCTCGGTCAGGTACCAGCCATCGACAAAGCAGCGGTTGTAGCGCTCTTCATTGTGCAGATAACCGCGAAACATGGAGGGCCAGCCCGGCGTCAGTGCCAGTTCGCCCTCCTCGTTCGGGTCGGTGATTTCTTCTATGCCGCCCTCTTCCAGGCGACGCACGATGGTGGCCGTGATCCCAGGTAGCGGACGCCCCATGGA
This sequence comes from Marinobacterium sp. YM272, assembly GCF_050908845.1. Classification (NCBI taxonomy): domain Bacteria; kingdom Pseudomonadati; phylum Pseudomonadota; class Gammaproteobacteria; order Oceanospirillales; family Oceanospirillaceae; genus Marinobacterium; species Marinobacterium sp. YM272. Next base: position 2,995,672 of record NZ_CP194171.1, read on the forward strand.
GCCGGGACGAATATCCAGCGCCGGCAGGTTGGCGATCATGATGCCGCCGGTTTCGGTCTGCCACCAGTTGTCGTGGATCGCCATTCCCAGGGCATCCTGTCCCCAGACCACCGCCTCGGGATTCAGTGGCTCGCCGACACTGGCGACGAACCTCAGTCGATTGAAGTGGTACTGTTTCGCCAGATCGGTACCCAGTTTCATCAGCATGCGGATCGCCGTGGGAGCCGTGTACCACACCGTGACGCCCTGATCCTGCAGGACGCTGTACCAGCGGGGACCATCAAAATCCGGCTCATCCACCAGCATGGTCACACCATGCAGCAGCGGCGCGATGATGCCGTAGGAGGTCCCGGTGACCCAGCCGGGGTCAGCCGTACACCAGAAGATATCGTCCTCGTGCAGGTCCAGGGCGTATTTACCGGTCATGTAGTGCATCATCACCGCCTGGTGCACATGAATCGCCCCCTTGGGCTTGCCGGTGGTCCCACTGGTGAAGTGCAGCAGCGCCATATCTTCGGGATCGGTGGGGCCGATGCTGTATTCCTCGCTGGCGGCGCTCATCAATGCCTGCAGATCAAAGGTACCGGGCAGATCGATTTGGCTACCGGCCTCATCCACCAGCAGCACAAACTTAAGCCCCGGCATCGTCTCGCGGTAAGGCGCGATCTTTTTCTCGTACAGCTTGCGTGTGGTCACCAGCACCCTGCCCTCACCGGCGTTGACCCGCTCGGCAATAGGTTCGGGACCAAAGGCGGAGAACAGCGGGCAGAACACCGCGCGATGTTTCAGGGTACCCAGCGCTGCGATATAGAGTTGAGGAATGCGGGTGCAGAGTACGAAGACACGATCGCCCTGCCCGACACCGAGGGTCTGCAGGAGATTGGCAAAACGATTCGTCTGGCGGCGCAGAGAGTCGAAACTGAATTCCAGCGAATCGCCGCTTTTGCCCAGCCAGTGCAGAGCGATCTTGTCGCCCCGGCCATGGGCCACATGGCGGTCCACCGCTTCATGGGCAATATTGAGCCCGCAATCACCAGGCAGGCCGTCGAGTTCAGAGCGGATGCTGTCCCAGGTGAACTCTGCCCGGGTTGCCTCATAGTCGATCAGATTCGGCTGAGTGCCGGCTGCGGCTTTGGCTTTATGGATAACCGGATATGCAACGGCTGAGCCGTCTTCACCGGTGGGGCTGGAAGCCATTGGGGGTGCCTCCACTTGACCTTATTTTAGTTGTGGTTTTTAGCATAGACGGGCATCCGTCTGTGTCAAAACGGGTAGGCCTTCTGTTGAGGATCAGGTCAGAGAACTCTGTGAGCGGGGTTTGCTGTTACGCTACCGGGCTAGTTATTGGGGCAGCCTGCCCCAGATAGACCGGTAAACACCTGGGCTGAAGGTACCAGGTAGATAAAGAATTAAAGCAAAGCCCGCCTTCAAGGAGGCGGGCTTTGACAGTCTGGCCTTACCACTCCAGGCAGATTTTGCCCAGGTGGCTGCCGCTGGTCTGGTACTCGAACGCTTCAGCGATCGATTCGAGCGGGTACACCTTGTCGATCACCGGTTTAACACCCGAGGCTTCCAGCGCCGCTACATAGTCCTGCTGCTGCAGGCGACTCCCTACGATCAGCCCCTGCAGGCGTATCTGCTTGGCCATCAGCAGTGCGGTCGGCACATCACCCTGCAGCCCCGTCAGCACACCGATCAGCGAAATATGCCCGCCAACGGTCGCTGCCTGAATCGATTGCGCCAGGGTGCCCGGACCGCCCAGTTCGATCACATGATCGGCCCCCTTGCCGTCGGTCAGCTCCATCACCTTTTCTGCCCAGTCGGGTTGGGTACGGTAGTTGATGCCGGCGGTAGCGCCCAGCTCCATGGCGCGGGCGAGTTTTTCATCGGAGGACGAGGTGACGATCACCCTGGCACCGTGCATACGCGCAATCTGGATAGCAGCGATAGAGACGCCGCCGGTGCCGAGGGTTAGTACGGTATCGCCCGCCTTGAGCTGGCCATCGCCGATCAGCGCGCGCCAGGCGGTCAGACCCGCCGTGGTGATAGTGGCGGCTTCAGTATGGCTCCAGCCTTTGGGCGCGTGGGTGAACGCAGAGGCCGGGCGTACCACGTATTCGGCGGCCAGGCCGTCTATGCCATCGCCCGGTGTGCCGGCAAAGTTGCCCACTTCAGTGAACGCAGGCCCCGCCGACCACTGCGGGAAGAAGCAGGAAACAACGGCATCGCCCACCTTGAATTCACTGACGCCTTCACCGACCGCTTCCACAACGCCGGCGCCATCGGACATCAGCACACGACCATCTGCGGTGGGGCTGCTACCGTTGGCAACCAGCAGGTCGTGAAAGTTTAGGGAGGAGGCACGCACTGCCACGCGGATCTCACCAGGGGCCGGGGCGCCCGGGTCCGCGACCTCTTCAATAGTGATATTCTGCAAGCCGCCCGGAGCGGTAAGCTTAGCTGCTTTCATCGTTCACCTTCAGTGTTTGCCGTGCGTGTACATTGGTCGTCACGCTTATGGCGATGGGTTTGGCCACAACATCTGTAAACAACGCCAGTCCGTGGCAAAGAGTCTAGGCCGCCGGCGGCGTCGTTTTACTGCTCTGACAGCACAAAAATAGCGGAAACTGCGGGTTAAAAATCCCCCCTCAGGTGACAGCGGCCAGTGCCTGCATCAGCCCCTCTTTTTTCAACAGCGATGCCTGTTCCCCATCTCTGACAAGCATCGCACCGCAGAACGCCAGGGCGTTAAACGAGATCCCCTGCCACTTTTCCTGCGAACGGGGCACGAGCATCATCCACTCATCAGTGACAAGCAGGTTGTAGGGGTCGGCCTCACCGAGATCCAGATAGGTCCTGAGCGTAAGATACGCCCTCAGCATTACCTGAGCATTTTCCTTGGTTTCTTTAGATGGGGATGATGGGAAACGGATCAACCCGTGCCGGAACAATAAGGCAGGGCAACACTGAGGTCCGCCGACCGGAACCTCAGCGATCGAAGCAGAGAATGGCAGCACATCGAAAGGTGCCATCGGTAGCGGTATCAGTTGCAGATGCTTGTGCGGCTGACTGGCACCTGCCATCTCGCCGCCATTGAAAAAGCCCAGTCCCGGCATCTGCGCCATGCAGTGAACCAGCGCCTGGAAATCCCCAGCATCAAGCAGATCAGTCTGCGGCTCGAACTCACGGGTCACGATCAGAACATGGTGTTGCACCACGTTAAACTTGTTCAGCAGGCAGCGATGGCGTGGTGCCACCTCCTCCACATAGAGGGCCGGGTCGTAAGGCAGAAACGGATCTGTTCTGTGGGCGCCGGCCCGTTTCAGTTTATCCCGCGCCTCATCCTTGCGGGAGAGGTTATCCAGCACCCGCAGCAGGAACTCAACGCCCTGCTCTTCGACCACCTCCTGACAGGTCGGTATCGGTTCCAGCGCACCGCTGGCCAGGGCATCCTGGCTGACCTTATGTACCCGCGACAACAGATCAGCCATCGCCCCTGCCTTGCGCCGCTTCTTCGGCCTCCAGCGCTGCCAGCCGGGCATCGCTCTCCTCTCGACGGACCTGTGACAGCGCACTGGAGATCAGCCCCGTGGGCACGGCCACTATGCCGAGCCCAACCATCAACACGAAGAAGGTAAAGAAACGTCCGCCGGCGGTTATCGGGTAAACATCGCCGTAGCCGACGGTGGTCAGGGTGACCATCGCCCACCAGAGTGAATGGGGTATAGAAGCGAAGGCGTCAGGCTGGGCCGGATTTTCAAAGTAGTAGATCCCGGTGGCAGAGACAAACAGCAGAATCAGTGTCAGCAGCAGGTAGATCAGCAGCTCTTCACGGGCCAGCTCAAAGGCGCGATGAAAGCGCGCCAGCGTGCGGCTGTAACGTGCCAGTTTGAGCAAGCGCAGTATTCGGAGCAGTCGAAAGGCACGGACGCCGCGCAGGTCGACGCCGGCAAGGCCAAGCCCCAGGAAAATGTAGAACGGCGCGATCGCCACCAGGTCGATCAGACCCCAGAAACTGAAGATATAACGCCAGCGATTCGGCGCAGAATAGACCCTCAGCGCATACTCCAGGGTAAATATCAGGGTGACGACCACCTCGGATATTGTCAGAAAGCGCTTCAGTGCCGGCGACAGCCCGGGGATAGTATCGATGGTCAGCGTGACCACGGAATAGACGATCAGCCCGATCAGTATCCAATCAATGATTTTCCCCGGCCCCGAGCCACTGCTGTCGAGATAACCCTGCACACGGGTCTTACACTGTTCGCTGAGCACTTCATGTTCCCTGTGAGTCGTTAACCAGCGCTAAAGAGTGCCAGAGAGCCCGGGGACAGGCAAAAGGCCCGGCAAGGTTTTCTCATCCCTGGCTAAAGGATCAGGGCCAGCAGCAGACCGGCGACCAACCAGATAAAAGCCACAACAACCAGGCTATTCAGCACCCGGTCACCCAGACCAGCGCTACCCTGATCGTGATGATGGTGTTGATGGCCAGATTCCCCAGGGGACGGCTCAGTCTCATGGCCGTGCCCAGACTCACTCTGGTCCTCGCCGTGATCCTCGCCAGGGTGATGCTGATGGCCCGCCTGATCACCCTGCATCGCCTGGCGGGCAAACCCCAGCAGCGCCAGTGTCACCAGCACGGCCACCAGGTTCAGCCAGAAGCCATAGTTCAGCGCAAAAAAGTCCCGCTCCAGAATCGACTCGCTCTGCGCCGCATCCGGCAGCATATCCAGCATCGAAAAGCCGTAGTGCATCAGCAGGGAGACGCAGACGAGACCGAGCAGCAGCGTGAGCAGAATATAGAGCGCCATGCGCCAGCCATAGTAACCAGCATTGATGCGCAGCACCGGCAATACCACCAGATCAGAGAAGATGAACGCCATGACACCGGCGAAGCTGACGCCGTGGTCATACAGCAGCGCCGCCAGCGGAATATTCCCCATGGATCCGATGAAGGTGAAAAACGCCGCCACCGGGCCGATAATCGTCTGTGCCAGCACCTCCCAGAAGCGGACATCCAGCGCCTCACCTCTGCCCGAACCGACAAACAGGGTCTGGAAAAACGTATCCGGTACAAAGGCCGATATCACACCCGCCAGGGTAAAACCGATCAGTACATCGCGCCAGACCATCTGCCACTCCATCACATAGGTCTGGCCGATCTGCTGCCAACCTTGGCGTGAGGTAATCGTCTGTTTCCAGTCGCTTCCGTTGTCATCGTCATCATCCCCGTCTCCAGCGGCTTTCTCCCGCGCCTGGCGGATCAGCTTTTTCGGGTTGGTGAGCCGGATAAACAGCCAGGCGAACAGGATCAGCAGCACACCGCCGAGATACTCGCCGACGACGAACTGCCAGCTAAGGAAAATGGCGATAACGAAACCGAGTTCGATAACCAGGTTGGTGGAGGCAAGCAGGAAGGCGATGGATGGTACGAGCCCCGCGCCTTTCTGGAATAGCGCCCGGGTTGTCGACAGCGCGGCGAAGCTGCAGGAGCTGGAGATAAAACCAAACAGCGTGCCGAGCCCCACGCTGCGCGGGCCATCGCTGCCCATCGCACGCTGCATCCGGCGCTCGGTGACCAGTACCTGGATAAGACTGCTGATCAGGTAACCGAGAACAAAGGCCCAAAGGGCGCTCCAGAAAAAGCCCGTGCTGGTCAGGGCAGCATCTTGCCAGTGTTGAAGAAAGTCACTCACGTTATCTCCTTCTGTTGCCACTGTTCCTTAAACCGTGGCTGCAACAGAAGGAAATTTCAAACTTTCAACGCTGGGAAACGAGCAACCCGCCACCGGCGCCGGCCAGCAGAACCGAGCAGATACGGTTGAACAGCCGCTGCCCCGCCGGGCGCGCGAACCACTGACGCAGATAAACGCCCGCCGCGCCATACAGGCCGATAGCGACCCACTCCATCAGCAGAAACAGGCCACCGACGATAGCAAACTGCAGCGGCACATTGCCGGCCGGATCAACAAACTGGGGCAGAAACGCCGTGAAGATCAAAATCGCCTTGGGGTTACCCGCCGCCAGCAGGAACTCCTGCTTCATCAGCGCTTGCAGGCCCGGCGTTGAATCCGGCTTCACATCCTGCTGTTTCCCCGTGCCCACAAACCAGAGCTTCCAGGCGGTATGGAACAGGTACAGCGCACCGATCACCTTGATGGCGGTAAAGACGAACTCCGAGGTATAAAGCACCATCGCCAGACCACCGGCCGCCAGCGCGATCATCAAGGCAAAGGCTAGCAGCCGTCCCACGCCGGCCAGCAGTGCGCTGGTCAGACTGAAGCGCTGGGCATTGTTCATGGCCAGCAGGTTATTGGGTCCCGGTGTCAGGTTGAGGGCAAAACAGGCGGGTATAAAAAGCAGTAACACTTCCAGGTTCATGGCGCTCTAATCCGGCAACAGAGGAGATCCAGCAGCAGCTGTAGATCGGCAGATCAGACAGCGTATTTACTATCGTCAATGGTCGCAACAGAACGGAAGGAAGGCCGGGCAAAATAATAGCCCTGCATCAGCTCGATCCCCTCTTCCGCCAGCGCTTTCACCTCGGAGGCGGTTTCGACACCTTCGGCGATCACCTCGATCTGCAATTCCCGGCAGATGGCAACGACACCACGTACTATGGCCTGACGGGTTTTGTCCTGATCGATATTGCGGACCAGGGCCATATCCAGCTTGATCAGGTCCGTCGGCGTATCCGCCAACATATTTAGACCGGAATAGCCGGCACCGAAATCATCGATGGCGGTCTTGAAACCAAGATGGCGGTAATGCTCAACGATACTCAGCAGGTGCTCCGGGCTGTCCACCTGATCAACCTCGGTAAACTCGAAGATGATCCGCTCGGGGGGAAATCCATACTGCGCTGCAGCCGCCAGGGTAGTGCGGATACACAGCTCCGGGCGATACACGGCTGTCGGCAGAAAATTGATATTCAAATAGGAATCGATGCCCAGCTTGGCAGCGAGCTGAATCGCCTTGACGCGGCATGCCTGATCAAACGCGTAGCGGTTACCTTCGTTCACCTGCTCAAACACCACACCGGCCGGCTCATTATTCAGGCCACGTACCAGCGCTTCCTGGGAATATACCGAACGGGTACGGATATTAACGATCGGCTGAAACGCCATGGTGAATTCGAAATCAAGGCACTCCGAGCTTGCGCATTCTGCGCACCCCAGCTCCCGGAAGTTAGATTGTTTCAGCATTACCGCTCCGCTTTGTACTTGTTGCCCAGTGTTGTCTCTTACAGGTACCGGATCAGCATAGAAGAGACCGCGCCTGTGGTCAGCCGACCCGATCAGGCGCGATGATACTGTATCTTTTCTGGATCAAAATCCCTAACGAAAAAAGCCAGGGAATCACCCTGGCTTTGTAGGAACCCGCCTGATCAGGCTGGAAAAGCGGCCTTACTTGCGAACACCTTCAAGCTCGATATCGAGGTAAACCGTCTCGGAAGCCGGACCCAGGTTGTAATCGACGCCGAAGTCTTTCAGTTTGAACTCGGTTGTGCCGGAGAAACCGGCGCGATAGCCGCCCCAGGGATCTTCGCCTTCACCGATCTTGGTCACGTCCACTGTCACTTCGTTGGTGACACCATGCAGTGTCAGGTCACCGGTCAGTACACCAGTACCATCCTCATTGGGCACGAACGAGGTGCTCTGGAAAGTGGCTGTCGGATATTCATCCACGTCGAGGAAGTCATCGCTGCGGATGTGCTTGTCACGCTCAGCGTGGTTAGTGGTCAGGCTGGCGGTATCGATTTCCATGCTCACGCTGGAGTTCGCCGGATTTTCAGCGTCGTAGCTGAAGGTACCGTCAAAATCGTTAAAGCGCCCTGTCAGCCAGCTGAAACCCAGGTGGTTGATACGGAAGTTTACAGACGCATGCATGCCCTGGGTATCAACGGCGTAATCTGCAGCGAAAGCACTCGGTGCGACAGCCAGGAAACCCGCCAGCGCGGCCCCTTTGAGAGCGGTCATTTTCATCCTGTTACTTCTCCTGTTTAGCGTTAAAAATGCGAGCAAGGGTTTCATCCCTGTCGATAAAGTGGTGCTTGAGAGCCGCCAGCGCATGCAGGCCCGCCAGCGCGATCAACGCCGTGGCCACCCAGTAATGCACGTCGCCGGCCACATCCTCCTGACGCTCTACCAACTCGGGGAGCGCCGGTACGGCAAACCAGTTGAATACCTCGATCGGGGCACCATCGGCGGTGGAGATCATGTAACCGGAAGCAAGCACGACGAACATCAGCAGATAGAGCGCCAGATGGCCCAGTTTGGTGGCAATACGCACAAGAGTTCCATGGCTTGGCAGTGGCTGCGGCCTGGCGTTGAACAGCTTCCAGACGATGCGGATAAACAGCGTGGCAAACACCAGCATACCGATGCTTTTATGCCAGTGCGGCACCGTACGGTATGCCGGGTCGTAGTAGCTCAGCGAATCGATATATAACCCCAGCGGGTACAGGCCGATGATCGCCAGCGCCATGATCCAGTGGATCAGAATGCTGAGCAGGCCGTAATGGCTGGAACTGTTGCGTAGGGAAACCTGGGATGACATGAAATCGGGAACACTCAGTTTGAATATCTTGATGGCGAGAGCATAAATACAGAGAATAAATGCTCCCAATGAATATTTGTGATTATCATTATGCGTGAAGTGAATATGCGCGCCATCGACCTGAACCTGCTGGTCGTACTGGATGCGCTGCTGGAAGAGAGACAGGTAACCAGCGCCGCCCAGCGCCTGAATATGAGCCAGCCGGCGGTCAGTCGGGCCCTGCAGCGGCTGCGTGAACTGTTTGCTGACCAGCTGCTGGTGAGGGGCGAACATGGATACGATCTGAGCGCCCGCGCCCGCCACTTACAACCGATGCTCAAGAATGTGATCTCCGGGGTGAAGCAGATGGTGGCCCCGCTATCCTTCGATCCAGCCGAAGCGTCGGGCAGCCTGCACATGGGGTGCCTGGATCTTGAAGCAACCCTGTATATGTCGGGGGTCATGCAAAAACTGCGTCGTGATGCCCCGGGTATGCGCCTGGAAATTCATTCCAAACCCAGCGATTACTTTGTCAGCCTTGCCCGCGGCGAACTCCACCTGGCGCTGAGCGGACAGGAGCCAGACTTCGCCACCGACCAGTTTCACCGGGTTGAGATAGATAACACCTACTCGGAATGCGTGATGGGATTAGACAACCCCCTCGCACAGGGCGAGATGACGCTGGAGCGTTACCTGGAAGCGACCCACGGGTTTGTATCAATCAGTGGCAGGGGCCCTGCCATTATCGACACTCATCTGAAGCAGATGGGTTACCGCAGACAAGTCGCGGCGCGGCTGGCGAGCTTTTTCAACGTGCCCGATTTCTGTGAAAACACGGACCTTGTCTTTGCGCTGCCGAAACGCCAGGTGGAGTGGCTGTGCCAGAATCGTAAGCTGGTGACACGTCCTCTACCGAAGGAGATTCCGCAACCTATCATCCACTTCTATCTGTACTGGCATGCACGCTACCATCAGGATCCGATGCATCGGTGGTTCCGAAATCTGGTGATCGAACAAACCCGCCTGGAGCTGAATAACCCTGGTCAACCGGCTCAGTGACCCGGCCCCACCAGCGTGGCAAGCACCGTAGTAGCGCCGAAAATGCCCCAGCCAGCCGCTTTTTCCAGGGTCAGGGACTTTTTCAGGCGCGCTCGCGTGCCGCCATCGACAAGCGCCGGTACCAGCTGATACCGGTGGTAAGCCGCGATCACCAGAATCAGCGCCACCAACGCACCCTTGCACACCAGCCAGAACCCATAGGGCGTGGTCAGGATCCCCTGGCCACCACCGGTCAGGCGCCAGACAAGCACGCCACCGGCCAGCACCAGCAGCACCACTCCCTTGAACGCCAGCGAGCCAAACCGTTCCAGCACATGGCGCGCCCGTTCGCGGGAGAGGCGATGAGTGACCAGCCATAGCGGGTAGATAGAGCCGATCCACCAGGCACCGATGATCACATGGATGGTCAGTAGAGCCGAGGCAAACAGGTCCAGCTGCGTGGTGTGCCCGGTGCGACTGAAAGAGGCACCCAGCAGCACACTCCCTGTCAGCAGACACAGCACTTCTGCAGCACCGACCCGGCCCGAGCGGTTCAGCGGCAGCGTCAGCAGCAACGCCACAAACAGCACAGCCAAACCCAGCAGCCTGAGCAAAAGCTCATCACCCACCGGTGACTGCCAAAGCACCTGCCGCATCATGGGATCGAACATACCGGCCAGGCCGGTTTCGGAGAACGCCCCCACCCTGACAAAAAAGTAGGCCAGGGAGGCCAGCAGCCCTGAGAACAGGGATACCAGGGTATAGAGGCGCAGACGAGAGAGAATCGTTTCCTGACGGCGCAGAAAACGCAGGCTGATGGCACCGCCAAGGGCGGTGGACAGTGAGATGTAGATCAACCAGCGGGTCAGTAGTGTCAGACCGTCCCATTCAGTCAAATCGGGCCTCCATCAGCCTGGTGAGTCAGGGGTTAGATCAGCGCTGGCTAAAGCCGAAGCTGCCGGTAACCTTGTGACCATCCTCGCCCATCAGCATCCAGTGCACCTTGTAGTCACCCGGTGCCAGCTCAGGCACCGCCACATCAAAGGTGGTGCCGGGACCGATGGAGGGGATGAAGTCGATATCGATCGGCGCGCCCTCGGCCTTGGTCAAATCCACCCGCAGAAGGCGTACCGGTTGGCCGAACTCCAGCACCAGTTCGTCGACCTTCTCCTGCATCAGAGCACCATCGGCGGGCTGCGACTTGGCCAGCATGCTGTGCGCCGAAACCGGCGCCGCAACAAGCGCCGCCAGTGTCAGGAAAAGCGCCGGAAACAGCGATTTAAGCAAGGGTTTCAATACTGCATCTCCTGTTCATTGATCTCTTCATACAACTCGAACCGACCATCTTCGTAGAGCAGGACAACCGGATAGGGATCGAAACGGTCGCCATACTCCATGCCCGGGCTTCCCGCCGGCATGCCCGGTACCGCCAGACCCAGCGCGCCTTCAGGCGGGTTATCGAGAAAACGCTGTACAAGCTTGGCCGGCACATGCCCCTCGAAGGCGTAACCTTCCTCCGTCACAGCGGTGTGACAGGAGCGGAATCGCGGCGCAATCCCCAGCTCATCCTTGACCCCATTAAGGTTCTCGGGATGATGAATATTCGACGTAAAGCCGTGGGTATCGGCGTGTTCAATCCAGCTTTCACAACAGCCACAGGTTGGGCTCTTGTATACATCCAGCGCCACCGGACCGGCAGCGGTGGCCTGGGTACTGCCTGCACCATCCTGCGCCTCAGTGTCGGAACAGGCGGCCAGGATCAGACTGCTACCGGTAATCAGGCCGGCGAAAACCAATTTTTTTCCCAATTTCATGTGATTTCTCCAAACAATAAACAACAGCAGGAACGCCGCAGCGCCCGGGTCTACGGATGAATCAGCCAAACCTTGGAGGTTGTTCGGGAGGTGTCACAAAGGGAGAAGCCGGCGAGGCCCTCGCCTGGGAAGGCGCGAGTGCCGGTGAATCAACAGCCGGTTGCAATGGCGCGAGCATCGCCATGCTGGTCGATGAGCAATGATCGGCGCAGTCACTGGGTCCCGCCTGGTCACAACAGTCCGCACCCTGATGGTCCATGGCGGCCGGGTAACAGCCTGCGTCATCGGTATGACAGCTCATCTGCGCGACGCTGAAACGCTGCTCAGCATCAACATGCGGGATCTGGTTGCTATGGGGAGTCTGGACCAGCGGCCCCAATATCAGCTGGGCGAGCAGCAGCAGTGAGAGCGCCAGCCAGAAACCTGGCCGATGCCTGCGTTGATACGCCCCGGATTGCTCCAACTCTACTGCTCCCACATCGATCACTGCTCTGCGCATTTGTTTACGAGTCTAAACGCCAAAGCGAAGCATCGCCAAAGGTTTATTCCCGTACCAGGAATACCCGCAGGGCATCCAGTTTCAACTCTGCTTTCGACAGCGCTGACACCATCGCGTCGCGGCGGGCCTCCAGGGCTTCAACCTCTTGCGGATGGATGCCTGCATTCACCTCAGCCAGCGCCTTGAGACGTTGGACCTCAGCCCCCTGCTCTGCGTTCACTCTTTCGAGCGCTTCATTGATCAGAGGCTGGAGCTCTTTATTGGCATGGGTGTCCGCCTGCTTGAGCTGCTCGACGATCTGATCACGCGCCAGACGCACCATATTCTGCGATGCGTTGCGGGATACGGTCTCCGCCAGTTTGTTGAGCGGTGCGTGTCCCAGCGCCTGGGCCAGGTTCTGGCCGTTGGGGCCGACCAGCACCCGCACCAGCCCCTGCGGCAGATAGCGCTCAAGCTGGTAGCTGCGCGGTGCGGTGGTCTTCGGCTGGTAGATCGCCTCCAGCAGCAAGGTCCCTGCCGGCAATGGTGGCAGTTTCAGCGTGCACAGAGAATTGTTGCCGTACTCGCCACGCAGGATCAGCTCCATGGTACCGGCCAGCAACGGATGCTCCCAGCTCATGTACTCGATATCCTCGCGGGATAGCGCACGCTCGCGGTTAAAGGTCAGTGTCAGCCCTTCATCCCCCAGGCCCGGCAGCTGGCAGAGCATATGCTCGCCCATGTGCAGTACCAGGCCGTCCTCGCCGTGCGGCTGGGTGTCGACACCGAAGCGGTCGAACAGTTTTTCGGCATAAGCCTGCAACTCCTCACCGGCTTCCGCTTCAACCACGGCCGCTGTCAGCTCCTCGGCACGGGCAGTATCGCAGCTACCCAGCTCAAGCAGGCGGTCACGCCCCGCCGATACCCGGTTTTCGAGTTCGATGCGGGCATCACGGGTTTCGGTAATCAGCTGTTCCAACGCCTCGGTATTCAACGGATCGGTCAGACAGGTGTTCAGATCCTCGGCAAACTGGTGGTAGATCGCCTCGCCACTGGCACAGACACGGGTAAACGCCTCCAGGCCACTGTCATACCAGTCGAGCAGCACACTCACGGCGCTCTCCTGGAAATAAGGCACGTGGATCTCCACATCGTTGCGCTGACCGATACGGTCCAGACGACCGATGCGCTGCTCCAGCAGATCCGGGCTCAGCGGCAGATCAAACAGCACCAGGTGGCTGGCGAACTGGAAGTTACGCCCTTCCGAACCGATCTCGGAGCAGATCAACACCTGTGCGCCCAGTTCCACGTCGGCGAAGTAAGCCGCCGCACGGTCACGGTTGATCAGCGACATGCCCTCGTGGAAGGCCGCCGTACGGATACCCTCGCGCAGGTTCAGGTACTCCTCCAGCGCGACAGCGGTTTTCGCATCGGCACAGATCACCAGTGCCTTTTCGCGCTTGTGATCGCGCAGCCAGTTCACCAGCCATTCAACACGGGGGTCCACGTCGACCCAATCGCTACCCAGCAGTTTCTCAGGGTGCAGCATCTCATCGAGGGAGGCGGTGACCGCAGCCTCTTCGTAGATTGCCGGTGTCTCAAGTGGAACGGCATCGAGCAGGCGCTGGGGGAAGCCCTTGACGCTTTCACGGGTGTTGCGGAACAGGACACGGCCGGTACCGTGACGGTCCACCAGCTGGGAGATCAGCGCAGCCAGGCCCCGCTCACGCTGTTCGCCCGGCAGTGCCAGCCAGTTACCCAGTGCCTCATCGCCAAGCCAGCCGGCGACCTCCTGCTGAATCCGGCTGTCTGAGGCGAGCAGGTCCGGCCCCTTCTCTTCAAGCAACGGCGCAATGGTGTGGCTGAGGTGATGGAAACGGTCGCTCTCCGCCTTGAACGCATCCAGGTCGTGGTAACGCTCGGGGTCCAGCAGACGCAGACGGGCAAAGTGCCCTTCCGGTCCCAGCTGCTCCGGGGTGGCGGTCAGCAGCAGCACGCCCGGCACCTTCTGCGACAGCGCTTCGATGCAACGATAGCCATGGCTTGCCGCTTCCGGTGACCAGCCCAGGTGGTGCGCCTCATCTACGACCATCAGGTCCCAGTCAGCCCGCATCGCCTGGTTCAGGCGCGCATCCCGGTGCGTCAGCAGCGACAGCGGGCAGAGAATCAGCTGGGCCGATTCAAACGGGTTGCCGGCGTACAGGTCTTCCAGCAGCGCTTCACAGCGCGCTTCATCCAGCAGCGTAAACATCAGGTTGAAACGGCGCAGCAGCTCCACCAGCCACTGGTGCACCAGGTTATCCGGCACCACCACCAGCACCCGACTGGCACGGCCACTGATCAGGCGCTGGTGCAGCACCAGGCCGGCTTCGATGGTTTTACCCAGGCCGACCTCGTCCGCCAGCAGTGCCCGCGGATGTTCGCGGGAGGAGAGCTCAACCGCGATATGGAACTGGTGTGGCAGCAACTGAACGCGGGCGCCCAGCAGGCCGTTGACCGGCGAGCTCATCAGCCGGTGATGGTGCTCGAGGGTACGGACGCGCAGCTTGAACAGGCCATGACGGTCGATCTGCCCCGCCAGCATGCGCTGTTCCGGGCGCGCAAAGTGCACGGCGCTATCCAGATCAGGCTCGGGCAGGATCACTTCCGCGCCATTCTGGTCGGTGCAGCGGTAGATAAAACAGCCGCGGTTTTCCATCCGCTCCAGGATCTCGAGCTGATCGCCGTCGTGATTGTTGACGGCCTCACCCGGTTCGTAGATCACCCGGCTCAGCGGCGCGTTGTCCATGGCGTAAGTGCGCTGCTCCATGACCGCCGGGAAACCGATCTCCACCCGCCGGTTGACGCACTCTATGACTATGCCAAGCCCCAAATCGGCTTCTGTATTACTGATCCAGCGCTGACCGGGAACAAACTGCTCGTTGGACAAAACCTCAACTCCGTTCTGGGTGGGGGAAAACAGGGGCGCGTATGATAGACGTTCTCAGAGCAAAATTCTTCCCTGCCGGTGACCTGAAAAGATTAGCAAAGTTAGGGCAACTGTGAGTGCCTGGATCGGGACTTGTTACTCACTCGCCAGCGGAAATTATCGGTTAGACTGAGGATTATTTACGTCGACGGAGCCACCGGGTGTTTGACAGAATTTTTGCCATCCTCTCCGGTCATGAAGAACCGGTTGATGCGATCGATGACGAGCTCTGGCTGGCCACACTCCAGTCTGTACCGCTGCTGAGGGCATTAACAGCTGACAAGCAGTCCAGACTGCGCCGGCTCAGCGAGCGCTTTATCCAGGAGAAACAGTTTTTCGGTGGTGACGGGCTGGAGCCAGATTCCTCTATGGGCGCACGAATTGCCACCCTGGCGTGCCTGCCGGTACTGGAACTGGGTATGGAGTGGCTTGCGCCGATCCGCGAGATCGTTATCTACCCGGCACCGTTTCTGGTGCGTCATGACGCCCCGGACGAGTTCGGTATCGTCCACGAAGGCTATGAAGCGCTGAGCGGCGAGGCCTGGGATCACGGCACCCTGGTGCTGGCCTGGCCCGATGTACTGGAATCGGGATGGATGGACCGGGGACATAACGTGGTCATCCACGAGATCGCCCATGTACTGGATAACCGCAACGGTTCGTTCAACGGCTTCCCGCCGCTGCACCGGGGGATGGACAACAGCGAGTGGACGCGGGAGTTTAGCGCGGCTTTCGATACCCTGAACCGCCAGCTGGACAAAGGCGAAGACACGCTGATCGACCCGTACGCGGCCACCGCACCCACTGAGTTTTTCGCCGTTACCAGCGAGTACCATTTTGAGCGCCCGGATATTCTGGCGCAGGCGTTTCCGCAGGTGGCGAGATTGATGGACGAGTTTTATTCCGGGGCAGGTAATTAGATGGTAGGAGGCGCGCACCCAAAGGGCATGACACCCTCGCGCCGATTGAATCCCGCACGGTGGTCATTCATAACCGCGGCGGGTTATCGCGACGGGGCGTCGTTCCTACGAAAAACGCCCTGCCGGAATCGATGGCTTAACGACTGTCTGTCGGCACGTCGATCAAACCATCCTTGCGGAACATCGACTTGATGCCGCGCACGGCCTGACGGATGCGGTCGCGGTTTTCGATCAGCGCGAAGCGCACATAATCGTCGCCGTAATCACCAAAGCCGATCCCCGGTGATACGCAGACCTTGGCATCGGCGAGCAGTTTCTTGGAGAACTCCAGCGACCCCATCTCGCGATACGGCTCGGGAATTTTCGCCCAGATATACATCGACGCCTTGGGAATATCGACCATCCAGCCCGCCTCGTGCAGCCCCTTGGCCAGGGTGTTGCGGCGCTGGCGATACTGCTCAGCGATATCGCGCACACACTGCTGATCTCCTTCCAGCGCAGCGATGGCCGCAACCTGCAGCGGCGTGAAGGTACCGTAGTCGTGGTAACTCTTGATCCGCGCCAGGGCGTGAACGAGCTCCTTGTTGCCAACCATAAAGCCGATACGCCAGCCCGCCATGTTGTAGCTCTTGGACAGGGTGAAAAACTCCACCGCCACATCCTTGGCGCCCGGCACCTGCATGATCGACGGTGCTTTCCAGCCATCGTAGACGATATCGGCATAGGCCAGGTCGTGGACCACGATAATGCCGTACTGCTTCGCCAGCGCGACCACACGTTCGAAGAAGTCCAGCTCCACGCACTGGGCCGTGGGGTTGGACGGGAAGCCCAGAATCACCATCTTCGGCTTGGGAATGGTCTCGCGGATCGCCCGCTCCAGCTCGACGAAGAAATCCACCCCCGGCACCAGCGGCACGGAACGCACCTGGGCACCGGCAATTACTGCGCCGTAGATATGGATCGGGTAGCTGGGGTTAGGCACCAGCACGGTATCGCCATTATCGACGGTGGCCAGCATCAGGTGCGCCAGCCCCTCTTTCGAGCCGATGGTGACGATCGCCTCATCTTCCGGATCGATCTCCACGTCATAACGGTCGCTATACCAGTTGGAGATTGCCCGTCTCAGGCGCGGAATACCGCGTGAGGTGGAATAACCGTGGGTGTTTTCACGCTGGGCTACCGAGCAGAGCTTTTCGACAATATGCGGCGGCGTGGGGCCATCCGGATTGCCCATGCTGAAGTCGATAATATCCTCACCGCGACGGCGCGCGGCCATCTTCAGTTCGGAGGTGATGTTAAAAACGTAGGGGGGAAGACGATCAATACGGTTAAAGTGGCGTACAGGTTGCACACCGGTGTTATCGGTCATGATTACTCTCGCTTGTAAACGTAAGCGCCCGGAACCGTCCGAGCGACGCCGTCCGTGACTTCACGAACGCGACAGGAAGAGTATCGGTTAACAGAGCTTTAAACCAGAAATTTCTCTGTTGAGACCTAGAATACACTGTCTCAGAAAAAGATATTGCTGGACCGGAGCTCTCCCCGGCCCAGCATCAGTGCTCTAGCAAGCCTCAGGCAGCGGCGGCTTTTGGCACCGGCGTATGGAAGCGACGACTGAAGACAAACAGCGCAATAAACGCGGCGGCGGCGATCAGGTCATAGATCAGGTTGCCGTGGGGCCAGAGCAGCCCCAGCGCGCAGGCACCGCTGAGCAGGCGCAGCAGAATGTTGAGCTTGCCCTCCAGGTAGCCTTCCATAAAGCCGACGAAAGCGTACATACCGAGAATGCCGAACAGGAAGATGCGCAGCACCTCCTCCCAGCTACCGCCGATAAACGGCGTGTAGGCAAACAGCAGCGGTACCACGTACAGACCCTTGGAGATCTTCCAGGCGGTAAAGCCGGTCGCCATCGGCGGTGTGCGCGCAATCGCTGCCGCGGCGAAGGCGGTCAGGCAGACCGGCGGTGTCACGTTGGAGTCCTGTGACAGCCAGAAGATGATCATGTGCGCAGACAGCAGCAGCATCGACAACATGGTCGGATCCAGTGCCTGCTGCATCAGCTGGCTCTTGAAGTCCGCCGGCACCTGGGCCACCAGCGCCGCCGCATCCGCGGTTGGCATCGGCTGGGCCAGCGCCGTCATGGCGTTGGGATCTATCAGCATGAAGATGGTGCGCGCCGCTTCCGGCAGCTGACCGGAGGCGATCATATCGATCAGCTCACGCTCGGCCATCAGGTTGTAAAGCGCCGGTGCAGACAGGGTCGCAAGCACGATATATGCCGCGGTCACCGGCAGGCCCATGCCCAGCACCAGGGACGCCAGCGCCACCAGTACGATGGTGATCAGCAGGCTGCCACCGGCCCAGTCGGTCACCATCAGCGAGAAGGTGTTGCCGATACCGGTCATCGCCACCACGTTGACCACGATGCCCACGGCGATCAGCAGCATGGCGGTGGTCGCCATATTTTTAGAGCCCTGCGCCAGTGCGTCGAGCACATCGCGAACGCCCATCTTGCGCGGCGACAGCCAGGAGGACACCACTACCGAGATAATGGAGATACCGGCAGCGTAGGTCGGGGTGAAGCCATAGATCAGCAGCGCCACCAGCACCACCAGCGGCAACAGGCAGTGCCAGCCTTCCTTGAACACCTCTTTAAACGGGCGCGCCTCCAATTCCACCGCTTCGGTATGGCTGCGCTTGGCTTCCACGCGCACGTAGAAAGCCACGGAGAGGAAGTACAGCAGCGCCGGCAGTGCGGCGATGGCGATGATGGTGACGTAAGGGATCTGGGTGTAGGACGCCATGATAAAGGCACCCGCCCCCATCACCGGCGGCATCAGCTGACCACCGGTGGACGCCGCAGCCTCAACACCGGCGGAGAAACGCGCCGGGAAGCCCGCCTTGCGCATCATCGGGATGGTGATAACACCGGTGGATACGGTGTTGGCCACGGAGGAACCGGACACAGAACCCATCAGGCCGGAACCGAATACGGCCACCAGGCCCGGGCCACCGATCATGCGGCCCGCCACACAACGGGACAGTTCGATGATGAAATCACCGGCACCGGACTTGACCAGGAAGGCGCCAAAAAGAATAAACATGAACACATAGGTCCATGAAATCTGTGCGATGGCACCGAACATCCCCTCTGACGAGAAGTAGCTGCGGAACAGCACCGTCTCCAGCGACAGCCCCGGGAACTGGAACATGCCGGGCACGTACTGACCCCACCAGAACACGTAGGTCAGCGCCACCAGGATCATCGACGGGATAAACCAGCCGGTGGTTCGGCGGGTCATCTCCAGACCGATCGCGATCGCCACAATCGCCACGATCCAGTCGGAGGTAATAAAGTGAACGCCCCTGTCATACAGGGCATCCTCGAAAAGCATCAGGTAGATCGTTGTTGCCACGGCTACCAGACCGATAGCCAGATCGATCGCCAGCACCAGCTTACCGGACGCTGCACTTTTGGGGGTACACATCGGTACCATCAGCGCGGTGATCAGGGCAAAGCCGGCAAAGTGAATGGCGGAAACCCACAGCTCGGACATGGTGCCCAGAGTGTTGAAGTAGATATGCGCCAGCGCAAACACAACGCCCGCCCAGTAAATGAAGCGGCCGACCAGCGAATTCTCGTCGCGCTGAGCCAGTTCCAGGCTCTTCAGGCGCTCCTCCGTCTGCTGATCATCGGTAGCTGTCATGAGACGACCTCTAATTTCTTATAAGAACAACCAACAGCTCCCGCCCGATTGAATGCACGGGACGGGAGCTGACTTCAGGATCACAACCCTGGCTGGGGTTTACTCGGCGATCAGACGATCGGGGATCTCAACGCCCACTTCACGGTAGTAACGGGCAGCACCCGGGTGGAGCGGTGTCGGCAGCCCGGCAATCGCTTTCTCCAGTGCCATCGCCTTGGTGGCGGCGTGGATACCGTTCAGGAAGGTCAGGTTCTCATAGATGGTTTTGGTCAGCTGGTAGACATCCTCTTCGGAGACATCGTCGCGTACCGCCAGGAAGTTCGGCTGTGCGATGGTGTTGATCTCCTGGGTCTGACCCGGGTAGGTGTTTTCAGGAATGGTGAAACGGGTCCAGAGGTCGTACTTGCCGTTCGCTTCCTTCATCTGCTCGTCGGTGAAGTTCAGGATCTGAATGTCTGAACCCATGGCCGCATAAGCACGGGTGATCGCGGAGGTCGGCACGCCGGACGGGATGTTCATACCGTCGATGGTGCCGTTCTGCATGGCATCGGCAGACGGACCGTAACCCATGTAAGCCAGGTTGAAGCTGTCTGCATCAATACCCAGGTTGCCGAGAATCTCACGGCCTGAACCTTCGGTACCGGAGTTTTTCTTGCCGATGGAGAACTTGCGACCCTCAAAGCCTTTCAGATCGCTGATGGTGCCGGTTTCGGCATAGTCCGAGCGCACTACAAACTGCTCAACGTTCTGCCACAGCATGGAAACGGAGCGCAGATAATCCTGCTTGCCGGCGTCTTTCAGCTGACCTTCACCTTCCCAGGCCCAGGCACCGTAAAGACCCTGAAGAATCGCAAACTGAGCTTCGTTCTCGCGCAGCATTTTGACGTTCTCGCCAGAGCCGGCGGAGTTGATCGCGGAGAGTGCCAGGCCGGTAGTGGGTTCCAGCTTGACCTTGGCCAGCGTCGCCAGGGCAACACCGACCGGGTAGAAGGTACCGCCGGTTGAAGCGGTGGCGAGAATATAAGAGCGGTTTTCTTCAGCAGCCTGAGCCAGTCCGCTGGTGCCGGTTGCAACGCTCACGGCCAGAGCCAGACCCATGCCCTTGAGGAAATTGCGCTTATTGATCTTCATGCCTGCATCCTTTTGTTTTGGTTATTGGCAAACGACGGACCGGATTGGGGTGTGTCCGCCGCCTGATATCAATCCCTCTAAACATAGCAAGGGGTGGGCCAGATGCAGCATTAAATGCTAACTATTTGTTTTATATATTTATTTTATGAAGACACCTTTCCTATTCCGACTGTATAAGCAAAATTTCGCCTATGTTTTTCCCCGGGTCTAGGCAAAATTTCGCTTACTCCCCCTCCGGCACAAACTCGCTGCGGCTGATGCCGTAGCGCTGCATTTTCTGGTTCAGGGTGCGGCGCGGCAGGTCCAGCTCATCCATAACCACCTTGATATTACCTCCGTGAGTTCGCAGGCTGTTGCGGATCGCCTGCGCCTCGAACTCGGCCACCTGCACCGCCAGGGGCAAGCCGCGCTGATTGGCACGAACGGTCGCCAGCGGCGGCTGCCCCCGTGACAGCAGCTCAGCCACGCTGACCCGCCGGTCCAGAGCGAAACGGATCGCCACGTTTTTCAGTTCCCGCACGTTGCCGGGCCAGGCGTAGGACTGGAGTGCATCGATATCGTGGTCGCTGAGTGGACGCGGCTCGCGCTGATGATCGGTAGCTGCCAGCGCCACGTAGTGCGCGAACAGCAGCGGCACGTCATCGAGCCGATCCCGCAGCGGGGTCAGGTGCAGCTCCGATACGCAGAGGCGGTAAAACAGGTCCTCCCGGAACCCCTCCTCGTCGCGCAGATCCACCTTGGCGGCGGCCACCACCCGCAGGTCCACCGGAATCGGCTTGTTTGAGCCGAGCCGCTCGACCACGCCCTCCTGCAGCGCGCGCAGCAGCTTCACCTGCAGGCTGTGCGGCATACTTTCGATCTCATCGAGAAACAGGGTGCCGCCACTGGCGTACTCGAACTTGCCGATGCGACGCTTGTTGGCACCGGTAAAAGCGCCGGCCTCATGGCCGAACAGTTCGCTCTCGATCAGATTTTCCGGGATAGCGCCGCAGTTAAGCGGCACAAACGGCTTGTCGGCGCGGTTGCTGAAGCTGTGCAGACACTGGGCTACCAGTTCTTTGCCAGTGCCGGTTTCACCGTAGATGATCACGTTGGTATCCAGCTGCCCCAGGGTCAGGATCTCGTCACGCACCCGGGTGATCGCCGGCGAGATACCGATCAACTTGGCGTCCAGACCGGAACGGGTGGCCAGGTCCTGTTGCAGGCGCAGGTTTTCCACCGTCAGGCGGCGCTTCTCACAGGCACGCTGGATCGTCTCCGCCAGGCGGTCCGGCACATAGGGTTTCTCGATAAAATCGTAAGCGCCGTCATGCATCGCGCCGATCGCCATATCCACGTCCCCGTGAGCGGTGAGCAGAATTACCGGCAGGCCTTCGGCCTTCTGCCGCGCCGCCTGCATCAACTCCATACCATCCATCTCCGGCATACGCACATCGGTCAGTAGAATGCCGGGCCAGGCGGGCGTCAACTGCTCAAGCGCCGCCTTGGCAGAGGCAAAGGAGACCACATGAAAACCGCACATAGTCAGCCACTGCTCGGTGGACTCGCGCACCATCGCTTCATCGTCGACCAGCATGACACAACGGCATTGAATCACCGCATCGGCAGGCAGTTCCGCTTTCATATCGCCTCTTCAGTTGGTTTCTCTGTTTGTGGGTTAAGACGCTTGAATGTCACCTCGAAACGGGCCCCACCTTCGCCCCCCTCGCCCACCTGGATACTGCCACCCAGATCGCGCACGATGGAGTGAACAATCGCGAGCCCCAGGCCCAGCCCGGTGCCCACCTCCTTGGTGGTGAAGAATGGCTCGAACAGCTGTTCCCGGTGGTCAGCGTCGATCCCCGGGCCGTTGTCCTCCACCCGCAGCAGGACCTTATCCTTCTCCTCGCGGACCAACAGCGTCAGACGATGCGGAGGCTGCTGGTTCTGCATGGCGTCGCAGGCGTTTTTTACCAGGTTGATCAGCACCTGTTCAAAGCGTGCCTGATCGCCGGCCAGCTGCACCTCCGGTCCGGGCGGGTCGTAGCAGAGCTGCAGATTCATCTCGGCAAAGCGGCCACGAAACAGACCGAGCACCTGGTCGATCGACGTCGCCACCGGTACCGGTGCCAGTTTCTCCGGCTTTTTATAGGCGAAGGTTTTCAACTGGCCGGTGATCAGCGCCATCCGGTCGATCAGGCTTTCCAGCTGGCGGTAGTTCTCCGTCTGCATCTGCGGATTGTCCAGCTGACGCCGGCCGATCGCCAGGTAGGTGCGGATCGCCGTCAGCGGCTGGTTCAGCTCATGGACCACCTGGGCGGACATGCGCCCGAGAGCCGCCAGCTTGCCCGCCTGTACCAGCTCCGCCTGGGTTTCCTCCAGCGCCTGGGTACGCTCGACCACCTTGTGCTCCAGCGACTCGTTGGCTTCACGCAGCGCCTGTTCCAGCCGTTTGCGGCGGCTGATATCGATCACCGTCACCAGGTAACCGAGCTCCGGGTGGTGCGCCATGCCACGCACCGACACCATCATCGGGAACAGGCTGCCATCGCCTTTTTGGCCAAAGGTTTCAACGTTGGTCAGCGGTTCGGACTGGGTGCGGTGGAGACGACTCAGTGTCTCGCGCAACAGCCCCCCGGACTCCTCGTCCACGATCAGGGTACTGAAGGCACGATCCTGCATCGACTCTGCGGTTACACCAAACAGCTGGCTCGCCATCGGGTTGATGAAGTGAATAATCCCCTGGGCATCGATGTTGATCAGGCCCACCTGGGCTGTGCTGATCATATCGCGCTGACGCTCCTGGTTCAGCGCCCGCTCCCGTGCCTGCTCACGCTGCAAGGCGCGCTTCTGACGCTTTTCACGCAGATAGAGGATCAGCAGCGCCAGGGCAAAGCCGGCGCCGGCGATGCTGCCGGCGACGATGCGCTGCTGCTGGCCGGCGCTGCGGGCATCCACCAGCACGCTGACACGCCAGTTGAGATCGTCCAGCTGCACGCTATGCACCAGGTAAAGCGTCTTATCCAGGCTCACCAGCTGCACCTGGGTGCCATCGCCCAGCACTTCGGCACTGGTCTGTGGCAGCTGCATCGGCATATTCATGCTGAACAGCTGTTCGCCATCCATGCCGGTAATAAGAAAGGGGTAATCGATCGGCAGCTGCTCATGCAGCTTGTCCAGCTCCAGTCGCATCGCCGCGACCCCGATCAGATCCTGCTGATCGTAGATCGGTGCCGACAGGTAAAGCGCAGCGCGAGAGGGTGTCCCCTCCTGAACAAATTCGCGCCCTTCGTGACCGGAAAGCGCCTGCTGAAAATACTCTTTGCCGGCCTGAGAGCTGGAAAGCAGCTGCTGCTGGTCGCGCCAGTTACTGGACGCGCGCGGCCAGCCGCTAAGGTCCAGCACCAGCAGCGCACTGGATCCGGCCACCAGGTTGATCTGCTCCAGATAACGGTCCACCGGCCCCCCCACATCGGCATCTGGATGGCGCAGCAGGGTACGGACCTCCCGGCTCTGTGTCAGCACAAACGGCAGGTAGCGGTACTGGTCCAGCGCGGTACGCAGCTGGGTGACATTGCTCAGCAGCCGGTCCGATGCCTCGCCATGCAGGCCTTGCAGTGTCCAGCTGCGGGTGTAGGAGGCAGCCACCAGCGTCAGCGCCATCACGCAGACCAGGTAGACTGCCATCAGTACCAGTGGGCGAAACGACAACAACGGACAGCCTCCGAACGGTTTGCGGTTAGGTCAGCGGATCAGGCTCTTTGCGCCAGCAACGCCTTGCAGGCCTCGGGATCAAGCAGCTCACCCATCTCATCGTACTCCGGATAGGGTAAACCGGCGGTCAGGCAATGGGAGGCGATCTTTTGATAACGCGACTCGAACATATGGCGGGCTGTTTCTGCCGCCGGCATGCGGTCGAGATCATAAAGCCCAGCCTCTTTTCTCTGCCGTTGCGCCTCGATCAGGATGACCCCCGCGGCGGTCGACACATTCAGCGACTCCACCATGCCCATCATCGGTACGGTGATATGGGCATCCGCTTCCGCCGCCGCCTGCTCACTGATGCCGGCTTTCTCGGCTCCCATCAGAATGGCACAGGGGACGGTGTAATCGACTTCACGGAAATCCACGGCAGTCTCTGACAGGTGCGCCGCGTAGATCTTCATGCCCTGCGCCCGCACCGCCGCAATAGCGCTGTCGAGCGTTGGGTGAATGATGGAATCCACCCAGCGGTCGCTGCCGCGGGAGGTACCGCGATAACGACGATACTCGTGATCCGGTTTGACCACATGCATTTTGGGGATTCCCACGGCATCACAGTTGCGCACCAGGGCGGCCATATTGCGTGGCTTGTGGACTTTATCGGCGATCAGGGTCAGGTCCGGCTGACGCCGTCTCAGCACCTGCAGTAATCGTTGTTCTCGTTCCGGTGTCATCTGTGTTCCTCGATTCAGGAGCAAGATGTTACCGCCAATCCGCTGTGCTCGGCCACTTCGTGTTTGTCCGCCTGCGCGGACGTGCGATAATCCGCCGCCTAACCCGCTAAAAGGAACCAACGCAGATTATGAGCGACTCGAACGATATCATCGCCTACCAGGGATACCCCGGCGCCTACTCTCACCTGTCCTGTACCCGCGTCTTTCCGGAGATGAAAGCCCACGCCTGTGAGAGTTTTGTCGATGCGATGTTTATGGTCGATAACGGTGAGGCGAAGCTCGCCATGATCCCGTTGGAAAACTCCACTGCAGGCCGGGTCGAAGAGATCTACCGGCTGATGCCGAAAACCCAGCTGCATATTATCGGCGAGCATTTCGAACCGGTGAATCACTGTCTGCTGGGACTGCCCGGCACCCGCATCGAGGACCTGAAGACGGTATCCTCCCACCCCCAGGCACTGGCCCAGTGCGACGGCAACATCAAAGCGCTGGGGATTACACCAATCGCGGCACTGGATACCGCAGGATCGGCCTCTGAACTGGCCGAATCACGCCAGCCGGGCCACGCGGTTATCGCCTCCAGCCTGGCCGCGGAGCTGTACGGTCTTGATATACTGCGGGAGAATTTTCAGGACAAAAACGGTAACACCACCCGCTTTATCATCCTGACCAAAGACGGCCATGTGCCGGATCTGGACAGCGAAGAGCGCTTCCTCACCACCATCATGTTCACGGTACGCAACCTGCCGGCTGCGCTTTACAAGGCACTGGGCGGTTTTGCCACCAACGGCATCAACATGGTCAAGCTGGAAAGCTATATGGCGTCGGATACCATGCAGGTTTCAAGCTTCCATCTGGATGTGGAAGGTCACCCCCATGATCAATCGATGCAGTACGCGCTGCAGGAACTGCACTTTTTTGCCAAGTCGGTGCGCATTATCGGCACCTATCCGGCGCACCCTTTCCGTTATAGCAAGCAGGTCAGCATCGAAGACTAATACTAAAGTCTAACCCTGACTGTACTAAAAGCCCCTTTTTGCTGCATCGCAACAAAAAGGGGCTTTTTTATAACTAATCGATTTAGAAAAAACGACTAATTATGTTGTGCACTGCAGCATACGAGCTATATTGAAGGTGTCCTGAGGGATCAGGACGCGACAGGTGTCTCTCTTCACCTATCGCATCCCATCTTGCAGCTCCGGCCGTTGGAGTTGTTTGCACTTTGCCTACCCCTCTTCACCCGAAGAGGGGATTTTTTTGTCTCTTCTTTGCTGCCCAACTCATTGTTGCATAAATCTCAACCAGTTTTGCAAAAATAGACCCTATTAGGCTTTCCCGTCGTGTCCGACCAAAGAATCGCTAGAAAGGCTAACGAACAGGCAGAGGGTTCCTTAGGGTTGCTAACGGAAACAAGCGACGAAGCGGCCAGACAACGGCCCGCAACTGGTTGTTATTTATATACCGCAAACGTCAACACCGTTCGTGGCGGCCTGTAAATATTGAATAACACTTAGCAGTCCTAATATTTTAATAGATAGAAAAACTATCTGAATTTAAAAGCTGAATTAAGACCTCTACTCGGGTGAATAAATTTATTTATATCTTTTACATTTTCTATCTTGAACAGATAAAAATCGATCCTTAGAATCGCCGCCAATAAAACAACACATCAGGCGCATCGTTCAGGTCCGCCGGGCATCCCCAGCCCACTAAAACTTATAAGCCCTTGGCTACAAACGATTATTCCCAGTAACGCCATTAAGGCGGTACCGGGCACCCTATTTTCAAATTTAAACGCTCAAGTTTCCGAGGTTGGCCGATGGAACCGATCACCGTCGTAGGCATGATTGCCGCTTTCTGCACCACCAGTGCTTTTATTCCGCAGGTTGTACAGATCCTGCGTACAGGTAATGTGGATGGCATCTCTCTGCAGATGTATTCGATTTTTACCCTGGGTGTTGCCCTATGGCTTGGATATGGCGTGGTTCTGCAGAGCTCACCGATCATCATCTCCAACAGCATTACGCTGGCGCTGGCCGTTTCGGTACTGGGCCTGACCCTTAGCAAGCGACGCAAGAACCGCATGCACGCCCTGCGACTGGTGGCCGATAACAGCGATATTGCGGTGGCACCCGCTGCCAACGAAGAACTGGCCACGGCTGCCTGAAGCAGCTATCAGTGCGCCGTCAGCTCTGTCATAAATAGTTCTCTCATACAGAGCGCCCTCACAAGCTGTCCGGGTTCAGGCCCGGGCAGTTTTATACCATGCACGCACCGCCGGCCAGCGGTTGACCAGCATCGCCAGAAAAATCAGACCGCACCCTGCCATCTGCAACGCACTCATACTGTCTCCAAGCCAGGCCGCTGCCATTAACGCCGCCCAGACCGGCTCCAGCGTCATAATGATCGCCGCATGACTGATCGGCGCCATCCCCTGCGCGCGGGTCTGAATACTGAAACGCAGCACGGTTCCGATCAGAACACTCGCCATAAACCAGCCCCAGATATTCCATTCGTCGGGGATCTGCCACTGTTCAAAGAACGCCGAAACGAGCAGCGTAATCGCCCCGGTCACCAGCAACTGTATGGTCGTCAGCGGACCGGTCGGGGTTTTGCTTGAAGCTTTGCTGTTGGCAATAAACATCAGCGCGAGGAAGACGGCAGAAGCAAGGAAACAGAGCTCGCCCAACCCAATGTCAAACCCGCTATCCAGTGAAAGACAGGCCAGCCCGCCAACGACGCAGGGTAGCGAGTAATACACGTAGCGCCCCGGGCGATCACCGAAAAACACGCCCAGCAGCGGTACCAGAACCACCCCCAGGCTGACGAGAAACGCCCCTACCCCGATATGCGTGGCCAACTGCAGGCCCAATATCCAGAACACCATGCCACAGCCGAAAAACAGCCCCACCAGCAACGAGCCTTTCCACTGTTCATAGGTTAAACGGGTCAGTGCGGCGGCATTTACGCTCAGCAGGAGCAGTCCGGCAAGCGCAAATCGACTGGAGATAAACAGCAGCGGTGAAAAGCCGGCCAGGGACTCTTTCGACATAATCCAGCCGCCACCGGCAAGCAACGTGGTTATCACCAACAAAATATCCGCTTTCGTATGATTGGACAGGGCCAAACCTGATCTCCTTGCTGCGGAGGGTAATGCACACTCCGTGATATTGAATGTCCCGCTGCCTGGGATGCAGGCAGGCGTCGCCAGTTGCCAACCCTTATAGATGAGATGGGCGCTCCAAACCGGCTTCCGGTCGAGATCAAACATCAGGCTCGACAGACTGGCGTTCGTCGGCACAGCAGCTTTACTAAAAAGTAAGCAGCAAAGGGTTAAAAGATATTCCCGGCGATACAGGGCCTGAGCCTGAATGCAAGGCTCGGCTTTAAAGGACAGCGAAAAGTAGCACCGATGATACAGGAAAACGCATAAGCGTTCAGTGAAACAAGGAGTTACGGATGAGCAAGGCCAGTGTCCCAAGCCGCAACACCAGGCAGGCTTAAACCAGGATGAACAGCCAGGCCGACAGCCATAAGGTCCCGGTAGCCATAGGCACCATTGTCGAGGTGCATGGGCCGGTGGTGGTGATCCGCTGTAAGCAACTGCCACCGATGCGCCAGGCTCTGATCGCCTACTACGATCACGACAGCTACCTGTTCGAGGTGCATCAGCATATCGACCGTCACCATATTCGCGCCATTACCCTGCACCGCACCAGCGGGCTCTACCGCGGCATGTGGGTGTATGACACCGGGGCGCCGCTGCACGTGCCAGTGACGCCCGATTGCCTGGGACGCTTGCTGAATATTTTCGGTGAACCCCTCGATGACGGCGCACCGCTTAGCGCAAAAACCTACAGCAACATCCACCGTCCCGCCGCGGCGCTGTCCGAAGCCGTAGGCACAGGTGCGATACTTGAAACCGGTATCAAGGTGATCGACCTGCTCTGCCCCTTTGTCCGCGGCGGCAAGACCGGTCTGTTCGGTGGTGCCGGGGTGGGCAAAACCGTGCTGGTGATGGAGTTCATGCACGCGGTGGTCGCGCTCCACGCCGGTGTATCGGTATTCGCCGGTGTCGGCGAGAGGATCCGCGAAGCGCACGAACTCTGGCACGAGATGGACGAGGCCGGTGTGATGCCGGAAACGCTGATGATGTTCGGGCAGATGGATGAATCACCGGGCGTGCGTTTCCGCATCGGCCTGTCGGCACTGACCTACGCCGAGTACCTGCGCGACACACTGCGCAAGGAGGTGCTGTTCGTAATGGACAATATCTTCCGCTTCGTACAGGCGGGCAGCGAGATCTCCAGCCTGCTCGGACGCATGCCCGCCACCGTGGGCTATCAACCCACCCTGATCACCGAGGTGGCCGAGCTGCAGGACCGCATCCTCTCCACCCGGGACGGCGCCATCACCTCGGTACAGGCGGTGTACGTGCCGGCCGACGATATGACCGACCCGGCAGTCGGTGCCATCCTGAGCCACCTGGATTCCTCTGTCGTACTCTCCCGCGCCCAGGCGGGCAAAGGGATCTATCCGGCGGTGGAACCGCTCCAGTCCAGCAGCCGCCTGATGGACCGGCATACCCTCGGTGATCGCCACTACACCATCGCCGAAGCGGTACGGGAACATCTGGCGCGTTACCGTGAGCTTGAGGACATTATCGCCATGCTCGGCATCGAGGAACTCTCGGCCCAGGACCGCCGCATCATCATGCGCGCGCGCAAATTGCAGCGTTACCTGACCCAGCCGTTCCGGGTCACCGCCTCCCATACCGGTCTCAAGGGCGTTTCGGTTCCCCTGAAAGCCACGCTGGATGATTGCGAGGCCTTTCTGCGTGGTGACTTTGATGAGATCCCCGAACAGCAGTGCTATATGCGCGGCACCATGCAGGAGGCCGGCGGATGAACACCTACGACCTGGAACTCCTCTCCGCCACCGAGACGCAGCAGATCGGCAATGTGGTCTCCTTTGTCGGCGAGGATGCCTCCGGCAGCTTCGGCGTTCAGGCCGGGCACACCCGCCTGATGACGCCACTGGTATTCGGACTCGCCCGGTTTCGCTGCCAAGATGACGATTGGCAGTACCTGGCTCTGCCGGGCGGCATGCTTTACTTCGTCGATAACCGCCTGCGCATCTGTACCCGTCGCTTTCTGCTGGACCGGGACTACCAACGCATCTCCACGCTGCTGCAGGAACAGCTGCTGGCCGAGGAAACCAACCTGACGACACTGAAACGGGGCGTACACCGGATGGAGCAGCAACTGATGCGAAGGCTCTGGGAGCTGGGCCGCGATACACCGGGGCTGGAGTAACAGCATGAGCGAAAAACCGGACGACAAGCTGCGCCAGCGGGTGGAGCAGCAGGCCAGGCGGATGCAGCAGGCGGAAAAGGACCGCCCCAACCTGCTGGCACAGACGGTTTATATGGGGCGGCTGGGACTGCTGTTCGTGCTGCCGGTCATCGGTGGTGCTTATCTTGGCCGCTGGATCGACAACATGCAGAGCGGCTACGAGATGCGCTGGACCCTGAGCCTGATCTTTCTGGGCGTCGTGGTCGGCGCGGTCAACCTC
This sequence comes from Marinobacterium sp. YM272, assembly GCF_050908845.1. NCBI lineage: Bacteria > Pseudomonadati > Pseudomonadota > Gammaproteobacteria > Oceanospirillales > Oceanospirillaceae > Marinobacterium > Marinobacterium sp. YM272. The sequence continues at coordinate 3,026,255 of NZ_CP194171.1, forward strand.
TACCTGGCGATTCGGGAGTAGCACCAAAAGAGATGAAGGGAAACGAGATGTTTACCGGCGTCGTATTCCGGCTCGGCCCGCTGGAGGTCACGGGAACCGTAGTGACCACCTGGGTAATCGTCGCGCTGCTGGGTCTTGGCGCCTGGCTGATCACGCGCCGGCTGCAAACCGACAGACCGGGGCGGATCCAAACCCTGGCCGAGGGTATTATCAGCGCCGCTGAAGCGGCCATCCGGGCAGTGGCGCCGGATCATGTACGCCTGCTGCTGCCGTTCATCACCACGCTGTGGATCTTCATCGTAATCGCCAACCTGGTGGGGCTGATACCCGGTCTGCACTCCCCGACCCGCGACCTGTCCGCCACCTCGGCACTGGCGCTGCTGGTGTTTTTCTCGGTGCACTGGTTCGGCATTCGCGATCAGGGGCTGAAAAACTATCTCAGGCACTACCTGAGCCCGACACCACTGATGCTGCCGTTTCATATCATCAGCGAAATCTCGCGCACCATCGCCCTGGCGGTCCGCCTGTTCGGCAACATCCTGAGCCTGGAAACCGCCGCCCTGCTGATTCTGATCGTGGCCGGTTTCCTGGCGCCGATTCCGATCCTCATGCTGCATATCATCGAGGCGCTGGTTCAGGCCTACATCTTCGGCATGCTGGCCCTGATCTACGTGGCCGGCGGCCTGCAATCCCAACAGCTGCGTCAACAACTCGGCCAGACACAAACGGATAACAACAAGGAGAACAGCGGTGAATGACATGTCCTGGTTCACGATTCTATCGACACTCGGCGCGGTGCTTGCCATCGCCATCGGTGTATTGGGGCCGGCCTTTGCCATGGGGCGCGCGATCAGCAGCGCCCTGGATGCCCTGGCACGGCAGCCGGAAGCGGAAAAGTCGATTATGCGCACCCTGTTTATCGGCCTGGCGATGATCGAGTCACTGGCGATCTACGTGCTGGTGATCGTGCTGATCGTGCTGTTCCGCAATCCGTTGCTGGAATACCTGCTCCCGGCATCCTGATACGGAGGCGCACAACGGTGGAACTAAGCTGGTCAACCCTGGTTCTGGAGATCATCAACTTCGGCGTGTTGATGTGGCTGCTGCTGCACTTCTTCTATCGCCCGCTGCAAAAGGTGATCGCCAGACGCCAGAGCCGTATCGAAGAGAAGCTCCGCGAAGCCCAGGCGCTGAAGGAGCAGGCACAGCAGCTCCAGGAGCGCTATGAGAACCGCCTGACCCACTGGGAGCAGGAGCGCCAGAGTGCCCGCGAAGCACTGGCTACGGAGCTGGCCGAGCAGCGCAAACGACTGGAGGAAGCCCTGCACCATTCGCTGGAGCAGCAGCGCCAGAAAGCGGAAGTGGTGGCCCAACGCCGCAGCAGCGAACTCCAGGAGCGGATCGAACGCCAGGCGATGGAGCAGGCCGCAGGTTTCGCGGCGCGTCTGCTCTCGGAAGGTGCCGGGCCCGAGCTGCAAAGCCGGCTTAACCGCCTGCTGCTTGAAGCACTGCCTGAACTGGATGCGGAACAGATCGACGAACTGCGCAGCGAAGCCGAGGATCACACCGCTGCAATCGAGGTGCAAAGCGCTTTCGCACTGGGTACTGATGAAAAAACCGCCCTTAAAAACGCCTTTGAATCGCTGCTGGACAAGTCCTGCCACTGTGAGTTTAACGTTGAGCCGGAGCTGATCGCGGGCCTGCGTATTGCCATCGGCCCCTGGGTGCTGCACGCCAATGTGCAGGACGAACTGCGCGGCTTCCTGGAGTTTTCCCATGACGCCGGATAAAAGCGATACCAACGCCGGCCGGCTCCAGCATCAAAAGGAGTGGCTGGACAGCTACCGGCCAAGGCTCAGGGTCAGTGAACAGGGCTATGTGGTTTCCGTGGGCGACGGCATCAGCTGGATCAGTGGCCTGCCCACCGCGGCCATCGACGATGTGCTGCTGTTTGACGATGGCAGCCGCGGGCTGGTATTCGATCTGACCCAGGGTTCCGTGGGCGCGGTGCTGCTCCACGCCACCGATCAGCTTACCGCCGGCACCGGCGTTACCCTCAGCGGCCGTCAGCTGAGCCTCCCGGTGGGGGATGCCCTGCTGGGCCGGGTTATCGACCCGCTAGGGATACCGCTTGATGGCGATAGCCCACCGAAATGTGACGGCTACCAGCCGCTGATGCAGGCCTCTCCCGGCATTGTCGAGCGTGACTTCGTGCACCAGCCACTCTATTCAGGCTGCAAGGTGGTCGATACGCTGATTCCGATCGGACGCGGCCAGCGCCAGCTGATTGTCGGTGACGAGGGGCTCGGGCGCAGCTCGCTGGCACTGGATACGGTGATCAACCAGCGTGACCAGCAGGTTCACTGTGTTTACGTGCTGATCGGCCAGAAACGCTCCACGGTAATCGATACCATGGAGCTGCTGCGCCGCTACGACGCCATGGACTACACCACGCTGGTAGTAGCGGAAGCCAGCGCCCTGCCCGGCCTTCAGCACCTGGCCCCCTTTGCCGGCTGCGCCATCGCCGAATACTGGATGCACCAGGGGCGGCATACGCTGGTGGTCTATGACGACCTCTCCACCCACGCCAAGACCTATCGCGAATTGTCGCTGCTGCTGCGCCGACCGCCGGGCCGCGAGGCCTACCCGGGCGATATTTTTTCGATCCACGCCAGCCTGCTGGAACGCGCCACCTGTCTCAATGCCGCCCACGGCGGTGGCAGCATGACCGCCCTGCCGATCGTTGAAACCCAGCAGGGTGAGATCGCCGCCTACATCCCCACCAACCTGATCTCCATCACCGACGGCCAGACCTATCTTGATGCCGAACTGTTCAGTGGCGGCTTCAGACCCGCAATCGATATCGCCAAGTCGGTCTCCCGAATCGGCGGCAAGGCACAGCATCCGGCGATCAAGCGCGAGGCCGGACGGCTGAAGCTGGATTACCTGCAGTTTCTGGAGCTGGAGGTATTTACCCGCTTCGGTGCCCGTCTGGAAGCGGCCATGGAAAAGTCGATCCGGCGGGGTCGCCTGCTGCGCGAGCTGCTCAAACAGGAGCGCCTGTCACCCAAGTCGATCGAGTTTCAACTGGCCTGGATGATCGCCTATAACGATGGGCTGCTCGATGAGCGGGAGCTGAGCGCTATTCCCGAGCTGCTGGCCGGCCTGGAAACCCAGGTGGCCGGCTCCGGACTATCGCTGGATGAGGGGCGCGAGCGCTGGGCCAAGCAGCTGCGCGGCTGGTTGTCCGCCGAGACCGAGGCGCAGCCATGAGCCGCCGCCACGAACTGGCGTTGCACCGTCAGAAGCTGTCTGAAGCCCGGGAAGTGATGAACTCGATGAAATCCCTGGCGTTCATGGAGAGTCGAAAACTTGCGCAGTTCCTGGAAAGCCAGCGTGAAGTGGTGACCACACTGCAGGCGGTAGCGGCCGATTTTCTGCGTTTTCACACCCCGCCCGAGCCGCCAGACTTCACTGGCCGCAGGGTTTATCTGCTGCTCGGCTCCGAGCGCGGTTTCTGTGGCGGCTTCAACGAAGCACTGATCGACAGGCTCGATCAACAGCCCGACGCCGAACAGGCAGGTCTGATCAGCTGCGGCCACAAGCTCAGCACCCTGCTGGAGGAAGACCCTCGTCTTCTGCACCAGGTGGAGGGGGTAACCGTACTCGATGAAGTCAGCACCCTGCTGATCCGGGTGACCACTCTGCTGGCCGAGCTGACACAACAGCAGGGCCCGCTTCATCTGCAGGTAATTTACCACGATGAGGCGCAGAAAGAGCTCCAGGTACAGCAGCTCCTGCCGCCCTTCCTGGCGCAACCGGCCAGGGCTGATAAGCCCCGTTCGGGTGTCGCACCTGAGCTGCATCTTGAGCCGCGCCAGTTCTTTTCCGAGCTGGTGGATCACTACCTGTTCGCGCTGCTGCACGAGGTGATCTATATCTCGCTGATGTCGGAGTACCGCCAGCGTACGCAACACCTTGACGGCGCCGTGCGCTACCTGGAAGAGAGACTGGAAGAGATGCGCCGCCGCGATAACCAGCTGCGCCAGGAGGAGATCACCGAGGAGATCGAGGTTCTGCTGTTGAACGCCGCCGGCACCGAGCCACCCGCCGAGGGCTGAGCCAGACCCTTATCCGGTTGTTACTCCTTCGGGATCACCTTGCGAAAGGTCAGATTGATACGCCCCTCCGTGATCCCGGGGTCACGCGGCACACTGTGAAACCAGTGATGCTGAAATCCCGCACGCATCACCAGCAGTGTGCCGCTGTGGAGCGGCATTTGCCCCTCTTCATGACTGTCCCTGTGCTGCCAGGCGAAGGTACGACTGGCTCCCAGCGTCAGCGACGCGATCACCGGCGCCGGGCCGAGTTCTGGCTCATCATCGGCATGCCAGCCCACGTAGTCCTGTCCGCAGCGATACAGATTGACCAGCACCGAGTTGAAGCGGCTGCCGGTGCGCAGCTCCACCCGCTTGCGAATGGCAAGCAGCAGCGGGGTCCAGTCCCGCGTCTGCAGCAGGTTATTGCTGTAGCTATAGCGGATGCCCGGGTCCGCATGCCAGGTCTGCTGGCGTGGCAAGGCAAAGGTTCGTCCGGCGACGCTGTAGTGATTGTCCGGCCAGGCGTTCTCGGTGAGCAGTTGCTGATACAGACTCTGGCTCTCCGCCGAGGAGTAGAAGTCGTCGATAATCTCAAGATCGTTCAGCGGCGAAAAAGGCGGGAAAACGGGACGCTTGACTGACATCGGCAGAATATCCACTGATTTGTAGGGGCTTACTATTCTGCCATGACTGGCGCTTTTTTAAACAGGCAGAGGCCCCGGTGTTTGCTGCCCGGCCTGTTCAGTCTCATCCAGCCAGAGCGCGTGAATACTGGTTGCCAGCGCCTGCAGTGCCACCTCGGTATTGCGCTGCTTCAGCATGACCAGGCTGAGGGCGATATCCGGCACCTCGCCGGGCCAGCTGACGCCGTATCCTTCAGCGACGGCAGCCTCGGCATCCGAACGTTTTACCAGCGACATGCCGACGCCGGAGCGGATCAATGCCCGTATTGCATCCTCGGTGTCACACCAGACGATCTCGGTGGGCGGTCGTTTCCGATCATGGAACAGCCGCTCAAACAGCTGATAGATGGGGCAGTTTGGTGTGGTATAGACCCAGGGAAGCCGGGCAATTTCATCCAGTGATTTACCCTCGATGCGCTCCGCCCAGGCCCGGGGCGCAAGAATATGCATCGGCACCCGGCACAGCTCGGTCACCTGCATATCCGCCGCATCACAGGGGCCGAACATAAAGCCCGCATCCAGCTGCTGCTGACGCAGTTCTTTCAGCACTTTGGCGGTACTGGTCTGCAGGAAATGGGCGACCAGTTGCGGGTGACGGGATGAGAGCAGCCGGAACAGCTCTCCGACCCGCATATACCCGAAGTCGGTATGGATGCCGATGCGCAGCTCCCCGACCAGCTCATCGCTCAGCTGCATCGCCTGCTGGGTAAACTGCTCCGCCTCACGCAGTGTACGTTGCGCCTGCTCGAACAGGCGCTGACCGGCCGGGGTCAGCAGCATCCCTTTCGGGGTACGGGAAAACAGCTGGACGCCGGTCTCCTCCTCCAACGCCTTTATCTGGGCACTGATGGCGGGCTGGCTGGTGAACAGCGCTGCGGAGGCACGGGTCAGGTTTCCCTCCTGAGCAACCTTGACGAAGGTTCGTAGATGATAGAGTTCCATGGCCGGCCTCCGTTACTTTGTACTCATTAAACCATAGCCCCTCCTGCCGCACTCATCACAATTCCTGAAGCCCCCGTTCCGATTAAACGATTGGATCGAAAATCGGCCCCTTCTTAAGCTGATCTCAGCAATCAAAGGAGGTCCACCATGAACACTCAGGTACAAGCGTTTAATCTCCAGTGCCGTGAAGAATCGCGGCCTGCCAGGACGATCAAGCTTGCGGATCTGTTCTCACGTCTTAAAGAATGGCACGCCCGGGCGCGGCAGAGACGCCAGCTGGCGACGCTGCCGCCGGAGATGCTCAAGGATATAGGCGTCAGCCGCACCGATGCGCTGAAAGAGGCAAACAAACCGTTCTGGAGATGCTGAACAGCCCGGATATGCTGCTCTGTCTCTCCGTTCAATTCGACGCACGCCTTTGCCGCCTGCGCCGCCCTGTGACATTGTTAATGTAGACGGGCAATGAAAGGCGGTTCAGCATGAACGAGATAGAGCCTCAGATACGCAACGCAGTGCGTGGCCTGATCATCCGCGACGGCCACGCCCTGCTGCTGAAGAAAGATGGCTACGACACCGGCGGTGTTCGCTATGCACTGCCAGGCGGCGGCCAGGACCCGGGCGAGGCGTTGACCGACACGCTGCTCAGAGAGTGCGAGGAAGAGATCGGCTGCGCGGTGGTCGCCGGTGACCTGATCGCCGTGAAGGACTTTCTGAAACAGCGTGACACCGAGCCGGTGCGCTGGCGTCACGTGGTTGAGTTTCTGTTCGCCTGTGAGCTACCGGACGGCTACCGGCCGGGCAACGGTCCCGCGCCGGACAAGCACCAGGTGGATGTGGTCTGGATGCCGCTGGACAGGTTCAGCGAGATACAGCTGTTCCCGCAGTACCTCGGCGAACTGATTCCGCAACTTTGCCAGCAGCTGCTTTCACCCTATCAGGGACGCTTTGTGGACCCCGGGTTTACTGCGGACTCCTGATCAGTGCCGGCTGCTCCTGCAGCGCTTCCACCGCCAGCTGCAACGGCTCGCGAATACCGGGCTCGGCATCCTTGAGGTCACTCAGCACCGCTTCAAGTGCCTGCCGCAAGGTTTCCGGTTCGGTCTGCAGGCGATCAAAACAGTGCAGCGCATAATTGGCGGACTGGTGCTCGGACTCGGCGCGCGCCTGCATCCCCCTCAGCTTGTGCAGCGCCAGCGTTGCCATCTCCAGGCGCAGCAGCAGGGTACCCCACTCGGCCGCCCGAAAGCGCTGGTTGCCAAGGGTGTCTGACCAGCGCACCAGATGAAACAGACGATGGAAGGTTCTGGCACGCCACAATTTATGGCTGGATGGATCCTCCTCGGAGGCGGCCAGGCGACGCAGCTCATCCACCATCTGTGCCTTCAGCGTATCGATACGCCGGCCGGCGTTGGCCGGATAGATCAGCAGATAGCCGGCCCAGGCGATCAGCGGTGCAGCGATCACCGCCAGACTCAGGATGACCGAGCTTTGCAGTGTGCCCTGCAGCGGTAGCCCCGGCTGCGACAGCAGCAGAAACACCATGTTGTAATCAAACCCGGTCCCGACCAGGCGACGGTGCGACATCAGCACCACACCCAGTCCGATAAACGGCCACATCAACAGCACCTGCTGCAGCTCCGAGCCCGTATACGGCCAGACCACCCAGTGACAGATCAGCGCGGCGGCAGCGCCCATCACCTGTCCCGCAAACACGAAGCGCATAATCCTGGCGGGGCTGTCGAAGGTGGATAATACGGTCGCCATCACCGAGACGCCCAGCAGCATGTAGGCACCAAACGCCTGCCCGCTTATAGCCCAGACCAGCCCGACCGAGATCATCAGCGTGAACGCCCGGATACTTGCCTGGCGAGCGCCGATCCAGTCGCGATGCAGCACCAGCTGCGGCGACAGCTGATCGTCAGCCTCGTCGATCATCAACGGTTTGAGTTCGGCGTCCAACCCCTTCAGCAGGGTGTGCAGACGCGACAGCTCCGGCACCTTATTGATCGCCTCAAGCAGGGTCTCAAACTGGGCAGGAATCGCTGCCCCCGTCTCCCGTTTTTCCAGCAGTGCAATAAGCTTCTCCAGCCCATGCTCAACCTCGGTTGTGAGTGCCGCTTCCATACCACGGCGCCGCCAGAGCAGCACCGACACCAGCTCCGGTAACACCCGCCGGCACTGGCGCAGCCTTACCCGTGACAGCCCCGTATCGACCCCACGCATCTCCAGCGCCAAATCCAGCCCGGCCATGCGTGATACCAGCGCATGGCGCTTCTCCAGCAGGGTTTCCGGGTTACCGTGCAGCACCGCATTGACGTGACGCATCACCCCGGCGGTGAAATCGATGATCTGCAGCAGGTCGTCACGTGGCGCGGAACGGGCGGCAAAAAACCAGCTGATGGCGAAAGCAACGACTACGCCCGATAGCGCCGTTGCCATGCGATCAACCCCGAGCGAGAGGATCTGGTCATGGTGGGGAATATCCACCAGCGCGACCAGGGATGCGGAGTAACCGGCCAATATTGCGCCATAGGCAAGGAAGGAGCGCACCAGATGCCCGGCCAGCACACAGGCGGCCACCCAGCAGGAGAGCGTCAGGGAGAGCAGCAGAATATTGCCACCGCACAGCAAAACGATCAGTACACCGACCACGGCGCCCAGTACCGTGCCACCCAGGCGCGCCAGGCCCTTGGCGACCAGCTGCCCCCGCGTCGGCAATGACGCCGCCCATACGGTCATACCCGCCCACTGCGGATGGTCCAGCCCCAGGCCCCAGGCCAGAAGCACGGCCAAAGCCGCAGCGATGGCCGTGCGTAGCACAAAGCCGACACGCCCGGTATCGAAGCCAAGGCGGGAAAGGTAGCGGGTCAGGTCAATCACCGTGTCGTCGTCTCCAGCGCCTGGTTCAGACGCGTTTCAATGGTTTCAAAATAGTTAAGCATCTGCACCAGCGCCTCCCGATCAAGATTGCCCAGGGCTTCGTTCTCGGTACGCTGCAACAGCGCGTTGATCGTCTCAACCTGTGCGCGCCCCAGAGCCGTTAAATAGATACGCCGGGCACGCCGGTCTTCGGCGTCGACGCGCCGCTCCAGCAGGGATTTTTCCACCAGCAGATCGATCAGGCGAACCAGGGTCGACTTATCCAGCCCGGCACGGCTGGCGAGCTCTTTCTGGCTGATACCGTCACCGCTGCGGTAAAGATGCATCAGGGGAATCCAGGTCGCATCGCTGAGCCCGGCTTCGGCCAGTCGCAGGTCCACAAACCTGCGCCAATGACGCGCCAGGGAGACCAGCCGATAACCAAACACAGCCGCCGGCTCATCCAACGCCCCACTGGCGTGGTTATCATCGTTCATAATCCAGCGCCCGGACATTTAGTTTGAATACAAACTATTTAATCAAAACGCGCGGAGCTTTAACAACGATGCTTTTTATAGGAATAGGTGAGTGATTTTCACTTGGGCAGATTTTGCCTTGAGGAAAGTTTTACGAAGCGACTCGGGGGGCTGATCAGCCCCCCGGCAAGGTTGGACGATTAACTGCTGGCGTCTCGCGCCGCGCCGCTGATCGCCTCACCCGCTTTTTGCAGATCCTTGCCTGCGCCTTCAACGGTGGCACATCCGGCAAGGTAACCGCTGCCTGCCAGAATCAGCAGACAGCTCAGTAAGGAACCAAGAATTCCTTTACGCATGGCAACTCCTCATGCAACTCCTGATAAAGTACCGAGGAGATAATACCGCCGCCTGGACAACTTGGCTACGCGGCGGTTTGCATGAGACCGATCAGTCCGCGTCTTCGGCCGCCTGTTCAATCTTTTGACCCGCTTTCTCGATATCCTTGCCGGCCCCTTCGATGGTATTGCAGCCAGACAGAACAGCGCCCGCGGAAAAGAGCAGCAGGAACGGGAACAGGGAGCTGATTGTGCGCTTTTTCATCTTCGTTTCTCCGTTAACGAGTGTCCAGAAAGACTAGAAGCTGCGCTGCCTTTACGCCAATGAAGAGGGTACGGCCTGGGGCCAGCTACAGGCGATCCTGTTGCGGCCGTTTCGCTTGGCCTGATACAGCATGCGATCGGCCACCTCAAACAGCTGGGAGATATCTCCCCCCTCTTCCGGCGTTATGCAGGCAACACCGGCACTGATCGTGACCATATTACCGGCGCTGGACGCGGGATGCAGGATCGCCAGATCCAGCACCTTACGCCGACAACGCTCGGCAATATCCCGCGCCGCCTCACGCCCGGTATCTGGCAGCAGCAGCGCGAACTCCTCACCGCCGTAGCGGGCGAATAAATCGCTGGCACGACAGGCCACACCACCCAGTGCGCCGGCCACCTGGATCAGGCACTGATCACCCTGAAGATGACCACACTGGTCGTTGTAATCCTTGAAGTGGTCGATATCGACGATCACCAGAGACAGCGGCGTGCCGTTTCGCAGCGCCCGATTCCACTCCCGTTCCAGCGTCTGGTCATAGAGCCTTCGGTTCGCGATACCGGTCAGACCGTCCCGGTAGGAGAGCGCCTCCAGCTTGCGGTTGGCCTCTTGAAGCTCCTGCTCCATTTTCTTGCGCTCGGAGATATCAAACATAAATCCGACCAGCGCCTTGGTTTCCCCGTTTTCACGAATCACATGCACCACGTCGCGCACCCACACGTAGTTGCCGTCGGCTGTCAGGGCGCGATAGTCGGCTTCGTGATCGATACCTTCCTTGCTTTGCGAGATGCACAGGTTGGCGGTCTGCTCACGCTCGTCCTCATGGATACGGTCGATCCAGTCCTGGGCGGTCGCCCAGCTTTCCTGCGTCCAGCCCAGCAGTGCTTCGATCTGCGGACCTATGTATTCAAACTCCAGGGTTTCCCAATTGATCTTCCAGGGAATCGCCTTGGTAGACTCCAGTAACGTCTTGTATACAACCTCGTCATCCTTCATCGCCATCGCGAGCTCCGTCTATTTCGGTTATATCCTGCTGCACCTGTCGTTCGGTCTGGCGCTTTCACCAGTAACAACAGCAATCCAGGCAGAATACAATAAAGTCGCCATATGATGACAGATAAATAGAGGATAACGAACAGCGGTTATCTCAACTGGCTGTCTTTACTGCCACGCCGATTATAGCCACTCGTCTGTTTCTGGGCGGCCTCAAGCTCGCTCTGGCAGCGTATACAGATCTGCACACCGGGCACGGCCTGCCGCCGCGCTTCCGGGATGGGCGCGTCGCATTCCTCGCAATGGGTTGCACTCTCGCCATGCGGCAGACGGCTGCGTGCAAGATTCACCGCATCATCCACACTGGCATCGATCTGCTCCTGGACGCCGCCGTCCTTTGACCAACCACCTGCCATAAGTCTCTCCTGCAACGATTACTTCTACCCACAATGCTAACCGCTAACCAAGCGCGGCCCGTGTCAGACAGCGACAGCCAAATCGTCAGTATCACCCGTACCAAACCATTCCACCAGATAGTCGATGAACACCCGCGCCTTGGTTGGCAGGTATCGGTTGGGCAGGTAAAGCGCATAGATGCTGGCCGACGGTGAGCTGTAGTCCTGCAACACCGGCTCTAGCCGCCCCGCCCTGATCGCCGCGCCAACAATCGTTGACGAGAGCATCACCACACCCAGCCCACCCAGCGCCGCCTCCAGCATGGAGTTCACATTGTTCACCTTGAAACGTCCCTGGACCGCCACACCCTGACTCCCCGCGTCATTACTGAAGTACCAGAGATTGAACTCGGGATTCGGCAGATACTGCACACAGTTGTGGCTCTCCAGCTCCTGCGGGTGTTGCGGTCGGCCGTGGCGATCCCAGTATTGCGGCGATGCGCAGACTATCCGATGAGTACGGTGCAACAGCCGCGCCGATAACTGTTGCGGTGGCTGCAGCGTCACCCGGATCGCTACGTCGACGCCTTCGTCGGCCAGATCCACGCGCCGGTCGGAAAGGTCCAGGTCCACCTCCAGTTCCGGGTAACGGTGCATGAACCCAACCAGCGCACGGCTCAGCTGGCTGGACCCGACACTGACCGGAGCCGTGACCCTCAGCAGACCTCTTGGCTCCTCCTGCAGATGCGCAACGGAGGCCTCCGCCGCCCGCGCTTCGTTCACCACGCGGCGACAATGCTGGTAAAACACCCGCCCCGCTTCGGTCAGGCTCAGCCGACGCGTGGTGCGGTTAAGCAACCGCGCGCCGAGCGCGGCTTCAAGAGCGCCAACCCGTTTGCTGACCACCGGGGTGGAGATCTCCAGCGCCCGCGCCGCTGCTGTAAATCCAGAATGCTCAACGACAGCAGCAAACACAGCCATATCGTCCAGAGAGATCATCCGCCCACCATTACATAATTTGTAGAAATAATAATTTTCAATAAAGGCAGATTATAACTCTTGAAGAAACTGTTAGCCTGTGCGATCGATTCGAGGAGACCATCCATGACCCAGCGTTCGATCTGGCCTGCAATTTTGCTTCTGTTGCTTACCACCTGCTCCTGGGGCGGGATGTTTCCGGTCGCAAAACCGATGCTTGAGTCCATGGATCCCTTTACCCTGACACTGATCCGGTTTGTACCGACATCCGCCGGCCTGCTGCTGATTCTGTTTTGCGTGGAGGGCCGGCAGGCCTTCCGCTTTGACGGACGCCTGTTGCGGCTGATCTTCCTGGGCACCCTCGGCTTCGCCTGCTTCAATCTGCTGGCGTTCAACGGTCTGCAGAATACAAAACCGGAGCACGGCGCCGTGATCATGGCGACACAGCCGATGATCGCGGTACTGATCACCTGGATTTACCGGGGCCTGAGGCCGGGCACATTTACACTGGCCAGCATAGGCACCGCCTTTGCCGGTGTCTTCCTGGTGATTACCGGGGGGGATATCGAGCGAGCCTTTGGTGGCGGCAAGGTGCTCTGGGACCTGCTGTTCTTTGCCGGTGCCACCTGCTGGGTCTGTTACACTCTGGGGGCGCAGTCGTTTCACGACTGGTCACCCCTGAGGTACACCGCCATCACGTCGCTGTTTGGTACCTGCAGCATCGCCGCTATCACCCTTGGGTTGGTCGCGGCCGATCAGGTATCCCTGCCGGAATGGAGCACGCTGGTGGAGATGCGCTGGCAGTTTGCCTACCTGATTCTGCCGACCGGTATCATGGCGGTACTGTTCTGGAACACCGGCATCAAAATGCTGGGGCCGATCAACGGCGTCCTGTTTATCAACTTCGTCCCGGTCTCCGCCTTTACTATCGGCATCATCCAGGGCCACAGCATCACCGCGGCGGAAGTCACCGGCGCCGGGCTGGTGATGGCTGCGCTGATCGCCAATAACCTCTACGTACGCTCCCGTATCCGGCACAGTTTGGACAGTTCACCGACCGCCAACTAAAGGGGGGCTCCTTACTGGTCAGGAAGGGACGGCCGTCCTTCAGGACAGGCTACCCCCCCTGCCAGTAACCTGGCAGATCACCCCAGCCCGAACGCACTTTGCGCGCCTTCAACTACCATCCCCGTGCCGATAACCGCTACGATCAGCCCCATCATCCGGGCTATCCGCCGCGTCGTCTTTTAATCTTGGTCACTGGTGAGGACAAGAAAGATCGGGACATTGGCGACCGTCAGGAATGAAAGTGCAGTACATACGATGTACTGCACAATATCGCTACGGGGCTGAATGGAAAAGCGGCGGGATCAGGCTTTTTTCACGAACTCGGACTTCAGCATCATCGGGCCGATACCATCGACCTTGCAGTCGATGTTGTGATCGCCATCCACCAGGCGGTTGATTTTCACCTTGGTGCCCACCTTGATGGTGGATGATGAGCCTTTTACCTTCAGGTCCTTGATCAGCGTAACGTTATCGCCATCGGCCAGTTCGTTGCCATTGGCATCGCGAACCACCAGCACATCTTCAGCATCTTCCGCCGGCTCATTGGCAGACCACTCATGACCACAGGACGGGCACACAAACAGCCCCTGATCTTCGTAGGTGTAATCAGCAGCGCAGCTGGGGCAAGCGGGATAATCAGCCATCAGGGGGACTCCAAATTCAGGATGTTAAACATAGGAAACGGGCTATAACCCCATTTAGGGCGCGTATATTACACCAAATGCCCTGCAAAATGCTGACGCCGGTATTCAACAATCTGTTCCGCAGTCAGGTCGCCCTGGGATTGCTCTCATACAGCAGGCGCAAATAATCCCGATAAGCCAGTATCTGATCCCGGAGACGATCATTGGTTTGAAAAATACGCGATAGGATAATCCCGCCCTCGACTATGGCCGTAAACATGTCTGCCAACGTCTCAGGCCGCGTTTCCTGGCGCGGCGTATAAACCTGCTCTATCTCTGCCAGCTGAGCGCTTATTAGCTCCCGCCAGGCCAAAACCCCCTGTCTGATAAGATCCCGCACTTCGTCATCAAACTGCTGGGTTTCGTATGTAAAGCCGGCCACCAGACAACCCGGATGCGTCTCCTCAAGGTTATTCATCATCTCGGCAAAGAGGTTCAGGAAAATAAGAAGCTGATGCAGGGGATCTTCACTGAGGGATCTGGACCTTGCGAACAGATCGTCAAAGATTTGCGAATCCCCTTCCAGATAACGCAGTACCAGCGCTTTGGCCAGTTCTCCCTTACCCTTGAAATGGTAAAAGAAGCCACCTTTGGTGATCGCTGCCTTCTCGAGAATGTGATCGATCGATGTCCCGGCAAAACCCTGCTGAAGGATCAGTGACTCAGCCGTCTGCAAAAGTCGATCGCGACTACTGTTGCTACGGACTGACATTTTCACCCCTCCTTAACTTTACCTTTGGTATAGCAACCCTGGCCGGAATCAGCCTCCAGTGAGGCCAACAGTGCACAATCATCGCTAACCATTTGTTTTTATTAGAAGCAAAAACCTGACATTTCAACACTCAGGGTTCACTGCTTTTAACTATCCCCGGACCTAAGCTACTCAACACCTAATAACAACAACCTGAGTATAGGGGGTTCTCCATGAGCAACATCGATCAACTGTCCGCGAAACTGTTTCTGACAGATGGTGGTGCGGAAACAACACTTGTTTTTCACGAAGGGTTTGAGCTGCCCTACTTCGCCGCTTTCCCGCTGCTGGATACCGCCCCTGGCCGGGCAGCCCTGGATGCCTACTACCGAAAGTACCTGGCCATCGCGATCAAGGCGCGTACAGGATTCATCCTGGAGAGCGCGACCTGGAGAGCACACCAGGATTACACGGAAAAACTGGGATACGACCGCAGAGAAGCTGATCGGGTCAACCGCGACGCGATAAAGATGCTGAAGGCACTCAGAGAGCAATACGAAACACCGGACAGCCCGATTCTCATCAGCGGCTGCGTCGGCCCTCGCGGAGATGCCTATCAGCCAGGCCACTGTATGACACCGGACGAAGCCGAGCGCTATCACCGTGCACAGATTGAAAGCCTCGCCTCTGCAGGCGCCGATATGGTCAGCGCCTTCACCATGAACTATGCCGAGGAAACCATCGGTTTTGCGCGGGCGGCCCGCGCAGTGGGCATCCCCTCGGTCATATCGTTCACCACCGAAACCGATGGCCGTCTGCCCAGTGGAGAGGCACTGAGCGATGCGATCAAACGGGTGGATGCTGAAACAGATTCGGCGCCTGTCTATTACATGATCAACTGCGCGCATCCAGACCATTTTACGTCGGCGCTTGAAAAGGGTGAGGCCTGGATCAAACGGATCAAAGGCATACGCGCAAATGCATCACGCCTTAGCCACGCGGAACTGGATGAGAGCGAGGAACTGGACTCCGGCAACCCGGAGGAACTTGGCCAGCTTTACCGGGCACTGAGAGACCGGTTCCCCCAGTTCACCGTGCTCGGTGGCTGCTGTGGCACCGACGAACGGCATATTGAGCAGATATGTCACTGCTGTGCACCCAGGACCTGCGCCTGAAAAGATCAACGCCGCTGCGACAAGGGGTGAGGCCAAGGCCTCACCCGCTTCCATGCCTGTCAATCGATTGCCCCTTCTACCCAACCCGGGATGCTGATCTGCGGGCAAACCGGCAGAGAGGACCGACTAGGCCGGCTCCTGCTCGACGCAGGTATGAATCTCCACGGTAATGTGAACCAAACCGGCCGAGGCGGGAATACGTGCCTTGTACTCATCCGGCGTAACCGGGTTATGCGCGACCAGCGCGATCTGCGCCGAATAGATGCCGGGGCCGATAGACCAGAGGTGCAGATCCGTCATCCGGCTATCGCCATCCTGCTCGATCGCGTCACGCACTGTGGTTTGCAGCGCTTCAGGTGCCTGCCGATCCAGCAGCACAGCGGCGGTGGTACGCAACAACCCGTAGGACCAGCGGGCAACCAGAACCGCGCCGACCACCCCCATAACCGGGTCCATCCAGACCCAGCCGAAATACTTGGCACAGAGTAGCGCTGCGATCGCCAGCAACGAGGTGAGCGCATCGGCCATCACATGCAGGTAGGCTGATTTCAGGTTGTGATCATGGTCAGCCTGGTGGTGATCGTGACCGGCGTGCTGGTGGTCTGAGTGCTGGTCTGAGTGGTGATGACCCTGCTGGTGATTCTGGTCGTGGTCGTGGTCGTGGCTGTGGCTGTGGCTGTGGCTGTGGCTGTGGCTGTGGCTGTGGCTGTGGCCGTGATTATGACCGCCAAGGATAAACACGCTGGCACCGTTAACCACCAGGCCCAGCACCGCGACACCGATCGCCTGATTAAATGCGATGGCCACCGGATCGATCAGCCGAGCGATACTCTCAGCGCCCATGTACAGGGAGAAAACCGCCAGCAACACTGCACCGGTAAAGCCGCCCAGCGCATTCACCTTCCCCGTGCCGAAACTGAACTGCCGGTTGCGCGCATGGCGCCGCGCATAGGCATAGGCAAACGCGGTAATCCCCAGAGCCACAGCGTGGGACGCCATATGCAGGCCATCCGCCAGCAGCGCCATCGAGCCATAATGGATCCCGGCGATGATCTCCACCACCATCATCAACGCGGTCACCGCGATAACGATCAGCGTGCGCGACTCACCGGGTCGGCGCTGGTCCTGGGCGAAGGTGTGGTCATGTTGCCAATGGCTGAGATTATCCTTGTGCATGCTTTTCTTTACTCTTCGGTTGAAATTGCCGGACCGGGGATAGCGGGCGGCAAGTTTAAACGTCTCAGGCTTGAGCAACAGCGGCGGATCAGGCACCCCTGGCAACAGGGTCAGATTACGATGACTGACCTTTCGTTCGGGTCTGTTTTATTTTCTTGCCCTCTTTCACCACTTTCGCGAACGCCCTCCCCTGGGCACGCTTCTCGGCGAGGGTTGTCGTTGCCAGGGCATTTTCGCGCAGGAGCTTCTTATAATTGGCGAGTCGGCGGCTATCGAGCCTGTTTTCGGCGACCGCCTGCTGCACTGCGCAGCCGGGCTCGGTGTCATGTTTACAGTCTGCGAACTGGCACTGCGCTGCTAACCGTTCGATATCATCGAACACGGCACCGATTGACTGCTCGATCTCCGCAACCCGGAGCTCCCGCATACCCGGCACATCGACCAGCAGACCGCCAGAAGGAAGCCTGTGCAGTTCGCGGTGAGTCGTGGTGTGGCGCCCCTTCTTGTCCTGCTCACGAATGTTACCGGTGGCGGTCAGCGTATGCCCCGCGAGGCTATTCAGCAGCGTGGATTTGCCGACCCCGGAGGAGCCGACCAGCGCCACAGTGGTGGTTTTGTCTATCCAGCACCGAACACTGTCAAGAGACGAGGGATCAAGCGCATTCACCGCCTCAACGGGCACGCCTGCCTGAGTACTGCGGGCACGCTGGATGTAGCTATCCCTGTCACTGGCAAGATCGGCCTTGGTCAGCACAATAACAGGACTTGCCCCTGCCTCCGCACACAGCGCCAGGTAACGTTCCAGCCGGGATTCTTTGAACTCTTCGTTACAGGAGGTGAGGATAAACAGAAGATCGATATTCGCCGCTATGGGCTGAATCTCATTGCGTTCGCCAGCTGCCAGGCGCTTGAACAGGCTTTTCCGCTCAAGAACCTGTTCGATCCGCGTTAACGATGCATCCAGCACGACCCAATCTCCCACCGTCGGTCGGTCGATGGCCGCTGACTTGAGTAACGGGGACGAGAGCTCAACAACCCGCTCACCCGCGCCACAGATAACGGTGTTTCTTGAGCGCTGAACAGAGGTAACGCGGCCAAGGCGCTGCTGCAGAAGTTCCACGTCCGGGAGTTGCTGAATGAAAAAAGGAACAAGCCCCAGACTCTGTAATAAATCACTCATCTCAGCGATCCATTAATGCCCTTGTCCAACAGTATTACATTGTTTAGGCAGCAGGGAACCTTGTGGAGCTTCAGCCCGGTTTTACGGCCAGGGTAAGATAACAGGCAGCAGGTTTTCCGCTAGCCGAGCAACAGATCCTGCTGAATGGGAAAGAACTCACTGGCCGCCTGAATCAGCGAACCTGCCGTCAGGCCCGGCACGCCGTAGACCTCAACGCGTTTGCCCTTTTCCCGCAGTTTGTTGGCAAGCAGATCAAAATCGCCATCGCCGGAAACCAGCACCACCACATCCGCCTGTTCGGCATACTCCAGCGCATCGATGGTGATGCCCACATCCCAGTCGCCCTTAGCGGAGCCATCAGCCCGCTGGATAAAGGGTTTGAGCTTCACCTCAAACCCGATCGCCCGGAGAATATTCTGAAACTCCTGCTGTTTTCTGTCGCCACGATCGGTGGCGTAGGCGATCGCCTTCACCACTTCGCGGTTGGCGGTGGCGCGCTGCCAGAAGCGGTTATAGTCGAAATTACGCTGATAGATTTTACGGCTGGTGTAGTAGACGTTTTGCACATCCACCAGCAGAACGACTCTTTTCACGGCTGCTCCCCAGGCTGCTTCAGCCGACACCTTAGCAGTCTGGGGAGCACAGCTCTACAGGGCTGTGCGGACGATCAGGCGGTGGCATTGCCCACATCAAACGCCGGGATCTGATGCTCGTTAAACCAGCCGGGACGGTAATCGGTCCAGCAGAACTTCCACTGCCCATCAGCCTGACGTCGTGCCCGTAGCTGATAATGCGCGCCGTAGAGCCTGTTGCCCTGCTCATCCAGCGGCCGCTCGGGGATGATCCGGGCCACGATCAGTTTCGCATGCTGACCGTCGCCCTCATCCTCGATCCGCACCACCTCAGCGAAGTGCTGCCACAGGGTGGCCAGATGGCGGAAGCTCTTCAGCACACCGATGACGCTATCGCGTCCCGAAAGATTACCCACCGGCGCAAAGCCACCGGAGATATCCTCATCGTAAGCGCTGACCAGCAGCCCCATATCGTTCTGGTCCACGGCGAAGGAGTATCTAGCGTATAGCTCCGGTAGCGCCTCGTTCAGCGTGTCGGGCACTGCCGCCTTAGGCATGATCGCCCAGGGCGAGTGCAGTTCGCTGACCAGTACCGGCGGTTCATCGCCCATCTGCCAGCCGTTGCTGCCCGGCGGCTTGCGCCAGTGCGGCACCAGCCGATTATCGCCGCTGCTCCAGTTGACCTGCAGGCGCACTTCGCTGAACAGCCAGCGGCCATCAACTCGCTCAAAACGCATCACCAGTGCCGCGCCAAAGATAAACGCCGAGCGCCCCATTCGCTGCATCAGGCCAAACAGATAGAGGCTGGCAGCGCCCTGGTCACTGCCGGGCTCAACCGCCAGGTAGCGGTTGGTCATGCCACCCTGGAACGGGCGCTCGGAGGCGTCCTGCGCCAGCGCAGCAATGATCGCCTTTGCGCCTGAGTGCTCACCGTGCTGGCTGCTGATCAGGCGGGCATCCGCTGTGAACAGCCCGCCGAGCCGGTCGGTGGTGCCGTCAAGCCAGGCCTGGCCCAGCTGCTCGACCCGTTCGCCAAGGGCCTGACGATCAGAGATGATACTCATGATTGGTTCTCCTGTTGTAATGCCGGCAGCGCGTACTCATCCATCTCTTCGATGACCGCCCAACGTGAAAACGTACCGGCGCGCAGCGGTCGGACAGATGCCTGCGCGTAACCTCAGGCGTTTTCTGCCGGCCAGAGCACATCCAGCTCGGTGCGCTGGATACGCCACTCGCCGTCTATCCGTACGTACTCATCCAGGTAGCGCCCTACCAGCAAAAACGGATGCTGCGCCTGGTCGCGGTCGGTGACGAAATCGAGCAGGTAGCAGCTGCCCTTGGCGCTGTCCGGCCCGGTCAGGGTGATGTTGTGATTGGTCACCGCATGAACAAAGGGAAAGTGCTTGCGCTGGCGGGTATCAAAGGCGGTGTAGGCATCCGCCAGGCTCTGCTTGATCTCAGCCAGCCCGATCATCGAGCCCACCGTCACCTTCACCTCGGCGTCTTCGGTGAACACCTCGTCCATACGCTGCGCATTTCCGCTATCGAGCAGAAAACTGTAGTGCTGACGCAGGTTGCGGATCTCTTCTCGATCCAGCAGAGCGTTAACGCGCTGAATATCCAACTGGTCTGTCATGGAATGCTCCCGGTATCTGGTTTAAACGGCTGCCCTGCCCGCTGCAGGTCGCTGATAAGTGGGAAGCATTCTATTCTTTTAAATAAACGAGATAATCAGGTTAAAATTCCTAACATTTAGGCGCAGGATTCCATAATGAAGAGTGACGAAGCCCGATTCGCCGGTGTACTGGAGTTTGTGGAGACTCTGCGCACCGGATCCTTTACCGCCGCCGGTGCGCGCCTGGGCCTGACCGGCTCGGCGGTGGGAAAAAGCGTGACCCGGCTGGAGCAGCGCCTGGGTACCAAGATGCTCCATCGCACCACCCGCAGCCTGACACCAACCCAGGAGGGACAGCGAATGTTCGAGGGCTGGGTGGCGATTCTGGATGAGATAGATGCGCTGGAACAGGGTCTGGTGGCTGGCAGCGGATCGGTATCGGGCCGGATGAATATCCACCTGCCGGCGGCCTTTGGGCGTCGTCATGTGATGCCGCTGCTGTCACGCCTGGCGAAGGAATACCCGCAACTGGAGCTGTCGGTAAGTTTTACCGAGCGGCGCATCAACCTGATCAATGAGGGTGTGGATCTGGTGGTGCGCATCGGCGCTCTGGAAGATGACGCCGATCTGGTCGCCCGCCGACTGGGTCAACAACGGCTGGTGATCTGTGCCAGCCCCGAGTATCTGGAACGTTACGGCACACCACAAACCCCGGCGGAACTGACTGAACACGACTGCATTATCGGCAGCCGGCGCAACAATCAGCCCGCCTGGCTATTGAAAGACGCCAAGGGGCAGCTGTTCTCGCAGGTTATTCGTGCACGCTTTGACTACAGCGATGGCGATGCCATGGTGCTGGGCACTCTGGATGGGCTGGGGCTGTCGCAGCTGCCGACCTGGCTGGTGCATGATCATATTCAGCGCGGCGAGCTGGTCACAGTACTGGATAATCACGCCGGCGCCGAGATGCCGATCCATGCGGTCTGGCCCCGCTCCCGCTATCTGCAGCCACGCCAGCGTGTGGTGATCGACAGGCTGATCGAAGAATCCAGGCAACCCGGCTCAATTTACCAGCTGTAAGGCCCAGGGCTTGCGTGCACTTCAGAAGGCGTTGCGTTCGAGTACTTGCGGCAACCAGATCAGATCGGTTACGCCGACATCGAGCCCCGCTTGCGTCAGCAGCGTTGTCAGCTGGCCCCGGTGGTGGGTTTGATGATTAAAGAAGTGACTCACCGCCAACCACATCTCCAGGCGTCGCGGTGCCGGATTGACCAGGCTCTGATATTCCAGCCTGCCCTCGAGCAGTTCATCAGTCAGCGATCCGGCCCAGTCGATAATCGCCTGATCGGTGCGCTCCCGGTCGCCTTTCAGTGCGGCAAAATCTGCGTGCAGTTCGGCATCAAGTCCCGCCACTACATAAGGCTCATCGGTAAAGCGCCCCATCCAGATTTTATCCGCCAGCAGAATGTGGTTCAGGGTAGCGTGGATCGATTTGAAAAACGCCTGGCGGTCCTGCTTTCTGTCAGCATCTGACATCTCCTCACAGAGGGCGAAAATGCGCTGATTCATCCACTGGTTGTACGCGGCCATATCTCTGGCCTGTGCTGCACGCATGATAGTTCCTTGAAGTTGTTTTACCCGGTGAGCGTTAACGCTTCCAATCGCACTCAGGCTTGTCGGGCACTATACAGCAGGCCGCGCATAACTCACCGTCAGGATCTCCCAGACAACCCCATCCGCATCCCAATAAATATTACGGCCGCCGTTACGCTCATTAACCGTCATATCCACCGGCCCAAGAGGCGAACTTCGATAAGCTATGCCAGCATCAACGATCCGGGTGAAGATCGCATCGAACGCCACCTCACTGACACGGAAACAGTAGTGCTGCACAGGCAGCTGTCTATCGGTTTCGTCGAATTCGAGAGTCAGACCCTCATTGACATAAACGGGTGTAAATCGGCCGGTGACTGTCTCGCCCCAGGGAACATCCAGAAGCTGCGCCAGCCGCCTGGCCGCGGCCGTTTTGTCACGCACCGATACGATCGCATGATCCAGTTGAACACTCATCAACCTGGCCTCCTTGATACTCCGCTGAGTAAAGGATAGCCGTAACAGCGCTTCCGGCTTCTGCGCCTGATTTGGATTTTCGCCTACTCGCCAACCTCATGGCCTGCATTCAGCCTCGCGATGCGCTTGCGCTCCCGCTCTTTTGCGCGGCAGTCACGGCAGCGGACCGCTCCGGCGAAAAAATAGCCACCGACCTCTTCATACCACCATTTCTGCTGCTGCGCCGTCCATGTCTGATGCACCCCGCAATCCTGGCAGTCGAACTCAATATCGTAGTAATACTCGGGAGCTGAAGAGTAGGTATTCCCCATATTAAGCCGGGAGGGATCCACCGGCAGACGATCCGCCCGTTTATGCTTTGATCTCGTTTTTCGACTCATTACACGCCGGACCTTTCAACCTGGGGACGACATTATGCAAGGGGGAAAGCCTGGTTCAAATCAAACCAAGCGCACACATAATACTGATATAAAAGGCGTTTTACTTGAAAAAACGATACAGATAGCAGTGATAGCAATTTAACGCAGGCGTAGCCAGTTAACCCTTCGGTCGGTTCTACTCGCGCATTCAGCCACTGAAATACTGCACCACGTCTGCTGCCGATAACGGTCTGCTGAACCAGTATCCCTGGGCATAATCGATATCAAGATCCTTGCAGAACCTGGCCTGCCGCTCTGTCTCTATGCCCTCGACGACAATATCCAGCTTGAGGGTATGGCCGACATTAACGATCGCTTCCAGAAGTGCACCATCCAACTCGTTTTCCGGTGCTTCGACAACAAAGGCCCGGTCGATTTTCAAATTGGTGATGGGGAATAGCTTGAGGTAATTCAGCGAAGAGTAGCCGGTGCCGAAATCATCGATCGATATTTCAACACCCTTCGCCCGCTGGGCTCTAAGGCCATCGAGCATGCGGTCGTTGGATTTGATCAGAACGTGCTCCGTAAGCTCTATACCCAGATCTTGCGGGGCAAGATCATAGCGGGCTCTGTATTGCTCCAGCGTCTCAAAGAAATCAGCCTGCTCCAGCTGTTTGCCGGACACGTTAATATCAACGCGGATATCAAACCCCGCCTGTTTCCACGCCCTGACCTGGGCACAGGCCTGGTCCATTACCCACTCGCCAATCAGAACAATTAGGTCGGAACGCTCGGCAATAGGAATAAAAATGTCCGGCGCCGCCCCCTGGCCGCCATCCTGCGGATACCACCTCAGCAACGCCTCGCAGGAGAGCACCCGCCTGCTGGTCATATCAAACTGAGGCTGGTAAACCAGCTCGAACTCGCCCTTATCAAGGGACTGGCGTAACCCGGTCGAGATCTCACGCTGCGCCTGCAGTTGTCGGCTGAGCTCATCGGTGAACAGATGGCGCCGGTTCCTGCCGCTCTCTTTGGCAAAGTACATGGCGGCATCGGCCTGCTTGAGCAGGGTTTCCGGCTCATCACCATCGGCGGGGTAAAGGCTGATGCCGATGCTGGCGGTGATATACACATTCTCGCTATCCAGCGCGAAACTTTCGCGGAACAGACCAAGCACCTTATCCGCCACAGCGGTGGATCCATCCGCGGAGTCAACGTCGGGAAGCACCAGCACAAACTCATCGCCACCAAAACGGGCAAGAATGTTTTTGTTGCTCAAGTTGGCTTTCAGTCGCTGCGCTACTGCGGTAAGCAGTCGATCACCCCAGGTATGCCCGAGGGTATCGTTAACCTCCTTGAACATATCCAGATCGATAAACAGGATGGCAAATTTGCCCTGCTCCGCCTGCCTTTGACAGATCAGCCTTGCCAGCTCAACGGCAAGATAGCGACGGTTTGCCAGGCCGGTCAGCGCGTCGGTGATTGCCAGCGCCTTCAGCTCCTCGCGAGCCGCGTACTGCTCGCGCAAATCCACATCGACACAGAACATCTCCGGGGAGGCGGTGTGCTCCTTCAGCATCACGTGGGATGAAAACACCGGAACCGGGTATCCCTCCTTGTGTTTCAGCAGCAGCTCTGCAGAAGGTATCGAGATCCCCTTGTCCACCCAGTCAGCGTGCATCCTGATAACCTCGGCTGCCATCTCCTGGGGGATAATCAGGTCTTCAAGCTTGCGCCCGATAGCCTCCTCTTTTTCATAGCCATAGAGTTCAACGCTGGACTGGTTCCAGTAGATGACCCGACGCTCCTTGTCGTAGCCCTGAACCGAGACTTTCGGCAGCCTATCGATCAATTGCAGAAACAACCGCTCATCCGAGTCATCACTCTTTACCGGTGCTCTGCGATTCATCTCTTCTGGTTCCATATCGCCGCCTCCACTCCTTAGCGCTTTAACCCGGTCCGACGCAGGTTCAACCTAGCAGATAACGCCCAGTGATCGAGTTCAACATGCAGATCCTTTACTCACACAAGGTAAAATTAGCACTTATAGCGCTGTTCGATTTTCTCCAGTCCTACCTATCCCTATCCGGACCGGCGCAGTAGCCCTGACACGGGCGCTCAGAACGAGGGGAAAATGCACGTTTCTGCCACCGCCAGCCTTCAACAACATCACTGACGCCCGCGAAGACTAAGGTCGCCAAGCCCCATCAGCTGTGCAGCGCAAACGGACGATTGCAGATCAGCGGGAAGAAGCAGATGATGTGGCCTCTGAAAACTTCATTGATACTTACTTGAACAAGCATCGACTAGCAGTATGGAAATAAAATACCTGGATCTTTTCAAAAAATATTATCGGCATTCGACTCACTCCGGTCAGAGACTCGAGACGGGCTTCTCGCTCGCGACTGAGGGCCAGGTCCAGATCGGTAATAGTTACTTCGATATACGCTGCGGGTTGAATGATGGCTATTTCAAGTTTTCAATCAGCGAGGACGGCTACACCCTGTCGCTGTCCAATGCCCATAAGACGATTTCAAAAGGACCAGGACTGGTGCGCTTCGTCGAGCGCCTGTACGGCATCGGCGATAAATTCCAAAAGCTTTACGCCGATATCACAGATCATGAGTCCGTGGCTCTGGAGTGGGTCTGGATCAACCTGCCCGACTGCAAGCTGGGCCTCTACCTCTATAAAGGCACCTTTGGACTGGACATACGCTACGATGATTACCCCAGGTTAAAAATGGAGCTGGGCGCATTCACTGAGGAAAACATCGAGCTCTTTGACCAGCAGGTAAAGCAGCAGATTGAAGCCTTCTGTAAAGCGTATGTGCGCGCCATTGGCCTGACTGAAGCGCAGCCTGAAGCGCCGAAAGAAACGAGTGCGGCAGTTGCCGAAACATCGCGGCCCCTGGTATCAGGTAAGGCAGTGATGAGCACCGGTGTGGTTTCTGCACTGATTATTTCAGCGACGCTGGTTTATCTTTTCCGCTAGCCTGACGACGCAGCTCGATCTGGCTGCACGGTGAAGCCCCCTAGCCCAGTGGCTGCGCGGGCTGGCGTTCGGGATCAAGCCAAAAGGCCAGGAGTGAAAACGGCCACAAACCGAAGGGGCTGTCAGTCCAAACAGCTGGCAGCCCAAAGCCCTGCTAACCCGAAGAGATCACAGCGCCGGGCTCAGCGGGAAGGTATAGTCGCCGGGTCCCAGTGCTCATCCGCTTTACCATCGACAAAACGCCAGGTATCAAACCAGGTTGTGGTATAGGTCTCGCCCTCTTTGGTCGGATGCGGATAGGTTCGCGGCATCATCACCGTGACCAGATCATCCTCCGCCATCACGGCCACCACTGGAGTCCTCAGCTGACCACAGCTCTCCGCAGGCTCGCGCTTGAGTACTTCCGTAAAGTAATAGACCACACCCTCCACGCCCGATGCCGCGTTGGGGTTATGCTGGATGTAGCGCTCGGTCAGCCACTCCCGCGCCCTGCCCCACTGATTGCACTGCAGCAGCTCACGCATGATATGCAGCGCCGCCTGCTTGTTCCGGTGCAGTACCGGATCCTCATCGACAAACAGCGATTCCGGGTTGGGCACACCCACCACCGGTTCCTGAGCCTGAAGCGAACCGCTGAGTGCGATCAGCGCAACGGAAATAATCCTTGTGACAGCTTTCATCTGGGCAACCTTCTCTTACATCCTTTAAGTACCGGCCCGGAAGCTGAACTTCAGGCCGGTGGTCAGATGAAAGATACTACAGATAGAGGGAAAAGCAGGGACATAAACAAAAACGCCGCCCCACAGCATGTGGAACGGCGTTTGGGCTGGATGACCAAGCCAGTCAGTCGAAAGCGTTGTATCGAACAAGTCAGCGCCGCGTTGCGGCATCAACCTGGCCTGTTTACCTCGATTACTGCTTCACCACCAGGATGCGCACCGGCTCACCTGCCTCACCGGCAAAGGGATCGATATGTTCGGTGCTGGTGAACAGCAACTTGCCGTTATATTCGATTCGCGCCCTCAACCCGTAACGCATACGCTCGTCAATGGCTGAGGGGTCGTATACCAGCCTGAACGTCAAAGGCCCCGCCCCATCGACGATATGGGTGTAGTCAGTGATGACCTTGGCAGGTGCATCCATACGCGACTGATCTTCCAGCGTCACGCGGACTTCCGCGCCCGGCGGCAAGGCGATGCGCTCGCGATACCAGACTTCGCCGGTAATGACCCGCATCAGCGAGTTGTCAGCTTTCTGCGTTGGCTCAGTCATCGTTCCCTCCATACTGCTGCACGCCGTCAGAAACATCACACACATACCCAGTAACCAATTTCTGGTTCGAATCATGGTTTCCACCCTCCTTGAGACAATCCATCTGGCAGATACCTGAAAGCAGGTACCTTAAAACACCGTTAGCCTAATGCTGATCCTAAGATAGCGGCTCCACTGATAAAATGCTCCCCTTCTCTCTGATTCCGCAAACACGGGGTTCAGGCGCCGTAAAGAGACGACTGACCGGCGCGGATGCATACGAACAAGACTGCGGAGCGTTTTACTCTCCCCTGAACGCCTGGATCCTCGAACACGAATTACTCCAGACTTCTCACAACAGCAGTCGCTACAGTGGTCACAACGCCGGTCGCAACACGGGTCGCAACAACAATAGTTATAAAGTAACATTCCGGCCAAACCTAAGGTGTGATCACTCTGCTGTTACGCACCCGTAATCCCAAACAGCTTTATCCAAAAGCTTTCCCAAACTTAAGAGTCGCTATGAACGAGCAACCCAGAGCCATCCCGACCAATATCATCACCGGATTCCTTGGTGTCGGCAAAACCACCTCGATCAACTCCCTGCTGGCCAACAAGCCGGAGGGCGAATCCTGGGCGGTGCTGGTGAACGAGTTTGGTCAGGTCGGTATCGACCAGGAGATGATGCCCGATCAAGAGGGGCTGCACGTTCAGGAACTGGCTGGAGGCTGCATCTGCTGCGCGATGGGACCCACCCTGCATATAACGGTGAAGAATCTGATTGAGCAGGCCAAGCCTGACCGTCTCATCATTGAGCCCACCGGCATAGGACATCCTGAAGGCATTATCGACACCCTGATGGGGCGTACGTTCAAGGACAAGCTCGACCTGCGGGCAACCATCTGTCTGCTGGACCCGCGTTTGCTGGGTCAGGAAGAGGTGATCAACGATGAAACCTTCCATGACCAGCTCAACCTGGCCGATGTGGTGCTGATTAACAAATGTGACCTGGCGGACGCTGAACAGGTCGAAGTCGCCGAAACCAGTCTTGGCAATATGTTCCCGCCCAAGCAGCATATCGGCCGTATTACCCGAGGCGTGATCGAGCCTGCCCTGCTGGATCTGGTGCGCAACGGCCAGCTTAAGGCTCAGTTCCCTAATTCACATGAGCACGACCATCATCACGACCATGACCACCATCATGATCATGACCACTCGAATGACGCTGCTTCAGATAATGCGTCAGAAACCATGCCCGAGCCGGGCCAGCCGATTCGAAAGATTGGCAACGGCAGTGGGCGCTTCAGCTGCGGCTGGATCTTTCACCGGGACGACTGCTTCGACTACTGGGCACTGGAAGAGATTCTGAATGGTCTGGAAGGGATCAACCGCATTAAAGGCGTGATCCGCATCGGCACGGCCTGGGTGTTCTACAACCGGGTTCAAGACGAACACGACTTCGATAAGGTCGCCTACCGCCGCGACAGTCGCATCGAAATCATCAGTCCAAGGGAGTTGGACTGGGAACAGATCGAACGGGATATGCTGGGCTGTCAGATTAAAGGCTGATCGTTTTCATTCAGATGGCCCGGGAATAAATACTTGGGCCTTATCACAACCTCCCACTACCCTCCTCTTTCAGGGCTAGGGGAGGTTGTTTTTAGATTGGCCCGCCGCAGCCGCTCCCGCTCGGTCATTTCCTCCAGGCGCTCCTCAAGCGAGTTCAAACCAAGCCGTGCCCGGCGCTCATTAACCCCGGCAGCACCCTCAATCGGGAACGGCGTTGGCCAGCCACTTTCATCGACATCAAACTGGGTGCCATAGTGCTGGGGTTTGCCAGCTAAGGTACACACCCGATCCTGAAGGAATGCCAGTTGCCAGCCCTCTGCATCCTCCCTGACAACGGCCTCTTCGAGCAGACCGACACACTCCGCCATGAACTCAAGGTCTGAAACCGCATGCTGAGCGATCAGCCAGGCCGCTTTGGCCGCCTCTTCGCCAACCAAAGAAATGCCGGGCCAGCCGTGTACGCCGACCACCGCTTTCAGCCGGGCTGCATTAGCCTCATGCAGGGCTCTCATCCCGGGATGATAAGAATCAGAAGGTAGCTCTCCGGAATCAAAGAGCTGCTGTAATAACCGCTGATCTTCCGTCATCATCGAGATCAGCTCATCCGCAAGATTCTGGTTCATGGGCTCCATGCCGGTTAACGTATTAATTAAAGCGTACTGTCTTTGCGCGTCGGTTTTACTGATTTTCCAGGCTCGCAAACCAGCATGACCTTAAAGTCTGAACACTAACATTATTAATAACAATGAAACGCATGCAGATATCAGAGTTCTGACAACATTTGATGCATTCCAGCGCGGTTCGAAACTGCTACGTGCTGAAGTCAGCTCTGCTTCATTCATCGAATCCACCTTGTAGGTTTGGAGTTTATTGTTCAACGGCAGGTTAATAATTATCGTCGACAACTGGACGCCAAGCAGGTAGAAAATTGTCGCAGCGGAGAGAAGTAATAGATCTACCCCCTGTAAACGCCAGATACCCAGAATTGCCGCGATTATTAAAGCAATCACTGAACCTATCCAAACCAGGACAAAGACAGGTTGATTGTTCTGAATAACCCGATCCGTAACCTGAAAGGCGCGGATAAAATCCCTGTCATTTAAAGCTTTTATTCCTGGCATTATGACTACGGCATACGCAAAAAGGAATCCAGCGACTAAAGAGCATAAAAAGGCTGACATGATCAGTGATATTTGCAATATATCCATAATTTCTATTCAACCTCATTAAGTTTTATTGATGGAGTCTAGCGCAGAACTAATCAGCACTTCAGGGATGTCCGCCTTACGCCAATTGTTGGGTGATCCCTGGCAGGTGGGTACATTTACCTATACTGAGAACCATTGAATGGCTCAGTGCAACGAACCTTTCCCAACGTAAGTTTAATAATGCCTCCACCCAATGACTATCCGAGCCTCCCCTCAGGGTAAGTTAGTTCGAAATGCGCTTCCGCGACCTCTTTAGGTACCTGCTTAAAAACCACTAATGAACAATAGTTCGGATCAGTGCGAAGGAAAGGAGGAGCAGCAAGCACCGACTGGTGACGCTGACTGAAGAGTTCCTTGATATTTTGCACACCCAGGCGATAAACGTTGAAGCCTTTCTGGAGAGCGATTGTTTACGGCGTTATTTCTGGATGAGCAAAACCCTAATAAACCCTGAAGAAAGTGAGCTGGTTATCCCTGCTTACCCGGCTGCCCCAATTCTTTGGGGCAGCCGGGTAAAGCTAACGGGTTTATCGGTTATCGCGGCTCACACTCACGGTGACAAAGGTGGAGCCTGTAACACCGCTGTCATCCGTACAGGCCACCTCGATGCTGTACTCCCTGCCATCGCCGGTGCCTGCTCGCTCGGCGCGTAAGCTCAGGGTCAGGCCATCGAACACCCAGTCGGGCTCGGTGTTGCCGTCACCCTTGCCGTTAACCGGATCGTTGCTGGTCACATTAACGATCTGGCACTGGGTCTGAGCATCACAAGCATCTGCTCCCTGAGCTTCGATCTCGACAGCAACCATCTTATGGTTTGGCGGCCATATCGCGGAGGGCGTTGCCGAAGCGGTAACAACAGGTGCCTGATTATCGACAACCTCGATGCTCTGGAACGCAGTTGATGAATTACCCTGGGCATCGGTCGCGGTCCATTCCACTGTGGTGATACCCAGCGGGAACAGCTGGGGCGCATCGTCAGTGACAGACGCATTCGCGTCACAGGCATCGAAGACACGTGCACTGCCGATATCGACGGATGTTCCCTCCGGCGCGGCACATTCCACCACAAGATCCTGCGGCGGGGTGATTACCGGAGACGCGGTATCCAGGACGGTGATCCTGACATCATCGCTTGCGGTCAGCGCTTCGTCGTCGGTCACCTGCAGAGTGGCTGTTGTGCTGCCCAGCGGGAACACATCAGTGACTGTCACACTGCTGACGCTGCCGAAGAGATCGCTGGTCCAGAGATACTGCAGTGGGCCTGTATCGGGATCATAGGAACCACCGCCGTTCAGCGTCGCCTCTGTGCCGCTGGTGGATGCACACTCCAGGGTCTGGTCTTGCCCGGCATCTGCCACGGGCGGACTGCCGCCAACCAACACTTCCATAGAGGCCGAGCTGGTACCACCATCCTTGTCCGTTACAGCGAAGGTGAGAGTGCGTGTCCCCGGCGTTGCAAACTGGCCCGAGAACGGCACCGTTTCGCCATCACTGGCATCACCACTGGCCTGCTCCGTACCATCCACTGACCAACGCCAGCTGTAGGGTTCATCATAGGTACCGGCCGGGTCGCTCCATGAGCCGCTGACGTCAAGCACCTCCCCTACCTGCACTGACGTATCAGGTCCGACAGAGGCCAGGGGCGCCACGTTATTGACCTGAACATCGAAGCTCTCGCTCACGTTAGCGGCGCCGTCACTGACGATAACCTGCACGGTATAGATGCCGTTGTCAGCATAGGTATGTGACAGATCGAACGTCTTGCCAGTAAGCGTCGGCTCATCGACGGTGCCATCGCCGTAATCGACATACACGACCCAGGGATCGTCCGTATCGGCATCGCTGAAACTTTGTCCGGGGCGGGAGAACAGCTCACCCTCGTTGATCACCGCACCCTGGGTGTTGAGGCCATCCAGCTCCGGCGCATTGTTATCAGAGGTGATGGTAGTGGTGAAGGTGTGGGCCACGGAGTAAGGGCCGAAATCGGTCGCTCCAAATACAGCCCGCGCGAACACAGACACCCCGTACGACCCGGTACCCTCCGAAGGACAACCTGCGAATTCGCACGGATAGAGGTGGCTGGTATTCACATCGATATTGCCATCGCCATCCCGCGTCAGGTTGCCGTAGGTCCGGTTGGCGACGACGGAGCCTTCACTGACCCAGTCGCCCCAGGCGATGATCAGTTGCCATTCGTTATGTGCCGGATTGTCATCGATGATGCGGAATGTCCGGGTGACGGCGACGCCGTCGGTACCCTCAATATTCGGGAACACCGGGCCATCCGTTGTCGAACTATCCGCATTCACCACCTGGATCACCGGCGGTTCAATCGCCACAACGGCTTCGACGTTCACCGCGTAACTTTGGCTATCGGACAGTCCGTCAGAGTCCGTCACGGTCACGACAACACTGAAGTTGCCCGCGGTATTGAAGGTGTGGTCCAGAATCACATAGTGACCATAGGTGCTCAGGTCGATAACCCGGAGGGTCTCAACCGGACTGCCGTCACCGTAGTCCACCGTCACCGTAAAGGTATTCTCTGCATTGAGATCGCTAAACGACGGCGAGCAGGCAAACCGGTCACCCGCGGTGATGGTTGCCCCGTTACAGCCGCCACCGATGACCGGTGCGACCGGCGGATCCAGGTTGCTGACGGTGAACTGATGGACCGCCTCGTCGGTACCATCATCCACGACCAGTGTGCCGTTGAAGACACCGGATGACTGGTAAAGATTGGTCATCTCAAACTGGTACAAGCTGGTTGAGGTCTGGGTGTAGGGCACGATAATGCCGCAATCGGTGTCCACCTCACAGGAGCGGGTGCCGCCGGAGGCGCCGGTACAAACACCACTGCTGGCGCCGGAGGGAATTTCACAGTAGTTGTCGTCCGCATCGCCATAGAGCACACGGACCTGGAACGGGTCGTCGATATCCGGGTCGCTGAATACCCCCGGTTGTTGCAACAGGTGCCCGATACAGACATCCGCGCAGATCTCATCAAGACCGGAGCGGTCGAGTGATGTGAACGCCTGGATTATCGTCGGTGGCACATTGGCAAATTCGAAGTCAAAGTCCACCGTGGCATCATCGATCAGCGAGATCGTAGTTGAGGCCGGGTCCGGGTCACCCCACAGCTGGGCTTCTACGGAAAAACTGCCTTCGGAGCCGAACGGCTTTGTCCACTCGAAGGTTTCTGTCGTGCCGTTGACCGTCGGATCGGTGAAATCAGAGCTCACGCCATCGCTACCGACGAAGATCATAGAGGTCTGGAAGCCATCCGGGTTCTGCACCACGGCGGTAAAATCGCGCTGGTCAGCATTGCTGGCATTGTCACTGATATCAAGCGATTCGATCCAGGGCATGATCAAGGTGCTCCAGTTCCCGGCATTACGGGACAGCCGCACCCAAACGTTCTCCTGCTCCAGATTGGTACCGTCTTCAATACTGGCTGCCATCAGCGCATCGTAGAGCTTGCGGTTCTGGTAGCCATTCACCGGCAGCGCGAAGTCCATACCATGCTCAGCTTCGCAGGCCAGTTGACACATATAGCCTGTATCGCGAGGGTCGTCCTCGGGCCTCGGTTTGAAGGCAACCCCCTGGGATGTCACCTCCCAGGTATCGCCGGCACGGTCCAACCAGTCCAGCGGCTCACCGGTGCGAAGCTCGCCACAGGCGCAGCGGAAAAGCGACTGATTCTCCACATCCGTGGGGTTCCAGCGACCGTCCACACCGTTCATGAATACCCGCGTATCATCGGAGTCAGGCGTCACGCCCCACTTCCAGCTCCACGCCGAGCGCAGGATGCGGGTATCGTCCTCCGGGCAGGTAGCGACCAGGCAGCCGAAACCACCGGGGATCACATCGTTCAGCCCGAACAGTTCATTTTCACAGCCGATGTAGACCGCACAGGCGTTCGGTGAGGTATCTTCCGCCGCATCGACGAAATCCATCGCGATCCGCGCCACGTTACATTCCATCAACGCCGCCACATCGCCCTCTTCGATAAAGCCGGAGCTGTCGGCCGCCGCGTCAATCAGGGTGCGCGCCTCACCCACCACGGGGAAGGTGGTCGGATAACTATCGGGGTTCCAGAAATGACCGTAGGTTCCGCCCTCGCAGGAACCATAATCAAAATCTTTCGAGGCGCTTTTCACGTTGGACGCGTAATAACCACCTAAGGCGCCATCCTGCCAGATCCAGCTCAGCGTCTTTGCCAACCCCGTACAGTCGTCATTGACAGAGCAGCTCTGACTGGCGGTATCCAGGGTGCTGTGCAGCGAGCAGGAGCTGGCATCCACGGTGTAGGCACCGCAGTCATCGCCACAACACCCCCCGGTGCCGCCCATGGTGACCATCACCTGCTTGCCCTCGCGTCGAAGCTCGCGCAGCGTGGGCCAGCGTCGCACCTGCTGCTCACCGGACGACGTGGGATACGCCCGCTCGCAGGTTTCACCTACAGGACAAAGAGAATCGTCATTGAGACAGGCGTTGCCGGAACTGCTGCAATAGGAAGGCGAAAACTCCGGATGCACGTACCGATCTCTTCCCAGCGAGTCCTGACCGGACAGGATTTGATCAGACGGCCGGTAAACACGCGACGCGCCGAGACCGTTCTGCACGCCATCCTCCAGCGCCGCGAGGATCTCCTCGAACGTCATGCTGGCGTCCTGGCACTCTCCGTCGGGCAGAAACTCGCACGACTGGTAAGGCAGATACTCGATGGTGATCCAGACAAACTCATCGGGGTGGCTGTCCAGCCAGCCACCGATCTCTTCCATGATGTCGGAATAACTCTCGCGGTGCTCAATACAGAGGTCGTTGTGGCACAGCCACAACTCGCCGTCGAGCACATGAACATCGATCGCCAGAATACGGGCACCGGCGGTCAATTGGCCCGAAACCGTCAACGACTGGTTCGGGTCGATACTCGCGCCGTAGGCGTAGCTCTCGGTCGCGTTATGCCCGGCAATGCGCGTCACCCAGTTGATAGGTTCATCAAGCGCGATGACGTTGCGTTGGAAATCGGTAACAAAGCGGGTCCACTCTGGCCCACACCCATCACCGGAATCGGTGCCACAGGTATAGGTGCATTGGTTGGATACACAGGACGCCTCGTACTGGGGAAAGACCTGGCAATCAGACACCGTGGAGCAACTTTGTTGCGCCTGGGCGGTATTGGCAAAAACGTGGGCAAGTGCGAGAAGGACTAAGCCCGCCAGCAAGGATAAGAGCCCACGAAAGGTCAGCCTGCTGAACATGACTGTCTCCTTCGACGTATTCTCGATTCGTGGTTTAACCTTGGAATCCAGCTTCCTTTCGAAGGAGACAACTAACTTCCATCGAATACCGCTGCGGCGGTCAGACAGTAGGTCCCTCAGACAAGTAAGTTTAGGAGACGGGGGGTATGCGTCAAACCTGACGCGTCATCAAACAACCGATGACGGGGCTTTAGCGCAGCGCGTATTGAGATATCAGGATAGAAAAACCTGGCGGAAGTGGCTTAAGCCTGAGGGGAAAAATAGCGACGCAGTGTTAAATCTGTTTGGACTGAATTGCCACATATCGCTTAAGTCACTCCGCACCCCCGTGCCATAAGCGATTATTCGCAGGCTGATGCCATTTATTATTGGCCTGAATTACAGCACCCCGAGCCTTGCTGAATCGGCGGACAGGCCACCGAACCATAGGAACAGAAGACGCAGCAGTCACCCGCTTTGGGTTTCAGCAGAGTGTGGCAGGCCTCACACTCGTAAAAATACTGGCAAGCATCAGTGGGCATCACTTCGGTCTTCTGATGACCACATTTCGGGCAGGTGATGGTCGACTCTAGAATCAGTTCTGCCATAGTTGGTTGCCTCCTCGCCCTGCGGTTACCGCTCGCCCAGTTCTTTCAATATATCCCGGGAATCAACCGATAGCGCACACGGCGTGCATAGTCGCGATATCCCGGCAACTCTTCCTGTAAAGTCCGGTCTTCAAGTACGGTTCTAATCACCGCGATGATTAACGCCAGCATCGCAGGAATCAGTGTCCATACCGTGCCAAGCGCAAGCACTATACCGAAGGGTGCAAGAATATTTCCGGAATAACCTGGATGCCGCACAAACCGGTATGGTCCAGTATCACAGACCACATGGCCCCGATCCGTCTGTATACGTACCACGCTGGAGAAAAAGCGGTTCTCTGCGAACGCCCATATGGCGAAGGCGTATCCGAGGGAGACCAGAATAAAGCCAATTACGATGAGCCATAGCGGAAACTCCGGCGACCATTGATAGCGGTGGTCCAGACCAGCCACAATGACCAGGGGAAAGCCGATACTCAGCGCCATCAGTGGCGCAAGCACTTTGTCCCAGGGTTTGGCGTTTTGAATAGTTTCCATACTTTGTCGTTCGTCCAGTAATCCGGGATGCCGTTGTTCCGCCCACCAGTGCCCGCCCATACCAGCCGCAAAGATCAGCACGGAATATAACCATGCCTGCCACCAGCCGAGATCCCCACCGCATATCAATAAAATCAGCGGGATCAGAAGATAAAGCACAAACAGTCTGATCCACTGGCGAGAACTCCCTGGTTGAGCTGCCTCGCCATTCTCTGTCTTTGGTGACATGCCTTGCTTCCCAGTGGTCTGACGCCTTAATAAACGGCGCACATTATCTGAGGTGCTGAAGTACGCGAGGATCGATCGCCGCGGCGCTAAACATACCACCGGCAAGCGCACCGGCGATGCCCGGGCTCATCACGTCCTGGCCCGACAGGAACAAGCCCGGAACCGGCGTGCGAGCATTGAACGCATCTGACAGTATCCTGCGCGGGGTCGTTTCGACACCATAGAACGCGCCTTTATCGTGGCCGGTAAATGAGACAGTGGCAAGTGGTGTGCCCAGTTCGCGATAGACCACAAGCGGCGCCAGGTCCGGGAATTGCTTCTCGAAATGCGCCATCATTTTGGACTCGACACTCTGCTTGAATGCCGCCCATTCGTCATCTCCCCGGGCCGCCACTTCCGACACCGATGGCCAATCGGCCCACACCAGCAGGTCGCCAGAGTATTTGTTTGCTGGGCCGGGGTCATGGGAGGGATCCTTGAGGGATGCAAAGGAGACAAACATCATCGGGATCGACCCATCCTCTGCGGGCATCCATATGGCGTCACTGGTATCCCAGTTTTCATAAAACCAGTGGTTCGAGCGCGTGGCGCCGTGGCGGGCGATCTCCCCCTCGAAGCCAAGAAAGAGGTCGAAGTGGCAGAGCGAGGGTTTGAAGGTGGTTATCTCCTGCGCCCAGTCATGTTCGCGGATCGCCTCCGGTAGCAGATGCTTCACGGTTTCAGCTGCGCCGATCGCCGAGACGATGCGGGGCGCTCTGAATACCTCGCCGGTACGGGTCTTCACGCCCACGGCTTGGTCGTCTTCAATGACTATCTCGCTGACCGACGTCTGCGCGCGGGCGCTGCCCCCTGCCGCTTCGATCACCGGCACCAGCCCTTTTGCGATGGCGGCTGCACCACCTACCGGATAGCCCGCACCTTCCAGATAGTGGCCCATGACGGTGGCATGAAAGGCAAAGCTCGCTTCTTTCGGTTTGCCGCCGTAGGTGCCCCACTGGGCCGACAGCACCGAAGCCAGTTTCGGGTTGCTGACAAGCTCCGAAATCACCTCATCGGTGGTGCGGCCGCACCAGCGTTGGATTTTCCTTTTATTCCACCAGTGATGCGCGGAACGGAACGGCTCGGGTATCACTCGCTCAGCACCCACCATATGGCAGGCTTCCTCGGCCGATAACAACGCCTCAAAGTACGCATCTATTTCGGCAACGTTATCGGGAAACCGGTCTTTGAGCTCCATTTTGTAGGCGTCTGCCGGACGACCTACAGAAATCTCAAATTCATCAGGGAAGTGCAGCGTGTCGTAGACAGTGCCAACCGAGTGAAACTCGATGGTGCCGCCACTGAGCCAATCAAGGATACGTCCCGCCGGCTGATCGTGACCAAAGGTGCCGCAGTAATGCAGACCCACATCCCAGGAGAAGCCGTTTCGAGAGAAGGAATGGGTCAGTCCACCGATTGCCGGTGCTTGTTCAAGAAGCAAGACCTTGTGATCGAGCCGGGAAAGCGCAGCAGCTGTCGTCATGCCTCCCATGCCAGACCCGATGACAATAACATCGAACGCGTTAGTGGATGGATGAGCTGTCATGTGAGGTTACCGGTTTTTCCCTGTAGGTCTGTCAATAATAGACGAGGGTTCCCGGTTTCGACTCAGCTAATCCTCCTCTCCAGCCAGGCCCCAACTGCCGCTCTTGTTCTGTAAACGACCACCCTGCGCATAAGCCGAATTCATTGCTTATCTGAAATATTGCACATATAGTTGTACCTACAACTACTTGTTTGGGACAGATACTCCGCAATGGCCAGCTACACCCACACACAGTCGCTCGGACACCTGACCGGGCTGGCGGGCAGACTCTTCAACAAACTGTTAACCAGTCGTTTTCAGGCCGCTGGCATCGATATGACCGCCGAGCAATGGGGCGTAGTTCTGCTGCTGGTCAATCACGACACCCTGACCCAGGGGCAGATAGGCGAAATGCTGTACCTGGAAAAATCGACCATCAGCCGCTCGATCACGGGGTTGGTTAAACGCGGCTGGGTGGTCTGCAACAAGTCAGCCGAGGATGGCCGACAGAGGAATGTTTCGCTCACCCCCAAGGCGATGAAAATCGTCGAACGCTGTGCAGAAATTGCCAGTGGCGTACTGAGGGATGCGCAGCAGGGCCTAAGCGAAAACGAGATCGCCAGCAATCAGCAACACCTGGCCAGCGTGATCGGCAACCTGCGCCAATTGAACAACAACGGTACGGACAGCGGCGACGACTCAACCGGCTGAACGCCCCCTCGCCCTACTGATATCGGT
The DNA here is from genome assembly GCF_050908845.1 of Marinobacterium sp. YM272. Taxonomy (NCBI): domain Bacteria; kingdom Pseudomonadati; phylum Pseudomonadota; class Gammaproteobacteria; order Oceanospirillales; family Oceanospirillaceae; genus Marinobacterium; species Marinobacterium sp. YM272. Next base: position 3,064,805 of record NZ_CP194171.1, read on the forward strand.
TCCACCGGGTTGAGCGGCTGCTAAGCAGCGATCTGGTGGGCACGGCCATAAACCGTAAAGCCAAGAAAACGACAACGAATACTGGAGACACAATGAGCAAACGTAATGCATTAATCACCGGCGGTGCGCGCGGCATCGGTGCCGCAACGTCCAAAGCACTGGCGGCCGAAGGCTACCGGGTATTTATCAACTACGTGAACAGCACTCAGGCGGCTGAAGAACTGGCTGCAGAAATCAACGCTGCCGGTGGCGAAGCCGTGCCGGTACAGGCTGACGTGCGTAACGATGATCAGATCAAGGCGATGTTCGCCATGATCGATGACGACTTCGGTGGCGTTGACGTACTAGTCTCCAACGCCAACATGAACTTCACACCCAAGCCCTTCCTGGAGCAAAGCTGGGACGAATTCTCACAGAAACTCAACGACGAGCTGCATGCCTCCTACACCGTGGCCCAGATCGCTGCCACCGGCATGAAAGAAAAAGGCTTCGGTCGCCTGGTATTCATCTCCAGCACCCTGTCTGAAGACCCGGCACCGAGCTTCATCGCTCACGGCGTTGCCAAAGGCGGCCTCGACAGCTTCAGCAAATACCTGGCGCAGGAGCTGGGCCCTTACGGCATTACGTCCAATATCGTTGCGCCGGGCATGGTGATGACCGACGCTACGGCCGGTGCACCGCAGGAATTCAAGGACTTCCTCTGCAGCATCACGCCGACTGGTCGCCTAGCCCAGCCAGAAGATGTTGCCAACACCATCCGTTACCTCACCAGTGAAGCCAGCGGCCATATCACCGGCACCTACAACCCGGTTTGTGGCGGCGCCTACCTGCAATAATCTTTCAGGCGCAACATCCGCCTGAACCGATACCACCCGGCACCAGACCGGGTGGTGTTCCTTTCCCGTTACACCAGCAAAAATCTTTGCGGCTTAGAAACACCGGCCATCATCAAGATGTAGAGGCTCAGAGGGCTATTCGCACCAGTGAGAGGTTCAGAGCGATAGTCGATCTGCATATCGGGTTACAAGTAAAAATCCACCTGCCTAGCAGGTGGCTTTGCATGGAACTCCCTATAAGGGAGCCTGGGTAGACCTACCGACTAATGCTGGGATCACGCATATCCGCTTACTTTTCGAGGCCTGTTTCGGCTGCTGCCGAACAAAGGGACTTGTACGGACAAGTCCCTTTGCAATCCCAAACCGCCCCTATGGCTTGGTCGGCTACGCCGACTACCCTGTGCTTCTCGCCTGAAAGAGCGGGACAGGAAACTCGCAGCGTTGCTGCTCAAACAGCCTGTCCCTTATCTCTCTTTCAGCCTGCGATGCTCGGCTGCGCCAAAGGGGATGGATTGCTGCGCTCAGGCAGCCATGAGACATCGAGCCCTGTCTTCACCAAGGCACCAGAAAGGCCTAGCTTCGATTAGACGATCACCACCTCCATAGGAGGTGGTTTAAGAGCGACAACAAAAAAGGAGGTGCATGGCACCTCCTCTTGCGATCCCCATTATGGGACGGTGTTCGGCCTGTGGTCAGCCCGTTCAGAGTTCGACGTTGTGGTACACCTGCTGTACGTCGTCCAGATCGTCCAGTATCGCCATAAACTTCTCGAACAGCGCCACATCGTCGCCTTCGAGGCTGGTGTAGCTCATCGGGATGAACTGGATCTCATCGACGTCGAAATCGATATCGCCGAAGCGTTCGATCAGGGCGGTCTTGGCCTTGAAGTATTCGGTGTTGGGGGCAAAGACGGTAATTTTGCCATCTTCGTTTTCGATATCGGTGACGTCCACGTCCCCTTCCATCAGCGCTTCAAGCACTGCTTCTTCATCATCGCCGGCAAAGACGAAGATGGCGCAGTGATCGAACATGTGGCTGACGCTGCCCTGCGTACCGATCTTGCTCTTGGTCTTGGTGAACGCCTGGCGCACGTCGCCGAAGGTGCGGTTGGGGTTATCGGTCAGACATTCGATGATCGCCATGCTGCCGCCGGGGCCGTAACCTTCGTAACGCGCCGGAGAGTAGTCTTCGCCGCCGCCACCCTTGGCCTTGTCGAGCGCCTTATCGATAACATGCGCCGGAACCTGTTCCTTCTTCGCGCGATCGATCAGGCCACGCAGCGCCAGGTTGCCATCGGGGTCAGTACCGCCCGACTTGGCCGTGACATAGATTTCGCGCCCGTAACGGCTATAGAGCTTGGCCTTCATGTCCGAGGTTTTGGCCATCGACTCTTTGCGGTTCTGATACGCTCTGCCCATGCGGTGATTTCTCCGGTAGTGATCTTAAAGGGGGCGATTTTACTGCGAACCGTCCGATCTGAATACTGCGCGTTTCAGCCTTTGCACGATGTTCCTATGGGAGGCCAAGCCAGCTGATGGCGGGAAATTGAGTTAATCCAAACACGCCTGCACAGATCTGGCCCTGCCCGCCTGCGAACTTCAGACCTTAGACTTTCAGGTGTGGGATTTTTTAGTTACAGAAGGTTTTAATATAAAGCGCTTCAACCTTTGCCCTTGCCCAGGGTGTTCTGCGTAGAAACTTCAAAGAGGACTTAATGGATGGATTGTCGTAAAAACAGTTGATTCTTATTTCTGCATCTAACCCCTCCCAGCCATAGTGCTCCTGCAAGCGCACGAGAATCCTTTCCAGGGTCAAACCGTGTAGTGGGTTATTCGGTTGTTCTTGGCTCATGAAGTGCTCCTGTGGGGCGTAAACTTAACACCGTAGTTTATCAGCATTCATAAGTGCTTAGGGTCCGTGCGTATAGGGTCTCTGCGTAGCTGCGTAGAGTCAGATCCTGTCCTTTGCCTCTGTTCTCGGAATATGAATCAAAAAACAAAACCTGACCCCGTAACTCTGACCCCGTAACTCCTCGTGAAGCGTCTTGTTCACTCTTTTTCGACCGCGTTCAGACAGCGCCATCTATTCCCCACACATTCCCCACCCAGCCCTCAAGCGCCACCTCCGAGGAAACCCTAATCTTGCCAACGTGAGATAACAAAACACAGCAACCCGCTGGGCATAACAGGAGATTTAACCATGACATCTTTAGCCGTTGTTTCAGCTGAAACCAAACCCGATTACGATGCAATCAAGAAAAAACAGCAACTGACCTGGGCATCCGGCAACTACGCCAAAGTCGGCTCAACGTTGCAGCTCAGTGGCGAGCTGTTGTGTGAAGCGATGGATCTGCGCAGTGGTGATACTGTGCTGGATGTCGCTGCCGGCAACGGTAATGCCACACTGGCCGCTGCTCGCCGCCACTGCAATGTCACCTCAACGGACTACGTTCGCGAACTGCTGGATCAAGGTGCTGAACGCGCTCAGGCGGATGGCTTTTCCGTGCAGTATCAGGTCGCCGATGCTGAAAGACTGCCCTTTGCAGATGGACAGTTTGACAATGTCATTTCGACCTTTGGTGTGATGTTCACGCCAAACCAGGCGCAATCAGCCAGCGAGATGCTGCGTGTATGTCGGGCAGGCGGCAAGATTGGTCTGGCCAACTGGACACCGGACGGCTTTATTGGCCAGTTGTTCAAGCTGATCGGTCAATATGTCGCGCCGCCGGCCGGACTGAGTTCACCCGCTCTGTGGGGTACCCAGGCGTTTATTGAGACACATTTTGGTCAGGGTGCAGAAACCATGGAGATTAACCAGCGTGAGTTTTGCTTCCGCTATCTGTCACCGGATCATTGGCTGGATGTCTTCCGCACCTATTATGGCCCGACCCATAAAGCGTTTGGCGCATTGCCGGAAGCAGAACAGGATTTGCTGGCCGCAGATATTTTGCAACTGATCCAGTCACACAACGTTGCGACAGACGGCACCATGAAACTGCCTTCTAGCTATCTGGAAATAGTAATCAAAAAATCCGCTAATTAATGGCGATAAAGAACCCGGCCCGACATAAAACATCTGGCCGGGTTCATTGTCTTTTCAGCTCAGAAACCAGCCTTCTTCAGCCCTTGCAGCAGTAACTGACGAAAGTCCTGATCGACAAAGGGAAACGCCACAAAGAAATGCTCGGTATCGACGTTGGCAGTTCGCATAAGTGCCTGCTTACGCCAGTGCTCTGCTTGCGAACTTTGCCCCCCCAACGCGTGGATGGCGGCAGTAATCATATGAATCAGGTAGTGCGCCCCGGGTGAGCGTGCACCTTTTTCTGACCAGATCATTGCATTCGCAAGATCATTATTTTGCAGATGAGCCAATCCTCGTGATGTATAAACCGCATACAACAACGGATCTAGTGGGCTCAGATGAGACGCCTGCATGCCGTGAGTGATCGCATCGCTGGCGTGGCCTTGCATCAACTCAGCAAATGCACAGGAATAGTAACCCTGCGCATAATTGGGGCTCAGTTCTACCGCTCTGGTTAGCCAACCGAAGCCTCCTGCCGTGTCGGCTTCGAGCCAATGCACCCGCCCCATGTTGTAATTTGTAAAGGGATCCAGCGGATCCATCTCTATGCCCTTCTCTGCCAGACGTCGGGCATCCTGTGTTGCCGTCACCGTGTCGGTGTCGTAGCGTAAAAACGCATCCTGAAAGCGCGTAAACGACAAGCCTGCATAGGCTCTGGCAAAGAGCGGATCCTGCTGAATAGCCAGCGAAAAATACTGTGCAGCGCGCCCATTATCCGTCTGATTAAAACGGAACATGTGCCTTAATCCCAGATGGTAATTTGCCCAGGCATCCAAATTATCCGAAACAGCAATCGATGCCATGCTGGCTTCGTGAAGCGGGATATACATCTCAAGCGATGAGATCACCCGTGTCAGAATCTCTTCACGGGTTTCGTGTACATCGTTTAGAGATGTTTCAAATCGTTCTGCCCAGATCACATCGCCTGTCTCACAATCAGATAGCTCGACCATAATGATACGTTTGCCACCGAGTACATCCGTCGAACCGCACAGGGCATAACGAACATGCAGCTTGTTGCCGATGTCCTCAAGATTGGGGTTATCCATCGTAAACTGAAAGGCGGTACCCCGGGCAATGACCCGTATCCAGCGCAAACGTGACAACCCCTGAATCAGATCATGAGCAATGGCCTCTGAGATAATCTGGTTTTCGTTATTCGAGCCAGTTTTAAAGGGCATGACGATGATTGAAGGTTTGCCCTGATGCACCACAGCATCAACCGGTGTGCTTTGCTGCAGTGAGTCAACGATGATTTTTGATGGCTCAATACTTGATTCAATATTTTCAGCAGAGGGCGCTACCGTTGAGACCTCCGCAATAAACCGCAACCCCTTACCTCGCTGGGTCCGAATCAACCGCTGCCGTTGACCATCATCCCCCAAGGCTTTGCGCAGCATCTTTACACAGGTGGTAATAGCCGTGTCCGATGTAAAACGGCCCTGCCAGAGCTGCTCTACAATCTCATCTTTCGAGACAACCCTGTCACGCTCTGCAACCAACAGCACCAAAAGGTCATACACCTTGGGCTCAAGTGTGATCACCTCCCCCAAACACGTCAGTTCAGCAGCACGGGTATCGAGTACATAGTCGTCAAAGCAAAATTTCATTCATACTTCCTGCGAAGTCCACGCTGAAGAAAACAAAAAACTGCTAAAAACCAAAGACCTAAAGGGGTACTGAAAAATAAAACTCAGCCAGGCTGACATAGCCCAAAGCCTAGCGCGTACGTATGCGGTTATAAAACACTCCAATCCATTCGAAGATCCCTGATTTAGCCTCGTCAATGTTCGATACTGCTCAGCATAGACCAGCTTCACCTTTAGCCGACTGAAAAAGACACCAACACCGGATTGTCCCAGCCGTTCCGTTTACGGCTCATAGCGGGCAAACAGCCATGACTGTCCATCAGCGCCTGAAAACGGTTGCAGCGGCATGGACTCCACGATCAGAGTGAATATCAAACCCGGCTGATACCGCGTTGCTTGGAGGAGCGCGGAGGGTCAGGTCTTGTTCTTTGATTCATATTCCGAGAAAAGAGGCAACAGACAAGATCTGACCCCGTCAGTGCAGGCCCCATCAGTGCAACGTCACCTGCCCCCAGACATCCTGATAATGGCTATAAAAATCTTCAGTGCACCCTGCTGCTCGGGCGACTAAGGCCTTGGGGATCTGGGAATCGGCGCCACAGCGGGAGTGAAGTTTGAGCAATAGGATGGCAAAAGCGAAACGAAGCATTGAGCGTCCGACTTGACCAACATGTTATGCGCCGCTACGCTTATGTACATATTTTTGTACATGTACAGGAACCTACTATGGAAAGCATTAGCTATACCGCTGCCCGCAGCAACCTTGCAAAAACTATGGAACAGGTCTGCAACGACCACGCCCCAATCGCCATAACCCGAAAAGGCGAAGGTGCTGTAGTTATGATTTCGATGGATGACTACCAAGCCCTTGAAGAGACTGCCTATTTGTTGCGAAGCCCTAAAAATGCCAGACGGCTGATTGAGGCTATTGCCGAGCTTGAAGACGGAAAAGGACAAGAAAAGGAATTGCTTGAGTGAAGCTAATCTTTGCGGAAAAGGCTTGGGAAGATTACATATTCTGGCAGAAGACGGATAAGAAAATACTCAAGCGTATTAATACGCTCATTAAAGAAATCCAGCGAGAGCCTTTCGATGGTGTAGGCAAGCCCGAACCCTTGAAACATGCCTTGTCTGGATATTGGTCCCGAAGAATCAATGACGAGCATCGCATCGTTTATAAGGTTCATGAGGATTCCCTTCTAATTGCACAATTACGTCATCACTACTGATTGCGTATAACGCACTGCACAGGGTGTGGCATAAATCGCGGCGTGTTGACGGGCACAGCGACCAAACCGCTTCGGCTTTGCGTAGTTGCGGAGGACAAAATCTTGTCTTTTTCCTCTATTCTGGGAGTCTGAATCAAAAAACAAGACCTGACCCCGTGACTTTTGGAGCGCCAGCGGAATGGCAATCCCAGCCGAAGGCGACAACGCTGCCTTGTTACGCGAGATTTCCGTTTTATACTGGCTTTTCAAGTTGAATTAACATATCTGATATTTCAGCAACTTTTTCATTGATAGCCACTTCTGCATCATATAGGCCACGATTATAGAAAAATGCACCCATTTCCTCTGAAAAGAAATCAATGAGAAATTCTGCATCGAACCCACCAATTTCCTGATCTAATTCTTCTCTGAAGTAGAGCTGGACCTGTAGTGGTTCAATGATTCCGGACACCCAGATAGGTGGTAACCTTGCCACCCAAGAGGTGTTCAATGAAAAAACAACGTCGTTCCTTCACGCCCGAGTTCAAGCTGGAAGCCGCCAGTCTTGTACTGGATCAGGGCTATTCCATCGTTGAGGCCTGCCGGTCACTTGGTATCGGTGATACCGCACTGCGTCGGTGGGTGGATCAGTTACGTGCCGAACGTGACGGGGAAACGCCCGCCAGCAAAGCTATGACGCCCGAGCAGAAGCGCATCCAGGAACTGGAAGCCAGGGTTAAACGCCTGGAGCAAGAAAAGGACATATTAAAAAAGGCTTCCGCTCTCTTAATGTCAGACGAGTTCAAACGTATGCGCTGATAGACCGTTTGAGAGAGTTAAAGCCTGTTGATCTGGTCTGTCAGGCATTTGGTATCAAACGTTCCAGTTATTATGACTACAGGAAGGCAAAGCGGCGTATCAAGCCGCAACGCCTTGAGCTTAAAGCCCACGTAAACCGTGCTTTCAAGCTCAGCCGTGGCGCGCTGGGAAGCCGGGGTATCTGTGACTTTCTGGCTTCAGAAGGGATCGTTGCCGGCCGCTATTTAGTCCGTCGCCTGATGAAAGAGTCCGGCTTAGTGTGTAAGCAGCCAGGCCGCCATAAATACAAACGGACGACCATTGAGCATGTGGACATACCCAACCGGCTGAACCGTGAATTTGATGTGTTACACCCTAACCAAGTCTGGTGCGGTGACATCACCTACATTTGGACAGGATCTCAGTGGTCTTATCTAGCCGTCGTTCTGGATCTGTACGCCCGCAAAGTTGTTGGCTGGGCAGTCTCCACGACAGCCGACGCGAGTCTAGTCATCAAGGCGTTGGATGACGCCTGGAACCGGCGTGGGCACCCTGAAGGCATCATGTTCCATTCGGATCAGGGATGTCAGTACACCAGTCTGAAGTTCCGCCAGCGGCTTTGGCGCTACCGCATGGAGCAAAGCATGAGCCGTCGTGGAAATTGCTGGGACAACTCGCCGATGGAGAGGTTGTTCCGCAGCCTGAAAACGGAATGGGTGCCAGAAACCGGTTATTCCTCGCTAATGGTCGCCAAAATGGATATGGGTCGGTATCTGATGGATTACTACAACCGCCAGCGGCCACATCGTGCCAATGGCGGCATCAGTCCGGTGGCGGCGGAAGAAAAACTTAAAACCGTGTCCGGGATTAGTTGACCACTACAACCTTCTTCACCATCACTTCTTTTTCTTCTTTGGTGAACTTTATATTATCCATAATTCGATCTCTTGATTCACTTAACGCTCACCGTAACCGGCGTGTAAAAGCATAGCGAAGCGACGCTTTTGTACGTCGGAGTTAAGGGTGTTGTTATCCATTTCTTTACTGTCTTTTTATCACACTGTTGATCGACAATAACCGCCCGCTAAACCTGAGACCCTTCTCCACATCATCCTTCCTTGCGTCAATGTGAAGATGTGGCTCGGAGCTATTCCCCGAATTGCCGATCTCAGCCAATTGCTGCCCCACAGCCACGACGTCACCAAGCGCCACTTTAATACTTCCGCTCTTCAGGTGGGCCATGAAAACATCCGCCTCAGCACACTTCAGCACCACATAGTTGCCTTCCGGATGTTCTGTGTCGGGGTGTCCAGGAGGGTTGTCCGGTAGGCCATCTCGAACCTTGAAAACAGTTCCCTGGCACGGGCTGTAAAGCTTCTCGCCGAAGACTTCGTAGGCACTAAGCCCTGCAGGGCTTATGCCCTGTGCCCGATTGCCAAGTGAGTTTAACTTCACGATGTCCATGGCCAGCTTGCTATCACCCAGCGCGTGGAACGGGTTTGTGATTGTGCTGGTGCCGCCTTGAAGCACGTAATAGGTCCCTGATCCAAGCGGGAAAACCAACTCAGTCGTTTCCTCTGATGGGTAATATGACCTGATGGCCAAGGCATCCAGCACCCCGAATAACAGAAGGACCAGTATAGGCGGAATTGCGATTCTGCAATCGCTCGCAGAAAAACGATGGCTATTACGTCTCGCCCGGAAGTATGAGAATACCGCAGCGATGGCGAATAGCCCGAGCACAACATACCGCAGGTAATAACTTGTGAACGCCCAAGGGCCAGTCATAAACGCGAAAGTGATGATACTTCCAGAAGCCGATAACCGGACTAGCCAATTCAGCCTGCTTAGATAGGGAACCCTGAGTAGCCAGGCGAGAGCCACTCCTGAAAGAAGTATCGGATAGGCCGCCAACGCTATAGGAAGGATTTCACTCATCACGTTAATTTATCAGTAGTGCATGACGCCGCCATAAACGGCGCGAGCTTGCAAGCGTCCGGCGACCGTAGGGAGCGAATTTAATGGCCTTGTTAGAGCTCATGTTCGATATCTTCTAAATCTAAATCCTCGAGTTCACTTTCTGAGTCTTTTCGATAAATTCCAATGACAGTTTCCCAAACCAACAACCCAAACTCATACACTCTTTTAGTTGTATCCAAGGTTACTTGGCTTACCTCCCAGTGCCTGCTCCCATTATTCGTGAGTCCAAAATGCCGACAATGATCATAGGTATCTATAAATTCCTTAAACTGCTTTTTCAGGCCGTCATGTAAGTTGTGCTTATCAACTAGGCTTTCAAATATCTTCGATGGCGACGGCACTCTTTCGCTTGGCTCAGGTATGTTCTGGCCAAGTAACTGCGAAACACTTAGGCCTATTGTGCATATAATAAAAACACACCGCTCATGAAAATGCTCGACTTGATCATTTTCTTCAATGTCGTTCTCCAGAGCTAACCAGTATAATTTGGCTTGCTGCAATGAGTACAATTGAAGATTTGTATCCGGGCCACTTGAATCTATGAAATAGTAATGATGGGTCATAGTAAGCTCCAACGATTAAGCTAACGGGCAGGCAAACGCGTAGCGTTTAACTGTCCAGCGAACGAAGTGAGCGAAGTTGAGCGCATTGTTATATTCAATTGCCGTTATAGCCATGAACCTTGCTGCACAAAACCTCTTTCCAGAACGTCTCACGCTTGCGAATTTGTTTTTCGGTTGAATGAGTATCGGCTATTTCCAGAATTGAGTACTGGAAATTTAATTTATGCCCACTCCCATTTTCTTTTAGAACTAGCTTTAGGTCACGATTACCCCCATGGCCATTACTGGCATAGGAACACCATCGTTGCCATATACCCGTACCGCCAGTAGCACTACCCACATACAACTTACCATTTGCCGTATCGGTAATTAGATATATGCCACATACATTCGAGAGAGCTCCATGCCAAGAAGGCACCTCTTGAGCAGTGATTAACCGAAGCTGTTCATGAGTGACTCTAACTTTGTTGTGCCCAGGGAACTCCCCAACACTCATGCGCTTTGGCAGAACTTCTGTAACAGTAAAGCCAGCACCATCCGGCTTGCCATATATGTATGATGGCCTACCACTCCGCTGATGAGACACCACCACGCGACCAATTAAATCATCTTGACCTGGCAGCAACTCTGTTTCATAGGCGATGTGTTTGTCGCTAACCTTTTTGCAGCCCAAGACCTTATAGACACCCACAAACAACCAGGTATCTCTGCGAACCTCAATAAGCGAAACAATATGGTTGCGCGTAAAGTTCCTTTGAGTTTGGCGTTCCTGCCACTCTTTGAACCTGCCCTGGAAAAAAGCATGAAGGGGATTGCCAGTCGCCAAGTGAACCTTGTAACTCGCCGTATCAAGGCTGACATTCGCTGCATCAAGAAATTTTGTCAATGTCAGCACTCAAACTCTCCTTGAATATAACGCCCCGCATAAAGGGCGATAACACATGGGCTAAAATTAGGAACGAAGTGACGCAGCCCATGTGTTAGCGTCCCAGCGAGCTTGCGAGCGATTTAATGCGTTTGTTAGCTGTCTTTCTCGTGCCAAAAATTTAATTCTCTACCCGAGAGCATCTCTCTCATTTCTCTAGCTAATTCTTGATTTTTCAAAGAGCCATTCTCAAAACGCTCAATGATTTTCTCTCGCAATGGTTCATGTATTTTGCGTCGGTTCATCGCTGCACTTAACGTAGTAGCAGCAAATCTATACGGGAATTCATTTTCTTTCATGTCAGCTAAGATAGCTTTGTATTCTTCGGTAACATCTAACCAATCTTCCAGGTTATCTGCTTCTAAATCAAAATGTGCAGGCGTAACTTTACTTGGAGCTTTTCCCGAAATAATCTTTATTCCGGCTCTTTCATAAGCCTTAGCAACAAGTTCAGAGCAAAATGAAGACTTTTCATTTCCTGAACCCATGAATACTTTGTTGTAGCCTTGGGCATAAAAAAACATAGCCGCTTTTTGAAGTTTTTCGGTATTCAAACCTGCTTCTGTTATGGTTTTATGTCGAATAACTCTCCATCTACCTTCACAAGCAACATCCTCATCAAGTAGCAGAGTTAAGTGAACACCTTTATCACCTGTAGAATGAATAAATATTCCATCGCCTAAGCAAAACTCAACATGGCTTGAACGAGCTTTTGAATAGATAACTTTTTGCATGGCGACAAGAGATGATGACAGCTTTCCTTCACCAGTTAGCAATAAAATGTCTCCGGGTAACACCGAACTCTCCTAGGCAGCTAACAGTCTGTTAATGGGGCCTCTGGCCCCATAATAATTATAAATCACTTCTAGCCCTAGAAAAATAATAGCCTGCTACAGCACCAATAATGGCACTACCAAATGCTAAAAGCTCGGAGAAGTAGGGACTCTTTTCGATGGTGGCAAACGTGATTAGCGCCAATATTCCAAATGTAAGCATAAGTGCGAGAAGAGGTGCAGCGCGCTTATTGAGCCGTTCAGTCAGTGGTTCGGCTTTACCTATGCCACCACACGATCCACACATTAGCCCATGTTGATTTTTTAGCTGCCAAAAGTTGAGTTCATTTCGCTTAGCACACGCCAAGCATGAAGCTCCATCCTTTCCATTGGTGCACGTTCCAGTACCGGAGCAGTGCTTACATTCATGTAAATTAGCGGTTACTTGCACGATATTCCCTTCGATTTATAACGCTTCAAACACCGGCAGCGTTTACGCTGTCCGAGTGCTTTGATTTGTTAAATTTTCAATGTAATTCTGTCTCGAGCTCATTAGTGCCCATATCAAAAGCTTGATAATAAATAGGTATTCCAAATCTTTCTCTAATATTATTCAAATAAGCTGACGCCTCTTCAGTAATCTTATTTGGGGATACAATCACTAACTTTTTAGCATGATTGCTATCGGGATAGTATGAATATTCAAGAAGCTGAGAAAAAGCCTCTCTAATGCACGCTAAAACAGTTGATGATGTTTTTATCTCATAAAATATCAGGCCCTTATCGCTCTCTCTTGCCACTATATCGATCTTCGTACCATTAGTTGTTAGCTGTTCTGTACCAACATTATCATTCCCATAACTTTTAGTAAGATGGAGGTATGCTCCATTTTGAATTTTATTATGAATGTTATCTATCTTCTTGCTGTTATCTTCATATGTTCTCCAGCCTTCATCTTTTCCCGGATTATGGCCGGGCACAAAGTTAAAAGTATGGGTTAAGAAATCAGGCAAGCCTAAATATGGTTGAAAATTATAATAAGTAGCGGATAGGGAGTCGTCACTTGCGGAGAACTCCTTAGGAGGTTCTTCTAAACTTAAATCACTAGGCCTGAATTTGACGGTAAATAGAATTTTAGGGTCAGTTTTTCTTAGGTCTTCCGAAGAAGCACCTGCCTGACCAACTTGATCAATCATTTCATCGAGCCATCCTTGCTCTTTATAAATCTGATATATTCTCTCTGATTCTAATTCAGGAACAATCTGAAGCTTATCAATTGAACCAATCCACCATCTCGTTTTCGTTGCACTGTTAATTGAATATAGATATACCTTTAAATCACTATCCTTATGAACATTTCGCCCGGTATTGGCTGCTTGTAAAAAACTATAGTGGTAGCCATCTACGATCTTGTCGAGATCAAAGAGCCATTCCTCATGGCCATAGCCAACAATTTCTTCGTATGAGTCTTTGTTTTTAGATTTTCCTTCTGGTCCCGAAGGTGATCGCCAAGAGTTGGTATTCCAACAGATCCTAACTACTTTTTCTTCGGTCACGAGATGTCCCTTATTATAAATTTAACAGTCTGTTAATGAGGTCTACGACCTCATAATAATTATTAGCAGGTATACCTTTTAATTCTGGACTCCGGCTCAATTTTATTCATAAGCCTTTGATATGAAAGGGAGTACTCTGGATAACTCATTAACAAAAAGGTAGCTCCCACGACAGTCCGCCAACTAACAGGTATACATTCGCTATTACATTTCATGGATGAGGTGTTAAGCATGTCGGACTCCCCTTTCCTTAAGTCCGTGGAAGACTTTATGCGTGTGCAGCGCTACAGTCGGCGGACGATTCGCTCGTACCTGTACTGGATCAAGTTTTTCATCCTGTTCTGTAACAAGAGGCATCCGTCCGAACTTGGTGATGTTGATATCCAGCGGTTTCTGACGTTTCTCGCGACAGAACGAGACGTTTCGGCGGGTACTCAGGCGCTCGCATTGAATGCGGTCGTATTCGTTAAAACGAAGTTTCTGGGGCAGTCCGTTGGTGACTTGTCGGGCTTCAATCGATCCCAACGACAGCGGAAATTGCCTGTGGTTTTGACACCGGACGAAGTTTCGGCGCTGCTTTCTCAGCTTACCGGTGAGCATTACCTGATGGCAGCGATGCTGTATGGCTCTGGCTTGCGGCGGATCGAGCTGGTTCGCCTGCGCGTAAAGGATATCGATTTCGATTACCGCCAGGTTCGGGTAATGAACGGCAAAGGGGGAAAGCATCGTTTGGTGACATTGGCCGATGAGCTGCTGGCCCTGCTGACTAAACAGGTCAAACACATCGAAGCCTTGCTCGCGAAAGACCGAATGACCGTGGGCTATGCAGGCGTCTGGCTGCCGGATGCACTTGCCCGAAAATACCCCAACGCTCCTTTTGAGTCCGAATGGCATTATCTCTTCCCTGCCTCTCGCTTAAGTATCGATCCTGATAGCGACTGTTTGCGGCGACACCACTTCGATGAGAGTAACCTTAATAAGATTATAAAAAAAGCAGCCCGCGATGCCGGTATAAGGAAACAGGTATCCTGCCATACGTTGCGTCATTCATTTGCCACTCACCTGTTACAGTCAGGCGTCGACATCCGCACAGTTCAACAACAGCTCGGGCACGCCGATGTAAAGACGACAGAGATTTACACCCATGTACTGAAGCAAGGCGCTCAGGGTGTGAGGAGTCCTTTAAGTGGCCTTCCAGAGCAGAGATAAAGGCATAGAAACGAAAACGCCGCGGTACTAACCCCCTGAACGACGCGCTATGAAAAGCACTCCGGCCCCTGTTGTCTTTAAAAAATCCTAAACAGGGCTCGGTCCCCTGTGGTCGCTGCTGCTGTCATTTTGTGCCTCGATAAGCGCTACCAGATTTTCGAAGCTAGTCGGTTTTCCGAACAGGTAGCCCTGACCGTAATGGACGCCCACGTCGACCAGCGCCTTGAGCTGACTTCTGTTTTCGATGCCCTCGGCGACTACTTCGGCGCCGATTTTTGCTGCGATATCGACAATATGCGGGATCAGCGTAGAGCGCACCGAACCGCCCTCCATCGCGCTAATAAAGCTGCGATCGATTTTGAGGGTATGACATTTGAAATCACGGATCTGGCTCAGGTTGGAATACCCAGTGCCGAAGTCATCGACAGCGATCTGGAAGCCATTATCTGCCATGGTCACCAGCACCTCTGAACTTTCCAGTGTGGAAAGCTGCTCATTTTCCGTCACTTCAACCACATACTGGATTCCCTCCCGTTTCAGCTCACTGCTGGAAAGCAGCTCCAGTATTTGGGTGCTCTCGATATCCTGGGCGAAAAAGTTGAGATTGATCTTGAACGGTTTCGGCAGGGCAACGATTGAATCCAGATCATTCAGCATCTGGTTGATGATCAACCGCGTAAAGGTCCAGGTTTTCTTTCTGGAATTAATGACCGGAATGAACAGATCGGGACCAATCTCGCCGTTAGCATCCCGGAAACGGGCCAGGGCTTCACACCCTATAATCCTGCCGCTGCCAAGATCCACGATGGGTTGATAAAGACAATGAAAGCCACCCGCAGCGAGCCCACGCATGACCCGGGCCTCCGTGGAACGGTAATGACGAATAAAGCTGGACACGGCTAATGCGCTGAACAGCGCCAATAAAAAGGAAACGGCCACCCAACCCACCAGGGCCTGGTAATACTGCTGATGGAAAAACAAATTTGTCGCGGTGATCGTGATACAGAACGGCAGGGTCCCAATGCAGTCGCGCACTTTGAATGCAGCCCCCGGTTTGCCCGGTGGCCCTGATGCAACGAGACTGTCTCCAGGGCGACTCGTTACGCCGTCGGCCACATCGAGATGCCAGGCGGTATCCAGCGTAACCAGGTTCTCCAGAAAATCACGATGGATAACCCCACTGAAACTTCCGGACTGGATGACCATGGCCGAAAGCTCTTTATCGGTCAGCCTGATCGGCACATTCATCCAGACCGAAGCGCCGCTTTCAGTAATAAAATCCGGCTCTTCGATCTTTACAGGTTGCTCCAGCGCGCCCAAAGCGGCACTGCAGATCAAATACCCATCTTTTACAAAACTGACACCCTTGATATTGGCAGAGACAAACATCGCCTGTCGCATCTCAAGCAGCGTATCAGCATCACAATCCTGTGTGTTGCGGGCATTGAGCGTATCCAGTGTCGACAGGACATCACCGGCAATCACTTCGATCTGATTCAGGCTGGCTATCGCCTCACGCTGAAGGAGTGCCTGGAGGTCCCCTTTCAGCAGGCTGTAGCTGAGGTAATAGGTTGCCAGACCAACAAGTACGCCGACGAGAATCACGCTGACCCTGTCAAATATCGCGTTGGCACTGCTGTTCACGGCAAGCCCCTACTCAGACACTTTCCGTGTGGTTATGCGATAGCCCGAATGCAATTAGCCGACCTTTAGGCCTCGACTGTATTTTGATAACCGGTGCTGGAAGACCAACATTTTCATCATGCCCCCAGATTATAGATCGCCAGGGCGTAACAGATGCTGCTCGATGGGAAAGAGGTAACTCGATCTGCTTCGCCAATTCAGGGTGTTGCGGTATAGAGCAAACAAAAACGCCGCCCTGCATGATGCAGAGCGGCGTTCAGAATCAGCTATGACTCGTCAGAGACTTATTCGAAAGAGACCGGACGGTCGCCCTCTTCGTCCTTGATACGGGTCGGCAGGCCGATTTTGTTCAGGATGTTGATGAACGGACGCGGGTCGAGTTCTTCAACGTTGACCATGGTCTTGGCATCCCACTCGCCGCTGGCGACGAGCATGGCGGCTGCGACCGGCGGTACACCGGCGGTGTAGGAGATACCCTGGCTGCCTACTTCGTTGTAAGCGTCCTTGTGGTCTGCCACGTTGTAGATGAAGACCTCTTTCTCCTTGCCGTCTTTGGTGCCCTTCACGAAGTCACCGATACAGGTTTTACCGGTGTAGTTCGGAGCCAGAGAAGACGGATCCGGCAGAACGGCCTTAACCACCTTAAGTGGCACCACGTCCTGACCTTCAGCGGTTTTCACCGGCTGCTCGGACAAGAGCCCTAAGTTCTGGAGAACGGTGAAGACGTTGATGTAGTGCTCGCCAAAGCCCATCCAGAAGCGCACGTTGGGCACGCCCAGGTTCTGGGACAGGGAGTGCACTTCATCGTGACCGCTCATGTAGGTGGTCTGCGAACCAACCACCGGCAGATCATCGGTACGGCTCACTTCGAACATCTTGTTGGACTGCCAGGCGTTGTTCTGCCAGGAGTAAACAGTGCCGGTGAACTCGCGGAAATTGATCTCCGGATCGAAGTTGGTAGCGAAGTACTTGCCGTGGCTACCGGCGTTCACGTCGACGATATCAACGGACTCAACGGTATCCAGCATATCGCAGCCCAGGCGCGCGTAGGCGTTAACCACACCCGGATCGAAGCCGACGCCGAGAATGGCGGTGAGGCCTTTCTCTTTGAACGCATCACGACGCTTCCACTCGTAGTTGGCGTACCAGGGCGGCTGTTCGCAGATCTTGTCCGGCTCTTCGTGGATCGCGGTATCCAGGTAGGTCACTTCCGCTTCGAGACAGGCGCTCATCACGGACATGTTAAGGAACGCGGTTCCCACGTTGATAACAATCTCGGAACCGGTTTCGCGGATCAACTCGACCGTGGCGTTCACATCCAGGGCATTCAGTTCGTGCGCGGTCAGCTGACCGTCCACTTTCATCGCGCCCTTCTCTTTGACACTGGCCACAATCTCTTCGCACTTGGACAGCGTGCGCGATGCGATTGCGATATTCCCCAGTACGTCGTTGTTCTGGGCACATTTGTGGGCCACAACCTGTGCGACACCGCCTGCCCCGATAATCAACACGTTTTTGCTCATCGCGTTCCTCAACTTCTTTATCGCTGGGTGAATCCTCAAGAGAGGTTGTTTACAAAATCCTGATAGTCAAAATCCCGCACCAGACGCACGCTGCCATCGAGCTCGCGCACGGCGATGGCCGGCATCTTGACTCCGTTAAACCAGTTTTTCTTTACCATCGTGTAACCGGCGGCATCTTTAAACGAGAGCCGGTCACCGATCTTGAGTTCATTCTCAAACTTGAACTCGCCGAAGATATCGCCCGCCAGGCAGGACTTGCCGCACACCTCGTAGGTATGTGGGCCTTGGTTCGGTTCCATCTTGGCGGTTTCGCGGTAGATCAGCAGATCAAGCATGTGCGCTTCGATCGATGCATCGACCACCGCCAGGTTCTTGCCGTTGAACAGGGTGTCCAGCACCGTGACTTCCAGTGAAGTGGTCTTGGTGATGGCGGCTTCGCCCGGTTCCAGGTACACCTGAACGCCGTAGGTTTCAGAGAAACTGCGCAGGCGATCACAGAACTGATCGACGGGATAGCCTTCGCCGGTAAAGTGGATGCCGCCACCGAGGCTGACCCAATCCACTTTGTGGATCAGATGGCCGAAGCGCTCTTCGATCTGGCAGAGCATCTCGTCAAAGCGTTCGAAGCTGTCGTTCTCACAGTTGTTGTGGAACATGAAGCCGGAAACCTTGTCGATCACCTGCTCGATCTTTTCCGGGTCCCACTCGCCCAGGCGACTGAACGGGCGCGCCGGATCGGCGATGATGAAGTCGGAAGTGCTTACCTTGGGGTTTACACGCAGACCGCGGATCACGCTTTCAGACTGCTCGCTGAAGCGCTCCAGCTGGCCGATGGAGTTGAAGATGATCTTGTCGCAGTTGGCGATCACCTCTTCGATCTCTTCATCGGAGTAGGCCACGCTGTAGGCGTGGGTCTCACCGGCGAACTTTTCGCGGCCCAGCTTCACCTCGAACAAAGAAGACGAGGTGGTGCCGTCCATGTACTCCTGCATCAGGTCGAACACGGACCAGGTGGCAAAGCATTTCAGCGCCAGCAGCGCCTTGGCACCGGAGCGCTCGCGCACGTAGGCGATCTTCTCCATGTTGGCTTTGAGGCTGGCCTTGTCGATCAGGTAGTAAGGTGTCTTGAGCATCTCGATCCGGGCTGAATTTTAAAAAGCGAGCATTGTAGTTAAGCGGCCCTGCGGGGGCCATTCCTTCGGCGTCAAAAATGTCGTTTTCAGACATTTTTTTCGGTCTCAGCGGTTCAGCTTAGTCGATCCTCAAATGCAATGGCACCGTTGGGTCTTCATGTTGGCCACTTTTCCGTCAGTCGCGCGGGGTCAACGCGTCCGGCAGATGGATCAGATCCTCGGGTTCATCGATATCATGCAGTGGCGCCAGTTCCTGCAACGACCAGCCCAGCGTTGCGATGCGCTCACGGGTCAGCGCCGCGACCCGGTCGGTACTCCAGGGGATAGCGGTAAACAGCTCGTTCGAGAATCTGTTCAGGCCCAGCAGCACATAACCCCCGTCTTTGGCCGGCACCATCACGCAATCGCTTGAGTTAAGCGCGCGGGCCGCCGCCTGCAGTTGATCGACACCCAGCGAAGGGCAGTCGGTGCCGATCAGAATAACGCGGCCTGTCGCGGCGATGGAGCGCTGCGCGACCCGCGCCATACGTGCGCCCAGATCGCCCTCGCCCTGCTCGCTCAACTGGATGCCATCGGGCAGACCCTGCCAGCACTCAAGCCGAGACGAGGGTGCGACGCACAGTTCCACCGGCCCTGTATCCGCGGCAAGGGCCCGGGCCAGGGTATGCTGCAACAGGCGCTCGGCCAGCTGGGCCGCGCCCTTCTCTCCCAGCGCCGGTACAAGGCGTGTTTTCGCATAGCCCGGCAGGGGCGCCTTGGCGAAAACCACCAGCGCAGTGTTCATTGATACCTCCGCGCCAATGTCTGGGCATTAGCGCCCCACCAGTAGGCCAGACGCAAACGCCACATCAGCAGAATGGTGCGCCAGACGCCGCGGGACTCCCAGCGCCGCCCGGAGGTGTGCACCGGGCCTTTCAGGCAGACCGGTGGCTGCAGGCGGCGAAGGCGTTTGCTGATCTCTACATCCTCCATCAGTGGCTGGTTCGGGAAGCGCCCTGCCCGCTCGAACAGCTCCCGTGTAATGAAGATCCCCTGGTCCCCGGTGGCGATACCGGTCAGACGCGAACGCAGGTTCATCATCGCGGCGATCACACCGAGCATCCTGTGCCTGCCATCGATACACACATCAAAGCGCCCCCAGCAATCAGACGATGACTGTTGCAGGCGTCCAAGCTGCTCCAATCCATCATCGGCGAGACGGGTATCTGCATGCAGAAACAGCAGCAGCTGTTCAGCGGCGGCGCCGGCCCCGGCGTTCATCTGGCTCGCCCTGCCCCGAGGTGCCTCGATCACCTCAAAGTTCGCTGCGCGGGCCAGATCGGCAGAGCCATCATCGCTGCCGCCGTCGACGATCAGGATCTCTGCGCCACGCTGCTCCAGCTGTTTAAGGTGCGCCAGCAATCCCGGCATCTGCTGCGCTTCATTCAACACCGGCACGATTACGGAGATTCCCATCACCCCTCCCTGCGCCAGCGGTGGTAGCGCTCTATCCACTGCAGTAATCCGGTCGGTGTATGGGCCCGCTTCCACTCACCGGCAGCATATTTGTTGGCCTCGGCCCAGGTCGGGTAGGCGTGGATGGTACCGAGCAGCTTGTTGAGACCCAGGTTGTATTTCATCGCCAGCACGAACTCCGCCAGCAGCTCACCTGAGTGGGCGCCGACAATGGTGACACCGAGGATTTTGTCCTTGCCGGCGGCCGTAATTACCTTTACGAAGCCCTCGGCACGGCTTTCGGTCAGCGCTCGGTCCAGTTCAGCCATCTCAAAGCGGGTGATTTCGAAACGCACACCTTTTTCCTGCGCTTCCCGCTCGGTCAGCCCCACGCTGGCCACCTCCGGATCGATAAAGGTGGTGCGCGGAATCACCCGGTAATCCACCACGAACCGTTTTAGGTTACCGAACAGCGCGTTCACCGCCGCGTACCAGGCCTGATGTGCCGCCACATGGGTAAACTGGTAGGGGCCGGCCGCATCCCCCACGGCGTAGATGTTCGGAAAGCGGGTTTCGAGAAACTCGTTGGTGCGAATGGTCCGGCCTGTCTCGATACCGAGCTTTTCCAGCCCATAACCGCTCAGACGCGCGCCGCGCCCTGTTGCCAGCACCAGGTAATCAAATTCGATGTGTCGTTCCTCACCTGCGTGCTTCACCACCAGGTAGTGCCGCCCGTCGACCGATTCGCAACGCTCGGCGGCAAAGCCAAGCAGCAGGTCGACCCCGGCATTGCTGAGGCTGGTGGCGGCCAGCGCCGATACCTCGAGATCTTCACTCGGCAACACGCAAGGCCCGCGTTGAACCTGGGTCACGCTCGCCCCCAGCTGCGCAAACGCCTGGGCCAGTTCGCAGCCCACCGGGCCACCGCCGAGTACCACCAGTTTCTGCGGCAGATCGTCCAGTTCAGAGAAGCGCTCCCAGAGCGTATCGCTGGTCACATAGTCCACCTGATCCAGACCCGGCAGATCGGGAATGATCGGCTGCGCGCCGGTGGCCAGTACGATACTGCGCGCAGTCAATCGTAGAGGTTCAGCATCAGAGCGCTCGATCTCCACGGTCCAGGGATCGACCAGCCGGGCGTAGCCGTTGACCACCTCCACACCGAGTTTGGTGTAACGCTCAACGCTATCGTGGGGTTCCACCGATTGAATGACCCGGCGCACCCGCTGCATCACCTCTCTGAACGAAAACCGCGGCTCCACGGCAGACAGCCCCAGGCGCTGAGCATTGCGCATATCGGCGGCCAGGCGAGCGCTTTGGATCAGTGCCTTGCTGGGAACGCAGCCGGTATTCAGACAGTCGCCGCCCATTCTGCCCGCCTCCACCAGCGTGACTTTGGCTTTGACGGCAGCGGCGATGTACGCGGTAACCAGACCGCCGGCGCCGGCACCGATGACGATCAGGTTGCGATCGTAAGCCTTGGGCCGCGTCCAGCCGGCATAGACCCGGCGGCGCTGCACGAAGCCGATCACTTTGCGCGCAACCAGTGGGAACACGCCCAACAGGGCAAAGGAGATAATCAGGTCCGCCGATAGCACGTCGGACAGGCTCTCCAGCTGGCCCAGCTGTGTGCCGGCGTTCACGTAGACGATGGTGCCCGCCAGCATGCCGACCTGGGAGACCCAGTAAAAGGTGCGGGCGCGGATCGGCGTCAGCCCCATCAGCAGATTGATCAGGAAAAACGGAAACAGGGGTACCAGGCGCAGGGTGAACAGGTAGAAGGCACCGTCCTTTTCTATTCCTCGGTTGATCGGCGCCAGGCGCTGGCCAAACCGGCTCTGCACCCAGTCATGCAGCAGATAGCGGGATACCAGGAACGCCAGGGTGGCGCCGATACTGCTGGCAAAGGAGATCAGCAGCACACCCCAGAGCAGCCCGAACAGCGCACCGCCCGCCAGCGTCATCACCGCCGCGCCCGGCAGTGACAGCGCTGTCACCAGCACATACACCAGAAAGAAACCGACCGACACCAACAGGGCATGCTGATCGCGCCAGCCATGAAAGCGATCCAGGCTGGCTTTCAGGCTCTCCAGGGTCAGCAGATCCTGGCCGCCAAACAAAAAGAAGCCGGCAACAACCAGGACAATAATCCCGAGCAAAACGAGTTTGGTGTTCATCGCTTAGAGCGCACCACCGCAGCTTGATCCCTGTCCCGCCGTGCATCCGTAGCAGTGATCGGCCACACAGATACCGAGACCATCGGCATCCTTTTTCAGCAGATCGTCCAGGCGGGCCCCGGTTTTACCGCCGAGTGCCAACCCGAGCTGCTGGTTGAAGTCGCAGTCATAGAGTCTGCCCTGCCAGTCGACACTGATCAGCGACCGGCACATCACGCCGTGCAGGTTGGCTTCACTGTAGTTCTGCTTGAGCAGCTCCATGTAGGGCTCAAACTGCCCCTTGGAGATCAGCATGGAGCCGAAGCGGTTGATCGGCATATTGGCCAGCGCATAGAGACCGTTGAACACCACACCGAAATGGTCGAACAGCTCGCGCTTGTAGTCCGCCTGCAGCGCCTCCTGATTTGGTGGCAACACTGGCCCCTGGGGGTTATAGACCAGGTTCAGCTGCAGGCCTTCCTGCGTCTGCCCGTAACCCAGCCCATTTAGATGTTGCAGCGCGCGGATGCTTTTATCGAACACGCCCTTGCCGCGCTGCTTGTCCACGTTGTCCAGCGAATAACAGGGCAAAGACGCCACCACTTCAACTCGGTTTTCAGCGAGAAATTCGGCCAGCCCCTCCTGCCCTGGCTCAAACAGGATGGTCAGGTTGCAGCGGTCGATCACATGCACACCCAGAGCCCGGGCCGCACTGACCAGGCGCCGGAACTCCGGGTTCATCTCCGGCGCGCCACCGGTCAGATCCAGGGTGCCAATGCGGCGCGCTTTGAGTACCTCGATGATCGTATCGATCAGCTCCGGTGTCATCATCTCGGTGCGGTGCGGCCCCGCGTTCACATGGCAGTGAACGCAGCTCTGGTTGCACAGGTAGCCAAGATTGACCTGCAGTGTCTCGGTGGCTCCGCGACTGATCGGCGGAAAGTCGGTGGCTTCGAGTAACGGCAAGGTGGCATGCATAGATAACTCCCGGTTAACAGATCGCCTGTTTCAGCTTAGGTCGTTCGGCGGTCTTAATCCTTACACTCTAAGACCACGGAATCAGGCGCCGAGATCCTCGTCGCCCGTCTTGCTGAACTCGGCGATAAAGCGTCGATCGATTCGGTCTTTCCAGCGCCAGACCCATCTGCCCTTGAAACTTAGCGGTCCCCAACTGCCGACCGCCCGCTTCTGTCCGCAGGAGATCAGATAAAGCACCCAGCGACGCGGCCGGAAGCGCTTGAGCCGTTTACCGCTTAGACTGGCAGCCAGATTTTGCGCAAGCACCGGACCTGCGCGCACCGAATGCACGCCGGAGCGCATCAATGGACTGCCCGGCCGTGAACAGACATCGCCCACGGCAAAGACGTTCTTGTGGGAAACACTCTGCTGACGGGCATCCACACGGATAAAGCCATCTGCGGCCAGCTCAAGTCCCGCACCGGCCAGCCAGTCGGGTGCACAGGCCCCGCTGGCTGCTATTACGGCATCCACCCTTGTCGTGGATCCATCGGAGAGCCTGAGTTGATCCCCTTCGGCCTTCGCCTGCGAGCTCAGCAGCTGGATGTTGAGTCGTTTCAGCTCTTTCAGCACACGGCGGCGGACGCCGCCTGAGAAGCCCTCCAGCGGACCAGATTCTCCGGCGACCAGGCTCACTTTCGCAGCGATCCCTTCATCGGCCAGTGCGCTGCTGGCAGCCAGGGCAAGCTCCACCCCGGCGGCACCGGCTCCGACCACGGCAACCTGGCCCCCGCCGTTCTGCTTTAAGCGGTCTTTCAGGCCCTGCCACTCCCGCGCAAAGCGGTCCAGGGGTTTTACGCTGAGCAGTTGGCCCTGGTACTCCCTGGCCCAATCGAGACAGGTAGCGCTGCCGGTATCCAGAGAGAGCCATTCGTAGCCCACCTCCGTATCGTCATCGAGGACGATGGAACGCTGTTCCACATCCAGGGAAACCAGGGTCTGCTCGATAAACCGGATACCCGCTTTCTGGGCAAGCCCGCGCAGGTCGATGCGGCACTGCTCCTTTTGGTAATGCCCGGCGATCAGTCCGGGCAGCATGCCGGAGTAATATTGCCAGCGCGAGGGCGAAATCAGCGTTACCTCGTGGCAGACCAGCTCCTTGTTCAGAATCGCCTGCAGGACGAACAGGTGCGCATGACCGCCGCCAACCAGCACCAGCTGATAGGGGCTGCCCGGACGTTTGGTCGGTTTCCGGATCGACATTGATGGTTCCTCCATGAGCGGTCATGACTTGAGCCTTGATACATCGGCTGCCTGGCTATTTCACCGCGGCATTGCACGGAGACATTGCACTGCAACATCGCCCGGTCGACTGTAAGGTATACCTCAGTTATGCGACTCTGATAAAACAGCATAAGCGCTAACCGGCATCAGGATCATTAGTTATGCAAGCTGAAACGATGCAATCTGCAGAAATAGGCATTATCGGCGGCAGCGGCCTTTACACCATGGAGGCGCTGGAGAATCCGCAGGAACTTCAGATCGACACACCCTGGGGAACCCCGTCAGACCGGATACTGACCGGCAGTGTCGACGGCACCCGGGTGGCATTTCTGGCCCGACACGGGCGCAACCATTCGCTGCTGCCCGCTGAAGTGCCCTATCGCGCCAATATTTACGCCCTGAAAAAACTGGGCGTACGCTACCTGCTCTCCTTCTCGGCCGTAGGCTCACTGAAGGAGGAGATCGAACCCCTGCATATGGTCGTACCGGACCAATATATCGACTTCACCCGCCAGCGCCCCAACACCTTTTTCGGCCAGGGCGTGGTGGCACACGTCTCCCTGGCACAACCCACCTGCCCGACGCTTGGCGAACTGCTGGCCCAGGCGGTAGAGACTCTGCCGGCTGAGGAGTCGGTCACTCTGCACCGGGGCGGTACCTATCTCTGCATGGAGGGGCCGCAGTTCTCGACACTGGCGGAGTCACGCTTCTACCGCTCGCTGGATGCCAGCGTGATCGGTATGACCAACATGCCGGAAGCGCGCCTGGCACGGGAGGCGCAGATCGCCTATGCCTCGCTGGCGATGGTGACCGACTACGACTGCTGGCACCCCTCGGAAGCCCAGGTAACGGCAGAGCTGGCGATCCGAAATCTGATGCAGAACGCCAGCCGGGCACAACAGGTGGCACGCGAGGCGATCCGCCTGATTACCCATGAACAGCCGGAATCTGCCGCTCACCAGGCTCTGCGCCAGGGGCTGGTTACGCCGCTGGATGCGCTATCGCCGGACTTGCGGCAGCAGATTGAGGTACTGCTGGGATAAGCCTGGGCTGGGTCAGGCAGTTTCGACGCGGTTGCGGCCGCGGTGCTTGGCAGCGTAGAGCGCGCCATCGACGCGGCGTAGCAGTTCGCTGACCTCGCGCTCTTCACCCTGCATTTCGCAGACGCCGATCGACAGGGTCATGCGGATATCCTCGCCGTTGCGGGAACGGGTGGTGGCATCGGCCACGGTCTGGCGCATCCGCTCTGCCAGCACTTTTGCCCCCTCCAGGCTGGTATCCGGTAGCAGGGCCGCAAACTCTTCACCACCCAGACGCCCCAGCAGATCGCTCTCGCGCAGACATTCGCGGGCAAGCTCCACCACGTGCTGGAGCACCTTGTCCCCGGCTTCGTGACCGTAGTTATCGTTGACCTGTTTGAAGTGGTCAAAATCGATCATGATCAGTGCACTCTTGCGACTGCTGCGGTGAATTCGTGCTATTTCATTACTGATCGCACCGACCAGCGCGCGGCGGTTCAGCACCCCGGTGAGTTCATCAATGGAGGCCATGCGAGCCAGCCGCTCCTCCATCTTCTTGCGTTCGGTGATATCCCGGAACACCGTCACCACGCCGGTAATCTTACCTTCCTGGAACATCGGCCGGCTGGTTACAACCACGGGCAACATGGAACCGTTTCGGTGCCGGAACAGTTCGTCACCCTCGTAGGGGATACCGGTCTTCAGAGTGCCCAGAATCGGACAACTGCTGTCGTCGTGGTCGTGGCTATGGGCATGAATCAACGCATGGATATCACTGTTAAGTAGCTCATCCATGGAATAACCAGTCAGTTCGGCGGCACTGCTGTTGACGAAAACGCTCTCCCCCTTGGGCCCCAGCACAAAGATCCCTTCACCCACAGCGGCACTGATCGCATCGGTACGCTGCTGCTGCTGACGCAGCCGGGTGTGCTGAACCGCCAGAACGCTGAGCAGTACACTCACCACCGCAATGACCAGCAGCGCAACGGTAAAGTCATGGGCGTAATCATCGTGAATCTGCGTCAACAGCGGCGCCTCGGTATAGGAAACCAGATAGGCCGCCAACTGCTGATCCACATCCAGCACGGGCACAAAGGACGCGGTGTACTGCTCTCCACCCAAGGCCAGCGAGAGGCTGAACGCCTGTTCATGCTTCAGCTCTGCCCGCAGATCAGCGCGTCCCGCAAGCGCCCGGTCCAGCTCCGCTTCCGGGATCGCAGCCAACGGCGACGCCTGGCGCTCTTCGCCATTAAGCACCAGGTAACGGGGCAGCAACTGGGACTGCGACAGGTGATGCTGCTGCCGGTACTGATTGAGCGTTACGTTCTCAACGGGGTTGGACCTGAGCAGAAACTGGTAAACCGTGTCGGGGCTGATCTCCTGCAGCACATCCCGGACCTGATCGAAAGAGACCCCCACCTCGGTGGAGCCCACCAGCCGACCATCGAGAAATAGCGGCTGGATATGGCGGAAACCGATAAACAGGCGCCCCACCTCGAACACATCGAATGGCTGCTCCCTCGCCGCGATACCCCGCAATGAAGGGCGGTAGGGCAGCAGAAAATCGTCATGCTTGTCCGGGGCATCAAAGCGCAGAAAACTGTAGCCATCCGCCGTATGGAACTGCCACTCGGCAAGCCCGACCTCCCGCAGACGCTCATAACTTGAACTCAGACCGGCGTAGAGCTCTGTGCGCAGCAGATCACGGGAATCCCCCACTGACTGGGAGCCCTGATCGATCAGGTGTTTGATTTCCGGGTTATTGGCCGCTTCGTTGAGAAAAACGGTCATCGCGGTGGCAAAGCGGTCACGGCTATAGGTCAGCGCCAGCTGGTTTAGCTCGGTGGTCTGATTGAGGTACTGCTCCACCGTCATATCCCGTACCTCGCGCAGGTGCACGAATGCCATCAGCGCGAAAACCGCTGGGACAATCAGGTAGGCGAGACGACGCATTACAAGCTCCAGATGGAGGAATCCAGCAACAAAAGTGTAGTCCCGAACCTGCACGCCTCCCAGTATTCCGTCTACTATTCACGTCAAAACATGCACTATCCCCTGCTTCATATCAGCATTCACTGTTAAAGATACTGCCGAAACGGCGTCGCCACATCGATCACCGCGCCGAAGCGAGCCGCCAGCAGATAGAGCCCGGCCATCTTGCGATGCAGGAACAGCACATCCGGGGGCGGCGTGTGCCAGGCTTCCGGATCCCGGCTCACCGACATCCCGCGGCTATGAATCCGCCGCGCCAGGTCCGAGCCTCCAAAGTTGTAGGCACCGCCCTGACGCAGTGGCTCTGCAGCCATCAGGAATATATCGAGTATCACATCCCGGTTGGCGACCTCGTCGCCACGACGGAAGAACCCCAGTACCTCCAGTGCATGGGTCAGCCCCTGCCGGTCATGATCGGCAGCGGCGCTAAGCGCAGCACCATAGCGGCTGACAAACTCCGGCGAGAAGTGGCGAACGGCGCCAAAATCAAGCAACACCAGGCGTTCATCGGCCGTGCTGTAAAGGTAGTTTGCGGGATTGGGGTCGGTCTGCACCGCGTGAAAATCGAACAGCTCGGCAAAAAACAGCTCCATCAACAGCGACACCACCCGGTTCGCAAGCTGAGGCTGAGCCGTCAGCACCTGTTCCAGCGAGCGGCCTTCCAGGTACTCCATCACCAGTATCCGGTCCGTTGACAGCGCCGGGTAAAAGCGGGGGATCGCCAACTCCTCCCTGCGGCCAAAGCCTGCCAGATGATTGCGGTAATGCTGAAGCTGGGCACCCTCGTGAAGGTAATCGGCCTCCTGCTTGAGCTGCTGCTTCGCCTCCTCGATCAGCGGTTCGATATCCTGGCTGCGCGGCAGCAGCCCGGCGATGCGCAGCAACGAGCAGACGTTGGCGATATCGCTGTCGATGCTCTCGCGCACGCCCGGATACTGAATCTTGATCGCTAGAGGATCGCCGTCGTGGCTCAGTCCCTGATGAACCTGACCGATGGAGGCAGCGGCGATCGGCTCAAAGGAAAAGCGGGCGAGCTTTTGGTCCCACTGCTCACCCCAGTTATCCTCCAGCACCGATACAAGCTGGGCAGAGGGCATAATCACCGCATCCTGCCGCAGCCGATCCAGAATACCGGCGAGCTCACGCGGCAGCAGAGTTCCGGCATCCATGGAGATCAACTGCCCGACCTTCATGGCCGCGCCGCGCATGGTTGCCAGCTTATCGGCGACCTGTGTCAGGTTACGCGGGGTCAACAACAGATCGTTGATAGCCGGTCGTTTGCCTCGGGCCAGGTGGCGGCCGCCATCGGCCAGCACATTACCGGCGATGCGACCGGCCAGGCCACCGAGGCGGGCCATCCGAGACATTCGGCCCTGGGGCACCGCGGCGGATCGTCTTTCTGGCTTGTCACTGGACATATTCGTTCCCTGTCAGGCATTTACGCTTACTACGTAAAGATGCGTCCGACGGATGAGTGTCTAATCCAGTTCTGCCCGCTCTACGTACCTCCCGCCATGACCCAAGGATACCCGAAGCACTATTTCGTCATTGACTGTAAAACCACCGGATTACAGCCAACCCGCGACCGCCTCATAGAGATTGCACTGAAGGAAGTGCGTGACGGAGAGGCCGTTGCAAACTGGCATTCGTTGATCAACCCTCAGCAGCGCCTGCCTGACCGAGTACTCGCCCTCACCGGCATCGCTGAAACTGAGTTAGCGTCAGCACCTAGCTTCGCCGAAGTGCTGCCTGCGCTGGCCGAAAAGCTGGATGGCGCCGTTCTTGTGGCCCATCACGCCCGTTTTGATTACGCCTTTATAAAAAACGAGTTCCGCCGTAACGGAGCAAGGTTCAATGCGCGTCCGCTGTGCAGCATCAAACTGGTTCGGCAGCTCTTCCCCGGGCTGCGCAGTCGCAGCCTGGAGTCTTTATGCCAGCGCTTTGGCATCGACCTTTGCGTCGAGCACAACACCTGCGTACTGAGAGATGCACTCTACCGGCTCTTGAATGCGATAGAGCGGGAAGTCGGCCCAGAGCGCATCGCTGAAACCTGCAGGGCCCTGCTGACCCATTCCGCCCTGCCCGCCGCAATTGAGACCAGCGATATCGAAGCACTGCCGGGAAGCCCCGGCGTTTATCGCTTTTATGGCGAACGGGACCGGCTGCTCTATGTCGGCAAATCGGTCAACCTGCGCAGCCGGGTACTCAGCCACTTCAGTCAGGATCACAGCCGCCACCGGGAGATGCGACTGGCCGAAACCGTGCGCCGTGTCGAACACGATTGTTGCCTTTCAGATTTCAGTGCCCAGCTGCTGGAGAGCGAACAGATCAAGGCGCTGAGTCCGGCTTACAACCGCCGATTGCGGCGCACGCGGACACTCTGGCAATACACCCTGAAGCCAAACGCCGATGGCTACCTCGGTATCGATCTCGTCTCGGCGGGTCTCCATGAACCGGGGCTGATCACTGAACGCTACGGCTTGTTTCGAAGCCGCAGTCAGGCCCGGGAGCGCCTCGCCAGGCTGATCGATGAGCACGGCCTGTGCCGACGGGTCGCGGGACTTGAGAAAGGCCGCAAAGGCTCGCCCTGCTTCGGCTTCCAGTTACATCGTTGTCGTGGCGCCTGCTGCCAAGAAGAGAGTGCCGAAGATTACAACGCGCGCCTGCTCGACGCGCTGGAGTCTCTGCGCAATCAAAGCTGGTCCTGGCACGGGCCTGTACTGGTGAAGGAGCGTGGCGAGCATACAACTCACCTGCATCTGATCGATCAGTGGGTTTATTTCGGCCGGGTGTCCAACCGCAAGCAGGCGCTGCAGAAGATTGCGCGCAACGCTTACCCCACCTTTGACCTGGACCGCTACCGCATACTGCTGAAGTTCCTTAGCGATCCTGAACTGTTGGCGCGAAACCGCCTGACGATTCATCCCTTGGATGAAAAGGAGACGTTGAAATGACCGCATGGCACTCCCGTTTGGGCTACGCCGGCCTGATACCCTTTGTGGTTCTCAGCGCACTGGTACTGACTGAATACCCTCAGGCATCGGCCTGGCTGCTGAGTTACTCGGCGCTCATCTACAGTTTTCTTGGGGGGCTCCTCTGGTTTGCCAGTCTGAATGGCAAGCTGCCGACTCACACGCTGTTCGTGTCTGTCGGCGTTATGCTCTGGGCCTGGCTCTGGTTGCTGCTGCCGCAATACAACTGGCACCTGGCAGCGGCCATCTCCTTTGTGCTGCTCTGGCTGTATGAGCGCGTCTACCTGTCCGATGCCTACCCCCGCGGATTTATGCGGCTGCGCCAATGGCTGACCTCACTGGCAGCACTGAGCCTGCTGCTGGCAGGCAGTCTGTAACCGACAGGGGTATACTTTCAGCCTTTTAAGGCCGACCCGGGACACGATGCGAGCGACAACTGCCGGAGAATTCGCCCCGCCACGCGGCGCGGATCTGGACGACCCCCGCTATTATCTGCGCAACTTCCACACACTGATCGACTGGGTGGAAGCCCACCACGGCGAGCTGTTACTGGATAGCGAGAAGGTGCGATTAGCTGCGCTGAGAGCGCTGCCGGAGCCCTCCCGCTGCCTGCTGGTGCGGATGGTCATGCGCAGCGGGGATCTGTTTCGTCAGAGCAAGCTGAGCTATGCGGAAATTGGCGATATTGCAGCCGCTCAGGCCCCACTCATCCAGGAAGGCTGGGTCGAACAGGATCCATCGATCGGTATCGCAGAGTTCTGCTCGCTGGTCACCCGCCCAGAGCTCAGCAACGCCTTTCAAAGCGAACTAGCCAGTCTGCCGGCGTCGGCCAAGAAAGCGGATCAGAGCGCCTTGTTGGCCGAGCGGTACGGGATGGCATTAAAACCGTTCAGCCACTGGTGGCCAGAGAGCGGCGACAGGCTGTTCAGGCTCACGGACGACAGTCTGCTAACCCGGCTGAGGCTGTTGTTCTTCGGTAACCTTAGCCAGGACTGGAGCACCTTTGTGCTGACGGAACTGGGCCACCATCGCTACGAAGCTGTCGATTTCTCCGCCGACTCCCGGGCGTTTGCTGCACGTGACGAAGTGGACCACTACCTGCGACTGCATGCATTGCGGGACGCCCTGGAGCAGGAGGTGGCTTACTCCGAGATCTATAACGCGCTGCCCTCTGCACCCGAAAACGACTGGCTGCAAAGCCGCCAAAGCCGGCTGGTGTTTCAGATCGCCCGTCAGGCAGAGCGTGCCGGTGATACTGAATTTGCGGCGCAGCTCTACGCCCGGAGCAACCATCGCGAGGCGCTGATTCGCCGCTTCCGGGTGCTGGAGAAAACATCGCCTTCCGGTGAAACACTCAGGGCGCTGCGTGAACATCTTGATGGACCCCTACGCCCCGAGACGCTGGAAGCCCTGGAGCGTATCGAGCAACGCCTGGCCCGCAAACTCGGCGAAAAGAAAAAGTCCGCCCGAAAAACAGATAACCTGCCGCGCCTGGATCTGACCCTGCCTGCTTCATCCTATGTTGAAGCGGCGGTGGCAGAGCATCTCGGCAACGATCAGGCGCCCTGCCTGCATGTGGAAAACAGCCTGATCAACGGCCTGTTTGCGCTGCTCTGCTGGGATGTACTTTACGCCCCGCTGCCCGGCGCCTTCTTTCACCCCTTCCATGCAGCGCCGGCGGACCTTAACCGGCCTGATTTTGTCGAGCGGCGCCGCGACCTGTTCGAAGCACGGCTGAATACCCTGAACAGCGGCGAATACACCAACCTGATCCGCAAGAACCTGGGCGCGAAATGGGGCACCACCAATCGTTTCGTTCACTGGGGGCTGCTTACTGAGGAGCTGGTCGACCTGGCGCTATCATGTATTCCGGCGCAGGATCTGGACGTCTGCTTCCGTCGCTTGCTGGAGGATATTCCGGCCCACCGCTCGGGTCTGCCGGACCTGGTGCAGTTTTTCCCTGCCGAACGCCGCTACAGGCTGATCGAGGTGAAAGGCCCCGGCGACCGACTGCAGGACCACCAGCGCCGCTGGCTCAATTTCTGCCTGGCACGGGGGATGGATGTGAGCGTCTGTTACGTGCGCTGGTCAGATCAGAGCCTGACCGGGGAAGGTGACATCTGAGTTGCCGTTGCCCGGAAGCTAGCCGAAAAACGACCCATCAGGCTGATCCGATGGTGACACCCGAATAGCCTGAATGATGCTGAAGCCGCCGGCGCCGAGCTGACAATCTGATAATACGACCAGCCATGGTCATCACCGTTTTTTCGGCTCATAGGTCGGGCTTAGCTCGCTATAAACCCCGTTTATCGAACAACAAACACCGACATTTTCGCATAAGAGGCAAAGTACCCCGCGTTGGACGCAAAGATGTGGTTCACCACGTTAGGAATATGAGACCCCATAACGACCAGGTCTGCACCACACTCCTCAGCCGCCTGCATCAGGGTGTCATCCAGATCCACAGCCGGGTCATGACTGATATAGGCCGCTGAACTGACTGAGGATAAACCTCGCTTGGCTGCCTCATTTTCACTGAACTGTTTCACTTTTTGCGCAAATTCATGGGGCGTATGAGCCACACTGCTGGGCGCAGAGGCCGACACACCGACATAGCAGACAGCGCAGTTGTAGAGTTTGGCAATCTCGGCAGCCGTTGTCAGCGCCTTATCGAGCCCTTCTATGTGCTCGAGATCAACAGGAACCATCATCTTTGAATACATCTAACACCTCGCTATTCAGGGCACCGACGCTTGGTTCAAGGCACTCCCTGAATTCTGTTGAGTTCACAGTTACAACCTAGAACACACAAAGGAAAACGTCGCACCAGATCCGAGGCTGGTCGTAACAGATGCGCATTTATGGCTTAGAGCGACATTCATCCGATCGAGAGCGGAACCAGCGGATATCTGCCAGGTGCGTAATGGAGGTAGTCAGTATTGCGATCAAAGGACTCGCTCGGTCTGAGCTTCAGGCGTCTGCTGTGCCTGGGCTCTGATCGAAGAACAACTTGCTGAGTCGTATGGGATCTGCGGTGTGATCTGCTGCCTAAAAAGGCGCTTGGAGCGGGTGATGGGAATCGAACCCACGTTAAGAGCTTGGGAAGCTCCCGTTCTACCATTGAACTACACCCGCTAAATCCGTCTGGCTTGATTACAGCATAGCTCGATAAAGGCGCGCAACGGGGCGGAAGCAGCCTTTTTCAAACCCCTTAAAACAGCAAACCCCAGCCTGGGGCCGGGGTTTCCGATCTGTGAAAGTATCCTGCGATCAGCGGGCGTTTTCTCGTTCGTAGCGTTCATAGAGCTTCTGCAACACCCGCGATACGGCGACAAAACCGAAAGTGGCGGTCACGCAGGTGGAGGCGCCGAAGCCGCCGGAGCAGTCCAGGCGGGTCTGGCCATCGTGCAGGGTTTTCTGCTGGCAGACGGAGCCGTCCGGCTGCGGGTAGCGCAGCTGCTCGGTGGAGTAAACGCAGTCGACGGCAAAGCGGCGGCCGCTTTTGCTGAAGCCGAAGTGACGGCGCAGCAGGTTGCGCAGCTTGGCTGCCAGCGGATCGTGCTCGGTTCGGCTGAGATCAGCGATGCTGATCCGTGTCGGGTCGATCTGGCCGCCGGCACCACCCACGGTGATCACCGGGATCTTGTTGCGTTTACAGTGTGAAATGATCGCCGCTTTTACGCCGACGGCGTCGATCGCATCGATAACGTAATCAAAACGGTCGTCGATCAGTTCACGCACGTTGTCCTGGCTGACGAACGCTTCCTCTTCATGCACCAGGCAGTCGGGGTTGATGTCGCGCATGCGGTCCGCCATGACGGCCACTTTCGACTGTCCAACCGTTGAGCTCAGTGCATGGATCTGGCGGTTGGTGTTGGTGATACAGACGTCGTCCAGGTCGATCAGCGTGACCTCGCCCACGGCGGAGCGCGCCAGCGCCTCGGCGGCCCAGGAACCCACGCCGCCGATGCCGATCACCGCGATATGGGCATTACGGTAGAGTGCCACCGCTTCCTGCCCGTAAAGCCGTTCGGTGCCGCCAAAACGCTGGTCCTGCTCGTCTGTCACAATCCGCCTCGTTACTTGCGTGGTAGGTATATCCGGCGACTAGAAATCGTCATCGGTCAGTTCGGTGAGCACGGTTTCACCGCACTTATTGCAGTGACCTTCAATAAAGATAATGCCGTACAGCTCATACTCTTTCGGATCGCGCATACCGAGGTTGAGTTCCTGGCAGTTATCACACCAGGTTTCGCGCAGGAACATCGCCTGCTCGTCGGCATCACGGGCGTAAAAGTCCCGGGGGATAGGTGTCTCGCTCATCGCTTCGCCTCCGCTAAAACCGGCGCATCATACCGCCGGCGGGTTGCGCTTTCCAGCCAGGCGCCATTTCATTGCCGACGGATCTGCCCAGTCGTTCAAGGCATCGAGAACACCCGCGCCCCGGAACAGTTCGCCGCATTGTGGATCTGAGCGATAGCAATACTCGCAGCCATCGAGCGAGAAACAAAGCTGCCAGGCGTGGAGATAACCCCGGTCGGGTGCCGGTTCGACCACTTCATGATAGATCGGATCACCGATGATTGGCGCGCCGACACTTTTCAGCGCCACACGAATCTGATGGGTTCGCCCGGTGCCGGGTCTGCAGAGAAAAAGCCGCAGACCGGGACCAGCAGAGCAGCTGTAGAACTCGGTGAGCGCCGGATTGCTGCGGCTGCGCAACAGTTTCCAGCTGCCGCGGCGTCCCCGCTCCATATCACCGATCACCTGCCCCTGTTTTTTGGTCGGTTTTTTGTCGCTGAGCGCAAGATAGTACTTTTCGACCTGCTGATTGCGAAACAGCTCCGCCAGCCGGTTACAGACCTCTGCCGAACGCGCCAGCAGCATGACGCCGGAGGTCATCCGGTCCAGACGGTGAACCAGCCAGAGCTTTTCATTGCGGTCACGCTCCACCTGCATCACCAGACCGACCGCTTCCTGGTCGCGGTGAACACTGACACCCGGTGCCTTGTCGATCACCAGAAAGCCGTCGGTTTCAGCAAGAATCTTGTACATCAAAGGGCCCGGCAGAATTAGGAGCGCAAATTCTCCGGGATACCCGGGCGGGGATCAAGCGGGACCGAACATACGGGCGATCTCTTCCGCCCTGCCGGTATAGATTCGCAGCTCCCAGTAGCCTTTCAGATGATCGGTGCAGTGGGTGCCATCGAGGTGCACCTCCAGACAACCGGGTGTTGGCAGCTCGAGCGACAGGAAACCGCTGCCCTGGTGTGGCCGGCTCAGGTCGATCACCACGAGCCCGTTGCTGGACGCCACAAGCCGAGCAGGTGTGACTGCAATGACCCCGTTGAACCAGCTGCACGCCATGACGGACTTGAAGCCACGCCCCGGCGATACCCGGTGTGATAGAGACATGGGAGTATCAGGCACCTCAAGCATGTAAGTGCCTTTGGCATTATCCCGGTACGCTACCGGTTTCGACGCGGTGATATCGAACATCCTGCCCTCCAGTACGAGTCGACTCCCCTACAGCATACGAGGTTCGACGCGCCGAGCGATGACAGTGACGTGACGTGTTGGTGACAGCTGAGGGTTGGCCGCTACCAGCCCATCACCTGTTTTACGAAAGGTACCGTGATACGCCGCTGGGCACTGAGCGAGGCGCGATCGAGCTTGTCGAGGGTCACCAGCAGGTTGGCCATGTCACGACTGCCATGATGCATCAGGTAACGCACCACTTCATCACCGAGCTGCAGTCCGCGTGCACCGGCACGGGCCTTGAGCGCGATTTCTTTGGTCTCGTCATCCAGCGGGCGAATCTGGAACACCAGCCCCCAGTTCAGGCGGGATTCCAGGTCAGGCAGTTTCAATCCGAGGGAGCGCGGCGAACGATCTGCCGCCAGGATCAACACGTGCCCGGCGGCGCGCATGCGGTTGAACAGGTGAAACAGCGCCTCTTCCCACTCCGGGTAGCCGGCAACGCGCTCCAGGTTATCGATGCAGACCAGCTGCAGCTGATCCAGGTCATCAAGAATCTCGGGACCGGCGTGGCTGAGTTCGGCCAGCGGCAGATAGACGGCGGTACGACGCACGGGGTCGGCGGCGTGACAGCAGGACTGCAGCAGGTGTGAACAGCCCACCCCGGCATGTCCCCAAAGGTAGATGTACTGCTCTCCGTGCCCCTGGGCGGCCCGCTCGAGCTCCGCGCGCGCCAACCCGTTATCGCCGGACACGAAGTTCTCGAACCGCGCATCATCACGCAGAATGATACCCAGAGGTAGCTGAACTGGCGCCTTTTTCTTACTCATCTCACTCTACTTCGCCGGTAGATTCCGGCTGGTCGGAGCTATACAGCCGACTACTTTTATAGCCTTCGTGCAGGTGTCTCAGCAGTACCATGATGACCGCAGCCACCGGCAGTGCCAGCAACACACCCACGAAACCGAACAACTGACCGCCCGCCATGATGGCGAAGATCACCGCTACCGGATGCAGGCCGATACGATCACCCACCAACAGCGGGGTCAGTACCATGCCTTCCAGCGCCTGGCCGATGCCGAACACCACACCGACCCATAGCAGAACCAGCGGATCCTGGAACTGTACATAGGCGGCAACGACAGCAACCACTATGCCTACGAAAAACCCCATATAGGGTACGATGCTCGCAAGGCCGGCAAGCATACCAATGAGCAGCGCAAGATCAAGCCCAACAACCCACAGACCGAGCGCATAAATGATACCCAGTGCCAGCATCACCAACAGCTGACCCTTGATAAATGCCCCCAGTACCTCATCACACTCCCGCGCCCAGAGGGTGACACGGGGCTCCAGATTGCGCGGCAGCAGACGCTGGATTTTTTCCATCATCAGGTCCCAGTCACGCAACAGGTAAAAAGTCACCACCGGGATCAACACCAGGTTGGCCGCCCAGGCCGCGACCGCGAGCCCCGAACGGGTCAGACCACCCATCAGCTGGGCCGCCAGGTTACCGGTCTGCTGCCAGTGCTCCCTGATCCACTCCCGGACAAACTCGATATCGGGACGGCTGACGTTCACATCCAGGGTCTTTTCGATCCAGGGCAGAACCCTGTTGTGGAGCAGGTCCAGCACCACCGGAATCTGACGGATCATGGTCTGGATCTGCTCGCTGAGCTGCGGAATCAACAGCAGGATCGACACCACCATCAGCAGCGTCAGGGCTACGAACACCACGACCACCGCCAGGGTGCGGCCCATACCCCTGGCCTCAAGACGGTCAGCGATGGGGTCGGTCAGGTAGGCCAGCAGCGCGCCAACCAGAAAGGGGGACAGTATCGGCGCCAGCAGGTAGACCAGTACCCCGGCAACAAGCGTCGTTATCAGTAAAAACCAGCGTTGCGACTCACTCAGCTGCATCCTTTGCATCCTCCGTTGCACCGGCACTCTCAACGCCGGTGGTTTCAGGCGTCACGATCGCCTGAGGTCCAGTCCATAGATAACGCCCTTCACCCAGCGGCGTCAGGTTGGTGCTGTCGGCCAGCAGGGACTGCAGGCTGCCGCCCGTGCCATCAAGTTCGACGATCAGTTTCACGCCGGTGCCTGCCCGACCTGCGGTTACCACGCGGGCGACACCCGGCTGGGCACTTAGCCAGCCGCTCATTGTCAGGTAGGCCGCCGCCGACTCGAGCCCCTGTACCTCGATCTCCTCCCCATCCGGCTGGAAGGCACCCACAGCCACCGGTTCCAGCGGCAGGGTGTTCTGGCCGGACGCCGCCGTCTCAACCCCGAACAGCAGATCCGCCACCTGGTCCATCGTGCGACGCAGATCCACCGGGTTCAGGCTGGTGCTTTGGCTGACCAGGCGACCCTGGTTAAGCAGCGCCCAGTCCAGGGTCTCACCATCGATGCGTCCAACCAGCACCGCATCCGGCTCGTAGCGCGCCGATGCCTGCAGAATCGCGGCCTGATCCAGGGCGGCGAGCTGACCCGCCTCCAACGCCAGTTGATCGGTCAGATCAAGCAGCGGCTCGCGCACCGGCAGGCCACGTTCCTGGGCGGTTTCCTGTAACTCACGGTAGGTCTGACTGCCCGGCTCCACCAGCGTCATGCCGTCACGCACAAACCAGACCAGCAGCTGCGGACGGTCCGCCGGCTGTACCGGCATTTCAAGGCTGGTCATCAGGTGGCTCAAGGCGTCCCCGTCGAAAGCGATCCGCTCCGGCGTATCCGTGGGCTTAACCAGGAGTGCCGCATTATCGCGGATCGTTTCATACGCCGGATGTTTGAGGATATCGCGCCGGCCACTGACCTTGACCATCACCTGGGCCAGGGCCCGGTTCAGTTTCTCCGCCTGATCCGCCGCCGGGTTGATACTGGCAATGAAAAGGTTGTCCACCGGGGCCGCCTTCAGCGGCAGCGCCAGTAACGGCAGCAAAACAAGAATCAGGATTGGGAAGGTCAACTTGGACAGCAACTTCTGCATCTGCGCCTTTTCCTCTGGCTGTGGCGGACACCGTAAACACGACTCGGGGCGCTGTGTGGGAATACACCACCCAATGGCTGCAACTCTATCACAGAACATTGACCAACAAAGCGGTGAAAACTGGCCTTTACCCTACCCGGCGCTGTAAACTAGGCGCCTTCTTAATCGCTAGTATTCCCGCTGTTGAAAGGTTGATCCAATCCATGTCTACAGGTTCTGAGAAAACATCCCTGAGCTACAAGGATGCAGGTGTTGATATCGATGCCGGCAACGCTCTTGTCGAACGTATCAAAGGCGTCGCCAAACGCACCTCGCGCCCCGAAGTGATGGGCGGTCTGGGTGGCTTCGGCGCTTTGTGCGAACTGCCCGCCGGATATCGCAAGCCGGTACTGGTCACCGGTACCGACGGCGTCGGCACCAAGCTGCGCCTGGCGATGGACCTGGGCAAGCATGACACCATCGGTATCGACCTGGTCGCCATGTGCGTCAACGACCTGGTCGTAGCAGGTGCTGAACCGCTGCTGTTCCTCGACTACTACGCCACCGGCCACCTGAACGTGGATATGGCCGCGGACGTGGTGACCGGCATCGGCGCCGGCTGCGAGCTGGCAGGTGCTGCACTGGTCGGTGGTGAAACCGCCGAAATGCCGGGCATGTACGAAGGCGATGACTACGATCTGGCCGGTTTCTGTGTCGGCGTGGTCGAGAAAGACGAGATCATCGACGGCAGCAAGGTCAGCACCGGCGACACCCTGATCGCTCTCTCCTCTTCCGGCCCGCACTCCAACGGCTACTCACTGATCCGCAAGATCCTCGAAGTCAGCGATGCGGACCTGCAGATGCCGATGGGCGACAAGACCCTGGCTGAAGCCCTGCTGGAACCGACCCGGATCTACGTCAAACAGCTGCTCAAGCTGATCAAAGAGAGCCAGGTTAACGCCCTGTCCCACATCACCGGCGGCGGCCTGCTGGAAAACATCCCGCGTGTGCTGCCGGACAACGCCAAAGCGGTGATCGACACCAACTCCTGGGAAATCCCGGCCGTCTTCAAGTGGCTGCAGGAGCAGGGTAACGTCGAGCAGCGTGAAATGTACCGCACCCTGAACTGCGGCGTGGGCATGGTGATCTGCGTACCGGCGGACAAGGCGCAGGAAGCTCTGGATCTGCTGGCTGGCGAAGGCGAAACCGCCTGGGTAATCGGCACCATCGAAGCTGCCGCTGAAGGCGAAGAGCAGGTCGAGCTGCGGGGTCTCAACGCCTGAGATGAGTGACAAGCGTATCGTCGTATTGATCTCCGGCAGCGGCTCCAACCTGCAGGCGATCATCGATCAGGCGAGCAGCGGCCGGATTCCCGGTCGCATCGCCGCCGTGATTTCCAACAAGGCCGATGCCTACGGGCTGACCCGCGCCAGTAACGCCGGGATCGCGACCGCGGTGCTCAGCCACCGCGATTATGAAGACCGCGCCGCGTTCGATCAGGCTCTGCAGCAGCAGATCGACAGCTACGAGCCTGACCTGGTGGTACTGGCCGGTTTCATGCGCATCCTGACACCGGAGTTCGTGCGTCATTACGCCGGACGCCTGTTTAACATCCACCCCTCCCTGCTGCCGAAATACAAGGGTCTGCATACCCATCAACGCGCGCTCGAAGCGGGCGATGCGGAACACGGATGCACCGTGCATTTCGTCACCGAGGAACTGGATGGCGGTCCGCTGGTCGTACAGGCAGCCACGCCGGTGCAGAGCGGGGATGATGCCGACAGCCTGCAGCAACGAGTTCACCATCTCGAGCACCGGATCTACCCACTGGCGGTAGAGTGGTTCTGTGCCGGGCGCCTGAGTCTGAACAATGGCCAGGTTATGCTGGACGGAGCCGCACTCCCTGCAACGGGATACCGCTACCAGGACGAGTGACCAACGTAATGCGCTACGGACTGAGCACCCTGTTACTGATAACTGCGCTGACTCAGTCCGCCAGCGCCAGCACACTGACCCCGTTTCGCGCCAGCTACACCGCCAACCTGGATGCTGGAGTGGAGCTGAACGCCAACGCATACCGCGAACTTCGCCAGCTTGACGATGGCAGCTGGATATTCGACTCCAACGCCGACGCCGTGGTCGCCAAACAGCACGAAGCCTCCCATTTCAGCTACCGCAACGACACTATCCGACCCAGCCGCTATCGCTACGAGCGAAAGTTACTCGGACGGGAGCGCCTGGTAGAGCTGGAGTTCGACTGGTCCGCCAACCACGTCACCACCACTGTGGAAAACAAGCCCTGGCACATGAAAGTCCCGGACGGCGCCCAGGATAAGCTCAGCTACCAGTTGCAGCTGCGACTGGATCTGGCGGCGGGGAAAAAAGAGATGGTGTACCAGGTAGCCGATGGTGGCCCCCTGTCTGAATACCACTTCCGCGTCCTTGGCGAAGAGACCGTCAGCACTCCGGCCGGAGACTTTAACGCCCTCAAGGTGGAGCGGGTCCGCGGCGACAAGGCCAAGCGCACCACGCACCTCTGGTTCGCGCCGGAACTTGAATACCTGATCGTGAAACTTTACCAGATAGAGTCCGACGGCAAGGAATACGGACTCCTGCTCAACCAACTGGAGAATAGATGACCGCTTTTGACCAGGCCGCCGACAAGGCCTACCAGACCCTGACCGACATTGAGATCAGCGCTGATGCCGGCGATGACGACAAGCGCTTCTTCGCCAGCTACCTGCTCGGCCATGTCAGTCTGATCGCCGCAGACGGCGGTGAAAGCGCCGAATCACTGACCCGGCGGGTCAACGAGAGTCTGGATGACGCATTCGCCGTTGACCGCCTGTCCGATCAGGACAAGCTGGGCATCAGGTCACTCTGGCAGGCGATCAGCGCCGACATTGGCCGCGAGCTCTGAGCCCGCTCAATCACATCCACCAGCAACACCCGTCGCTCGTCCAACGCCAGTGAAAGCGTATGGCAGATCTGCCCGGTTTTGATATCGCTATAACTGATTGAGCTCAACACCCGGCGATCATAGTCCGCGGAACCCACCAGCTGATAGAAGTAAGGCCGCCAGCTCCAGTTGGAGCCCAGGACACTGTCATCCGACTGCCACTGCTCATCGCGGAAAAACCAGTTCGGTGATATCTGGTTGCCCTGGCGGTCGCAGATATAGAACCTCAGAATATCCGGGTCGGGCCGAAAGCTCGAAAGATGACTGCCGGAGTGCTCACCACCGGCCAGCAGCAACTCTCGGAGCGCCATCAATTCGGTTTTAAGCCCGTCATGGTGCCACTGACGCCGCGCTGTCTCCTCGATCGAAAGATCCAGGTGAACCGCCAGCAGCCGGTCCACCTGCGCCTTGAAATGGTCCGCGGGCAGAAACTGCGCCTGCGCAGAGGAGAACAGGAAGCCCTGGATATGGCTGGCATTGCAGTGCAGCGCAAGGAAAAACTCATCCTCGGTTTCCACCCCCTCGAACACCACCTTGCAACCCATTCTCGCACCAAGGTCTCCCATCATCTGCATGAGCGCTCGTTTCTGGTGCACCTCCTGATGGACATCAAACATGCGGATATCGATCTTGAGCACGTCGGGAGTAAACACCATCAGGCGATCGAGCTGCTGGAACCCGGCACCAAAATCATCAAATGCCACCCGCACCCCGGCCTGACGGTAGCGGGTCGCAAGCTCCCGAATGCGATTTATATCGCCACTGATCTCGGTAATCTCAAGCAGCACCTGTTTCGGATCAACGCCCGCTGCGTGAATCATCTTCAGCGTCGGCAGCTGCTCAAAGGATTCCAGCGAATCTATCCATTCCGGCGACAGGTTCAGCGATAGCACCTGGCCCGGCTCCGCATGTTGGGCGAACTCCCGCAACGCCTCGGCTCTCAGGCGCCGGTCCAGTTCCAGCCGCGCCACAGGGTCTGAGTTCTCATCCGCCTGCAGTCGATGCGCGGCGGTGACCACTTCATTGCGATCGTCGTAATGGCGGGCCAACGCCTCGTAACCCACTATCCTACCGCTGGCCACTTCAACGATAGGCTGAAACCAGGGAAACACGTTCTTATTCATAGCCACCTCAAGTCGTTCGCCTGCTCTGTAAGCAAGGCCCGGGCCAGAGCTCTCTCAGCCCGACCCTGAGCCGCGATACAGGGGAAAATCGATGGACGCTCTAGGTTAAGCATAGCGCTTTCCCGGGCTGCCGGATTAGGCTCGACCGAAGCGGGCAGGGATCAAGCGTGCGGTGCGGTCTGTTGCCTGTCGAGGAGGAGCCTTGCCACGGTGACCAGGTTCATAACCACCACCGCGGCTTCAGCCAGGGTGCCACCCACGGAACCGATTACCAGGTTACTCAGCAGCCAGGCACTCCCCGCCCCCGCGAGCATCAATCGCATCGGGATACCACGCAGCATGAACATGCCCAGCGCTCCCATAAAGGTGGCCGCCAGCGGCAGCAGATCAAGTGGACCGCGCCAGGTGAGCCAGGCAGCCACCAGGCTTGCCGCGAGCACCAGCAACATCACTGTCAGGTTGCGGGCGAAGCGACGGGCAAGAAGGATACGAACAACCACCAGGAGGCTAAGCAAGGCAGCGGTCCAGCTGCCGAAAAGCGCGAACTGCAGCGCAAACGCGATATTGGCCGATACCAACAGCCGCAGCAGGCGTTCATCCCGCTTGCTGGCAAAAGCGGCCATACAGAGCGCAAAGGCGGTCAGGCTGACCGCCTGACCCGCCAGTTCAATCCACGTCATGGGCAGAACCTGAAACCTTTAACAAACCCGGACTAGCGACCGACATTTCTGACCCAACCCGGATGAAGCGCGCTATTAAATACGGAGAGAGCCGGCACACGCCGGCAGGCTCACTCTCCCTGAAGGGTAATCACCAGACGCCGGCTACCACCATGATTGCGGTGTTCGCACAGATAAATGCCCTGCCAGGTTCCCATATTCAGGCGCCCACTGGTGATAGGGATCTGGAGACTCGGACCCAGGATACTGCTCTTTAAATGAGCGGGAAGGTCGTCACTCCCCTCCAGGGTGTGCTGGTAGTAAGGCTCATCCTCGGGTACCGCGCGACTGAAAAAACTTTCAAAATCGGCCCGCACCGTAGGGTCCGCGTTTTCATTGATGGTCAGGGACGCCGATGTGTGCTGGATAAAGAGGTGCAGCAGACCGATATTAATACCACCGAGCTCCTCAATCGCCTGTTCGATCTCGTGAGTGATCAGGTGAAAGCCCCGCGCACGCGGCTTCAAGCTGATCTCCTTCTGCATCCACATGACAACTACCCCCTTTTACTGAT
The DNA here is from genome assembly GCF_050908845.1 of Marinobacterium sp. YM272. NCBI lineage: Bacteria > Pseudomonadati > Pseudomonadota > Gammaproteobacteria > Oceanospirillales > Oceanospirillaceae > Marinobacterium > Marinobacterium sp. YM272. Next base: position 3,109,196 of record NZ_CP194171.1, read on the forward strand.
CCGCGCGGCCCCGACAGTTTCACGCCGCTGTTTACACCAAGTCGAACACCCTAGCCTTGCACCCCAGGATAAACAACTGCCAGACCGCACATACGGCCGCCCGATGCCACCGGCCCAAGCAGTGAAAGAATTGATCGATAACGACGGATTCCAAAGGAGAGATAGCCCGGTGAGTATTAGCTGTATTCAAACCGGAATCGCGGCTTTAAGCCGCTGTACGTTTAAGGCGCCGCGGCGATCGCTGCATACGTATGTATCTGTTCTCTGGTGTATGAGTTCCCTGGTTCGCAGGCGAACTAGTTCATGCAGGCCCTAACTCGCGGGTTCCCTGGGTAACAGGCGCTGCAAGTCTCGCCAAAACGTAATGCTGTCAGGCACCTGCTCCTTGGCCCAGTACATCGCCTCATCGGCGTGACGCAGCAGCTGGTTGGCATCGGCGCCATCGTCAGGGAAGGTCGCCACACCGATACTGGCCCCGACACTGAGCTGCCGACCTTCTATCACGTAGTGCTTGGTCAGCTCATGGTGCAGTCCGTGAACAAGCCGTTCACAGACCTCAGGCTCGGGAATATCGGTCAGGATCAGGGTAAATTCGTCGCCACCCCGACGGGAGACCATATCGGTAGTGCGAACGGAGTTATTCAGCCGTTGCGCAAACTGCTGCAGCACCCGGTCGCCCACATCATGGCCATGGTTATCATTGACCGGCTTGAATTCATCCAGATCGATGAAAAGCACCGCCAGGCGTGAGCTGTCCCTGCGGCAGCGGTTCAGCTCCAGCTTCAGGCGATCGTCAAAGAGCAAGCGATTAGGCAGCCCGGTCAGCTGATCATGATAGGCGAGAATCGATAAACGGTCCTGGGCCCGTTTATGCTCGGTCACGTCGTTGATTGTGTACACCTCGACCGGCTTCCCACCCAGTTGCGCGAGGCTGATGTCCACCGAACAGTGATACACCTCACCGTCCCGGTTGACCGCCACCATCCCTTTATCCTGGCCTCTTAATACCTGCTGGACAGGCTGTCCCAGCAGGTCCGACTCGCTGTAACCGATGAGCAGCTCCATCGCCTCGTTGGCGCGGATAATACACTGGTCGGCATCGACCACCAGCACACCTGAAGCGACCCGGTTGATGACGCTATCGATCAGGTCGCGTTCAAAATGAGCACGCCGGATACGAATAAGGTAAATCGATACAACAACACCAAAGTTCAACAGCGCCAGCAGAAAGGCGCCCCCCTGGTATATCCGGATCTGGGCCGCTTCATGCTGGGTGACCTGCTCCAGCTCCCAGGTTAACCGGTTCATCAGATCCAGCAGCTGAAGGTTTCGCTCCTGCGCCATATAAACGGCGGTCAACAGACTCCTTTGTGCGCCATCATCCAGCAAGCGGTTGACCGCCTCGCTATAGGGCACCCAAACCTCTTCCGCGCTAACCACCAGCGACCGTCCCTGATTGTCGTTAAGTGCCTCCAGGTAAACCTCGTTGCCAAGCCCATCGAAGGTGGTTCCGCCACGCGCAAAGGCATTCAGCGTGCGATCAAACAGCCAGGCACTCTCCTCAAGTTCCGAGAGAATCGGCGTCAGCTCCCAGCCACGCTCCTTTGCATCATCGATCTCCAGCAGTGCTTTTACCATTCGCTGTGACAGCATTCGCTGACGACCAGCCAGGTTGATGTAAACCGCCTGGGATTCGATACGGGAAGAGAGCCAGACATTCAAGGCCAGTGCGGAGAAATCAAACAGCAGGAACAGCGTGACCGCCGCAATCGCCAGGCGAGTGCTTGAGCGGGTATTGAGCTCCCCTATCCACTGGGTTAACCACTTCAAAATCCGTTTCATCGTCTACAGCTACCCATTCCTGAGTGTTGCTCTGATTCCCTGCGCCGACGAGGGGTCATACAGTGCACGCACGAGAGGCGCCAAACACTCCGCCCCCTTCCCAACCTGGCATCCACCCGTGACAGGCCGCTGACCTGCTGTTATCAGAACACCGATTGCAGGCGCTTAAAGCCAGGATTCAAAGAAAAGCCTAGCTGCTTTTCGAGTTTTTTCAGATTGGTCTTCAACTGGCTGCTGCTGTATTGCAGAGATTGCTTGCTGGCAAACAGAATCCAGTTGCCATCGCTGGTTTTGCAGCTTTTGAGTTCACTGAACTCGGCTGACAGCACATTGATCAGTTCACTGCCCTCATGGTCACGCCAGCAATTAAGTACAAGCCAGCCGCCAGGCTTAAGCAGATCCGCGCACTGGTTAACAAACCGCGGCGTCAATTGCAGCTCATCCATGCCCTCTTCTCCGTAGAGATCACTGAACAGGATATCGACCTTGCCGCTATCCGGCGCATCCATGTAGTCCGCCGCATCCATTTCATGCAATGTAAGACGCTTGCTGCGCGGTAACTGGAAAAAACGCCGGGCGACGTCGATCACGGCGGGACGCAGCTCCACGACCTGTTGTTTAATATCGGGAAAACGGTTGTGCAGGCAGGTATTGAGACTACCGGCCCCGAGGCCCAGCGTTAACACCCGACGTGGCTCGATAAAGGCGAGCACCAACAGCATCGCCCGGGTGTATTCATGCTGCGGGTCGGCCATGTCGGACTTCAACGCACAGCTCTGTTCATCATCGTTGCCAAAACTCAGGATACGCCGGTTGCCATCATCCAGCACACGGACAACGCCGTATTGGTCGTAGTCACGATATATCTCCCGGGCGGAAGCGGTCATAAGGGTCTGGTATTCCTCAGGTCGAGCCGGTCTTCGGGGTGATCAGCTTGTCGATTGAATGCAGTGTCAAGTCGGTCAAGGATGGAAACAGGTCCTCCAGAACCTCGGCGATACTGGCGAAAGTGTCTTTGAGATCGATAAAGGCATCCACGACATCGGGATCAAAATGACTGCCCCGGCCGGCGAAGATGTGCGCAACGGCACTGTCGTGCCCCATGGGATCCTTGTAAGGCCGGCGCGAGGAGATCGCATCGTAGACATCCGCCACCGCCATCAGCCGGGCAACCACCGGTATCTCTTCGCCCCTGAGCCCTTCCGGGTAGCCCGTACCATCCCAACGTTCGTGATGGCTCAGTGTAACCTGCTGGCCTATCTTGAGAAAACGCGCGGCGCGCCCGCCCAGACGCTGCTCCATCAGCTGCTCAGCGGTATGCATGGCGTGATAGCCATAGTAGGCGTGCTGCTTCATGATCTCGTACTCGTCCGGCGTCAGCTCACCGGGCTTCTGCAGGATCGAATCGGGAATCGCCACCTTGCCGATGTCATGCAGGGCCGCCGTCTTATACAGCAGTTCGATGGTTTCGGCATCCAGCTCGCCGGCGAAACGCGGGTGGTGTCGCAGATGTTCGGCCAGCGCTTTGACATAATGCTGGGTGCGCAGGATATGGTTACCGGTGGAGTGATCCCGCACCCGGGCCACAGCCGCGAGACAGAGAATGGCCGCATCCTGGACCACCGAGAGTTCAGTCAGCACATGCTCCATCGCATCGGTCTGTTCGTCGACGCGCTGGCGTAACTGGTTGAGCTTGAAATAGGTGCGCAACTTGCCATCGATCACCGGGGCCAGAAACGGCTGAGCCAGGTAGTCATCGCAACCCATCTCCAGCGCCCGCAGCCTCGCATCCGGCGTCGCCTCATGGTTCAACATCAGCACCGGCAGTGAGTTGTGCTTGGCCCGGCCTATCACTGCCTGAGAGCGGGCTTCGCCAAACGCCGTTACCACCGCATCATCTATCAGCAGCACCGCATCCAGACTCCCCGCCTCAAGAGCGCTCTCTACCTCTTTGGGGTCTCGCAAGACGTTCAGGGCGTAACTCGGGTGAAGTACGCCGACAAGGCCCTGCAGAATCGCCTCACTGGCGGTCAGGTATATAAGTTGAGCCATCGATTCTCCTTTCCCGATATGCCTGATACCTGTTGTATACGCGCTCAGTGCGCGTCACCGCATCCTGAGTACGAGGTTAGTATACCTCAAGCGCGGTTCAAGGCTTTTCCAAGTGTCGCAAAATAATAACTAAATGCTCTACCGATGGCGATTCGTTCCGCCGGCAGCGGATAGAGGCCCGCCTTCGCTTCTGGTGACTCCTTGGTCCCCTTGACCAGAAAATGGTTCTTTATTCTGGCATCCTGTACCCAGGCCTCGAAGGCACGGGCACAGACCTCCTCCGGCAGGCTGTAATAGAGCACCCCACGTTCGCGATCCGCCGCCATGGAGCGCTTCACCAGATCACTGGGAGAGCTGCCATCCGCACTGAGCATAATGACGCGGTAGCAGTCGAACAGCAGCTTGTTGAGCGGGTGCTCAACCTCGGCCTCGTCACGCAGCCAGGCCCGCGAACCAAACACCGAAGCTTTAACCGCGGTAAGCGCCTGGCCGGCAATATAGTGATCACATACGGATCACTCTCCAAGTCAACACTCCTGAAACACTCTCACCTCAATAAGCGCGGGGCATCCTAGAGGCTATCAATAGTAGTTGGTTCTTCATAAAACGTCCGACTCGATTTCTCCCTGACTATACTTTCCACGATACAGGCAGTTGCGGTCAGGTGCGCCATGAAACAGCTTGATGCCTTGGAATATTGGAACGCGCAGGGAGCGGAGTACTTTCGAGAGCTATCAACTCTTGGTGCTTTGCCTGATGCGGTGATTCTAAACCTACTAACCAAGGGACGCGTGAAGACGCTAGAAAAAGGCGAAACTCTCTATGCGGGCGGGGAGCGCAGCGAAAGCTTTTGCATCGTTCTTAGTGGTGTAGTGAGCTCATATCAGCCCAGAAAGGACGGCGGTTGGGCTCTGGCGCGAAACCACCACCCCGGAGATGACGTAGGTTTTGTGACGATGATTGCACTTTGTGACCGTATAGCTCGTGTGATAGCTATAGAGGACTCGACTATCCTCGAAATCAGCTCCGGACAGTTTCTGGATTTACACCAGCAGGAGCCCGAAGCATTCGGGCTAATCATACTGAACCTTGTCCGCGGGATGGCTAGAGCTTTTATTAATACAGCTTGGATGTTGTCCGACCTGAACGCCGATCTGAAGACTGCCTTTCCGTCATACCTTCAATCAACGGACACTGAAGGAAATGACTCTGGACCGAAGATCGTTTGAAGCTCAAATAAACCGCCTTTCGGTTTTCAGTGCGGATTATCAGCTTCGTCTGCGGCACATCACGGCAGAAAGCTATCGTTAGCGCTTCTTTCGTCAAGCTATGCGATCAACTTTTCGTACTCCACCCACAGTTTATATTTATATTGTCCAGCCCCGGGCCGACAAAATGCCGCTTCAGACGCTCGTGCTACTGCTCCAATTCCTTGAACCGCTTCAACCCCGGAAAGGTCTGTAAAAAAACGCTCAGATCTAAGCGTGCGATATCCACTTACCGGAACGCTTTGATCGACACGTGACGCTGGCCGGTGCGCACAGCGGGGTCAGCGTGACAGACTTAAAGGAACAATAAAAAACGGGAGCTTGAAAGCTCCCGGTGAACACATCAACAACCATGATGCCAGGGGTGATGAAAGCCAAAACAAGCTGGCTTTAAAACACTACTCAGTAGCAGCCTCTACTTTATGCCAGCACTGTAAATTTGGTTTGCACATTTTGTAAGACCTTGTAACAACCTGTGTCTCCCTGGCTTTTCCCGTCTGTTCAACTCTTATATTTGGGTTTCATATCTATCAGATTCATAGCGGGCCGATCTGCTTCCACTGCCGTCAACGGCTCACAGAGCTCAAGACTATCCAGACAACGCTCCGTCAAACGTTGGTATTCGGCGGTTCCCTCTTCCTTCCAACAAATCTCCTCGTCTCGCAGTTCGCGCTTCACCTCGGCCGGCGAGCCGACCAGGAGCGAACGCGGCGGACATTCGAACCCCGCTTTCACGAAAGCATTCGCGGCGACAATAGATGACTCGCCGATGAGCGCCCCATCCATGATGACGGCATTCATGCCGATCAATGCGTTCACTCCTACCTGACATCCGTGAAGTATGGCGCCATGGCCTACATGGCCATTTTCACGAATCACCGTATCCGTGCCGGGAAACCCGTGCATGACACAGTTATCCTGGATATTTGAGCCTTTCTCCATCACCAACCGACCAAAATCCCCTCTCAGGCTGGCATTGGGGCCGACATAACACTCGGGACCGATAATGACGTCACCAATCAATACAGCAGTCGGATGAACGTAAGCACTGGGATCAACCACCGGGGTGACCCCTTCCAGTCTATATACAGGCATAGCTATCACTCCCCTCCCGGTGGCGTTACATCGTGACGGTTCTGCACGACCACAAAACGGCGGCTGACAAATGAACTGTCGGTCAGACAGGCGTTAGCGGCGGGGTTTCCGCCGGTGGCGTGAAAATCACTGAACGCCGCGGACTGATTTACGAACACACCCCCTGCAAGGTTGCAGGAAAGCGCCACTTTTACATCGAGCGACAGCTCATGAGTCTTGTCGAGCACCGCCTCCGAAGTGGAATACACACCCAGTGTAATCGCACCCTTTTCCGCGATGACCTCTCGGGCCAATTCGATACTGTGATCGGTACTGTCCGTCGCAATCAGAAAACTGATCGGTCCAAATCGCTCCTGGCTGTAAACAGCCTTGTCGGCCGCATCGACGCTGACCAGCAGCGGCGTGCACATGCGCGCATTCGGGAAATCCGGGTGATCGACTTTTTCACTGGCAAGCACTACGCGACCCAGCTCGCTACAGGCCTCTATCCGCTCCAGCGTCGCGGCATTCTGTAGCGCACCCAGCACGTTAACCGCCACACCGGGTTTGCCAAGGAAACCAGTGATAGCGTCAGCTAAAGCCGATGCGACTTGATCGAAACTCAGATGCCCTTCGTCAGTGTCGATACCCGAACGCGGTATGTATATGTTCTGCGGTGTGGTGCACATCTGCCCCGAGTAAAGACTCAGAGAAAACGCAAGATTGCGCGTGACGGCCTTGAGACTCTTCACACTGTCGATGATCAGCGTGTTCACGCCCGCCTTCTCGGTAAACACCTGCGCATTCGAGCAGAAATTTTCCAGCCAGGCACCGAACGTCGAAGATCCCGTGAAATCGATCAGCTTGATCGCGGGGTGCTGGGCAAGTTTCTTGGTCGCCGGCTCCGCTTCAGTATCGGCCACCATAGACACGAGACAGGGATCAAACCCCGCCTCACGCAGAACAGCCTGTGCGACTTCAACGGTAATCGCAACCGGCAGCACGGAGCCGGGGTGCGGCTTGACGATCACCGGGTTACCGGTCACCAGACTGGCGAACAACCCCGGGTAGGTATTCCAGGTTGGAAAGGTGGAACAGGCAACGACCAGCGAGATCCCCTGAGGCACGACGGTATACTGCTTCTCCTGCGCCAGCGCCGGGTTCTTACCCTGGGGTTTTACCCAACCGGCGCTGCAGGGAATGCGCTTCATTTCCTCCCACGCCAGGGCCACCGCTTCCAGCCCCCGGTCCTGGGCATGGGGACCACCGGCCTGAAACGCCATGGCGAAGCCCTGCCCAGTGGTATGCATTGTCGCATAGCCGATCTCAAAACTACGTTTGTTCAGACGATCAAGAATTTCCAGGCAGATCCCGGCACGTGCATCAGGGCCGGCATCACGCCAGGCTTTCAGGCTCGCCTGCATCCGTCCAATAAGAGCATCGGCATTGGCACGTCCGTAGCGAATACCTAATTCAAACCCGTAAGGCGATACCTCCTCGCCTACTTCGCCTTCCAGGGCAGGCATCTCAAGCTCGAACGATTTGTCCAGACGATCCTTGAAAGCAGATTGCCCTTCAGCATTGGCGGATTCGCCGTAAATGCGCCCGCTAGGTACTTCAGGATAAGGAGTCCAAAACTCGCGGCTTCTTACCGCTTCGGTCGCCTTGTGCAGGGTTGATACATGCGCGTCATAAAAGGACTGAGCCTTGGACATAGAACTAATCTCCACTGCCGGATCACCTCGGGCGCCTGTTGCTGTCTGGCCAGTTGACAGGGGCGATCACTGTTGTTTTTGTAGTCCGGATGCTAGTAACACGTTTTTTTATTGTCAATTACGTTTTTAGTAACACTTAAACGAACCGGTATAACTCGAACGCATCCCTGACCCGTTCCCGGATGAAGAACCCTTCGTCTGAAAATTTTAATTAATATTTTATTTTCAATCATTTAAATAAAATACAAAGGTATTCAAAAATAGCTATCCGAGTCGATATAGAAACCATTAAAACGATCGTAGAAAATTTTTCTGCAATAAAAAACCAACACTTAAGACACAAAAATTATGTATAAAGCTATTTTCATGTATCACTTTAAGCGCTAAGCTTGATCGAAAATAAGCCCTCCCGAAGAGAGGGCCGCTACAAGACTGAACGACACTCAAAACAACAATAAACAGTGAAGACTATGCTGAAGTTTCTGCTGACCGAGACGTTCCCCAAAGGCGTTCTCAACATCCAGTTGCACCGTCCCGAAGCGCTCAATGCGCTCAATACCGGGCTCCTCGCTGAGCTGGCCGACACACTCGACAACGCCGCTCGGAACGATGCTGTTCGCGCGGTTGTCATCAGCGGCGACTCTCGCGCCTTTGCGGCCGGTGCCGACATCCGCGAGATGGCCGATCTGAATGCGATCGGCGTCATGAACGATCCGCGCCCCCAACACTGGAGTCGGATTGCCGCCTTTCCCAAACCTATTATTGCCGCTGTAAACGGCTTCGCCCTCGGCGGAGGCTGCGAACTGGTGATGCATGCCGACATCGTTATCGCCAGTCGTGATGCCCGTTTTGGGCAACCGGAGATCAAGCTTGGCATCATCCCCGGAGCCGGCGGCACTCAGCGCCTTATCCGCGCCGTAGGCAAATCCCTCGCATCGCAAATGGTGCTGACCGGTGAACCGATCAGCGCTCAACGCGCTTATGACGCCGGATTGGTCTCAGAGCTCACCGAGCCAGATCTGACACTGGAACGGGCCCAACAGGTTGCCGAAGCGATTGCGGCTCAGGCACCACTGGCGGTTAACCAGGCCAAGGATGTACTGCTCCGCGCCCAGGAGACCCACCTGTCGGCGGGCCTCGCCTATGAACGCAAAGCGTTCACGCTGCTGGCCGCCACGGAGGACCGCAATGAGGGCATCCAGGCATTCATCGAAAAACGGCGTCCGGAGTACAAGGGTCGCTGAAGCGCCCTCTATCCGATACGACCGACCACTTACCCGTGTACTTTGAAGGAGCTGCCAGTCATGGCTTTCGAGCATATTGAATATCGCGTCGACCAGGGCGTCGCCGTACTGACCCTGAACCGCCCCGCCGCCCTCAACAGTTTCAATGCCGAGATGCACGCAGAAATGCGCGAAGCGCTGAAGCGGGTTCGCAAGGACGAAGCGGTCCGCTGCCTGCTGATCACCGGTAACGGTCGCGGCTTCTGCGCCGGTCAGGACCTGTCCGACCGCAACGTGGCCGCCGATGCGGAGATGCCCGATCTGGGCCGCTCCATCGAGCAGTTCTACAACCCCATGATCCGAACCCTGCGTGAGCTGCCGATGCCGGTGATCTGCGCCGTCAACGGGGTAGCCGCCGGAGCCGGTGCCAATATTGCTCTCGCCTGCGACATCGTGTTTGCCGCACGCTCCGCCAGCTTTATCCAGGCGTTCTGCAAAATCGGTCTGGTACCTGATTCGGGCGGCACCTGGACTCTACCTCGTCTGGTCGGACACGCCCGCGCCACGGCGCTATCGATGCTGGGCGACAAGATCAGCGCCGAGCAGGCTGCACACTGGGGCATGATCTGGTCCTGCGTCGATGACGAATCTCTGATGGACAGCGCCCTCGAATGCGCACGCCACCTTGCATCCCAGCCCACCCGCGGCCTGGCCCTGGTCAAGCGCGCCCTGAATGCCAGCACCACCAACACCCTGGACGAGCAGCTCGACCTTGAACGCGACCTGCAGCGCCTGGCCGGTCGCACCAACGACTACCGCGAAGGCGTCGCCGCTTTCATGGACAAGCGTAAACCCAGCTTTACCGGCCAGTAACGGAGGAGTCGATGAAAGAGTTCAACACCCAGTCAGTGATCGGCGTTATCGGCGCCGGAGCCATGGGCGCGGGTATCGCCCAGGTCGCAGCCACAGCCGGCCATCCGGTGCTGATATTCGATAACGCCGAGGGTGCCGCCGAACAAGGTATCGCCAATACCGCCAAGGGCCTCGACAAACTGGTCAGTCGTGGAAAAATCGACGCCGCGACCCGCGATGCGATCCTCGCCCGCATGCAGCCGATCAGCGAACTCCAGGCTCTGGCCGACGCAGACCTGGTTATTGAAGCGATCGTAGAGAGCCTGGAGATAAAGCGCAGCCTGTTTACCCGTTTGGAGTCGATCTGCAAACCGGACACCCTGCTGGCATCCAACACCTCTTCGATCTCGATCACCTCTATCGGCGCAGCCCTGGAACGCCCGCAGAACCTGGCCGGCATGCACTTCTTCAACCCGGCACCGATCATGAAACTGGTGGAGATCGTGTCCGGCCTGGATACCGCTCCCGAGGTCGCTAAAGCCCTGCACCAGCTCGCCACCGGGTGGGGCAAAAAAGCGGTGCGAGCAAAATCTACACCGGGCTTTATCGTCAATCGCCTGGCACGCCCCTTCTATGCCGAGGGTCTGCGCTTGCTTGAAGAGGGTGCAGCCGACTGCACGACACTGGATGCGCTGATGCGCGATGCCGGCGGTTTCCGCATGGGGCCGTTCGAGCTGATGGATCTGATAGGACATGATGTGAACTACGCCGTCACCTGTTCAGTGTTCAACGCCTACTACGGCGACACCCGCTTCCTGCCGTCGCTGACGCAGCAGTCGCTGGTCGATGCCGGCCGCCTGGGCCGCAAGTCCGGCCAGGGCTTTTACGACTACCGCGAAGAGTCCGAAAAGGCGAAGCCGCAAACCCTGCAGGGCGCTGACACCCAGAGTGTGAAAGCCATCACCGTGGAAGGCGACCTGGGTTGTGCAAACGCCCTGATCGAGCGCCTGCGTACAGCCGATATCAAGGTTATCGAGCGCGAGGGACGCGGCCTGCTGCGCGTGGGCGACTGTACCCTGGCACTCAGCGATGGGCGCATGGCCTGCGAACGCGCCACACAGGATGGCATCGACCACCTGGTACTGTTCGACCTGGCATTGGACTACCGCACCTGCTCCCGCCTGGCGATCGCTTCCGATCATCGGGTGAGTACTGACGAACTGACCGTCGTCGCCGACCTGTTTGCCCGCGCCGGTATCACTCTTTCGCAACTCGATGATGCACCGGGACTGGCGGTCATGCGCACTGTCGCCATGCTGGCCAACGAAGCCGCCGACGCAGTCATGCAAAGTGTCTGTAATGCTGGCGATGCGGATCGCGCCATGCAGTTCGGCGTCAACTATCCACGCGGCCCGTTGGCCTGGGCCGAGTCCGTCGGGCTCCCGTTTATCCATCAAACCCTAAGCAACCTCCAGCGCAGCTATGGCGAAGAGCGCTATCGCCCATCGCGCCTGCTGCGTCAAAAGGTGTATTCAGGAGAACGTTTCGATGTCTGAACAGAACCGGAACCTGAGCCCGCAGCAACTGGCAGAAGCCTGTGCCGATGCCATGTACAGCCGAGACAGGGCAACCAAAGAGCTGGGGATAAAGATCCTCCACATAGCGCCCGGCGAGGCAAAGCTTTCAATGCCTGTGACCGAGAAGATGATCCAGGGCCATGACAGCTGCCACGGCGGATACATCTTCACCCTGGCCGACTCCACTTTCGCCTTTGCCTGCAACACCTACGACGCGGTCACTGTTGCCTCAGGCTGCAGCATCGAGTATGTCGCGCCCGGAAAGCTGGGCGACCTGCTCACTGCGTCGGCAAAAGAGCAGTCTCGCGGCAAACGCACCGGTGTCTATGACATTCGAATTGAAAACCAGAACGGGCAGTTAGTTGCCCTGTTCCGTGGCAAGTCCTATCAAATTCGCGGCTCGCTGCTCGGCGACTCGCAAGCTTAAAGGGAGACAAGTATGAACGATGCATTGATTATCGATGCTATCCGCACACCCTTTGGACGTTACGGCGGAGCGCTGGCCCCCGTGCGCGCCGATGATCTCGGCGCCGCGCCGATCAAGGCGTTAATGGAGCGCAACAACGGCGTCGACTGGAGCCAGGTGGATGACGTGATCTATGGCTGTGCCAACCAGGCAGGCGAGGACAACCGCAACGTCGCCCGCATGTCATCACTGCTGGCGGGACTTCCCATCGAGGTGCCGGGAACCACGGTGAACCGCCTGTGCGGCTCCGGCATGGATGCCATCGGTATCGCAGCACGCGCCATCAAGGCCGGTGAAACCCGGTTGATGCTCGCAGGCGGTGTCGAGTCCATGTCCCGCGCGCCCTTTGTCATGGGTAAAGCGGAGAGCGCCTTCAGCCGCAAGGCGGAGGTCTTCGACACCACCATCGGCTGGCGATTTATCAACAAGCAGATGAAGTCTCAGTTCGGCGTTGACTCGATGCCGGAAACAGCGGAAAACGTGGCCGCCGACTTCAGCATTGGCCGCGAAGACCAGGACGCGTTTGCGGTTCGTAGCCAGCAGCGAACTGCCGCGGCGATGGAACGTGGCCGCTTCGACCAGGAGATCGTCCCCGTCGCCATCCCGCAGCGCAAGGGTGACCCGGTTGTCGTCGACACCGACGAGCACCCTCGCCCCACCACCACACTGGAAGCATTGGCCAAGCTGCCCACCCCCTTCCGGGAAAACGGCAGCGTCACTGCCGGCAACGCCTCCGGCGTTAATGACGGCGCCTGCGCCCTGCTGCTGAGTAATCGTGAGACCGCCGAGCGCTACGGTCTCAAGGCCCGCGGCCGCGTGGTTGGTATGGCCACCGCCGGTGTCGCACCGCGCATTATGGGCTTCGGACCTGCGCCAGCCGTACGCAAGGTTCTGGCGCAAACCGGTCTCAGCCTCGACCAGATGGATGTGATCGAGCTCAACGAGGCGTTTGCCGCCCAGGCTCTGGCAGTAATGAGAGATCTGGGCATCGAAGAGGACGCGGAGCACGTAAACCCAAACGGCGGCGCAATCTCCCTGGGCCACCCGCTGGGTGCCAGCGGCGCACGCCTCGTGACCACGGCATTAAACGAACTGGAAATCCGGCAAGGCCGTTACGCACTGTGTACTATGTGCATAGGCGTAGGTCAGGGCATTGCCATGGTTATCGAGCGGCTCTAAGCCGCTAATGACTGCCGCGCAGCCCAGAATCCCCCTGTGGGCGCGTGCCAATAAGAATAAAGACAGGAAGAGCACCAATGAATAGCACAGCCACCGCGACTGTAAATCATCACAAATCCGTTCTCGACCCGATAGAAACCGCCAGCATCGACGAGCTGCGCAACACACAGCTTCAGCGCATGCGCTGGAGTCTGGCCCACGCCTACAACAATGTGGAGTTCTACCGCCGCGCCTTCGATGAAGCGGGCGTTCACCCCAGCGATCTCAAGGCCCTCGAGGATCTGGCCCGTTTTCCGTTCACCCTGAAGAGCGACCTGCGCGACAACTACCCGTTCAACATGTTTGCGGTACCGAAGCAGGATGTGGTCCGCATCCACGCTTCCAGCGGCACCACCGGCAGACCCACCGTGGTCGGCTACACCCAGAACGATATCGATACCTGGGCCAACGCAGTGGCGCGCTCACTGCGTGCCGCCGGCGCCCACGCCGGTGATCTGGTCCACGTGGCCTACGGTTACGGCCTGTTCACCGGCGGTCTCGGCGCTCACTACGGCGCCGAACGCCTGGGTTGCACCGTGATCCCCATGTCCGGCGGACAGACCGAAAAACAGGTCCAACTGATCCGTGACTTCAATCCGGACGTGATCATGGTGACCCCCTCCTACATGCTCAACATCGCCGACGAGATGGAGCGCCAGGGCATAGACCCGCACCAGCTCAATCTGCGCCTGGGCGTATTCGGCGCCGAACCCTGGACCGGCACCATGCGCACCGAGTTGGAACAGCGTTTAGGGATCGATGCGCTGGATATATACGGATTGTCCGAAGTCACTGGCCCCGGCGTCGGCATGGAATGCATCGAGACGAAAGACGGCCTCACCATCTGGGAAGACCTGTTCTACCCGGAAATTATCAACCCGCAAACCGGCGAGGTTCTGCCCGATGGCGAATACGGCGAACTGGTGTTCACCTCGCTGATGAAAGAAGCGATGCCGGTTATCCGCTACCGTACCCGTGACCTGACCCGCTTGTTACCGGGCACCGCTCGCCCCATGCGCCGCATCGACAAGATCACCGGTCGCAGCGATGACATGCTGATCATCCGCGGGGTTAACGTGTTCCCGACCCAGATCGAAGAGCAGCTGCTGCGCGTAGATGAACTGGCCCCCCACTACCAGCTGATCATCAACCGCAAGGGCCACCTGGACCATATGGAGGTCCAGGTAGAACTCAAGCCGGATGCCGTGGGCATTGGTGCTGACGGCGAACTGCGGGTAGCGAAAGAGCTGATGCACCATATCAAGTCCAGCATCGGTATCAGCACCCAGGTCAGTGTCGGTGCGCCCGGGTCCCTGCCCCGCTCAGAGGGCAAGGCAAAGCACGTTATCGACAACCGCCCCAACTCATAAAGCCCTTAAAAACAACGGCGTGCCACACAGTATTTGGCACGCCCATTTATGATACGTAATTTTATATTTACATTATTTAATCGTATCATATAATGACTAAACATTGCTCTAGCGCATTAACAGAGCAATATCTAACAACAGGAGTCTGCCATGTATGCCCAACTCGTCGAGACCGGCGTAAAGCGACTGAAAAGCCTGGAAGAGATGTCCCCTGAAGAGCGGGCGTTCCAGGAAAAGATCGACGCCGATATCAAGATCGAACCGAAAAACTGGATGCCGGAAGGCTACCGCCGCACCCTGATCCGCCAGATTTCCCAGCACGCGCATTCCGAGATTGTCGGCATGCTGCCCGAGAAAAACTGGCTGACCCGCGCACCCAACTTCAAGCGAAAGCTGCAGCTGCTGGCCAAAATTCAGGATGAAAGCGGCCACGGCCTATACCTGTACAGCGCTATGGAAACCCTCGGCGCCGACCGCGACGAAGAGGTTGCCAAACTGCACAGCGGCGAGGTGAAGTACTCGAGTATTTTCAACTATCCGTCCCTGAGCTGGGCCGATATGGGTACCATCGGTTGGTTGGTCGACGGCGCAGCCATCGTCAACCAGGTTGTGCTACAAAGAACGTCTTATGGCCCTTATTCCCGTGCCATGATTCGCATCTGCAAGGAAGAAAGTTTCCACCAGCGTCAGGGCTACCAGATCCTGCTGGAGATGATGCGCAACGGCACCGATGAACAGAAAGCAATGGTCCAGGATTCCATCAACCGGTTCTGGTGGCCGGCGCTGATGATGTTCGGTCCCACCGACGACAACTCGCCCAACTCCGCGCAGTCCATGGCCTGGAAGATCAAACGCATGAGCAATGATGACCTGCGCCAGCGTTTTATCGACCAGACCATTCCGCAGCTTGAACTGCTGGGCTGTACCGCGCCAGACCCCGATCTGAAGTGGAACCCTGAGAGCAAACACTACGATTTCGGCGAGATCGACTGGTCCGAGTTCTACGACGTTCTCAAGGGGAATGGCCCCTGTAACCGGGATCGCCTGCGCACCCGCCGTCGCGCCATTGAAGAAGGTACCTGGGTGCGTGAAGCCGCCAGTGCCTATGCAGCCAAACAGAAGCAGAAAAACGCAGCTGCCTGATAGAGGATTTAACCATGTCTGACTGGACTCTTTTCGAAGTATTCGTGCGCAGCAAGCACGGTCTGAACCATAAACACGTTGGCAGCGTGCACGCCGCCGACTCTGCCATGGCTCTGGAAAACGCCCGTGAGCTTTACACCCGACGCAGCGAGGGAGTGAGCATCTGGGTTGTACCTTCGGTCGCGATTACCGCCTCATCACCGGATGAAAAGGACGCCCTGTTCGATCCGGCCGATGACAAGGTTTACCGCCACGCCACCTTTTATGACCTGCCCAAAGAAGTGGGCCACATGTAAGGGAGCCTGACGATGAAGCAGAACGAAGCTCTATTTGAATACCTGCTGCGCCTGGGCGATAGCGGGATGATTCTGGGCCAGCGCCTTTGCGAACTGGTCGGCAACGCCCCGGCCCTCGAAGAAGAGATGGCCATCGGTAACGTCGCGCTCGACCTGATCGGTCAGGCACGCTCCTGGCTGGAATATGCAGCGGAAGTCGAAGGCGCGGGTCGCACCGCCGACGATCTAGCCTTTAGCCGGGACGAACGCGCCTATCGAAACCTGCTGATCGTGGAGCAGGACAACGGCAACTTCGCCGACACCATGGCACGCCAGTACCTGTTCGACCTGTTTCACTACCACCTGCTCGGCGTGCTGACTCAATCCAGCGATGAGCGCATCGTTGCGATTGCCGCGAAGGGCCTCAAAGAGGTGACCTATCACCTGCGCCGCTCCAGTGCCTGGATCAAGCGCCTGGGCGATGGCACCGCAGAGAGCCACGCCAAGATGCAGGAAGCGATTGATGAGATCTGGACCTACAGCGGCGAGATGTTTGCTGCCGACGAGGTGGACCGTCTGATGGCCGATCTGGGTATTGGCGCCAACCTGGATACGCTGCGCACCCAGTGGCAAAACGATGCTCAGGCCCTGCTCGCAGAAGCCACCCTCACCTGCCCGCCGCTGGATGCTTACATGCAGCGCGGTAGCAAGCAGGGGCTGCACACCGAGCAGCTCGGCCTACTGCTGGCGGAAATGCAGTTTCTGCCGCGAGCCTACCCCGGCGCGAGCTGGTAACCCATTGACGCATTGAGGTACGAACGATGATCCGGGAATACCACACCGTAAAGGGCAGTGACGGACTCATTGCCACCGACCGCGCCGGACAGTCCCTGGAAAGGCCAAATATCGAGGCGATCTGGCAGTTGCTAAACGATGTGCCTGATCCGGAGGTCCCGGTGGTGAGCGTGGTTGATCTTGGCATCGTTCGGGATCTTAGCTGGGAAGGTAACCAACTGGTCGTCACCCTGACCCCCACCTACTCCGGCTGCCCCGCCACCGAGTTCATCGAAGAGGCGATCGAACAGGCGCTGCGCACCGCCGGCATCGCCAGCCTGCGCCTGAACCGGCAGTTGGCGCCGGCCTGGACGACGGACTGGATCACCGATGCAGGTCGCGAAAAGCTGCGCCAGTACGGTATCGCGCCACCGGTGGGGTCCGCGTCCAAACGCACCCTGATGGGGGAAGACCCCGAGGTCGCCTGCCCGAAGTGCGGTTCTCAGGATACCGAGCAGGTGAGCGAGTTCGGCTCCACAGCCTGCAAGGCACTGTATCGCTGCAATAGCTGCCTCGAGCCCTTCGACTATTTCAAATGTATCTAGGGCAAGCGCTTCTGATACCAAGAATAAAAGAGAGAATACGATGAGCCGTTTTCACACACTGGAAGTTTCCGACGTGCGTCAGGAAACTCGCGACGCCATCTCTATCGCTTTCGCCGTACCGCAGGAACTGCAGGGCGACTATCAATACCGTGAAGGCCAACACCTGGTGTTGCGTACCGAGATCGATGGTGAGGAGGTGCGCCGCTCTTACTCCATCTGCTCCTCCCCGGCCGACGAAGAGATCCGTATCGCCGTCAAACGTATCTCCGGCGGTCTGTTTTCCAACTACCTGAACGATCGCGCCCGTAAGGGGATGAGCATCGAAACCATGCCACCCGCCGGTCACTTCAATATCGACCTGGATCCGAGCCGGGCCGGGCATTATCTGGGCGTTGCCGCCGGCAGTGGAATCACCCCGATCTATTCGATCATCAAGACCACGCTGGAAACAGAGCCCAACAGTGAGTTCACGCTGTTCTACGGCAACCGGGCCACCGCCAGCACCATCCTGCGCGAGCAGCTGGAAGACCTTAAAAACCGCTTCATGGAACGCTTCAACCTGGTCTATGTAATGACCCGTGAGCAGCAGGATATCGACCTGTACAACGGCCGCATCGATGGCGACAAGTGCAAGGCACTGTTCGACCACTGGCTGGATGTCCCCAACCTAACCGCGGCCTTCCTGTGCGGCCCCCAGACCATGATCGAAACCGTCCGCGACCAGCTGGAGGGGCATCAGCTTGACCGCTCCCGCATCCATTTCGAACTGTTCGCTACCACCGGCGGCAACAGGGCGCGCAAACATCATGAGCCTCAGGCCGAAGGCAAGGTACAGATGTGCGACGTCACCGTGATCTCCGACGGCCGTCAGATCAGCTTCGAACTGGGCCGTGACACCGACAACGTACTTGACGCCGGAAACGCCCATGGCGCCGACCTGCCCTACTCCTGTAAGGCCGGGGTCTGCTCCACCTGCCGGGCCAAAGTGGTTGAGGGTGAGGTCGAGATGGACGTCAACTTCGCGCTGGAAGATTACGAGGTGGAAGCCGGCTACGTGCTGTCGTGCCAGTGCTACCCGGTTACCGACAAGGTGGTCCTGGATTACGACCAGTAAGCCGTCCCTGCACTCGATCGATTTAAA
Source organism: Marinobacterium sp. YM272 (assembly GCF_050908845.1). Lineage (NCBI taxonomy): Bacteria > Pseudomonadati > Pseudomonadota > Gammaproteobacteria > Oceanospirillales > Oceanospirillaceae > Marinobacterium > Marinobacterium sp. YM272. The sequence continues at coordinate 3,127,791 of NZ_CP194171.1, forward strand.
AGGTTTAGATTTATGAAATTGAAGAGCTATATCAACGGCCAATGGTGCGAAGGTACCGACAACGGCACGGAAGTCTTCAATGCCGTTAACGGTGAAAGCGTCTGCTCCGTCAGCAGCAGCGGAATCGACTTCAGCGACGCCGTTCGCTTCGCCCGTGAGCTCGGCGGTCCTGCGCTACGTAAAATGACCTTCCACGAGCGCGCCAACGCGCTCAAGGCTGTCGCCAAACGGTTGATGGAGAACAAGGAAGAGTTCTACCGCATCTCTGCCTGGACCGGTGCCACCCGCACTGACAGCTGGGTGGATATCGAGGGCGGTATCAGCACCCTGTTCACCTACTCCAGCCTGGTGCGCCGGGAATTACCCAACGAGACCTTCCTGGTAGAGGACGACGCGGTAAAACTGTCCGCCAAGGGCTCCTTCATCGGCCGCCACGTACTGGTGCCCAAAGAAGGGGTTGCAGTCCATATCAACGCGTTCAACTTCCCCTGTTGGGGCATGCTCGAAAAAATTGCACCCAGCCTTGCTGCGGGTGTTCCGGTGATCGTCAAACCGGCAACCGCTTCGGCCTACCTGACCGAAGCAATGGTGCGCGACATCATCGACAGCGGCCTGCTGCCGGAAGGCTCAATCCAGCTGATCTGCGGTAGCGTCGGTAACCTGCTTGACCTGCTTAACGAGCAGGACGTAGTGACCTTCACCGGCTCCGCCTCTACCGGCCAGAAACTGCGCAGCCATCCGAATATCATCGCCAACTCCATTCCCTTCACCATGGAAGCGGACTCACTCAACTCCAGCATTCTCGGCGCCACCGTGGAGCCGGGCTCCCCGGAGTTCGATCTCTACATAAAAGAGGTCGCGCGCGAAATGACCGTGAAGGCGGGCCAGAAATGTACCGCCATCCGCCGCGCCATCGTACCGCGCAACCGGGTCGATGCCGTTGCTGAAGCGCTGAAAGCCCGGCTGGATAAAACCACCCTTGGCGATCCGTCTGTGGAAGGCGTGCGCATGGGGCCGCTGGTGGGACGCAGCCAGGTGGACGATGTCTGGAGCAAGGTCGAAACACTGCGGGAAAGCTGCGAACTTATCCATGGCGGCACACGTGATTTTCAGGTTACCGGCGCCAATGCCGACACAGGTGCCTTTTTCCCGTCGACCCTGCTCTACGCCGACCAACCGCTGCAAAGCGACGCGCCCCACAGCGTGGAAGCATTCGGTCCGGTCTCTACACTGATGCCCTACGACGACCTGGATCAGGCGATCAGAATCGCCAAGCTTGGCAAGGGGAGCCTGGTGGGCTCCATCGTTACCGGCGACAACCGTGAAGCGCGGGACCTGGCACTGGGCTGCGCCTCCTACCATGGCCGCCTGCTGATACTCAATGCCGACTGCGCCAAGGAGTCTACCGGTCACGGTTCGCCGCTACCGACCCTGGTTCATGGCGGCCCCGGACGCGCCGGCGGCGGCGAGGAACTGGGCGGCCTGCGCGCGGTGAAACACTACATGCAGCGCACCGCGATTCAGGGTCACCCGACCACACTCACGGCAATCACCAACGAATTCAATCCGGGTTCCGAGCAGATAAAGGATCTGGTGCACCCGTTCCGCAAGTACTTCGAAGAGCTGCAGATCGGCGAAACGCTGATTACGCACCGCCGCACGGTCACCGAAGCGGATATCGTCAACTTCGGCTGCCTCTCCGGCGACCACTTCTACGCTCATTTCGATGAGCTGGCAGCGAAAGACTCCATGTTCGGCAAGCGGGTAGCGCACGGCTACTTCGTAATCTCTGCCGCTGCCGGAATGTTCGTTGAACCATCCCCGGGTCCGGTTCTGGCTAACTACGGCATGGAGAATCTGCGATTTGTTGAGCCGGTGGGCATCGGCGATACGATTCAGGTTCGGCTGACCTGCAAGCAGAAGATCAAGAAAGATCGCCGCTCGGAGGAAGAGCAACCCAATGGGGTTGTGGTTTGGGACGTGGAAGTACGCAACCAGCATGATGAGCCTGTCGCCCTGTACAACATCATGACACTGGTCGCACGGAAAGAAGAGTAACGTTAAAAGCCGTTCTGGGGCAGCCTCTCCAAGCGCCCCAGTCACAAATAAAAACACACCACTTCACGCACAGCCACATAAAAAGTCACATAAAATTAGCATTAAAATAAACCTAATTAATTGTTAAATAACAAAATAATTTAACAATCGATAAAACTTCGTATTTTTATGACACATTATTTGATATTGGATGTTTATTTTTGTATCAATTGATGTAGATTAAATCCCAGGCAAAAAAACAACGCCTGCCGCTCAAAGAACACCGACAACTATAAGAAGGACAGTTCGATGAACATCAAAAAAACGCTCGCAGCTCTGGCACTGCTTCTTCCCTTCAACTCAATGCCGGCATCAGCAGCCACACAGATGACGGTTGCCACCTGGCTTCCGCCAACCCACCCGCAAAACACCACCGTCCTGCCGACCTGGGGCAAGTGGATCGAAGAAGCCACTGAAGGACGGGTCACACTCAAACTCGAATACAACATGGGCCACCCCAAAGACCTGTTCACACTGGTTGAAGATGGCGTGGTCGATGCGAGCTGGACTTTTCACGGTTATGTGCCCGGCCGCTTCCGTCTGACCCAGATCGTCGAACAGCCCGGACTGGGCGCCAACGCTGAAGCCGCTTCTGTGGCCTACTGGCGGGTATATGACAAGTACTTCAGCGACGCTCAAGAGCACGACGGCCTCACCTTGCTGGGACTGTTTACCCACGCACCGGGCCAGATTCAGACCGCCAAGCCTATCGGTAGCCTGGCCGATCTCGAAGGCATGAAGATCCGCCTCGGTGGCGGCATTCAGAGCGAACTGGGTGAACTGATGGACGTTACCCCGGTCAACGCGCCCGCGTCGAAGGTCTACGAAATGATGCAGCAGGGCGTGATCGACGGCACCTTCCTGCCCGTCTGCGAACAGAAAACCCTGCGTCTGAGTGAAGTGGCCACCAACCTCACTCTCCTGCCGGGCGGGATGTACCTGGGTAGTTTCGCCATATTCGCCAACCCGGACTTTCTCGATAGCCTGGAGCCCCGTGACAAGGAAGCGATCCTGAAGTTATCCGGCGAAAAGCTGTCACAGCTGGCCGGCCACGTATGGGATCAGTGCGGTATCGATGCGCTCCAGGCCAGCCGGGAGACCGGTGTCAACATCGTTGAAGTCACCAGCGACGACCCCATGGCCAAGCAGTTTGATACGCTGACTCAAGATCTGGATAACGTCTGGACTCAGTCTGTATCCGATCGCACCGACGCTGCGGCCGCCGCACTGACAGAACTTCGCGAGACTGCTCGGGAGTATCAGTCCGGCGTTCAGTCTGACATTGCCGAAAACTGAGGCAGTCGCATGCAATTCACCCAATGGCTCTATCAGCACTATCCCGAGAAGGGCCCTATGGCATGGCTGGCGTTTCTGCTTGAAGCGCTGGCCGGCGCCATCATGCTGGCCCTGGTACTGCTTACCTGCTTTGACGTTGCAGGGCGTTACTTCTTCGGTAACGCCTTGGACGGCTCCACCGAAATGACCGAGATTGCGCTCGCCATCATCGTCTTTGCAGAGATTCCCGTTATTACCTGGCGCGGTACGCATGTGGTGATTGACCTGCTGGACGGCGTTTTCGGACGCTGGGTCAAAGTACTGGAAACCCTCTCTGCGCTGCTGATCAGCGCGATGCTCTACGTACTTGGCGACACCGTAATGACACAGGCGGAGCGCTCGCTGCGTCGCGAAGTCACCACCGAGTATCTGCACGTACCGGTAGGCGACATCATGCAGTACATCGGCTTTATGTGCTGGCTCAGCGCGGCGTGCACTCTGGGCTGGGGTATCTACTACATCTTCATTCGCCGTAAACAAACCGCTTAATCGTAACAGCGATAACAACAATAAGAATCCTCGCAGGAGGTCTCCCGGCCATGACTATCGCCTTAATCAGTTTCGCTATCCTACTACTGCTGATCATCGTTCTACGCATGCCACTGGCGTTTGCCATGGCGCTGGTGGGCGTGCTCGGCTTCGCCTGGCTATCCGGTCTGAATTTCGACAACCTGATGACCTTCCGCTGGAATGGATCTCTGGCCATGGCGTCATCCAGGGTTATAGCAACCGCTCAGGAATACAGCCTCTCGGTTATTCCTTTATTTATTCTTATGGGAAACCTGGTGACCCGCTCCGGTTTGTCGCATGAGCTTTACCGCGCTTCGCATGCCTTCCTGGGTCACTTCCGCGGTGGCCTGTCGATGGCCACCGTCGTCGCCTGTGGCGGCTTCTCGGCTATCTGCGGCTCCAGTCTTGCGACTGCTGCAACCATGTCCAAGGTTGCCATGCCCTCGATGCGTAAATACGGCTATGACGACAGTCTGGCCAGTGCGTCTATCGCTGCCGGCGGTACCCTCGGCATCTTGATACCTCCCAGTGTCATTCTCGTCATTTACGGACTGCTGACCGAATCGAGTATCCGGGAGCTGTTCGCCGCCGGTTTTATCCCCGGCATGCTGGGCATCCTGCTTTATCTGGCGGCGGTGCGCTACATCGTCTGGCGCAACCCCGAAAAAGGCCCGTCAGGTGAACGTACAACCTGGGGCGACCGAATAGACGCTCTCAAGCAGGTACGCGGAATTCTCGGACTATTCGCGCTGGTAATGGGTGGCATCTACCTAGGCGTATTCACGCCCACGGAAGCCGCCGGTATTGGCGCAGGCGGGGCCTTTATTATCGCCCTGTTGCGACGCTCGCTTAATTTCCGTGTCCTGTTCGAGCTACTTAACGACACAGGCCGTACGACCGCCATGCTGTTCAGCGTGGTCATAGGCGCACTGATATTCTCAAGCTTCATAACCCGTGCCGGGCTCCCGGAAGACCTACTCGCGCTGGTCACCAGTCTTGGTGTTTCGCCGATGCTGGTGATACTGGTGATTCTGCTGATATACGTCCTGCTCGGAATGGTTTTCGAGAGTCTATCGATGCTACTGCTCACGGTGCCGGTCTTCTTTCCTCTGGTACAGAGCCTGGGCTTCGATCCGATCTGGTTCGGCATTGTGGTCGTTGTCGTCACTGAAATCAGTCTGATCACACCACCTGTCGGCATGAACGTGTTCGTGTTAAGCGCCGTCATGCCAGACGTTCGAACCGGCACGATTTTCCGAGGTATCACGCCGTTCTGGTGTGCCGATATCCTGCGCCTGGGACTGATCACCGGCGTTAGTTGGATTTCCCTGGCACTGCCACACATGCTTTACGGATAAGCTGTTTCAGGTGGTCCTCAGGCCACCTTTTTTTTATTTGAGCCTTGGGAATACCACATTCAGCGCCGGGTTTTCTCAGTGCTGGCCCGCGAGTAAACTACAACATACTAATACACATAGGTTTTCCGGCACTTCATGAGCAGCTCAACTCACCTCGATACACTGATCGAACAGTTTCGTAGTCAGCGTCCAATTCGTGGGGGCTCGCTTATCATCACAATTTTTGGCGACTCGATCGTCCCTCGGGGCGGCACCGTCTGGCTGGGTAGTCTGATCAAGGTATTGGAACCCCTCGGCCTCAACCAACGTCTGGTGCGAACCTCCGTATTTCGCCTCAGCAAGGAAGAAAACTGGCTTAAGGCGGATCAAGTTGGCCGCCGTGCCTATTACAGTCTCACCATGCAGGGACAGCGCCGCTTTGATCAGGCATTCAAGCGAATTTATGTTCCTGCTGTGCAGGACTGGGACGGAAGCTGGAGCCTTGTGGTGTTATCCCAGGTTCCACCGGAGCAGCGCCAGCAGGTCAGGGAAGAACTTCACTGGATGGGCTTTGGCGCATTCGGCCCCACGCTACTGGCAGCCCCTCACTGTGACAGGCTTGAGCTGCGCAATACACTGCAGGAAATGGGGGTGCTTGACAGCTCGATCCTGTTTGAGACGCCCGAAGGCCCGCAGCTATCATCCGATGCATTGCGAGCCCAGTCACGGGAATGCTGGAACCTGGATCAGATCAATGAGGCCTATGGGAGCTTTCTGGATCGTTTTCGTCCTGTCTGGCAGGAACTCAGCAAGCAAAAACACCTCGCCCCCGAGGAGTGCTTTATTGCACGTACGCTATTAATACACGAATATCGCAAAGTACTCCTGCGTGACCCGCAACTACCTGCCGAGCTTCTCCCTGCCGACTGGGGCGGAACAGCAGCCCGTCAGCTGTGCCACAACCTCTACAATTTGGTGTGTAAAAAGTCGGAGCAATATATTGGCCAATGCATGGAAACGGCGGACGGGCCTCTGCCTCCACCGTCCCCCTCTTTCTACAAACGCTTTGGTGGGCTCAACGCGCAATAGCTTGCCCTCCCCAATACATTTAGTGCTAAAAAAAAACCGGGAGCCTATAGCTCCCGGTTTAGTCGACTTTAGATACCGCTCCTAAATCAGCCGCGATTGATACTCACCAGCTGTGGCGCGGTATATTCCAGCAGCCCCTCTTCACCGAACTCCACACCAAAGCCGGACATCTTGCAGCCACCGAACGGACAGTGCGGCAGGACTTCCGCGTGGTTGTTGATCCAGGCGGTACCGCACTCCAGGCGCATGGCGATCTCTTTGGCACGCTGGATATCGCTGCCCCAGACCGAGCCGCCGAGGCCGTTGACGTTATCGTTGGCGCGAGCGACTGCATCGTCAATGTTGCTGTAGCGGATCACCGGCAGTACAGGGCCAAACTGCTCCTCATCCACCAGCCGGGTACCGTCAGTGATGTCGGCCACAATAGTCGGCGGGTAGAAATATCCCTCGCCGGCCAGACGTTCGCCTCCGCTGAGTATCTTGGCTCCCCCGGCCCTGGCGTCGTCTACCAGTTCCATGACCAGTTCGAGCTGATTCTGGTTCTGGACCGGACCGAAGGTAACACCCGGCTCCAGGCCGGCGCCGACCTTCTGTTCCGCCGCAAGGGCGGCCAGCCGCTGGCACAGCTCGTCGTACTGGGATTCATGCACGTAGAGTCGCTTGAGTGCCGCGCAGGTCTGGCCCATGTTGAGGAACGCTGTCTGGAAAATGGCCGGAGCCACCTTATCCAGGTCGGCATCCTCGAGCACGATGCCGGCGTCGTTGCCGCCCAGTTCCAGAGTCAGGCGCTTGAGGTTGTCGGCGGCACTGCGCATGATGCTCTGCCCCGTCGGTGTGGAGCCGGTGAATACGATCTTGTTGATGCCCGTATGGGCACTCATGCCACTACCAATACCACTCTCGCCTGTCACACTGTTCACAACCCCGGCCGGCACCACTTCATTGATGATTTCGACCAGACGCAGGGTATTGAACGGCGTCAGTGAAGAGGGTTTGATCACCACGGTGTTGCGGGTACGCAACGCCGGCATCACATGCCATACCGCGATCATCAGCGGCCAGTTCCAGGGCGTGATGGAACCCACCACACCCACCGGTTTGTGGTGAAGCTCCGCGAGACGGGCCTCGCTGTCTTCCACCACCTTAACCGGGATCTCCAGCTCCGCAGCATAGCGGGTCCAGGCAACCGCACCACCTACTTCCATCTGCGCCAGCGCCAGGGGCTTGCCCTGTTCGTTGACGACGATTTCGGCCAACTCGTCGGCGTTAGCTTCAATGCCGTCAGCGATCTTATGCAGCATTGCCTTTATTTCGTCATCCGGAGTGTGCTGCCAGGTTTTGAAGGCCTCGGTTGCCGCGGTCACCGCATCATCGAGCTGAGCCTTGGAGGCAGCAGGGCAGTCGGCAAACGCCTGGCCAGTGGCCGGGTTGATTACCGCAAAGGTACCCGCTTCACCCTTAAGGGAGCGTCCATTAATCATGAGGGCTGTACTTATAGTCATGGGGCTAATCCTCTAAAACAGGAAAACGGTGAACCGTAATAGCAGTTCACCGTCCGTGGCTATTGCAGGTAATACGCCTTAGAAAGGCACTATCGCGATGACCTGCGCGTAAGTGTTCGTATCATCATTGCCCTGGGTGCTGGATGCAGAGTCCGGGGTGTAGAAGCCGATCAGCGGGCTGATGATCAGGTGATCATTCGCCACCCACTCGGCCCAGATATCAAGTTCCTGACCGTCGTTATCACCGCTACCGCCTGCGGTATCGCTGAAGTTGAAGTAGCCGGCACCCACCGTCAGCAGTTCAGTCGGGTTAGCTTTGACACCGAGGTAGTGAACATCGGAATCGGTGCCGAAAGGACCTGCGTAGTTAGCTGCCACTTCCCCCTGGAACCAGGTGCCGTAACCGCGATTAAAGCCGAAGAACAGCGGGTCATAACCTGCGTCATAGCTGGTGTAGCGGTAGTTCACGCTGGGTGACCAGGGCAAACCTGTGAAAGTCCAGCCAGCTTCGCCATACCAGGCGTTGGCATCCGCGCTGCTGTCACCCTGGGATTGATCCACATATTCGGCGGACAGGAACAGGTTCTCGACACCCGCGTTACCCTGGTAACGCAGACTGGTGGTCTTCTGGCCGTCGCGGCCTGCGTAACCCATGAAAGCCGCTTCGTTGTCATCGACATCGAGGCCCTTCAGGTGCATCAGCGCGAAGGTTCCCTTGTCGGTCACGTACTCCAGGTTGATACCGGCCATCTCGACACTGGCCTGGGCCGGGTTATCAGACTCGAACCAGAACAGATCGGAGCGCAGGCCGCTGTCGCCGCCCACACGCAGCACGGCGGTTTTGTCAAACGCCTTGCGAGCCGCCAGCCAGTAGGCACCGCCACGGTCGGCACTGAAGTTGGGGGCGATACCGTCGAGCCCTTCACCCAGGTTCAGGGCATCGCCGTTGAGAATGAAGCCGTCACCGATGGTGAGGTTCTGAGAACCTGCCGAGAGCTCGAACAGGTCGTTTCGGTAGCCGATGTAAAGATCTTCGATCTCTGTATCGCGTTCGGCACCGGTCGTAAAACCAGCCGCATCGCCATCGCCCCAGGTGCCGGATGTGAGGGCGTTGACCGCACCAAACAGCTCCCCTTCACCCAGCGCGCTTTTTCCAGACAGGCCGTATTTCACATAGCCCTCGGTCCAGGACGGGCTGGAGGCCTGACTGGGGGTCTGGGCGTAGCTTTCATCGCTGCTGAAGTAGCCGGCAACGGCTTCGATATCGAGGTTGAGCTCTTTGCCCTTCTCGCTGTAAAGGTTGTAAGCGGATGCCGGCATAGCGATGGCGGTAGCAACGGCCGTCGCCAGCAGGGCTCCGGAAGTACGATTGAAAATTCTGTTCTTCATTGACCTTATCCCTTCAAACGGACCGGCAGCGGCGGGCTGCCGTCACGCACTCGGTTATCTGCAACAGGTCGAAGAGTAGAGTGCCGCTGTAAACCAGGTTCAGCGTTTACGTAGTGCTTTGTGTGAAGATGTAACAGGGTGTAACAGTCCTAGGCCTTAGGACTGCGTTTGGCCCCGCGTCGGGATCCAGTTCTGCTGCTCGAACCATCGCTCCAGTGCTACTGCATGCTCCGGCCCCACCTGCTCGGCCAGAACCTCCGCTGCTCTGCGCCCGGGGACTGCCCGAACAGCGTCCAGCAGAGGCGCCAGCTGCAGGCCATTGAGATGCCAGACTCCCAGCGGCTGGTCCGGTGTGATGACCACCTCCGCTTCTATAATAAGGCCGTTCTCTACCACCGGCCGCAAACCGGTACTAACCTGGTCTGGCACTACCTGCGCGTGGAGCGGCTGATCGTCGGGCCAGTGTCGCCGACTCGCCCAGAATGGCTGATCGGGCCAGAGGGGGTCCTGGGCATAGAAATCCCGCCCGATACGTGCAAAACGATAAAAGAGTCCGTCGATACGCGCTTCATGGAACTGCCGCGCCAGCGCTCTGCGCTCCGGGTGGCGCAGCAGGGTATTGATCACGGCCGGTGCCTGCAGCGCAGAAGACAGCGCCTGAAAGATGCCGTTTCCGGACAGGGGGTCCACCGCCATGGCTGCATCGCCAACGCGAAGCCAGTTATCACCGGCACTGCGCTCGCAGAGGATCGGCGTGCTGATACGGCCCTGAACCTCACCGACCGGTCGGGCATCGCGGATGTAAGGCTGCGCTTGTGCCAGGCCTTCGAAGCGTTTTTGACACCAACCGGAAAGCGCCTGTTTCGGTGGCAGGTCAGTGCTGCCAACATCCAGCGTCAACTGCAGGTAACGGCGTCCATCCGCCCGCTTTGCCATCCAGGCCCAGCCATCGGCAAAGTTTTCCACCGCCGAGCAGGCATCCCCAGTCGGACCCTGCCAATACTGCAGCAGCGATAGGGTCTCGGCGCCTTTGACGCGGTGCAGCCCGGACGCAGGCGCTGCACGTCCCCGGGCTTCAACCACGAAATCCGCCATCAGCACACACTTCTCACCGTTCTCGAGAATCAACTCCACGCGATGTCCACTCGCCCCGGCCTGCCAGCTGACTACTCTCCCCTCCAGGATCTCGATACCCTGGGCGCGCATATCCTCCACCAGTCCCTGGTCGAAAGCCTGGCGGGCAACCAGGCGTTCGGTGTTGGCAGCACTCGTCTGCCCGTTCCAGGTTACCTGTCGCGGAGAGGGTGGCGCCAAGGCCGAGAGAGCTCGCTCGAATCCCGCATGCTTCATCCCTTCGACCACCCTGTCGGAGACACCCTCCACCGCATCAAACGGTCGCGAAGATGCCACCACGCACACCGGGTAGCCGAAGCGCCGCAAGCCCAACGCCACCGCCGCTCCGGCCGGTCCACCGCCGAGAATTACGACCCGCTTATCGCTCATCCGCCCCTCGTCTTTCAGGCCCCTGGTAAACCGCCTGCTCGATCAGCCAGGCGCGCGCTGCACTGAGGCGAGGTCGATCAGTCTGTATCAGGTATCTGCCCAGATGACCGCTCATGTGCGCACAGCCCAGACTGGCACCGGAATAGTCCCGGTTTTCATCAACAGGCAGAACGCAGCCGCCGAAATCGGCGAACGCGGTTTCCAGATGGGCGATTTCATCGCGACCACAACGGGCATCACCGGTCATACGGAACACGCCTGGATAGGCGGAGGGATAGACCGCATCGCCCCGGGCGGGCGCGGAGGCGCTGACCAACACACCCCGTTTCAAAGCACGATGGCAGGCGTCCCGCAAAGGCGCTCTGTCGTACCGCAAACCGAGACTCAGGTTGATCAGGTTCACCTCCTGCTCGACCAGCCAGTCGATGGCTGCGGCCACCTGGGTCGCGGTGGTCGCCAATCGTTCCATGAACACCTGCGCGGAGAATATTTCGGCCTCGGGAAGCATGTGGTGAATCACCTCCGCCACCCGGGTACCGTGACCCAGATGGTCCGGATCCGCCTCCGCCTGCCACAGGGCTGCGTCACGAATCACAAAGGCGGCATCGTACCCGGCTCGCGGCTCAGGTACACCCGAGTCGACCACACCGATACGCAATTGCTCAGGACGCACGCTCCCCCCCTGTCATTTCCGCTGGGATTTCTTTGAGTTGGCCATTTTGCAGCAGCAGCCGCAGATCCGCATTGGCCAGGGTGGATGGCCGATGACTGATCAGAATCCTGGTATGTCCGGCAAACAGGCGGTCCACCGCGGCGATCACCTGCTGTTCGGTTTCTTCATCCACCGCCGAGGTAGCCTCATCCAGTACCAGAATGGCGGGCTGCTGCAGCAGTGCCCGGGCGATGGCGATACGCTGTTTCTGTCCGCCGGAGAGTTGCTGACCACGCTCCCCAAGCGGCGTATCCAGCCCCTGGGGCAGCCGCTCGATCAACTCCTCCAGCCGCGCGTCGCAGGCCGCTTTAAGCACCTGTTCGTCGCTGGCGCCGGGGCGGGCGTAACGCAGGTTGTCGGCCAGCGAGCCACGAAACAGGGTGATTTCCTGAGACACCACCGCTATGCAGCGTCGCAGGTCGCCCAGTTTCAGCTGGCTGATATCGACGCCATCCAGCAGGATACGCCCCGCCTGGGGGTCGTAATGCCGCTGCAACAGGTCAATCAGCGTCGACTTGCCGACACCGGAGGCCCCGGCCAGCGCTATTTTCCTGCCCGCCGGCAACGAGACGTTGATATCGTCCAGCACAGGCGCCCTGCCCTCGTAGGCAAAGCTCAGCTGCTCCAGTGTAAGCGCGCCATTCAATGGCGCCGGCAGGCTCGCAGCTTCCAGCGGGGACTCGATCTCCACCGGCGCCAGACGCAGTTCACTGACCCGGTTAAGGCTCACACTCATACGCTGGATTGCCACATACAGGCCAAGCAGGCTGTTTACGGGGCCGGTGGCCATGCCCAAGTAAGTGGAAAAGGCGATCAGGGAACCCAGTTGCCACTGTCCCTGAATCACCCACCATCCGCCGATGAGGAAGGCGGCGGCACGGGTCAGCGAGGTCAGGGTTCCGGGGATGGCATGAGTAAAAAACTCGGTCACCTGGAGCCTGAGCAGCTGCGTAAGGTAGTTACCGTTAAGGCCATCCAGGCGTTGCCGCTCGCGCGTCTCCTGCCCGGTGGACTGGATAAACTTGATCGCCGGCAGCGTCTCCACCAGGAAGCTGGAGATATCCGCCGAGCGCTCGCGCATCTCCCGGGTCCGCTGCTCTACCTTGCGCCGCATCCAACGCAGCCAGAGCACCTCCAACGGAAGCATCACGGCCACCAACAGGGACAACTTCCAGGACAGGGTAATTAACAGGACCAACGCACCGATCAGGCCGATAACGCTGCTAACAGCAGAGAACAGGCTGTCCACGGCGAAACGCTGGATCGCTGCCACATCGCCATCGATACGCGAAAGCAGATCGCCAACCCGGCGCTGCCCAAAAAACGCCGGCGATAGCCGCTGCAGATGTGCATAGAGATCGGTGCGCAGGGCAAACAGAATCCGCCCGGACAGGCGCGTATGCAGGTAACGGTTGACGCCGGCCAACACGGTACCCATCACGCCGACCAGCACCATGGCGATGCAAAGCTCGATCAGTACGGTGTAGTCCCCGGCCAGCAGCCCCTCGTCTATCAGCAGCTTGGTGAGCCAGGGCTGCAGCAGTACCAAAGCGGAGGCCGCCAGCGATAGCAACAGCAGACCGCCGATCGCCCCCCGCTGCGGCCTGACAAAGCTGTACAGCCAGTTGAAGCCGGCCTCCAGTTGGGAACGGTCGGGAGCATGTATGGCGCGCACCAGCCATTTGAGCATCAGGCTAACCTCCTGCCAAAAACAAAACGGGAGAGCCGCTGGCGACCCTCCCGTTGGCTGCATCCAGTCCAAGACCTGCGCTGAGCAGATCAGTCGCGGATGGTCGCTACCCGCAGATCTGCAGTGGACATATCACCGGTAAGTTTGATCGAGCCGATCTTCTCCAGTGTCTCGGCGTCATGAACCGAGATATCACTGCTGGTGCCGCCTACATAGATCGTCTCGCCATCGGCCGAGATGTTCAGCGCATAGTAGGTATGCGGCATCTGATGCACGGCGAGGGTTTCTTTCTTGCTGATGTCGTGCTTCGACAGGGTATTGAAAGCGCCATAGAGAATATTCGGGTCATGCGGATCGGAGATGAAGTTGAAGATGATGAACTCAAACGGGATCATCTCCATCCGTTCGGCCTCACCGGTCTCCAGATTTACACGGCTCATGCCCCACCACCAGTCCGCGGTCTCGAAGTTCCACTCTTCCGAATCAAACTTCGCGGTAACGTACGGCATGATGTACTCGTTACTCTGCTCTCCCTGACTGTGCATCGCGAAGGCATCGGGTGGCAACCACAACGGACCCTTTTCCCAATTCTGCAGCGGCGTCACCATGCGAATTTCACCAGTATGCGGATTGATCGCCTTGACGTCGGCCCCGCCGAGGATAACCTCCCCCTGGGCCGTGGTCGCAATCTTGGTGATACGGCGGTCTACCGGGTAGGTACGCACCGGCTTGGCACCGACTCCATCGGCGATGCTGAATACTGCCAGGCGCGGCTGTTCCACGGTGAAATGATCACGCTTGAGACCGAAGGGGTTCTGAACGGTATACAACTCAGTACCGTCCGGGCTCACAGCGACCGACTGGAAAGACTTAACTTTCAGGGTCGGCGTGGACTGGGCGGCGTGGAAGGTAATATCGCAGGTACGGATATCGAAGCCGTACACATCTTCCATACCGTTGCTGAGCACATAGGCCACCTTGCCATCCGGCGCCAGCGCAATGGAGCCTGAGCCGAAGTTGCCGGGGATCTCACAACGGCGCTCGACCTGGTTGGTTTCCATGTCAATCACCTGCAGGTGGCCCGGACGGGTTACCGTCACCAGGTACTCCTGGTCGGCGGATGCCGCCGAAGACAGACCCAGACCGGCAACAAGGGAGCCGGCCAGGGCAGCGGATTTGAATATTTCAGTCACTTTCATCATCGGGCTCCCTTACTCGCCATCCTCGAAGATACCGTCCAGCTTGCGCCAGTCTTCATCCGCCTTTGCCACGTCCTTGTTCCAGTCCGGATAGGTGTTCATGGTGTCGGGCACCTGGGCCGGCCACCAGCAGGCGTCGGCGCAGCCGTAAAGGTCAGATTCCATCGGCTGACAGAGGGATCCGAGACCTCCGAAGGGGTCGAGCTCCCAACCCGGGTCAGTAGTAGCGGTACAGCCCACTACAGTCTGCATCGCCACGACATCTTCTACTTCTTCAGGGTTCACCGCCTGGTCGATGCGGTGTGCTTTCTTGTTCAGGGATTTCAAATGTTTCATTTCAGGCACTCCTCCTGGGAGATACATGTGCTTCAAAGAACCCGGGGTTCTCGAGCATGATCCGTGAGTACACCTCCACGCCGAAGTCGACCCAATCGCGCATCAGGTCGCAGTAGTGGTAAGAGGGGTGTGTCGGATCTCCATATTTGGCGTAACTTTCGTGGTAGCAGCCACCGGAACAGAGATTTCGGATACGGCAGGTTTCGCAGCCGGTATTGCTGCGGTCGAGACGCTTTTCAACAAACTCGGCCAGGCGCGGCTTGTCGATGCCGTGGGTGACATCGCCGAACAGCTCCATATCGGAACCGGTGAAGCGATGACAGAGGTTGAGACCGCCATCCTTATCCACCGCCAGCAGACCGAGTCCTGCACCGCAGGGCACCAGTTTCTTGTTGCCCTCGTACATGTCGGTGATCAGCTGATGCATGTTGCCGTAACCGAAGTTCTCGCCGCGCACCGCGTTCTCAAGATAGCGGCGACCAAGCCGCTTCATGCCGGCAAACACCTCGACCAGCTCCTCCTCGGTCAGGTTGAACTCGGCAATATCGCCGGAGGTTACCGGACCAAAGCCGACTTCGAAGAACCCGAGCTCGCCCTGAAGGTGGTCGAAAATCCGCTCAACATCGGTAATGCCGCGGGTCAGGGTGACCCGACAGCCCACCGGGCGAGAGCGATAGCGCGACAGCAACATCTCCACCTTGCGGCGGACCACGTCATAGGTACCCTGACCGCCGACGGTGATGCGGTTCTTGTCGTGCATCGCCTTGGGACCATCCATGGAGATGGTCAGCCCGAAGCGATGGGCATCGAACCAGTCCACCAGCTCTTCGGTCAGCAACGTCGCGTTGGTGGTCAGCGTGAAATCCACGCTGGCATCCAGGCCGGCAAAACGTTCCTCGCAATAGGCGACCACGTCGCGGATCAACGGCATGTTCGAAAGCGGCTCACCGCCGAAGAAGACCACGTTGTAGGCAGGCTGATCCGGCGACTCCTTAAGCAGCATTTCCACCGCCTGGATCGCCGTGTCATAGCCCATCTTCTCCCCTTTCGACGGGGTCGTCAGGTCTTCCTTGTAACAGTAGGTGCAGCTCAGGTTGCAACCGGTGTTCACGTTGAGCACCACGGTGTTCAGCGGGAACTTGTTGACCTCCTGCGGCTGCGGATTGATCCTCACCGCGGCCCCGGCCTCCGAGATCACTTCGAGGGTACGCAGTTCGTCCAGCACCTCGCTCACTTCCTGCTGTGAATAGCGTGCGCTCAGTGCCGCCAGATGCTCCGCGGATACCTGCTCGTGCCGGTCGAACAGCGCGAGCAGCTCCCGACCGAGATCATCGAGCTCAAAGATACTGCTGCTGGGAATGTGAAACAGCATCTGCCGGGTATCCACATCGACCCGATGCAGGTTCGGTTTCACCAGCGTCATGGCGCCCATATTCACCTCGTCTTGTTCTGTTATGTGGCTACTTGTTTCTGCGTAGGTCGATCACTGATCGCCTCAGTCCAGAACCCGCTGGACGAAGTCAGGTACAGAAACCAACATGCTGCCTTCACCTTCGACCTTGTCTTCGCCGTCCTGTACATGGGCGACAACGGTCAGACGCCCCACGTTATTTGCCGACATAAAGCGTTCGGGATTGGGGCCGGCATCACCCGGGATGAAAATCCCCTGATCGGTTATCTGGCCCGCGTAGATGTGATCTTTTTCCTCTTCCGCCACTTCGTCGGCCGGTTCGATGGACCACTGGGCCGGCATGTAACCCAGTCGCAGATCGTCCTCGGTGCCCGCTTTGCCGTCGGCACCCGCGCTGTAACCCACCGCTCTGTAGATAGCACGTACCTTGTCCATTTCACTGCCGTTGCCACCGATGCGGCTGACGGCATTGGCCGGGGTCACGTCGACACGCGCCAGCTGGGTGTAGACTTTAAGCGCTGCCTCGCTGGATGCCTCGCCGACGGAGACAAGACGCGCACCTTCGTCACCCTGGGCTGTCGCCGCAACCACTATGCGGTCGGCACTGCGCTCGATAACACGATCCACCGACACGCCTTTACCCAGATCTATATCGCCATCCAGGTTTTCACCAATGATGGTCAGTTCCGCCGACTGTCCTTTACGCAGATAGCTGGGGGATACCGCAACGATCATCGGCTCACCGCTGTCGCGGAATGCCTGCAGGTCACCACCGACACGGCGCTCTTTGGCCAGGAACATACGACCGTTCATGCTGTTGCCGTCATCGGCGACAGACATCACCTGGCGCAGGTTCACGCCATCCACGGTGAGAGATCCGCGCCATTCGTAACCGGTGTAAACCGTGGCCTTGCCGCTGCCCGCAATCACTTCGCCATCGGCATAGCGGCCTTCGAGTGACAGGGAGAAGTGGTCCGTATCGTTTTTGGCTGCCGTCATCCAGGCATCGAACTCACCTTTGCCCGGCATGAAGCCGGTAACACGCCAGCGGCCCATCAGGTCTGACTTGTCGGCCTCTTTCCAGTTGCTCCACGCCTGGGTTTCGAGCGGGAACATCTTGCTCAACTGCACGGCAGTCTGGTCGTGGACGATGCGATACCACTCGCGATCACGTGCACCCGCATGCAGCTCCAACCCCGGGAACTGCGCCATGTGGAAGTCCACCAGTGTCTGCCACTCATCCTGGGTTCGGCGCTGCAGCGCGAAACGTGCCGCCGAGTGGCAGCGCGCGCAGTTCTGCATCAGATCCCCATCAAGGCCCGATTCAACGCGGTTGGTGTCCTGCTCCAGCAGGTAGCGGTAGTCGGCTGTTTCGGATGGAGCCAGCCCCTGGGTGTCGGCCAGATACTTAACCACTTCCCGCTTCTCGTCGGCGCTGATCGGGAGCCCGCGCAGTTCGATCATGCGGTTGATCGTCATCAGCCAGCCTTCCGGCGTCTTGCGTTGTGAACTGATTCGGGAGAAGGATGGCGTGTCCGCATCTCCTGACTCGGTATGACACGCAAGACACCTGTCCCGGATAATCTCGCGCCCATCGGCTGCAGCGTACTGGCTGGCAAATCCGGCCAGAGCCACCACACCCGCGCCGACAATAGCGCGTTTGGTTTTATGAATTCTCAATGCCATCACTCCCTTACTAATCAGGATGATTTTCAACTCGGTAACGACGAACAGGCCGGCTCGAACCCCAGACCGCTCCGTTATCCCTAACGTTAATCGGGTGGTGTAAATAAAGTTCCGGGGAATCTTGGCGTTTTGTGCCCTTATGTAACAGCTTGTAACAATACTGCCAGCTCGCTCCCCCCCGGCCTGAAAATTAGTTAATAATGCAACAACCCCGAGGTATCGCTGCTCTGAATACCCCGTTCCAGCGGGCTATGGACAACTCCATGGCGTCTCCGGCGCTATAGACTTATTCGCAGCCTCCCTAGGGTTTATAGTCGATCATCCGACTAAACGACGGCTTTTCCGCTACACGTAGGATCATGACAAAAGTGAGTAATACCGCCCATATACTGATCGTCGAAGATGACTTCGCTTCACGGTCCCTGCTGGTCAGCTACTTCGAAAAAGAGGGCTACCGGGTCAGCGAAACCGACCACGCAGATGCCCTCTCCGCCCAGGTCAGGGATGAAGGGATCGACCTGGTGTTGCTGGATATCAGCCTGCCCGGGCGTGACGGCCTCACACTGACACGAGAGCTTCGCGCGGCCTCCCGTGTCGGCATCATTCTGGTGACCAGCAAGGGGGATGAGATTGACCGCATTGTCGGCCTGGAGCTCGGCGCCGACGACTATGTCACCAAGCCCTTCAACCCACGGGAACTGCTTGTCCGCGCCAAGAACCTGCTATGGCGTATCAGCGGTGAAGACTCGGCCAGCGATGACAGTCACCCCCAGGCTGGCTGGCGTTTCGAAGGCTGGCAGCTTGATCCGCAGAAACGTCAGCTGACCTCCCCGAAGGGCTGCAGCGAACGTCTGCCCGAGGGCGAATTCAAGCTGCTCAAGGCACTGATTACCCATTCGGGTCAGGTAATGTCACGGGATCAATTGATGGATGCCATACATGATCGCGAATGGACCCCTAACGACCGCTCTGTGGATGTGCTAATTGGCCGCTTGCGCCGCAAGCTCGGCGACAACCCATCCAACCCCGAGCTGATCCTCACTGCCCATGGCGCCGGCTACATGTTTGCCGGCGAAGTCAGCAGATGAAAACTCCGAGCGGTTACCGGGCGCTACGCCGACTGAGCCAGCGTCCCGGCTGTACGGTAAGCCAGGGGATTCGCCTGCAGGACGAGCGTCGCGTAATCATCAAGCAGGTGGATGACAGCCACGGCAATCGCGAAGAGACAAGCCGCCTACGGCACGAATACGAGCTGCTCGTCCCGCTGCGGATTGCCGGCGTCAGCCGCCCAATTGAACTGATCGAGACCGAGGGCGGCCTCGCGGTCATCTTCGAAGATACCGGCGCCCTCCCCCTGCGCCAGTTCATGGCCAATCATCAACGCGACTGGCATCAATGGCTCACCTTCGCCATCCGCGTGGCCGAGTTGCTGGGACAACTACGCGAAGCCAGAATCATTCACAAGCAGATCAACCCCGATCACCTGCTGATCCACCCAACCAGCGACGAGCCACTGCTGATCGGCTTTTCCATGGCAACCCTGCTCAGCCACGAACAACCCAACTGGCATACACCGATGCTCAATGTGCGCGGGCAGAGCTATATCGCACCGGAGCAGACCGGGCGGATCAACCGTACCATCGATTACCGTACCGACTATTACGGACTGGGCGCTACGCTTTATGAATTGATGAGCGGCCGTCCCCCGTTTAAGGGCGAAAGCGGCATGGAGCTGGTTCACAACCAGATCGCCCGCCCGCCGAGGCCCCCGCACAAGATCAATCCCCGCCTGCCGGAGGTGGTGTCAGGCATATTGCTAAAGCTGCTGGCCAAGGACGCGGCCCAGCGCTACCAGTCCACTGTTGGCCTGGTTTATGATCTGCGCCGCTGCCAGCGGGAGTTCGAAAACCGGCAGACAATTCCCCTGTTTGAACTGGCCCAAATGGACCGCTCGGCCCGCTTCCAGATCCCGCAGAAGCTCTACGGCCGCGAGTCGGTTCTCAACCATCTGCGTGAGCATTTCGATCAGAAGCAGGGAGCGCACCAGAGCCTGGTGACCATCAGCGGATACGCCGGTGTCGGCAAATCCAGTCTGGTCAATGAACTGCGGCCCTATGTCATCGAGCGGGGCGGCCACTTCATCAGCGGCAAGTTCGATCAATTCCGCCGCAGCCGTCCCTATTTTGCGATTTTTCAGGCATTGCAGGGGCTGGTCAGGCAGCTATTGACCGAACCGGAACAGGATGTCAGATATTGGCGTGATGTACTTCTAAGCACTATCCGGGGTCAGGGCGCCACCCTGCTCAAGATGATTCCGGAGCTGGAACTGATCATCGGCCCTCAGCCCAAGCCGCCCTATACCGCCCCCAGCAACCTGGAGGACCAGGGCCGATTTTCGAGAATGCTGCTACGCCTGTTGCAGGTACTTGGAACCAAAGAACGCCCGCTGGCTCTGTTCCTCGACGACCTGCACTGGGCGGATCTTGCATCGCTGCAGCTGCTGGAAACCCTGGCCAGGGAGACCGACCCGTTAAAGTTGATGCTGGTGGGCAGCTATCGCGATCATGAACTGGGCCCGACCCATCCGCTGAAAACAACACTGGGCCGGTTACGCCTGCAGGAACCGGTTATCGAGATCCATCTCGAGCCACTGAACCAGCAACAGGTTCGTCAGCTGGTTGCCGACACCCTGCGTTGTGAACCTCAGGAGTGCGATGCTCTCGCCCACATCTGTATCCAGAAAACCCAGGGTAATCCCTTTTTCCTGAGCCAGTTTCTCTATGCACTTTACGAACAGGAACTGATCGCCTTCCGCGACCAACGCTGGCAGTGGGATGAAGCGGCCATCGAAGCCCGCGAGATGACCGACAACGTCATCACACTGATGGTCAGCAAGATCCAGCGCCTGCCGCGGACGACCCAGACCGTACTGCCTCTGGCTGCAGCTATCGGCAGCAGCTTCAACCTGCGCACCCTGTCGGTTGTCAGTAACCTTGATCCCGTCCAGGTATCGGACAACCTCTGGCCCGCCATCACCGAGGGCCTGATCGTTCCGCTGAGCGACCAATACCAGCTGGTTGAGCAGATCGACCCCAAGCGCGCCCGCTTCCGCTTTATTCACGACCGGGTGCAACAGGCGGCCTATTCTCTGATTCCCGACGACCAGCGCGAGGCACTGCACCTGCAGATAGGCCGCCAGTTGCAACAAAGCCTGACTCCGGACGAGATCGACAACCGGATCTTCGAGATTACCAACCACCTCAACATCGCCCGCGGCGCGATGCATGAAACGTTCGAGCGCACCGGTCTAGCCGAAATAAATTTGCGCTCCGGCGCCCGGGCGCGCGAATCCGCCGCGTTCGACGCGGCCATGGAATACCTCAACACCGGCATCGACCTGCTGCCCAACGACAGCTGGAAGAAACATTACACTCTGTCGCTGAACCTCTATTCCAAAGCAGCCGAAGTGGCCAGCATCAAGGGCGACCAGGCGCTGGTGAACAGGCTCGCTACAGAGGTCGAAGAACATGCCCGCACCCTGCTCGACAAGGTGCGGATCTATGAGCTGAGGATCCAGTCCCAGGTCGCCAGTAACCGCTTCTCTGATGCGCTGGATACTGCCCTTCAGCTGCTTCAGAGCCTTGGCGTCACTATCCCCCGGCGCACCACACCCGCGATGCTCGCATACAGCCGCGCACGTATACGCTGGCTATTACGCCGGCACCCACCGGACAGCGTTCCACAGTTGAAGGCGATGCGTTCTCCCGAGTTACTGGCGGCGATGCCGATACTGGCCAGCATATTTGGCGTCATCAAGTTCTCAAGCTCCGACCTGCGCCCCCTGGTTATGGCCAAGCAGGTCGAATTGACGCTGATACACGGGATCAATCCCTACTCAGCACTGGCCTTCGCCGGCTATGGTGGCGTGCTGTGCGGCCAGTTCAATGCTATCGATCTGGGCTATCGGCTGGGGCAGCTGGCGTTGGAGCTCGACACCAAATTGCCGCCCAATACCACGCAGCATCGCACGCTGTCCCTGTTCAGCTGCTATATCCGCCATTACCGCGAACCGCTATCGGTTTGCACCGAGTCTCTGCTCGAAGCCCATCAGCAGGCACTCGATTGCGGCGACCTGGAGTGGAGCGCCTATTCACTGGCCGCCCATATCCAATACGTTTTGCCACTGAGCACTAACCTGGACGAGCTGCTCCCCAGGCTGGAGCAGTACGCCACTATGCTGCGTGAGTCCGGCCAGCAGCAATCGCTGCAATACTCGGTCTTCACGCTGCAGTGCATTGAAAACCTGCGCGGGCGCAACACGGAACCGACCCATCTGGACGGCCGCTTCTATAAAGAGACAGAGGGACTTGAAGAGCTGGAGCGGGAGAACCACCGCACCGCCATTAGCCTGCATCACTACTATAAAGGCCTGCTCTGTTTCCTGATGGGCGAAACGGAGCTGGCGCACAAGCACAGCGAGCAGGCGGACAGTTTACGCGACTCCATCAGCGGCACCTTTACCGCACCCTGCGCTCGCTTTCTCAATGGCTTGAGTATCATCGCTCTGCTGCCGAAAACCAGCATTCTGCAGCAGCCACCGCGATTGAAAAAAGTGCGTTCCATCCTGCACTATCTTCGCCGGCTGGCCCACTATTGCCCGGAAAACCACCAACACCGCCACGACCTGTTGAAAGCGGAGCTGCTGCGAGCCCAGCACAAATACTCAGCCGCCATGGAGCTCTACGAGCAGGCGGTCGAACTGGCCGGCAAACAGGGTTTCCTGTTCGAGCAGGCACTGGCCAGCGAGCTCGCCGGGCGCTTCTACCTCGAATGGAAAAAACCGGGCATCGCTACGACCTACCTCAAGGACGCCTACCAGCTCTATGCCCGGTGGGGCGCCAAAGTCAAACTGGCGCAGATGGAGCAAACCTATGCGCTACGCTTCGAACCTAAGCCTGCGCCAACGCCGGAGCCTTCAGAACAGCGGCAGACACAGCCGGACAAGGTGGATAACCATAGCCTCGATATCGCCTCCGTGATCAGTGCCTCCCAGGCGATTTCCGACGAAATTGTGCTGGAACGCCTGCTTGAGCGCCTGATGAAGCTGGCGATCCAGAATGCTGGCGCCCAGCGCGCTCTGCTCCTGATGGCCCGGCAGCAACAGCTGTATATCGAAGCCGAAACCAGTATTGACCGGGCACCGTCACTGACAAAGCCGGTACCTCTGGAATCCGGTAGCGATCAGCTGCCGGTGAGCATCATCCATTACGTGACCCGCACCAAAGACGCCGTGGTTCTGGGCAATGCCGTGGAACACCAGATGTTCCAGCAGGACAGCTATATACGCAGCCAGCAACCCTGTTCACTGCTTGCCATTCCCATTCTCTACCACAGTGAACTGACCGGCATCCTCTATCTGGAACATCGCGAGAGCCGCGACATATTCAGCCGGGAACGGTTGAATACCCTGCAGATTCTCGCCTCCCAGGCGGCAATTTCCATCGAGAACGCCAAGCTCTATAAAAGTCTGGAGCAATCGGAGCGGGAGTATCGCTCACTATTCGAGAACGCCAGTGAAGGGATCTTCAGGATCGATCAGGACGGACGCTTTGTCTCTGCCAATCCGGCGCTGGTCAATCTGCTTGGCTACAGCTCCGCCGACCAGCTGCTCGATACCGCCCCCGACCTGGTACATGACTGCTTTATCAACCCATCCGACGGTCAGCGTTTTCTTGAGCAGCTTAACTCGGGCAACCCGGTGCAGAACTTCGAAACCCACTGGCAGAGCTTCGACGGCCATGAAGTTTATGTGTCTATCTCCGCCAACCGCATCCTGGACAAGCATGCATCCAGCCCCTCCTACGAAGGCTCGTTGACCGATATCAGCGAGCGCAAGGCGAAGGAGCAGGCGGTATTGGCACGACAGAAAGCGGAAGCCGCCAACGAAGCGAAAACCCAATTCCTCGCCACCATGAGCCACGAAATCCGGACACCGATGAACGGTATTTTGGGGATGGCACAACTGCTCAAACGCACGGAGTTGTCAGCGAAGCAAAGCATGCAGGTGTCCTCTATTCTCAGCTCCGGTCAATCTCTGCTGTCCATTCTTAATGACGTGCTGGACTTCACCAAAATTGAAACAGGTCAGGTTAGTTTCGAGGAGGCAGATTTCGACCTTCGCCAGTTGCTTGAGCAGGTCCATCTTTTGATGACCCCCAGTGCGACACAGAAAGGTATCGATTTGATCAGCCGCATCGCAGATGATCTTCCCGCACGGGCACGAGGCGACTCACGGGCGCTCAATCAGATCCTGATGAATCTGGTAACAAACGCGATCAAATTCACCAGCGAAGGATATGTGATCATCAAAGCCTACAGCCTGTCGACCTCAGATGAGGGATACAGGATCCGTTTTGAAGTCGAGGATAGCGGCATTGGGATTCCGCCAGAGGCTCACGAGCATATATTCCAGCACTTCAGCCAAGCCGACAGCTCCATCACCAGACGCTTTGGAGGAACCGGCCTGGGGCTGTCGATTTGTAAAAAACTTGCGGAGCAGCAGGAAGGCCGCATTGGATTTCAAAGCACACCAGGCAAGGGCAGCCTGTTCTGGATAGAACTTCCGTACCGCAGGGCAGTTATCGCTGAAACGGGCAGAACGCTGACGCCACCGGCGCGCCCGCTGGATAAAGCACGTCCGTTGGACATTCTGCTGGTTGAGGACTCACCTATCAATCAGGAAGTCACCGCAGAACTGTTGCGCAGCGCCGGCCACACCCTGAGCATCGCCGACGACGGTTTCACAGCCCTGTCCATGCATAACGATCATGACTATGACCTTGTCCTGATGGATATCCACCTTCCCGAGATGGACGGTACTGAGGTTACTAAGCGAATGCGCCTGCATTCTGATCCACGCAAAGCGCAGGTGCCGGTTGTCGCCTTGACCGCTGCAGTCACCTCGGAAGACATGCAACGTTACGAACAAGCCGGTATCACTACCGTAATCGCCAAGCCGCTTAACTTTCAGGAACTGGAACAGACGCTGTTTGCACTCAGCAGCGAAGACTCTGAACCTCAGCGAGACCTTAACCTTGAAGAAACCTGCAGCGATTCATTTATAAACCACGCCCTCCTCAACCAGCATCGCTCGCTTCTCGGCCCTGAGCAGATGCATTCGCTGCTGGAAAAGATGAAAGCACAGAGCTCAGCGTTACTGGATCAGTTAGAGCAGGAAGAGCCAACCAATCACAGATATTTGATGCACAAGCTAGCGGGCGTCAGTGCTAACTTCGGTCTGGCGAAAATGGCAAGGGAGTGCATAAATTACGAGGCACTGGATCAGATATCAGCCGATGAGCTGAAAGCGCTTCGCAGTTTATGGGAGATGAGCATAAGTGCTCTAGAAAGTGAGGACAGCTCTCTCCACTGAGCTCTTAACGCAATTAAATTTATAATTATTAATGCATATTCTGAGCGGGCATCCGACCTGATCGAACGCCTGCAGTCGGTGAAATATTTCGACAATACTGTGGCATCGAGGGTGGACGAAAAGCCGACACCGGATATCTTCGCTGACTAGCTGTACGAGGACAGAACGAAAACGGGGGATTAGACTCATCTGCAAGCAACCCACGCGACGCAAGCTCGTCAAACTTCATGTGCCCGGCAAAAGCCTGACTGCAAAAGATATAGATTATCAGGGCAATGATTAGAGCAAGCGCACGGGCTCGCTAGCGTCTCAGGGCGCGGCCAAGCAGATTGAAATACGCGGCAAACGCATCGCCTATCACCCGCCGCTCTTCGCCACGCGGATAGACCCCCAGTTTCGCCTCCGGTGACTCCTTGGTTCCCTTCACCAGAAAGTGGTTCTTTATTCTGGCATCCTGCACCCAGGCCTCGAAGGCACGGGCACAGACTTCCTCCGGCAGACTGAAGTAGAGCTGTCCCTGGGCCCGGTCCACTGCCATGGAACGCTTCACCAGATCACTGGGCGCACTACCATCGGCGTTGAGCATGATGGCGTTGTAGCAGGCAAATAGCCGTTGGTTCAGCGGGTGCTCTATCTGCTCCTCATCATGCAGCCAGGCGCGCGATCCGAAAACAGACGGCGACAGCGCGCTGAACGCCTGGCCGGCGATATAGTGATCGAAGGCGTGGAACCACTCGTGTGCGATACTGCCGGGACCGGCATTCTTGGCCAGTGCGAAGGTGTGCTGGGCCGCATCGTAATGCGCTGCCACCCCCGGCCGGCCACCGGTGCCGTAGTGCAGCGCCAGCGAGCCGCGCAGCGAAATCACCAGCTCCGGCACCCCCAGGATCTGCATCAGGTCACACAGGGCTGCATGTAACTGAGGCGCAACCTGCGCCTGCTCAGCCTTGGTCACCCAGCGTCCGATACGGATATTACGGAAGTCGAACTGCCGGCGGATAACGGCGAAATCGGTATCCGCCAACTGCGGATAGGCCGGGCCGTTACGGTAAAACTGTCTTTCTCGGATCGAACTCATTACTCAGCCCAGCGCGGTGTCCAGCACCATCATCAGTCCGAAACCCAGCATCAGCCCGAGCGTGGCCGGTGTCTGGTGGCCGTTGCGGTGGGTTTCCGGTATCACCTCGTGGGACACCACAAAGATCATTGCACCGGCGGCCAACCCCAGTCCCACCGGATAGGCCACCGGAATGCCGCTGGCGACGCCGATGCCTAGAAAGGCGCCAAGCAGCTCCATCAGTCCGGTGGCGCCGGCCAGCAGGGCAGCGGTCAGGGGCTGCATGCCGGCCGCGCGCAGCGCCATAGCGACCGCGAGCCCTTCCGGCACATTCTGAACGGCGATGGCGGTTGTCAGCGGCAAACCGACACTGAGATCACCACCGGAGAAGCTCACGCCGATCGCCATACCTTCCGGCAGGTTGTGCAGCGCTATCGCCAGTGAAAACAGCCAGACACGACCCAGACGCTGGTAATCGGGGCCATGTGCACCGATATATTCATGCTCATGGGGGGTAAACCGATCCAGCCCCAGCATCAGCGCCACGCCAAGCGCCAGCCCGAGCGACAGGATCAGCGCTGAGATCACCGGACTGCCTGTCAGGCGCTCGCCCTCGGCCAGCCCCGGCAGAATCAGGGAGAATGACGCGGCCGCCAGCATCATGCCGGCGGCAAAACCCAGCATGGAGTCTTCGGTGCGCGCTTTCAGGTTCCGCAGCAACAGGGCGCCGGCAGCCCCCAGCGCCGTCGATGCGAAGCCGACAAAGCCGCCAATGCTTGCATTGTGGAAGGTCTCGGGCAGAGCGGAGGTAGTAAACAGCTGCGTTAGCAGCAGAAACAGGACGGCGAGCAGAGCTATTCCCAGCGCTCCTGCGCTCCAGGGTCGGGCGCGGATCTCCCCGAGCCAGGCGCTGAAAAAGCCCTGCGTGGGGCGGTCGTAACTGCTCATGAATCCGTCCTTAGCTGTTTGACAGGTGTATAGGCGAAGTATACCGAAGAGTGCCAATCCCTGACCCCGGAAATCAATAACGCCGGTGCAGTAAAATGTCAGCCTCCTTACGTTCAGGGTCGACAATCTTCTGAGAGCTGTCGTGCGGGGGTATCGGTCACCTTACGGATATACAGCGTTATCTCACCGACCGGCAGCCCCCATTTCGACATCTGGGTGCGGTTGATCAACGTGTCACTATCGATCAGGTACATCCAGTCATCCATCGCCAACACCCACTCATCACCGGAGACCGGGACCCGAAGACGATACTGCCAGTTGAGCGCGTTACCCTCGGTACGACCGCTGGCTTCGCCAACCACATCGCCGGCACTGCCGGTGTAGCGGTTGTCCTCCTCTGTCAGGCGCCAGCATCGCGACTGCTGGGAGCCATCATCATAGACAAACTGCTCATCGAGAACGCCCCTATCCCGATCCCAGCGCGCAACAATATCAGCCGTGAACCGTCGCACCACCTTGCCGCTATAGTCCTGCACCATCCCCTTCGCCTCCAGTTGCCCGGTGAAGAACTCACTCAGCACCAGCGGCGGAGTCTGCTCACGATAATCGTTCAGCTTGGCCGAACAGCCGGCCACCAGCAGCAGCGCAGCCGCTACGGGTATGATTCGCATCATATTAACCCCCTCCTGTCAGGCGACGGGTCAGCTCGGGAAAGTCACTGTCGGGCGCCAGCCAGATATCGAGAAAGGCGCGGTTGAGGGCCGGGTCATCCATCCCGCCAAGATAGCGGCTATTGAGAAATAAACGCCCACGCCCCTGTTCAGTCAGGTAGAACGCCAGCCGATCCCCCTTTTTCACATCGGGCAGCATTGGCTGCAGCAACCCGAGCGCCTGTGCCAGCGTCTCGGCATCAAGGCTATCCTTGAGCTGCTTGGCGGTTGCATCAAGCAGGTCCTCGCCTGATATGGCGCGATGATAGGTCAGCTCCAGCAAAACCGGGCGCTCACCCGAGTCGTACTCCCCGTCCTCACTGAACAGGCGCGCATCGTAAACCTCGACCCAGAACAGGCTCAGACTCGCCTGCCCCACCTGCTTCATCCCTTGCGGATAGGTGTACTGAGCCAGCGTATTGACCGGCACCACCAGCAGCAACGCCAGGAGAGCCGCCTTTAAGTTAGTAAGATCAGCGCAACGCACAGACATCTCGGCCTCCCCGGTAATCCTTAAGCCATATAAGAAATGGAAAGAGCAGCGTCCAGACCAGCGTCAGCAGCAGGAAAGCGGGAACCAATCCCAGCCCCAGAGACACGGCGCCAAGCTCAGCGGCAGCGATGTAGGTACTGCTGCCACCGACACCGCCGATTAACGCCGCCAGCAGGTAGCGGCCGCTGAACCAGCCCAGCGCCTGGTTCAGCGTGGCGGCAAAGGCGAACCAGAGCAGCAGCAACCAGGCCGGCGCAACCATCGCAGTCGCCGGGAACACGAACACGCCAGCAAGCGTCAGCATGGAATCAACAAGAAACCCGGGCAGCGCGACGTAAATCATCAGCTGCAGCTCCTGGCGCGGAGTACGATGAAACAGAAGGTGGGCCAGAAGTAGCAGCATCGCGGGCAGCAATGCGCTATTGCCCCATAGAATCAGCGACCACCAGATCGCCTGAAAACCGATCAGGCTAATCCAGAAGTTGCACGACAGCCCTGAGAATAGCGAAAGTCCGGAAACCATAGCCTGCTCCACTCTTGTAGAGGGACCTACGTGTTCCGAACCGCCATGGATCAAATCGGATGATTGCGTGCCTGCCTGTCGGTAGCGGACCGGACCTGGCCAAACCGCCAGCCAGGCCCTGCAGCGTTATCAACGCTGTGCTTCACACCGAGGCGCCCGCCCTGCGTCACGGGCCTCAAGATAGATCGGTAACAGCTTCTGAACGCGCTCATTAAGCAGGGTTACACGGTTGGTCGGTGCCGGATGGGTGGAGAGAAACTCCGGCGGCGTGGACCCACCTTCACTGGCCATCTTGCGCCAAAGGCTGGCCGCCTCGCGGGGGTCAAAACCGGCGTCGGCCATCAACTCCTGACCCAGCACGTCAGCCTCGCGTTCGTGAGCTCGGCTGTAGGGCAAAATCACCCCATACTGGGCGCCAAGCCCCATGGCGCTCATCAACGCCTGCTGGGTGCCCGCTTCAACCCGGTTGGTCAGCAGCAGGTTGGCAGCGCTAAGGCCGGCCGAGGTCAGCTGCTGCTGACTTAGGCGTGCATTACTGTGCTGCGCCAGCACATGGGAGATTTCATGACCGATAACAGAGGCCAGCTGATCCTGGTTTTCCACCATATCCAGCATCCCGGTATAGACGCCGATCTTGCCGCCCGGGACGGCAAAGGCGTTCACCGCCTCATTGCGAAACACGAGGATCTCCCACTGTTGCGGCTGAATCCCGTAACGGGCCGGCAACCGGTCCAGCAGCGCCTCACTGACACAGCGGACATAACGGTTAATCCCGGGGTTTGTTTCGATCGCCGTGTTCGCCTTCACCTGTTCGAACGATTTCTGACCCAGCGCATTCATCTGCGTCGGGGAGTTTAATAACAGCGTGTTCTCACCGGTGGGTGAGGTCGCACAACCGGCCAGCGCCAGACCGCCGGCCAGGGGCACCAGGGTTCTGATAAAGCGGGTCAACAATTTCAAGTTTAGACTCATCTATTCAACGTCCTGTCAGAGTAAAGGACACGCCGGCCCCAGTTGCCGGCTAATGTCGCTGTGCCCGGCGTGCCGCCAGATCACAGAAGAAATTTACATACTCGGTATGACCGCCGGTAAAGAGAAAATTCAACCTGAGATCATCATCCGGGTCTGAAATCCCGCCGAGGGCCGCCCCCGCATCGGATGCCAGCTTGTGCTGCTTGACGCCCGGGCGAACCACCTCACCGGCGCTGCTATCAATAAATACGCAGGCATTGTCACTGCCAAAACACTCACCGAGCCCCTGCACCAGGGTCAAAAAGCCGCGGTCACTGCCGCCCCGCTGGTTGTCGCCATCCGGCTGAGGGTGCGAAGTTACCGTATCGCCAACCCCAACGATACGCGGCATCTGTGCCGGATCGAAATGCCGCTGCGCCAGCGCCAGCAGCTCTGCCATGTCAGAGGGCGCCTCGCGCGCATTAAAACCCTCTCCCAGCGGATACTGTCCGGTGCGGCGGTAATAATAGTGGTTCAGCAGCACCAGCACACCCACCTCCTTGACCGCCCCGCGCAGCATAAACTGGAAGTCCGTGGTGCCCGCATCCGAGCCATCGCTGATACGAGGCTTTTCCCTGCCATCGACACGACCAAGATTGGGCGCGTAGTGGATGAAAAAGGAGTCCGCCAGCCCCGCTGCTGCCGCGCGCTCGAGCAGACTTTCCATAAAACTCACCGCCTGCTGCTGAATCTGCGCATACTGCCCGGGCCGATCACTGAGGTGATAATAAAGCATGTTGATATTGAGCGTCGGAGAGACCCGGTTATCCAGCACACAGGCCTCTACCAGCCTTGTCAGCGCGTCGCCGGATAGAGAAAACGGCTCACCGGCCAGGCTCTGAAGCAAAAACTGCCGCCCCCACTCTGGCACCTGTGCCAGAAAGTCCAGCTCGGCATCACTGACACCCGGGTGGCTGACCTGCCCCTGTGAATCCTGGAGCTGCACCCCGCCGCCAGCCAGTCCCGGCAGGTAAAGCCCCCGCTGCCAGGCCTCTTGCGGCGCATCGAAGGCACGTTCGACGATGTCATTCACGCCCCGCGAGCCGATATGTTCACCATTGGTCAGCACAAAAAAGTGCCCGTCCAGCTGCTTACCCGCCTCCACGTAGCGCCGCTCGATCCGCCGGGTCAGCGGATCACTGACCAGCCCCATGCAGACGCCATCCAGATCCTGAATGATCAGCAGATTGTCGCAGTCGACGAGAGTATCAAGCAGCAGGGAGTGATCGAGCGAATAGCGGGCTTCATGCAGTGACATGGGCGGTTTCCTGAGCAAACATGAGCCATCATGGTTGCGACTCCGACCCGCTCAGTCAACCGCGAGGTCTTTTTCAGCGATAAACAGCCAGCTGGCGGGCCTCTCTCTCAGGGTCGGGATCATCCATAACGCTCACCGCTTCGATCCGGGCCAGGTAACTCGCCGGCAGCACCAGCTCACGGGCACCAACCAGCACATGCTCGCGATACCAGCCGTAGGGCAGCAGCAAGGGGTCGATCAGCGTGGCATAGTAGGTGAAAGCTTCATACTCGTTGCCGGCCAGATCCACCACGCCGACCCGTTTCTTGTCGTACCCTTTGCCGAGCCCCTCGACCCGATCAAGCACCAGCTCGGAGCTCTTGCCGATTTCGTAGACCGCACCAAACACCCGGTCTTCGCGATTACCGGTGTAAAAGGTGTCGCATTTGGCCGAGCCATCAGGGCTGACCTTATGGAAGCGCAGGTCATGTTCCAGCAACACGCAGGTCGCGATGCGGCGTGCATCCGGGGTGCGCTCACGCAGCCTCAACAACGACATATTGGAACCGTAGGCGAAATAGATCACTGCCCCTGCCCCGGTGTGACCACCCATTCGGGCTCTTCGAACTCACCCAGAGTGTCGATCTCGACATAGGGTGCGGCACTCAGGATGATCTCCCGTACCTGCTGATCCGGAGTCGATTCCATGGCATCGCGCTGCGCCTTGCTGCTCCAGTGTGCAATTGCGATCAGGGTGTCCGGATCGCCGATTTTACGATGCAGCTCAGTGCCCTGCGCGCCCGGCGCCTGCTGGATCAGACGGCTCGCCCTCACCCAGGCGTCGGCGTACTGCTCAGCGCTGTAGCCAGGCTTGATTCTGACCTGAAAGATATATTTCACACCTCGCCTCTATGCTCTTTAACGGAGTTACCGGGGAGTATAGCGCCCCGGGGAGCGGGCACCGCCTGTGGTAGACTCACCTTCATTAAGACGACGGGAGGCACGATGAGGTTCAATGCAGTGTTGTTCGACCACGATGGAACCCTGGTCGATTCCGAAGCGATCCATATGCAACTCTGGCGTGAGGTGATGGCACCACACGGCGTAGAGATCAGCGACGCAGACTATTGGGACCAGATGCTGGGTGTACCAATGGAGCAGAGCGCCGCCGAGCTGATCGAAAAGTTCAACCTGGACACCAGCGTCGAGCAGATCGTGGAGCAGAAAACCCACGCCAACGAACTGTTCCTGCTGAACGGCTGCTTTCCCCAGGTACCGGGCGCCACCGCAGCCCTCACCACCCTGGCGCAGCAGACCCGACTGGCACTGGTCAGCGGCGCCCAGCGACTCTGCGTCGATGCCTCGTTGAACGGCCACGGCTGGAACAATATTTTCGAACAGGTCGTCAGCGGCGATGATGTCGATCGCAACAAGCCGCATCCGGACAGTTATCTGAAAGCACTTGCGCTGATGGAGGTCGATGCCGATGACGCGGTGGCCGTTGAGGACACGGAGGTTGGCGTTCGCGCCGCCCGGGATGCCGGCCTGCAGGTTGTCGCCATTCGCAGCCCCCTGTCAGATAACCACGATTTTTCCGCGGCAGTGAGCGTCGTCGACAACCTGGGCGAGGCATACGCCTGGCTGATGGAGCGCGTTCAGTAGGTAAATTGAAACGGGCGCCCTCCTCCTGAAACAGGCCGGGGCAGATAAGGACGTCTGGACTTCAAGCCCAGAGACCGGGATGGCCCCGGCCTCTGCATAAAGCTCGATAGCTTCTAGTAACTTTGCGGATAATAGCGCTCGGTTGCGCCGATGCTTTCCGGTACCGACGTCAGGCCGTCAATCACCTCGGTCACCGTGGCATCGAGCACCTGATGATAGGTCGCCAGAATTTCTGGATGGGTCGGCTGAAACTCTGCCAAAGAGGCGATCGGCACCATCTCCAGCCAGCGGCGCTGCTGATAATGCCGCAGCGTGCGCTGATGCACACTCTCGCCTCCCGCTACAACCTCCGGCACCAGCCCCGCCACAGGCGCAGTAGCACTGCTGGCTATGGCTTCGGTCACCATGCTGAGGCTATCGGCGGTCACGAATATGCGCTCTGCCGCCTGCAGAAACGGCCCCAGCCCCGGCCCGCCCTGCTGATAGCTGATCCGCTGCTGACAATAGTCCTGTAGCTCTGGATCAGACAGCAGCGCGGTCCCCGCCGCCGGGGTACGGCGGGAGTTGCTGACCAGCCAACGGATACCATGCTGCTGCGCCAGCCGGATCATAGCCGCCTTCAGCTGCTGCCAATCCTGATCAGTGTAACTGAATCCCGAACCTTCGCCGCCGAGCAAAAGCAGCCAAAGCGGTCGAGAGGATCGTTTCAGGTCGGTGAGGCACTGCCGCTCTCCCGCTGAATGCCCTTTGCTCGCACAGCTGAACGGCACCTGGGCCACAACCTGGTTCGGGATTCGTTCATCCCGGGCGTTAACAACGACGGAAAACAGCGTGACGGGCAGGCGGTAGCGGTTACCGATCAGAATGTTGTCACAGCCATATAGAGCGGCCAGTGTCACATTCAGGGGAACAACCTTGCCTCCAAAGGAGATAATCTGCTGCGGCTTGCCGGACGGCAGTTTGCAGTGGTAGAAGCGACGGAACATGCGGGGCCAGACAACGCCAAGGCGACAGAGCCAAACGGCCAATAAGCGCAGCAGGCCAGCCTTGGGATAGGCTTCGACGGTTTTAACCTGCGCCCCGGTACGCTGCGCCAGGCGCTCCGCCAGACCTTGAGACTGGCTCAAGTGCCCTGCCTTGCCATCGTAGAGTACCCAGATTTCTTCTTTTGCCATCTGCAACCTCCTTAATAAGGACAGCCTAAGGAAGAATTATTAGGGGCAGCTTAAGCGGCAAAAATGACGACTTGTGTATTCACCGGCCGGGCGGAAATGACGTTTTGATTAAGATGGGAGCGGGTGCTTTGGAACAGACTAAAACGCGGTGTTTAGCTGTAGAAAAACAAGTTGGCTGATTGCCTGAAGAAGTGGTGGAGCCTAGCGGGATCGAACCGCTGACCTCGACACTGCCAGTGTCGCGCTCTCCCAGCTGAGCTAAGGCCCCACGAATCAGGTCGGAAAACCTGAAAAGAGATGGCGTCCCATAGGGGGTTCGAACCCCTGTTACCGCCGTGAAAGGGCGGTGTCCTAGGCCACTAGACGAATGGGACGCTGAGTGACAATTACGGATTTGGTGGAGCCTAGCGGGATCGAACCGCTGACCTCAACACTGCCAGTGTTGCGCTCTCCCAGCTGAGCTAAGGCCCCTCCGTAACGACCGGGCGTATACTACTTAGCAGCCCCCGGAGTGTCAAGCGTTTCACAATCACTAATTGAAGATTTTTTTCGTTTACGATCAACAGGTTAGTTTTTAAACAAAAAAGGCCGCCGGGAATCTGCCGCGGCGGCCTTTTACTGTTGGATGGCGCGATTAACCGAGTTCGATCGCGCGGTACTCTTTTTCCCAGCTCTTGGTCTGCTTCTTCGACGGCCCGCCGATGGTATCCAGTGCGAAGCGGACACGGGCACGGCTCATATCCGGGCCCAGGATCTCCATGGCATCCACCACAGAGACGGTCTGCGCAGTACCGGAGATCGCCACGAACAGCGGGAACAGGAAGTCGCGGATCTTGAAGCCCAGCGCCTCACCCAGCCCTTTCAGGCCGTTGAACAGCTGATCGCGATCCCAGTGACGCTGCTCGTCAAGGTACCAGGAGGCGAACTGCAGAATCCGGCGCACATCGTCGATGCTCAGTTTCTTGTGCTCGAAGCTCGCTTCGGTCACCGGCATCATGCCCGACAGGAAGAAACCGGCCAGCGGGGCGATATCGGAGAATTTCTCTACGCGCGGCTGGATCAACGGGATAATCTGCATCAGGTATTCGGGGTTGAGCGCCCACTGCTGAACCCGTGCCGCAAACTGCTCCGGCGTCAGGTCTTCACGGATCCACAGGCCGTTGAGCCAGCTGAGCTTCTCCTGGTCGAAGACCGGGCCACCCAGGGAGACACGCTGGATATCGAAGGCGGCGAACATCTCTTCGCGGCTGAACTTTTCACGCTCGTCCGGCATCGACCAACCCATGCGACCCAGGTAGTTCAACAGCGCCTCGGCCATGTAACCCATGCGCTGGTAATAAAGGATACTGGTCGGGTTCTTGCGCTTGGACAGTTTGGTCTTATCGGGGTTGCGCAGCAGCGGCATGTGGCAGAGCTTGGGCATATCCCAGCCAAAGTATTCATACAGCAGCTTGTGCTTGGGTGCCGAGTTGATCCACTCCTCGCCACGGATCACGTGGCTGATCTTCATCAGATGATCATCAACCACGTTGGCCAGGTGATAGGTCGGCATACCGTCGGATTTCAGCAGGATCTGCGCATCGACCTGGGCCCAGTCCAGCTCCATGGTGCCACGCAGCATGTCGTCGACTTCGCAGACGCCTTCGGTGGGCACCTTCATGCGCACAACATAAGGCTCGCCAGCGGCCATACGGCGTTCGGCTTCTTCTGCCGGCAGCTCCAGATCTTCCTGCTTCAGTGCGCGCTGACGACCGGCGGCCTTATTGGCTTCACGCAGTTCGTTAAGCTCATGCGCGGTACGGAAGCATAGAAACGCCTTACCCTCTTCCACCAGGCGCATGGCAAAGTCCTTGTACATCCCTTTGCGCTCGCTCTGGCGATAGGGGCCATGATCGCCACCCACATCGGGACCTTCATCCCACTCCAGCCCCAACCAGCGCAGGGAGTCCAGAATCGCCTTTTCTGATTCCGGCGTGCTGCGGGTCTGATCGGTATCCTCGATACGCAGGATGAACTGGCCACCGTGCTGACGGGCAAAAGCCAGGTTAAACAGAGCGATATAGGCGGTGCCAACATGCGGGTCGCCGGTGGGCGACGGAGCGATTCGGGTGCGAACGGTCATAATGTCCTGATTCGGTTTGGTCGTGGTAAAAGCGCGATTATAGCCTTCTCTGCAGACTGTTCGCTATCGGAGCAGCGAGCTGACAGCCCCAGCGACAAGGCACCGTATCGGTGCGCCTGCGCACTGTTATGGTTGTTATTCCTCTGAAAAACGATCTAGATACAACGACTTCAGCGGCGAATCCCCCGTAATACAGGCGATTTATAAAGTTGGCACGGTGTGTGCTTTATAGAAATCAGGTTGGTAAGCCAGACGCCTATGTCTCAACCAACCAATTTTTCGCACACGAGGGGCACTGCGAATCCGCCGCATCCGATAGGATAGCGGCGTTTTTTTTGCCTGTAAGCCGCCGCTGTCAGAAAAAGTTATCCCAGATGATCCCGCTCCAGACGACGGCAACGATAAACAGAGAGAAGAAGACCGCCGCCGATCCCAGGTCCTTCGCCATCCCCGCCAAAGCATGAAACTCGGTACCGGCCCGATCCACGATCGCTTCGATCGCGGTATTCAGTAGTTCCATCACCAGCACCAGCAGCAAGGTCGCGATCATTAACCCCAGCTGCAAACCACTCTCGGCTATAAAAAACGACGCCGGCGTCATCGCCATGACCAGCCAGCTTTCATAACGGAAAGCCGGCTCGCTGGCATAGGCCGCGCGTATGCCTTTCATTGAGTAGCGTGTTGCATGATAGAAACGGGCAAACCCGGTCGCCTTTGTTACGATCACTCTATTACCTCGACTTCCAGACAGTGTTGATTTCATCGGCGCTGCACCTGTCCGGTACAACCGGCCAATCGCTGATGACGAATAATTCTGACCACTTATACTGAAATTTGCTTAAAAGAACTTTAAATGAATGGGATACCTGTATTTCGGGGGCGCACATGAGCGACGAACTTGAGCGTACACGTCAATTTTTACATCAGCACCATGGCGGTAACGGCGAGCGCGCCGCCGAGCGCACCCTGTCGACCCATGAACGTAACCATGATGCAGATTTCCAGTCCTTCTGGGAAACCCACACACCCCGGGGAGACAACCTGCATATTGTCGATCTGGGCTGCGGACCGGCACTGTTTCTGAAGCAGCAGGCCCGGGAGCATCCCGGCTTCAGGCTCACCGGCATAGAAATTGCGCCCTATATGCTTGCCCGCATCGACGACAAACCTGACAATCTGGAGATACGCATCGCCGATCTTAACGCCCCCGGTAAAGCCGTATTCCCGCCCGCCTCAATCGACGCCTGCCTGGCCAACATGCTGATCCATGAGCTGTTTCAGCCGGTGATGCTATTCCAAGCGCTGTATCACTGGATCAAACCAGGCGGTGTGCTGATTCTCACCGACACGGTGCGTCAGCCGCTGAAAAGCTTTCTCAATCACCGCTTTCCCGACACCGATTTCAGCCGCGATCCACTCGACGCTCCAAGCATGAATGACTGTTTCCGGGACTACTTCGAACACAACCGCTACACGGCAAAGGATATTGCCGAACTGTTAGAGCTGTGCGGTTTTGACCTGATCGAGCAGCAAAACCTGCGGGACGGCCGAGCCACCCGAATAGCAGCACGGCGACCTTAGGGCGCAACGCCGCGCTGTGGTACACTGCGGCTTAATCCGCCCAATAAATAATGTTAGTTCGCCCATGCCAGAAACACCGGTCTCATTGGCGCCCGACCAGCGCCTCCTCGCCACTGCAACAGAAGATAAAGTGGATCGACGCCTGTCCGTTGCCCCGATGATGGATTGGACCACCTCAGATGCTCGCGTTTTCCATCGATTAATCTCACGGAACACCCTGCTTTACACCGAGATGGTGACCACCGGCGCGCTGATCCACGGCGACCGCGAGCGGTTCCTGAAATACGACCAGAGCGAACACCCGGTGGCACTTCAGCTCGGCGGCAGCAATCCGCAGGAACTGGCGCAGTGCGCCCGTATGGCGGAAGAGGCCGGCTACGACGAGGTCAACCTCAACGTGGGCTGCCCGTCTGACCGGGTACAGAACAACATGATCGGCGCCTGCCTGATGGCGCACCCCAAGCTGGTGGCTGAATGCCTGAGCGAGATGCAGGCTGCAACCCGCCTGCCGGTCACCGTCAAGCACCGCCTGGGCATCGACGATATGGACAGCTTCGAGCACCTGCATGCCTTTGTCGATACGGTGAAGGAGAGCGGCTGCCGCAGCTTCACTATCCATGCACGCAAGGCGATTCTGGCGGGCTTGAGCCCGAAGGAGAACCGCGAGGTTCCGCCACTGATCTACGATCATGTTTACCGCATCAAACAGCTCTACCCGGAGCTCGAAGTGGTGATCAACGGCGGCATCAAATCCCTGGAAGAAGCTGAGCAGCATCTGCAGCATGTCGACGGCGTAATGATCGGCCGCGAGGCTTACCAGAACCCCTATGCCATTCTCAGCGAGGCGGACAACCGTATCTTCGGTGAAAATCGCCCCCTGGCCGACCGCCTTCAAATTGCCGAAGCATTTATCCCCTATCTTGAGCGCCGCCTGGCCGAAGGCGCCCCACTCTATGCCGTGGTCAAACACCTGCTCGGACTGTTCCACGGCCAGCGTGGCGGCCGCCAGTTCCGCCGTTACCTGAGCGAGAACGGCCACAAACGTGGCGCAGCGACAGATACTTTCCGCGAAGCGCTGAGCTTCGTGACCCCGAATACCCTATCCAACGAGGACAACCACTCACATGGATCAGCTAGAACAGCTTAAGCAGATCACCACCGTCGTTGCCGATACCGGCGACATCGATGCCATCCGCAGCTTCAAGCCGGTGGACGCGACAACCAACCCGTCCCTGCTGCTAAAAGCCAGCCAGGATGAGAAATATGCACCGCTGCTCGACAAGGCACGCAGCTACGCCCGCCAGCTGGGCGGCAGCGATGCCGAGATTCTGGCCAACATGAGCGACTACCTGGCGGTACTGATCGGCCGGGAGATCCTCGACATCATTCCGGGCCGCATCTCCACCGAGGTAGACGCACGTCTCTCCTTCGACACCCGGGCCACCGTGGAAAAGGCCAAGCGCCTGATCGACCTGTATGCGCAGCAGGGCATCGACAGCTCCCGCGTACTGATCAAGATGGCTTCCACCTGGGAAGGGATCGAAGCGGCGCGCCAGCTGGAAAAAGAGGGTATCCAGTGCAACCTGACCCTGCTGTTCGGCTTCAGCCAGGCCCAGGCCTGTGCAGACGCCGGGGTTTACCTGATCTCGCCGTTCGTCGGCCGTATCCTCGACTGGCATAAAGCGCGCGAACCGAATGCCGACTTCGCGGGCAGCAACGATCCGGGTGTCCAGTCGGTCAGCCGTATCTACCGCTACTACAAGACCCACGGCTACAACACCGTCGTCATGGGTGCCAGCTTCCGTAATATCGGCGAGATTCAGGCCCTGGCCGGCTGCGACCGGCTGACCATTTCACCGGCTCTGCTGAAAGAACTGTCGGAGGTTGACCAGCCGCTGGAACGCCGCCTTTCACCGCAAGCCTCCCAGGATGCCGATGCCAAGTCCGTACTGGCCGAATCCGGCTTCCGCTGGGCGATGAACGGCGACGCCATGGCCACTGAAAAACTGGCCGAAGGGATCCGCAACTTCGCCAAAGACCAGGTCACGCTGGAGCAACTGCTCAGCCAGTGATCGACCGGCGACGCTCCCCGGGGGCGTCGCCTGATTACCCTCCCCTGCTTTCCCCCTTATACCAACTGATAAACAAAACTTATCAGATACCCCAATCTATTCGATTAGACAAAGCCATTTGTAGCGATAAACTCTGTTCTATACTTAAAGTTTGAACTTTTTGATAAAGAGGGCTTTGCATCAATGGCAGATATTCTCTCCCCGTACCAACTCCGGCAGCAGATCCGCAGCGGCGAATTCAGTAGCAACACCTCCGGTTACTGCGCCGGTTTTGTTCAGGGTAACCTGGCCATTCTTCCGGCAGATTATGCCGACGAATTTCTCAAGTTCTGCCAGTTCAATCCCAAGCCCTGTCCGCTGATCGGCATGTCCGCATCACCGGGCGACTTTATGCTGCCGGAGCTGGGCGAAGACGTGGATATCCGCACCGACGTACCGCGCTACCGTATCTATGAGCAGGGCGTCCTGCAGCGCGAAGTCACCGATATCACCGATTACTGGCAGGACGACATGGTCGCCTTCCTGCTCGGCTGCTCCTTCTCGTTTGAAGAAGCCCTGCTGGCCGATGGCCTGGAGATCCGCAATATCAGCGAGAAGGTCAACGTTCCGATGTACCGCACCAATATCGAGTGCAAGAGCGCCGGTCGTTTCAGTGGCACCACCGTGGTCAGCATGCGCCCGATGAAGCCGGCCGATGCGATCCGCGCCATCCAGATCTGCTCACGCTTCCCGTCCGTGCACGGTGCACCGCTGCACTTCGGCGATCCTGACGCCATCGGCATCAAGGACATCAATACACCTGACTTCGGCGATGCGGTCAGCATAAAGGACGGTGAAGTACCGGTCTTCTGGGCCTGCGGCGTCACACCGCAGGTGGCGATCGAATCCGCCCGCCCGCCGCTGTGCATCACCCACAGCCCGGGCCACATGCTGGTAACCGATCTGCCCAACAGCCGTCTGGCTATTCTTTAAGCCCGTCCAGAAAAGGAGACTCCTATGCCAATGCTGCTTAACTGCGACCTCGGCGAAAGCTTCGGTGCCTGGTCCATGGGTATGGACGAGCACGTCATGCCGCATATCGACCAGGCCAACGTGGCCTGCGGTTTTCACGCCGGCGATCCTCTGGTGATGCAGAAAACCCTGCGCATGGCGAAAGAGAACAACGTGCAGGTGGGCGCACACCCGGCCTATCCGGACCTGATGGGCTTCGGCCGCCGCTCGGTACACGCCAGCGCCAACGAGATTCATGCACTGGTTCACTACCAGCTCGCGGCCCTCGACGGCATGGCCGCCAGTGCCGGCATCGAACTGGCCTACGTCAAACCACACGGCGCCCTGTACAACGACATGATGGCCAAGCCGTCGGTGCGCCAGGCGATCATGAAAGCGATCGCGGACTACTACCGCCCGGTCAAACTGATGCTTCAGGCCACGCCGGAAGAAGAAAATCACCGCCAGGAAGCGGAGCACTACGGCATCGAGCTGCTGTTCGAAGCCTTTGCCGACCGCTGCTACGACGACGACGGCAAACTGCTCTCCCGCACCAAGCCGGGCGCGGTGCATAACCGCGAAAAGATGCTCGAACAGGTTCGCCAGATTGCCGAGGAACAGACCATCACCACGGTCAGCGGCCACAAGCTGAAGCTGCATATCGATACCATCTGTGTGCACGGCGATAACAATGACGGTGTCGAGGCAATCCGCGAAATCCGGGAGATGCTGGCTAAATGAGGATCGAAGTCGCAGGCGAAAACGCCCTGATACTCTATTTCGGTGAGGAGACCGACCCTCGCGTTTCCGCCCAAGTGCAGCGCGCCGTGGCCGAGACGGAAGCCCGCCTTGGCAGCG
Organism: Marinobacterium sp. YM272; assembly: GCF_050908845.1. NCBI lineage: Bacteria > Pseudomonadati > Pseudomonadota > Gammaproteobacteria > Oceanospirillales > Oceanospirillaceae > Marinobacterium > Marinobacterium sp. YM272. The sequence continues at coordinate 3,169,458 of NZ_CP194171.1, forward strand.
CCATTATCGACCTGGTGCCCTCTTACGCTTCTCTGCTGGTGATCTACGATCCGCTGCAGATCGACCACCTGCTGGTCAAACGCCTGCTGTCCGACCTGGGCAGCGACAATGCCGACGCAGAGGTCAGCGAAGGCAGCCTGATCAAACTACCGGTCTGGTACTCCAGTGAGTCCGGGCCGGACCTGGAAGCACTGGCCGAACGCGCCGGCATGAGCGTCGACGCTGTGATCGACCTGCACGCCAGCACCGAATACCGTGTCTACGCCATCGGCTTCGCCCCCGGCTTTGCCTACCTGGGTCAGGTGGACGAGCGTATCGCGGCACCACGCCTGTCCACGCCGCGCCAGTCGGTCCCCCGCGGCTCAGTGGCCATTGCCGATCGCCAGACCGCCATCTATCCGGCTGCCTCACCGGGCGGCTGGAACCTGATCGGGCGCTGCCCCACCCGCATGTTCAACCCGGATGCCGAGCCCTGCATGCCCGTACAGGTGGGCGACCGGGTCAGCTTCGAGCCGATCAACAAGGAGCGCTACCTGGAACTGGGAGGTGAACTGTGAGCGGATTCAAGGTACTTGGATTCAAGGTACTACAACCGGGCCTGATGACCCTGATCACCGACCTGGGACGCTTCGGACATCACCGTATCGGCCTCACCACCGGTGGACCGCTCGATCCGTTCGCGTTTCGCTGGGCCAACCGCCTGCTGGGGAACGATGAAAACGCCACCGCACTGGAGGTCAGCATCGGCGGCCTGGTGATCGAAGCTCAGGTAGACACCTGGGTTGTCTTTACCGGCGGCGAGATGCCACTGAAGATCGGCGGCGAAGAGGTGGAACGCTGGACCGCGCACCCGGTAAAGGCAGGCCAACGCATCGAAGCCGGTTTTAGCAAAAACGGCGCACGCGGCTATCTTGCCGTCAGCGGCGGCTTTGAGATCGCACCGATGTTCGACAGCAGCGCCACCGTGCAGCGTGAAAAGCTGGGTGGTCTTAACGGCCAGAAGCTGCAGAGCGGCGACCTGCTGCCCTGCAAGGCCGCCGCCAATGCCGACGGCTTTACCCTGGCGCAAAAGTACCGCCCGGATTACGCCAGCAAAGCACCGCTGCGAGTCATTCTCGGCTATCAGCAGGACGCCTTCAGCGCGGTACAGAAACAGATCTTCTTTACCAGCACTTACAGGATCAGCGATCGCGCTGACCGCATGGGCTACCGCATGGAAGGCCCGGCGATCTCACCGTCAATCAACGGGATTTTGTCCGAAGGCATCTGCCTGGGCGCAATCCAGGTGCCGGCCGACGGCCAGCCGATCGTGCTGCTGAACGACCGCCAGACCATTGGCGGTTACCCGAAGATCGGCAGCCTGTTTTCGCCGGACACCGCCCGTCTGGCACAGATGCTTCCTGGCACCGAAGTGACCTTCGAGCCTTTTACCCAGGCCGAGGCGCACAACCAGCTGCTATTACAGAAGCGCTATAACGACAATATCGAACCGATCAAGGTGACAGCCTGATACAGGACAGTATGGCCATGACAGACACTCAATTAAGCAAACAGATCGAAGACCTGCTGGTACGCCAGAACCTGCGCGGCATGAAAGATGTACAGCCGGCGCTGCAGGAAGGCTACTACGAACGCGCCGCGAACTACCTGCGTGACTGCAAGGGCACCATCCTGATCGGCACCGGCTTCCCGGTGGTCGACACCTTTGAGACCGACGGCCCCGTTGGCGCCATCGCTCTCTACCAGACCCTCAAATACCTGGGCGCGGATCCGGTCATCGTCTGCGGTAAACCGATCTCGAAGATGCTGGCACCGGACTACAAGGTACATGAGATCCAGGTGGGCGAGCATGACGAGCGTGAACTGGAAGCGCTTGAAGCCCTGGCCCGCTTCGACCCGGACGTGGTGCTCTCCATCGAACGCCCGGGACAGGCAAAGGATGGCGGCTACTACAACATGCGCGGCGAGAGCATCAGCCCGCGTACCGCCTGCTTTGACACCTTTGTCAAAGCCGCCAACTGCCCCACCATCGGTATCGGCGACGGCGGTAACGAGATCGGCATGGGCAACATCTACGACGCCATCAGCAAGCTCAATATCGTGCCCGCAGCCACCCGCGTCGATGAGCTGCTGATCGCCGACGTCTCCAACTGGGGTGCTTACGGCATTATCGCACTGCTGGGCTACTGGAAAGGCGAAGACCTGCTGGGTCGACTGGATCCTCAGTCAATCCTGCAGTACCTGTCCGAGCGCGGCAGCGTCGACGGCGTGACCCGACTGAACGAGCTGACCGAAGATGGCCTCCACGCCAGTGAGGGGGAAGCCCTCATCGCCGAACTGCGCCAGCTGACCGGCTTCGCCTGATTCAGAACAAGGGAGAGACAGGGGTTGCGGTTAGCCAATCTGAATACATTTCTGACAGTTGCGCGCCTGGGTAGCTTTCACGCCGCGGCCGCGCAGCTGCACGCTTCCCAGCCCGCCATCTCCGCCCGCATCGCGGCACTGGAAGAGGAGCTTAACGTTAAGCTCTTCGTGCGCGACAAACGCGGCACGCACCTGACCAGTCGCGGCACCCAGCTGCTACCCTACGCTGAAAAGTTGCTGGCTATAAGCCGTGAAATGCGTGCCCAGCTTGACGATGACACTCCCGAGCGCGGTACCATCCGCGTTGGTATCGCCGACACCCTGGCCCACCTCTGGCTTGCCAAACTGCTCGCCACCTGGCATGACGAACATCCGCTGATCGCGTTTGAACTGATCGTCGACACCACCTCTTCACTGATCGAACAGCTGAAATCCTCCGAGCTGGACCTGGCGCTGATGGTAGCCGATGAACACCCTCTGCCAAGTTTTGTCAGTGAACCCCTGTGCAGCTATCCGCAGTGCTGGGTCGCCAGCCCTTTGATTCAGGGAGTGGAACAGGTCAAAACCCTGCAGGACCTGTCCAACTACCAGATCCTCTCGTTCACCCGCCGCAGCCGCCCCTGGCAGTATCTGAACGAACTGTTTCGCCCCCTGGGCGAGCAGGCACCGGTGATCCATTCCTGCAGCTCCGTCCCCAGCCTGCTATCGTTAGTGGAGCAGGGTGTGGGTGTGGCATTTATGCCGGAACCCCTGGTTCATTCCGCCATCGCAAACGCCGATCTGGTCGCCTTGGAAAGCCTTCCAAAGGCGCCGCCACTTAACTTTTGTTGCGCCTGGCGACTCGATGACGACAGAATACTGCCACGGCTCCTCACCGATACCGCCCGAAAAATGATCAGAAATCAGCAGTAGTATTTTCTGTTTTTCTTAAAATAATAAGAGCTTTTGATAGATTACTTCTATTTCGTGCAAAATTTTCTTTTTATTTAAAACAGTATTGCATTGATTTTTCGCTTTCATAAAAATCACTTCATTCTGAACACTAGCATACAGGGATTCGCTGGCCTCCAGCGCCTGGCAACAAGAGGTTTTCAACCATGAGCATCGCTTACCTGAACGGCAGCTTCCTGCCCCTGGAAGAAGCGCGGATTTCTCCGCTGGATCGCGGCTTCCTGTTTGGTGACGGCATCTATGAAGTCATCCCCTACTACGGCGGCAAGCCGGTTGGTCTGGCTCCGCACATGCAGCGCATGGCTGATGGCCTGGCTGCTATCGAGATCAAGTGCGACAAGAGCATCGAAGACTGGCGTGTACTGCTCGACGATCTGATCGCCAAAAACGCCGACCAGGGTGCAAACCTCGGCGTCTACATCCACGTTTCCCGCGGTGCAGATACCAAGCGCTACCACGCCTACCCGGAAAACGTAGAGCCGACCATTTTCGCCTTCGCTTTCCCGATCAAGGATCCGGAGCCGGTCGATCGCACCAAGGCCCACGGCTATGCCGTATCCAGCACCCAGGATCTGCGCTGGAAGCGCTGCAACATCAAGTCCACCGCACTGCTCGGTAACGTCATGCACTACCAGCAGGGTCATGCTTCCGGTCACGGTGAAATCCTGCTCTACAACGAGAACAACGAACTGACCGAAGCCAGCTCCAGCAACGCTTTCATCGTTAAAGATGGCAAGGTCATCACCCCGATTCAGGATCATCAGAACCTGCCGGGCATTACCCGTCGCATCATTATCGACAGCCTGAAAGCGGACGGCTCCATCCCGGTTGAAGAGCGCACCGTGACCATGGACGAAGTTCGCAACGCGGACGAGATCTGGATCACCAGCTCCTCCAAGGAGATCGCGCCGGTCATCGAGCTGGACGGCAACCCGGTCGGTAACGGCGAAGTGGGCCAGGTGTGGGAAAACGCCTTCCGCATCTACACCGAGCGCAAGTTCGACTTCTGATCCTGTCCGGGTGAGCTGAAGCGGCTCACCCGGACACCTGACCCGATCTCAGGGTCGCAGATACGACGAAGGGGCCTGATGGCCCCTTTTTAGTGTCTTCGTTTTGTACCTTCAGCAGGCTACCTTCAGCAGCCAGAGGCGTCTGCCGGCCGGTGCAGCCAGCAGCACAGCGACTCTTCTCAACTGCAGCCTTCCAGCGTTGCCACCAGATCCTTGAACGCCGCCCGGTTGGCATCATTGAGATCGATCAGCACGCGATGGGCATCGATAATCCGCTCTCTTACCTGCTCTTCCGACTCCATAACAAAGGGAACCTGCTCCAGATCCACACCGCTCGCCGGCACACTGTCGAGCAGCAGGAACACCTGATCGAACCCCATGGAGTAGAGAATCCGCGTGATGTCGTCATTGGTGGAAATCAGCGTGGGTCTGGGCAGCCCCTTCTCCGCCGCCTTGATCGCCAGCTTTGCTATCAACCCCAAAGAAGTACTGTCGATCGTCGTTGTCTCAGTCAGATCGATAAGGGTGTCTTTGATTTCGCGCCGCGCCAGCATAGTTTCAAGATGCAGATCGATCGTCGAGCAAAGTGTCAGTCGCACCTCACCCACGAATTTCAAAACATAATGTCCATTGCGGCAGGCATAATAGATCGAGCCGTCGCTCATACTCACACTCGGGATACCGTCATTATGGCTACATCGTCCGGATTCACCCGTCCGGCCGGAATGATAAAGTCGCATATCGACTGTGGTGAAAGATTCTTCCCTCCACAGGCAGCAAGCAGCACTTGCTCTTTCTCATCCAATGAGTCGCCCTCGGCAACTTCCAGTATGCCATCGGAGAACAGAGTAATCGAATAGGTGGGATCCAGTGCAATACGCCTTTCATCGAATACCGGTTTTTCGAACAAACCTATAGGCATCCCTCGCCCTTCGAGAAACGCGACCTCCCCGCCCTGCGCAAGAACCGGCATCGGGTGATGCCCGCCTACAGCATAGGTCAGCGATGAGTCCCTTTCATCAATAAGACCGATAAACATGGTCAGATGCTTGCCCAGCCCGGTCAGCAGCAGCTCTCTGTTGACCCGGTGCAAGGTGGCCAGCGGCGATTGAATATCAAAGCTTGAGTTGCGGTTATAGTTGCGTACCAGGCGATATGTCATGTTTTTCAGCAACACCGTAACCAGCGCCGACGAGGCACCATGACCCGACACATCAGCCAGGTAGAAAATGGTCTGGTATTCGTTGATCGCGATGGAATCAACAAAGTCGCCGCTGAGCAGCAGACTGGGCTGAAGTACATATTCGAAATCAATATGGTTCAGCTCGCGCACCGGCGGCGGCAGGAGCTTTTCCTGCAGCTGCTGGGCGGCATGCTGATCCGCTTTAAGCTCATCGAGGCTGCGCTCAAGACTCTCGCGCAGAAAGCGCACCTCTTCGATCATCCTCACCCGCTGCAGCTGCCGCTGCAGGGAGCCGATAAAGAGCTGAGGATGCAGGTGCAGCTCGGCCAGCGAAAAAACGTCATCCGCGCCGTTGCGAAGCACCGCAACCATGCCTTCAGCAGTACCCTCCTCAAGCAGCGCCATGGTCGACATGGGGCTCAAGTGCGCCGCGAGCTGGTTCAGGTATTCCACATCGGTGAACGTGCTGCAATCAACGATCGCAAGTGAGATCTCATGGTGCTCGAGAACGCTTTCGACCTCATCGGTATTACGGACAACAAGCAGACGCAGCGAAGCCTCCTGGCACTGCTCGCACAGATCGAAGATAAGATCGATCACGTCTGTTGACGCAGATACTACAAGGATCGCCTGCTCTCGTTGAGACATTAATCAGTCGCTCGGTTTTGCTGACATACGGGACGGCAAACGACCGGTATCACCTCAAGTCGCACCCGAATATCAGAAATCGCTATCGTCGTACTTTACCGGAATCTCACCATCATAGATGAGATACTCGCGGCGTTGCAGGTAGGCATCACGGACGAAGATATATTTATCGCCGCTGATAATCTTCTCCGCCTCAAGCAGCTGTGCACGGGCATCGATCAGGGCGAGGCCGTACAGCGTGTTCCGGGTCGGTACATGATCTACGTAGGTGGACGGTGAAAGGTTCCAGTCAGGCACCAGACCTACAGTATCACGTACGGTACTCGGGCCCAGCAGCGGCAGAACCACGTAAGGACCGGGACCCACACCCCAAACGCCCAGCGTCTGGCCAAAACCTTCGCGCTGTTTTTCCAGCCCCATCGGCGTTGCTACATCGATGAAACCGGCAATACCGAAGGTGGAGTTAAAAACAATACGGGCCACGCTGGTCAACGCATCGTCGCCTTTTCCCTGCAGCGCGCTGTTGACCGCTGAACGTACGTCGCCCAGATTGCCGAAAAAGTTACTGACGCCGGTCTCGGCGATATCCGGCATGATATACCGATATCCCTGAGCGACCGGCTTGAGGGCGTACTTGTCGACCTGCTCGTTGAACGAGAACATGGCCCGGTTGTAGCCCTCCCACGGATCTGCCTCACTGGCGACCGCACTACCCAGAGGTGCGGAGGCAGCCATTGTCATCGCGGTATACACCACTCCCTGACGCAGCTTTTTGAACAGCATTGCAATTCCTTAAGATCTAGAACGTATTCGCGGCATTTTAACCTTGTTGCAGGTGCGATAAAAAGTAAAAGGCAACTTTTTAGCTGAAAATGTTCCGCCTGCCGCCGGAGCGCAGAACTTTCTTTTTCAACGCCCGGCACTAGACTGAAAAACGAACCTGAGTTTCAGCAACACACCGCAGACAGGGCATTTCTGGAGGCACCCCATGCCAAGGGTTCTGATTGTCGATGACGAAGCCAATATCCTGCTGTCACTGGAGTTTCTGATGCAACAGTCGGGGTATGAGGTGGTGACAGCCGGCGATGCGGAATCCGCTCTGGAGATGATTCGCAACCAGCTCCCCGACCTGGTTCTTCTCGATATCAGCCTGCCCGGTATGAGTGGCTTTGACCTGCTGGAGATACTCCGCTCGGAAGAGACAACCCGCACTCTGCCGGTGATCATGCTAACCGCCCATGGACGCGAGATCGAAAAAGAGAAAGGGATGGCACTTGGCGCCAACGGCTACATTACCAAGCCCTTCTCGACCCGGGAGCTTGTCGCACGGGTGGAGGCATTGCTGAATCCAGCAGCGGATAGCGGAGCCTGATCATGGCTCCACGTCAGCGCCTGCTCGGATACTGGATGCTGGCCACCGGCGCCCTGGCCGCTGCCGGCGTTTTTGGCGCGATCTGGCTGCACACCCGGCTCATCCCCGACACCACCACCAGCGCGGTCATCTGGCTGCTTGCCGCCACGCCCGCCACCCTCTCCCTGGTCGTCGGCCTGCTGCTGGAGAGCCGCCTGCTGCGACCGCTGCGCCAGTTCCAGGTACTGATCGCCCGCCTAACCGCGAGTCCCGATGCTGCCGGCGACTTCCCTCTCGATGGCTGGCTCGCAAGCGCACAGGCGGATTTCGACCACCTTAGACTCGGCTGGCGCAACGACCGGGAACTGATGCGCCACGCCCGCGAAGAGGGCGCACGGCACGCCGATCAGATCCGCCAGGAGCTGGAAGCAGTACTGGACGTGCTGGAGATCCCGCTTTTGATCTGCGATGACCATCAGCGCATCCTGCTGTTCAACCCCTGTGCCGAACGGATGTTCCGTGACCGCCAGCCACTGGGCCTTGGCCGCCGTCTGGGCCAGGTCATTCCCCACGCCAGTCTTGGCGAAGCGCTGCGCCAGTTGCCGGAGGATGGCAGCCCCAGACAACTACTGCTGCCGGACCAGGCACACTGGCTGAGGTGCGAGATTCGCCGCCTTGGCGGCAAACATGGCGAAGCGCTGATACTGCTGCGCGATACCACGGAGCTACTCACCAGCGAGCAGAGCTGGCGGCGCAAACTGGCCGCCCAGCTGCCGCGGCTCAGAGCCCATGCCGGCAACCTCTCCAGTGCCGCCCAGGCACTGATGCAGGCGGACTGCAACGCACCGGTCAGCGCCCGCTTCGGCAAAATGATCGAGGAGGAAAACCAGACCCTGGCGGCTAACATCGACGGGCTTTCCCGACTGCTGGAAACCGAACCCCTGAAGCATGCCCGGCTCGATGAGATCTGGTCCAATGACCTGCTCGGCGCACTCGCCGACAGCCTCGGCGGTACGCCTGCCGAGCTGACCCCCACCGGCATTCCGCTCTGGCTCAGAGCCGACGGGCCGACGCTGCTGGCCCTGCTGCACCTGTTACTGACCCGTCTCGCCGACGCCACGGGCAGTCACCAGTTCTACGCCGAACCCCTGCTTGGCAACCGCCGCGTCTACCTGGACCTAAGCTGGCAGGGGCCGGCCGTGAACGAAAGCCAGCTGGCCGGATGGCGCGACCTGACGCTGTTCGATGAACCCCTTTCTCCCCGTGTTGGTGATGTACTGGAGATGCATGAGACCGATCTCTGGAATATCCCACGCGAGATGGAGGGCGAATCCTGCCTGCGTCTGCCGCTGCCGGCCTCCCTGCGCGGGCTGGAGCCGCGCCAGGCGCGACAGGCTGCAACCGCGGATCGGCCCGAGTACCACGATTTCACCATCGCCGACCTGCCGGCCCCGGACCAGGATCTGGCGAATATCCCGTTGAACCAGCTGGAGATGGTGGTATTCGATACCGAAACCACGGGGCTGAACCTGCGCGCCGGGGACCGCATCATCAGCATTGCCGCCTGCCGCATCGTCAATGGACGGCTGTTGGCGCAGGACTATTTCGACCAGAAGGTAAACCCGGGCCGCCCGATTCCGGCGGAAAGTACCGCCATCCACGGGCTGATCGACAGCGATGTGGAGCACTCGCCACCGATAGCGGTAATCCTGCCCCGCTTCCGCCAGTACCTGGGCCAGGGCGTCCTGGTGGCCCATAACGCAGCCTTCGACCTGCTGGCGGTTCGTCTGCCCGGCGCAGAAGCGGGCATAGAGTTCGACCGGCCGGTACTGGACACCCTGCTGCTGTCACGGGCACTGGACCCGACACTGGAGGGGCACGGCCTGGATGCGCTGTCCGAGCGATTCGACCTGCATTTCCCTCCCGGCACCCGGCACACGGCACTGGGCGACGCCCGGGTCACCGCCGAACTGCTGCTGGCCCTGCTGCCAAGGCTCGCCGCCCGGGGTGTTGAGACCCTCGGCGATGCGCTCGCACTGCAACGGCGCATCGAACAGGGAGGCGAGGCATGAAGCCCTCCCGCACCAGCCTGCTGACAGCACTGGGTATACTGGCCCTGCTGCTGTTCTCCCCGCCCTTGCTGCTGCTATACGACCGCGAAGGACCCTGGGGCTTTTCAGCGCTGTCGCTGGTGATCTACCCACTCTGGGGCCTGGTCATAGTGCTGGCGGCACTGGTGCTGGAAGGCAGGGATGAGAAGTAACCTGGCTGTATTGATCGTGGCGTTCAGCTACCTGGCGCTGCTGTTTGTCATCGCCGCCTGGGGCGACCGGCGCGCCGCGCAGAAGCGTTCCATCGTCAATTCGCCCACCATCTACGCCCTCTCTATCGCGGTCTACTGCACCGCCTGGACCTTTTATGGCAGCGTCGGCCGCGCCGCCACCACCGGCCCGAGCTTTCTGCTGATCTACCTGGGGCCAACCCTGGCAATGCTGGGTGGCTGGCTGTTCATCCGCAAGATGATCCGCATTGCCCGGGCGCAACGCATCACCTCCATCGCCGATTTCATCAGTGCCCGCTATGGCCGCAGTGGCTCGCTCGGCGCACTGGTCGCATTGATCGCGGTTATTGCGATCATGCCCTACATCGCCCTGCAGCTGAAAGCGATCACGGTCAGCTACGGCCTGCTTACCGCCTACCCGGATCTGACGCCGGCGACGATCTCGCTGGGCGACTTTCTTAATGACAAGGCGTTCTGGGTGGCGCTGGTACTGGCCGTGTTCATCATCCTGTTCGGCACCCGCCACCTGGACGCCAGCGAACGCCACGAGGGGATGGTGGCCGCCATCGCCTTCGAGTCCCTGGTTAAGCTGTTTGCCTTCAGCGCCGTGGGCCTGTTTACCACTTTCTGGCTGTTTTCCGGCCCCTCGGACCTGTTTCAGCAGGCCCGGGCCAGCGCGCCTGAACTGCTTCAAGCCTTTGGCCTGGATGCCGTTCCCGGCGGCACCCTGGGCTGGTTTGGCACCCTGACACTGTCGTTTCTGGCGTTTATCTCCCTGCCGCGCCAGTTCCAGGTGCTGGTGGTGGAAAACGTCAACGAGCAACATCTACGTCGTGCCAGCTGGCTGTTTCCGCTCTACCTGCTGCTGATCAACCTGTTCGTCATCCCCATAGCGCTGGCCGGGCTGATGGCGGGCAGCGCCACCGGCGAGCCGGACAACTTCGTTCTCACCCTGCCTCTGGCCCAGGGTCTTACGCTGCTGCCGCTGCTGGTATTTATCGGCGGACTCTCCGCCGCCACCAGCATGATGATCGTCGAAACCATCGCCCTCTCCACCATGGTGTCCAACCAGCTGGTGATGCCGGTTCTGCTGCGCTGGCGACGTCTTAATCTGGCCCGGCGCCAGGACCTGTCGGGCTGGCTGCTGGGTATCCGCCGCATCGCCATCATCCTGATCCTGATTCTTGGTTACCTCTACCACGCCCTGATCGGAGAGGCTTACAGCCTGGTCACCATCGGCCTGGTCTCCTTTGCCGCCGCCTCTCAGTTCGCGCCGGCACTGCTGCTGGGCCTGTACTGGCGCGGCGCGGCACGACGTGGCGTCGCCTGGGGGATGAGCGCCGGTATTCTGATCTGGGCCTGGACCCTGCTGATCCCCGGTTTTGCCCTGTCCGGCTGGATCGACACCGGGTTTATCGAGAGCGGACCTCTGGGTATCGAATGGCTTCGCCCCTACGCCCTGTTCGGGCTTGAGGGCTGGGATATCTATACCCACTCGCTGTTCTGGAGCATGCTGTTTAACGTCGGTCTGCTGGTGGGCATCTCGCTGTTTACCCGCCAGAGCCACCTGGAACAGACCCAGGCGGCACTGTTTACCAACGCGCTGCGCCCGGAGATGCAACAGGTCGCCATCTGGCAGGGTCATGCCAGCCGCTACGAACTGTTTGCGCTGCTGAACCGTTATCTCGGCGAAGCCGCCACTACCCGGTTAACCGGTATTGAACGTCCCGCCCCCGAGGACGAAACCCCCGCCTCACCGGCCATGATCGCCGCCGCCGAACAGGGCCTGACCGGCGCGCTCGGCAGCGCCACCGCCCGGATTCTGATCAACTCGGTGGTCCGGGGCGAAGCCCTGGATATGACCTCGATCCTGAGTATCCTCGACACCACCTCCCAGGCACTGGAGTACAACCGCCGGCTGGAACAGAAGTCCACTGAACTGGCCCGGATCGGTGAGGAGTTGCGCCACGCCAACGAGCGCCTGCGCGAGCTGGACCGGCTCAAGGATGAGTTTGTCGCCATGGTCAGCCACGAGCTTCGCACACCACTCACCTCGATCCGCGCCTTCGCCGAAATCCTGCACGACACGGCAGCAATGCCGGATGACAAGCGGCGCCATTTCCTGGAGGTGATCGTGCTGGAGAGCGAACGTCTGTCGCGGCTGATCGAGGAGATGCTGGATATCGCCCGGCTTGAATCGGGCCGCCTGCAGCTGAAGCCCGAGCCCTGCGATCTCAAGCAGCTGATAGAGCGCTCGGTTGATGCGGTTACCCGGCTCAACGAAGAGCGCGGAGTCACACTCGCACTTCAGCTGCCCGACGCTCCCTGCCAGGCCCTGGCCGACCCTGACCGTCTGCAGCAGGTGCTGATCAACCTGCTCGGCAACGCCAACAAATTTGCCGCTGATGAACACCCGGAGGTGCGGCTCAGCCTTGAGTGCGGTGCGGATTGCGTGGTGATTCGTATCGAGGATAACGGCCCCGGCATTCCGCCAGAGGAGCGCGACAAGGTGTTCGAGAAGTTCCACCAGATAGAACAGGCGCAGCAGCGGGAGAAAAACGGCGCACAACCGCGCCCCCAGGGAACCGGACTGGGACTGCCGATCAGCCGCGGTATTATCGAGCAGCTCGGCGGCCGGCTAAGGGCCGAGGAGAGCCCCGTCCTGGGCGGCACTCGCATGGTGATTGAGCTGCCCAACCGGCAAAAGGTCTCAGGCAGCAGCGATGCGCTGTAACTGGCGCACCCGTTTCAGATCCAGTTTCAGCTGTTCCTGTTCGGCATGACTCAGGCAGCGCAGGTCGATCCAGTTATCCGGCTTACGGCCCTGATCCAGCGTCTCCAGCTGGGTCAGCAGCAGTCGTTCCAGCAGCCGCCCGAACACAGCTTTCAGCGCGCGCGCCTCCCCCGGTTTCAGCGCCCCGGCCGCGGCCAGGGCATCAAGCCGGCTGCGACTGCCAACCTCCCGACAGTCGTGCTGCAGTGCCAGACGCCGCAATGATGCGGTCAACGGCAGCAATCCCTGGCGCTTCAGGTTGATCGCATCGGAATGAGGCGCCTCGCGGCCATCTCCCTGCAGGCGCTCGAAGCGATCCAGCGCCACCGGTGCTTCATCGAACAGTTCCGCCATCTCGTGGAGAAAAAGCCCGGCGGTGGGAACCTGCTCCATGACCGCATCGCGCAGCTGTTGCGCCAGGGCCGGGTCGCCATAGACCGGCGAGAAATCGAACAGGATATTGCACTGCTGTACCAGCTTCACTTTACGGGACGCCATCCAGAGTGACATCTGCGCCCGCCAGTCGTTGATCGGCTTGCGCCACAGAGGCCTGGACGCCATCACCTCACCCTTGCAGAGCGGGATACCGGCACTGTCCAGACGCCGGGTGAATCCTTCCGCCAGGGTCAGAAACCAGGGGTCGATTTCGTTATGCCGCTGGGGCGGATAGCTGTCGATGATCAGGGCGTTATCCTGGTCCGGGTGCAGCAGGCTTTCGTGGCGTCCACCCGAACCCATCACCAGCACGCAGAAAGCCAGCGGCGGCTCGCCCCAACCTTCGGCAAGCATCTCGTCCAGGGTCTGCTCGATCGCCAGACGATAGAGATGATCATTGTGCTCGCTGATCAGCTCGCAGACCAACCAGCCGGGAAGCTGGTAATCGAGCAGCGCCGTTGCCAGCTCCGCTTGCAGCCGCTTTTGCCCAGCGAGAGTTTCGGCCGTGGCCAGAGACGACAGAAGCCTGCGCAGCGGCTGAAGCAGTTCGCTGAGTCGGCTATCGAGGTCAGTACTATCGGCGAAAAGATTGCGCCAGATGGAAGGCACCCCTCTTCTCCTTTTTTAATTTCAGGATAGAAGTCGGGAGCCGGGATGTCAGCGAGGCAGTTCAGCAGGAGATGACAGGCAATAAAAAACTCCCCGGCGAGATCATCACCGGGGAGTTTCGGAGCTCAAGCCCGTTGGGCTATCAGGCGCTCAGTTCAAGCAGCAACTTGTTGAGGCGGCTGATGTAGGCCGCCGGATCTTCCAGCTGGCCACCGGCCGCGAGGTCTGCCTGATCGAACAGGGTCAGGGCCAGGTCCTTGAAGCGATCTTCGTCCGGCTCCTGGTCCAGTTTGGCGATCAGCGGATGCTGCGGGTTGTACTCGAAAGTAGGCTTCACTTCCGGTACCGGCTGGCCGGCGGCTTCCATGATCTTACGCATCTGCGCACCCATGTCGTAGTCACCGACAACCAGGCAGGCCGGTGATTCGGTCAGACGGTGAGTGACGCGCACTTCGTTGACGCGTTCGCCGAAGGCAGTGGTCAGGCGCTCGGTGAGGCCTTCCATCTGCTTGGCAACCTCTTCCTGCTCTTTCTTCTCTTCTTCGGTTTCAGTGTCGCCCAGGTTCAGCTCACCCTTGCTGACATCCTGGAAGGACTTGCCGTCGAAGTCGAACAGCTGGCTCATCATCCACTCGTCGATACGCTCGGACAGCAGCAGAACCTCGATGCCCTTCTTGCGGAAGATCTCCAGGTGCGGGCTGCTCTTGGCGGCGTTGTAGGAGTCGGCCACCACGTAGTAGATCTTCTCCTGACCTTCCTTCATGCGGCTGACATAGTCGTCCAGACCCACGGTCTGTTCGGCGTTGTCGTTGTGGGTGGACGCAAAGCGCAGCAGCTTGAGAACTTTCTCGCGGTTGGTGTGATCCTCGGCCGGACCTTCCTTCAGTACCTGACCGAACTCTTTCCAGAATTCGTTGTACTTCTCGGCGTCGTTCTTGGCCAGCTTCGCCAGCATGTCCAGCGCACGCTTGGTCAGCGCGGTGCGCAGCTTGTCCACGTTCGGATCCTTCTGCAGGATCTCGCGGGAGACGTTCAGGGACAGGTTTTTGGAATCAACCACACCCTTGATGAAGCGCAGGTACAGCGGCAGGAACTCATCCGCCTGGTCCATGATGAAGACACGCTGGATGTACAGCTTCAGGCCTTTCGGCGCATCACGGTTCCACAGGTCGAACGGTGCACGCTCCGGCAGGTAGAGAAGGCTGGTGTATTCCATGTTGCCTTCCACCTGGTTGTGCGCCCAGGTCATCGGATCGGCGAAGTCGTGGGAGACGTGTTTGTAGAACTCCTTGTACTCCTCGTCGGTGATCTCGCTCTTGCTGCGGGACCAGAGAGCCGTCGCGGTGTTGACGCTTTCAAACTCCGGCGCCTTGCTCTCTTCTTTGTTCTCGTCTTCGTCTGCAGCCGGCGCTTCTTCCTTCTGCATCAGCACCGGAATAGCGATATGGTCGGAATACTTGCGAACCAGGCTACGCAGACGGAAGCCGTTGGCAAACTCCTCTTCGCCCTCTTTCAGCTTCAGCACGATCTTGGTACCGCGCTGAGGCAGATCTACCGGCTCGATGCTGAACTCACCTTCGCCAGTTGAGGACCAGTGCACACCTTCGCTGGCGTCGAGACCGGCGCGACGGGTAAACACGTCAACCTGGTCAGCCACGATAAAGGCGGAGTAGAAACCAACACCGAACTGGCCGATCATCTGGCTGTCTTTGGCCTGGTCGCCGGTCAGGTTGGAGAGGAAGCTGGCGGTACCGGACTTGGCGATGGTACCCAGGTGCTCGATAACGTCCTGACGGCTCATGCCGATGCCGTTATCGGCAATAGACACGGTCTTGGCGGCTTCGTCGAACTCGACGTAGACCTTCAGGTCGCCATCGTTTTCATACAGATCGGCGTTCGACAGCGCTTCAAAGCGCAGCTTTTCGCCCGCGTCGGAAGCGTTGGAAATCAGCTCGCGCAGGAAGATTTCCTTGTTTGAATAGAGCGAGTGAATCATCAGCTGGAGCAGCTGTTTCACTTCTGTCTGAAAGCCAAGGGTCTCTTTCTGTGTTTCTGTGCTCATAGGTCGTCTACCCAACTCCACATAGCGATTTATTGTCTTCTGCAGAGATGGGGACGGCCTAATGGATTTCAAGGAAAAAAGTCGTTTTAAAGCTTGGTGCTCATCATCAGCGTCTTCAGGGTCGGCGAGGTGAACTCACGATGGTAGAGCACATAGACCACACCGGCGGACACCAGCATGAACAACCAGGGATTGATCAGCCAGCAGAGCACCGCCAGACTGAAGTAGTAGGTGCGCAGCCCCACATTGAAGTTGTTGGCCGCCATGGAGCCCATACGTGCCATCCGCGTGGCGTGAGCCTGGATCTGCTTTTCATCCAGACCATCACTGGGCAGCGGCGAGGAACCGATCATCACCGAGACAAAGCCGTACTGACGCAGGCTCCAGGTGAACTTGAAAAAGGCATAAACGAACAACGTCAGCAGCACCAGTAGCTTTACTTCCCACTCCAGCGGCGTCGAGGGATGTACCATTGGCAGGTGTTGAACCAGTGTAATCGCCCGGTCGGTGTAGCTGAGCAGCGTCATCAAACCGGCCAGCACCAGCATTGTGGTCGAGGCGAAAAACGCCACCGTGCGCTCCAGGTTCGCCACCGCCGCCGTATCGGCGATGCGGACATCGCGGGTGAGCACCCGCATCATCCACTCCTTGCGATACATATGCATCACGCTGGCCAGACAGGAGGTGGTATAGCTCTTTTTCTTGGCGTACCACATATAGCCGCGAAAACAGATCAGAAACCAGGCTAACGCCACAATATTGAGCCAGTTTTCGGTGAAGAGCTGAATGGTTTCAAGCATGATATCTGCGCTAATCAGGTGAGTAATATCATCAGCTTAGCGGCGTTCGGCCCGGCTGTCTGCCCTGAAGTTGACCCCGCATCGAATAAACTGAACCGTTCTGATCAACGCCAGGGTACGGGGCCGCATACGGCGGACATAAAAAATGCCCACACGAGGTGGGCATTAAAAGGGACTTCTAACTAGAGACCTTAAATCTAACCTTACTCTTAACCTTACTTCGGATCTTCGTACGGCAGACCGACATACTGCTCAGCGATCACCTTGCGGCCGTTTTCGCTGTTCAGGTAGTAATTCAGCTCGGATTCCATGAAACGCTTCTGCATCAGCGGGTCCATACCGGTGCTGGACACTTCGCCTTCGAAGTCGTGCATCATGTTGGTCATCCACCAGGAGAAACGCTCACCGTTCCAGACACGGCGCAGTGCGATCTCGGAGTACTGGCTGATGCAATCCTTGTCACCGTCCTTGTAGACACGGGTCAGGATCTTGTAAAGCGTCGCCACGTCGGATGCGGCCAGGTTCAGACCCTTGGCACCGGTAGGCGGTACGATGTGTGCTGCATCGCCGACCAGGAACATGTTGCCGTACTGCATCGGCTCGCAGACGAAAGAGCGCAGCGGTGCGATGCTCTTTTCGATGCTCGGACCGGTCTGCATGTTTGCAGCAACGTCAGCGGGCAGACGCTTCTTCAGCTCATCCCAGAAACGCTCGTCGGACCAGTCTTCAACCTTGTCGGTGAGGGGCACCTGCAGGTAGTAACGGGAACGGGTCAGGGAGCGCTGGCTCGCCAGGGCGAAACCGCGGTCGCTCATGGCGTAGATCAGTTCTTCGTTACACGGCGGTACGTCAGCCATCAGGCCCAGCCAGCCGAACGGGTAAACGCGCTCATGCTCGGTGCGCAGCTCTGCCGGGATGGTCTGACGGGAAACACCGTGGAAGCCGTCGCAGCCGGCAACGTAATCGCAGTCCAGACGGTACTCTTCGCCATCGTGGGTGAAGGTTACATACGGAGTGTCGGACTTGACGTCGTGCGGCTGAACTTCGCTGGCCAGGTAGTAGGTTTCCAGCTTGGCCGCTTCGCGCGCTTCCATCAGGTCGCGGGTGATTTCAACCTGGCCGTAGCAGACAACCACGTCGCCACCGGTCAGTTCTTTCAGATCGATGCGATGACGCTCGCCATTCACAGACAGTTCAACGCCCTCGTGGACGTGGCCTTCTGCATCCATACGCTCGGCAACGCCGGCTTCACGTACCAGATCGGCAAAGCCCTGCTCAAGGATACCTGCGCGGATACGGCCAAGGACATACTCGCCTGTCTGGCGCTCAAGAATGATGTTGCTGATGCCCTGCTTGCTAAGCAGCTGACCGAGCAGCAAACCGGAGGGACCTGCGCCAATGATGGCAACCTGAGTTTTTAAAGTCTTCATCGCAATCTCTTGTTTTGTCGTTGGTTGGGTGAGAGCAATGTTCCAACAGTTCGGGCTGCCAAAGAATGGAGGATTTCTCCTTGTACTTGCACTTTTCGAACACAGGCAACCAGTAGCCGATACCACTCACCGGTAGCAGTTATGTCCCAAGCATAGTGCAGAACAGGCAACCTGCTGGCATGTATGCACCGGTTTCAGGCAGGCAAAGCCCGCTTTGAACCATTTTCCCAGGCCCGTATTTTGCTAAATCCCCCTGCCCTCAAGGCGCAGCCGTCATACAGCAACCGGGGACTCTGAATGGATATCTGCACAGAAACCTTCACCGAAGTGAATCAGCACGCCCAATCACTGACGCACTGGCCGCAGGAATACGACCAGATCACAGAGGGGCGCTTTGAAGGCTATCTGCAAGATGTCCGGGTCGGGCCCGTACGCCTGTTCCGCGAGAGAATGAACTGCGGCGTGGCCCAGCACACCCACACACCGGCCGGACAGTATGGTCTGCTGATCCCGCTGCGGCTGGAGGCACGTAAAACCTCTGATCAGGCACGTTGCGTGCTGTCCGATGGCATCACCTTGCTGCCCTTCGATCAGGATTTCTTTTTCGTCGCACCGCCGGAGACCGATTACGCGGTGATAGCACTGGACCAGGCGCAGATGGAATCAACGCTGAGTCCGGATGATCTTGAGCTGTTAAGCGACTCGCGTCGCAGCCAGGGAACACCGCTGACGCCGGAGCAGCTTCACCGGGCCCGGGGCAAGATGTTGTCTCACCTTAAAGAGATGGAAGCGCTGACCCAGGGTGGCAGCGGATGCCCAAAAAGTGCCTGCCCCAGCTCCACGGCAGCCATGGAGTGCGGTATTCGTGACCGCCTGTTACTCCTGGCACTGGAGCTTTACGATCAGGCGCTGGGTCTGGGCAAACCTCAGCCGCTTGGCAACTACCATCACCATATCGTCCATGCGAGCCACGCTTATGTGACATCGGACGAAGGGGCCACCGCCAGTATCCTGCAGCTGTGCAAGCAACTGGATATTCCGCGACGTTCACTGAATTACAGCTTCGAGAAAGTGACCGGTTGTTCGCCGAGCAAATATCTACGCTCGGTAAAACTGAACGCGGCACGGCGTCAGCTGCTGACTACCGATCTGCCGATCACGTCGGTCGCCGCTAACTGGGGATTTTTTCATCTGGGCTATTTCGGTCAGGAGTATCGCCGCCTCTTCGGTGAGACCCCCTCGGCCACCCGCAGCAACGCCGGCCGGTAAGGCATCACCAAACAGGTTAGACCAAACAGCAGGAACAGACCGCCGCCAAGACGCTGATCCAACACCATCGGGAGGACAAGAAACTCAGGCAGCGCTGCCAGCATCATGCTGTGATCCATCGTTGTATGTACCGCGTTGTATAGGTCGGGCACGACCAGCATCGTCGCACCCCAGGCCAGCATCGGGCCAGACATGGACAGATTGATCCATAAGCCCAACCGATATCCGCTTTCTTCGCTGCTATATGCTCCCCTCGCTTGCCAGGCAGCCTTCGTTTGCCACACAGCAAGCAGCAGCGCCAGCCCACTCAGCGCCATGGCCCAGCGCATTGCCATGTAGAGCACGGCATCGTGCATCAGCGCCGTGTGCAGCGACGGCAACATCCAAATCCAGGACAGCAGCGCGAACACCAGCAATAGGGCGACAGCAGGTGCCGGTGCTCGACCGGTACGTCGCACACCCTCAGTGCGCTTAGCCCCGGTCAGCGCCAGCATCCACAGCATCGGCGCCAGATGATGAATCGCCACACTCTGCAGGCTGTGCAGCCAGATCGAAAATCGCGCCAGCTGATCGCCCCAGGGCAGCATGCCGAGCAGGAACAGGATGCTCCCGAGCAGCATCGGTCCCCGGGCCAGTCCGAGCTTGCGGCTCAGTGTGAGCAGACCCAGCACGAGCGAAGATGACGCTAACAGATCAAACAGCATCAACCCGAGTGGCAGATTCATCATCGGTGCTTCCTCTTCAAATCAACACAGGGAGATTCAGCTACAGCAGCTGCTGGCCCCCTGCTGATCCTCATGCGCATTGACGCTGCCACTGTCCTTGCTGCCGGGCAGATCCATGGCCGGGTTGGCATTGAAGAAGTTGTTCGGCTTGAGCGTGAAGCCCACGTACTCCACCGGCATCACCGGAAAATCCTCCGGTTTGCAGATATGGGTATGGCCGTAGGTGTGCCAGAGCACGATATCGGTGTTCTCGACGCTGCGGTTCTGCTCGACGTACTTCGGCAGCCCGTCCCCCGGATGCTGGTTGGTGTACTTGCCGGTACCGTATAGCTCGTCGGGATCGTAAGGCGTTACCCAGACATGGTTGCGGGCGAAGCCGGCACGGCGACCGATATAACTGTCGGGCTGGGCCAGTATGGCCGGGTTGTGCTCCGCCACCAGTTTGTAGCCGGTGGGGTTGCCGACCGCGTTTTTCACGTTCGGGTTGATGATTTTCCAGAAACGCCCGGTCTGGCCATTCGCCTGGCGCGCGGCCTGCTGCTCGGTCTTGAGCAGTGTTGCTTCGGTTTTGAAGGCGCTGCCCCAGGGGTTGGCGTCACCGGTTTCCAGCGGGCTGAAATTGGTTTCCATCACGCTGTTCTGCTCGCCATCGAGCATCATGTGCAGACGGGCATTGAAGAAGTGCTGATGGGTCGGGCCGTAGATCTCCGGCGTCACCAGCCCGCCGCCACATTCAGGCCGTGTGCCCGGTATCAGTCCGGCGGTCTGGATGATGCCGGTGAGTTTGGTTTCCAGCTGGATAGTGCCGTCCTGGTAGAGGTACCAGTAAAAGCCGTAGTCGTAGTTGCCGACGGTGCAGAAGAAGCTGATCACCAGACGGCGTGAGCGGCGCACTTCGAACACGCCGGTCCGGAACTCGTAGTGCTTCCAGAGTGTGCCGTAGTCCTCCTCGTGCATGCAGACGGCGTTCTTCATCAGGAACGACTCGCCCTTGTCATCCACGGCGGGAATATCGAAATAGCGGATCGCACCGAGGCAGTCACAGCCCAGCTCAAGCTGGTTGGCGAGACGACCAAGGCCGTACTCGCTGCCATCGAAGGCGCATTTCCAGTAGTGGTTCAGGGCCGTATCGGAGTATGGCACCGCCATGTCACTGACACTGGCGCGGTAGATGATCGGGCGTGTTTTGCCCTTGTCGTTATAGCTCAGCTGGTTCAGCACCAGACCTTCACGCGGCGTGAAACCGACACGGAACTCCCAGTTCTGCCAGCTCACTTTCCAGCCATCGACCTGGAAGCTGACGCCCTCCGGCTGAACGATATGCAAAGGTTTGAGTCCCTCACGCGGTTCGCCCAGGGACGGCGTGTCGTAGTTGCGCTTGGTCTTGGGAATCGGGGTATCGCGACCGTCATCGAGCAGCTCGATCACCCGCTCCTCATTCAGATCGATAATCGCTACCAGCCCTTCAATGGGATGGGCATAGCCGTTATCGACCATCTCGTCGCGGTAGAAGGCCACACCGCGCATCAGGCGACGTCCCTTGTATTTCGGGTCGTCACCAAAGTAACCGAAAGACCAGGGATCGATCTGGATCTTCTCGATATCCTCGTCGGTCAAACCGCGACGTTTTACGGCCGCACGCCATTGCGGGTCCTTCTGCACGATCTCGACGCAGGTGAAAAACTCCTCCATCATGATCGGTGCCTGACCGGAATCTGCGGGATCCAGCGGCGTCCACTCAACCACCTCCTGATCCACCAGGTCGACGATCGCCTCGGCCATCTCTCCGCTGTCCTTGTCCAGCACCAGCGCAAACGCCTTGCGGGAGAACGCCTTGCCGGGCTCATGCGCCAGCACCTCGGCTTTCGGCGGCTCCGCCAGCTGCAGATAAGGAAAACGGCAGGCGTTGGACAGAGACTTCTGCTCCGTCAGCAGCGTCGTGGCCAGCTCAAGCTCCTCTACCGAGAGTGGATCGAGTGGATGGGTGGCAACAACACCGGGGGTGGTTTCGGGCTTGAAGGACTCCGACGAGCAGCAGACGTTCATGGCATTTCCTCTAACTGATGATTGAGCTTCACTCCATCCTAGGGAAATGCGCGCGGGGGATTATCACAAAACGGCAACCAAGGACTCTGGGTTCACCCTATCCGGTCTGGCTTTACATCAGTGGCTGTGATCCTATAGATCTGAGTACACCCCATCCATCATGCTTCTTATATACGCTGCGCCTCGGGAGAATTACAGGTGCCTGACCAGCCCCATATCGTTTTCATTCATGGCCTCTACATGAACCCCCTGGTCATGCGCCCCATGGCGCGCTGGTTTGAAGCCCGGGGTTATGCAACCAGCGCGTTTGGCTACAAGACAACATCCGAGTCACTGGAACTCAACATCGAGAAGCTGTGCGCGCACCTTGATGCGATTCAGTCCAATGAGGTGTATCTCGTCTGCCATTCGCTGGGGGGGTTACTGGCACGGGCCTATCTTGCATCTAGCGGCGCAAATCACGCCATTCGCAAGGTAGTCACCATCGGCACGCCGCATCAGGGCGCGGCGATTGCCCAATGGATGAAGTCAAAGAAACTCGGCGCTCTTCTGGGTCAGAGCATGGAGAAAGGGCTGATTGAAAACAGACCAGACTGGGAGCAGAACATTCCTCTCGGCAGCATTGCCGGTGACGGCGGTGTTGGCTTCCTGCCGCTAATCGCACCTAGTGCAGAACCCTCGGATGGCACCGTATCGGTCAGCGAAACCCATCTGCAGGGTGAAACTGACCACATCGTGCTTCCCTACAGCCATACGCAGCTGATTCTGGTCACCGAGGTCTACGAGAAGACACTGAATTTTTTAGAGCGGGGTAAGTTTGACTCTGATAGCCCCCGCTGATGAAGGCGTGAGTCTCACATAGGGCTCAGAGCCCTATGCCCTATTCAGCAGGCGGGCTCACCCGCTGCCGGTTTGCAGGCAACCGAGTCTTCATTGGCCAGATCGGCGGGTTTGCTTGCCGCCAGCGCCTGGTAACCACCGGCATTGAACAGCCGGGTATACCCCGCTTCACGCAGCGCAGCTTCTGCAATACCGGCGCGGTTACCACTGCGGCAGTAGAGCACGACCGGCTGATCCTTGGGGATCCCGCGCGCGGCAAACTGCTGCACCACCTGCTGGTAGGGAATCAGCTGAGCACCCTCGAGATGGCCGCTGTTATATTCCTGCTCAGTACGCACATCGACCAGCAGAGCCCCGTCGGCGATCTTCTGCCAACCAGCATCCTCCACGGGACCCGCCTGGGCAAACAGGCTCATCAGGAGGGCAGGCAGCAGAGTGATCAGGACAGTCAGTTTGTTCGCCATTGTTCGCTCCTTTAATCAGAAACTCGGCTTTCTTTATCCTACATTAGAAATATCTAATGATGACACCCAGGACTAAAATCGCGCCTCTATTTCCAGGTAGAGGACAGATCTGTGATTTCGTTCAATACACGCGCCCGCTGCCTCCCCTGCAGTCACCAGACCCCCTGTATTGGAAACGCGCATGTTCACGCTGCTGATTTCGATGGTCACCTTCGCCTTTGTCGACGCTGTCACTCCCGGCACTTACCAGTCATTACGGGGGTAGTGAAAACCTGTTCTACCGTCACTCTCAATGTCGGCAATGCCACATAACCTCTGATTCGACACCTACCCATTACAAAAAACCTTTTAAAATCATAGCCAAATTGGTGGCATCGCCTTTGCAGACGTGATCTTCATAAACCTGAATAGTGAAGCACTCCGAACTCAGCATCTGATACCGAGGATAATGATATGGCAGCTACCTTCGAACTGAGGACCACCACCGAGCAGCAGTTTCATTTCACCCTGGTCGGCAATGATGGCAACGATCTGTTGATCGGCGGCGAGTATCCATCCCGGGAGGAGGCTGAACAGGCGATCGGCGATGTACGCACCGGCAGCCTGATGGGGCATCTTATTGCTGCAGGCAAGGTCCCGGCCGGCGACACCTTCTTTGTCATCAAGAATGGCGGCGGCCAGATCATCGCCAAAAGCCAGCTGTTCAGTTCCCAGATGGATTTTGACAGTAGCCTGCATCAGGTGAAGGACAACGCCTGCGTTGCCGAAATCACTGACCTGACCGCGGGTAACTGATGCCATGGCGATAGAACTGACTCTGATCCGGGAGATGACCAGTGTGTGTGCCACCGCCTCCGAGTGGGATGGCATCGCCCGCACGGTCAATACGCTGCTCCGTTCCGGCGATTTTAATCAGCAGTTCAATCTGATGGTTGCCGAGCTGAACAAAACCTACCTGATGCTGGGCGACACACTCTCTCCTTTTGCAGAACTGGATAGCGAGCAGGTTTTCGTCGATCGGTTCGATGCGCTGCATGAGCAGTATCGCGGCCGGTACCTGATGGATGTGAGCCAGCCACGCAAATTCGCGGATGAAACCTACGAGTTCTATCTGTTGCTCAAGCAGACGAAAGAGATCCGCACCAACTACCCCCTGCTGAAGCGTACCTTCATGCGCCTCGATGAATTTATCGACAAATGGGTCACCAACGATGCCTGGCTGGCGATGAGCATCGATACCCTGCTTAAAATGCTCAACCGCTTCTTCACCGAAATCGCCGAGATGAATAAGGGTGACAGTGAAGAGGCGTTTCTGGTCTACGACGCACTCTTTGCGGAGCTTCGGATCTATCTGGCACTGCTGGAGGACAAGCAGGGCCGGAACGAGGAGAGCCTAATCAACAGCGAGCCGGCGGCTGAGAAAATATCGGAGGCCGGATAAGCCTCCTTGCGGTGCCCTGCTGAAGAGAAATACCGGGTGGATAGAGGCCGGATGCCCTGGCCTTAAGTCAGCTCTGAGGGTCGGGCTGAAAGGTCCCGACAGCAGCGGCGTCCCTGATCCGTTTCGCTTTTAAGCGTTCATGCTTCTCCACCGCA
Organism: Marinobacterium sp. YM272; assembly: GCF_050908845.1. Taxonomy (NCBI): domain Bacteria; kingdom Pseudomonadati; phylum Pseudomonadota; class Gammaproteobacteria; order Oceanospirillales; family Oceanospirillaceae; genus Marinobacterium; species Marinobacterium sp. YM272. Next base: position 3,194,295 of record NZ_CP194171.1, read on the forward strand.
CCTTTACCACCCTGAGTATCGGTGTACATCTGCAGCACTTCCATCTCATCATCATTTGGCCAGGTAATGGCAGTATCGGTGTACTCAAGCTTTTTAGGGTCACTGTCGAGACGTCTCATCAGCTTGTAGAGCTTCCTGTATGAAGAGTAGATGATGCTTACATTACGTAATGACTGGTAGGTGTTGCGCATATGAAAGGATAAAAATGGCTCTTTTGCAAAACCCTTTCTGCGAGCAAGCCTGTTCTTACGCCTAAACAATCCCATATCATAGGAACGCAGGTTATTGACTCGCGTCACAACGCCAAAGCCGATTAAACGCTCTACCGTAATTAACCTCAGGTTACTTTTAAGAGCAAACATCCGCTTCAGCACCGTTTCCATCTGCTCCTTCGTATAGTACCTGTCCCAGGCCTCCACATAGAGCTTATCGAATTCCTCATCGGACATGTTCGGGTGATGAATTACCCTGTGAGTCAGGTCATATTTATTCAGATCCGGATCCATCCAGACGCCGTCGTTGCGCATTTTTAGATGGTCTTCCGAGCCTGGCAGCGGCGTCAATACTGAGGGATTAAAAAGGTCGATCGGCAGTTCTTTCTTGATGATATCTATATCTCTGAGAATCGATTTTCGCGTATCCCCCGGTAAACCCAATATATAGGCACCCCAGATGAGCACGGGAAACTTTTTCCATTCGAGCAGCATCTTTCGGTATTCTGTTATTTTGTTCTGCCGTTTTTTCATGGCAACCAGGTTTTCCGGGTTTATATTTTCCAACCCAACAAAAACTTGCTTTACGCCTGCAGCAACAGCTTTTTCAATAAAACCAGGTATTTTATGACAAAGAGTATCGACCTGAATAACGAGGCTTAATTTTATGCCTTCTTTTCTCAGTTCTATCAACCGATCAAAATGCGCCTCCCAATCCTTGTTTCGGGCCAGGTTATCATCGGTAATAAAGACGTGCTTGCTGCCTTCCGCAAATATTCTGCGGATCATTTTCTCAAGATCGTCAACGCTCCTGGAGCGGCTTTTACGGCCCTGTACATTGATTATGCAGCAGAATGAGCAGGTAAAGGGGCAGCCTCGTCCCAAATCGATTGTCGATAGACTGGTAATATTACCCTCGATCATCTCCAGCGGGAGGTACGGAAAGGGCTCCCCCTCCAGGTCGGTCATTGCCGAGGTAAAATCATAGAGAGGCTTCAGGCTCCGACTCCAGGCGTCCTTGACCACCAGATCAAAGCGCCCGTTTTCGGCCTCACCCGAGAACAGGGAAACCCCCATCTGTTGCGCGGCTATAAGTTCTTCCGGCAGCTCCTTCAGCATGCTGATGGAGCCGGTAACATGAAAGCCACCGAGGCAAACCTGCATATTGGCCTTGCGAAAAATCTCCGCGATATCCATCGCGCGGGGAAATTGATTACTCTGCACACCGGCCAGGCAGACCAAAACGTTATGGCCGGATGCTTCAAGCTTTTTTATCAGCTTGGGATAGGAAACCACGTCACTTGCTTCATCGAATGCAGTAACACGGATCTCAACATTTTCACCCAGTACTTTTCGTTCCGCAGAATCCAGCGCCAGACCATTCACACAGGCAAGCGAGTTCGACGGAAGGGAGGCTCGGTACCACTGAATGGGGTAGCCATCATCGTCATAGCGGGTCGGACGGATAATGATGATCTGCAGAACAGAAGCGGGGTTGCCGTCAATATTCAGCTTGCTGATTGGGGATCGGAATCGCCGTGCTGCACGGCTCAGGTTTTCGGCAAGGCTTCTCGCTGCAGGTTGATTCATCATGATCTCCATTCATCGAATTTTAATTCTGAATTACCAGGTTTATACAAAAACCTGCGACGCTGAAGCGGTAGATCTGTTTTTACTTTCAATCAATTACGACTGAAACCTAAGCCCTGGGGGACGATTTAACTCAGGTTTTCTCACTGATAGAGTTAAGACTCCCACCCCAGGCCGGCACACCGTCGCGCTGCTGTAGACTATAAGAGACAGCCTGTTCAGCCGGAACTGCGCGACCTCTACTCTTGAGGTTAACGATGAACCAGCCTGAAATACAAGCAGATCTGGCATCAAACCTGTGCCTGCTTTGCAGCTACTATAAATCGATCGCGAAAGTGTGCCGACGGCTTAATATCAGCCGGCCTCAGTTCAAACGCTACCGGGGAATCGCCCAGCTGCTGACCGGGCTCAAGATGGGCGTGTTGGACAACAGCGAACCCATGCTCTGCTGCGCCCGCGTGGTGTATGAATACCTCGGTAAAGTGATCCGCCTGCGCAAGGCGCTGGCAAAGTGCGGACGGTATGCCGCCGATTCAAAGGAGATCGATAGCTCGATCCGTGATGCGGTGAGAAACGATATGGCACCCGGAGAGGGGCTGTTCAGGGCGCGGCACTGACCGGGCTAACTGAAAGCCAGCGCCCCCAAAACAGGAAAAGACCGGGAGCTTTCCCGATCTTTTATCGTGGCAAAATGCCTCAGGCTTTGACTGATCGGGTGGTCCCACTAGCCGGGCACCGCCGAATCGAGATAGCGCCTGGATATTGATCGCATGCTGGCCAGCCCTTCCGCCATTTTAACCGCCGCCATAACAGCATCGATCACCGGCACCCCTGCCCTTTGACTGAAAGACAGAGCACTCCCCGTGAGCCCGCCAGAGCCAAGCACTATCGCCTGCGCCCCATCCAGCTCAATTGCCTCTTTGATAGTCTTCAGGACGATCTCTTCCGTGGCCTCGTTTCCTGCTGCCGCAGCCGCAACCCCGATGCCGGCAGCCCGCACCGTGCAGATGTCGCTGACGCCATAACGCTCGATAAGCTTCTTAATACCCGGCACCGCAGAGTGAACGGTTGTCACGATCGTAAATCGCTCCGCCACTGTACGCGCTGCCGCAATACCCGCTTCACAAGGTCCTACCACAGGCACTCCGGCCATACGACGTACTTCGAAAAGTCCTATGTCATCGAAACAGGCCAGTGCATAGGCATCGTAACCCGCGCTGAGAGAGGACTCAGCAAGAGAGATAACCAGCGGAACCGCTTCGCTGCGGTGCTCTGCCGTCTCAATGGAAAGCGGACCAAATTCCGGATTAACCACCGTTATCGCTGTATTGGTATCCGCTATTTTCTCTGACTCGCTCTGTACCCTGGCGCTGATCGTCCGGTTTGTATTGGGGTTAATCACCAGCAGGCGTCGCTGCGAGGCACCCGCTTCATTCATTCGAGTAGTCATGATCACCCCGCCAACAGTTCAGGCAGCCACATGACGATGCCAGGAAAGATCATCAGCAGAACCGTAAACAACATCATGATAATTACGTAAGGAAGTGCACCCCGGGTGACATCGCTATACGGACCATCGTCAACGCGGACTCCGTGAACCACGAACAGGTTCATGCCAATGGGTGGAGTGATCAGCGCGACTTCGCACATGATGACAATGAAGATACCGAACCAGACCGGGTCAATGCCGGCGGCAACGACGATCGGGATGACGATCGGCACCGTCAGAACCAGCATCGACATGGCATCCATAAACGTGCCAAGCACGATGTAGAACAGCAGTAAGACCAACAGCAGAGAAAGCTGGTGCATTTCAAACGATGCGATCCACTGGGTTACCGCCTGCGCAGCGCCCGTCATTGAAATGGTTACATTGAGCAACAACGCGCATACCAGCACGATCATCACCATACCGCTGGTTTTAGCCGCGTGGATCGAGCACTCGATCAGCAGATCGACGGTCAAACGCCGGTTAAGGGCCACAAAAACCAGGGCGATCATTACACCGATAGCGGCTGACTCGGTGGGTGTAGCCAGTCCGCCGTAGATAGAGCCCATCACCACACCGAAGATTACCAGCGGCGGTATCAGGTGCTTTGCCAGCCGCAGCTTCTCGGCGTAGGGCTTGTTTACAAGATCCGTCGCCTTACTGCCGGCATTGCCGTGAGCGATAAAGATGTAAGCCGAGAAACAAAGCGCCATCAAAATGCCTGGCACCACACCGGCGGCAAATAGCTGGCCCACGGACGTATTAGCGATGGAGCCGTACACAAGCAGGTTTATGCTCGGCGGGATCAGAATCCCCAGGGTGCCGCCGGCGGCCAGAGAACCCAGCGACGGACGGGGCTCATACTGATACTGCTTTAACGCAGGCAGCGCGATGGTACCCACCGTTGCCGCCGTTGCGACGGACGAACCGGAGGTCGCGGAAAACAGCGTGCAGGTAGCCACATTGGTATGCAGCAGACCACCCGGCAGACGCGCCAGCCACACGGCCATGGCGTCATACATGCGATCGGCAATACCACCACGCAGCAGCAGTTCGCCAAGCAGCATAAACAGAGGAATCGCCAGCATCGTGTGGCTATTGAGGCTGGACCAGATAACACCGCCCATCATATCGACCAGCGGCATACCGTACATCAGGTAACCCCCGATCGCGCCAACGCTGATGATTGCGACCGCAACCGGAATGCTCAACAGCATCAGCGCGAGCATGGCAGCAAAACCGAGCCCCACTATCATGATACTCATTACTCAAACCCCTCCCGCTTTTTCAGATCATCCAATTCCGCCTGCAGCTCCTGTTGCGCCGACACCGGCCCAAACTGGTTGATGAGCGCGGCCCAATCACGCTTGAGCAGTCTCGCGAGTGCCCTGAATGCGAGGATCACCGTCGCTGCAGGGAAAGTCAGCATGGCAACCAGCCAGATCACCTGGGGATAGATGAGTGGCGTCGCCCAAGGGGTTTGCGCGATCGACTTATAGGTGTGCGTATCCATAACGGTTTGCACGGTGAAATAGAGGAAAAATATCGACAACAACGCCATGGACAGCGTCGCAGCCACGTTCAGCAAAGCCTGGGCTTTCTCGGGCATGCGACCAGTTAACTGATTGATCCGTATGTGCGAGTTGTCGATCAGTGCCAGGGTGAATGCAAGCGGAGCCGCGACGGCTATCGCATAGCCGCCCAGCTCATCGATGCCGCCGAGGGAAAAGGAGAACAATTTCCTTAGCAGCGTTTCCAGCGTAATAACCGCTGACAGCGAGAACAATATGACCCCGAACATGATGCCAAGCGTACGAGCATAGGTATGCATATTCTCTTCCTCGACTCAGCGCTTAAAGGCCGAGCTCAGCACCGACAGTTTCACGCCAGACCGCTTCACAATCGGCGGCAACGGCGTTGCACTGTTCAGCCCAGACAGGCAGAGAGACTGCACTAACAGCCTGAGCCACTGTTTTCAGGTCAGCCTCTGAAACCGCAGCTTCGACCAGTGAATAGGGTTTACCGCGCTGGCAATCCGGATTACCGGTATTGCAGTGCATGGCATCCAGGTAGAGTTCTTCGGAGAAGGCCCAGATTTCCTCATTCAATTCACTGATACCCGCAGCCAGCTTCTCCTGCTGCTCTGGTGTGAACTTGGACCAGGTCTTGGTGTTGATCGCATACCCGTTTACCGCCATCTGCAGTGCGATAGGCAGAACAGTAGTAGTGGCTTCCGGCCAGCCACCGGAGTTGGCCGATGCAGGACCGGTAATAGCGCAATCAACCACACCGCGCGCCAGAGACTGCTGGACCTCCCCGAATGGCATGGAGATGCCCGTCGCGCCCAGCTTGGCAACAAAGTTAGCCGCGCTTTGATCGCCGACACGCACCTTGAGTCCATCCAGGTCGCTCAATCCCTGGATTGAGGGCTCGCAGAAAAGAACCTGGGGGCCCGCCGGCCATACACCCAGCAGCTTCGCATTGAACTGGGATTCCATACGATTACCGACGTAACCGCTGAACGCATCCATATGTTTTTTACCGGCTTCGTAGCTGGTATTCAGACCGACCAGGTCCAGGCCGAGGATTGAAGGCTCATCACGGCTTACCTGCGGGCCGCGGATAGATACGATGTCGAACAGGCCTGACTTCAAGACCCGCAAACCGTCGGTATCGGGTATGCCAGCAACATCGACCGGCAGGTATTCCACCTTGATATCGAGGCCGGTTTTCTCAGCCAGCTGTTCGAAAAAGGGCTGCTCTTTCTGTTGAGCGATAAGTCCAGAGCCTGAGGGCTGACCCAGAACACGCAGGTTGATCGTATCGGCCAGGGCTGCAGTAGGCAGAGCCAGGGCTGCCAGCGGTAGTATCAGTTTCTTCAGCATGAGATTGTCCTTTTTTATCGGTCAGTAAGAGTTTGGCTTATTCAGCGCACACCAAAAGGAATACAAGTTTCATACCAAATTCTATGAAACCACAGTTTCACAAATAGATACATAAAGTTAGCCTGGCTCAACGCTAATCGCCACCAAGAAACCAGGGTTTCACGTGCTTAATTATGAGTCATTTATTTCTTACAGTGCACCGAAAGTGCTCACAATTCGTCCAGAACGTCGTTCAACGCTTCAATGCTGCGCAGGCGTGAGCGGCCCTTTGCACCGGCGGTTTCGATGCAACGCGAGATGATCAGGTGACAAAGCGCCATCACGGAGACATGGTTAAACAGGGGCCCAGGTGCCAAAGTCTGGCAGCGGAGGTGCCATTCGGCACTTTTCTGAAAGGCAACGCTTTCATCGGTGATATAAAGCAGCCGGGACTTCTGCTTGTTTATCTGCTCAATGAGTGGATCGATCTGGGTGACACGGCGACGCAGGCCAAAAACGATCACCACGTCATCCTTAGACATGCTGACCAGATGCTCACCAAGAGTCTGGCCGGCCCCGGGTATCGCCACGACCTCCTCAATAACCTGGGTGAGCTGCCATTGCAGGTAAACAGCAAAGGCAGAACTGGCCCTGAAGCCGATAACCCAGACTTTACGGGCGCCAAGAATAGCCTCGGCAATGGAGTTCGCCTGCGACTCACCAACGGAGATAAAGGTGTTTTCGAGGTTCTGGATACTTTGCGTGACATGGGCGCTAACCGACTGCCCATCGTCGGAATCGGAGGCTGCAGCCAGAAACAGCCGGGACCCGCTCTGCCGCTCTGCCCTTGCGTGGCGCCGGGCCTCTTCGTAGTTTTCATATCCAAGACGTTGAATAAATCGCGATACCGTGGCCTTAGACACATGGGCCAGAGCAGCAAGCTCCTGGGCAGAATAACTGGCGACTTCACCAGGGAAATCACAGACGAAGTCACCGAGGCGACGCTCGGCAGGATGCAGTTCCGGAAGAATCGCTCGGACCCGCGAGAGGAAGGACTGTTCTTTTGGACTCACGACACACCTTAAGAAATCAGAGTTTCATGAAGTATGGTCATGTTAGGTATCGAAGCGCAACAGCCTGCTGCTGAAACAGGACTGTGAGGGGGCCCGGCCAGACTAGCCCGCGCTACCTTTAGGTTCTAAAAGTCAGTCACCCTCGTTAAAGTTCGATGTCCTACCCGCCGCCGTCTCGTCGAGATCAAGGAAGAAACGCTTCAGCCGTTCCGCTAAATCGGTCACGTCCGGCCGCTCAAGATTGCGCTTGGGCATCCACAGCGCGATATCCCGGCGCGGCAACAGGGTATCGACATCCAGCAGATGATCATCACCGACGCGGCCGGAGAGCAGGGTAAGCCGCTTTGGCAGGGCCACCATGATATCGCTGGTCTGCAACAGCGAGATAACCATGTCGATGCCACCGGTAAAGATCATCTGCGCCGGGCTACTGAAGCGCGCTGAATCCAGCGCCTCATAGATCCCGGAGCTGGCGCCGGACTGTATCCAGTGCTGCGACCTCAGCGTTTCCGGCTGAATCAGCGACTTATCTCCATAGAAAGGAGAGTCCACACCGGCAAAGATGCCAATTTCATCGTGGAAGATGATCTGCCGTTGAAGGTCCTCCTGGACCACATCGATATTGGCCGGAGTCAGCACCAGGTCCAGATCCCCCTCGTGCATCTGCCGGATCAGGGTCGAAGCGGTGGCTGTGACAAAGTGGACCACCGAACGGCTGTCGGCAATCGCTTCAGGAAAGAAACCGTTGATCGCTCCCAGAGCAAGCAGCGGCCCCACACCAACCCGGACTTCCCCTCCGAGCCCCTGCCGCCACTGTTCTATCAGGGTGCGTGTGTGCTCGGCATAGTCATTGATACGCTCACCGACCTCCGCCAGGCGGGATCCGATATCGGTTGGCCGCACACCGTTGGCGGTTCGCACCAGAACGGGACCACCCACCTGGTTCTCGATGACCTGAACGGCGCGGGTCAGTGTCGGCTGTGTGACGTTGAGGCGTTCAGCGGCGCGACTTAGCGAACCACACTTCACGATGACTGAGAGCTGTTTGAGTAAACGCGGATCCATCTATTCTTTTTTGTATACCTACCCACTAAAAAACAATTTCATTTATACCCTTCAATACTTCTATCATCAAACTACAATCTATTCATATAAAAACGATAACAAGAGGAATGCACAGTGAACCTCATCAAAAGAACAGTCATTGCTGGCGCCCTTTCCATCTCAGCTTTTGCCGCTCAGGCACAATCTCTTAGCTTCGAAGGAGCCGGCTCCGCCTCCCTGACCGGAATCGTTCCCCAATCTATCGCCCCTTATGCCGCACAGGAAGGTGTAAGCCTGCAGGTGGTCCTTGGCCAGTCCCTGACCAAGTCGATCATCAAGGTAGCCGCTGGCAGGCTGGATCTTGCCGTTGCCCCCCCACCGGCTATCAATGCCATGAAAAAAGGGGTTGGCCCGTACAAGAACACAGCTGAGCAGGCCAAAAAGCTTTCTGGCAACCTGCGCGCACTGTTCGGCTTCTCTGCCAGCGTCATGCACTCCATTGTCTGGGCTGACTCAGATATCCAAGACTGGAAGGATATCAAGGACAAGCGTGTATTTATCGGCCCGCCGGCCGGTGCAGCCGCTGGCCAGACAGCAGGCATGCTCGAGCAGGCTACCGGTGGCTACAAGGCTGGCACCGACTACGAAGGTGTAAAAATCCCCTGGGGCTCCGCCATGCAGGCGTTCCAGGATGGCCAGTTCGATCTGTACGTGGGCTTCTACCCGATTGGCGCCCAGTCTCTGAACGAACTGAGCCTGCAGCGCCCGATTCGTATCCTCTCTATCGGTGAAGATGTTCTCGCCTCCAAAGCCTGGGCAGACTATGCCGCCGACCAGGTGATCGGTGAAGCAACCATCCCGCCTAACACCTACTCCGGCCAGGTTAACGGCGACCAGGAAATTCATACTGGCACCACGCTGATGAGCATCGTCGCCAATGCCAAGATGGATGACGATACTGCCTACAAGGTAACCAAGGCGTTCTGGGAAAACCTCGACACCATGAAGCAGGCTAACGCGCTGATGAAACAGATCGACGCCAGTCAACCCTTTACCGGTGTAAACGTACCGCTGCACCCCGGTGCCGTGCGTTACTACCAGGAAAAAGGGATCGAGGTCCCCGAAAACCTGCTCTAACTGCGCCCCTTTCCGAGCGTCAAGGCCGGCGGCCCCGCCGGCCCGTCTCAATCAAGTCTCAGGTGCCCCATGCTTTCCAATAACTATTCCCGTTTCAGCTTCCTGGTCGGACTGGTTATCGCGTTGATTGGTCTTGGCAATGTGCTGCCGACCTTTGACGTGCTGCCACGTATTGGCCCCTTCCCGATCGAATGGTATCGACCGCTGTTCTTCTGGCTTTGCATTATGGCATTTCTGGCCCATCGACTGGTCAAGCAGCATCGCCCTCTCGACCTGGTGGTGTTTGCCATAACCGCTGGGCTGGCTGCCTATATCTGCTGGGATAGCTACCGTATCGGTCAGGTGCTGATCAACGATATTTTCTTCTTCGGCCCGCGTGAAGGGATCATTGCGACCATCGCCGCCGCACTGACGATCTATATCTGCTGGAAGCAATGGGGCGCCCCGATCGCCATCCTCGGTATCTGCGCCTTCCTGTATCTGGCCACCGGCCAGTACTGGCCAGGCGTCTTTGCCACAGTACCGGCAGACATCAGCGAAACACTGGCCGCCAACCTCTGGTACAGCATCGACCAGGGCATCCTCGGCTCGATCCTGGGTATCGTGCTGACCACGGTTCTGCCCTTTATCATTCTGGGTGCGGTACTTGAAGGCGCAGGCGCGGGTAATTCCATGATCCGCATCGCGTTCTATTCCATGCGCCGCTATCGCGGTGGTCCGGCCTATGCCGCCATCTCGGCATCGGCCCTGTTCGGTACCGTATCAGGCAGCGCCGTTGCCAACGTAGTGGGTACCGGTGTGGTTACCATTCCGATGATCCGCCGTCGCGGCTTCTCTGCCAACTTTGCCGGCGCCGTGGAAGCTTCTGCATCCACCGGTGGACAGATCCTGCCCCCGATCATGGGTGCAGCCGCACTGGTTATGGCTGATATCGTTGGTGTCAGCTACCTCTCGGTTATCACCGCCGTGCTCGTGCCGGCACTGGCTTACTACGCCAGCCTGTTCATGTCGGTGTACTTCGAGGCACAGCGCCTGGGTATCACCGCCAAAGAAGACGAGGAAGTGGTAAAACCGGAATCTCAGGACTGGCTTAACCTGATCCTGGTATTCGGCCCGATCTTCCTGATCGTGTGGCTGCTGGCCAGCGGCATGTCACCGGCCGGTGCATCGATTTCAGCCATCCTGCTGCTGTTCCCGCTCAGCCTGATCAACCCGGAGATCCGCCAAAAGCCGGTGAAACTGATCAAGGCACTGGCTTCCGGCGGCCATACGGTCGCGCAGTTAACCATCGCCATCGCTATTGTCGGCATTGTTGTTGCGACACTGGAAGCCACCGGTATTCCGTCCAAGCTCGCCGTCCTGCTGACCAGCGCTGCCGGGTCGTCACTGATCTTTGCGCTGATTATCGCCGCCATCGGCTGCGTGATACTCGGCATGGGTATGCCGACTCTGCCGGCCTATATCGCCATCATCAGCGTCATGGGCACCACACTGCAGCAGCTCGGTCTGGACCTGCTCTCTGCGCACATGTTCGTGTTCTTCTTCGGCGTGGCATCGGTGATCACACCGCCGGTGGCGATTGCGGCCTATGCAGCGGCCTCGATCTCCGGAGGTAAACCGATCGCAACAGCCGTCGAGAGCTCACGCATCGGCGCCATGATCTTCCTGATCCCCTTCGCCTTTGCCCTGGATCCGGCGCTGCTGCTGGGCACCGAGTCGAGCGCAGATGTCAGCTTTCTGCACCTGGCTCTTTCGCTCATCAGCCTGATCGGCGCCATCTACCTGGCCGCAAGTTCACTGATCGGCTTCGACCGCGTCAAACTCTCTGCCGTTGAACGCCTGGCACTGTTCGGACTGGCCCTGGCCCTGCTGTCTCCCTTTGTTGCCGCCAAACTTGTTGCACTGGCAATCGGTACTGCGCTGGTGATGCGACGCGTCCTGGCTGCAAAGACAGCACCGGAGAACAACTCGGTCGCCGCGCCTAAGACGAAGGAGATCTAAAGTGAATCGCAAGCCAAACTTTGTGATGATCGTGTCCGACCAGCAGCGCGCCGACTGGCTGGGCTGCTACGGACACCCGGTGCTGAACACACCGCATATCGACCAGCTGGCCGCCGAAGGTATCCGCTTTGAGGAGTTCCACACCGCCTCCCCGGTCTGTATGCCCAACCGTGCCAGCATCCTCACCGGACGCTTTCCCAGTGTGCACGGCCTGAAATATAACGGCTGCGCCCTGTCCAGCCGCGCCAACACCTTTGTCGAGGTGCTGAGCAAATCGGGCTACAACACCGCTGCGGTCGGCAAGAGCCATCTGCAGCCGTTTACCTCCAACGATGCCCCCTTCGGGCCGGCACTGGAGAAAAAATACAACGGCCCCATCGCCGAAGCCTGGAAGGACGATTACAAGCCTTACGTGCATGAGGAACCGAGCCAGTACGACGGGCCGGGACGCTACGACTTCCCGACCCCGTATTACGGTTTCGACTATATCGACATGGTCACCGACCACGGTGACCGGGCCGGCGGCCATTACCTGCAGTGGTTGCGCGAACAGACCCCGGACTGGGAACGTCTGCGCGACCCGAAGGAGCAGTACGAGCACAGCTATACCTGCCCTCAGGCAAAGCGAACCAAGATGCCCGAGGAGATCTATCCGACCCGCTACATCGAAAACCAGGCGGTGGAATGGATCAACGAGAAAGCCGATCCGGACGAGCCGTTCTTCCTGTTCGTCTCCTTCCCGGATCCGCACCACCCGTTCAACCCGCCGGGCAAATACTGGGACAGGTACAAGCCGGAGCAGTTTGATCTGGAAGTCAGGGCAGACGACCTGGAAGGACCGACACCGCTGCTGGACTTTGCCCGCGAGCGCCTGGAAAAAGGTGAGTACCCGAATACACCCCAGGAAGCCTTTGCCGCCACCGAAGAACACATCAAGGAAGCGATGGCACTGACCGGCGGCATGATCGACATGATCGACGACGCTGTCGGCAGCATCGCGGCCGCGCTCAAGGCCAAGGGTCTGGATGAGAACACGGTGATCATCTACACCGCCGACCATGGTGACTACCTGGGCGATGCCAACATGCTGCTGAAAGGCCCATGGATGCGTAAATCGATCCATCGCGTGCCGTTCATCTGGCGCGACCCGGGCGAAAAGGCAGGCACAGCCACCGACCAGCTGGGCAGCGCCATCGATATCGGCCCCACCATCCTGGCCCGCGCCGGCATCAGCCCCTACTTCGGTATTCAGGGGCGCGACCTGCTGGCAGACGTTGCCAGCGGTGACGGCCGCAAGCAGCTGCTGATCGAGCACAACGACAACGTGCCGCGCATGGGCCTGAAACGGGCATCACGCAGCCGTACCCTGTATTCGCACGACTGGCGCCTGACCCTTTACCCCGGCGAGGACTGGGGTGAGCTCTACCACACGGCGAAAGATCCATTACACCTTAAAAACCTTTGGGCTGATCCCGAATATCAGCTGAAGAAAGGTGAACTTATGGAGCAGTTGGCCCTGGAGATCACGGCCACGATGGATGAAAGTCCACGTGCCATTCGACGGGCCTAGGGAAGCAATTCCCGAAGACAGGAAGTCAGGAAGACGGACCGCTTCCCCCCTTCACGGCCCGTCTTCCTCTTTTTGCTCAAAACCCGGTGCAGGGAATATCAGCGCCGGGAACATGTTGCAGAGGCGAGAATTAAACACACCTAATCCTAGCTCTCTGGCAGATAAAGAAAGCAACTGAAGGATCAGATCTGGCTCTCCATTCACCGGGATGGATAGGGCGTTTGCGCACCTAAAACGGCCCGAACGAAAAGCAAAAAACTTTTGCAAGACGATATTAATCGGCAACCCAAAACACAGAAGCATTAACGCTGCTTCGGTTAATAAAACTAAAAAGGTAGTACTGATATGAAACTTCGTCCTGATGTCCTATTGGCAGCCGCCATTGCTGCAGCGACCACCGCAAACGTGCAGGCAGACTCCTTTCGCGAAGCCCTGACCGGCGGCAAGGTCAGCGGTGAGATACGTAACGTCTATGCGGGTGGCTCCTACTCGGATGCCAAGCCGGAAGCAGGTGCGCTGAACAATGCTCATGTGCTGGGCTCGGCCCTGGAGCTGAATTATGCAACCGGCAGTTTCAAAGGCTTCAAAGCCGTGGTGGGTTTCCAGGCCGGCCGCGATTGGGGCATTCACGATAAGGACAGCGGCCCGACCCCGGCCGGTGGCGAAGATGACGCCCGTGTCACCATCGATGCAACCGACCTGCGCCTTGCCTACCTGGAGTACGCCTTCGACAAAGAGATGACAGCGACCAGCCTGAAGATCGGTCGCCAGAAAATCGTCAGCCCGCTGCTGATGAACAGCGGCGCTTTCCCGATGCAGGACTCTTTCGATGCTTTGGTTGTTGAAAACCGCGACTTGCCCGATACCACGCTGAAACTGTTCGTGGTTGATCGCTGGAACCTGCGTTACGGCGATGATTCGAACGGCAGTATTACCCAGGAAGACAAGCAGTACGACGATCCGGTCTACTCCCTTTACCTGAGCAACAACAGCTTTAGCGGCCTCAATATCGAAGCCCAGTGGCTGTCGAACGATAATGACGACCCCGCGGGCGATCCGCCGGCAGCACCGGTGACCGCTGATCCCTACGATACCGGCTTCCTCGGCCTGACTTACAAGGTACCCGACTCAAGCTGGGTGCTGGGCGCCAAGGCCCTGACCGCCGATTATGAAAACCGCGACGATACCGGCTACTGGGGCGTCAAGGCACAGACCAAGATCAAAGGCGTCGATGTTCAGCTGGGCTATACCTCCGTTCAGGATGATGGCAACTTCCCCGGATCCCTTGGCCACGTGCCGATGTTCCGCAGCTACAAATCCGGCTTTATCGACGAGATCTTTGCCGGCCTGGATACCGTTTCCCTGCGTGTCGGTTACGGTTTTGGCGTAGCGGGTCTGAAAGCCAACTTCGTCTACTCCGACTGGACACAGAGTGACGCAGGCATCGCCGCCAGCGGCAAGGATTTCGACGGTGGTTACGAAGCCGGCGTCGACGTGCGCTACCAGTTCCAGAACGTTGAGGGGCTAAGCGCCCGGGTGCAGTCGTCCTACATGGACTTCGATCGTGAAGCCGTTGCTGACGACGATCTTTTCCATACGCGTCTGACGCTCAACTACAAGTTCTAAACCAGAAACCGGGCCCGGCTTTGGTGATGCCAGCCATTTAACCAGAGCCGGGCCTGACGCAGATTCAACTCCCGGTAGTTTCAACTTCTGAGGTAGTTTCAACTTCTGAGATAGTTTCGAAATCTGAGCAAGCCCATTTTTTTTGCCGCACTACATTATTCCTACTTCGGAATCATCATTTGACTAGCCGTCATTAGCGGCCCTCCCCTGGCAGGGGTTTCCCACCGCCAGGGGACATTTTTTTCCAACACAGAATACCCCGCTTCATGTGACCGGGCGGTCACGTGCAAACACTCACCGATTTTCAAATGGAGGTTCGTCGCATGAACCGCAGGCTCTCTCATTGGCTGCCGTTTCTGGCCTGGGGGCGAAACGTTAACCGGCAAACGCTGCTGCAGGATCTGATGGCCGGTCTGACCGGCGCCGTGCTGGTTCTGCCTCAGGGGGTTGCCTACGCGCTCATCGCCGGCATGCCGCCCGAATACGGCCTGTACACGGCGATCATCATCCCCATTATCGCGGCACTGTTCGGCTCGTCCGCTCACATGATCTCCGGCCCCGCCGCGGCTATGTCGATCGTGGTGATGAGTGTCGCCAGTTCCGGCGGCCTGGCTCCCGGGGATTACATCGGTACGGTGCTGACTCTGACGCTACTGACCGGCCTGATTCAGCTCGCCTTTGGACTGATGCGCCTGGGCAGCCTGGTCAACTTTATCTCCCATACCGTGGTGATCGGTTTTACTGCCGGGGCGGCGATCATCATCGCGGCCAGCCAGTTGAAGCATCTGTTCGGTGTCGAGGTCGCCGGCGGGCTCTCGTTCATCGACGGCCTGCTCGCCCTGTATGACCAGTTCGGCGCCCTGAACCCCTACTCGCTGCTGATCGGTGTTATTACCCTGGCCACCGCCATCGCGGTGCGCCGTATCCACCGGCGCCTGCCGCACCTGCTGATCGCCATGGCGGCGGGCAGCCTTGCCTGTTTCCTGCTGGATGGCGCCAGTAAAGGTGTTGCCCTGGTTGGCGCCATGCCCGGCACCCTGCCGCCGCTGTCGTCACCGGATCTGAGCCCTGCATCGCTGCAGACGCTGGCCTCAGGTGCCTTTGCCGTGGCCCTGCTGGGCCTGATCGAAGCGGTTTCTATCGCGCGCGCCATCGCCGTGCGCTCCGGCCAGCAGATCAACGGTAACCAGGAGTTTATCGGCCAGGGGCTGTCCAACCTGGTCGGCAGTTTCTTCTCCTGTTTTGCCGGCTCCGGCTCGTTCACCCGCTCCGGTGCCAACTATGATGCCGGCGCCCGCACCCCGCTGGCAGCGATTTTCGCTGCCGTGATGCTGGCGTTGATCCTGATGTTGATGCCGGGGATTACCGCCTACCTGCCGCTGTCCGCCATGGCCGGTACCATCCTCCTGATCGCCTGGAACCTGATCGACTTTCACCATATCCGCCAGATTCTGGGCGCCAATCGCAACGAAGCGACTATCCTCGCGGTCACCTTCCTGGCCACGCTGCTGGTGGAGCTGGAGTTCGCCATCTATATCGGCGTTATTCTGTCGCTGATCATCTACCTGAAGCGCACCTCGAAGCCCACCGTTACCGAGGTTGCGCCGATTCAGGACAGGCCAGACCGGCGCATCCGCAACGTGGCGCGTTATGACCTGCAGCAGTGCCCGCAAATCAAGATACTGCGTATCGACGGCTCGCTGTTTTTCGGCGCCATCGAACACGTGCAGCAACAGATCCGACTCTTCAGCGAAGCACCCGGCAGCCGCATTCTGGTGGTGGGTAAAGGGATCAACTTTATCGATATCGCCGGTGCCGAGATGCTGATCCAGGAGGCGCGCCGCATCGAAAACGATGGCGGGCAACTGCTGTTCAGCTCCCTGAAAGGACGGGTGATCGACGAACTGGATGCAAACGGTTACCTGAAAAAGCTGGGCGAGACACTGATATTCGATGCCCCGAAACCGGCGCTGGAACAGCTGATGAACCGGCTGAACCCGGATCCCTGCAGCCAGTGCAGTCAGCGGATTTTCTCGGAGTGTGCAGGACAGCCGGGGTCAGAACAGAAAATAATCCAGGCAGGATGATGGAAATATGGGTGGCGCATTAGGCGGGATACTCATTTTTTCGCCTTCAACAAGCCGACGCCCACGAGTAACGCGACACAACTGACGATGGTGACAGCAGCCAGCTCAGGAGCCCGAAAAAACCAGGTGTGGCCAGCCAGAGAGCCCAACCTGATGTAGTGGTATGCTATGAAGGCAGCCAACACCAGGAAATAAATGGCGGCTAGGGTAACAAGCAACCAAGCGACGACCTTCATCGACATATTGGCCTCCGTGCTCTAACGCATAACGCTGGGTAGCTTCTAAACAGCTACCCAGCCTGTCTGACCTATATAGACCCCACTACGTCGGGTCGAAGCCGGTACCCCTAGTGGATGGCAGCCTGGCTGCCCGTTATTCCTGCTCGCTACCCAGGGCCTTGCGCCAGCCCAGCTTTTTCTCGATCGAGGCGATCATCATACCGGCGATATCCTTGCCGGTGGCCGTCTCGATCCCTTCCAGCCCCGGTGAGGAGTTAACCTCCAGCAGCAGAGGTCCGTTCTTGGAGCGGATAATATCGACACCGGCAATATCAAGCCCCAGCGCCTTGGCCGCCGTGATCGACAGCTTGCGCTCCTCCGGGGTGATCTTGACGATACTGGCGGTACCGCCCTGATGAATATTGGCACGGAACTCACCCGGCGCTGCAGTACGCTGGATAGAGGCAACCACCTTGCCGTCGATGACGAAGCAGCGGATATCCTTGCCGTCCGCCTCCTTAATGAACTCCTGCACCAGCAGGTTGGCCCGCAGCGCCTTGAAAGCGTTGATCACACTCTCCGCCGCCTTCTTGGTTTCGGCCAGCACCACGCCGCGTCCCTGGGTACCTTCCAGCAGTTTGACGATCAGCGGCGCACCACCAACCATCTCGATCAGGTCGTTGGTGTCCATCGGCGAGTTGGCAAAGCCGGTGGTCGGAATATTGATCCCGCTCTTGAGCATCAGCTGCAGCGAGAACAGCTTGTCCCGGCTCTTGATCACCGAATCAGAGGTGTTCGTGGTGTGCACGCCCATGCTCTCGAACTGGCGCGCCAGCGCACAGCCGTAAAAGGTCACGCTGGGCCGGATGCGGGTAATCACCGCATCCAGGTCTTTCAGCACCTTGCCACCGCGGTAATGCGCCTCGGGGTCCTTGGCATCCAGCTTCATGTAGCACTGCTTGATATCGAGGAAGACCATCTCGTGACCGCGCTCTTCGCCGGCTTCCAGAATCCGCTGATTGCTGTACAGATCCGGGTTACTGGCCATCAGCGCGATCTTCAGGCCGCTGCGTGCGATCTCCTTGCGCTCATAGAGCGCCTGCAGCTGTTCGCTGGAGCGCTCGCCCATGTAGAAGCTGCTGGAAGGATCGATCAGGAAGCGGCCGCTCATCGCCTCGCGGCCGAGCAGCATCCGGTAACCCATGGAATCGCGGTTGGCCAGAGTCAGCTCGATATCCCAGCGCTCGTCCCCGAGCTCCACCGGCACGGAAATAACGTAGCGGGTCTCTGCAATACCGCTGGAGCTTTTCACCGAACGCTTATCGACGATCGGACGCTCACAGCGGATCGCCGTGCGGCGGTTGTTCTGCAACGGATGCACTTCGAAGCTGACCCAGGGCTCACCATTACGACGGAACGTCTGGATATTGAACGCATGGATAGAGGAGGTTTTCGCGCCGGAGTCGATACGCGCCTTGATGGCGGGCAGTCCCAGTTCAGGGAAAGTGCACCACTCTTCACTACCAATAATTGCTTTCACGCTTTGAGATCCTGCTCAGTAAAACGCTGGCTGCGGTTATTTTTGATGCCGCAGTCTATCGGGGAACCGGCCCGGCGAACATACTTTTAACCCAAGTTTTTTCATGGCCATAAAATGGTCAAAAAAGCAGCCAGCAAAAATAAATTAAGCCTTTAAATATCAATATCTTGAATACAAGAAAGCCGATTCGGCCAAGATGGAAACCACTCTGTTTTTGCGTTAGCGCGTCAGTCAGTAGCAACCTGACGTAAACAAGATAGGAACTAACCAGAAGGCTTGTCGATGGAGCCGGTTGATACAATCAAGCATAGACGAAACACCAGCGGTGGTGTTCCGTCTCGCGATAAAGCGGATGGCGGCTGTAGCCGTTACTGATAGGTGACGCCCCGGTGTTTCAGCCAGCCACCTTCATGGCGCCCCCTGGGATCATGATGAGTCCAGTGCACCACGCCCCCTTTGGGGTTCCACTCATACTCGCCGTAAAACTCCACCCGGTCACCCTCGCGCAGCGAATCGATCCGGGGCGCAAGATCGATATTGTGAGAGATCAGCAGTGTCTGACCGGTTGCCAGTCTCAGGATAAACTTCTGGTGCCGGCTGCCCTGGTTATCATCCGGCAGCAGATGCACGACCTCCCCCGCGCCAGCCACCTGAAGATCGCTGAGCTGCTCTTCATACGCCTGCGCCAGACGCGCATCACTGCCACCCTCCTGCGGCTGGGTGTATGACTCCAAGAGAGCGGGGTTTTGGTCGATATAGCCATAGACCAGCACACCCACCACTAAGACGATCAGCAGTTTTTTCATCAGACTCCATTCCCTTATATGTGACGGCTAAATTCGGAACTATCCTGCCAGCTCAGCTGCCGCAGCTGTCTTTATCTTTCTAAAACCGCGCCATGCCGTGGAACATGCCACCGAAGATCATCGACAGCACACTGAAGATGATGCTGAGGATGATAAACGCGGGGATGGAGGCGATGGCAAACTTCACCATAAATATGACCATGGAAAGGAAAGGCATCTTAATATCGACGACGGTGACTTCGCGGTTATCGTTAGACATAGTTTTCATCCTTAATTGAAATGCGTTGAGTGGGTTGAAACAGGCTTGAACGTGAAAGGATAGACTTCGAGCGAACAATTCCAAAAGTTTTCACACTGTGTTTCACGATTAGCGTTCTTGCTCAGTAACGATTAGCTCTGGCCGAGTATCACCAAGCCAAATCTCCGTGCCCGGATAAAGCTTAACCTCAGCATGCTCACTGATGCGGAACGAAAAATCAAAGTTGCCGTGAAAGATAGTGCCGTTCAGTTCGACGTTGCTTAGCTCACCTTTGACATACACATCCGCGGTACATACCCGACAATCAGCGGGCGGAGCATTGCGTATTATCCAGAGCTTACCTTCCGGAACAACGTAACCGCTGCCTTTACTAAGAAGGCGTTCATCGGCGTGTACAGTACCTGCGGCAAACAATAGGAATAAGATGAGTAATCTCATGGAATTTTTTGTTTAACACCCGCATTTGAGGCTGGTTTGAAGTGAAAAGAAAAACCTGTCCGATAACATGCGTTTTTTATACTATAGATTCTTAGCATGTAAGGAATGGAGGCTCGATATCATACATGTATGCCAAAGCAATTTTCATTGCCATCCATCCTTCATAAGTAAACATATTTTGAGGGGCCTCTAGAGGGTTTTCAATGTACCCCCTTAGCTGACTACCCTCTGGCAGATCACTCTCATCAATAAACTCCCAACTCTCCTCTGCACCCTTCATTTCATTTTTAATAGTGCTAATATCCATATTTGTTTCTGCAACAAAAAATAATTGAGGCTTCCCTCCTCTAACCAGTTCCCTTGAAAAAGTTAGAGGGATTAACTCATAAAGCTCTCTATCCAGACCAATCTCGCTCTTAATTTCCTTCTCCATTCCCTGCATGAAAAAGTCAAAACCTAACTCACCTTTTTTATTCACATCCAGCCACTCAAACACTCCTGACGCGGAACAGTGAAACTTACCTTCACCATTCGCCATGATTGCTTGTTCGCTTCCTCTGATTGGAATCAGCACTTCTTTTGTTTCAGGGTTTAATACAACAACAGCAACTCCTAAAGTATTTGCTAAGATTGACGAATTAAGCGGGGGCAGAGCGTTTTTGTCATGCTTTTCAATATCGTTTCTTATTGTAGCTGTACTATCATCGGACAAAAAACCAGAAGACCAATCCATAGTTAGATTTGTTCCAATCTGGTCAAAATACGTAGCAGGCTGAATACAGATAACATTATCTTTGAGATCAAATTTTGATATCCGAACCGATTTGTTATTTTCCCAGTTTCTGGTTTCTGGATCTCTTATGACCTTCCCTATTTTTTTGAATAATTCTAATGATTTTTGGTAGTGAGGGATAAGATGATCTGGTGGAGTGTACTTAGCACTAATAACAACAAGCTGAAGGTCATTAACATTTTTACCATACGAAAAACCTTTTCCGTTTATATTCAATGGAACGCTTTCTGCGTAAGGTGATCTACAAAACTTGTATTCTTTTCCTGCCTCATATTCACTGTAATATTTAATTAAAGCTTCCGTATCCATCTGTACAAACGGCGATTTTTTGTCGTTACTATCAAAGCCTGAGCGAACACTCTTCATTTTCCCTTTTTCAGACAAAGGAATATTAGTAGAGAGCCCACCGACAACAGGTATACTCACCTGCAAATTGGGGTTCTCTTCTTTGAAACGTTCCCAAAACCTGCTTAATTTACCTATCACAGCTTTCATTTTAAAAACTCCTTTCTATGTATAACGCTCGGCATAGGGGCAGACAAATAAGCGCAGCTTTTTGGCTGTCCCATCGACCGTAGGGAGCGACTGTTGCCGCTTGTTAATTGGCATTATCTACCGACCTTTTTATTTAGTTTTTCAAAGTGCTCATTGGCTTCAGCAGAATTTAGTATTTGACGCTCTGCTATCTTTTGAGTGTTGTACCCCAATAGTTTTTGGATAAACACATCAAAGAACCCAAGCGGAAATATTAGCGATACAACCACAGAGGCCACTAACACTTCTGTAACCCACGTACTGTCAGTGACATATGCCAAAATAACGACAATTGCCAGAGTTATTTTTAACCACTTTGATACGGATGCAAAGGTCATTGCTGACTTTATATCGTCAGTTAACATCTCTTCTTTCAGGTTTTTCACGATTCTTCCTTTGCCATTTCACGTCGCACACAGGTGCGGCCAAATAAGCACAGCGTTTTGGACGTCCCAGCGACCAACGGGAGCGACTCCTGTGCTTTGTTAAGAGATCCCTCTCTGTTCATGTGCTAGCTGTAGTGTAGTAATTGCTAATGAGATAAGGGTGCTTACGGCTTCAGATGCTTTAGATTTAGAGAAGTTAGATAACCGTTCTCCAATTGAGGCGTTACCTTCCAAGGAGCTTGGCACATTACGAAGAGCCTCTAATCCACGTTCGCTTCGCACTAAATCATATGCAGGACCAGCTAGTGTAGATTGATCTTGTGCTATCCATACGTAATCGGCAGTTTCAAGCCACTTAACGGTACTTTCAAAATATTCTGAAAAGCTAAAAGCTCCGTTCTCATCATCTACATCGATTACGTGGTTCAGAAAGTTTTCAGGCACTAACTGGACAGGAACAGGAAACTCCTCATAAAGACGACCAAATATAGTGCCAACGAGTTTATTAAACTTATCCATGTTTTCCATATACCCTCCTCTTAACGCTGCATTAAAGGGCCGAGCGTAGCGAGGCCCCAGTGAGCGCAGCGAACGATTTTGAATGCCTTGTTATAACTTACTCGCACTTTAAAGGTAGCTCCGACTTAGCAACGTATGCTGCTTTGATAGAAATATCGGGCTCATCCTTGAGATCCGTAGCACTGGGCATGAGGATTGTTAAGAGACTCTCTTGAGGTGCGCGTGGAGCCATATTGGAAAGCCCATCCTTAAACGCTTGATGGTTTTTCAACTAGTAATTCTTCAGCACGCCGGGAAATTTGGAAATACGTACACTTTGGGCACTTGAAGTATTTCCTGTTACGAGCATCTACGTAGCAGTATTCCGCTACACTCATGCATAAAGGGCAGTCTTGTATATAGTAGGTTTTCATTTAGAGCCTCCTATAGAGTTATAACAGTCTGTTAATGAGGTCTACGACCTCATAATAATTATTAGCTGGTATACCTTTTAATTCTTAACCATCGCGAAAGAAGTCCAAGTAACCAATTGATATTAGGTGAAAATTCAGTACCCAACAGACTTTGTGATAGGTGCAAAAGGCAAGTCCTGATGGTAGAACTTCCAGAAAAAGGTATTTCCCTATACGCCCTGAACCTCTTAAGGAAAGGCTCTAACAGACTTGTAGAGGAAGAAGCCCCCAGGGACTGGGAAGCATACTTGGCAAGGCGTTGCATGGGAGGCGATCGCTTGTATGTAATCATCCTGATTATACGGTTGTGCTGCTCTGAGCATCGAGCATCGAGCATCGAGCATCGAGCATCGAGCATCGAGCATGCGATTATTCGGATCAGCGGGTACTCCTTTACCCCACGGCATCACTATAGCCCAGTTTCTTTAAGGTTAACCAGCCTCCAGCCCGTTCGCAGCTCCTCTGTGTAGGGACTGGCTTAGTTTATATCCCCTATGCGGGGATCAGGATTTGACGTCCAACTGCACATAGCGCTTGGCGATTTCCCGGGCGGCAGCCTGCAGTTCCGCCAGGTGGCGTTCGGCAAACTGCTCTTCGCTCATATAATCCCGCACCCAGAGCAGCGTGATACAGCCCAGCAGCTGCTGCTCGTTTAACACCGGTACGGCGATCACACTCAAACCATCATCTGGAAGGACTGTTCCCGTGTAACCCGGTTGCCGGGTGCCATAGCCCTGCTGCCGGATACGCTGACCCAGGCGCTCGACGCCCTCGTCGGTCAGCTCTGCCGGGCGTTCGCCTCGGGTCTCTTCGATCAGCTGCTGACGCTCCGCCTCCGGACAGTAGGCAAGGTAGGTACGCCCCGCTGCCGAGTAGAGCATTCTGACGCGGATATTCAGCCGTCCCCGATACAGCGATATAGGGGTGCTGGTGCGGCTGCTTTCGATGTAGCGCATGCCAGAGCCTTCGCGTACAAACAGATCCGAGGGCCAGCGCACCTTTTCGACCAGCTCCAGCATCACGGGCCCCGCCACTTCGCATAACCGCCAGGCGTGGGGCGGCAGTTCGTACTCGGTTTCAACGGGCAGGAAGATATTGGATCGAAACAGCCCATCGGCAAGGCTTTTGCGGATCAGGCGCTGATCAAGCAGCGTCATCAGAAGACGGCGCACCGTGGATTTTGGCAGATCCGCTTCGCGGGCAAGCTGACTGAGCGTCACCCCTCCTAGGCGATCGATCAGTTTGAGCAGCTGGATACCGCGCTCCAGTGACCGGTTGGTTGGGGAATCAGGCATGGTAAACCACTCTGTCGGAACATCCTGGCGGGTAGAAAACGGATGCTGTTCCTGTTATCCGAAATCCTGGCACTCATCTGTCTGTAACTGAAACTCACCTCGTGCCTTGATTAAGGCAACAACGCGCTGTACAGGCAGACTTTTAAGCAGGCTATTTTATCCCTGAAATGGCCTGGATTTCTTTAGGAAGGTCTAAAAACTGGCTGACAGCACGGCAGCCAAAGAATAAGGCCGCCGCACTGTGATTTCGGCATACCAGCGATCAGCCGACTATCTCATCCACCGCCCGGCTACCGCGATAGACCTCCGCCATCCTGCCGATGGTTGCCGGTGTTTGCAGGCAATGGACGATCAAATCGGCCACATCCTCGCGACTGATCACCTGAGCCTGCGGATCGGCGGGCCGTTCGCTGCTAAAACCGCCCTCGGCGGGTTCGTCGAGCAGCCGGCCCGGACGCAGAATGGTGCTGGGCACACCGCTTTCCAGCAGATGCCGGTCAGCAAAATGTTTGGCGATCAGGTAGGGCTTCATTTTGACCGCGCCCTTATCCGGATCGCCGGCGTTGCGGCCACTGACCATGATGAACTGTTTGATACCGCAGCGCCTGGCCGCGTCGACCATTTTGCAGGCTCCCCAGAGATCAACCAGCACGGTTTTATCGACGCCGGTGGCAGCGCCGGAACCGGCGGTGAACACCAGTTGATCGCAACCATCGAGCAGCTCGTCGCTGGGGTCTTCAAGGTCACCAACGACGACCTCTATCCCCTTCTCACGCAGCCGCTCGGCCTGTTCTTCACTGCGGACCATCGCCACAAAGGGCGTGCCCTGCAGGTTCAGCTTTTCGACCAGAATCCGACCGATCTTGCCATTGGCGCCAACGATTAATGCTTTGCTCATGATGCCTCCTGTATCAGGCAGCGGACGGCGGGTTGAGCAGCCGCACTTCCCGCTGCGGGAACGGTATTTCAATCCCTTCAGCCTTGCGGGGGTTAAACAGTGCCAGATTCAACCGGTAGGGCAGATCGCTGACGGGAGACTTGGATGATCTCAACAAGGATGTGTTTGCTCGGGAGAAAGATTTCAACCCCGTCTCCATTGGTCAGCAGCCGGTGTGACAGATGTGCCTTTTTGACCTGCCGGCTCAGTCTACGCACGGTGACATTATCCCCGCCAGGCGGGAAGGTGTCAGCTCGATGGTTAAACAGGTGCGGCAGTTGCAACAGACAGTTTCGCTTTTTCGAATTCCCACAATCCACGTAAGCGTTGCGCGCCAAGAGGGATGCTTTTACGATAATGATTATTATTTGTCAGTTTAATATCAGTAAGGACTGCCCCATGAAACATCTGCTTATCGCTTCGCTGCTTGTCGCTTCTACCGCGGTTATGGCTGACGAATCCAGCTTCGAAATCTCCATCAAGGATCACAGGTTTTCACCCGCGGAACTTACTATTCCCGCGGACCAGCGCGTGAAGCTGATCGTCTCCAACGATGACGATACCCCGGAAGAGTTCGAAGGCGAAGATTTCGATATTGAGAAGGTAATCCCGGGCAACAGCCAGGCAACCATCCTGGTAGGCCCATTCAAACCCGGCCGCTATGAGTTCGTCGGTGAGTTCCACGAAGATAGTGCCAAAGGTGCCCTGATCGTCAAATAACCCGTAAAGAGGTCGCATCATGCTAAGTGCCGCCGTTATCGTATTTCGAGAAGTGCTTGAAGCAGCACTGATCGTTGGCATCCTGCTGGCAGCCACCTGCGGACTGCCGGGCCGCACCCGTTGGATTGGCGCCGGCCTTCTGGCGGGACTGGCAGGTGCTTGCCTCGTAGCATTCTTTGCAGGCTCTATCACCGGAGCCTTCGATGGCTTCGGTCAGGAGCTGATGAACGCCGGCATTTTGATCGTCGCGGTCCTCATGCTTGCCTGGCACAACATATGGATGTCACACCATGCCAAAGAGCTGGTGGCACACCTTAAAAACGTCAGTGCGAAAATTACCGATGGTACGCTGCCGCTCTATTTCCTCGCCGTCGCCTCCGGCATGGCCGTACTAAGGGAAGGATCTGAGGTGGTGCTGTTCATGTACAGCGTAGCCGCCAGCGGCAGTTCCAGCAGCTCAATGCTGTTAGGCAGTCTGGCCGGCGTCGTAGCGGGGGTACTTGTCGGTCGCCTGCTCTATTCGGGGTTGCTGCGTATTCCCGCCAGTCGTCTGTTCCAAATCACCGGCTGGATGATTCTGCTACTTGCTGCCGGCCTGGCAGCCTCCGCAGCCGGCTATCTGATGCAGGCCGGCGTAATGCCCTATCGCGCGCCATTGTGGGATAGCGGCGATATTCTGTCGGAAAAATCGGCGTTGGGACAATTGCTACACATTCTGGTGGGCTACCAGGAACGCCCGACCTCGATACAGATCGGCGTGTATCTGGTCACACTGTTCACGATCCTCACCGGCATGCGCTGGGTTGGACGTCGCAGCGAGACAAAACTCCGGGCCGCGTAAACCTCAGGCCTGCGTTAATCAACAGCGACTTAACGCAGGCCGTCCCCCCTGCTCCCCCAGGTATCACCTCTCCACGAGCGCCATTTTCAGCCGCTCTATCCTTCATATCGACGCTGCCGTCATCGATCTTGAAAACCGACGGCTGGTAGTTCACCTGCTCACCTGCAGAAACGAATCGACCTTATCTGCAACCAGCTGCAATAGAGCGAAGTCTGAACGCTGAGGTGGTTGGCCTGGGCGCTGAAGCAAAAATGGGGCAGAACAGTCTCTCGACCGGTTCTGCCCCATTCGATGGGGGGCGGGCTTGTTCAGGCAGCGGACGGCGGGTTGAGCAACCGCACTTCCCGCTGCGGGAACGGTATTTCAATCCCTTCAGCCTTGAGCGCGTTGAACAGCGACAGGTTCACCCGGTAAAGCACATCATAGTAGTGCTCGGTCGGGATCCAGACGCGTACGCCCAGGGTAATACCGCTGTCGGCAAACTTCTCAATACCGACCTGCGGGCCCGGTTCCTGGCATAGCTCTTCGGTGTACTCCTTGAGCGCCCGGTTAAGCGCCGCGATCGCCCTTTCCGGCTTGGCGCTGTAGGCGATATCGATGCTCAGCTCGGCCAACATGTGCTGATGAGAGTTCTGGATGATCTCGCCGATGATATGTTTGTTGGGGATCGATATCTCCACGCCATCTTCGTTGGTCAGCATGGTATGCGACAGATGAACCTCTTTCACCTGACCGGTAATCCCCTGCACACTGATGGTATCCCCCACGACGAAGGGCCGTGTCAGCACGATGGTCAGGCCGGCACTGTAGTTGGAGAGCAGTCCCTGAACCGCGAGGCCGGCACCCAGACCGACGGCACCGATCATGGCGACGAGCGGCGTGACGCTGATCCCCAGTTTGCCGAGGGCGACGATCGCTACCATCGCCACCAGTATCACCTTCACGCAGCTGGCGATAAATCGACTCAGGGTGATATCCAGGTGATGGCGCTGGGTCAGACCGAACACCAGCCTTGAGATTTTGCCCGCGATCCAGAGCCCGACCAGCATGATGATGATCGCACCCAGAATCTGGAAGCTGTAGTTGACGAAAAACTCTACAACCAGGTTGTAGATCTCCTGGAACTGACCCAGTTCCTGCATGACCTGCTCATCCATTTTGTCTGTCCAGTTTGGCGGTTGGTGTTCTGCCCGGTTGCGGCGTATCCGCGCCCGCGGCCCGGCGCAGCCGACGGGATACCGCGTCTACCAGTATATTCAGCAGCGCGGTAAACAGTATTAACAGGAACGCCCTGTCGTAGCGAATCTCTTCAAATGCGGAATCGATATAGAAGCCCAGTGTGGCGATACCGAGAATCCCCATGATGGCGCTTTCCCTCAGGATCACCTCCCAACGGTAGAACAGAAACGCCAGCATAGCCGGGAAACGGCGCGGGGTTTCCAGGTAGGCGTAACGCTTGAACCCCCTCGGATCATCGGGACGACCGAGGCGGCTGACCAACTCCGCATCACTGGCGTTAGCCACCAGAAACGCAATCAGGCCGCCGTTGTGCAGCGCCAGCGCCAGCACCGCCGGCAGGCCGGACGGGCCGAACAGCAGCAGAAACACGAACGCCAGGATCATCTCCGGTGTGGAGCGCTGCACCAGCAGCAGGAAGCGTCCGGGCCAGCGCAGCACCGGCCCCGCCAGCGCCCGGCTGGCAAAGGGGTAGGTGGCCAGCACGACAACGGCGGTCAGCACCAGAGCCAGCTGCGTCAGCAGCAGAGTCTGTACGATGCCGGGCCAGACCTGCTCGGTGAACATCCCGCTGTACCAGCTGAGCGCTTCGCGCCACTGCCCTTCCAGCAAGGCGCGAGGCCAGATGTCATGACTGACGAACTGCCAGAGATAACCGCCGTTACTGAAGCCGATGGTTTCCGGCAGCAGCCAGATGGCGGCGATGATATAGAGCGGTAAAAGACGTGGACGCATCCAGAAACGGATCGTCGCGATCAGCAGAACAAAGACCCAGAGCAGCGCGCCGGCCTCCGGGTAGTCACCCTGTTTGAAGGCGGTTTCCAGATGAAACCCCAGGGTCGGCAGGCCGATAAAGCCGAGAATCGCACTGGAGCGCAGCGCACACTCGAAGCGGTAGCGGGTATAGCTGGTCAGCGCCGGCCAGGACTGGGGGATCAGGGTATAGGCGTAGCGCTTGATACCTCGCGCGCCTGAACCCAGCGTTGCCACCGGGGTGCTGTCCTGCTGCTCGAAGATCTCGGCGAACACCTTGGCAAACACACCGGTAAAGGGCACCAGTATCGCCAGCAGGCCCGTGGTAGCGCTGAGCCCATAGATCTGCATGAAGATCAGGCCCCAGAACAGCTCATGTACCGAGCGGATCGCGGCGCAAAAGATCCGTACCGCACGCCAGTGATAGATCATCGCCAGCAACAGGCCCAAGGGCGCCGCAAGCACCACAGCCAGCAGCGCGAAGGCGACAGTCTGACCCACCGCATCCAGGAGGATGCGCCAGCCGTCCCAATGCGGCAGCATGATGCCCTGTCCGATACGGCCCAGTTCCTGCCAGGGATCAACAGCGTAGATTTCGATATCGGCCCAGGGCAGTGCCAGCAGCGCAAGCAGAATCAGCAGCCCACAGACGCCGTTCAGCGCCCGTGCGGAGGAATTACCCCGGGGCTTTAACAAGCCAGTGATCATGAACCGGATATCGCCCACTCACCGCCCAGCGCCGGTTCGGCGAAAAGCTCGGGCGTCGGATCCTGCTGATAAAAACCGTCGAGCTTCTCTTCGCTCAGACTCGATGTCGGTGCGTCACAGACAATCCGGCCCGCCACCATAATCACCAGCCGGTCAAAATACTGCAGTGCCAGCTGACGGTTATGCAAACTGACCACGGCGGTGTCATGGTTGTCCAGCAGATGTTCAAGCAGCAGCTGCGCCTGCAACGGATCGATCGCGGAGACCGGCTCATCACCGAGGAAAACCGGCTGTTTGCGATACAAGGCGCGACCGATGGCAACGCGCTGCCGCTGGCCGCCGGAAAGGCGATCCACCGACTGCCAGAGCTTGTCGCCCAGGCCCAGTGTTTCGGCTATGGCTTCAATCTCGGCCCGGTGTTCGTTCAAAGGGCGCACCAGGTTCCACAGCGCCGGCAAAGTGCCGACCCGGTCCAGCGCACCCATAAAAATGTTCTGATAGGTCGACAGCAGATCTACCAGCCCGGCCTGCTGCGGCTGCAGCGCCACCTGTCCGGGACACTGGCCATACAGCAGATTGAGCAGGCTGGTTTTACCGGCGCCGGATGGGCCGATCAGCGCCACCTTTTCACCGGTATGGATCTGCAGATCGATGCTATGGAGAATAGGGTTCCCGCCGAGCGAGAGCGATTCACCCGCCAGCCGGAACACCGTTTTGCTCTTGGTTTGGAGCGTGCTCATCTTCAGTCCAGCAGACCGATCGCCTTGGCGGTTGCTTCGATCGGCGCATAGTCGTCGTTGGACGCCGGCACAAAGCTTTCACGCGGGAAGCTTGCAAGCAGGTCCGGATCGTCCATGCCCAGCAGCGCTTCGCGTACCTTAGACTTGAAACCGTCGCCAAAGCGCTCGTTCACATCGCCACGGATGGTCCACTGGTAATCCGGGTAGGTCGGCGTGGTCCAGATCACTTTCACTTTCTCTTCGTCGACCTTGCCCTCTTCCTTCTCTTTCTCCCAGACGGCGAAGTTCACTGCGCCGATCTCGTAAGCGCCGGACTGAACCTGGGCGATGGTACGGCTGTGGTCGCCGGAGAAGCCGACACGGGAGAACACCTCTTCAGGTGCCGCGTTGAAGTGCTCGCGCAGGTAGAACTCAGGCATCAGACGGCCGGAGGTGGAGCCCTTGGAGCCGAAGGTGAAGGTCTTGCCCTTGATCTCAGCGCTCAGCTCATCGCCCGCTTCCAGGCCGGTGGAGGTATTGGCGATGATGTAGGATTTAAAGAACTGGTCTTCATAACCCTGGGCCAGGGCTTCGGAATCCGGCACCAGACGACGTGCCTGCACGCCGGACAGACCGCCAAACCAGGCCAGCTGCACCTGATCGTTACGGAAGGCGGTGATCGCGGCAGCATAGGATTTCACCGGAATGTACTTCACATCCACATCGAGCTGCTCGCTCAGGTAGTCGGCCACCTTGCCGAAACGTTCCTGCAGACGGGATTCATCGGCATCGGGAATCGCCGTGAAGACAAAAGTATCGGCCTGTGCCAGCGCCGGCAGCAGTGCGATTGCAGCGGTAATTTTGCGAAGAAATGACATGATTGCTCCTTGTCAGTAGTAAAAGTCAGACGTCCTTTGCCGCAAGATACTCACGCACCTCTTCACGGTTGCCGGTAAATTCAATTCTGCCCTTTCGGTTACGCAGTTGGTAGTCGTACATGGGATCGTAATAGTCCACCAGAAGCCCCAGGATCCAGTCCCAGTGCATCTCCGGGTCACCCTTGCGGTGACGCTCCAGCGCGCGCTCCATCAGTTCAGCGGCTTCCCGGTAACGCACGCCGCCGAGACGTTTGCGTACACGATAAAGCGACTGGACCAGGTCATCGGCAAAGGCCTCAAACCCTTCCTCTTCACCCAGGGCACGCTGCCACTTGACCAGTTTGTCGAGAATATAATTGTGGAAACTGTGCTCGACGCGCTCTTCCAGCGACACCTCCAGCACCACCAGCGGGCTCAGCTCCATGGCGTGCTGCAGCTCCGGTGGCAGCGCGCAACGGCCAACCAGACGGCCTTCGTCTTCCAGCAGTATCGGCGCCCCTGCAGCCACCGCCTGGCTGTGTTTGGCCTTGAGCAGATCGATCGCGAGGGCGTTTTCGAAATTCAGCTGTGTCGGCTGGCCACCCGGCAGACGGCCAAAGCTGGAGCCTCGATGATGGGCCAGCCCTTCCAGATCGACGCTGTAGGAGAACTCGTTGATCATATCGGTCTTGTTGCAGCCGGTTTTACCCGCCAGCAGCAACAGCGGCTGGTGTGCGCAGATCTGTTCAAACTCGTGCAGCAGGTACTGGCGCATCGCCTTGTAACCGCCGCTGATACGCGGGTAATCACAGCCGGCCTCGTGCATCCACTGCTGACAGGTCTGGCTGCGCAGTCCGCCGCGCCAGCAGTAGAGATAGCCCTGGGGATTGCGCTCGGCGAAATCGACCCAGGCGGAAACGCGTTTCTCTTTGACCTCACCGCATACCAGGCTGTGGCCCAGTTCGATCGCCGCCTGCTGGCCCTTCTGCTTGTAGCAGGTGCCCACCTGGGCGCGCTCATCGTTGGTCATCAGCGGCAGGCTGACGCTGGTCGGGAGGGCGCCCTTCTCGAACTCCACCGGCGCGCGGGTATCGATCAGCGGGATATCGTTAAGAAAAATGTCGAGGAAATCCCCGGTGTCCGGACGATGACTCACGCGCCAACCTCACCTTCCACATGAACCCGGTACTCACCGCCCGCCGCAAGCAGCTCACCGATACAGAGGTTTGCGACGCCCTGCTCCGCCAGCAGTACTTCAAGCGTTTCCGCTTTTGCAGGATCCACGGCGATCAGCAGGCCACCGCTGGTCTGCGGATCACAAAGCAGGTGGCGTGCGGCCTCCGCCATATCAGCCAGCTTGTGGCCGTAGCTGTCCAGGTTGCGCAGCGTACCGCCCGGGATACAGCCCTGGGCCAGGTAATCCAGCGCTTCAGGAATCACCGGGACAGATCCGGCATCGATACGGGCGTCCACACCACTGCCCTCGCACACTTCCACCAGGTGGCCCATCAGGCCAAAGCCGGTGACATCAGTGATGGCGTTAACGCCCTCCAGCCGGGAAACCTCGGCGCCGATGCGGTTCATCTGGCACATGATATCCCGCGCCAGGAAGGCGTGCTCATCACGCAGCTTTTTCTGCTTCTGCGCCGTGGTCAGGATACCGATACCCAGCGGCTTGGTGAGATAGAGCTTGTCACCCGGTTTGGCCGAATCGTTCTGTTTCAGCTGCTCGCGGGTGGTCAGGCCGGTCACGGCCAGGCCGAAAATCGGCTCCGGCGCATCGATGCTGTGCCCGCCCGCCAGTGGAATACCGGCATCGGCGCAGGCCTGACGGCCGCCGTCCACCACCTGCTGTGCGATTTCAGGACCGAGCTTGTCGATCGGCCAACCGAGAATGGCGATCGCCATCAGCGGTTTGCCGCCCATGGCGTAGATATCGCTGATCGCATTAGTGGCGGCGATGCGTCCGAAGTCGAAGGGATCATCGACAATCGGCATAAAAAAGTCGGTCGTGCTCAACACCACCTGACCATCACCCAGGTCGTAAGCGGCCGCATCATCCTTGCTGGCGTTGCCCACCAGCAGGTTGGGCGAATCCGGCAGCGACAGCTGGGACGCCAGAATACGATCCAGTACCTTGGGAGAGATCTTGCAACCGCAGCCAGCACCGTGGCTGTACTCGGTCAGGCGGACGGGGGTGTCGGACATGCTCGGACTCCGGGATAAATCGGGAGGTGAATGATACGAACTAGCGCGGCATTTGTCAGTGTAAACCCATGGGTTCGGCCGATTAAACGCCGACAAACGCACCTTGAATCACTTTAACAGCCGTGTAAAAGCGCGCTGGTAAACACCCGGTGTAGATCCACATAAAACCTGGCGCTGTATAAAGCGACTAAACTGTCCTCACATTCTTCAATTCCACCCGCTGAAGGAGAACACCTTGGCTATCAAAATCGTCACTATCTGCGGCAGCGTTCGCCCCGGTAACTACACCGCGAAAGCCCTGGCCGTTGCACTGGATGAACTGAAAAAATACCCGGAAGTTGAGGTTAGCGCGGTCCATCTCGAAGAGCTCGATCTGCCACTCTCCGGCATGGAGGCCCGCAAACCGGAAGCGATCGAGGAGTTTCAGGCAACTGTCAAAAGCGCCACCGGCGTGATTCTCGCCTCACCGGAATACCATGGCGGTATCAGCAGCCCGATGAAGCTGGCCATCGACAACCTGGGCTTTCCCAGCGTGCTGGCCGACAAACCGGTCTCGATCCTTGGCGTTGCCGCCGGCGTGATCGGCGCGATCAAATCCACCGAACAACTGCGCGGTATCTGCTCCCACGTCGGCGCACTGCCGCTGCCGATGGTGGTGTCGGTGGCCAAGGTGCAACAGGTGTTTGATGAGGATGGCAACTGCCTCGACGAGAACATGGATAACCTGATCCGCAGCTCGGCCCGCAACCTGATCGAGTTCCTCAAGGATACGGTCTGCGCCAAGGTCAGCCTGGAAGAGATCCTGCGTGAGCAGGGAGAGGCGCACTGATCACTCCGTCGCCCCGCTGGTCAGCGCGCAAAACAGCTCCGCATAGCGGGGCTTGAGCGCACTCCAGCTGAACCCCGCCACCGACGCCGGCTCAACAGCGCCAGCTTTTAATGTCTCAGCCTGTCGCTCGATCAGATCCGCCGCCGAGCCCGCTTCGCGCTGGATATCCTTTCCGCAGTCCCTGTACAGGTAAGCCTCTGTAAAAAGCTCCGGGTAAACCTGCCGCGCCGGCAGCGCCGGTATACAGCCCTGGGCGACAGCCTCTAGCACGGAAAGCCCCTGAAACTCATGAGTGGCGGTCGAGAGCAGGATATCGCCGCCTCTGAGCCAGCCCAGATAGGCCTCACGGCTTTCCGCATAGCCACACTGATCGAGGCGGTGGCTGAACTCCCCGGCGATCAGATCAAACTCCTTGGGACTGTTGCGAAAACGCTCACCGAGAATACAGAGGCGAAAATCCGTTCCTCTGGCTTCCAGCTCGCGCAGAATCGCCAGCAGACGGTCAGGCCCCTTGTCGAACTCCCATCGGGCGGCCCAGACAATCCGGATCGGATCATCTTGTTTCAGACTGCCGGATCTCTGCGGCCAGACTTCATTTGCGCTGTCGGTCCTCTCAAAAGCGCTATCCGGCAGAGGCACCGGCACCACGCTGGAGTGGGCTTCGATCTGCTCAATCAATCCAGGCGGCACCTGGTCCGGCAGTTTTGCCAGCAGCTTTTTAGCGCCCTGAAGCAGGGTATTGCGGTTGTAGTGGGAGTTGAACAGTACCCGGTCCGCGCACAGTGCGTTGTAGATATTCAGCAGCTGGGGTTCAACACTGCGAAATTCCCGCCCTGACTCGGGGTAGGCAAACTGGTTCTCGTGGAAATACACCAGCGTCGGGATCTGCCCCAGCGAAGGCACGAAGCCGCGCAGGCTGGTCAGATCCACCATGGAAGTAGCCACTACAAGGTCGTAGGGCTGACTTAGCAATTCGCGCTCAGAAAACGCCCAGCTCAGGCTGTTGCCGCGAATACGCCAGCTGAAATAGCGCGCCGGCAGCGACAGCTCGGTCCAGTCGTGTTCGGGGAAAGCGTTCACCAGGCCTTTGCGCCAGGCACGGTGGCTGGCGGCATCATAGGCGGACAAAAGCAGAATACGCATGCAGATAATCAGAGCCGTCGAGAGGATTAAACACCGAAGGTCGCAAGGTTTACGCGACCCGCGATAAACACCACGCCCTCAGCTTCCAGCGCCTCGCGCTGACGCTGGTAGGCGCTGCTGTCTTTGGGGAAGGAGAGCTCGCCCTTGGCGTTGAGCACCCGAAACCAGGGCAGTGTACTACCGGCTGGCAGGTGCTTGAGCACCGTACCGACATAACGCGCATGCCGCGGCGCCCCGGCCAGTGCCGCGACCTGGCCGTAGGTGGCGACCCTTCCCTGCGGAATTGCCGCCACCACCTGCCAGATACGCTCGTTGAGATTATCCTGCTGCATCAGCCAACCGGGTCAGTGCAGCTGTTGAGCGAGCCTTACCAGCACACTCACGCCAGGCCGCGCAACCAGTCATTGGAGGGCGCAAAGAACGCGGCACCGGAAACGGCCCGGGTGAACTCCAGAATACGGTCGGCATGCCCCTCTTCATCACCATTCACCATGCTGTTGAGCATCAGCTCGAAGTGCTCCGGCGTGCGGCAGGTGCTGACAAACACCAGTCCCTTACACTTGGAATCACCGTAGGGCATGCTGTGACGCAGGATCTCCAGGGAGTTGCCTTCGGCGTCTTTCAGCGAGGTACGCTTGGTATGCGCGTGGGGAGACTTCTTGTCACCGGGATACTCGATATTGTCCGCCTTGGTGCGGCCGTAGGCGTCTTCCTGCTCTTTCACCGGCATCCGGTTCCAGGCATCCAGATCATGTTCGTAGACCTGCACATGCAGGTAGCTGCCACCTTCAAAGTCCGGGTCTTCATCACCGACCAGCGCAACCTCGAGACGATCATCACCTTGCGGGTTTTCCGTACCGTCGACAAAGCCGGTCATATCGCGGGCATCCTTGTAGCGGAAGCCGTGGATCTCCTGCGCCAGGGTTGCGGCCCCTGCCAGCGCACTGGTGATATCGGCGGCAAACTCGAAACAGGCATCGTGGCTGTCGGCGCGGACCATCAGCAGCAGATCCACCGGCGTGGAAGGCGCCACGCGGATACCGTTCTCCAGCACCGGGAACGGACGCAGCAGAGCCGGGCGCGCCTGGGGGTTGATACGGTCCCAGTAAGCGGAGCCGATGGCCGCGGTCAGGTGAAGATTGGCCTCCGGCATCTCGGCACGCAGTGCCTCGACCCTCTGCGGCAGCTGAGCCAGCACCTTGCGCACCTGCGCTTCGCTACCCGGTTCATGAGTGCCGTTAAAGAACAGAAACTGTGCATCCCGACTGGATTCGGCGATAACGCCCGACTGATAATCCCGTTTCATCTAGCTCTTCCTTTTACCGATATCGTCCGGCAAGCGGTCTCGCGTTACCCGGACTGCGATCAAGATTGCAGCAGAGTATAACAGCAAGAAAAGAACGACGAACCCGTCGGGCGCACCGCCCTGCTGCCGGGTCAGAGCACCACGGCAGCGATCCAGCCGAATACCAGCAGCGGCAGGTTATAGTGCAGGAAGGTCGGTACCACGGTATCCCAGATATGGTTGTGCTGGCCGTCCACGTTTAGGCCCGAGGTCGGCCCCAGCGTGGAATCGGAGGCGGGAGACCCGGCATCGCCAAGCGCCCCGGCGGTTCCCACCAGGGCAACAACGGCAACCGGCGAGAAACCCAGCTGAATCGCCAGCGGCACGAAGATCACGGCGATAATCGGTACCGTGGAGAACGAGGATCCGATACCCATGGTGATCAGCAGACCGACGATCAGCATGGCCAGCGCCGCCAGCGCTCGGCTGCCATCAACCAGGCCGGCAGCCGCTGAAACCAGGGTATCGATATCACCGCTGTCGCGGAGTACCTGAGCAAAGCCGCTGGCAGCGATCATGATAAAGCCGACCATCGCCATCATCTTCATCCCCTCGACGAAGGCGTCATCGCCCTCCTGCCACTTCAGCACGCCGGACAGGGAGAAGATCAGAAAGCCCACCATGCCGCCGAACACCATGGAATCGGTCAGCAGCTGTACGACGAACGCCGCCGCCAGAGCGATCAACGCAACAACCAGCGTCTTCGGCGAATAGGGAGCGCCGGTACTCTCGGTGCGCTCGATACGGCTCAGATCGTAATCGCGTTTGCCGCGATAGCTGATAAACACCGCCACCAGCAGCCCGAGCAGCATACCGCAGGCAGGAATCGCCATGGCGGACAGCGGGCTGATGCCACTGGTATCCATGCCGCTCTGCTGGATGCTGCTGAGCAGAATCTCGTTCAGGTAGATCGATCCGAAACCCACCGGCAGCAGCATATAGGGCGTCACCAGACCAAAGGTCAGCACACAGGCCACCAGCCGGCGATCCATCTGCAGGCGTGCCATAACAAACAGCAGCGGCGGCACCAGCAGCGGAATAAAGGCGATATGGATCGGCACGATATTCTGCGACGAAATCGCCGCCAGCAGCAGAATCGCGGTGACCCCGTAGCGCACCAGCCCCAGATGGCGGGCATCCTCGCCCCTGCCGATGGCACCGGCCACTTTGTCGGCCAGCATATGCGGAATACCGGATTTGGAGATCGCCACGGCGAAGGCACCCAGCATGGCGTAACTCAGGGCGATCTGGGCGCCGCCCCCGATACCGGTGTTAAATGAGCCGATGGTTGCTTCAATACTGTGCCCACTGATCACGCCGGCCAACACTGCTGCGGTAATCAGGGAGATCACCACGTTCACACGCATCAGGCTGAGCACGATCATCACCAGCACGCTGACCAGAACAGCGTTCAGGCCCAGGCTACCGGGCGACAGCGTGGCGTAACAAAGATAGGCGGCAATCGCCGTAAAAAGGATAACGACACTCCGGGAGACGCCCGCTTTAGACGTAGCGCCGGAGGGTAACTCGTAGTTCATACCGGACCTCGTGAAAATTTGAGGCGGGTATTTTATAGACAACTGCGGCTCACGCACATAAAAAAGCGGCGCCCTTTTCAGGACGCCGCTTTACTCTCCTTACACAATTCTTAATCGCTGGCGATTAATCCTTGGGAATCAGCAGCTGAACGCCGACGGCGGTGTTGGAGATCGGCGATACGTAGTTACGCAGGCGCTCTTCCACTTCACCCTTGATGCAGCCGCGCATCGCCAGCCACATGGCGATCTCGACCATCTGCGCGCCGCCCTTCTCGACCAGTTCGACGTTGCTGTACTGGCAGATCGCTTCCGGATCGGAAACCATCTTGTCCATGCACCAGTTATCGAACTCATCGTTCAGGATACCGGCACGCGGGCCGTCCAGCTGGTGTGACAGGCCGCCAGTACCCAGTACGACAACCTTGGCGTCGTTCTCCCAGCTGCGGATCGCTTCGCCGATCGCTTTACCGAACGCATAGCTGCGTGACGGTTTCGGCATCGGGTGACGCTCACAGTTGATGGAAACCGGGATCACCTTGACGCCCTGGTAGGTGAAGTTCGGCCACAGCAGGGTCAGCGGCACGGTGGCGCCGTGATCGACCTTGATATCCTGGCAGACGGTCGGATCGAAGTCGTTTTCGATCAGGTGGTTGACGATGTGCCAGCTCAGCTCGGTTTCGCCGGTTACCGGCGGAATCGGCTTGATGCCCCAGCCTTCGTCGGCGTTTTCGTATTCCGGCGCACAACCGATCGCGTAGGTCGGTTTCTTGTCCAGGAACATCTCCAGGCCGTGGTCGTTGTAGAACAGCACGGCGATGTCCGGCTTTTCTTCGGTCAGCCACTCGCGGATCGGCGGGTAGATCGCGAACAGGTCGCGGTAGTAAGGCTCGTTTTCCAGGCCCTTGTCCATGGCGACGCCGATGGCCGGGATATGTGAAGTGGTAATACCACCGATGATCTTAGCCATTGTTCTTCCCCTTCCCCTGGCTGTCGAGATAAGCCTGAAACTCTTCAGTGGTGCGGCCGGACTGCATGCCGCCGATCACCTGCATGTTCCAGCCGAAGATACCTGCGAACTTGGCCATGTAGTAAATGCTGCCACCGAGTTCCAGCATACGGTTGATATCTTTATCACGGACCGCCTGCTTCTGCTCTTCGGTGAGCTTGTATTTGGTCATGTAGGCTTCCGGGTCGTTCCGAAACGCCTCACGGCCTTCCTCGTTGTTGAACGAGTAGCACATCTTGTTGAAGTAGAAGCCCTTGGTAGCCATCTCACCATCGAAGTGGATGGTGCCCTCTACTTCTTTCATCTTGTAATTAGTCATTGTAGAACCCTCGTGTCGTCGCGGGTGCATCGGCAAAACGCGCCGACAACCCGAAGCACTTGCGGTGCCCAGGTTGACGACGCGGTAACGCCCGGATGCGCGATGGCCTTAAGACCAGTAGAGCTTCATCGGGTTATCGATCAGCAGTTTCTGCTGCAGCTCTTCAGTAACGGCAATCTGCGGAATCACATCCACCAGTTTGCCATCATCCGGAGTGTGGGACTTCATGTTCGGGTGCGGCCAGTCGGTGCCCCAGAGGCAGCGATCCGGGAACGCCTCGACCAGGGTCTTCATGAACGGCACCACGTCGCTGTAATCCGGCGGAGTCTGGGTCAGACGTTCCGGACAGGTGGTTTTCACCCAAACTTTGTCGTTGTTCTTCATGAAGTCGATGAAACGCTGGAAGTCCGGGTGATCAACACCCTTGGTCACGTCCGGACGGCCCATATGGTCAACCACGATAGTGGTATCGAGCTCGTTCAGGAACGGGATCAGTTCTTCCAGATCCGGCGCTTCGAAGTAGACAACGATGTGCCAGCCCAGCGGCTTGATCTTCTCGGCGACCGACAGGAACACCTCTTTCGGGGTGGTATCGACCAGGCGCTTGACGAAGTTGAAGCGCACGGCGCGTACGCCGGCCTTGTCCATCGCTTCCAGCTCTTCAACGGTGATCGCCGGATCCACCACGGCAACACCGCGTGCCAGCTCACCGGCGGTTTCCAGGGCGTCGATCAGGGCCGCGTTGTCGGTGCCGTGGCAGGAGGCCTGCACGATGACGTTGCGGGAGAAGCCCAGGTAGTCGCGCAGGCCGAACAGCTGCTCTTTGGATGCGTCACAGGGAGTGTACTTACGCTTCGGGTGGTACGGGAACTTGTCCGCCGGACCGAAGACGTGGCAGTGAGCATCAACAGCGCCAGCCGGTGCCTTGAACTCAGGCTTGCTCGGGTTGGCGTGGAACGGAAGGTAATCAGGATCCATCATCTTGCAGCACCTGCTATCAATTCTTGTGTGTGAAGACTTCGCCGTCGAACAGCTTACGGGCTGTTCTAAGGATAGCCGCTTGAGCGACCTCCCCTGCGTCATCCATATCCAGTATCACGGTCATTTCGCCGATCGGGTGTTCCACGGACAAGGTCTTGCGCTTGCCTTCCGGAATCACGGCGATATCAGCTGCCGGCGCACCTTCCAGCACGGCGGCCGTTGCCACGCTCACCGCGCCGAGCACACCGATAGAGGCGTGGCAGCGATGCGGAATAAAGGTGCGGGTCGACAGGGCGCCGCCATCCGTTGCCTTGCTGACCATGGTCATCTTCGGCACCGACTTCTCTTTGACGTCACCCAGGTTCATCAGCGGCCCCGCCTGCAGACGGATCGACTCGAGCTTGGCACGCAGCTCTTCGTTCGCTTCCAGCGCTTCGCGGCTTTCGGTGCCAGTGATACCCATATCTTCGGCGCGCATCACGACAACCGGCATGCCGTTGTCGATCATTGTCACTTCGACGCCGTCGATCAGATCGACCGCATTGCCGGTGGGCAGCAGCGCACCGCAGCTTGAGCCGGCGGTATCTTCAAAGGTGATCGGCACCGGCGCGGATGTGCCCGGCACACCGTCGATGCTCGCTTCACCTTCATAGTTGACCTTGCCGCCGGGCGTACTGACACGCGCGGTGGCGATCTGGCCGGTGTTTTCCATGAAAATGCGGACTTCGGTCTCACCATCCTGCGCCTCTACCAGCCCACGCTCGATGGCGAAGGGGCCGACACCGGCCAGGATGTTGCCGCAGTTCTGCGCATCGGTAACGATCGGCTGATCGACGAACACCTGCAGGAACAGGTAGCTCACGTCGGCGTCGTCACGTTCGGACGGCTTGACCACGGCAACCTTGGAGGTCAGCGGATCGGTACCGCCCATACCGTCGATCTGACGCGGGTCGGGCGAACCCATAACCCGCAGCAGAAAGGCGTCGCGCTCGGCCGTATCGGTCGGCATATCGGATGCCAGGAAGTACCCCCCTTTGGAGGTACCGCCACGCATCCACATGCAGCGGACGCCATCAGACATACTTCAGGCCCTTCTCTTTCAGGCGCGGGCGCATGTCGTAGATATCCAGGCCCAGTTCGCCGTTGGCCAGGCGTACGCGCTTGGCTTCTTCCAGTTCCATGCGCTTGCGTGCTTTTTCCAGCACTTCAGCGGCGTGTTCGCGACGTACGACAACCACGCCGTCGTCATCAGCGACGATCACGTCACCAGCGTTGACCAGCTCGTCGGCGCAGACCAGCGGTACGTTGACGGAACCGACGGTCTCCTTGATGGTGCCTTCAGCGAATACCGCCTTGGACCATACCGGGAAGTTCATCTGGCGCAGGTCCTTGGTGTCACGAACGCCGCCATCGATTACCAGGCCGACAACGCCGCGCGCCTGGGCGGAGGTCGCCAGCAGGTCACCGAAGAAGCCGTGCACGGACGGAGAGGTCGGTGCGAATACCAGCATGTCGCCCTTCTGGCACTGCTCGATCGCTACGTGCATCATCCAGTTGTCACCGGCAGCGCCGGAGATGGTGATGGCAGAACCGGCTACCGCCACGTCCTGCTGGATCGGGCGCATGTAGTGCGCCAGCAGGCCGACACGGCCCTGGGCTTCATGGATGGTGGCAACGCCACACTCGGCCAGGCCGTCGATGACTGCCTGGTCCGCACGTTCGATCTTCTGAACTACTACTGTCTCTTTCATGGGAATTCCTCTTCTCGATACCGGGATCAGACTTTCAGGCGGCTGAAGACACGACGGCTGTTGTGCTCGAAGATGTCAGCTTTCTGCTCAGCGCTCAGCACAGTGTTGCCGTCGATGTAACGCTTGGTGTCGTCGAAGTAGTGACCGGTTTCCGGATCGATACCGCGCACGGCGCCGATCATTTCGGAGGCGAACAGGATGTTCTTGGTCGGGATGATATCGAGCAGCAGATCGATACCGCGCTGGTGGTAAACGCAGGTGTCGAAGTAGATGTTGTTCAGCACTTTCTCTTCCAGGTCGAAGCCCTTGTCCAGTGCCAGACCACGGAAGCGGCCCCAGTGGTAAGGAACAGCACCACCGCCGTGCGGGATGATGATCTTCAGTTCCGGGAAGTCCTTGAACACGTCAGACATCATCAGCTGCTGGAAGCCGGTGGTATCAGCGCCCAGGTAGTGGGAACCAGTGGTGTGGAAGCAGTCATTGCACGCAGCACTGACGTGAACCATGGCCGGGATATCGTACTCGACCATTTTTTCGTAAATCGGGTAGAAAGAACGGTCAGCCAGGGAAGAGCC
This sequence comes from Marinobacterium sp. YM272, assembly GCF_050908845.1. Lineage (NCBI taxonomy): Bacteria > Pseudomonadati > Pseudomonadota > Gammaproteobacteria > Oceanospirillales > Oceanospirillaceae > Marinobacterium > Marinobacterium sp. YM272. The sequence continues at coordinate 3,236,694 of NZ_CP194171.1, forward strand.
GTTCCAGTGACCGCCGCTCGGGTCCGGGTTCAGGTTGATCCCGATGAAGCCCATCTGCTCGACGGTACGGATGATCTCCGGAACAGATTTGGCCGGATCAACACCCGGGGACTGCGGCAGCTGAGCCACAGGTACGAAGTTGTTCGGGAACAGGTCGCAGACACGGCGGATCAGGTCGTTCTGGTGCTCGGTCCAGAACTGGCTGGTGTGCTCGTTGCCGATATGGTGACCCATCCAGCTGGCACGGGGAGAGAAGATGGTCAGATCGGTACCGCGCTCCTGCTGCAGCTTGAGCTGGTTGTTCACGATCGATTCGCGGATCTCATCATCGCTGATGATGATGCTTCCCTTCTCGCCGACGAAAGCGGGATCTTTGGCAACCGCTTCCTTCTGTTTCTCGCGATACTCCCCCACCTGTGGCGGTGTTGTTGTGTAGTGGCCATGGCAGTCGATTATCATGTCAAAACTCTCTTGTTCTGCTCACGCGCGGAAATCACGCTGAAGGTTTGTTTTCGCAGTTATCGGCGCCCACCACTCTCAGTTTCATCAGTCCCTGAGAGCGGCGGTGGAAGCGACATAAGGCCCACCGCCGACATCACACATGCGACCAGTATTGATGCCAGCAATGCAAACTGGCTATTTCATTTTGACCGAATAGCTATTAGATTTTGATATAGCACCTACAAAATCAAGTTTTCTGGAAGCTGTTATGGACCTCACCATCCCCAACCTCAGACACCTTCGGGTATTTCTCGAAGTGGCCGCCTGCAAGAGCATCAGCCAGGCCGCACCGAGGGTTTTTCTGTCCCAGCCCGCCATCACCCAGGCGATCGCGAAACTGGAACAGCTTCTCCAGGCCGAACTGTTCGAGCGACACTCCGATGGTATGTATCCAACACCCGCCGGCAGTGTCTGGCATAACCGCATACGCCGCTGCCTCGACTACATCGAACAGGGCGCCATGGAAGCATTGAAAAACCGTTCCAGCCGCAGTCACAGCGTACAGACCAGCCTGCTACCACTGCTGACAACTACCCAACTGAAGGCGCTGGTGGCGGTCAGCGAAGCGGAGAACTTCAGTATAGCCAGTCGTAACCTGGGCGTGTCCCAATCTTCACTGCACCGCGCCGCCCGTGAACTGGAACAGCTGCTGGAAGTGCCGCTGTTCGAAAAGACCAGCACCGGTATAAACACCACCAAAGCCGCCAAGGCGCTGGCGCGAGCCACCAAGCTGGGGTTCTCGGAGATCCACCAGGGCTATTACGAAATCAGCGCCCTGCAATCACGCGAGGTGGGCAAAATCGTTCTCGGCAGCATGCCACTGGCGCGTACGTCGATTCTGCCCTCGGTGATTAGCGAATTTGCCAAACAACACCCCAAGGTCGGCCTCAATATCGTCGATGCGCCCTACACAGATCTGCTCAACCACCTGCGCCACGGTGACTTGGACTTTTTGATCGGCGCCCTGCGTTTCCCGCCACCCACAGACGATATCCTGCAGGAGGAGCTGATCGCCCCGCCCCTGGCCATCGTCGGCCGCCGCGGTCATCCGCTGGAGTATGCCCGCCAGCTGGACCTGGAAACCCTGGCGACCTATCCCTGGGTTGTTCCCCGGGCCGGCGCACCCACTCGCGTTTTCTTCGATACGCTGTTTACTGACCGCGGTATTCCGACGCCCAGCGGCCTGGTGGAAACCAGTTCGCAAATACTTATCCGTGAGCTGCTGCTTGGAAGCGACCGGCTGACGTTGATATCGAGCCACCAGATCGAGCATGAACGGGCCCTGGGTCTGCTCCGGGTAATCCCCTTCGCCCTGAGCCATACGCGCCGCCCCATCGGCATCACCATGCGCCGCAACTGGCAGGCCACACCGACCCAGAAAGCGTTTCTGGATATGCTGCGAAATGCTGCACAGCAATATGACGATCTATAAGAAACCGGCATCTCAATTTGCTTTTTTTGAATACCCCTTATACTTAATCAATTATCCAATATCCCGCAGGCGGTGCTACATTGAATTCACCAAAGCGAATAGGTCTGTACTCTGGGCAAGAGTAGTACCGCTGAAACACCGGCCGAAATCACGGGCCGGGGCCCATAAGACCTTGAATTGCCGGGTGTCTGGAGAAACAACTCCACCATCCCCTATAAGTATTAGAGAATGAACCCGCTTAGGAGATAATCAGATGAGACTTTGTGTCGCAGGCGCTTCCGGCGCGTTCGGTATGAAACACATGGATGCCATCGCCGCCATCGAAGGCGCTGAAGTCACTTCAGTTGTTGGCACCAAAGAAGATGTGATCCGTGCCTTCGCCGAAGAGCGTGGCGTGCCCCACTACTGCACCGACCTGGCTGAAGCCCTGGCCCGTGACGACGTAGACGGCGTTATCCTGGCCACTCCGACCCAGATGCACGCTTCTCAGGCTATCCAGTGTCTGGAAGCCGGCAAGCACGTCATGGTCGAGATCCCGATGGCAGACAACATCGAAGACGCTCGTAAACTGGTCGAAGTGCAGCAGAAGACCGGTCTGGTTGCCATGGCGGGCCACACCCGTCGCTTCAACCCGAGCCACCAGTGGATCCACAACAAGATCATGGCTGGCGAACTGAAAGTTCAGCAGATGGACGTTCAGACCTACTTCTTCCGCCGCACCAACACCAACGCCAAGGGTCAGGCCCGCTCCTGGACCGACCACCTGCTGTGGCACCACGCCTGCCACACCGTTGACCTGTTCCAGTACCAGACCGGCGAAACCGCTGAGAAAGTCCAGGCTCTGGAAGGCCCGCACCATCCGGACCTGGGTATCGCCATGGACATGAGCATCGGCATGAAAGTACCGGGCGGCGCGATCTGCACCCTGTCCCTGTCTTTCAACAACGATGGTCCTTTCGGCACCTTCTTCCGTTACATCTGTGACAAGGGCACCTACATCGCCCGTTATGATGACCTGGTAGATGGCAACGAAAACCCGGTTGATCTGACTGGCGTTGCGGTTTCCAACAACGGTATCGAACTGCAGGACCGCGAATTTATCGCCGCAGTCAAAGAAGGCCGTGAACCCAATTCCAGCGTAGTTCAGTGCCTGCCAGCAATGGAAACACTGAACCGCCTGGAGCAGTGCCTGGCTGAAAGCTAAGCACGCTACTGACCGGCCCCTCCCCCCGGGGCCGGTTACTTCCCGTTACACCCTGCAGCGAAGAGGTCCGCACTGATGACTACGACTCTGGATCAGAAGTTCTCCAACCCCGGCATCGGCCTGGGCTGCATGAACCTCTCCCACGCCTACGGCACACCCGTGGCGGAAGACGAAGCGATCAATGCGCTGCATGCCGCGTTCGATATGGGCTACCGCCATTTCGACACCGCCACCCTGTACGGCGGCGGCAAGAATGAAACCCTGGTAGGCAAGGCGCTGAAAGAGAAGCGTCAGTCATTCTTCCTGGCGAGCAAGTGCGGCATGGAGATCAGCCAGGAGACTGGCAAGAAAGAGATCAACGGCCGTCCGGAAACGATCAAGCGCCAGTGCGAAGCCAGCCTGCGTCGTCTGCAGACTGAAACCATCGACCTGTATTACCTTCATCGCCTCGACCCCAATGTGGCGATTGAAGAGAGCGTAGGCGCTCTGTCCGACCTGGTACGCGAAGGCAAGATCGGCGCTATCGGCCTGTCCGAAGTATCCGCCACCACCCTCGCACGCGCGCAGCAGGAACACCCCATCGCCGCGCTGCAAACCGAATACTCACTCTGGTCCCGCAACCCTGAGATTGCGGTACTTGAGCATTGCCGCAACACCGGCACCGCATTTGTCGCTTTCAGCCCGCTGGCACGCGGATTTCTGACCAACAGCCTGCGTGACGTCAGCACGCTGGAAGCCAAGGATATCCGCAACAACATGCCGCGCTTCAACGCGGACAACTACGCGGAAAACCTGAAACTGCTCGACGAATACATCCAGATCGCCGAAACCGCGGGCTGCACCCCGGCTCAGCTGGCACTGGCCTGGGTTCAGGCACAGGGCGATTTCATCGTACCTATTCCCGGCACACGGTTCGCCTCTCACATGGAGGAAAACCTGGCCGCCGACACCGTTTCTCTCGACGCTGCCACACTGGACCGACTGAACGCCCTGATCAACCAGAGCACCGTTCACGGCCCGCGCTACAGCGAAGCGCAGCAGAAAGAGATCGATACTGAACAGTTTTGATGAAGCACCATGAGGTCTGTAACCAGGCCCTCAGGGTACCCCAACAACAAATCCAACTTAACGATAACAGCCATAACAACAACAAAAGCTAGGAAAGGCTTAAACGACACGAGGCGAAAACCATGAAAACAACTATGAAAACGGCCGTACTCTCCGCTGCAATCGCAGCCTCCAGCTTTGGTGCCAGCCAGGCACTGGCTGCGGATTACACCCTCCGCTTTGCACACTTCTTCCCGGCTGTTGCTGATGTCAGCAAGGACGTATTCCAGGAGTGGGCGAAAACCGTAGAGGCAGAGTCCAATGGCCGCATCGCCGTAGAGATGTATCCTTCCTCAACCCTGGCCAAACCGCCGGCACTGTATGATTCCACCGTAAACGGCATCGCTGATATGGCCGCTACTGTTCAGGGTTACACGGCTAACCGTTTTCCGCTGACCCAGGTCGTCGAACTGCCGGGCGTTGTTAAGAACGCGCAGCAGGGCTCCTGCGTCATTCAGAAGCTGTATGACGAAGGTCTGATCGCTGACGAATACAAGGACACCAAACCGCTGTTCATGTTCACCCACGGCCAGGGCCACTTCCACCTCAAGGATACCGTGGTCGAGAAGCCGGCCGACCTGGCAGGCAAGCGCATCCGCCGCCCGACCGCCGTGGTCGCGAACCTGCTTGAAGGCCTGGAAGCCCAGCCGGTCGGCATGCCGGCACCGGAGTCTTACCAGTCCATGCAGCGCGGTGTTATCGATGGCGTCGCCCTGCCGTGGGAAGGTATGAAGTCTTTCCGCCTGAACGAACTGGCCAACACGCACACCGAAATCGGTGGTCTGTACAGCCTCTCCTTCGTGGTTACCATGAACAACCGCGTCTACAACTCCATGCCGGATGACCTGAAAAAGGTTATCGATGACAACTCCGGTATGAAGTGGGCCGACAAGGCCGGTAAGGTATTCGACGAACTGGACGCCGCAGGCCGTAAAGACGCTGTTGCCGCAGGTCACACCATCGTTACCATTGAAGGTGGCGGTGAGAACCCGGATTGGAAACCGGTGCTTGATGCAGCGACTGAAACCTACCTGAGTGAGCTGGAAGAAAAAGGATTGCCCGCTCGTGACGTGTACGCACGGACCATGGAACTGGCAGAGCTCTGCCAGTAACAGGAACGGAGTAACCCATGAAACAGATTACGCGCCTGGTCGATGCTGTTGCGTCCGTGATGCAGCAGATAAGCGGAGTGCTAATCGTTGCGATGATGGTGACTGTCCTTCTGGACGTCACCACACGCTTCGTCTTTAAAGTGACTGACGGCGGCATCGATCTCACCTTTATCGGTGGGATCGAGATCATCAAGTACGGCCTGCTGTTTACCATTTTGTTCGCGCTGCCCTACTGCGTGGACCGCTCTCAGGTGGTTGTCGACCTGTTCACCGAGCGCCTCAGCGAGCGCCAGAAGTCGTTCCTTGAGGGGATCTACTTTCTCGGCTACACCCTGCTCGGCGCCGGTATGACGGTGCGCTTCTACGAGGCGATCCACGCGGCGGTCATGAGTGGTACCACCACCCAGGACCTGTTGATCCCGATGAACTACATCTACGCACTGACGATGTTTGCCACTGCGATGCTGGCCATCCGCGCCCTGCTGGTCGCCAAACAGCGTTTCTGCACTGCAATGGGGTTTAGCGCATGAGCTCTGCCACTATAGGTTTGATCTGCATCGGCCTGATGCTGGTCATGATGGCGCTGCGGGCACCTATTGCCTTGTCCATGGCGACCATCGGTTTTGTCGGTTTCTCCTGGATCATCGCTTTTGATCCGGCGATGGCCATTCTTGAAAACGGCCCGTTTGAAACCCTGTCCAACTACAGTTTCAGCCCCATCCCGATGTTTATCATGATGGGTGTGTTTGCCTCACGCGCGAAGATGTCTGATCAGCTGTTTTCGGGTGCCCGAGCACTGTTCGGCGCCTGGCGTGGCGGCATTTCGCTGGCGGCGATCCTCTCCTGCGGCATCTTCTCAGCCATTTCCGGCTCTTCCGTGGCAACGGCTGCGAGTATGTCCCGCGTGGCGCTGCCGGAGATGAAGAAACACGGTTATGCCGACTCTCTGGCCACCGGCACCCTGGCGGCAGGCGGTACACTCGGCATCATGATTCCGCCGTCCATCGCACTGCTGCTGTACGCTCTGATCACCGAGCAATCAGTGGGCGATATGTTCATCGCCGGCATGATCCCGGGTATTCTCGGACTGGTGCTTTACTGCGTTACCATCAGCCTCCTGGTCAAGTTCAAGCCCGAACTGGCAACGCCCGGTGAAGCGACCACCTTCCGTGAGAAACTGGTGGGTCTGAAGGGCCTGATCCCGTTCACCGGCGTGTTCGCCATCATCATCGGCGGTATCTATACCGGTATCTTCACACCGACGGAAGCGGCTGCCATCGGCGCCTTTGCCACCCTGATCGTGGCCATCTGGCGTGGCATGAACTTCGCCGAGTTCCGCGAGGCCCTGCAGGAAACCATGATCACTTCCGCCATGATCTTCTTTATGATCATCGGTGCAGAGATCTTCGGTTACTTCCTGAGCGTATCCCGCATCTCGTTTGAACTGGTGAGCTTCGTTGACAGCCTGAACCTGACGCCGTTCATGATCCTGATCAGCGTGCTGATCCTGTTCATGCTGCTCGGCTGCGTCATGGACAGTATCGCCATGCTGCTGCTGACCGTCCCGGTGGTCTATCCGCTGGTACAGGCGGCCGGCTTTGACCCGGTCTGGTTCGGTATCGTTGCCGTGATCACCGTGGAACTTGGCCTGATCACACCACCGGTGGGCATGAACGTGTTCGTCATCAAGGCGTTTGCGCCCGATGTCTCAATCGGTTCGATCTACAAGGGTGTTCTGCCTTTCGTACTGTCCGATATCGTACGTCTTGCACTGATCATCGCCTTCCCGGCGCTGGCCCTCGGCCTGCTCTAGGGTTTGTCACGACTGGCCGGGAGCGCAATGCTCCCGGCCTTTCCAACGGGTGAGGGACATGAAAACAACACCCCTCGGCAAAGCCTCTCCGCGCAGTATTTCCAACTACGCGCTTTATAGCGAAGCTCAGTCCGCCGACGATCCCGAGTTTATCCATATCGAGGATATTCCAAGCCGCGCCCGTCTTTTCGACTGGACTATCAACATCCATACCCACCCACGCATGTATCAGCTCGTGTATGTTCGCACCGGGCAGGTACGGGTCCATATCGATGGTGAAGAGCGCAGCGAGATCGCCCCCTGCATCATTACCATCCCCCCTTCCGTGGTACATGGCTTTGAGTTTGGGCGGGATGACACCAACGGTTCGGTGATCACCGTTTCCCAGCTGGTGATCATGGATGAGCAGTTCCAGCGCGACTTCCCGTTCGTTGAGGAGATGCTGTACACGCCGCAGATCGTTCCCCTGGGAGAGCACCCTGGCGATACCGAGTTTATCGGCCAACTTATCACCCAGATGGAAGAGGAATACCACGACCGTCGCACCGGCAAAAAGCAGATGTTTGAGTGGCTGCTCTATTCACTGCTGCTAAAAGTGGGCCGACGCATCCAGGCGAGCCGACGCGACCGGGATGAAGGCCACTACGAGCGTCTTTACCGCCTGCTCACCCAGCTGGTGGAACAGCACTACAGGGAGCATAAGCCGGCGTCCTTCTACGCCCAGGAGCTTCACACCACCACCACATCACTGAACCGGGCCTGTGCCGCCGTCGCAGACAAGACCCTCAGCGAGCTGCTGCATGATCGGCTGACCCTGGAGGCACAGCGCATGCTGATCTACTCCTCGGTACCTGTCTCCCTGATCGCCTACGACCTGGGGTTTAATGATCCGGCCTATTTTTCCCGCTTCTTCAAACGACGTACCGGTGTTGCACCGGTGTCCTTCAGAGAGATGCGCGACCGCAGCTAGGTACAGTTATTTCCCGCCACTGCGCTCAGGAAAGAGTGTCTCGATCACCCGCAGGTTGGAGCGTTCGATATGGGCTTTGAGCAGCGCACAGGCCTTTTCCTCATCACGCTGAAAGGCGGCTTCCACGATCGCCTCGTGCTCATCTCCTCCCGGCTGGGTATCGGCCAGGCTGATCAGTGACAGGCGACGAAAACGCTCGGACTGGTCATAGAGCGTGGAGATAAACCTCAGCTGCCACACAGACGGACAGCCCGATATCAGGGCCATGTGGAAGCGGCGATTTTCCCTGATCAGCTCACCGGCGTGCTCACTGTAATGCCCCTCCGCATTGCGGCGCACTGTCAGCTCCCGATGCCGGGCACCGGCTATATTGGCTTCCCAGTCCAGATCACCGTGCCGGATCGACTGGCGGAAGGCATCCACCTCCAGCATCTCGCGCAGGCGCGCCACATCCACGAACTCATCCACCGACACGGGTGCCGCCCAGTAGCCGCGCTGCCCTTTGCGTACCACCAACCCTTCTGCGGCAAGACGCGATAGCGATTCGCGCACCGGTGCGGCACTCGCGTTATAGCGGCCACTTAGCTGGGCGATAGACAGCTTACTGGAGGGCTCGATGGAACCATCAAGAATGTCGTTTCTCAGTTGTGTATAGGTACTGTTGTTATCTGGACTGTCGTCAGCATCCATCGTCTGTACTCGAAGATTGCAGCAAAACCCTGGGATAGCGATTGGCTGCGGCTAGTCGATACTCTCCGGCAGCCTCAGCCAAGTGCTAAAGAGTATTACAGAAAGCCACATACCGGACAAAACCAATTTAGATGCTATTTTTTATATTAGATAGGACTTAAAATATTTTATATCATTAGTCATCCAACATAAGCGACCGCCAGAACCACTCGCTGACTCCGGCGCCTATACTGAATTGAACCTAACCACCGGTGACAGAACGGAGCCCGCAGCCCCATGCCTGAACACTATTTCGAACGCAGCGGCAGCCAGGACACCCCTCCCAGGATTGAAGGCCTGGAGTTTATAGAACTGGCAACAGACCAGCCGCAGGAAACGGACCGGTTTCTACGCCTACTGGGCTTCATCCCGCGCGCCAGACATCGCAGCAAAGCGGTAACACTCTACCAGCAGGGCAGCATCAACCTGGTCGTGAATGCTACCGAAGGCAGCTTTGCCGCCGAGTACGCCTCGATTCACGGCAGCTCGGCCTGCGCCCTGGCCCTGAACACCCAGGACGCCAGCAGTACCTACCAAAACCTGCTCGGGCGCGGCGCCTGGGAGAGCGGCACCTCGGCCGGCGCCATGGAGCTGAACATACCGGCCATCGAGTCGATCGGCGGTTCACAGATCTATCTGATAGATCGCTATGCCGAAGGGATAAGCATCTATGACATCGACTTTAAACCGCTGCCGGATGCGGGCGAGGATCCGGGGCTGCTTAACGCCATCACCGGCCTGACCCTGACGATGGAGCCCGCGCGCGTCGCCGACTGGCGCGACTTTTTCCGTCAGCTGTTTGGGTTTGAACCGGTCAGTGAAGATTGCCTGGCATTGGATAAACAGACCCGCATCCAACTGGATGGCAGCGGCGCGGCCGACCTTGCTGACGAGCGGATCGGCGCCGTGGAGTTCAGCGCAGCCGATCTTGCGGCAACCCAGCGGCATTTCGCCAGCCAGGGGCTGAGCATCAAAGCAGCAGGCGACGGGGATCGTTTCGAAGTCATACCGCCCTCTGCTGCCCTCTCCTTTCGCGTATTCATCTCCCGCTAGGCGGGTCTGGAGCCAACCAACATGCAAAGCCCCAACTTTGCCATCAGCACACTCAGCCTTACCGGCAGCCTGGACGAAAAGCTCATTGCGATTAAACATGCAGGTTTCAGTGCAGTAGAACTCGGCGCTCTTGATTTGTCAGGATCCGCTGAAGGCGTTTCAGGATCGATCCAGCGGGTCAAACAGAGCGGACTCAAAATCAGCGCGCTGCAGGAGGTGAAGGATTTCGGCGGCCACTCCGGCCGGATACTGGCCTATAAGATGGAGCTGGCGAAGTCTTACCTGCAGCTAATGAGCAAACTGGGCTGCAAACTGCTGATTGTGACCCCGGCCACCTCTACACAGATGAAGCTGGACATCGAGCGGGTCGCTTCCGATCTGCGCGCCCTCGCAACCCTGGCCATCCCGAAAGGGATCCGCATCGGCTTCAAGCCGCTTTCCTGGTCACCCAGCGTCAGTAATTACGCTGCCGCCTGGGAGGTCATACAGCGCGCAGACAACAGCAATCTGGGGTTGGTGCTGGATAGCTATCAGTTACTGGCACAGATGAACAGCCCGCAAAGCCTTGAAGATATACCGGCCTCAGCGATCAGCCTGGTGCAGCTTTCCGATTTCGCCAGCACCTCGGTCCCGCTGATGGAGGATCAGATAAACATCGCCCGCCACCACCGCCTTTATCCCGGTGAAGGCAGCCACGGTGTCGCGATCAGCGAGTTGGTGAGCTACTGTCTCGGCAAGGGCTACACGGGCGATTTCATCTTCGACGTTTACAACGACAAGTATCTTGCCCTGTCACCTGAGGAATCGATCCAGCACGCCGTGCATGCCAGGGAGTGGATACTCGAACGCATCGGGCATTAACACCGCTCAGACAGGTCCCGCGCAATAAACAAGAAGCCCGATCAAAAGACCGGGCTTCTTTCCTCGCAACAAGCATCACTTATCCTGACGCCCTGGCCATGCTGTGACTGATCAGGAAAAATCGTCCTGATCCGATACCTCATAAAAACGCGACTGGGCAGCAAAACGGATATGCGCGTTGGCTTCACCATAGCGGCTGTAGCCGGCCTTGCGCTCCACCACCTCGAAGAACACGCCGTGTGTCTCCTGAGTGTAGAAATGGAAGAACTCACCGCCGTTTTCATCGCGATCGTAGAGCACATTGAGGCTTTGCAACCGTTCCAGCAGCTCCGCATCCAGCGCGAATTTCGCTTCGATATCGCGGTAGTAGTTCGCCGGTACCGGCAGCACCTTGTCCTGATCCACGCCGGAGGCCGCGGCAAAGATATCCTCACACTCGAAGGCGACCTGCTGGAAGCCGGAGCCCCTTGAGCGCTGAATAAAGCGCTGCGGCGATGCCTGGCGCGCCTCACTCATATTGATCGGGATACGCACCTTGCCGTTACGACTTACCGCAGTGCGGCTCACCACAAGACCGTAAATATCCGGCAGATCCTGGCTCGGCTCGATGCTGAAATCGAACAGCGACTTGTAGAAGAACGAAGCAGACAGAAAATCGGTGTTCGCCACCGACTGTCCCAGGTGATCGATGCGACCAAGACCCAGACCCTTTCCGCTATCCGTCACCGGAATGAAGTCGATATCGAAGAAGCGGAACTTGCCGCCACGCTCAACAAAATAAACCAGGCTATCGCCCACGCCACGCACGGCAGGAATGTTCAGCTCACCCGGCCCGGCCTGATTGGCAAAGCGGGACAGCTGATAACGCTCGGCTCGATCCAGCGTCGCCTTCAGATCATTGGTGGCCAATGCCAGTGCGCACACCGACACCCCGTGCAGCTGAAAGTGCTCACGGGCGAGACTCTCCGGCTCACGGTTCAGCACCAGGTTGATGTCACCCTGGCGCATCAGGCTCACGTTCTTGGAGCGGTGTTTATGGGTTTCACGGAAGCCCAGGCTCTGCAGCAGCTTGACCAGCTCCTCGCCGCTATCACCCTCGACCGCGAACTCCACAAACTCCACATCGGTAATTTCCGGCTCGGGCGCTTCCTCTGTCTTACTGGTCTGCTCTTCGAGCCAGATCAGGGAACGCACACCATCGATCGCCTTTTCTTTCGGCGAGGAGGAGCGGAATTCATCATTGAAGATCTCGTGGGAGAGGTAGTCGTCGAAGCCCTTGTCCTTCAGGCACTGCACGAACTCAACCACTGGCAGGTCGCCCTGTCCCGGGAAGCAGCGGAAATGGCGGCTGTACTGCAGCACATCCATCTGCATGATCGGCGCATCCGCTACCTGGACCAGGGCAATCTTGTCGACCGGTATCTCATCACGCAGGCAGTCCAGCGTATTGCCACGGGCGAACATGTGAAAGGTATCCAGGTTGATACCCAGCGCAGGATGATCGGCACGCTTGACCAGATCCCAGGCATCCTCGTAGTCGGCAATATACCGCCCCCAGGCCAGCGCCTCGTAACCGGCCCTGAGCCCTTCACGCGATGCCATCTCGGCGATTTCATGCAGGTCAGCAGCGCACTGGGCACGATCGCTGCTGGCCAGTGGCGACACATTGCTGCACATCAGCAGGCGATCGGTGCCCAGCTCGTGCATCAGGTCAAACTTGCGCTGGATGTAATAGAGCTTCTGGCTACGGTAGGGCTCCGGCATCCCCTCCATATCACGGAAAGGCTGTAGAGCGATGATCTCAAGCCCCAGATCCTCTGCCATGCGGCGCACATCGGCCGGTGATCCATTGAACTGGGTCAGGTCGTTCTCGAAGATTTCTATACCCTGAAACCCGGCAGCGGCGGCCGCTTCCAGCTTGGCGGGCAAGGAGCCGGACAGGGTTACAGTGGCTAGTGCCTTCTTCATTCTTATCCTCGCATCTAACTGATGGCTGTCAGCTGGGAGACAGTATATGCAACGCCTGCCAACCGCGCCGGAATCGGCAAAAATAAAAATATCCTATATTTTTCTTTTTACCCAATCAAATGAATTAGATAACACTTGAATAAAAAACTAGCAGCTCTTAATTTTGAATCGACCTGACATAAAGGTTATTTCACAATCCCGGGCATAAGGGTAAGAATGGTGGGCCGCCCCTGCCCGTCTGCGGGCTACCTGTTTCATGGAGAGAAAGATGCTCGCTGTTTTATCAATCACCGCGCCGATATTCCTGCTGATCGGCCTGGGTTACCTGGCCGTCAAGGTTCGCCTGATGCCCCAGGAGGCGATTCCTGGCCTTGGCCGCTTCGTACTCTATTTCGCTCTGCCGGCACTGATGTTCAGCACCATTTCCCGAATGGATTTCGGTCAGGTTATCGAGCCCAACTACCTGTCGGTGTATGCGCTGGGGTCACTGCTGGCACTGCTTATCGGCATCGGTATCAATAAGCTGGTACTGCGAAAACCGCTGATCGAAAGCGGCGTAATGGGGATAGGCATGTCGATCCCCAACAGCGCCTTTATCGGCTTTCCGATACTGCTGCAGGTGTTCGATACACAGATAGCCCAGGCATTTGCCCTGTCGATCATGGTGGAGAACATTCTCATCCTGCCGCTGGCACTGATTATCATCGAGTCAGGTCGACGTTCGGAAAAGAGCAGCCTGGCCGGCATCTGGCTGTCGGTATTTTCACGCATCATCCGCAACCCCCTTATCATAGCCATCGCCAGCGGCCTGCTGTTCTCCTCCCTGTCATTGCAACTGCCGGAGATGGTTAACCAGAGCCTGGATATGCTTGCCCGCGCCTCGGCTGCAACCGCCCTGTTTGTGATCGGCGGTTCGCTGGTCGGCACACAGATCCGCGGCAATCTTTACGGTATAGGCACCGTAGTGAGTGCAAAGCTACTGCTGCACCCGCTGCTTGTTGCCTTTGCCCTCTGGCTCTGGCCTCCTTTCGACAGCGATCTGGAAATGGCGGTATTACTGATCGCCGCCATGCCGATGATGAGCATCTTCCCCATCATCGGCAGCAGCTACGGCCTGAGCAGCATCTGCGCCAGCATACTGCTGTTAACCACAGTGACCTCCTTTTTCACCATCACCGCGCTTCTCAGCGTTTTGACCTGAACGCAGCCTCCCCCGAGAACAGAAAAGGCCGGTGAGCAATTGCCCACCGGCCTTTTTTTATATCCGTATCAGTAAAACTGATCAGAGCTCCGGGATCTTCTGCGCCCCTTTACTGATGTGATCGCTCAGCACTTCGACTGCAAGTTCGACATCATCGCCGAGCAACGCGTCGAGCAGCTGACGATGCTCCTCTGCTGCCGCCTGACCACGGAAGGGGCGTTTGTTCAGAGCCAACAGCTGATAACGCATGGACAGCTCGAGAATCTGCGCATGGTATCGCATCAACTGATTGGAGCCGCAGTTGGAAACAATCGCCTGATGAAATTCGCGATCGGCACGCTCCCACTCCTGAACGTGAGCGGTCTCATCCTCCATCATCAGTTTTTCCATACAGCCCAGACGATAATGGGTACTGATCAGCTTCGCTTTCCAGTCCATCTGCCCGCCCGTGTTGGCCATCGACTTGCGCAACCCCAGGGTTTCCAGGGTACGGCGGAGCTCAACGAGTTCCTCAAGATCCTGGATCGATACCGGTTTGACCCGGAATCCCTTCTGCCCCTCAACTTCAACAAAACCATCAGACACCAGGCGCATCAGCGTCTCGCGCAAGGTGTTTACGCTGACGCCATAATCGACGCGCAAGGCGTTCAATTTGAGCTTCTGCCCGGGAGACAGTTTTCCCTGCATGATATGGCTGCGGATCTGTTCGTAAGCCGACTGCCCTACAAGCTTACGTTCCACACTAATGTTCATACCGGTCACCGGCACCTCTGTGTTTTTACCTCATGTTACACCAGTCGGGACATGAAAGCCGCGCCCGGCGTTTACGCCTTATCTGAACCCGCAAAAAAACAGGGGGGGAGTCCCCCCCCAGCAAAAAGGCCTTGCAGGTAAACAGGCCAATCCATCAGCGCCGAGGCCAAGCCTGATGGCAAAGAGAACGTTTAAACTCAGTCGATCAGATCGCTATGAATATCAAATTCCTCGCGGAACCGTTTGATCGCTTCTGCCGGGTCCACCTTCATATCGGTAAATATTTCAAAGGCATCGAGCCCCTGGTAGATAAACAGGTCAAACCCGGAAACCAGCTCCAGACCCTTGCCGTGAGCCGCCTTGAGAAACTCGGTATCCAGCGGTGTATACACCGCATCGAACGCCCAGGCCTGACCGCCAAACAGCTCGAGCGGCAGCGGATTACCCGGGGTTTTGTAATGACCGATCGGCGTGCAGTTGACCAGGCCATCTGCGCTGCGTGCCGCGTCGGCGAGCTCTTCCTTGCCAACGACACGGGCCTTCCTGCCTGACGCATTCAATGCGTCACACAGCGAACGGGCACCCGCTTCATTAAGGTCGAATAACAGAACCTCTGTCGCGCCCACGTCAAACACACCGAATGCGACAGCACGGCCGACACCGCCGGCACCGATAATCAGCACACGACCGGCCGGCGCATCACCCCGGCGCCCGCGGTAGCCACGGATGAAACCGGTGTAATCGGTATTCGCGGCACTCACCTGATCACGCAGCGAAAGGGTGTTGGTTGAGCCGACAAGCTTGACCGCATCATTAACCTGGTCAGCATGAGAAACGGCAATCTGTTTATACGGAAAAGTGACATTGGTACCGCTATAACCTTCCGCCCGCATCTGCTCCAGCGTTTCGGCAAACGCTTCGGGACTCTCGTCACGCGGCTCGTGCAGCTGATAACTCACATCGACTCCGTAGACCTCTCCCAGCAGCATGTGCAAAGCGGGGGCGCGGGATTTGGCGATCGACTGTCCAATGAGACCCAGCTTGATCATTTCTTCTTCTCCTGTCTGTTTAACACGGGCCGACTTTGTACTTTCAGCAAAACTTTAGAACATTTCGTGCGGCATAAGCGTCGTTCCGCCAAGGAGCTATCCTTGTAACGTAACAACCGAAGTTGCTGGTTTCTCTCTCCAGCGTTTTGACAACTGACGGCAGCCAGCGGCCAAAGTATATGGCAAAACCTAAAATATAGGGTATTTTTTAATTAAACCTACAAACTTGACCCTAGTCAATTGTATTGCTAGCCTCCTACAATGCTTTGCATTAGGCCGGTAAAATCCACACCCCTGGTGAAACGACCCGCAGAGGTCCTCCGGCAAACAAAACGACAACAGCAGTCGGCGCTGGCACCCTCAGGCTCTAACGCGCCTCTGCTAGAAAACAATAAGGAAAACAGCTCATGAAGTTTTCGAAGAAGGCACTCGCCGCCCTGGCCACACCCGTTATCGCAGGCTTCCTGTCCACCCAGGTCAGCGCTGCAGATATCACCCTGACCCTGGCTCACGTCGATCCGCCCGAGTGGCAAACATCGAAAAAAGGAGCCGCCTCCCAGGTATTCAAGGAAGTTGTCGAAGCCGAGTCCGGCGGTCGTATCGAGGTGAATGTTTACCCGAACGGCCAGCTAGGTGGTGAAACCGATCTGATCCAGTCCGCTCAGGATGGCACACTGAGCATGGTGATGGTCTCTGGCGCTTTCAGCAAAGTCTGTAAAGAAGCAGCGGTACTCGACACCCCTTACCTCTTCCCTTCTGCACCTGTGGCCTGGGAAGTACTGGATGGTCAGTTTGGTGAGGACCTGTCCCAGCACTGCCTGGAGAAAACCGGCCTGCGCACCCTTGCGTACGGCGAAACCGGCTTCCGCAACTTCACCAACTCCAAGCGCCCGGTCAGCGAACCCAAGGATCTGGAAGGTCTGAAGATCCGCGTCATGACCGTGCCCCTGTTTGTCGAGATGGTGAAATCCATGGGCGGCGAACCCACACCTATCGCCTGGCCCGAAGTGCCTTCTGCCCTGTCCACAGGCGTGGTTGATGGCCAGGAAAACCCGGTAAGCGTGATCGCAGCCAATAAGTTCTATGAGCTGCAGAAATACATCACGCTGGACCGGCACATCTACGGTGCTGACTTCCTGGTGATCAACGAAAACCTGTTCCAGGGTCTGGACGCAAAGGATCAGGCCCTGGTCAGTCAGGCAGCAAAAATTGCAGGTACCGTTGGTCGCGCAATCCAGCAGCTGAACTCCGCCCGAGGCCTCGGTGAACTGGCCGACAACGGCATGGAGATCACCGCCCTTAGCGCCGAGCAACAGGCCAAGTTCCAGGCTGCAGCCCAGCCCGCCGTTATCGAATGGCTGAAAACTGAAATCGAACCGGAATGGATCGACAAAGCACTGAACGCCGTTAAGGATGCAACGGCTAACTGATAATCCCTCCAACTGGCGCTGAAGGGGGTCTTCGGCGCCAGCCTCCTGAACGCTTATCCCGGGCAGACCCCTATGAAATCTCTGTTTAAAAAATTCCTGGCCTTTGCCACCGGCGGATCGCTTGCCGTCGTGTTCGGCGTTGTGCTGATCAGTAGCCTTTCCCGTTACCTGCTGAATTCACCGATTCAGTGGAGTGAAGAAGTGGCCAAATACGGCATGATCTACGGCACCATGTTCGGCATGGTTCTCTGCTACCTGGAAGACATCCACGTCAAGTTTGGCTTCCTGAAAAGCGGCATTCCCACGGTGATCACCCGCATTCTGAACCTGGTTCTGGACCTGATCACCCTGGGAACAGGTGGCGTACTGGCCTGGTCCGGTTATCTGTTCGTCATGAAACGCGGCGGCATTGACGCCCCGGGTACCGGCCTGCCGATGAGCGTTTTCCAGTCGGCAATGGTGGTTGGCGGCGTGTGCCTGGTCATCGCCGCCCTGATCCAGATCCCCTCCCACTTCAAGGCTCAGCGGTACGAGGCAGAGGCATAACATGATCGGTTTTATCGTACTTCTTATCCTGCTGGTGATAGGCAGCCCCGTTGCATTTGCCATCCTTCTGGCCGTGCTGACCCACATGGCTGACACGCCATTTCCGACAAGCCTGATCAGCCAGCGCATTTTTGCAGGCCTGGACTCCTTCGCCATCCTGGCGATTCCACTCTTTGTCCTCGCCGGCGAGCTGATGAACGAAAGCGGCATCACCAGCCGTATCATCAAATTCGCCAGCGCCTGTGTCGGCCATATGCGCGCAGGGCTTGCACAGGTTAACATCTGGGCATCGGTCATCTTTGCCGGCCTGTCTGGCTCCGCCGTAGCGGACACCTCAGCCCTGGGCCGCATCTTCATTCCCGAGATGGAGAAACGCGGCTATCCGCGGGACTTCGCCGCTGCACTAACGGCTGCGTCTTCGGTCATCGGTCCGATGATTCCGCCCAGTATCCCGGTGATCATTTACGCGCTGATCACCTCCGGTGTATCTGTACCTGCCCTGTTCCTGGCGGGTGTTGCGCCCGGCATTCTGCTGGCGATCGGCCTGTCCGTTTACGTACGCACTTTCGCTGGCCACTACGAGCAGCAGCATGAGCCCCTGCCCTGGAAAGATCGTTTCAAAGCGCTGATCGATGCCTGGGTACCGCTGTTCATGCCGATCTTTATCGTCGGCTCCATCCTCACCGGTATCGTGACACCGACCGAAGCAGCCGCGCTCGCCGGCGGCTATGCCCTGCTCGCCGGCATGTTCATCCTCAAGAGCCTGCGAATCAGCCAGCTGCCACGCATCTTTGTTACCGCCATGCGCGACTCCTCGGTGATCCTGATCATCATTGCGGTGGTCTCACTCGCCAACTGGATGCTGACCTTCTCCCAGGTACCGCAGAAAGTCAGCGAGATGGTGCTTGCCGAGATCAGCAGCCCCTGGGTGTTCCTGCTGATGGTGAACGTTATCCTGCTCGTGGTCGGCCTGTTCCTGGAAGGGATCGCCGCGATGCTGATCCTGCTGCCGATTCTGCACCCGATTGCGATGAGCTTCGGCATCGATCCGGTTCACTTCGGTATCGTCGTTATCTTTAACCTGATGATCGGCCTGATCACGCCGCCGATGGGCATCTGTCTGTTCGTATCCAATTCCATCGCCAATGTGGGCATAGGCGCCCTGTCGCGCCGCATCATGCCCCTGTTCCTCGTAGAACTGCTAGTATTGGCGATCATCACATTTGTCCCGCAGACCGTGACCTTCCTGCCACGACTGTTCGGATTCTAAGGCTAAGGAGCAAACACTTGAGCAAGTTGATCTACGTCCTCAACGGCCCCAACCTGAATCTGCTGGGTAAGCGACAGCCGGAGATTTACGGCAGCGAAACGCTGGCGGATGTCGAAACACGGATGCGGGAGAAAGCGGCCAGCAAGTCGCTGGAGGTTGAGTTTTTCCAGAGCAACTATGAAGGCGCTCTGGTGGAGAAGATTCACGAGGCGCGGGAAAAGGCAGCGGGCATCATTATCAACCCGGCGGCGTATAGCCACACGTCCGTAGCCATTCTGGATGCGCTGAACACCTTCGACAACCCAGTTGTGGAGGTTCACATCTCGAACATTCACAAGCGCGAAGGGTTCCGGCACCACAGCTATGTATCCTCCAGGGCCGAAGGCGTTATCGCGGGCCTCGGCACCCTCGGTTACCTGCTGGCACTGGATTACTTCGCCGAGTAAAAAAGATGTACCCCGGGGGCACAGGCTTGCGTTTCACGCGCTAAGCCTGTGCCCCCCGGGATCTTAAACGCTAGCCGTGAGCAATCGGCTTGTCGGTAAACAGATAATCCTTTAATTCCTTATCGAAAGTCGGATCCCGTCGGCGGATCCATTCCAGCACCATCGCCGCGTGCTCCTTTTCTTCATCGCGATTATGCTTGAGTATCGCTTTCAGCTCCGCATCCTTGCAGGCATCCACCCGCTGGTTATACCAGTCCACCGCCTCGATCTCCTCCATCAGTGATACGATCGCACGATGCATGTCGCGGGTTTCATCGGACAGCTCTTCTATCGGCTCATGGTAGCCTTCGTTTGCCATAGCGGAATCTCCTTGGTGCCTGCCAACCTGATACCGGCCGCCGTAGAGCCCGGCAGCCCTGACGCACTTTGAACCTGCATCTGTACCCTAGTACCTGCAACGGCTTACGGCCAGCCAAGGTAACTCGATCAAGACGAACAGGTCAGGCAGATCGCACCCGCCCAATCCGGCGGCTGCTGGGCGTAATGATCAAGATTCGGATGGATGGATCCAGGATCACGCAGCAGGGGCAAGAGATCATTCAGCGGCCTGTAATCCCCCGCATGAGCCGCGCGGATCACCTCTTCCGCCATGTAGTTACGCAGGATATAACGCGGATTCACCGCCTTCATCTGCGCCTGGCGGATAGGCGCACTGGCCACCTCCCGTGCCAGCCGCTGCCGATAAGCCTCAACCCAATCGGCAAGCGCCGAAGGCTCGGGACTGAGCGCCATGAGATCGGTGAGACCCGCATCATCGCCATCACCTAGCTCAGATAACCTGTAGAAGAAACGGGTCATATCGAGCCGCTGCTCTGCAGCCAGCTTTTTCAGCCCGGCGATCAGCTCCGCATCACCCGACTCCTCCTGCTGCAGCCCCAGCCGTGCGCGCATCCGTTTCTGCTCATAGTACCGGTATCGCCCCATAAAAGTTGTCAGCGCCTGTTCCAGCTCCTGCTGGGGCACCAGGGGCACCAGGGCCTGGGCAAAGGCACTCAGATTCCAGAGCACGATCTCCGGCTGCTTTTCGAAGGCGTAACGGCTTTCGTGGTCATTCTTGTTACTGACAAAGTCAGGGATGTACTGATCCAGGAAAGTGTAGGGACCATAGTCAAAGGTCTCACCGAGGATCGACATGTTATCGGTGTTTAATACGCCATGAACGAAACCGTAGCATTGCCAGAGCGCGACCAGCTCGGCGGTACGCTCCTGGACCTCCAGATAGAGCGCTAGATAGGGGTTGTCAGCTTTCGCGCAATCCGGGTAATAACGCTCGATGGAGTAATCCGCCAGTACTTTAAGTTCGTCGTATTGGCGGGTGTAGTAGAAGTACTCGAAATGTCCAAAACGGATGTGACAGGGCGTTACCCGGGCCAACAGTGCACAGGGCTCCATACCGTTACGCTGGGTGAACTGCTCACTGGCGATCAGGCACAGTGCCCGGGTGGTCGGTATACCCAGCCCCGCCATCGCCTCGCCAGCCAGGTATTCACGGATACTGGAACGCAGCACCGCACGGCCATCCCCAAAGCGGGAAAACGCAGTACGACCGGCACCTTTCAGGTGAATATCCAGCCGCTCACCTGCCGGATTAACCACCTCACCCAGCAAAAGACCACGACCATCACCGAGATCCGGGTTATAGAAGCCGAACTGATGCCCGGTGTACTTCATAGCCAGCGGATCGGCACCGGGTATGGGCTGATCGCCGTTAAGAAACGGCACCAGCTCGCGCGGGTCCAGTTCACAGGGATCTAGACCGAGCATCGCCGCCACCTGCGGATTGAAACTGGCCAGATGCGCCCCTTTGAGCGGCATCGGCTCCCTGCGCTGGTACCAGCGTTCCGGCAACCGGGCATAGGAGTTATCAAAATTCAGCCCTTCCAGCCCCGCACTCTTAGCCTTCATATCCATCGCCAACCTCATATTCTCAATCAAAAATACCCTAGCATTTTTATCGACTATTTTCAGCCACATCCACTGCCCGGATATTGGTAGGGACTGGCCGATGAAAGGAATAGATCTGCTTTGTATTAAAACCGACCAGCCGGGGAGATGAATTGCAAACCGCAGGCCAGAGAGCGGCCGCCCTCATACAGGAGCAAAACAAGAGGTAACAAACGATTTATAAACGACGTGGAAATGCCAAATAGCGATAAACGATTCGGCTATTAAATAAACAGCTGTTTATTAGATTGGATTCTTTCAGCAGAAATATAAAGCACGGGAAAAGTCAGAGCAAAGCAGGATTAAATGTGCCGTGACCTGGAAAAACCCCAGACGCAAAAAAGGCTCCCGAAGGAGCCTTTTCTCAGATCAATCTCTTAGGAAGAGATTAGAAGCTTACGTTGTAACCAACAACGAATACGTCTTCAACTTCCAGAGCATCGTCGGTGTCAGCAGAAGTGTACTGAGCCTTGATGGAAGCTTTGTTGCTCAGAGCGTGAGAAACGTATACGCCCCACTCGTCTGCGTTTACGTCAGAAGAACCTTTAGCTTCTTCGTCGTATTCCATGTAGGAGATACCGAAGTTGGTGTTCTCCAGCGCGTAATCGGCAGCCAGGGTCCACAGGTCAGTGTTGACAGCTGCGTTAGTAGCGATCAGGCCAGCGCCAACGCTATCAGCTTCAGCGTAAGTACCGGTGAAGGTGAAGCTAGCTACAGCGTAGCTCAGAGCCAGACCAATGTACTCAGCATCGTTAGCAGCGTTCGGGCCAGCAACGTCACCTGAGCCATCGAAGTTCCAGTAACCCAGATCAGCATTGAAACCGCCGATAGAGTAGTTAGCACCAACCAGGTAGCCATCTACGTCTTCGTTGTCGTTTTCAGTGAAGTTTTTGCCAGAGTCACCCTGAGCAGCGATACCAGCGTAAGCGCTGAAGCCGCCGAAAGTCGGGGTGATGTAGGCAGCCGCAGTGATGCGGTCCGGGTTTCTCATGAAGTAGTCAGTAGAAACAGACTCGGAGTACAGGTCGTTCGCTTCAGTAGCGTCTACCGGGTTGGTGAAACGGCCAGCGATAACAGTACCGAAACCACCGGTCAGACCAACGTTAGCCTTACGAACTGAAGCCGGGTCAGTTTCACCGAAAGTGCCAGACGGGTTGTATTCGAGTTCGATGTTGTAGAAAGAAGATACGCCATCGATGTAAGTAGCGTCAGAACCTTTAACACCGATACGAGCGTCGTCGATCTGGATGTCAGCGTCCTGGTTGTCGCCGAAAACACCTTCAACTTCTACGTTACCGTACAGAGTAGCGTCAGCCTGAGCTACGACCGGAGCGGTCATCGCGCCAGCAACAGCCAGAGCAATCAGTGACTTTTTCATCAAATTTCCCCTTCAGTATTCAACTTACTAGTAGTGAATTCTAGTTTTTCATCAGCACACCGGAGTGCCACTAACGAAAATACTATAGTTCCTGATTATTTCAAACCAGTGAATGAACTTTTTTGATTTAAGCCAATCATCTGGTTTGTAACACTTTTTCCTTTTCTGCAGACCTGAACACTTGAGCCTTGGCCGTGTGTTTCTTGTTGCTCTGCAACTACTTTAAAGCGAGTACTTAAATGCCTCGACCGCGTTAATGCTTCCGAGCACCTAAATTGACCGCATTACAACACAGCCCCCAGATCGGTGCAAGCCTTTGTAATGGCTGATTTCCAGTACTTTACCCGGTTAATTTTCAAAGTCTCAGGCCAGTTCCTGAAGACGCTTTTTGAGTCTCTTTTCAGAAACGCTGAAGCGAGTCCCAAGCTGCTGGGCAAACAGCGACACCCGGTACTCTTCCAGCCACCAGCGAAACTCCAGTATGTCGCTACTCAACGCATCTTTAGAGCGCGCCTCTTCCAGCCGCTTTTTATATTGCTGTTCAAACTGTTGCAGCTGATCGGACAGGAGTACCTGCTGGCGCAGATCCCTCTGGTATTTCTCCAGGCGTATTTCGATGCCCTCGAGATAGCGCGGATACTGGCTGAGCCACGGGTCCGGCGTGTCAGACAGGTAGCGCTCATGCATCAGGCCGTTTAACTGGGCCTTGATATCGTTCAGCACCGGAACAGCCCGCAGATCTATGCGTCCGTTCAGCGCTTTCTCGATTTTGTGCAGGCTCTGGTGGCAGGTCAGCGCAAACTCACAGAGCGCATCCGCCTGATCAGCCAGATTGCCTTTCACCTTTTCCAGGGCAAGATTGAATTCACTTTCACTGCGCAGGATTTGATCGTCTGTCAGCTCTGCCGCCCGCAGGGCAGCTTTGAGCAGAAGTTCATCTTCAAAACGTTTGCGGTTAAAACGTTTTCCACTTTGCAGAAGGATTTTATCCATGCCCGGCAGCTTGCGGCGTACATACTTGACCGTTTCCGGGATACTCAGCAGAAACAGCCGAGCCTGGGCGCGACGGGTTTTGACCTGCGCTTCATCGGCAGAGCTGCTCAGTTTCAGGGTCAGCGTGTCACCGCACTCTTCAAGGGTCGGGTACGCCTCTATTTCGATGCCGCCGGCCTGCTTGACGTGAACGGACTCTTCCAGCCTGCCGAAGGTCCAGCGGGTGATGCCCTCTTCCCCCCAGCTTTTGTCTCCACCGCTCTGCATCGCCTGCTCAGCCTGACCGGCAAAACGCTGATTCAGGCGTTCCCAGTCACGGTTCTCACCCAGGGCTTTACCCTCGCTGTCGGTCAACCTGATATTGAAGCGCTGATGGGGCTCCAGCGATGCCTTCCGCAACAGCTCCGGATCCACCTTATGGCCACTCATTCTGAGCAGCTGGTGACTCAGCGCTTCGTAAAGGTCGCCATCACCGAAAACGACGGTCTCGCAGAAGGCGCGGGCATAATCCGGCACCGGCACAAAGTATTTGCGCTCCTGTTTTGGCAGCCCCTTAAGAATGGCGACCACCTTATCCTCCAGCATTCCCGGTACCAGCCATTCCATACGTTTTTGCGGCAGCACCTTGAGCAACGGCAGCGGGCTGACCAGGGTCACCCCATCCCGGTCAGAGGCCGGGTCGAAGAGGTAGTCCAGTGTCAGATCCACACCTTCTACCTTTATATGGTCCGGATAGGCGTTATCACTGACATGGTCGGCAGAGCGCTGGAGAATATCCGCCTCGGTCATTTTCAGGAGATCCGGTTTCTCTTTGGCGACCTTCTTGTACCACTTTTCAAAGCCGGCCCCATTGACCACCTGGCCACCACCGAGCTGCTCGAAACGCTCGGCATAGAACTGATACAGCGTCTCTTCATCCACCAGCAGATCGCGGCGACGGGATTTGGACTCCATCGCCTCGACACTGTCGAGCAGCGCACGGTTATGGTGAAAGAAAGCCGCCCGGGTGTGGAATTCGCCTTCAACCAGCGCGCTGCGCAAAAAGATCTCGTGGGCCGCCTGCGGATCGATGCGGCCGTAATTGACCTTACGCTTGGGCACGATGATCAGGCCAAACAGGGTCACCTGTTCCGTCGCCACCACCTGGGCCCGCTTTTTCTCCCAATGCGGCTCGGACCAGCTGCGTTTGACCAGGTGCTCCGCCGGCGTCTCGATCCATTCCGGCTCGATCTTCGCCACCTGATGCGCATAGAGTTTGCTGGTTTCAAGCAGCTCCGCCGCGATCACCCACTTGGGGTTCTTTTTGAACAGCCCGGATCCCGGGAAAATGCGAAAACGCCGGTTACGGGCACCCAGATACTCGCCCTTTTCAACCAGGTTACCGATATGACTCAACAGGCCCGCCAGCAGCGAACGATGGATCGGTGTGTACTCCGCCGGTTCGCTGTTCTCTCTGAGTTTGAGCTCCTTGATACTCAGATGAAGCTGGCGATGAACATCGCGCCACTCACGCATCCGCATGTAGGAGATAAAGTGCTTCTGGCACCAGTTACGCAGCTGGTTCTGACTCAGCTGTTCACGCTGTTCTTCGAACAGGTTCCAGAGATTAAGCAGGGTAATAAAGTCCGAGTGATCGTCGCTGTACAGTTTGTGCTTCTCATCCGCCGCCTGGCGTTTGTCGTGGGGACGCTCTCGCGGATCCTGCACACTCAGCGCGCTGGCAATAATCAGCACCTCTTTCAGCGCGTCATATTGCGCCGCCTCGATCACCATCCGGGCGATGCGCGGATCCACCGGCAGACGCGCCAGTTGACGACCTACCTGTGTCAGACGGCGGTTGCCATCCACGGCCCCCAACTCTTCGAGCAGTTTGAAGCCATCATTGACGAAACGGGAATCGGGCGGATCAACAAAGGGGAAGTCACTGATATCGCCGAGCTTGAGCTGCAGCATCTGCAGAATAACCGCGGCCAGATTGGTACGGCGGATCTCCGCATCGGTAAATTCAGGACGGTTATTAAAGTCATCCTCGGAATAGAGTCGGATACAGGTACCGGGCGCCACTCGACCACAACGCCCTGCCCGCTGGTTGGCACTGGCCTGGGAGATCGCCTCCACCGGCAGACGCTGCACCTTGGAGCGGTAGCTGTAGCGGGAAATGCGTGCCAGCCCCGGGTCTATGACGTAACGGATGCCCGGCACGGTCAGCGAGGTTTCCGCTACGTTGGTGGAGAGCACTATGCGCCGGCCCGCAGCGCGGGAACCGTGAAAGACCCGGTTCTGCTCTTTCAGCGACAGGCGGGCATATAAAGGGATCACCTCGGTATCGCGCAGCTGCGCCTTGCGCAGAAGATCCGCCGTTTCGCGGATCTCCCGCTCGCCGGGCAGGAATACCAGGATATCACCGGGGCCGGCTTCTTTTTTCTGCCGGTCGATCTGGGTCAGCTCATCGACGGCGGCGAGTATGCCCTGTTGTAGGTCCAGCGCCTTTTCATCCTCGCCCTCCATTTCATGCAGGGGGCGATAGAGCGTATCGACCGGGTAGGTGCGTCCCGATACCTCGATGACCGGAGCATTATCAAAATGCCGGGAGAAGCGCTCCAGATCGATGGTGGCCGAGGTAATGATCACCTTGAGGTTTGGCCTACGCGGCACGATCCGTTTGATATAGCCAAGCAGGAAATCGATATTGAGGCTGCGCTCGTGGGCCTCATCGATAATCAGTACCTCGTACTGCTCCAGGAACCGGTCGTGCTGGGTTTCCGCCAGCAGGATACCGTCGGTCATCAATTTGACCTGGGTAGAGTCCGATACCTGGTCATGAAAACGCACCTGGTAACCGACCCGCTCGCCCAGCGTGGTGTTCATCTCTTCAGCGATACGTGCCGCCACATTGCGCGCCGCCAGACGGCGCGGCTGGGTGTGGCCGATCATCCCTTCGCAGCCGTATCCGAGCTCAAGGCAGATCTTGGGAATCTGGGTGGTTTTGCCGGAACCGGTCTCGCCGGCGATCACCACCACCTGGTTATCACGAATCGCCTCCAGCAGCTCTTCGCGCCGGGCTGATACCGGCAGGTCCGGGTAATTGATGCGGGTGGATAACGCGCGCTTGAACTCAACTTTGGCACAGGATTCGGCGATCGCTTCGGCCAATGCAGCGGTATCCGCCTCCCCCGCCGATTTGCGCGCAAGCTCATCGAGCCGCCGACGCAGGCGAAAGCGATCAGCGATACGGCACTGGGGAATCAGGGAACGAAGTTCTGCGATGGCGGATGTCAAAACGCGTCGACCTTAGAGTTAAGAAAAACAGAGGCGGGATTCTAGCCCAGCCGCGCGGCCTGTTGCGAGCCACTGCGCTCATCCAGACCCAGTTCATGCAGTGCTTCCTGCCGCAGAACGCGACGCTGCACCTTACCGATGGAGTTGCGCGGCAGGTCGTGACGAAACTCGACACTGCGCGGTACCTTGTAGGAGGTCAGCCGTTCACGGCAGTATTCACGCACGCCGCGGGTGGTCAGGCGCGGGTTTTTGGAGACCACATAGAGCTTGATAAACTCGCCGCACTCTTCATCCGGCAGACCGATAACGGCGCACTCTAGTATATCGGGATGAGCACTGATCACATTTTCCAGCTCGCTGGGATACACCTTGAAGCCGGAGACGATAATCATATCCTTGCGCCGATCGATGATGCGGATCTGGCCTCCATCGTCGAGCTGGCCGATATCCCCGGTGGCCAGCCAGCCATCCGCCAGCATCTGACCCTCACCACCGTCCTGCCGATTCCAGTAGCCTTTCATCAGCTGCGGCCCGCGCACCTGTATCTCGCCGGTTTCTCCACTGGGCAGCAGTTCACCCGCTTCGTCGACGATACGCACGTCGGTACCCGCCAGCGGCGTACCGGCACTGCCGGTCTTTTCCTCGCCGGGTTTCGCCACACTGACCACCGGCGAACACTCGGTCAAACCATAGCCTTCGGTAATGGCACAGCCGGTCACTTCGCGCCAATGACGCGCTGCCGACTCGGTGAGCGCCATGCCTCCGGAGATGGTCAGCTGCAGTGAGCTGAAGTCGAGCTGGTTGAAATCGGCGTTGCGACAGAGCGCAATAAACAGCGGGTTGATGCCGGCAAAACAGCTTGGCCGGACCCTGTCGAACGCCTTCGCCAGGCGTTTGCCATCCTGGGGGTCGGGAATCAGTTCGACATAGCTGCCCTGGGAATACATCAGCAGAGTCAGCATAAACGCATAAATATGGTACACCGGCAGCGGCTGGAGCAGCTTCATCTCCGGGGATAACCGGGCATCCTGCAGACGCTGCTTCAGCTGCTCCACATTGGCCATCAGCGATTCATGGGTCAGCATCGCCCCCTTGGCCGGCCCGGTGGTGCCACCGGTATATTGCAGCAGCGCCAGCTCCTGGGGATCGGGCGCACGCCAGTGGGAGCCGGATTCGGCCATCAACACCCGGGAAAACGGGATACTGCCACGAACTCTGCGCCGGCTGCGGCGCCGGTAATGCGCGTAGCAGTTCAGCGCCCAGCGGCGCCAGCCCGGGTGCAGGTCGCCGATCTGCGTGGTGATCACATAATCAATGGAAGTGCCACCGAGGACACGGGACGCCGGCGCAGAGAGCGGGTCGTAAACCAGCAACGCCCGGGCCCCGCTATCCTGCAGCTGAGATCTCAGTTCGTCATCGGTATAAAGCGGGTTGGTGTTGACGACTACCAGCCCCGCCCGCAACGCGCCGAACAGCGCGACCGGGTATTGCATGCAGTTGGGCAGCTGAATCGCGATGCGATCGCCGGGCTTCAGGTCGGTGTGATTCTGGAACCAGGCGGCCACGCGCCTGGACAGCACCTCAACCTCGGTATAGCTGATACTCTGGCCCAGGTGACCAAAGGCGGGGCGGTCTCCGTGCTGTTGTGCCAGATCGACGACCAGGCGGCCGAGGCTGTCACTCATCCGCAGCTCTGCCCACCCAGCCTGGTCTGAACCTCGCCATCCGCAAAGACCACCAGCTCACCGGTCTTGAGTGCCTGCCACTGCTCATTGTCAGTCAGTGGCTCGGTGGCGATCACGGTAACCACATCGTTTGGAGTGGTCTCGGCATAGAAGTCCACCACCATATCGCTATCCTTCAGGCGCGCCTCTCCGAACGGTGCCCGGCGGGTGATCCAGGAAAGCTTGGTGGTGCAGTAGCAGAACAGTTGGCTCGACTCGCTGAGCAGCAGGTTATAGACCCCAAGGCCGCGCAGCTTTTCGCAACAGCTGTGGATCAGTTCGGCAAGTTCATTCTCGCGCTCTGGCGGCCCATCCGGATAGCGGCTGCGCACCTGATCCAGCAGCCAGCAAAATGCATACTCGCTGTCGGTGGTACCGACGGGTTTATAGTAGGTCAGCGGCCAGTCGAAGATCTGCTTGTCCAGCTGTCCGTTGTGAGCATAACACCAGACCCGCCCCCAGAGTTCACGGCTGAACGGATGGGTGTTGGCGAGACAGACATCGCCCACGTTGGCCTGACGAATATGGCTGATTACTACCTTGCTTTTAATCGGATAGGAGACGAGCAGTTCAGCGATGCGCGAGTCTGCGCTGGGCTGTGGATCATGAAAGGCTCTAAGCCCCCGTCCTTCATAAAAGGCGATCCCCCAGCCATCCCTATGGGGACCAACGCCGCCTCCGCGAGGCACGAGCCCGGCAAAACTGAAACAGATATCGGTGGGTACGTTGGCACTCATGCCAAGCAGTTCACACATGATTGGTGCTCTCCTTACAACCGCACTTCTTATTATATCCCTGTTAATTGCGTGACAGCGTAATACGGTCCGGTAGCGAATCGATCAGATTGTCGTCGGGATCGAAGGATTCATCCAGCAGTTCAACCCGCTCCGGCTCCACCTTGCGCGCCTCGGACTCCCAGGTGAGCCGGTCCTGACCGGGCAGTCGTCGCTCGCCGATGAACGTGGCTTCCGGGTCTATCGACAGCGTCGTACAGAAGACATTGGCACAGACCCGGCCTCCGCGTTCAATATGCAGGGAGTCACAGATCAACTCCCCTTCGAGCACGCCGCTCACATTAACGGCATGCGCACGGATACGACCGCAGATACGGCCCTGCTTGCCGATGGAGATATCGTCGCTGGAGTCGATACTGCCTTCAAATTCGCCATCCACATGCATCTTGCCCGATATGCTGGTTTCGCCGTGGAAACGATTACCCTGCGCAATGATCGTTACTGCGGAGCGGTTTGATTTAGCGGATACATTGCGCTTAATGATTCCCACGGAACCTCCTCGACGGCAGTGAATATCGATTCAAAGTTATCCAGACCCCACTTCATAAACGGCTCGGGGTCCAACGCCGTGTAAAGGTGGCGCACTTCGTAGTGCAGGTGCGGGCCGGTGGAGCGACCGCTGTTGCCGCTGAGTCCGATCTGCTGCCCTTTGTGCACAAACGTCTTGGGTTCGACCAGCACCTTGTTCAGGTGGGCATAATAGGTTTTAAAACCGAGGTTATGGGTCAGGCGCACCATGTAGCCATAGCCGCTGCCCTTGTTATAACCGGCGAACTCAACCACACCGTCAGCGGTGGCATAGACCGGCGTACCTATACCGGCCTTGAAGTCGATACCGCGATGCATCACCTTCTTTTTCAGCACCGGATGGTAGCGCATGCCGAAGCGGTCATTGATGCGCTCACTCTGAATCGGCACGCCGTTGGGAATCCCGTAGAGCATGAACAGCCGCTGTTTGGCCGCTGCTTTCGCCACCTCGGCCCGCCTCACCTCGGACGTTCCGGGTTCGGTATTCAGGATCCCCAGCATAGACTCCAGGTTACCCAGCTCGGTTCCCATCACCTGGTTCTTCTGCGCGAGCTGATCACGCTCATAGGAGATCTGCGAAAGCGCATCACCCAGGGAACTGAGCTCACTGCGATACAGCTGCTGCGTACCCAGCATAAGATCGTACTGGTCAGCCAACTGCTGGTGGCTGTCTTCCAGGTCGAGAAGGTCGTCCGTGGTTTTAACCAAAAGAAGGTTGGAAACGAAAAAGCTCAATGCAGCCATCAGCAGAAAGCCTGCTACCAGATACTTGGCCAGCTGATTGAGCGTGTACTGCCGCGATCCATGCACAGTCGTCAGTGTCACCACTAGCTTGCGTCGCAAAACTAACACCCGCGGAAAGAGATAAAATCGCGCTAATATAACGTCTAACTGGCTCAATGTCATAATGACGTCACTACAAAGTGTAACCACCTGCGGTAAAACATCTGTGAGACGTCAGACAAAGCGATTGCCGGCACCTGCAGTTTGCGGAACGCCGACCGATTCCACGCTTCAAAAGTACTGCGTATCTAATCCCGCAAGGGCTTTTACAAGGAAAGAATATGCTACCGCTGCCACTTTATTTCTCGGACGAGTTTCGCCTGATGAGCCCGTCCCAGCTGTTGCAGGGCGTGTTTAGCGCGGCGCTGACCGATGACGGGCAGCTGGCCGATGAACTGCAGGGGCTTGGACTCACGTTTCGAACCGAGTCAGCGACAACCAGGTCCCGGGAGACATTGGCGCCATCGATATTCGCTCCCCCTGCGCACTCCCCCCGGGTGCATACAACCGTGCAGGCCAATCATCATTTCAACCGCTACCTGCAGGAGATAGAGCGGCTGGCAGAATCGCCAGTAAGAGATGCCAGGCCGCACCAGCTGCAAATCGATCCATTGACGCTCTACCCCAACTGCTCACTGCATCCCGATGAAAGCGCCCTCAGCAGCCTGACCATGAAGCTGGTGGCCCTGGTTCAGATCGCTCAGACCGAAGGGGTCTGCCTGATACTTCAGCAACCGACTGAGCAACAGCTCGAGCTATGGCTGATGATACTCGCGCGACTGTTGCAGGAGCCTTCCACGGAAGGCCCCCTGGGCATAGGTCTCAGTGCCACCTCGAAACGTCTGCTGCCGGCTCTTGGCTATCTGGAAAGCCTCGGCAACGAGTGCAGCAGACGCGTGCAGGTGCAGATTTTTGAGCGCCCCTTCAATAACGACCAGCGAACCTATGCCAAACAGGAAACACCGATGCTCAGTGACAGGCGCTCGATCCGGTTGAACCTGGCCGCCGCCTGCGCATTTCTGGAAAGCCGGAATGCCTGCCACCTGATACCGGAACTGGTGATTACCGACCCCTCGCTGAAAGCCCTGCTGGAGGCGCTCTACCGGGAACAGCGCTGGCCGGTTTCTCTTTGCGAACCACCGCCTGTACCCAAGCCCAGGTCAGACCTTGGATTTAACGACCGCCCCTGTTCCCTGCGCGGCATAGACAAGATCGAGAAACGCCTGAAACGGACCATGGAAGGGATCACCCATGAACCACCCGTCGCCGCACCGATCATCGATGGCGAAGCACACCCGCTGACCGAGGCGACGACCCGCTATACACCCGCGGCCATCGATACCCCCCTGGGCCAACAGGTCGAGATTACCGAAGCCCAGGCCAGACAGGCGTTCGAGGTCTGCAGCAGCTGGCATACACCGGGGCAGCGGCTGTCACTTTACCGGGGCCGCATGCAGCTGCAGACATTCGCCGGCATCGTGCTCGGCAAGCAGTTTGAGCTCGCCACGCTCTGTGCGCGCGAAACCGGCAAGCCGATCAACGACTGTCTGTACGAGATAGAGGATGCGATCGTACTGCTAGACCAACACCTGCAACTGGCACCTGAGGTACTCAGCGCGCAGGAACTGCACAGTGACAGCACCGGCAGCTGCGAACTTACCCCCCTGCCCCTGGGCACTCTGCTGGGCATCACCCCCTGGAGCCAGCCGATTCTGCAGTTCGTCGCAATGACCAGCGCAGCACTGCTAACCGGCAACTCCCTGCTAATCAAACCCGCCTCCCATGCGACCCTGACCGCAGACTGGCTGTTCCGGCAGTTGCTTGCGGCCGGAGTACCAAGGGAACAGTTCGCCCTGGTACCGGGCTCCCTGGGTTCGGTGGGAGATTCGCTGCTGGAGGACTACCGCCTGGATGCTCTGCTGTTTTGCGGCAGCGCCCTGGCCGCCGCCGAAATACAGCACAAGCTGACGCGGCGAACCGGCGCCCCGCTGGTACCTCTGCTGACCGACACCGGCGGACGTCACGCCGCCATTCTGGATGCAGACCAGTCGGTGGATGAGCTGCTACCGCGCCTGTTGCGCGGCGCCTTTTCGCACTCGGGCCAGCATTACGGCTCGCTGCGCATTCTTTACCTTGAAGAAAGGGTGGCGGAAGCGTTCGAGACCGCCCTGGCCCAGGCGATCCAGCACCTGCGTCTGGGGCATCCGGAAAAACGTGATACCGATATTGGCCCGCTGGTCAGCCGGGAGCAGATGGACAACGCTTACTTCCACCTGGAACGTTTTCGCGCCAAAGGACGGTTGATCGCCCAGGGCTCGATCGAGCCCGATCTGGAGGAGGGATATTTCGTCCC
The DNA here is from genome assembly GCF_050908845.1 of Marinobacterium sp. YM272. NCBI lineage: Bacteria > Pseudomonadati > Pseudomonadota > Gammaproteobacteria > Oceanospirillales > Oceanospirillaceae > Marinobacterium > Marinobacterium sp. YM272. Next base: position 3,269,975 of record NZ_CP194171.1, read on the forward strand.
GCCTGCACTTTTACGGCTATACACCCTGGACGAACTGCAGGTCCAGCTGGAAGCGCCGATCCTGCACCTGGTGCGTTTTCAGCGCTCAGAGCTGGCCAGCAAGCTTGACGAGATAAACCGGTCCGGCTCCGGCATGGCGCTTTCACTGTTCAGTGGCGATGAAGAACTGATCGGACGGGTGCTGACAGGAGCCCGCGTTGGCGAGCTGAATATCAACCCGACAACGCTCTGCCCCAATAGTATGGAATACCCCGGTGCAGGGCTTGGCCTGTCTGGCACTGGCCGTCGCCCCGGCACTGCGGACTACCTGAAATCGCTGATCCGGTATCAGCGGCTGTCCGGCCCCGGACTGCAACAGATCAATCTGGAGTGACCTGATCCAACGGCGCTGCGATCCTGAAGCAGGGCTGGTAATCCTCGAAGTCGATCTTCATGCGCCGCTGCTCGATGAACGCCGTTAACAGGCGATCCAGCGAGCGCATGATCGCCGGCTCCCCGTGCAGATCGAACGGGCCGAACTCCTCGATGGCGCGAATCCCCGGCTCTTTGACATTGCCGGCAACGATGCCGGACAACGCACAGCGCAGTTGCGACGCCAGCTCGTAATCCGGCTGGTTACGCGACAGATTCAACGCCGCCATGTTGTCGTGGGTGGGCTCGAAGGTCTGCTGCAGTGAATGGGGAATATGTAACTGCCAGTTGTAGTGATAGGACTCCCCTACCGCGCGTCGGTGCGCGGTGACTTCAGTCAGCGCCTGCTTCGCCCTCTCGGCAACAGCATGAGGATCGTTGATGATGATCTCGTACTTGCTGCGTGCGCGCTCACCCAGGGTTTCCGCGATAAATTGATCGACCGTTTCGAAATACTCCTCGCTACCGGCGGGACCCGTAAAGATCAGCGGGAACGGAATCTCTGCGTTCTCCTCACGCAGTAGGATTCCAAGCATGTAAAGGATCTCCTCGGCAGTACCTGCACCGCCCGGGAAGACGATGATCCCATGCCCCAGGCGGACAAACGCCTCCAGACGCTTTTCTATATCAGGCAGGATGATCAGTTCATTGACGATCGGATTGGGCGATTCGGCGGCGATAATGCCGGGTTCTGTAATACCGATGTAGCGCGGGTCCGCCTTGCGCTGCTTGGCGTGGGCGATGGCAGCGCCCTTCATCGGGCCCTTCATGGCGCCGGGACCACAGCCTGTACAGATCTGCAGCCTTCTCAACCCCAACTCATAGCCGACCTTCTTGGTGTACTCGTATTCGTCGCGGTTGATGGAGTGGCCACCCCAGCAGACCATCACGTTGGGTTTGACGTGGGGGCGCAGCGCGTTGGCGTGGCGAAGAATATGGAAAACGAGATTGGTGGTCAGCGGCGAGGGATCCAGGTCGTCACAACAGTCCTTGAACTCATCCTGGACATACAGCAGGTCACGTACCACGGCGAAAAGGTGTTCACGAATACCCTGGATCAGCTCGCCATCAACAAAGGCGGATGCCGGGGCGTTAACCAGGTCCAGCTGAACACCACGGTGTTTCTGGCTGATCTGGATATCGAACTTGCGAAAACGTTCCAGCACCATGCGGGTGCTATCCAGTTCACTGCCACAGTTCAGTACCGCGAGCGCGCACTGGCGTAACAGACGATAGAGACCTCCCTGGCTTTTATCCTGAAGTTTTGCCACTTCGTACGGAGAAAGCATGTCGAGACTTTCGAGCGGAGTGACACTGGCGTTTACAAAAGCTTCGGTCATCATGTTCGACCTCCCTGAACAGCTAATGCGGACATCTCCTGGTTTTTCGAAAACCGGACGGTCCCTCCCAATATGAACCCTTTGGTCAGCTTTGGCTACTAAAACAGGCACTTGCGAAAGCTTTTGGACGAGAACGATTGTAAAGCCAGACGCGTTGAATTAGTTTTGAGGACAGATCCCTCCGCAGAAGGAACCGCCCGATGACTGCGTCCAAGCTGTATATCCTCGATACCAACGTTCTCCTGCACGACCCCAAGTGCCTGTACGAATTCAAGGAACAGGACATCACCATTCCGATGACCGTGCTTGAAGAACTGGACGATATCAAGGACCGCAAGAAGAACGTCGCGGCCGAAGCCCGGCACGCAATCCGCGCCATAGACGACATCATCAGCACCGCCAAGGATGCCAGCCAGATCACCAAAGGGGTTCAGATAAAACTGGAAGGCAAGGAGCGCGTGACCAAGCTCGGCCGACTGTCGATCTTCCCCGATCACGAGCTGACCACCCGCCAGGGATTTCTCCCGGACGAGCGCAACAAGGACAACAAGATCATCAACTGCGCCCTGCACCTGCAGGCGACGTTCCCGCACCGCCAGGTGATCCTTGTCACCAAAGACATCAACATGCGACTCAAGGCCCTTGGCGCAGGGCTGCAGCGGGTCGAGGACTACCGTACCGACCAGCTGGTATCCGACATCGAACTGCTGCCGGCGGGTCACCAGCATCTGGAAACACCCTTCTGGGAAGGTGTCGAAGAGGTCGACAGCTACCAGGAGGATGGTCGCACCTATCATCGTGTGGACCGCAACCTGCTGCCGGACACCTACCCCAACGAATACATCTACGATGACAGCAAGGATTTTGCCGCGCGCACGGTCGCTGTCACCGACGACAAGGTCACCCTGCTGGACCTGGGCTACGACCGCCTGATGCAGCAAAGCTGCTGGGGCATCCAGCCGATCAACGTGCAACAGGCGTTTGCCATGGATGCACTGCTGGATCCGGAAATAGACCTCAGCATTCTGCTCGGCGCCGCCGGTTCCGGTAAGACTCTCGTCGCTTTGGCCTGCGCCCTTGAAATGGTGATCGAGGAGAGCCGCTACAACAAGATCATCGTCACCCGCTCGACCCCGCCGGTGGCCGAGGATATCGGCTTCCTGCCCGGTACCGAAGAGGAGAAGATGACCCCCTGGCTGAGCTCGATAAATGACAACCTGGAGGCGATGCATGAGCATGATGAGCGCCCCCAGAGCAGCGTGAAGTACGCCATCGAGAAAGCCAATATTCAGTTCAAGTCACTGAACTTCATCCGCGGGCGCAGCATCCAGAATGCCATCGTGCTGATCGATGAATCCCAGAACCTGACGCCACAGCAGCTGAAGACCATCCTCACCCGCTGCGGCAAAAACACCAAGATGGTGTGCCTGGGTAACCTGGCCCAGATCGACTCGAACTACCTCACCGCGCTGACCTCCGGTCTGACCTATATCGTTGAGCGCTTCCGCGCCTTCGACGGGTCCGCCAGTATCCACTTCGAAGGCATCTTCCGCTCCCGCCTCGCGGAATACGCCGAAGAGCAGCTGTAACAGCCGGCTGAAACGCCGCAAAAGCGGCGTTTCAGCCCCCTCCATCAGTCCTGCCGACCAAAGTCTTAATCCGTCTCCATCCCGCGCCAACCGTGACCTCCAGGATATAACCACCTGTTTCCAGGGGTTTACCTCATATTTCACAGGTTTAAATTGGCACTCGAATCCCTATAATGCAGCGCAACAACCGTGAAACTACAACTAAAAAATAAATCCTCACTCGCTGTATCCGGCCGACTAGCGTCATAAACGGGATAGCGCTGCAGGAATCTTGCTCCAGGGTGCCGACTAAACGGCGACCCACCCCGACTGATCCGCAGGCGATAGAGCCCCGCCCCAACCCGGGCGATCAGATCCGGGGGACGACACCTGAAATACGAACCGATGTTCGTTTACAGAGCCAAAAGCCCTTGTCAGGTGCGTAACGAATCCCATTGTTTATTATCAATTGGCGTATTCCTATGACTACAAAATCTGTCGACGTGTTGCTTGTCGGTGCTGGTGCGATGAGCACCACCTTGGGGATGCTGCTCAAGCAGCTCGATCCTGACCTGAAAATCTGTATGGTCGAACGACTCGACTATGTTGCCCACGAAAGTTCCGACGGCTGGAACAATGCAGGCACAGGACATGCCGCCTATTGTGAGTTGAATTACACCCCGAAAAAGCCTGATGGCAGCATCGACACGACCAAGGCTTTCAAGATCAACTCAGAGTTCGAGGTCAGCCTGCAGTTCTGGTCTTACCTGGTCGAGAAAAATGCACTCCCCTCCCCCCGACAGTTCATCAACCCCACACCGCACATCAGTTTTGTCTGGGGTGAAGAGAACGTCGACTTCCTGCGCAAGCGCTATGCCACCCTCTCCGCCACTCCCTCCTTCGCGGACATGGAATACAGCGAAGATCCCGAGGTGCTGCGCGAGTGGATGCCGCTGGTCATGCAAAACCGCGACCCGGCCGAGAAAGTGGCCGCCACACGCGTCACGTACGGTTCCGATGTGAACTTCGGCGAGCTGGCACGCTCCATGGCGAAATACCTGGGCACCCAGTCCAATTTCGACCTGCTGCTGAGCCGTATCGTCCACGACCTGGACAAGCAGGAAGATGGCAGCTGGAACGTCACGCTTAAAAACACCGAAACCGGCTCAAAAGAGGTCATCAACAGCCAGTTCGTATTCCTCGGCGCCGGGGGCGGTGCTCTGCCTCTGCTGCAGAAGTCCGGTATCAAGGAAGGCCAGGGTTATGGTGGCTTCCCGGTCAGCGGCCAGTGGCTGGTCTGCAAGAAGCCGGAGATCGTCGAGAAACACCTGGCCAAGGTTTACGGTAAAGCCCCAATCGGCGCGCCACCGATGTCGGTCCCTCACCTGGACACGCGCATCATCGACGGCCAGCGCGCGCTGCTGTTCGGCCCGTTTGCCGGCTTTACAACCAAGTTCCTGAAGCAGGGATCTATCCTTGACCTGCCGAAAAGCATCCGTGCCGGCAACATCAAGCCGATGCTCTCCGTCGCCATGCATAACATGGACCTGACCCGCTACCTGATCAGCGAAGTGATGCAGTCTCACGGCTCTCGTGTCGAAGCGCTGCGCAACTTCTTCCCCGATGCCCGTGATGAAGACTGGACCCTGGCCCACGCCGGTCAGCGCGTACAGATCATCAAGAAAGATGCGGACAAGGGCGGCAAGCTGGAGTTCGGTACCGAAGTGATCACCGCAGCGGATGGCTCGATTGCAGCACTGCTCGGTGCCTCTCCAGGCGCATCCACCGCCGTGTGCACCATGCTGAGCATCATCGAGAAGTGCTACATCGGCAGTCGCGGCAAAAGCGAGTGGAAAGAGCGCCTGAAGCAGATGGTGCCCTCCTACGGTGAGTCCCTCGCCGATAACCCGGAACTGCTGCTCAGCATCCGCGAGCGCACCCTGGACGTCCTGCAGCTGGCCGAGACCGGCGAGAAAGCAGAGACCGCCTGACAGAAGCCCGGCGTCGGCCCGCTGCCTACTGGCGGCGGACCGGCGAGCGGGCTATCCTGTGTCACGATGATCACACCCAAACGAATAGCCTCTGCAGCCCGCAATCTCCTGGTCGGTTTTCTGACCCTGGTGATTCGCGCCTATCAGTACCTGATCAGCCCGTTTCTCGGTAGCAACTGCCGTTTCTACCCCAGCTGCTCCAGCTACGCCATCGAGGCGATCCGCAGCCACGGTCCCCTGAAAGGAAGCTGGCTGGCGCTGAGACGCATCCTGCGCTGCCACCCGTTCAGCGAAGGCGGCATCGACCCCGTCCCACCCACCAAGTGCGGTTGCAACCAGACCGGGCAGCACCGATACTGACCTGAAGCTCAGGCATCAGGATATCTGACATATGTTCTCTCCGGTTAGCGTTCTGCTGACGGTTCTGGCATACATGGCGCTGATCTTCGCCTTGGCTCAGTGGGTCGAACATCGCATTTCCACGGGCCGGACACGCTTCAACTCCGCCTGGGTCTATGCCCTCTCCCAGGCCGTATTCTTTACCTCCTGGACCTTCTACGGCAGCGTCGGTTTCGCCGCCGCATACGGACTGCAGTTCTTCGCCATCTATATAGGCGCCATCATCGGCATGCTGCTGTCCGGCTTCACCTTTACACGCATGGTGAGAGCCAAAGAGGCGTTTCGTATCACCAGCATCGCCGACTTTCTGTCGACCCGTTACCGCCACTCACAACGGATCGCCTCCCTGGTCACGCTCATCGCCCTGATCGGACTGATCCCCTACATCGCGCTGCAATTGAAGGCGATTATTGATGCACTGGACGTGATTACAAGCGGCGCTCAACAGGGTGCAGACTGGAACATTGGCGGCACCCTGGTGACCGGGTTGATGGTGCTCTTTACGATTATGTTCGGCGTCCGCCGGCTCGATCCGACGGAGCGCCATCAGGGCATGGTGGCAGCACTGGTGGCGGAGTGCCTGGTAAAACTGGTCGCCTTTCTGGCTATCGGTCTTTTTATCTCCTACCAGTTGTTCGATGGCCCCACCGACATCTTCGTCCAGCTGCGTCAGCAGGGGTTCGAGCGACTGCTGAGTCTGGGTTCGGGCCCAGATACCGGGGTCAGCTGGCTGACCCTTATTGTGCTTGGCTTTGCCGCCATTCACTGCCTGCCGCGCCAGTTTCACGTGGCGGTGGTGGAAAACAGCGATCCCCAGCACCTGCGCACCCTGCCTTGGAGCTTTCCGCTTTACGCGGTGCTGATCAGCCTGTTCGTCATACCGGTAGCAGCGGCCGGTCTGCTGCTTGGCCTGCCGGCCACGGAGGGCGATCGTTTTATGCTGCTGATCCCCCAGCAGGCAGAAAGTCAGCTCTTCACCCTGACCGCTTTTCTCGGCGGTTACGCGGCCGCCACCGGCATGATTATCATCACCACCATGGCGCTGGCGACCATGGCATCCAATCACCTGCTGCTGCCGGTGTGCGAGAAAGTACGCTCCCTGTCAGGCATGCGCAGTTACCTGCTGCAGATGCGCTGGCTGCTGGTACTGATCATACTGTCCTTGGCTTACCTTACCGCCCGCGCCCTGACCGACTCCTACATCCTGGTGTCGATCGGGCTGATCTCCTTTGCCGCCGTGCTGCAGTTCGCACCGGCGATGCTGCTGGGCATGTTCTGGCGCCGGGGTAACGCCCGCGGCGCCTTCTGGGGCCTGATGGTCGGCTTTGCCATCTGGTTTTACACCCTGCTGATCCCTGCTTTTATCGGCGAGGGGTGGATGAGCGGTGAACTGTTGACCCAGGGTCCACTCGGCTACGAACTGCTGCGTCCCCAGCAGCTGTTTGGCATCGCTTCCTTGCCGCCGTTGAGTCACAGCGTGCTCTGGTCACTGAGCCTGAACAGCCTCACGTTTATTCTGCTAAGCCTGCTTTGCAAAGCCGGTAAAAAAGAGCGCCAGCTGGCCAAGGAGCTTTTCAAGTGCATGCGCGGCAACCCGCTGCTTAACCGCGCCCGCCCAACCGGACTCGATGCCTATATCAACCTAAGCCCCAAGCGGGAGGAAGCGCGCCGCATCCTGACCCGTTATTTGCCTCCCGGCAAAGTGGACTCCAGCCTCGATCAGCTCAAGGCTGACCTCCAGATCAGCGGCAAGCAGCAGATTACGATCATCGAACTGATGGAGTTCCACCGTATGCTCGAGCACCTGCTGGCAGGCTCCATCGGCGCTGCGGCGGCCCACAGTGCGATAGTCGAAGAGATTCACTACACGGAGAGGGAGTCGACCGACCTCAAGGCGCTATACAGCCACCTGGTCAGCGAAATACGCCCAGCCAGGGCCGAAAATAGCGACGCAGACGCTGATGGCTACAGCCTGCTGGTCGAACTGCAGCAGCAGGTAGAATCACTGGAGAAGGAAAACGCCGGGCAGCGTGACAAACTGGAACGGATCAAGCAGCGCCTTGAAGTGCAGTACGAGCAGAATTTCGATCTGAGAGTCACAGCGCAGCGGTTGAAGCAGGAAAATGCAGAGCTCAGGGAACGGATCGGGAATATAGAGCCCGGTAGTTAATAAAACGGCGCCCGCAGGCGCCGTTGAACATTCAAAGATCTATTTAATCTGACGCTTCCGCTTCGCTGCGATGGATCTGCATCTGCGGGAACGGAATAGTGATACCTTCCTCATCAAAGCGCAGTTTCACCTGCTCGGTGACATCCCAGAGCACAGCCCAGTAGTCAGCGGTCTTGACCCAGGGACGCACGTTGAAGTTAACGCTGCTGTCGGCGAGAGCGGCAACCACGACCACCGGCTCAGGATCTTTCAGTACGCGCTCGTCAGCAATCAGGATATCCATCAGGATCTTCTTGGCCTTGCGCAGGTCATCGTCGTAGCTGATACCAAACACCATATCCACGCGGCGGGTATCGCGCTTCGAGTAGTTGGTGATGACGTCTGAGTAGATACCTCCGTTCGGGATAATCACTTCGCGGTTATCGCCGGTGCGCATTACGGTGTTAAAGATCGCCACGTGCTCAACAATACCGGCAATGCCGGCCACCTCGACAAAATCACCTTCGCGGAACGGACGGAAGATAATCAGCAGCACGCCGGCCGCGAAGTTCTTCAGCGAATCCTGCAGCGCCAGGCCGACGGCCAGACCGGCGGCACCCACCAGAGCGATCAGAGAAGTGGTATCAACCCCCAGCTGCCCCAGGGCGGCAACGATAATAAACAGCAACAACAATACGCTGATGATCGATGAGACGAAATTGATCAGCATCTCATCAACCTTGGCACGGCGCATCAGCCGTCCGCAAAGGTTAACCAGGCGCTTGGTAATCCAGCGCCCGACAAAAAAGATCGCCAGTGCAAAAGCGATATTCAGCGCCCAGGGCACCACGTAGAGATCCCAGAAACTTTCCATTTAAAGATCCTCGATTCCTTGAATGCCCATAAAAGGCATATTTTACGAAGGGTTACGAGCGACTCTGCCCGCATCAACAGGAGAAGAATGATAGTGGGGCCAAATAAAGTCAATCGCACCGAGGCCCTGAGCCTGACGCCTGCGCTGCCTGACTATGTTAGTATTCGCCCCCTGATAACTTAGGGTGAACTTCAAGCGTTAGCCGCAGTCGAATTCAGCCTATCCAGACGACCTGAAACCCACCCTGGACCACTATCGGACAGCTGTATGAAAAAAGTGTTACTTGCCGCCCTTCTTTCCGGCCTATCAACCTTCGCGTCGGCCGAATCCGCACACATCGCCGACGACGTTTATGTCTTTATGAACAGCGGGCCGAGCAACCAGTACCGCATTAATGGTCGTGTTACCAGTGGCGAAGCGGTTCAGATACTTGACCGTCGCGACGATTATATCCAGATCAAAACCGAAGGCGGTCGTGTCGGCTGGGTTCCCGAGGCATTCGTGGCGTCCGGCGTCAGCGACCTGATCCATCTTCCCGAGCTTGAATCCGAGCTGGCCGCATCGAAAAAACGTATCGATGCGCAACAGCAGAAGATCACCGTACTGGAGCAGGCCGCGCAGACGCGCACCCAGGAGAGCCAGGAAAGCCGTGCCCGAGTCGTTGAGCTGGAGAAGGAGATCGCCGCGCTGAAAACACAGATCAGCAATATGGATCAGTCCAACCTGATCCGCTGGCTGACCCACGGCGGCCTGGTCGCCCTCGGCGGCGTGCTGCTGGGCCTGCTCGTGCCCTACCTGCCCAAGCGCCGCAAACCGCGCAATGACTGGTTCTGATCCGATAGCGCCAGCCAATCGTAATCATTGATGTTTTCCATTTCCAACCCGGACTGTTGGACGGTTAAATAATCACCGACTTTAAGGATTAGGAATGGAGAGCTTAATGAAACGTATCACTATTTTTGGCCGTGAAGGCTGTGGCTTCTGCAAACGCGCCGTGGAACTTTGCAAGATCAAGAACCTGGATTACCGCTATATCGACATCCATGTTGAGGGAATCAGCAAGGCAGATCTCGAAAAGACTGTCGGCAAACCGGTGGAGACGGTGCCGCAAATTTTTTGTGGTCAGGAGCACATAGGCGGTTATACTGAATTTGCGGCATATATCGAAGAAGCCCTGAGCGAGTCAGCCTGATTCGCCCGGGCGCTCGGCCTGATAAGATGTCTTGAGTCGCCAGCTAAAGCGGCGACTACCCAGACCAGAGAGGAGACTTACAATGCTGACAACACTGGTAGTTCTGGCCTCGATCGCGGTTGCCGGCGCCGGCTGGTTCCTGCTGCAGGAGCAATCAAAACCAGCCCCCATACGGATCCGCATTGAAGACGAGCCTCGACGCCGGCGCCGCTGATATAGGTTTTTCCGCCCTGTTCTGTTGTACGGGCCGACCTGCTCATCCTCGGTTCTGACCGAAACCTTTTGGACGGAAGGCCTCGAAGAGAATCTTCTGGACCAAACACCTGCTGTAACAGCCGATAAAAAAGCCCGAGCGCTAACGCCTCGGGCTTTTTTTCATACGAAGAGCGGAACTCAGCGCGCCTGCCGCCTAACTGCCGGACGATTCGGCACTCGCCAACGCCTGTTCCACGTCCAGCGGCTTGAATTCGCCAAACCCCTCTTCCTCGGTCCACAGCTCAAGCCCCTGCTCGATGCGTACGACACCATCAAAGCGTTTTTTCAGGTAGGGCACTGCCTCTTCAAGGGTATCGATATCGCAGAGCATCACGCCACCGCGACCGTTATTGGTGGTAAACAGATAACTCTTCATCACGCCTCTCCAGGGGAATTCCAGTCTGGACGAACCAGCTCAGGCAACACTTTCTCGAGCTCTTCGGCAGCCACGGGGCGGCAGATCAAAAAGCCCTGCGCCTCATCACATCCCAGCTGCTGCAATATATCCAGCTGCTCGGTAGTTTCCACCCCTTCGGCAACGACCTTGAGTCCAAGCGCCTGGCTCATGGCGATCATGGCGCTCACCAGCTGCCGGTCCCGCTCCGCCTCGGTCAGATTAGAGACAAAGCTGCGATCGATCTTGAGCTGATCGAGAGACATGGTGCGGATGTAGCTCAGACTCGAGTAACCGGTACCAAAGTCATCGATCGAGACTTGGACGCCACTTTTTCTCAACGCCAGCAGCGCTTCCGCCGTCTGCTCTGCACTATGCAGAAAACAGGTTTCCGTCAGCTCGACGCAGAGCAACCCCGGCTCCAGCCCATATCGGGACAGCAACCGGTTGATATTCTCCACAAGCCCTTCGCGCTGGAACTGTCTGGCCGACAGGTTGACCGCTACATGCAGCGGCTGCCCGGCCAGCTGCCAGCGTCGGGCCTGGGCAATCGCCGTTTCCAGCACCCAGTCACCGATACCGTGGATCAAGCCGTTATCTTCAGCCAGCGGGATAAACTGGTCTGGCGGCACCGTGCCCAGTTCGGCGTTATGCCAGCGCAGCAGCGCCTCCACCCCGACAACCTCGCCATTAACCAGAGATAGCTTGGGCTGGTAGACCAGCGCCAGCTCATCGTTTTGCACAGCCTGGTGCAGCTGCGCCGCGATCAGGTAGCGTGACTGACGCCGCTGATGCATCTCACTGGAAAAGTAGGCCCAGCCGTTTCTACCCAAATCTTTGGCATGATGCATGGCCGCATCCGCGGCGCGCATCAACTGCTCCACCGACTCGGCATCGGTGGGATAGATCGCCACACCGATACTCGCGGTAATGCGGATCTCGCTGCTGCCCACCAGTACAGGCGTCGATATCACCCGGGAGAGATGTTCAATCCGCTGCGCCAGCGCTTCCTCACTGATATCGCTCAGGATGAGGGCGAACTCGTCACCGGCCGGACGCGCCACGGTATCGTCGGAGTTGAGCGTCCCCTCTATGCGCTTCGCCAGGGTGCGGATGACATCATCACCGGCGTCATGCCCAAAGCGGTCGTTTATGCGCTTGAACATATCCAGGTCGATCGCCAGCACCGCAAAATTCTGCTCCTGCTCACCGGCATAATGGATCGCCATGTCCAGACGGTCGGAAAACAGCTTGCGGTTGGCCAGCTGCGTCAGGTCATCAAACTGAACGATTTGACGGAACCTGGCCTCCGAGCGCTTGGCTTCGGTCAGGTCATGAAAAATCGCGGCATACTGGGTAACCTCGCCCAGATCATCGGTGATCGCGGTAATGCTCAGCCACTCGGGAAATACGACGCCTTTTTTGGTCCGGTTCCAGATCTCGCCCTGCCAGGCGCCCTCCTGCCTGAGGCAGTTCCACATATTCTGGTAAAACTCGCGATCATGGCGACCGGAGCTGAGAAGCTTCGGGTTACGACCAACGACTTCGTGTGCTTCATACCCGGTAATGGCGGTAAAGGCGGGGTTAACGCTCTGGATTGCGCCAGCGGCGTCGGTGATCAGCACCCCTTCCATGGAGGCATTGATAACACGCTCAATCAAACGCAGATTGTGCATCGACTGCTGCAGCGCCTGGTTACGATCCGCCAGTTTTTCCCGCAGCCGGGCAACGTAGTCACGCTCAACACTGCGCAGGATATCGGCATAGGAGAGAACCCGGGTCACGCGCTCATCGGCGTCGGTCAGGCCCAGATGTCTGAAGCCGTGGCGGCGGAAAATCTTGCGTGCAATATAGAGGCTGATGCTCTCGTCAATCGCAACCAGCTCGGAGAGGTTGAAACTGCTCAGCGGCCGGTTCAGATCATCGCCGGACGCCAGTAACCGGATAATATCGGTTTCAGTCAGAATGTAGTTTTTATCGGCGGAGCGGATCAGCGCCGCGCTCTGCTCCCGCGTGCGCATCTGCTGAATCGCATCGCGCATAAAGAGCTGCTCATCAAGCAACAGCGACCGTGCCGGCGCTATGTCGCCGACGCTGCGCAGGAACAGATCATGCTCGATCCCCTGACTGTTGACGATATCGCTTTCGCTGACAATACCCAGCAACCGCTCATTATCGTCAACAACCACCGCATGCTGCAGCCGGCGTGTCATCAGTTCGACACCCAGTTCGTCGATACTGGTATCGGCTTTAACCAGCAGCAGACGTTCCGACATCACTTCATCGAGGGAAACACTGGACGGATTCTGCCCGCGCGCGCAACAGCCCATCGCCTGGCGACGGGTAAGAATGCCGATCGGCTTGTTGGCATCGCAGACCAGGACCGAGCCGATACCGCGACTGGCCATAACCTTTAGCGCAGTGTCGAGAGTGTCCAAGGGCGAACAGCACACGACATCGGTCTGGCAAATTCGAACGACAACCCTGTCGTGGCTATTTTTTACTTCGATATTCATTGGTGCGGCAGGGCGACTCCGAACAGCACAGACCAAGGTTAGAGTGGCCCAATTGTAACAGTTCCACCACCTGTGAATACAGGTATGCCGCCGGCATTATTTCTATCCTCAGGGCTCTGTTGAGTTCCTCAAACGCAGGGAAAATGCTGTATTATCGGGGGATCGGAAAACCTGCGCACGGAGCCGGCAACGTCATGCACCATCCCCTGAGTACGCTAACCAGCCTGGTCGAGCAGATTGCGCGCACGCAAAACCCTACTGCGATGATGTCGACGATCGTTCAACGCCTGAGCGAGCTGATGAAGGTTGAAGTCTGCAGTATCTATCTCTGCACACCTGAGCGCGACTCTCTGATACTGGCGGCCACCAAAGGCCTGGCGCCGACAGCAGTCGGCCATGCACACCTGGCGATCAACGAAGGTCTTGTTGGCCACATCGCCGCATCGCTGAGTGCCGTCAACCTGGCCGACGCCCCCGCCGACGACCGCTTCGTCTACATTCCCGAAACCCATGAAATGGCCTACCACCGCTTCCTCGGTGTGCCGCTGCTGCATCTGCGCAAACTGGTCGGTGTACTGGTGATTCAGGGTCACCAGCGGGAACCGTTCAGCGAAGAGGATGAGGCGTTCCTGATCACTGTCGCCTCTCAGCTGGGTAGCACCCTGTATCAGCTGCACCGCGACGGTGAATGGATGTCCGATGTACAGGAATCCACCCCCTATCGCCGCTACCGCGGTGTCAAGGGCGCCCCCGGCGTTGGCTGCGGCCGTCTCTGGCTGGTCCATCCGCAGATCTCCCTGGCAGAGATCAAATCATCAATCACCAGCAACCCGGCGCAGCAGAAAAGTGACTTTGCCGAGGCTCTGGATGCCGTTAAAGAGGAGCTGGAATCAGGTTCCGGACGGCTGGGCCAGCACCTTCCCTCCGATGTCAGCGCCCTGTTTAACGTTTACCAGCTGATGCTGCAGAGCCCCGAACTCTGTAACGGCGTGAAGCAGTTGATCAGCGAAGGCGCATCGGCAGAGTGGGCGTTAAAACAGACTATCGACACCATGGCTTCCGCGTTCGAGCAGTCTGAAGACCCCTACATGAAGGCGCGCAGCGAGGATATTCACAACATCGGTCAGCGCATCCTCAATCAGCTGCTCGAGCGCGACCAGCAGGTACTTGAAGCACCGGACGAAGAACTGATCCTGGGCGGCGAGCTGATCAGCATCGCCGACCTTGCCAGCTTTCCGCTGGAGCGGATCCGCGGCCTGATCTGCACCTCCGGCTCGACGCTGTCACACACGGCCATCGTTGCCAATGCGCTCGGTATTCCTGCCGTCATGGGCATCGAAGGGGTGGAACTGGAACAGTACCGTGGCGCCAAAGTGATCGTGGACGGTAACCGTTCGGAGTGCGTGCTCAATCCGCCGCTGGCCCTGCTCAACGAATACAAGCGCATGATCGCCCAGGAAAACCGCTTTATGCGCGGACTGGAGCGGTTACGCAATGTGCCCGCCGAAACACTGGATGGCACACGTATACGCCTGCTGACCAATACAGGTCTTTTGGCCGACGCGACACCGGGGCTTGAGCGAGGCGCAGAGGGGGTCGGTCTCTACCGCTCGGAAATACCGTTCATGGTCCACGCGAGTTTCCCCACGGAGCAGGAGCAGTACCGCATTTACGTCAAGGTCCTCAAGGCCTACTCTCCCTACCCGGTCTCCATGCGCACCCTCGACATCGGCGGTGACAAGCAGCTCCCCTATTTCGAGATCAACGAAAGCAACCCCTACCTGGGCTGGCGCGGCATCCGCTTCACGCTGGACAACACCCAGCTGCTGGTTACCCAGATCCGCGCCATGCTGCGCGCCCATGCGGAATGCGGCAACCTGAAAGTGCTGGTGCCGATGATCAGCCGGGTGGATGAGATCATCGCTGTTCGCGAGCTGATCGCCAAGGCTGCGGATGCGCTTAAGCGCGACGGCATCGAGGTCCCCCTGCCGGAACTTGGCATGATGATCGAGGTACCCTCGGCCATGCTGCTGCTGCCCAAGCTCGCACCGCATATCGATTTCGTATCGGTGGGCTCCAATGACCTGACCCAGTACCTGATCGCGGTCGATCGCAACAACCCGCGCGTATCCAGCCTGTTCGATAACATGCATCCAGCCATGCTGGTGGCATTGGAACAGATTATCGACACCTGCCGTCGCCTTGAACTGCCCGCCTCGCTCTGCGGCGAGATGGCGTCAGACCCGGTCGCCGTCCTGATGCTGGTAGCCATGGGGTACGACAGCCTCAGCCTCAGTGCCTACAACATCCCGAAAATCAAGCTGCTGATCCGTTCTGTGCGGCGCGCAGACCTGCTGCCCATTCTGGAACAGGCCCGCGACTGCACCGATGAAAGTCAGATTCGCGCCCTGTTTGAACCGGTACTGGAGCGGCTTGGCTGGTCTACAGATGGCCGTCAGCCACCTTCGGAGGCGGAAACCTGATCGCCAACCGCTGCACCACAGCCGGCGCTGCAGCCAGGCATCAACCTGGTGACTATGCGGACTAAAGAACAGCCACCCATACGTTTAGCTGCACACCACCAGGCAGGGAGAGAGCCGGGCCAGCGGCATACTTAACAGGGAAATTCAGCAACAGGTAAAAGAAAAGGCCACCCGTAGGCAGCCCTGGAATAAGTATATGAAGTGAAAATTTGCTCGGGTCATTTATCCATTAACCCGGCGCCCTGAAAGATGGCGCCTTTAAGTCCTGACCGCTTCGAGGACAGTGCTGCTCCGGTACAGACTGTCGACACGGACAGGCAGTAAAGCAAAATCGACATGAACCTTAGCTGAACAGTTTCCTGAACAAGGTTAAGACAGGCGGGAGTGTTTGTTGGATAAGGCGTCAGAGCCCGGCTCGTACAAAAACGAAACCGTGATAACATGGCTGCATATCTGTCTGTTTAGTAACACAGTTAACCTGCAAACCACACAGAATTGATTGTTATGAACCTAGACGAGCTTCTGGTACAGGTCATCGAACCCTCAAGAGTACAGCGCCACATTATCATCGATGCCCTGCGCCAATTAGGTATTGAGGACGTCGAAGCCTTCGATTCCGCTGCACCGGCACTTGCCAGGATGGAAAGAGTCAAGCCCGACATCGTCATGTCATCGATGCACCTGCCCGATATGACCGGTACCGAACTGGTTACGCAGATGCGGCAACGACCGGATCTCGCTGAAATCACCTTTCTGCTGGTATCCACCGAAACCCATTACCGCTACCTTGAGCCGGTGCGTCAGGCGGGGGCAATCGCCATTCTTCCCAAGCCGTTCAGCAGTAACGACCTGATGCGGGCGCTGCAGGGCACCATGCATTACATCAGCGACCGACAGCAGGAGGATGCAGATACCCTGTTCGAGGGTATGCAGGTGCTGCTGGTGGATGATAGCGGCCTATCGCGCAAGTTTGTTCGCCAGATCCTGACCTCCGCCGGTATCGAAACCGTGGTCGAAGCCAAAGATGGTGCCGAAGCGCTGAAATACCTTGATGAGCAGCTGTTTGACCTGGTGGTTTCAGACTACAACATGCCCAACATAGATGGCCTGGAGATGGTGGATCATATTCGCAACCACAGCTCCCAGCCCACCGTGCCGGTGATGATGATCACCTCCGAACAGAACCAGAGCCGACTGGCCGCGATTCAGAGTGCCGGCGTGTCGGCACTCTGCTCAAAGCCCCTCTCCTACGACGTCATGAAACAGCTGATTCAGCAACTGGTCGCTGACCGCGACCTCTAACTCAGCCGCTAGGCTTTTTCATCCAGCAGACACCGGGGATCGAAGCCCATGATCAGGGCACCCCAGTGTTTGCCGTTCAGATAAAGCGGTATTGAAAGGTCGTTAAGTACCTCGCCCGTATCGCGAACAAAGGTCTGCAGCAGAAACGGAGACGTGTGGCTTGCGCGGCGCTTCTCGGCCCGGTTGCCGGCGAAAATCCGCATCTGCCGGCTCTTCAGGTTATCGACCTCGAAATCACCGGTCATGGGGTTGGAGACCTTGGAATGGTGTGCCGCTGCATAGCCCTTGGTATCCACCGCTATGGCGTAGATAAACTCCGGCCGATCCTTGATAAAGCTGTCGAACAGGGTGCGCATCACCGGCTCATAGGCCCGCGTATAACTGGTTTCGAACTTTTCCGGCTTCTGACCTTCGTTCAGCCGACGATACTGCTGATCGAACAGATTAAGTCCCCTGCCCTGCAGTTCAGTCAGGGCTTCTTCGGTACGCTGGGCCCAGAGTCGGCCGGTGAGCAACATATCCTCGAAACCACCAAAGCCGATGATGAAACGGGAGAGCAGCTCCTGCGTTTCCTCCGTGGACAGTTCAAGCTGGCGGGAAAACTCGCGTGACTCCTGCATCTCGCCCTTGATGCCGCTGGAGAGTTCGGTGATCCGGGCCACATGCCCGTGGGACTCTTTATTGGTATAGGAGAGCTCGTCGATGGCGGCACTGATACCGGACAGCTGGGAGTTCACCACCTCGAAATCCTGCACCAGCTTCTGGAACTGGGTGCTGGTTTCACCGATAAACGCTTCGGTATTTTCGATGCCGGAGAGGATCTCCCGGGCGCTGCTGCGGGTATCGCCCACCAATCGTGCCATCTGACCGATATTGGCTTCGATCTCGGTGGTGGCATGACTGACTTTCTGCGACAGGCCGCGAACCTCATCCGCCACGACGGAAAAACCGCGTCCCGCCTCGCCGGCCCGTGCCGCCTCAATCGAGGCATTCAGCGCCAGCAGATTGGTCTGATCGGAGAAATCCTGCACCATGCCGAGGACCCGCGTGATGTTCTCAGAGTTTTCTTTCAGCTGTTCCACCGTATCCTGGAAGTTGGCAACCAGGGAGCGCGTTTCCCCCACCTGTGACAGCACACGCTGCAGCTCGTCATTGGAGCTACGCACCTCCTCCATGTTGGTACTGTTCTGCTCGTTGATGCGCAGCGTGGTTCCCGCTATCTCGTCGATCGCCTGGGTCGCCTCACTGGAAGACTGGAACACCTGCTGCGCCTGCTGCTCCTGGGTCTCGGCCGAGTCGTGCGCTTCGAGCACGACTTTCTGCAGCCGGGTGGCACTCACCGCCACATTCACCGAGCGCCTGCGGGTCTCGGCAATAATCCGCTTCAGGTTGTCGGAAAAGTCGTTATAGGCCCGCGCCATATCGGAGATTTCATCAAAGGTGTAAGCCGGCAGCGTGGCAGAGATATCACCGCCGCGATCCCTGATGCCATGCAAAACGTTGGTGATCTCTCTGACCGGCCGCAGGAACAGGTGCCGCATAAAGAAGATGGTACCGACGCCAGCGATCACCGCGAAAGCGACGGTCAGCAGCGCATCGAACGAGAACGCATTGAGTGCGTCGAGCAGCGGCGCCTGGGCAGCCATATCGGTTTCAAGGCCATTAAGCCCCTGGCGCAGCTCGGACAGGTAGTGAATCCCCAGCAATACCATTGCCAGGTGCGGCAGCAGCAGGAAAACCACGTTGCCGACGATCTTGCGGGTCAATGAATTGAAAAACCGGCGTTCGACCGCCTTGTACAGTTCCATAGCCAGTTACGAACCTTTTATTTTTATAGTTTATTGATAAACAGATACTTTTTAGAAAACTGTTTCAGGATGCATACTGCTTGTTTAACCATCCCGTCACAACTGGCCGAAAGTCGTAGTCACCATATCAGAAAGGGGTAAGCTTCCATCAGGCTGCGCCGATAGAGGCGGTAATCCGGGCAGCGCGCCGCTACCCGTCGCCAGAAAGCGGGGCCATGATTCATCTCGGCGAGATGGCAGAGCTCGTGAACCAGGATGTAGTCCTGCAGTTCCGGCTTGAGGTGCAGTATGCGCCAGTTGAGGGTGATCACGCGGTTGGTATCGCACTGCCCCCACTTGCGACGGTAGTTTTTCACCCTGACTTCGCGCGGCTCTAGTCCGATCTCGCGACCCAGTTCCCGGCAGCGCCGTGCCAGCTTCTCCTGCGCCTCGCGCACCAGCCAACGCTGGAGCCGCTCGGCCACCGCCTCTTTTTCTGGCCTGCTAATGCGTGTCGACAACGTCACCTCGACCAGATCATCCCGGATTTCGACACCGGAGCTAGGCCCACGCTTCCATCTCAGTCGATACGCCTGACCCTGGAGAAAAAAGCGGCCGTCCATCTCGATCCTGATCGCGCGCTCCTCCAGCGCATCAGTCTGCTGCTGCAGCCGGGGCAGCACCCAGTCGGCCTTGCTGCGCACCCAGCTTTCTATCCAGCTTTCATCCGCCAGCGCCGGCACACGTACTTCGACGCGCCCCTTGTCGATCATCAGCGAAGCCGTTCGCCGTTTACGGCTGCGCACAACACGGTAATCAAATGGCAGGTTGGGTTCTCTATTCACGTTCAGCTGGAGTCCTTATCTGTTTCAGCGCACGGTAACAGGCGCGGATAGCGGCAAGCAACGCCTTCCGGCTGCCGGTATTGCCGGCATAACGCATGGCTTCATCGCAGCGTGCCAGTGCGCGCAACTCACCAGCCATGGACGGGAAGGCGATCGACATCCGCTGCGAAAACGCCTGCAGGGTTTCTCTGGGCTCGCGACGATAACCCAGCCGCTCGAAGCGACTCAGCAGACGTGTCAACGAGCGTTCAAGCGGATCCTGACGGCGCAGCAGATTACCGCCCAGCTGACCCCAGGCCACAATCAACAACACCAGAGCTACGGGAATGATCACCAGTAGCGCCATCTTGGTCATGCTCACTTTGCCCAGCAAGCTCTGCAGCAGATCCATCTGCCGCCCCTGGTAGTTCAACACCCAGCGCTGCCAGTTGAAGTTGAGCGCATCGATCTGACGGCGGATATCGACCAGCCAGCTATCCTGCCCAAAGCGTAACCGTGCCAGCGGCGTATCCGACAGAAAAGCGGGATCATTGGCAAACAGCTGGTCGGCCTGCTGGTTAACACGCTCCGGCGCGACGGCGGCAGTGGGGTCCACCCGGATCCACCCCTCGGTTTCCATCCAGTATTCGACCCAGGCGTGGGCGTCGTACTGGCGCACGGTCAGATAAGCCTCCTGCGCATTCCACTCACCACCCTGATAACCGGCGACAACCCGCGCAGGTACACCCACCGACCGCAGCAGGTAGGTCAGCGCACCGGCATAGTGCCCGCAAAAGCCCTGTTTTGAATCGAACAGGAAAGCATCAATCATCTCTCCCGACAGGACCGGGGGCGTGAGGGTATAGCTGAATTCACGGTTGAACAGACCCAGAGCACGCTGCACAAATTGCTGCGGCTGCTGCCCGGTTTCCTGCCACCACCCTTCGGCCAGTTCACGACTGCGCGGGTTCGGCACCTGTGCCGGCAACTGCAGGTATAGCTCCCGGTCATAGGCGTTCAATTCCGGCTGCAGCCGGTAATCGAGCACCGAGGTCGCCCGATAACTGATCCGGCGATCCACCGGGCGGCTTCTGATCGGCGCATTCCCCTTGGTCAGCCGGGCACCGGAGGGCGCCGATACCGGCTGATCCAGAGCAACCAGCCAGGGGTTGTTAGAAGCCTCGAAAATCACTTCATAAGAAAGCTCACGCCGCTGATCGAGCAGGGTCGCCTGTGACAACCGGTACTGCTCCCTGAACGGAATCCGGCTCCAGGTACGGCCATCGAAATAGCTATACACCATCGAACGCCAGTAGCGCTGTTCCGGTGAGGGTACCTGACCATCAAAACTGACCCGGAACGCCAGCTCGGCGGAACGGGTCAGCCGGGAGATATCACCGGGTGACATGGAATCCGACAAACCGGACCTGACGGCCTGCTGATTCAGTGGCATGGACCAGAGCGGCCCGATGCGCGGAAACACGATGAACAGCACCAGCATGACAGGCAATGCAAAGCCGACCAGACGCAGCGAGCGTCTCAACGGCCGCAGCAGATCAGTGCGCAGCGGATCCTGGTAGCTGCTGTTCAGCGCGGCGATGATAAACACTACCGTCATCAGGGCATAAAGCGCCATCAGAATGGACTGATGGAACAGGAAGCCTGCGCCGGTGAGGAAGAGTGCAACATACAGCAGAACCAGCGCATCACGCCGGTGATAGATCTCAATCAGCTTCAGCGCCAGGCCCGCTATCAGCAGCGCCACCGTCGCGCGCATGCCGGTTTCCCGCGTAAAGGTGACCATCAACCCGGCCGCGACCGCCAGTATCAGCGCCAGCTTCAGGCTCCAGTGGGGCAGCGGCCAGCGGCCGGTATAGATCATCAGCCGGATGCCCGGCGTCAGTATGCAGATCGCGATCAACCAGATCGGCATCCAGGTCAGGTGAGGACCGAGCGTGGCGAAAAAAGCCACCAGCTGCCAGATAACAGAAGCACGGCTTATCTGCTTCATGCCTGGGGCTCCCGTCCATGCAGCGCCAGCGCCTTCAATACCCTCAGACGATGCGCTTCGCCAGTGGCCGGCGCTATCACCACCCCGGGCAGGCGCACCCCGAAGGGCTGCTCACGCTGGTGCAGCTCCAGCACCCAGTAGCAGATACCGGAGAGGCGTTCCTCGACGCCCACGTCGTGCCAGTGACCCCAGTCCAGCCAGACCTCTTCACTGGCAGAACCGGCATACTGCTTCAGATGCAGCCCCTGACCACGTGCATAGACCTTCCAGGCCACCTGATGCAGCGAGCCGCCCTTTTCATAACGTGCCAGACCCTGAAAATCCTCCGGCCCACGGGATTTTAATGCCGATACCTCGGCGCCCCCTTCCCCCTCACCCGGTGGCGGCGTACCGCAGGATACCGGGTAGGGATAAACCAGGGTTTTAAGACCCGTATCGAGCCAGGTCCAGGCCCGGAACAGGCCCAGCGGAAAGCGGGTTTCAACCAGCAACGGCCCCGGATCCAGCCAACCACGCTCAGGCGCATTACAGGACAGTTCAACCTGGATCGAGCGTTCGTCGGTAAGATCGAGCATCAACGGTGTTCCGCCATCCCAACTCAGGCACAGCTGCTCGTAATCCCTGCGCGCTGCTGCCGTCAGCTGCAAGGTAAATCCCGCCTTCTCACCCCGGAAACAGGGACGTCCGGCCAACGCACTCACCTGCAGACCTGCAAGGTTGCCATAGGTATGAATTATGGAGATGACAAACACGCCCGCCAGCAGGAAGGTCAATCCGTAGGACAGGTTGTTTTCATAGTTGATCGCCAGCAGAAGTAACAGCAGCAACACAACGCCAAAGCCGACACCAGCCCCGGTGGGCAGAATATAGATGCGGTTCTGGGTCAGCGTGACGGTCCGGCTCTGCGGAAAACGCGCCACACTCCAGTTGCGAAGCCTGCGCGCCAGCGAAGATCCGCGCAGACGCTCAGCCCAGAACATCGACCTGCGCCAGCAACTCGTTCACCAGACGGGTACCCGCATGGCTGCCGATCTCTTCGGCGGGCCGGATACGGTGACCGATTACCGGTTCCAGCACCTGTTGAATATCCTCGGGCACCAGGTGACCGCGCCCTTCCAGCCAGGCCCAGGTTCGCGCACAGCGCAGCAGTGCCAGGGCGCCACGTGGAGACACCCCGTAACTGAACAGATCGGAGTCGCGGGTAAACTGCACCAGCCGCTGCAGATAGTCGATCACGCTGCTGGATGCATGGACCTTGCTGCAGCGCTGCTGCACATCAAGCAGATCGTTTGGGGTAAGACTGCGCGGCAAATCATTCAGTTTGACGCGCGTATCGCCACCGAGCAGCAGCTCACGCTCTACTTCCGGTGCGGGATAGCCCAACGAAATACGCATCAGAAAGCGGTCCAGCTGGGATTCGGGCAACGGGAAGGTACCGAACTGGGTTACCGGGTTCTGAGTTGCGATCACGAAAAACGGTTTGGGCAGACGGTAACTATGCCCATCCGCGGTGACCTGCCCCTCCTCCATCGCCTCCAGCAGCGCACTCTGGGTTTTCGGCGTAGTGCGGTTGATCTCATCAGCCAGCAGCAGCTGACAGAAAACGGGACCCGCGTGGAAACGAAACTCGCCGTTGGACGGCTCAAAGACGGACACACCGATAATATCGGCTGGCAGCATATCGGAGGTGAACTGAACCCTCTGATCCTCGAGCCCCAGTACCCGGGCAAGCCCGTGCGCCAGAGTGGTCTTGCCCATGCCCGGCAGGTCTTCGATCAGCAGATGTCCCTGTGACAGGAGACAGGTCAACGCCAGCCGTATCTGTTGCTGCTTGCCCAGCAAAACCCTTTCCAGCGAACGGGACGCCTCTTCAACCCCCCTCAACAACGAATCTGCCAATCGACCTCCTTGTTACCTGTAAACAGTTACGAAAAACAGCTGCCCGGAATCATTGCCACTCGGCTTTTCCGCCCCACTTCGGCAGCTAAGCTGTTGAACCAGCGAGAATTCTGCAGCACTCGACCGGTTCAGGCAACTTTCGAATCACAGGCCAGAATACGTGCCGCGAGATCGTTGGCGCTGCGCCAGGCACCCTCCACGTCACCACCGCAGAGCCAGTCACCGCAGGCGCCGATACAGAGGTGCTCGTCCCACAACGAAAGCTCCTTGCCAAGCCCCACCGCCGCACGGGCATAGGCCCAGCGATGCGCCCGCAGAAACGAGGGATGCAGAGGCTCACCACAGACTTCACTCAGCGCGCCCAGCAGCTTGTCCGCGACCTGGTCAGGGCTCTCATCCCGGTGCGCACGACTCCACTCCTGTGACGCCTGAATGACCCAGTTTTCACCGTCCCTGCCTGGCTTGCTGCTGTCGCGAACCACCCGCTGCAGCAGCGGATGCTCACCCTGCAGCCAGTCCACGGCGGCAAGCCGGGCGGGACGATCAGGCAGCGAGATAAGCAGACTCCATACCGGGTGCACCTCTACCTCATCCGCACGCACCCGGAAACGCTGTACCGCATCCAAAAGCGGCGCCGCCTGTGGTGCAGGGGTAGCAACAACCACTGCATCGTAGTAGCCCAGCGGCTCCCCTTCGCTATCGCGTAGCAGCACACCGTCACGATCCGGCCAGACAACACCGACACGGGTATCCGTGGTCAGCTCGACACTTTCCGCCAGGGTTCGCGTCAGCGAGCTGGAGCGCGGAAACCCAACCCAGCCCTGCGGGGCACTGCCAGCCTCAAGATTGAAATCGGCGCCCGCCGGTGACCACTCCCGGGCCCCCTGCGCTTTAAGCCAGGCTTCGAACTCTGCACAACCGGGCTCTATCATCGCTGTTCCCAGATCCGCACTGCCTTCGGCCAGGCGCGTGGAAGCCAGACGCCCCCCTGTTCCTCTGCTCTTTTCAAATACCGTGACGGCTATCCCGGCCCCGGTCAGTAACTCTCCAAGGCGCATTCCTGCAATACCACTACCGATTATTGCGATTTGCTTAATATTCATTCCCTATCCTTTTTATCGCTTGTCTCTAGTAATTATTGTTCCACCGCCAGTGCCTGCTCGATCTGCTGCGTCAGGGTACGGCTTTCCGGCGAAGTCATGCTCGAGTACGTATCGATCACCTGCCCGTCCCGGCCGATCAGGTATTTATAGAAATTCCACTTCGGCGTTGTACCACTGGCGGCCACCAGGCTTTTCCAGAACGGATCGGCATCTGCTCCCCTGACGCGGCTTTTGGCAAACATCGGGAACTGAACCCCGTAGGTGGTGCGGCAGAAATTCTGGATCTGCTCCTCACTACCCGGCTCCTGGCCACCAAACTCGTTAGAGGGGAAACCCAGTACCGCAAAGCCCTGCTCCCGATAACGGGAATACAAGGCCTCAAGACCTTCATACTGCTTGGTGAACGCACATTTACTTGCGGTATTAACGATCAGCAGCACCTGGCCACTGTATTCCGAGCAGAGATTGACGCGGGTATCTTCCGCCAGTTTGGGCAGATCAAAATCCAGCAGATTTGAGCAGTCTGCACGGGCCAGGCTCGAGCCACCGCCAAACACGCCCAAAACCAATGTTAACCATGTCCACCGCTTCAGCATGGTAGTTCTCCGTTCCTTTCTTACTATTAACATATCTCATAAAGACATTTTGTCTTAGCCCTGGTTTCACTTCCGTTGCAGCACTTGTCTCTTTACGCCATCCACCCCGGCTTCGATCACCGCTTCTGTTGCACTGTACCGGACAGGTCGTTAGCATGGGCGGTTCGATTTAAAGCCCATACCGGGAGCACTGCATAACCACTCAGTCACCCCCCGCGTTCAATGTCCAGGCCAGTGAATAACTGGTGTCGCGGCATCGCTCCAGCAGGTTGTCTGTGCGGTAACGCACTAAAGAAAGACAGGAGAAACAAAATGCAGATTGCAGCGAACGCCGTTGTATCCATCCACTACACGCTGACTAATGCCGATGGCGCCAAGCTGGATAGCTCAGAAGGTCAGGAGCCGCTCGCGTACCTGCACGGTGC
Organism: Marinobacterium sp. YM272; assembly: GCF_050908845.1. Lineage (NCBI taxonomy): Bacteria > Pseudomonadati > Pseudomonadota > Gammaproteobacteria > Oceanospirillales > Oceanospirillaceae > Marinobacterium > Marinobacterium sp. YM272. Next base: position 3,295,494 of record NZ_CP194171.1, read on the forward strand.
GAGCAACATCATTCCGGGCCTTGAGAACGCTCTCGTAGGCAAAAACGTCGGCGATAAGCTGAGCGTGACTGTCGATCCGGAAGAAGGCTACGGCCCGGTGCGTGAAGAACTGGTTCAGGAAGTAGATCGCTCCAACTTCGAAGGCATCGACGTGGTTGAGCCGGGCATGCAGTTCATGGCTCAGACTCCCTGGGGTCAGCAGCCGGTCACCGTCGTCAAGGTTGAAGGCGACAACGTCACTCTGGATGGCAACCACCCGCTGGCGGGCCAGACCCTGAGCTTCGACGTAGAAGTTGTTGAAGTACGTGAAGCTACCGAGGAAGAACTGTCCCACGGTCACGTACACGGCGAAGGCGGTCACGAGCACTGATCACCCGCATAAGCTAAAAAGCCCGCACCGAGTTGCGGGTTTTTTTGTGCCCAGTGTCAGAGACACCTTGGTAAAAAAAGGGAAAAGTCGTTAATACACAACAGGTAAGGAGTCACCCTGCCCTCATCAAGCAACGTCATCTCAACCTTCCCAAAAACTTTATATCAAAGCGCTATACCACCGTTCACAGATCAAAAAATATTGACTATCCTGCTGGCACGCCCTTCCACTATCAAAGGATTGTAGCCTTCCCCAAACGGGTATTGGCTCTTGCTATCATTACCGCGAGAAGCAAAGCCGCCCGCCTGAGCGAATATAAGCCAGCCCCAGCGGCTTTCTGGATAAGACAAACGTTCAGCGGCTTCTAATCTGGCATAAAACCAACAAGGAGAGAGACCTGCCTTCCAAGGGACTGAACCGGAAAATTGCAGAACACGTAAAAAGGAACCTTTACTACACTGATTGAGTGCTAAACAAGGAGAGCATTTCATGAAGAGCCCAGCCAAACAACGCAACGGCCGCCTGGCAAGCGTATTTGCTTTAACACTGCTAGGAGCATCCAGCTTTACGCAGGCCGCCGACAAGCCGAACGTACTCGCCATCATGGTCGACGACGTCGCCCAGACCAGCATTGCTGCCTACAGCCACGGCATGCAGTACCCCACCCCGAACATCGACCGCATCGCCGATGAAGGCGCCCTGTTTACCGACCATTACGCCCAGCCCAGCTGCACCGCCGGTCGCGCCGCGTTCCTGATGGGACAACTGCCGATCCGCACGGGTCTGACCACTGTCGGTCAGCCCGGCAACCCGCTGGGTATTCAGAAGGAAGATCCCACCCTGGCGGAAGTTCTCAAGGAAGAGGGCTATATGACCGCGCAGTTCGGCAAGAATCACCTCGGTGACCTGGACCAGCATCTGCCGACCCTGCATGGCTTCGATGAATTCTTCGGCAACCTTTACCACCTGAACGTCTCCGAAGAACCGGAGCAGGCCGACTATCCGACAAACCCGGAATTTGTTGAAAAATTCGGTCCCCGCGGCGTCATCGAGTCCTTTGCGACCGCCGATGGCGGGCAGACCGTCAAGGATACCGGACCGCTCACCACAGAGCGCATGAAGACCTTCGACGAAGAGGTTCTGGCTCGCTCACTGGACTTCATGGAACGAGCCGCCGAGGCCGACAAGCCTTTCTTCATCTGGCACGCGCCGAGCCGCATGCACGTCTACACCCACCTGAAAGAGGAAAGCCGTAACCTGGCGACGCCGATCAGCTCCGCCGAAGACCTCTTTGGCAGTGGCCTGATGGAGCACGACGGCCACGTGGGTCAGCTGCTCGACAAGCTGGACGAACTCGGTATCGCAGACAACACCATCGTTATCTACACCACCGACAACGGCCCCGAAAGCAGCTCCTGGCCGCACGCCGGCGTCACCAAGTTCCGTGGCGAGAAGATGACCACCTGGGAAGGTGGTGTGCGCGTGCCCTTCCTGGTGCGCTGGCCCGGCCATATCCCGGCAGGCCTGGAGCTGAACGGCATCTCTTCACATGAAGACGTTCTGCCCACCATTGCCGCAGCCGCAGGTCGCCCCAATGTCTCCGAGGAGCTCAAAGAGCGTGACCACGTGCTGATCGACGGTTACAACAACCTGGATTACTGGCAAGGCAAGGCCGAAAAATCCGCCCGCAACTCCATCTTCTACTACTACGAAACCACCCTTTCCGCGGTGCGCGTCGGCCCCTGGAAGCTCCACTTCGCCAGCAAGCCGGGTGGCAAGTACTATGAGGATATGGTCAGCCACACCATGCCCAAGCTGTTCAACCTGCGAAAAGACCCGTACGAGCAGTATGACGGCGATATCGGTTTCCAGCAGGTGATGCGCAAGAGTTGGGTGCTGCAGCCGATTATCGCGCTGCTGAACGAGCACGTGGCCACCTTCGCGGATTTCCCGCCGCGTCAGGAAGCTGCGTCTCTGGACGTGAACAAGGCGATCGAAGCCGCCAAGTCCGCCGCCGCGACCCGCTAATCGGTTAAGCCGCTTCGCGAAGCGGCCACGAAAAAGCCCGCTTCCGAAAGGAGCGGGCTTTTCTGTTTGCATCAGATCGATCAGTCTTCAGAGGTGGCCTCGATGCGATGAATACTCAGGTCGGCACCGTTAAATTCTTCCTCTTCACTCAGCCTCAACCCAACGACAGCTTTCACTGCGCCGTAAACGACCAGGGCGCCGACAACCGCCACAAGGATACCGGCAAGGCTACCTATCAGCTGCGACGTGAATGACACACCGCCCAGCCCTCCCAGGGACTCATTGCCGAAGATACCGGCAGCTATACCGCCCCAGACACCGCACAGGCCATGCAGCGGCCAGACCCCGAGCACATCATCGATTTTCCAGCGGTTCTGCAGCAGGGTGAATACCCAGACAAAAAGTCCACCGGCAACCCCACCGATAGCCAGCGCTCCGATAGGATGCACCAGGTCAGACCCGGCGCAGATCGCAACCAGACCGGCCAGCGGCCCGTTATGGATAAAGCCGGGGTCGTTCTTACCCAATATCGTGGCAACAACGATACCACCCACCATTGCCATCAGGCTGTTTACCGCCACCAGCCCGGAGATACTATCCAGCGTCTGTGCCGACATGACGTTAAAACCAAACCAGCCGATACAGAGAATCCAGGCGCCCAATGCAAGGAACGGGATATTCGACGGCGGAAAAGCGACCAGCTTGTCGCCCCGGTAGCGGCCCCGGCGGATGCCCAGCAGCAACACCGCAACCAGTGCTATCCAGCCCCCCACCGCATGAACCACAACCGAACCGGCAAAATCGTGGAAAGGCGCACCAAAGCTGGCTTCAAGCCAGGCCTGAAAGCCATAATTGCCGTTCCAGATCATCCCCTCGTAAAAGGGATAGATCAGACCCACCGACAGAGCTGAGCAGGTCAAGAGCGGCCAAAAGCGGGCCCGCTCCGCGATACCACCGGAGACAATGGCCGGAATCGCCGCAGCAAAGGTCATCAGAAAGAAAAACTTGACCAGATCATAGCCACTGCCCTGGGCAAGCGTCGCGGCATCGGTGAAGAAAGTAACGCCATAGGCGACCCAGTAACCGATAAAGAAATACGCCAGGGCCGAAAACCCGAAGTCGGTCATGATCTTGACCAGCGCATTGACCTGGTTCTTGCGGCGGACGGTACCCACCTCCAGAAACGCAAAGCCTGCGTGCATGGCGAACACCATGATCGCACCCATGAGAATAAAAAGGGTATTGGCGCCCTGGGTGAGCGTTTCTACCGCACTGTTGATCGTATCCACAGTCTCTCCTATCTTATATTTTTCGCACAACCAAGGGGCGCTTTGAATTTATTCGCACTCTTATGGGGCGTTTATTTCATTTTCGATCAGCACTGCTTTCACACCGAAGTCTTTCTGCACCTCAGAGGGCACACGCCTGCAAGCCAAATAAAAAATGGCACCGACTTAATGCAAAATAAAGCAGCGCGCACCAATATAAGCAATATTTGCGCCATAAATTAGTGCACCCCAGACCACCCGTTAACAGGCGTCAGGGTCCGGACACTGCGAACTAGCCCACGACCGGATTCAGGTGAGGAGAATAAAAAGAAGTGAGTGGCAAGGCTGAACTGCCCACCGCGCAAGCGCACCCCCACGGCCACGAGCAAAATGCTGACGGCGATCATCACCTCGACAGACGCTGGCAGCAGAGACACCAGACCAGGCTTAGCCAACAAAAGGACGGTTGAATGCGCCAGGGTAAAAACGGTGACGGTTTTCAGATACAGCGGCCAACCTGCGGCCTAGAGACAACGCCGCTGACCACAAGGGATCGCAAGTGTATGAAGCAAGCGCCCCTCAGGAGTGGAGAAGCGCCTGCTTAGGGCAACAGCTATTTATCGTCGCTCTTAAACCACCTGCTATGGAGGTGGTGATCGGTCAGTCAGGGCTAAGCCTGTTTCGTGCCTCACTGATAACAGGGCTCGATGTCTCATAGTTATCTGAGCACATCAATCTCTCCCCTTTGGCGTAGCCGAGCATCGGAGGCTGAAAGAGAGGCAAGGGACAGGCTGTTTGAGGCGTAGCCGAGTTTCCTGTCCCGCTCTTTCAGACGAGAAGCGCAGGGAAGTCGGCGTAGCCGACCAAGCCATAGGGGCGGCTAGGGATTGCCAAGGGATTTTCCGTAAAATCCCTTGGCTCGCCAGCAGGCGAAACCGGTGCTTGAGAAGAGCACTAAGCAGGATGATATCTCCATTAGTGCAGTATCGCGCAGGCTCCCTTATAGGGAACTCCATGCAAAGCCACCTGCCATTCAGGTGGATTTTTACTTGTGCCGAATCTCAAACACGCAGTGGATACGTGAGTTACGCTTGAAATCCGGGTCTAGCGTCGCCGGCGTGATATCGCGGATAGCAAACGCCTCCAGCGCTTCATAATCGAGACTGAAGCGACGGTAGTTGTTGGAGAAGATCAACAGACCATCCGGGCGCAGCAGCTCCATGGCATCCTTGATCAGGCGCACATGGTCACGCTGCACATCCAGCACATCCTGCATCCGCTTGGAGTTGGAGAAGGTAGGCGGATCCATGAAGATCAGATCAAAGCGCTCCTTGCGAGGACGCGACAGCCACTTGAAGCAGTCCTCCTGCACCAGCAGATGTTTGGCCGGGTCGGCCCCATTCAGCGCCAGGTTCTGACGCGCCCACTCCACATAGGTCGAAGACATATCGACACTGGTCGTGCTCTTTGCACCGCCGACCAGGGCATGAACACTGGCGGATGCGGTGTAGCAGAACAGGTTCAGCATATCCTTGTCTTTGGCCTGCTGCTGGATCAGCCGGCGTACCGGGCGATGGTCCAGGAACAGCCCGGAGTCCAGGTAGTCGTGCAGGTTGACCCGCAGCCTGCAGCCATGCTCCTCGACCGTAAAGAAATGACCGATCTCGTCGTGACGGTTGTACTGATCCGTACCCGACTGACGTTTGCGCTGCTTCAGCACCACCTGGTCCGGCGTCAGCTCAAACACCTGCTGCACCACCTTCATCACGTCCTGCACACGCTCAAACGCCTTTACCTTATCGACACTGGCCGGCGGCGCATACTCCTGCACCATCACCATGGAGTCATAGCAGTCCACCGCCACCGAATATTCGGGAATATCGGCATCATAGGCGCGGAAGCAGCTGATTCCTTCCTTCTTGCGCCAGCGTGCCATCTGCTTGAGGTTCTTGCGCAGGCGGTTCTCGAACATCTGCGCCTGATCGGACAGCTTATGGGTTTCTGTCGCAGCAGGCTCTTCACGCTCATGTACCTGGAACATCAACAACTGGCTCGGAATGCTGCCGTTGAACATGCGGTACTGCTTGTCCGCACGCAGCTTCATCACCTTGCACAGCTCAGGGTTACCGGTGAAAACGCCGACACGCCAGTTCATAAAGTGAGCCCGGAGAAGCTGTCCGAACAAGCGGTAAAGGAACATCAGCTCCGACTCTTCACCGAGGCGCTCACCATAGGGCGGATTGGTGATGACAAGGCCCGGTTCGATACCCTGCGGCTGCTTCAGCCCGGCGAGTTCCTGCTGACGGAAGCTGATAAAGCGGTCAACGCCAGCCTGACGGGCGTTATGTTTTGCCTTGTTCAGCACCTTGTCATCCGCATCGAAGCCGAACGCCTGAATCGTGCAACGCTCCAGACCAGCAGTGCGGCGCTGCTTGGCCTCATCCACCAGCTGCTGCCAGAGCGCCGATTGATGACCGGGCCAGAAACTGAAACCAAACTGATTACGCAGCAGACCCGGCGCCGTATCCGTTGCCATCAACAGCCCCTCCACCAGCAGTGTACCGGAGCCACACATGGGATCGAGCAACGGAGTGCCTGCCGCCATCTCTGGCCAGCCGGCACGGATCAGCACCGCTGCCGCCAGGTTCTCCTTCATCGGCGCGGCCCCCGCCTGCTGGCGGTAGCCGCGGCGATGAAGACTCTCACCGGAGAGGTCCAGGGCAACGCTGGCCTTGCCTTTCGCCAGATGTACGTTGATCCGCAGATCCGGACGGGTACGCTCCACCGTAGGCCGCTTGCCGGTAGCTGCACGCATCTGATCGACAACCGCATCCTTGACCTTCAAAGCCCCGAAATGGGTGTTGTTGATCGACCGGCTCTTACCGCTGAAATCGACACAGAAGGTGCCCAGCGCCCGCAAATGCTCCAGCCAGTCCACCGTCTGCACCAGGCTGTAAAGCTGGTCGGCCGTTTCCACCTCAGACTCAACCAGTTGAAGCAGCACGCGGTTGGCCAGTCGTGACCAGAGACAGATGCGATAAGCCAGCTCGAGCTCACCCTCGGCATACACACCGGCAACGGTCTGCTTTACGGTTTCGGCACCGAGCGCGGACAGTTCCTGCTCCAGCAGTTGCTCTATTCCCTTGGGGCAGGTAACGAAAAATCTCATTTCAGACAGGGCTCCAGCGTGGGCGATTCAGCTCAGATTCAGTTTTTTGGCCATGTGAAATATTTTCACGGCACGGAACTAAATTTCAGTTAGGTTACAAGTTCTTGAAATTAAAGTTATTTTGCAACCGCGTCATAATTCCCGCTATCAGAAAATTATTACAAATAGGTATTTTAAATTACACCTCGAACCGGGGTTCGGGATATGAATGGTTCTGAGGCGACGGCGGTTAGTCACCTCAAGCGTCAAGCGTGTCGGTATTCCCCGGCGCGCCACTTCGAAGAATAGAACAATGCGAGGCGCAATATGAAAAAACAGAAACGGGATCGTACCTCAACTCTGTTCAACCGCGGTTTTCAGGCGGGTATCTGTGGTAAATCCCAGAGCGAATGCCCGGTCCAGGCAACGGAACTTAGAAGCCACTGGATGAGCGGTTGGCGTGAAGGACGCGAGGCTCACTGGAGTGGAATGTCCGGCGTTTCTGCAATTCAGGCTAACCCATCACTACATTAACCTTTAACTTCTAACATCACTCTATTTTCGCCCGGGCTCTAACCCCACCCAAGGGCCCCGGCCAGGATGCTGATCAGCGCTTAGCGCTGTTCAGCATCGCAATCTCTCTTACCGCATCCCTGACCAGAGCCGGACCGCCATAAATAAAGCCGGTATAGATCTGTACCAGACTGGCACCTGCCTCTATCTTCTCAGCCGCATCAAAGCCTTCACAGATGCCACCGACGCCGATAATCGGCAGAGCGCCCCCCAGTTCCTTCGAAAGGGACCGGATCGCCGTATTGGAAAACTGTCTGACCGGCTCGCCACTGAGACCTCCGGCTTCTTTTGCCAGCGGGGAATCCTCAACGCCCTCGCGGGAAAGCGTTGTATTGGTAGCGATCACCGCGTCCATCTCGTAGGTCTTCAGTGATCCGGCCACCAGACCGAACTCCTCTTCGTTCATATCGGGCGCGATTTTGACGGCGATCGGCACATAACGACCATACACGCGGGTCAGCCGGGCCTGTTCGGTTTTCAGCGCATCCAGCAGGCTGTTAAGCGATTCACCAAACTGCAGCGTACGCAGGCCCGGCGTATTCGGAGAGGACACATTGACGGTGATATAGCTCGCGCGGTCATACACCTTACGCAGGCACAACAGGTAGTCGTCGTTGGCCTTGTTATTGGGCGTATCCTTGTTCTTGCCGATATTGATGCCGAGCACACCCCGGTAACGACTGCGTTCCAGGTTAACCAGCAGCTGGTCAACACCGTCGTTGTTAAAGCCCATGCGATTGATGATCGCCCGGTGCTCGGGCAAGCGGAAAAGTCGCGGCTTGGGGTTACCTGCCTGGGGCCTCGGCGTAACCGTGCCTACCTCGACAAAGCCGAAGCCCATGGCCGCCAGACCGTCAACGGCCGAGCCATTCTTGTCCAGACCGGCCGCCAGACCGACGGGGTTAGGAAAGCGGATACCCATGACCTCCACCGGCGTCGAATGTTCCGGTGCCTTGAGCATACGGTCGAGCCCGAGCGATGAGCACAGCGACAGACTACCCAGAGCCATCTCATGCGCCTTTTCGGGATCAAGTTTAAACATCAATGCGCGAGCCAGGTCGTAGAGCATGGTTCCTCATCAGGCACAAAAAAATGATTGGGCATTATAACGGTCTGCCAGCACATTGGCACCTCAGGGATGCTCTACACTGGCCAATAGCCTGGTTTAAATTGTTTCAATAGTGGCGAGTTATGCAGGCTATTTGAGAAAAAACCGGGCCAGTTAGCCGCCTCGGCGTTTAGAGTCGGGAGATATCCTGCAGTTTTCCCTCGGATGAGTAACGTATCCGAAAGCTTCCTTGAATCCCCTGACGGGTCACAAAACGGGTCAGTGAAGCTGCCGGAAAGCGGACCCGGCGACCATCGCGCGCGCGCGCAACCACGTCACGCACTTCACCGCGATATAGGCGCAGATATTCCTCATCGCTTATGTCCAGATCCACAATCAGCTCATTCATCGCCATTTTTCCGGTATTAACAGTAACTAATACAGCTTCTGCCCCGTCATTGAGTTGCGATGCATTTTACCTTAGCTGATAATGAATTAGGGATGATATCGTGAAGTCTGTCCGGATTTTTTAATGCATCGATTGCTAGCTGCGCTGTTACTGCTGGGAGCCGCAACAACCGCATTTGCGGAGGCGCAAGCGACGCTGGACCGGACCCAAATCACCGCGCTCGATAACCTGACCCTCACTGTAGAAGTGGATGATCAGGTCGACAACCGCCCCGACTTCTCCCCGCTGCATCGTGATTTCCGCATACTCGGCAGCAAACGCACTCTGATTGCCAGCCATAGCAGTGCTGGCCGCGAAGTACGAACCCGCTGGCAGATCACACTGCGCCCGCGCTCCACCGGCTCGCTGCAGATACCTGGGCTTACACTGGCCGACCAGGTGACCCAGCCCATTGCGATCCAGGTATCGGAAGTCAGCCCTGCCCTGGCCGGCCAGCCTGGCGCCTCGACCTTTTTTGACAACAGCCTCGACAGCCGTGACGTCTACGTTAACGGCCAACTCCTGTATACAGCCCGGCTCTACCACCGCGACCCGCTGCCGACTAACGCTCGCTTTATCTCCCCCGTGGCGGGGAGCAGTGAGGTTCACGAACTGGGTGAACGCCAGCAGTATAGCGGCGAGTTTCGCGGTAGCTCGTACCGGATCACCGAACAGCAGTATGCGATCTTCCCGAACGAAACCGGCCCTCTGATCATCGACGGCCCCCGACTGCAACTGCCGCGCACCGCGGAGCGTGATCTGATCGAACTTCAGGGCGAGACACTGGAGGTGGAAGTTCTTGAACCGGCACACCGCAGTGCCCGCGGTATCTGGCTGCCGGCCCAGAACCTGACGCTGGAGGAAAGCTGGAGTCCACCGGAAGACCTGCGCCCCGGTGATCGCTTCACCCGGGAACTGACCCTGACCGTCACCGGCCTGCCGGCGGCTAGTCTGCCGCAACTGGCAATCACCGACAGCGATGACTCTTACATTGAGGTACAGAATGTCAGCCTGACCGAGTCTTCATCGCAGTTCGGACTGGTCAGTACACGCCGCGAAACGGTTGTGATCGAGCCTCTGGGCAGCGGCGACTTTACGCTGCCAGCGATCGATCTTAACTGGTGGGATGTAACACTCGACCGGGGAAGACATGCCGCCCTGCCCGCAAGACGTTTCCATGTGCAGGCTCCGCCCCTGGTCAACACAACGCCCGCCACGTCGGAAAACGGCTCAGCCATACAGCTGCAGAGTTCACACTTCTACCTGCTTATCGCGCTGTTGACGACCCTCAGTCTCACCAGTTCACTGGGCTGGCTCTACACCTGGTCAAAGCTCAGGCAGTACCGGGCTGACAACAGTGCCGAAGAGATGGAAGAGGAGATCCGCCGTCAGCGCAAGCTGCTGCAGGCCAACGACCGGGCGGAACGCAACACCTTTCAGGCGCTCGCCATCGCCTGTCATCAGAATAACGCTGCCCTGGCCCGGACCCGCCTGACCGAGTGGGCCCAGAACTTCTGGCCGGAGCGCAACATAGACAGCCTGGATGATATCTGCGACGCGGCGCGCAACCAGACGCTGGACTTTTTGGTGCTCGATCTGGAACAGCAGCTACACGACGACCTCAACCTCTGGCAGGGCGACCTGCTGATGCAGGCGATCGACAGTCTGCGCCGACGTCGTCGCGAGCAGCACCCGGAATCCGATACACCCGCCGAAGGCTACCTCAAGGCTTCATGACCTCAAGGACTGAACGCTTCCAATGAGCAATCGTTACCGTCGACACAATGCCCTGATGCAGAAACTTGGCCTCGGCGGCGTTGATGGCAGTGAAAACGCCAGAGCCCAACTCTGGGCGCACCGCCTGGAATGGCCGATGCTCATGCTGGTACTGTGGATTCTTGTGGACTGGTATCTCAGGGCCAAGGGGATGAACGCCCCAGTGCTCACCCACATCACCGACTGGTTCATCTGGATCTGCTTCGCCGGTGAGATGTCGGTCATGCTGGCCCTGGTCGATGATAAACGGCGCTACCTGAGACAGAACTGGCTCAACCCTGTGATCATCCTGACCGGCATACCGGTGCTTCTGGGCGCTGAGTTCTTCTACACCGGCATGCTCAGGGGGCTGAGACTGCTGATCATGGTGGGTATCCTGCTTAAAGTATCGCAGGACCTGCGCCTGATACTGGCGCGGCACCACCTGGGCAAGACGATGGCGATCGCCCTGCTGTTTCTGATCATCTCCGGCTTTCTTATTTCCGGTATCGACCCCGCCTTCAACGGCCCCCTGGACGGGATCTGGTGGGCCTGGGTGACCATGACGACCGTGGGTTACGGTGATATTGTGCCCTCAACCACCGAAGGTCGCCTGTTCGGCATGGTACTGATCCTGATGGGTATCGGGCTGTTCTCGATGCTGACCGCCAGTTTTTCCGTGTTCTTTATCGAGCAGGACGAAAAGGAGATGGTCGAAAAAGAGGACCAGAACATCAAGCGGATCAACCAGCTTGAAGCGAGACTCGACCGCATCGAGCATCACCTGGCTCGCGCCGTGAACACGCTGGAACGCCTGGAAGCGATGGAAGCCCGGGACAGGGCACCTAGGAACGACCCGCCCGAGAAGCCTTCAGAACCTGAGTAAGTGCTGGCTTGAGGTCTGTATACCTGAAGCTATAGCCACTCTGCAGCAGTTTCACCGGTACCACGCGCTGTCCTTTCAATATCAGGTCGCTGGCCTCCCCCATCATCAGCTTCATCACCGGCGCCGGGACGCGGAAGATACAGGGACGGCCCAGCACCGCTGCTAGGGTTTTGCTGAACTCTTCATTGGTTGCCGGACGCGGCGAGGTCAGGTTAAACGGGCCTTCAAGTGTGTGATGGTCGATCAGGTGCAGAATAGCGGCGACCTCATCATCGATATGCACCCAGGACATCCACTGGCGGCCACTGCCGAGAGGGCCACCCAGCCCAAGGCGAAACGGCGGCAGCATTTTGTTCAACGCGCCCCCCTTACCCAGCACCACGCCGGTGCGGATCAGGCAGACACGCATACCCAGGTCACGCGCGCGCAGCGCCATCGACTCCCAGTCCGCACAGAGCTGATGGGCGAAATCGATCTTCGGCTCAGCCTCTTCATCAAGCTCACGATCGCCCTGACTGCCGTAATAGCCGATCGCCGAGCCGCTGACCAGCACCTCCGGTTTGCTTTCCAGGCCAGCCAGCCATTCAACCAGCTGAGCGGTGGTTTGCAGGCGGCTCTCCCTTAGCAGCGCCTTGCGCTTGTCTGTCCAGCGCTTGTCGGCAATGGGCGCACCCGCCAGGTTCACCACGGCATCGACCGGGCCGCGCACCTGGTCAAGCTCAGAGTAGATACCCACTCTGGCATCCAACTCCACGGAATCCGGTCGTCGACTGAGAACAACCACCTCGTCGCCCCGGGCCAGCAAGGCGTTGACCAGGTGCCCGCCGATAAACCCGGTGCCGCCGGTGATAAGGACTCGCATCATTATTCTCCCTGTCAGTTTCCGGTATATTGCTACGCAGACTCAGATAAGGGTGGTTCACATCTACTAGGAGATTAGCACAGTATGTTTACCGGAATCGTTCAAGGGCTGGCACAGGTTGTTGATCTACAAAGAAAGGAAGCGTTCATGCGAATGACGCTGGCGTTTCCGGCCGGACACTGTGACAGGCTGCAGACCGGCGCCAGCATCGCGATCAACGGCACCTGCCTGACCGTAACCGGCTTTGAAGACAACAGGATAAGTTTCGATCTGATCGCTGCCACCCTGGCCACGACCAACCTGGGCAAACTCGACATCGGCGATCAGGTTAATTTCGAGCGCGCCGCCCGGGTGGGCGACGAGATTGGCGGCCATACCATGTCCGGCCACGTGATGAACACCCTGGAGATCCTGTCGATCGAGCGCAGCGATAACAACTGCGTGATCTGGTTTGAGCGCCCTGCCGAACTGGCCCCCTACCTGCTGACCAAGGGGTTTGTCGGTCTTAACGGCTGCAGCCTGACCATCGCCGCGGTCGAAGCTTCACGCTTCTGCGTCTACCTGATTCCGGAGACTCTGCAGATGACCACCTTCGGCACATTGGCCGAGGGCGACCGGGTGAATGTAGAGATAGATCCGCAGACCCAGGCGATCGTCGATACCGTGGAACGCTATCTGAACGATCGCCAGCAAGCCTGAGGCCAGGGCCCGGAGGCTATTCGTCGGCCTTGAGATCCGCGGCGAGGGCCTCGTATAGGTCCCGGTACTCGTCAGACTGCTTGCTGCCAAACAGCGGGTCCGAGGGTGCCGGGAGCTCCTCATCCAGCGCCTTCCAGTCCTTGTCAGAAGCCAGTTTCTCCAGTGCGGGAAAGACCTTGGACTCCTCGTAATTCAGGTGTTCTTTTTCACGCCCGACAAACTGATCAAGCTGGTCGATCAGCTGATCCATGGGTACCACCGCCGCATCATGCAGCACCCCTTCAATCGCCTCGCTGAGGTGGGTGGACAGCTGTTTGAGATCCACGTGGTCTTTTTCACAGTCCAACATCAGCTTATCAACATCGGTGTCGCGTCCCTTGAAGAACTCGAACATCTTGTCTTCGCGGGGATGATGGTAGGTATCCGCATAATTGCCCACGTACTCGACAACATCATCCATTAACTGGAAGTTGGGGTGGGTACCGCCTCGAAACTTTTCTATCTTGCGTGAAAGCATGTCGAGCAGCCGTTTGAGATTGACGTGCTCCTGATGCAGTTCAGCCATGATCGCCATATTCGAACCCTCCACGATTAGCATTTAGAAGACAGCCGGGACATGTCCGCCGTTATCTGTCGGTATCGTCAGCACGACGGGAATCTCCCCGCGGCCCTCACCTACCACTATAGACAACTCTGAGACCAAGCCCTTGGCCGGCGTCAACGAAAAGAGTTTCAGCCAGATTCAGAGCATCTCAACCAGCTGTGATAGACAGGTGACACGCAGATCGGTCAGCTCGGGCCAGGGCGGATGAATACCGTGATCCACATGCACCGTGGCCGTACCACAGGCACGACCGGCTTCCAGATCGTAGCGAAAATCCCCCACCATCACCGCCTGATCGGGCCACGCGCCCCAGTATTCGAGCAGCGTTTCGATCCCCTGCGGATCGGGCTTGGGCCGCGCTTCGTCGCGCCCCAGCACATACCTGGGTAAAAAATAATCACTGGCATTGATCGCCGCCAGCGCCTGTAGCGCCACCGGTTGAGAGTTGCGGGTCAGGATACCCAGGGTGCAGCCGCGCCCGGCCAGGCGCGCCAGCAGCTCTACCACCGCCGTTGCCGGCTCAGTCTGGGCCGCATAAAAAAGCTCCAGCTGATCCAGACGCTCGAACTGCTGCTCTCTTTCCGGTGACGGCAGCGTTGACAGGGTAGACAGGATATCCGCATCAGGTGCAAGACCCAGCTCCCTGCGGATATGAGCGAAGTCATGCACCGGACGGGTCAGAGTGCCGTCCAGATCAAACACCCAGAAACGGCGATCACACAGATCAGTCACTTGAGTCACTTGAGTCACCTGGCTCATCGGTAATATCGACATCGCTGTCGATCAGGTCCAGCAGCATCCCCAGCTTGTGTTCGATATCCTCCAGCAGGCTGCTGCGTGTCACGGTTCCCCGCGGCACAACCACCTGCTCAAGCTGAAGGATGCTGCGCTGACTCTCCCGCAGCGCCTGCAGCAGGTTGCGTGAGCGCTTCTTGTTACTGTCGGTCAGCTGCTCGATCCGGTGCAGGGTGTGGCGCAGCTGGTCATCCAGATCCTCGAGATGCTGACTCACCGACAGCATGCCACTGCTGAGCGAGTGATTAACCCCTTCCACCTGATGCTCAAGCTGAAACACCGCATCGCGAAACCGGGAGAGAAACTGCTCGCCTTCCCGGTCCATGTAGATCGCCAGCAGCTCTTCCGGCAGTAGCGCGCGATTGCGGCCATCGGTACGGATACGATATTCACCGCCGTGGGTACAGTAAGGTTTGAGGTGACCACTGGGAATTTCGACCCGGAGAATGGGCCGAGCCTGGGACAGGTTCTCGGTATAGATTTTTATTTCGATATTGGGAATGCATTCGGTGGCTTTGTTGACCAACAAAAGCCGGGCCCGATCATCCACGTCACAGCCGACCACCCGGCCGCGCTGCACCCCGTCGGGGCTGGTATATTCATCGATGCCGACCAGCAGCGTCCCGCCCTGAGGCGAGTTGGCAAAGGCCACCAGATCGGAACTGCGGATCGCCTGAACCTCGCGTTTGAAATCGACGTTGACTCCCTCCGGCGCCGACAGCAGCTGCTGCGTGCGCCGGCTCAAGCGTCGATATTCACGCTTCACGATTCAGGCAATCCCTTCACTGATGACAGATTACTGGTAGATCGCGTCATCAAACGGATCGACCGGGTTCTCCAGCATGTCATCTTCGCGGAAATAGAGAATCCGCCCCTGGAATTTCAGTCCCTTGCCGGCGAACCAGCGCTCCATCTGCTCACGCCCCTCTTCCGCCTGAGAACTCTGGTACCAGGCCAGCACGATGCGGTAGAAGTAAAGACCAAACAGCGCAGCCGAAGCGCCAAGGAAAAAGTCAGATGCCAGCGCAAACAGCAACATGATCAGACCAACCACCCAGACACGACTTGCACGGGCATCCTTGAGCGCTTCGTTGGCAAGAGAGAACTGTTCCTGGTATTTCAGAAAGCGGCGATAGTTCTGCTGCAGCTCGAACTTATCAGCAGAGCCAAGGGTTCTGTCCATTGTGTTTCATCCCTACAGTAATGATCTTATTGATTCAAAGCTATCGGGTGGGGTCGCGTCAACCGCCCCACCCTTTCAGGTTTCAGGCCAGGCTCTTGCTGACCACCTCGTAAACGTCCTTAGACAGCTCGGATTCGGCCAGTATACGACTGAGCTCGGCCTTCATCCTCGCCTGTGCCGCATCCGGATAACGCCTCCATCGCGTCAGCGGCGTCAACAGACGTGCGGCGATCTGCGGATTCTGCTGGTTGAGTTTGATGATCCAGTCCGCCAGATAACGGTAACCACTGCCATCCTCGGCATGGAAGTTCACCGGGTTCTGGGCACAGAAGGCCGCTACCAGTGAGCGTAACTTGTTCGGGTTACGCTCATCGAACAGCGGATGCTCCTGCAGCCCCTGAACACGCTCCAACGCACCCGGCCAGGGATCGTTGGCCTGGAGCGCAAACCACTGGTTCATCACCAGTGATTCGTGATGCCACTGAGCATGAAACTCATCCAGCAGTCGCCGGCCCGCATCACGGAAACCGGAATGAACCACCAGGCTAAGCGCGGCCTGCTGATCCGTCATGTTATCGGCGTCGTTGAACTGCTCTTCCGCCAGGGCCAGCAGGGTATCCTCATCGGTTGTCAGCAGGTAACCGAGGCAGAGGTTTTTCAGTGAGCGGCGCGCGCAGGCATCTGCATCCGGCGCATAAGGCTCCTCGGAACAGCTGCGACGATAGGTCGCCAGCCACTCAGGCTTGAGCGCATCAGCCAGCGACTTGCGCAGGAACTCCCGCACCGCATGAATCGCATCGACATAAATGACCTCTGCCAGTTCCGCAAGGTAGGCCTCGCTCGGCAGACGCAGCAGATGCGCCACCATGGCCGGATCGAGCGACTCGTCATTGAGCAGCGCACGCCAGCTGTCGACCAGGGCATCCGGCAGGCTCAATGCCTTGCCGGCGCGGTAATCCTCCACCAGCAACTGCATCAGGTTGACCGCCATACGCTGGCCGGCATCCCAGCGATTGAAACCATCAGTGTCATGCTTGAGCAGCATCAGCAGCTGATCATCACTGTAGGGATAGCTCAGCTTCACCGGTGCGGAGAAACCGCGTAACAGCGAAGGCACCGGCTTTTCCGCCAGACCGTCAAAGGTAAAGGTCTGTTCCGCGTCGGTCAGTTCAAGAACACCCGCTGCCAGCTCGGCACCACCGGCGCCCAGCAGACCATAGGCGATCGGCATGTGGAACGGCTGCTTTTCAGCCTGTCCCGGGGTCGGCGGACAGCTCTGACGCAGGATCAGGCGGTAGCAGCCGGTTTCGGCATCCCAGCTGTCGCTGGCCTCAACCCTGGGTGTGCCCGCCTGGCTGTACCAGCGTTTGAACTGCGACAGGTCACGCCCGGAGGCATCGGCCATCGCCTGCACGAAATCGTCGGTGGTAACCGCCTGGCCATCGTGACGTTCGAAATAGATGTCCGAGCCCTTGCGGAACGCTTCCGCACCCAGCAGGGTGTGGAGCATGCGCACCACCTCGGCACCCTTCTCGTAGATGGTCAGGGTATAGAAGTTGGAGATCTCGATAAAAGACTCGGGCCGTACCGGATGCGACATGGGGCCGGCGTCTTCGGCAAACTGCGCGGTACGCAGCATGGAGACATCCTCGATCCGTTTGACGGTACGGGAGTTCATATCCGCGGAAAACTCGGAATCGCGGAAGACGGTAAAACCTTCCTTGAGACTGAGCTGGAACCAGTCCCGGCAGGTAACCCGGTTACCGGACCAGTTATGAAAATACTCATGGGCCACCACGCCCTCGACACGCTGAAACGCGGCGTCGGTGGTGGTACGGGGGCTAGCCAGCACACAGCTGGTATTGAAGATGTTAAGCCCCTTGTTTTCCATTGCCCCCATGTTGAAGAAGTCCACCGCCACGATCATGTAGATATCCAGATCGTACTCACGGCCATAGACCTTTTCATCCCAGCGCATGGCGTTTTTCAGCGACAGCATGGC
This sequence comes from Marinobacterium sp. YM272, assembly GCF_050908845.1. Classification (NCBI taxonomy): domain Bacteria; kingdom Pseudomonadati; phylum Pseudomonadota; class Gammaproteobacteria; order Oceanospirillales; family Oceanospirillaceae; genus Marinobacterium; species Marinobacterium sp. YM272. The sequence continues at coordinate 3,313,163 of NZ_CP194171.1, forward strand.
GTGGTCGAGCTTGTCCAGATCCTTGCTCTCGGCAAAGATCTGCAGCTTAACCGCCCGTCCCGACGCAGTGGTGTAGGTATCTTCCAGCACCTCGAGATCACCGGCCACCAGCGCGAAAAGGTACGCGGGTTTCGGGAACGGATCCTCCCAGGTGACGAAGTGCCGACCCTCGTCCTTCTCCCCGCTGTCCACCGGATTGCCGTTGGAGAGCAGCACCGGGTAGCGCTTGCGATCGGCCTCCACGGTGGTGCGAAACACCGACATCACGTCGGGACGATCGGGATAAAAAGTGATGCGACGGAAGCCTTCGGCCTCACACTGGGTACAGAACATGCCGTCGGATTTGTAGAGCCCCTCCAGCGCGGTGTTGAGCTGGGGGTGAATGCGGGTCAGGCACTCGAGCGTAAAGGCTTCAGGTACTTCGGAGATTCGCAGCAGCTCGTCATCACGAATGAAATCACGCTCGGAGAGAATCTCACCATCGATACATAGACGGCACAGTTCCAGCGACTCGTGACCGTGCAGCTCCAGCGGCGCCCTGCCACCCCTCGAGCAATCGGGGTTACGGCGCACTTTCAGTGTCGCCCGGACCAGGGTTTCCTCTTCATCAAGCTCGAAACGCAGATCAGTATGCTCAATCAGGTAGGCGGGTACCTGATAGTCTTTAAGGTAGATCGGTTCTGGCTGTTGCTGCGCCTGTTGAGACATTGTTACTCCTGAATTCACGCAAAAATACTGACCTGGTACGCACCAAACTTGCGGATATTGATAACCCCGGTATCCAGTATCAGATACTGTCCCTTGATCCCGAGCAGCGTCCCGGATACCTCGGGCTGCTTATCAAAATTGAATGTAGCGACTTTAGTAGGATACTGCAGCACCGGGAATTCGATAGCCAGTGTGTTTTCGTCCGGCAGCGTCCGAATCGCTTCGGCGCCGTGCGCCTGTCTCAGCTCATCGATGGCGGGCGCGCACAGCGCCAGCAGACGGTCACGCTCCGCTGCAAGATCCAGCTCCGGCACCTCGCCTTTCAGCATTGCCCGCCAGTTGGTTTTATCCGCGACGTGCTCGGCGAAGATCTGTTCCAGCAAACCGGAGTGCAGACGGTTGTCCACCTCCAGTATTGGCAACGCCCGCACCGCGCCCTGATCGATCCAGCGGGTGGGGATCTGCTGACGCCGGGTGATCCCGACCTTGAGACCGGAAGAGTTCGCCAGATACACCACGTGGGGCGCAAAGCAGTTACGCTCTCCCCAGGCAGGATCACGGCAGGTTCCCTCGTGATAATGGCATTTTTCCGGTTTGACGATGCAGCTGTCACATTGAGGGAGGCGTGTGAAACAGGGGTAGCAATAGCCCTGATTGAAGCTTTTGCGGGTCTTTCGGCCGCAGTGAAGGCAGTTAATCTCGCCCTCGAACTTGAGTTGAACAGGCTGACCCAGCAATGCGTTCATATCGACACATTCATCACCGTCATCAAGCCTGAGTGTGTAACGTACAGGGTTTTCCAGGGCCGCTTCCATCTTGCGCAGCCCGCCTTTCGCCAACAACTCCATAGAGTACTCAGTGTCCGTTCAGAATTTTCAAGGTCTGTGCACTGAGCGGATCGTCTCCGTGCTTGCTGCCATCAGGCTTGGTGCGATCGATAAATCCGACCCGCTCATCCTCTGGCATTTTACGCGCGTGTTCATAGGCAATAACCGCGCGCAGACTGGTGTCGCGCTGTTCCTGGGTCAGACGTTCACCGTTTGGCCACTTGCCCAGCTCGACCGCGCGTTTCAGTGACTGGTAGATATCCGGCGTCATCGCCTCAATCATCTTTTCAAAATTCATCAGCAAAGTTCCCGCTGTTTAAGCCATACAACTCATACTATAACAGTACCGCTTAACGCGGTCCGAACAAACGACCGACCGGATACCAGGCCAGCCCGGCCAACAGCCCCACCAGGTGTGCAGTGTTGGCGATCGCCCCCAGGCCCACCCCCTCGAGCACACCGGTATAACCGAGCACCAGCCAAAGCACCATCAGCCCCATCAACGCGGGCGGCAGGCCAAAACGGGCTCGCGTCTCCATACGGTCCCAGATCCAGGTGTAGGCAAGCAGCCCGAACACCGCACCGGACATACCGCCAAACATCGGCCCCGAGATCAGATATTGCGCCAGGTTAGACGCCACGCCGGTAAAAAGCACCAGCGCCAGCAGTGCCTTGCCGCCCTGGACCAGCTCTATCCGCTGACCTACCACCCAGACCCAAAGCAGGTTAAACAGGATATGAAGCAGGCTGAAGTGAAGAAACATCGGCGTCACCAGCCGCCACCACTGCCCCGATGACAACATCCCCATCAGCGAGTCATAGCGCAGCGCATTGCCCTCAATGCGGAAGTCGGTGAAGGTAAATCGCGCCATCCAGGTATCATTGGCACCAAAGCTGATCAGCAGGGTCAACAGCACACTGACCCCTATCAGCACCAGTGTCATCCGAACCCTGGCGGGCGATACCCTTGCTATCCGCGAGCTGGCCTTGGGCCTGCGAATCTCGATCGCTGCCAGATCGCCGCCATCTTTCCAGTACTGATAGAGCGAGCGGATCTTGCCCGGATCTATCCTGCTGGAGACCAGCAGCACCTGCCGCTCCTCCTCCTCGATAACCCGGTGCGGGATTTCATACTCCCAGAGCAGCGCGGTAAAGGGCCCCAGGTCCTCGCTCAAAGGCACACTGAGAACCGGCGTCATCCGTCCATCTCCGCATCCATCCGGCCAACCTCACGGGCCACATCCACCCAGACAAACTTATCGCGCCGAAACGCCTGCTCGTCGTCCAGACGGTAGGCCACCAGTTTGCCGTACTTCACCGCGCTGTAGTCCAGGCAGGCGATATTGTCCGATACGGGCTCCGGCTGCCCCTCACGCCAGTAGTGACCCATAAACAGCAGCTTCTCATCAGGGCCATAGTAAAGCAGATCTTTTCGCTGCTCGGGCGTGATAGGACGGCGGGCGATATGTTCCGGCAACGGGTCGGGCTGAAACACCACATCGGCCAGTTTCTGAGGATTCCTGGCCCAGAATTTGGTGCGGAAGAATTTACGCTTGAAGCCATCGCGGCTGACGATCACCTCGTCGTTGGGCAAACGCAGATGCGTGCCACGCAGCAGCCGGTCCATCACTTCGTACTCGTAGGTATCGCTGCGCGACGAACGCACCAGAAAATCCAGATCAATACGACCATCCGGTCGCTCGGCAAGAAAGCGGTCGATCAGCGACTGGTGCCAGCAGGCATGAACGGCCCGGAACTGGTCGGTTTCGATAATCAGTGGCATCCGCATGAACCACTGCAGGTAATCATCAAGCTCCTCTTGATGATCGGCGAACTGATCCAGTGTCTGCTGCAGGATCCGCTGGTGGCGCGGGGTATGCTCGCGCAGGAAACCCTTGCCGTCTGGCGAAGGGGTCAGGTAACAGAGCAGGTTGTATTCATGGTTGCCCATGATGATCGCGGCCTGGCCGCGATCCACCATCGCCCGCACAATATGCAGTGCCTCGCGGATATGCGGTCCACGATCGACGATATCGCCAATAAACAGCGCTTTACGGGTTGGATGCTGGTAGACACCGTCGATCCGACGATAACCCATCCGGTCGAGCAACAGACAGAGACTGATGGCACAACCGTGGACATCACCGATCAGATCAACACCCTGAAAATTCTCCGTCACAGATCACCTATTCACCCAGCTTGGTACCCCACCCCAGCTTTTCCCGACAGGTTCGGTAGAAGTCGTAGTCCAGCGGGTGCAAGAGTTTCAGTTTGTGCGGTTTTTTGTGAATTGTCACCGAATCCCCCGGTGCCAGCACAATATTCATCTGCCCATCACAGGAGATCGAGGGGTACGCCTCATTACGATCACTGATCACCAGTTTGAGTTCACTACTCCCGTCCACCACGATGGGACGACTGGAAAGCGTATGCGGAAACATCGGCACCAGCACCAGCGCATCCAGCCGCGGGTGCATGATCGGTCCCCCACCGGACAGTGCGTAAGCGGTTGAACCTGTCGGCGTGGAGACAATCAACCCGTCTGATTTCTGCGTGTATACGAACTGGCCTTCGATATAGAGCTCAAATTCGATCATTCGGGTCGCTTTACCCGGGTGCAGCACACAGTCGTTCAGTGCTGTGGACTCGGCGATCGGTTCGCCATCGCGCTTGACGATAACGTCCAGAAGAAAACGGGTATCGACGGCGTAACGCCCGGCCAGCACCTCCCCCACTCTTTCCTCTATTTCAGTGGGCGCGATATCGGTCAGGAACCCCAGATTGCCACGGTTCACACCCAGCACCGGCACATGACTCTGGGCGAGCGAGCGGGCGGCACCCAGCAGGCTTCCATCCCCCCCCACCACGATGACGAGATCGCAGCTATCTCCCATCCGGGACTGCTTGGCGACCTGAAGACCGTGCCCCGGCATCACCTCGGCAATTCGCTGATCGAGGATGATATTCACCCCCTGCTCATCCAGGTAACGGATCAACGCTTTCAGCGTATCGATCACCTTTTTGCTGCCCAGACGACCAATGAGACCGATATTGCGAAAACTCTCCATTACACTGCCCTTAATATTGCGATCCGGTAAGTCCCCGGTGGGAACAGCTCGTATTATAGGGGCTGAGGCCCCTGAAAGGCAGACGCACCTCGCTCGATTCGGGCCTCCATTCCCCGGCGCCCCTGCAGGCCACCGGTATGCAGCAGCAAAATGCTCGCACCCGGCTCTATCTCACCTTTTACTATGCGACGATGGATAGCCGCAAACAGCTTTCCGGTATAGACCGGATCCAGTGGCACACGGCAGCGCTCCTCGAACAGCCGGATAAAAGCGGCAAGACTGGCAGGCAATCGCGCATAACCGCCAAAGCTTCCACCCTGATCCAGCTCCCAGCCACCCGGATCCTGGCAGCCCGCATCAGCCAGCAACGTGCGCACCTGGCTTACGGCAGACTCTCCCAACTTCAACACCGGCACACCGATAACACGGGTTGCCTCGGGCTTACCGGCGATAATCCCCGCCAGGGTTCCCCCGGTACCCAGTGCCGAAGCGACATAATCCGGGCAATGCCAGGCGCTTCCTTCCAGCAGGCGCCAGATCTCCCGGCAACCTTCAACGGCATGGCGATTACTTCCACCCTCGGGCAGGCGCTCCCAGCCTGGATACTCGCTCGCCAGCCAGCTCTCCATGCTGGCCGCGCCTCGCTGCGCATAGGTATCGCGATCAAGAAAGCGGATCACCATCCCCCAACTTCGCGCATCCCTGAGCATTGCCGTGTCAGCCTGAGCCTCGTGCCCACGCACCAGGCCCAGTGTCCTGATACCAAAGCTCTTGCCGAGAAAAGCCAGCGCGTGCAGATGATTGGACCAGACACCGCCAAAGCTGAGGACATGCAGACGCTCCCCCGCCTCCAGCCGCCTGATTAATGGCAACAGTTTGAACCACTTGTTGCCGCTGATTTCCGGATGTATCCGATCGAGACGCAAGACACCGACACTGATGCCTGACTGACGGTAAAACGGGGAGTTCAGCTCCGTAACCAGGCACGCCCGGTCATTTATTCCAAGCACATCTTCCCCCGCAACCGCCGGAACGCCAGGACGACCCCCTGGTTTTAACACCTAACCTGATTAAGCTCATACGCAGTGAATAGAATCCGTCATTAAAAGCAGATAATGTCGTAGCTAACCTATTCTGTAAAAAGGACTTTAGTATGTTGAATACCCTGAACCGCCTGTTAGACCACCCTGATGCCGGCAAGCTGATACTGAGAGTATCATTCGCCGCGATGATGTTTCTGCACGGCTGGCACAAAATCGTTCATGGCGTGGATGGCATCGCCGGCATGCTGACAGCCCAGGGTTTACCCGGCTGGATCGCCTATGGCGTTTATCTTGGAGAAGTCGCTGCCCCCATTCTTCTCTTTCTGGGTATTCTGACCCGGCTGTCCGCGCTGTTCGTACTCGGCACCATGGTTTTCGCCTGGTTCCTGACCGCCGTGCCAAAAACCTTCACGCTGACGGCAGTCGGCGCCTGGGGGATAGAGCATATGATGGTCTACTTCTTTGCCGCCCTGGCGATCATGCTTCTGGGCGGTGGGCGTTACTCCATCGTCAGCAATCCAGCCTGGCGATAACCGCAAAACCTTTCGCCAGGTTGCCATGAACCAGCGGGCAGTGGCGACCTGGCGAAATTTATCGACCAATCGAAACAGAAAGCCGCACACACAGAGGCTCACACAGCAAAGATGCTAACGCTAAACGCCAAGGCTTAATGATAAATACACCAGAGAGCGACGGGATTCAGTCTATGAAGACCGAGTCAGGCTTGGAAGATGCTGATTAAAAGACGCTTTAGAGATATGTGCCGAGAAGTAGCGGAAACTAGGGAACTGACGATCCTGTAGTCCTTAAAGGAAAACAGGCTGACATTGATCTTTTTTGTGGAAGTGGCGGAACGGACGGGACTCGAACCCGCGACCCCCTGCGTGACAGGCAGGTATTCTAACCAACTGAACTACCGCTCCGCGTTTTGGTGGGCGAAGAGGGGTTCGAACCCCCGACCCTCTGCTTGTAAGGCAGATGCTCTCCCAACTGAGCTATTCGCCCAAAACGCTGGCTTATTATACGACTCTTCAGCTCTTCGAAGAGAAGTGGCGGAATCTTCGGGCTCAGCGACCCTGGATCCCATTGAGAGCTGACAGGCAGGTATTCTAACCTTTCATCTCTCAAGTTTGGCGGAATGGACGGGACTCGAACCCGCGACCCCCTGCGTGACAGGCAGGTATTCTAACCAACTGAACTACCACTCCGCGTCTTGGTGGGCGAAGAGGGGTTCGAACCCCCGACCCTCTGCTTGTAAGGCAGATGCTCTCCCAACTGAGCTATTCGCCCAAAACGCTGGCTTATTATACGACTCTTCAGCTCTTCGAAGAGAAGTGGCGGAATCTTCGGGCTCAGCGACCCTGGACTCCTTGAGAGATGACAGGCAGGTATTCTAACCTTTCACTCTCGTAAGTGGCGGAATGGACGGGACTCGAACCCGCGACCCCCTGCGTGACAGGCAGGTATTCTAACCAACTGAACTACCACTCCGCGTCTTGGTGGGCGAAGAGGGGTTCGAACCCCCGACCCTCTGCTTGTAAGGCAGATGCTCTCCCAACTGAGCTATTCGCCCAAAACGTGACCTTTCTTACTTCTACGACTTCCCAAGGCTTTCGGGAAGAAGTGGCGGAATCCTCAGGGCTTGCGACCCTGGATCCCATTGAGAGCTGACAGGCAGGTATTCTAACCTTTCATCTCTCAAGTTTGGCGGAATGGACGGGACTCGAACCCGCGACCCCCTGCGTGACAGGCAGGTATTCTAACCAACTGAACTACCACTCCGCGTCTTGGTGGGCGAAGAGGGGTTCGAACCCCCGACCCTCTGCTTGTAAGGCAGATGCTCTCCCAACTGAGCTATTCGCCCAAAACGCTGGCTTATTATACGACTCTTCAGCTCTTCGAAGAGAAGTGGCGGAATCTTCGGGCTCAGCGACCCTGGACTCCTTGAGAGATGACAGGCAGGTATTCTAACCTTTCACTCTCGTAAGTGGCGGAATGGACGGGACTCGAACCCGCGACCCCCTGCGTGACAGGCAGGTATTCTAACCAACTGAACTACCACTCCGCGTCTTGGTGGGCGAAGAGGGGTTCGAACCCCCGACCCTCTGCTTGTAAGGCAGATGCTCTCCCAACTGAGCTATTCGCCCAAAACGTGACCTTTCTTACTTCTACGACTTCCCAAGGCTTTCGGGAAGAAGTGGCGGAATCCTCAGGGCTTGCGACCCTGGATCCCATTGAGAGCTGACAGGCAGGTATTCTAACCTTTCATCTCTCAAGTTTGGCGGAATGGACGGGACTCGAACCCGCGACCCCCTGCGTGACAGGCAGGTATTCTAACCAACTGAACTACCACTCCACTTACATGAGGTTTTTAACCTCTAGCAGCTCACGCCGCTCCGTTACTGTTGTGGGTTACCCCTCAGAACGGAGTGCGAATTTTAATGGCTTTCCCTGTATTGTCAAACGGTTATCGAAAATATTTTTAAATAGGTGGCTGGACACCAAAAGGGTTTGTAAATCAAGACCTACCGACAGGGATGGGCAGCTGTACACATTTCATCCAAGCTTGATTTGGATCAATCGATCCTCGCCTGAGGGCGGCGGTGAAGAACCCTAAACGAAACAATCAGATGCGTCTATACAGAATAAAAATCACACATCAGGAAAGAATATTAGAATAAACCGATATATAAAATCCGTATTACACCTACGTTTTATAAGCTATACAGAAACTGTAACGCCAAGGATGCGTTGGCATTCACTCATATGACTTAAGAGTAAAATGATGCCTGTTTTCGATTCACGTTTACCCCTGCTTTCCCTGCTTCTGTTAGGGCTGGCAGAAACCAATCCTTCCATTGCTGCCGAACCTGCCGATTCAACACCCCACTCCCCCACCAACGGCTCACCCACCTGGACCGGGGAGCTGGAGACATTCTATCGCCAGGTCGACAATCTCTACGCCGAACACGACGACACCCGCGATGACCAACTCCTGGGCTTGTCCGGTAATGTGGGACTGAGCACGGACAGTGACGACTTCAAGTGGAATGCCAATGCCGGTTTCGAGAGTGGTCGCTACGACAGCTACAACTCGGAAAACTACGATGATTACTGGCTTAACACCGGACTGAAGCGGGAGTTTAACGAAAACACCCAGCTCAATCTCGGACTGGGATACAACCGGGAGCATGAGGAGCGCTCAAGTCCAGACCTGCCTGTCGCTGCGACCTCACCGACCGAGTATGACGTCACCGACTTTTACGGCCTGTTTTCACACACAGGCACCAACCTGGGCTGGCGTATTGCGGGGACGATGGAAGCATACAACTTCCGCGATAATGACACCTCCAGCGGGCTGGAGATAAACAACAGCGATCGCGATCGCCTGCAGTCAACGCTGGGCCTGAGGGTCAACCTCCATCCACGCCAGGCAATATCCCCCTTCGCCCAGGTCAGTCTCGATCAGCGGAACTATAACGACTCCGTCGACGATTACGGTTATGAGCGCGACTCTGATGGCTATCGCATTAACCTGGGGCTATCCGGACGACTGACACCCAGAGTGTCGACAGAAGCTTTTGTCGGCCAGCTTTATCAAAACTATGATGACCCGCGTTTCGATACGCTGAGCACCCTGGACATAGGTGGCCGACTCTCCTGGCAGGCCACACCTGCCACACGGCTTAACATCAGGCTTAACCGGTCTGTTGAAGAAACCACCCTGCGAGGCTCATCAGGCTACCTGGTGACAGGCCTGGCCGGACATATTGCCACACGCATCACACCCCGCGATGAGTTGAGCGCCGGGGTCTACCTCGCCCATGAGGATTACCAGGAGCTGGACAGAACCGACAAGTTGTTAGCAGCCTCACTCGGCTACAGGCACCACCTGACCCCAACTGTCTATATCGATGCCAGCTACACCATCGACCAGCACAACTCATCTTTGACCCGGCTCGGCGACGCGCTGGGCGCTTCAGTGAACGACGCCAATGTGCAGTCCTATGCCGATTACGACAGTCAGACACTGATGCTAACCCTGGGCATGCGCATGGGTCCTGACGGCACAACCCAGGCAGACCCCTTTGCCACACCGGTGTTCTACACCACCGAAGCTCTTTCGAACTCAGGCTTCTACGCCGGTCTATTGGCCGGCTCCGAAACCGCCGGCGCCGACGTATCCGGCGCGCGCGGCCACCAGGGCACGGACAGGGCCGACTATGCGGACTCAGGCATGACCGGCGGCGCGTTCCTCGGTTATGGCCACTATATCGACGCCTGGTATCTGGGCCTCGAGGGCAGCTATCTGCTTAGCAATTCGGACCTGGCACACAGCAAGGACAAGGCGGACGCCCAGACCCTGAGCCTCGACACCAGGGACCGAACCAACCTCGACCTGCGCTTTGGCCACACCCTGCCGGGCAGCAACCTGATCTATGCAAGGATCGGCGGAGCCTATAGCCGCTTCGACACCTACAACCGGGTCAACGAGTACCCAGAGGGCGCCTACGATGACAAAGACTCACGCTGGGGGCTGAGATACGGCCTGGGCACCGAGATCCCGACAGGTCCGAACACCTTCCTGCGCCTTGATTACGGTGTTACCGACAGCCGTGACTACGGCATCAGCTATACCGGACACACCAGCGAGCCGGAGGACGCAGAATACGATCCCCGCGCTACAGCTTTCACCCTGGGCCTGGGCTGGCGCATGAACGAGACCAGAGTAAAAGCGGTTGATAGCAGCCAGCAGAGCGGCGTTTATACAGGCCTGATGCTGGGCAGCTCCAGCCTCACCTCGCGCGCCACCGGCGTCCACAATGAAAGCAGCAGCCCATCGGGCTCCGCTTTTGGTGGCGATTTCGGCAACATCGGTCATGGCTCCCTGGCACCGGTTATCGGTTACGCCTGGCGCTTTGAATCCCCCTGGCAGCTGGCACTGGAAATCGATGCCGACCTGCTGCGCGCCGGCTGGGAGCATGACCGCGACCCGACAGGACGTGACTTCGGCGTAGAGATGAATTCAAGCACCGCTGCCAACCTGCGTCTCGGCTACCGTCTCAAGCAGGGCACCCTGCTGTTCGCCACCCTGGGTAAAGAACGGGCGCGCTTTAATACCGACTGGGTCAAGGGCGAGAACGACGACAACCGCATCTACCGTGACGACGAGGTCTGGGGTACCCGCCTGGGCCTTGGCGCCGAAATCCCCGTGGGCAGAAAAACCGCCCTGAGAATCGATTACAGCGAGACCAACTACGACGACTACGACTTCACAACTGAACACAGCAATGAAGACACAATGACCTTTGATAACGAACGCTCCCGGTTCCGTACGGGACTGGTGTATTACTTCTAACCACCGGTTTCCAACCGGGATGCCGACAACTGAGGATTAAGACAATGAAAACAATAGCTAAAAAACGTCTGGCAACGGCCGTATCGGCCTGCACCCTCTCCCTGGCGCTAGCCCTCAGCGCCTCCTCCAGCTTCGCCGCTTCCCATGAAGAAGGCGATCATGAAAAAGGTGGCGGCCACGGCATGGGCGGCCAGAGTAACGGACAGATGGAATCCGGCCACAAGGCCGGCAGCAGCCTGAAAGGCCTGCGCCAGGGGCGTCAGGACATTATGGACCTGCTCGCCGAGGAAGACGACGGCGAGGACAGTGACCGCCCGGAATGGGCAGGCCAGTCAGGTAACGAAGGCAAACCCGGCGGTGGTAATTCTGGCAGCGACCGCCTGAAGGGCGATGATTACGGCGATATCGTCATCCTGCTGCGCAACGATGACGGTACGGTGTACCACCCTAATGATGACGAAAGCCTGAGCGTTGCCATCCTGTCAGACGGCTCTCAGATCGAGCTCATCAACGGTGAACTGCCGGAAGGCACAATACTTCCTGAGGGCGTCACGCTGCAGGAGGTCGAATTTGGCCGTCTCAATGTGGCCCGCTCCCCAACCACGGTTATATACCACTCTCTGACAGAGGCCCTTAGCAAACTCGACGGCGGAGTACTCGGAGAGGATGTAACACTCGACGAGTCCGGACGCCTGGTTGTCGATGGCGTTACCATCGACTCACCGCTGGAAAACCTGGCGCTCTATGAGGCACTGCTGACCGCGCCTACTTCTGACGTAGATGGCGTCACAGTAGTAACACTCACAGCAACCGCAAGTTCAGACGGCCAGGACACCACTTACAGCTTCACCGTACCTCAGGACGCTGTACTTGAGCTGGCCGCATCCGCACTGGCAGCCGCTTCGGATAAAACCGGCGACCTGACCATCGACGAAGTGGTTGGCATTACCGGCTTCCTCGGCGAGGACGTTCTGAGCGCGCTGGAAAACTATGTCACCGATGGAAGCATCGACGACTACAGCGCCGCTACCACCTACGATGATGTGCAGGTCTACATTATGGTGGGCGCGGACACTGACGATGATGGCATCCTGGATACCTGGACCAGAGAGCTCGTAGATATCATGGATGTGGTTGATTTCAGCGCAGTCGATACCAGCTCAATCTTCGAGAATAGCGATGGCGGTATCGATATCTTCACCCAGATGGCCGACGATGCCGTACAGGTGCTGGAGTACGTCCACGACAACGCAATTAGCGAGTAACCTCAAGACGTGCCCCATCCTTTCCGGTGGGGCACAACCTTTCTCTCAATCCGATAAATAGCCTGCCCTACGCCCGCGAAACTGTTAAGGTGGCCGCAGTTACAGCCACCCAAACACAGAGCACACATGGCTTCATCCCTGACGGACACTCTGGATCAGTTTATCGACGCGGCGCTGAAGGCGCATCTGGACAAACTAGGCCAGGAGCCCAGCTGCAGCTACGACCCCGACTGGCCCTCCCCCTGCATTCTCGCCGAGGACCCGGTCGAAGGCAGCCCCGTACGCTGGCAGCCCCTGCGCCAGGAACCGCCCAGCGATATGTTCACCCGTCTCGGCGACGCGCTTGAGCTTGAGATCCACCCCGATATTGTCACCTGGTACACCCGCTACTGGTCGGACCATCTGCAGGCCAGCCACCCGGAAGGCGAACTGACCCTGCTGTTCTGCTGGAATGAAGAGGATATGGAGCGCCTGCGCGCCAACCTGCTGGGTCATATCATGGCAAAGCAGAAACAGCGCCAGCCGCTGTCACTGTTTTTCGCCTGTACCGATGGCGACGAATTTATGACCGTCAACAACGAGGATGGCAGCGTCTGGCTTGAACGTCCGGGCAAGAAACCACTGCGCCAGCTGGCCGCCAGCCTGCAGGAGTTTCTGCAACAGCTGACGCCGGTTGTCGGTTAATCCTTGCGGCCAATTGAGTGTGCCAGCAGACGGCTGATCTGGCACATCGGCCTGCCTGACTCTTCATACCAATGATTGAACGCCTGCTGCACCAGCTTAAGATCGCGCTGAGCGGTCGGCTTTTTGTCGATAACGCCCTGCGCTTTCAGGGCCGTCACCACATCATCGGTCAGCATAAAGGTGTCCTTGCCCACCATACGCAGAAAGTAAGCCCCTGAATTACCGCCCAGCTGAGATCCCTCTTTCTTCAGCAACGTCCAGAGAGAAACAATATCCGTAACCGGCCAGTCCGCAAGAAAGTGACCAAAGCCACCCTTCTGCTGCGACAGCTCGGACACCATCAAAGCGTTAGCCCGGGCAGCCTTGAGCTTACCCAGATGACGTATAAGTGCCTCATTCTGCATCATCTTCTCGATCTGCTCATCACTGAGCAGACTGACCTTGTAGGGGTCGAAACCGAAGAACGCCGTCTCGAACGCGGGCCATTTACTGTCCACCAGGGAGTGCTTCAGGCCGGCACGAAAGATACGCCGGGTCATATCGGAAAACAGCCGGTCATCCGGTGTTGCTGCCAGCTCCTCATCGGACAGCGGTGCGCCGCCGAGCATCGCCTCCAGCGACAGCTCCGGGTGAAGGTTCTGTGCCTGGATACAGAGTTGTGAAAAAGATTTCATCGACTTCCCTTATAAACATTGGGTACGGCGAAACAGCACGTTTTGGTCAGCTCCAGGCCGGGCCGATTGTGCCTCCCAGCACCAGCGCGTATCATTATCGCCTTTTCTCCACCCCACAATATTCGGGGGCGTCCGGCCGGAGAGCCGCCCGATTCAGGATCGATACAAACGATGCCAGCAATCCGCAAATCGAACAAGCTCATCAATGTCTGCTACGACATCCGCGGTCCGGTACTTCAGGAAGCCAAACGCCTGGAAGACGAAGGCCACCGCATTCTCAAGCTGAACATCGGCAACCCGGCACCCTGGGGCTTCGACGCGCCGGAAGAAATCGTCCAGGATGTGATTCACAACCTGCCGACCGCGCAGGGCTATTGCGACTCCAAGGGACTGTTCTCCGCCCGCAAGGCGGTGATGCAGGAAAGCCAGCGCAAGAACATCGCCAATGTTGCCATCGACGATATCTACATCGGTAATGGCGTCTCCGAGCTGATCGTGATGTCGATGCAGGGCCTGCTCAACGACAACGACGAAGTACTGATTCCGGCACCGGACTATCCGCTCTGGACCGCCGCCGTGAGCCTGGCGGGCGGCAACGCGGTGCACTATGTCTGCGACGAGCAGTCCGACTGGTATCCCGATATCGAAGATATCCGCAGCAAGATCACCGACCGCACCCGCGGCATCGTAGTGATCAACCCAAACAACCCCACCGGTGCGCTCTATCCACCGGAGTTGCTTGAGCAGATCATCGAGCTGGCCCGCGAGCACAAGCTGATCCTGTTTGCCGACGAGATCTATGACAAGATTCTCTACGATGAAGCCGAGCACACCTCGCTGGCCTCACTGGCGGACGATGTCCTCTGCCTGACCTTCAACGGCCTGTCGAAAACCTACCGCGCCGCAGGTTTCCGTTCCGGCTGGGTCATTGTCAGCGGCCCCAAGCATATCGCCCGCGACTACATTGAGGGGCTGGATATGCTGGCCAACATGCGCCTGTGTGCCAACGTGCCCGCCCAGCATGCGATCCAGACCGCCCTTGGCGGCTACCAGAGCATCAACGAACTGCTGGTGCCCGGCGGACGCCTGCGCGACCAGCGCGACCTGGCCTGGGAGATGCTGAACGCCATCCCCGGCGTATCCTGCGTCAAGCCGAAAGGCGCGATGTACCTGTTCCCGAAACTGGATCCGCAGCGCTACCCGATCCGCAATGACGAGAAATTCGCCCTCGACCTGCTGATCCAGCAGAAGGTCCTGATCGTTCAGGGCAGCGGCTTCAACCTGCCCGACACCCAGCACTTCCGCCTCGTATTCCTGCCGGGCAAAGACCTGCTCACCGATGCCATCGAACGCATCGGCAGCTTCCTGCGTACCTACGAACAGTAAGAGATAAATGGAAGTTTCGGTCTCGTCAGCTGAAACTTCCGTGTCATCGCCCTGAAATATGCTAATAATTTGTCAAAGAATGCGTTAAAACGTATTTCATACCAGGCACTGACGGGAGCATAGGATGTTTTTCAAGATCAAGAAGAATCTGGACATTTACATGGAGCACAACGGGCTGGAGAAACGCCGCCTGGTGCCGGTGACATCAAACTTTCTTTTGAATATGGACCATATCGCGGAGGCGTCCTTCTACACGATCAAGGAGAAGAAGATGCGTTACGATCTGGAAGGGCACGAGTTCGAGCTTCCGATCAACACCCGCGTCATCCATGTGCAGATGACCTACCTCTACGCCTCACACAAGGATCGCGCGGAAAGCCAGGATCAGGTGGTGGAACGCCAGTACTACAAGCTGTTCTACTTCCCTGAAAACGTAGAACCCTACGAAGAGTTCCGCGGCACTATCGAGCAGCAGGTAGCAAACCTCTAACGGCCCGCATCAAGACCGTGAAACGAAAGAGGCCGCCCTCAGGCGACCTCTTTCAGCAACTGGCGAAGCGCTGCCATCTGGTCTTCTACATCGCTGAGCGCCCGATGTCGGCGATACTGGGTCCGCTGGCGATATTCTGCGCACTGCTCAGTGGTCAAAAACCGCTCTATCCCCTGGACACTGAACGTCATCGTTTCACCCTGGGATTCGAACAGCCGGGTTAACCAGAACAGATCAAAGTCGTAGGCGTCACAGGTCAGGGTTTTGCCCGCCAGCAGCCTGTTCAAGCGCTCGCAGGCGACCTCTGCCGACACCCCCTGACGGGCAAGCAGTTCCGGCTCTATACCGTGCAACTCCTCGGCAAAGTCATCCCAGTACACCCACCCCTCCACTGATGCAGGGTCTATCAGGAAGCTATCCTGATCTCCGGTAAGCTCGCACCTCCAGGCCACCTCGATGGGATAGGAGTCCGGGCCAAGGCCGCTGGCTTCGATATCTACACAGATCAGTCCCACTTAAACACCTTTTTTATAAAGCAGCACCTTCAACCCCATCTCCGGATCCCGCTCTGGAAAGTCGTCTGCCTGGGCGAGGCGCTGACAAAAACCGAATTCTGGCGCTTCCTGTTCCATCAGCTGGCGCAGAAACTGCTCGTTGTGCGCCGGGTCGTTATGACAGGCGAGCACCTGCCCACCCGGCGCGACAAATTCATTCAGTCGGCGCAGTACTTTGCGGTAATCCTTCTCGGCAACAAAACTGCCGGGCTGAAAGCTTGGCGGGTCAATCACCACCAGATCAAAAGGGCCGCGCTTGCGTACTCTGCCCCATGAGCGTAGCAGATCCACCGCCATGAATGCGACTAAAGTCGTAGGGATCCCATTTAACTGGTGGTTAGTTCGGCCAGTGGCCAGGGCACCGGAACTCATATCGATATTGAGTACCGACTCGGCGCCTCCCGCCATGGCGGCCACGGAGAAGCTGCAGCTATAGGAGAACAGGTTAAGCACCCGCTTACCTCTGGCATGCTCACGCACCCATTCGCGCCCCGGCCGCATATCGAGAAACAGCCCCGAGTTCTGGTTTTGCAGCGGTTTAACCTGGTACTTGAGGCCGGCCTCTTCAACGACCAGCTGGTCCGGCACTTCGCCGGCAAGCACCTCGCTCTGCGCACCCCGGCCGCGGCCGCGCAATTGCAGCACAACGCCTTCCACCCCCTCGGCCAGCAACGCCTCGACCAATACATCCACGGGCTCCGGCAGCGTCTCGCTGTATGCACGGATGACCGCAACCGGCGGCAGGTAATCAACCACCAGCCACTCCAGGCCGGGCACACAACCGCCACGTCCATGAAACAGGCGACGCACCTGCCCTGCTGCCAACCCCAATTGCTCGACCACTCGTTGAACCGCGCGCTGCATGCTGATGCTCCGGCGTAAAAAAAGGGGCGCATTATATAAATGGCGCCCCTGTATTGAAACTTTGCTGATTAGCCCTTATCAAAGAAGTCTGGCACAAACCTGTGCCACAACGCAGTCACTTTATGGGAACCCAACACACCATGATGAGAATCGCACTGTTTCTGGCCACAAACCTGGCAGTCATACTGGTTGCCAGCGTCACGCTTAAACTTCTGGGGGTCGAATCCTACCTGGCGGGAAGCGGCCTGAACTATGGATCTCTACTCGTATTCTGTGCCGTATTCGGCTTTGCAGGGTCTTTCATTTCCCTGTTCCTGTCCAAGACCATCGCCAAGATGAGTACACGGACCCAACTGATCAAGGAACCACGCAGCGCCGACGAACGCTGGCTGATGGAAACCGTAGCCGAACTGGCGGAAAAAGCCGGTGTTGGCATGCCGGAAGTAGGTGTTTTCCCGGCACAGCAGGCCAACGCATTCGCCACAGGCTGGAACAAAAACAACGCCCTGGTTGCCGTCAGCTCAGGCCTGCTGCAGCGCTTCCGCCCGGAAGAGATTCGCGCGGTACTGGCTCACGAGATCGGCCATGTAGCCAACGGCGACATGGTAACGCTGACGCTGATCCAGGGCGTGGTCAACACCTTCGTCATGTTCTTCGCCCGCATTGTCGGTTACGCGGTGGACTCCTTCCTGCGTCGTGGCGAGGATAACGGCGGTGTCGGTATCGGCTTTTACATCACTACCTTCGTATTCGAGATCATTTTCGGCATCCTGGCCTCGGTCGTCGTCGCCTGGTTCAGCCGTCGCCGCGAGTACCGCGCCGACGAGGCAGGCGCTACCTTTGCCAGTACCGGCTCGATGATCGGTGCACTGCAGCGTCTGAAGGCAGAATACGGAGCACCGGATGAGCTGCCAGACCAGCTCAACGCCTTCGGCATCAATGGCAACCTGAAACAGGGTTTCATGGCACTGATCTCCAGCCACCCGCCGCTGGATGACCGTATCGCAGCCCTGAAACAGCGGGGCTAAGGCTTTTCAGCCCTGGCGTTGAAAAAGAAAGGTTGCAAGAGAAAGGCTGAAAAACAAAGAAGGCCCGGCAAGCATGCCGGGCCTTCTTTTTTCTTGGCTGTCATTTTTACGCTGATCGCAACCGATCCGGTAACCAGCGGGAGCATCAGTCACTCGACCCGATAAAGCACTGCATCCCTGTATCCGGTGTGCACGGCAATCAGCCCGGCCAAGTCCCGGTCGAGGGTATCATCCCCGCTATCCACCAACAGTGGACGTCCATCGAGCGCCTTAAGCTTGGTTTTGGTCGACACCACATAGATGCCGTCGCGACCAACCCGGCGCACCAGCTCAGGGCTCAGCTGCTGGTTACCGCGTCCCAACAGATGCCCCTGACCGCCAATGGGCGTGATCACTATCCGGGTCTCCTGCCCCTCGGTCAGTGCCAGCAACTGTTCAGCGGTGCAGTCAGAAGCGATCAGTTCGCCATCGCGAACCAGATCAACACCCAGGAGCGTATTGTCCAGGTCCAGCGTTGCCATAATCGCGGCCACCGTGGAGCCAGACCCCATGACATAACAAACCCCGTCTTCCATAGTTTCTTCAAAGTCGGCGGCCAAATCGTCCAGCACCAGGGATTCGTCCTCACGCTGACCATTCTTGACGTGCTGCAGATAGCGATGCTCGCTGGGTACGAGCAGCTCACCGTAATAGCGCGCCCGCACCTTGCCGGCCCGGAACGCCTCTTCATCGATATCCCGCACTTCACCGCTGGAGAGGGTGACAAGATCACCGCGAATCAGCATCGCCGCGATCTGACCGGCCCCTCTGGGCGTGATCGCATAGACTCCGGAATGGATTTTCACACCAGCGGGAATACCGAGCACCGGGCAGCGTTCGCCGACAGCCGCGCAGATATTACGTGCAGTACCATCACCTCCGGCGAACAGGATCAGATCCGCGCCCTCTTCGGCCAGTTTGATCGCCGCCGCTTCGGTATCCGCCGCGCTTGAGGGTGTATCCAGCGCCTGACCAAGCACAACGGGATCCAAACCCGCTTCCCGCGCAGCGTTCTCCCCCATATCACCGGCCCAGGTTAGCAGCCGGAACGAAAGGCCTGCCAACTCACTTAGCGCGGTAGCAGCCCTGGCCGACGCCTTGGGCTGCGCACCGAGTTCCAGCGCCTTCGCCCGGGTTTCGGCACCATCACTGCCCTTCAACCCGACACTGCCACCCAGGCCCGCATAGGGATTAACCACCAGCCCCAGCGTAAAACTCATCATTACACCTCAGATTCCAGATAACCGGTTTCAACAAGAAACTGCTGATAGACGAACCCCGCCAGAATCAGCTGGGTCTCCTCTTCCAGGTCAACAAATTCGACACCGTGACTGACGACGCGGAACGCCCCACCCTCGGTTTCATAGACATTGCGGATAATCGCCGGCGCCAGCAGCACATGATCTATACCGCTAACCGACAGGCGCGCCGTCACAAAGATTTTTTCCCCGGTACGCCCGAGCACGCGACTGGCCTCCAGGCAGGCACCGGCCAGGTGAATATCGGTGCAGCAGGCACTGACCGGAAAATCGCCGGCATGCGCAACCCCATCATCCTGGTCCACCGATACCCGCAGGTTGACCGGCACCCGGGTGTGATGACGTACCCGCTGGGCATCCACCTGCTCCGGATAAGCCAGATGCCAGTACGGATAGGGATGGTTCTGAATGCGCAGCAGACGGGTATCGAAGGCGCACACCCAGTTACCCGCCATCAACCTGACGGTCAGCGGCGCACCCTCGTTGAGCAGAACCGGTGTCGCTGAACCACGCGGGGCGGTAACGATGACCGAGCCGTTTTCTCGAAACCCCACCAACTGAACCAGATGCCGGCCTCGGGGTGAGCGCGTTTCCAGCCGCACCCGCTCACCGATTCGGGGGCGCAGCTCAGCGAAACTCTTGAGGGTCGTCCCTTCCAGCGAGGGTTGCGCTCTGGACATAGGCGTTGCGTGAATCCGGACCAAAAACCAACAGCTTACGCGATTGCGAGCCTGAAACCGAGCGCCCGCAGCAGCGCCGCCTGGGTTTCGCTCTCCAGACCACTGACTTCCAGGCTGGAAAACTCGCGACGCACCGGGTACTCCTTGCGCAGACGATCAAAGGCCAGCCGCTGCTCCGCCTCCGGCAGTCCCAGGGTGGCGCGCAGGGCACGATCGTCGCGATAAGGGTCATAGGTCAGGCGGATCGGCTTCAACGGATCCAACTGGCCGTTACAGTGGATGCGCTCCACCTCCGGCAACGGCAGCACCGATTCCAGCGGCAGGCTGACCTCGCGCCCGAGCCAGCGACAGACTTCCCGATACAGCATCCAGGTGCCACGGATTTTGCCATCGAGGGAGTAGCCGGCGATATGCGGCGTTGCGATACGACACAGGGCCGCCAGGGCCGGCGATACAGCCGGTTCATTCTCCCAGACATCCAGCACCAGGCTGATATCCCTGCGCCCGCGCATCAGTGCTTCCAGCGCGATGTTATCGATTACCGGTCCGCGACCGGCATTGAGCAGCACGGCGCCCTGACGTATCTGCTGCAGGTTGGAGTCGTTCAGCAGATGATAGGTGGGATGCTCCCCTTCACGGATCAGCGGCGTATGCAGGGAGATGAAGTCGGCCTGCTCCAGCGCCTGCTCCAGGGAGACGAACCCCTCAGCCCCTTCCCGGTCAGCCCTTGGCGGGTCACAGACCAGCACGGTCATTCCCAACGCACGCAACCGCTGCACCAGCCGCCCACCCACGTTACCGGCACCGACCACGGCAAAGGTGCGCGAGAGTGGATCAAAGCCCTGCTCCGAGGCGAGATGCCAGAGTGCGCTGAGCACATACTCAACCACCGCATCGGCATTACAGCCGGGCGCACTGCACCATGCAATATTTTGCCGCTCCAGCCAGCCGGTATCGAGGTGATCCGTACCGATAGTCGCCGTACCGACGAAGCCAACCCGACTGCCGGCCAGCAGCCCCTCCCCCACCCGGGTAACGGAGCGCACCAGCAGCAGGTCCGCATCGGCGAGCTCATCGGCGCTCATCGACCGGCCCGGCAACCTCACCAGGTCACCGAGTTCACCAAAGAGGGGTTCCAGCGCGGGAATATTCTCATCGGCTACAATCTTCAGTCTGCCTCTCACAGGGCCTCCGGACTTTACAAACAGCTGAGTTTCAGGCTCAATTCCGCGCCATTATAGAGCTCTCGTAATAGCGCGGAAACATCCCTCCCTTGATCGTTCGCTGGCAGAAAAATCACCAATACCGGGTTATCCGGATTTACCGCGATCTGGTCGGCGACTGGATCGTCGAGCAGTGCTGGGGCGATACCTTTTCAAGCCACCAGAGCCGCACCCTGGTCGATTCCCGCCAGGCGGCCCGCGCACTGATGCTACAGATCAATCGCGAACAGCGCAGCCAGGGGTTTCGACGCTGCGTCAGCGGCGAAGAGCAGCTGGACTTCGGTTTCGAGCTGCACTGACATTGCGCAATGGCACGCATGGCGCCCCAGTGCGACAATATGCCACTTCAGCCTCCACTCCCATTTAGCCTAGACTGCATCCCGAATGACTGATCAGAACAGCGAGAGTCCCGGGCGACTCAGGTTGATCCTCAGCCTGCTGGTTACCGCCTGTGTTGCCGTATTCGTTATCGCCATCCTGCCACGGCTGCTTGAGCCCGCCGAACAGGCGGCGATCGTTTTAACGCCACCGGCGTGCGATATCGCCGAACAGCGCTGCGTGATTCAGGACCGGGGCATCAAGCTCGCCTTTGCGCTAAGCCCGACACCGCTGCACTCAGCCACCCCGCTGACGGCAATGCTGGAAATCGAGGGCATCCCGGTTCGCAGGGTGATCCTGTCACTTGAAGGGCGGGATATGTACATGGGCATCAACGAAACAGAGCTGCGCCCGAGCGGCAGCAACCTCTGGCAGGGTAAAACCGAACTGGCGGTCTGTACCACGGGACAGATGGTCTGGCGCGCCGCACTGCTGATAGAAGCAGACGACGCCATCTATAAAACCTGGTTCGATTTCGAAGCCAGGTAAGGGTGAAAAGCGAAGCACGCAACATGAAGCAACTTAAAACGCTAAGGATACTGCTGATTCTCTCTGCCTGCCTGCTGGCGGGGATGGTGACGGCGTTTCTGCTCAAACCCACCCCGGCGGACAGCCGTATCAGCACACAAAAAATCGGCGGCGACTTTACACTGACATCCGCCCAGGGGCCGGTTTCACTGTCGGATTTTCGCGGTCAGGTCGCGGTCATTTATATTGGTTACGCCTCCTGCCCGGATGTCTGCCCCACTGAACTGGCGATACTCAGCCGCGCGATGGACCAGCTGAGCGCCAAGCAGCGCAGCGAGGTACAGGGCCTTTTCATCAGTGTCGATCCCGAACGCGACACACCGGAACGGCTGGAGAAATACGTCAATTTCTTCTCCGATCGCCTGATCGGCGTCACCGGGACTCCGGATCAGATAGACCAGGTGGTACGTCAGTACGGTGCCTTCTATCGCAAGGTGGAGCTTGACGACTCGGCCATGGGTTATGCCGTTGACCATTCATCCCGACTCTACCTGATCGATCGTCAGGGAGAGTTCGTTGGCCTGCTCAACCACGGCGTTCAACCTGCCGAGGTAAAGGAGCGCCTGGAAAGCCTGCTTAACGATTGATTGATGGAGACTGGACCGATGAAAACCCTAGCCCGACTGCTGCTTCTGAGCGCCCTGAGTGTGCCGGCATTCGCCGCCGATGTCAGTGTTATAGACCCTTATGCCCGCGCGGTTCCGCCCGGACAACCCAACAGCGCCGCCTTCATGCAGATCAGCAATAACGGTGACGAGGCAGTGACACTGACCGGGGCCGCGACCAGCGCTGCCGGCACCGCGGAGCTGCACGCTCATATCCAGGACGAAGGCGTGATGCGGATGCGCCGTATCGACGGCATTGAACTGCCGGCCGGGGAAACCGTTACCCTGCAGCCGGGCGGCCTGCATGTGATGCTGATCGGCCTGAAGAAAACCCTGGCCGAAGGTGACGACGTAGACCTGGAACTCCAGTTCTCCGATGGCACCAGCGCGTCATTGACCCTGCCAGTCAAACCGGTCATGCCGATGGGCATGCAGCTACATAAAGGCGATCAGTAAAAGCAGAAGAGAAGCCGACCGGCGAATACCGGTCAGCAGAGTTTGCAGCCACGCAGGCGACTGTCGAAGTGGCTGTAAACCAGCAGGCAGATCTCTTTTTCGGGCGCCTCGCCGAGATAATCGATGTGATCCCGGTTGCCATAGCTGGCGGTATAGATGCCCGGCTGACTGACCAGCGCCGACACCCGGTAGCTTTTCAAGCCCACCTGGTAGACACCGGTGTAATGCGGATAGACCAGCTGCCCGGCATCATTGACCCGAAGCCATCCGGCACCCGCCTCAAGTTGCCTCAAGCCCGGTACATACAGCGGATTATCGGAGTGAAGCGCCAGAAAGAAGTCGACCTGTTCCGGGGTGTCGAACACACCGAGCACCCACAGGGAGGTTTCCCCAGTCAGCGACAGGGCATACAGATACCAGTAACGCTCCCCGCCCTCGTCGACGCCGAGACGGTGATAGAGAAAGCTATCGGAACGACAGATGGAATGATCCACCAGGTTGTCCGGCAACCGGGGCGCGGCGAATGTCTCGCGCTCCGTATCAGCCGGGAGCGATTGCTCCTGCCAGCGGGTTGCCTTGATCTTCAGATTTCTCACGCAGCCTCTCCTGCTGGCAGATGACGGTCCAACCGAAATCTATCAGCACTTAGTGCTGGCGTTCCATAAAACGCCCGCAGTTCAGAAGACAGGGCCTCAACCCGCGGCGGCAAACCTTGCTCCAGCAGATCAAGCACCCTTGCATGCACCTTTCGCATAAAGTCAGTACTGGCACCCAGCCCGGCGGAAAGATTGTCCGCGCTGAAGTTGAAGCGGTGCCCGGCCGATTCGGACAGTATCCACTCGTACGCCTGGGGCTGCACCTCTACCCGCTCGAACTCGGTCTGCTCCGCCTCGGTACGACCATCCGGCTTGTACCAGTAACCAAAGTCTACCAGTGTACGCCTTTTCGCACCTGCAACACACCAGTGAGCAATCTCATGTAGCGCGCTGGCAAAAAAACCGTGTGCAAAGATTATCCTGTGATGAGAATACTCAGCATCCGCCGGCAGATAAATAGGCTCATCATCGCCGATCACCAGCTCTGTGTTGTAACTTTGCAGGAAAAGGCCGTTAAACAGTTGAATCAATTCTTTGATGGAGTGGTCCGGTTTCATTCGTATCTCTGCCAACGGCGGTCATTCAACCACCAGCTTTCACCTGTATTACGATCTATTCGCACTGCAACATAACCCTTCAGATCCTGATCCGCACGCTGCAGCCTGACAGCAAAACTCGACGCAGCCGGAACCCCTTCCTCTGCCAGCGCCTGCCACTGACCCTGGTCCGCCAGCCAGGTTTCCCCGGTGTCCCGGCGATAACGGATCAACACCCATACCCCTTTGGCGGTATAGGCGCTAGCTACGTCATAGAGATCACTGCTGTTCGACAGGCCCAGCTCATTGGCCGTTTGCAGCAATTGAGCGATCGCCGCGTCGATCTGGCCACTGGCCGGTACCGCGCTGTCGCTCATCTCGCCGCCTGAGTCTGGCGCTGCTGTGAATGCGCCGGACTCGGCCATCTGCTGCAGACGCGTCAAAACCATCTGGTTCAACTCGCCCTGCTGCTGTGTCTGGGTTCTTAGTTTTATCAGCTGCTCCTGAACCAGCGTCAAACGTCCGTTGAGCTGGTCAAGCTGATTACCGAGCGATGCAAGGCCAGCACCGCTCCCGGTTGGGGATTCGGCTGCCGCCTTCTCAGGCTCAGGGGCTGCGGGTTGCTGTTCACTGCCCGCCTGCTGTTCAGCAGCGCTGGCGGTGCCGGGGGCTCCCGGTTTGACGGCGGCGGGAGTACACCCAGCCAACAGCAACCCAAAAGACAAGCCTATCAGCGTCAGAGTACGCAACAAAGCATTCTCCTCAAAATATGTCGTGAAATTAAATCAAAAAGATTATTTGAGAGCGGATTATTCACTCTCAGGGGCTGCATCAAGACCGCCTTCAAGCTGTCCTTTCTGCCCGTCGGCGCGCACCCAGTTCATCGTCAGCCTGTCGCCCGGCTTGCCGCCGTCGACCATAAAGCGAAAAAAGGGTTCCCGCCACATGACTGCATCCAGTTCTGCCGATACCAGGGGCTCACCATTGCGCAGCAGTTCGAACTGCCGGACCGGATTGGATGGCACCGATTTAGACAGCGCCTGTATCCGCGTTACCAGGGGCTCAACGCTTCGCAGCGTCACCTCGGTGGCATCGTCAAGCAGACGGGCCTCCAGTTTCAGCGCGGCTTCCGGCTCTTCAGCAGCAGCCGATGCCTCATCAGTATCCAGAGCATCTGCATGGGTGATACGGTCAAAGGCGCGACGCCCGGCGTAGGTTCTGCCCGCCGCCGTGCGCACAACAACCAGCACACCATCCACATCTGCGCTCATAAAACGCGTATCGACCCGCGAGCGGATGCCAGGCTGAAAGTCGAACTGCGCCAGTTGTACCGGATCCACAGCATCACTGAGCAGACTGAGCGACGCGACCGGCGACTGCAGGACACGTACGCGCACAGGTACGGGCGCATCCGCCGCAACCTCGCCGGGCACCTGAATCAGCAGATCCGCCGAGTCCTCAACCGCCGCCTGCACAGCGGGAGGAATCTGCAGATTACCGGAGAGTTCCGGCAGATCCGCCTGCGCCAGCCCCGGCAGCATCAGCGCCAGCGCACAGCTTTTTAGCATCCTGAATGTCATTACCGAGCCCTCCTTAACCAGAGCCGATTTTCAGACGCCGCAGCTTGCGATAAAGCGTACGTTCGCTGATACCGAGCAGTGCTGCCAGCTCACGATTCTCCCCCCGAAAGCTGGCCGCCACCTGTCGCAGGTAGTTATCCTCCAGCGTATCCAGAGGCACGACGGCATCGCTCATCGCCGTGACAACCGACATCTCATGACCGGTTTCACTCTGCATGAGCAGCTCCGGCGGCAGTTGATCGACACCGATGACACCATCGTCGGCCAACAGGATGCCGCGCTCCAGAATATTTCTCAACTCCCTGATATTTCCCGGGAAGTCGTATCGCATCAACACCTTGAGCGCCGCCCCACTGACACTGACGCCCTCACCTCCTGCCAGGCGTCCCAGCAGTACATCGATCAGCAGCGGCAGGTCATCGATACGCTGTTTCAGCGTCGGCAGCGGGATCGGAAAGGGCGAGATACGGTAGTAGAGATCCTGACGGAACTCCCCCGCCTGCACCATTTTTTTCAGGTTCCTGTGGGTTGCACAGACCAAGCGCACATCGGCATGTTGTGGCTCCACGCTGCCCACGGCGCGGTAAACACCGGTTTCAAGCAGGCGCAGCAGCTTAACCTGCTGCGGCAGCGGAATCTCACCGATCTCATCGAGGAACAGGGTGCCGCCCCGCGCGGCCTCCACCAGCCCGCGTTTACGGTTCACCGCACCGGTGAAAGCCCCCCGTTCATGCCCGAACAGCTCGCTCTCAAACAACGACTCGCTGAGCCCCGAGCACTCCACCGTCACGAAGGATTTGCCGGCGCGGGGACTGCTGTCGTGCAACGCCTTGGCGACAAGCTCCTTGCCGGTTCCGGACTCGCCAAGCAGCAGCACACTGATCTCACTGGGCGCGGCGCGGTGCACCATCTCCAGCATACGGTTGAACGCCTCTGACCGCCCAACCATGCCTTCCTGCTCGCCGGGGCGGGCCTTGGCCTCAAGCACGCGATGCATGATCTCCAGAAAGCAGACCAGCTGGCCCGAAGCGTTATGCACCGGCTGCATCTCCACATCCACGTGCTCTTCGCCGGCAGGCGTATTGTGGAGGTGGAGCATCCTCTGGTTCTTGCCCGTGTCACGGCAACGTTTCAACGGGCAGGACTCCCCGGCCTGATCGCAGGGCACCGCATAACCGTGGGACACCTCGTAGCAGTAGCGCTGCTGCATCGGACGATCATCGCCATAGATCGACCGGTAGGCCGCATTAGTCGCCAGAATCCGGTAATCGGTGCCGATCAGCGTTGCAGGCTCGGTAATGCCTTCCAGAATCTCGGTCATTTCGTTGGTAATAAGATGAAGTTCCGTCTGCATCGTTCGCCTTACCACTGTCATATGTGACAGCTATTATCTGCCAGTTGTGACACTCTGTCCCTTATCCTTTTGTTCTACCCCTCGTAAAAAGGTGCTTCTGAAATCCAACTTTTCAGTAGTCATGGGAGTTCCGAGAGTGCCGCAAATGCAACACTGTTTTTAAGTTGCATTTGGCATGCTAGGTGCTGTGTATCCTGTGAACAACCGCGTTTCGTATAAGCCTTCAGGAGATAGTGATGATCACCGAATCCGTCGTTGATCTTTCCCGGTTACAGTTTGCCATCACGGCGCTGTACCACTTTCTATTCGTGCCACTGACGCTGGGCCTGACTTTCATGCTGGCTATCATGGAGTCAGTCTATGTCATGACCGGAAAGCAGATTTACAAAGATATGACCCAGTTCTGGGGCAAACTCTTTGGTATTAACTTCGCGCTCGGTGTAACCACCGGTCTGACAATGGAGTTCGAGTTCGGCACCAACTGGGCCTACTACTCCCACTACGTCGGCGACATATTCGGCGCGCCCCTCGCCATTGAGGGCCTGATGGCGTTCTTCCTGGAGTCAACGTTCGTCGGCCTGTTCTTCTTCGGCTGGGACCGTCTCTCCAAGGTCAAGCACCTGATGGTGACCTGGCTGGTGGCGATCGGCTCCAACCTGTCTGCCATGTGGATTCTGGTGGCCAACGGCTGGATGCAGAACCCGGTGGGCGGCGAATTCAACTTCGAAACCATGCGGATGGAGATGACCAGCTTCGCTGATGTCTACTTCAACCCGGTTGCCCAGGTTAAATTCGTGCACACCGTGTCTGCCGGCTACTGTACTGCGGCCATGTTCGTCCTCAGCATCAGCGCTTACTACCTGCTGAAGGGGCGCGATCTGGCGTTCGCCCGTCGTTCTTTCGCCGTTGCCTCAGGCTTCGGTATGGCCGCCGTGCTGTCGGTTATCCTGCTGGGCGACGAGTCCGGCTACGAGGTCGGCGACGTACAGAAGGCCAAGCTGGCCGCAATTGAAGCCGAATGGGAAACCGTCGAAGCGCCCGCCCACTTCACCCTGGTCGGCCTGCCGAACGACGAGACCATGGAAACCGATTACGCTGTGCGTATCCCCTACCTGCTCGGTCTGATCGCCACCCGCTCGATCGATGAGGAGGTCACCGGCATCAAGGACCTGATCGAAGAGCACGAGGTTCGCATCCGCAACGGTATGGGCGCCTACGCCCTGCTCGAGCGCCTGCGTGGCGGTGAGGACACCCCGGCACTGAGAGCGGAGTTTGACGAAGTCAAAGATGACCTCGGCTACGGCCTGCTGCTGAAGCAGTTCACCCCGAACGTGACCGATGCCACTGAGGAGCAGATCGCCCAGGCGGCGCGAAACTCCGTGCCCCCGGTATTCCCGATGTTCTGGAGCTTCCGCATCATGGTTGCCTGCGGCTTCTGGATGCTGATGGTATTCGCCCTTAGCTTCTACTTCACCGCCCGCCGCACCGCCTTCCACAAACCCTGGCTGCTGCGCCTGGCGCTGTTCAGTCTGCCGGTGCCCTGGATCGCTTCGGAATTTGGCTGGGTTGTGGCCGAGTTCGGGCGTCAGCCCTGGGCCATAGGTGAGGTGCTACCGACCTTTATCGCCACATCGAGCCTGACAGAGGCTGATCTGATCGGCAGTCTGATCGCCTTCGTCGCCTTCTATACGGTACTGGCGATTATCGAGATGTACCTGATGATTCGCTTTGCCCGCAAAGGTCCAAGCAGCCTGCATACCGGTCGCTATCACCACGAATTGCCGGTACAGCGTGAAGCTGCAAGGTCATCAGTGAACGCCTGAGTAGGAAGAGGTAACCAAGATGCTATTCGATTATGAAACGCTGAAACTGATCTGGTGGGCACTGATTGGCGTTCTGCTGATCGGCTTCGCCGTCACCGACGGTTTCGACCTGGGCGCCTGTGTTCTGCTGCCGATTCTGGGCCGCAGCGACAGCGAGCGCCGTGTCGTCATCAACACCGTGGGACCGCACTGGGAAGGCAACCAGGTCTGGTTCGTCACCGCGGGCGGCGCCATCTTCGCGGCCTGGCCGGCGGTCTACGCTGCAGCCTTCTCCGGTTTTTACTGGGCGATGCTGCTGGTGCTGTTCGCGCTGTTCTTCCGTCCGGTGGGCTTTGACTACCGCTCGAAGATTGCCGATCCGCGCTGGCGCAGCTCCTGGGACTGGGGTCTGTTCATCGGCGGTGCCGTACCGGCGCTGGTGTTCGGCGTCGCCTTCGGTAACCTGCTGCTGGGCGTACCCTTCCAGCATGACGAATTCATGCGCCCAAGCTACGACGGTAACCTGTTCGGCCTGCTGAACCCCTTCGGTCTGCTCTGCGGTGTTGTCAGCCTGGCCATGCTCTCCATGCACGGTGCTGTCTATGTGGCCCTGCGCAGCGAAGGCCGCGTCAGCGACCGCGCCCGCACCTGGGGACAGATCTGCGCCCTGGTGACCCTGGCCTGCTTCGCCCTGGCCGGTATCTGGCTGAGCTCCAGCATCGACGGCTACCAGATCGTTTCTGCGCCGGCTCACGACGCCCTGCCCAACCCGCTGGCGAAAGAGGTGGTCCGTGGCGATGGCGCCTGGCTGGCCAACTACTCCACCTACCCGGCCACCATGCTGGCACCGGTCATCGGTTTCCTGGGATTGGCGGGCACCTTCCTGCTGATGGGCGCGCGCCGTTACGGCTTCGCTTTCCTGACCAGCTCCCTGGGTATGGCGGGTATTATCCTGACCGCGGGCTTCTCACTGTTCCCGTTCGTCATGCCGTCCAGCCTGGAGCCCAACTCCAGCCTGACGCTTTGGGATGCTTCCTCAAGCCACCTGACGCTGAATGTGATGACCTACGCAGCGATTGTGTTTGTGCCGATCATTCTGTTCTACACCCTGTGGTGCTACCGCTCTCTCTGGGGCCGCGTCTCGGTGGAGCTCATCAACAAGAACGATCACACATCTTACTGAGGAGACCGGAGAATGTGGTACTTTGCCTGGATACTCGGCGTCTTGCTCGCCTGCTCATTCGGCATCATCAATGTGATGTGGCTTGAAGCGGAAAACATCGACGACGAGCAATAAAACAAACGGGGGCCAGATGGTCCCCGTTTTCATTTGCGCCAAAGATCCGGTTTCACCCTGACCGTCTTGTCTGAGCGCACCCGTGACTCCCCTTCTGCGCAGCCGAGCATCGCAGACTGAAAGAGAAACAAGGGAAAGGCTGTTTGAGCGACGAAGGAGCGACTGATTTTTAAAAGAAAGCCTTTCCCGCTCTTTCAGGCGAGAAGCACAGGGAAATCGGCGCAGCCGATCAAGCAGTAGATACTCAGTTGAGGGTCAACCTTTCAAATGCTCATCACTGAACAATAAGGTTGAGTTGAATGCGGTTTTTGTCTGTATACAGGCCCATAGCCCAGTCAGGTACTTTCTCATGACCGCGCAAAGGGCCTGGATTTTCTTCTTGCCGCGCGATATCAGTGCTTCGTAGAAGTGCTTTGCCCTCGGGTCATGCCTCACGGCACATAAAGCAGGCATAAATAGTGCCGCGCGTAAGTATGTATTACCTGCTTTTCCCAGGCGGGAAGGTTTGTTCGCACTACTGCCGGACTGCGTTATTCGTACATCTAAACCTGCAAAACGGCTCACCTGCGGTGCTTTCAGATGCTGCGGTAATACACAGAGTTCAGCCAGTATGGCGATAGCTGATGCTTCACCGATACCTTTGGCGGCACGGATGTTCGCCAAGCTTTCTGAAAGCGCAGGGTTCTCGGCGATCAGCACCAAAGCAGCCTTACTTAACCGCTCAATACGTTGGTCCAGCAAGTCGATACCGTCCTGTTCATCCTCAAGTAGAAGCGGCATTGTGGCGCTTTTAGATTGAAGGGCATGCAGCCGGTTTTTAGCTTGTGTACGTGTAGCTGTTAGTCGATTGATTTGCCGGCCAAGATCTCTCAAGCCTAAACAGGCAGGGTCAGGAGGCGTCCAGAGCCTTGGGCTCATGCGCTCACCGTATTCAGCGAGTAGGGCAGCATCAACCGCGTCAGTCTTGCTACCCGTCAGCGTAAGCTTCGCGAAATTGTGGAAACTTTTTGGGTTGATAACCGCTACTGGAAGCCCAGCATGCGCTAGCGCTACTGCTAAATCCAAGTAGTAGATGCCAGTGGCTTCTAGCACGATTAGCTTCGGTTGAAGTAGCAGGAGCGCATCTACCGCTCTCGCATGGCCATCGGATGTTTGCTGGAACTGCTTAGCCCTAGAGGCTCGTCCGTCCACTCGACTGACGAGGTCAAATTTTTTGGCTGAGATATCGATGCCGACAAACACGCTCATTGGCTTTTACACCCCGCTACGCTTAGATCACAATGTTCACCGGTTTCCCGAACTCGTACTTGATGCTGCCTCTTCCTTGTCATACGAAGTCCAGTTTCACTGGCTTCCTGATACTCTTCGAGGTGGGCAATGAGGCAGGGAGCCTCTCTACGGACGAGGTCAGTTTGAACTGCCTCTAGGGGCGGACGGCCTCCCCGGTTACTAGTGAATGAGCTTAACGGTTCCTTGAGATCGAACATACAAGGGGCGGTTTGGGATTGTAAAGGTACCTTTCCCCTATAAAGCAGCGCACAAGTACCTTATCTCGCCAGCAGGCGAAACCGGCCTTCAAAGAAACTGAAGAATAGAATCTTCTACCGTTCCAACCGATAGCTGAAAGCCAAAGCAAAAACGGGGACCAATCGGTCCCCGTTTCAATTCAACTGGTAGCTTACGCTATCAAGCCGATAGCGTTTTAAAGCTACGGTTGAAGTACATCAGTGCATCCTGGCCTTCACGGACAACGATGTTGTCGATCTCGGCGTAGAACACCGAGTGGCTGCCCACTTCGGCGATATCGGTGATACGGCCTTCGAGGCTCGCCAGCGAACCGCGCAGCAGCGGCTGTTTCAGCACCCCCTCATCCCAGCTATCCAGCTTGAAGCGCTCTTCCATACTCAGCTCGGTCATGCCGGCAAAATGGCAGGACATCTCCTGCTGTTCGGCACTGCAGACGTTGACGCACAGGCGTCCGTTGCTACGGATCACCGCATTGACGGCGCTTTCGCGATTGATGCAGACCAGCACGGTGGCCGGGCTGTCTGATACCGAGCAGACAGCGGTGGCGGTCAGGCCGCAGGTACCGCCTTCACCGGCACTGGTGACCACGTTGACGGCACCGGCGAGCTGGGACATGGCATTACGAAAAAGCTGTTGCTGTTCGTTGGGCATGAAGCATGAATCCTTACATAGCTTACTTGCATAGATAGCAGGTAGAGATGGCTGAGACGGACATAAAGGCTCAGAGCGAGAGCAGATCGATCCGCTCCATCGTCTGTACGCCGCCGTTTCCGTTCTGGTTTTCTTCGTCTGACTCGGCACGAAATTCGCTCCGGGCATCCGGATCTACAATTCCATGCGGGAAGCCGAGTTGCAAGCCCTTGAAATCAAAGAGCTCTGTATCGGCCAAGTGAGACGGCACCACATTGCACAGGGAGCGGAACATGGTTTCGATACGTCCAGGGTGCTGCTTGTCCCAGTTGTTGAGCATCTCTTTGATCACCTGGCGCTGCAGGTTCTCCTGGGAGCCGCAGAGGTTGCAGGGGATGATCGGGAACTCCTTGAGCTCGGCGTACTCGGCGATATCCTTCTCGCGGGCATAGGCCAGCGGGCGGATCACCATGTTCTTGCCGTCGTCGGAGACCAGCTTCGGCGGCATGGATTTCAGCTTGCCGCCGTAGAACATGTTGAGAAAGAAGGTTTCCAGGATATCGTCACGGTGGTGACCCAGGGCGATCTTGTTGGCACCGATCTCATCGGCAAAACCGTACAGTGTGCCGCGACGCAGGCGCGAGCAGAGACCGCAGGTGGTTTTCCCCTCGGGTACCACTTCCTTGACGATGGAGTAGGTATCGCGCTCGACAATATGGAAAGGCACGCCGATCTTTTCCAGGTACGCCGGCAGGATATGCTCGGGGAAACCGGGCTGTTTCTGATCCAGGTTCACCGCCACCAGCTCGAAATCCACCGGCGCGCTCTTCTGCAGATTCATCAGGATATCGAGCATGGCATAGGAATCCTTGCCACCGGACAGGCAGACCATCACCTTGTCGCCCGCTTCGATCATGTTGAACGCTTCGATCGCCTGCCCTACCTCGCGACGCAGACGTTTCTGCAGTTTGTTCGTGCGGGTTTTGCGCTTGCGCTCCGCTTCCACGGAGAGCTGTTCCGCCTGCGCTTCGGTTGGGTTTTCGCTGTGCATGCTGGTTGCCGTACTTGGATAAAAGTTGAGTGAATCGGTTAACTGGCTTGTTTTGAGATCGTTTCGAAATTGTCTTAAACAGGTTTCGGAAAATCGAAAGGGGCGAAATTATAACCGAATCGCCGGCGTCTAACACGGTTAGTCTTTAACCGCTGTTACCCACTGACGGACAGGACCGGCTTATTCCGGCTCAGACGCCGCCGGCCCGAGCCAGCCGATCTCTATCGCCGTGGCGGCGCCGATCATGGCGTGGGCCAGGCTCGGCGGCAGCAGCGACCAACCGGGGGTAATCTGAACCCGCCCGCCCATGATTTCGGCCCGCTGCTGGGGGAACAGCGGCTCTTTCACCGGG
This sequence comes from Marinobacterium sp. YM272, assembly GCF_050908845.1. Taxonomy (NCBI): domain Bacteria; kingdom Pseudomonadati; phylum Pseudomonadota; class Gammaproteobacteria; order Oceanospirillales; family Oceanospirillaceae; genus Marinobacterium; species Marinobacterium sp. YM272. The sequence continues at coordinate 3,347,006 of NZ_CP194171.1, forward strand.
TCGGCAAAACCATCCGGCCAGAGCGGCTTGCCGGTCTCCCTGTCGTACTTGTCGCTGGCCCCCAGCGTATGCAACAGCTCATGGGCGGCAACGAAGTTGTTGATGCCCTGGCGATCGGCGTCGGCATAGCCGTTCACCAGGCCGATATTGCCTTTCTGCAGCCCCAGCGAATGTTGCAGTCCCTGGGGATTGCCGGGCGCATAGAAGCTCATGAATATACGCACATCAGCATCGCCGGCCTGCCAACCATCCTGCCACCAGACCCATAAGCGCATCTTGATCGCCCACCAGAGCGCCTCAACGATACTTGCCTGTTTCGGCACCTGCGGCGGTAGCGACTCGATCAGCGGCGCCACTTCCACCTGTACCGGTGTTTTCAGACCCAGCCGGTAGCGGTAAGCCTCGCGGGAGAAAAAGGTTTCGATATCGCTGAAACTGTCGGCATCAATACGTTCAACGTAACGGCGGGTGGTATCGCGACCATCGGCGTTGATCGGGTAGATCCTCACCTGAACCGGGTCCAGCCAGTCCACACTCCGGGTGCTGGACAGCAGCAGGTAGAGCGCCAGGATCGCCACCAGCACCAACAGCAGAAAAACACGCAACCAACCAAGCAGAGAGTTTCGTTGCATCGGGCAAGCCAGCCTTATAACTGAATCAGACCCGCCACCGCCAGGTACCTGGCCAGTTTACCCAGGCCGATCAACAGCGCGCTCAGGCGCCAGGAAAAACCGATCCAGCCCGCCACCAGGCAGAGCGGATCACCGATGATCGGCAGCCAGGCCAGCAGCAGCGCAGAGGGTCCAAAACGCTTCAGGCGCTGCTCGGCGCGGCGATGACGTTCTGAGAGTATGCGAAGGGGATAACGCCGGCGCAACCAGACACCCATGACGAAGGTCAGCAGGCTGCCAAGAAGGTTACCGGCGGTGGCGACCAGCACCGGCAGCAGCCATTCACCGCGCTGGGAGACCTCCCAGGCCAGCAGCGCTTCGGAGCCGCCGGGCAGCAGGGTTGAAGAGATAAAGGCGCTGAGGAACAGCCCGGGAAGCGAATACTCCGCCCAAACCTGTTCCATCAGCGCTCTCCCGACATCAAACAGAGCCCTGCATCAAAGGCGGTCCAGTCCCTGGGCGATGCAGCGCAGCACGCCGTACTCGTAGGCGCCGGCCAGCGCCTCATGCACCACTTTCAGCGAGCCGCCCTTGTGACGGCGATGTTCGAGAATGGTCTGTTCGATCTGCTGACGCTCCGCCGCCGGCAGTTCGACCACCTCATCGACGCCAATGGCGCCCTTGCGGATCGCCGCCGCCAGGTGGCTGTAGATGGTGTTTACCGATAGCTTCTGCTGCCGTGCCACCTGCTCCACCGTCATGCCACTGCGGTAGAACATCAGGGTTTCTTCCGCCTGGGTATCGCTGTCGTCGGCCGGTGCGGCCTGATGCTCGGCGATCAGTTCCAGGAACGGATCGCCATACTGGTTCAGCTTGCGCTCACCGACGCCGTTGAGGCGGCGCAGCTGAGTCGCTGACAGCGGCCGGTACACCACCATCTCCATCAACGTGGCATCGTGGAAGATCACGTAAGGCGGTACATCCTGCTCATCGGCCAGCCGCTTGCGCAGTGCCTTGAGCGCGTTCCAGAGTGCATGATCCTCCGCATCCAGCTGCTGCTGAGACGCTTTACTCTTGCCGCCGGACAACTTGGGACCCGCGCTTTTGGTGCGCAGGTCACGACGCAGTTCCAGGGTTTCCTCACCGCGCAGCAGCCCACGACAGCTCTCCGACAGCTGCAGCGCACCGTGACTGGCTTCGACCTTCAGGTAGCCACGCGCCACCAACTGGCGGAACACCGAGCGCCACTGGTTACGATCCAGCTCCTTACCGATGCCCCAGGTGGAAAGCTGCTCATGACCGCGCTGGCGGGATTTATCGGAGCTCTCGCCCAGCAGCACATCGATAATGTAATTGACGCCGTACATCTGGCCGCAGCGGAACACGGCGGACAGCGCCTTACGCGAGGCCTCGGTGCCATCCCAGACCGGCACCGGCTCCAGGCAGGTATCGCAGTTGCCGCAGGGCTGGTGCTCCGGCTCGCCGAAGTACGCCAACAGCGCCTGGCGCCGGCAGCTGGTGATCTCGCAAAGACCGAGCATCGCCTCCAGCTTCTGCCGCTCAACCTGCTTGTGCACTTCGTCGGCCTGGGAGCCTTCCAGCATCTGGCGCAGGAAGATCACATCCTGCAGGCCATACACCATCCAGGCATCGGCGGGCTCGCCATCGCGCCCGGCGCGGCCGGTTTCCTGGTAGTAGGCCTCCACCGATTTCGGCAGATCCAGGTGCGCCACAAAGCGTACGTTGGGCTTATCGATCCCCATGCCGAAGGCGATGGTGGCGACCATGATGATCGATTCTTCGGTCAGAAAGCGGTGCAGATGGTGCTGACGCAGCTCCGGCGACAGGCCCGCATGGTAAGGCAGCGCATTGAAACCCCGTTCGCTGAGCCAGGCGGCGGTGTCCTCCACCCGCTTGCGCGACAGGCAGTAAACGATCCCCACATCCTGAGCATGCTCATCGCGCAGGAAGCGCAGCAGCTGCTCGCGGCCGCGGTCTTTCTGGCCAATGCGGTAACGGATGTTGGGACGGTCAAAGCCGCGGATGAAGCGCGCCGCGTCGGTCAGCTCCAGGCGATCGATAATCTCCTGCCGGGTACGGGCGTCAGCGGTGGCGGTCAGGGCGATACGGGGTACACCGGGGAACAGCTCGCGCAGGCGGTTCAGCTGCATGTACTCGGGGCGGAAATCGTGCCCCCACTGGGATACGCAGTGCGCTTCGTCGATGGCGAACAGTGACAGCCTGGCCCGCTGGAACAGCGCCAGCGACCGTGGCTGCAGCAGACGCTCCGGCGCGATGTACACCATATCCAGCTCACCGGCGACCAGTTGCGCCTCGGTGGCCTGCAGCTGCTCCAGCGGCAGGGATGAGTTGAGGCAACCGGCTCGAATGCCCAGTTGCGACAGCGCGTTTACCTGGTCCTGCATCAGTGCGATCAGCGGTGAGATAACCACACCCGTGCCTTCGCGCACCAGCGATGGCAATTGGTAACAGAGGGATTTGCCCCCGCCGGTGGGCATGATAACCAGGCTGTCCTGACCGGCCAGCAGCGCCTCGACGACGGCGTCCTGCGGCGGGCGAAAACTCTCGTAGCCGAATACCTCGGCCAGTATCTGCTGTGCGCGCTCAATCATGCGGCGCATTATCCGCGAAGCCGGGCTGCAAGTCATCCGCAGCAGGGAAAGAAGCCGCCGAAAGCGGTACCAGTAGGCGATTTTAGAGAGTAGAATCGGCCGCACACCGATTTATCTGGATGCACAGCCCATGACCGCTCAAACTGCTCTTATCACCGAAGACGAACTGGATATCCTGGAAGAGTTTCTGTTTTCTCCTGCCGTCTCGGAAGAAGCCCTCGATCTGATCAGCGCCCACGGCCTACTGTGCGCGATCAACATCTCGCCGGTAGAGGTACCGGAAAGCGAGTGGCTCGAGCTGCTGTTTGATGGCGAGCCGAAGTGGGAGTCCGACACCCAGAAAGCCCAGATGCTCGACCTGCTGCGCAAGCTGTACCGCACCATCGGCAGCGACCTGTACTCCGACCAGGAGATCCTGCTGCCCTGCGAACTGACGCTGGAAACCGAGGACGACGAAGAGCTCCCCGAGATCACTCTCTGGGCCCAGTCGTTCATGGAAGGCGTGTTTATCCGCGAAGAGGAGTGGTTCGGTGATGATGAGGAGTCGGTTGCCGGTCTGCTGCTGCCGATCATGGTCGCGTCTGACCTGTTCGATGACAGCGAAATCACCGATATCCGCAAAGATCGCGCTCTGTCGGAAGAGATGTGCGAGCAGATCCCGGAAGTACTGATCGACCTGTATCTCAACTACCACGCGCCGGAAAAATAACGACGGCGCGTCGAGCATTTAACGGAGGCTCAGATGGAAGCTGACATGCTGACCGTCAAACTGGTTTTCGCCGATAAGCACGAAGAGCTGTGTCGCTTTTCCGCCCTGCCGGAGGCCGGACAGGCGATGCGCATTGACGACCTGACCTACCAGGTGATCAGTGTTGATCGGGCGCTCAACAACACCGATCCGGATGGCCCCCAAGCGGTCATCCGGCTGTCGACCGGCAGCACAGAAAGTCCGGACCAGCGAATCCCGGTGGTTACCCCCGGGCGCCGTCACCCGGGCTGAACGGCCAGCGCATCCCCTGTTTCTCTCCCGGGCCGGATCAGCTCTCTGCCGAATCCGCCGGGTAATGCACGGCGAGCCAGATAGTGGGCTCGTCGGGTGTCGTCCACGCCACGCGGTGACGACAGCAGGCCGGAATCGCCACTGAATCCCCGGCGTTCATCTCGACAACACCCTCGTCCTCAAACTCCAGGCGCGCAGCGCCCGACAGCACCATCACCCACTCATGCCGATCCTGATCGTACCAGCCGACCTCGGGCGAACTCTGGCCGTGGGAAACGATCCGCTCTATTTCCACGCCCCGGCCCGCTGCGAGCAGCTGGAACACTTCGTCATCGCGGGCATACGGCAACTCTGCCAACAGATTTTTCACTCGTGTCACCATCACTCCCCCCTCACTATCCACTCGGGTACCCATCCCTGAACTGGCATTCTGATCAATGTTTCTATACTGAAACCTTAAAGCGATAACGCTTAAGCGATGCAGAATAACAGGATGGAGCAAGGAATGACCGACAGGCAGTGCATTCTCGCCCTGGACCAGGGCACCACGAGCAGCCGCGCCATACTCTTCGACTCGCAGGTCAACCAGCTGGCCTCCGCGCAGCAGGAGTTTCCCCAGCACTACCCCCAGGAAGGCTGGGTGGAGCACGACCCGCTGGATATCTGGCACAGCTCACTGACCGTGGTTCGCCGGATGCTCGACTGGGCCAGGGAAAACGATTACCGGGTCGGCGGTATCGGCATTACCAACCAGCGCGAAACCACGCTGGTATGGAACCGCCACACCGGCAAGCCCGTCTACAATGCGATCGTCTGGCAGGACCGCCGCACCGCCGCTTACTGCAACCGTCTCAAGCACGAGGGCGTGGAACAGGAGCTTCAGGCGCGCTCCGGCCTGTTGCTGGACCCCTACTTTTCCGCCAGCAAGATCAACTGGATACTGGACCATAAGCCGGATATCCGGGAACAGGCCGAGCGCGGCGACCTGCTGTTCGGTACCGTGGACTGTTTTCTGATCTGGAAGCTGACCAACGGTCGCAGCCACGTGACCGACGCCACCAACGCCTGCCGTACCAACCTCTACAACATCCACCAGAATAACTGGGACGACCGCCTGCTGGAGCTGTTCCAGGTACCCGCAGCGATGTTGCCGGAGGTACGCGACTGCGCCGGCCACTTCGGCGATACCGATCCGTCGCTGCTGGGTCAGAGCCTGCCGATTCTCGGGGTCGCCGGGGATCAGCAGGCCGCCAGCATCGGCCAGTGCTGCTTTAGCAAGGGCGATATCAAGAGTACCTACGGTACCGGCTGCTTCGTCCTGCTCAATACCGGCAGCGAGGCTGTCACCTCCTCACAACGCCTGCTGACTACAGTGGCCTACCGACTCGATGGCGAAACGCGCTACGCCCTTGAGGGCTCCATCTTCGTTGCCGGCGCCGCGGTACAGTGGCTGCGCGACGAACTGGGTATCATCAGAAATGCCGCCGAAACCGAGCAGCTGGCCCGCTCCATCGACAGCAACAACGGCGTCTACCTGGTACCGGCCTTCACCGGCCTCGGCGTACCCTACTGGCAGGCCGATGCCCGTGGCGCCCTGTTTGGCCTGACCCGTGGCAGCGGGCGTGCCGAGATTGCCCGCGCTGCACTGGAAGCGATGGCCTACCAGACCAGCGACCTGTTCCGGGCGATGGCGGCAGACGGCATCTCACCGGCCACGCTGCGCGTGGATGGCGGCATGGTCGCCAACGACTGGATGCTGCAGTTTCTGGCCGACATTCTCGATACCACCGTGGTGCGACCACAGATCCCCGAGACCACGGCACTGGGCGCAGCTTACCTGGCCGGCAGACAGGCGGGACTTTACGGCGACTTTGATGCCTTCACCGAACTCTGGCAGTGCCAGCGTCAGTTCGAGCCGCAGATGTCCCAGGATCAGCGCCAGCAGTTGCTCAGCGGCTGGGCCGAGGCGATCAGACGCGTGCTGCACTCAGACGCCTGAACAGGTTAACCCGGGTTACAACCCAACAGGTCAGAAGGAGCTACCGCGTTTTGAGTCTCAGAAGCCACAATATCGCTCGTCTGCAATCCGGCTCTTTTGATGTGCTGATCCTGGGCGGCGGCATCAATGGTGCCGTTTCCGCCGCGGCACTGGCCGCCCGGGGCGCCCGCGTGGCGCTGATCGACCGGGGCGACTTTGCCGGAGAAACCAGCTCCAACAGCTCCAACCTGGCCTGGGGCGGTATCAAGTACATGGAGAGCGGCGAATACCTGCTGGTGGACAAACTCTGCCGCAGCCGCAACCGCCTGATGCGTGCCTATCCCTCCACCGTGCGGGAGATGCGCTTTCTCGCCTCGGTGCAGAGCGGCTTTCGGAAGCCACCCTGGATGATCTATGCCGGCACCCTGCTTTACTGGCTGTTCGGCCGCGGCAAAACCCGACTGCCGGAGATCATGGGACCGTCGCGCCTGAAGGCCCGGGAACCGGTGATCAACACCGCCAATACCCAGGCCGGCGTGGAGTACTCCGACTGCTATCTGCATGACAACGATGCCCGCTTTACCTTCAACTTTATCCGCAGCGCGATGAATTACGATGCGATCGCCGCCAATTACGTGGAGTGCCAACAGCTGAGTAAAACCGGGGATCTCTGGCACGCCAATGTCCTGGACAGAGAATCCGGCGAGCAGTTTCAGATCAAGGCGCGCGCGGTGATCAACGCCTGCGGCCCCTGGACCGACCGGCTCAACCAGAGCAGCGGCCAGAGCACCCGCCACCGGCACCTGTTCTCCAAGGGGATCCACCTGATTGTCGACCGAATCACTGACAGCAACCGGATACTGACCTTCTTCGCCAGCGACGGGCGGCTGTTCTTCGTCATTCCCATGGGGCCGAAAACCTGCATCGGCACCACCGATACCCAGGTGGAAAATCCCGAGACAGGGATCAGCGACGCAGACCGACAGTTCGTGCTCGATAACGCCAACAGCCTGCTCAATCTGCCGCACACTTTGACGACGGATGACATTATCGCCGAGCGCTGCGGTGTACGCCCACTGGCCGTCAGCAACGGCGAAGGCAAGCAGGCAGACTGGGTGAAACTGTCACGCAAACACGCTATCGATGTGGATGAACAGATGCGCCACCTGAGTATCTTCGGCGGCAAGCTCACCGACTGCATCAACGTGGGCGAAGAGGTGTGCGAGATCATCGAGGGGCTGGATATCGACCTGCCGTTTCGCAAACAGATCTGGTACGGCGAACCCGACGCCAGCGTCTACCGGGAGTATCTGCATCAGGCCCGGCTGATGAACCTGGATGGCATAACACCCTCATCCTCCAGCGAAAAACTCACCCCCCGTCTCTGGCGGCGTTACGGCGCCAGCGCGCTGGAACTGCTGGAGGGGATCCGTGAGAACCCCGACTGGGGCGAACTGCTGATCGCCAATGCCGAGTACCTGCGTGGCGAGGTGGAACTGGCCGCCCGGCGGGAGATGATCACCCGGCTCGACGACTTTCTGCGCCGCCGCTCGAAAATCGCCCAGGTGGTTCCCCGGGATCAACTGGTTGACGCACCCGGGCTGCGCGAAGCCTGCCAGATTCTGTTTGCCGAGCGGGCGGATGAGAAACTGGCAGAGTACCTGGACAGCCTTACCGACGACGCGGCCACTGCCCACACTCCTTGAGCGCGTTAAGCCTTTATCACCTTAAGAACCGATCGCTGCGCGCCTGACCAGAGATCCATTCATCAGGCGCTCGGCAAACTCCTCCAGTGCGGCGATGCCTGAGCTTTTCGCATCCACACACCAGTCATGCAGCGCCCGACCCAGCCGATCGCTGGAGCGCCCCGGCAGCGTCCAGATCTCACGCAATCGGTGCTGATAGTCATACACCACCGCCAGCCGCCTGCTTAACGAAAGCGAAGACTCCACCCGTGAGCGCTGTGCCGCATTGAGACGGTGTTTTTCACGCAGCAGCAGCCAGCGACTGCGGCGCAACAGTTGACGACTGGCCCGGCTACCGCGCTGCCGCTCCTGTTTGAGAATCGGCAGCACCACCTGATGCGCGTAAAGACGCAGCAGCTGGAGCCGGTTCATCGCCCCGTCCGGTGTCAGCGGCAGCTGCCTGATCAAACCGGTGGTGCGCACCTTCGCCAGCCCCAGCAGTGACAGACAGCGGATATAGCACCAGCCAATATCGAACTCAAACCAGCGACAGGACAGCCGTGCCGATGAGGGCGCGGCGTGGTGGTTGTTATGCAGTTCCTCACCACCGACCAGCAGCCCGAGCGGGCTGATATTGCGCGAGGCATCACCGGTTTCGAAATTTCGGTAGCCGAGGAAATGCCCGACACCGTTTATAACGCCCGCGGCCCAGAACGGGATCCAGACCATCTGCACTGCCCAGAGGGTCAGACCGATAGCGCCAAAACAGAGCAGATCGATCACCAGCATCAGGCTGATACCGAGATAGGGAAAGCGGCTGTAAAGCTTACGCTCGATCCAGTCATCCGGTGTGCCCTTGCCGTAACGCGCCAGCAGTTGCGGATCATCCAGCGCGCCACGGTACAGCTCGGCGCCGCGCCAGAGCACGGTAGAGATACCTTCCATCTGGGGACTATGGGGATCCTCGTCAACATCGCAGTGAGCATGATGCTTGCGGTGTATCGCCACCCACTCGCGGGTCACCATACCGGTGGTCAGCCAGAGCCAGAAACGCATCAGGTGCGCAGGAACAGGATGCAGCGACACCGAGCGGTGCGCCTGGCAGCGATGCAGGAAGACGGTGACGGAAATAATCGTCAGATGGGTCAGCAGCAGAACGACTGCGCAGTAACCCCACCAGGGCAGGTCAAAGAAGCCTGTCAGCATGGAAAACTCCGGTTTGGAGGTTCACGAATCCACACCCACGCAAAAAGCGGGTGTGGGGCGCTTCTATAGCAGTGTCTAAATATTAGTCACCACAACCGGAGTCTGTGTTCAGTAATCCGTCAAATTTCGGGCTTCTCTATTCCCAACCTGCGCAGCTTAAGCCTGAGCCGCAGACGCTGGCCGAAGACATTGATCATCAGGCCCAGCAGAATCAGAACGATGCCGACGGTCTGAGACAGGCTCACCGACTCCCCCAGTACCAGCCAGGCGGTGAGCAGGCCGACAATCGGCACCAGCAGCGTCAGTGGCGCCACCGTGGAGGCCGGGTAGCGGCTCATCAGGAAGGCCCAGCTGCCGTAACCGAACAGGGATGCCACCGCGGCGAGATAGATCAGGGAACCGATCGATTTCCAGCCCATGCCGGTCAGGCTTTCAACGATCAGCGCCGGCCCTTCCAGCCAGAGAGAGAGCAGAAAGAACGGGATCGGCGGCACCAGAGCCCCCCAGACCACCAGGCTCATCAGGTTGATATCGCCAAGCTGCACGATATGCCGGTTGATGATATTGCCCATCCCCCAGCTCGCAGCTGCCGCCACCGTCAGCAGGAAACCGATCAGCGTCATATCCTCGGTGGGCGTGGCGCTGGCGAGAAAATAAAGCCCGGTCACCGCAACCACCAGCGAGATCAGTTGCGGCAGGTGTAGCCGCTCACCGAGAAACAGCAAAGCGAACAGCATGGTAAACAGCATCTGAGCCTGCAGCACCAGCGATGCCAGCCCCGCCGGCATGCCGAAATACATGGCACTGAACAGGAAGGCAAACTGTCCCAGGCTGATAAACGCGCCATAGCCGAGCAGCCATTTCAGCGGCAGCTTGGGCGGTTTAAAAAACAGGACCGCCGGAAACGCCACCAGCGAAAAGCGCAGCGCACCCAGCAGCATCGGCGGCAGTTCATCCAGGCCAAAGCGGATAACAACGAAGTTAAGCCCCCAGGCCAGCACTATCAGCAGCGCCAGCCCCCAGTGTGGAATACTCAAAACAGCTCCGTACCGGCGACCTGCGCCGGAAAATGCTCAATCACCTCGAGTGTGATAGCTCAGGAAGGATAGTGAATCAGGTTATGAAAGACGGCCGGCTCCCGCCCCAGGTTACGATAGCCATGGGGACGGTCGGCAGCGAAGCGGACCGCATCCCCTTCCTGCAGCGGCTTCCACTCTCCCTCTATCAGCAACTCCATCTCGCCACGCACCAGCACCACATGCTCAACCACGCCCCTGGCATGGGGCTCGGAGCTGCGCGTATAACCGGGCATCAGGGTCAACTCGAACATCTCGAAACCCAAGGCTTCATCGTAGGGAAAGATCGGCGCCACCAACATCTCATCAACGGCAGGCTGATGCCTGAACTCGCCCGCCTGGCGGACGCTGCTCTGCGCCTCCAGTGCCGGCTGTTCGAGAAAATCAGACAGTGCCGCGTCAAATCCGGTCGCGATTTTCCACAGCGTCGCCACCGTCGGACTCGATTCGCCCCGCTCTATCTGGCCCAGCATCGCCTTGCTGACCCCCGTATGACGGGAAGCCTGGTCCAGGCTCCAGCCTTTGGCCTTGCGGCGTTCTTTAAGCACCTGTGCCAGATACTGGCCGGGTTCTTTCATGCCTTCTCCTGCAAAAAACAGCGAATACAAAACCGTTGTGCGCTATAGCGCACAAGCGTATTCTTTGCAGCTATTGTGCGCTATAGCGTCCGGCGTTTCCAAGCCAGCGCCGCTGAGATACCCATTTCTGTCGCACGGATTAATAAGCCGCCAACACCCCCGGCCTAAAAAATTGGAAAGCATCATGCGTTTTACGCCCAGTCTGTCTCATATCTCCGCCGGCTTTGTCGCCGTACTGGTCGGCTACACCAGCTCCGCTGCGATCATCTTTCAGGCGGCTTCGGCCGCGGGCGCCAGCGCTGCAGAGATCAGTTCCTGGCTCTGGGCACTAGGGATCGGCATGGCGCTGACCAGTGGCGGGCTGTCGCTGTACTTCAAGACACCGGTGCTCACCGCCTGGTCCACACCGGGCGCTGCGCTGCTGGTGACCGGTTTATCTGGATTGAGCCTGAACGAGGCGGTAGGCGTGTTTCTGTTCAGCTCGGCGCTGATCACACTCTGCGGTATCACCGGCTGGTTCGACCGGCTGATGAAACAGGTGCCGGCGCCGCTGGCGGCCGCCATGCTGGCCGGGGTGCTGTTCCAGTTTGGCCTGCAGCTGTTTGGCGCCATGGAGAGCCAGCTGCTGCTGGTGATCGCCATGCTGCTGACCTTTCTGCTGGGACGGGTGCTACTGCCGCGTTACGTGATTCCGCTGACGCTGGCGGTGGGTCTATTGATCGCCGCGCTGCAGGGATTGCTGCAAGTCGACAGCCTCAGCTGGGAGCTGGCAATGCCGATCTGGACCTGGCCTGCATTTTCCCTGCCCGCACTGATCGGCGTGGGTTTGCCGCTGTTTATAGTCACCATGGCGTCCCAGAACCTGCCCGGACTCGCGGTGCTGCGCGCCAACGGCTATGAAACACCCGCGTCGCCACTGATCACCAGCACCGGTATCACCGGTCTGATACTGGCGCCCTTTGGTGGCTTCGCCTTCAACCTGGCGGCTATTACGGCGGCGATCTGCATGGGCAAGGAGGCAGACCCGGACCCGAAACGGCGCTACCTGGCCTCCGCCTGGGCCGGCTTTTTCTACCTGCTGACCGGCATCTTCGGCGCCACGGTGGCCGCTCTGTTTGCCGCCTTTCCGTCGCAGCTGGTGATGGCGATCGCCGGTCTTGCCCTGCTCGGCACCATCAGCAGCAGCCTGTCGGCGGCGCTCAGGGATGAGGCTGTTCGTGATGCGGCGCTGATCACCTTCCTGGCCACCGCATCGGGCATGACACTGTTCGGTGTTGGCAGCGCGTTCTGGGGATTGGTTGCGGGATTGCTGGCTTACCACCTGCCAATGGCCGTAGCAGCGATGAGGAAATAACAGAGAATTCGTAACCGAAAGGCCAGAGCCCCCGTGCCGATTGAGTCCGGCACGGGGAGACCGTGCGAGAAGCTGTGTGTTTACATCTTCAACCGCTCCCGGTCGGCAGCGATCAGCGGATATTCGCTATCGTCGCCGATCACGTTTTCATGCTCCGCAAACAGCGGTTTCGAGCACATGTAACCCACAAGCAGGCTGGCGACGGAATCGAGCGAATCGATATGGGTGCGTTCCCAGCCATGGGAGGCATCCAGCGCAAAACAGATCAGCGCGGTGCGGATATCGTTACCCGCTTCCAGTGCGGATGCCGCATCACTGCGGTAATACATGAACACATCCCGGCTGAACTCGATCTCCTCGCGCTTGCAGAGGTTGATCAGGTGCTGGGTCAGCGGTCGATCGAAGGGGCCGCTGGAGTCCTGCATGGCGATGGTCACACCGTACTCGCAGGTGTTCTGCTCCGGCGCGATGGTGCCGTTATCGATGGAAACCATCTCGGCCACTTCACCGTGCAGAATGTGGGAGGCACCCACCCCCACCTCCTCCGAGATGGTGAACAGCAGGTGGCAGTCCAGTTCCGGTTCCACGCCGGCATCCCTGATCGCCTTGGCCGCGGCCAACATGCTGGCAACCCCGGCCTTGTCATCCAGATGACGCCCATTGATATGCCCGCTCTTACTGAACTCAGGGTTGGAGTCCACCGAGACGAAATCCCCCACGCGGATACCCATGTCCCAGAGCTGGTCGATCTGATTAACCGGCTCGTCAATGCGGATCTCCAGGTTGGACCAGTCCGAGGGTTGCTCGTCCACCCCCTTGTTGTAGGTGTGCCCGGAGGCCTTTAACGGCAGGATAGTGCCGGTGTAGACCTGGCCGTTATCGCAGTGAACCTTTACCCGCGCGCCTTCAGCAAAGCGGGCGTTCCAGTGCCCGATCGGCACAACACGCAGGCGCCCCTCTCGTTTGAGACCCTTCACCATGCCACCCAGGGTATCCAGGTGTGCGGCGACGGCCCGGCGCGGGCTGTAGTTTTTACCCTGAATAATGGCGCGAATCGCACCGCGTCGGGTCAGTTCGTAGCGGATATCCAGTTTTTCCAGTTCGGCGCAGACGTAACGCACCGCATCATTGGTCATGCCGGACGGACTTGGCGTCAACAGCAGGTTTTTCAGCTGCTCTTTCAGGTACTCCTGATCAATTTGCAGTTTGGTCACATATCACTCCGTTTATTCTGGCTGCGGGTGTGCGGAAAGAGCAGGTCGACAAAGCACTCCACGGTGGGCTGCGGCTCATGATTGGCCAGCCCCGGGCGCTCATTCGCCTCAATAATGGCGTAGTCGGGCCCACTCACATCGGGCACCATGAAATCGAGTCCCACCACCGGAATCTCGATCGCCTTGGCAGCGCGAACGGCCGCCGAAGACAGGACCGGATGCAGCTCTCCGGTCACGTCATGAATGGTGCCTCCTGTATGCAGATTAGCCGTGGTTCGTACCTGTAGCCACTCGCCACGGGGCAGGATGTCATCCAGGCGGTAGCCGGTACGGCTGACACAGCGCTCGGTTTCGGCATCCAGGGGAATGGTACTTTCACCATCGGTGGCGGCGGCCCGGCGCCGGCTCAGCCGGTCGATCAGTTCGCCGATCGTCTGCTCGCCATCACCGATAATCTTCGGCGGGCGGCGCACGGCAGCAGCCACCACCTTGTAGTCGATAACGATAATGCGCAGGTCATCACCGCTGACACACTGCTCCAGCAGCACCTTGTCGCAGAAGGTACGGGCCGATTCCACCGCCCGGCTCACCTCATCGACGCGGCTCAGTCCTACCTGAATGCCCCGGCCCTGCTCACCCCGGGCCGGCTTTACGACCACCTCCTGATGGCGCGACAGGAAGTTTTCGATGTCGGCCTCGTCATTGACCACCACCTGTTCGGGGACACGCAGCCCCTCTTTCTGCAGCAGGCGTCGGGTCACCGCCTTATCATCGCAGCGACTCATGGCGACCGCAGAGGTCATCTCACTGAGCGATTCACGGCAGGTCACCCAGCGCCCGCCCAGGGACAGGCGGAAGAAGCCGCCCTCGGCATCCAGCACCTCGACACCGATGCCACGACGCCGCGCCTCCTTGGTGATCAGGCGGGCATAGATGTTTAGCTCCTCTTCCGGATCCTCGCCGATGAACAGCTTCTCGTTGATCGAGTTCTTGTGCTTGAGACAGTAGACCGGTACCTGCTCGAAATTAAGCTTGTCATAAAGATGGATCGCAGCATGGTTATCGTGCATGACCGACAGGTCCATGAACGCCCGGCCCCGGTCACGCATCAGCTCGATCAACGCACGGGAGAGCCACTCACCCACCGCCGGGATCTGCGCCTGGGGATCGCTGACCAGCGCCCAGAGGCTGCAGCCGTTATCGGGATCGTTGATCGCCTCGCGGTGATCGACGCCTGTCACCACGCCGATGATGTCGCCGGAGGCCACCTCTTCGGCCACCAGCACGGTCAGCTCCGGCTTGTCGGGCAGTTTGCTGTAGAAGCCGTCATAGGCGGGCACCATATGCCTCGCCATGTAGAGCCGGTTGATACGACGCTGATCATCCTCACCGGTCATCGGCCGGATTCTCATCCCTTCCGGGAAGTCGCCGCGCTCCTCGTAGTTACTGAAATCAAGACGGTAGGTCAGTGACGGATCCATAAACAGATCCTGGGGCGCATAAGAGAGCACCACGTGGGGCTCACGCACATAGAGCGCAATATCGCGGCGCCCTTCTCGCTCCAGGCGCAGCAGCTGGGCCAGTTTTTTCGGATCCCTGAAGGTCTGGCCAAAGATCAGCCGGCCCCAGCCGCAATCCAGCGCCACCTCCTCGCGCATACTCTCGCCGGGCAGATCGAGCGGATCGCCCCAGTGCTTCAGCGACGCCATGGCCGACGGATCCATCGGATTCTGTCGCCCTTTTTCCTTTCCCTGTTCCGGTTTCTTGCTCACGGTTCAGACTCCATGGGTCTGCAGCCACATCTCCAGCAGGGCCACCTGCCAGAGTTTGGAGCCACGCAGAGGCGTTATGTGGTCACGGGGCGCACCCATCAGCTGCTCCAGGTAATCTCGCTGGAACAGGCCACGCTGGCGGCAGGTATCGCTGTCCAGGTAGTCGCGCACAAACTCCAGGTAGGGCCCTTCGATATACTTCAGCGCCGGCACCGGGAAATAGCCCTTGGGACGGTCGATCACCTCGTTGGGGATGATCCGGCGCGCCATCTCCTTGAGCACGTACTTGCCGCTGTCCTTCACTTTCAGCTCGGCAGGAATGCGGCCGGCCAGTTCGACCACCTCGTGATCGAGGAACGGCACCCGCGCCTCCAGCCCCCAGGCCATGGTCATGTTGTCGACCCGTTTGACCGGATCATCCACCAGCATCACGTTGGTATCGATATGCAGCGCCTTGTCCACCGGACGCGGTGCGCTGGCACCGGCGAAGTAGCGTTCGACAAAGTTGCGGGAATAGTTATCGCCGACATATTCACTGCTGATCGCCTGGGCGAACTCCTCTTCGCTGCGATCAAAGAAAGCCTGGCTGTAATCCTCCACCGCATCCTCGCTGTCGAGCATCGGCGGATACCAGTGATAGCCGCCGAACACCTCGTCGGCCCCCTGGCCGCTCTGCACCACTTTCAGGTGCTTGGAGACTTCATGGGAGAGCAGGTAGAAACCGACGTTGTCGTAGCTGACCATCGGCTCCGACATGGCACCGAAGGTCTCCGGCAGGGTTTCCAGCAGTCGGCTGGAGGGCACCATGATCTGGTGGTGCTCGGTGTTGTAGTGGTTGGCGATGATATCGGAGTATTTGAACTCGTCGCCCCGCTCGCCACCGGCCGCCTCAAACCCCACGGAGAAGGTGTTCAACCCCGTCTGGCCGTGTTCGGACAGCAGGCCGACGATCAGGCTGGAATCCAGTCCGCCGGAGAGCAGCACACCCACCGGTACGTCCGCCACGGCTCGACGCTCAACCGACCGGCGCATCACCGCGAGGAGTTCATCCTCCCAGTCGCGCTGGGTCTTCTCTTCATCGGTGCTGTCTTTCGGCCCCATGCTCAAAGACCAGTACTGGGTATCCTTGAACGAGCCATCGGTTTCGATAACTCGGTAGGTGGCCGGCGGCAGTTTGCGCACGCCTTTCAGCAGGGTATAGGGTGGCGGCACCACCGCATGCCACTGCATGTAGTGATGCAGGGCAACCGGGTCGATCTCGGTATCGACGCCACCGGCGGCCAGCAGTGCCGGCAGGGATGACGCGAAGCGGAGTATCCCCTCCTGTTCGGAGTAATAGAATGGCTTGATGCCAAACCGGTCCCGGGCCATTACCACCCGCCCGGTCTCCCGGTTGTGAATCGCAAACGCAAACATGCCGTTGAAGCGCTTGACGCAGTCAGGCCCCCAGGCGTGAAACGCCTTCAGGATCACCTCGGTATCACCGCTGGAGAAGAAGCGGTATCCCCGCGCCTGCAGCTCTTCGCGCAGCGCCTGGTAGTTGTAGATACAGCCGTTAAACACCAGGGTCAGCCCCAGGTCCGGGTCATGCATCGGCTGCTGGGCATGGTCCGACAGATCGATAATCTTGAGTCGACGGTGCCCGAACACGATGTTCTGCTGGGAATACACACCACCGGCGTCTGGCCCCCTGGGGCGCAGCTTCTCCGCCATCCGCTCTACCGCGGTAATTGACGGCGTTCTGCCGTCAAAAACGATCTCTCCACAGATTCCGCACATAAGCTTTCCCTAATTCCTTAGCAGCGCATCGGATACAGTCCAGAACTCACCGCAGCCTCTGAAACAGGCACGGCTACTGAAAATAACGAGACTGGATTAAGAATCGAGGACAGGCCCGGGTTCCGCTGAACCCAATTTGAGATGGCAATAACTGCCTTACTGAGAGTCAGGCTTTGCCAGCCTGCAAAAGTTGTACTGATCACCCTGTCCACCGATCAAGAAGTGATCCTTTTACCCTAACAAAGCCGCCACAGGTTCACAAACCGCCGGGATTTGATAACTGCTTGATTTTAAAAGTGGCGACTTTTCTTAACCCGTTGAAATTTCTTAATATCGACAGCGTAATGGGCGACAGGGCTGGCATGACTTGAGAATCCCCACATCCAGGCTGACGGCGAAGACTGTCAACCTGATAGGCTACACTTCGCATTCATTCATCAAGAGGGATAAGCATGAAACTGATCGGCTCGGCCACCTCCCCTTACGTGCGTCGCATCCGCCTGCTGCTCGCCGCAAACGCGCAGGCGTATAGCTTTACCGATCTGAATATCTACGGTGAAGACCGGGACGAACTGCGCAAGCGCAACCCGGCACTGAAGATCCCGGTACTCTATGACGACGATGAGATTCTCTATGATTCCCGGGTTATCTTCCGCTACCTGTCGGGCAAGCTGTCACTGCCCGGGCTGAGCTGGGCCGAGGAGAACCGTCTGACGGTGATCGATGCGGTTAATGATTCGATGGTGACGCTGCTGCTGTCTCAACGCTCGGGCCTGGATACGGACAGGGACTGCCTGATCTTCAACCTGCAGCATGAGCGGGTAGAAAAGTCGCTCGCAGCACTTGAATCCTGGGCGGGGGAAGGCTGTTTCGAGGCCTGGGACTACACCGCGATCTGCCTTTATTCGATGCTGGACTGGTGCCTGTTCCGCGGCCTGATTGAGCTGGACGCAACACCAAACCTTTCTGCCTGGTTCAACGCCCAGCAGGGTCGGCCCGATCTGGCCAAAACCGACCCCAGACTGGCTGATCAGTAACTGACGCGCAACGTGCTGCCGCTGCCCAGGAGGCGGACCCGATCGCCGGGACGGAAGAAGTTCTGGTTCGCCACTTCCTGAACCACGGAGATCATCTCGCCGTTATCCAGGCGCAGCGTGATCTCCTGACCCTGGGTCCTGCTGGTGGCCTCTTCGATCCGCTGGCCGACCACACCGCCGGCCACGGCACCGAGCACCGAGGTAATCACCGAACCGCGGCCACCACCGATTGAGCTGCCGGCAACACCACCGACGATAGCGCCAGCACCACCACCGACCACACCGTCGGTACGCCCCTCAATAACCACCGGACGCACTGACTCAACCACCGCGTACTGAATACGCTGCGCCCGCTGCACCTCGCTGCGGCTGTATGCATCGCCGGTCAGGCTCTGCTGCGCACAACCGCCCAGCACTGCGGTCAGCAGTACCAGTGCAACGCCCGTGTTCAACCTTTTCATAGACTCTCTCCTAACGAATACGCAGTATCCACTGACACACCAGCGCCCATGCGGCCTCCCGTAACTTGCGATACCAGGGACGACGCGCCCACTGCTGCGCATCGATCTCGCAGCTATCGGCAAAATCGATGCTTAACAGTTCTTCGACCTCACGGGCGAAGGCGGGTTCATGGACCTCGATATTGGCCTCCAGGTTCCAGCGCAGATTCCAGTGATCCAGATTACAGGACCCCAGCGAGACCAGATCATCAAACAGCGCCACCTTGGAGTGCAGCATACGCGGCTGGTACTCATAGATCCGCACACCGGCGTTAAGCAGACGGCGATAATAGCGCTTGGATGCGTAATAGATCCAGCGGTGATCGGTCAACGGACCGGCCACCAGCAAGCGCACATCCAGCCCCTTTCTCGCTGCCCGCCGCAGCGCCAGTCGCAGTGAAAACGAGGGCAGAAAATAGGCGGTACAGATCCATACCCGCTGGTGTGCCTCGCGGGTACTGCGCAACACACTGAACTTGATGTGCTGACGGGCCGGCCCCTCGGAGGTCAGCAGGCGGATCCGTGCGCTGCCGCTGTGTTCCCGGGGCGGCAGATGCCTGAGCAGGGAGGATTCCGTGCGCCGGGTGCGGTTCCACAGACGCGCGAAGAGGTCGGCCAGATCGGCCACAATCGGCCCCTCCACCCGGCACATCAGCTCGTGCCAGGGCGTATCCGGCCGGGACGGCAGGTCGATCCAGTATTCATCGGTTAACCCGGTGCCGCCGATAAAGGCGTACTGGTGGTCCACTATCAGCAGTTTGCGATGATCGCGCGCGAAATTACGGCTCCATTTGTAAAACGACACCGGATTGTAGAAAACCAGCTCAACGGCCGCGCTCTTAAGCCGCTTTACATCCTCGCTGCGAAACCAGCGCGCGCCGTAATGATCGAACAGCACGCAGACCCGCACACCGCGGGTGGCGGCATCCATCAGTGCGGCAATAAACCGGTCCAGCACCGCGCCGCTGGCCACCAGGTACATCTCCAGAAAGACCGATCTGCGCGCGCCATGGATGGCATCGAGCATCTCCGGGAAGAAACGATCGCCATCGACGTACAGGTCGATGCTATTCCCGTCCCGCCACGCAAACTTCGACCGCATACTCCTCCTTAGCTGCAGCGGAGTGCCTTAGTGCTGACGCGCTCCGTACAGGCGGGCGTAGAGACCCTTCTGATCGAGCAGCTCTTCGTGACTGCCCTGCTCGCTGATCTCTCCACCCTCGAACACATACACCCGGTCCGCCTGGCGCACGGCACTGAGCCGGTGCGCCACAATGATCGTTGTGCGCCCGCGCAGGAACTCCTCCAGCGCCCGGTGCAGGGCGTACTCGGTTTCCGTATCCAGCGCCGAGGTGGCCTCATCCAGAATCACCACGCTGGGGTCACTGAGCACCATCCGTGCCACCGCCAGTCGCTGCCGCTGTCCGCCGGAAAGCCTCACGCCCTGGCGCCCGATCACGGTGTCGAGCCCCTCGCCGAGCTGCTCCACAAAACCTTTCAGCTGCGCCACCTCCAGCGCTTCCCAGAGCTGCTTGTCACTGAACTCACGCCCCATCGCCAGGTTCTCGCGCACACTGCCGTTAAACAGCGCCGGCGACTGCAGCACCGTCGCAACATGCTCGCGCACCCGGTCCAGACCGATACGCGTCACCGGGACGCCATCGAAACGCACCTCGCCCTGTTGCGGCGGATACAGACCCAGCAGCACCTGAACCAGGGTCGACTTGCCGCCGCCACTGGCGCCAACCAGTGCGATCTTCTCGCCGGCGTCGACCTTCAGGCTGATACCGCGCAGCACCTCCTGCCCCTCAATGTAGCTGAAATGGATATTTTTCAGCTCGATCGCCACCCGCTTTTTATTCTCAAACGGGTCCTGCAGATGGGGGTAAGCGGGCTCCAGATGCAGATCCATCAGCCGGTTCACCCGGGTCAGCGCCGCCCGGGCACCAAACCAGGCGTACTGGATACCGAGCACCTCCTGCACCGGCCCCATCATGAACCAGAGGTAACCGAACACCGCCATCATCTCGCCGATACTGAGGTCGGAAAACACCACCATCAGCATCGATGCGGCGCGGAATATATCGACCCCGACCAGAAACAACATAAAGCTGAGACGGCTGGTGGCATCGGACTGCCACTCGAATGCGGTGGAGTGATCGCGCACATCCCGGGCGCGATCGGTAAGCCTTACCAGATAGTGACGCTCGCGGTTGCCGGCACGGATCTGCTGGATCGCATCCAGGGTTTCGGTCAGTGCCGCCTGAAACACCTCGAACGCCTTGTTCTCGCGCTTTTTCAGCAGTTTGACCCGCTTGCCGACCGACATGGTCAGGTAGATCACCAGCGGGTTCAGAAACAGGATGAACAGCGCCAGCTGCCAGTGCATCCACAGCAGGATGCCGGCGGTGCCGATGATCGACAGCACCGCCACCAGCAAGCGGCTCACCGAGGTACCGACAAACCGGTCCACGGTGTCCAGGTCGGTGACGAAATGAGACGCGACGGTGCCGCTGCCGAGGGTTTCATACTCGTTCATGGAGATCTTCTGCAGCCGCTGCAGCAGACTGGCGCGAATATGAAAGATCACATCCTTGGAGATGATGGTGAACTGGCGTGTCTGCCAGACGTTCAGTCCCAGCGCCAGCAGCCTGAGTACCACGGTCAGCATGACGACCGCACCGATATAGAGAAACGGCCCCCGCCAGCTTTCCGGCGCCAGCGGATTGACCAGCGAGACCAGGGTACCGGGCTGGTCGAGCAGCACCTCGTCCACCAGCAGAGGCATCAGCAGCGGCACCGGCACGGACACCAGCGTTGCCAGTACGGCAATCACATTCGCCAGAATCAGCTCGCGGCGATGGCCAAGACCGATCTCCAGAATATAACGCCAGTCATAATGCCGTGGGGAGTTACTGCTCAAGCACTGTTCCTTCTGTTGGAGCCTCTGTCTCGTCTCATCTAGAAAATACCCCTGATCCCCAGGGGCGGTAAACTGAAGACGCAATTCACCCACAGGTTCCGGGGTGTAAGTGATATACCCTAAGCGGCTACACTTCCGCTATAACCATATAACCTGACGACAACCTCGGAGGCCGACCTTTGGCGGATCTTTTCGACTGGCGCCCCAGACTCAACGCGCAACAGATGCGCTCTGACCTCAGTGCGGGTCTGACCGGCGCGATCATTGCGCTCCCCCAGTGTGTGGCCTACGCGCTGATCGCCGGTATGCCGCCGGAAACCGGGCTCTACTCCGCCATTATCGTGACCGCCCTGGCGGCGCTGCTGGGCTCCTCCTGGCACATGATCTCGGGTCCCGCCGCCGCCGTGTCCATCGTATTGATGAGCATTGTCAGCGGCGTCGCGGAACCGGGCAGCGCGGACTTTATCGCGACCATGTTCACACTGACCCTGATCACCGGCGTGATCCAGCTGCTGCTGGGATTGATGCGGGTAGGATCCCTGGTCAATTTTATATCGCACACCGTGGTGATCGGCTTTACCGCCGGCGCCTCCATACTTATCGCCGCCAGCCAATTCAAATATCTGCTCGGGGTAACCCTGCCGGGCGGCCTGAACCTGTTTGAAACCCTGTACCAGCTCTGGCTTTCCCTCGGTGATACCCACCTTTACTCGCTGCTGGTCGGGATCGTGACGCTGCTGAGCGCCATCATCATTCGCCGCATCAACCGGCGCCTGCCGCACCTGCTGATCGCCCTGGGGCTGGGTTCACTGACCGCGCAACTGCTCGGCGGCAGCGACAGCGGTATCGCCAACGTTGGGGCACTGCCCTCCGGACTGCCTCTGCCGGCACTGCCGGAGCTGAGCCTGTCGGGTATCAGTACTCTGGCTTCCGGCGCCTTCGCACTGGCGCTGCTGGGACTGATCGAGGCGGTCAGTATCGGCCGCGCCATCGCCCTGCGCTCCCACCAGCAGATCAACGGTAACCGGGAGTTCGTTGCCCAGGGCGTCGCCAACAGCCTGGGCAGTTTCTTCTCCTGCTTTGCCGGCTCAGGGTCGTTTACCCGTTCCGGCGCCAATTTCGATGCCGGTGCGCAAACACCGATTGCCGCGCTGATCAACGCCGCCACGGTTGCGGTACTGCTGATCTCGTTCCCGAGCATCACCAACTGGCTGCCGATGCCGGCCATGGCCGGTTCGATTCTGCTGATCGCCTGGAACCTGATCGACCGTCCCCATATCGCCCAGATCCTCAAGGTCAGCCGGCTGGAGAGTGTCGTACTTGTATCGACCTTCGCCGCTACCCTGCTGATCGACCCGGTGTTCTCGATCTACGTCGGCGTATTCCTGTCGATCGCCTTTTACCTGCGCCGCACCTCACGCCCCTCGGTGGTCCCGGTGGCCCCGCTGCAAAACGCGCCGCGCCGCAGTATTCGCAACGTGGAACGCCACGGTCTACGCGAGTGCCCGCAGTTCCAGATCATCCGTATCGACGGCTCCATGTTTTTCGGCTGCGTCGAGCATATCCAGCTGCACCTGCGCAAGCTCGCCGAGCAGAGTATCGGACCACCGCGGATTCTGATCGTCGGCAAGGGGATCAACTTTATCGATGTCTCGGCGTTTGAAATGCTGATTCAGGAAGCGGAGCTGATCGAGGCACGCGGTGGCCAACTGATGTTCTGCTCGATGAAAGGGGTACTGCTGGATGACCTGGAGCGCACCGGGCTGCTTGGCCGGATCGGCTCGGCACGCTTTTTCGGCAGCACCCAGGAGGCGATCGCCAGCGTGGTACCGGAGCTGGACCTTGAGATCTGCGACCGCTGCACTGCGCGCATTTTCGAGGAGTGCCCGCCGCCACCTGAAGGACTGATCTATAAAGAATAAAAGAAGCCCACCGGTCGGCGGGCTTCAGGCAAGTTACCCAGCGGTGTCCGAAACCTGCGGGTTTGTCGTACTTACGCCGGTTCACTATGCTCTTCGTACCGGCAACCGGCATTGATAAGGATCAATCCGCAAGAGCGAGCCCATGACGACGACAACACAGCTTCATCTGACCGACCTGCCGATCGGCATACTCACCCTCACCGCCAGCGATGAGGCGCTGACCGGCGTCGAGTTCGGCCGGGTTGAACACGAAGAGCTGGAGCACGTACCCAGCGACCTGCTGATCGAGGCCGCCCATCAGCTGAGTGAATATTTCGCCGGCAAACGACAGAGCTTCGACCTCCCGCTGGCGCCAGCCGGTACGCAGTTCCAACAGAGAGTATGGCAGGCGCTGCAACAGATACCCTATGGCGAAACCCGCAGTTACGGCGACCTGGCCTCGATTATCGGCCAACCTGGAGCGGCCCGCGCCGTAGGCATGGCCAACAACCGTAACCCGCTGTCGATTCTGATCCCCTGCCACCGCGTTATCGGCGCCAACGGGGCGCTGGTGGGCTATGGCGGCGGCCTTACCATCAAACGCAAACTGCTGGAGCTCGAAGGCGTACTCGACTGATCAGCGCCACCTCTCCCAGACCTGTCGACATCCGCCTTTGGGGGTAGTAGTTTATGCTCCCTCGAAAACGATAGCTTAACGGAATACCATGGACTCACTGACCCTCTCTCCGCTGAATCACGCCTCAGGCGAGGTACAACTGCCGGGCTCCAAAAGCCTGTCCAACCGCATTCTGCTGCTGGCGGCCCTGGCCGAGGGTGAGACCAAGGTAACCAACCTGCTGGACAGCGACGACGTGCGCCATATGCTCAACGCGCTGACCAAGCTGGGCGTGAGCTATGAACTGGCCGAAGATCGCCGCAGCTGCACCGTTCAGGGCGTCGGCGGCCCGTTCAAGGCCAGCAGTGCCGAACTGTTCCTAGGCAACGCCGGCACCGCCATGCGTCCGCTGACCGCCGCACTCTGCCTCGGTGAAGGCGAGTTTGAGCTGACCGGCGAGCCGCGCATGTACGAGCGCCCGATCCGCGACCTGGTCGATGCCCTGCGCCCGCTCGGTGCCGATGTGGAATACCTGGGCGATGAAGGCTACCCGCCGATGAAGATCAAGGCCACGGGCCTGAACGGTGGCGAAGTGAGCATCAAGGGCAATATCTCCAGCCAGTTCCTCACCGCCCTGCTGATGGCGGCACCACTGGCCAAGGATGACCTGTGTATCGTTGTCGATGGTGAACTGGTCTCCAAGCCTTACATCGATATCACCCTGCACAGCATGAAGCTGTTCGGCGTTGAGGTGATCAACGACAACTACCAGCGCTTTGTCGTCAAAGCGGGCCAGAGCTACCGCTCTCCGGGCGAAGTGATGGTGGAAGGCGACGCCTCGTCCGCCTCCTACTTCCTCGCCGCGGCTGCCATCGCCGGCGGCACCATCCGCGTCTACGGCGTCGGCTCCGACAGCGTGCAGGGCGACAAGGCGTTCGCCGAAGTACTCGGCAAGATGGGCGCACAGGTCAGCTACGGACCGACCTGGGTGGAAGTGACCAAGGGTGAACTGAACGGCGTGGATCTGGATCTGAACGCCATCCCCGATGCAGCCATGACCATCGCCACCACCGCCCTGTTCGCCAAGGGTCCGACAGCGATCCGCAACGTCTACAACTGGCGCGTCAAGGAAACCGACCGCCTGGCCGCCATGGCCACCGAACTGCGCAAGGTCGGTGCCGAAGTGGTTGAAGGCGAAGACTTTATCGAGATCACCCCACCGGCCGAGATCAGCAGCGCTGCCATCGACACCTACGATGACCACCGCATGGCGATGTGCTTCTCCCTGGCGGCGTTCGGCAACGCGCCGATCACCATCAACGACCCGGGCTGCACCCGCAAGACCTTCCCGGAATACTTCGACCTGTTCAAGCAGGTCACCGGCTGATAACCACCTGCTCCGTAAAGTTGCGTTGAATAAGGGCTCCTTGATGGGGCCTTTATTATTTCTACGCATGCCAGCGTTACACACCAACTAAGCAAGCCCACACTTGCCGCCGAACAGCCAACTTTGCGGGGTATCACTCCGTACACTAAGTTTAATTCGGTTGTTGCGTTAACCGCTGCGCCCCGGCACCTCTGCCAGAGGTTCAGTTGCGCTGAAGCATAACCGAACGAGCCAATCACTCAGGTGGCCCGATAACTATCACGGCGCACAGGCGCCAACGCCTGGCCGCCAAGAGGTTGCCAATATGACTACGGTATTAGTAATTCATGAAGTGGACGATGTTGCCCACTGGCTAAGCTCACCCAAGCGGGACGAGTTCATGGCGAGTCATGGAATGACTGCAAAAACCTTTGTCAGCCCCGATGGAGGCAACAAAGTCGGACTGATTATCGAAAATGTGCCCAGCATTGCTGCCCTGACCGAAGCCCTTCAAGGGGACGATGCCGCCGCAGCGATGAAGTACGACGGTGTGCGCCCGGAAACGGTCGAACTGTTCGAAGCATCCTGACCCCGGAGACCAAACCGGCTTGATCAACCCACCGTGCTTCCTCAGGCAACTCAAAGCTCTGTCATGCAAAACCGGGGAAGCACGCCCCCATCAGCAGACTGGCGGGCCGTCCTTAACGGGGAGCGTTAATCATGTCTGACGATAACGAAAAGCCAGCACAACAGCGGGAAGAACTCGAACAGGAAAAACTGCGGGAAGAGATCAAACAGCTGCGCACCGCAGGCAGAACCAAATGGATCACACCGGCCGCGCTCGCCACGCTTCTGCCGCTGCTGGCGGGCCTGGGTCTCTGGATCGTCGGCGAACTCAAGCAGTACAACGAAGCCTACGCCGCGCTTGCCGAACGCGACCAGCTACAGGCGCAAAAAGACGAGTTACAAAATCAGAAAGACAGCCTGAACCTGGAGGTTCAAACCCTGCTGCAGCTAAAAGCCCACTATGCGACGGAAGCCGACAGGCTGCGTCGGGACACCGAAGCCAAACAGGCCAGCATCGACCACACCTACCTGCGTGGTGTGTTCACCCGCGCCGAAACCCTGTACTCGCTGAACCATATTGACGGCATGGGCCCGGCTCCGAATATCGATAAGCTGCGCCAGCAACTGAACCAGCAACCCTTGCCCGATGAACTGGCGAAAACCCTGGACGACCTGCTGTATCGATACGAATACGCCCTGCTGGTGGTCGACACATCCCGCGAAATTCTTGAAGAGTTCGACCAGACCTCGGCGCTGATGCCTGCCTCGGAGTGGACCAAGGCACTGCGCCCAATGCCAAGCGGACTATTTATCGCTGGCCGTAACATCATGGAAGCCGGAGACGGAGAAAGCCGCCGCTACTACGACGTAGACGAAGGCCGATTTCTGACTGAAGAGGAGATCGCCTCTTTCCAGCGTTGAGCCTTTCAAAGCCGGGATCTGTAATCCGGACCACGGAGCGCCATAGCTAGCCCCCCAAGCAGATGACGCCCGGATAATGGCCCATTGAACTTGTGCCTTTCAGAAAAAGAAACCAAACTGAACTTCAGCGGCAGACAGGCAGTAGACGCATAGACACCCAGGCAAACGATCCTAAAGGACTGATTAATGGATAGTTGTGCTTCATTTATTTCTTCAGCGTTTACTCGCACACCTCCAGGTAGCAACGCCACTATAGCGACAGCCTCAGCAACTACTCAGCCTGTTACCTGTTTAGCGGCATCACCGCGCAATGAAATACCTTTTTGCACCCCATAGCGGAAGCATCTAAATTTTTATTCGTTATTTCAGACAGTTACGCAACCCTACAGGGCAACATGTAAATTAAAAGGTATACCTGCTAATAACTATTATGAGGTCGTAGACCTCATTAACAGACTGTTAGCCATCAAAATAGCGAGGAATTTATCTTCAATGGATCAAGAATATGATTTAGCGCATCTAGCAGAAGATCTTGGTAAAGAATTACCCGATATTACAGAACTATATCTTTTTGGTTCGCGTGCACGTGGCACCAAAAGCACTAGGTCAGATGCCGATGTTCTAGTTGTTTCAAGTAATTACGTTCAACCAAAAGTATTAAGAGATTTTTCAGCTAATAACTGTGATGCACTTGATTTATTTACCGTTGATGGTGGTAAGGCAATAAGCACACAGAATGAGAGTTTTATCGAATCAGCGGACTTTTCAAGTTTGGTTGAAAAACTAGGAGCGATAAAAATCTGGTCTAGAGAATCCGGTCGAGAAGCAGCAGACATACAATGGCGTTTCACAGTCAAAGAAGGTGTTGAATTCATTCCGTCAGTACTACCAAACCAACCCAAGGTTGATAATGGTACTAATGCCAATATTATAGACCTATCAAAAATCACACTTGTTCAAATTCTCACTGCCTTAACTGTGCCCCAGTTTGTCGCAGTATTTGCCGCGTTATGTGTTGTAATTGGTGCTAGTTTTACTGCTGGTATTCAATACGAAAAAATCACAACAGAAAAGCCTAAAATTGTTCAGCCTTCAGCATTAAGAAAAGAGCAAGCTGATTTGATAGCCAAAGCAAACAAGGAAAACACAAACCTGATTAACAGTATCAATAATTACGTAGACTACCGAGATACAAAGGGTGGTGGAATTGATTCTGAGGCAAACATTTACAATGGGGATGTAGATAAAGCAGTAGGTAATCTTTCAAGTATTATATCAAGCATAAAAGCAAAGTTTAGTAATAACGCGGTTAAAGGAATACCTGCATATTTGAAGGAGATAAATAAGCATATTAACGAACCTAAAGTTAAAACTGTTTCATCTAATACTGCTTTCGTAGTTGAATGGGAGAAGGTTAAATCTGATTTATATACGGAAGCAAAGTCAGACTTAAAGTAGAAACAATGAAATGGCTAACAAGGCAAATTAACGCGGACGCCAAAATCTGATGCGCATCTTTTGTCTCCGGTTATTTGCGGCGTTAAACATCAAGGAGAGAGCAGCAATGTCCGACGGTTCGATATTTGAAAGAATTGCCTTCCGAATAGGTGGTGATTTAAATCACTTACTTGAAGTTGGCATGTTCTTAGTTGTTGCGATCTTTGCTGTTGCTTCTATCACTGAAATATCAGCGAGAGACAGCTACCTTGGCTACTTGCAAAATGAGATTAATTCTATTAACCAAGAGTTAGCCCAAAACTCTGGTGGAGTCTCGGATAAGTTTACAGATGAGGCAATATCATCTCTTAAAAAACAGGCTCAGTTCTACGGTCAGCTTCGCGGCAAAGTAGAGGCGCTCATTTCTGTCGGTGCCGATCGGCAAAGTCAAACCCTTGTGGAAATTAGACGCGAATTCGACGACGCAAATAGTTTTGGTCAATCCGATGAATCCATTGGGTATACATCAATTCTATATATGCTCCAGAGATATATAACTCAACTAAGCTCAGATTACCTTCTCGCTATAACAATAATGACACGTGGTGCGATAGGAGCAGGAATCGGCACAATTCGGACTACAAGCAGATTCACCTGGCGTAGTATTTTATTTGGCTTGTCATCTGGTTTTATCGTGTTTCTTACCATTAAAGGAGGAAAGCATATTTTTTTACTGCACGCCCAGGGTCAGTTAATTCAATTCAATCCATACAGCAGTGGTTTCTTTGGTTTGCTGGCAGGTATGTTTACGGAAAAAACATTTGAATTTCTTGGGGCTGTTACAGATTCTGTGTTCAATAAACTTAAAAATGTTTTGGACGAATGATGTTTAACAAAGCCATCAACTACACGCCTGTCGGCGCCGGACAGCCTACGCTACGCTCCGGCTGCCGGTTATGGCGGCGTTATACCTGGTACACACCACAACATCCCTAAAAGGAGGGAATCTATGACGATGTTAAGAAAAGCCAACCCGCTGAGGGTAATACTGTTACTTTCATTTATGTTAGTTATTTCAGGATGCACAGTAAAACTAATAGCTTCCTATGATGAAACAACTGATAAGAATGTTACTTCTCTTCAGAGAAAAACGGAGACATTTTTAACAGATCTAGAAGCAAAATACGGTCTTCCAGAATGCAGCTATGAAAAGAACGCTACTTTTTACAGCGAATCTAAAGTCGATTTGAGTGCAATAAAAGTTCGTGCGGAGGCTATTCCTAAAAATGACATCACTGTAAAGCAACTCGATTTATTAGAAAGTAGCTTGAATGACCTAGAATCACTTCATAAATTAAAAGATAAAAAGACTAAAGATAAAGGCTCGTTAGAATGTATTAGTATTGATGAGATAGATCCTCTACGCACTGCATTTAATTCAAGCTTTACAGCAATATTAAAACTAGAACTAGCCAAAAAGCGTGGCGACGACGAGTAACTAAATAGGAGATTACGTTATGAGTATAGATGCTGGAGAATTAGCCGAAAATATGCTGGGGGCCATGCAAGGAGTTCTGTCTGAAAAATGGCCTGAAATCAAAGAGTATGGTGAATCCGAGGCCAAAAAATTGGCACAATCAGTTGTAATGATCGAAACCCTCAAAGCAGCAAACAAAATTGATGAAGAAGAGGCTGTCTTGCATTTCTCTATTCAGAAAAATGCAAGCCGTACAGTACTTCTAGCGATTGAAGGTCTTGGTGTTTTGGCAGTTGAACAAGCGCTAAATGCCGCTCTAGATATTATAAAAGATGCGGTGAACACTGCTTTAGGATTTACACTGATATAAGGCAGGTATAACAAAGCCAGCCAGAGGGACAGCCAAACCGCGATGCGCTTTGTCTGCCCCTGCTGGCGACGTTACAAGCGTTAGTTAACCATATTCGAAAGGGATCATACGATGAAATGTATCTGTTACAGAAAAGGGTATAAATATCAACTCTATGAAGACTATGAGAATCAAATACCAGTGTATCCAGATAATGACATCATCACTGATTACATAGAGTTATCGAGTAAAGGAAATCTAAGAATAAAAACTGGCTATGCCTGGGATGGACCTTCAGGACCGACGATTGATACATTAAACTTCATGCGAGGTGCTCTCGTACACGATGCTTTGTATCAATTAATGAGAGAAAGTAAATTACCCCCAGAGAACAAGGAACATGTAGACCAGTTACTAAAACAAACATGCCGAAAAGATCGAATGTCAAAATTTCGATCCTGGTATATCTATCATGCGGTGAAGCGTTTCGGAAAACCCTCAATGGATCCCAAAAATAAACGCAAATACATTGGGGCCCCGAAGGGATGCAAATGCAACCGGTCATAAACGACATTGCACGCACATAACTCTGAATCCAGTTTTATGCATTCATTGGAGACCATTAATGACATTTGAAGAGGAAAAGAAAAAAGCTCTTCTTGAACATAGGCTGAGCCTGAAAAGAATATTTATCGAAAAATCTTTAATAGCAACAGTATTGCTTATAGCTGCCTTAGCTGGAAATTTTCTAGTGGAGAAATACAAAAGCGACAATACTAAATATCAGTTTTTACTAGAAAGAAAATTATTGGCCGCTTCTGAAATTAGACAGAAATATACTGATATAACTTCAATTTACTATCGAGTTTCTGAATCATCTTGTTATGGCGAAAATATATCTTCAAGTGAACTATCCTCTCTTAAAGAAAAAATTCAAATTGCAGTCGAACATGTCAACAAAAATTCTATTTTACTTGGTTCAGATTATCAAAATAATACCGGTAAATTATTTAACTTATTAATAGGAATTTCCGCAGAACCTCAAAAAGACCTCTGTAAGTATAGACATTTCGTTTCAGACTTATCTGATATATTTTCATTTGAGCTTAGAAAAGAGATAGGATTCAATGAAGCTAACAAAATAAATTTCAGGCCAATACCAATAAACCCTGCAGAAATCGATAGGATTGGCGTGACTGGATATCTTGAAAAGAATTATACGCATTGGAAAGTCTCAAAAAAGTAAGATATACAGCATAAGAAATCGCTCGAAAATCGCCTACACGGTGGTTTCACATCCGCAGTTCAGCCCTTTTAACGAGACATAATGCGCCAAATCAATAGCGGTAACGGAGTCGAACAATAAAGAGGTGATATTATCTTCTTTGGCCGGGCACTCCAGGGTGCCTCGAACCAAGAGATTAGTCAGAAATGATCAATCACGACGAGTTTCAAAGACTGGTTACTCAGCTCTACTCGACGGTCGGTGAGCTTGAGCAGATGTTCCCGGGCAGGCATTTCACGCCTGATGGCCATATGGTCGGGAGCATCGGCGAATGCCTGGTGGCTGACGCCTATGGTCTGGAGCTTATGACAGCGTCCAATAAGGGCTACGACGCGGTCACGGCGACGGGCTTGAAAGTGGAGATCAAGGCTACCCAGGCCAACTCGGTTGCCTTTCGGAGCGAACCGCAACACACGATCTGCATCAAGATCCTTCCTGATGGCACCTTCGAAGAGATCTATAACGGCCCCGGCGCTTTGGTCTGGGAGCAGTTCAAGAATAAGCCCCTGCCCAGCAATGGACAGTTTCAGATCTCACTGACAAAGCTGCGCAAACTAAACCAGTCGGTAGCGGCTCAGGATCGCGTAGCGCAAGCATCAGGATCAGAGTAACCCGGTTCTGATCAGATCAAAGGCATCCAGAATCCGGGCCACAAACTGGTCTTTGGGACGAAAGCTGCTCTTGGTGCTGCGAGTCACATCCCTTTCCAGATGATCCAGCAGCTTGTGCAGTCGCCTTCGATGCATACCGGTCACCGCCTGAATCGGATCGAAAATCATGCCGGATAGCGCGGCGAACCCCGCTAACGCGCCCATCACGGCAAGCATCACGCCCGCCGTCACAGTCCATGATGGCTCCGGCGGAAACCAGCCGTAGTACCAGTGGCCGACGGTTTCGCCCAGGATGAAGTCTCTGGCGGCCAGGGTTTTCGCGAGCATCGATGCGAGTACCACGCCCAGGCCGATGCCGCCGGGGGTGAATTTCTGAAAGGCGAAGGCGCCCAGCACGGTGCATGAAATGCTGTTGGTGATATCGGCGGATGCGGTGCGGGTTACCCGGTACTGACTGAGCGCATCGGCGACCAGCGGTTCTATCGCGCGGATAAACTGGCGGTGATCGGCAGCTTCACAGGCGTGGCGGGCGTATAACGCTTCCAGGGCCTCGACCAGGTAATTCTCAAGCAGCTGGCCCTCTTTACCATCGTTCAGCAGCTCGACAAAGATCAGATCGGAGATCTGCTGTTGTACCCGGGTGGTGAAACCTGCCGGTACACGCTCGGCGCCACGATACAGCCAGCTGAGCCCTTGGCGTTTTTTGCTCAGGGCTTTGACTAAACATGCCAGGGCGTAAACCGGCGCCCAGAGCAGGTTGGCGGGCGCGCGCAGCATATCCCACCCCAGCGCGACGCGGTTGGTGGCGATGGCACCGGGGTAATGAAAATGACGCCGGATAAATGCAGGGACCCGCGCACGGCAGTCATTGAAGTAACGCTCAACGCCTGCGTGGATCGCCTGCTCGATTGCGGCCCGGGAAATCTGCTGCTCAGGCGGTGTAACATCAGATGTTGCAACAATGGACATGATGATGGGTGTATCTATCTGCAGGTACTGGCGCATTAAACCGTAATTGCGGCAACGGGGCCAGACCCGCCCTGTTTAACGCCTGACCACACAAACTTGTGCCTTTGCCGAAAACGACCCACACTGACATCTGCCTGCTACAGCAGGAGCAACGATTCCAAGGGACTGGCTGATGGACACCTGCTTTTCATTACTCCCGTTTCGGGCGCTCACGCCATCACTCCCCTGTTACCGCTATAGATCTGCCACAAGTCATAACTCAGCCCGATGCGTAGTGCTTGCCCTGCTCTGGATGATCGGCGGCGCCATACGCTTTGGCGCATTGCTGGTAGTGCTGGCGTTCAAGGCACGCAGTTTAGCTAAGGGCTCGATAAGCCCAATAAGGAGCGCCGATGGACAAACGAGACGAGCAGTTCTGGGACAAAATCGCTCGCAAGTATGCCGCTTCCCCCGTCGGCGATGAAGCCGGCTTCGACAGAACACTTGCGCGAACCCTGGCGCTCTTCCCTCCCCATGCCCGGGTACTGGAGCTGGGCTGCGGCACCGGTACAGCGGCGCTGCGCCTTGCTGAAGGCGTCGACACCTACCTGGCCACTGACATATCGGCCAATATGATCAGCATCGCGGACGAAAAGCTCGAGACCGCTCGCCAGAACGGCTTCAATGGCCCGTTAAGCTTTCGCCAGGCAACGCTCGACACAGTTAGCAACGAGAGCGCCCGCTACAATGCCGTTATCGGCTTTAACTATCTTCACCTGGCGGGAGACTTGCCCACCGCGCTTGATCATATCCGCAGCTTACTGCTCCCGGGCGGGCTGTTTATCTCCAAGACACCCTGTATCGGCGATATGAATCCGCTTATACGCCTTGTCATTCCGCTGATGCGCCTCGTGGGCAAAGCACCCAGCGTAACCACCTTTTCCACTGAATCACTCCTGGTTTCACTGAAACAGGCTGGTTTCGAAGTTATCGCGAACGAGCTCCACGGCTCGAAAAAGAGTGACCGGCGCCCCTTCATTGCTGCCCGGGCGCCTTCGGGAGACTGAGAGAGATGCTTGCAGCAGCTGCTTCAACAGTGGATATGGCAACGGCTTAACGATTCGATAGCAAGGAGATAAGAGCAATGGCTTTAATCAGGTGTCAGGACTGCGATCATGAAGTCTCCGATCAGGCCGCCAGCTGCATCAACTGCGGCCGTCCCATCAAAGAGACTGCGGAATCATCCAACCCCATGACCGCCGCCTGGGCGGCGGTCACCCGTTCGAAAACACCTATCAACCTGTTTGCCCTGGCGATGATGGCCTGCGCCGCCGTGCTCGGCATCAGTGCGAAAAGCGTGACCAGCTCCTGCGCGCTCATCGCCTTCACCTATACGCTGCATACGTTTCTGGCGGTTGCCGGTATGTTCTTTGTGACCCTGCTGTTCTGCCGCGCCGGTATCTATCACCCGGATGATCTGGCCAAGGCAAAACGCGATGGGCTGCCCAGCCTGGGCAGGGACAAACCGCTCATCGCCGCAGGGCTTATCGTGCTGATGTTCACAGCCTATGCCCTGTACCAAAAGAGCCAGGGCGTGCCGGCCTGCTGAGGCTGAAAGCCCGAATATTCAGCGTATCTATAGAGGTGTTGAATAAGTCGGTAGCGGCCTATGCTCGATCCGCATATCACAACATTTCTGCTGCCTGCGTGGCGCCCAGCATCCCGTTGATTACCCTGCTTGCCAACGAATAATGACCTAGAAAGGGCTTTGCCATGAAATGGACGCTGCTTCTCCTGTACCTGGCTGCCGGCCTTTCTGCCCGCCTTTCGGCCGCAGAGGAACCGCTGGACTTCCAGCTCTGCTCCCGCTTCATTGACCAGGTCAGTATGGGTTAGCAGAACAGCCAGGGCTGGCCGGTATTTATGAAGCTCTCCGCAGCGGGAAGCCAAAGCTTTGCAGCAATGACCCGGGCTCATACAGGCCAGGAAACCCGCATTAAGGTCGGCGAACTAATCTTCACCCGGTCCACCATCACCGTGCCCATTTCAGGGGGTGTTCTGCAACAGACATTCAGCTCCCCGGAGATCGCCCACTCCTGGCAGCAAAGGCTGTCTGAGGATTTACCTCCAGCACCCTGTGGTCTTCTGCGCTAATCGAGTCAACCGAGCCTCGGAGTGGCCCCTGGTGCGCGCGCATAAAACAGGCCTGCCGGTAACGACAGGCCCGTTTTTATAGAGCTGATCGAACCTAACCGGCGCTTTCAGAAAGGAAACAGCAGTGGCGTCAGCACCAGCGTGATACCCAGCGCCAGCAACTGCAGCGGAATCCCCACCCTGGCGAAATCGGAGAAGCGGTAGTTACCCGGCGCCAGTACCAGCGTATTCACCGGCGAAGCGATCGGTGTCGCAAAGGCGGTGGAAGCCGCTATGGCCACCGTCATCATCAGCGGTTCGGGATTGACTCCCAGCAGTTGGGCCGTAGTGAGCGCTATAGGCGCGATCAGAACAGTAGTCGCGGTGTTGGAGATAAACTGGCTCAGTAGCGAGGTCAGCAGAAACAGCCCGGTGCTCAGAACCAGCGGCGAGGCGCCGCCAAGCAGTGCCACCAGGTGTTCCACCACATAGGCCAGCGCCCCGCTCTTCTCCATGGCCAAAGCCAGGGGCAGCATGCCGGCGATCAGAATCAGGCTGGTAGCATTCAGCGAGCGCAGCGCTTCAGGCAGGCTGACACAGCCGGTCAGGATCATCGCCATGGCCGCCAGCAGTATGGTCGGCAGCGCCGGCAGCCAACCCGCCGTCATACATACCAGCATCAACAGCAAGACCAGCAGAGCCACCGGCGCCCGGCTGCCGTGGGCTGGAATCTCGCCCAGCTCCGCTGGCGTTTGCAGCAGCACCAGGTCGCGCCGCCCCTCCAGCGCGCGGATCCGCTCCCAGCTACCGGCCAGCAACAGGGTATCGCCCCCCTCCATGCGGGTTTCCCGGTAGTCGGTTTCCAGCGGCTCACAACGGCGGCGCAGGCCGATCACGCTGAGCCCGAAGCGTTCGCGAAACGCCCCCTCTTTAACCGTATGCCCCTGCAGCGGCGTTCCCGGCGGCAACAGGACCTCGGCCACCCCGAACTCCCGGCGCATCCGTGTCATCTCCCTTTCCGGCGAGCCATAGTGGGTCAGGCGATGGCTGAGACAGAGCCTGTCGATATCCGCCTCCTGACCATAAACCCACAGCTCGTCGCGCACTTCCAACCGGGTGTTGGCGAGCACCGGCAATATACTCGAGAGCAGTGAGCCGGAGCGCCGGATGCCGATCAGTGTCACTTTGTGCTCGCTTCGCAGGGCCGATTCCACCGCCGTTTTATGCGCCAGCGGGCTCAGCGGCTGCACCACCAGCTTGTGCAGCTGACCACTGACCCCATAACTTGCGGTCAGCCCCGCCACACTGCAGTTGTCGCCCGGCTGCTCCGTATCCCGCGCGGGCAACAACCGACGCCCGACACTAATCAGGTAAATACAGCCAAGCAGCAGGACCGCCGCACCTATAGGGGTAAACTCGAAAAAGCCGAACGGCTCAAGCCCCGCCTCTTTCAGGGCATTGCTGACAACGATATTGGGCGGCGTGCCGATCAGCGTCAGCATGCCGCCGATCAGCGCCGCAAACGCCAGCGGCATCATCAGTTTTGACGGCTGCATGCCGGAGCGCCGCGCCATACTCAGCACCACCGGGATCAGCAGCGCCACGGCACCGGTGGAGCTCATAAAAGCCGAGAGCAGCGCCACCAGCGGCAACAGGAAGCAGAGCAGCCGGGTTTCACTGCTGCCGCCCACCTTGAACAGCCAGTTACCGGCGGCGGCCGCAACGCCGGTTCGGAACAGCCCCTCGCCCACCACAAACAGTGCGGCGATCATAATCACGGTGGAGTTGCCAAAGCCGGAGACCGCCTCCGCCGGTGTCACTATGCCGGATACGGCCAACACCGTTACCACCATCAGCGCCACCAGATCCATGCGCAGCTTATCGCTGATGAAGAGTGCGACCGTGATTCCCAGCAGCGCGAATACAAAACCTATCTCTGTTGTCATCTATCCTTTCACTCCCTGACAGGCGAATCCCTGATCCTACCTCAGGAGTGTGAAGGCACAAATAACGACAAAAGGGCCGATCCATCGCTGGATCGGCCCTTTTATGTGTAGCGCTGGCGGGTACTAAATCTTAGTACTCAACCACAACGTCGCCGGTCGGCACGCTGCAGCAGGAGAGGAAGTAACCTTCTGCCACGTCTTCGTCGGTGATACCGCCGTTATGGGTCATATCGATATCACCCTCAACGCGTTTCACCTTACAGGTACCGCAGATACCCATACCGCAGGCTTTCGGGATATGCAGGCCCAGTTTGGCCGCCGCCGCGTGAACGGTTTCCCCCGGTGCGATGCGCACGCTCTTGCCGGTTTTGGCAAACTCCACGTTGAACATGTCGCTGGCTGCGATTGCATCCAGATCTTCCGCGGCCTGCTCGGCATCTTCCACCGCCTGCTCTTCCACGGCCTCCGGCGTCGCACCGAAGGCTTCCTCGTGGTAACGGGTCATGTCGAAGCCGGCATTTTCCAGCATGCGCTTGACGGCTTTCATGTACGGCGTCGGGCCGCAACAGAACACTTCACGCTCCATGAAGTCCGGCGCGATCATGTCCAACTTGACGCGATCGAGGAAGCCGCGGTAACCGGCCCAGGACTGACCCGGCTCCATTTTTTCGCAGATCAGGTGCAGATCGAAGTTGCTGATACGGGAAGAGATGGTTTCCAGTTCGCGCTGGAAGATGATGTCACGCGGGGTGCGCGCACTGTGCACGAACACCATGTCCACATCGGCATTAGTATCGAACGCCCAGCGGGTCATCGACATCACCGGGGTAATACCCACACCACCGGACAGGAACAGTACCTTGTTCGACGGATAGTCGATGCTGTTGAACGCACCAACCGGGCCGTGAACCGCCAGCTCGTAGCCTTCGACCATGTTGTCGTGCAGCCAGTTGGAGACCAGACCGCCGGGCTGACGCTTCACGGTAATGGAGAAGCTGTAAGGCACGGACGGAGAACTGGAGATGGTGTAAGAGCGGAACACCTGCTCGCCGTTGATCTCAAGTTCCAGGGTCACGAACTGGCCCGGCTTGAAGAAGAACATAACCGGCTGCTCGGCCATGAAACAGTAGGTGGCTACATCCCAGGTTTCCTGGATCACCTTTACGCAGCGCACAGCGTGACGCCCGTTGCTCCAGGTCTGGGTTGTTACCGGAACGAATGCGTCGCTGTTGACGATTGAAATGCTCGGATTGTTCATGGCTGGCACTTCCAAAATATGGGTGTTGGGTTATTAAGAGAGAAGGTGAACAAATTTATGGCGTCTCCGCCCGGCTTGAACCACACTTAAGTGTGGTTGACGACGGCGCACTTGCAACTTTTTTCGGCGTCCGAGTAACCCGACTGAACGCTTGAAATGCCATAGCTTTGCTCACGATCTCCCTCTGGATCTCGTGAAGTGCGAATTGTCATTTCAAGCAAGCTTTATGACTTACTTATTCGCGACGTGAAATTGTCTTAAAAACACCATTTAGGACCTTTTTACCCCCCCCTAGTCTCAAACAGAATCGGTCGGTGTCGCGAATAGAATATTGAATACCCCTACTCAAAGGCAGGATTGCCCTCAGACACCCTCAACACCACGGAGAACCGGGTATTGGGTCGTTTAGGAGGGCCGCCGAGGCGGCATGCAACCCAACTGTTATGTTCGAGATACAGTACTAATGAACCAGAACGATCTGCTTAACCTCAGCTACGCGAACCTGGACCAGGCGCGAGATGCGATGACCGACCTGCTCAAAGAGCGTCGCCGCGATTATTCGCTGCCTGCACCTCTCTACAACGACCCCCACATGTTCCGCCTGGACATGGAAGAGATCTTCCAGAAAGAGTGGCTTTTCGTCGGTATGACCAGCGAAATCCCCACTAAGGGCGACTACTTCACTGTGGAAGTCGGCCAGAACCCCGTTCTGATCGTGCGCGGCCCGGATGGCACCGTCAATGCCTTCCACAACACCTGCCGTCACCGCGGCTCCCGCGTCTGCACCGAGCACCGCGGCAAGGTTGCCAACCTGGTATGCCCTTACCACCAGTGGACCTACGACCTGAAAGGTAACCTGCTGTTCGCCGGTACCGAGATGGGCGAAGGCTTCGACATGAAAGAGCACGGCCTGAAGAAGGCTCACTGCAAGGTTGGCGGTGGTTTCATCTACATCTGCCTGGCCAAAGAAGAGCCGGAAGGCGACTTCGACCAGTTCCTGGCAACTCTGGACGAGTACATGGAGCCGTACGACGTTGAGAACACCAAGCTCGCCGTCGAATCCAACATGTACGAAAAGGCCAACTGGAAGCTGGTTCTGGAAAACAACCGCGAGTGCTACCACTGTGCGGGCAGCCACCCGGAACTGCTGAACACCCTGCTGGAGTGGGACGACACCAACGATCCCCGTGCTTCCCAGGAGTTCCTGGACCACTACGCCCGTCAGGCGGCCGAGTGGGACGCTGAAGGCATTCCTCACGAGCACAAGAGCTTCGGCGTACGTAACCGTATCGTCCGTATGCCGCTGAAGGAAGGCACCCAGGTGATGACCATCGACGGCGAACAGGGATGCGACAAGCTGCTGGGCCGCATCAAGAACCGTCAGCTGGGCTCCATGCGTATCCTGCACCTGCCGAACTCCTGGAACCACATGCAGTCCGATCACTTCATCGTGTTCCGCGTACTGCCGATCTCCGCACAGGAATCCCTGGTTACCACCAAGTGGTTCGTACACAAGGATGCTGTTGAAGGCGTTGATTACAACCCTGAGCGCCTGCGTCAGGTTTGGGACGCGACCAACGACCAGGACCGTATCCTCGGTGAAGAGAACCAGCGCGGTATCAACTCTATCGCTTACCAGCCGGGCCCCTACTCCAAGACTTTCGAGTTTGGCGTAATCAACTTCCTGGACTGGTACACCGATACCACCCTGCAGAACCTCGAGAAGTAATCTGCTTCTAATGAAAAAGGCTGCCCACTGATGGCAGCCTTTTTTTGTTCGCAAACCCAGCCGTTAACCTTGAATATACTGGCACTCGCCGGTAAAACGCCCCCCAATCAGGCGGATGCTGATAAGTCCGCAAAGTTGATGACCCGGTTACGGCCGGAGTGCTTGGCTCTGTACAGTGCCTGATCGGCTTTCGATACCAGGGCGTCGAAATCATCATCACCACATTTAACCGCGATGCCAATGCTGACCGTGGCATTGATCGTTTCACCGTTGTCCAGCGCCATTGGCGTCTGTTCAAACGAGGAGCGGATGCGGTTGCCTATGCTGTTCGCCTCTGCCGTCGGCAGATCCTGAAACACCAGCATGAACTCTTCACCGCCCATGCGGCAGATCAGATCGTCAGAGCGCAGACACTGCCTTGCGATCGCCACAAAGTGGCGCAATACCTGATCACCTACCGGGTGGCCATGGTTATCGTTGATCGCTTTAAAGTGGTCCAGATCGGCCATCAACAGGCTCATCGACGCTTGCTGACCCGCCTCACGACGCACAAATTCGTTGAGCGCGCGGCGTGTCAGTGTACCGGTCAGATGATCATGGTTGGAGGCGTACTCCAGGTCGCTCAGGCGTGTACTGTTTAAATGGGTATAACAGGAGACAATGATCGGCAGGAGCGCAACCATCGCCACGCTGACACGTAACGAAATCACGTTCATCCAGTACGAGGTATGGTAATCGGGATCGATATAGCCGTTGGATAAAGAAATCAGCGTCCAGACACAGTAGACCAGTGTCACCAGCGCGGTATTGAACAGGCTGTAAGCGAAGGCGCACCAGAGCAAACCGATCAGCGGGACGGCAATAACCCCCGGCCCGCTGAGACTCATCGCCAGCAGGCAAAGCGCGATAACAGATAACCCGGGTAACGGGCTTAACGGACCCAGGCCGGAAAGAAAGCCTTTAATCGCGCCAGGCTTCAGCGCGGTATAGCCCGGCGCAACGATGATCAGCGGCAGGAAAACCACATAATTCACAAACTCCGTGACCAACCAGTAAGCCAGACCATCGGCAACACTGCCATCGAATAGCAGCGGATTGGCAACGATGCCGAACAGCCCCGCCGCGACCGCTGCCGCCAGGGCCACCAGCGCAATATTGAGAACATCGCCAATATCCCTGACCGGATACGGCACCAACCGCCAGCGGCGCGCGACGATGACACCCGCCATCACGCTAAAGATATTGCCCGTATTCAACACCAGGGCTTTAAGAACGCTACTCCCTGTCATCAGATCAGCGGCAACCATCGCCCCTCCTGACCAGAGCCAGAAGGTACTTTTAACGAGCCGGGGCTCACGCAGCATAAGACCAAGAAGCAGGGAGTTGGCGGGCCAGAGATCAGCGAGGTAACCGGAGGGACGACTAAAAATGCCGATAAGTGCGATAAAAAAGACGGTCAGAACCAGAACGAATATTTTTGTCATTATTAAGATCTTTTCTCGTTCGTATGTCTGAATATAGAGCCACAACTATTCCGCACGTTTCAAGCGGGAAAAGTCGCCCATGGCGCTGGATTGGTGAAAAAAGACCAGTCATATACATCATTAGCGACATCCACTCCCGCTGGCGCAAAAAAAAACGCCGCGGATGCGGCGTTTTCAACTCAGGGTCAGCACCTCCCGGATCAAACGAATCCGAGCAGGCGCGGCAGGAAGAGTGACAGTTCCGGTACGAAGGTGGTGACCATCATTACCGGCAGACCGACGAACGCCAT
This sequence comes from Marinobacterium sp. YM272, assembly GCF_050908845.1. NCBI lineage: Bacteria > Pseudomonadati > Pseudomonadota > Gammaproteobacteria > Oceanospirillales > Oceanospirillaceae > Marinobacterium > Marinobacterium sp. YM272. The sequence goes on from NZ_CP194171.1 coordinate 3,388,670, forward strand.
CAGGCCCAGCGCCGGCATCACGGTCTTATGGATCGAGACCTTACCTATTCGACACGCCATATAGAGTATCGGCGCCACCGGCGGGCTGTTCGCGCCGATCACCACGGAGCAGGCAACGATGGAGGCGAAGTGCACCGGATGCACACCGGTATCCACCATCAGCGGCAGGAACAGCGGCGCAACCACTACGGTGACCGAAACGTCATCCATAATCATGCCCGCGAGGATCAGGAAGATGTTCACCGCGATCAGGATCAGCAGCGGGTTCTCGATCATGGTGCGGACCAGCTCGGTCAGATCCTGCGGTATGCGTTCAAACGCAAGAATACGCCCGATCATAAAGCTGAACAGCAGGATCAGAATCACCGTGCCGGTGGTCTCAGCAGCCGCGACTACACCGCGCGCAAAGCTCTTTACGGTCAGGTCTTTGTAGATAAAGAAGCCGATCATCATCGCCGCAAAGGCCGCCACAGCCGCCGCTTCCGTCGGTGTAAAGATACCGCCGTAGATACCACCAAGAATGATGATCGGCAGAGACAGCGCCGGGAATGCGCGGATGGTGGCGCGTCCCTTGCCCGGCAGCTGTTCCAGTCCGTCATTGGCGGCGCTGCTGACCTCCTGGAAGAAGCGTCCGACACTGAAACGGTTGGCAATGATCAGACCCACGATAAGCAGAATCGCAGGGCCTACCGAGGCCGCAAAGCAGGCCGCCACCGACTGACGGGTTACCACAGCAAACAGGATCATGGTGATCGACGGCGGGATCAGAATCCCCAGCAGTGAGGAAATACCCAGCAGCGCCGATGAATAGGCGCGCGGATAACCGCGCTGCTCCAGCGGGCCGATCATGATGGTGCCGATAGAGGCAACCGCTGCTGTCGCGGTACCGGCGATAGCGCCAAAGATACCGGACGCCATAACCATGGAAGCGCCCATACCACCGCGACGCTTACCGATCATTACTTCGATAAAATCCACCAGACGCTTGGCGATACCACCGCTCTGCATCATGTAGCCGGTGAGCACAAACAGCGGCAGTGCGATAAGAATTACCGAATCCACCGAACGATAGCCCTGCAGCATCAGGGTGTTCAGGTTGGCATCAAAGGCGTAAACCAGGTACGCCAGCACACCGGCAAACGACCAGGCCACTGGGACGCCGATGATCATCAGCACCAACAGGATGCCAATTGCGATCAAACCTTCCATCTCAATGTTCCCCTTTCAGTCGTTTGATACCGGTCAGCGCACAGATAACGTCGCGCAGCGCATAACAGCTGCAGCCCACCGCCGCGAGCATGATCGATGCCTGGGGCAGCCAGAGCGGGATCCCCATACCCGGAGTCGACTGCGGACGCCGCATCCCCCAGGCCAGCATGCGATACGCCAGTACCACGAAGAACAGACAGATAATTAAGGTGATCAATGAAATCAGAGCCTTGTGCATCAGTTTCATACGTTGATCACTGATCTGAAGCTCCACAAAGTCAACAACCAGATGCTCATTGCGCCTGCTCGCGATCAAACCGCCGAGCATGTACAACCACATCCCGAACAGCATGATCAGCTCGAGTAACCCGACGACTGACCAGCCAAATACATAGCGCGCCAGCACCAGAAATAACATCAGACCCACCACGAGCATGCTGGATACGAATGCTGCAGCCTCCAGCACCCAGCCCACGCGGTTATCAAGTCCGGAAAAAAGTCTGCCGATCATTTTTTCTCCAGCCTAGGAACGAACCAGCCCGCAGAGCGGGCCGGTGAGTTAAAACAACAGGTAAATCAGCAACTTATATTAAGCTATCGCTAATATGCCTTGCTATAAATCCCCTGTTATTAAGAGTGACGCCGCTTACAGCGGAGTCGCATTCGCGCGGATCGTTTCCATGATCTCAGAGCCGATCTCTTCTTCCATCTGCGGCCACACTTTTTCACGGGCTGCCTTGGCAAACTCGCGGATCTGCTCATCGTTCGGCTCGAAGTATTCCATACCCTCTTCCTGAGCCTTAGCGATGTAGTACTCGTCCTGTTCCTTCGCAGCCTTGAACTGATCGTTCATGATCTCTTCGGCGGCTTCAGACACGACTTTCTGCTCCTCTTCGCTCATGCTGTCCCAGGTGTCCAGGTTCATGGACAGAACACCAGTCATGAAGAAGTGCTTGGTCTGTACGTAGTAATCCAGGGAGTCACGGAAGTATTCGTAATCCCAGTAGATAACGTTGCCCGCTTCACCGTCGACAACGCCGGTCTGCAGTGCAGTGTAGACCTCACCCCAGTCGATGGCAGCGGTCTGGTAACCCAGCGCCTGCATGGTCTGCGGTGCCGGGAATACGGTCATGGTACGGACCTTCAGACCTTCGGCGTCTGCGATGTTCAGCGCGTACTTGCCGCGGGAACCCACACCGTTAAAGCCTTCCGGCCAGGGACCGAAGAATTTCAGGCCGATATCGCTCCAGATACCGCCCAGCATGTTGTTGACCCAGCCGCCCGGGCTGTAGGCTTTCAGGGCTTCGTCCCAGGACAGGGTCATGTAAGGCGTGTAGATAACGCCGATACGCTTGTCGTAAGACGTCATCGGCCAGTTCAGCATCACATCCACATCACCGGCTACGTGCAGGTCGAACACTTCCTGCTGACCGCCCAGTTCGTTCTGATAGAACACGCGGGTTTCGATCTCGCCGCCGGATTTCTCTTCGATCAGCTGACCCCACTTCTCCAGCGCGTTACCGGCCGGTGAGCCCTTGGTGCCAGAATCGGTCGCCAGTTTCAAAGTCAGCGCGTTGGCGCCAGTGCTGGCCAGAACGGCCGCGGTGGTAACAGCTGCAGCCAGAGCTTTCAGGCTAAAGCGTTTGGAATTCATAGATCTTATCCCCTTACTTCAATCGTTGGTGGTTGGCGCGGGCATCGCCGCCCGCGCCGTCACTGCATTTTCGACTGCGCGTTTTTCACTATCTCTTCAACGCTGGGCAACATCAGTCCTTCGAACTCTTTCTCCAGCTCGGATAGCATCCCTTTGATTGCGGATCGCTGCTCGTCAGAGCCATCCATGATCCATTTTTCCAGTTCACCTCCCACCAGGGCCTCGTCGGCTCCAGCCGGCACAGGGACTCCAAGCTCACGCAGACGGCTTGCAAAATCCTCCAGGTCAATCAGGTCGGCGAACATCATCGGGAAAACTCCTTACTTCTTAGTGCAGATGCACCTCGGATTTGAGACCCATATACAGGCTCAGGCACATCAAAATCAGAACCATGGTAAACGGCAAACCTGTCGCAACAGCGCCGGACTGGAGCGCGCTCAGCGCCTCGGAACCACCGCCCACCAACAGGGTGCCGGCAATGATACCGACTGCGGACGCCCAGAACATGCGCTGCGGCATGGGAGCGTCAGTTTTTCCGCCTGCGGTAATGCTATCGATCACCAGAGAGCCGGAATCGGACGAGGTGATAAAGAACACCAGCACCAGCACGATACCAACTGAAGACAGCAGCGCAGTCAGCGGCAGGTTCTCAAACATGTGGAACATCGCCAGGGACACATCGCCGATGCCGTTGGCCAGCTGACCTACACCGTTGGTTGCCTGCTCGATTGCGGTACCGCCCATTACAGCCATCCAGACCAGGGTGACCAGTGTCGGTACCAGCAGCACGGCGATGACGAATTCACGTACGGTACGGCCACGGGATACGCGGGCGATGAACATGCCGACGAACGGAGACCAGGAAACCCACCAGGCCCAGTAGAAAACGGTCCAGCCGTGGAACCAGGTGCCGTCTTCACGACCGACCCAGTTGCTCAGCGGGATAATGTTTTCAGCATAGCTGACGAAAATGGTGCCGACGTTGGAAAAGATCTTCAGGGTCGGACCGATCACGATGATCAGGCCGATCATCGCTGCCGCGATAATCATGTTGATGTTGGAGAGCAGCTTGACACCACCGTCCATGCCGCGTGCCACTGAGAACAGCGCGATACCGGTAACGACAATGATTACAGCCACCTGGGTGGAGAGATCGTTAGCAATACCGAACAGGTAGTTGAGACCGCCAGCAGCCTGCTGAGCGCCGAAGCCGAGAGAGGTAGCCAGACCGAAGATGGTCGCCAGCACCGCAAGGATATCGATCAGGTGACCGATCGGTCCCCAGGTAGCGCGACCGAGCAGCGGGTAAAAGGCGGAGCGAACGGTCAGCGGCAGGCCTTTGTTATAGGCGAAGAACGCCAGCGCAAGACCGACTACCGCGTAGATAGCCCAGGGATGCAGACCCCAGTGGAACATGGTGGCACCGAGTGCCATGGAGGCGGCTTCCGGTGTACCGGCGGCCACGTTCAGCGGCGTGCCGTACCAGTCGGTGAAATAAGCCACCGGCTCAGCAACGCTCCAGAACATCAGGCCGATACCCATGCCCGCAGCGAACAGCATGGAGAACCAGGAGATGGTTGAAAATTCAGTTTTCGCGTTTACGCCGCCAAGACGGACTTTACCGACCGGCAGCACAATCAGCGCCAGACAGAAGATAACAAACAGGTTACCACCCGCCATGAACAGCCAGTCGAAGTTATCGATTGACCAGCCCTTTGCTCCCGCCAGCGCCTCTTTGGCTCCGGCTGGAAACAGCAGCGTTCCGATAATAAACAGCAAAATCAGTCCGGCACTGATACCGAACACGGGGTTGTGCACATCCAGACCGAGAATTTTGACGTTGTCCTGACCTACCTGGTAGTCCGTATCATATTCTGCGGTTATGACCGCCGCCTCGACGGCGACCTGACCTTTATTCACACCTTTCATCAAGCTCTCCTTAGAACGCCTTATACCGCCCGACATCTTTGCCTGGACGGCGCATGTTTTTCTTATTTTTTGCGGTTCCGATCGATGCTAAACATGGGCTGTTATGCGCAAGAGCGAGAGGAACTCCCGACCCGAATATCCGGGTCGTGACGATCGAAGCCGCAAGAACTTCTCCATACTACGAATGCGGGTTTATATTGTTGTTCCGATAGCGACAGCCAGCCGGCAAAAAACAGGAGAATTGCGACATGGCGCAAAGGCCTTATCTGTTTGCGACATCTCTAATGTTGGAGGATTTTTCTTTCCGGAACAGAAAACTGGCCGATCAATCGAGTTTTATCTCGTGACTTTTGTGCGCTGAAGAAAAAAAGCCCCTCCGGATGGAGGGGCTAAAAGATTAGAACCGTGAATTGCTCCGGGGTGCACCGGAAACTTGCCGTACGCTGGAGCCAGTGGGTAACCGAACCAGCCTTCAACAGGGGATATACTCCGCAGAGGCATACAGAGGTGAGGCTGTCTGTCGTCGTTTGGAATATGGGTGCATTCTGCATCGGTTACAGAGTGAACAAGTGTTTATGATCGCCTCACACATTCCTCAGAGCGACACGGGTGGAAAACGACTTTTTCGCTGTCTTAAACCCCTTGATCCCGGCATATTCCGGGAATTTACTTTAAGCAACTGAGCGTTGATGGAGACGAAAAAAAACCGGCACGAAGGCCGGTTTTTCTGTGTTGGCTATGCGCTGGGTGTTATCAGCGGATAACGCCCTCTTCCAGCAGCAGATCGAAGACAGCCTGAGCCATTTCGCTGGCCGGCTTGTCACGCAGGACCTTACCGCCATCACCGGAGGATTTCGCCGTGGCCGCCTTGAAGCGGTCGGCAGCGGTTTTCGCCTTGACCACCTTCAGACGCTTGGGTCGTTTGCGGGCCGGGGCTTCGCTCCAGCTGGCCTGAACCTCGTCCAGGACCTCGACACCGGCGTCCTTGGCTTCCATTTCGGCACGGCTGGCGGGACCGAACGCGCTCTGGCGCGGTGCGGCTGCAGCCATATCGACACTGGCGACGAACGGCAGCGGTACGCGCAGGGCGCGACGCTGGCCGCGCGGCAGGGCCTGCAGCAGGTTGGCCTGGCCATTATCGATACTGACGATCTCGGCGATACGCGTCACCACCGGCATACCGAGCTTTTCGCCCAGCAGGTAAGCCATCATGCCAGAGGACTCACCGCTTTCGGCACGTACCCCGGTCAGGATGATATCCGGCTTGCTTTGATCCAGGTACTGGCTCAGGGCCGGTACTGCATCGGCGCTTTCGCCCTGCTGCAGGATACGCAGCTTTTTCAGTCCCATGCCGGCATAGGCGCGCAGTGCTTCGGCGTGCGGATCCCCCGCGTGCAGCACTTCCAGCCCCTGAGGCGCCATGGACAGCCCCATCTCGACAGCACGGGCATCCTGTTCGGCACGACGGGCACGACCGGAACCGGGGTGTTTGCCGACGGAGACCAGCGCAGCGATGCGCAGGTTTGCGTTCTGTTTATCAGGCTGCATTTTCAACCACCTCCTGACGGTGCGCATTGGCCAGGCGGATCAGCTCGGCCATCACTTCACCACTGTCTCCGATACAGCTGAGCGCGGCACGTTTAACCATGTCACAGCCCACATCGGTATTGATAGCAATCACCTTGTCGCACTGACCGATACCCTGCAGGTGCTGGATCGCACCGGAGATACCCACCGCCACATATACGCGGGCGGTAACCCAGGTACCGGTAGCGCCCACCTGACGGAAGCGCGGCATGTTGCCATCGTCCACCGCCACACGGCTTGCACCTTCGGTGGCGCCGAGAGCTTCGGCCGCCTGGTGGAACTGATTCCAGTCGGTCACACCGTTACCGGCGGACAGAATGAACTCGGCTTCGCCCAGCGGAATGGCGTTCGGGTCCACGGCTACCTGGCCGCAATCCTGAATGCTTGCCTTGGCGCTGACATTGCCGGTCAGTTCCACCGGCAGCACTTCATGACGGGTTTCGTCGATCGGCTCGGCGCACTCTTCAGCCAGCAGCATCAGGCGCGGAGTCTTGCGGGTGATGTCGGTGGTACCACCGGCGCCACGGCAGATCGCCTCGTCGCTGCTCACCTGCCAGGCCTGGGTTGCCGGACGCTCGCCGAGACGCGCAGCCAGACGGCAGCCGATCTCGAAGCCGGCAGCGACGCTGTCAGGCAGCAGCCAGTAACGCGGTGCGTACTCCTGCTCTACCTGGGCCAGGGCCGCGACACGCAGCTCCGGAGTGTAGCCGTCGTAAGCGTCACCGGTGATATTGAGCAGGCGGTCAACACCGGCCTTGTCGAAGGCTTCTTCACGATGCTCGCCGAAGACCACGGCCAGTACCGCGCCTTCACCCTCAGCCTCGCGAATCAGCTTGTGCGCCTGGCCGATCACGTCACGGTCGTGACCGCTGAGGCGACCACCGACCATGTCCGGTACCACGACGACGTAGTAATCCGGGTTCTCGACCTTGTGCAGCGGCAGCTCGACCTCTTTGGCGGCGCCGGCACTGCGACGTCCGCCCATGGCCGGGCCATTACCGTTCATGCGGTCGATACGCTTGATACCGTTCGGGCCGATAAAGCCGACCGCGTGCGGGTTGCGGCGAATCAGGCCGGACGGACCGCGGGTTTCGGCAGCGCCGGCCTGCTGCATGGCATCATGCAGCGGGTGCAGGCGGTTGCGTGCGATCCACTCGGCTCGCGGATCGCGGCGGATGATCTCATCGCTCATGACAGGCTCTCCTCAGCTACCCGCTTACCGGCGTTGGATTTCGCAGCGGCGCGCTTGGCGTTCACCGGGGTGTCACCCTCGATCAGCGCATCGGCAACCAGCTCGGCGATATCCTTGACCTCGGCTCGCGGCTCAACCACACCTTCAAGCATCGCTGTACACTGCTGACAGCCCACAGCCACCAGCTCGGCACCGGTTTCCTTGATCTCGGCCATACGCATGTCGGCGATACGGCGCTCACCGGGAATATCGGTGATCGGCGCGCCACCACCACCGCCACAGCAGCGGGAGCGGAAGCCGGAGCGTTCCATTTCGGCCAGTTCGATACCCAGCTCACCAAGCAGCTCACGCGGAGAATCATATTCACCGTTATAGCGACCCAGGTAGCAGGGATCGTGATAGGTCACGGTGCCACCCTTGAACTCTTCCAGGTTCAGCAGACCGGCCTTGACCAGTTCGTTGATGAACGTGGTGTGGTGCATGACTTCGTAGTCTGGCTTCTGACCGGCCGGATACAGATCCGCATATTCATTCTTCAGACAGTGGAAGGCGTGCGGGTCGGTGGTCACGATACGGTTGAAGCGGTACTGGCTGAGCGCTGCAATGTTACGCTTGGCCAGGCTCTGGAAAGTCGCGTCGTCACCCAGACGACGAGCCACGTCACCGGAGTCACGCTCTTCGTCACCGAGTACCGCGAAGTCCACATTGGCAGCCTTCAGCACTTTCACGAAGGAGCGCAGGATACGCTGGCTACGCATATCGAAAGCACCATCGGATACCCAGAACAGCACGTCCACTTCCTTCACGTCTTTCATGACGCGCAGGTTCTGGTCCGCAGCCCAGTTCATGCGGCTGCCCGGATTGAAACCGTTGGGGTTGTCGGTGGCGATCAGGTTATCCAGCACTTCGGCACCCTTGTTCGGGGTGTTACCCTTCTCCAGGGTCAGGAAGCGGCGCATATCGACGATAGCGTCCACGTGCTCGATCATCATCGGACACTCTTCCACGCAGGCGCGGCAGGTGGTGCAGGACCAGAGCGTATCCGGGCTGACCAGACCTTCGGTGATAGTCTTGTTCGGACCACCTTCAGCCTTGCCGACTTCGATACCCGGGTAAGGGCTACCGGCAAACTTGGCATCGGAACCACCGGCCAGACCAACCACCATATCCTGGATCAGTTTTTTCGGGTTCAGCGGCTGACCCGCGGCGAACGCCGGGCACATCGCTTCACATTTACCGCACTGAACGCAGGCATCGAAACCAAGCAACTGGTTCCATTTGAAGTCGGTGGGCTTCTCGACACCCAGCTTCGGCGCGTTCAGATCGACCGGCTTGAGACCGGTGGAACGACCACCGCCGAAACGCTCCGGACGACGGTGAAACGCCAGGTGCAGGGAACCGGCGAAGGCGTGCTTCATCGGACCGCCCCAGCCCATGCCGAACAGCAGCTCACCCATACCCCAGACGATACCGGCAGCCAGCACAGCAGCCAGTACCCAGCCACCGAAGTTTTCCGGCAGGATGCCGGCGGCAGGCAGGGTTGCGATGAAGAAGCTGACCGCAAACATCAGCAGGCTTTTGGGCAGACGCATCCAGGGGCCTTTCGACAGACGCGACGGCGGGTTAAGACGACGTTTCCAGACGAAGATGGCACCGACGAACATCAGGGCCAACGCGCCCAGCAGGGCATAGCTGAGCCAGCGGTTTTCAACACCGAACAGGTGAACCGCCAGGATCAGGACCATGGACAGCACAAAGCCGCCACCGGTCGCCACGTGGGTCTTGGACATGTATTTATCGCGCTCGACAACGTGGTGGAGATCCACCAGGTAGCGACGCGGCATCGCCATCAGACCAGAGAAAAAGCTGACTTTTTCCGGCTGACCGGCGCGCCAGAGGCTGATCCGCTTGAGCATGCCGGCCACAGCCAGCAGCAACGCTACGGAGATCAGAACGGGGAGTAACCAATCGAGGATCATGATGAGCCCTCTCGAAATAACCTAGGCATAGAGGAGGCAGAACGCTTGCGGATAGTAAGGGTCGAACGGGACCGACTCACCCTCACTCATTCCCTGAAGGGTTCACACCGGCATCCCTGCCGGTGTGTGTCGGATAGTGTTCAACGGACTTTCATTCCGGGCGCCCTGCCAACCGGCGCTTACAGATCCTTGCAGAGACGCAGAGCGTCGTAGATCGCAGCGTGAGTGTTACGCTGGGATACGCAATCACCCAGACGCCACAGAATCATGCCATCGCCCTGCTCGCTCAGCACCGGCTGCGGCTTGATATCGAACAGCGCTTCGACGTCGATCTGCCCCTTGTTGCGAGACTCGGCCTTGAGCTCGTAGTACAGCGCTTCGTTCGGGCGGATGCCGTTCTCGACGACGACCTGGTCAACAACGCGCTCTTCACGCTGACCGGTGTACTCGTTCTCCAGCACAGCTACCAGCTTGTCGCCTTCGCGGTATACCTTCTCCAGCATCAGGTCGGAGGTCATGATCACCTCCTTCTCGTACAGGCTGCGGTAGTAGGTCGGGAAGGTGGTACCACCGATGCCGACACCCGGCTTGATATCGTCGGTGACCAGCTCAACCATGGAGCCCTTGGCCGCCAGGTAGTCCGCGGCGGACATACCGGAGAACTCACAGATAGTGTCGTAGATCAGCACGTTTTTGCCAGGTTCTACCACACCGTTGATCACATCCCAGCTGGATACGACCAGACCTTCAGCAGCGCCCCACTCCGGGTTCTGCTCAACAAACGGAGTACCACCGGTCGCCAGGATGCAGACATCCGGCTTCAGGTCGCGAATCATGTCGGCGTTGGCTTCGGTGCCCAGACGTACGTCAACGCCGAGACGGTCCAGCTCCATTGCCAGCCAGCGGGTGATACCGGCCATCTGGTCGCGCTGAGGCGCCTTGGCAGCGATAGTCACCTGACCGCCCAGCTCTTCCGCTTTCTCGACCAGGGTCACCTTGTGACCACGCTCGGCAGCGACACGGGCCGCTTCCATACCACCAGGGCCACCACCGATAACGACAACGTTACGGACAGGGCCAGTGGTTTTTTCGATGATGTGCGGCAAACCCATGTATTCACGGGAGGTCGCGGCGTTCTGGATGCAGAGTACGTCCAGACCCATGTACTGACGGTCGATGCAGTAGTTGGCGCCGACGCACTGACGGATCTGGTCAACCTGATCCATCTTGATCTTGGCGATGAAGTGCGGGTCAGCGATGTGCGCACGGGTCATACCGACGAAATCGACGTAACCGGCTTCCAGGATACGCTTCGCCTGGTTCGGATCCTTGATGTTCTGGGCGTGGATAACCGGTACGGAAACCACTTCCTTGATGCCGGCCGCCAGGTGCAGGAACGGCTCCGGCGGGTAGCTCATGTTCGGGATAACGTTAGCCAGGGTGTTGTGAGTGTCACAACCGGAACCAACCACACCGAAGTAGTCGATCAGGCCAGTCGCGTCGTAGTACGCCGCGATCTGCTTCATATCGTCGTGGTTCAGACCGTCCGGATGGAACTCGTCACCGGTGATACGCATGCCGACAACAAAGTCAGGACCAACCGCTTCACGTACGGCTTTAGCCACTTCCAGACCGAAACGCATGCGGTTTTCAAAGGTGCCGCCCCACTGGTCGGTACGCTTGTTCACACGCGGAGACCAGAACTGGTCGATCATGTGCTGGTGTACTGCAGACAGCTCGACGCCGTCCAGGCCGCCCTCTTTCGCACGTACGGCCGCTTTCGCGAAGTCGCCGATTACGCGCCAGATTTCTTCCTCTTCGATGGTCTTGCAGGTCGCGCGGTGTACCGGCTCACGGATGCCAGACGGAGACATCAGGTTCGGCCAGTTCTCACCGTCCCAACGGGAACGACGGCCCATGTGGGAGATCTGGATCATGATCTTGCCGCCGTGCTTGTGCACAGCGTCAGCCAGGTTCTGGAAGTGCGGGATGATACGGTCAGTAGACAGGTTGACCGAGCTCCACCAGCTCTGCGGGCTGTCGATGGAGACAACACTGGAACCGCCGCAGATGCAAAGACCACAACCGCCCTTGGCCTTCTCTTCATAATATTTAACGTAACGATCGGTGGTCATACCGCCATCGGTCGCGTAGACCTCGGCGTGAGCGGTACTGACGATACGGTTACGGATGGTCAGCTTGTTGATGTTCAACGGCTGGAACAGTGCATCGAACTGCGACATGGTTCACCCCAACTTTACTAAGGGCCGAAACCGCCTGTGGCGGCTCCGGGTTTGTTCTTTTGTTTTCGCTGAACTAGTTCAGCACGTTCTTTAAGCTACGGGCGTTACTTCGAAGATACCGTAATCGCAGCCTTCTTCTGCAGCGCTTTGGGTCTGTACCGCTTTAGTGCGTACGGAGTAACCCAGGCTGTCAGCGATCTGATCCATCGCCCCGGCAAACCAGCCAGTGAACATGTAGTCCACCTTGCGGTTAACCTTGCCGTACTGGTAAACGAACGCGGAGTTTTCCAGACGCACGCGGGCGGTGCCCTTTTCCAGGTCCAGCTCTTCGGTAATGAAGAAGCCCCAGCCACGCTGAGACAGACGCTTCAGGTAGTGATGCCATACGTCAGCACCGGAGATACCGTGCTCTGCAGCTTCTTTTTCACACCAGTAGTAGGCGGACTTGTAACCGGCCTTGTAGAGGATTTCAGCGTAACGCTCAGCACCAATCTCTTCTTCGATCCCCATGTGGTTGTTTACGAAGAAATGGCGCGGCACATACAGCATCGGCAGTGCATCGGTGGTCCAGACGCCGGTTTCGTCGTCTACATTGATCGGCATTTCAGGTGCGTGGCTACTCATATTCTCAACCTCCAACAAGGGCATTTGTCCGCATTATAGGTAGGCACCTGGGGGCCAATGTTGCTGGAAACGACACGCATAACACTGGAAACGAAGGGGTTAAATAACCCTGCAGTCGCTACCGGTTAGGCGGTTCGCTTCTGCCTGATGAGGCGCGCCATGCGCCACTCAGACCAACAACACCAACTCTCCAGACCTCCCGCGATGTCTGAGCTCAAGCCAAAATGCCATCATCGCCCGACATTCCCGTTCCGGTTTCCGCAACGGGTGTTCACATGTTGCCAACACTACGAGCATGTGAAAGGAGGGCCTTTTCTGTTTGCGTCATCCAAACGAAATAGAGGGACAGAAAACGACATGGTGAAAATTTAATATCAATTAATAGCCGAAAAACCGGCTCCCGGCGGCGCGGAGGCAGCCTAAAACCAACAAAATGTCGCAAAACACGGAATTAAGCCGGCGGAACCAGGAGGCCCCGAGAAGAGAGAACGGAAGGCGGGCTGGGGCTGGGAGCGTCAAAAACGACACCCCTAACCGACCAATACAGAGACAAGCGCAAAAAGACCGAGAGGCTTCCCTCTCGATCTTAAAATTTTAGCCGCCCAAAGCGGCATGTCGCACAAAAGCTGCGGACAGGAAGCCCGTCACCGGGCTTCGCAGGGATTACTCGCCCCAGACCTCGCCCAGGATGCGCACCCAGTTTTCGCCCATGATCTTGCGGACCTGGGTTTCAGTGAAACCGTCGTTCAGCAGTGCTTCGGTCAGGTTCGGGAACTCACCCAGGGTACGGATACCTTTCGGGTTGATGATCTTGCCGAAGTTGGTCAGACGACGGGCGTAGCCCTTGTCGTGAGTCAGGTATTCAAAGAAGTCCTGGCCCTGACCCTGAGTGAAGTCGGTACCGATACCGATCTGGTCTTCACCAACGATATTGAACACGTAACGGATCGCTTCAACGTAGTCTTCAATGGTGGAGTTAATGCCGTTCTTCAGGAACGGTGCAAACATGGTCACACCAACAAAACCGCCGCGGTCAGCGATGAATTTCAGCTCTTCATCGGACTTGTTACGCGGATGCTCTTTCAGACCGCTGGGCAGGCAGTGCGAGTAGCACACCGGCTTCTTGGACTCGAGGATCACCTCTTCAGAGGTTTTTGAACCTACGTGAGAGAGGTCGCACATTACGCCGACACGGTTCATCTCCCACATGATCTCGCGACCAAAATCGGACAGACCACCGTCACGCTCATAGCAGCCGGTACCGACCAGGTTCTGGGTGTTGTAGCACATCTGCGCGATGCCCACGCCCAGCTCTTTGAAGATCTGCACGTAGCTGATCTGGTCTTCGTAGGCGTAGGTGTTCTGGAAGCTCATCAGAACGCCGGTTTTGCCTTCGGCCTTTGCCCGACGAATATCATCGGTCGTGCGGACCTTGAGCAACATCTCAGGGTTTTCATCGATAATCTTGTTAACGCCGGCGATGTTATTCACCGTGCCCTGAAAGTTTTCCCAAAACGCCATGGTGCAGCTTGCGGTGGTAACACCACCCTTGTGCATATCCTGGAACAGCTCAAGGTTCATCTTTCCGCAAACCAGACCATCGATGACGATGGCGTCTTTGTGCAACTCTGCTGCGTTCATCTTTCCACCTATTGTTACTGGAACCGGCTACTGGTGCCTTCAATGCCATTCAGAATAGGACTAAAGCACGCCGGCGATTGTTCTAAAAGCGGCATCCGACTGACCTATAACGCAGCGATCCCAGCAGACCAGGTATCGACTGATGGCAGGAGCAACGCCCTCGTCGCGATCAACCACCCGGGGGTTGAATCACGGCCGCGCCAATACCGATCGGCGCGGGGCGCCTCCTACAATCCGCCACAAAAAAAGCCGCACCCCCGAAAGGACGCGGCTTTCTGCCGGAACCGGATCACCTGTTACTGCAGTGATACGGAGCCGTATGTGGGTTCGAACTGCGCTTCGCTCAGCGCGCGCAGCGCCAGTTCACTGTTGCTACGCTGCAGCTGCTCGCCCTTCTGGTTCAGCCCCGGCAGCGCCGTGGTGACCAGCGGGGTTACGGTCTGCGAGCGCTCCTGGCTACGCATACCGCTGCGCTCTTCACGCGGCGGGATACCGATGTGCTCGCGGTAGCATTTGCTGAAGTGCGGCGTGGAGACAAAACCACAGGCTGCAGCGATCTCAATGATCGACATGGAGGTCTGCTTGAGCAGCTGACGTGCGCGGAACAGACGCAGCTTCAGATAGTACTTGGAGGGCGAACACTGCAGGTACTTCTGGAACAGGCGCTCCAGCTGGCGACGGGACAGACCGACGTAACCCGCCAGCTCATCCAGCTCGATCGCCTCTTCGATATTGGACTCCATCAGCGATACCGCTTCGACCAGCTTCGGCTGAGTGGTGCCGAGCACATGACGCAGCGGGATACGCTGGTAGTCAGACTCGTTACGCACACGGTCGCAGATAAACATCTCGGAGATACCGGCGGTCAGCTGGTAGCCGAAATCGCGCTTGATCATGTTCAGCATCATATCCAGCGGCACGGTTCCGCCACTGGAGGTCATGCGATCACGATCGATCACGAACAGATGATTGGTGCAGCGCACCTTCGGGAAAGCTTCCTGCAGCGATGCGATACATTCCCAGTGGGCACTGCAGTCGTAACCGTCCAGCAGACCCGCCTCGGCGAGCAGGTAAGGACCGGTGCAGACACCGCCAATCAGGATATGCTTGCGCGCCATGGACTGCAGCCAGCTAACCTGGCGACGGCTGAAGCTGCGGGTGATATTCACGCCACCAACGACGATGAGAGTGTCCAGTGGCGGCGCATCGGCAATGGAGCTGTCCGGCGTGATGCGGATACCATCACTGGCCATCACCTCGGCGCCATCTTCGGTCAGCGTATGCCAGTTATACAACTCGCGGCCGCTCAGCTGGTTCGCCATCCGCAGCGGTTCTACCGCCGACGCCAGAGCAATCATGGTGAAATTATCCAGCAACAGGAAACCGATGTTGCGGGACTTGTTTTTGACTGCCGAAGCATGACAGGAAGAAGAGAATTCAGACATTGCGCTAACCCCATTTTTACTATGCGGCACACACAGCAAACAGTGTGCCTTTCTTATACTTATCGTTGGGTTGCTCAGAGCCGATGTCGCAATTTTTAATAGATGCGGCGGAATCACTTCAATTCGCCGCAAACCCTTGCCCCATCGGCTCTAGAGACTCGCGCACTATAACTGAATCTGCGCAAAACGCGACCGTAAATGTGTCGTTTTTTGCACCTTTTTCTTACATGCATGCTCCGTTTCGGAACAAGGAATTCTGACCGATAAATCAGCTAATCCCGAAAACCAATTTCAAATCAACACTCGACGGCGTTTACACCCACCTCGATCGCATTAATGGCCAGACCGCCGCGGGAGGTTTCCTTGTATTTGTCCTGCATATCACGACCGGTATCGCGCATGGTGCGGATCACTTTATCGAGCGAAACAAAGTGCTCGCCGTCACCCCGCAGCGCCATCTGAGCCGCGTTGATCGCTTTCATCGCTGCAATCGCATTACGCTCGATACAGGGTACCTGAACCAGACCGGCGACAGGGTCACAGGTGAGGCCGAGGTTGTGCTCCAGGGCTATCTCTGCTGCGTTTTCCACCTGAGCCGGCGTACCGCCGAGCACCTCGGTCAGACCGGCTGCTGCCATGGCACAGGCGGAGCCCACTTCGCCCTGGCAACCCACTTCAGCACCGGAGATGGAGGCGTTCTTCTTGCACAGCGCGCCGATGGCTGCCGCCGCCAGACAGAAGTTCACCACATCCTCATCGGAGGCCTGCTCCTTGAAGCGCATGTAGTACATCAACACCGCCGGTACGATTCCTGCTGCACCATTAGTGGGCGCGGTAACCATACGACCACCGGCCGCGTTCTCTTCATTGACCGCCAGGGCGTAAAGGTTGACCCAGTCCATGGCGCTCAGCGTAGAGCTGATCACGTTGCCGGCGGTGGCCTCTTTCAGTGAGCGGTACAGCGACGGTGCACGACGGCGAACCTTCAGACCACCCGGCAGAATACCTTCGTTCTCCAGGCCGTTGGCGACACACTCCTGCATCACTTTCCAGATGCTGTCGACACCGGCGCGGATCTCCGACTCGTTACGCCATACCTTTTCGTTTTCCAGCATCAGCTCGCTGATTCGCAGGCCGTTTTCACGACAGAGCTTGAGCAGCTCTTCAGCGCTGTTGAAGTCGTAAGGCACTGCCACCTGGGGCACCAGGTGCGCAGATGCCGTGGCTTCGTTTTCATCCAGAACAAAACCGCCACCGATCGAGTAATAGGTATTCTGGAACAGCTCTCCGTCACTGCCGTAGGCGGTCAGGCGCATGGCGTTGGGGTGATACGGCAGCACCTCGTCGATAAACAGCATGTCGCTGTTCCAGTCGAACTCGATACCGGCACCGCCGGCCAGGGTCATGAATCCGGTTTCACAGACAGCTTTCACGGCCGGCTCGATCACACGCGGATCGATGGTATCCGGGGAATAACCCATCAGACCCACCAGCGTCGCCTTATCGGTTCCGTGGCCAACACCGGTGGCGCTCAGTGAACCGAACAGTTCCACCTGGATGCGCTTCACCTGATCGCGCACACCGGCTTCTTCAAGCTGTTCGACGAAAGTAAGCGCCGCCCGCATTGGACCTACGGTGTGGGAACTGGAGGGGCCGACCCCGATCTTGAACAGATCAAATACACTGATACTCATGACTCACTCCGAGGCGCCAGGCCTGCTGCTGGGTGTTGCTGAATTGTTATGACTGACTAGCTAGTCGAAACGCCATTATCTGGTCGCCCCGCAAACGCGGCATGTCACATAACGACGCCTGCTGATACGGTTTCGACCGCCATGTCTTTCACAGACATATGGATGTCTCAATTGAACATGTTGTGCTATACCCCGGGGCGTAGGGTTGCCGTTATTCCAATCCGCTGGAACGGAATTACCCTATAACTACACAAAAACAATAAAGCTAATGGAGACCTCTACATGAGTAGTGCAAACAACCGGGGCGTCGTTTACAAGGAACCGGGCAAGGTTGCCGTCGAGTCCATCGCCTTCCCTGAACTGTCACTGGGTAAGCGCAAATGCGACCACGGTGTCATCCTGAAAGTCGTAACCACCAACATCTGTGGATCTGACCAGCATATGGTCCGCGGTCGTACCACAGCCCCCTCAGGCCTCGTACTGGGCCACGAAATCACCGGACAGATCATCGAATGCGGACGCGACGTGGAATTCCTCAGCGTCGGCGATATCGTATCCGTACCGTTCAACATCGCCTGCGGCCGCTGCCGTAACTGTAAAGAAGGCAACACCGGCATCTGCCTGAACGTAAACCCGGCCCGTCCGGGCGCCGCATACGGCTACGTCGACATGGGCGGCTGGGTCGGTGGCCAGGCGGAATACGTCATGGTGCCTTACGCTGACTTCAACCTGCTGAAATTCCCGGACAAGGATCAGGCGCTGGAGAAGATCAAGGATCTGACCATGCTGTCTGACATCCTGCCCACCGGATTCCACGGCTGCGTTACCGCAGGTGTAGGCCCGGGTTCCACCGTTTACATCGCTGGTGCCGGTCCTGTCGGTCTGGCCGCTGCGGCGTCCGCCCACCTGCTTGGCGCTGCCTGTGTCATTGTAGGCGACATGAACATCGACCGCCTGAAACAGGCCGAAAGCTTCGGTTGCGAAACCATCGACCTGACCGAAGATGGCGACATGGCTGACAAGCTTGAAGCGATCCTGGGCGAGCGTGAAGTGGATGCATTCGTTGACTGCGTAGGCTTTGAAGCCCACGCCTGCGGCTGCAACCACGGCAAGGAAGCGCCGGCCACCGTACTGAACTCTGCCATGCAGCACACCCGTGCCGGCGGTCAGATCGGTATTCCGGGCCTGTACGTGACCGAAGATCCGGGTGCGGTTGACGATGCCGCCAAGCACGGTGCACTGAGCATGCGCTTTGGACTGGGCTGGGCCAAGTCCCACTCCTTCCATACCGGCCAGTGCCCGGTCATGAAGTACCACCGTCCGCTGATGCAGGCGATCCTGTTCGACAAGATCAAGATTGCCGACGCGGTCAACGTCAAGATGATTAACCTGGACCAGGCGCCGAACGGCTACGCCGACTTCGACGGTGGCGCCGCGAAGAAATTCGTTATCGATCCGCACGGTACCGTTGCGGCCTGATAGCGCCCCCACAGCACCGCCGCCCGGCGGTGCTGTTCGCTTTGCCCTACCCGCCCTACCGCTCCCCGCTTGAACAAATCAGCCCTGCGTCTGTCCCAAGCTCCTGCCCAGACCGATTATTTCCCCTCACATTGCCGGGAAATGTCAGTTGTCACATACTCGCAAGATAATCGTGGATGTTATGATTCACTGGTTTCAGCTTCACCCGAGCAGGATCTGACGATGGATGTCATCGAGTTTCTTAAAGAAAAAGAGCGGTCACTGAAGACACGCATCACCGCGCTGGACCTGAAAGGTTCGTCCAGCGAGCATCTGCGCCAGCTGACCTATTTCATCAGTCACTCGCTCAACAATACCCTCAACAACGCCTGGGTTTCCCGCATCAAGCTGTTCTCCGAGCAGGAGGATGAGCAGGCGTTTCAGGGACTGATGAACCCCAAGGTGATCAGTTTCTATCGCAACTGGCAGGACAGGCTGGATAAAGAAGTGTTTGTCGGCGAATGGATGACCGTGGACCAGGCGCGCATCGACAGCTTTGCCGGCGTTACCGGCGATCAGCAGTGGATCCACACGGACCCGGCACGGGCCCGCGAGGAATCCCCCTTCGGCGATACTATCGCCCACGGTTTTCTGGTGCTGTCGCTGCTGCCCTACCTGACCGACACCGTCGATCCGGACAAACCGCCCTATCCCGAGGCACGCATGGTGGTCAACCTGGGCCTGGACCAGGTGCGCTTTCCGCACCCGGTGAAATGCGGCAGCCGCATCCGCGCCCGCACCACGCTGAAATCGATGAAGCCTGGCAAACGCAGCCTGGATATGGTCAACCGCATTCAGGTGGAGGTAGAGGGCTCCAAGCGCATCGTCTGCGTCGCCGATGCGGTCTTGCGTCTCTATTTCTGAGTTACCCCTCTACTTCTGAGTTGCGCCTCTACCGCTGACGATAGATCAGCCCTCAGGCGTAGCGGCGGATCGACAGCCCCTCGGGGTCGATATCGGTCTGGCGTTCGCTGATCACATCCGCCACAAACTTCGCCGAGCCCAGTGACATGGTCCAGCCCAGGGTGCCGTGACCGGTATTCAGGAACAGGTTCGAAAGCGCGGTTTCACCAAGAATCGGTGTACCATCCGGCGTCATCGGCCGCAGACCGGTCCAGAACTCGGCGTGCGCTAGATCCCCGGCCCCCGGGAACAGATCGCTGACCACAAACTCGATATTGCGGCGCCGCTTCTCGGTCAGCTCCTTATTGTAGGAGGCGATCTCGGCGGTACCGCCGACGCGGATGCGATCACCGAGACGGGTCACAGCCACCTTGTAGGTTTCATCCATCACCGTAGACGTCGGCGCGTGATCCGCATTGGTAATCGGCAGCGTCAGCGAGTAGCCCTTGATCGGGTACACCGGCGCCTGAATACCTATACCAGCCAGCATCTGTCGGGAGTAACTGCCCAGCGCCAGCAGGTAGTGATCCGCCGTCATCTTGCCACGGGAGGTGGATACGCTGGTGATGCGGCCCGCCTCGGTATTAAGGCCGAGAATATCGGTCTTCATGACGAATTTGACGCCCATTCTGCGACACTCGTCCGCCAGGCGATTGGTAAACAGGAAGCAGTCACCGGTCTCGTCCCCCGGCAGGCGCAGACCGCCCACCAGCTTCTCTTTGACGAAGCCCAGCGCCGGCTCGTAATCAACCAGCTGATCCACATCCAGCGCCTGGTAAGGCACACCGCACTGATCGAGAATCGCCATATCCTCCTGAACCGCCTCGACCTGCTTTTCACTGCGGAACAGCTGGGTCAGCCCCCGGGCCCGGTTGTCATACTCGATACCGATTTCGTTACGCAGCGCCTTGAGGCAGTCCCGGCTGTACTCGGCGATCCGCAACATCCGCGCCTTATTGACGCGATAGGAAGCCTCGTTGCAATTGGAGAGCATTTTCCCCATCCAGCCCAGGGTCTGCAGATCCAGCTCTTTACCGCTGATCATCAACGGGGCCAGATCCTGCATCATCCACTTCACTGCCTTCAGAGGAACGCCAGGCGCCGCCCAGGGTGTAGAATATCCCGGTGAAATCTGCCCGGCATTGGCATAGCTGGTCTCCAGCGCCACATCCACCTGTCGGTCGATCACCGTCACCTCGTGACCCGCTTTCGCCAGATACCAAGCACTGGTTACACCAACGACCCCTGCACCCATCACCAGAACCGCCATGACACACCTCGAACGTTTATCGGTTTATTTTGTGAAAATATAATCACCTGCCTTGTTTTATTTTTACAGGTTTTTATTTTTGTATTTTTTATTATTTTTAGTGTTTTTACCTACATTAAAATAAATAAACAACTACAACCACCGTTCCTGTTATCGTAGAATCTGCTTTCTGCGCGATTCTGTTTTGCACTATCGCCTACCAAACTCAAACCTTTTCAAGAACCTGTAGGACAGCCCCGATGGCTATAGAACGCATCCACTCCACCGATCGCATGAGCCGTATCGTCAAACACAACGGTACCGTCTACCTGTGCGGCCAGACCGCCGGCCAGGCTGAATGGGATATCGCCGAACAGACCCGCCAATGCCTGAGCAAAATCGAGAACCTGCTCACCGAGGCCGGCAGTAACACCGCCTCCATCCTCTCGGTGACTATCTATATTCGCGATATGAAGGATTTCGCCGCCATGAACGCGGTATGGGACGCCTGGGTGGCCGATCTGCCCAAGCCCGCCCGCGCCTGCGTTGAAGCGCGCATGGCACGCCCGGAAATTCTCGTCGAGATGACCGTCACCGCTGCCGAAGCCTGACAGGGCTTAATCTAAAGCCCGCCAGAGGCCGGTTCCGGCCTCTCCTTGCCCCCTTCAGATGCCTGCCCCCCCTCAGAGACCAGCAAGCGGGTATCAGGCACTGTCAGACAGTCGCCAGATCAGTTATTTTTCATCTCCATACCACTGACCCGCCAACCCCAAAACGGAGGAGCAAAGGATGAAAGGCACATGGATCGATATCCCAACGGTCGAAAAGCAGGGCTTTACCGGCTACCTGTCCCTGCCGCCGACCGGAAAAGGCCCCGGCATCGTTATCGCCCAGGAGATCTGGGGCGTAAACGGCCATATCCGCGCCCTAGCTGATCAATACGCCCTGGATGGCTATGTGGTGCTCGCACCGGATGTGTTCTGGCGTCAGGAAAAACAGGTCGACCTCGACTATGACGAAACCGGCAGCACCCGGGCCCTGGCCCTGCGCCAGGCCGTTGATGATGCCCAGGCCGGTGCCGATCTGACCGCGGCCGCCGCGCATCTGAAAACCCTGCCCGAAGTAGACGGCGGAGTGGCCGCCATCGGATACTGCCTTGGCGGCCAGCTTGCTTACCGCGCTGCCGCGGCAGGTGAAGTTGATGCAGCCGTTGCCTACTACGGAGGCGGTATTCAGGACAGCCTGGAGCTGGCGGCTGACATTAGTCAGCCGATCCTGTTCCACTACGCCGAGCTGGACAAGATGATACCGCCCGACGCCGTAGCCAGCGTGAAAGCGGCGTTCAGCGATAAGTCCGAGGCACAGTTCTTCGACTACCCAGGCGTCAACCACGGCTTTAACTGCTGGGGACGCCCCGCCTACGATCAGAAATCCGCGGCACTGGCCCACGGCCGTACGTTGACATTTCTGGCCGAGTCACTCTGATCCCCTTGCGCTCGCCGCTTGAACCGCGCTCGCGCTGCCTGAGCCAGAACTGCACAGGCTTAACCGGTAAGAGGTATCAGCCGTGAAAATCGCGATACTGGATGACTATCAGGATGCGGTCAGCAAACTCGACTGCTTCGACCTGCTGGCAGAGCACGACGTACAGGTGCTGACCCAGACGTACGAGGATCCAGAAGAGCTGGCATCAAAACTCGCTGGCGTCGAAGCCCTGGTGCTTATTCGCGAGCGCACAAGGATCACCGATGCTCTCCTGTCCTACCTTCCCGACCTGAAACTGATCAGCCAGACCGGCAAGGTGAGCAACCATATCGACCCGGCCCTGTGCGCCCGACACGGCGTTGCCGTGGCCGAAGGGATCGGCTCGCCGGTGGCTCCCTCTGAGCTTTGCTGGGCACTGATCATGGCCGCTTCGCGCCGGATCCCGGAGTATGTTCAACAACTGGAGCTTAACCACTGGCAGCAGTGTGCTACCCCCGGGCTGGGGCGCAGCCTTGATGGGCTGACACTGGGCATCTGGGGCTACGGTAAAATCGGCCAGCGTATCGCCCAATATGCCAGGGCGTTTGGTATGAACGTGCTGGTTTGGGGCAGCAAGACGTCACGGCAGAAAGCGTTTGAAGATGGTTTCGCCGCCGCCGAAAGTAAAACCGAATTCTTCAGCGAAGCTGATATTCTAAGCCTGCATCTGCGACTTAACGACGCCACCCGAGCGATCGTCACCCGCGAGGATCTGGCACTGATGAAGCCCGGATCCCTGTTCGTCAATATCAGCCGCGCCGAACTGGTCGAGCCCGGCGCCCTGCTTGCCGAGATGACGCAGCGGACCGATAAGTACGCCGCGCTTGATGTGTTTGAGGCCGAGCCGGCCACACCGCAAAACGAGCCGCTGATGAGACTGCCCAACGTGCTCTGTACGCCGCACATCGGCTACGTGGAACAAAACAGCTACGAGCTTTATTTCCGCGTCGCGTTTGAAAACCTGCTGGCCTACGCAAAGGGGCACCCCAGCAACCTGGTCAGCGCCAACGGCTGAACGAATGAGGTAACCGATGACCAAGCTAAACCCCACCCCTCTCGGTCTGGCTGCAGCACTGCTGCTCAGCCTCGCACACTCTGCTGCGTTGGCCGAGCCGACGCAACAGCAGCACGTCCATCAAATGGCGCACCAGGTAATGCCATTCGAACTCGGTGCCAGCATTCACCTGTTCAAGATGACGGAAACCGGAGGCCGCCAGCGGGTGGTTCTGCGTGAAGGCCAGGACCCGGAGCAAATAGCGCTGATCCAGCGCCACCTCAAGCATGAAGCGATGCGCTTTCAGCAGGGTGACTTTGGCGATCCGGCCAGACTGCACGGTGAGATGATGCCCGGACTCCAGGCTCTGCAGAAAGGCGCCAAACAGATCCGGATACACTACAGCCCCCTGCCCAATGGCGCGGAAATCACCTTTGAAACCGATGACATTCACCTGCTGACGGCGATCCACCGCTGGTTTGGCGCGCAACTCTCGGAGCATGGTGCAGACGCCAAAGCGGAGTGAACCCAGTGGAGATCCCTTTGATCAGAGAAGCCAGCCTCAACGACCTGGATACCTGCTACCAGATTGAAACCAGCGCCTACGCCGGTGATGAAGCCGCCACGCGCGAGAAAATCGAGAAGCGCATTTTGACCTACCCCGAGGGCTTCCTGGTACTGGAGCTCGACGACGAAGTGGTCGCCCTGGTCAACGCTGGCGCCACCGACAAGGTGGAGATGTCCGACGAGGCGTTCAAGGAGCTGATCGGCCACGACCCGGCAGGCAGGCATATCGTTATCATGTCGGTGGCGGTTGCCCCCGCCCATCAGGGCAAGGGGTATGCGGGCCGCTTGCTCAGCGCATTCATCGACCGCATGCGCACCATGGACAAGCGGGAAATCCACCTGATCTGCCAGACGGAGCTGATCGACTTCTACGCCAAGTACGGCTTTGAGTACCGCTGTGTTTCGGACTCCGAGCATGGCGGGCTGAACTGGCACGAGATGACACTGAACCTGAGCACCGGCGGTTAATCAGCTTCAACGAATCCCTGTCACGATCCTGGCCCGCAGCCGTACTCTGGAGTTTCTGGCCGAGCAGCTGTAAGCAGGATTGAGCCTCGGGCGAGCAACCGTTTTGTGGGGTTCGGTATCGCGGTCCGCCGAGTGCGGACCGAACCTGACCCGGCCCTTAACCTCTACCACTGCTGCATCCGGCGCAGGGTTTCACTGGGCTTCTCGCCAAAGGCTTTCTGGTATTCACGACTGAAACGCCCCATATGTGTGAAGCCCCAGCTCAATGCGGTATCGGTAACCGATACGCCGGTCGAACGCTCCTCCAGAGCCGATCTCACCTTTTTGAGCCGTATCTGCTTCACATGCTCCATGGGACTCGTCTGGCGGAAGTCGTGAAAGCCCGCGTACAGCGTGCGTACGCTGACACCTGCCAGCTTTGCCAGTTGCCCGGGCGTTAACGCCTCGCCGGCATGGGCTTCAATGTACTCTTCTACCCGCTTCACATATCGCGGCGCCAGCGATGCCTGGGGTTGATTCATCGCATCGGTATAGCTGTGTGGCTGGACCGCCAACAGCGTACTGATCACCATCTGCTCGAGCTGCTGCCGCACCAGAACCCTGTCAGTGGCAGAGGGGCACTGCTGCAACAGGCTGGTCAGGTAGAGCATCATGTTGTGCCAGACCGGATCAGCCTGCCAGCGCAGCTCGGACCGGAAACACAAGGGAGCATTGAGTGAGTGGCCCAGCTCCTGACTGCAGGCGCGCTCCACCGCCTCACGTTCGATTTTGAACATCAACATATCGCAGTCCCCGCTCCACTCCATGCGCAGCGGGTCTGTCGGGTTCAACACCGCGGCCACCTGCTGGTTGGAGGTGATACGGCTGTCACCACTGGTGATATTGGCGCGACCCACCACCGGCATCTGAATCAGATAAAACTGCTCCAGGTGTTTCGGGTCGATATTGACGTCTGCACCGTACTTCAGGCGGTTGAACTTCACCTGGCCCAGCGGCAGCGAGTGCATGCGCGCATCCAGCATGCTGCCGGCTTTGGCATCGAGACGGTGCGGCCTGTAGGCTGCTGCCACCTCATCTCTGACCTCTTCAAGGCTGATTGAGTGAAACAGCTGTCGATTTACGTCGTCTATTAGCGCCTTCTCTAAACAGGAAGACGGATTCGTGCCTGGGGACATACAGATCTCCCACTTTTTTATTGCGCTTAATCAGCATATAGGCACGAGGGGCTTGATATTTTTTCTTCACTATACCGATAAAACAGAGAGTTCGAGTATTAGCAGGAATATTTCGGCACTATCCGGATACTCCCTGCACTCAGCGGATATTGAGCTCTCGAATGCAGCCCGCAACAGCGTCTCAGCCACTGACACATGAAGGCCTGCTCAAGCGCCCGTCAAACAAGGGAGAGTGCGAAACAGAAGAGGAAAACAACCGGCCACGAAGGCCGGTTAAAAAAGGACTATCAAAAGGAACTGTCAGAAGGGGGAGATAGCTCAGAAGGGAACGATAGCCTTGACCCAGAAAGCGTCGCCTTCAGGACGATTCTCGACCGCGAACTCTTTCTGATATTTCATCGTGATGAAGAAGCCCTGGTCATTGGCGTATTTCACGCTTGGACCGAAGGCGAACGCCTGGCCCTTGTTACCGATATCTACACCATTGACCTCATCACCGGTCACCTGCTTGTAGCCGTAACCACCGACACCAACGGTCCAGTTCGGTGTAACGCCCCAGCCGAGGGAATAATCGAAATGAAACTCCTGGCCGGATTTATAGTTGGTGTCATCGTTCTCAAAGTTGTAGTCATACATCAACTTGATATCGGCATTCAGACCCGTTGGATCCACCCAGGATGCCGCATAGACCGCCTGCACAGCCCAGTAGTTACGGCCGATATTGGCCAGGTCATTTTTGTCGTATTCGCCGATGGGCGCGAACAGATCGATGCCAACAGCCGTATGCAGGTTGGGACTGTGGTGGTAGGCCAGAGCCGCTGTCAGATCCAGGTCTCCGACACCCTGATTACTCTGGCTGAGACCATTCACGGACACATCCAGATCCACCAGAGGCAGCAGTGCGGCAGCAACGAACTGACCACCGAAGATTGTCTTATCGGTTACCCAGAGCAGACGCGGGGCAACCACATTGGCGTCCAGACTGAAATCGATCGGCAGGCTGTTACCGGAGTCGTCGTTCAGATCATCGGCACTGTAATGCTGGGCGTAGATCAGCGGATAAACCCCGGCCGGCGGCAGTGCACCGACCAGGTAGTTTTCGGCGCCCATCGGGTAGTTGGAACCACCACCTTCGGTGGCCTGCGCGGCGCTGGAACACAGCATGGCGATGCTTACTGCGAGCGTGAGCTTTGTCGGTATACGGACTCTCATCAAAGTGTTTCCCTAAATAGGTTGGCGTGATCGGCACCAGCCCGAGAACCGGGCTGGCGGCAACGCTTAGTTCTGCAGGCTGGCAAATGCACCGCGGTAAAACAGCAGCGGGTCAGCAGGCTCGGATCGCATGGCATCCACCTGCCCCACGATCAGCAGGTGATCGCCCAGCTCCTTGGTAAAGCTGACCGTGCATTCGAGCTGGGCCTGGGCTCCGTCAAGCAGCGGCACGTTGCGTGCGTTGGTGGTATGCGCAACCCCGTCAAACTTGTCCGCCACCGGACGCGCGAACTGCAGCGCCAGCTCCTGGTGCTGAGCCGCCAGGAAGTTGATTGCGAAGGGCTTGCCCTCTTGAAACAGGTGAGCGTTTTTCGACTTCAGCGCCAGGCTCCAGAGCACCAGCGGCGGATCCAGGGACAGTGAAGAGAAAGAGTTGGCGGTGATCCCCACCGGAGAACCATCACTGCCCGGCGCGGTTACAACCGTGACACCGGTGGCAAACAGACCCAGGGTGTCGCGTAGTTCACGAGGATCGATCTCATTGGCAGGCATCGCTTCGGCGCGTTCGGCAACAGCCAGGTTTGCAGTCGTCATCTTCGCCTCCTTAAGCCATGTGCTTTTTGATCAGCTCGCCGCAGGCGACGGGGTCTTTCCACCAGGGCATAAACTGGGTCGGGTCGTTGAAGCCGTTGGCGATAATTGAAGCCAGCTCAGGCACCTGCCCGGCAGCGCCCAACAGCTCGAGGATATGCTCGGGCGGCGGCAGCAGCAGGCTGTTGGTCCAGTCCACCACCCCATTTGCGTAGGACCAGTAGGTTTCAAAGGTGGACTTCATCCAGGCTTCATCGAAAGCCTTGTCGCCCTGCTCCATGATCGCGTCCAGATAGATGCGGCTGCACTTGGAAGCGTTGTTGGAGCCCTGCCCGGTGATCGGATCGTTGACCACCAGCGCATCGGCGATACCCATGATCTTGCGACCGGACGGCAGGGTGGCCACGGGCTTGCGCACCGTCGGCGGGAAGCGGCCCGCCAGAACCCCGTTATCGTCGGTGAGCTCCACCGACTGACAGCGGCCGAATTCGCTGGGCGCAAAGTTTTTGATGATCTCCAGGCTGCGCGCCAGATGTTCCTGCGGGGTTTTCACATCGCCCCAGCAGTCCATCGGGCCACCGGGAATACCTTCGAACACCATGATCTCGCAGGGGCCGCTATTAGTTAGCGCCGGGAAGCAAAAGTATTCACCGACACCGGGAATCAGGTTAAAGGAGACACGGGAGAACGGCTCCATCGGTTTCATACCGTGCACATAGGTCAGCCCCAGTGCGCGCTGCGGCTTATCGAAGGTGGAACGCTCGGCATCACGCTCAAACATGCCGACGATGTCGCCCTTACCTGCGGCAACAAGCACCAGATCATAGGCAACGGCCAGCTCTTCCAGCACGTCCAGATCCACGTCGCGGATCTGCAGGTCGCCGCCGAGGCGCACAAATTCGTCCATCCACACCGGCATTTTCATGCGCTGATCCACCGACTGCGCCGGCTTGTCCAGACGCGCTTCCCACTCAATCAGGTTGCTGCCGGCATTAGCGGGATCTGGCACGCGCAGGCCGATACCTTCAACCGGCGGGCAATCCTTCTCCCAGAAATCGATACCCAGGTCGCGCTCGTTTTGCAGCGCCATATCGAACATGCACTGGCTCGACATGATCTTGCCGGCCTTGATCTGTTCACCCGTACGGTTGGAGAGGATAGATACTTCATAACCGGCTTTGAGCAGGCCGATCCCGGTCTGCAGGCCCGACTGGCCCGCACCTACGATTGCGATTTTGCGTGTCATTGGATGACTCCTGATGCGTAATTTTTCTGATCTGTTGGGTTATTCAGCGAGCTTCGGGATCGCCGGTTCCTGTTGTTCCGGTCCTAGCGCCGAGTAACCGCCATCCACCGCGTAATCGGCGCCGGTGACAAAGCTGGCTTTCGGGGAGCAGAGGAACAGCACCACCTGGGCAACTTCCTGCGCATCGCCGAGCCGGCCGAGCATATGGAAGGGAGCGGCAACCCGATCGGCCTTCTCACGGTCCCCACCGCTGACTTCGCCGATCACCCGGGACCAGGTCCAGCCCGGTGACACCGAGTTCACACGGATGCCATCGGCAGCAAAATCCAGCGCCATGCTGCGGGTCAGATGCTTCATCGCCGCCTTACTGGCCGGATAGATCCAGCGTCCGGTCTGTGCCGCCTGGGCAGAGATGCTGGTGAAGTTGACGATGGCGCCGGCAGCGCTCTGCTGGATAAAGGGACGGCACAGCTTGGCGGCCATCACGGCACTGACCAGGTTTATATCCAGTGCCTTGAGCCAGTCGCCGCGGCTGGACTCCACGCCCTCATCGATATAGCTGCAGGCCAGGTTGACCAGATGGTCGATCTGACCGAACTGCTCGGCGGTGCGCTCAACAGCCGCCTTCAGCTGGTCGTCTTCAGTGATATCGGTCTCGATGAACAGAGCCGACGGGCCCAGTTCATCCGCCAGTCTGGCACCGTTATCGGCGTCCAGATCAAGGATCGCGACCCTGGCGCCTTCGGCGACAAAGGCTTTTGCCAGCTCTGCACCGATCAGCGTTGCACCACCGGTAATAACTGCCACAGAATTTTCAAACATGCTCATGACACGCCCCCTTAGGCTTTGCCTTCACTGCTGGACCAGCTGGCCATCAGTTCGTTGGAGGGCAGGCTTTCGTCGAGCAGTTTGGTGGCGGTTTCCCGTCCGGCAACCGGCAGCCCTTCCGGATTCAGCACACCGAGCTGAACCAGAACGGACGCCTGATCCCAGTAGATGTGCTCGTGATACAGCTTGTCGCCGCGGAACTTGACCACCGCCAGCAGCGGGATCTCCACGTAGCGACCGGTGGGGGCGATGCCGGGCACCAGCCAGTCGATTTCTTGATCGTGGGTAAAGCAGAACAGCAGTTCATCAACGATCTGGGTATCACCGATGGTGCGGGAGATTGGCACCAGCTTGGTGTCGGCCGGATTGGAATCTACGAAGTGATGCTTGTAGAAGCGGTAGAGCTCCTTGTAGCCAACACCACCGGTCAGTGTCGGAATGTGATTCACGTAGGGTTCTGCCACCATGGTTGCCATGGTGTCGTCCACGTTACGGGTGGCGAATTCATACTCGCAATGCTTGTCCCATAGATAGGACAGGTCGTAGTTCGGGCCGATAGTCCGGCGCAGTGCGGTAACCGAGCGCTGATGCGCCATCAACGCAGAGGGTTTGTGGTAGTGCTCGGAGCAGGAACGGGCGAAAGCGTGGTCCGCTTCCGGGTAGAGATACAGCTCCATGTTGTCGCGGGACTGCAGCGCGGCGAACAGCTGGTCACGCGCTTCAGCCGGGCAGTATTCATCCAGCTCGGCAAAGTGCAGCACCAGCTTGCCCTTGATGTTGTCTGCCTCGTCCAGATGGTTTTCCATCCCCATGCCGTAGTAGCCGATGGCGGTATCCACATCACAGCGGCAGGCGGTCAGGTAAGCCAGTCGACCACCGAGGCAGAAACCGAGCACACCGACACCAGCGGTAAACTCTTCCAGCCCTTTCAGCGCATCGATGGTAGCGGCGATATCTTCGATACCCTTGTCCTGATCGAAGCCCTGATAGAACTCGAACGCCTTTTTCCAGGATTCCACGTCATAGGCCAGTTCGACCCCGGCTTCCTGACGCCAGAAGAGGTCAGGCACCACAACCAGGTAGCCCTCTTCCGCATAGTAGTCAGCGACCTGGCGCATGTTTTCATTGACGCCAAAGATCTCCTGCAACAGGACCAGACCCGGCCCCTTGCCAGATGCCGGTACAGATACATAGGCGCTGAATTCACCGCTGCCGTCTTTTGCCGAAATATTTATCGATCTTTTCATCAGGTGCCTCTGCTTTGAATGTTGAATGACGATGAATTCATACTAAGCAAAAGCCTTTACCCCTTACGCGCCGAATATGGCAGCGACTATCCACTTAGTGCGGAAAACACATACCGGTTAATCAAATAAGGGTATAAACTTGGAACTAACAGTTGGGACAATTAAAAAACGGCCACACAATAAATTTAAATAAATGGACATCCTGCTATTGAGACGATGCAAATGTCAGGTAAAAGTTCGCCATCAGAAATATTGATCGGTGCCTTACTGGATCAGCCCGATTTAAAAGTGCTGGATTCCGACGACGCTGAAGAGGTTAAAAACCAGGTTGGCCTTTCATTCAAGCCGCATGAGCTTGAATGGCTGCGGGCTGCAGGTGCGCAGCACTCACGCCTGCATCAGTTTTCACTGGCCGCACTCTCCGTACACCGTCTCAGATATGGCGGCGAAGTACGGGTGGACCCGGACCGGCTGGAGGAGTTTTTTCTGGTACAGATGCCGATTACGGGCGGTGCCGAGATCATCTGCGACAATGACAGCATCCTGACCGGCAGCGGAAAAGGTGTGATCATCAGCCCCACACAGCAGCTCAGAATGCATTACTACGATGACTGCGACCAGCTGATGTTACGCATCGACCGGGTGAAGCTGGAGCAGCTCTGTAGCCGCCACCTGGGCCACCCGCTGAAACAGCCACTGGTGTTCAAGAGTGGCTTCAACTGGCTGGAGATACCCGCCTGGAGATATGCGCTGGAATATATCACCCGGTTGCAGAAGGAGAGCCCGGACAGCCTGCAGCAGCCGTTGATTCTGACCCAGCTGGAGGAGCTTCTGATCGCGACGCTGCTAAGCGAACAACCGCACAACTACTCGGAGCCACTGGCCGATGAACGCCCGCAGCCCGTGCCGCGCCACGTCAAACGTGTGGAGGAATATATCCAGGCTCACGCGGACCAACCACTGACCCCCTCAGACCTGGCTGATATCGCCGGAGTCAGTGTACGCAGCCTCTACTACGGCTTTCAGGAGTTTCGCCAAACCGGGCCCATGGAATATCTGCGCAATGTGCGCCTGCAAAGGGTCAGGAAGGCCCTGATGGCTCCGACCTCAACCCTCACAGTCACCGCGGCTGCGAGCCGTTGGGGGTTCAGCCACATGAGCCGGTTCAGCCAGGCCTACCAGCAGCTGTTCGGCGAAAAGCCCAGCGAAACGCTGCGCAAAGCGCGAAGCTGAATTCAAGAGCTGAACAGCCCCGCTTTGCACCTGAAGCATCACCTGATCAGATCAGCGCCAGCACCAGTTCAGGTACCCCTGCCAGCAGCAGCAGCGTGACCAGCGTAGCGAGCAGGAAAGGCAGCAGCGAGCGGAATATCTTCATCGGCGGGATCCCGGTCATCGACGAGCCGATAAACAGCCCGGCACCGACAGGCGGAGTCAACAACCCCATCACCAGCGTCAGGCAGACGACCACACCAAACTGATAAGGCGAGATACCAAACTGGTCCTGGGCGATGGGCAGAAGAATCGGCACCACCAGAATCAAAGCCGCTATGCCGTCGATCACCATGCCGACCAGAATCAGCACCCCGATCACCATCAGCATGAAGACAAAGGGATCGGAGGTCTGCTCGGCAATCCATGCAGCCGCTGCCTGCGGAATCTGCTCATAGACCACCACCCAGCCAAACACCCCGGCGGCGGAGATAAGCATGATAACCATACCCGCGTTAAGCGCCGTTCGCCGCAGGATCTCTGGCAGATGCGAGAACTTAAGGTCCTTATAGATATACTTTCCGATCAGCAGCGCCGCCAGAGATGCCAGTGCAGCAGACTCGGTAGGTGTCGCAAGGCCAGTCAGAATACCGCCAATAATGACGATGGGAATCGAGGCCGCAGGCAGCCCCATCACCAGGAATTTCCGGCGCTGTTCGCGATCCGGCCATTCCCCTTTCGGGTACTGCTGAACCAGCCCCACCACGGCGATCACGATAAAGAACAGCAGTGACATCAGAAGGCCCGGCAGGATACCGGCGATAAACATTTCGGCGATGGGAATCTGCGCCAGCACGCCAAAGAGCACAAACAGCATGGAGGGCGGAATGATGGGAGAGAGCAGTCCGCCGGCGGCCGTAATCGCCGCAGCATAGGACCCAGAATAACCCTCCTTCTCCATCGCCGGCACCATGGCACGGGACATGATCGCAATCTGCGAAGCCGCCGATCCCATGATCGCTGCCATCATCATATTGGCCACCAGGTTGATGTAGGCCAGGCCACCGCGGAAGCCACCCACGAGGATACGCGCAAGATTGATCAGGCGACTCGTCAGACCTCCCTCATTCATCAACTCCCCGGCCAGCATGAACAATGGAATAGCCAAAAGCCCATAACTTTCAATGGCACCAAACAGCTGCTGAGGGTAAGAGTCAAAAAGTACTGAATTACCGGATGTCGCTATATACCACAGCGCTGTCAGTGCCAGAACGAGGGCAATTGGCACACTGACAAACAGAAGAATTAAAAATACGGCAAATGTCATTCTACAGCCTCCTTGGCAAACACCGCCTTTTTAAGACTGCCCAACATATTATTTAGCGTGTGCAAGGTCAGCGAAATAGAAAAAATAGGCAAAATCAGCCAGGGCCATATTTTTTTGACACCGATGGTGTTGGTCTTTTCCGAATATACAAAGTTAAAGGTATCCCCCTGAAACTTTTTGATGTCAAAACCAAAACCTGCAAATGTCATTGGATCAAGCCAGCGCCAGCAAAGCACCAGTACTGCTACCGCAAAGGTGAGAATCATCAGGTCGGAGAGCACCTGCACCCAGGCCTGGGTACGCTGCCCCAGAAGTTCAACCAGCAACGTAACGGCCACGACCTGGCGTCGCTTGAGAGCAACGGATGTGGCCAGAAAAGTGGTCCAGATCATGGCGTAGATCGCCAACTCATCCACCCAGTAAATCGCCATGCCCAATGAACGGCTGGCGATATTCAACAGAATCAGCAGGGTAACGGCAGCGGCCATGATCGCGGCCAGCCCCATCTCAATACGGACCAGCCGGTCTGAAATGAATCCTAACATCGGACTTCCTTGCCCGCAGGCCTGAAGCCTGCGGGGGTTCTGACTCTAAGGATCAGCTACCTTTGATCTCGGCAGCCGCTTTTCTCAAGTTAGGCAGGGATGCTGCCTTTTCGGACCAGATCGTCTCCCACTCGGCAATCGCCTCTGCGAAATCCTCCTTGGTGGCTTCATGGATAGTGATATCCAGGCCGCGCAGCTCCTTCTCCTGCTCCTTCTCAAGTGCCTGGAAGTGATCGATCACGGCATCGAGCTGAGCACGCATACTGGTTTGCAGCAGCTCACGATCTTCCGCGCTCAGATCTTTCCAGACCCGGCCAGATACCACGCCCACCATCGGGAACATCATGTGGTTGGAGATCAGCATCTTGTCGGAGCGTTCATAGAACTTGAAGATAAGGATGGAATCGAAGTCCATATCGATGGCGTCGATCTGGCCATTGGCCAACGCATCATAGACCGCCGGAAGCGGCATCGGCGTCGGAGCGGCACCGGTCGCCATGTAGAAATCACGAATCGGCTCGAAAGGTGTGATACGCAGCTTTTTGCCTTCCAGGTCTGCAGGACTTTCCAGCGTATCCCGGCTCATCACCTGACGCAGGCCCGCCATGCCGTAACCCACACCGACCAGACCCGCTTCCGCAGGCAGTTGGCTCAGCAGATCGGTCGCGGCTTCAGACTTCAGCAGAGCAGCCGCCTGATCGATATTGTCGACCAGGTAAGGCGCATAAAGCGCACCAAAATCAGGCACACGGTTGGAGATCTCAGCCACGGTCAGAAAAGCCATATCCAGCGCGCCGGTCTGCAACTGCTGCACCATCTGCGCTTCGTTACCCAGCTGCTGGGAAGGGAAAACAGCGATGCTGTGCGCGCCACCCGACTTTTCCTTCACTTCCTCGGCAAAGGCTTCTGCAGCCTGAGTCCAACGGTGCGGCGGCGGGGTGATCAGTCCAAGGCGGAAATCACGGGCCTGTGCCGGCACCGTCATCATCAGGGCCAAGCCGCCCGCCATCACGGAAGTCATTAAACCTTTCATCGACATCTCTAACTCCATTTTTCTCGCTGTAATTATCTTCGGGTCATCCGATAAATATGTTTTCAGGCGATCAGGACGCTCCAGCCATTACCGGCCAACCATAGAAGCGACCCATCCTTAAATAGCCACTACCGCAAATCATCGTTGCACAGTACACACCGCGCAAAAACCACGCCACTTTTGTTTTTGATTATTTCCCGTGCTGGCTCTTTCAGTATTAACTGGCGGAGAACTTCTCGAAGTAGATACGGCTGTTTTCCATGTTGCGCTGGTCCAGCCATGACTTGACCGCCTCAACCATCGGCGGAGGCCCGCACAGATAAGCGTCGACCTCGCCGCCATTAAAGTGGGACTCGTCAAACAGGTCGGTCACCACTCCGGTTTCGCCCTGCCAACTTTCGTCGCCATTCATGACGATGGTATGGAATGAAAAATCCGCGATGCTCTGCTCATAGCTTTTCAGTCGCTCCAGCTCACACAGATCTTCGGGCCGGGTGACACCGTAGAACAGCCTCACCGGCTGCTGTGCTTTCTCCGGGTTGGACGCCATCTGGTCGAGCATGCCCAGGAACGCCGCCAGCCCGGTGCCGCCGGCCACGAAGATCAGCGGCCGCTTGACCTGCTGGAGATAGAAAGCCCCCAGCGGCGCTTTCAGGCTTATGCGGTCGCCGGGCTTGGCACGATCACGCAGGTAGTTGCTCATCACGCCATCGGGCAGCAGCCGAATCAGCAGCTGCAGCTGGTTGTCAGCGTTGGGCTCGCAGGCGAAGGAGTAGGATCGCCACTCTTCAGTGTCGGGTACCTGCACATGAGCGTATTGGCCAGGAAGGAAATCGAGCTGCCCATCGCGAGCACTGGCATCCAGATGCAGGGTGGCCGTGGAATCGGATAGCACTTCAACCCGCGAGACCCTTGTCTCCACAACTTCCGGCCCGGCACTGGTGCAGATAGACGAATCAAAATCGAAGCTTACCGCGCAGTCGCTCTTGACCCGCATCTGACAGGTGAGAACTGCACCTTTGCTCAGGTCTCCCTCACTCAGCGCATCCTCATCCACATATTCAAGATCATACTCACCTGACTGGCAGGTCCCTTTGCAGGACGCACACACCCCCTCGCGACAATCCACCGGCAGCGTCAGCCCATGGCGTAACGCGGCATCCATTAACACTTCATTGCTGTTGATGCCGATGAAGTGGGTGCGGCCATCGTTAAAACTCAGTGCAACCTTATGCATATTGATTACCTCCCGGCCCGAACTTAGACGTGATAGAAATCGAGCACGTGACGAATCTTGTCGTTGAGCACGATTGAACGCTTGCTCTTGATCTTCCAGCTATCCCCATCAGCGCGCAGACGGTACTCGGACCAACCAAAGAAGCATTCCGACTCACCGAAGCGAAAGAAGTGAGTCGCCCAGTTGGCCTTGACCAGCCAGGTGCCATCCTCCTCCTGCTGCGCCTGTACGTTATCGACCAGGTGCATGGTGCGCGGCATCGGTGTGCAGGCGGCGCTCTTGCCGGTACGAATACGGAACACACGGTCTTCAAGGCCTGCCCGGGTCGGGTAGTAGATCAGCGACATCTCGCGCTTCGGGTTGGTGGTGTAAACGTGCTCCGAATCCCACTGCGGGATATGAAACTCCGCCTCCGCGTCGAAAAGATTCAGGTACTCGTCCCACTGCTGGCGATCGCAGTATTCGGCTTTGCGGAACAGGAACTGCTCAATACTCTGGATTACGTTGCTCATCGCTTAAACCTCCTGCGCCTTGCGTTTTTTAGCTGCCAGCCCTTCCAGCATGTAGCGCTGCCAGGTCGAATGCTGGTTCACATAAAGCCCTTCGTGGGTAAATTCGGCTCCAGTCATTACCGGCTGAATATCCAGTGCCTCGGTATTGGCGGTTGGACCGGTGATCCAACGATCGCAACCCCGGGAGATATCGTTCCAGCGCTCGGCACGTCCCTCGAAGCCTTTCTGCGCCTCGCGAAACTCCACCAGATCATCGGGGGTACCCAGGCCAGAAACATTGAAGAAATCTTCAAACTGACGGATACGGTTTTCGCGATCCGCATCGGACTCGCCCTTCACGCCCAGGCAGAAGCTGTGAACCTCTGTTTTGTTCCAGGCGACGGGACGGATCACACGCAGCTGGGAGCTGATCTGATCCATAAAGAAGAGGCTCGGGTAGATGTTGAGGTTGCGCAGGCGGTGCATCATCCACTCGGCACGGGTCTGGCCATACTCTTCGATAAGACGCGGCATCACCGAACCGTAGCCGGGCCGCACTTCCGGGTTTGGCATATCACTGAATAGAATGGTGTGACCGTTCTTGAACGCGAACCAGCCGTCATCGGTCTCTTTGTCGCCGGCACCCAGCTTGCTGTAATCCAGGGTCTTGTTGGCACCACCCTCTTTCTGGGCATCCTGCTGTTGACGGTGCTGCACGGTCGCCACGTAGTTGTAGTGCACAGTGCTGACGTGGTAGCCGTCGAGACCGTTCTCGTTCTGCAGCTTCCAGTTACCATCGAAGGTGTAGCTGGAAGATCCAGGCAGCACTTCAAGCTCACCATCCGGAGACTGTGTAGCCATCATATCGAAGGCGATCCGCGCATCGCCGAGGAACTCCTCCAGGGACTGCTTGCACTCGGTGTTCAAATTGATGAAAACAAAGCCCTTGTAGCTGCTGACCAGCGCCTTGCGCAGGCCGCGGGTCGACTTGTCGAAGTCAGCCGGATATTCGTCAGGCGCCTTGACCTTCACCAGCTTGCCATCGGTCTTGTAGCACCAGGCATGGAACGGGCAGGTAAAGGTGGACTGGTTACCCTTACAGACGCGTGTAAGCGTGGCGCCGCGGTGCTGACAGGCGTTGAGCAGAGCATTGATCTCGCCTTTGGCGTCACGGGTGATGATCATCGGCTGACGGCCAGCCTGCATGGTAAAGAAGTCGTGGGTATTGGCGATCTGACTTTCGTGACAGGCGTAGATCCAGGTGTTTTCAAAAATCAGCTCCATCTCAAGGTCGAAGAGTTCACGCTCGGTGAACATCTCTCTCGCTACCTTGTAGACCTTGTCTTCTGGACGGAAATCAAGCGCTGACTCGATCTTCTCTCTCCAGATCTCCAGCATTTCTGTATGCGTTGTCATGGCGACAGCCTCCGGTCAAGGCGGAGCGTTCACCCCCGCCGGTTGGTTTATGCATTCATAAAACCAGAGCGACATTGGGCACGCCTATCCACTTTTTTTAGAAGCACTATCCCCTTTTTAATCCGCACCAAAACCGAACACAAAGCCTCAAAAAAGGGCAAAAACCCATCAGATTTCGCACTATAAATTTCAAACATTTAGCTAATTCAAAAGAAAACTTCGCCCCAAAAAGCGGCGAAAACAAAAATCAGAAAAATTAATAACTTTTACGATTTCTTTCAAAATTCCGCTAAAAATTTATCTTCACTCCGAACAATCACTAAAAGATTCTCATCCAAAACCGCTGCGTAACTGACAATAAATTGACCAATGATAGAGCTTTTGTTAGGTTTAGTTCTGCTAACCTATTATTTCAGAGTTTAACTACTATCCAACGACAACCAAACCCAGGGTCTATTACACCCGGTTCATGCCATGTTTGAAAAACATACTCAGTTTGAAGCTGATTCATCGAAAAAAATTTTGGCCGATATTCAGGACGCAGCCGATGCCGTTTCCTGGATGTCTGATATCTGCGGCCCCCATGAGCTTCAAGTCTATAACGCGCGAAAAATGCGCTTCCGGCATGAAGGAAATATTCTAAATTCCACCACGACCGCGATTGGGCATATCGAATACGGTACCGATGTCACGGTCCAGATAGAGGATCTGCAGAACAGTTACAGCATCAGTCTGCCGATCAGTGGGTTCCAGGAGCTTTCCACGGGTGATTCCAAAATAGAATCCAATATCACCAGCGGCATAATCATCTCTCCCTCGGCTCCCTGCGAGCTCAACATCAGTGGTAACTGCCGCAAGAGCCTGGTCAGAATTTCACGTAGGGAAATGGAGCTTTCACTTCAGTCGGCGCTCGGCAGAGCAATAGACAAGCCGTTGATTTTCGAAACAAAAATGGATGCCAGAGTCGGAGCTTCCAGTGCCTGGTGGCGGACGATACGGCTCATAGAACAGGAGGTTTCGCAAACGGACAGCCTGTACAACTTTGCCCCGTTTATCCGCGATATCGAGCAAGCACTGATAAAGGGACTGCTGACCTCCCAGCCCCACAACTACACCGATGCACTCAAGGATGCATTCAAGAGGAAGCTGCCGGGCTATATCATCAAGACCATCGATTACATCCGTACCAATGCAAAGAACGACCTACACATTGAGGACATTGAGTGGGTTGCGGGGGTCTCAAGAAACAAGCTGTATGCGGACTTCAAAACCCATTTTGGCGAACCACCTACCGCCTATCTTAAACGGGTCAGGCTTGAAGGTGTTCGCAATGAAATAGTAGAAACCGGCGGACAGGAAAGCATATCAAAAATTGCTATGAACTGGGGATTCAGTCATCTCGGTCGATTTTCATCAGACTACAAAAAGCTGTTCAGCGAAACTCCATCAGAAACGCAGAGCAGGGCAAAAACATCCCTTTAAACGCCTATTCCACCTCTATTCAAAAACTAAAAACAGGCCCGTAAAAAGCACAAAAAGCCCTATGAATTTCACATAGAGCTAAATAGCTTAAACAATAATTAAAACTCAGATTAGAGGTTAGGCGTATAATTTAATTAAAATAGAAGAATAGAATTACAATCCCGCTTAAAACACCACCAACTATAATCACCTATCCTCTATAAATCGAATATCCTCGATAAACTTGACAGCCTCTTCGCGGTTTAAAAAACGTTCCTGATAAAGAAAGCCCGATACTACGCTTGCTTTAACCGACTCGACCTTTCCCTTTTTATTGCGACTGACTATCCACTCTTCAGGCACGCCATCCAGCGTATGAAAAGGCGCTATCCGACCATCGCGAAACCGGGAAAGTTCCACCCTGCCGCTTACAGCATCCTGAAACGCAGGTACGAACTTGAACGGCGCATTATGCTCGCTGACACCGTAAGAGTCGCGAAAGGCCATATTCTCCTGCTCTAGGAAGCACCCCGACTTTGACAACATGACGATGACCTTTCTTTATCTCTATTCGATCTGGCTCCGACTACAGCTGCGCATCGGATGCGGATTGAGACAAGCATGCAATAGTTACGGGGCCGCAGCCATCCGAACAGTGCGAACGCTAGCCAGATAGCGCAAGGATTCGCTATCTGAACCGTTTTCCAGCCTTTGGAAGACGACCTCAACCCCTTCTGTCCGCAGTTTACCTGCTGGCAGGAGCGCTCAACGCAGAACACTCAAGGCAAGAACAGCCTTACCAGCGGGTAAGGCGCAAGCTGATGCCGACTCCTGCTGCCGCTTCGCGCAACAGATCAAGCACGGAGACAGCGATGCGTTGACCGCTTTCAGCACCCGCCTAGCGCTTCCTAAAAGAGCACAGGAGATCGCCGCCTGGCGCCGGGCGGGCCTGAGTTAGTCGGTTATTTTCAGATAGCGATAGCGCCTGATGGTCTCGCCGAACCTTTCCTTCTCGGTGTACTTGCCGATGATCTAGCCGTACTTGAGCTCTTCGCCGGCATCCTTCACTCTGACCATTGCTGGCCGCGTGACGGTAAAGGTTTCAGACAGGCAAAAAAAACCGGGCAAAGCCCGGTTAAAAAGACAACACAACAACGACGGGGTGCGTCTTAGTTGCTAAACACCACAGTGCGTCGTCCGCTCAGGAAGACGCGCTTGGAAACATGGTATTTGACCGCATTGAACAGCGTGATGCGCTCGATATCCTGTCCCTTGGACACCAGGTCTTCCGGGTAGTGAGCGTGATCGACCGACTGAATGCCCTGG
Source organism: Marinobacterium sp. YM272 (assembly GCF_050908845.1). Taxonomy (NCBI): domain Bacteria; kingdom Pseudomonadati; phylum Pseudomonadota; class Gammaproteobacteria; order Oceanospirillales; family Oceanospirillaceae; genus Marinobacterium; species Marinobacterium sp. YM272. The sequence continues at coordinate 3,429,437 of NZ_CP194171.1, forward strand.
GTAATAATCGGGCCCTCATCCAGGTCATTGTTCACGTAGTGGGCGGTGGCGCCGACCATTTTCACACCCTTTTCCCAGGCCTGGTGGTAAGGACGTGCGCCCTTGAAGCCCGGCAGCAGGGAGTGGTGGATATTGATCGCCCAACCGTCCAGGGTTTCGCACATGTCCGGTGACAGTACCTGCATGTAGCGCGCCAGCACGACCAGATCGATATCGTACTTCTCCAGCAGCTCCAGAATCTGCGCTTCCTGCTGCGGCTTGGTATCCGGGGTGATCGGCAGATGGTAGTACGGGATACCGTGCCACTCTGCCAGGTGCTGGAGGTCCGGGTGGTTGGAGATGATCACCGGCACTTCGATATTCAGCTGACCCGTACGGTGACGGAACAGCAGGTCGTTCAGACAGTGGTCGTACTTGGAGACCAGGATCGCCACCCGCTCGCGATGACCGGGTTCGGTCAATTCCCACTCCATATCAAACTCGGCGGCACGGGGCGCAAACTGCTCGTCGAACGCTTCGCGACTAAAGTTTTCGTCCTGCGGCTGAAATTCAATACGGATAAAGAAACGTTCGCTAACGCGATCATCAAAAGAGTGGATCTCGTTGATGTAGTTATGTGAGTCCGCCATAAAGCGGGTCACCACATCCACTGTTCCCAGCTTGCTGGGGCAGTTGGCGGTAAAGATCCAGGAATCGGGCAGAGAGCTCATGGCTATCTCCTTACACATCAGAAAAAGGCGCGCCGGGTGGTCTGGCGGTAACAAACCGGCGCGCCTGAAACGGATTTAAGCTTTGACTACCAGGCCGTACTCACGGCTTGCGTCCTGCAGCCAGAGCCAGATGTAGTCCGCGAAGCTGCGGCGAATAACCAGTTCCCAGGTGTCTTCTCCGCTACGGCGGATCAGCGCAGTGCTCTTGGCGAACACGGAACCGGCTACCTTGCCCACCGGGAACTGACTCGGGTGCAGATCCAGGATGGTGCTTTTCTTCAGCACGTCCACCGCGTTCGGACCGGACAGTTCCAGGATAGTCTGACCACCGCTGCCGTTCACGACCTGGAAGTGACCTTCGATCGCTGCACGCAGGCTGCGCTCAACTTCGAAGGCCTGGTCGCCCGGCACCACGGCCAGCCACTCGTCAGGGCTGATCCAGCGGATGGAGACACTGCCCTTCTCGACGGAGGTCAGCGGCTCGGTGGGCAGAGCCACGCCAAATACTGCGGCGCAGCCATCCATGAAGCTCTTGTTGTCCTGGGAGCCACGCAGGGTCAGGTGACCCAGCAGCTTCAGTTCCCGCAGCAGAACACCGCCGGCGCGAGGGTTGCTCGCGGCCAGTTTGTCCAGTTCCGCGTGATGCAGCGGGGACTCGACACGAGCGTTACCGCTCGGCAGCTGATTCATAACCGCCACTTTGGCGACTTCGTTTTCCGGAGTAATTGTCTCAGACATTCTGACGCTCCCCTTTCGGATCGAGGAAGATCGGGCTGCAAATTTCAGCTTCGATCACGCGGCCATCGGCCAGCGGGTAGTAAACACTTTCGCCCATGCGGTCGTGACCGCCCTTGACGAAGCCCAGTGCGACACTGCGGTCCAGAACAGCACTCCAGTAGCTGGAGCTGACGTGACCGACCAGGTCCATCGGAATCGGCTGCTTGGGATCAAACACACCCTGAGCCCCTTCCGGCAGCACAACTTTCGGATCCTTGGTCTTCAGACCAACCATCTGCTTGCGCTGGTCGCGGACACAGTCTTCGCGAGCCATACCGCGCTTGCCGATGTAGCTGAACGGCTTGTTGTTGGATACACACCAGCTCATACCCAGGTCGTGCGGCGTCACAGAGCCGTCAGTATCCTGACCGGCAATGATGAAGCCTTTTTCAGCACGCAGGATGTGCATGGTTTCTGTACCGTACGGCGTCAGGTTGTACTTGGCACCGTGCTCGAACAGCTTCTCCCAGACGTACAGACCGTAGTTAGCCTGAACATTGATCTCGAAGGACAGCTCACCGGTAAAGGAGATTCGGAATACACGGGCCGGAACGCCAGCCACGGTACCTTCACGCCAGTCCATGAACTTGAAAGTGTCCTTATCAAGATCGATATCATCACACAGCTCGGCCAGCAGCTTGCGGCTGTTGGGGCCAGAGATGGTCATGGTTGACCAGTGATCGGTTACGCTGGTGAAGTAAACTTCCAGCTCCGGCCACTCGGTCTGATGGTAGAACTCAAGCCATTCCAGAACCGCTGCAGCACCACCACTGGTAGTGGTCATGATGAAGTGGTTTTCGGCCAGGCATGAGGTCACACCGTCGTCGAATACCATGCCATCTTCTTTACACATCAGGCCGTAGCGGCACTTGCCAACAGCAAGTTTAGCCCAGGCGTTGGTGTAGACACGGCCGAGGAACTCACGCGCATCCTTACCCTGGATATCGATCTTGCCCAGAGTAGAGGCATCGAGAATGCCGATGCTTTCACGGGTCGCTTTACATTCGCGATCCAGTGCCTGCTGCATGCTTTCGCCGTTTTTCGGGTAGTACCAGGGACGCTTCCACTGACCCACGTCTTCCCACTCAGCGCCGTGCTCTACATGCCACTGGTGCATGGAGGAGAAACGCTTCGGCTCGAACAACGGGCCGCAGTTACGACCGGTGATGGCACCGAACGCGATCGGCGTGTAGTTCGGGCGGAACACGGTGGTACCGGTTTCCGGAATCGTCTGACCCAGCACCTTGGCGGTGATCGCCATACCGTTGATGTTACCCAGCTTACCCTGGTCGGTACCGAAGCCCATCGCGGTGTAACGCTTGACGTGCTCGATAGACTCAAAGCCTTCACGGGTCGCCAGCTCGATACCAGCGGCGGTTACGTCGTTCTGGTAGTCGACAAACTGCTTCGGCGCACGGCTGGTCGGCTTGGTGTGCGGGATGTGGAACAGCGCCATCGGCTTGCCTTCGCTCACAGTGCGAACGTTCGGCAGCTTGGTCTCGGCCGGGCTCAGACCCAGACGGGAGGCAGCTTCCTGGCCTGCTTTAACACCTTCGCTCAGCACTTTGTCCAGCGTGTAGGTACCGTTGATACCACCTGCTGTCAGCTGTTTCTGGACGGTCGGTCCCGGCAGGAAGCCGATCGCTTCGTCGCTCCAGACCGGACGGCTGCCAGTGTGGCAGGACAGATGAACAACCGGGCTCCAGCCACCGGAGCTGGCAACAGTATCGCAGCTCAGGCTCTGTACGGAACCAGTGACCTTCTCGCCCTTGGCGTCGATGCTGGCGACGGAAACGCCGCTAACGCGCTTCTTGCCCTGAACATCGATAACAGCGCTGCCAGTCATGACCTTGATGCCACGCTTGCGAACCGCTTCGATGCGCTCACCCTGCGGGTTGGCACGGGTATCGACAACCGCGACAACTTCACGACCTGCGTCAGCCCAGTCCAGAGCGGTCTGGTAAGCACTGTCGTTGGTAGTCATCAGCACCAGCTTGTTGCCCGGAGCCACGCCGTAACGGTTAACGTATGTGGATACGGCACCTGCAACCATGCAGCCCGGCACATCGTTGTTACCGAAGACCAGCGGACGCTCGTGTGCGCCGGTAGCCAGGACCACCCAGTGTGCACGTACGCGATGCATACGCTGACGAACCTGACCGGACGGCGCTTTATCCGCCATGTAATCGGTGCGGTTTTCGTTGATGGTCAGGAAGTTGTGATCGTGGTAACCGTTCACAACGGAGCGCGGCAGCAGGGTGACTTCCGGCAGTTTAGCCAGCTCAGCAACGATCTCTGCAACCCAGTCAGCCGCCGGCTTGCCGCCGATACGCTCACGGCTGGACAGCAGGTGACCACCGAATTCGCTCTGCTCGTCGGCGATGATGACACGGGCACCGCTGCGCGCAGCAGTCAGTGCAGCCATCAGGCCGGCAGGACCTGCACCTACAACCATCAGGTCGCAGTGCTGGTTGACGATATCGTACTCATCCTGGTCACGCTCTTTCGGCGCACGACCGAGACCTGCGGCCTGGCGGATAAACTTTTCGTAAGTTTTCCACATGGACTGCGGGTACATGAACGTCTTGTAGTAGAAGCCGGGAGGCATCATCTTGCCACCGACCTTACCCATGAAGCTCATCAGGTCGGTGTCAACGCTCGGCCAACCGTTGGTGGCGCTGCAGACCAGACCGTCGTAAAGCTCCTGCTGGGTAGCACGAACGTTCGGCACCTGGGTCGCTTCAGTGGCGCCCAGCTGCAGTACAGCATTCGGCTCTTCAGCACCGGCGGCAACGATACCGCGCGGACGGCTGTACTTGAAGCTGCGGGCAACGATATCAACGCCGTTGGCCAGCAGTGCCGAGGCGATGCTGTCGCCCTTGTAACCTTTGTATTGACGACCGTTGTAGGTAAAAGTCACTGCCTTGGAACGGTCAATGCGGCCTCCGGACTGGAGGCGGTTTTTCTGGCTCATTTTCTCCGCTCCTTAACCTTTAGCAACCACTTCGGGCTGCTCGCCAATCTTGTAAACTTCTTTGATCTCGTAAGTCTGAGTATCACGGGTCACGTTGAAGAACTTGCGGCAACCAGTGCTGTGAACCCAGATCTCGTGATGTACACCGCGAGTGTTTTTGCGGAAGAACATGTAAGCCCCCCACTCCTCGTCGGTGCAGTTATCCGGATCGGCCGGACGCGCGATGTGCGCCTGCCCCTTGGAGTGGAACTCTTCCTCTTCGCGAAGCTCGCGGCAGTGCGGACAATAGATATGCAGCATTTCGTCAGTCCTCAGTGAGCAACGCCAGCGGCGCCGTGTTCATCGATCAGTGCGCCGGTGTTGAAACGGTTGATGGAGAAAGGCTCCGCAAGCGGGTGCGCCTTACCGTGCGCCAGAGTGTGCGCGAACACGTTGCCGGATCCCGGAGTTCCCTTGAAGCCACCGGTACCCCAACCGCAGTTGAAGAACAGGTTCTTGACCGGAGTCTCGGACAGAATCGGGCTGGCGTCCGGGCAAGCATCGACGATACCGCCCCACTGACGGTTCATGCGCACGCGGCTGGTGCACGGGAACAGCTCGACGATCGCCTGGATGGTGTGCTCGATGATCGGGTAGGAACCACGCTGGCCGTAACCAACCCAACCGTCGATACCGGCACCGATTACCAGGTCGCCCTTGTCGGACTGGCTCATGTAACCGTGTACGTGGTTAGACATGACAACGGTGTCCAGGAACGGTTTGATCGGCTCGGATACCAGCGCCTGCAGCGGGTGAGATTCAACCGGCAGCTCGAAACCGGCCATCTTGGCCATCACGCCGGAGTTACCTGCAGTGACACAACCAACACGGTCAGCCTTGATAACGCCGTACTGCTTGGTTTTCACGCCGGTGATCTTGCCGTCGTTGATCTCCATGTCGATAACTTCGCAGTTCTGGATCAGATCGACACCCAGAGAGTCTGCTGCACGCGCGTAACCCCAGGCCACCGCATCGTGACGAGCGTTACCACCACGACGCTGAACAGATGCGCCCATAACCGGGTAACGAGCGTCTTTAGAGCAGTCCAGAGACGGAATCTCTTTCTGCAGCTGGTCGCCATAGACCATTTCGTTATCGATACCCTTGAGGCGGTTGGCATTAGCCAGTCGCTCGTTGGTACGCAGGTCACCGAGGGTATGACAGGTGTGGTAAACACCGCGCTGAGAGAACATCTGGTTGTAGTTCAGTTCCTGAGACAGGCCTTCCCACAACTTCATGGAGTGTTCATACAGGGCAGCAGACTCATCCCAGAGGTAGTTGGAACGGACGATCGTGGTGTTACGGCAGATGTTACCGCCACCCAGATGCCCTTTTTCCAGTACGGCCACGTTGGTGATGCCGTGCTCTTTGGCCAGGTAGTAAGCGGTCGCCAGACCGTGACCACCCGCGCCAATGATGATGACGTCATACTTTTTCTTCGGCGTCGGGTTACGCCAAACCCGCTGCCAGTTTTCGTGATAGCTCAGACTGTGCTTTAGCAGTCCAAATCCTGAATAACGCTGCATAACGTCAGCTCCACACCTGTGCCGCATTCGCGGCTTTTTAACTAATTCAGAGCGCTTCGAACGCTGTGCGAACCCGAAGAGTCCGCACAGCCCTCAAAGTGATCAGCGGTAGACCGGGTAGTCTGCACAGAGGTCGAGAACCTGTGCTTTCACCTCGGCGATCTTCGCTTCCAGCTTCTCCTCGTCATTCAGGACGTCGAGGATGTCGGCGATCCAACCGGCCAGACTGCGGCAATGAGTTTCCTTAAAGCCACGAGTAGTGATCACCGGAGAACCGATACGCAGACCGGAAGTCACGAACGGTGACTGCGGGTCGTTCGGTACCGCGTTCTTGTTCACGGTGATGTTTGCACGACCCAGAGCTGCGTCGGCCGCTTTACCGGTCAGACCCTGCTTGATCAGGCTGAGCAGGAACAGGTGGTTGTCGGTACCACCGGAAACCACATCAAAGCCGCGCTCGATGAACACGTCAGCCATGGTCTGGGCGTTTTTGCAAACCTGAGTCTGGTATTCGGTGAATGCCGGATCCAGCGCTTCCTTGAAGGCAACGGCCTTGGCAGCGATCACGTGCATCAGCGGGCCGCCCTGGCCACCCGGGAACACAGCAGAGTTTAGCTTCTTCTCCAGATCCGGGTTGGATTTGCACAGAATCAGGCCGCCACGCGGACCGCGCAGAGTCTTGTGAGTGGTAGTAGTGACCACGTCTGCGAACGGCAGCGGGTTCGGGTACAGGCCAGCAGCAACCAGACCTGCAACGTGAGCCATGTCGACGAACAGGTAAGCACCTACCTTGTCGGCGATCTCACGGAACTTGGCCCAGTCAACTACACGGGAGTAGGCAGAGAAGCCGGCAACGATCATCTTCGGCTTGTGCTCTACGGCCAGTGCTTCAACCTGAGCGTAATCGATTTCGCCGGTTTCTTCGTTCAGGCCGTACTGAACCGCGTTGTAGATTTTGCCGGAGAAGTTAACGTGGGCACCGTGAGTCAGGTGACCGCCGTGTGCCAGGCTCATGCCCAGAACAGTGTCGCCCGGCTCGCACAGAGCCATGTAAACAGCGGCGTTAGCCTGGGAGCCAGAGTGCGGCTGAACGTTAGCGTAATCAGCACCGAACAGTTCGCAGGCACGATCGATCGCCATCTGCTCAACTTCGTCGACGTATTCGCAACCGCCGTAGTAACGCTTGGCCGGGTAGCCTTCGGCGTACTTATTGGTCAGAACGCTGCCCTGCGCCTGCATCACGCGCGGGCTGGTATAGTTTTCGGAAGCGATCAGCTCGATATGCTCTTCCTGACGCACCGCTTCACGCTGGATCGACGCCCACAGAGCATCATCGAAGCCCTGAATTTCATCACTCTTTGAAAACATCTTTTATTCTCCTACAAGACCTAAGGACAGCCACGCCGAAAAAGGAATGTGCAACTTAAGGGCGATCTTATAGGCGGCTTTGCGGAACCTGATGTTTATCAACGTCCCGACAATGTCGATTTGCGACAAAAAGCGGGAAACTTTGTGAATTCGCTACAGCCCAGCGATTTCGGGAGATAGAGAGGATTCGGGGTTATGCCTGAATGCGACAGAAAAGGGCGCAGAAACAAATCTGCAACCGCATCAGAGTAATATCGGAAGATTACGCGCTAAAACAAATTCTTCCGGCTCGAGGCTTACCTGCCAGGCCAGGATCTCAACGCCTTTTTCCCTGGCCTCCCGCAGCAGTTCGCCATAACGCCGGTCGATCTCATCGGCGGGGCGCGCCGCTTTGGCGCCGCTGTGCTGAACACAGAAGAACAGTACCGCCCTCTTGCCTGATGCGACCACCTGCATCAGGGTCTGCAGATGTTTCTGGCCCCGCTCCGTCACCGAATCGGGAAAGGCGATAATGCCATCATCGGGATCACCCGGCCCCGGCCCGAGGGTGACGTTTTTAACCTCGATAAAGGTATGCGGGTCGTAGCGCTCACCCAGCGCCAGATCGAAACGGCTGTCGCCGCACTTCACTTCACGCTCCACGCCGCTTACCGGGTCAAGTTCCGGGATCAGCGCGCTGCGAACAGCCTCCTCGACCAGCGCATTGGTGCGGCTGGTGTTCACACCGGCCCAATGGCCATGCGCCACCTGCACCGCCTCCAGGGTATGGCGGTACTTGCGTTTGGGGTTGCAGCTGTCGGAGATCAGTGCCGCCTGCTCGACGCCAGGAAGCACACAGTTCTTCATCGAACCGGTATTGGGACAGTGAACGGTGATTTCGCTGCCATCGGCACGGCGCACATCGGCCATAAAACGCTTGTAGCGGCGCAGCAGGGTGACGCCTTCCAGCGGTGGATCAAACTGCATCTGTGTTTCCGGGTCAGGCTGACATCAATTATCGTCGCTGCGATAACCGTAGGTGGCGTTAAGCCGCTCTGTCAGGTAGTCAACAAAGCGCACCGGAGCGTACTTGGGTGCCTCATCCGGGCGCAACTGCCGCGGGTCGACGATGGACTCCGGATCCACCTCCATGAAAAACGCGACGGAGTAGCGTTCGCTCTGGGGCGGGCGCACCCGATGCGGGGTCGAGACGTAGGTATCGTTGCTCCAGCGCATCAGGCAGTCACCGATATTACAGACAAAAGCGCCGTCGACGCTCGGCGCCTGTACCCACTGCCCCTCGCGGTTGGCGACCTCCAGGCCGGCAACACCGTCGGTGGCCAGAATAGTGATATTGCCGTAATCGGTATGGGCACCGGCACCACCGTCGTCCCGGGTCACGGCATCATCCGATGCCGGATAACGCAGCATTCTGAGCGTCGCCAGCGGCCTGGCCAGATGCCGGTCGAAAAAATGCTCGTCCACGCCAAGATCCAGGCTCAGACCACGGTGGATCAGGCGTCCCAACTCTTCACAGGCATGGAAATAGGTCAGCATATGCTCCCGCCACTCGTCACCCCACTCTGGCAGTTCCGGCCAGAAGTTGGGACCGCGAAACGGTTTGTCCGCTACCAGGTCCGGGTGATCCGGCGCCAGCTCAACACCGATATTAAACGCCTCCTTCATATCCGCGCCGGCCGCGGGATTAAGCTGTTCATCCGCCATCGCCACGTAGCCGCGATTATGCTTCGAACGCTTGATCGATAGCGCCTCTTTCGCCTCCAGCGGCTGCGCGAAAAAGCGTCGCGCCTCGCTGAAAACCAGCTCAACCGTTTCCGGGGCGATACCGTGATCGGTGACATAGAAGAAGCCGACCTTGCGACAGGCGCGCCCCAGCTCATCGGCCACAGCCTTGCGCTCGGCAGGATCGTCGCTGTTCAGCTTTGCAAGAGAGATGATTGGCAGGGCATCCACAACATTTACCTTCAGGTTTCAGTTCATAACGGAGGGGTTGGGTGGTAGCTCATCACAGCGGGCGATCAACGAATGCGCGGTGACCTGGGCCTGACTGACGATCAGACTCTGACTGACGCGAGTCGGTTCGCCATCGCTGATCAGGCACTCACCATCCACCCAGACATCGGTGACATTGCTGCCGCGGGCGGAGAACACCAGATTCCACAACAGGTTGCCGCCCTTTTCATCCAGGCAGTAAGGGGTGAGATTGGGGGCGCCTATATCCAGCAGAATCATGTCGGCGCGCTTGCCAACCTCGAGGGAGCCGATTTTATCATCCAGGCCCAGCACTTCGGCGCCACCAAGGGTGGCCAGGCGCAGCATCTGAGAGGCCGGCAGCGACATGGGGTCAAGCCTGGTTGCCTTCTGGATCAGCGAGGCGAACTTCATCTCCTCAAACAGGTCCAGGCTGTTGTTGCAGACATTACCATCGGTCCCCAGCCCGACAGGAATGCCCGCATCGAGCATCTCCGGCAGCCGCGCCACACCGCTGGCCAACTTGGCGTTGCTGACCGGGCAGTGGGCCACCCGGGTGCCGGTATCAGCCAGAAGCTTGATCTCGTCATCGTTTAACCAGACACAATGCGCCAGCAGGGTGTTTTCACCCAGCACCCCGTACTGGTCCAGCATGGCGATGGAGCGCTTGCCGAAATGGCGGGTAACCGCCGCCTCCTCCTCTTTCTGCTCGCAGGCGTGGGTGTGGATCTTCAGACCGAACTCCCGGGCGCAGGCAAGCGCATGGGCGTAGGCGTCTGCTGAGCAGTAAAACAGATGCTCCAACCCCATCCAGACCTGGATACGGCCGTTGTTCGCGCCGTGATGGCTATCGATCAGACGCCGGTTTTCGTCGAGGGTGGCAAAAAAGTCGAGCCCCGGCCTGTCTGCGACATAGGGCGCCAGGTTCACTCTTAGCCCGATCTCACGCCCCGCTTCAGCGCAGCGATCCATAATACGGTACATATCCATGACACAGGTGGTGCCGTTTTTCAGCGCCTCCAGGTAAGACAGCCGCGCGGCGTGGTAGGCGTCCTCCGGCGTCAGTGCACGGAACTCCCGCTGGTAATAGGGTAACCACTCCATCAGCTGCATATTCTCGGAGATTCCGCGCATCAGGCTGGAGTGACTGTGAGCATCCACCAGGCCTGGCAGCAGCGCCTTGCGACCGCCACAATCGATGCTGGGCATGTCGGAGGGAATCTCGATCTCCGCCTTTGGCCCCAGGGCGCTGATACAGCCATCATCAATCAGCACAGTGCCATTGGCGATCACGCGATCCTCGGGATCCACGGTGAAGATGGTCACGTTCGTCAGTGCAAACCTGTGCATATTCGCCAAATCCAAGCGCCTAGTAAAAGTTGGAACGGTCAGGAATTCCGAACAATACGGTGCCTGCCAATACGCTAGTTGTCCAGATGGACAAGTTTTTATAGCAAAAAACTGACCATAAAGAGCGTCAACAACTGTTTCGCCGGAGTCGCGGAATCACGGCAAGCAGGACGACAAACACAGGGGGAGTAACGCACTATAACGAGTCAAAAGCGCACCGCAGCGGCACATCCACCCGGGCAGTGCTTGCATAAGTGGCCCTGCTGGTTCATCCCGGGATTTTCTCTTGCCGAGCCAGCCGGGCCGACGACGAATACCGCCCGCTGCCTGCTATTTACTGTCGACCGGCCAGATAGAGGCCGGCGAATGCCATGATAGAACCCGACACCCGGTTCATGGTGCGGGCCGCACGCTGGGACTTCAGGTACCTGCACGCCTGCGCTGCTGTGGCGGCTATCAACATCAACCCGGCCAGCAGGCCGATCAGCGTGAGCAGCGACGCTATCACAACCCCCTCACCGGATAGCGCGGTTACGTCCATAAATGTCGGCAGAAACGCGATATAAAACAGAATGACCTTGGGGTTGGAGGCAGAGATAAGAAACCCCTGCACAAAGGCGTGCAGGGCATCACGCCGGTCCGGCTTTTCCGACGAGGTGACCGGTTCTACCGCCGCGGTCCACATTTTCCAGCCCAGGTAACACAGGTAAGCGGCACCCACAAAGCGGATCAGTGTGAACACCTCTCCCCAGTGTGTCGCCAGCGCCGCCAGCCCCAGGCAGGCCAGTACCAGGTAGATCACGTCACTGAGAATCATACCCAGCGCCAGCGGCAGACAGCTCAAGCAGCCACGTTGCAACGCCCTGGCAACAATCGCAAACACACCCGGGCCCGGCGTAATACCAAAGATGAAGATGGCGAACAAAAAACTCAGTGCATTGGCAAAACTCATTATTGCATCCCTGTTAAGGCGACAGTTATGTGGCGCACAGCGGACAGTAAATGTCGTAGTTGATGGCGACAACAGAATCTTCTGGTCTATGCTAGAAAAGTGTTCCTTAAACTTGAAGCACAGCCCGCCGATGACCCTCAAGGATAGAAAAGTCCCACAACCTCATTCACTTAGCCCATCTGCCCTCAGAGGGACTCGGGTTGCGTCATCAGCGCTCGACCGGGATACTAACGACCGTATTCTGCAAGATATAGGGTCTGTTAACTCCCGAATTGGTTATCGGCCAACCGTTCAGAACTTGGACACCACAAAACAGCCAGAAGCAATCTTAAGGAGAGAGTCGCTATGACGGATTCGAAAGATCCGATGATTCCCGACGGGGAGGTCAATCCTTACGATACCGACTACCAGGTCGGACAGGACAACATCGTTGTCAATGTAGGCCCCTTTGGCCTGGATATCCATAACCGGGTATTCGCCGTTTCAGGCCTAGCCATCATTGCCTTCGTATTTCTCACACTCGCTTTCCAGAACCAGGTAGAACCGATGTTCAGCGGCATTCGCGGCTGGCTCACCACTAACCTGGACTGGTTTTTCATCGGTGCCGGTAATATTTTTGTTCTCGCCTGCCTGATTATCGCGTTTTCTCCCCTGGGCAAAGTACGCCTGGGCGGTACCGAGGCCACACCCGACTATTCCTACGCCGGCTGGTTCTCCATGCTGTTCGCTGCAGGCATGGGTATCGGCCTGATGTTCTACGGTGTTTCCGAGCCGCTGACTCACTTCTCCACCTCTTTTAGCGGCAGCGACTGGGCGCCGCTGGGTGGTGCTGTAGGTGATGCAGAGGGTAACGCTGCGCTTGCCGCTGAGCTTGGCATGGCCGCTACGATCTACCATTGGGCGCTGCATCCCTGGGCGATCTATGCCGTGCTGGCACTGGGCCTGGCGCTGTTCTCGTTCAACAAGGGGCTGCCGCTGACCATGCGCTCCGTATTCTACCCGCTGCTGGGTGAATCCGTGTGGGGCTGGCCGGGTCACATCATCGATATCCTGGCGGTACTGGCAACCCTGTTTGGTCTGGCGACCTCCCTGGGTCTGGGCGCTTCCCAGGCGGCATCAGGTCTGAACTACCTGTTCGGCATACCGCTGGGCGAGACCACCCAGATCATTCTGGTTATCGGTATTACCGCGATCGCGATGATTTCGGTGCTGGCGGGTCTGGAAGCGGGTGTTAAGCGTCTGTCCGAGATCAACATGATACTGGCAGTTCTGCTGCTGGCCTTCGTTATCATTGTCGGACCGACGCTGGCGATCGCTACCGGTTTCTTCCAGAACCTGCTGTCGTACCTTGAGCACCTGCCCGCCCTGGCAAATCCGGTAGGTCGCGAAGACTCCAACTTCGCCTCCGGCTGGACCGCTTTCTACTGGGCATGGTGGATCTCCTGGTCACCGTTCGTCGGCATGTTCATCGCCCGCGTATCCCGTGGCCGCAGTGTACGTGAGTTCATCGTCTGTGTACTGATCATCCCGTCCCTGGCCTGTGTGCTCTGGATGACCGTGTTCGGTGGTACCGCGATCAGCCAGTACGTCAACGACGGTTACACCGCCGTTGCGGACGCAGAACTGCCGCTGCAGCTGTTCACTATGCTGGATGCGCTGCCGATGTCGCAGATCACCTCGTTCATCGCCATCATCCTGGTTGTGGTGTTCTTCGTGACCTCCTCCGACTCCGGCTCACTGGTTATCGACGTAATCTCCGCCGGCGGCAAGGTGGATGCACCGACTCCGCAGCGCGTGTTCTGGTGTACCTTCGAGGGTCTGGTGGCTATCGCCCTGATTCTCGGCGGCGGACTGGTCGCCCTGCAGGCCATGGCCGTATCCACCGGCTTCCCGTTCACCATCGTACTGCTGATAGCAACTGCGTCGGTGATCAAGGGTCTGGCTTCCGAGCCGCGCCCAGAGGCGTAAAACACGCTTGAGTGTGATGGGGCGGGTAGTGACGACTATCCGCCCTTTTTTAATTCCAACGCCGCTTATCAGGTAAGAATATGCAGGCTGAACATCTGGAAATTATCGACTTTCTTCGCCGCCATCACCCTTTCGCCGATCTGGCGGAAGAGACCCTGGCCAGGGTGGCCACCGAGGTGGAGATCAGTTACTTCAAGGCCGGCACCCAGATTCTGGAGTTCGGACAGCTCACCGATGCGCTTTATGTGCTGCGCAGCGGCGCGGTTGAGATCTACCGACGTAACGGCGACCTCTATAACAGGCTTAGCGAAGGCGGCTTCTTTGGCGAATTCGCCCTGCTGCGCCACAAGCGCACCCGTTTTCCTGCCGTCGCGCTTGAAGACAGCCTGATCTATCTGATCCCCGAGGAGACTTTTAACCGGCTGTTTGAAGAGAACGAGCTGTTCGCCGACTTTGTCGAGATAGAGGACCGCACGCGGCTGCGCCAGACCGTGGCCCGCAAGGAGGACGCCAATGAGCTGATGACCTCCGAGATCAACGTGCTGATCAGCCGCGAAGCGATCATGATGGATACCCGGGCAACGGCCAAGGAAGCCGCACGGCGTATGAGTGACGAGGGGGTCTCCTCGCTGCTGATCCTGCACCACAACGACGCGCCGGGACACCCGGACGACGCCGATTCGCCCAGCCACCCGGTGATGGCCGGACTGATTACCGACCGCGACCTGCGCAACCGCCTCGTTGCGCCGGGGCTCAGCTACGACACCCCGGTCACGGAGATCATGACCACCGACCTGATCCATGTGGAGCATACGCAACTGGTGTTCGAAGCGATGCTGGCGATGCTCAGGTACAACGTCCACCATCTGCCGGTGCTCAAGCACCAGCAGCCGATTGGCGTTATCGCCCTGTCCGATATCATCCGCTACGAATCACAAAACAGCCTGTTCGTGGTCAGCAGCATCTTCCGTACCCAAAGCGTCGAGGAGCTCAAGGCACTGGTCAGCGAAGTACGCGCCTGCTTCACCCGCATGGTGCGCGAGGACGCCAACTCACGCATGATCGGCAGCGCCATGGCGGTGATCGGCCGCAGCTTCAAACAGCGACTGCTGGAGCTGGGCGAAGAGAAACTGGGACCGCCACCGGTGCCCTACTGCTTCCTCGCGCTGGGCTCCATGGCACGCCAGGAACAGCTGATCGTCTCGGACCAGGACAACGCCATGATCCTGGACAACCGCTTCGATCCCGACAAGCATGACGCCTACTTCCTGAAGCTGGCAGAATTCGTCTCCGACGGTCTCGCCGCCTGCGGTTACACCTACTGCAAGGGCGACATCATGGCCACCAACCGCACCTGGCGTAAACCGCTGCGAGTGTGGGAGGAGTATTTCACCGAATGGATCGACAAGCCGACGCCGAAGAGCCTGCTAAACAGCTCGATCTTCTTCGATCTGGACGGCGTCTGGGGTAAAACCGAATGGGCGGACCGCCTTAACCGGCTGATCATCCGCAAGACCCGCCACAACTCGACATTCCTTGCCTGTATGGCCCGCAACGCGCTGCTGCGTACGCCGCCACTGGGCTTCTTCAAGGATTTCGTCATGGAGCCTTCGGGCCAGCACACCCAGTCGATCGATATGAAACGACGCGGTACCGCTCCGCTGGCGGACCTGATTCGCGTACATGCGCTGGCGGTGGGCTCAAAATCGCGCAACTCGTTTGAACGCCTCAAGGATATTATCAACGCGGATATACTGCCCCACGGGCGCGGCCAGGATCTGCGTGATGCGCTCGAGTTCATCTCCACGGTACGGATCCGCCACCAGGCGCTGGACCTGGAAGCCGGCAACGACCCGGATAACCGGATAGAGCCGGAAAACCTCTCCGATTTCGAGCGCAAAAACCTCAAGGATGCGTTCCAGATCCTGAGCAATGCGCAGAAATTCCTGAAGTACCGCTACCAACCCGGACGAGTCAACTGAGGATAGTTTCATGTTCTATATCGGCAAAGAGCATGTCGGGTCCAAGGACGGCCGCAGCAAGGCAGACAAGGGCCCGATTCTGGACTGGGCCAAGCGGTTCAAGGAGCTGGCCGAGCGCACCAAACACCCTAAACTTCGGGAGTTTTACGAGGCCGGTGCAGTCGCTGCGGATACCCCCATCGACCAGGTCCCGATGATCGCCATGGATTTCGAAACCACGGGGATCGATCCGAGCAAAGACGATATCGTCAGTATCGGCCTGGTCGCCATGTCGTTAAACCGTATCAGCCTGAGTAAATCCCGCCACTGGATTTTAAAACCACGCAGCAACCTCAGTCACAAGTCGGTCTGTATTCATGGCATCACCCATTCGGAAGTTGAAACCGCTCCGGACCTCAAACGCATCCTCGAGGAGCTGCTTGAGATCATGGCCGGCAAGGTGATTGTGGTGCACCACCGGGGCATCGAGCGCAACTTTCTTAATGCGGCGCTGCAGACGCGGATCAGGGAGGGGATTGAGTTTCCAGTGATCGATACGCTTGAGCTCGAAGCGCGCCTGCACCGGCGCAGACATCAGCGCTATCTCGATAAGCTGTTTGGACGCAAGAAGGTCTCGATCCGGCTGGCGGAGAGTCGCTCCCGCTACAACCTGCCTCACTACCGCCCACACGATGCGCTCACCGACGCCCTGGCCAGTGCCGAACTGCTGCAGGCCCAGGTCGCGAACCGCTTCTCACCGGACACACCGGTGTCCGACCTGTGGAAGTAACAAGGTCGGCGTGATGGCATTAAAGGGTCGCTTAAGCAGCAATTCAGCTCTACCGGTGTCTTATGCTGTATAGAGGCCCTGAAGCCTCACTGGGAGGTGAATCATGTCAGCCCGAAAAAGCATTCCGCTTGTCCTGACTGCATTGCTGCTAACGGCCTGTGCCTACGGCCCCTATGACACCCAGGCCCGCGTCGGTGTGCACGGCTACTACGACAGCCGCTATGACGACTTTTATTTCTATCCCGATGTCAGCGTTTACCTGGGGGTCAACTCCGGACTCTACTACTACCGGCCCCATGACAGCTGGCTCGGTGTGCGCGTCCTGCCCCACCATATCGAGCTGCGCCCAAAACACCGGGTCACCATCCGGCACCTGCCGCGGCACCGCCCGTACAGCCGCTATCACGACCACCGGGAAAGATACTATCACCGTGACAGGAACTATCACCGTGACAGGAACTATCGCCGCCGCTAGCGCTGCTTAATCCGGCCGATAAAGCGCATCCTGCGTAATATCGGCCAGCGTTGGCGTTCCCGCCAGGGACATGCACACCTCCAGCTCTTCGCGGAGGATCCGCAACATATGCGCAACACCCTGGGCCCCGGCCACGGCCAGGGCGTATAGCTGTGGCCGCCCGACCATCACCGCGTCGGCCCCCAGTGCGATCGCCTTGAAGGCGTCGGTGCCCCGCGCTATAGCACCATCAACCAGCAGCGTCATCTCCTCACCCACCACCCGGCGAATGGCAGGCAGAAGCTCAAGCCCGGACGGCACGCAGTCCAGGGTACGGCCGCCATGATTGGACACCACCAGACCTGCGATACCCAGGTCGCGTGCCATCACCGCATCGGCCGGGCTCAACACGCCCTTGAGAATCACCGGCAGTTGGGTGCGCGCCTGCAGCCAGGCGATATCCTCCCAGGTCGGCGCTTCGGTCATCATGCCCTGGAAGACAATGCTTTGACTGGGTTCAAGCACCGCGCCTGGCAGCGGCGGCCGGTCGCGCAGGTTAACCGCTTCAACCCCTGGCGGCAGCTCGAACCCGGCGCGCTGGGCGCGGTTGCGGATGCCATGCAGTGAGGCATCGACGGTGATCATCAGGGCGCTGTAGCCCGCCGCTTCCGCCCGGCGCACCAGGCTCAACGTGAAGTCCCGGTCCTGCTGGAAGTAGAGCTGAAACCAGCCTGGCGAGGTCAACTCCGCCGCGATGCTTTCCAGTGTGTAACTGGACAGGGTGCTCACCACCATCGGCGCCTCAAGCGCCGATGCTGCCCGCGCGGACGCCAGCTCCCCCTGCGGGTGGACCAGACGGTGAAACGCCACCGGCGCCAGCATGAAGGGATGGCGAAATTGCTCGCCGAGCACCCTGGTTTCTGTGGTGCCCCGGGTGACATCCGCCAGTACCCGGGGAAGAATCAGGGTGCGATCCAGCACCTCGCGATTGCGTTTAAGACTGATCTCATCCGCGCCGCCACCGACGATATATTCGTAGATCGCAGTCGGTATATGGGCCGCTGCCCGATCGGCATAATCGGCCAAACTTACCAGCTGCGGGGGAATGGCGCTCAGAGGCGGTTCCGGTTTATCGCTCATGGTCTATCCTCAGGTGTCTGCCCACTGCTGAATCAGCCGATGATACAAAGCCGTCAAGCGGTTCAGATCCTCGTCCTGCACTGCGCCCTGGATACCGGCAGAGGTCAGCGACTGAATGCTGGTATCCAGATCAAACAGCATCTCGCGCTGCTCATGGCTGCGCACCATGCTCTGAATCCAGAAGAATGCCGCGACTCTCGCGCCGCGGGTCACCGGCGTGACCCGGTGCAAGCTGGTGGAGGGATAAAGGATCAGGTCACCGGCATCCAGCTTGATCGACTGGCTGCCATACTTGCCCTCGATCTCCAGCTCGCCGCCGTCGTACTCATCGGCGGCGGACAGAAACAGCGTGGCGGACAGATCGGTCCTGACCCGCGTCGCGGTGCCCGGCACCACCCGAATGGCGTTGTCCACGTGGCGGCCATAGGTCTCGCCATCGCGGTAACGATTAAACATCGGCGGCAATGTCTTGAGTGGCAGTGCCGCGGAAATGAACACAGGATGTTTTGCCAGCGCCCCCAGTATCAGGTCGCCCAACTTCTGTCCCAGCGGGTCATTCTCATCGAGCTGCTGATTGCGCTTTGCCGCAAGCGCCCGGCTACCCGCTGTCAGGCTGCCATCAACCCAGCTCGCCTGATCGAGATGCGTCCTAATGGTGGCAACTTCATCGGCCGTAAATACCTGCTTTATTGGCAGTATCAATGACATACCCTCTCAAATTGGAAAGGCCGGCCCGGAGGAAGGGAACCCCGGGCCGGCCAGTGGTTAGAACTTGTAGCTGAGCGTCAGGCTGGCTGCACGCGCATCGCCAAGATAGACGATGCTACCGCCGCGGTAGACCGCGGTGTAGTACTCTTCATCCGTCACGTTCTGCAGGTTGGCCCGCAGACTCAGATCGTTGTCAAAGTCGTAGGTGGCAAACAGATCGAACACGGTGTAGTCCGGCAGTTCGATGTTACCACTGGCACCCTCATCCGGCTGACCACCAAAGATCTCGCTGGAGTAGGTCGCGGTACCACCAAAAGCCAAGGCTTCGGTCGCCTGGTAACGCAGCTGGACATTGGCACTCTTCTCGGCGAAGTTCGCCTTGGGACGGCCGATGTTATCCGGGTGATAGGATTCCAGCGTCTCGGAGTCCATGATCGCCACGCCCATCTGGCCGCTAAGCTTTGAAGTCAGGTTACCGGACAAGCCAAGTTCGACACCCTCTACACGGTTCTTACCGGTATTCAGAGAGCCCCCTGAACTGTAGGAATCGTTACCGCCTTCGATCACGTCATCCTTGGTGATACGGAACACCGCCGCCGTCAGCAGCAGCTGCTCGTCCATCAGGTTCCACTTGGTACCCAGCTCCAGATTAGTGGACTGTTCCGGGTCTGCACTTTTGTAGTTACCCTCGGAATCGGTGCACAGACCGCCGTAACCACAGTTGGTGCCGGCATCGGCTTCACCGCCGTTGATATTGGACGAGGTGCTCCAGCTGGCGTAGACATTACCCTGCTCCCAGGGTGAGTAGACAAGACCCAGGTGCCCGTTCCAGAAGCCATCACTGAAGGCGTAAGAGGCTGCGGGTATCGGCCCGAAACGACCGTTCCTTGCTGCGGTATCCAGCGCGTAATCGAAATGGTCATAACGCAGGCCTGCGAACACTTCCCAGTCTTCACTGAGTGTGACTGTATCCATCAGGTACGCAGAAACGGTTTTCAGCTCCAGTTCACTGGTTTTGTCGCTGCGCTCCACCGAGCCCTGCCACAGACCGTTATCGGCGTCGTACGGGTCCAGGTCAAAGCTGTTGCTCGCCTCGACGCTGTAGTTACCGGCATCGACGTTTTCCCTTGCCATCTCAACACCGGCAACGATGGTGTTGCGCTTGCCAAACAGCTCCTTATCGATCACCAGATTGGTCTGGTTACCCAGGTAGTCGTTCTCCTGCCAGCCGCTGAACGAGCGCAGATTGTTGTCGAAAAAGCCGCGGCCATCATAGGCGGACACCACATACTCGTTTACCGTCTGGCCGAAGCGGGTTTTGTTTTCCAGCGTCACGCCGCGACCAAAGTTGTGCTCAACCTTGAAGGTCAGGATATCGGCTTCGCTGTTCTGGAAATCCAGGTCATTCTGGCCGACGTAGTCGTATTTATTGAACTCACCGCTCTGCCGATCCAGCCCATAACCGGTGTCGGTGCGATCTTCACCGCGGAAGAAGTAATAATCGGCAGACAACAGAGTGTTACGCGTGGGCTGATAAACACCGGAGATCAGGGCACCGATGCGGCGCTCACCGGCCGGGGCACGATCCGGTGTATCGGCTTCGGAATAGAGGCCGTTGAAGCGAATACCCGAATCACCGGTAATCACCTTGTTGCTATCGATGGTGTAGCGCTTGTAGTCATCGGTACCCAACCCGCCCTGCAGGGAGGTGAAGTCCTCTTCCATGCTCGCTTTCTTGCTGACGGTATTCACCGCACCACCTGTCGAACCGCGACCGGCAAAGGTTGAGCTCGGGCCCTTGGAGATTTCAACCTGCTCCAGAGCGAAGGTTTCGCGGGTGATCAGACCCGGGTCACGCAGACCATCGGAAAACACATCACTGCGCGCCTCATAACCGCGAATAATATAACGGTCACCGAAGGAGTTACCGCCCTCACCTGTGCCCAGAGTAATACCCGGTTGAGCACTCAGAATATCCTTGAGTTCGGTTTTACCCGAGTCTTCAATACTGTCTTTCGTCAGCACCGTCATAGTTTGCGGTGTATCAGCGATATCACGGACTTTACGTGTATCGGAGGTACGTTTTGCTTTATAAGGTGCTTCCGGCTCAGCGTAGGGATTCGCATCAGCTGCAATTTTCTGATCCTCGATTAAAAGCGTATGGAGTGAAACTTCTTCCGCATGAAGGGATCCTATCATCGCGGAAGAAATTGCCAGCGTAAGCGTTCCAGCTGCCATTTTAGAATAGCGAGAGCTTTCATCCGCAGCCAATCCTGCAGCAATCCTGGGTTGTTCAGCCATTGTTCTTCCTTTTTTAAGCATAGTGGTCTATTCACCTTGAACGAACGTCAAGGCGGGAGTTAATTAATAGTTATTGATTTATTATCCGATACGGATCAGCTATGACGGCTTTTAAATAACTCGATAATCGACTCTTAGTTTTTAATAGCGAATGCGACTGGCACCGTAATACTCAGGGTATCCTGTACCATTTCAACAGGGAAACGCGGCAGGGGCTCGGCTTTTTCCAGCATGGCAATCACCGCATCGTCCAGCGAATTAAAGCCTGAACTTTCCCTGATATTAAATTCAAGCACCTGCCCCTGCCGGTTGACGACAAAATAGAGCTTGGCAACGCCCTCCTGGCCACGGCGACGGGCGGAGATCGGGTAGCGTTTATGCCGCGCCAGATGGGCGGCCAACTCACCGAACCAGGTCTGCCTGGCTGCCGGAGATCCCCCCTGAGTCTGAGCGTTGGCTGAACCGGTGCTCTGCTTACGCTGGGCATCAGCCGTTTCATCAGCAACCTTTTCAGCGGTCCTGGCACTGGCAACCGTTTCTGTCACCGGCTCCCGGGGTGACTCAACCGGTTGCCGTTCCACGGTCGGCTCAGGCTCGGGCGGTTCCGGCTTCGGCTCTTTTTCAACCTGCACCACCGGTTTCTGTCTGGGGGGCGGTGGTGGCGGCTCCACCGGCTCAGGCTCCTCCACGACCGGCTCAGCTTCAGGTTCGGGCGGCGGTTCAACCGGTTCGGGCTCAGCGATCTCGTCAGCCACCGGCTCCGGCGCACTCTCTTCCTGACTCTCCCTGGCCGCGCCCAGGTCGCCCATCATTCCCAGGTCGATCTCGATACCGTTCTCACCCAGATCCCTGGCGCCCTCGGAGTCACTGTCCCGAGCCAGCACCAGGGCAGCGCCGCCGGCATGAAGTGCCAACGCCAGGGTCAGCGCAAAGATCCAGTGTCTGCTGCTCAGTGTCATGACGGCTCCTCCGGCTGCAGACGGGTAATCAGCGAGGCTTTGACCAGCCCCGCATCACGCACCCGGGACAGCAGCGGCTTGAGCTCCGCTACGGGCAGGTCGGCATCTGCCTTGATCCGCACCGTCAGACTGCTGACGTCTTCCACCTGCTCGACGCGCTGGTTCAGCGCCTCGGTCAGCTCGTCCCGGCTAACCGGCTGATCACCGATAAACAGGGTCCCGTCAGCGGATACCAGCAGCTCAATCGACTCGCTGTCGGAGAGTTTTCGCTCGTTAACCGACTCCGGCGGTGAGGTCTCAAGCGCATCCGTTTTGGAAATCTGTCCGGCGATCATGAAGAAGATCAACATCAGGAATACCACGTTGATCAGCGGGATCATGTTGTCATCAGCGCTGTTCGAGCGGCTGCCTGCCCCCGGATCAACAATCATTGCAGTACTCCCGCCAGCGAAACCTTTTCCGCACCCGCCTGCCTTAACGCGTCCACCAGCGATACCAGCGACTGGGTCGATACCCCTTCTTCGGCTTCAATGGCGATCAGCGTTTCGCTATCACCGATCAGGGCCTGTGGCACGCCGGCCGCAATGTTGAAAGTGGTGTCGGCAATCCGCACATCGCCACTATTACCGAGCAGCCGCACCCTGATTACCTCGGACGCTGCGGCCGGCGTGTCGCTGGCGGTGGGGATCGGCAGATCCAGTTGTCGCCACTGCATGAAATTGGACGTGAGCATAAAGAACAGCAGCAGAATAAAGACCACGTCGATCAGCGGGGTCAGGCTGATTTTGGCGGGCTTACGCGCAGTGCCCAGATCAAGCAGCATGGCGGAACACCTCAGGCTCTGCCGCTGCATGCTGCTTTGACAGCGCACTGGTAAATACGCGGGTCACCGAGTCGTTCATCAACACAGCCACACGCTCGACCTTGCGCTCCAGCCAGTTGTGGATGGTCATCACCGGGATCGCCACCGCCAGACCCACCGCCGTTGTCAGCAACGCCTGCCAGATACCGCCGGACAGCACCGAGGGATCCACCTGACTGCCCGCCGCTTCCATCTGTTTAAACGCGACAATCATCCCCAGCACGGTACCGAGCAGACCCAACAGCGGGCTGAGCGTCGCGATCACCTCCAATGGACGCAGGAACGAACGCATCTGCCCCAACCGCTGGGTCGCTACCCGGCTCAGCTCTTCACGCAGCAGAGTGGATTCCTGCCCCGCTTCTACGCCCTTCATGGCCAGCCCAACCAGACCGGTGACCGGGCGATGCTGCCTCAGCGTCTTAATGGCGCCCTGACGGTCGCCCACGGACCAGAGACTCAACGCCCGGTCAATCTCCCGCGCTGACTCGGCGCGCATAACGGCAAACTGCCAGAGCTTCAGCAGAACGATGGTCAGCGCGACCACGGAGAAGGCACAGAGAATCCAGACCACGGGCCCGCCCATGACCAGAAAATCGATCACCTGATCGACCAGGCTCAGGGGCATATCTGGCGTTTCGCCCAGCGAAGGATCGAGCGGCAGGGTAGCTGTGGATGGATCGTCGGCCAGCGCTGACTGAAGCGGGTTCGCGCCGGTTTCGCCCGATACTCTGGCATGTTCGTCTGCAGCCCCGGGGCCACCGGCAGTCAAGGCATCGCCAGTAGCCAAGGCATCGCCAGCGTCTGCCGCCAGCGTCTCATCACCCAACTGCTGAGGCTTGCCGCCCGCGGCCATTAATTCAGTTTCCGTACTCACGTCGACCCCCTGCTCGCTATCTGGCAAAAAAACTATACGGTAATACTAATGATAACTAATCTTATTTGCATTATAAAAATTACTAAGCATACAAATCAATAGCTTTGCCGCCGACGGATCGAAAGCGTCAGGCTCCGGCAGCTGACCGGAAGCAGAAGAAGTCGGGGATTAGAAACTATGCAGTGACGGGAACGCGCGCGAGTCCCGAAAAATACAGAGGGGAACAGCAGGGTTGAGGCTGGGGATTTAGAAAACAGATCGCAAACGGGCGGGCTTTAAACCCGCCTGTTTGCGCAGAGCCAGGTCAGACCGGCCGGGCCAGCCTGCAGTTCTGCCCGTCGAGCTTGGGCAGCTCTCGCTCGATATCGAGCTCAGCGCGGGCCTGGCGCATCTCTTCGCGGTGATGCTGCTTGAACTGGCGTCGCATCATCCCTTCCAGGAAGCGCTTTACCTCCACATCCTCTTCCAGTATCAGGCCCGGCAGCGGTACCGGCTTGCGGGTCTTTTCATCAACCGCAACCATGGTGAAATAGGAGGTATTTGTCGGTTTGACGATGCCGTTGTGGAAATCTTCCGAGACCACCTTGATCCCCACCTCCATGGAGGAACGCCCCACGTAGTTGACCGAGGCGTGCAGGGTCAGCAACTCACCCACCTCCACCGGGTTCAGAAAATCCACGGAGTCGATGGAGGCCGTCACACAGTATCCCCGTGCGTGGGAGGCCGCGCAGGTATAGGCGATCTTATCCATCAGTGACAGGATGACACCGCCATGCACCTTGCCGCCAAAGTTGGCGTAATGGGGAACCATCAGCTCCTTGAGCGTGGTCTGGGATTCCTTTACGCGTCGAAATTCATGCTCGGTCATAGGCTTTCTCCTGCGGACTGCTTTCAGGGAATGGAGCTGAGGCTTACTTATCGGCCTTGGAACCGCCCATACAGTTGGGCGACGCCGGCACAAAACCCTGCTGTTTTTCCCACTCTGACGGCGTATGCAGGTGCATCGCCAGGGCGTGAATCGGATTCTGCATCAGATCAGACAACAGTCCATAAATCAGCTGATGACGCTGTACCAGGCGTTTGCCTTCAAAGGCGGAGCTCACCGCCACCAGTTTGAAGTGGGTATCGGTACGGTCACCCGAGTGCATATGGCTCTCGTTTTCGAGACGGTACTCGACCAGCTCCAGGCCCGCTTTCAGGCGTTTTTCAATCTCGTTTTCGACGCTCATTGCGCTTCTTTCCTGTGTTACCGTCCGCCAGCTCATCTTCAGCCAGCGCGTGGAAGTGGTGGTGGATACGCCGTGTCGCCAGCCAGACGGCCAGCAGCACTATGGGTACCATCATACCGGTTGCGAGCGTTTTATCGAACGCTACGCCCGCACCGTAGATTGCTTCCAGCAAATATTTAAACAAACCCACCAGGTAATAGCTGATTGCAGCCACCGACAGCCCCTCCACCGTATGCTGCATCATCAGCTGAATACGGGAGCGCCGGTCCATGGAGCTAAGCAGCTCCCGGTTCTGTTGCTGAATCGCCATTTCCACACGGGTGCGCATCATGTCGGATACCCGGTCCACACGCCGCGACAGGTCATCGAGCCGCTCACTGACAGCGTTGCAGGTGCGCACCGCCGGCAGCAGACGACGACTGAGAAACTCGTTGATCGTCAGGTGCCCGGACACCTCATCCTCGCGCAGTTCTGCCAGCCGGCTGATGATCAGGTCGGCGTAGGCGCGGGTGGCGGTAAAGCGGAAGGTGGTCTGCGCCCTGAACGCTTCGATCTGAGCGGCCATCTGCGTTAACTCCGACAGCACGGTGCGATCATCCACCTGGTGGTTATCCGCCAGCACACCGGTCAGATGTGCCAGCTTGGCATCCATATCGCCAAGCGCCGGCGAGGTTCGGCGCGCTTCCGGCAGCGCCAGCAACGTCATCAGGCGATAGGTTTCTATCTCCACCAACCGCTGCACCAGACGTCCGAGCTGGGAGTCGCTCATCTGCTTGTTGTAGATCAGCATGCGGCCGAAACCATCCGCGTGCAGCTGAAATGCGGTCCAGACCCGGGCATCACCGCTCTGCGGGCTGGAACCCACCAGGCGCATCTGCTCAAACCAGGGCTTCACCTCGTTGGGTTCGGGTTCGGGATTAACCCGGGCATCTTCGATTGCCACATGGAAGGCCGCGACCACTGTACCCGGCAGCGCTTCGAGCCAACCGAATGGCAGCTCGCTGATACCCTGTTCGGCAAAGGGGTTAGCCTGGGATCGGGGGGCGAGGTTGATAAAGGTGTAGCTGGTAAACTCCAGGTGCTTTTCCCAGCGGATACGCAGCTTACCGAAGGTCTGCTCATAGCACTGGGTCTCCACCTGGGGCACCTCGTAGCCGAGCAGTTCATGCAACTTCTGCAGATGGCGGAACTGCTCCGCCCGCTGCGCTTCATCGACCTGCAGTGCCAGATGGGTCACCCGCGCAGGGCTCGGAATCACCTGGAAGGGGCGCGAGTGGAGCTCGTCATAGAGCATGTCGCGCAGCGGATGGGTCTCGAGATGCTGAATCACATCTTTCATTATTTTATTACTCCGTCAGCCGGCTGAATCCTCAACGCCGGGGGCTGGTGTTATTCCAGATTGGCTCGCAGCAAAGGCTGCTCCGACAGATCGAAGGCCAGGATCTGCGGCTCCACGTCGAACCACTGATCGAACAGGCTGCGCTCGAGAATCGGCCAGTGATCGCCAAACTCATCCCAGGCACCCAGCTCGTTCTCGAAGATGGTACGCCAGCCGCTCTCCAGCGCCTCAGCAAAGCTGCTTTCTTGCTCCGCTTCATCGATCAGATAGACAGTGCCCTCCTGACGCAGGGACTCCAGGTCGAGATTTTCCTCCGGCGCCTGTTCTGCCGCCCAGTCGGCCATGGGCTGTTTGGGACGTATCACCAGCGCGGAGCGATTCAGTAGCTTGATCGTCATCGGGACACTCGTTATATACAATATGGGAATGGTTAAGGGTGATTCATCATGAATATCAGGGTACTACCAGCGCTTGAGAGCCGCGAGGCCTGGCTCGCGTTTATCCGCCGGGAACAGCCCTACTGCCTGGTGGAAGATCCGCAATGCCTGGTGGATTTCCAGACCTCCTTTCTACAGCTCACGCTGTTCAACAACGACCATCGTGATGCCGAACGTTACACCCTGGGCTCGCGCAGTGCGATGCAACCGGCCTGGGCGCTGATCAAGGGGTGCAACTGGTCGCTCAAAACGCTGGTTACAGGTCTCAGTGCGCTCGATTTCAGCAGCAACGTGCGTGATAACGAACTGCTGCGCGGCCACACCGACCTCAGCGTACGCAAACGTTTTGTCAACGAGTCGCGGCTGGTATCCCCCGCCCTCACCGGTCTGCTGCAGCCGCTCAGCGCCCTGCCCGCCCAGTGGTCCGGCGAAAGCCTGTGCCAGCTGCTCGCTAACGACCAGTGGCGCGACTGGCGCAGCGAAAGTGACGAGCCGATCAGCCCCCGGGCACTGCTGCTGGAGCTGCAGCAGCACCTGCCGCTCTGGCAGGTCGCCCGCAAGGGCGAACGCCTGTTTCTGCGCCGCGAGGGCAAACCGCTGGTCAGCTTTATCCCCGACCCGGTTCAACCCGCCCCCAGGCTGGCTGAACCGGCGCTCTGAGCCGGCTTACACCAGCTCGGCGTCGCTCTCCTCAAGCTCTTCACGCGGCATCAGTTTGTAGGGATGATCCGATGCCAGCAACTCCTTGCCTCTATCGGTCGGGAACTCCACATCCACATCCACGACGCGGCCATCACGGCAGACGTTAATGATGGTATCCATGCAGGATGACAGTAGTGAGTACTTCTCATCCGGCGCGGCGATAATCGTCTGCAGCCCCAGATCGGACATGAAACCGAGCGAGGTAACGGTGTTCTCGGAGTCGAGCTTGTTGAACGCCTCGTCGAACACCGACAGGCTGAAACCACCCACCGGCCGGCCATCGCCGCCCTCCTTGAGGCGGTAAGTAGCGCCGAGGGCCGCCGCCATTGCCACGTAGAAGGGTACCTGGTGCTCACCACCGGAACCGGTCTTGATACGCTGGGTCAGGGTGGTTTTGCGGTTGCCCTGCAGATCCTTGACGACCAGCTCGAAATTGTAGAAGTTGCGGTAATCCTGCAACAGGCTACTTTCGCCCTCATCCTTGAGTACGTCATGGATACGGGCCAGCGCATCGCGGTGGCCGCTGTCATTCTCGTTCTTGAGATCGAACAGAGAGCCCACGTTGGCCTGATCCATACGGGTATAGGCCTCGACCAGCTCGAGGATATCCTTGAGCTCCGGGTTGGGGCTCATCTCGAAGCTGTACATCTCCTTGTGGAACGGACGGTTCTTCAGGTGGCTGTTCAGCTCGCGGATCAGGTCACGGATCTTGTTGATCTGGTCATTCAGGTGCGCGACAAAGTCGGAGCGGAACGCGGTTTCCGCTTCCAGGCGGGCACGCTCGGCTTTCTTGGCGTACTCGGCCAGCTCCGATTCACGCAGCGCAGCGACGGTGTTGTCGACGAAGGTTTCCAGATCCTCGTGGGTGGAATCCGGCCCGATCTTGTCCAGCTCCTGATGGCTCATGCCACCGCCGTGGTAAGTCGCCTTGTATTGCGCCACGGCGTCACGCACGCCGTTTTTCTTCTTCTCGTGCAGCTGCAGTTCGGCCTGGGCCTTCTTCGCCGCTTCGAAGATGATGCGATCCAGCTCACCACCGCAGGACTCATCGAGGTAATCACGCTTCTCCTGCGCCGCCTGGGCATCGAAGTTGCGGTTTTCCTCACAACGGGTACGGGACTGGGCGTGATCGACCAGATCCTTTTCCAGCACTTCCAGGGAAGCGTTGTCCTTGATGATACTGGTGCGCACTTTCTGCAACTTGTCCATCAGCGCTTTCTGGCGGGCTTCCATCGCCTTGTGATGCTCGGCAAGCTCGACGATACGCGCCTGGATACCGGAATCATCATGGTTGCGCAGATCGTGGATCGCCTGCTCAAAGCCCTGGATCTCGCCACCGAGCTGTGCACGCTGGTTGCACAGGTCGTAGACAGGCTCATTAGCGCTTACCAGACCACTGGCCAGGCTGATCAGCGAGTCGCGCAGTTTCTCCAGGGACTCGTGCTTTTTACCCAGGGAGGCAAACTCGGCGATCAGTTCGTCCACCTGCTTGCCCTGCAGCGCCAGTTGATCACCGCGACGGCGGATACCCATGATCGGGCTCAGCTCGTTGATGGAGGTGGTGGAACCTTCGCTCTGCAGCATGCAGTCATAGGTCAGCGCGCGTTCCTGCCTGAGCAGTTCCTGCTCGGTTTCCACGGCGATGACGCCACCGAGCGCCCGGTTCATGTAAGCACGGGCGTGGTCATCATCGGTATCGATAAACTCCGCCAGCGAGCCAGGCTTGCTGCGGCGCAGCCAGTCATCGCTCTTGGTGGTGTTGATAATACGGCAGCCCTTGAGGTGACGACCCTTGCGACGGTAAAGCGTGATCGCTTCCTTGACCCGGTCCGGTGCTACCACCAGCGCCTCTCGACGGGCGCCGAGGAAGGATTCGACAGCGATACGCCACTTGTCATCATTGATATCCACCAGCTCGCAGATCGGGGTGGATTTGATGCCGTACTCTTCCAGCAGCTCCATCAGTTCACGGGTGTTGTGGCGGATCGGCGCACGCCCCTGCTGCAGCTGTTCAACCGCGCTTTTCTGGCTCTGGATGGTCGAGCGCAGCTCGTTCAGGCGGATCACCGACTCTTCGTAGCGGCGTGACACCGCCTTGCGTACCGGGTCGATATTGTTGCGTAGCTGCTCGACGGTGGCATCCACCTCCACCGGCGACGCCGGCCAGGCATCGGCGAGTACATTTTCACCGGAGCGCCACAGCTCCACCGACTGAGCGACAACCGGACGGAACTCATCCGGCAACATGTCGATATGGTCCGAGAAGCCTACGGTGGTGCGCAACAGGCCATAGACTTTCTGGATCCGGTCGTTGACCACGTTCAGCTCGTGCTGATGGGCACGAATGGAGGATTCCAGTGCGTTGATCTGGTGGGCGGAGTCGGAGGTGTTCAACTCGGCACGGGCGTTGGCCAGATCCTGAATCGCCTGGTTCAGCGCCTCGCTGGTCTGCGACAGCTCGGTCTGCAGTTTTTCCTCTTTTTCCTGTGAGTCTTCAAGACGCTCGGCGGCGTCCTCTTTCTTCAGGTCGGCCTGCTCAAAGCGGGACTCGTGCACCACCCACTCGTACTCGACGGAGTTACGCAGGTTGCGGGCGATGCCGTTACACATCTCCTGGACCTTCTCCAGTTCGGTGATACGGTTGGCGACCTCCTGGGTCTTCTGCTCCATGACCCGGTATTCATCCAGCGACTTGCGGAACGCACCGACGTGGACGATGTTCTCATCGAGAACGAACTCGCGCACGAAGCGGGTCGGGCTGTCGATCGGCACAAACTTCAATGCGTTCTTGAAGTTTTTGACAAACTTGTCGTCATCGTTGGGCATCTGCGGATCATGGCTGAGATGGCTGACCATATCCTTGACGAAACGTGCCGCACGCTTTTCCAGAATCATTTCCGGGCACTGTTTCATCAGGCTGTCGCGCACCTCGGTCCAGGCCTTCGGCATACGGCCGTTGCCCTGCTTTACGGTAAAGTCATCGAGGGTGACGGAGAAGTTCGGCAGGATAAAACGGCCGAGAATCTCTTCATCCGGGCTTGCGGTAGAGGCGCTGATGGCGATACCGACACAGGTCTCCTGCGCGGTTTCGGTATCGAAAAAACTCATCGCCAGGTAGGTGATGGAATCCTCGCGGGCACTGTTTTTCTTGCCCTGGTCATCGAGGAAGCCAAGACAGTAGGTACGCAGCGAACGCTCGCTCTTTTCACCGGCGGAGGCGTTGAAGCTCAGGTGGCGCTTGTGACCGCCCATCAACACAGTCTGCATCGCATCTAGCAACGAGGACTTGCCCGAGCCGTTGGGCCCGACAATCGCCACATTACCCTTGATCGGAATCTCCATGGCCCCCAGCACATACCAGTTGACCAGCACCATGCGGTTAAGCTGTTTCATCGCTGCGCTCCGTGGTTGAGACGTCAGTAGATTCGTCGGTGGATTCTTCGGTAGCGTCTTCGCTCGTGTCGTTTACCGACTCAGCCTGAACCTCTGGCTCAGACGCAGCCGGCTCAGCCGTTTCAGCCTGGACCCGATCTTCGGCACGCCGGTTATGCTCTTCCTGCTCTTCCTCGATAAAGGCATCAGCCTCGTCTCGATTCTCGATGTCGCAGAGCGCTTCGAGCTGGCCGATGTAATCCTCGACCACCACCTGGCGGATCGTCGGATTGATACGGATCGGGATATTCTTGGGCGCGGTTTCTTCCGGCTTGCCGCGCTCGATCACACCATGGCGGGTAAACAGGGAGAGGATCTCCTTGAGACGGGTCTCGTTGGGAATCTCCTTGCCGGTCAGGTTATCGTACAACCGCAGCATTTCGTCGGAGCTGGTGAACGCCTTGCCATCCTCAACCTCGAACGCTTCGAGCTTGGCCTCGTACTGCTGACGCAGGCAGAGCAGCAGCAGCGACTCGTCCAGGCGCAGGCGCAGCACGCGCTCCTCGCCCTGGGGCAGGATGCCGAGATACGCCTCATCCGGCTGGTAGATCAGGCTCCAGCCGATGGCGTCGAACAGGTTGCGGAAATACTCCACATTGCCGGCCACCAGGAAGTAGTGCTCCCGGTGGGACGGGCGGTCCGCATACAGAAACTGACTGGTCAGCAACTGGTTGGCGGCTCGAACGAAATCGTCCGCCTGGTGCTGATCGTTGCGGGAAACGACTTTTTGCAGATCACCTAGCATTATGGGTTCCGGTATTCCTGTGAATCACGAAGCCACGACACTCGACCATATCGGCCACGTTGACGTAGCGGTCCTCAAACTTGATCTGGTAGCGCTCGGTAGTTTTGCGCGCTTTTTTGCCCAGCGAATTCAGATGGCGCACATAGCTGAAGCAGATGTAATCCTCGATGCTGTCGATGCGGAACTCGGTGGCGTTGAGCTCGCTGCGACCGGCAAACTGCTCTTCCAGATACGCCTCGATGCGATCCACCTTGACCTCGCGGCGCTCTTTCCACTCCTTGAACAGCTGACGCAGCTCCAGCACCTTGGGATCGATTTCCGCCTGGGTAATGATGCGCGGCTTGGTTTCGATACGGCGGCGGATCGGCGAGCGCACGCTGGACGGCGACAGAAAACCGACCTCATCCAGGGTGGAGAGCACTGGAATCTCCGCGTTCTCTTTCTTGGCCAGCTCGGCGATCACGCGGGACAGGCGCGCAGCCATGCCCGGGGTGGTCTTGTCCATATAGCGGACCGTATCTGCAACACGCTTCTCCAGCTGGTAGCGGAAGTCATCGATCGCCGCCAGGCGCTGATCCACCGATTCAAAGATGCGGATGATGCGGTTGATATGCTGCTGCACCAGCGCGTCGGCCTCGTCGGCCGAGAGCTCGTACTGCATCTGGTAGTGCTCACTGAGCTGATCCACCTTGAGCGGGTCAAACTGCAGGTCGCGCATCATCGCCAGGATCTTGCGGCGGAAGCGGAACGGGTTGTTCTTGGTCTTCAGCGTTTTGTAATCGGAGACCAGAATATGCTCAACGAAGCGGTCGAAGAAGCCGCGCACCACCTCCTGCGGCGAAGAACTGCCGGACAGCGTAATCTTCAGCTCTCGCAGACCCAGCAGCATATCGGTCAGGTGGGCGCTGAAATCCGCCGCGGTCTGTGCCGCCTCGGCCAGGGTAATACCGCGGCCTTCCGGGTCCGCAATGGCCGATTCCAGCGAGCTCAGCACGTTCAGCACGGCACCACCATAGCTGCGCTTTTCCAGCCGCGCGATGGAGGTCAGCGAGCGCAGCAGATAGCTGTTAGCCGGTGACAGCAACACATAGGTGCGGTAGATCCGCTGCTCCTCTTCGAGCCAGCCGGTCTGTACCAGCCGGCGGTAGATCCGGTTGGTGTAATCGGCACTGGAGAGCGGAATATCGTTCTCGTTTTCGTCATCCCCTTCGGCGGCCCAGCGACGCACACCATAGCGCACCACGGCATTCTCGATGGTGGAACGCACCAGGTCTTTTGGAATAAACGGATCGATCAGATCCTCATCGAAAAACAGATCCGCCAGCTCCAGCAGCACCACTTCATAGATATGGCGGTTCTGACCCGAGAGCGGCAGAAAAATATCATCCGGTAGCTTGTTGAACAGCACTGAAATCGGGTCCATTCGCTTAACGTATAAGAGATCGATTCTAACGGAAAAGCGGTCGCGGGATAAGGGCGAAGGTCCATTGGAAAGCTATCCACCGACAACCGCTTTTGCCCTGTCACAGAAACGACATTGTGTCGATTCCTACATTTTTTACATAACGACATCTGGCAAACCCTCTGATATTTTCTATTTTTAATTCATAGCCTTAGATAAATGGCACAGAAACCGCTCTTACCCGGTAACAGGCATTATTTACATAACGGTAGCCAAGTCATGACTCATCCAAGCCAATTACTTGAACAGTTCGCTGCCGAGCTTGAGCGTCGCGGCCGGCTTGAAAAACGCCTGCGACTGCTTGATGCCATTCACAACACCGGATCTCTCAGCGCCGCGGCGGGACTGACAGGTGTCAGCTACAAGACCGCCTGGAACCATATCCGTGAGATGAACCAGCACTGCAAAAGTCCGGTGCTGGACACTCAGACCGGCGGCGTTCAGGGCGGCGGCAGCCGGCTAAGCGAAACCGGCAAGGCGCTTGCCAGCCTGCTGCGGATTCAACGCACCGGCAGTCAGCACCGGCTGGCCGAAAAAGTCCCGGCGCTGCGCTTCAGTGCGCGCAATCAGCTGCCCGCCCGTATCAAAAGCATCGATACCAGCGGGGTCATCGCCCGCGTCGAACTGTCACTGGGCCCCGTACAGATGCGCTGCCATATCACCAGCAGCAGCATCGAGCGACTGCAGCTGGCCCCGGGCTCCGGCGTCTACGCCATCATCAAGGCCAGCACCATCCAGCTGATGCCCGACGACCAACCGCCCCCCAGTAGCGGCAGCAACTGCCTGGCGGCGCGGATCAGCCGCAGCAACAGCAGCAGTCACGGCCGCGAACTGGAGCTTAGCCTGGCTGACGGGCTGACCCTGGCACTGGCGCGACCCTTCGATCTGAACGAGGACGCCTGGATCTTTCAGAACGCCCGGGTGTACGCACTGATTGAACCGGAAGAGATCATGCTGGCGACCAGCGCCTGAGCGCGCCCGTTTAGGCTTTTGTTTTTACAACCATGAAAGGAATCCAGAATGAAACGGATCGACACCATACTGGCGGCAACCTCTCTCCTGCTGCTCTCATCGCTGAACAGCCAGGTCCAGGCCGGCGAAGTTCAGGCCGCCGTGGCCGCCAATTTCACCGCTGCTGCCAAGGAGATTGCCGTTGAGTTTGAAAAGGATACCGGGCATGAGGTGAAGCTGAGTTTCGCTTCCACCGGCAAGCTGTACGCGCAGATCCTCAACGGCGCACCTTTCGACGTGTTCTTCGCCGCCGATGCCGCCCGCCCGCAGAAACTGGTCGATTCCGGCGATGCGGTAGCGGATAGCCTGTTCACCTACGCCGTGGGCCAGCTGGTGCTCTGGAGTGCCGATGACACCCTGGTTGATAACCAGGGCGGGGTTCTCAGGGAGGGCGCACTGGAGCGGATCGCCATCGCCAACCCGAAAACCGCACCCTACGGTGCCGCGGCCGTTGAAGCCCTGACCGCCCTGGGCCTCTGGGACGCTATAGAAGCCACCACCGTACGCGGTGACAGCATCGCCCAGACCTATCAGATGGCATATACCGGCGCCGTGCCTGCCGCCCTGGTGGCACGGGCGCAGATCGCCCTGGATGACAGCGGTTCAAGTTGGGTGATTCCCGAGGAGCTTTACAGCCCCATCCGTCAGCAGGCGGTGCTGCTCACTGAAAGTATCGATAACGAGGCGGCTCAAGCCTGGATCGATTACCTCCAGGAGGATAAGGCCCGGGGCATCATCGAGCGTTACGGCTACGGCCTGGAGCAGTAACCCACCCATAAATCCGCGACGGCAACGGAGTAGTGAGAATGACCGAAGCGATTCTGCTGACTATCAAACTGGCAGGTATTACCACCCTGATCCTGCTGCTGATCGGCAGCCCACTGGCCTGGTGGCTGGCTCACAACCGCACCTGGTACAAGGAGATCATCAATGCGATGGTGGCCCTGCCGCTGGTGCTGCCACCCACCGTACTGGGCTTCTACCTGCTGCTGGCCATGTCGCCACAGAATGCTTTCGGTGGTTTTCTTAAAGACAACTTCGATATCACCCTGCCCTTTACCTTCGAAGGGCTGGTGATCGGCTCGGTGATCTACTCCTTACCCTTTGTGGTGCAGCCGATCCGCAACGCCTTCGAGGCGATCGGCCAGGCACCGATGGAGGTGGCCGCAACCCTGCGCGCCTCGCCGCTGGACCGCTTCCTGACCGTGGCCCTGCCGCTGGCAAGGCCCGGCTTTCTCAGCGGCGCCGTGCTCGGCTTTGCCCACACGGTAGGTGAGTTCGGCGTGGTGCTGATGATCGGCGGTAACCTACCGGGCGAGACCAAGGTGCTTTCCATCGCCATCTACGACCATGTGGAATCCCTGGAGTGGACCGAAGCGCACATACTCTCCGGCGGTATGCTGGTGAGCTCCTTCCTGCTGATATTCCTGATGATTCTGATCGAAAAACGCTGGGGGAGGCTGAACTGATGTCCACCTTGAACGCACGCTTTAACGGCAATATCGGCAGCTTCCGGCTTAACCTGGAGTTCACCATTCCCGCACGGGGCGTCACCGCCCTGTTCGGCCCCTCGGGCTGCGGCAA
This sequence comes from Marinobacterium sp. YM272, assembly GCF_050908845.1. Classification (NCBI taxonomy): domain Bacteria; kingdom Pseudomonadati; phylum Pseudomonadota; class Gammaproteobacteria; order Oceanospirillales; family Oceanospirillaceae; genus Marinobacterium; species Marinobacterium sp. YM272. The sequence continues at coordinate 3,465,062 of NZ_CP194171.1, forward strand.
GACCACTCTGCTCAGGTGTATCGCGGGACTGAACCGCCTGCCCGGCGCGGAGCTGTCGCTGGATGGCGAAATCTGGCAGCAAGGGCGCACCTTCGTGCCCACCCACAAACGCCCTATCGGCTATGTATTCCAGGAGCCGGGACTCTTTCCTCACCTGAGTGTGCGCAAAAATCTGACCTACGGCATGAAGCGCGCCGGGGTCAACAGCCGCGACTCGCAACACCTGCAGGAACTGACCGCCCTGATGGGGATAGAGCATCTGCTGGAACGTGGTGTCACCGCCCTGTCCGGCGGTGAAAAGCAGCGCGTCGCCATCGCCCGCGCCCTGCTGATGCGCCCCCGCCTGCTTCTGATGGACGAGCCGCTATCGGCACTGGACCAGGATAACAAGAACGAAATCATGCCCTATCTCGAGCAACTGCACTCGCAGCTGGAGATACCGGTGATCTACGTCACCCACGACCGCCGCGAGGTGGAGCGGCTGGCGGATCAACTGTTGCTGCTGCGTAAAGGCGAGTTGATCGCCCAGGGCGAGATCGGCGAAATCCTGACCAACCCGGATCTACCCTTCGGCCGCTCCCAGGATGCGGTGACCGTGCTCGATGGCCGGGTACGCCATTACGACGCCCGCTACGGCCTGAGTACACTGCAGATCGACGGCGGCACGCTGGAGGTTCCCGACACCCTGGGCCCCACCGGCGTCTACAAACGCCTGCGGATCGCCTCCACCGATGTCAGCCTGGCCTTGAGCACGGATCAACCCAGCACCATTCTTAACCGGCTGCCGGCGGTGATCTGGAAAATTCTGCCCACCGACGGTCCAAGCCTCAATGTGCTGCTGCGTATCGGCAATATGGGCGAAGGCAGCGCTCTGCTGGCCAGTGTGACGCGTAAATCGGTGGAACAGATGGGCCTCAAGCCCGGCCAGAACGTCTATGCCCAGATCAAAGGCGCATCGCTACTGGGCTCCAGTACTACCAACAAACCGCGTCAGCAGCAGATGACGCCGTTGATCACCTGCGAGTGATAAAATCACGGCCTGCAAACAGCGACACTCCCGCCGGCCTGGATGTAGCAAAGCGGACAGAACCTCCCCGATGGGAGCTGTTCGTTTTGCGACAACCTCAGCTTTCCGCCTCCGATAAGCACATCAGAGCCCCCGAGATTCAACCCTTTGCGCCATTTCCGGCCACTGGTACGAAATTCGCAGCCAGCCTGTAACAACACCTGTTAAAACATCCCCGCCCCGCCGGGATCGCTGAATTGTTGAAGCTGATGACCTGAAGGAGAACATCATGGCACGTATCGGACTGTTCTTTGGTACCGACACCGGCAAAACCCGCAAGGTTGCCAAAATGATCAAGAAGAAGTTTGACGATGAGACCATGGCCAAGCCACTCAACGTCAACCGCGCGGATCCCGACGAATTCGCCAGTTACGAATTCCTGATCCTCGCCACACCGACACTGGGCGAAGGCCTGCTGCCGGGCGTTTCCGCTGACATGGAAGAGGAAAGCTGGGAAGAGTTTCTGCCGAAAATCGACGACAAGGACTTTGCCGGCAAGACCATCGCACTGATCGGACTGGGCGACCAGGAAGGCTACCCGGACGAGTTTGTCGATGCACTCGGCGAGCTGCACGGATTCTTCTCTGAGCGCGGCGCCAGCCTGGTCGGCAGCTGGCCAACCGAGGGTTACGAATTCAACCACTCTGAAGCCGTTGGCGACGACGGTAACTTTGTCGGTCTGGCTCTGGATCTGGACAATCAGTCCAACCTGACCGAAGAGCGTCTGAACACCTGGCTTTCCCAGATCGCCTCGCCGTTCGACCTCAACCTCTGAGCTGGCGTACCAGCTCACATCATCACGTTCCCTATTGTCTGGCGCACTTCGGTGCGCCTTTTTTTTATCGCTCATAAACCACCTCCTATGGAGGTGGTGATCGTCTAATAGAGGCTAGGCCTTCTTTGTGCCTTGGTGAAGACTGGGCTCGATGTCTCATGGCTGCCTGAGCGCAGCAATCCATCCCCTTTGGCGCAGCCGAGCATCGCAGGCGGAAAGAGAGACAAGGGACAGGCTGTTTGCGGCGTAGCCGAGTTTCCTGTCCCGCTCTTTCAGGCGAGAAGCACAGGGTAGTCGGCGTAGCCGACCAAGCCATAGGGGCGGTTTGGGATTGCAAAGGGACTTGTCCGTACAAGTCCCTTTGCTCGGCAGCAGCCGAAACCGGCCTCGAAAAGGAAGCGGATAGGGGTGATCCCGGCATTAGTCGGTAGGTCTACCCAGGCTCCCTTATAGGGAGCTTCATGCAAAGCCACCTGCTATGCAGGTGGCTTTTTACTGCTCCACGCAGCGGATCACGGGATCAGAGCTGAGACTCCACCGGGAACAGGCCGATAAACCCGGACAGAAAACGCTCCCAGAAGCTGGTATTGGGATCCCGATCAAAGGAGTGCGCTTCACCATCTTCATAGGTGAGCCAGACAAGGTCCTCATCTTCGTCCAGCGCCAGCAGGTAGCTGCTGGCCGGCGACAATCCCAGCTCCATGAACTCCTTGAGCTGCCGGTTGACCTCTTCACTCTCGATATAGAGCCCAAGCTCAGTGTTGATAAGCGCAGAGCGCGGATCCAGGTTGAAACTGCCGATGAACACCGAACTGGAATCAAACGCAAACGCCTTGGTATGCAGTGCCGCCTTGGATTCGCCCAGGGTGAACAGCGCCGGGTCGCTCATGCTTTCATCGGACTCGGTCTTCAGCTCATGCAACTCCACCCCTGCTTCCAGCAGATCCTTGCGGTATTTGGCATAACCGGCGTGGGCAGCCAACACATCATTGGTGGAAAGCGAGTTGGTGAGGATACGTACTTTCACTCCCTTGTCGCTAAGCTCCTTCAACCGGGCCACCCCTATATCGGTGGGTACAAAGTAGGCCGACTCGATAAAAAGAGCGGAATCCAGATTAGACAGCTTGTTATTCAGCCGGCTGATAATGTTGCTGCCATCGGGCTTTTCCAGCAGACGTTCCGGGTTGTCATGAACGACCATACCCCTGGCCCAGGAAAGACTGTCCAGAATGCTGTCCAGCTCGGATTTCAACGCTTCGATGTTGGCTTCGAGTGGATAGGGGTAATCGATCGTCGCGATGTTAGCGCGCAGGCTGGCAACCTGCTGCTTCAGTTCATCAGCACCGGAGGCCTCTTCAACCAGCTCGTTGACCGGCACCGCCCAGCTTCCGTTCCAGAAGCTGTCGAATGTCCTCGACACCTCCGGAACGATAGGCCCGGCAGCAAACACATCCAGGTCACGGAAATTGGACTCTTCATCCACATTAAAATAATGGTCGCCCACATTGCGGCCACCGACGATGCCCAGGGTATTGTCCATCACCAGAATCTTGTTATGCATACGGTGATTGGCACGTTTGAAGTCGGTGGCGAAATCCCAGAGATGAAAACCCCGGTTCTCAAACGGGTTGAACAGGCGAATCTCGATATTGGGGTGCGCATCCAGAGCCGCCAGGATCAAATCGCGACCGGCGTCGTTGTTATCGTCTATCAGCACCCGTACCCGGACGCCGCGATCAGCGGCACGCACCAGGCGCTCGGCGAGGATTTTCCCGGTGGCATCGGAGGACCAGATATAGTACTGCAGATCGAGCGTCTGCCTGGCCAGATCGACCAGCGCCAGCCTGGCGGTAAACGCCGCCTGCCCCTCCCGGACCAGGGTAAAGCCGGACTTGCCGGGATGTTCGTTGGCCGCCTCCTGGATAAAGGCAAAGGCTTTCGTGGAACGGTAATCGATCAGTGCGGAGCTTTCAGGTCGATCGACTTGAACACTGGTCGCACTGCTGGCACAGCCGGCCAGCATAAATAGCAGACATGCGGCAAGCGCCACCGGCTGCCAACCGGACCGCCCCGGGAATCTGACACCCTCGCGCACTGTTGTTATCTTCATCTGTCGCTCCCTTTCAAATCCCCAAAGTCAGTGTTCAGATGCTGCTAGAACATCTCCCCAACTCTTATGTAGATGCCGGTATCCTCAGAGGTTTTCGCCAGATCCAGACTCAGGTTGAGCGTCGAACCCTCTGACGCCCGGTACCTGACACCGACACCGTAGCCAAGACCGGCTTCACCACTCAGCAGGCCGGACACCGAGTCGTTGACCGTGCCGCCATCAACGAAGCTGACAAAGCCCCAACGGGGGCGGAACTGGTAGCGAAGCTCTGTCCTGGCCATAAAGGTGTAATCATCGATAAAGCGGCCGCTCTCATAACCGCGGATGGCGAGGTTGGGCATATCGAAAAATGGCACATCACCGCTACTGCCCTTGAGCTCACCATTGGCGGCCAGCACCAGTTTCGGCCCCAGACTGAAATAGTGGCTGAGCGACAGGCCGTGTTTGCGATAGTCGTAATCACTGCCCCAGGTTTCACCGTAATCAGAGATCGACGCGGTAAAATAGGTACCGCTCTTCGGGTAGAGGCTGTCATCCCGGCTATCGTATGAAAGATCCAGCCCCAGGGCTGCAATACTGATGCTGCGTCCCACATCCGGAAACACCGGTGCCAGCTCGCTCAGCCGGAAGGACACGGTGCCATCGGTGTAGAGAAAATTAGGCCCGAAATACCAGTGCTCGGTATGCGGAATGCGAGCCTGCACCCCCAGGTACAGCACATTCATATCGATGCTGTAGCTGAGCGGGTGTTCTGTCAGCAGGCCAGTGTCGCCAACACCGAAGTAATTCAGGTTGAGCTTGCCTTTACCCAGGGCCGCCATGGTTCTGAGCCGCCCCTGAAACAGATAGTCTTTGTGGAAGGCGCCGATCACGTAGCTGTTGTTATCGGTATAGAGCCCGCCGACCCCGGTAATCGCTGGCTCGCCATCCGGATTATCCTCCTTGGGTGGGTGCATATAGAGCACCACGGGCTGTAGTCCGGTTCCCAAGGTTGGGCTGGCCTTGGGGATCGGCGCTACCACCCAGCTGCCACCGCTTGTCAGGTTTACACTGTCCTTGCTGGTGGCATTACTTTGCGTGAACTCTCCAACCGTTTGCGATGCGGCCCAGAGTGTTGACGAAAACGTAACGCCCGCCAACCCCAGCCCAAACTGCCTGAGGAGGGTATTCAGCGTGTTGGGCAAATTTTTGCCCAGTGAAAGTCTGGCCAGTGCTCTTACGGCGCCGGCCATTGGAAAGAGCCTTACGGCCTGAATCTTTTTCAAACTATTCATCTGCTCAGGTTTGTACGAACACACCGGGAAAAGGATCATTTAACGCGTCTTTACGCCCAAAACGTGAAAACGCAGTTCACCGCTCCCAGTGTGCCACCAAACTCGCCCGTCTGATACTTGCTCAGGAGGGGTAAAAACCAGGGCTCCACACTCTGCGGAGCCTCTGGCCAGGGGCGTTGCGTGTTTAGAACTGGTAGACGAGCTTCGCCCAGAGGTAATCCCCTTCAAGACGGCGCTCCACATCCATTTCCGGCAACCAGCGCAGCTCAAACACCAGAGAGTCGGTAGCGGTGGGCTTCAGGTAGGTCAGCACCGGACCCACCCCCAGGGTTTTGCCTTCAAAGTCGCCCAGGTTGGCTCCCTTGCCGCTGTCACCGGTGATCTGGTCGTAATAGAAAGCGTTGGCACCCACACCGATCAGGCCGGAGCCCGCCGGAAACAGTTTTTGCACGCTGCCCTCCACATGCCAGACGGTGCCGCTTTTGTAATTGGTATCGTCGTTCTCGGTGTTAATCGCAAAACCGGTATGCACGGCCCAGTTCAGCAAACTTGGCCCCGAATAGGACACACCGACGGTCGGGTCGAAGGTCCAGTAGTTTTTACCGGGGTTGGCCAGACGCCCCTGCTCGTAGTCGCCGGTGGGCGCGTAGACGGGCAAAACGGCGTTGAACTGGTAGGCATCCTTCTGCCAGGCCATCATCAGAGGCATAAAGGTGATATCCCCCAACCCGTCGGCCTGGTCGGTACGGCGGACGGTTCGGCCGCCGGCGCTCACCGTCGCCGTTACCTCCATGTCCACGTAGGGGACAAGAGCACCGACGCTGTACCAGGCTCCGAGCACCTTCTCTTCAAAGGTGTAGAAACCGCCAAACAGCAGCGCGTCACTCTCCGCCTCCAGATCGGTACTGAGCAGACCGCCCGCCAGGGTGGTGCCCACATCCCCTTGGTAGTTCAGATAGGCGACCTCAAACACCTTGCCGGGCTTGTTGGGCGGAAGGTCGATAATCGTGGCCAGAGCTCCCGGCACGTAATGGCCGGCACCGCCCTCTTCGGCATAAACACTTGAAGTACCCTGCACAGCGATGAGCCCTGCAGCAACAGCAGTCGTCAGGAGTTTCATATTCATTATTCACTCGCCTCTTTCGAGAGGGCCGAAGCTCTCATGATTACGTAGCCGGTCTCATCCATCAGGAAAAGCCAGCCTTCTGGACTGATATGCCATTGCTGCACCCGACCCAGGACAGCGAGAAAACGATGCTCCTGCTCCATCAGCGAGTCGATACAGGCGCGGCGGGTCGAGGCCAGCGCGCCAAAGGAGAGATCCTCACCTTCGATGCTGTACTGGCCGGTGAAGCGGTTGCAGCTGGAGTTGCCGGCGACCCCGCCGTCCGCAGCGAAATCGATAGCGGCCGGGCTGTTATCGACGACACCACGACCGTCGATATATTCGACCTGCCAGCGATGCCCCAGCAACTCGGCCTGGGCCGGATCAATCGGCTGCACCGGATACACGCTGTTCCAGTCTTCCTTCATATCGACCAGCACCCAACCTTTGTCATCGGCATCATCAAGGCCCCGATTCAGGCTACCCACCAGCGATTTTCGGTCATAGGCCCACTCGCGTGACGGATCGGTGTGGTGCAGCAGCAGTCCCAGACTCGGGTTATCGCCTGAGGTCACCCAGTCCAGCATCTGGTAATCACCATCGGAGTTACCAAAGGCCAGCACGGGGCGCGTGCCGATATATTGATGGATACCCACCGGCTTACCGGACTTGTCATCGATAAAGTTGATTTCAGGCTGTTTTATGATGACGGGCCTGCCATCCCGGATTTCATAGGTCGCTTTAATACTGGAACCAACCACCTGATCCGCGGGAATGCCGTAAACCTCCTCGGAAAAATTACGGATAAAATCGATACCACCGCCGGAGACGATAAACGTCTTGAAGCCGCTCTCTCTTAAATAGGCCAGCAGCTCCAGCATCGGCTGAAACACCATTTCGGTAAAACGCTTGCCAGTACTGCCATGACGCGCCGTTGCCAACCATTGACGGGCCACCTGGTTGAACTCTTCGGTGGTAAGTCCGGAGTGCGTGGCCGCAACCACCTCAAGCACGCCCTCTTCACCATAGGCGGCGATCTTGTCCACATCACCCGCCAGATATGCGGCAAAGGGCTCGGTGGTTTTCCATTCGGGGTGTTCGGGTGCCAGGGCTTTCAGGCGATCCAGGGCGAAGTAAAACTGGAAGTAGAGCGGCTTTTCCGACCAGAGCGTGCCGTCATTATCAAACGTGGCGATACGTTTGGCCGGTGGCAGAAACTGTCCCGATTCCGGGTCGGTGACCTTATCGACAAATTCGATGATCGATGCTTTCGCAACGCCGCTGTTCCAGGACGGCAGCGGGTCAGCAGACGCCGCGTAGGCAGGCGCTGCGGCACCGATCGCCAGCGCCAGCAGCGCTCCTTTTAGCACCGTCGACTCAACACCCGGGAGTTTTCTGGTTAAAGCAGCCAGGGTTATGCATCCTTTCATATCAAGCACCTTTCAGTTTGTTTACCGGTTCTGTTGCATCAGAGAAGCGATGAGCAGATCGATAGCGTTGCTATTGGCGTCCCATTTGCTGTTGGTAGATGCGCACTTTTTCGCTGTTACCGAGCTTGGTGTTTATCGACACCAGAGCAGACAGGATCTCAACGCTGCCTGGATAAGACGCAAGTCCTTTTTCCAGAACGCTGAGTGCCTGTTCACTCTGGCCGATGGAATCTAGCGCAACGCCGTAGACGTAAATATAGCGTGCTGGAGAGTTGGGCGACTGCGCCGCCAGCGCCAGGTGTTCCAGCGCCTTGTCCATCTGCTTGTCACGTACATAGGAGAGCCCCAGTGCATGCTGGACAACCGCTGTTTCACGCACGCGGCCCAGAGCCTCGGTAAGCACCTGCCTGGCACGCACCTCATCGCCCTGGTTACGATAGAGCTCGGCTAGATTCACATGAGCGGGCAGGTAGTGCGGCGCCTTGACTATCGCCTTTTGGTAATACTCCTCGGCACCGGTCGTCAGCCCCTGGCGCGCGTAGAAATTGGCCAGATTGGTAAGTGACCCAGGTCGATCGGCGTTAAACAGGTTGGAATGCACGAAATCATCCAGGCCGGTTTCGTAACGTGTTCTCACCTCTTCGGGATATTGGTTCAGCGGCAACCCGACCATGGACTGCGCCGCCAGCCCACGGGTTATACGACTGTCGTCGTACAGCAGTGGCACGGTAAAAATCGGCCGGTACTGAGTGGGTATACGCTCCGCCGCCGATGACAGCCCCAGCCCCAGTAATGGCTCATCGCTCTGCGCTACCATCTGCAGCACCTGCGCAGACTGCTGTGACAGATAGTCCGGCAGCATCGTTGCCGCCGTGGCGCGGACGATTTCCGGCTGGGTTTTGTCCAGAATCAACCTGGATAGCAGCGCTTCGGCATGGGGACTGCCCATACGCCCCGCCGCCAACCCGTAGGCATAGTGGGTCTGATCAGGCTCACCGAACTTATCACTCAAGATTTTGGCCGCCCACTCGTTGGATTTGTCGTTATGGCAGTCGGTACAAACATTGGGTACACCGATACTGGCAGAAAGGTCCGGACGCGGAACACGGAAACTGTGATCACGGCGGGAGTCATTACCCATAAAGGTTTTAGCCGGCATATGGCAGTTCCTGCAGCTGGCACCTTCGGAGCCAGGCTCGTGCATATGGTGGGACTCGGTATCGAACTTGCTCGGCAAGTGACACTGGGCACAAACCTGATCGCCGTCGGCACGCAGCTTCAGGCTGTGCGGCTGGTGGCAGTCGGTACAGGTCACACCGGCCTGGTACATCTTGCTCTGCACAAAGGAGCCGTAGACATAGACCTCGCCGTTGACCTGACCATCGGCATGATAAAGCTGCGGATCATCCAGCAGGCTGACCTGGAAGTGATCCAGCAACGGATCGCCGGGGCGGGCGCCGGGGTGCGCCGTTGAGCGGCGCGAATGGCAGGTGGCGCAGGTCTCGATCTCTTTCTGCGTGGTTCTTGGCTTGTTGCGCTCGGCAATGCCGATTTCCGGATTGATGGTCCAGGCAACGTCTTCGCGTTCATCGAAGCTGACCGGGAATCCCTGGTTGGGGATAGAGGCTTTCAGCTCATCATTTTTCGCCCAGCGCAGATGCTCGGAGCCCGGGCCGTGACAGGCCTCGCAACTGACATCGATTTCACTCCAGGTGGTGTCGAACGTATCGCTTTTCAGCTGGTAGTTTTTCTGCAGGTTGGTGGAGTGGCAGTCGGCGCACATGTAGTTCCAGTTCTGGTAAAGACCGGTCCAGTGCAGTTCATCGTCAGCGGTGATCTTTTCGTCAGGGTAGAGGTGGAACCACTTCTGCCCACCCTCTTCGGCGGTGCGGGTATCCCAGACAATATTCAGCGCCTGAAGCCGCCCACCGGGAAACTCAATCAGGTACTGCTGCAGGGGGTAGACGCCAAAGGTGTAAGCGATGGGATACTCGGTCAACCGGCCGTCCGGGCCGTCGGTCTTGACGTAAAACGTATCGTTGCGCTTATAGAATTCGGAGGTAATGCCAAAATAATCAAAACGGGTATCGTTGAAATCACCCAATACTGTTTCATCAGTCGCCGGCTGCATCGCCAGATCGTGGTAGGAACCTGTCCAGTCCTCGTGCTCCTGCTCATGGCATTGGGCGCAGGTATCGCCACCAACATAGGTGGCGTTTTTTATCGCTTCGGTCGCTTCCGACTCGAGCACTGAATCTTCGCTGTCAGCAGTTTGTTCACTGGCTACTGCATTGCCTATCCCTGTCTGACTCAAACCTGCACTCAGCAGCAGGGAGAGAAAAAATCCATTTAACCAGTTTTTTCTTTTCATTAACGACTCAATCTACTGCTTGTGGCGAATAAAGAGGAACAGACCCGCCCGCTCCCGGCTCGGGTCTGTTCTTTAGCCAGCTTACTGGCTGCGATCGATCACCGGCTCATTGCCTGCTGATTGATCATTGTGCTTACAGCATCCACCGAGGTGGACATGCTTTTCTGACTCGGCGGGAAATCCTTGAAGGTCTGCACGAACTCGGCGATCTGTTTACCGGCAGGGCCAAGGATCCAGGTGCGGTTTTCCGCCCACTCATCATAACCGCGGGATTCAACGAAGCGCTCGAACGGGTCCAGCTTCAGGTTGATGATGTAGGGGCTTGTCATCCCTTCCTGAGTCGCGCGGAACCACTCTTCCTGATCGGTAAAGATCAGCTTCCAGTCACCCCAGCGCATACCGTGGAAGGTGGTTTCGGTGAAGTAGTAGAAGTCCTTACGCTTGGTTTTGCCGTTATTCAGCAACAGGTCGCTCTGGTCATAGCCATCCAGGTGAACCTTGTAGTTTTTGCCGCCGATCTTCTTGCCATCGAGGAGATCTTCCTTGAGATCTTTCTCGCCCAGCCAGGACATCAGTGTCGGCATCCAGTCTTCCATGGTCATGAATTCACCGGTGGCAACGCCCGCCGGAATATGTCCATCCCACTTAACAACCATCGGCACGCGGAAGCCACCTTCCCAGCCACCAACACCTTTCTCGCCGTGGAACGGCTGGTTACCGCCGTCCGGCCAGGAGTTGGAGGCTGCACCGTTATCGGTGGAGAACATGACGATGGTGTTTTCAGCTACGCCCAGGTCATCCAGCAGACCCAGCAGCTCACCCACATCATCGTCCATCTCTTTCATGCCATCAGCATAGAGGCCATAGCCGGTAACACCGTCATACTCTGGGCCCAGGTTGGTCTGGTAGTGCATACGGGTGGTGTTGTGCCAGACGAAAAACGGAGTGTCCGCTTCTACGGCATCGGTGATAAAGCGCTTGGACTGTTCGAGAACATCCTGATCCAGGTGACGCTGAACCTCCTTGCCAAACGGCCCCAGGTCCTCGATCTCCTGGCCACCATCCGGCAGCGCCTTGGAGTGAACAATGCCACGCAGAGTCAGCCCAAACTTTTCCTGGGTTTCCTTATCCTTGGGGTAGTCATACTGCTCTTCATACTCACCGGCATTGAGGTGATAAAGGATGCCGTAAAACTCATCGAAGCCGTGGTTAGTCGGCAGGTGCTCGTCCCGGTCACCCAAGTGGTTTTTGCCAAACTGGCCGGTGGTGTAGCCCTGCGCCTTGAGCATTTCAGCCAGGGTCGGATCGGATTCCTGAATCCCCTCTTTCGCCCCCGGCAGGCCCACGGTGCTAAGGCCGGTTCGCATCGGATACTGTCCAAGCAGGAAGGCCGCACGACCAGCGGTGCAGGATGCCTGGGCGTAGTGATCCATAAAGATCATGCCGTCATCGGCAATGCTGTCGATGTTCGGCGTGGAGCCGCCCATCATGCCGCGGTGATAGGCACTGATGTTCCACATGCCGACATCATCGCCCCAGATCACAAGGATATTGGGCTTTTCACTCTCTTCGGCCGCCTGCACCAAAGGTGCCGCCGCAAGGCCAGTAGCAACCAGTGCCACTGAGCAAAGCCGTTTCAGGTTGGTTAGGGTTTTCATGGATCCTCCGTGAATATCTCAACTCACTTGCTACATAAAGCCGCGAGACTGCTTGCTTCGTGGCAAAAAAATCCTATTTAGGGAACAGCAGGGTGAATACGAAGCGAAGCCCCCAGTCCGGGCCGTTATCCGGGCCCGCCAGGTAGGCCTTGGCACCACCGCCGACACTGACCGTTTGATTACCCAGCTGCATCACCTTAGTGACCATCAGGTTCATCGGCACCGATTCCTGCTCCGTCTCCCAGTTGTAGGTCGCTTCCAGGTTAAGCGCATAGGTCAACCCGCCGCCGGCACCGTAATTAACAAAGGGCTGCACGAAGGTTGCGCTGACATCGGCACGGTCGTCTTCACCGGCAAAGCTTTCCAGGTGGTTAGCCAGGGTGCCGTAAGTCCAGGGGCCGTGCTGATAGAGCACTACGCCGGTGGGGCCCGCCGCCCACTTTTCGGAGCCAAGGCTGTCGTTACTGGCGGTGGGTACCATGATCACCGGGCCCACACCCCAGATCAGGCCATTGGCTGTGGGCTCTTTAGGTGAGAAGAAGAAACTCTGTACCAGGTCACCGGTGCCGTACTGGCTCAGGCCGTCATCGTCGACATAATCCTCCTGGTACACCAGCGGCATAATGCTGCGGGAGATCAGGTTCCAGTCGTCATTGAGGCTAAAAGGGATAACCGGCTGGATATTCAGCGTGGAACGGAAACCATCATCATCAATGCCGCCGCCATAATCGAAGTTAAACTGGAAAGGCACACTGATCAGGTTAGAGACCGGGTTCGCCAGCTTTTTCGCCAGCTCATCGGCACTTTGCGCAAATACCGCTGAGGGTAATAGCGCCAGAGACAATAGGGTCAGGATTCTGGCAGATCCATTTATCACCCCGCCATCAACAGCTCTTTTTCCTTTAAACATATTCATATATTCCATCACCCTTCCTGTTTAACAGCCCGCTTCCCGTTGCGGAATAATATCCCTGAACACCCAGGTTAAAAGACTGCCATTTATTTCCTTAGATAAAGAACTATTTAAAAGCAGACTATTCCCTCTGTCTTTAACCCCGCAGGGTAGCCAGCCAACTGACCAGGCACAGGAAATAGCATAGATAAGAAAACGGGTCGCGGCCATTCGCCAACGACACAGAAAGGGAGCATCCCGATGGCAGCCAGGCGAGCACCTGGGGCCCTGCTGGAAACCGGGAGAAATGACGCAAGGCGCAGCTCATCCTGAACTCGCCTGTTTGCGGGGGTCTCGCGTACAGCCATAGATGACTCCTTTCATCAAAACGTCGTCAACCTGAAAAGTGGCTTTCATATACCCTTTTCATTGCCAGCGACACCCACTGCCTGCCCCATTATGTAAGGACAGCGCGAATTATAAAGCCCTGATCCGATTTATTGTCAAAACTTTTCTCTGAGAGCCTGAGCAGCCAAACCGGTGTTTTACCCATACGAGAGACGCGGCTGATAGGTATACAGCTTTCACGACACCCGAAAATAACCACCTTAAACATGCGGACAATTTAGGTAATTCGTTAATCAACAGAGACAGTTCTACCCTCAGCCCAGCGACGCAGTGCCGCCACAGACTCCGCACGAACGACGGATAAAGGCTGGGTATTGCCTAACTCACGGAATATATGGGCGGTATTCAGCGGCTCCCCCAGGGAATGAGCCCAGTAACCTGCGGACACTATCGCCTGTTCGATCTCCGCACCGGAAAACCCCTCAGCCTGTTCGGACAAACGCTCCAGCTCAAACTGCTCCGGCCGGTAGTCGCGCTTTTGCAGATGGGCGACAAAAATCTGTTCGCGGGCATCCAGGCCCGGAAGATCCACGAAGTAGATCTCGTCCAGCCGCCCCTTGCGCAGCAGTTCCGGCGGCAGCTTCTCGATATCGTTGGCGGTAGCGACCACAAAAACCCGGCGGCGGTTTTCCGCCATCCAGGTCAGCAGTGTGCCCAGCACCCGGCTGGAGGTGCCCGACTCATCCTGACCCGAGCTGATCCCTTTTTCGATCTCGTCCATCCAGAGTACGCAGGGCTCCAGCATCTCGGCGGACTTCAGCGCGTCACGCAGATTCTTTTCGGTTTCGCCGATGTACTTGTTAAACAGGGCGCCAAAATCCAGCTTCAGCAGCGGCACCCCCCAAACTCCGGCGATCGCCTTGGCGGCCAGGCTCTTGCCGCAGCCCTGAACGCCGATCAGCATTACCCCCTTGGGCAGATCGAATCCGTTCTGCTTGTTCGCACCGACAAAAAATGGCTTGCGCAGCTCCAGCCAGGATTTCAGTTTTTTAAAGCCCCCCACCTGGGCAAAATCCCCAAGATCGAAGCTGTAGCTGATGGCACCGCCGCGGGAGAGCATGCGGTACTTGGCATCCATCACCGCCTTGATATCACTGTGGGTGATAGCACCATCGTCATGGATGGCACCGCGAATAAAACGGCGCGCATCGTCCTCGGTCAGGCCGATCAGGTTGCGGATCAGCAGATCCACCGCCTGAGGATCGCCTTTAAGCTTCTCATTGGAGCTCAACGACCAGGCCCGCGCCTCCTTTTTGACCAGCGCGGTGATCTCTTCGGTGGAGGGCATCGCCAGTTCGAAGTGCGTGCACATCCGCTCGATTTCAGCGGGCACCTCAAAGCTGTGGCTGACAAACACCAATACGGTGTTGTTGACGAAATACTGCTGGGCGATCTCCTTGACCAGCCGCAGAATCATCGGGTTGTTCAGATAGCCATGAAAATCCGGCAATAGCAGCACACAATCCTTCAGCTGCTCCCTGGCTTTTTTCAGCATCTCCAGCGGATCGGTCAGATCCGCCTCTTCGGCCCGCCCCCGGCTAGCGTCGATGCCCTCGACCTGCCAATTGGAAGAGTCGCTGCCGCCATAAAGATCGAGCCCGTCGGCAGCACTCCAGATTTTCAGGCTGCCCAACGAACTGTCCTCGAAGGTTGCCTTGCGCAGCAGCTCGACGACGCGGCGCTCGTCGTGGGTTTCGATCACCACAATGGGGAAAGGGTCTTTCAGCTTAAGCTTCAGGTTGTGCAGATCCATCCGGCCAGGTCACTTTATCGCTTGGTGAGTGCCGCTAATCTTCGTCCATTTCCCCGCAGCTTGTCACGTCCTGATCGGCGCCTCAGGGCCTGGGCTTGAATATCAACTGTTTCATCCAGCCATATCCGTTCACCAGCAGGATTCCCGCAAGCACCAGAAGTGCACCCAAGAGAAAGTTCGGCTCAATCGGTTCATCAAGAATCAGGCTGCCCAACACCACACCGAACAGCGGTGTCATAAAGCCCAGCACACCGATGCGTGACGCCTGATAATGCCGGATCAGCCAGAACCAGACCATGAACGCGGCGAAAGCCACGATAACCGACTGGAAGCCGAGGCTCGCGAACGCACGCGGTGTCGGGTTAAAGCCCCACTGGCCGGTCAGACCAGCGGCCAGCGTCAGCAGTACAAAGGCGACCAGGAGTTGATAGAGCAGCGTCTGCCGAACCGAGTTATGTGCCAACCGGGAGGAGCGGATCACCACCGTGGTCAGCGCCCAGGAGAGGCCGGCCATGACCGCGAGAAAATCGCCCAGCAGCATATCGGGTGCGGCCACACTATTTTCTGGATTGCCAAGAAACGCCAGCGCAATGCCGCCGAACGCCAGCAGAATGCCAACCCACTGGGCAGCTGCCATGCGCTCTTCCCTGACCCGAAAGTGGAGAATCAGCGCTGCAAATATCGGCGCGGTATTAAGGAAAACCACCGCATGGGAGGCTGTGGTATAGCGCACGGCCTCGCCGAGGAACAGATACTCGAAGGAAAAAAGCACACCCACGACCAGCCCCTGGCGCCAGTTTCGCCCGCCCAGGTCCAGCGGCTCGCGGGTCCACTTCATGTAGCAGGCGACCAGACAGCCGGCGATACCCGAGCGCAGCGCCAGCATCAACACCGGGGCCACATCCTGCCCTGCGATCTTCAGCACCACCTGCTGCATCCCCAGGCACAGACAGAAGAGCAGCATCAGCCCCATCGCCTGACCATCTATTGACCTGCGCGTATCCATCCTATCCCCGATCGATAACTGAAATTAGCGACGCGGATTTTCGCACTGTCGTTAGCTATTGATATAGCGCTATCCTGACAACCCTTAGCGACAAACTGACAGAGTGCAGCAGATGGCCTTTCCCACCCATGAACTCATTGCGCCGACGTTTGAGCCGGCCCCGGATGCGCCGCTGCTTTTTCGCACCGCGTGCATTCCGGACAACTCCGCCTACCCGGCCCACACCCATGCCTGGGGCGAGTTCGTCTACTCCTTCAGCGGCGTTATGGAGGTGCGTGTGGGCGGAAAAACCTACCTGGCCCCGCCCCAGTATGGACTCTGGCTGCCACCTGACCAGGAGCATCAGGGCCTGAGCCGCTATGAGTCGACCCACTGTTCGCTGTATATAGCCGGCGACCTGATGCGTGGTTTTCCCGGACAGGCCTGCGCCCTGCAGGTCAGTCCGCTGGTTAATGCCCTGCTGACTCACCTCAGAGAGAATCCGTTTCAGCCGCCGTACAATGAAGAGGAAACGAGGCTGCTGCGTGTGCTGACCGACCAGCTGGCGGTAGCCGCGCCCCTGGACAGCTACCTGCCTAGCTCTCAGGACCCACTGCTGCTGCCGATACTCACCCAGTTTGAAAACCACCCCGGCGATACCCGCCCGCTGTCTGAGCTGGCTGAAATCACCCACACCACCGAACGCACGCTGATGCGACGGGCACAAAGAGAGCTGGGTATGTCACTCACCGAGTGGAAACAGCGCCTGCGGGTGGTCAAGGCGATGCCGAAACTCGAAGCGGGGGAAAGGGTGGAGAGCGTGGCACTGGAGATGGGTTACTCCAGTGCCAGCGCTTTTATCGGAATGTTCCGAAAGCTGATGGGCGTCACACCGGATGAATACCGGCGCAGATGAGGCGTATCATTCGCTGCAAGCGGCGCGCCCCGCGCCGAATGGCACAGGGGCTGGTAATTACCGGGCGCCACTGTTGGCCGATTCGCCGGCTGCCGGCACCTCGACCGGATCTAACTCTTCGCTGTCACCGAGCACTTCGCGCACGATCAGCTCGCTGGCATCATCGACCTGCTCCCGGTCAACCACCGCTTTCTTCAACTGCGGGTTGGAGGGCATTTCGTACATGGTACGGCGCAGCACCGACTCCATGATCGAACGCAGACCGCGTGCCCCTGTGCCGCGGGTGCAGGCCAGTTCGGCGATACGATTAAGCGCATCCTCGGTGAAGGTCAGCTCCACCCCCTGGTAGGCGAACAGCTGGCTGTACTGTTTGACCAGGGAGTTGCGCGGTTCCTTCAGCACCCGCACCAGCGCCTCGGTATCCAGTTCATGCAGGAAGGTGATCACCGGGAAACGGCCGATGAACTCCGGGATCAGACCAAAGCCCTGCAGATCGTCGGGCTGCAGCGCGGCCAGCAGCTGGTCATGGGTATGCTCCGGGTCCTCCACAAAGGCAGCCTGGAAACCGATGCCGCCTTTTTTCGGCTTCAACCGTTGACGCACCAGCTCTTCCAGTCCCGGGAAGGCACCACCGACAATGAAAAGAATATTGGTGGTATCGATCAGCTCATCACCATTTTCATGGCGCCGACCGCTCTTGGGCAGCTTGACCTCGTTGCCCTCGACCATCTTCAGCAGCGCCTGCTGCACCCCTTCACCGGAGACGTCACGGGTCGCCGTGGCACCCGCGCCCTTGTTGGCCAGTTTATCGACCTCATCGACATAGACGATGCCCCACTGGGCACGCTGCACGTCGCCATCGGCGGCATCCACCAGGCGCCGCAGGATCGTATCGACATCATCACCTACGTAACCGGCCTGGGTCAGCGTGGTCGCATCTGCCACCACAAAGGGCACGCCGATGACCCGCGCCAGGCTTTTCACCAGCAGGGTTTTACCGGTGCCCGAGGGGCCGGCCATCAGCACATTGGACTTTTCCAGTTCCACCGCCTGATCAGACTCATGCAGGCTCTCGCTCTTACCGGTATTGATCAGTCGCTGATAGTGGTTGTAGACGGCAACGGCGAGGATCTCCTTGGCACCATCCTGACCGATCACGTATTGATCCAGGTGGGACTTGATCTCTTTCGGCGCCAACAGGGATTCCGCCAGGTCAGCGCGCTTGGCGCTCTGCCCCCAGCTGTTCACCACTTGGTGCGCCAGTTCAACACAGGCCGAGCAGATGAACCCCTCGTTACCTGAAATCAGTGGCGTATCGGCGGACTGTTCAACACCACAAAACGAGCAGTTTAGCTTGGATTTTTCGGTCATGCGTTCACCCCTGGTCATGCGTTGACGACTTTGGCCGGTGTATTCAGACGGCTGAGCTGATCAGCGATCCACTGACGCTGGAACTGGGAGCGCTGACGCTCCTCCAGGCTCTGCCGCAGTTTGGGTAGGATTTCCGCCAGAGGCACCTGGCGGGGCGGCTGTATATCGCCGCAGAGAAGCAGATGAAAACCGAGTTCCGAACGCACCGGAGCACTGATTTCGCCGCGCTGCATGTTAAACAGCACCGCATCCAGCTCGGCAAACAGCTTGCCACGCTCCACGGTCCCGACCAGCCCACCATGGAAGGCGGTGGGGCACTCCGAGTGTTTCTGAGCCTGCTCTTCAAAGCGGGAAGGTTTCCTGCTGACCCGGTCGCGAATCTCTTCGATCCGTTTCAGCGCACCGGCCTCGCTGTTTTCAGCGTACTCATCGTTCACCGTGATCAGGATGTGGCGCACCTCGCGCTTTTCGGTCACCGCAAAACGCTCCGGATGCATGTAATAGAAGAGCTCGGCATCCTCGTCGCTGACCTCACACTGGCCAACAGAGACCCGGTCCAACACTGCTTCGACCTGAAGCTCGCGACGCAGCCCTTCCCTGAGCAGTTCCTGCGAAAGTCCGCCCTGCTCTACCGCCTGAAGAAAGGCGGCGTAATTTTCGAAGCGGCTCTGGATCTCTTTCAGCGCCGATTCCACCTGGGATTCAGGAACAACGATTCCCTGGTTCTCGTCGGCATAGAGAATCGCGCTTTCTATATTTAGCTGATGCGCCACACGAGCGGCAGCTTCAGTGGCCTTATCGCCTTCCAGGTCATTGGGCGCGCACTCGTAATGGCTCCAGGCCAGTTTAAACAGGGCGTAGACCGCATGAGGGTTATCAGTGCTGGGGCTCATCTGTCTGCTCCTCCGGTTCAGCGGCTTGCAACGCCACCTCGGGAATTTCAATTGCCTGTCCGTTGATAAAGATGTTGTAGTGAATGTCACTACCACCATCGCCATCACGGAGAACATTCTCGACCTCACCCAGATCGCCCGCCTTGGCGATCACCTCACCATCCATCTTCAGGGTGCAGCGCACACGAACCTTGTCGCGAAACTCAAAACGGTTCTGTACCCAGGGCGCATCAGCGGGGATCAGCTCCTCCTCACGGCAGCCCACGGTTTTATCCTTGTCGAGAAAATGCACGCGGTAGATCAGCTGATCCTGCAGGTAGGTACCCACGTCATACACCACACCGGTGGCACCGCGGGTCAGCAGCAGCTCGCCCACTTCCAGCCCGGGGTAGGTACCATCATTACGCACGTTGCGGGTCAGGCGCACAGAATCGCCGTACTCGTATCTCGGACGCATAGGCTTCAGGACCCCAACAGCTGATCAAGCGGAACAAAGGTGGTCTGCGGCTCATGCATGCGGAAAACCTTGAACACCTTTTCGGTCAACGCATCGGACTCGACAAAGTCCTGATAGGCCTGGCCAAGCATCTGATGGTAAGCGTCCTTCAAGGCAGCTTCGTCTTCAGGCAGGTTGCCGGCCTTTTCCATCTTCTGCAGATAGTCGTGGTAACGCTGCATGATGTGCAGGCGGTTGACCATCACGACCTTGGGGTCGAACTCGATCTCGAAATATTCGAGAAACTCTTCCGCCGAGCTCAGTTCTTCCAGGTCTTCAATAAATTCGAAGTCGCTCATAACGGTTCCCCTTACGCGCTCATGCGCTGTGACAGTGAATAAATTCCCATGCGGTTGTAGGCCACCTCGAGCAGCATGGCGACATTGAGGCGATCGGCGGTGTCCAGTTCACGCACCTTTTCCAGACGTTCGATGCCGGATTCGATCTCGCCCATGCGCATCTGCAGATAGCCCGAGCCTTTCAGCGCCAACAGATAAAAACGCACCATGCTGAACGACTGAATCATGCCGTGGGCGAGAATATCCAGGTTCATCTGCCGCCAGTGGCCGCGGTATCCGAACATCCGGCCGGACAGATCGATGGCACCTTCGGCAATAGTGAGGGCATCGGCGTAACGGTGCTGGTAGTAATAGAAGCGATAGAGCGCCACATGGACCATCAGGTTTTCCGGTGCCAGCTGCTGGGCTTCGAGCAGGAAGGGCTCAGCCTCGCCTTCGCCATAGGCTTCGGCGGCCTGTTCAATCAGCCCCAGAACACGCGCTTGCGGTGGTGACTCGAAGTACAGGTCGTTCACGTCGAAATCATGCAGGTCCATCGCTATCCCCTCAGGAAAAGTGTTGCTTGCCACCGGCACAGTCGTTTTCGCAGATCTCGCTGGCGGGCGAGCAGTTGCTGAAATACCTGGCCTGGTAGTCGGGTTCGAGGCGGCCATCCGTTTCCAGCCGCGCCTCCAGTGTGTCGATACGCTCCAGCAGGCAGGCGATTGCGCGACCTACAGGATCGGGAATCAGGTGATGATTGAGGTTGATGCCGCCCTCACCGCTATTAACCGGCTGGTCAGACACAATCCGACCGGGAATGCCAACCACGGTACTGCCCTCGGGCACATCCTGGACCACTACCGAGTTGGCCCCCACCCGCGCATCGCTGGCGATGGTGATCGGCCCCAGAATCTTGGCGCCGGCTCCGATCAGCACCCGGTCACCCAGAGTGGGGTGACGCCGTCCCTTGTTCCAGCTGGTACCGCCCAGGGTCACGCCGTGATAGAGCGTCACATCCTGGCCGACTATGGCCGTCTCACCGATCACCACGCAGGCACCGTGATCGATAAACAGCCGGTCACCGATCTTCGCCCCCGGGTGAATATCCACGTTGGTCAATAACCGCATCAGATAGGCGATCAACCGTGCCGGGTAGCGCCAGTTCGAGCACCAGAGCCGGTGTGCCAGACGGTGCATGATCACTGCATGCACCCCCGGGTAGGTGGTCAGCACCTCCAGGCGGTTACGCGCGGCGGGATCGCGCTGAAAGACGCATCCGACATCCTCTTTCCAGCTGGAAAAGAGACTCTTCTTTACCACGGGCACTGTGTTCAGACCGGCGTTCATGGCGGGCTCCTTACTTGCCCGGGCGGCGATGAACCGGGTGCGCCACCGGCGTACCCCGCCCCATGACAAAGCCGCTGAGAATCAGGTGGCGCTTCATGGCCGCCGCATGTTGATCTTCGGCCTGGTGACGTTTCTGCTCTTCGGTGCGTTCAGTTTCCGGCTTCATACTGAAGTCCTCCTTCGGCATTGAGAGAATTAAGGTGCAGCTGTTGCAGCTCCATCGGCGTAAGCGCCTTCTTGGTGCGGGTGACATAGGTGCGGATCTGCTCCAGAAGACCCGCCGCATCGTCACGATCCAGCGTGATGCCGAGCAGGCCGTAGGCATGGATCACTGCACTGGTACCTGAGTGTTTGCCCAGTACCAGCTCATGGGAGCGACCGAGCAACACGGGATCGAGCCCCTGATAATTGCGAAAATCCTTCAGCAGCCCATCGGTGTGGATGCCTGACTCGTGGGTAAAGACATGACTGCCCACAACACTTTTCTGACAGTGCACAGCGCGGCCAGAGGCCGCTTCGACCAGCGCGGACAGGCTCGATAACTGGGCGATATCGACACCTGTGCTGATACCGTAAAGCTGATGCAGACCAACCACCGCCTCCTCCAGCGCCGCATTGCCTGCGCGCTCACCAAGCCCGTTTACGGTGGTGTTGATATGGGTCGCCCCGCCCATCACCGCCGCCAGGGTATTGGCGGTGGCAAGGCCCAAGTCATCATGGGCGTGCATCTCGATCTCGAGATCGCTGTGCGCTCTCAGGGTCTGCATCTGGGAAAGGACGGAGAAGGGTTCAAGAATGCCGAGGGTATCGGCATAGCGGATGCGACGGGCACCGGCCTTTTCGGCCACCGTCATCATCTCGCGCAGGAAGTCGATATCGGCACGGGAGGCGTCCTCGCAACCGAGGCAGACCTCAAAACCGAGGTCCAGGGCTCTGCGTACCTGGCGGTCGATCTGGGCCAGCACCCAGTGCCGGTCGCGGCGCAGTTTGTGAGAGATCTGCTGGTCTGAGGCAGCGATGGAGAGATCGACTCGATCCACACCGGTACCGGTCGCGGAGTCGAGATCGTTGTCGCACATGCGACACCAGGCCATAAGGCGGGGACCGAGTCTCTGGGCGGCGATCGCACGCATCACATCGCGTTCCGCCGCGCCCATGGCGGGAATGCCCACCTCCAGCTCGGGTACGCCAGCCCGCGCAAGCGCTGCAGCAATACGGAGCTTTTCATCCGCATTGAAAGCTACACCGGCGGTCTGTTCACCATCCCTCAGTGTAGTGTCGTTGATCACGACCTTGCGCTTGGTTTGAGTCATCTGGTTTACCCCTGTAATCCAACTGGATTGTCAGTTAGACAGGTGCAAACCTCGTTCCAGACACTTTTTGTCTTTATTTCATATAGTTAGGAAATAGCCTCCAGCCAGGCCTGGCCGAAAACAAGACAAAACGCGCCGTTTTGTAGCAAAACGCACAGGTGGTAAAAAGGCGCAAGAAGACGCAATGAGGCCTATCCGACATCGCCGGATTTAAAGACAAGCCGGGGGGCTTGGCTCTGGGAAGATTGAAATGTCAGCGTTTGCGACGCCCGATATCCCGCATCAGTCCACTGATATCCAGGTCCGCGGCGTCAGCCAGTGCTTCCAGATCCTTGGGTGGGCTGGGCGGAAGACCGCTGGTCGAACGCATGGGTTCGGTGCGACGACGCTTCTTTTCTTCCGCTTTCTTCTCGACCAACTGCTTGATGTTTTCCAGCTGCTCAAGCGAAAACTGCTGCAGGTAAACAGTAATATCGTCTTCTTTCATGTGTAGTGAGATGTTGTACCGTAGCGGCGACGGAGAATGTCGCTCAGGATAAGGTGGACCCTAGTGTAGCCGCTCGCGGGCCAACACTGAAGCCTTTTATCGGCCCTGCACACAGGGCCTGACTGCATAAAGTTGCGCTCTGCACCAAGCCGGGCGGATGGGTCGCCCCTCCACCGCCCGATGGTATGCACGGGATTCAAGTGCCGGCTTTAAAGCCTAGCGGGGCGACTTATTGCAGCAGTGCGGCACATGACGCGACGAATCCCAGGTATTGCGATCGGTCATGCGGTACCAGTTGAGGCGCAACCGCTCCAGACGTCCCCGGTGCGGACTGATACCAAAGCCAGCCAGTACCTCCAGCACCTGGTCCAGCTGTAACCGGGAAGCGTCGTAACGAAGCTCCAGCCGCTGCTCTCGCCATTTAACCGCGGCTATTCCGGATAGCTCTGTCAGGCGGGCCTGCACTATCTCCGGGTCTACGGATAGTCCGGTCAGCTTAAGCCGACGTTTCAGGATAAACTCCACATTGAGGGGCTGTTCTGTCTGTTTACTCACAATAAAACTCCTGTCCTTAACAAAGTGATAATCGCCGGGCACGACTATCAGATCGCAGGCGGATGCAGGGGGTGAGAGAGATAACCAGCCAGAGTCGCCGCCCCGGGGTCTTCGCCCCACCAGGACGAATCGCCCCCCGGACCTTCAGAAAGCACAGCCGGGATCAGTGATACCTGAAAATGGCATCCAGCCTGGCAGCAGCCGGCCACGCACGCCAGGCTGCGGGCCACAGCGGCCCGGTCACACTGGACAACGGCTTCGCTTACGGCCTGCGGGCACAGTTGCTCGGCCAGTACTGCATCAAAGGGTTTGAGCAGCACCAGCAACATCAACAACAGTGACAGGCGCAAACGTTTCATCGCTTAGATGGGTTCTCCGGGTAAGCGCCCGGCGATCACCGGGCGGCTCAAAAAGTATCTGCAGTGTCGCAACCACAGGCTGACAAACACTCTGTTAATGACTGACCAATGCCTGGTATTAGCAAAAACCTTACCGGGTTAGACCGGCACATTCGCCGGCATCGGCAGGTCAGCCAGTGGGTTCTCATCCCAGAGCGGGATAAAGAACTGGTCCACGGCGGCCGGGTCGACTTCCGCGACGGACGGGAAAGTCCAGGCCGGTGTCCTGTCCTTGTCCACCAGCAGCGCACGCACACCTTCGGGGAATTCGCGGTGAAGACCGCACTGCACCGCCAGATTCAGCTCGGCCGCAAAGCACTCACGCAGTGAAAGATAGCGGCAGATCCGCAACTGACGCTCGATAATCCAGAGCGACAGCGGACTGCCGTGCTGCACGGCCGACTGGGCCCGTTCAATCCACTTATCGTTGGTTTCGGTGGCCAGTAGCGCCTCCACCAGCGCCGGAACACCCGCTTGATCGGTAATATCCTGGATCAGATCGAAATGGTCACGCACCGGGGAATGGGGGTTCATCAGCACTTCGGACTCGGTTTCCAGGCCGGTTAACACGCTCGTCACCACCGTCTCGGCGCTGAGTTTGTCCCAGCTGGCCGCCATCAGCTGTGACAGCAGATCCTGGTAGCGCTCGTTGGCGACAAAACGGTCGGCCAGTCCCAGGTAAAGCGCATCGGCGGCATTGATCGGGTTGCCGGTCAGTGCCAGAAACAATCCGAGCCGGCCCGGCAGGCGGTTCAGAAACCAGCTCGCGCCCACGTCCGGAAACAGGCCGATGGTCACTTCCGGCATCGCCATATGGGTCCGCTCCGTCACTACCCGGTGACTGCAGCCGTTCATCAGCCCCATACCACCGCCCATAACGAAGCCGTCGGCCCAGCAGATAATCGGTTTGGGGAACATATGCAGTTGATGGTCGAGCCGGTACTCCGCCTCGAAGTAGCGCCGCGGCGCGCCCAGATCGCCATCCTTGATCTGGTTGTGCAGGCTGACCACATCACCACCGGCGCAGAAGGCTTTCTCGCCGGCACCCCGCAGCACCACAGCACGGACATCCTCCGCTGTGGCCCATTCGTCGAGGCAGGGAGTCAGCTGTTCGATCATCACCTGGCTGAGCGCATTCAACGAGCGCTCCGCGTTAAGCACCACTTCCATGACGCGATGACCATCAGCGGTCGCGTGGGTATTGACGACAACGGTAGGCATAAACCCCTCCATGAATTAAGACCGGTATAGACTCATTCAATCATATCTGAGGGGTGGAAGTCGCGATGCAACAGGTCGCGCTCAGTCGAGCGGGTAGCGGGTACCCTTGAGGCTTTCCTTGATCCGCTTCAGGTGCGACTGGAAATCGGGACCACGGCGCAGAGTGACGCCGGTGGCAAGAATATCCACCACCACCAGGTGGATGATGCGCGAGATCATCGGCATGTAGTTGTCGGTATCCTCCGGCTCATCGATACCGAGCACCACGCTGCAGTGCTCTGCCAGGGGCGAACCGGGAGCGGTTACACCCAGTACCGTGGCACCGCCCTCGCGGGCCAGCTCGGCGATCTCCACCAGTTCCCGGGTACGGCCGGTGTTGGAGAAGATAACGATCACGTCACCGGTGGAAGCCGCCGCCGCCACCATGCGCTGCATCAGTACGTCGTCGTAGGCCACCACGGGGATATTGAAGCGAAAGAACTTGTGCTGCGCATCGTTGGCGATGGGACCACAGGCGCCCAGACCAAAGAAGGCGATCTGCTTGGCCTGTATCAACTGGTCCACGGCCAGATTCACGTCAGCCGGGTCGATCAGTTCCTTGGCGATGGACAGGCTTGCCATGGTCGCCTCGAAAATTTTCGGGGTATAGACCTCTGCCGTATCACCCGGCTCCACGCTGCGTGTCACATAGGGAACGCCGCTGGCCAGGGCCTGCGCCAGGTGCAGTTTGAAATCGGGGAAACCTGCCGTGTTGAAACGCTTGCAGAAGCGGTTCACGGTGGGCTCACTGACATCCGCCGCCTTTGCCAGCACGGCGATGGAGGCACGGGTCGCCGCCTCGGGGTCAGCCAGGATCACATCCGCCACCTTGCGCTCCGAACGATTCAGATTTTCCAGTGCGGCGTCTATTTCCCGGATTAGATTGTATGGCGACATGTTGCTCCCTGGTTAGCTCAGATTCCGGCCAAGAAACAAAATATATCAGACTTTATGTTCAATTACTTATAAGCCTCTTGGCTAACCGGAGCCACATAATCGCACCACTTCAGTGCATCAAAAAATCCTATCGGGGCTTCTGCACCGGCCTAAAGCAAAGCCATAAACCCGGTGCGGTGTCGCCTGGCAGTAGAAATTGCTATAACCAGTAGGGAATGCGGCAAATTCGTGCCCCTTGGCACAAAGATCGCTTATTTATGCCAACAACAAACCGTCAGGAGACCAGCCGATGTGCCTTAAAAGGGTCATCAGCGAAAGCCCATGACTGATACGACACAGATACCAGCCCCCCTTCCCCTGCTGATCGTGACCGATCTCGACGGCACTCTGCTCGACCACGACACCTACAGTTTCGAGGCGGCTCTGCCTGCACTTGAACGTTGCCGCGCTGCCGCGCTGCCTGTGGTGCCCAATACGAGTAAAACCCGCGCCGAGCTGATGCTGCTGCGTGACCGGCTCGACAGCAGCGACCCCTTTGTCATTGAAAACGGCTCTGCCATCTGTATCCCGGAGCAGCAGATCCAGCTGCACGGCGAGGATACCAGCTTCAACGAGGGGTTCGTGGAGTTACCGCTGGGCGTCGAGCTCGACGAAATCCGCAGCATACTTACTCCGCTGCGGGAGCGGTTCAGCTTTGAAACCTTCGCCGACTGGAGCCTGGATCAACTGGTCAGCAACACAGGCCTTGCCCGCGAAGAAGCCGAAGCCGCCGCTCTGCGCCGCTATAGTGAGGCCCTGTTGTGGAAGGACAGCGACGCCAACAAAAAACTGTTTATCGAGGAGTTGAAAAAACAGGGCCTGCACGCGCTGCAGGGAGGCCGTTTCCTCAGCGTGCTGGGAGCCGAGGCCGACAAGGGAGCTGCTCTTGAGCGCCTCAAACAGCTGTATCGACCCGTGCTCGGCGATACCCCAACGGTGATCGCCCTCGGCGACAGCCATAACGACGAGGCGATGCTCAACGCCGCCGATATCGCGGTCATCATCGCCAACCCGGCGTCAAAAACGCCGGAAGTGAATGCACCGGAAGTGATTTACTCCAAAGCCAGCGGGCCGGCAGGGTGGAACGAAGTTATCCAGACCCTGCTGAACAGATTCGAGGTCCGCTAAACAGGTTCAGCCATACAGGAGATAGGTATGGGCGACTTTTATCAGAACGGTGTGATCACCACCCTGCATAACCTCTGCGACCGCCCGGTCGCAGAACTGGAGAAGGAGCTGGCCGACTACGGCCGCCGCAGGCCCATGTCCCTGGTCCTGCCTTCACTTTATTCCGAACTGGAGGGCCCGGCACTGCCGAGGATTCTCGACGATCTCTGCGAAGTCCCCTACCTCAACGAAATCGTCATCGGTCTGGATCGCGCCAATGAAGAGCAGTATCGCAGTGCACTCAAGTTCTTTGAGCGCCTGCCCCAGCATCACCGGGTGCTGTGGAACGACGGCCCCCGCCTGCGGGCGATCGACCAGCAACTGAGCGATCTGGATCTGGCCCCCCGGGAGCCCGGCAAGGGCCGTAACGTCTGGTACTGCCTCGGCTATGCCCTGGCCACCGGACGCGGCGAATCCGTGGCGCTGCATGACTGCGACATCCTCACCTACGACCGCGGCCTGCTGGCAAGGCTCATCTACCCGGTGGCCAACCCCAACTTTAACTATGAGTTCTGTAAGGGTTACTACGCCCGCGTTGCCGACGGCCGCATCAACGGTCGTGTCAGCCGCCTGCTGGTCACGCCGCTGATCCGCGCCCTGAAAAAGGTGATTGGTCCTACCGATTACCTGGATTTCATGGACTCCTTCCGCTACCCGCTGGCCGGCGAATTCTCCTTCCGCCGTGATGTCATCAACGACATCCGTATTCCCAGCGACTGGGGGCTGGAAGTAGGCATGTTGTCGGAGATGAACCGCAACTACTCCCACAACCGCATCTGCCAGGTCGATATCGCCCGCACCTACGACCACAAGCACCAGCCGATGTCAGCGGAGAACGCCGAGGCCGGGCTGTCCAAGATGTCGATCGACATCAGCAAGTCGATGTTCCGCAAGCTCGCCACCCAGGGCGTGGTCTTCAACACCGAGACCTTCCGCACGCTGAAGGCGACCTACTTCCGCATCGCGCTGGATTTCGTTGAAACCTACCGCAACGATGCGCTGATCAACGGCCTGGATTTCGATATTCACAATGAAGAACTGGCCGTGGAGATGTTTGCCCGCAACGTAATGCGTGCCGGCGAGGATTTCCTCAGCAAGCCGATGGAAACTCCATTTATCCCCTCCTGGAACCGTGTCATCAGCGCCATGCCCGATGTGTTTGATCGCTTGATCGATGCGGTTGAGGCTGACACCAAGGAGTTCTTTGAATGAGCCAGTCCGATCTCGACGTGCTGCGCCAGCGCGTTCTTGCACACCTGAACTTCATCTACCCGGGCAGCAACAACGAACTGCTTGGCGAGCAGCTGCTCAACGCGATGCAGCTGACCAGCCGCTGTGAGCCGCCCGCGCCCCATGAAAACCTCTGGAGCGAAAAGGATGTACTGCTGATCACCTACGGTGACAGCCTGTTGCGCAAGGACAAAAAGCCGCTGGAAACGCTCAAGCGCTTCCTGCATGAGCGTCTGCACGATTCGATATCGGCGGTTCACATTCTGCCGTTTTTCCCCTGGAGCTCCGATGACGGCTTTGCCGTCATCAACTACGCCGAGGTCAACGACGCGCTCGGTGAATGGGCCGATGTGGAGTCGATCGCCGGCGAGTTTGACCTGATGTCCGACCTGGTGATCAACCACTGCTCCAGTCGCAGCCTCTGGTTCGAGAACTTCAAGGCGGGCAAGGATCCGGGCCAGGATTACTTCCGCCTGTCGTCACCGGATTTGGACCTGTCCCAGGTGGTGCGCCCGCGCACCTCTCCCCTGCTGAAAGAGGTGGAGACGATCAACGGTACACGCTATGTCTGGTGTACCTTCAGCCATGACCAGGTGGACCTGGATTTTGCCAACCCCAATGTGCTGCTGGAGTTTGCCGGCATAGTGCGCAAATACCTGGACCACGGTGTGCGCATCTTCCGTCTCGATGCGGTGGCGTTCCTGTGGAAAGAGCTGGGAACCCCCTGCATCAACCTGCCACAAACCCATGAGATGATCCGTCTGCTGCGTCTGCTGATCGAGCACGCCGCACCCGGTGCGATCATCATCACAGAAACCAACATCCCGAATCTGGAGAACCTTTCCTACTTCGGCAACGCCAATGAAGCGCACAGCATCTACAACTTCTCGCTGCCACCGCTACTGGTGAACACCCTGGTCACCGGCAACAGCCATGCCCTGCGCAGCTGGCTAATGACCATGCCGCCGACACAACAGGGTACCTGCTACCTGAACTTCATCGCCTCCCACGATGGCATCGGCCTGAGACCGGTGGAGGGGCTGCTGAGCGAATATGACGTAAACCAGCTGGTACGCACCCTGGAAGGGTTCGGTGCGAAGGTTTCCTGGCGTACCCTGGCAACGGGTCAGATGCGCCCCTATGAGATCAACGTGGCGCTGTTTGACGCCATGCGCGGCACCCAGGCCGGCGAGGATGAGTTCCAGGTCGAGCGTTTCCTCTGCGCCCATAGCATCATGCTGGCGATGGAAGGGATACCGGCGCTCTACATCCACAGCTTCCTGGGTACCGAAAACGACTATCGCCGGGTGGAACTGTCACAGCACAACCGGGCGATAAACCGCCACCAGTGGGATGCCGACCTGCTCGAGGCACAGCTGGATGATGAAACAAGCCACCACGCCCGGGTGCTGAACAGCCTGAAAGTGCTGATCGCACTGCGTCGCAAGCAGCGTGCCTTCCATCCCAACGCGTCGCAGTACTCACTTCAGCTGGGTGACGAAATCGTGGCCCTCTGGCGCCAGAGCATCGACCGCAGCCAGCATATTTTCGCCATCAATAACATCACCAACCGACCTCAGCAGGTCTCCCTGGCTTCGGTTAACCTGCCCAATGCCACACACTGGACCGACCTGATAGGCGGCGAGGTCTATACAGACCGCTGCGCGACCATCTGCCTGGCGCCTTATCAGAGTATCTGGCTTTCCAATCAGTAAACCCGCACCTTTCCCGCCGCACCGAGGCGGGAAAGGCACACAAGCCTAACCCTCATGCCAGGAGCGGCCGTCGCGTTCAATCAGTGCGATGGAGCCGATCGGTCCCCAGCTGCCTGACGAATAGGGTCTGACCTCATCGCCGCTATCCGACCAGGCCTCGATCAGGGCATCGCACCAGCGCCAGGACGCTTCCACCTCGTCACGACGCACGAACAGCGACTGGTTACCTCTTAACGCTTCGAGAATAAGCCGCTCGTAGGCATCGGGGGTGCGGTGATCCTCCTCCCCTTCTGAGAAATTCAGATGCAGGCCACGGCTCTGCAGCGCCATCCCCTTATCCAGGCTCTGTTCCTTGGTCACCACCTGCAGGCGGATCCCCTCGTCCGGTTGCAGACGGATAATCAGCTTGTTGGTCACCACGCTTTTCTGTTTCGGATCAAAGATGTAGTGCGGCTGATTCTTATAGACGATGACGATTTCCGACATCTTGGTGGGCATCCGCTTGCCGGTGCGCAGATAGAACGGCACGCTGGCCCAACGCCAATTGTCGATCTTCAGGCGCAGGGCAACGAAGGTCTCGGTGTTACTGCGTCCCCGACTGCCCTCTTCCTCCGTATAGCCGGGACATGCCTGCCCCTGGATGGCACCGGCGGTGTACTGGCCGCGCACGGCGCTTTTATGCACATCCTCGGCGGCGATCGGACGCAGCGCGCGAAGCACCTTGAGCTTTTCATCACGGATACCGTCGGCGGTCAGCTGGCTGGGCGGATCCATCGCCACCATGCAGAGCAGCTGCAGCAGGTGGTTCTGCACCATATCGCGCATCTGCCCCACTTTGTCGTAGTAACTCCAGCGCCCCTCGATACCGACGGTTTCCGCCACGGTGATCTGCACATGGTCGATATGACTCTGGTTCCACTGAGAGCCGAACAGGTTGTTGGCGAAGCGCAGTGCTATCAGGTTTTGCACCGTTTCCTTGCCAAGATAGTGATCGATCCGATACACCCGGCTCTCATCGAAATACTGGCAGACCGTATCGTTGATCTTGATAGAGCTTTCCAGGTCATGCCCGATCGGCTTCTCCAGAATGATACGGCTGGTATCGCTGATGGCTCCTGCCGCCTGGAGCCGGTGACAGATCTCGCCAAAAAATGCCGGAGGCGTGGCAAGGTAGTTCACCATCACCCGCTGCTCATGATCAACCAGCTGCGCCAGTCTCTGGTAACCCGCATCCTCGGTGAAGTCGAGCCCGACAAACTCCACGCGCTCAAGAAATTCGCGTCCGGCGCTGCCTTTCAGCTCCGCCGGTTTAACAAAGCGGTTCAGCGTGGCGCTGACTTCATCATGAAACGCAGCAACACTGCTGCAATCCTTGGCGACACCGATAATCCGCGTATCGGGATTAAGCAGCTCGTTGCGATGCAGCTGAAACAGTGCCGGCAACAACTTGCGCATCGACAGGTCGCCACGGGCACCAAACAGAACAAAATCGGTGGGATAGGCCTTGTCCAGATCAATCATACCTGCAGCACTCCTGTCTCCTGCGTTTATTAGACAGTATCACAGCTTTTTTCAGCCTGCCGCGTTGCACAATGAACTGAACAAAGCCACAAGCAGTGCTCGATGCCTTTGTTATACTGCGCGAAAACAGCCACCACCGATCGGGCCACAGGCCTGACACAGCCAGTGCGGGAGCTTACAGATGTTCGAACCATTCACCCTGCCGGATCGAATCCGTTTTTATGCCGGCGAAGGCCAGCTGCCCGAGTGCGAGATGACAGGGCCTGGCGGGCGCGTACGTATCTGCCTTCAGGGAGCCCAGGTGTTGAGTTACGAACCCGAATACAAACAGGATGTTTTCTGGGTCAGTTCGACAAGCCGCTACCAGCTGGGTAAAGCGATTCGCGGCGGTATTCCGGTCTGCTGGCCCTGGTTTGGCGATCACCCTGAAAACCCGGAGCTGCCCGCTCACGGCTTTGCCCGCACCTCACTCTGGGAGGTCCGTTCCAGCTTCGCCGACACCGAGGTAACGCGCCTGCAGCTGGGCCTGACCGACTCGCCCAGCAGCGAGCAGCTCTGGCCCGGCCACTTCGAACTGATCCTCGATATCGAGCTGGGCGAACAACTGGTGCTGTCTCTGACCACCAGCAACACCGGCTCTCAGACATTCAATATCACCGAGGCGCTGCACACCTATTACGCGGTGGGCGCTGCCGACAACCTGCAGATCGAGGGGCTCAGGGCGCACCGTTACCAGGACAAGCTGGAGAACTTCGCGGTCAAAACCCAGGAAGAGGAACTCGCACCCCAGCCACCA
The DNA here is from genome assembly GCF_050908845.1 of Marinobacterium sp. YM272. Taxonomy (NCBI): domain Bacteria; kingdom Pseudomonadati; phylum Pseudomonadota; class Gammaproteobacteria; order Oceanospirillales; family Oceanospirillaceae; genus Marinobacterium; species Marinobacterium sp. YM272. The sequence continues at coordinate 3,497,571 of NZ_CP194171.1, forward strand.
CTGGATCGGGTCTACGATACCGACCAGCCGGTGACGCTGATCGATCCGCTGCTGAAACGCCGCATCCGCATCGACAAGTCATCCAGCGCCTCCACCATCGTCTGGAACCCGGGTGCCGACATCGCCGCCGGCATGGCCGATGTGGGCAGCGGTGAAGAGACCGGTTTCATCTGTATCGAGGCGGGCAACGCCCGGGAACGGGTCATCCGCCTGGCGCCGGAGGAGAGCCACTGCCTGAAGATGGCGATTCAGGTCGAAACCATCGACGACTGACGCCGGCCCAGCCCTGCGCCACTTTGACTCTCCGGGTTTAACTGTTCAGAATACCCGGCGAGTCAGGGAGTTGATGCAGCGGTATTTTGACCCGACTGCTGACTCTGAGGCGCACCGCTGAGCTCTTGAACCAATCCAAGAGCGGGTCGGTTTCACCCACGCCGGTGACCCGTCGACCGCCCCCCTCAGCCGCCTCGGATGGCGATCATTCTGGAGCCAGGGCTCCGGTCAATCCGTCGATTACAGCGCTTGAATCGGCAACGCAAACACTGAAAAACCGCAGACCAACTCCGCTCCGGGCATTTATTTCGCTGCCCCTGTATTTTGCTCCGCCGCTGTATCGCCAGCCTTAGCTGTCGATGCCGGCTGCGCGACTGACGGCGATAAACGCAGGCCCACAGACTCATGACTTAACCTGAAAACCGGCGCGGCAACCGCCCAGTCCTGGTGCGCCCACTGCCTGCGCCCGACAAAAAAGGAGGATATAGATGAGCCACACTGCAGATCTCTACCCGTCCCGACAGCAGGAAGAGCCGCAGATCATCGAGCGTCAGGATCCGACGCTGTACAACCAGAATTTCAACAACGCCCCGCTGAGCGAAGCCCAGCTAAAACAATACGAGCGGGACGGCTACATCCTGCTGCCCGACCTGTTCAGCCAGGCCGAGGTAAAACGCTTTCTCGCCGAAATGGGCCAGATGGAGAAGGACCCGGACCTGCTGGCCAGCGAGACCGCCATCACCGAGCCCAACGGCAACGCCCTGCGCTCGGTATTCCAGATTCACCATAACAATGAACTCTACGCCAGCGTGGCCGCAGACCCGCGTATTGCCGATATCGCCCGCTTTATCCTCGATGACCAGGTGTATATTCACCAGTCACGGCTCAACTTCAAGCCCGGCTTCAGCGGCAAGGAGTTCTACTGGCACTCCGACTTTGAAACCTGGCACGTGGAGGACGGCATGCCGCGGATGCGGGCCCTTAGCGCATCGATTCTGCTCACCGACAACACCGAGTTCAACGGCCCGCTGATGGTGATGCCCGGCTCCCATCGCGAATATATCGCCTGCGTCGGCGAGACCCCGGAAGACTACTACCTTGAGTCCCTGAAGGCTCAGACCCTGGGTACACCCGACGCGGCATCGCTGCAGCAGTTCCAGCAGCGCTACGGTCTGCGCTCCAGCGCCGCAAAAGCGGGCTCGGTGCTGCTGTTCGACTGCAACCTGATGCACGGTTCCAACAGCAATATCACCGCCAGCCCGCGCTCCAACCTGTTCTTTGTCTACAACGCCCTCAGCAACCAGGTTGTCGAGCCATTCGGTGGTGGCAAACCACGCCCGGAATTTCTCGCATCCCGCGAAAGGATTACACCGGTAGTGTCACCGGCGCCGCAGCGCAAGGTGGGCTGATCAGCCCGCTCTGAAATAAACGTCGGACCTTCAGACGTGAAAGAGGGGACCCTAAGGCCCCCTCTTCAGAAGTTACGAAGGACAACCGAAACGGTCGAAATTCGCCCTCACAGTATACCTGCCAGGGCTGTACGCCGCTATCGCCCTTCCTTTCCTAAGCGAGGAAGGAGCCCTCAGCTCGGGAAAGAGTAAACCACGCCTTCGCGCACACCGCTGGAAGGCCAGCGCTGGGTGATGGTCTTGCGACGGGTGTAGAAACGCACCGCATCCGGACCGTAGGCACTCAGATCACCGAACAGGGAACGCTTCCAGCCACCGAAGCTGTGGTAGGAGACAGGCACCGGCAGCGGTACGTTGACGCCCACCATGCCGACCAGGATCTGATCGGTGAAGTAACGGGCCGCTTCACCGTCACGGGTGAAGATGCAGGTGCCGTTACCGTATTCGTGATCGTTGATCAGCTGAATCGCCTCTTCCAGACTGTCGACTCGGACAACCACCAGCACCGGACCGAAGATCTCGTCGGTGTAGATGCTCATCTCCGGGGTGACCTTGTCGAACAGGGTCGCACCGACGAAGTAGCCGTTCTCATGCCCCTCGACCACCAGGTCACGACCGTCAACAACCAACTCGGCCCCTTCCGCTACACCCGCATCGATATAGCCCTTGACGCGGTCACGCGCCTCAGCGGTGATCAGCGGGCCCATCTCGTTGCTGTTATCAAGACCGGAACCCACTTTCAGGCCGGCAATCTGCTCTTTCAGCGCGTCAACCAGCCTGTCAGCGATCTCATCACCCACGGTGACAGCGACAGACAGCGCCATGCAGCGCTCGCCGCAGGAGCCGTAAGCGGCACCCATCATGGCGTTAACGGCGTTATCCAGATCGGTATCCGGCATCAGCACGGAGTGGTTCTTGGCACCACCGAGGGCCTGGCAGCGCTTGCCGTTAGCGGCGGCCTGCTCGTAGATATACTGGGCGATCGGCGTGGAGCCGACAAAGCTTACCGCCTGTACTGTGTCAGACTGCAGCAGCGTATCCACCGCCTCCTTGTCACCGTTGACCACATTCAGCACGCCCTTGGGCAGACCCGCTTCCATCGCCAGCTGGGCGATCATCAGCACACTGCTGGGATCACGCTCGGACGGCTTGAGGACGAAGGTGTTACCGCAGGCAACCGCCGCCGGCCACATCCACAGCGGCACCATGGCCGGGAAGTTGAACGGCGTAATGCCGGCCACGACGCCCAGCGGCTGGAACTCGCTCCAGCTGTCGATGTTCGGACCAACGTTTTTGCTGTGCTCGCCTTTCAGCAGCTGCGGGATACCGCAGGCGAACTCGACGTTTTCGATACCGCGCTGCAGCTCGCCGCGGGCGTCGTGCAGTACCTTGCCATGCTCGGTGCTGATCAGTTCGCAGATCTCATCCGCTTTCTCTTCCAGCAGCATCTTGAAGCGGAACATTACCTGGGCGCGCTTGGCCGGGGGAGTGTTACGCCACTCCGGATAGGCCGCCGCGGCGTTGGCAATCGCCTGCTCCACGGTTTCAACACTGGCCAGCTCTACTTCTCCGCTGACTTCGCCGGTGGAGGGGTTATAAACCGGCTGGGTGCGACCACCGGTCAACACCGTTTCGCCACCGATAAAATGTCCAACTGTGTTAGTCACCCTGAATCTCCTGTCGCTCTGATAACTCTTATATGAATTTTATCTATCCTGATCTTTGCGCAGCGCCGACTCAGTCAGCGCTGTTGATCGCATCACCGAGGATGTTGATGATCTGATCGATCTCATCGGTCTCGATGATGAACGGCAGCCCCAGCTGCAGGGTATCGCCGCCGTAACGTACGTAGAGTCCCTTCTTCCAGCACTGCATGGCGATCTCCCAGGGACGTCGGGTTGGCTCGCCCGGTTTCGCGGCGATGGTAAGACCGGCGGCAAAACCGTAGTTACGGATATCGGTGACATGCTTGCTGCCCTTGAGGCTGTGCACCTTCTCTTCGAAGATCGGCGCCAGCTCGGCAACGCGCGGGACCAATTTGTCTTTTTCCAGCACATCCAGCGCCGCCAGTGCCGCAGCGCAGGCCACCGGATGCCCCGAGTAAGTGTAGCCGTGCGGCAGCTCCACGTTGTAATGGGCACCACCGGCGTCCATAAACGCATCATGGATCTCGTCTTTGACGATGACGGCCCCCATCGGAATCGCACCGTTGGTAATCTGTTTGGCCACATTGATCATATCCGGCACCACGCCGAAGGCGTCGGCACCAAACATGGCACCGGCACGGCCAAAGCCGGTAATGACCTCATCGAAGATCAGCAGAATGCGGTGCTGGTCACAGATCTCGCGCAGACGCTTGAGGTACCCCACCGGCGGGATGATCACGCCAGCGGAACCGGAGAACGGCTCCACCATCACCGCCGCGATGTTGGAGGCATCGTGCAGCGCGATCAGGTCTTCCAGCTCATTGGCAAAGTCGGCTCCCTGCTCCGGCATCCCCTTGGTGAATGCCATTTCCGGACGCCAGGTGTGGTGCAGATGATCCGCCTCCATCGCCTGGCCCCAGAGTTTGCGGTTGCCACCGATACCGCCAAAGCTGATACCGCCCCAGCTGGCACCGTGATAGCCCTTGGCACGGCCGATGATACGCGTCTTGGTCGCTTCGCCTTTCTGCCGCCAGTAGGCGCGGGCAATCTTGGTGGCGGTATCGGCCGACTCGGAACCGGAGTTGGTGAAAAACACCTTATTCAGCCCTTCAGGCGCCAGAGAAGCGACCTTCTCGGCCAGCTGAAACGCCAGCGGATGGCCGTACTGGAACGCCGGGGCGTAATCCAGGGTACCCAGCTGTTTGGCAACAGCTTCCTGAATTTCGGGACGGCTATGACCGGCTCCGCAGGTCCACAGGCCAGACAGACCATCGAGGATCCTGCGACCTTCCGCATCAATCAGGTAGCAGCCTTCCGCCGCCGTGATGATACGTGGGTCGGCCTTGAATTCACGGTTGGATGTATAAGGCATCCAGTATGCATCGAGCTGTGCTTGGGTCAGCCCTGCCAGTTCAGCCTGGTTCATCGCTTTTCATTCCCGAATGGTTAATGGGCAATCGCTTGATGGGAATGCACTTTAGACAACCACTTATGTTTGATAAATTACATTTTATCGAAACAAACTTTCATTTTTACGAAACTTTAAAAGGGCCTCGATGAGAGCACTACTGGGCAACCTGAGCGACGCGGATATCCGCCTGCTGAGAATCTTCATGGCAGTGGTTGAAGCCGGCGGCCTGAGCGCCGCCGAGCTGGAGCTGAATATCGGCCGATCCACCATCAGCCGCCACCTCAAGGACCTGGAGATACGCCTAGGCATGACCCTGTGCCGGCGCGGTCGCGGCGGTTTTTCGATGACCCAGGAAGGTCTGCAGATATACGAATACGCCCAGCGCCTGATCACCTCCATCGAGGAGTTCCGTCACCAGGTGAACGATATGCACCGCACGCTGCAGGGGCAGCTGTCGATCGCCATGTTCGATAAAACGGTCAGCAACCCGGAGTGCCAGGTGCCAGCTGCCATCAACCGGTTTATTTCCCAGGCACCGGAGGTGCAGATCGACATTCATGTAGTGCCGGTAAACCTGATCGAAAAAGGGGTACTGGACGGGCGCTACCATGTGGGCGTGATTCCAACCCACCGCCCGTCAAGCAGCCTCCAGTATATCCCGCTGTTTGGCGAGCAGATGTATCTCTACTGCGGCGAGGGACACCCATTGTTTGAGCGCGCCGATACGGCAAGTCCGGATGAGATCCGCCGGCAGCGCTACGCCGGACTGAGCTTTCACAGCCCCAATATGGAAACCACGCGTCAGCATGATCTTCAGAAAAGCGCCGTCGCCAACGACCAGGAAGGGATCGCCACGCTGATTAGCTCCGGCGCCTATATCGGCTTTCTGCCCGACCACTATGCCGAACGTTTTATCCGCTTTGGCAAGATGCGCCGCCTGGAACAGGGCGGCTTCCACTACCACTGCGACTTTGCCGCCCTGTACCGCAAATCGCCGGCGCCGACACGGCTGGTAAGGGAGTTTCTGTCAGCACTTGAAGAGTGCCACGGCCACCCGGTCAGCGGCTGAGTTCGGCGATCGGCCGGTAGGCATCGTTGTCGACCGGGATAATCGCCTCGGCTCCCTCGGAATCCAGGTAGGCCTGCAGGCCAGGATGTCCCGACAGCATCAGTTCGCTGATCCGCCTGCGCATCGGCTCACAGAGTTTCGAACCAAACACGAAGGGATCGAAATGGATCGGCTCCGAACGCCAGAGCACCCGAAAACTGTCTCGCCCGATGATTCCCTGGTCGAGAAAATCATCCGCCCGGCGGCTGGAGACAAAGGCCGCGGCTACCTGCCCGGACAGCAGCGCCTCCATGGCGCGGTCGTGAGAGCCTGCGTAGATACGCGAAGCGAAAAACCGATCCAGAGGCATATCCAGCAGTCGAGCAAACTGGGTCGACGGTATCAGCTCACCGGAGGTACTACCGGGATCGGTGAAGGCAACACTCGCCCCCTGCAACTGGTCAACCTGCTGGTAGTTCGAATCCCCGCGCACAATAAGGATCGACTGGTAATAGGCCCCTTCCGGGGTAAAAACACCGTCGGCGTATGAGATCGAGGCAAACGCTTCCACCCGGTCATTCTGCTCATGGGCACGGACGTAGGACGCCGGTCCCAGCACCGCCATATCCAGTCCGCCATCGACCACGCCCCTTACTACCGACTCGTAGGAGACCGGACGGACTATATCCACCGGAATATCCAGTTCGCTGGAGAGCAGCGCTGCCAGGTTGGCAAAAATTTCCACCTCTCCATCCAGGTCCGCTTTCGGCACCATGGAGAAATGCAGCCGTTCCACTGCGCAGCTATCCTGCTGCGCCGCAAGGACGGGCTGAACCCAAAGAGCCATTGCCAGCAGTGCGATCTTGATCATATCAGGCCCCCTGTTCCTTCTGATCCGAGTTCATGCTCAGCATACTCAACAACGGGGTCGCATCCCTGAGATCCAGGGGTTTTGAAAACAGATACCCCTGACCCAGGGTGCACCCCAGACGCTGCAGGCAACCCAGCTGCCCCTCGGTCTCTATGCCTTCGGCCACCACGACCAGCGACAGGCGCTGAGCCAGTGCCAGGGTGGCCGCCAGAATCGGTGGTTCGTCACCGGCAACGCCTATTTCGTTGATCAGTTCGCGGTCGATCTTCAGCGTCCTGATCGGCAGTTTCTGCAGATGAGCAAAGCCGGCGTAACCCTTGCCGAAATCATCCAGGGCGATGCCCACACCAGCCCTGCTGAGCTGATCCAACTGCTCCATGACCAGGGGAATTTCATCGAGGATGGCGGTTTCGGTCACCTCAAGCTCGAGATCTGCGGGGTGTAACCGTTCGCGCTCAATAATCGCCAGCACCTGTGTTGCAAAGCCCGGTTGCTGCAACTGTCGTGGCGCCACGTTCACCGCGATATGCCCCACTTCGAGATCCATGGAGCGCCAGCGACGCAGTTGATGACAGGCGATGGACAGCACCTCGGCTCCCAGATCGGCAATAAAGCCGCTACTCTCTGCCAGCGGGATGAAACGGTCCGGCGATAACAACCCAAGCTGCGGATGTTGCCAGCGCACCAGCGCTTCAAAACCGACAATTTTTCCGCTGTGCAGATCCATTTTCGGCTGATAATGCAGTCGGAATTCGCGCTGCTGCAGCGCCTGCTCGAACCGCTGTTCCAACAGGAACCCCTCCGCCGAGTGGTTGCGTTGGGATTTTTCGAACACCCGATAGCGCCCACGCCCCGCTTTTTTAGCCGCATACATCGCCACATCCGCATGACGGATCAGCTCTTCGACACTGTCTCCGTGATCCGGCGCCCAGGCCACACCGATACTTGGGCTGATATGTACCCGTTCATCTTCCAGCTGGTAGGTTGTGTTAAGACGATCTCTCAGCGCCGCCACGTACGCCGGAAGTTCGTCCGGGGCCGGTCGCGACCCGAGCAGCACCACGAACTCGTCGCCGCCGATGCGGGCGGCGCGGTCCTGATCAGTAAGAAAGCTTTCAATACGTGAGGCCACGGCGGTCAGCAGCAGGTCGCCGGTACGATGGCCGAGGGAGTCATTCACCGACTTGAACCGGTCCAGGTCGATAAACAGCACCGCCAACGGCTGGCCGTCGGGCAGCTGCTCCATCATAACTTCCGCCTGCTGCATAAAACTGCGCCGGTTAAGCAGGCCGGTAAGATGGTCGGTGGAGGCAGCATGGCTGCTGCGCCGGTGCTCCTGCTCAAGGTTTGCGATCAGGCGGTTGTTATCTGCATGGGCGCGGCTAAGTTCGCGCAGATTGCGCTGACGCCGCTGTTGCATCCAGAGCAGCCAGATCAGCGCCACTGCGATCAACAGCGTGGTCAGTAACAGTACGCTGCGGTAACGCTGCTCAGTTGCCCGAAAGCTGGTGAGAATTTCTTCGACACTCTGGCGTACGACAATGCTCAGACCCAGCTCCGGTACTGGCAGCACCAGGGTCTGGTAGGGAATTCCCGCCTCTGATGCCTGTTCAGTCCGCACGGTTCCACCGGCGCCGGTATCCGGCAGTGACGGGAAAGACTGGCCGCCGACCACCAGGCCGGCAGCGCTGGCGCGCACCCGCTCGCGCCCTTCCGGATCATAGATCTGAATCAGGCTGCTGCGACCAAACTCCATGCGCTGGTAGACACTGAGCAGATAACCCAGATCCAGTTCCAGCAGTACAATATTCCGCGCAGACGTAGCGCCGGATCTGGCCACCATGGCCAGGAAAGGCAGTTGCCAGTCCGGTGGCCTGTAGGGATCTTCGAGCTGTCGCGGGCTTCGCAGCACCATCGCCTGGTCGCCAAAACCCGCCCGCTGGATCTGCAACCGCTCCAGTTCGCTGGGCAGTAGCGTGGAACCGCGACCGTAGGTGCTGGTATAGAGCAGGGATCCGAACTCATCGAACAGGGACAGCCGGGTAAACACCGGGTCGCTGGCCAGGATCAGCTGCAGCGTATCCTGACGCTCACCCTGCTGCGCGCCGGTGGGATCGATCACCTGAGTGATCAGGCGGGCACGGGCGGTCACCTGGCGCAGATTCTCGGCAGCGATGGTGACCAGATTGCGCTGCTCCGCCGCTTTGGCGTCGAGTGTTTCCTGGCGGATGCCATCCAGCTGATGGTAGGTGAACGACCAGATAAAGCCGATTATCACCACGCCAAACGCGGCCGTTGCCGACTGAATAGAATTAAATGAGCTCAAGCCCTACCTGCATCCTGAAACCCGGTTTATTGCCACCTCGACAGAAAGAGGCATCGCACAAGTTACTTCAATGAGATGACAAACATCTTACGACTGATGCTGTGGCAGGCAGGGAAATAGGCAAAGCTTCGGCTGACGCCTGCGTTAATAGCGGCGGCGCCGAAGCCTGGAATTGAGGTGAAGCGTTGCGGGCTTAGTCAGAAAAACGTCCCAGTACCTCGACCAGCCACTCTTTTTCGCCGGGCTTGAGTCGCTCGCAGAGTTTCTCTTCATGTTTGATAACGCGATCGACCAGCTGTTGATAGAACTCCTGGCCGTGGTCGGTCAGATACAGCGCGTAGGAGCGGCGGTCACGCTTGGAGGGGCGGCGCTCGATCAGATTCAGATTTTCCAGCTTGTCCACGGCCGCCACCATGGCGGAGCGGTCATTGCCCAGCGCCTGCGCCACGGCGGTCTGCGTAAGGCCGGGATTTTCCTTGGCGATGGAGAGAACCCCAAAGAGACCGGGACTCACGCCCAGGTCGGAACAGACTGCCGAGAAGTTACTGAAAAATGTCAGCTGGGCACGCCTGAGCCGATAACCCAGCATGTCTCCCAACGCCCCGAATTTGATTTCATCTCCTGCTCCGTTTGAGCCGCTCATCCCACCTCCGCGCCTTTAGAAAGGCAAAAATTCTATATATCTCAATCTCAACTGTTTAAGTTTAAACATATAAATTTTCAGCACAAGTCTATTACTTTCCTGCACAGAATAAGCGGCTCGCCAGGTGCACGAAAAAAAGGGGAGCCAAAGCTCCCCCTGAAAGGCGACACGAGGTTTTAATTGTCGCTAGGGATGGGCATCTACTATGAGAGTAAATGAACCAAAGCCAGGGTAATCGGCGGGAAAGCCACCAGCAGCCCGACGCGGACGATATCCGAGATCAGGAAAGGCACCACGCCCTTGAAGCAGTCTTTCATCGGCAGCGACGGATCGAACGACTTGATGATAAAGACGTTCATTCCCACCGGCGGCGTGATCAGACCGACCTCTACAACCACCAGCGCGAGAATACCGAACCAGATCCCCACATCCGCCGCTGGCAGACCGAAGTCCATCGACATGATAATCGGGAAGTAGATCGGGATGGTCAGCAGGATCATCGCCAGACTGTCCAGGAAGCAGCCCAGTACCAGGTAGGTGAGCAGCATCAGGATCAGGATCGTGTACGGTGACAGGCCGGAGCTCTCGATCAGCTCTACGCCCGCCTGCGGCAGCTGCGACAGGGCGATAAACACACTGAACAGGTCTGCACCGAAAACGATAAAGAAGATCATCGCCGTGGATACAGCCGTTTTGATCAGGCTGTCCTTGAAAGCCTCCAGCTTCATTTTACCGTGGGTGAACGCCAGCACTGCGGTAAGCACGACACCGACAGCGGCCGCCTCCGTGGGCGTGAAGATGCCCAGGTAGATGCCGCCCAGCACGATCACGAAGATGATCGAGATATGCCAGACATCCTTGGTCGAACGCAGCTTCTCGCCCCAGCTGGTCTTTTCACCACGCGGGCCGGTATTCGGGAACAGACGTACGTAGATGGCGATCGCCAGCATGTAGCCGAACGCAGCCAGGAAACCTGGTATAAATGCCGCAATAAACATCTTGGAGATATTCTGTTCGGTCAACACGGCGAAAATAATCAGCACCATGGACGGCGGAATCAGAATACCCAGGGTACCGCCAGCCGCGAGACAGCCAGCCGCGAGTCCGCCGGAATAGTTCAGGCGTTTCATCTCCGGCAGCGCCACCTTGCCCATGGTGGATGCGGTCGCCAGGGAAGATCCGCAGATCGCCCCGAACGCGGCACAGCCAGACACGGCAGCCATGGCCAGGCCACCTTTCATATGGCCAACCCATTTGTTACAGGTGCGGAACAGCTCCGCGGTAATACCCGCGCGGGTGGCCAGTTCGCCCATCAGCAGGAACAGCGGCACCACGGACAGGTCGTAGGTGGAAAACTTGTCGACCGGCGCGGTACCGAGATACTCAAGCAGTGCCGGAGCGCCGGCCAGCAGGGTATATCCCAGTGCGCCACATCCCAGCATCGACAGCGCGATGGGAATACGGAACCCCATCAGCACCAGAAGCAGTGCCATCATCGTGAAGGCAAGCTGTATATCACTCATTTAGGCTGCCCCCGGAAAAAGATCAGCTTGTGCAGACTGCAAAGCGCCATCAGGCCGGTGCAGACCACCCCAACGGCGTAAACCCACCACAACGGCATGCTCAGAATCATGGTCTGTTCGAAGTAATCCCGTGACTCCAGACCACTGAGACTCATTCGCCATACCAGCACCACTGAGACGATCAGGAACAGCACATCGGCAATCTTGTCCAGCACCCTCAGCGTGGAGGGTTTGCATCCAGCCGTGAACAGGTCCACAACCACATGACCCTGCCTGAGATAGCACTCCGGCAGGAACAGGAATACGGCAGCGGCCAGGCCCAACTCCACCAGCTCGTAGTCGCCCTCCACCGAAACACCGATGGTGGCGCGACCGACGATGCTGACAACGGTCATCGTTGCCAGCGCCAGCATAATCAGGCCTCCCACCAGCGCAAACTGGCGGGATACCCATGCCAATCCCCTGCCGATCCGGTCCTGACCGGCAGATTGATTCGGCGTATTAGAACTCATGACTCTTCGCTAACCTGCATTTCATATTTCTTGATCAGGTCAACCGCTTCGTCGTACAAACGCTGTCCTTCGTCCGTGTCCTCGATCCACTCATCGGTGACAGACTGCATCGACTGTTTCCATTTCGCGGTCTCTTCCGGGGTCAGGGTGTAGAAACTGTTGCCCTGATCCACCGCAGCCTGACGGCCAACTGCCTCGTACTCATCGAAAAGGGCACCGATATGACCCGCCAGCTCAAGGCCGGAGTTATCATCGATCACCTTCTGCAGATCCGCGGGCAGAGACTCATACGCATCCTTGTTCATGCTGAACAGGAAGAACTGAGCGTACAGGCCGCGATCACCCTTGATCTCGGTGTGGTGCTTGACCAGCTCATGAATCTTCAGCGGGGCAACTACCTCAAACGGCAGCACCGCCACATCCAGAACGCCCTTGGAGAGTGCGCTTGGCATCTGCGGTACCGGCATGAATACCGGGCTCGCCTCCAGAGTTGAGAACGCCTCGGCCATCACCTTGTTGGGGGCACGCAGCTTCATGCCCGCCAGGTCGGCACCGGTTTTGATCTCTTTTTCACGGGAGTGCAGTGAACCCGGTGCGTGGGTATGCATCGCCAGCAGATGAACATCTTTCAGCTCATCAGCCATCTCTTTCTCTGCATACTCCTGAATCGCCATGCTGGTGGCTTTGGCGCTGGCCGGCATGAACGGCAGCTCGAAGACACTGGCACTGGGGAAACGGCCCGGGGTGTAGCCGCCTACGGTCCAGGTGATATCGGCGATACCCTTACGTGCCTGGTCAAACAGCTGTGGCGGCTTGCCACCGAGTTGCATGGCGGGGTAGAGCTCGATATCGATACGTCCATCCGATTCGGCTTCGATTTTCTCAGCCCAGGGCTGAAGAAACTTGGAATGCGCCATCGACATGGGCGGGAGGAAGTGGTGCAGCTTGAAGGTGTATTCCGCTTCTGCGGAAAAACTCGGAGAGGCCAGGGTTAGTCCTGCAACGGACAGCGTTACCGCTGCCGCAAGTGTTTTGATACGCATGATCAGCACCTTGTTATTGTTTTGCGTTTCTTGAATGCCAAGGGCGTTGTGACGGGCACAAGCACCTGCTTGGTTATAGTTATTACATAAATTGTTTATACGGACAACAGATTAACCATCCAATTTTTATTGATTCCATCAATCTTCTCCGATAGGCCTTTCCTCCTTTGACCGGCACCTGCATCCAAACAGGGGCCGCAACCTCAGATAAAACCGGCGTTTGCGCCAGGTTACCCCCTCCGCACTCACTTTAGCCTGCTGCGGGAGGCTGTCGCCCGACACCGACTAAAGTTCAATACGCGACACCCCATTTTTTACCTGCCCAACCGCTCACCTGCCCTTTAGCGCAAAGTTGAACTGCCGCTGCTGCCAACTTATGAGAAGTTGACCTCCATCTCTATAAATCGAAAGTAGCGGCCGTCGCAGGTCTAGCCTTCCGCCAACGCAACACGCTTGAGCAGGCTGACAAACTGCTGATGCTCTTCCGGCGTCAACATCGAGAAAAACTGTTCGTTGTGATCCCAGGCACGCCCTGCCACCCGGTCGCGGAACGCTTTGCCGGCAGACGTCAGAAAAAGAGCATTGGAACGACGATCGGTTTCCGATGGCTTGCGCTCGATAAGCCCTCGTTTCTCCAGCTTATCGACGATAGCCACCATGGCGGAACGGTCATTGCCGATGGCGCGTGCCACCGCCGTCTGGGTTAACCCGGGATTACAGCCGACCACTTCCAGCACCCCGAACAGGCCGGGGGTGATATCGAACTCATCGAAAAACACGCAGCGGATATTTTTGTAGGTGTTGAGCTGGGCCCAGCGCAGCCAATAACCGGTAAGCTGGTTGAGAATGCCGAAGTCGACCTCGCCTTCCTTCAAGGCCTGGTTGTCTGATGCTTTCACTTAAGATCCGTCACTGTTGTTATTTTTAGAAGCTAGGAACAGGTCCTTTGCCTCGCGTACTGTTACAAGCACATTAATTAGAGACACAAACTATTATTAGTATCAATTTGTGCGTTTGGCTATCTTCTAATCATATCCGAAGAACAGATTAGATTAGACTTTCCAATAGTTGCGCACTTAAACAATTAGCGCTATAAACTACATCATACGAACGATCACTACCCGCGCCCGCCCCTGAGGCGACCCTGACAATAAAAAGGTTTCGTTGATGAAAAAACTGATTACCGCCGACCAGGCTGCTGGCCTGATCAATGATGGTGACACCGTCGCCTGGACCACCATCGGCATGTCCTACTTCGCCGAAGAGATCGCACAGGCGCTGGAGAAGCGCTTTGTCGACACCGGCTCCCCGAAAAACATCACCCCCGTTCATGACTGTGGCTGCGGCAACGGCCAGGAAGCCGGTATGGCGCACCTCGCCCACGAAGGACTGGTCAAACGTCTGGTTTCCGGCCACACAGGCCAGGCACCGAAAATGGCGCAGATGGTTGCCGACAACAAGATCGAAGCCTACCTGCTGCCCCAGGGCGTGCTGGCCACACTCTGGCGCCAGATTGCCGGCCACAAGCCGGGCGTAATTACCAAGGTTGGCATGGGCACCTACGTTGACCCGCGCCTGCAGGGCGGCAAGGTCACCGACCTCTGCACCGAAGATCTGGTGAAGCTGATCGAGATCGAAGGTGACGAGTGGCTGCTCTACAAGAGCTTCCCGGTCAACGTAGCGATCATCCGCGCCACCACCGCCGACGAGAACGGCAACCTGACCGTGGAAGAGGAAGCGCAGATCAGCGAAGCCCTGCCGATGGCTCAGGCCGCTCACAACACCGGCGGTATCGTTATCGCCCAGGTCAAACACCTGGCTGAAGCGCACAGCCTGCACCCGAAAGACGTGAAGATCCCGGGCGCACTGGTGGACTACGTCGTCGTCGCCAAGCCGGAAAACCACAAGCAGACCATCACCACCGAATACAACCCGGGCCTGGCCGGTAACACCCGCGTACCCCTGGGTGCGATCCCGCCGATGCCGTTCAGCGAGCGTAAGCTGATCGCCCGTCGCGCCGCCATGGAGCTGCGCCCAGACACCCTGGTCAACCTGGGTATTGGCGTTCCCGATGGCGTCGCCTCCGTCGCTGCCGAAGAAGGCGTGGTGAAGCAGTTCACCCTGACCACCGAGCTTGGCACCTATGGCGGCATCCCCGCCTCCGGCGGCGACTTCGGTGCAGCCTGGAATGCCGACGCTATTATCGAGCACCACGCCCAGTTCGATTTCTATGATGGCGGCGGCCTGGATATCGCCTTCCTGGGTCTGGCCCAGGCAGACGCCAAGGGCAACCTGAACGTCAGCAAGTTCGGCCCGAAAGTCGTGGGTCCGGGTGGCTTTATCAACATCACCCAGAGCGCCAAGAAGGTTGTCTTCTGCGGCACCCTGACCGCCGGTGCCAAGTTCGAATTCAGCGACAACGGCATCCGCATCACCCAGGAAGGCAAGGCGAAAAAATTCGTCGAGGCGGTGGATCAGATCACCTTCAGCGGCGATATCGCGTTGCAGAACGAGCAGCCGGTGGTCTATATCACCGAGCGTGCGGTGTTCGAACTGCGCGAAGGCGGTATCACTCTGACCGAGATCGCACCAGGACTGGACCTGGAAAAAGACGTTCTGGCGGCCATGGACTTCCGTCCGCAGATCGCCGATGACCTGAAAACCATGCCGATCGAGCTGTTCCAGGAAACCTGGGGTGGCCTGAAACAGATCATGGCTGACGCAGAATAAGCGCTACATAAAAAATAACAGGAGCGAAATGATGTCTCTGAGTAACGTTGAGATCCCCTACGGCGCGTATTGGTCCACCCCGTTCACCAAGTGGCAGGGTAGCCTGCAGCACCTGCACGCGATGAAATTCGCCGCCTGGGTCGCCAAGAGCGAGCTGGAAAAACGCAATATCGACCCGACCACTTTTGATTCCGGTGTACTGGGCATGACCAACGCCCAGTACCAGTCTTTCTACGGCGCGCCCTGGCCGCTGTACGAGATCGGCGCCACCAAGACCCCAGGCCACATTCTGAGCCAGGTCTGCGCCACCGGCGTTCGCGGCCTGTTTGCCAGCGCCTCGGAAATTGCCCTGGGCATGGCAGAAACCTCCCTGCTGCTGACCGCTGACCGCTGCTCCAACGGTGCCCACATCTACTACCCGGCGCCGGGCGGCCCCGGCGGCTACGGCCAGTCGGAAGATCAGGTCACCTACAACATGCAACACGACGCCATCGCCGGCCACTCCATGATCCAGACCGGTGAAAACGTGGCGAAGAAATTCGCCATCACCCGCGAAGAGCTGGATGCCGTTGCCCTGCGTCGCTACGAGCAGTACCAGGACGCGCTGGCGGATGACCAGGCGTTCCAGAAGCGTTACATGACCCTGCCGTTCAGCGTACCGACGCCGAACTTCCGCAAGGAAGCCGCGGTACTGACCGGTGACGAAGGCGTATTCCCGACAACAGCGGAAGGTCTTGCCAAGCTGCGTCCGGTTAATGAAGGCGGCGTCGTCACCTTCGGCAACATGACCCACCCGGCAGACGGTAACGCATCCGTCGTGCTGACCACTGCTGACAAGGCCCAGGCCTACGCCACCGATGCCAGCATCCGCGTCCAGGTCTGCGGATTCGGCCAGTCCCGTACCGAGCTGGCTCACATGCCGGAAGCACCGATCGGAGCGGCCAACAACGCGCTGAAGATGGCCGGCATCGATGTGAAGCAGGTCAAGGCGATCAAGACCCACAACCCGTTCGCTGTGAACGACGTGGCCTTCGCCAAGGCCACCGGTGTCGATGTGATGAACATGAACAACTACGGCTGCTCCATGATCTGGGGTCATCCCCAGGGACCGACCGGCATGCGCGCCATCATCGAGATGATCGAGGAACTGGTGATCCAGGGCGGAGGCTACGGCCTGTTCACCGGCTGTGCCGGTGGTGACCAGGGTATGGCCGTGGTTATTCACGTCGGCGACCGCTGATAACCACGAGCATCCGCTGAAAACACGCCACAGACCGGACCCGCTGCCGATCTGTGGCGTTTATCGTTTACACCGCCCCACCAATTCGCGCCACAGATCTATGCTTTAGTCGAAATAGCTGCATAAACTGTTTGAAATAACATTTGTTGTGAGTTACAACTATTATCAACACAAACAAGACTGGTTCGAGCTAGTCGGGTGCTCACTAACAGACAGCCCGGGCCACAACCAGAAAAACAAGAAAGAGGCAGAACAACATGAGTGATTATCGTCACCTGACATTCTCGGTCGAAGACAGCATTGGCTACCTGACACTGAACCGTCCCGAGAAAAAGAACGCCATCAACGACACCCTTTGCCTCGAAATCGAAGATGTGTTCCGTAACCTGCCCGAGGGCCTGAAAGTCATCCTGTTCGCTGGCAACGGCCCGGAATTCTGCTCTGGCCTGGACCTGTCCGAACACACTGCGCGCGAGCCGTTTGAAGTGGTACAGCACTCACGCATGTGGCACCGCGTGTTCAGCTACATCCGCAACTCCGGCATCCCCGTTGTTGCCGCCATGCACGGCGCCGTAATCGGCGGTGGTCTGGAACTGGCGATCTGCGCCCACGTCCGCGTATCCGACGAAACCACCTTCTACCGCCTGCCGGAAGGCCGTCACGGTATCTTCGTCGGCGGTGGTGCATCCGTAAACGTCGCCCGTGTCATCGGTGCCAGCCGCATGACCGAAATGATGCTGACCGGCCGCACCGTTCGCGCTGAAGAAGGCGAGCGTCTGGGCTTGGCCCACTACGTGGTCGAGAAAGGCACCGCGCTGGAGAAAGCCAAAGAACTGGCGGCGACCATCGCCACCAACTCCGCCTACTCCAACTGGGCAATGGCAACCGGCCTGTCCCGCATCGACAGCATGTCCGCCGACGATGGCCTGTATACCGAATCCCTGATCACCGGTATCACCCAGACCAGCGGCGAAGTCAAAGAGCGCATCGACTCTTTCCTTAACCGCAAAAAGTCATAACCGTGCCCCACGGCAACATAAAACCTAGCCAGAATAAAAAAGAGGAACCGAGCATGAACTTTCAGGATCGCCACTTTATCGTAACAGGCGCAAGCTCCGGTATCGGCGAAGCGGTAGCACGCCGTCTGCACTCCCTTGGCGCCAAGGTTACCCTGGCAGATATCAACGAGGAGAACGGTGAGAAGGTCGCTGCGTCCATGGGCGAGCGCGCTCGCTTCCAGCGCACCGATATCTCCGACGAAGCCTCCGCACAGAGCTGCATGGACAACGCCGTCGAAGCCTTCGGCCCGATCAACGGCCTGGTTAACTGCGCCGGCATCCCGGGCGCCGAGCGCGTCATCGGTCGCGAAGCTCCGCACCGCCTGAGCACGTTCGAGCGTGCGCTGCGTGTCAACCTGATGGGCACCTTCAACATGATCCGTCTGGCTGCCGACAAGATGCAGAGCAACGAGCCGGGTGAAGACAACGAACGTGGCGTGATCATCAACACCGCCTCCGTTGCCGCCTTCGACGGTCAGATCGGCCAGGCCGCCTACTCCGCCTCCAAGGGTGGCGTCTGCGCCATGACCCTGCCGATCGCCCGCGAACTGGCCCGCTTTGGCATCCGCGTACTGACCATTGCACCGGGTATCTTCAAGACCCCGATGATGGACGTGTTGCCGGAAGAGGTGCAGCAGTCTCTTGGCCAGTCCGTGCCCTTCCCGCAGCGCCTGGGCGATCCGGACGAGTTCGCGTCTCTGGCACAGCACATCATCGAAAACCGCATGCTCAACGGAGAGGTGATCCGCCTCGACGGCGCCATCCGCATGGCCGCCAAGTAAGCATCGGAGGAGTTCAGCATGAGTCTGTATCAGGCACCACTGAAAGATATGCAGCTGTTGCTCCAGCACGCGCTGGAGCGCTCCGGCGTTCGTGATCTTCCTGAATTTGCCGAGTTCGATGACGAACTGATCGCGGCGGTTCTGGACGAAGCCGGCAAGTTTGCCGGTGGCGAGCTCGCCCCGCTCAACAGCGTCGGAGACACCCAGGGCTGTCGTTTCGAAGATGGCAAGGTGATCACGCCGGACGGCTGGAAGGAAGCGTTCCAGCAGTTCAGCGAATCAGGCTGGATGGGTCTGGCACTGCCGGCGGATTTCGGCGGCCAGTCCCTGCCCAAGTTCATCGCGCAGCCGGTCAATGAAATGTGGCTGTCTGCCAACCTGGCCTTCGTCATGTTCCAGGCACTGGCCCAGGGTGGCAGCGAGATCCTGCTGCACTTCGGCAGCGACGAGCAGAAAGCGCGCTACCTGGAGCCGATCATCACCGGTCAGTGGACCATCGCAATGGCACTGACCGAGCCCAACGCCGGTTCTGACCTGGGTGCCCTGACCACCAAGGCGATCCCGCAGGATGATGGTCAATATCTGATCAAGGGACAGAAGATCTACATCACCTACGGTGAACACGATCTGGCCGAGAATATCGTTCACCTGGTACTGGCTCGTACACCTGACGCTCCTGCCGGCAGCCGCGGAATTTCCCTGTTCGCCGTGCCTAAGCACCGCATCAACAGTGACGGCACCCTTGGCGAGGCCAACGATGTGGTCTGCACCGGCATCGAACACAAAACCGGCCTGCACGGCAGCCCCACCTGCTCCATGAGCTACGGCGAAAACGACGCCTGCTACGGCGAGCTGATCGGCGAGGAAAACCGTGGTCTGATGGCTATGTTCATCCTGATGAACGAAGCCCGCCTGAGCTGCGGTATGCAGGGTGTGGCACTGGGCGAGATGGGCTTCCAGCGCGCGCTGGAATACGCCCACGAACGTACCCAGGGCGCTGACTACCAGTCCGGCGAGCGCGTTGCAATCGCCAAGCACCCGGATGTGGCACGCATGCTGCTGTCGATCCGCGCTGAGGTGATGGGGCTGCGTTCGCTGGGTTACCTGCTGGCGGCACTGATCGATAAATCCGAGCAGTGCGACGCTGACGAAAGCCAGGCACTGAAAGCACGTATCGCCCTGCTGACACCGGTATTCAAGGGCTGCGCCACCGAGCGCGCCAACCTGATGGCCGGTACCACCATTCAGATTTTCGGCGGTATGGGATTCGTTGAGGAAACCGGCGTGGCACAGCTGATGCGCGATGCCCGGGTGACCACCATCTACGAAGGCACCACCGGCATCCAGGCTCGCGACCTGGTGTTCCGCAAGGTCCAGGCCGACAAAGGCGCCGCGCTCACCGCCCTGCTGGATGAGATCGAGGCCGTTGCCACGCGCCTGAGCGAGAACGAAGCGATCGCTTCACTGGCAGCCCAGCTGAACAACGCCTGCACACAGATGCGTTCAGCACTTGATCAGATTACTGACAGGGAAAATGCTGACCAGCTGCAGTTAAACGCCGGTGGTGTTGCCTTTATGGATGCGCTGGGCACCCTGTGCTGCGCCTGGCAGCTGGCAGATATCGCGCTGGCCGCAGAAGCCAAGGCCGCAGCGGGCGAAGACCCGGATTACCACACCAACCTGGTTGCTCTGGCAGAGTTCTACTTCAGCTATTCGGTCCCCAACATCGAAGCTGGCCTGAAGACGTTCAACCAGGCGCACCAGGGTGTGGGTCGCTACCGCTTCGATCTCTAAGCGGTAGCCGACAGCAAGATTACAACAACAAAATTCTTAAACCTCCGGTCGTGATAACTAGAAAAAACGGCCGGAGAGGGAGATGCAACTATGCTAGCCGACTTTCATCCGGTGAATGTGAACGACTTTGGGGTTGAAGTAGAGTATCGCGACAACGGAGAGCAGGTTGTTCGCTGCCCTCACCCCCTGGAAGATTACGCAGTACGACTGACCGACCGCCTGGAATACTGGGCGGAGAAAACCCCCGACGCAGTCTTCATTGCCCAGCGCAACGAAGAGGACGAATGGGAAAAGCTCAGCTACCGCGAGACCCTGGCTCGGGTTCGCGCCGTCGCCAGCTGGCTGAATGAACAGAACCTCAGCGCAGATCGTCCGGTGGTGTGCCTCTCGGGCAACAGTACCGAACACCTGCTGCTGGCCCTGGCTTCCATGTATATCGGCGTGCCCTACTCGCCGATCTCCACCGCCTACTCACTGATCTCCACCGACTTCGGCAAACTGCGCCATGTCGTCGATCTGCTGACTCCGGGCCTGGTGTTTGCCGATAATCTGGGTCCCTACCGCGATGCCATCGATGCCGTACTGCCGGCGGACGTACCGCTGGTTGCAGTCTCCAGCGAACATGCTGAAGATGGCCTGAAAAATCCGGTAACCCTGTTCTCTGAACTGCTGAACACGCCGGCCTCCGCCGCTGCCGATGCGGCCCGCGATGCCGTCAATGGCGATACCATCGCCAAGTTCATGTTCACCTCCGGCTCCACCGGCATGCCGAAGGCGGTCATCAACACCCAGCGCATGATCTGCTCGAACCAGGTGATGATGAGCGCCATCATGGCGTTCCTGCGTGACGAGCCGCCGGTTCTGGTCGACTGGCTGCCGTGGAACCACACCTTCGGCGGTAACCACAACATCGGCATCGCTCTTTACAACGGCGGCAGCCTCTACATCGACCAGGGCAAGCCGACACCTAAGGCGTTCCATATCTCGCTGAAGAACCTCACCGACGTGGCACCCACCGTGTACTTCAACGTACCCAAGGGTTACGAGCTGCTGGTCAAGGAGCTGCGCGCCAACCCGGAAGTGGCGAAGAAATTCTTCTCCCGTCTGGAGATGATGCATTTCGCGGCGGCCGGTCTGTCCCAGCATATCTGGGATGCGATCGACGAGCTGGCAATCGAGCACACCGGCAAGAAAGTACCGATGATAACAGGCCTTGGCGCCACCGAAACCGCACCCGCGGCGCTGTTCGCTTCCATCGAAGAGTGCGCATCCGGTGTAATCGGTACCCCGCTGCCGGGCGTTGAGATCAAGCTGATTCCCAACGGCGACAAGCTGGAAGCCCGTGTTCGCGCTCCGTCCGTGACCCCTGGTTACTGGCGTGCGGAAGAACAGACCGCCAAGGCGTTCGACGAGGAAGGCTTCTATTGCCTCGGCGATGCGGTGAAATATATCGACCCGGAAAAACCCAGCCGTGGTTTCCGTTTCGACGGCCGTGTATCGGAAGACTTCAAGCTGGATACAGGCACCTGGGTCAGCGTCGGCACCCTGCGTGCGCATATCATCCACTTCTTCGCTCCGTACATTCAGGATGTGGTGATCGCCGGTCATGACCGCGATTACGTCTCCGCCATGGTGTTCGCCGATATTGGTCATTGCCGCAAGCTGATCCATGACGGCGACAAGCTGTCCGACCTGGAAGTACTGCGCTCACCGCGTGTGCGCGAAACCTTCCAGCGCCTGCTGAACGAGATGGCGCAGACCGCCACCGGCAGCTCTACCTGCATCCGCCGCCTGCGCCTGCTGGAGGAAGCACCGTCGATCGACCTCAACGAGGTCACCGACAAGGGCTCTATCAACCAGCGTGCGGTACTGAAAAACCGCGATGCGCTGGTCAAAGACCTTTACAGCGAGCAGCCTTCCGACGAGGTTATGATCCTCAGCAGGTAATCCTGTACCGGCAGGGAGTACGCTGAATGTTAACGGCAAAGCGTGAACTGACAATTGAATGGGGTCACTGCGACCCCGCCGGGATTGTGTTTTACCCGCGCTACTTTGAGTTTTTCGATGCCTCCACCGCAAACCTGTTCAAGGTGGCGGGGCTCGACAAGTTTGAACTGCGCAGGCGTCACGACATTCTCGGCTTTCCCATGGTTAACACCGATGCGGATTTCAAGATCCCATCGCGGTATGGCGAAACGGTCAGCATAGAAACAAGGGTGTGCGAGGTTGGAACAACCAGTTTCAGCATCGAACACCGGCTACTGAAGAGCGACGGACAACTGGCGATCCTGTGCCACGAAAAACGGGTCTGGGTGACTCAAACGGGCGACAGGATTAGACCAAAGGCGATCCCCGCTGAGGTGGTCGCCCTGCTGACCAGCGCTGATAATGAAAGAACAGATCAGGATTCCGGAAGGACCTAGACAATGAAAATACTCGTTAGCGTAAAACGCGTCATCGACTACAACGTCAAGGTACGCGTCAAGGCCGATAACTCCGACGTGGATCTGGCCAACGTCAAAATGGCACTCAACCCGTTCTGCGAGATCGCGGTTGAAGAAGCGATCCGCCTGAAAGAGGCCGGTGTGGCCTCCGAGGTCATCGTGGTTTCCATCGGCCCGAAAGCGGTACAGGAACAGCTGCGTACCGCCATGGCCCTGGGTGCCGACCGTGCCATCCAGGTTGAGACCGATGACTTGCCCGAGCCGCTGAACGTGGCCAAGCTACTGGCCAAGGTGGTTGAAGCGGAAGAGCCGGGCCTTGTGATCCTCGGCAAGCAGTCCATCGATTCCGACAACAACCAGGTGGGCCAGATGCTGGCAGCCCTGACCGGTCGTCCCCAGGGTACCTTCGCCTCTGAAGTGAAAATCAACGGCGATAAGGCTCAGGTGACCCGCGAAGTGGATGGCGGTCTGCGTACCGTTTCCCTGGACCTGCCGGCCATCGTCACCACCGACCTGCGCCTCAACGAGCCGCGCTACGCCAAGCTGCCGGACATCATGAAAGCCAAGCGCAAGCCGCTGGATGTGAAGACCCCGGCGGACCTGGGTGTCGAGCTCAAGCAGCATATCTCTCAGCTGAAGGTGGAAACACCGGCCCAGCGTGAAGCGGGTATCAAGGTGGACAGCGTGGATGCGCTGATCGATAAGCTGAAGAACGAAGCCAAGGTCATTTAAGGAGGCTGGGATGAGCATTTTACTGATTGCTGAACACGACAACAGCGCACTCAACCCGGCGACCCTGAGTGCAGTCACCGCCGCCAGTCAGATCGGTGGCGACATTACCCTTCTGGTGGCAGGCAACGGCTGCCAGGCCGTGGCCGATGAAGCCGCCAAGGTTGCAGGTGTATCCAAGGTCCTGCTGGCCGATAACGCCGCTTACGAGAAAGGCCTGGCGGAAAACCTCAGCGCCCTGATCGTGGAACTGGCCTCCGGCTACAGCCACATCGTTGCAGCGGCCAGCAGCACCAGCAAAGACACTATGCCGCGCGTCGCTGCCCTGCTCGACGTGGGCCAGCTCAGCGAGATTATCGCCGTTGAGTCTGCCGATACCTTCAAGCGTCCGATCTACGCCGGTAACGCTATCGCCACCGTGCAGTCCCAGGACGCGGTCAAGGTGATCACCGTACGTACCTCGGCATTCGACAAGGCCGCCGCCGAAGGTGGCAGTGCCGGCGTTGAAGCCGTGGGCACCGCCTGCGATGCCGGTACCTCCAGCTTTGTCAGCGAAGAGATGGTCAAATCCGACCGTCCGGATCTGGCGGCCGCAGGCGTGGTGATCTCTGGTGGTCGCGGTATGGGCAACGGTGAAAACTTCGCCCTACTGGAAAAAGTGGCCGACAAGCTCGGCGCCGCCATCGGTGCCTCTCGTGCCGCGGTGGATGCCGGCTTTGTCAGCAACGATCTGCAGGTCGGTCAGACCGGCAAGATCGTTGCCCCTGAGCTGTACATCGCCGTGGGTATCTCCGGTGCGATCCAGCACCTGGCCGGCATGAAAGAGTCCAAGGTGATCGTGGCGATCAACAAGGATGAGGAAGCGCCGATCTTCCAGGTGGCCGATTACGGTCTGGTAGGTGATCTGTTTGAGATCCTGCCGGAGCTGGAAGCCAAACTGTAAAACACGTTTTAAGAAACAAGATTCACCAAAAACACACCATAACAACAGACGTGACCGGCGGGCGGCCTTCCCCGGCTGAAGAGCCTGATTGAATAGCCCGCCGGAATCACGCGCCCTACCTATCCGTGAACGAGGTTTTCACATGCGCGAATCCATGGAATTTGATGTAGTTATCGTCGGTGCCGGCCCTGCCGGGCTCTCTGCCGCCTGCCGCCTGATGCAGCAGGCTCAGGAAGCGGAACAGGAGCTTACCGTCTGTGTCGTAGAGAAAGGCTCCGAGGTGGGTGCCCATATTCTCTCCGGCGCTGTCATCGAATCCCGCGCCATGGATGAACTCTTCCCGGATTGGAAAAACATGGACGCACCGCTGAATACGCCGGTGACCTCCGATGAGCTTTATCTGCTCAAAAGCGATACGGCAGCGAAAAAGCTGCCCAACGCGCTGATTCCCAAGACCATGCACAACACCGGGCATGGTCTTAACAACTACGTGGTCAGCCTTGGCAACGTCTGCCGCTGGCTGGCCGAACAGGCGGAAGGCCTGGGCGTGGAGATCTTCCCGGGCTTTGCCGCCGCTGAAATCCTGTTGAACGACGATGGTTCCGTTAAAGGTATCGCCACCGGCGATATGGGCATCACCGCCGAAGGCGAGCAGGGCCCGAACTACATGGAAGGGATGGAGCTGCACGCCAAGTACACCCTGTTTGCCGAAGGCTGCCGTGGTCATCTCGGCAAGCAGCTGATCGAGCAGTTCAAACTCGATAATGAGGCCGATGCCCAGCATTACGGTATCGGTATCAAGGAACTCTGGGATATCGATCCCGCCAAGCACCAGCCGGGTCTGGTGGTGCATGGCTCAGGTTGGCCGCTTGAAGGTGATACAACCGGAGGCTTCTTCCTCTACCACCTGGAAAACAACCAGGCGGTGGTCGGCCTGATCGTCGATCTCAATTACACCAACCCCTGGTTGAGCCCGTTCGACGAGTTCCAGCGCCTCAAGCATCACCCGGTGCTGGCCGAACATCTGGAAGGCGGCAACCGCGTGGCCTACGGTGCCCGCGCCATCACCAAGGGCGGTTTTAACGCCCTGCCGAAGATGTGCTTCCCGGGCGGCCTGCTGATCGGCTGTAACGCCGGCACCCTGAACTTCAGCAAGATAAAGGGCACCCATACCGCGATGAAATCCGGCATGCTGGCGGCCGAAGCGGTGTTCGAGGCGATCACGGCCGGCGATGAAGGCGGCAAAGAACTCGGCAGCTTCAGCGCCAAGTTCAAAGACAGCTGGGCCTACGACGAGCTGTTCCGTTCCCGTAACTTTGGCCCGGCGATGCACAAGTTCGGCCCGATCCTCGGCGGTGCGTTCAACTTTGTCGACCAGAATATCTTTGGTGGCAAACTGCCGATCACCCTGCACGATGACAAGCCGGACTATGCCCAGATGAAACCGGCGGACCAGTGCACCAAGATCGACTACCCCAAGCCGGATGGCAAGCTCAGCTTCGACAAGCTCTCCTCGGTGTTTATCTCCAACACCAACCATGAAGAGGATCAGCCCTGTCACCTGAAACTGAAAGACGCCGCTATCCCGATCAGCCAGAACCTGCCCACCTACGCGGAACCGGCGCAGCGCTACTGCCCGGCGGGCGTGTATGAGGTGATAGAGGAGGAGTCAGGCCCGCGCTTCCAGATCAACTCGCAGAACTGCGTGCACTGCAAAACCTGTGACATCAAGGACCCGGCGCAGAACATCACCTGGGTGGTACCCGAGGGTGCGGGCGGCCCCAACTATCCGAATATGTGATAGCTTGGGCAGCAAAATGAATGGCCTGGGATCTGTTTAAAAAAATGTTACAGCGTTAAACTTTTATACAGTACATTTAACAACCAGGCTTTCATCTAATTAAAGATTCATCTCACAATAATAATTAAGAGGTGAGAAATGACATTTTCCTTATCGCGCTTTGATCAGGAAATTATGGGTGTTTCCGCGTTCGAAATATCCAACTTTCTCAAAAATAAAAGCTTTGCCGATCACCGTTTAATTCAGCGGGACAAGGGTTGCTCAAACACTTCCAGCCTGAGATACAAAGCATTCGGGCCGCTGCAGATCGCTGAATACTCCAGCGGCAATGCCATGGAAGTACGCATCCCCTCGCTGGATGACGCCTACCATCTGCAGATCGTTCTTTCCGGCGAAGGCCGTTGCATATCTGATGGCACCAGCCTGCCGATGCAGGCTGGGGATTCGATCATGCTGACGCCGGGCACGGACTACTCCCTGGCCTACTCCAGTCACTGCATCCAGCTCAGCGTGCGTATCCCACTGGACTTTCTGCACCAGTCAGCCCGTGAATTCGGCTACTTCACCGCCGGCGGACCTATCCGTTTTATCCCTCAGGGGGTCAATGTTCTCAACGAAGGACCGCTGCGCCACCTGCTACGTGATATTCTGGAGTTCGACAGCGCTGATACCAGCGAACGCGCTCAGCTTTATTACGCCAAACTGCTCTGCCACGGCATTCTGCAGAGCCACGAAAGCGGCATCTGCCTCAATGACCGGGTGAACCCGTCCGAGCACCGGCATATCGCCCAGATCCGCAACTACGTGCTTGATCATCTGACCGAGGATATCGCCATAGGCGATCTGGTAGAGCTTTGCCGCATCAGTCGTAAGTCCCTGTACAACCTGTTTGAAAAAGAGACCGGACAAACCCCGTCCACCTATATCCGCCAGTTGAAGCTTGAAACCATCTACACCGAGCTTAGCGGCGATGATCGCAACATCCGTAACGTCACCGAAGTGGCGCTGAAATACGGCTTCACCAACCTGGGCCGCTTCTCCGCCCAGTATCGCGACCATATTGGCGAACTGCCCTCCGAAACCCTGCGTCGGCAGAGCCACTGATTTTTCATCAGGGCCAAGGAATGGCCCCCCCCTTTTTTATCTTCCCCTCCATACCTCCTGCATAAGTAACAGTAGTAGCGACGACCCCGTCGCGATCAACCGCCGAGGCTCTGAATCACCGCTACTCTAGCTTCAATCGGCACGAGGTTTTTATGCCCTTTGGGTGCGTACCCCAGCGCCGATTGGAGCAGACACAGAGTGATTCAAAACCACGGTGGGCTATCGCGACGGGGTCGTCGCTCCTACGGGAAATCAGTCCGTTAGGAGGCAACCAGGTATGGGAGCTATTTGGACAGATCTGCCGTTGACTGCCAGATTTCAGACATAAAAAAACCCGGGGAAGGGGTCCCGGGTTTTTTAAATGTTCTAAGTTAAATTAGAACTTGTACATCGCCATAACTTCAACCTGCTGACCAGCCGGACGCAGGGAACTGCTGTCCGAGCAAACCGCGCCAGCTGAGGGGCTACCACAAGACGGCGGACGGTTACCGGCATTCTGATCGCGGAATTCAATACCGATATCCAGGTTCGGCAGGTAAGTATAGATCAGGTTCACTGTGGTGAGCTTCAGAGTATCTTCAGTCATAGACGCTGCAACTTCATCAGCTTTAACCTGGCCGTAGCGCAGGCTACCGCGCAGCTTCGGCGTAAACTTGTGGCTGATACCCGCGGAGAAACCGGTAGTCTTCACCAGGTCCCCTGTTGCCAGGTTGACGTCTGCAACACCAGAGCCACCGGTTGCACCGAGGTAACCCCAACCGGAGTAGACGTTGTTACCTTCACCGGTATAACCACTCAGCGCCAGGGCGCTGTCGCCGAACTTGAATTTAGCTGCCGCGGAGAATGCAACACCAAATTCAGAATCACCATCCCGAGTATCAACTTCACGACCGGTCAAAGCGACGTTAAATGCGTGACCGCTCTGCGTACGGTAGGTGTACGCACCAACCATATCAGGCACATCAGCATCGGTGTTTACAGGATCCTGCAGGGTCAGGCGGAAGCCCTTGTTGGCGTAATGCATCACCAGGTCAGGGCGGATTACCGCACCGTTACCGGCAATGGTACCGATACCCAGACCGAAGAAGTTGATCATCTCTACGTCGAATGGCGCGTTGGCGAAGAACTGACCATTCCAGGTCTGACCAAGGGTAACGTTATCAACATTTACGTAAGCATGACGCAGACGCAGCGCGTAAGATCCGTCATCTTGCGTGTTGTTATCCCAGAAGTCGCCTTCGATAAAGCCACGGACCTTATGACCTTCTACTTCGCGTGCTGCAGAGAAGTTCACACGGGACTGACGAACACTACCCTCAAAAGAGCTATCATCATTATCCGGATCAGTGAAAATACCTTCAGCCTTGACGTAACCGCCGATGCTGAAAGAAGTACCGTTGTATTCACCCAGGTCCACTGCGGACGCCTGAGCGGAGATACCGGCGACCATGACCGCCAGTGCAAGCTTATTACGAATCATCATCTGAGTTTGGCCCTCGTTATTATCGTTGTATGTTTCAACAGTAATATCCCAGAGGGCCGAAACCCGGGATATACAAATAGTGTAATCTTTGTACATTGATAAAACTTAGCGCAGATTTAATTGTCCGTAATTGGTCAAGCGGCGGGCCTTTTCTACTTTTCTTATGTGCATTTCATTTATTAAATATCGCCGCTACCCGTTTCAGGCTTTCAGCAATAAGCCAAAGGTCTAATCACCCGAGAATAAACCTTGTGCTCAGGCTCTGTTCCAGCCCTGATACAGCCCCTCCCCTCCAGCCCTAAACCTGGCACAGCCCGTTCCTATCTGAGAAACTGCTGCCATGGTTAAAAAGACACTGCGTTTTCTGCTGCTCGCTGTAGCCGCCATGAGCATTATTGTTCCCGCCTACCTCTGGCTCACCCTGCTCAGCCCCTGGGGCTATAACCCGCCGCCCGGTCTTTTAGCCATAGATCCGACTCGAACGCACGACGTCTTTGTTTACGGCACATTGAGACATCCCCTGGTTCGTTGGCTGGTGATCGGACGGGATCCTGAAACCCAACCGGCTTCACTGGCGGGATATCGTAAAACCGGGCTCGATCTGGAAGCGGACCCTGGCAATAAGGTCAGTGGAGAAATACTCCGTGTAAGTGCCGATGAGCTGAAGCGCCTGGATCGCTACGAGCGCCTGGGCATCCGCTACGAGCGTGTCGAGATCCAGCTATCTGATGGCATCACCGCCTGGGTTTATCGCAGAATCCACTGATCCGTTGGCAGACGTCACCTCCAAGATGGAGAGCGCCCCCCTGTTTATAACGGCCATACCCATAGCAGCAGCGGGATACTGACCACCAGCACCAGCAGCGAAACTGGTAGCCCGAGACGCCAGTAGTCACTGAAGTGGAAGCCACCGGGGCCGAGGATCAGCGTGTTGTTCTGATGGCCGATCGGTGTCAGGAACGCACAGGACGCGCCGATCGCCACCGCCATCAGAAACGCATCATTACTGGCGCCCAGCGTAGCGGCAGTACCCAGAGCGATCGGGCACATCGCCGCTGCGGTCGCCGCATTGTTAACGACGCAGGAAACCAGCATCGTCAGGGTCAGGATCAGGCCGAGCGCCACCGCCCCACTCCCCTGGGCCAGATGCTCGAGCAGCAACCGTGCGATCAGCGCCGCGGTGCCCGTCTCCTCCATCACACCGGCCACCGGCATCAGCGCCCCCAGCAGCACAATCACCGGCCAGTCGATGGCGTCATACACCGAGCGCAGCGGCAGCGTGCGCAGCGCCATCGTCGCCAGCACTCCCGCCCCGAACGCGATCGCCGTGGGCAGCAATGACGACGCAGCAGCGAGCACAGCCGCCAGCATGACCAGAGACGCCGCCAGCGCCTTGCCATTATCCGGAATACGCAGCTCGCGCTCCGCCAGGGGTACACAGCTGTTGTCGGCGGCAAAATCAGCCAGCGCGGCCTCCGCCCCCTGCATCAGCAACAGATCGCCGGGACGTATTTTAAGCGTGCGCAGACGCACCTTCATGCGCGACCCTTCGCGGGATATGGCCAACAGATTCAGGCCGTAGCGCTCGCGCAGCTGAATATCCTTGGCGGAGCGCCCCTGCAGCCGGGATTCTGGACGCACCACCAGCTCCATCATGATCATCCCCTCACCGCCATTGCGGGCGCTATCCTTGTCAGCCTCTGTCTTTTTATCGACAGAGGACTTTTTGCCGGCCGAATCATCCTCCGGCTTTTCACTCTCCGGGGGTTCCGCCTCCTCCAGCGCCAGCCCGAGACTTCCGAGCACCTCTCCCAGTGCCTCAACCTCGGCTTCGATCACCAGGATGTCACCAGCCTTGATAAGCCGTCCGGACGACGGAACATTCAACCTGACTTCGTTACGCACCAGGCCGATGATCTGCGCCTCCGCCTGCTCCAGCGCGTTCTCGATCTCCCCCAGCCGCATCCCGGCAGCCTTGCTGTCTTCGTTGACCCGCGCTTCGGTCACATAGGCGCCGGTTTCGAATCCCTCACGCCCCGGCTGCTTTCGTGCCGGCACCAGGCGCCAGGCCAACAGCGCGGTAAACAGCACACAGAGCAGCGCCACCGGCAGCCCCACCAGCGTGAAGTCGAACATGGCAAAGCCGCTGCCGAGGCTTTCGCTGCGAAAGCCGGACACTATCAGGTTGGGCGGGGTACCGATGAGCGTCGTCAGACCGCCCAGAATGGTGCCAAATGCCAGCGGCATCAGGACCTGCCCCGGGGTGAGCTCCAGCCGGCTCGACAGCTGCATTGCCACCGGCATTAGCAGTGCCATGGCGCCGACGTTGTTCATGAAACCGGACAGCAACGCGCCGAGTCCGGTCAGCGCAATCAGGCTGAAAGTTATATTCGCGTTCTTCGGCAACGCATGCCGCGCGAGCACATCGACCGCCCCCGAGTATTGCAGCGCCCGGCTGAGCACCAGCACACAGGCCACCGTCACGACGGCTGGATGGGCGAAACCGAGAAAGGCATCCTCAGCCGCGATCAGACCGCTCAGCACGCAGGCAAGCAGTGCGCCACCGGCCACCATATCGTGACGCCAGCGGCCCCAGATAAACATCAGCATGGTCGCCAGCAGGATGAAAACAATCAGCAGCTGATCCTGGGTCAATTTAGCTCCTTGTCTCCCCAGATCTCCTCAAGCCGTGCATCACGGTCACAGTTCCAGCGGTAGAATTTGTAGCGCAGTGGAGATTTCTTGTAATAGTCCTGGTGGTAGCTTTCATCGCCCTTGATGGGCCAGAACCGGGAAGCAGCGCGGATGGGAGTGACAATCTCCCTGCCGGGAAACAGCGCCTCCACCTCGGCCCTGGACTGCTCCGCGATCTCCCGCTCCTGATCAGTCGCTACGAATATGGCACTGCGGTAGCTTGGTCCCCGGTCACAGAACTGACCGCCCTCATCGAAAGGATCGATATTGACCCAGAAATGCTCCAGCAGCTGGGCATAGCTCACCTGCTTCGGGTCATAGCTGATCTCGACCGCCTCCAGATGACCTTGATGATTACCTCGATAGGTCGGATCTTCCAGCTCACCGCCCGTGAACCCGGAGACGACATCAGTGACACCGTCGAGCTTCTCGAAATCAGCTTCCATACACCAGAAACAGCCCCCCGCCAGCACCGTTTTCTCGGCCCTGGCCTGAGACAGCGTCAAAGCCAGCGCGCTTGCCAGCAGAAACAGTTGAATCGAGTACTTCATAATGGATACCCCCACTGACGGTATAGCGCACGTGAACACAGCTGTCAGAGAACCGCTCTTTAATCAGCACTATTAAGCCGGCGCAAACATGGGCCAGGATGGAAAGGACCAGAGGGAATGACCCGACGCCGGATAAGCCCCGAGCGAGCAATGGGATATATCAGTTATACGGGGGAGACTCAGGAGGGAGCAGAGCGCTCAACGCGCCCCGGTGACGAAACCAACAGCCCCGCCACTGGCACCCGGTCTGTAACCCGGGTGCCAGATTCAAGCTTGAAATCAGCGGTTAGACCGCTTTCGGTGACAGCACACGGTAGATAACACCACCCAGCAGAGCACCGAGCAGCCAGGCGTAACCGGACAGGTCGCTAAGCGCCGCAACCCATACGGTCGCCACGGAGAACACGGCACCGATGGCAAAGGCGATCAGAGCGGTGCGGTTCCAGCCCTTGGCATAATAGTAGGCACCATCCGGATCGTTGCTGTAGAGCTCCGCCACTTTCAGGCGCTGCTTTTTAACCCAGTAGTAATCCACGATCATGATGCCGTACAGCGGCGCCAGGGTTGCACCCAGGGTGTTTACAAAGCCGCTGATACCGACCTCGCTGATAAAGCTCACCCAGAGACCGCCGATCACCAGCGCAAACAGGGAAGTGATCCAGCCGGCCCGTTTAAAGTCGAGCTTTCTCGGCGCCATATTGGCAATACCGTTCACCGCCGGAATGAAGTTGGCCACCAGGTTGATACCGACAGTGGCGGCAAAGAAGGTAATCGCCGCGACAATCGACAGGATGGTGCTGTCCGCCTTTTCAACGATGTCGGTCGGATTGACGATCTTCTCACCGTAGATAACCGCTGCCCC
Source organism: Marinobacterium sp. YM272 (assembly GCF_050908845.1). Classification (NCBI taxonomy): domain Bacteria; kingdom Pseudomonadati; phylum Pseudomonadota; class Gammaproteobacteria; order Oceanospirillales; family Oceanospirillaceae; genus Marinobacterium; species Marinobacterium sp. YM272. The sequence goes on from NZ_CP194171.1 coordinate 3,530,491, forward strand.
TGCGGTGATCAGCAGCGCCAGCGCAGAGAAAAGCACCATATTGAGCGGCAAGCCGGCCAGGTTGCCCTGCACCATCGATTTGGTGTCTTTCGAATAACGCGAGAAGTCACTGAAGTTGATCATCACCGCCGCGAAGTAAGCCACCATGGTACCTACGATTGCCACGAAGCCGGCCACTTCACTGCTGAATGTGGGGTTTTCCGGCGCGAAGATGGTCTGCGCCGCCTCCCAGAGCTGGCCATCCGATTTCTGCCAGAGCACCACCAGCAGGCCGATCATCACCGCATAGACGAACGGTCCCGCCACGTTCAGGAAGGTGCCGACCCAGTTCATGCCATGAGAGAAGATGGCGATCTGGAACGCCCACACCAACAGGAAAGAGATCCAGCCAAGGCTGGTCAGCCCCAGAAATGTCTCGCCGCCACTGTCGGCACCGGTCAGAGTAACCAGCAGCAACTCCAGCGCCGTGGAGGCAAAATAGGTCTGGGCGCCGTACCAGAACACCGCCACCGTTGCCCTTAGAATCGCCGGCAGCCGCGCGCCGCCAACACCCATGCTCGCACGGGCCAGCACCGGATAGGGAATACCATGATCGACACCGGGCTTACCCGAGATATTGACCAGCACCATCACCAGCAGGCCTGCTGTAATCAGTGCGGCAAAAGCGGTCCAGCCGGTAACGCCGTAAGAGATAAACAGCGAGGCTACCAGGGAGTAGCCAAACAGGCTCTGTATATCGTTGGCCCAGATATTAAAGATCTCGAAGCGTCCCCAGGTGCGCTGCTCCTTGGGCACGGGCGCCAGCGAGTCGTTGTGCAGATCCATCTCGGTTGAACTGGTGTTAACCGTTGACTGAGTCATAGTCATTATTAGCGCTCTCTTCGCCTCAGCGATGTTACTAATGATTCATAAATATAGACCATGAAACAAATGCAACAAGCAGACCAGTTTTACGCAGCCGGGGAGTTCGGCCGATTCGCCCCATTCAAAGGCGGCCAGCCTCAAAGGACAACCTGACCGGGGCAGGAAAGATGCACTTTTCTGAGGCAGCAAGCCCCATTCTTGAGCACAAAGATATACCCGGTCCGGTTATGCACTGATAGTTAAAGATAGATGCTATCGACACAAAAAACCCGGCTGATTGAAAGCCGGGCTTAGATTGTTACGGAGCGTCAGTGGACGATCAGTTGGGAGATATATAATGGAGATGGCCGAACTCGTTCTGAAGGATAACGTGGCTGCTGTAGATCCCTTCCCCAACCAAGGCAGCCTTCTCTCACTAAACCTCCTAACGCCACCCTATCACTTCCTTCCCCCTTTGCCGCCTGTCGGCAGCAGCAAGCCGAAAAGTGTATCTATACTCTGAAACAGACCCGCTGGCAGGGAGAACAGGCATCCATGGCCGGACCGCAACAGGACTACTACGAGGTACTTGGCGTACCCCGGGACGCTGATACCAAGGCGATCAAGAGCGCCTTTCGCAAGCTGGCGATGAAATATCATCCCGACCGCAACAAGGCGCCGGAGGCGGAAGAGAAGTTCAAGCAGATCGCCGAGGCCTACGCCATTCTTTCCGATCCGCACAAGCGCGCCGAGTATGACGCCCACGGTTTTGCCGGCGTCGAGGGCTTTTCCGCGGAAGACCTGTTCTCCGGTATCGACCTGTCAGAGATCTTTGGCGACTCCGGCGTCGATTTTGGCGGACTCGGAGGCCTGGGCAGTCTGGGCGGCGGAATGTTCGGCGATCTGTTCCGACATCACGGCCAAGCTGCACGCCCCAGCCGGGGGCGCGATCTGCAGGTTCAGGTGACCGTCCCGCTGGAAAAGATCAACCGCGGCAGCGAAGAGATCGTCCATTTCCAGCGCCCGCTGCAGTGCCCGGACTGCAACGGCAGTGGCGCCAGGGCCGGGACCTCTGCGCGCACTTGTGAAGCCTGCGGCGGCAGCGGCCGTCAGGTTCAGATCCGCCAGCAGAAGAAAGACCAGGGAAGGGTCCAGGTACAGCAGATCACCACCTGCCCTGTATGCCACGGCCAGGGCAAATTTATCGACCACCCCTGCCCCAGCTGCGCCGGTAGTGGGCGTATCCAGAAAGACGACAAACTCAAGGTCACCATTCCACCGGGTGCCGACGAAGGCATGGCGCTACGTATTCCCGGACATGGCCTGCCCAGTGACGAGGCAGGTGGCGAACCCGGCGACCTTTACGTCATCGTGCGCACCGCCGCGGATCCACGTTTTGTGCGCCGGGGAGCCGATCTCTGGCACAACGTGAAGCTGGCGATACCCGATGCGGTGCTCGGCAGCAAAATCCGCGTCGAAACCCTGGATGGCCAGGTGGATGTCAAAATCCCGCCCGGCACCCAGGCCGACGAAGTGCTGCGGTTGAGAGGCAAGGGACTGGTCAAGTTTGGCGGCTACGGTCGTGGTGACCTGAACCTGCGCCTGACACTGCATGTACCTGAACACCCGAGCGATGAAGAAAGAAAACTCTACGAACAACTGCAGAAACTGCAGAAACTGCAGAAACTGCAAAAATAAGCGTTTCGGGCCTGGCCCGAACTCATCCCCGGACGTTAAAGGGTAGGTAAGATTCATGTCGCGAGGCTCGCGCCGCAGTCATCATCATCTCTCCCCCGCCAAAGAGCCGGCCGGCCTTAACGAGGCCTGGGATGTGTTCAAAACCATCTGGCCCTACCTGTGGGAGTTTCGTGCCCGCATGGGCGTAGCCTTTGTCCTGCTCGTTCTGGCCAAGGTCGCCACAGTGACCATGCCCTGGGCGTTGAAGCATATCGTCGATAGCCTCGACCGCACTCAACACCAGATCATCTTCGTGCCGCTGTTGATGCTCGCCTTTTACGGCCTGCTCAGGTTCGGCTCGGTGTTTTTCAGCGAAGCGCGGGACGCGGTGTTCAGCCGTATTACCGAGCGCGCCATGCGTCGCATGGTACTCAAAGTGTTCCGGCACCTGCATGCGCTGGAGCTGGAGTTTCACCTGTCCCGCCAGACCGGCGGCATCTCGCGCGATATCGACCGGGGCGGCAACGGCTTCGGCTTTCTGATGCGCATGCTGGTGTTCAATATCGTACCCACGCTGATCGAACTGGCCCTGGTGGCCGGTATCCTGCTGATCAACTTCAGCGCCTGGTATGCGCTGATCATCCTGGTCTGTGTCGGTATCTACATCTACTTCACCATCATTACCACCGAATGGCGTAACCGTTTCGTGCGCGAGATGAACCAGCTCGACTCGGAAACCAACACCCGCGCCATCGACAGCCTGCTCAATTACGAAACCGTAAAATACTTCAATAACGAGGCCTACGAGGCACAGCAGTATGACGACAACCTGGCGCGCTGGGAGTCCGCCCGCCTGAAAACCCGCATCACCCTGATGCTGCTGAACAGCGGCCAGGCACTGATTATCGCTACCGGCATGGTGCTGCTGCTCTGGCTGGCCGCCAGTGATGTGGTCAACGATGACATGACGCTGGGCTCGCTGGTGATGATCAACGCCTACATACTGCAGCTGTTTCTGCCGCTGAACTTTCTCGGCATGGTGTACCGTGAAGTGCGCCGGGCACTGACCGATATAGAGAACATGTTCGCGCTGCTGAAGAAAACACCCAGCGTGTCAGATCCGGCCGACGCCAAACCGCTCCGCGTCACCGAAGGCGCGATCGAGTTTCGCCAGGTGAACTTCGCTTATCATGCTGAACGCCCCATCATCCGGGACCTGAGTTTTCGCGTTGAACCCGGCCAGAAAGTCGCCATTGTCGGCCCCAGTGGATCGGGCAAATCCACCCTGGCACGGCTGCTGTTCCGTTTTTACGATCTCGATAGCGGCGACATTCTGATTGACGGCCAGCCCATAAACAGCGTCACCCAGCTGAGCCTGCGCCAGGCGATCGGTGTCGTGCCTCAGGATACCGTGCTGTTCAACGACAGCATTTTCAGCAACGTTGCCTATGGTCGTCCGGAGGCTGAAGCGGAAGAGATCAACGCGGCGATACACCTGGCCAACCTGGATCGCTTTATCGCCGCATTGCCGGAAGGACGGCAGACGCGGGTTGGCGAGCGCGGATTGAAGGTTTCCGGCGGCGAGAAACAGCGCATCGCCATCGCCCGGGTGATCCTGAAAAAACCGCCGATTCTGCTATTCGACGAAGCCACCTCGGCCCTGGACAGCGGCACGGAGCAGGCGATTCTTGCGGCGCTGAACAAGCTGGCGAAGAACCACACCAGCCTGGTGATCGCCCACCGGCTTTCAACCGTTATCGACGCCGACCAGATTCTGGTGATGGATAGCGGAGAAATTATTGAACGCGGCACGCATCAGCAGCTGCTGAGTTTGAACGGGCGCTATGCAGAGATGTGGCGACTGCAGCAGGATAAGCAGCCGGAGTAAGAACTGCCTGGATGCATAACTGGACTGCTGGCCAGATTCAGAGCGGACACCCGTGCCATACACTGAGACCGACGACTGCTGCCGGGTGAATAGAAAAAGCGGCCAAGAAAGCGGCAAAGACCTGAAACTTTCCCTTACTGAGCCGTGGCTTTTTCAAGTGCGGCCGCTCTTTTTTCCGCCTCTTCGTTGATGTACTCGTTGATCTGGGTACGGAACTCTTTAACGTCTTCAGGGTTTGTCGGCACTTGAGGGGCACCTGAGCTTGAAAGCTCTTTAATCTCTTCAGATTGCTGAACTGCACGAGGACTTATTTGCTTGTAAACAAGCAGACCGACTAACAATACAGCGATTAGCAGTATGACCAGTCTCACCGCATACCCTCCTGCAAGTATCCGCCCCACGAAAGTGATCTTGCCGCACACTGCAGCTATGACTCACCGCCACTACGGCTTGAGATGATCGCCGTCACCATCAGGCCCAGTCCAAGTCCACCCAGCAGGCAGCCAACAAAGGCCAGCGCGGATTGCTGAAGAAAGACAAGTCCCACGCCCAGGCCGAGAATTACGCCCCCGCCGATAGCCCAGGTACTTCTGTCTGTTCGCTTATTACTATCAGCCAACGCTGGCTCCTGTCGGTTATTGCGGTGGCGACACCCTCGGTAAGCGGCTTTAGGTACTCACGCATCAGGCGTTATATGCCGCACTCTTCAGCAGGCCGAGCCCAATATCCCACGCCTCTATAGTGCCAAGTCATTGGTGCCGTTAGTTGCTTGTCTCTAATTCTAGTGGCAAATCAGCAGAGCGCTGTGTCATTTCGCAGACCGCTCTAAATGCGTTCGTCCACTAACCCCGCCCCTGATCCCCGGAATGACTGATTCAAGTGTATGCGCACGCTGGTTCCTGTACACTGATCGTGGAGGGCGAGATTTAACCAGGCGCCCCCTGGGTGGCTCGACCGTCACGGGAGCGTCATCGGCGCAGTGATATCCTCACGCACTTACCGGATCTACCCCGGCAGCACACCCATAGCACCTCCAACATCGCCACCAAGCATACAGCGCGGAGCTGAAAACAACCCATGCAGCAATTGACCCAAGCGGGCCAGAATCTGGTCAACGATCTCGCCTATCGCTACAACCTCAGCCAGGATGCCGTTGTGCATATGCTGGTCGCGGTCAACAACGGCGGCGGCACCATGGCGCAATTCAACTGTCCGGAGCTGGGCGGTTCGGGACAGTGGATGCAAGGTGGCATGACCATGGTCGGCGACATGTTCAACCACGGCCTGAAGATGACCGTTGACAACCTCTGCGGCGAACTCTCGGCGGCCCTGGCCAACACGCAGATTTTCCCCCCGGTGCCGCATGGCAGCAGGTCAAGCCAGAACTGGTGGCCGGCGGAGCTGGGCAGCCCGTTCAGCAGCGGCGCGCAGAACAACGTCCGCTATGCGATCTTCCCCAACCGGCTTGCGGTGGAGACCAATGGACAGGTATCGATCTACGACACCCTTAATCACAATATCGGTGGAGTCAGCCAGCAGCAGGGCGGCGGTGACTCGCTGACCTTCAGCAGTCAGTTCGGCACCTTGGCGGTCAGCAGTCTGCCGCTGATTTCAGGTCCGGGCCAGGCCCAAGCGCCGCAGACCAACTTTGCCGCGCCGCCACAGCCACCCCAGCCGCAACAATCGCAGCCGCAACCTCAACCGCAGCAACCTGATACCCAGAGTGCTATGCCGGATCTGTCCAACAATGCCTCAACCGACGATATCATCGGCCTGATCGAGAAGCTTGCCCGCTTGCGCGATGCCGGCGCCATCACCGACGAGGAGTTCAACGCCAAGAAGCTTGAGCTTCTGCAGCGGATCTGACCCAGACACGCACCGGCGCCGACGGCGAAGACTTGCCTGGCGCCGGCTACTGGACCCTGCGCCGTCACGCTGAGGTCAGAAATTTATCGCGGATCCCGATTCAGGCGGCGCGCTCCCGAGCCTTCTCCTCCAGCAGGTCGATCAACATGCGCTCGACACGGCTTCCGCCCACGCCGATCCGCTGCGCTGAACTTATCCCGCCCAGGAGTTGAGCCGCCTGCTGGAAATCGGAGCGGGCAAAGTGGCTGACGGCCTCCACCAATAGCAGCGCCAGATCGCGATTGCTGTTCACATCCTTCCCGCGGATAAGCGCTTCGCAGCTTTCCAGGCCCGATAAGTTACCTGTAGCGGCGTGAATACCCGCGATATGTAACGCAATAAAGGGGTGCGCCAGCATTCCTTCAAACCGAGCAGTCAGCTCTTTTACCGCAGGGGTCAAAGCGGACGTTTTTCCCGTTTTCAGATAATCACGCAGCAGAAATCCGCCGCAGTCCGCCAGTGTCAGCACCGGGCCACAGGTCGTGGTTTCGGGCGCACAGTAACGCTGATAACGCTCCCAGGCTTCATCCCGCTTGCCGACCTGCCACTCCGCCAGCGCCAGATGCCACTGCAGATGACCGTAAAGAGCACCGCCCTCTGCAGTGGTTTTATGCAGATCAAGCCAGCTGTGGATCAGTGTTTCGGCCTCATCCGGCACACCCAGATCATGGAGAATATGAGCATAGCCGTGGATGGTATACAGGGATTGAGGGCGCAGCTGCAGCGCCCTTTCCTGAATTTTGCGGCCCTGCGCCGGATCACCTGCTTCACTTATCGCAAACCCCAGCCGGGCCAGGAACGCCCAGTCATCGGCCAGAGTCTCCTCGGAGGCTTTGAGAATATTCAAAACCCGAGTCAGTTTTTCCGGACCTCCATAAAAAATCAGATAACCGGATAACTGGGATATGATCAGCAGATCAGCGGGGTTAGCGGCAACATAGGCCTCGGTTTGCTGCAAATTCCCGTAGGGGTCCGCCAGCAACCCGATCAGCACTTCGGTATGGACCTGCTCCCAGGGCGCCGCCTGCTCAGCCTGGGCTTGGGCCTTTACGCGAAAATCCTCAGCCGCGGGATCGTTGCCGTCCTTCGCGAGCATGTACCGGGCAACCCAGGCCAGCGCGAAATTCGGATCCTGTTCCAGAGCGCGATCCAGCAACTCTCTGGCACCGGACTCCGATCCCAGAATCCGGTCTACGGCATCGAGATAATCCTGCGCCGCCTGCTCCGAGTCGGTCGTCAGAGCCATACCGGTACGTGGATTGTTCATACTTCGAACCTCTGCAGTTATAGGCCAACAGGATGTTGAATGGCTGTGCTGGATAGCAGTGTAGTTCTATCCCGGAAAAGCGGACCGTCACCAAGGTTCCGCACGTTTTCAGTTGATTAGCTCCTGCCTGAACAGCAATAAGAACAACCGCTTCAGCACAGCTCCCCATCCTGTTTGGGCACTCTTTTTACCCCTGGGGTCAGGTCAAACGCCACTTTTCCCTAAGGTATAGGAGTTTGAGCAAAAAGGATTTTTTGCGTTTCAGGTGATCTTGTCTAATTTTTATAGCATCTATCATGGAGGACGATCAGCATGATCACCAAAGCGTGTGCAACTCTTCTTCTCGGCAGTGGTCTTGTTCTGTCCGGCATAGCGGCGGCACAAAACACCGCAGACACCATCTATATGGGTGGTTCAATCCTGACAATCAACGATGCCCAACCCACCGCTGAAGCGGTTGCCGTCAAAGATGGTCAGATTCTGGCTGTCGGTGACCTTGCCGATATCACCTCTTTTCAGACCGATACTACCGAACTCATCGACCTTAACGGTCGTGCACTGCTGCCCGGTTTTGTCGACAGCCATGGCCATGTAGTAATGGGCGGCATTCAGGCCCTTTCAGCCAACCTGCTCGCACCACCGGATGGCGAGGTCACCGACATCACCAGCCTGCAGCAGACCCTGCGCAGCTGGGCCGATGCCAATGCCGAGGCGGTTAAACAGGTCAAAATGATCATCGGCTTCGGCTACGACAATGCCCAGCTTAAGGAGCTCAGACACCCCACCCGTGAAGATCTGGATGCGGTCTCTAGCGAATACCCGATAATGATCGTGCATCAGTCCGGTCACCTGGGGGTGGCTAACTCCAAGGCCCTGGAGATAGCCGGTATCACCGCGGCTACGGAGAATCCTGCCGGTGGCGTCATCCGCAGGGATAGCAACGGTGAACCGAACGGCGTGCTGGAAGAGTACGCCTTTTTCACAGCGCTGGTACCGATGCTGTCCGAACTTGGGCCCGAGGGGCTACAGACCTTTGCCAAAGCCGGCGCAGAGATGTGGGCACAGTTCGGCTATACCACTGCCCAGGATGGTCGCTCTTCCGGCGGAGTCGTTGAGGCGCTGAAAGCGGTGGACCAGGCCGGCGATCTGCCGATCGACGTTATCGCCTTTCCCGATGTCCTCGAAGCCAAAGACTACCTGAAAGCCAATGTCTCCATGGACTACAGCGGCCATGTGCGGGTGGGCGGCTGCAAGCTGACCATCGATGGCTCTCCCCAGGGATTCACCGCCCTGCGTGACCGCCCCTATTACGACCCCGTGGGCGACTACCCGGAAGGTTATGCCGGCTATGCTGCGGTGACCATGGAGCAGGTACAGGACTCGGTAAACTGGTGCTACCAGCATGGCATGCAGGTGATCACCCACGCCAACGGCGAGGGCGCATCCGATATGCTTATCGATGCGCTGAAGAATGCCCAACAAGCCTACGGCGATCCGGATAACCGCCCGGTGTTGATTCACGGCCAGTTCCTGCGCGAGGACCAGGTGGACAGCTATAAAGAGCTGGGCGTCTTTATGTCGCTGTTCCCGATGCACACCTTCTACTGGGGTGACTGGCACCGGGACCACACCGTCGGCCCGGTTAACGCAGAAAACATCTCACCAACTGGCTGGGTACGTGAGCGCGATATGATGTTCGGCTCCCACCATGATGCGCCCGTTGCCTTCCCCGACAGCATGCGTATTCTCGACGCCACCGTCACCCGGCGCACCCGCTCTGGCGACATCCTCGGCCCCACACAGCGTGTTGACGTGATGACCGCGTTAAAGGCGATGACGATCTGGCCCGCCTGGCAGCAGTTCGAGGAGAATAGCAAAGGCAGCATCGAAAAAGGCAAGGTCGCCGACTTTGTAATCCTTTCCGCGGACCCGACAGTCATCGACCCGGAAACTCTGGATCAACTCCAGGTGTTAATGACGATCAAGGCTGGCAAGGTCGTTTATCAGGCCGAAACGGGGCTCGCAGCAACCGCCCTCGGGCGCCCACCGCTGGTCGCGGACCAGGAAAACGCGCACCAGCTGCTGGATGCCTGGTATCAAGGGGTCAACTGATCCACCCTTTCTACAGCTCAAAAGCTTTCCAAAACGAAAAAGGCCGCTCAATGCGGCCTTTTCAGTCTATTAAGACAAGCTTGATCAAGCTGCCTCGCTAAGCAGTTTTTCAGCCGCCAGCTTGGCAGCAGGATGCAGTTCCTCACCGCTTTTCTCTACGTAGTCGGACAGCATCGCTTTCATCCGGCGGGACCAGAACTTCTGGACGTGGCTGGCAATCACTTCTGCTACCGCGTTTTCGTCACCGGCGCTGATGTTGTTGATAGCGATCTGGTTGATCATTTGGATCAGGCGATCCAGTTCACTCTGCGACATTATTTTGCTCTCGCTAAGCTTGGTTGTTCTTCATTATTGGCGCCCTGCCCGGCTTCACTGGTGGTGTAAACCACGTGACGGCCGGTGCGGGCGAAGCCCACCAGGTTCATGCCTGCCATTGAGGCGTGCTCCACAGCCAGCGCGGTGGGTGCCGATACGGCGACCAGGGTTGAGATCCCCATGGCATTGCACTTGTTGACCATCTCGTAGCTGGCACGACTGGAGATCAGCACAAAACTTTCGGCATTGGCCGGATAGTCTTCGCGATCCTCGGCGCGGGCGCCGATCAGCTTGTCCAGGGCGTTGTGACGGCCCACATCCTCGCGCAGCAGCAGAATGTTACCGCCGAGGTCACACAGCGCCGCGCCATGCACGGCACCGGTGATCGACTGTAACGGCTGGTTTTTGCGCAGCTGCGCCAGTGCATTCTCGATCACCTCGCCTTCAGGCAGAGCGATCGCATCCACCGGCTTCGGTGTGGCCACCGCCTGCTGCAGCGACTCGGCACCGCAGAGACCGCAGCCGGTGCGGCCGGCCAGGTTTCGGCGGTGCTCCTTAAGCCGGGCAAAGCACTCACTGGCGATCTCGATATGCAGCTCGACACCCAGTTTCTGCGTCACCTGCTCCACACCGTAGAGCTGTTCCGGCCGCTCGATGATCCCTTCCGACAGGCTGAAACCCAGCGCAAAGTCGTCCAGATCCATCGGGCTTGCCATCATCACCACATGGGAGAGGCCGTTGTAGACAAGCGCTACCGCGACCTCTTCCGCCAGCAGGTCCTGAGCCGTTTCCGACTCAGCTCCCTGCCTGCGGGTGACGCTGAAAGCCCTGCGGCCTTCGCTGACGCTCATTAGTGGCTTTCCGCCGCCGCGGCAGCCGCTTCCTTGAGGAAGTTGTTCTGGCGCTCGTGGTTGTCGTGGAAGTTCTTCTGCCACTCGGACGGCTGAGTCACCTTCTCGACCTGCACCGCGGTCACCTTGTACTCCGGACAGTTGGTTGCCCAGTCGGAGTTATCGGTGGTGATCACGTTGGCGCCACTGTGCGGGTGGTGGAAGGTGGTGTAAACCACACCCGGCTGCATCCGCTCGCTGACGAGTGCGCGCAGTACAGTATGGCCGGCACGGCTGGAGATACCCAGCCAATCGCCATCCTTGATACCCCGCTCTTCGGCATCGTGCGGATGCACTTCCAGAATATCCTCGTCATGCCAGGCCTGGTTGTCGGTACGACGGGTCTGTGCGCCGACGTTGTACTGGCTGAGGATACGACCGGTGGTCAGCAGCAGCGGGAAGCGGCGGCTGGCACGCTCGGTGGTGGCCACGAACTCGGTGATCGCAAACTGCGCCTTGCCATCGCCGATCGGGAAGCTTTCAACGTGCATGATCGGTGAACCCACCGGATGCTCGTCGTTACACGGCCACTGCAGGCTGCCTTCCTGTTCCAGTTTTTCGTAGCTGACGTTCTTGAAGCTCGGTGTCAGGCTGGCGATCTCGTCCATGATCTCGGACGGGTGGCTGTAGTTCATCGGGTAGCCGAGCGCGTTGGACAGCTCGACGGTCACTTCCCAGTCTTCCTTGCCGGCGATCGGCGGCATCACCTTGCGAACGCGGTTAATACGGCGCTCGGCGTTGGTGAAGGTACCGTTCTTCTCGAGGAAGGTGGAACCCGGCAGCAGTACGTGTGCGAACTTGGCTGTCTCGTTGAGGAAGATATCCTGCACGATCAGGCAATCCAGAGAACGCAGCGCCTGCTCGACGTGCTGGGTGTTCGGGTCGGACTGTGCGATATCCTCGCCCTGCACGTACATGGCGCGGAACTGGCCGGCGATAGCCGCGTCGAACATGTTCGGAATACGCAGACCCGGTTCGTTATCGATCTGAACACCCCAGGCAGCTTCGAAGCGGCCACGGGCGATCGGGTCAGCCACGTGCTGGTAACCCGGCAGTTCGTGCGGGAAGGAGCCCATATCGCAGGAGCCCTGCACGTTGTTCTGACCACGCAGCGGGTTCACACCCACGCCTTCGCGGCCGATGTTGCCGGTGGCCAGAGCCAGGTTGGCGATACCCATTACCATGGTGGAACCCTGGCTGTGCTCGGTAACACCCAGACCGTAGTAGATCGCGGCATTTTTGGCGGTGGCGTAGGTGCGCGCAGCCTCACGGATATCGGCAGCAGCCACACCGGTGATCGCTTCCATCTGCTCCGGTGAATGACGCTCATCGGAGATGAAGTCACGCCACTTGCTGTAGGCATCGCCTTCACAGCGGCTGGCGATGAAGTCGGTATCTTCCAGACCTTCGGTCACGATTACGTGCGCCAGCGCATTGACCAGCGCCACGTTGGTACCCGGGCGCAGCGGCAGGTGCATGGAGTCGTTCAGATGCGGCGTATCCAGCAGATCGATATGACGCGGATCGGCCACGATCAGGCTGGCGCCCTCACGCAGACGACGGCGCATCAGCGAGCCAAAGACCGGGTGGGCGTCGGTGGGGTTGGCACCGATCACCAGCACACAGTCGGACTGCATTACGGAGTCGAACGTCTGGGTACCGGCGGACTCACCGAGAGTCTGCTTCAGGCCATAGCCGGTGGGGCTGTGGCAGACGCGGGCACAGGTATCGGTGTTGTTGTTAAGAAACGCGGCGCGGATCAGTTTCTGCACCAGGTAGGTTTCTTCGTTGGTGCAACGGGATGAGGTGATACCACCGATGCTCTCGCGACCATGCTCAGCCTGGATCTCTTTCAGACGGCGAGCGGCGAAGCCGATCGCCTCTTCCCAGCTGACTTCTTTCCATGGCTGATCGATGGAGTCACGGATCATCGGCGCACGGATACGGTCTTTGTGAGTCGCGTAACCAAAGGCGAAACGGCCCTTGACGCAGGAGTGACCGTGGTTCGCTTCACCGCCCTTGTAGGGGGTCATGCGGACGACCTGATCGCCCTTCATATCGGCCTTGAATGAGCAGCCCACACCACAGTATGCGCAGGTGGTGACGACGCTGTGTTCCGGCTGCCCCATCTCGATGACGGAGTTCTCCATCAGCGTGGCGGTCGGGCAGGCCTGGACGCAGGCACCACAGGAGACACACTCAGAATCGAGGAAGTCTTCATCCTGACCGGCGGCAACCTTGGAATCGAAACCGCGACCATCGATGGTCAGAGCGAAAGTACCCTGGACTTCGGAGCAGGCACGCACGCAGCGTGAGCAGACGATGCACTTGCTGGCATCGAAGGTGAAGTACGGGTTGGAGGTATCCTTGGGCGCATCCAGATGGTTCTCGCCATCGAAACCGTAGCGCACCTCACGCAGACCAACCGCACCGGCCATGTCCTGCAGCTCGCAATCGCCGTTGGCCGGACAGGTCAGGCAGTCCAGCGGGTGATCGGAGATATACAGCTCCATGATGTTGCGACGCAGCTTGGCCAGCTTGTCGTTCTGGGTGGTCACCTTCATGCCGGCTTCGGCCGGCGTGGTGCAGGAGGCCGGCGTACCACGACGACCTTCGATCTGCACGGCACAGATACGGCAGGAGCCGAAAGACTCCAGGTTATCGGTGGCACAGAGTTTCGGGATGTTGATATCGGCCAGCGCGGCGGCGCGCATGACGGAGGTGCCTTCCGGCACGCTGATCTCAACGCCGTCGATCTCCAGGGTCACCAGCTTTTCACTCAGTGACGCCGGGGTACCGTAGTCTTTGTTCGGATCAAAATGCTGCAACATGATCAGGCCTCCTCCAGCACGCTGTTAAGGTGCTCACTGGTTGAGTGTTTAACGAAGTCTTCCCCGAAGTGCTTAACCGCACTCTGAACCGGGAAGGGAGTCATGCCGCCCATGGCACAGAGAGAACCGTCCAGCATGGTCTCGCACAGGTCGGAGAGCAGTTCCAGGTTGGCATCCACGTTTTCACCGGCGCGGATACGGTCGATCACCTCGACACCGCGGGTGGAACCGATACGGCAGGGGGTGCACTTACCGCAGGACTCGGCGACACAGAACTCCATGGAGAAACGTGCCTGCTCGCCCATGTCGACGCTATCGTCGAACATCACCACGCCACCGTGACCGAGAACGGCACCGACCTTGGCAAACTCTTCATAATCCAGCGGCGTATCCCACTGGCTTTCCGGCAGGTAGGCACCCAGCGGGCCGCCGACCTGAACCGCGCGCAGCGGTCGCTCGTTACGCGTACCACCGCCGAAATCGAACATCAGTTCACGCAGGGTAGGACCGAACGCCAGCTCCACCAGACCGCCCTGTTTCACGTTACCGGCCACCTGGAACGGCAGCGTACCGCGGGAGCGGCCCATGCCGCAGTCGGCGTAGGCGCGGGCGCCCTTATCGAGGATGAACGGCACGGCCGCCAGTGACAGCACGTTGTTGACCACTGTGGGCTGACCGAACAGACCGACGATGGCCGGCAGCGGCGGCTTGGCACGGACCAGGCCGCGCTTGCCTTCGAGACTTTCCAGCAGCGAGGTTTCCTCACCGCAGATGTAAGCGCCAGCGCCGACACGCACTTCCAGGTCGAAGTGACGGCCGCTGCCGAGGATATCCTCACCCAGCAGGTTGTTGGCGTAAGCGGTCTCGATGGCCGCGTTCAGGTTCTTGTCGGCCAGAGGGTATTCGGAGCGCAGGTAGATATAACCCTGAGTGGCACCGACGGCGAGACCGGCGATAGTCATGCCTTCAATCAGCATGAACGGATCGCACTCCATCACCAGGCGGTCGGCGAAGGTTCCGGAGTCACCTTCGTCTGCGTTGCAGACGATGTATTTCTGCTTCTGCTGCTGCGGCGAGTTGGCATCCAGCACGGTCTGCCACTTGATACCGGTGGGGAATGCCGCGCCACCACGGCCACGCAGGCCGGACTCTTTCACCGTGTCGACGATACCCTGGGCGTCCAGTTTCAGCGCGTTGCGCAGGCCCTTGTAGCCGTCATAGGCTTCGTAATCGGCCAGCGACAGCGGATCGGTGATACCGGCACGGGAGAAGGTCAGGCGCTGCTGACGCTTCAGGTAGGGAATCTCTTCAACCAGACCTACGGCCAGCGGATGCGCGCTTTCGCCCTTCCAGAATTCGGCGGCAAACAGGGAATCCACATCTTTCACGGTCACCGGGCCGTAACCGAAGCGGCCTTCCGGCGTATCCACTTCGATCAGCGGATCCAGCCAGTAAAGCGCACGGGTGCCGTTACGGACGATTTCGAGCTCAACACCCTGCCCTTGTGCCGTTGCCGCGATCAGACGGGCAACGCGATCCGCACCCAGCGCTTTCGCGGTGGTGTCGGAGGGAATGTAAATACGGGTAGCCATCACTGCACCTCCAGCCGTTCAGTACGCAGCTCTTCGACCAGTTCGTCGAAGCTCTCCGGTGTCATGCGGGCGTAGATTTCGTCACCTACACGCACGGACGCGCCACAGGAGCAGTTGCCCAGGCAGTAAACCGGCTCCAGCGTGATTGCACGGTCAGCGGTGGTACCGTGGTAATCCACGCCCAAGGTCGCCTTGGCATGAGCTTCAAGCTCGCGGGAGCCCTGGGCCTGGCACGCCTCGGCACGGCAGACCTCCACCACATGGCGGCCCGGCTGCTGGGTACGGAAGTGATGGTAAAAACTGATCACGCCGTGTACTTCGGCACGCGATAGCTTCAGCGCCGGCGCAATCAGCGCCACGGCTTCTTCCGGTATATGAGCGAAGCGGTTCTGAATCGCGTGGAGAATCGGAAGCAGTGCTCCCGGCTTTGACTTAAGCTCATCGATGATGGCTTGCGCTGCTGTCGGCTCCCAGCTAACGCTTCCCGGTGTATTCATGATTATTCCTCCAACCGCAAAATATGAACCACACTGCATATTTTGACGGAAGTATTGCTCTTATAGTGGCGGCCAAATTACCATCTAGGGTAGATATTCCAAATATGAAAAATAATGCCTATTTCAAAAACAGCACATAAAATCGATATCGTTCCTACCTGGTCTTTTCGCGATGATCAGGGTCGCACACTCGATCCGCAGCTATTTATCCTGTTGCGACACATAGAGAAGGATAAAAAGCTCACCAGCGCCGCCGCCAAAGCAGGAATCTCCTATCGCCATGCCTGGAACCAGCTCAACAAGTGGGCGGATTTTTTCGGCACACCGCTGGTGGAGCTGGAAAAAGGTCGCGGCGCACGCCTGACACCGCTGGGCGACAAGCTGCTTTGGGCGGAAAAACGAGTGATTGCCCGGCTGGAGCCCCAGCTCGACAACATCACCTCTGAACTCAACCTGGAGCTTTCCCGACTACTAGAGGGTAGTAGGCCAAGCCTGCGTTTGCATGCCAGCCACGGTTACGCTGTGGAGCTGCTGCCGCGCTTCGCCCAGGGCTTTGAACTGGATCTGCAATATCGCCACGGTCAGGAGGCGCTGGCGTCCCTGGCCAGGGAGCAGTGCGATATGGCCGGCTTTCATCTGCCGGTGGAGATGATCGATTCAGAGATGCGCCTTCAGGCGCAAAAACTGCTCAAGCCCCGCGCCCACCGCATCATCCGCTTTATCACCCGCCAGCAGGGCCTGATGGTCCAGCCCGGCAATCCGCTCGGTATCACCTCGATAACCGATCTGGCCCGGGACGATATCCGCTTTATCAACCGCGAACCCGGCTCGGGTACCCGGCAATTGCTGGAAGCGCTGTTAAGACGGGCATCCATAGAGGTGAACGAATGGCTCGACAGCAGCGGCGTGGAGTACACCCACTCTGCCATTGCAGCCCACGTAGCCGCAGGCATGGCCGACACCGGGTTCGGTGTACAGGCCGCTGCCAGTCAGTTCGGCCTCGACTTTATCCCCCTCGCCCAGGAGCAGTACCTGCTGGCCTGCCACCAGCGCACCCTCAGTATGCCCAGCGTCCAGGCGCTGCTGGATAACCTGAAAAGCGAAGCCTTTGCGGCCGAGGTCGATAAACTCCCCGGCTACAAGGCACAGGACAGCGGGGAAATCTGTATGCCGGACGAGATTCTTTCCGGCGAATCCGACATCTGATTGCTAGGCTTGAAAGAAAAACAAGCGATAAAGGAAATAGCATGATCTACCTGACCGCACTACTGTTTCTTGCAGGCTTGGGAATAGCCTTTACCGGCATGCTCGGCATGGGCTGGGGCTGGATTATCGGCGGAGCTGTGATCACCCTGGTCAGCGGAGTCTTTTGGGGCATTGCGCCACGCAGCGGTGAAATGGAGCACTGAACGCTGCTTTGAACACAGAAGGCAGGAGACGCGCCTCGCCGCAGCTTGAAACTCGCACGGCGGTGATTTTTTGCCGCGGCGGATGATCGCGACGGGGTCGTCGCTCCTATCGATCAACCTAAATCCTTCAGCGACATCAGTATTGATACGGCGTCCTGACGCTGCTGCTGATCGTAGATATCGTTGGTGAACATCAGCTCGTTCACCGGGTAGGTCTCGATAATTTTCGACAGTTTGGACTTCAGCGTCTGCGGGCCGCCGCTAACCTGCAACCCAAGGAAATCCTCCACCCCGGCGCGCTCGCGCGGATTCCAGAGCCCATCCATCGATTCCACCGGCGGTCTCAGCCAGAGCGGATCGCCGCGCAGCAGCGCCAGAATTCGCTGCTGGGAGCTGGTGCCGATAAAGCGCGCCGCTTCATCGCTCTCTGCTGCGATCAGTGGCAGGCAGAGAATCGCGTAGGGCTCGGGCATCGCCTCCGACGCTGTAAAATTAGCGTGGTACAACTCCAGCGCATCGCGGGCGTAACGGGGCGAGAAATGACCGGCAAAGGCGTAGGGCAGGCTTTTCGCTGCGGCCAGGTGGGCGCTGAAAAGGCTGGAACCGAGAATCCAGATATCGACCTGGCTCCCCTCCCCCGGCACGGCATGAACTCTGGCCCCGGGATCAACGGGACCGAGCAGTTTCTGCAACTGCTCCACTTCCTGCGGGAACTGTTCGGCGCGCATATCGTCGCGACGCAATGCCCTTGAGGTCAGCGGGTCGGTACCCGGCGCCCGTCCCAGCCCCAGATCGATGCGCCCGGGATAGAGTGCATCCAGGGTACCGAACTGCTCGGCCACCACCAGCGGCGGATGGTTCGGCAGCATGATCCCGCCGGAACCGACCCGCATACGCTCGGTGCAACCTGCGACAGCGCCGATCAACACCGAGGTGGCGGAGCTGGCGATACCGCGCATATTGTGATGCTCGGCCAGCCAGAAACGATGCACGCCGTGCTGATCTGCATGGCGCGCAAACGCCAGGGTGCCTTTGAGCGTATCCGCAGCGGTTTCACCCAGACGCACGGGTGCCAGCTCAAGCAGGGAGAAAGGCGTTTCTTGCAGTAAATTCATCGCTCGCATCCTTATCTTGGCCTGACATGATGCCATATCGAAAAAACACGATAAACAACGAGCGGAATACTGGAAGCTCTGGATATTCTGACCCAGACTCCATGCAGGCACTCGGAAGGGTGACCCGCAAAAAAGGAGATCGCCTCATGAATGAATGGATGAATCCCTGGTGGTGGATGCTGAAATCGCCACAGCGCTCCAGCTTCGATCAGATCGTCGCCCCGATCACCCACTGGTGGTCTCCCCGGGTCGAGTTCAATATGGCGGGTAATGAGGAACTGGAAGCAAAAATTGTTGCCGAGGTTGCCAGCTACGGCAGCCAGCTAGGCACCCTGACCGATGCGGTTCTGGAGCTGGCGGGAGACCGGGACAGCGAGACGCTGCAAAAGCTGAGAGCCCTGGCGGAAAAGATTGATCAGGAAAAACGCAAATACCGGAACACCGAAATCAACGCTCTGAAAACGGCGCTGTCGCGGCTGAAAAAGGAAGATCCCGACGGCTTTGCATCACTCCTTGCAGCGCTGCCGCCGGACTGAGGCTGCCCGCGCCTGGAGATTACCTCCACACCCGGGCAGTGTGCGTTTTTCGGCTACTTGCCCTTGGGGCCTGCCACAAACCAGAGAATGACTCCGAGCAGTGGCAGCAGAAGTATAACGACGATCCACAGCACCTTGGTGCCGGTGGCGGCCGGGCTCTGTACCGTTTTATAGATAGCCAGTACATCCAATACCAGCACGATCAGACCAAACAATCCTGAAACTTCTATGCCCATCGTTCTTCCCTCTGATTCAATTCCTGAGAAGCCCGGCCAGGCCCATCGACAAGCCCCGTTTTAACAGACTTATCGACCCGATTTACAACCACTTGCGTGGTTACGACAACCGGACTCAAATGCTACATTAGCCCCAAGGAGCCATGAACAATTCAATGGTTTCCGTAAATAACCTAGCACCGATTCTGCCCAAGCGCTTCAAGGACCCGATAACTTTAGGTGGACAACAATGAAAATCTCAAGCAACAGCTTTACCGATGGTGCCGCCATTCCCAGCCGCTACTGTTTTGCCCGTATCGCGCCTGAAAACCATATCGAGCTGGCGGAAAACCTCAATCCGCACCTGGCCTGGAGCGAGTTTCCTGAAGACACCAAATCTTTCCTGCTGATCTGCGTCGACCCCGATGCTCCCAGCGTCGCCGACGATGCCAACCAGGAGGGCCGCAGCGTCTCTGCCTCACTGCCCCGGGCGGATTTCTTCCATTGGTCGCTGTTCAATATTCCCGCCTCGGTGACCGAAATCGCTGAAGGCAGCCAGTGCAAAGGCGTGACACCGCAGGGTAAAAGCGGCCCCGAAGCGCCGGGCGGCATGACCCACGGCATCAATAACTACACCCAGTGGTTTGCCGGTGATGCGGATATGGAAGGCCAGTACTTCGGTTACGACGGCCCCTGCCCGCCCTGGAACGATGAGATCCCGCATCGTTACGTTTTCAGCATCTACGCGCTGGATGTTGAAAAGGTTGATATCCCGGAAAGCGCCAGCGGACAGGAAGTCTATGACGCGGTTGAAAGCCATGTGCTGGATGGCGCTGCGATCACCGGCGTTTATACACTGAACCCTTCTGTCTCTGCCTGAATAACCGGGCCTCTGGTCCGGCAACGCCCGGGCCAGCTATCACTCTCCGCAACCGACGGGTGGCGGACTGCTTCGAGGAACTCAGGCGTTGGAAGCCATGCACCCGGTTCCGCAGCTGGTCGCGGTTCTCTTCGCCCTGCTGCTGATCGCCCTCAGCGTCAACCTGATCGCCCGACGCAGCGGCCTCCCGTTCACGGTGCTGCTGGTACTGGTCGGCATGGGCATCAGCCTGCTCAGCGACAACGTGCCGTCGCTGGCCAACATGGAGTCCACGCTCAGTATCTCGCCAGACCTGATCCTGTTTGTGTTCCTGCCCACGCTGATCTTTGAGTCCAGTTACAACCTGGACGCAGGTCTGCTGAAGCGCAACAGCGTGCAGATTCTGACCCTGGCGGTGCCAGGACTGCTGCTCTCCACCGGCCTGATCGGAGTGATTATCTGGCAGGCGCTGGATATCGGCTTGGTGGCGTCGCTGCTGCTGGGCGCCATTCTCAGCGCCACCGACCCGGTCGCCGTTATCGCCCTGTTCCGCCAGATCGGCGCGCCAGGGAGACTCTCCACGCTGATCGAAGGCGAGAGCCTGTTCAACGATGCCACCGCACTGGTGCTATCGAAAATACTGCTCGGCATCCTTGCTGCCGGCGCTATCACCGGCAGCCAGCTAGCCGGGGGTGTTGTCGAGTTTTTCATCCTGTTCGCCGGCGGGTTGGCGTTCGGCGCACTGCTGGGTTACCTCTGCGGGCTGCTGATCGGCTGGCTGGACTCGGATCCCGTGCTGGAGATCATCCTGACCACGGCTGTTGCCTACCTGGCATTTTTGATCGCCGAGGAGCTGATGCACGTCAGCGGTATCATGGCCACGCTCGGGGCCGGGTTGACCCTTGGCACCTGGGGACGGCTTCGCGTCAGCGCCTCAGTGCGCGTGTACATGGAACATTTCTGGGAGGTACTCGCCTTCGCCTCCAACGCACTGCTGTTCCTGCTGCTCGGCATGGAAGTCAACCTGCTGGAGCTGGCCCGCGCCTGGGAGCTGATACTCTGGGTGGTTTTGGCGATGCTGGTCTCACGGGCGATCGTCGTCTTCGTACTGCTGCCACTGCTTGACCGCGTACCCGGCGTACGCCCGGTTGGCCTGGGCTACCGCGTGATCATGTTCTGGGGCGGGCTGCGTGGAGCGATCGCGCTGGCCATCGTGCTCAGCCTCACCGATTACCCGTTCAAGGACCTGTTCGTGGCCATGGTCACCGGGGCCGTACTGTTTACCCTGCTGGTGCAGGGGCTGACGATCAAACCGGTGCTGAAACTGCTCAAGCTGGATCAGCCCCCCATCGCCGACCGACTGGCGCTGTTTGAACGTGATCTTGAAGCCCACCAGCACGCCATCGACCGGCTGCCGGCGCTGCAGCAGGGCGGCATGTTTTCCAGCCGCATTGCCCACCGTCTGCATCTGCACAGCCGGCAGGCGATCAACAAGGCCAAGCGGAAAATAAAGCGCCTGCGTAAACGGGAGCTGCGCCACGACCAGGAACTCAACCTGTTTTTCATCCGCGCGCTGGCCGAGGAGCGCAGCTACTACCTGGAGATGTATGACGCCGGTCATATCAGCGAGAGCAGTATCCGCCGCCTGTTGATGGTGCTGGATCACCAGCTGGATACGCTGAAGTACAACGGCGGTTTTCAGAACGTCAACGGCCACCACAGCTACGAGTATATCGAGCACTGGCTGTTCCGCCTGCTGGGTGAAGAAACACCGCTTAAGCCCCTGGTGGAGCGCCTGCGCATCACCCATATCAACCGTTACTACGAGATTACCTGGGGGCACTTCCAGGGCAGCCGCCATGTGCTCAACTCACTGGAGGAGCTGGCCCGTCTGGAATCCACGCCGCGCGATATCGTCGATCAGGTACTGGAACAGTTTCGCCACTGGAACAGCCTCGCTTCCGACAAACTGCACCGCTTGAACCAGGATTTCCCCGAGCTGGCCCGGCTGCTGCAGGAGCGGCTTGGTAAACGGATCGTATTGCTGGCCGAGGTGGAGACCACGCGGGAGCAAGCCCGCCTGGGTACCCTGCCGAAGGGCGCTGCCGAGCGGATAGAACTGGAGCTCTACCGTCAGCTAAAAGCCCTGCGAGGTTTGCCGATCCCGATCCTTGAGGATGATCCGGCCAAGCTGTTACCGCGTGTGCCCCTGTTTGCGCGCCTGCCCCACTCCGCTATCGAGCGTATCGCAGCCCAGTGCGAAGCGGTGACGCTGGAAAAACATGACCACCTGATACACCAGGGCAAACGCAGTGACCGTCTTTATATCGTCAGCCGCGGTATTGTTCGCCTGCAAAGCCGCGTAAACGGCGATGAACACCACCTGAGTACGTTGATCGCAGGCGATTCCTTTGGCGAGTCGGCGCTGATGGGCGAACTGCGCAACCCGGATATTTCCGTGGTTGCCCAGACCCCCGCCCGCCTGTACGCGCTGAGCCGGGAGAGTTTGGACCGCTTAATGGAGCAGGACCATGCCCTGGCTGGCCACCTGAAACGCAGTGATGCGCGCCAGCGACAGATCCACCACAGCGAAAGCAGCCGCGGTTGAACCTGTATTGAATCAATCTGAAGCCGACTTGAGCGCCCGGTTGATTTCAAAATCAGCACCCTCGACCCGATCCCGGCCCTTACTCTTGGCACGATAGAGAGCCTTGTCGGCTCGGTTGAAGAGTTCATCAACGCTGGCCACACTGCCGGGCCAGCTGGCGACGCCCACGGAAATGGTGATCCGCGGCAGAGATTTCCCGGCATAGCGCAGCGCTGTCGCCGCGATATCACGGCGCAGTTCTTCGGCACGCATCAAGGCATCCTCCTGGCCTGCACCCGGCATGGTCACGACAAACTCCTCACCACCGTAGCGGCAGGCCAGGTCGGTCTGCCGGAAGGTTTGCTTCATCCTCAGCGCCAGCTGACGCAACACCTCGTCACCCGCTTCATGGCCATGGGTATCGTTAAACTGCTTGAAGTGATCGATATCACAGATCAGCATCGATAACGGATACCCCTGGCGCCGGGCCCGGGCGCTCTCCCGCGCAATCAGCTCGTTGAAGAAGCGCCGGTTTTTCAGCCCGGTCAGCGGGTCTTCATAGGAGAGGCGCTCCAACTCGGCAGTGCGCGCTTTCACCTGCTGATCCAGAGACATGTTCAGCGCCCTGAGTTCTGCCTGGCTGCGCGAGAAATGCACCAGTGCGATAACCACCACCGCACAGGAAAACGCCAGCGAGCCCCAGGCCAGCGGCACCTTGCCCCAGGGCAGAAAGCCGTGTGCCACGCCCATATCGATCAGCAGCAAAACCGCGAACAGCACATAGGTGCACAGAATCGCCAGCTGCTCTCTACTGAGCATCGACAGCCCCCGCACCGCTGGGACAAACAGCAACACCAGGGCGGCGGCAAACAGCAGGTCGAACACGGGATAGGTTAACGCCAGGCCGACCAGTCCCCCGAGACTCGCTGCCATGGCGACAAGAATATAAGCAACGAAGAATCGGCTGATCCAGCGATACAGGTGACCGGTACCGCTACCAAACCAGGTTTCCATCAGCAGCGCCATCGCCACAGGCATGACGAAATAACCCAAGGCACCGATGTAATCCCAAAGCAGCGGCGCATTGAGCATAAGCTGAGTCGCAGGGCTTGCGGAGATCACCATACTGGCCGCACCGAGCGCATACAGGGCGATAGCGACAAACATGCGCCGTTTTCCCTGAATACAGGAAAACGCCAGCGCCAGAAGCGCGACAATCAGGCTGAAAACACCCACAACAGCCCCTTCCGTGGAGTCGCGCAGGATCTTGCCAAGCAGCTCCCCGCGCTCCATCACCTTGACCTCTCCCCAGAGCCCGATGTCGATGTAGTCGGAGAAAATGCGGAAATAGATCGGTTTACCCGTGCTTTCAGGAGGCAGGGTGATCATATGCCAGGGCCAGCCCTCGAACCGGCCCTTGCCGTTCTCATCGAAATGACCGAAGCCGTAGATGCGCCGACCATCCACGTAAACATCAACAATCAGATCAACACTGGAGATGTAGAGCACGGGATCGCGCCACTGGCCCTCAGGAAGGGTTGTGCGGTACCAGATATTCTCCGCCCCATGGCGATCTGGAGGGTTGGACGGAAAAGCGATAGGCGTCCAGGCCGCGGCGGAATCCCCGCGCGTCCATTCCGGCACGCCATCAGACCCGACCGGGGAATCGCCCCAGCGGAACTCCCACCCCCGATCGAGCTGAATCGGATCTGCAGCCACGCAGACGCTGAAGATCAGCAGAGGAATAAACAGTAGCACTCTAAGTAGCACAGCCAATCCTGTTCACATGGTCAGAAAATTAGGCAAGCCAGCCAGACCTGTTGCGCCAGTGAAAATCGACTGCTGCACCAAGCTGCAAGAACTCTTAAGGGTGAGCTAACTGTATCCAAGGGGCAGAAGAGGCGCCACGCTTTTTTCCGGACGGATGAGCGCTCCCGCCGTGTTGCAATCGATGACAGGGCAGAGCATCTGGCAGGTCACCTATCTAGCCTCGCTGATGGTAGGCTAGACCGGACAATCGGCTGATAATCGGTAAAAGGCAAAACCCATTGAAACTACTGATCGTTAATTCGAACACCTCGGATAAAGTCACCGAAATAGTTCGCCAGGAGGCGCAGGCTAGCGCTTCACCGGGTACAGAGATCGCTGCGGTTTCAGCCCCCTTCGGCGCCAGCGCCATAGAATGCCGGGCACAGGCAACCGTTGCCGCCCACGCAACGCTGGAGGCTTTTCAAAAGCATAGTGAGGGTTTTGATGCCGGCATAATCGCCTGTTTCAGTGACCCGGGCCTGGCCGCCTGTCGTGAGTCCATGCCCTTTCCAGTCGTCGGTATTGCCGAAGCCGCCTGTCTCAGCGCCTGTATGCTGGGTAGCCGGTTTTCGATTGTGACGATCGGCCCACGGATGATCGCGCCTCTGCAGGAGCTGGTTCACGCCTATGGATTAATCTCCCGGCTGGCCAGTATCCGGGCGCTGGATTGCACGGTGCTCGGCTTTGCCGACAATGCCTCAAGCCGTGAAAACGCGATCCGGGAATTAATCACGCAGGCGATCGAACAGGACGGCGCCGAGGTCATTGTGCTGGGCGGCGCAGTAACCGCCGGCCTTGCACGAAGCCTGTCCAGCGAATGCCCCGTACCTGTTCTGGATGGTGTGAGCTGTGCGGTCCTGCAGGCCGAACTGCTGATGCGGCTTAATCCGGCTAAACCCACCACCGGGAGCTACAGCCTGCCCTGATCAACAAGGACCGCCTCCGACCTCTGGGTTAGCCCTGGATGCTATGGATTGCACCCGACCAGGCCCGCGAACACGCGGCCAAAGCAAAACCGGGCCACCTTAGGTTAGGGCCACACATCAAAGCGAACCCCTAACGGAGTTAGAACGAGTCATCACGACGCCTCAGTTAGCATCTGGCTGTTTTTCCGGGGACGCATCAATAAAAGCGTCCAACCTATTACAGGCCGCCTCGATACGGACCAGTGTTGGAAAAGCCGACAGGTCGACGTCGAAGCGGCGCGCATTATACATCTGAGGTATCAGCGCGATGTCCGCCATGGTCGGCGTATCGCCGTGGCAGAACGTGCCGGTCTCTTTAGCACCGCTCAGCAGGGTCTCCAGGGCAGTAAAGCCTTCGGTGATCCAGTGCCGGTACCAGGTATCGCGCGCCTCCTTATCGACGTTCAGCTCACTGCCAAGATATTGAAGCACTCGCAGGTTATTGACCGGATGGATATCGCAGGCGATCAGTTGTGCCAGGGAACGCACTCTGGCCCTGTCGAGCGCGGTTTCCGGCAGAATCGGCACCTGCGGATGAACCTCATCCAGATACTCGAGGATAGCCATTGACTGCGTCAGTACCTGATCACCCGCCACTAATGACGGCACCAGTTTTTGCGGATTGATACGCGCATATTCCGGCAGTTTTTGCTCACCGCCGTTTGCGATCAGGCTGACGCTTTTAGCGTTATAGGGAACCTGCTTGAGATTTAACGCTATGCGCACTCGATAGGCAGCGGAAGATCGCCAATAAGTGTACAAATCTAATTCTGAAGTCATTTATCCTGTTCCTGGCATCTACAACGATCGAAAAAAGAAGCCCTGCTGCACAGGGCCTCAAGAGCAGCACGCAAGGGTTAATCCCAAGCCGACGATAAGCCGTCGCTTTATCTTGCCGGTAGCACCCTGGCGGTCGCTTCACCGAAGCCGATGCGCGCAGCGCCGGGACGCTGGCAATAGCCTTTCAAAATCACCGTATCGCCGTCTTCAAGGAAGGTGCGCACTTCTCCGTTTGCCAATGAGATCGGCTCTTTCCCGCCACGGCTCAGCTCCAACAGCGACCCTGCTTCCTCCTGTGCAGGTCCCGACTGGGTACCGCTGCCGAAGAAGTCTCCAGGCTGCAGGTTGCATCCATTGACGGTGTGATGGGCCACCATCTGTCCGATACTCCAGTAGGAGTGACGAAAGTTGGTGTCACAGAGTTTGTGTGCGGGCAGGCTGGAACTGCGCATGGCATCGGTTTCCAGATACACCTCCAGGGCCATATCCAGCGCGCCCGTTGCCCGGTTGGCGTCGGAGTCGAGATAGGGTAATGGCTGCGGATCTGCGGCCTCACGCGTCCATTCCGTCTGGTATGGCGCCAGTGCTTCCATCGTTACGATCCACGGAGAGACGGTAGATGCGAAGTTCTTGGACAGGAAAGGCCCCAGAGGCTGATATTCCCAGGCCTGAATATCGCGCGCGGACCAGTCATTGAACAGACAGAGTCCAAAAACGTGCTGATCTGCTGCATCCAGGCTGATCGGCTCACCCAGTTCATTACCGGCCCCGATATAGATGCCCACTTCAAGCTCATAGTCGAGCCTGCGACAGGGACCAAAACTTGGTTCCGCAGCGTCGGGGGCCTTGGTCTGGCCCTGAGGACGACGGAACTCATGTCCGGAAACCTGTATCGAGGAGGAGCGGCCATGGTAACCAATAGGCACCCATTTATAGTTGGGCAGCAAAGGATTATCGGGTCGGAACAGCGATCCCACGCTGGTGGCATGGTAGACCGATGTATAAAAGTCGGTGTAGTCACCGATATGGCAGGGAAGGCTGTATTCCACCTCAGCCTGTGGCACGAGGCAGGAAGCCAGGCTCGCTTCCTCAACAGCCCCTTCACGCAACGCCCGCGACAACTGCAGACGCAGTGCCGACCAGGCAGCCGCTCCCATCGACATGTATCGATTCAGGCTATCGCGACTGCAGGCCTGCAAGGCTTCTGCGGCCAGTCCTGAGAACAGGCCCTTGGCATTCAACGCCTTCAGATCCAGTACCTGGTCTCCGATGGCAACGCCGCCACGAAAGGCTTCGCCGCTACCCTGGCGCCGGAATACTGCGAAGGGCAGGTTTTGAATTGGAAAGTCGGTATTGGGTTCATTGGCCGAACTAACCCAGCTGGTTAATCCGATATCGTGGGTTTCATTCAAGCTAATCATTATTTTTAACTACCCGTGCCATTTTCACTAAAAAGACGCGGGGGCCTACTCATCGCCCCCTGCCATATTGATCAGTCAGCGAACTCAGTTTCGTGCAACCAGGCCGCGTGTGCGGGCGCCTTTTTGGTTTGCGACCACTCTGCCAGCATCGCCGGTGCAACCTCTTTCAGCTGCTTCATCTGCTCGCTGGTCCCCGTCTTGTAGGTCAGTTCGATACGGTGGCCGTTCGGGTCAAAGAAATAGATGGAGTGAATAATGCCGTGGTTGGTAATACCCAGCACGTCCAGTCCCTTGGCTTCGAGCTCGGCTTTCGCCTCCAGCAGCGCCTCTCTGTCCGCCACTTCAAACGCGATGTGCTGAACCCACTCCGGAGTGTTCTCGTCACGCCCCATTTCGGGTGAGTTCGGGAGCTCGAAAAACGCCAGGATATTGCCCTGACCAGCATCCAGGAACAGGTGCATGTAAGGATCCGGCTCTTTTGTGGAGGGCACTCTGTCTTCTGCGATCGCCACGAGAAAGTCCATGTTCAGCATCTTCTGGTAGAACTCGACGGTCTCTTTCGCATCTTTGCAACGATAGGCCACATGATGGATCTGCTTGATGTTGATCATTAGTCACTCCGGTCTTAATTATTATTCGGAACATTAATTAGTAACAAACGTTACCACCAACAAGGATACTAGTAACGCTTGTTACTAATTTCAAGTGCAGGCCTGGTCCTTCTCGCTCTTTTTGTAGAGCTGTGCAGAGCCATACCTCACAGATGCCCGATCCCCCCGAGGGAGCACCAGACATCTGTTACCAGCAGATCAGCTCTGCAGCTTGTCCCAGACTTCCTGATCTCGCTCCGCTGTCCAGACCCGCGGCCAGTCGATACCGTCAAACTCGTCCCAGATACGCTGAACATCAAATGGCAGGCAGTGTTCAAAGATCGGCCACTTACCGTATTGCGGCGCCAGGTGCTCATGCGTCGCTTCAAACGCTTCCTTCACGGTGCCGCCTCGGTTGTAAACCTCGCCGACTTTCTCTTTCATCCCGTTCAGGAAGCCGCGGGTCTGTTCAATAGCCGCGTCAACATTTTCACGACCGTGAACAACCGCACCGCGTCCGCCAACCAGCACCTCAGCCCCCAGGCTCTTGACCTTGTCCAGGGTTTCGGTGGACCAGTCGAAATGGAATGCATCACCGGTGTACAAAGCAGCCGCGGCTTCTACCAGGTCGCCTGCAAAGAGGATTTTCTGCTTCGGCAGCCAGGCAACAATGTCGCCAGCCGTGTGACCGCGACCACAATATTCCAGCACCAGGCTGCCGCGATCCCCTCCGAGGGGAATTTCAAGACGATCGTTAAACACAATATCGGGATGCGTCAGGCCAGGGATGCTGTCGGGCTCGCGGAACAACCGGGGCATACGGCCATATTCGCTGTGCCAGTCTTCCATACCCCGCTCCTCGATCAGGAACTTGGTTTTTTCGTGGGCAATAATGCTTTCAGCATTGAATGCGGCAGCACCCAAAACACGCACCGCGTGGTAATGGGAAAGCACCAGATATTTGACCGGTTTATCGGTATGCTCGCGCAGCATCTCCAGCCAGTCACTACCCGCCTTCGGTGTCGCGCGGGCCTCGAAGGCGATAATGAAGTCTTCGGCTTCTATCGCGCCGACATTGGGGTCACCTTCAGCGGTAAGGGCGTACACACCATCAGCCAGTACCTCTAGAGTTTCTGTCTTTTCACCGAGATCTGCTGAGGATGCAAAAGGTTTTTTAGCCATGATAAAAGTCACCTATATTTATTTTTGCTAAATTTTTCAGGCCGATAAAAATCCAATAAACGTATAGAAAGCGCCGGTTAATGGCTTCTATCGTCCAGGAAAACGGCTACCGAAAACGTGTATGCATTGAGAGTTTTTGCATCGGACACCGATTCGGAGATCTCCCATTTCGGTGCCCGGTGTTTGGATCAGGCTTCAGCGCCAGCCATATGACTCGCAGCGATGTAGCCAAAGGTCAGCGCAGGCCCCAGTGTTATGCCGCCGCCTGGATAATTGCCGCCCATGATGCTCGCAGCATCATTACCCGATGCGTACAGGCCTTTAATCGGAGCACCTTCCTCATCCAGAACCTGCGAATTTTCGTTGCAGCGCAAACCAGCGAACGTGCCCAAATCACCGATGACCAGCTTGACGGCGTAGTACGGCCCTTTCCGTATCGGCGCGACACAGGGGTTCGGTTTATGGTCAGGATCACCCAAGGAACGGTTATACGCGGTGGTACCCTTGCCGAACTCAGGATCTTCACCGTTAACCGCATGCTTATTAAATTCAGCTACTGTTGCTTCAAGCTGGGCTGGATTCGCACCGATCTGCTCAGCCAGTTCACGCAACGTTTTACCGCGCATCAGGTAACCTGTTTTCAACTGGCTGCGATAGGGCATAGGTGCGGGCTTCGCAAATCCCAGGCCGTAACGGCGGAAAGTTTTGTGGTCGGCGATAAAGTATGCACAGATTTCGCTTTCCTCTTCCGTACAGCGGTCATACATCGCCTGGCAGAAGTCATGGTATGAATTCGACTCGTTAACGAAGCGGCGACCAGAACGCGTCACTGCGATGATTCCCGGCTTTGAGCGATCCACGAAGTGCGGGAATGTTCCGGTTGTTCCGTCAGACCAGACTGGGCGAGAGATCGGTACCCAGGCGGCGGGATGAGGCAGGTCTTCATTGACAGTCCCGCCAACAGACTCGCCCAGACGCAGACCGTCACCGGTATTACCCATGGGCGCCGGAGATGCATGCTCATGACCGGTTGGCGCATGCCTGAACAGCTTTTTCCTGCGCACGGCATCCTGTGGGAAGCCACCGCAAGCCAGGACGACACCTTTACGGGCGACAACCTCTACCCGCCCTTTCACCGTATCCACAAGCGCGCCCTGGATCTCACCATCCTCTGTCCGGATCAGTTTCGCGACGGGAGAGCGCGTCCAGATAGGCACATTTTTTTCAAAGCAGGACTTTGCAAGTCTTCCGATCAGCGCATTACCGTTCATCAGTCGCATGGCGCGCCCGTGGAAGGTCACGTCCCGCATAAACTTCGCAAACAGATAACCAACATAACTTGCGGATATAACGGATCTTGTCGCATTAAAGAAATGCAGCAGTTCCTTGCCTGATCCAATCATCATGCCCAGGACCGTAATTTCCTTCAGCGGTGGACGCAGGCGTTTTATCTCCTTACCGAGATCACGGCCGTCGAAGGGTTTTGCGACGATGGAACGACCGCCCGGCATCCCACCCTCTACCAGGGGGTGATAGTCAGAAAAGGTCGGACCGAGATCGAACTGAAGGCTGGTATTTTTCTCGAAGAAGTCGACGGCTTTCGGTCCCGCATCGAGAAAAGCATTGATGCGTGATTCATCGAAAAAAGCACCGGTTTCATGCTTCAGATAGGTTCTCGCCGCGTCAGCCGAGTCATTTACCCCGTCTCGCTTGCCCGGCGCATTTCCGGGAATCCACATCCATCCACCTGATCTGGCGGTGGTGCCGCCAAATACCGGTTCTTTTTCGACGACGAGGACCTTCAAACCGCGATGGGCTGCCGATACAGCGGCTGACAAACCGCCGGCTCCAGAACCCACGACCAACACATCACATTCGTATTTTATTGTTTTCACCTGACTACTCCTGGAATCAAGAAAGTGTGTTGAGCTGTTGTGCACTTCTTGCGACTTCTAGCCCTACCAACGTCCCTCAAGTCCTTCGCTACCTCACCTAACGCGCTGATTAGGGTAGAGGTAACAGCATTAGAAGAACGCATTAACCATAGTGTTGCCGTTCGTTATTTGCAAATGTATTTGCCAATAACGAACTTTGCAAGCGATAATTTCGTTGCGGTCCTTCCGCCAGCGGCAAGGTTTGGAGGGTTTTGCCTGCTCGGAGACTTAGCTCCCAACCGAGATGGCAGCGTCCTGAGTGCCTGGATCAACATGATCCGAGGCCCACTGAAATCCTTGCCATCACTGGGTATCCGAAGTACTTGGCGCCGGTGTTGGCTCAGGCTTTTGTCGGTTGGTGTGGATTCTTTAGCTACGAATGGGAACTGCGCAGTGGCCAACCGCGCGAACAGTCAGAACAGAGGAACGGCGCCCTGTATCTGACCTATTGCAGGTGGAGGGCTAAATGATCACCCGAAAAGTGAAGGATCAGAGATGCAACTGACAACAAGCAGTGAGATCTTGCAGAATATTGGCAGTACACCCTTCCTGATCGCATGCCTGGCGGCTATGTGCGTTGGGATGGCAAAAGGAGGTGTGCCGACGGTCGGCATGCTGGCAGTTCCCGTGATTTCGCTGGCAGTGTCCCCTATCAAGGGAGCCGCCATTCTGCTGCCCATTTTCATACTCACCGATATGGTCAGCGTATGGCTCTACCGGCGCTCATTTTCCAAGCCTAACCTGAAGATTCTGATCCCTGCCGGATTAATGGGTGTCGTTGTTGGCTGGGCCACAGCTTCACTGATCTCGGATCAGGTCGTTTCGATCCTGATTGGCTCGCTGGGTATCGCCTTCTGTTGCTACACCTGGTTCGGCAAGACTTACCTGATGACGCCGAAACAACCTACGTTTGGCAGAGGCATTCTGTGGGGTGGCTTGGCGGGATT
This sequence comes from Marinobacterium sp. YM272, assembly GCF_050908845.1. Taxonomy (NCBI): domain Bacteria; kingdom Pseudomonadati; phylum Pseudomonadota; class Gammaproteobacteria; order Oceanospirillales; family Oceanospirillaceae; genus Marinobacterium; species Marinobacterium sp. YM272. Next base: position 3,562,657 of record NZ_CP194171.1, read on the forward strand.
TACCAGTTTTATCTCTCATGCCGGATCGCCGCCTTACCAGATCTACGTGATCCCTCAGCGACTGGAGAAACTGACTTTCGTTGGCACCACCGCGGTGGTGTTTGCAGCTATTAATCTGGCGAAGGTCATTCCTTACGCCAACCTAAGGCCCTATAGCCCTGAGGATCTTACGCTGGCTCTTTGGCTGATCCCGACAGCGCTTGCGGGCACTTTTCTGGGAGTGTTCCTGATTAAACGTCTCGCCGATGCCTGGTTCTCCAGACTGATTCAGGTTGGTCTATTGCTTGTGTCGATCAAGCTCATCCTTCAGGCGGTATAAAAATCGAGAAACACGGAAATCGGTGGGCCGCCTGGCGGCGATAAAGCGCCCCTTCGACCGGAAAACAGGCCCTGAATATCGGCTCAGAGTTATACGAAACGGGGAGGGATACTGTCCCGTTTCGTCGCTTTAGCGATCCTGATCGGCGAGGTGGGCATCAACCTTGTCGAGCAGATGCTTGAGTGTCGACCGTTCGCTGGCCGTCAGACAGGAGAGTATGTCACGCTCCTTATCGATCACTTTCGGGACGATATCGTTGTAGATCTCCACCCCCTTGGGCGACAAGCGATAATAGATCGCCCGTTTGTCCTCCGGATCTGGCTGTGAAACCAACAACCCTTCGGACTTCAAACGCTGTACAGCACGACTGACCTGCATTTTCTCCAACTTGGTAAAGCTGGCTATATCGGTCGCCGTTATCGGCTGCAGCAACGCCAGAGTCGCCATCGCACGCCAGTCGTTTCTGGATAGGTTATGCAGGTCCTTGTAGGGCTTGGCGACGGACTGACTGACTCTCTGTTCGAGAATAGACAAGCGGTAAGGGAAAAACTCAAGAAGCTCGAGTTTGGTGATAATGTTCCGGTCATTCATTCCATAGTGCGGCAGGACTACTCCCTACCCCTTACTGAATAGCTTTCGATTGATATGGCCATAGGCCGGGCTGGCGAAAAGGTTTCCACTGCCCCTTTACCCTGAGACCAGGCTGATTACGCAGCGTGTTTCGGCTAAGAGAGATACTAACACAAGCCCTTTCGGACGCCGGCTATCTTGGTGAAGCGTTTCCTGGCGCATCTGTAGCCCGATTCCCAGAAAACTGTCGAAAACGCTTTTCTGCCAGATAAACACCCCTGATTGAGTAGTCAAGAATACGGCCGCCCACCTGAGAAACACATACTTCCTTATAAAACATGAAGTTAAACTACATCTCTTCCTGCTTTCCACAACCCAGCCCAGCTCCTGACTCGATACTTCTAACCCTTCTACCCTGGCTGCGAAGCCAGTTCTTTCAGAAACAGACTTGAAACGGTCGTTATATATTATTTAATCTATTCGCTATTATCATACAGAAATTACGTATCGAGGTGCGTTCAGCACCTCCGTACTGAAGCAAGAAACAAACCCCAAAAACAAACCGAGAAGGTGCCACGTGAAGACAACTGCAGGAAACCAGTCATGAGCGACCAGCCGGTAAACACGTTACTTCAACCCTTCACTCTGCGTGGCCTGACACTCAAGAATCGCATGGTCATATCTCCGATGTGCCAGCATGCGGCAATAGACGGACAGGTTCAGGACTGGCATCTGGTCCACTATGGCAAGTTCATTCTCGGCGGCGCCGCACTTGTCTGGACCGAAAGTACGGCTATCGCTTCCGACTCAAGGGTCGGTATCGCGGATCTCGGTATCTGGAGCGACGAGCATATTGATGGTCTACGCAAGTTAGCCGACTTTGCCCATAGCAATGGGGCCCTGATGGGGGTGCAGTTGGCCCATGCAGGACGTAAAGCTTTCTCTGCGCCTTTGTGGGAAGGCGGACACGCCCTGTCCCCGGATGAGATCACTCGGTCTGAAATCAGCTGGCGTCGCGTCGGGCCCAGTGCCATAGCAGCAAGCAGTGAGTGGAGCACCCCCGACGCCCTGACCGTTGCTGAAATGGCGGAGATCCGTCAGCAGTTTGTTGACGCAGCACGGCGCGCAGATGCAGCAGGTATGGACGCCATCGAGCTGCACTACGGTCACGGCTATCTCGTTGCCAGTTTTCTATCGCCTCATGCGAACCATCGCCAGGATGAATACGGTGGAACACGTGAAAACCGCATGCGCTACGCAGTTGAGATTGCTACGGCCACGCGGGCGGTATGGCCTTCTAACAAACCTCTCTTTGTCCGTCTCTCCTGCATCGATGGCGTTGAGGGAGGCTGGAATCTAGATGACTCGGTCATCCTTGCCCGCGAATTGAAAGCGGCCGGTATCGATGTGATCGACTGCTCATCCGGAGGGCTATCTGAAGAGGTCAAACGCAGCAATGTCCCGCGGGGGATTGGGTTCCAGGTTCCGTTCTCGGCAGAGATCAGAAACAGCGCAGAGATTGTGACTCAAGCGGTCGGCCTGATCGTAAGCCCCGAGCATGCCAATGAGGTCATTGCGACAGGGCAGGCAGATCTTATCGCCGTGGGACGCGCCGCATTACGTAACCCTTACTGGCCGGCCGAAGCCTATCGAAAGCTCAGTGATTCGGACGGTTTCGAGGCATGGCCAGAACGCCATAGCGCCTGGCTGGATAAACGTCAGCCGATGTTGCGCCGTTTTGTGGGTGACGAAGCCAACTGAAGTGCCTTGCCTGTCTGCGGCAGGCAAGCCCCCCCACTACTGTCTATCCAAACGGGAGAATAAAAATGATAAGTCGTTTTGGCTTGCTTAAACGCAAAGCCGGTATGACAACGTCCAGTTTCAATGAGCACTGGAAAAACTCGCATGGACCTCTGGCCGCCCAATTCCCGGGGTTAAGAAAGTACGATCAACACCGAGTGACCAATAAAGAGCATTTCGGCATCGATCACACTCGCGGCACCTGGGATCTGGATGGTTTCTCAGAGCTGCAGTTCGACAGCATGGAGGCGATGCATGAAGCGATCGACTCCAGCGCGTTCTTAAGCGCTCAGTCCGATGAGGATGCTTTCCTCGATGATCTGCATTTAGTCGTTTGTGAAAAGCATAGGGTCGTTCCACTTAACCTTGGTGACCAGCCTTATATCAAGCGGATGACATTGCTCAAGCGGTTGCCGGGCGTCTCCCCGGAAGAGTTCCGTCATGAATGGCTGGTAAAACACGCAGAGTGGGTATCCCAGTGGCCCAATGTGTTGGGCTATACCCAGAATCTCGTCATTGACCGGTATTACAACTCCCGCAGCGACAGTGCAGATTATGATGATGTGCCGTTCGACGGAATTGTCGAATTCTGGTTCCGGAATAAAGAGGAGGCGGCCGAGCTCTACACCAGTGATATCGTGATGCGCACGCAGCAGCACGCGTTGGAATTCCTCGACGAAATTACACCCTTCTTTGTCGAAACAAGCAGCGTCGTCTAAGTCGTTGCACAACCGGGGGGCCGACGCAAAAGATTGCCTCCCGTTTATTGCCAAATTGCCTGCAGCGCTTTAACCATCGATTAACCATAGATGGAGCGATCGGTTTTGATCCCCAATCCCGGAGGATAGGCGTGCCAGGCAACAACGCTATGCAGCCAATAATCGATTCACAGACTCAACTAACAGTGACACGCCACTTGGCACTATAAACCCACCGATTATCGACCTATGTCGAAACACCTAGCTTGACTGAACTTGTTCAATCGTTGCTTGGCTTACAAAGATAAATCAGATTGTCGCTGGCAGTAGAGCAGCCCAATAACCTCCTCTCTAATATCCATAGATATTGTAAGTATTAATTTTAAAACTGAAGTCAAATGAAAGAGAGGCCTAGATGTCAGCCTATAACCCATATTGGACTCAACATCTGTTATTAAAAATTTCGTTATGGATCGCCTTGGTATTTGTTGCCATAGTGTTCTGCACCGTCGGCATAATCGAATTAATAATGCCCGTACCGGAGATGAGCCATATTCTGCCCTGGGTAGCGGATCATCCACTCTGGTTCACTCGCTCCCTCGGCGTGATCGATATCGCCGGCGGCATTGGCATCCTGCTGCCATCGCTGTTCCGCCGGGTGCCAAAACTGATCAGGTATGCCGCTATTGGCTGCGCGTCGAAGCAGGTAGTGGCAATCGTCTATCACCTGACTCAGGGAGAACCGGGCATCGTGCCGCTCAATATCGTGCTGCTGACGCTATCACTCTTCATTATCTGGTCCCGTACAGACGCTGGAAAAGCACTGTTTGGCAACCGATCTATCGGTCGATCTGCCTCGGCCTAACCTATACGCGCCCCACCCTTACCACTGAACGTGACCTCCCATCACGTTCAGTGGTTTTTTACCGCCTCAATACGCCCTGCCCCTCCGGCCCAGCACGAACTATTCAGCATTAAACCGATATTTCGTCTGCTATCTTCGCCAACAGGCGATATGAATCCAGCCTGGCCTGATGATCATATATCCAGGAGTTCACCATTATTTCATCGGCCCTCGTCCGCTTAAGCAGGTCTTGCAGGCGAGCCTTGGCGTTTACCGGATCGCCGTGAATAGACTCCTGCAACATATGTCGAACATGCAGCTCTTCCCGTTGATCCCAGCGCCCTGCCATCGTCGGAACCGGCGCCGGAAGCAGGAAGCGCTTGCCGCGGACAAGCCCCAGAAACTTTTGATACTCGGTTGTGGCCAGCCGTTCCGCCGCCTCCTTAGTGTCGGCAACCGTGGCGTTCACACAGACGATCACATAGGGCGCCTGCAACTGTTGCGAAGGCCTGAATTCGTGACGATAGATCTCCAGTGCATCCTCCATCTGAGCCGGCGCAAAGTGCGCGGCAAACACGAACGGTAGCCCGCAGTGAGCGGCCAGACGAGCACCATAGAGGCTGGATCCAAGTAACCAGAGTTGCAGATCCGCACCGGCGCCGGGAATGGCCGTTACTGATTGACCCGGCTTGGCCGGCGCCAGGAAATGACGCAGCTCCTCAAACATTCGGGGGAACTCATCGTCGTGCACAGAGGCCTGCCTGCGCAGGGCTTGAGCAGTGGCATAATCGGTACCGGGAGCCCGCCCCAGGCCGAGATCGACCCGGCCCGGATGCAAAGCCGCCAGCGTACCGAAATGCTCGGCCACCATATAGGGCGCGTGGTTCGGCAGCATGATCCCACCGGAGCCAACGCGAATCTTTTGCGTATGGGCCGCGATGTGGCTAATGACAATCCCGGTCGCTGCGCAGGCGACATCCTTAATATTATGATGCTCCGCTACCCAGTAACGTTTGTATCCAGCGGTCTCGGCCAGTTGTGCCAGCTCGACCGAATGACGCAGCGATTCGCCGGGGGAGCCCCCTTCCGTGATCGGTGCTAAATCAAGCACGCTAAGCGGTAGGCTGTTCTCTTTAATCATGCTGATTTCCTGCTATCTAATTTCAATGGGTCCGTTATCGCGAAGAGGGATTCGACGGCGGTCATCCATGGCTACAGGCGTCGATATCCGCATGGCTATCAAGTCCATGAGTCTCCAGGTAATGACAGACAGGATTGACGGTCTGTTTTCGCGCTGTGCCAATGCGGGTAGCACAACCTGTCATCCACGCGACCGGTAGGGTTTGATCGAGGCTGTTTCGAGTTGAGAGAGCGTTGCCATAACGGCTTTTTGAAGCCCGTCCAGTTGGGAGATGCCAGGCATAGATGTGTAGTTGCTGTCGCAGGCGGGCGGGTCAACTTTGGGCAATAATGTGCGTTGGCTTACTTCACATTGAATCGACTGAATGCTTAAGAAGCTGGTGCGACCGGTGCCAGGTTCACCAGCTGAGCAATCATCTATCCGGCAAAGCTCGCCAACGCATGGGGTTAAGACAAGTGTTTTACTTAACCCGCGCTTCCTTGATGTTGGTGATCACGACGCGCTCCATAAAGTTAGGCACATCTTCGATGCAGGCAAGCCCCTCCGGAGTGGTTTCAAAGGCAGAGATCAGGTCGGCCTCAGAGTCAAACCAGAGCTCTGAAAAACCATCGATGGGAGATTCCGGAAACTCTCTACGATCGATAGGATTGATCACATAGCCACGTAAACCCGGCACCTTTTCTGCCAGTTTGGCATGCACATTCATCCAATGATCCAGGAACTCGTCATAGGTCTGAGATTCTTTTTTGAACAGAAGACCAACATGCTTAAATTTACCATCAGTGCTCATTTTTATTCTCCTTGGTTTTACGATAAATAACGGTTGAATTAATAACGGTTATAAATTCAACCGTATTACTAATTAGGCAAGTTCAAGTTCCTGATAGACCGGGTAGTCGATATACCCAACCTCATTACCCATGTAATAGGTATCACGATTGGACTCAGCTAAAGGCCAGCCGTTTTTCAACCGCTCTGGAAGATCAGGGTTCGATATAAACCAGCGCCCGAATGCGACCACATCCGCTAAACCAGCGTCGATGAGATTGTCGGCGGATTCCACATCAAGGCCGCCCGCTACGATTATCTTGCCGTGGTAACGAGCACGAATTTCGGGCAGTGGATTCTTGTCTGCCTCACCGAAGTTATTAAGGTCTCCGGTGACGATCGGCTGAATGACATGAAGGTAGGCAAGGTCGTAATCGTTCATGCGTTCGGCGACGTGGCGATAGATCTCTTCCGGTTGCGGATCATGCACATCATTGAAGGTACCGTAGGGAGAGATACGCAAACCGACACGATCACTGCCGATCGCCTCTGTAACGGCTTCAACGACCTGGCACAGAAAACGCGCCCGGTTCTCGATACTGCCGCCATACTGGTCTGTGCGCTGGTTGCTTGACCGATTCAAAAACTGATCAAGCAGGTAGCCATTAGCGCCATGAATTTCAACGCCATCCAGTCCGCACTCAATCGCCCAGCGAGCGGCCTGAACAAATTCCTCGACGATCATCCCCATTTCGGCGACAGACAACGCCTTGGGTACTGGCATCGGTACAGACTCCAGTCCAGGCGTGACGATCTCCATGTTTGCCGCTATCGCCGAAGGCGCTCTACCGTAGGGAAAATCTTCGGTGACGTTGCCTTGAATATTATTGGGGTGCCAAATGCGTCCGCAGTGCCAAAGCTGAACGAAGATCTTGCCACCTGCGTCGTGTACTTCCTTGGCTACTTTACGCCACACCGCGTGCTGCTTCTCGTTGTGAATACCAGGGGTGTTGAAATACCCCTGCGCAGCTTCGCTAACCTGTGTAGCCTCGGCAATGATTAAACCAGCGCTTGCCCGTTGCGCGTAATAGGTCGCTGACAGGTCACTTGGAACATTGCCATCTTCCTCCGCCCGAATACGGGTCATCGGTGCCATAACCATGCGATTCGGGAGCTGGAAGCGGCCGAGCTGGACGGGTTCAAACAGTCTGCGGGGCTTGGTTTGTTTTTCTGTGGACATGTTATTCACCTTTTTTATTAAAAACTCTAGCTCTTTTAGCCTGGGGTGCTTCGAGCAATTGTTTTAAGCACCTTCCTAAGAGTAAGTTTCTTGCTTGCTCTGCGCTTTACTTTCCAAGACAGTATTAATTGCCCTGCAATGCCAATATTTGACAGGAATAATGAGTCTATTCAGACAAAAAAAAGCGCACCGATATAACATATGGGTGCGCTTTTTTGCTTTACCGACTCAGAAGTCGATATTACAGGCGGTAATACTATTCCCGCTGTTCTTTTACTACCGGAGAGTGAAAGCTCTCCGGAAATTCATCCGTTCAATCAGAACAGATTCGGCATGCCGCAGGTTTCTCCACCATCAGCAATAAATTCAGCACCGGTGCTGAACGAGCTGTCATCGCTTGCAAGGAACAGGACAAGTTTGCTGATCTCTTCAGGCTTGCCAAGACGGTTCATCGGCACATGCTTGAGGCTCTCATAGAGGCCGTCGACCATATCTGTTTCGATATTACCTGGGTGCACCGAGTTGACTCGTATATTGAGCGGCGCCAGCTCAATCGCGGCCGCCTTGGTCAGACCACGTATACCAAATTTGGACGCGATATAAGCCGGCACACCCGAAAACGCCTTGAGTCCGGACGTCGAGGATATATTGACGATGGATCCGCCGCCCGCCGCCTTCATCGCAGGAATAGCGGCCCTGATCCCCTTGAAACAGCCCCCGAGATTAATGCCAAGAACCTGCTCCCACTCCTCATCCGAACACTCCTCGATCATCGAGAAGCGCAGGATACCCGCATTGTTCACAAGCACGTCGAGCCGGCCAAAACGATCCATCGCCGCTTGCACGGCCAGGGTCCAGTCCTCAGCTTTGCTAACATCCAAATGGACCGCCAGCGCCGAGTCTTCACCCAGTTCCTCGGCCAGTGCCTGCATCGCTTCATCAGCAACATCGCCAAGCACAACTTTGGCGCCCGCTGCGACAAAAGAGCGAGCCTCGTGAGCGCCCATTCCTCTGGCGGCGCCGCTGATAAGTACAACCTTATTCATAACACTCATTCGTTGTTACTCCCTGATTTCACTCGTGGCCTATGAGCCTTATAAGCGTTGTTATTGGCCACTATGGCTGGATGGCAACATCTGCGACGCCCGCTAGCGCCCTCGCCGATCAATTTGTGAAGATTTCATTGAGCTTTTCGGCAGGCAGGCTGGATGACAAATCTGCATCCAGAGGGGCATCTTTGCTGCATTTCGGATCGATGCCGGCAGCGCTATCTGCGTACACATAGGGCATTACGCTCAAAGGCTCCGGATTTTCCGTGCCCTGAAAATTGGCAACCGCACGGCGCGCAGCAAAGCGTACTGTTGAGGTTGTACCGTCGAGCGAAAAATAGGAGAAGCCGTTTCCGGTTGCCTTTTTCTCGAGATACTTGCAGTTCAATTCATTATTACTTGCATTGGTAGCCAACGCTGGAATCTCCAGCCCGGCCTGCTCGTAAGCCTTCACAACAGAGGTCGCCGTTACACCGAAATCAGTGGCGATACCGTCGATATCAGGATATTTTGCGATCAAGCCACTGACAGCCTTTTGTGCGTCAACGGGGTTCCAGTTTGTAACGATATAATTCTCTTCGATGAGATTGAGACCGGGGTATTTGGCCAAACCGTCCCTGAAACCCTCAAAGAAGTTCTGCGAAGAGCTCGCACCGGCACTGCCACCCAACATCACCACATTACCGGTCTTCAAATTCTTGCCGTACCAGTCAGCCCATACTTGAGCCATCTGATAAGTGTCTTCGTAGACGTTGGCGCTGTAATCTTTGCCGGGCTTGCCGTCGATTTTGGCCAGATAGGGAACGACGGTAATGTCGTACTTGGTCGCTGAGCGCATAGCCGGCAATTGGGCTGCACCGAAATCAGGAAAAACCAACAGTACGTCCACCCCTTGTGCAACGAGACTGTTGATATCTGACTTGGCTCTCTGCTGGTCGCCATTGGCGTTGGTGTACATAATTTTTTCAACATTCGGGCACTTGCTGAGTTCATCCTTCAACTCTGCCAGGGCGATCCGGCGCCAGGTATTGCCTCCGTAACCGTCCGAAAGACCCACTTTCATCGGTTTAGTACCGCACATCGCTGTGATATCGGCCCCCTCCAGCATATTTGCCGGTGCCTGACTGGCCATCACTGTCCCGGCATACACTGTCGCAACCATCGGCACAGCGGAGATCAGGATTTGGTTTATACGCGAGGAAAGTTTTTTCTTGGGATGGGTCATCTTGTATCTCCAAACGTGTCTTTTTTTATCGTTATTTGGGTCAGCCTTTGGCAGCTCATACCAGAGCTTCAGCGCTGCATACACACAGCATCAATCACCAGGAACTCAGTCCTTGATAACCTTTTTATTCCGCCTTTGAATGGATTGGTGCCGCGGGAACCTGAAAGACGCGGTGGGCATCATCTGCAGCAGGGGTAGCGCGGCTAGATGATGACCACCAGGGTCTACTTTGGGCTGCTATTTACTCGCCCAGGTAGACACCGACCGATTTGTTTTCGGTGTACTGCTCAAGGCCGGCAAGCCCCATCTCGCGTCCCCAACCCGATTGTTTGTATCCGCCGAACGGCAGTGCAGCATCGGTTTGGTTATGGTTGTTGATCCAGACAACGCCGGCACGCACCTTGGCAGCCATCTGATGCGCCATGCTGATATCGCGGGTCCAGATACTTGCCGCCAGACCGTACTCGGAGTTGTTAGCCTCGCGAACCAGCCCCTGCATGTCACTGGAGTCAAACTTCATGGCGCAGATAACCGGGCCGAAGATCTCCTCGTTATAAACCCTCATGCGGGAGTTGACGTTGGCCAGTACCGTGGGGCGTATGAAGTAGCCTTCGGTGCCCGGCATGGCCGCATCCCCCTGCATCACCTTGGCGCCTTCATCGATACCAGACTGCAGCAATGCGCTGACGCGGGCATGTTGCCGCGCCGAGATCAGCGGCCCCAGGTTGGTATTCGGATCGAGACCGTGACCCATTTTCAGTGAAGAGGTGTATTCGGCGACACCTGCAACAACCTCGTCATAGATATCCTCGTGGATATAGAGGCGGGAGCCCGCGGTACAGGCCTGTCCGGTGTTCAGCATCACGGCTTCTGCAACACCGGGAATCGCCCGGTCCAGGTCAGCATCCGGGAACACGATGACCGGGCTCTTGCCGCCAAGCTCGAGGCTCACGCGCTTCAGGTTGGACGCCGCGGCCCGCACGATCGCCTTGCCGGTTTCGGTGCTGCCGGTAAAGGCAATCTTGTCGACATCCGGGTGCTCGACCAGCGCGGCGCCAGCAGCACCTGCACCGGTCACTACGTTCAGAACACCATCCGGCAGTCCGGCTTCACGGCAGATCTCGGCAAAGCGCAGCGCCGTCAGCGGGGTGTCTTCAGCGGGCTTAAGCACAACGGTACAGCCCGCCGCCAGCGCCGGAGAGACTTTCCAGGCCGCCATCAACAGCGGCACGTTCCAGGGGATAATCTGCCCGACCACACCAACAGCCTCACGGATCGTGTAGCTATGCCACTGCCCCGGCATATTGGTGGGGATAGCGCTGCCATTAAGCTTGTTCGCCCAACCGGCGTAGTAGCGGAAATGGTCCGCGGCCAGCTTGACGTAAAAGTTCTTACAGATCCCGAAGGGTGAGCCCTCATCCAGAGTCTCGAGCTCTGCCAGCTCCTGCGAATGCTCATCGAGCAACTCACCGATTTTCCAGAGGATCTTGGCCCGATCGTTGGTGGACATTCGGCTCCACTCACTGTCCTCAAACGCTTTTCGCGCTGCGCGGACCGCGATATCAATATCGGCTGCGTCCCCTTCGGCCATGGTAGAGATAATCTGCCCGGTTGCCGGATCTTCTACATTGCGGGTGCCGCCGTTAACCGGGGCTTCCCATTTACCGTTGATAAAAAGACTGTGTTTACGTGCGAGAAACTGCTTCGCCTCATCGGAAATACCAGCCAACGGATTGTCAAAAGTAAATATCTGATTCATAACGTACTCTTCGCATTCAAGTTGCTTTTTGAATAGCCAGGTGCAGCCTTAAACGACCGTTTCGACCTCTTTGCGCAGTGCTGCAGCCACGACTGATCTGCGCTGCGCTTCAGCGACGCCGCCCCGTGTCGGCGGATTCATCATCGCGTCATTGCTTGTATCCAGGGTTCGACCCAGGATCAGATCGCTCGCTTTCTCGGCGATCATGATGGTCGGCGCATTGGTATTACCGCTGGTCAGCGTCGGCATAACCGAGGCATCGATAACACGCAGGCCCTCGATACCGTGAACGCGCAGCTGATCATCAACCACCGCCATATCATCCGAGCCCATCTTGCAGGTGCCCACCGGGTGATAAACGCTTTCGCACTTCTGACGGATATACTCATCAATTTCGGCCGAGGTTTGCGCCTCCTTGCCGGGCCCATACTCCTCGCCCCTGAATTCATCAAATGCGGACTGCGCCACGATTTCACGAGACAGCAGCAGCGCCTCACGCATCTGGACCAGATCGTCATGTTCGGCGAAGAAGTTCGGATCGATAGCGGGCAGCGCCCGGGGATCGGCCGATTTGGCCAATACCGTGCCGCGGCTGGCCGGGCGAGACAGGTTGAAGTAAGGCATCACCCCCTCTTCCCAGATGATCTTCCGCCCATGGTCCTCATACATGACCATGTTCATGTGCCACTGGATATTCGGTGCCTCCAGGCCTTCGCGGGTGGGCAGGAAAGCACAGGCCTCAACACCGTGATATGAGCAGGGCCCTGTCTTGTTGAGGAAATACTCGGCACCAGCCAAAGCCGTCTGCCAGGGGGAGAGGTACTTCAACATCGACAGCGGCTTGGTGAGGCGCACCTTCAGGCCACAGCCGGTGTGATCCTGGAGGTTCTGACCGACGCCCGGGAGCTCATGTTCGACCTTGACGCCAATCCTGCGCAGGTGCTCCGGATCGCCGATGCCGGAGACCTGCAGTACATGGGGAGAGTTGAAAGCACCACCGGAGAGAATCACCTCCGTGGAAGCCATCAGCTTCTTAATTTCATTTCCCTGAATATACTCGACGCCGACAGCCCTGCCGTTCTGAATCAGAATCCGTGACACCAGCGCCTTGGTGATGACGTTCAGGTTCCTGCGGGTTTTGATATTGGAGATGTAGCAGCGTGAAACGCTGGAACGGATGCCATCTGCCACCGTGCTGTCGCAAGGACCAAGCCCCTCCTGACGGCCGCCGTTCAGATCGTCATTGTACGGAAATCCGAGCTGCACACCGGCTTCGATAAACGCCTTGGCCACCGGATTTTTAATACCGAAACGACTGGTTTTCAGCGGACCATGACCACCATGCACCGGTGTCGCACCGCCGCCCCAGGTCTCCGCCTTCCGGAAATAAGGCAGGATCTCGTCGTAACTCCAGCCCTTGTTGCCCAGCGCCGCCCAGTGATCGTAATCGGTGCGGTCACCCCGGGTGTAAATCATGCCGTTAACGGTTGTGCAGCCACCGATCGATTTCGCCCTGGGTATAAACATCTCTCGGTTATTAGCGTGACGCTGGGGCTCGGTGTGATACCCCCAATCCAGCTGCCCCGTCTGCATCAGCCGAAAATAACCCGCCGGCATGTGGATGAAGGGGCTTTTGTCCCAACCGCCCGCTTCGACCAGGGTCACATTGACGTTGGGATCTTCCGATAAACGATTTGCAAGAACACAACCTGCCGACCCGGCCCCGATAATAATGTAGTCAGTCATGGTCACTCCTTATACTTATTTGATAGCTCTTAACTCTGATACTTATGCGTACTGAGTTTGCTGACCTGCCATTAGCCGATACCCAAAAGCGATCCAATTCCGCGACCGCATCCAAGCCTTGCCACAAACACGCCCGTAACAGGCACATAACTCAAAACTTGTCAGGAAGTTCAGTATATGGAGCGCGATTTTTGACGGCTCGCCCGCCAGCGCCATCTTTGCTTGACTGAATACGCCAGGATTTTTTCATACAGGGACGCCAGAACTTGCTGACACCAAGCCTGGATAACGCCCTTTAATTCGGACCATCGGGACGAGTGCAAAAGTGATTTCGAGATGGGAATATCGACAGGGTCGAGGGGAACAGGGAAAGGGGTTATGTGTAGGGAGAAGAAGCCTCCCCACACACAGGATCGATATCAGGCCAAGCTAAACCGTCAACGACAGCTGCCAGAGCGTCAAAGCGGGCGAGAGGATCAGCGGTGGCCGATACCAGACTCGAGTGGTCCGTTAATGCCGGCCACCACCCCCTCGCCGCACTGTTATCAGTGCGCCCGCGAGCGCAGCATTACATTTGGCGTAACGCCGTAGGTATCCTTAAAGGTTCGGCTGAAGTGCGACACGCTCTTGAATCCCAGGTTCATCGCCACCTCCGTCACCTGAGCCGCTCGACCTTCACTGAGTACCCGCCGACTTTCCTCCAGCCGCTCTTTCCATAACCAGCGCATTGCCGGCGTTCCCTCCGAAGCGAAAAGACGGGTCAATGTCCGCGGTGAAACGGCTATAGCGCTGGCCACAGACTCCACATTGAGATCAGGATCATCCATATGTGCACGGATATAATCCTTAGCCCGCAGCAACAGAGAGGCATGCCGATCACCTACCACCTCTCGTCCGGAGAGTCCCGTTTCGACAGCGGCCGAGATGACATCGATAATGGATCCACCCACCCGGGATGCGGCGGAAGTATCACCGGGCATCTCTATGGAAAGAGCATTGCTGATCATATCTTTGACAAGCGCCCCCATACCGGTCGCACTGCTCATCGAGATCGATGTGATATGTTCAGCATTGGGAAAGCGACTCAACATGGACCGCCGCGGAATCCGCAGCAGAAGAATTCGGTAGGGCTTGAGAAATTCATAGGTAAAGCTACGCGCACTATCATATACGACGATATCGCCCGGCTTTTGCTTTGTATGCCTGCCCCCTTGGGACATATTGGCCTCGCCTGCCAACATCAGACTGACTAAAAAGTCCTCGCTGGGAGATGAGTTCAGGATGCCTGAAGATCTGTTGTAACGTATCGCTTCACATTGGATATCGCTGATCCCCAGACATCCCAGCTGGTTCCAGCCCAAGGATGCCTGCGAAAAACTATCCAACAGAGGCTTACTTTCCACCTGGCAAAAATAGCGTGAAATCAACTCATGCCAGTAGGAGTAACGCTCCTCTTCTCTTACAGAATCCAACTCAAATAAAGCACACATATTGTCTCCTGGGTTGTTAACCCTTTTATTTTTTTTATGAATCTTAACGTGAGCTAACTCATACCTGTGGGACAATGCCCGTTATGAGTTTCAAGAATCTTTACTGGTTTATATCTTGCCCCCAAATATCGCTAAAAACGTTCAAATGCCGTTAACAGCGATCTAACCCTCACCTGAACCGGCGCCAACATCGGCATTAAAAACCTCAATAGACCCTCCCAAAGAGGAACCCAAGGATACCGATGGCACCACCCGCTGAACGGGATTTAAAAAAGACCCTATTCCGCATCCAACTATTTGTCAACGACTAATGCATACGTCAATGTTGAATGTATGTAAAAAGCTCTCTTCTACCCTTAGTTCCTTAAGCAACTGGCTAGTTTTAAGATTTATCCCTCTCTATACCAGCCCTTCCACGACCGACACTCACACACTTCCTTCAATGACATTTTGGCGCTCCCGGTCAACAAAGCTTGTCCGCGCTAGCGAAGCGAGAGCACTGCCAAGCCGTTAGCTTAGGGCCTTGAGTGTCACAGATACGCGCCAAGGCTGGCAGCTGCATCCATCACTCACTCTGTAGGGTCTTTCAGACGATAGCGAAGGTCGACCTGAGCACACTCGCTGCGCTCTGTGACGATCGACAGGAGCTCTCCATCGCTTGTAAGACCGAGAACTACACCCGTCTATTTGGAGACTGGAGCCATGAATAATAAGAAAACGCTTTCCAACACTTTGTCGTGCTTGCTGCGTGGCAGCGCCATCCTGGCGGCGGCCGGTGCGATATCGACAACCGTTGCCGCCAAACCTTCGATCATGGGTGAAGGCGCCGACATCTCCGCGATGTGCGGTACCAAACCGATGACTGTCGGCCTGGCTGACGGTTTTGGCGGTAATACCTGGCGGCGTATCGCGCTGCATGAACTTAAAGAGGAGCTCAGCCACTGCGCGAATGTTAAGCAGATCCTCTATACCAATGCCAACGGAGACCAGCAGAAGGCAAACGCAGACATAAACAGCCTCGTGGCACAGGGCGTGGACGTCCTGCTGGTCTATCCCGATTTCGGCGCCGCCCAGTTACCCGCGATGCGTAAAGCGATCAAGCAGGGCGTCACTGTCATCCCCTACAACGCAAAACTGGAAGGAGCTCCCGGTAAGGACTTCACCGCCAATATCTCGCTGGACACCTTCGAAATCGCTAAAGCCTGGGCTGACTGGTACGGCAACACGCTGAAATCCGGAAATCTCGTTTTTATGGGCGGTACTCCAGGCGCCGCCTCATCACAGAACTTCCTCGACGGATTCAAAGAGGGGTTGAAGAAATACCCTGACCTTAACCTGCTGGAAGAGAACTTCATCGTTACCAGCTGGAACCCGGTCGACGCCCAGAAAGCCACCACCGGCCTCATCGCCAAATACCCTGAAATCGATGGTATCGCGACCGACTACGGCGTCACCGCCTATGCCGTCGTAAAAGCCTATGAACAGGCTGGACTGCCGGTACCGGCGCTGGCGACGGTGGCGAGCAACAACGAACTGAACTGCGGCTATATCGATCGCAAGTCCGAGGGCAGCGCCTTCCCCTATTACACAGTGGACGGCACCACCACAGGGATAAGGTTTGCGGCGCGCCGCGGTGTTGCTGACTTCCAGGGCACCCACAATCCGGAAAGCGACAGCTATATGCCGTTCCTCTATGCCGACAGCAGCACGAACATCGATCCCAAATGCGATCGTCAAGCACCACTGGATGCAGATCTATCGTCAATCCTGTCAGCGGAAAAGCTGCAGGAAATATTCAAGAACAAACTGTGATGAGGTCTAGGGGAGCAAAATTATGCACAGTCCTATCCTGTTAAAAGTCGATCGTGTAACCAAGCTATTTCCCGGCGTACGCGCTCTGGACAAGGTTACATTTGAAGTTAAAGCCGGCGAAGTTCACGCGCTGGTGGGTGAGAATGGTGCCGGCAAATCCACCCTTATGGGGGTGGCGTCCGGCGCGTTAGTCGCCGATGGCGGCAGCGTAACCATCTGCGGCACAGAGGTTAAGGGCGACCCAGAGGTCGCCCGGGATCTGGGCCTGGCCATTGTGCGCCAGGAGCCCGCCTTGATGCCCGATCTCAGCGTTGCCGAAAACCTCTATCTTGGCGTTCCACCGCGTTGCCGACCGGCGGTCGGCCAATCCAAGGAGTGGGCACGCGACCTGCTCCGGCACTGGAGCGACGATGTCGCCATCGATCCGAGCGACCGCGTCGACACGCTGAACCCCGAACAGCGGTTTATCGTTGAAATCGTTAAAGCCCTGGCGGCAGAGCCGAAGGTGTTGGTCCTTGATGAACCCACCGAACACCTGCTCGGGGAAGATGTCGAGCGCCTGTTCGAGCGTATCAAGCAGGTAACCTCCCGCGGCAGCGCTGTGGTCTATATCTCGCACCGTATCCGCGAAGTACAGCGGGTATCGGATCGACTGACCGTTTTGCGTGACGGCCAGGGACAGGGTACCTATGACGCCAGCAGCATGGACGAACATCGCATCGTTGAGCTCATAGTCGGCGGTGAGCTGGACCGTGAGTTTCCTGCCAAGGCGACCGATGCTCAGTCCGGCCGCGTCGTCCTCGATGTCAAAGAGCTGCGCGGCCCCGGATTCTCCAATGTATCGATGCAAGTAAGAAGCGGCGAGATTGTCGGACTTGCCGGTATCGACGCCAACGGTCAACGCGAGTTCATGCGCGCTCTGGCGGGCATCCTGCACAACTCGGGGGATGTCAGCATCAACGGGCAGAAGGTATCGATCGCCAGCCCGATCAAATCGACCTCAAGCGGCATTCGCTACTTACCGGGCGATCGCCACCGCGAGGGTATCCTCGCGGAGTTATCTGTACGTGAGAACTTCTCCCTGCGCAGTCTGGCCAAGGATCTCAGCGGCGGTCTGTTTTCCAGCCGCCGCAGCGAGGCCCGGCGTTCGACCAAGGCTGTTGCACAGTTCGATGTCAAAACCCCCAGCATTGAAACGCCTATCGGCTCGCTGTCCGGTGGTAACCAGCAGAAGCTGGTGCTATCGAGCGTTCTCGCCGGCGACCCCAAGGTTCTGCTAGTCGATGAACCCACGCAGGGGGTCGACATCGGCACCCGCATGGAGATCTACAAGGTACTCAGGGAGACCGCGTCTAAGGGCGTTGCGGTGATTGTAGTGTCGTCCGATCAACAGGAGATCGCAGGGCTCTGTGATCGCGTCATGATTTTCTCCCGTGGCCACGTGGTCAAGGAGCTCAGTGGCGCCGATGTGGTGGAGAACAAAATCACCAGCGCCGTGCTGACCTCGACCACCACCCGTGAGCGGAAAGAAGGTGGCACCTCCAAAATCTGGAAATGGACGGCGGGAGATATGGCGCCGATTGTGATGCTGGCCCTGGCCGTGGCATTGCTTGGTGCCTACACCGGGTCGGTGAACGAGTACTACTTTACCGAACGCAACCTTATTGGCGTTCTGCCGTTGATCGCAACGCTGGCGCTAGTGGCATTTGGACAACAGATGCTGATGCTGGTCGGGGGAATTGATCTCTCGGTCGGTCCGTTGATGGGGCTGGTCCTTGTCGTGCAATCCTTCTTCCTCATCGACGGGGCCCCCATGGAAACCCAGGTATTGGGTTGGGTGATTGTTCTGGGCGTTGCCGTTCTGGTCGGGTTGACCAACTGGATACTGGTGGACCCATTAAAAATGCACCCCATGGTCGCAACACTGGTGACGTTTATGGCGCTGCAGGCGATCTCACTGCTGCTGCGACCGATCCCAGGCGGGCTGTTCTCTGACGGTGTTCTGGAGTCGATTGATTCCACCATCGGCATCATCCCGATGACACTCATCGCAGCGGTGATCCTCGCTTTCGCGCTTGAGTATGTGCTTTTCCGCAGCCGCTGGGGGCTGTCATTCCGCGGTTTGGGTTCACGTCCGGAAGCTGCCCGTGTCGCCGGCATCAGCCCTCGCCTCACACGGGTAAGCGCCTATATCGGCTGCTCGTTGCTGGCTGCCCTGGCAGCCATACCGATGATGTCCCAGGTGGGTTCCGGGGACCCCAACTCAGGTACCTCCTATACCCTGACCAGCATCGCGGCGGTTGTTATCGGCGGTGCCAGCCTGTTCGGCGGGCGGGGCTCCTTCCTCGGAGCACTGCTCGGTGCCCTGCTGATCACCCAGGTCAATGTGGTGACCAGCTTCCTTGGCGTGACTGATGCCTGGCAGTCCTACCTGCTCGGTGGAATGATCCTGATTTCAGTCGCCCTGTATTCCAAGAGTCGACAAATGGCGGTGGCAAAATGAATATGAATACAGCAGCAAGTCTAAACCGGAGCACTGCGACTCCGTTCGATCAAAAGCGTGCAGGTAAACAGGGTTTGCGCCTGCATATCGATGAGTTCGCCTGGGTCTGGGTCGGCACCGCGATCCTGTTCGCCATCAGCGCGATTGTCGCGCCGGGAACGGTAACCAAAGGCGCCCTGTTCGCGATGCTGCCGTTCGCAGGCATCCTGGCGATCGTCTCGGTCGGCATGACCGTCGTCATCCAGCAACGTGGACTCGATATGTCCGCCCCGGGCATGGTCTCCCTTGCCGGCATCGTGGCCGCCGAGGTCGGATTCGCCACCGGGTCCATGGTGCTTGCGCTGGTCGCGACCTTTGCCATGGCCGCAGCGGTAGGGATGATCAACGGTTTGTTGACCGCCCGCGTCAACATCACACCGCTTATCGCAACCCTGGCCGTGAACGCGCTACTCATCGGCGGTGTGCGTGCGATTACCGGCAACTCTCCGGTAGCCGTGCCGGAAGGTGTACAGGCCTTTGCCAAGCAAGATCTCCTGGGTCTGCCCAGCAGCCTGTGGCTGGCCGTGCTCTTCGTTGTGATCGTGGCGGTCATTACCAAGCGCACACTTGTAGGACGCCGCTTTGTGGCTGTGGGTATCAATCCACGCACCTCCACCGCCGCCGGCATTATGACCCTGCGTTATCAGGTTGGAGCCTACGTACTGTCAGCGGTCTGCTTCGCCCTCGGCGGCATCCTGCTTGCCGGCTATATCGGCAATGCCTCCCACACAGCCGGTAACGATTACCTGCTACCGGCCATCGCCGCCGTGGTAATTGGCGGCACGCCCTTTACCGGCGGTAAGGGCAGTGTCGTTGCCAGCGCAGTAGCAGCCCTGTTTATGGCCCAGCTCGCGCAGCTGGTACTGGCGCTCGGCGCGGGACCCTCCATGCAGCTGCTGGTGCAGGCGCTGGCAATACTGCTCGCCGTCACGATTCGCATGTTGCCGGACCTGTTTAAGAACCGCTAACCCCAGATGACTCTGCCCTTCGGTGGCAACCGAGGGCAGAGTTGATCCACCCGTTACCGCACCTCGCTTAGTTGCATTTACAGCTGAGCCGGCACTTCTCGTGCCGACGTTACCGAGGCCGGAATATTAAATTACGCGTGAGTTCCTATTTGATGGGAAGGCATTTAGCCAAACGCAAAAAACCAACGACATAAAAATAAGGACAAAAAGTGAACAGAACAATAAAAACTTCAACCATTCTATCCCTTTTTGGATTACTTGCGTCGACGCAGGTCAGCGCTTTAGAGATGCTTGACGGATACGCGCGCGGCGGTATTGGTTCTACCGACTGGAGCGGTGCACAAAGCTGTTACCAACTGACAGGTACGGGAGGAAAATTTCGTTTAGGCAACGAATGTGATCAGTATATAGAAGTAGGCTTTAAACAGGATTTTTTTACGCTTAATGATGGCTCCACGATGGGCTTCTACACTATGCCTGCCGCCTCAAACCCGTGGAACCAAAAGCTCACGTTCGATTCCGATGACGGCGGATATTTCAAGTGGGCCCAGGCTTACGCTTACTGGAACAACGTCAGCGCTCTTAACGGCGGTAATATCTGGGCGGGTCGACTTTACTACAAACGTAAGTTCTCATACCTGTCCGATTACTTTTACTGGAATCAGAGCGCCACAGGTTTCGGTTTAGACAGTGTTCAAATCGGCGACCTTAAATACAGCTATGTATTCTCACGCAAAGACAGTCCCTTTCAGGACAACTGGGTCACCCGACATGACTTTAACGTCGCCGGATTCAAAACCAATACCGATGGCGAGCTGGAAGTCGGTGTGAACTACGTCGACAAGCCTTCAAACGATGCCGACGCGCACAGCGGTTGGTCAGTGGGTCTGCAGCACGTACAGAGTGGCATGTTCGGCAAAGATATCGTCAATACCCTGGCCTTCCAATACGGCGTGGGGCCGGGTACCGGGCTCGGCTACACCGGTGATACTTCTTTGGATAACGATGCCAATAAGTGGCGCGTAGTTGATCACGGCATGTGGACCCACTCACCCAGGCTCCAGACCGCCTACCAGTTCGTCTATGAAAAAGCGGACATGAACGGTTCTGCAGACCAAACCTGGGTGAACCTGGGTTTCCGCCCGGTATACTCGGTCACGGATACTTTCAAAGTCAGCTTTGAAGCGGGCGTCGACTATGTCGATACCACCACTGACGACATGTACCTGGGCAAGTTCACCCTGGCGCCTACCTGGTCTCCAAAAGGGCCGGGGTTCTGGACCCGTCCTGAGGTCAAACTCTACTACACCTATGCGACATGGAACGAAGCGGCACGCGATGCTGCGGTACCTGGCAGCGCACTGTCGGCAACAGGGCCCGCAGGTGGGGATACTCACTCATCAACCGTTGGTATCCAGATTGAGCACTGCTGGTAAACAGCCGTGTTAAGTCACGTTTCCTTTTCAGCAGTTTCTTAGATTCCTCGAACCCTAGTAGAAATTTGTGCCTGCTCTTTATGGGCAGGCACCTTTTTACTTAGCCTTTTCAATGAAAATACTCACTTTGTAGTGGTTCAATGATTCCGGACACCCAGATAGGTGGTAACCTTGCCACCCAAGAGGTGTTCAATGAAAAAACAACGTCGTTCCTTCACGCCCGAGTTCAAGCTGGAAGCCGCCAGTCTTGTACTGGATCAGGGCTATTCCATCGTTGAGGCCTGCCGGTCACTTGGTATCGGTGATACCGCACTGCGTCGGTGGGTGGATCAGTTACGTGCCGAACGTGACGGGGAAACGCCCGCCAGCAAAGCTATGACGCCCGAGCAGAAGCGCATCCAGGAACTGGAAGCCAGGGTTAAACGCCTGGAGCAAGAAAAGGACATATTAAAAAAGGCTTCCGCTCTCTTAATGTCAGACGAGTTCAAACGTATGCGCTGATAGACCGTTTGAGAGAGTTAAAGCCTGTTGATCTGGTCTGTCAGGCATTTGGTATCAAACGTTCCAGTTATTATGACTACAGGAAGGCAAAGCGGCGTATCAAGCCGCAACGCCTTGAGCTTAAAGCCCACGTAAACCGTGCTTTCAAGCTCAGCCGTGGCGCGCTGGGAAGCCGGGGTATCTGTGACTTTCTGGCTTCAGAAGGGATCGTTGCCGGCCGCTATTTAGTCCGTCGCCTGATGAAAGAGTCCGGCTTAGTGTGTAAGCAGCCAGGCCGCCATAAATACAAACGGACGACCATTGAGCATGTGGACATACCCAACCGGCTGAACCGTGAATTTGATGTGTTACACCCTAACCAAGTCTGGTGCGGTGACATCACCTACATTTGGACAGGATCTCAGTGGTCTTATCTAGCCGTCGTTCTGGATCTGTACGCCCGCAAAGTTGTTGGCTGGGCAGTCTCCACGACAGCCGACGCGAGTCTAGTCATCAAGGCGTTGGATGACGCCTGGAACCGGCGTGGGCACCCTGAAGGCATCATGTTCCATTCGGATCAGGGATGTCAGTACACCAGTCTGAAGTTCCGCCAGCGGCTTTGGCGCTACCGCATGGAGCAAAGCATGAGCCGTCGTGGAAATTGCTGGGACAACTCGCCGATGGAGAGGTTGTTCCGCAGCCTGAAAACGGAATGGGTGCCAGAAACCGGTTATTCCTCGCTAATGGTCGCCAAAATGGATATGGGTCGGTATCTGATGGATTACTACAACCGCCAGCGGCCACATCGTGCCAATGGCGGCATCAGTCCGGTGGCGGCGGAAGAAAAACTTAAAACCGTGTCCGGGATTAGTTGACCACTACACTTCAAACCTGATAATAATCAGAAGAAAAATAAATACCCCTCACATAGGTCTGAATCGGATACACAAACCTAATCCCCCACCACCTTCTAAAAATCAATTTTCAATAACGCCTAGTTATTCTCCCCTGTAAAACTGGCACCTATATACAACTCATATTGGCCTCTGAAGTAAAGCACAGACACTAGCAGAGCATTAGTCTGATTGAGGTGCTTCAGACGAAGGCCTCGGATTCAAATAGTCGAACCCTGTAAACCTACCTGTTCGTCCGAGAACTGAGACCGAAGCAACTGCATTGCTGAAGGTTATGTAAACGGTCGCGCCCAAGCCTGAGTCTTGTTTGCGACTGTCGATCTGGGCCTTCGCACAAACGTTTGAGTCTATTTATAAGAAATAGGGTGAATCAGATGCCAATACCAGCACAACCCAAACCACGCAGACTGTTTGAATCTATCCAGATTGGTCGTTACCAACTTCCCAGCCGCATCGTTATGGCCCCGATGACCCGCAACCGGGCCGTTGAAGACGGTAACGTTCTGATGGACCTCGCGGCCACCTACTACGCCCAGCGAGCCAGTGCCGGCCTCATCATCGCGGAGGCCACCCAGACCAGCGAAGCTGCACAGGGTTACTTCAACACGCCCGGCATCCATAACGAGAAGCAGCGTGCGGTTTGGAAGAAGGTGACGCAGGCAGTGCACGCCGCCGGCGGCAAGATCTTCCTTCAGCTCTGGCACTGCGGTCGGGTATGGCATCCCGATAATATTCAGGGCAACGTGACTGAAGATTTCCCCTATGCCCGCGGCCCCTCCGAGATTGCGGCGGATATGGAGATCATTACGCCGGATCTTACGACCCACCGCATGCCTCAGCCAAAAGCGATGAATGAGAAGGAGATCCAGATGATCACCGACGAGTTTGTCCAGGCGGCACGTTGGGCGATCGAATGCGGCTTCGAGGGCGTCGAGATCCACGGTGCCAACGGCTATATCTTCGAGCAGTTCCTGAACCGCTCCGCCAACCAGCGTACCGACCAATACGGCGGCAGCCTCGAGAACAGGGCCCGCCTGCTGTGCGACACCGTAGAGGCTGTGACCCAGGCGATCGGTAGCGACCGTGTTGGCCTGCGCATCTCGCCTTACGGCACCTTTAACGACATACAGGATCCGGAACCGGAGCAGATCTATCGCTACGTTGCAGAGCGCATGAACGATTATGACCTGGCCTACTTGCATGTCATTCGACCGGTCGTGTCCGGCAACGAAGACGTGAAAGTGGATTACGCCGATCCCCTGCCGGAAATCCGTGAGCGCTATAAGGGCAAGATCATTGTCGCCGGCAGTATCGACGTGGAGCTTGCCGACAGCCTGATCGAAAACGGCATTGCCGACGCCATCGCCTTTGGGCGCTGGTTCATCTCTAACCCGGATCTTCCAGAGCGTCTGAAGAATGGCTGGCCTCTCGTCGAGTCCGACTGGGACACCTACTACACCGGTCTACCCGAGGGTTATGCCGATTACCCCAACTATCGGGAGCAGGAACTGGAACCTGCTTAACCGCCCCCCATAAGCACAAAGAGCGACTGTCGATAGCGCTCTGAACAAGCGGTAAGTCACCCGGGTTTGTGGTTGATGCGTTGCAATGCCATTGCCACGACCCGGGAGCTTTACCCTTGCCCTTTTCACCCCATAAAAAACACCGAGTTTTGGAGAGTTAAAATGATTAACAATAAAAAACTTACGCTCCCTGGTTTTTCCCGCGGAATGGTTACTACCTCCGCTCTCGTCGCGGCTATGACGCTATCGACGGCTGCAACCGCGAATACTCTGTCAGTGCTGGGCAAGGGCGCTGATATCTCCTCCATGTGCGGCACCAAGCCGATGACCGTTGGATTAGCCGATGGCTTCGGCGGCAACACCTGGCGCCGGATTGCCTGGGAGGAACTCAAAGATGAACTCAGCCACTGCTCAAACGTTACGAAAGTGATGTATACCAACGCCAATGGCGATCGGCAGAAGGGCAACGCCGATATCAACAGCCTTGTGGCCCAGGGTGTCGATATCCTGATCGTGTTCCCCGACTTCGGCGCCGCGCAGTTACCGGCATTGCGCAAGGCCACCAAAGCCGGCGTCGTCGTCGTACCCTATAACGCGAGACTGGATGGAAAATCCGGCAAGGATTACACCGCCAACCTCTACCTGGACTCGGCCTCAATCTCCGCCGCCTGGGCCGACTGGTACGGTGAGAACCTGAAATCGGGCAAATTGATCTTCATCGGCGGCTCGGCGGGCAATGCCATCTCGCAAAATCTGCTTGATGGTTTTAAAGCCGGTTTACAAAAATATCCCGACCTGAAGCTGCTTGAAGACAACTTTATCGCCGGTAACTGGAACCCTGTGGATGCACAGAAAGCGGTGAGCGGATTGATCGCTAAATATCCAGATATCGATGGCATCGTCACTGACTACGGCGTCACCGCCTACGCCGTAATCAAAGCCTACGACCAGGCAGGACTGCCGGTGCCGGCGCTGTCCACTTTATCGAGCAACAACCAGTTGAACTGCGCCTACATGGATCGCCAAGAAACCGCTGACAGCTTTCCCTATTTCTCCCTCGATGGCACCACTACTCTGGTACGTTTTGCGATTCGACGCGGGGTTGCGGCCTATCAGGGCACCGAGAATGACGAAACCGAGGGTGTCATGGCGTTCCTGAATGCGGATAGCACTACTGGCCTGGAACCCAAGTGCGATAAACAGGCACCTGTCGATGCCGACCTGTCCTCTATCCTGGCATACGAAAAGCTGCAGGAAATTTTCAATAAATAACTAACGTCTGGTTTTGGAAGAGTTTGGTCTGCATTGCTCCCTGCTGCATCTAACCCGCCTCACCAGGCTCTTCCCTTTTTAAAGCAGATAAGAGCGAAAACTATATTTCTGCACAGGACTACCACGCAATTCGATGCCAACACACCGCGTCGCCGGAAAACCCACATCTGCTTTTCCCTTCAAATTGAACGCCATGCATTAAATTCAGCAAAAAAGAGCGAGAGTCCAGGCTTAAAAGCATGAAGCTCTCACTTAAAATGACCGAGCATCAGGCCAAGCCCTCATGCTCAGGTGAAGCGTACTTAACAAACGGCGTGAAACCATCAGGCAGCCAGAAAGCCACCATCAACCGGCAGCGTTACGCCATTAACGTAGGAGGACATTGACGAAGCAAGGAACACAACAGGCCCGATCAGCTCTTCCGGAGTACCCACTCGGCCAGCCGGGGTGCGGCTCAAAAAGCCGGCCAGGCGCTGAGGGTTGCTTCGCGTCGCTTCGGTCATCGGGGTTTCGATGACGCCCGGTGCAATGGCGTTTACCCGTACACCGTAGGCAGACAGCTCTCGTGCCAGTGCCTGAGTAAACATTTTGACGCCGCCTTTGGAGGGCGAATATCCCAGAGTGTCAGCAACACCCGCAAAAGAGGCGATAGAACCTACATTGATAACCGTGCCTTTCGTTTCCTTCAAGGCGTTAAGCCAAGCATAGGTAACGTTAAACGTACCATTCAGATTGACATCAATAACCTTCTGCCAGTTTTCAACGGCTCGTTCACTTTCAATCCCTTCGCGAATGATAATTCCAGCGTTATTGACGATGATGTCGACAAGCCCGATATCAGCGCCAACGCTTTTTGCAACCGCCAGGCACGCATCTGAAGACCTGACATCAAGTAAAAAAGCCCAGGCTTCGCCTCCGTCCTGACGAATCAGTTCAGCTGTTTCCTGAACCGTATCGTTGTTCAAATCAGTCACAATTACTCGCGCACCAGCCGCGGCAAGTCCGAGAGCTATCGCTCTTCCGTTTCCCTGCCCTGCTCCAGTTACCAACGCAATGCGCCCCGACAACAATTGGTTGTTACTGTCGTTAGTCATGCTATTCGAACCCTCGTGTTTTGTTGTTATTTGAACAAACGTTCGCCAACCCTTGCAGGCCTTCGCTCAACCGAAAATTGAGCCTTAGAAGCTCCGCAAAAGACTGAATAAGCCAGAGCTCTGCCTATCAGATAACCCTGGCGAGACGCCTGCCTGATGACACCCCGGGGTTACTGACAACGCAAAACCCAGCTGTTGTGTCCTTCACCTACAGACCGCCCCTCACCTATTTTTCAAGAGCGAGTATGACCATACCACCGGCATTTGTTATTAGCAAATGCATATATCATTAGCTAATATAAAATCATAAACATATAAATACATCATTATTTTAACCAATACGTCCTGTATCTCTGATATCATTCAAGCCTTCTGTGTACATATCCAAGGTAGGAATTGAGTGAAAACACGGCGCGGAATTCAGTCGATAGAGGTCGGAGGACAACTTCTCCGAGTGCTAGTCACCTGTGGTAAACCGATGGCATTGCGCGATGTGGCAAAACAGGCTGATATGACTACAGCAAAAGCCCATCCCTATATGGTCAGCTTTTGCAACCTGGGCCTGGTTAAGCAGGATCCCGATAACGGTCTTTATGAGCTCGGCCCTTTCGCCCTTCAGTTAGGACTGGTTTGCCTTCAGCGCTTAGATGCGGTTCAGGAGGCAAGGCCCGAACTCAAAGATCTGGCTGCGAAAACCGGTCAGTCCGTAGCCATTGCCATATGGGGAAACATGGGCCCCACCGTTGTCGCAATGGAGGAATCGAGCTACCCGATTCATGTAAACCTTCGGGTAGGTGCCGTGATGTCAATTCTCGACACCGCCACCGGTCGCGTATTTGGTGCTTTCCTGCCGCCGAAAATGACAGAAAAGCTGGCGCATGAGGAAAATAAAAGACTCAACCCCGAAGATGAAACAAAACGGGGGCATATCATGAAGGAATTCGAGCAGTCACTGAATGACATCCGTACCCATATGGTTGCGCAGGCTCTCGGCTGCCCTGTTCCCGGTATAAACGCACTCAGCGCTCCGATATTTAATCACGATGGCAATGTAGTCCTGGCTCTGACCGCGATGGGACCAGCGGGGGCTTTCGATGCTTCGCTGGATGGCGACATAGCCAACCAACTGCGGCAAGCCGCCCAAAGCGTTTCCGAACGCCTCGGATACGGCGTGGGCGAACAGGCCTTTTCCTGAGACGCGGGGCGGTCAGGGAGGGGTGACTTAGCCCCTTCGGGACCGCCGTCACCAGCTCAGCATTGTCTCGCGTCGCGAGACCAACGTGGCCCGACTCGAACCCCGGTCGAGGATTTTCACCCTCCCTGTCGAGTTTCGTTGCCCCTGAAACGACGAAACCCTAGCCTCCTCAGATATATACCCGACATCCACAGGATATATCGGCAACCGAAACGGAATGTCTCAATTGCTTCAGTAACCGCTTATACCAAGGGTCAGCGATCAAATAGGCTTACTTTCCCCGTCACCCCCTAATGCCCTGAACAGCAACGGCAGCGCAAAACACATGATCAGTACCCGCAGCAGTTGGTGGGTTGCGACAAAGATCGGGTCTACATCGGTGCTGAACGCGATAGCCACCATCACCTCGATACCGCCTGGCATGTATGAGAGCAATGCCTGTAGCAGCGGTACATCGAAGCAGAAATAAAGCACCAGCGAGAACATTGCGCAGATCGATAGCGCCAGCGTTAAACCGCCTACCGCGCCAAATATGGTTTGCCGCAGCAGAGCCAGGTCCAGCCCGGCCATACGTACCGCTGTTGCCGTTCCCAGCAGCACCAGCACCGCCCGAAACCATTCCGTCGGAATACGCGGCTCTACCCCCAAACCGAACTTCAATACCAGCGCACCGGCCATCGCACCGACCAACATCCCGGCCGGCACCTTCAGCTTTCGGAATACCCCGCCGACAACACCCGCTCCGACAAAAACCAGTGCCAGATCGGTGTAAGCGACCTCTACTGCTAACCCGTTGCTTTGCCGGTCCACCACCGGAAACAGCAGCGGCAGCACCGAAACGAGAAAGAACAGGCGCACGCTGTGAACCAGCGCGATCCGCTTGACGCTGAGCTTGGCCTGGGCTGCAAATATAAGCACCACTGCCAGATTGCCAGGCACTGAGCAGAGCAGTGCATCGCTGCCACTCCAGCCGCAGCGGAAGCGGTAGAAATAGTAGAGGGAAGTAAGAACCAGCCCCAGCATAACGATCATCATAACGATGCTCAGATACCAGTCACTGATATGCTCAAATATGTCAGCCTCGATACTAGAAGCGATCGAGACCCCTACGAAAAGTGAAATCCAGGTCGTCGTGCTGGCCGGCATATAAACCGGTACTTTACAACCGCTGGCGGCAAGCACCGCGAACAGGGCTCCCAGGAGCCAGGGAGAGGGTAAACCAACGAGGCTTGCGAGACCGCCTCCCGCGGTACCGACAGCCAGTGTTAAAAGAGTCCTTACCATAGGTGCTCACTGTAGAGAAAAAGGCGGACTCACTGCCGCGAGACCGCCTTTAAGGGTGCATCTTTTGACGTCAGATCAGTCGTCCACTTCCGGTGCCATCGCGGTCCGTTTGCTTTTAGCCTTAATCCGCTTCATCAGCAGCGGCGCAAACAGTGCAACAACCGAAGCAGCAGCCAGGGTAATCGTCATCCCGCCCTGGAACAGAACAGACCAGTCACCACCGCTCATCGACAGAGCGCGGCGCAGGTTTTCTTCCAGCACTTCACCGAGTACCAGACCCAGGATCACCGGCGCCAGCGAGAAGTGGAGCTTGCGCAGGATGAAGCCGAACAGTCCCAGCAGTACCATGAAGAACAGATCGAAGCTATCACCGTGGATCGAGTAGATACCAACGAAGGTCAACATCACGATTACCGGAATCAGGTACGACTGCTTGATCGATAGCAACCGGACGAATACACCGATCAGCGGCAGGTTCATTACCAGCAGTGCAATGTTGCCGAGGAACATGGAGGCGATCAGACCCCAGGCGATCTCAGGCTTCTGTTCGAACAACAGTGGGCCCGGTGTGATGTTGAACATCAGAAGTGCACCCAGCAGGATCGCGGTGGTGCCGCTACCCGGAATACCCAGGGTCAGCATCGGCACCATCGCACCGGCAGCTGAGGCGTTGTTCGCTGCTTCAGGAGCCGCCAGACCACGCACATCACCCTTACCGAACTGCTCGCCATCCCCCTCGGCGATACGCTTCTCGGCACCGTAGGCGACCGCACTCGCTATTGACGCGCCAGTGCCTGGCAGTACGCCAATAAAGAATCCAACCACGGTGGAACGCAGCACAACCCAACGCACTTTCACCAGGTCAGCAAAGGTCACAAAGCTCTTGCCAACCGGTGTCACTTTAAGATCATTGTTGACCCACTGTTCCAGCAGCACCAGCACTTCACTGATCGCAAAAACGCCAATGACAACAACGAGGAAATCCACGCCATCAAAGAAATTGGGTATACCCAGGGTGAAACGCAGCACACCGGTGCCTGAATCTATACCGACAGTAGCCAGCAGCAGGCCAATCAGGGTACCGACCAGGGTTTTGATCGGACGGCTTCCTACCATGGTGGCCAGGCAGGTAAAGGCGAAGACCATCAGCATGACGTATTCCGCCGGGCCGAATTTGATCGCCAGGTCACTCAGCAGCGGCGCCATGGCGACCATCAGAATCAACGCGCCCATGCTGCCGGCAAAGGAGGAGACTGCAGAGATCGCCAGTGCGCGACCGCCCTCACCCCGTTTCGACATGGGATAACCATCCAGCGTGGTCATGATCGCACCGGCATCGCCCGGCACGTTCAGCAGAATACTGGAGATACGGCCGCCGTATTCGGCACCGTAGTACACACCTGCCAGCAGAATCAGGGCAGACTCCGGCGGAAGGCCGATCGAGTAGGCCAGAGGCAGCAGAATCGCTACGCCGTTGATCGGGCCGATACCCGGCAGTGAACCGATCAACGTACCGGTAAAGCAGCCAAGCAGGACCAGAAAAAGGTTAAGCGGAGTGAAGGCAACCGAAAAGCCGGTCGCCAGTGCAGATAAAACTTCCATCGATCAGCCTCCGAAAATGGCGCCTGCCGGAACATTTAGCTGAAGCAGATCTGTCAGCATGAAATAGGAAACGATGCTCATCACCAGCGCATACACGCCCGCGACCACCGGCTTGGCGCCAAACTTCCAGGAGAAGACCGCGCCTACGATCGTCGTCGCTACAATAAAGCCCATCGGCTCGTACATCAGCGCGTAGACATACATCAGCACCAACGCACCGACCAAACGCAGAAGAACCTGTTTTGACGGGTGCCAGTCATCTGCACTGGGCTTGAAGATCAGCCAGAGCGAGGCAAGCGCCAGCAGCGCCGACAGAATGTAGGGAAAGGCCTTGGGGCCCAGGGGCTCATACTGAAAAGGTACTTCGAACTGGGCGGCTGCCCAGGCGACGAGCCCGGACAGCAGCAGCAGCGTACCTGCAAAGATACGATCGTACACGGCTAGCCTCACTTGATAAGACCGGCTTCTTTGGCAAGCTCACGCATCAGCGCAACGCGCTTCTTCACGTCGGCATCCAGCTCGGCACCGGCAGATTTGTAAGGCACCAGGCCCTGATCCAGAACGGTCTGCTGGAATACGTTGCTGTCGTAAGCTTTCTTGAATGTCTCGGTCCAGTAGTCGTAGGCTTCATCGCTTACATCAGGGCCAAGGTAGAAGCCACGCAGGATCGCCCACTCGGCGTCGTAGCCCTGCTCAACAGCGGTTGGGATATCCTTGAACTCGCCGTCCAGACGCTCCGGAGACATGGACGCCAGAACCTTCAGACGACCGGCTTCCAGCTGACCTTTCATCTCACCCATATCACCCGGGTAAACCTTGATGTGTCCGCCCATCAGCGCTGCGATCGCTTCACCACCGCCTTCATAGGCGACGTAGCGCATCTCTTTCGGATCGACACCGACAGACTTCATCAGAATCGCCGCTTTCATCCAGTCCTGGCTACCGACACCACCGCCGGCGCCCAGCACGAAGCTGCTGGGGTCCGCCTTGATGTCTTCAACCAGTTCGCCCAGCGTGTTCCAGGGCGCATCGGCCTTGACGATAACGGCACCGTAATCCACGCCTGCAGCGCCTACCCAGCGTGCATCGTTCTCATCCAGATCCTTGCCCCACTTGGACTGCGCCAGGTTCAGCAGAGAGCCGGAGCTGAATGCCACCAGGGTATCGGCATCATCGCGACGGTTAGCATTGATATGGTTGTAGGCCACGGCGCCAACGCCGCCCGGCATAAAGGTCACCGCCATCGGTGAAGGCAGCAGACCGGCATCACCGAGACCGTTGGAGGCAATACGGCAGGTCAGGTCGAAACCACCACCGGGTTTGGCCGGCGCGATACATTCGGGTTTCTCTGGTTCAAAAGCAAAAGCAGATACGGAAGTGGCGAGGCCCACTGCCATCAGAAGAGAGCGAGTCATCGATTTCATGCGTATTTCTCCGCGCGTTGTTGTTGTAGTTAGCCCGCTTGGATGGGGTTAATGGTGGAGAGTAAATGTCTAACCTGACCCAAACCTGACACGCCTGATTACTGCACTACTTCTTTGCACTGATGCACCGCTCTGGACATATATTGCAACTTCGAATTAACTGGCAGCCGTTGAACTGCTACACGGGACTCGCTGCAGATGCGCCTTCTACTGATCGAAGACAACACTGAACTGGCCAGTGCCATCAGTGAATATTTCAGCCACATAGGCCATCCGCTCGACTGGTGCGAATCAGCCGAGGCGGCCGAGCGACTCCTGGCTCACCAGGGCTTCGATATGCTGATTCTGGATATAAATCTGCCGGGCAAGAGCGGCTTTCAGCTGCTCAAACAGCTCCGTAACCAGGGCAAGGAGATCCCCGTACTGGTGCTGACTGCAAGGGCAGAGGTGGACGACCGCGTAAGCGCACTGGACCTGGGTGCCGACGATTACATGGTCAAACCGTTCGATTTTCGCGAGCTTGCCGCGCGTTGCCGGGCACTGCTGCGGCGCGAACGCGGCAACGCCAGCAACCTGATGGTCTGCGGTAACCTGATCTACGATGCGGCTTCTGCATCTGTCACCTTGAATGATGAGAGGATCGACCTGCGTGCCCGCGAGATACAGATGCTGGAGCTTCTGCTGAACAACCTGGATCACATCCTGACCAAGGAGCAGATCGCCGACCGCCTATACCGATTCGAAGAAGCCTATACGCCCAACGCCATCGAACAGGTGCTCACCCGCCTGCGCAAAAAGCTGACCGATTCGTCCCTGAAGATCAAAACCATCCGTGGCCTCGGCTACCTCGCCCATGTGGATGACTAACGCCAACTACTCGCTACGCAGACGGCTGCTGGTCGGCACTGCTAGCCTGATGCTCGGCGTACTTCTGCTGCTCAGCGCCGGCGTGTGGAAGTACGCCAGTCATACGGCGGACCTGTCCTATGACCGACTGCTAACCGGTTCGGCGCTGGCCGTTATAGAACGTATCCGCTCCCGTAACGGCGCGGTTGAGGTCGACCTGCCCTACGCCGCGCTGGAGATTCTCTCCCTCGCCCCCGATGACAAGGTCTACTACGAGGTCCGAGGACCCGACAGCCTGTACCTGACCGGCTACGATAGTTTTCCCGTACCCGCGGACTACGCACCTTCCAGCACACCCCGCTTTTATGACACCGAATTTCTCGACGAGCCGATCCGCGCCGTAGCGGTGGCTAAACGACTTAACGACCCTGGGGTATCGGGCTGGGTAGAAGTACATATCGGGCACAGTCGTGAAGCTCGCAATGCACTGACCCACGAGATTCTGCTTGGCGAAATGGCCACCCTGGTGCTCGTTATCACCCTGGCGCTTGCCTGCCTCGCCTTTGGCATCAACCGCACCCTGGCGCCGCTGAACAGCCTGTCCCGTAACCTGCGCCAACGTCGCGTCGAAGAAATGGGCCCTCTGCCCGACACTCACATCCGCGAGGTCAAACCGCTGGTTGCCTCCATCGACCAGTATCGTACCCGGCTGCAGTCCAACCTGGATAGCATGCAGGTATTTATCGCCGACGCCTCGCACCAGATCCGCACAGCCCTCAGCGGTGTTCAGGCCCAGCTCGATATTGCAGAAATGGAGCCGGAACCGGAGATGCTCAGGTCCCGTCTTTCGCAGATCCGCAACCAGCACCGTCGCCTGAGCCGCCTGACCAACCAGTTGCTGACCCATGCACTGGTAGCGCACCGCCGTGATACGCATCAGTTCCAGCCGGTTAACCTGAATAAGCTGCTCAGCTCGATTCTGACCAGCGAAGTACGCGACCATGCCGACTCGGATATCGAGTTCAACTACCAGAACAGCTACCGTGAAATAACGATCGAAGCCGACGCCGTCAGCCTGCGTGAATGCCTGCGCAACCTGATAGATAACGCCATCAAATACGGCCCTGCGGATAACAACATAACGCTTGGCGTAGACGTCAATAAAGGAGAGATCGTCCTGTTTGTGGATGATAGCGGACCAGGGATTCCTGCGGATATGCTCACCCGCGCGGTGCAACGATTCGAGCGCATAGACAGCGAGAACAATGCACTGGGTTCCGGGCTGGGTTTGGCCATCGTCAAAACCGTTACCGAAGCACACGGCGGCTCACTTCATCTTAGTAACCGCTCCCCCAAGGGGCTGCGCGTCGAACTTAGAATGCCCTGGGAGCGAGCATGATAAAAAACATCCTTGCTGCAATCAGTTGGCTATCGTTATCCACGGCTCTCAACGCAGCCAATGACACCAGTGTTCCGGAACCCGCTTTTGAGCAGTTCACAACCAATAACAGCGGCCAGCGGCTGGATATTTACAGCGCCACCGATACCCGGGCCATCGCACCGGTGATCGAAGCCTTCGAGCGCTTACATCCCTCTATCGATATTCATTACAACGAATACGAGTCCACCACCCTGTATCAGGCGGTGACCACAGGTGAGCTTAGAGATTCCGATGTGATACTCAGCTCGGCAATGGATCTGCAGATCAAGCTGGTCAATGATGGCTACGCGCAGCCGCTCAGTGTTCCCGAAGCCGAATCTCTGCCCACCTGGGCTCACTGGCGCAATGAAGCCTATGGCTTCACTTTTGAACCGGTCGTTTTCGCCTACAACAAAGCGGCTTTCAGTGCCGATGATCCCGTACCCAGCAGCCATGAAAACCTGGTAAACGCCCTGCGCAACGAGCCCGAGCGTTACTACAGGCGGGTGGGCAGCTACGACGTGCGCCTATCCGGCACCGGGTACTTTTTCGCCACCCAGGATACCGTGGTCTCCAGCGTCTCCGGCCGCATGCTGGAGAGTCTGGCCCGCGCCAACTCCCGCACCTACTGTTGTACCAGCTCCATGCTGGACGACCTGGCCAGCGGCAAACTGATCCTGGCCTACAACCTGCTTGGCTCCTACGCGCTGGCTCGGTCCCGCACCGATGATCGCATCGGCGTGATCATGCCGGAGGACTATACCCTTGTGATGTCACGTATCGCCCTGGTACCCAAGTGGACCGACTCCTTCGAAGCGGCACAGGCGTTTGTCCGCTTCCTGGTATCGCCCCATGGACAACAGATCATCGCCAACTCCAGCAACCTGATCGCTCTGCGCGGCGAAGCCTCAGGCACCTCATCGATCAAAGCAATTAGCGAAAACAAGCAGCTCCGCTTCCACCCGATAAAGATAGGCCTACCAATCATGGCCTTTCAGGATCAAATGAAACGGGAACGTTTCATCCGCGAATGGACTCAACTTTTCGATTCAGAATCGCGAGATTAGCACTATTATTTCAACGTTATTCCCAATGCGTTGCGTCGATCGATTAAACCCACAGCACATAGCGGACTTTAACGACGGTCGGAGGCGGGCTTGTGCCTAAATGACAGCTACTGCCCCCCAATCAAGTCGATATACGCGCTGGTGATTATCCCGCTACCAGAAGGGCTTCCAGCTGACAGCACACAAAATTGACGCACAGCTCCAGGCCATCCAAAAGTATCAGCCTTGGGCGGATTTCAGGCGTTGAAAGGCGTAATTACATAAGCAGAAGAAGGCCCTCGAAGGCCGCCTTATTCACAGCACAGAAGCTTCACTGAAACCAAAACACTGAATCGCTGGAACGACTATCAAAATGATGGCAACCAGGGATAGATGACTTAGCGCCTTCAGGGCAGCCGTCGCGAACCCCGTTCGAGGGTTCCCCCCTCCCTGTCGAGTTTCTCTGGCCCTGAAACGACGAAGCCCCGTCACAACGTGACGGGGCTTCTGAATGATGGCGGTCAGGGAGGGATTCGAACCCTCGATGCCTTTCGACATACACACTTTCCAGGCGTGCTCCTTCGGCCACTCGGACACCTGACCTTAATCCCCTGAATCGCGCTTTTTGAGGGCGCCGACTCAAGTGGCTGCGCATTCTATCAGACTGATTTGAAAGAACAAGCGCTGAATTAAACTTTCTTTCAGATCATTTTATACGGTGCTCCCAAACGCCCCTGTGCGGCGGCTTACCGCCTGGTGCGGTAATCGAAAAATCCTTAGTGGCAGGTCGAAAAAATCGTTATTCGACGACGTCTCGAGTCTGAGAAGAGCCCCCCTTAACTGATATAGTAACGCCCTGAGTTTTCAATGATTTTCCGGGAGTGGATAGATGTTGCTGGCAATTTTGGCCGTCGTTGCGGGATTAGCGCTGCTTGTATGGAGCGCTGACAGGTTTGTGGATGGGGCCGCGGCCACGGCGAAGCATTTGGGCATGCCCACGCTGCTGATCGGCATGGTGATCATCGGGTTTGGCACCTCGGCCCCGGAGATGGTGGTTTCTGCACTGGCGTCCATGCAAGGTAATCCTGGCCTGGCACTGGGTAACGGTTACGGCTCCAACATCACCAACATAGCGCTGATTCTCGGTATTACCGCCCTGCTCTGTCCCATTGCCGTGCATTCGCAGATTCTGCGCAAGGAGCTGCCGGTACTGGCGGGCGTCACACTGCTGGCCGGCTATCAGCTGATCGACGGACATATCAGCCGCATGGACGCCATCGTGCTGCTGGTGGTGTTTGCCATCAGTATGGGTTGGTCGATCTGGCTGGGCATGAAACAGCGCGGCGATGCGCTCGGTGATGACTTTGAGCATGAGATGGAAGAGAACCTCATGCCGATAAAAAATGCGCTGATCTGGCTCTTCATCGGCCTGGTACTGCTGGTTGCCAGTTCCCGCCTGCTGGTCTGGGGCGCGGTGGATATCGCATCTGCTCTGGGCGTCAGTGACCTGATCATCGGGTTGACCGTGGTCGCCATCGGTACCTCCCTGCCTGAGCTGGCGTCATCAATCGTCGCTGTACGCAAGAACGAGCACGACCTGGCCCTGGGTAACGTCATCGGCTCCAACATGTTCAACACCCTGGCGGTTGTGGGTATCGCCGGCGCCATTCACCCCATGGCCGTGGAGCCTGAAGTACTCTACCGCGACTGGATCGTGATGGCGGCACTGACCCTCTCTCTGTTCATTCTCGGCTACGGCATGCGCAAAGCCGGACATATCAACCGCCTTGAGGGTGGGCTGCTGACACTGGCCTATGCCGGTTATACTGGTTACCTGATCTATACCGTCGTACAAACCGCCGTCGGCTAAGGAACCCATCAGTATGATGCGAGCCTATTCGATCGAAAAGGAACACCTGGTCGAATGTGAACTGGAGCCCCAAACCGCCGCCTCGACACTGCGCGAGGTGGCGTGGATCGACCTGCAGGAGCCCAACGAGCAGGAGCGCTGGCTGGTCGAGTCGATGTACCCGGAAAGCCTGCCCGATGCCCACGAGGTTGAGGAGATCGAGTCCAGTGCGCGCTATTTTATCGAAGGCTCGGATATCCACGTCCACTCCCTGTTTCTGTATCAGTCGGAAGGACGGCATCAAACATCTACGGTGGCGTTTACGCTCAAGCCCGACCGGCTGCTCAGCATCCGCGACGTGGAGCTGGCCGACTTTCGCCTGATGCGCCTGCGTGCCCGGCGTGGCCGGATCGAGGCAGACTCGGCATTGCAGATATTGACCTCCGTGATGGACCAGAAGGTGGATAACCTGGCGGACCAGCTGGAGGACCTGCACCGCAATCTGGAATCGGTCAGCACCCTGGTGCTGGAAAAACGCGACAGCGGTGAAATGGAAGAGTCGCTCGACAAGCTGTCCCGCCTGGAGGACAGCAACGGCAAGATGCGGCTGGTGCTGATGGATACCCAGCGGTCGATTTCATTCCTGCTCAGACATATCCGCCAGTTTCCCCAGGAACAGGAGAGCTGCCGCGAGCTGCTGCGCGACCTGGATACCCTGATGTCCCACGCCAACTTCATGTTTGAGAAGATTAACTTCCTGATGGATGCGGCCCTGGGCTTTATCAATATTCAGCAGAACCAGATCATCAAGACGTTCTCGATCGCTGCCGTGGTGTTCCTGCCGCCGACCCTGGTCGCCAGCATCTACGGCATGAACTTCGAGCATATGCCTGAACTTGAATGGCTGTTGGGGTATCCCGGTGCCCTGGGCCTGATGGTGCTGTCCGGCATTGCCCCCTACTGGTACTTCAAGAGCAAGGGATGGCTCTGAGCCAGCCGCTTAGTCGTCTTCGATGCCACGCAGCATCCTGCGGACATAAAGCCACAACACCAGTGCGATCAGTGGTACAGCGCCGCCAAGAATCAACAGCGCCATATCCAGCAGGCGATCGACCTGAATAGTGTTGCGCAGGGTGCGTTCTATCAGGTCGAAGGCGTAGTAGGTCACAACGATCACTGTAAAGCCTTCCAGTTTCGCCTGCAGACGCAGCTGGGATCTCGCGCGGCCACTGAGCGTGCTCAACAGGTCACGCACCTGCTGCTCGGTGGACAGATCCACCTGCGAACGGATCAACTCACTGGTTCTGGCGATGCGCTGCGACAGGCTCTCGATCCTCTGACCTGTTGACCGACAGGTACGGTGTGCCGGATCCGCGCGCCGCTCCATAAACTGGGCGATCGTCTGCAGCCCCTCTATTCGCGCCTCACGCAGCTCATCGATGCGGCTGTCCACCAGTGCGAAATACGCCTCGGTGGCGGCAAAGCGGTTAGCCGTTGATGCCGCCAGCGCTTCGACGCCGGACGCCAGCACCGTCAGTTCATCGAGAAGATCGGCGGCAGGCTCTGACGACAAGCGTGAACTGATACGCGCCAGCGACTGATCAAACCGCGATACCTGCGGCATCACCCTGTGCGCTTCAGGCAGGCCCAGCAGTGCCATGTGGCGATACACCTCGATCTCGCATAACCGCTGCAGCAGACGCCCACGCTGATAGGAGCCAAGCGATATATCCTCGACCAGTATCCGGGTCAGGCCACTATCATCACGGTGATGGAAATCGGTCCAGGCCCTGGCCGCCCCACCCATCATTTCAGAGCCGGCTATCTGGTGCTTGAACTGCCCCCGGACCCAGGTGTCCACATCTTCGGGACCGCCAGAACACACCAGCTCGCAGCCACAGAGAAAGGCACCGTCCAGGCTCTGAATACGCTCCAAAAAGCCTGACGGCAGATCTTCACTGCCAAACCGGTAGGCGGTCAGCGTATAAAATTCGTTGTGGAGTTCGAACCTGAGGGCGCAGAGTTCGTTGCGGCAGAAAAAGAACGATCCCAGCGGAGCATCGTACAGCCCCATCTCCTGCGCCAGTTTAACCACCTCCCGTTTTACACGGTCCAGGTGGGTCTGGTCATCGACGGTCACCGCCACATGAATCAAAGAGACTGGGGAATAAAGCTTCTGGAACGGGCGGGCGTGAACTTCGCCGATAATCTGATGACGCAGCGGATGTGTTCTCATTCAATCTGATCCATAGGGCGACTTATACTTAAGTCTTAGATAATGCCCTAGACCAATCCTCCTGTCTTCCCGCTCAATCCGGCATCACTTTGGTCCGCCTGCAACAACTTACCATCCATACACTGTGACAAAGCCGACAAAACAGACGCCCAAGCGTCGTGAAGCCTTTGCGACAATATACCCACCTCATTGATAGTTAAGGGAATTATCCAAAAACTCAAAGTCGGCCACATTCTTGCTACCACAGCTTGGTAATCGAATGAGGACGACGACGATGTTATTGAAGACCTATGACGAACAGTCGCTGCTGTTCAACACCAACTTTTTGGAAGATACCAGCAGCGGTGGATTCGCCTATCGCGGTGAGCTGGTGATTGAAGAGGGAGAGGTTGCCGACGCCAAGGGCCGCCGCAAACCGCCCGTTGCCCTGCTCTTCGGCGCCGTTCTGCTGGAAGAGAGTGAAAAACTGAAACTGGTGGTTGGCCTGCTGAACGACCTGAGTCAGCTGGAGCTGCTGCTGGAGAAGTACGGCAAGGATCTGGCGGATGATCTCGCGGCGATGATCTTCGTACGGAACATCGGCAATCCGATGCTGGTCGAGACCGGTGGCAAGACATTCAATCTGTTGCCGCTTGATGAAGGGATCCCCTGGAACGAGGCGATCGAGGAACTGGCGCTGGAAAAAAGCGACTTCAAGGGACAGTCCGCCGGCGACAAACTGGTCACGCTGTATAACGAGATGAAAGGCTTTAAACCCAGAGGCGCAAGTGTTGTAACGCTGGAAGAAGCCCTGGACCAGACGATTGAGGTTAAACACACCGCTCGCGGTCCCGTTTAAGCAAAGAGCACCGGGCGAGTGCCCTTCCGGGTGGAGGTTGGGCGCTCGCTCTTTTTTACGTGCGCCCCTGCCGGTTACAGACTCTCTTCAGTCGCCTCAAACTTGGGTTTGATCAGCGCCACATGATCCCGCACCAACCCCACGTTGGTCTCTTTACCGGACATGCAGATCAGAATTCTGCCATCCTGCAGAATAAATCCACTGAGACGCTTGCTACCGATCTCCAGGTGCGCCTCATTATGGTTGGTTCTGATCTTGCTGACGTTCTGAAACACGTAGCTGAATGCTTTCTTGGCAACCGTTTCATGGTTGCGCTGCTGACTGGAAAAGGTGGAGACGGTGATCTCCGCACCCTCTAGGATACAGCAGTTATCGACGATTCCAGGCTTAGCAACCTGCGCAAGTAACTCCCTCATTCTCCACTCCATTGCAGCAGATCCTGCGCCTGCTGTTTAACCACAGTCAAACTCAACTCTTTTTCCGAACACAACCCCAGCGCCTGCCGCTCTTCGACAAACACCGACAGGGTCTCGTGTTCCGGGCCGCACAGCACAAGGTTGTCGATATTACCCATGAATGCCACCTTCTTCTCCAGCGCCGCTACCAGGTTCACCATGGTTTTCAGCATCGCCTGGCTCTGCATGCTGTTGATATTGGTTTCCAGCACCTTGCGGTCGGGCCCCAGATGCATGGCGCCGGTGATACCGCGGGTGTTCATGGCCGCATCCATCAGGGACACAGCGTTGAACAGTTTCACCGGCTTGGCAGCATCGGTCTGTTCGGCTGTATCGTCCGGCTCGTCTTCAATCACCGGCGGGCGATGCGCCATGAGCCGCTGTCCCAGTCCATCCCAGTCCAGCTCCGGCTCATAATCGCTGAGCACCGCTTTAACCACCTCGATGACCGAGTCGGGATAGCGTGCATCGATAAACAGCACGGAGGTAAAAATCCCCATACTCTTCAGCTCATTCATGTAATAAGCCTGGTCGGGGTGGGTCTGCTGATCGGAGTGAGTGACGGCGATGATCAGCTGACGCTTGACGATATACTCACGAAACTCGTCCAGGTAAAAGCGAATATCCTTGAACGGGTCGTTGCGTGTGTTATCCACCAGCAGCACCAGCGCCTTGGCATCATGGACCAGGTCGCTCATCATCAGCTGCCACATGAAACGAAAACGTTCCTGACCCGGCGTGCCATAGAGGTGAAGCTTGGAGTCGTCCGACAGTTCAAGCACACCGTAATCCATGGCAATGGTGGTTTTCTGCTTACGCCTGATCGCCGAATCACTGACACTTGCGTCGGTATCAATTGTCTCGATATCGCTCAACGAGCGAATGGCAGTCGTCTTGCCGGAGGCAACCGAACCGGTGAAAAGTATCTTGTACTCAGCCATTTTACTTCCTCATTTCATCGCTCTCTGCCCGCATCTTGCCTTTATACGGGCTGCTCAAGGACAGGAACTTCGCGTTGAAACATCCTTATTCACAGAACACCGATTCTTAGCGTAAACCGTCCAGGTTTCAAGCCTGTTGATCAGTTAACTTGCATGGTAAAGGCTGCAATTCGAGCCTCAACACCCCTGCATTGACCAGCGACAATAAACGCCAGAAAGCAAAAAGCGCCTGTCGGCGCTTTTCGTGGATCTCGTTGTAGGAAGCGCTTACTGCGCCTCCATCGCCTCGCAGGCTTCAAGCGTGTTCTGCAGCAAGCAGGCGATGGTCATGGGGCCGACGCCGCCCGGAACCGGTGTGATCGCCGACACCTTCTCATAGGCAGAATCGAAATCCACGTCGCCAACCAGCTTGCCGGTTTCGAGACGGTTGATACCCACATCGATCACAACGGCGCCCTTCTTGAGCCATTCACCCTTGATGAACTTGGGAATACCGACCGCCGCGATAACGATATCGGCCTGGGCCAGTTCACCCGGCAGATCCTGGGTCTTGGAGTGGCACACAGTAACGGTTGCGCGCTCCATCAGCAGTTCAAGCGCGACAGGACGACCGACGATGTTGGAAGCCCCGACCACCACGGCCTTTTTACCCATGGGATCGACGCCGTAGGCCTTCAGCAGGCGCATGCAGCCGTAAGGAGTGCAGGGACGCAGAGTGGGTGCTTTACCAGCCAGACGACCCAGGTTGTAGGGGTGGAAACCGTCTACATCCTTCTTCGGGTCGATACGTTCGATGACGGACTGAACGGTGATCTGTTTGGGCAGCGGCAGCTGTACCAGGATACCGTGGATCTCCGGATCGGCATTGAGCTCGTCGATCAGCGCAAGCAGCTCGCCCTCCTCGGTCTCCACGCTCAAACGGTAGCTTCGGGACAGGAAACCCACCTCTTCACAGGCGCGCACCTTGCTGCCCACGTAAACCTGGGAAGCCGGGTCTTCTCCGACCAGCACAACAGCCAGTCCCGGAGCCACCAGGCCTTTTTCACGACGAGCTTTCACCTTACCAGCGATCTCTTGACGCAGCTCGGCTGCTACCGCCTTGCCATCGATACGTTTATCCACAGTCGTCTGTGCTTCGCTCACACCTCTCTCCTCGGGGTTAAGGTTCCCCGCGCCTCAAGTAACTACCCGCCAGAAACGGGACAATGATGGCGCGCAATTCTACAGGGTCCGGCGCCGAGTCGCACCTTTGTTTACAGAGTCAGGGTTTGCAGAGTCAGGAATCCGCCCGGCACTCTGTTGCCGGGCGCTGAACCATTTTGAACATCAGCGGCAATGCAAAACACATCACCAACACCCGCACCAGCTGGTGAGTCGCCACGAATACCGGGTCCACATCGGTGCTGAAGGCGATCGCCACCATCACCTCGATGCCACCCGGCATATAGGCGAGCAGCGCCTGCAACAGCGGGATATCGAAACCGAAATGCAGCACCAGCGCGAAACAGCCGCAGGTCACCAGCGCCAGCGACAGACCACCGAGCGCGCCCTTCAGCGTTGCCCGCAGCAGCGGTAGATCCAGCCCCGCCATGCGCACGGCGACCGCCGTCCCGAGAACCGCCAGCACGCCGTTGAACCAATGTTGGGGAATATGCAGCTCAAGCCCGAGCAGAAACTTCAGCGCCAGGGTGGTGAACAGTGCGCCGGTCAGCATACCGGCGGGAATGCGAAGACGCCGCGCGCACCAGCCACCGGCAGTGGCACAGCCGAACACCAGCAACAGCAGCAGGTAATCGGGCTGCGCCTGCGAGAGCGCCTCATCGGCCGGCTGGGTGATGGGGAAAGCCAGGGGCAAGGCGGTTACCAGGAAGAACAGCCGCACACTGTGCACCAGCGCTATGCGCCTGATGCTG
This sequence comes from Marinobacterium sp. YM272, assembly GCF_050908845.1. Taxonomy (NCBI): domain Bacteria; kingdom Pseudomonadati; phylum Pseudomonadota; class Gammaproteobacteria; order Oceanospirillales; family Oceanospirillaceae; genus Marinobacterium; species Marinobacterium sp. YM272. The sequence goes on from NZ_CP194171.1 coordinate 3,606,396, forward strand.
AGACCCGCCTGGGCCGCGAACAGCATCACCACCGCCAGATTTCCCGGCACAGAGCTTAACAGCGCATCACTGCTGCTCCAGCGGCATCGGTAGCGGTAAAAGCTGAACAGCATCAGGACCAGCATCCCGAGCATGGCGATCATCAGTATCAGCGTGGCGGACCAGTCCCGCAGGTGATCCACAATACCAGCATCGATGCCGCTGGCGATGGATACCCCCAGAAACAGCGAGATAAGCGTGGTGGACGCGTCAGGCATCTGCACCCTGACGCCTGCGGCAATCGCCAGCAGTACCGCCAGCATCGCCCCGAGCAACCAGGGTGATGGCAGATGTAACAGCGTGGCCAGCCAGCCGCCCGCCAGGCCCACAGCCAGGGTCTTGAGAATTATCAGCATGAGTGATCTTTGTATGAGAGACAGGTACCGGACGTTGCGACACCTTTGAATACACCCGGAATATACCTGCAGGAATAACTGAACAGATAAACTGCGGGAGAGATGAGATTGTATCTCATTGGCCCAGGCAAGTATTCACGCCCTACCCAGTGCAGTAGCGAATACAGGCTTAGCGCAGCTGCGCGGGCGTATCGATATCGGCAATAACACCGGCATCATCGAGATCCAGCTGCCGCAACGCGGCGCGGTTCGCAGCGATAACCGCCCGTGCGCCCTCGTCCCCTTGCAGGTTGCACAGGCCACTCCAGAAATCACGCCCAAACAGCACCGGATGTCCGGGCTGCTGCCGGTATCGCGGCCGAACAATCCGGTCCCGGCCACTGGCACTGACCAGTGCACGGATCGTATCGGGCTTAAGCCCGGGCATATCGCCCAGCATGATCGCCAGGCTGTCGAACCCGTTAAGGACAGGATCGGCAGACACCGCCCTGGCCGCATCGGCAATGCTGGCCCCCAGCCCTGCCCCGGCGTTGGGTGCACGCAACAGATCGAGCTGCTCGGAGATACCCAGGCAGGCGGGATCATCATCGGGACGGATCACCACGGCAAGACGCCCCCCCGAACCTGGGGCTGAAAACTCTGCCTGGAGTTGCGCAAGGGTCGCGCCAAGCAGTGTGGAGCCGTCAGCAAGTTTTGCCAGACGCTTGTCGGCACTGCCGAAGCGCCGGGAAAACCCCGCTGCCATCACCAGCCCGAGAACCCGTTGCTGCGCCTCAGAGCTCATCGCGCTTGATGCCGCGTTGCACGCGCAGCACATCGGCCATCACCGCCAGTGCGATCTCCGCCGGGGTTTTACTGCCCAGTGCCAGGCCGATCGGCATGTTGATCCGCGCCAGCTGATCCGGATTCAGACCTCCGGTGGTCATCAGCCGCGCCGCCCGCTTGTCGGAGGTCAGACGCGAGCCCATCACGCCGATATAGAAGGCGTCGGTATACACCGCCTCGATCATCGCCAGATCATCGATACGCGGGTCATGGGTCATCGCCACCACGGCGGTCTGCTGATGGCAGTTACCGGGCCTGGCAATAAACATCGACGGCAGTATTTTTTCGAGGCGCACGTTCTCCAGATCCTTGTTCATATGAAAGTCACGATACTCCTCTTCACGCGGCTCGCAGACGATCACCTCGTAACCGAGACTGACCGCGAACTCTGCACAGGCCCTGGCTACGCTGGAAAGGCCGGCGATGATCAGCCGCAGCGACGGTCCCATGCGGACACTGACGCTATCGACCGCGACCTCCACTCGGGCACCGCCGGCACTGTCCACCGGCGTCAATGAACAGGAACCATCGACCAGCGATACCCAGCGCCACTTCTGCTCCCGACCACGCATCACCGCCAGCAGCTCGGCCAGATGACAGCGGTTGCTCTCATCCGGCTCGAGTCGCTCGATCAGTACATCGAGGATGCCGCCGCAGGGCAGTTGAATCTGCGGTCGGTTATCCTCGCGACGCTGACCATACCTCTCGGTACACACCCGCTGGCTGAACTCGCCCGCCTGCAGCCGCTCAAGGAAGTCCTCCTCGACACAGCCGCCGGAGAGCGATCCCAGATGCCGGCCATCGGCCCTGGCGACCATGATCGAGCCCGGCTCGCGGGGTGATGAACCAAAGGTGGAGAGCACAGTACAAAACCAGACGGTCTCACCGGCGTTAAGCCAGTCCTGCGCCTGTTCCACCACCTGTAGATCAAGATGCTGCATTAAATGCTTCGATTAACCTCTCTTTTTAGCTGGTTAGCTTTTCAGCTGATCTGCAACCGGCAGGCTGCGGATACGCTTGCCGGATGCCGCAAAGATAGCGTTACACAGTGCCGGCGCCACCGGTGGCAGACCAGGCTCACCGACACCGCCCATCGGCAGATCCATGCTGTTATTCACCGCATGGGTGTGGATCTCCCTCGGTATCTGGTTGATGCGCGGCACGTGGTAGGTATCGAAGTTATTCTGCTGGATGACGCCATCCTGCGCGGTAATCTGCGACATCATCGCGATACCGGTACCCATGACACAGGCCCCCTCTAGCTGGGCGGCCACACGGTCCGGGTTGACCTGCGGGCCGCAGTCGAAGGCGATATCGGCACGGTGAATAATCACCTCACCGGCGTCGGTCACCTCGACATCCATCACCACGGCGCAGTAGGAGACGAAGCTCTGATGAACCGCCAGGCCAAGTCCGCGGTTAGCGGGCATCTCTTTGCCCCAGCCGGCCTCTTGGGTGGCCCGCTCGATCACCGCGCGGTAACGGGCCGTGTTGATCGGGTACTTGTCCGGATCTTCACCGTAGTTGAACACATCATCCTGGCTGCGCGGATCGATCTTGCGATCAGGGCCGAGCAGCTCCAGCAGGAACTCCTTGTGATCGCGGCCCGCCTGATGCGCCAGCTCAGCCACAAAGCTCTGGATCGCAAAGGCGTGCGGGATGTTGTACACGGCGCGGAACCAGCCGATACGGATATGCCCCTCCGCCTCACCGTTCTCCTGCTGGATCGCCGGGATATCGAACGGCATGTTGCGAATCCCCATCCCCAGTTCGAAGTCGGACTTGTGCTCCGCGCCCGGAGCAAACAGCGAACTGATACTCGGCGACAGGGAGCGGTGCAGCCAACCACTGACCTTACCCTGATCGTCGAAGTAGGCCTCCAGATGTTCCAGTGCAACGGTATGGAAGAAGCCGTTGTGCAGATCATCCTCGCGGGTCCATTGCACCCGCACCGGTCGACCGCCCATCGCCTTGGACAGGTCCGCCGCTTCAAACACATAATCCGGCTTGGCCTTACGGCCAAAGCCGCCGCCCATCAGGCCGCACTGCACGGTGACATTTTCCGGCGCCAGCCCCAGACGCTTGGCAACACCGTCACGGGCCGCCTGCGGGTTCTGTACCGAGGTCCAGACGTCGGCGCTGTCAGCGTTGATCCGGACGATGGCCGCCATCGGTTCCATCGGTGCCTGGGCCATATGCGGCGCATAGTAGTTAACGCTCAGGGCATCGGCCGCCCCCGCTTTGGCCGCGGCGATATCCCCGCTGGAGCGGGCCACTTTGCCCGGTTCCTGGGAGCGCTTCTCGAGCAGTTCGCGGAACGCCTTGGAATCGTAACTGGCGTTGGCGCCGGCAGGTTCGTTATCCCACTCGATGCTCAGCGCCCGGCGGCCCTTGATCGCCGCCCAGGTGTTCTCCGCCAGCACGGCAACACCGCCCATCGGCTCGAAACCGGAAGGCTGGGTCGCAGTCGGCATCTCCACCACCTTGACCACGCCCGGGACTTCCAGCGCTGCGCTGGCGTCATAGGACTTCACGGCAGAGCCGTAAGATGGCGGCCGTGCAATCACGGCGTAGAGCATGTTGTCCCAGCTCACATCAGCGGCGTACTGTGCCCGACCGGTAAGAATATCCATGCCATCCGCGGCCAGCGGCTGCTTGTTCTCGCCCTGAGGGAACGCCTGCGGCGTGCGCATGATGTAGCGCCATTCTTCGGGGGATTTCAGCGTCAGGCTGTCACGGTCCGGCACTGGCAGGTCGGCTGCGGCGGTTGCCAGCTCACCGAAGGTCAGTGAGCGCTGGGTCGGTGTATGCATCACCAGATGCACGCCGGCCTTACACTCGCTGACCGGCACACCCCACTGATTGGCGGCTGCCTGTTCCAGCATGGTGCGCGCGGCGGCACCGGCACGACGCAGCGAGTCGAACCACTGGCGCATGGAACGCGAGCCGTCCGTATTCTGGTTGCCATACTTCTCTTCGTTGGCGATCGCCTGGGTAACCACCACCTGGTCCCAGTCGGCACCCAGCTCGTCGGCCATCACCATGGCGACACTGGTGCGGATCCCCTGGCCCATTTCGCCACGATGGTTGATCAGCGTAACGGTGCCATCGGGCTCAATGCTGATAAAGACATCGGGATTATCAACGGTGCCGTGGGGCATGGCATCCCCACCGTATTTTTTCTCCTCTTCGGCAAATGCCGGAGTCCAGCGAGCTGCTAACACCAGGGCGCCGGCTGCGGTCAGCCCCTTGAGGAAACCACGGCGGCTGACGTTGGCCAGCTGCACATCGTCGCTTGCAGCCTGGTCAAATTTGCGCAGGAAAAAGGAAGTGCTCATGCCTTCACCTCCGTAAACAGGGACTCGTCGATGGCGGCGGTGCTATTTGCAGATGCGCGCTTGATCGCTTTGCGGATACGAGGATAGGTACCGCAGCGGCAGATATTGCCACTCATCTGGCTGTCGATCTCTGCATCGGTGGGGTTCGGATGGTTTTTCAGCAGCGAGACAGCACTCATCACCTGGCCGCTCTGGCAATAACCGCATTGGGCAACCGCTTCATCCATCCAGGCTTGCTGAACCGCCTGGCCAACAGGGTCATTTTCCATCGCTTCGATGGTGGTGATTTCTTTACCTTCCGCCATGGAAATAGGAGTCAGGCAGGCGCGAGTGGGACTGCCATCCAGGTGCACAGTGCAGGCGCCGCACAGTGCCATGCCGCAACCAAAACGGGTACCGGTGAGTTTCAACGTATCGCGCAGAACCCATAGGATCGGTGTGTCCGCTGGAACATCCAGCGACCGGGGTTCGCCATTGACTGTAACTTCTATCATCGGTTCTTTCCTCCGCTTCCCATTCCCTTTAGCAGGGGCTGGCTGACAGGCTGTTGGGTAAGTTCTTATAGGTCCAAACGGCTAGTGAGCCGACATCCAGGCGGCCCGACCATCTTGACCAGTTTAGTAGGGAAAACCGGGGGCAGATCTTCTGCCTCCGCTGAAAGATAGATCTCCGCTACATAAATTTAGGCTGATAACAAAATAGAACAGGGCCGGCCCAGATTAAACGCCGATTCCTCGCTGATTCTTGCCTATTTGTCCGGGGCGGCGTCTGACAGACGTTGCTTGGCCCACTCCCTGAACCTCTGTATCAGTACAAAGAGCGGCGGAATAAAGAAGATCCCCAGCGCCGTTGCCAGCAGCATTCCACCGAGCACGACAACACCGATCGAGACACGGCTGGCCGCCCCGGCGCCGGTAGCCATCACCAGCGGCAGGAGGCCCATGATCATCGACACCGCTGTCATCAGTACCGCGCGAAAACGCAGATTCGCCGCTTCTGAAGCCGCCTCGAGAATCTCTTTTCCCTCCTCGCGCAACGTCTTGGCGAACTCGACAATGAGAATGGCGGACTTGCTGGCCAGACCGATCAGCATCACCATGCCGATCTGGGCATAAAGGTTGTTATCCAGCCCGGGAATCAGCCAAAGCGGCAGCAGAGCGCCAAGCAGCGCAACGATTACCGACAGCATCACTGCCACCGGAATCGTCCAGCTTTCGTATTGCGCTACCAGAAACAGATAGGCAAAGAGCACGGCAAGCAGGATTATCAAAATCACATACTGGCCCGACTCCATCTCCTGTTCGGTGTTGCCGGTCCACTGTATCGAATAGCCTTCCGGCAGGGTTTCATCGGCGACCTGCTGCACCAGTTGAATACCGGTCCCGGTCGCCACCGCGGCATCAAGCGATATGGTCAGAGCAGCCGCCCGATATTGGTTATAACGGTTCAACACTTGAGGCCCGAGCACGGGCTGAACATCGACAATGGCGCTGATCGGTACCAGATCCCCCGACGCGCTTTTCACATCCAGCCGGCGCAGATCCTCCACGTTGTCGCGAAACTCCGTATCCGCCTGCAGCATGACGCGGTAGTTACGCCCGTACAGCGTAAAGTCATTGACGTACTGGGAACCTAGCTGGGTCTGCAGGGTGCTGAACAGATCACTGATGGCGACACCCAGCGCCATCGCCTTGTCGCGATCGACGATCAGCTGATACTGCGGAATGTTGGCGGAATAAGTGGAGTAGGCATCACTGATCTCCGATCGCTGGTTAAGCGCGTAGAGAAACCCGTTGGTGACCTCTGCCAGCTCCTGGGGGGAGCCGCTGCTGAGATCCAGCAGGTTGGCTTCAAGCCCTGCAGCCACCCCGACACCCGGCAGCGGCGGAGTTGGAAAGGCAAAGATATTTGCCCCCGGTATCGCGGCCAGCTTGGCGTTCACCTGCGCCAGTATGCGATACCAGGCGAGAGAACTGTCAGTACGCTCATCCCAGTGCGTCAGCACCGGTATCACCAGACCGCCGCTGGGTGCAGCGCCGCCAAGAATACTGAACCCCATGATCGAGATGCGGTGCTCTATGCCGGGCTGGCTGTCGAGGATAGCGTCAATCTGCTCCATGACCTCCTCGGTACGGTTTAGCGAGGCGCCATCTGGCAGCTGTACGTTAATGAAAAACGCGCCGTTATCCTCGTAGGGTAAAAAGCCGGTGGGCGTGGCCGAAAACAGGTAAATCACGCCACCTCCCATGGCCGCCAGCAACCCCATACTCAACAGCAGGCGCCGGGTAAGCACACGGACCTGCCTCAGATAGCCCCGCCTCCCCCACTGAATCAGGCGATCAAACTGACGAAACAGAGCCGCCGACTGCTCGCCCGGTTTCAATAACAGGGCACAGAGTGCCGGCGACAGCGTCAGCGCGTTCAGCGAAGAAATACACACCGCCACCGCGATGGTGACGGCAAACTCGGTATACAGGCGCCCGGTAATACCCGGCATGAATGCAACCGGCACAAACACCGCCAGCAGAACCAGGGTAGTGGCGACTACCGGCCCCGTCACTTCTCGCATGGACTGCGCCGTCGCCTCACGGGGCGCCAGCCCCTCCTGGATATGACGCCTGACGTTTTCAACCACCACGATTGCATCGTCAACGACGATACCGATCGCCAGGATCAGCGCGAACAGGGAGATGGTGTTGATCGTAAAACCAAGCGCATAGAGCGCGGCAAAGGTGCCGATCAGCGAAATCGGTATCGCCGCTGCAGGAATCAACGTCGAGCGCCAGTCAGACAGGAACAGGTAGGTGACAAGCACCACCAGGGTGAAGGTGATAAACAGGGTCTGCACCACCTCCTGCAGCGAGACCTTCACCGCCGTGGTGGTATCGTACAGAATCGCGTATTCCACATCGTCCGGGAACTGCGCACTCAACCGGTCCAGCTCAGCATAAACCCGGTCAGCCACTGCCAGCGCGTTGGCACCGGGGCTTGGATAGATGGCGATAGTGGCCGCCGGCAGGCCATCCACTGTGGCTCTGCCGCTGTAACTCTGGGACCCCAGCTCCACCCTGGCCACATCGCGCAGGCGGATAGCGGCGCCATCGTCGCCGGTTCTGAGGATAATATTTTCAAACTCCTGCACCGATTCCAGACGCCCCTTGGCGGTCAGGGTGTACTGGAACTGCTGGTTTTCGGTAATCGGCGGCTGGCCGATTATCCCCACGGCCGCCTGCAGGTTCTGCTGCTGGATCGCGCTGCTGATCTCGGCCGGCGCCAGATCCAGCTCTTTCATGCGATCCGGATCCAGCCAGATCCGCATTCCGTACTCCATCGGCCCCATCTGCGAGGCGGAGCCGACGCCATCGATACGCGCCAGGCTGTCCTCGAGATACAGCGTGGAGTAATTGCTCAGGAACAGGTCATCATAGGTTCCCCCGGGCGACAGCAGGTTCACCATCATCAGGATATTGGTTGCCCGCTTCTGGCTGACCACCCCCTGACGCACCACCTCCTGAGGCAGCGATGGCTCGGCCAGTGCCACCCGGTTCTGCACGTTAACTGCAGCCTGATCCGCATCCGTGCCCACGGCAAAGGTAACCGTTAACGAGTAGCTGCCGTTATTACTGGAGCTGGACGACATGGAGGTCATATTGTCCACGCCGTTCACCTGCGCCTCGATCGGCGTGGCCACCGCCTGCTCCACAATCTCGGCACTGGCACCGGGATAGGTGGCACTCACCTGGATTTTGGGCGGCACGATATCGGGGAACTGAGCCACGGGCAGGTTGAGTGCGGCGATAGCACCGGCAATCATCAGCAGCAACGCGATGACCATCGCGAACTTGGGACGGCCGATAAAGAAGATAGAAAACATGCTCTACTCCTCTATCGCATCGACAGGCATACCCGGTCTGACTTTCTGCAACCCCTGGGTGATGATGGTGTCGCCCGGCGAGAGTCCGGCAAGCACCTGCCAGCTGCCCTGAAGCTGGCGGCCAAGCTCAACGCGAGTCATCTCGACGATGTTGTTGTCGGCAACCCGGAGGACGAAATAGCCTCCGCTGTCACGCTGCACGGCGGACTGAGGAATCAGGATACCGCTCTCTGCAGTCTTGCTGCGCACCTCTACATTGACAAATTCGCCGGCCAGCAGCAGCCCGTCCGGGTTGGGGAACACCGCTCGCAACGAGAGGGTATCAGTGCGGGTATCCACTTCCGGCGCAATGTAGTCGAAGCGGCCCTCATAGGGATAGGCACTGCCATCGGAAAGAATAAGCGAAGGGGCTGACGGCGGGTTATCCAGATCGATCCCCTGCTTGCGGGCATCAAGCATCAGCTTCACGCTGACCGCCATGCTGACATAGACCTCGTCCAGCTTGACCAGGGTCGCCAGCGGCCCCGACTCCGGTCCGATCAGATCACCCACGGAGAAGTTGGACTTGCCGATACGCCCGGTAAAGGGTGCCTTGACCTCGGTGTACTCCAGGTTCAGCTGCGCCCGCGCCAGCCCCGCCTCAGCACTTAACAGCGCCGCCCGGGCCTGATCACTCTCCGAGCGCGCCTGATCCAGCTGCGATTCCGAAGCAACCTTACGCTCACTCAGCGTCTGTATGCGACTCAGGTTACTCCGTGCGTTCTGCAACACCGCCTGGGCAGATAGCAGGTTCGCCTGCGCCTCTTTAAGGCTGATCTCGTAACTGTTTTTTTCAATGCGAAACAGCACCTGGCCCTGCTCGACACTGCGACCTTCAGTGAAGGCGCGCTCCTCGAGAAAGCCGGAGACCCGCGCCAGCAGATCAACACTCTCGCGGGCTTCCACCCGCCCGGTCAGCTTAAAGCCCGGCGTGAGATCGCTCGCCTCAACCTGGTGCACTATTACGCTGGGCAGAGGCGCATCCTCAGCGAATGATGGCGGGACATAGATAAATAACAGTGCAAAAGCAGCCAGTAAGGGTCTCACAACATGCTCCTTGTTCTGCACCGGTTCGGTATCGACCGGTGGATCGACCTTGCGTCGCGTAATACTCGGTATAAATGATGCGACTCAGGCCGTCCAATTTAGCGGCCTTCAATGCCAGATATATTTCCGCCGGCCGATTCGCCCGAAGGGGAACAGGGAAAAACATCAAAAAGGCCCGCTCCAGCGGTGCTGGGCGGGCCTGTTGGGCATAAACCGTTAAGTTTATTTGAAGCGGACTACCAGCTCATGCAGTTCGTGGGCGATGTTACCCATGCGCTGGGCACTGGCGCTGGACTCTTCGCCTTCCTGCAGGTTGAAGGCAGCCAGACTGGAGATCTGGGAAACCTGTCCGTTAATCTCATCGGACACCTGTGACTGCTCCTCCACCGCTGCAGCCATCTGCATCGCCATCTGCGCGATATGCGACACGGACTCCTCGATATCATAGAGCGTCTGTTCCGCCTCCAGCACACGCTGCAAACCGCTTTCGGCCACTTCGTTGCCCTGGGTGGCGGCCTGCACGGACTGCTCGGAGCGCTGGGTCAAAGACTCGATGATGCCATGGATCTCGCGGGTGGAGTTCTGGGTGCGTTGCGCCAGGTTCCTCACCTCTTCGGCAACCACGGCGAAACCGCGGCCATGCTCCCCTGCCCGTGCAGCCTCGATCGCAGCGTTAAGAGCCAGCAGATTGGTTTGCTCGGCGATAACCTCGATGATTTTGGTGGCCTCGGCAATCACCTGAGTCTCACGCGCCAGCTCATCCACCGAGTCACTGATATTGTGAACCGTCGATTTGAGGTTCTCGATCGCTGCCCGGGTGCCCTCGATCACGGCAGAGCCGTTGCTGGCCACCGACCGCGCGGTTGATGATTTATCCGCCGTATCCTGCACATTCGAGGAGACTTCTGCGATCGCACGGGACATCTCGTCCATCGCCCCGGCCACCTTCTCGGTCTCGACCTGCTGCTCGCGCAGGGTTCCCTGAGCCTGGTTGGCGATATTCAGCCCCTGAACCGATTCATCTCTCACCCGGTCGGCGCACTCTTCCAGACGCGTCAGCACCGCATTCAGGTGCGCCTGCTGCGCCAGCACCGCGACTTTCAACCTGCCCAGCTCCAGATCATCATCGGTATAACTGAGCGCGGCCAGATCATCTGAAAAGGTCTTGCCCATCAGCGTCATGACCGATTCCCGCATACGTGTTCTGGATACCCGGTTCCAGGCCAGATAAGCGACAAAGCCTGCCGCCAGAACCGTTTCAGACCAGATAACCTCCCCTGCGTAAAACAGGAACGCGGCCAGCGCAAACAGCAGCGTGAGCAAACAGGCGCTCGGCGAAAACCTGCTCCAGATCGGTACAGCTGTCTTGCCATTACGGACCCTGGCGTAAAGCTTTTCCGCACGCGCCACATCCTCCCGCGAAGGGCAGGAACGTACCGATTCATAACCCACGATTTCGCCGTTATCGGTCACCGGAGTGATATAGGCGTTGACCCAGTAATAATCACCGCTTTTGCAGCGGTTCTTCACCAGCCCCATCCAGGGTTTACCCGCTTTAAGGTATCCCCACACGGTCGCGAATGCCTCTGGCGGCATATCCGGATGACGCACGATATTGTGCGAACTGCCGATCAGCTCCTCTTTGCTGAAGCCGCTGATATCGATAAACGCCTGGTTACAGTGAGTAATAACACCCTTGACATCGGTTGCCGAAACCAGCTTTTTCCCTTGCGGAAACTGCACCTCATTCTCTGTAACTGGCAAATTCTTTTTCATACCGACATCTCAAGGAGTTTATATAACCGGCCAAAACATAAAGTAAATGTCTTTATAAATAGCCGACAAATCATCTATGTCAAACAAGCACTATATTTTAAAAGCAACATCTTTAATAAAACGCTCACGCCCTTCGCATGACAGTATTATTAAATATATCTAAAAATATAAAACATTTAGTAACGCGCAATTATATATATAGTGTATGTGAAATACTACGTTTTAAAACAGGCTGCCGACGTTATGAACCCTGGTTTGACGTGGATCATTAACTGCACTGTCCGGCCCCTAACCTATGAACAAAAATACATAGGTAGCGACCTACCGGCTCAGCTGCAGGGCAGGAGAATCACCTGAGGATCAGAGAGCGCGGCGAGGCGCAAACCTGAAACAGAGATATCCCATGCTGAGGTCTTTGCAAAAAAGCCGGCGGTCAGGCGCCCAGGGATGTCAGTTGACATCCTGCCTCTTGCTGCTGATTTCAGCCCGCATAGATCGTCAGGTACTTAGTTGCATATTGCCTTATTAAATCCGCATTACTCTTCAGCAAAGCGTTTAATCTGCTTTTAAAATCAGCGAATCTTTTTTTTAACCGATACAGCACAAAACAATACTCGTTATAAATAATCCCTGTGCTCAAATAGCTACTGCTCAGCGTATACCCCAGCCCTGCACCTTCTAATTCCGCCTCTATATAACCAGGACCAGCTCTGAGGAGCTGAATCCCGGACAGGACTGGAATCGGTGGGTCAACGCCATCCCCCATGGCACTTCGCTTCCGCGCGGCCGGCGGTTGATCTATGAAAGCCGCGAACAGCCACAGGATGTCGCTCAGAACCCATAAAAGGACGCTGTAGCCGAAACCGCGTTGGTACGCATGACTAAAATGCCCCATTGATCACAAATCAACCAGAGGACTAAGTCATGAAAAATAACCGCCAGAACTGCCAGGTTACCGGGCCCACCAGCCCCCTGTTCCGCGATTTCCACCAGTTTCTTCAGGTCTGCATTGAAGACCTGGACCAACTATGCCAGCAGGATGAGCCCGCTTCTGCCAGTCATCCGGTGATGGAGTCAGGCACGGGCTCCGAGCATGAGAGTTGAAACGACCGCCACATCCTTCCCCCTTTAGGGGCGCCGCCCTACGCCCCTTCTTCACCTTTCCTGCAGCTGTTTGAATCCCTGATGTCCCCCTTCCCCTGCTGCACCCGCTCCTTCGAGTTCGCCTCTCTACTGCTATAGTTAGTCGTACCAATCCACTGACGTTGTTGGGGGAGATACCGATGACTGGTACAGCGAACAACCCATATCTGCTGCTGGTAGGACGCATCCTGCTGGTACTTATCTATTTCATGGGCGGCTTTGCCCTGCTTACCGGCGATGTGCCGACCGGGTATGCCGCGAGCCAGGGAGTTCCCGCCTTCGCTGTCTGGATAGGGTTTGCGATTAAGCTCTTCGGCGGTTTCGCCGTTATCATCGGCTTCCTGACACGGATAGCCGCACTGTTGTTGATACTGTTCACTCTGGGTACCGCTTTCATTTTCCACCCCTTCTGGGTCGAGGGTGAATGGAACACCTTCTGGAAAGAGATTTCGATGATCGGCGGCCTGCTGGTACTGGTAGCGGTCGGTCCCGGTGCGCTTAGCGTTGATGAGCGCAACAAATAACCTGGAGCCCTAAGATCCTGACAGCGGCAATGGATCCTGCACCGGTTATCCTGCTACCGGTGCTGTTCCCCCCTTAATCCTGGCGGTCACTGGTGGCACCCGGGCACTGTCCCTCTTACACATTCCCCTGAGCCAGGGTTTGGCGGCCAACAGGCGGCTGCATAATTCACAACGACGAGCCGGCTGTCCGAACATTCGTAACAGCCGGCGTCTACACTGGATGAACAATCGTAGAAGCAATCACCTGGCCGGAAGTATGGATACTCTTACCAACCAGCAGTCCCTCCCGGAGCCCGAGCAACTCTTGCGGCAGCAATACTACCGTGACCGGCTACCGGAGATGCGTCTGCTGGAAAAGCTGCTGCATAAGGGAGGTGACAGACTCAGAGTCCAGGTTCTGACCGAGGTGTTCGATGGCGAGCTGGCCCTGCCGGTCTATGCGCTGGAGCTTGGCAGCACGGCCAAAGAGGCGCCGGTACTGATCCTCTGTGGTGGCGTGCACGGTATTGAACGGATCGGTACCCAGCTACTGCTGGCCCAGCTGGCCACCCTGGTCAGCCGCCTGCACTGGGATGAGGGGCTGACCCACGCGCTGACGCAAATGCGGCTGGTGATGCTGCCACTGGTCAACCCGGTGGGGATGGCCCGGGGCCTGCGCAGTAATGGCCGCGGCGTGGACCTGATGCGCAACGCGCCGATCGATGCTATAGCCCCCCGCCCCTGGCTCGTCGCGGGGCACCGGCTCGGGCGCTGGCTGCCCTGGTACCGCGGCCGCAAGGGTGATCCGATGGAGGCGGAAGCTGCTGCACTCTGCGCGTTGGTCAGACAACATACCTTGCACTCCCCCTTTACCCTGGCGCTGGACTGCCATTCCGGGTTCGGCATGCGTGACCGGGTCTGGTTTCCCTATGCCAGCGGCAGCGGAATGATGGAGCACACCCCCGAGCTGCACGCCATGCTCAGGCTGTTCGAGAAAGCCCACCCGCACCACACTTACCTGTTCGAGCCCCAGTTCCATCACTACAGCACCCATGGCGACCTCTGGGATTACCTCTATAGCGAGCACCTGGGCCGTTCCGAACACGCCTTTTTGCCCCTGACGCTGGAGATGGGCTCCTGGCTCTGGGTGAAAAAGAACCTCAGACAGCTCACCAGCTATACCGGGCTATTCAACCCCATGGTGCCCCATCGCCAGCGACGAACCCTGAGACGTCACTACCTGCTGCTCGAATTCATGATCAACGCGGTCCGCTCCTGGCAGAACTGGCTGCCGGACGAGCAGGCACGGGAACGCCATCAGCGTCACGCCGAGCGACGCTGGCTGAAGGGAGAGCCGCAGGAATGACCACGGAACTCAGCCAGCGCGGCGCCACTGACGTCAGGCAGAGCGCCCCTGCCTGGGTGTTGCTGCGCGGACTGGCGCGAGAAAAACGCCACTGGGGCGATTTCTCCTCGCGCCTGGGTGAGACCCTGGGCGTCGAGGTGCTCTGCCCCGATACGCCCGGCAACGGTCAGCTCAATAGCGAAGCCAGCCCACTGCTGATCAACAGCGCCATGGAGGAGGTCCGTTCAGGCATAGGTCATCGCGGGCCGATCAATCTGTTTGGCCTGTCCATGGGCGGCATGATCGCCACCGAGTGGGCGCGCTGCTATCCGCAGGAGGTTAACGCTCTGGTGCTCGTCAACTCGAGCTTTGGCAACTTCAGTTCACCCTGGAACCGGCTCTGGCCGGCTGCGTTTTTTACCCTGATGCGATCGCTGACACAGCCGACCGAGCAGCGTGAAGCCCAGGTTTTCGAGCTCACCTGCCAATACAAGGCAGACCGCGAGACACGTATCGCGGAGTGGTCCCGCTATGCCAGCGAACGACCGCTATCCCGCGCCAACTTCATCCGTCAGCTCAGCGCTGCGGCCCGCTTCCGGGCCCCCTCGACCCCACCCGTCGCCAGGACCCTGATCCTCAATGCGCTGGGCGATCAACTGGTGAACCCCGGCTGCAGTCAGGCGATAGCGGAGCGCTGGGGCGTGGAGCTCAGATCCCACCCCTGGGCGGGACATGATCTGCCCCACGACGCCCCGGACTGGGTTGTGCAGCAGCTCCAGATGCTGCAGCCGCAGGCCGATTAACGCGACCACAATCCACCGCAGTCCAACCCTTTCTTAAGGCTTGCTCGCTCGATTTTGCTGCAGGTGCGTTAGCCTAATGCTCAATTGTGCCGGCCTATCCCCCTACCTAGAATCCTGCGTTCGCACCAAGTCGACCCAACCAGGATAAGAGCCGACATGAGCAATGACACTAGCTACCAATCCCAACACAAACCCCGTTCCGCGTTTTCCAGCCGTACCGAATACCTCGAACATGAACTGCAGGTGATGGCGCCGCGACGCTGGCGCCCTAACCTGCCGTTTCGCGATTACCGCTTCGAACTGGAGGACTGGGTTCCCGCCATGGCCGCGACGATCGGGAAGATCGTCATGGTGGCCGCAGTGGTCGGCGCCTTTGCCGCGCCCCTCGGCCTGTCGCCGGAGTTCGTGGTGGAGAACTCCCGCTTTGAGCTGCTGATCGCTGCACTGCTGTTCGTCGTGCTGGTATCGGGCTTTATGAACCCGACCGCCAACCTGGCCGGCACCCACGGCCCGTTGATTCCGCTGATTCCACTGATCGTTGCATCCGGTGGCCACCCCATGGCGCTGGGTATTCTGATCGGTGTATTCGGCTTCATTCTGGGGATCACCAAGGGCGGCAGCCTGCTGGCCCGGCTCACCAGTAACGGTGTCTGTGGCGGGCTGCTGCTCTACCTAGGCTTCATCGGCATTACCGGCCAGATCAGCAAGCTGTTCGCCTGGGCGGAGGGCTTCGATATGGCCTATATCGCCTTTGTGATCATCATCAGCACCATCGTCATGTATGCCTGGCTGGAGCATCTGCAGCTGCGCTGGCTGGCGATTCCGCTTGGTTCCGTGCTGGCAGGCGTAATCGCCTTTGCGCTTGGCGCGCCGTTCGAATTCAGCACCGAGCCCGGCATCCCCAACCTTAACCCGGCCTACTGGTGGGGCGAGAACAGCGGCTGGCAGCTCGGCCTGCCGACTCTTGAGAACTTCATCGCCGTGGCGCCGTTCGCGGTACTGGCTGTAGCCATGTGGTCGCCGGACTTCCTCGGCCACCGGGTATTTCAGGAGATCAGCTACCCGCCCAAGACCGAGCGGGTACTGATGAACATCGACGACACCATGGTCTCCGCGGCGACCCGGCAGGCGGTGGGCAGTTTGCTCGGTGGCGGTAACCTGGCCTCCTCCTGGGGCACCTATATCGTCCCCGCTGCTATCGCGCGCCGCCCTATCGCTGCCGGCGCGGTACTCACCGGCCTGTTGTGCGTAATCGCAGCACTCTGGGGCTATCCGATGGACCTGGCGATCTGGCAGCCGGTGCTGAGTGTGGCGCTGATTGTCGGCGTGTTCCTGCCGCTGCTGGAAGCGGGCATGCAGATGACCCGCGAGGGGAAAACCACCCAGTCTGCCGCCGTGGTGATCTTCTCATCAGCACTGGTCAACCCTGTGTTCGGCTGGTCACTGACGGTACTGCTGGACAACCTCGGCCTGATCGGCTGCAAGGAGCGCGGCAAGAGCCTCGGCCATACCGGCCGCTGGATCATTCCCGGCCTCACCTTCGGCATCCTCTGCCTGGTGATGGCAGGCATCGGCATGTTCCCCGGTCTGCCGCCGCTGCTGAGCGCGTTCCAGCACTAATCCGCTCCATGATAAAACGGCCGGCCCCACTCGGGGACCGGCCGTTCGTCACGTCAACCGCCAGAACTCGAGCTACTGGGAAAGATAACTGCGCAGGATCTTTTGCGTCTCTTCGGAGCCGAGTCTTTCCATGAACAGAGCCACTTCCGCCGGCAGAACCTCATCAAGCGGCTTCCCTGTATTCGCCTTCAACATCTGCTTGGCCTGCTGCAGCGCCACGGCAGGCTTAGCAGCCAGCTTGAGTGCCATCTCACGACTTTTCGACAGCAACTGTTCAGCAGGATAACTGTGGTTGATGATGCCGTAGCGTTCGGCCTCGCCGGCATCAAAGGGCTCACAGGCCAGCAGCAGCTCTGCGGCTTTCCGGTGTCCCAGCATCTGCGGCAGGATCTGGCTGCTTCCGCCTTCAGGCACGACACCGAGATCGACAAAGGGCAGCCGGAACCTGGCGCTCTCCACCGCATAGGCGATATCGCAGTGCAGCAACAGGGTCACACCGATACCCACCGCGATACCATTTACCGCCACCACCACCGGCTTACGCTGGCGATGTAACTGCTGCAGAAAATGCAGCCCCGGCAGATCACGGTAGTCCGACTGGCCGGCCGCGATAAAATCGGCGATGTCATTACCGGCGCAGAAGCTGTCACCGCTGCCGGTCAGGTGGATAACACGTACCTCGGGGTCTTCGTCCGCCGCAGCCAGTGTCTGTGTCAGCGTCTGGTACATCGACTGGGTGAGCGCATTTTTCTTTTCCGGGCGCTCCAGCGTCAGATAAAGCACGCCGTCCGCGAGTTCTTTGCCGATGTTCTGATTCATGTTCCAAACCCCTTTCCAGGCTCTGTTTTTGACGGGTCACCCCCTGCAGACTGCGGCAGCACGCGCTGCATCACCTCGCCATCACGCGCCAGCGTATGACAGGTATCGACGATGGCGTTAATGACCCCGGGATCATCACCGCTGTATCCATTTTCGGACTGCCACAGCGTCTGGAATGCCGTTGTCGCGATCGGCCCGAGCAGCTCCAGCAGATGGGTACAGCCATTCACGCCGCCGAGTTTATCGCGGGCCTCGCGGGTAAAACCGGATTTCAGCCGCATCCCCTCCAGCACCTTGAATGCGCCGGTAATGCGCGGGCACTGGCGGAAGGGTGAGGCATCGATTGTCGCTTCGACCCTGTGGATCAGCAGCGTACGATCCAGCGTCAGTGTCAGCGCTATATCATGCAGGGGTTCTCCCACTGCTATGCCGCCGCGATCCTCGTTTTCCATGGGGAAACTTTTCAGATCCCGCATTCTTCCCTCTATTTCCCACAAACCGCCATCAAGCTGGTAGCCCCTGCACTCCACGCTGCGCGTATGCAGAAGTTTGCGTTGCGCCTGTTCCGACATCGCTATCCCCTGGATATAAGAGTTCTCAGTTAACCGTTTTCAATCACTGCGCAGGGATCACATGTTGGGGTAGTTGGGCCCGCCCATACCTTCAGGTGTAACCCAGGTGATGTTTTGTGCCGGGTCTTTGATATCGCAGGTTTTGCAGTGCAAACAGTTCTGCGCGTTGATCTGGAAGCGTGGACCGGCACTCTCGTCGATCACCTCGTAGACGCCGGCAGGACAGTAGCGCTGCGCCGGTTCGGCGAACCTGGTCAGGTTTTGCTGCAGCGGAATCTGCGCGTTGCTCAGCTTCAGGTGACAGGGCTGATCCTCTTCATGGTTGGTGTTTGACAGAAACACCGAGGACAGCTTGTCGAAGCTGAGTTTGCCATCCGGTTTGGGGTACTCGATCGGCTGGCATTCGCTGGCCGGTTTCATGCGCCCATGATCGGGATGATTATCATGCAGCGTCAGCGGGATACGACCAGCAAACCAGTTCTGGTCGATATAGTTGAAGGCACCGCCGAGCATCTGACCAAACCTGTGCATCGCGGGGCCGAAATTGCGCGAGCGGTACAGCTCGTCATACAGCCAGGACTGCTTGAACAGCTCGCTGTAGCGGTGCAGTTCGCTGCCTCCCTGATCGCCGCTTTGCAGCGCTTCGAACACCGCCTCTGCCGCCAGCATGCCGGACTTCATCGCGGTGTGGCTTCCCTTGATCTTGCTGAAGTTCAGGGTACCGGCATCACAGCCCACCAGCAGGCCGCCGGGGAAGGTCATTTTCGGCAGCGAGTTATAGCCACCCTTGGTGATGGCACGGGCGCCGTAGGAGACGCGCTTGCCGCCCTCCAGGTGACGCTTGAGGACCGGGTGGTGCTTGAGGCGTTGAAACTCGTCATAGGGACTCAGGTAAGGGTTGGTATAGTTCAGATCAACGATCAATCCGACCACCACCTGGGTGTTGTCGGTGTGGTAGAGGAAAAAGCCGCCACTGGTGTCGGCCTCCAGCGGCCAGCCGGAACCGTGAACCACCAGACCCGGCTGATGCTGCTCCGCGGGGATATCCCACAACTCCTTGATACCCAAGCCGTAATGCTGACTGTCGGCCTCGGCCTGCAGGTTATAACGCTGGCTCAGTTCCTTACCGAGATGACCGCGGCAGCCTTCGGAAAAGATCGTGTATTTTGCGTGCAGCTCCATACCGGGGGTGTAGTTGGGCCCCTGCTCACCGTCCGCTGTGACACCCATGTCGCCGGTGGCGATCCCCTTGACCCGGCCCTGGTCATCATAGAGCAGCTCCGCGGCGGCAAAGCCCGGAAAGATATCGACGCCCAGCGCTTCCGCCTGCTCCGCCAGCCAGCGGCACAGATTACCCAGGCTGACGATATAGTTACCCTGGTTGTGCATGGTCCTGGGTACCAGCGCATTGGGAATACGGCTGCCCTTCTCTGCATTCTTGAGCAGATACACCTGGTCTTCGGTGACCGGGGTGTTCAGCGGTGCGCCCTGTTCTTTCCAATCGGGGAACAGCTCATCCAGGGCGCGGGTTTCCAGCACCGCGCCGGAGAGGATATGAGCACCAACCTCGGAACCCTTCTCCACCACACACACCGTCAGTTCCTGCTCATGTGTCTGCGCCTGCTGCATCAGACGACAGGCGGTGGAAAGACCCGCAGGCCCGGCACCGACAATGACGACATCAAACTCCATCGATTCACGCATATAAACCTCTCTTAGCCTTAACCCGGCGCCCTGATCGTGAAACCAACCCTAGGGCCAGCCATTGGCAAAGGTAAAAACCTGATGCGGCTTTGAAGGGATGCTTTAGCAGGTGCCCCGTCCCGATCAGGGATCGGGGCACTGTGCGGGATTCACGTCAGGAGGCGGGGTGGATGGCAAACACTCCTGCTCAGAGTTTGGATTCCAGCTCGGGAATCGCTTCAAACAGGTCAGCGACCAGGCCGTAGTCGGCCACCTGGAAGATCGGTGCCTCCTCGTCCTTGTTGATCGCCACGATCACCTTGGACTCTTTCATGCCGGCCAGGTGCTGGATCGCCCCGGAGATACCTGCCGCGATGTACAGGTCGGGCGCCACGATCTTGCCGGTCTGTCCGACCTGCATGTCGTTAGGCACAAAGCCCGCGTCGACCGCGGCGCGGGACGCACCCACAGCACCACCGAGCTTGTCAGCCAGTTTCTCCAGCAGGGCGAAGTTTTCACTGTTGCCCAGGGCACGACCGCCGGAGACAACCACCTGGGCGGCGGTCAGGTCGGGACGGTCGGACTGCGCGATCTCTTCACTGACAAGTTTCGACAGCCCGGCATCATGCACGGCCGCCACCGCTTCAACGCTGGCACTGCCACCGGTGGTGGCGGCCGCATCAAAGGCGGTACCGCGCACGGTGATCACCTTGATCGGGTCCAGAGACTCGACGGTGGCGATCGCGTTGCCGGCGTAGATCGGGCGTTGGAAAACATCAGCGGATTCCACCGCGGTGATATCGGACACCTGCGCCACATCCAGCAGCGCCGCCACCCGCGGCATCACGTTCTTGCCGGTGGTGGTCGCAGGCGCCACCACATGGCTGTAGTCCTTGCCCAGCTCCGATACCAGCTTGCCCAGGTTCTCCGCCAGCTGATATGCATAGGCCGCATCATCAGCCACCAGCACCTTGCTCAAACCGGGGATCTGGGACGCAGCCTCTGCCACGCTGGCGCAGTTCTCACCGGCCACCAGCAGGTGGAGTTCAGTTCCCATCTGAGCGGCCGCAGTCACGGCGTTCAGGGTTGCACCCTTGAGGGTGCTGTTGTCATGTTCTGCAATAATCAGAATAGCCATCAGATATCTCCCCTTACACGACCTTGGCTTCGTTTTTCAGTTTCTCGATCAGCTCATCCACGCTGGCTACGCGGATGCCGCCCTGGCGCTCGGCCGGCGGTGTGACCTTCAGCAGGCGGGTGTGGGCTTTAACCTCCACACCCAGGTCGGCCGGGGTCTGGACCTCCAGCGGCTTTTTCTTCGCCTTCATGATGTCCGGCAGCTTGGCATAGCGCGGCTCGTTCAGACGCAGGTCGGTGGTCACGATCGCCGGCAGCTTCAGCGCAACGGTCTGCAGCCCGCCGTCCACTTCGCGGGTCACCTCAACCTGCTCCGCGTCCACCTTGACCGCCGAGGCGAAGGTGCCCTGAGGCATGTTGGTCAGCGCGCCCAGCATCTGACCGGTCTGGTTGTTGTCGGAGTCGATCGACTGCTTGCCGAGAATCACCAGGCCCGGCTGTTCCGCCTCAACCACTTTGGCCAGCAGTTTGGCCACGGAGAGGGATTCCGGCATCGCTTCGGTATCGATCTGGATACCGCGGTCAGCGCCCAGCGCCAGGGCGGTACGAATCTGCTCCTGGCACGCCTTGGGACCGATGGAGACGACCACCACTTCGGACGCGGTACCGGCCTCTTTCAGGCGCACGGCTTCTTCAACGGCAATCTCACAGAAGGGATTCAGGGCCATCTTTACATTGGCCAGGTCAAGGTCGGAGTTATCGGCTTTAACGCGCACTTTGACGTTGTAGTCGATCACGCGCTTTACGGCGACGAGTACTTTCATGGTTAACCTCTTTTATGCCGGCGATGCGCTGATCGAATCCGGCATTGTCTCTCTTGTTATTGTGTGGCCTTGGTATCGAACCTGAGGCCTGCTCTTTTCGGGAACAGCGCCCGGGCCAGGCCCGGGTCGCTGATGCTTACTGCGGCGTTCAGAACTGCTCTTCGCTCAGCGCCATGATGCTGGCACTGCCCTTCTGCACGGTTTCCAGGCTGGCCTTGGCACGCGGCAGCAGGTGTTCGGAGAAGAACTGTGCTGTCACCAGCTTCGCCTTCAGGTATTCCGGGTCACCGTTGCCGACGTCGAGCTGCGCCTGGGCGCGCAGTGCTGATTTACCCATCAGCCAGCCGCCACAGAGGTAGCCAAACAGCATCATGAAGTGAACACTGACGCTGCCCGCGGCCGCAGGATCCGAGGCGCCATTTTCAAGCAGCCAGGTGCGCGCGGCCTGCCCGGCTTCCAGCGCCTCGCGCAGTGCCTTGCCCTGTTCGGCAAAGGCGGACTGGCCTTCCAGTGCGATCACGGTTTCTTCGATCTCGACCAGCAGCTCCGCCAGCGACTCGCCCTTGTTGAGCAGGGTTTTACGACCAACCAGGTCCAGCGCCTGGATACCGGTCGTGCCCTCGTAGATGGTCAGGATGCGGGCGTCGCGGTAGTGCTGCGCCGAGCCGGTCTCTTCGATAAAGCCCATGCCGCCGTTGACCTGGGTGCCGAGGTAAGTGATCTCCTGGGAGAGTTCGGTGATCCAGCCCTTGACAATCGGCGTCAGCAGCTCCAGGCGTGCCTGATGTTTACGCTGGCTCGCTTCATCTGGCGCGCGGCCGGCGCGGTCCACTTCTGCGGCGCCGACAAAGGCCAGAGCACGCATCGCTTCGGTGGCGGACTTCATCTGCATCAGCATGCGGCGCACATCCGGGAACTTGATGATGGCAAAGCGACTGCCGTCCTTGTTAGTGCCCTGCAGACGCTCCTTGGCATACTCCAGTGCCTGCTGGTAGGAGCGCTCGGCAATGGCCACGCCCTGCAAACCCACCGCCTGACGGGCGCAGTTCATCATGGTGAACATGTAGGCCAGACCCTTGTTGGCCTCGCCCACCAGGTAGCCGATAGCCCCTTCCTTATCGCCGTAGCTCATGACGCAGGTCGGGCTGGCATGGATACCCAGCTTGTGCTCCACAGAGACACAGTTCACATCGTTTCGCACAGCCGGATTGCCATCGGCATCGAGCAGGAACTTGGGTACCACGAACAGGGAGATGCCCTTCACACCGGCCGGTGCATCCGGCAGACGGGCCAGCACCAGGTGAATGGTGTTGTCGGTCATCTGATGATCGCCCCAGGTGATAAAGATCTTCTGGCCGGTGATCAGGTAGTGATCGCCGTTGGGAATCGCCCTGGTTTTTACCGCTGCCAGGTCGGTACCCGCATCCGGCTCGGTCAGGTTCATGGTGCCGGTCCACTCGCCGGACACCATCTTCGGCAGGTAGGTCTGTTTCAGTTCCTCGCTGCCGTGATGAGCGATCGCTTCCACCGCGCCCTGGGTCAGCAGCGGGCACAGGGCAAACGCCATGTTGGCGGATTGCCAGATTTCGTTAACGGCGGTGCCCAGCACGTTGGGCAGAGCCTGGCCGCCAAACTCCTCCTCGGCGATCAGTGAACTCCAGCCGCCTTCAGCGAACTGCTGGTAGGCTTCCTTGAAACCCGCCGTCTCTTCGACACCCTTGTCGGTCAGTTTTACGCCCTGGGTATCACCGATCACATTGAGGGGTGACAGCACACCGGAACCCAGCTTGCCCGCTTCCGTCAGGATAACGGAGGCCAGTTCGCTATTGGCTTCATCGAAGCCGTGGTCAGTACAGAGTTCGTCGAACCCGACCACTTCGTTGAGGATAAACTCGGCATCGACCTGCGGGTGTTTGTATTCGCTCATTCTCATCTACTCCTCGGTTTCAGCCCGGGGCTGCAACCTTTTTTGTTATTGGCGGCTCCGGCCACAGCGGCGGTCGGAATCCGTTTGTCAGCAGTTGATATCAGTAGTAAGTGCGGCCTTCGGCCAGGCGTGCCCTGAAGCCAGGGGTGAGCTGGTACAGAGGCCCCTGCGACTGGTGGGATTCAGCACGGTCTGCAAACTCCTGCAGACCCAGGGTGTCGATGTAGCGCAGCGCGCCACCGCGGAAACGCGGGAAGCCAAGGCCCAGAATCAGCCCCATATCCACTTCGGCCGGGGACTCGACAATGCCCTCTTCCAGACAAAGCGCGGCTTCCAGACACAGGGGGATCATCATGCGATCGATAATCTCCTGATCGCTCATCTCCACATCCACCTTGACCCGGTTGCTGATCAACTGCTGGGCGGTTTCATGCGCCTTCTTGAAGCGGCGGCCGTTTTCATCGACACCGTATTCGTAAAAGCCCTTGCCGTTTTTCTGCCCCAGGTGGTCCGCGCCAAGCAGTGCTTCGGCGATCACTTCGCCGTCATGTCCCATGCGCTGCGGAAAGCCTTCCTGCATCACATGGTCGGCGTGTACCAGGGTATCGATACCGACCACATCGGCCAGGTAGGCCGGGCCCATCGGCCAGCCAAAGGCTTCCATGACACGGTCAATGCGCTCAAATTCAACGCCATCCAGCAGTAGCCGGTTAAACGCGTTGAAGTAAGGGAAAAGAATGCGGTTAACGAGGAAGCCCGGGCAGTCGTTAACAACGATCGGGGTTTTGCCCATGGCCGTGGCATAGGCGACGGTACGGGCGATGGTGGCATCGCTGGTCTGGCTGCCGCGAATCACTTCCACCAGCGGCATCAGATGCACCGGGTTGAAGAAATGCATGCCGCAGAAGTTTTCCGGACGGCTGACGCTTTTCGCCAGCTGGTCGATGGAGATGGTGGAGGTGTTGGAGGCCAGCACCGTGTTATCAGCCACCTTTTGCTCAACATCCGCCAGTACCGCGGCCTTGACCGCCGGGTTTTCCACCACCGCTTCAACCACGATGTCGACGCCGCCGAAGGCGTCATAGTCCAGCGTCGGCGTGATACCGGCGAGAACCGCCTGTTTGCCGGCCTCGTCCAGACGCCCTTTTTCGATCTGTTTATTGAGCAGGCCAGAGGCTGTCTTGATGCCCAGCTCCAGCGCCTCATCACGGATATCCTTCATCAGGATCGGTGTACCGGTAGACGCAGACTGGAAGGCAACACCGCCGCCCATAATACCGGCGCCCAGAACCGCGCTTTTGGTTACCGGGGTCGCCTGCTTGCCCAGGCCACGCGCTTTTTTCTTCAGCAGCTGATCGTTCAGGAACAGCCCGACCAGGCTTTTCACCACATCGGAACTTGCCAGCTTCACAAAGGTATCCACCTCGGCGGCGAGTGCCTGCTCAAACGGCAGCTTGGCGTGTCGCCGAACCAGCTCCAGGATCGTGCCGGGCGCCGGGTAGTTGGGATCCAGCTTGCAGCCAGCCTGCTCGGCAACCGCCTCCAGCGCCGTTGTATCCTCCAGGGCATTCTGTTTCTGCGCCCGTTTGGCACGATAATCCTGCTTACCCTGCACCGCCTGCTGCAGCAGCTCCAGTGCTGCGCTGCGCAGTTCAGCGCTATCGACCACCTGGTCTGCCAGACCGGTGGCCAGTGCTACAGCGGCCTTCTGCGGTTTGCCGGTCATCATCCACTGCAGCGCCGTACCGGCATCGATCAGACGACTCAGGCGTACGGTGCCGCCCCAGCCCGGGCAGATACCCAGTGTCACTTCCGGCAGGCCTATGCGCGCGGTTTTATCGAGCACACGGAAATCGGTGCTCAACGCCAGTTCACAGCCACCGCCGAGCGCCATGCCGTTGACCGCGGACAGGGTCGGAAAAGGCAGGGATTCAATGCGGGAATAGAGCGCATGGGAGCGACTGATCAGCTGCTCCAGCTGCGCTTCCGGCAGCGAGAACATCTGCTGAAACTCGGTGATATCGGCACCGACAACAAAGGCGTCCTTGGCGCTGCTGATCAAGAGACCGCGTACAGTTTCAGCCTGTTCCAGTTCGGTGACCGCGGCGTCGAGTTCAGCCATCGTCAGCGTGTTCAGTTTGTTGACCGCCTCACCCTGCAGATCGAGCACCAGCTCAACCAGGCCGTCTTCAAGAGGTTTTAGGCTAACTGCCTGACCGTTAAACATATTATTTTTATCCTTCTGCTGTTTGCCGGAAAAAAAGGGGCCATTGCTGGCCCGAAAGGGCACTGGTGTCCTGCTCACTGACAAACAGTTCTGAAAAGTTGCAATGCAGCGGGAAAGGAATCCCGGGCGGGCTATCAACCTGCCCGACCTCCCGCCATCAAGGGGTTCAGACGCGTTCGAACAGCGCCGCGATCCCCTGACCGCCACCGATACAGAGGCTGACAACGGCGTAGCGACCATTGATTCGGTTCAGCTCATACAGCGCTTTCACAGTGATGGCGGCACCGGTGGCGCCAATGGGATGACCCAGAGAGATGCCGCTGCCGTTCGGGTTCACCCGCTCGCGGGGCAGATCCAGCTGCTGGCACACGGCCAGGGCCTGAGCCGCAAACGCCTCGTTAACCTCGTAGACATCGATATCGGTAACACCCAGGTTGTTGCGCTCCAGCACTTCGCTGATCGCCGGCACCGGGCCTATTCCCATGATCTTCGGATCCACACCGACCACGGAGTAATCCACCAGGCGCGCCATCGCTTTCACGCCCTGGGCTTCTGCCTCTTCACGATCCATCATCACCAGAGCGGCGGCGGCGTCGTTCATGCCGGAGGCGTTACCCGCGGTCACCGTGCCATCCTTCTTGAACACCGGTTTCAGGCCTGCCAGATCGTCCCGGGTGCAGTTGAAACGTACATGTTCATCGGTATCGAACTGGGTCGGGCCCTTGCGTCCCTTGATCTCGATCGGAAGGATCTGCTCCTTGAAATAGCCCTGCTCGATGGCGTTCTGGGCACGGTTGTGACTCAGTGTCGCCAGTTCATCCTGCTGCTCGCGGGTGATGCCATACTTCTCGGCCACGTTTTCAGCGGTCACACCCATGTGGATATTGTTGAACGGGCAATGCAGTGCACCGACCACCGGATCAAGCATGACGCCATCGCCCATGCGCTGACCGAAACGGGCATTAGGCAGCTGGTACGGCGCCCGGCTCATCGATTCGGCGCCACCGGCGATAACCGCTTTGGAGACACCCAGCTCGATCTGCTGGGCAGCGCTCAGTACCGCCTGCAGGCCGCTGCCACACAGACGGTTAACCCCCATGGCCGGCGTCGTTTCCGGTACACCGGCATTAACGGCAGCTACACGGGCCAGGTAAGCGTCGCGCGGCTCGCTTGGCAATACATTACCGAAAACGCTCTGACCGACGGACGCCGGATCGATACCGGCACGCTTGATCGCTTCCTCTGCTACCAGGCTTGCCAGCACATGGGGCGCATGGCCTTTCAGGCTGCCACCGTAGGCACCGATAGCTGTACGAACACCACTGACGACGACGACTTCACGTTTCTGCATGGGACCCTTCCTTCTTATTTTTTCCTGCTCTGCGGTGTGGAACGCAGTGCTGTCAGGCTTGATTTATTGTTGCTGCGGGAGCGGACTGCTCTCCGATTTAGGGTCTAGTTTCGGCGGGAGGGGCTGTTTCAACAATAACGAAAGAAGCCAGATACCTAACATATTCGGACAACTGTTTTATAATTAGCCGATCAGGCCTGCGCACCGCCAAACGCCACAACCGGACCCCGGACATGAAAAGCGAACGCCACTCCGTATCGATACACTTTGCCACCACGCTAGTCGCCGCCGCCAAACGGCAGGGACTCGATCACCATCAATTGCTGCATGATGCGGGACTTAACGAGCAACTGCTGACACAACCCAATCTGCGCATCACACCGCTTCAATTGAGCCGATTGACGCAGGGTTTATGGAAAAAAGCGGATGATGAGTTTCTCTGCATGGGCAGCAGGCCTTCGCGGGTTGGCGTCTTCGCACTGGTGGCCATGCATCTGGTGCACTGCCCCAACCTGCGCTCTGTCTATAAGCGCTTCTCGCAGTACTACAACCTGATTGCCGACGCCCTGGAGCTGGAGTTCAAGGTGGGTGATCAATACTCGACGCTCTCGCTCAGACTGACAGAACCGGACAAAGACCCGGACTACACCCTGCGCGAGTTTCTACTCCTGCTGCTGCACCGTTTTCCGAGCTGGCTGATCGGGCAGATCATTCCCCTGGAACGGGTTACATTCGATTTTCCGCTGCCCGCACATGCAGCGGAGCACCGGCTCATGTTTCCCTGCCGTACCGAGTATGAACAGCCCGCCAACTGTCTGGTGTTCGATAATGCCCTGCTTGATGCGCCGGTGGTGCAAACCTCGCGCACCCTGAGCCCATACCTGCGCTCCCTGCCTCTGGACTGGTTCAAGCGTCAGGCCTATTACCCGGTCTACACCCGGCGTGTCATCGACTACCTGGAGGACAGTACGGAGATAGCCACCGCCAGCATGGATGAGATTGCGGACGGACTTCATATGACCTCTCGAAATCTGCGGCGAAAATTAACGGCCGAGGGGGTCAGCTTTCAGGAGCTCAAGGACAAAGTGCGACGGGATGCCGCCATCCATTATCTGAGCCAGCCCAACCTGGGGGTGGCCGAAATAGCCCGCAAACTGGGCTTTTCCGAGCCCACCGCCTTCACCCGCGCGTTCAAACAGTGGACCGGTGTTTCCCCCAGCCTCTACAGGCGTCACTGAACGGGTTAACGCCCAGAGCCCGACGCACGCATAATCAGGCTTAGCAGTGTGCGCTGCGACCGTTTACCCGGCACCTCAGTAACCGAGGTTAAACCAGGACCCCCCCTGTCCCATCACCACGACAGCACTGGTATGCGGTTGATGCTCGTTGTTGGGGATAAAGCCAGCCCGCGCCAGGGCGGTAAATGCGAGGATTACGGCGAACAGCCGCAGAGCGGAGAAGAGCCGGCTGCCGGCGTTACGCCGGTGCGGTTTATGCGTCTTACGCAGTGTATCTGAAGAGCTATAACGCGTTGACGCAGCTGCGCCCGGGATCAATCTATTCATTTCAGCACCTTCGTTATTATTTTTTTAAAGGGCAGATATCGATCAGCGCCAGGGGGCGTGACAGGCAACCAGTCTAGGCGCCTATGCGGCAGGCTCTCTTGACATTAGCTGTCATTCGGTTGACCAAAAGCGACAATTAACGCCGACTCACGCCCGCTTGCGCAGTGATGCAGAGAAGTGCTGAAAAAGATGCACCGGGGCAGTAAAACTCAAAAAGGAAAACAGGCCCCAGACAAAGACATGGTGGACCTGGCAGGAAAAGCCTTTGCGGTCAGGGCGTTATCAGGTCGACCACCGTATCGGCAACCTCTTCCAGCTCCTGGGGTTCGGCGTAAACTCCATCGATCAGCAAACGGGCCAGGCCATGCATGGCCGCCCAGCCCGCCTGCGCCGTCTTTAACGCCGAGTGCTGGCTGGAAAGCACGCCCTGCTGCTGCATCCGCTCCACCAGATCCACCCACAGACGGAAACTGCCCCTGGAGATCTGCCGTAGCGAAGGCGTAGGCTCGCCCCGTTTCCAGATCTCTTTTCCGTACATCAGATCGTAGGTCTCGGCGTTTTCATGGGCAAAGCGGATATAGGTACGTACCCAGTTGCGAAACAGGACTTTTCCCTGTTGCGGAGCCGCCTCAACGAGAATCTCGTTGACCATGCGGTCCTGGGTTTCAAACCCCTTTTCCGCAATCGCACAGAGCAGCGCATTCTTGTCCTTGAAGTGGTGATAAGGCGCCATTCGCGATACCCCCACCTGGTCGGCGAGACGCCGCATCGACAGGCCATCCACCCCCACATCGTTAATGATCGCGTCAGCGGCGCTCAGCAGCGCCTGGCGCAGATCGCCGTGGTGATAGGGCTTGGTCGAGGGTTTAGTCATGGTTCTGGCCGCTGGATAGCTTTTGACGAAACTTTAAATAGAAAACTTGACGAAACTTTAAACAGCGAACTTGACGGCGTCAAGTTTGGGCGCTAACTTGACGCTGTAAAGATAACGACAACAAGAAACGATCGATAAGGCGATTACCGCCCCGAGAGGCTCCCGATATGACCACACACCGCTACCCGCACCTGATGGCTCCCCTGGATCTGGGCTTTACCACCCTGAAAAACCGGGTGTTGATGGGCTCGATGCACACCAACCTGGAAGAGGTTTCCGAAGGCTTCGATAAACTGGCCAGCTTCTACGCTGCCCGCGCCCGTGGCGGAGTCGGTCTGATTGTCACCGGCGGTATCTCCCCCAATGAAGAGGGGGTGGTGTTCCAGGGTGCGGCGAAAATGGACGATGAAGCCGAGCTGGATAACCACCGCCTGATCACAGACGCAGTGCATGAAGCCGGCGGCAAGATCTGCATGCAGCTGCTGCACGCCGGCCGCTATGCCGCCACACCCGCAGCCGTGGCTCCGTCGGCACTGCAGGCCCCGATCAGCCGCTTTTGCCCCCATGAACTCAGCGATGCGGAGGTCGAAAAACAGATCGACGACTATGCCCGCGCCGCCAAGCTCGCCCAGCAGGCCGGTTATGACGGCGTCGAACTCATGGGTTCGGAAGGCTATCTGATCAACCAGTTCCTGGCCGCGCGAACCAATAAACGCGACGACCGCTGGGGCGGGAGCTACCCGAACCGCATGCGTTTCCCGCTTGAAGTGATCCGTCGTGTGCGTGAGCGTGTCGGCGACCAGTTCATCCTGATCTATCGCCTGTCGATGCTCGACCTGGTCGAAAATGGCAGCACCTGGGACGAGGTCCTGACCCTGGCCAAGGCCGTCGAGCAGGCCGGCGTCAGCATCATTAACACCGGCATCGGCTGGCATGAGGCGCGGGTACCCACCATCGCCTCCAGTGTGCCCCGCGCCGCCTTTACCGGCGTGACCGCCAAGCTGCGCGCCGAGGTCAAAGTGCCGCTGATCACCTGCAACCGCATCAACACACCGGAGGTGGGCGAGCAGGCCATCGCCGCCGGCCATGCGGATATGATCTCCATGGCACGACCGTTTCTGGCCGATCCCGACTTCGTTGCCAAGGCAGCCGATGGCCGGAGTGATGAAATAAACACCTGTATCGGCTGTAACCAGGGCTGCCTCGACCATGTTTTCGAGGGCAAGATGACCACCTGCCTGGTCAACCCCCTGGCCTGTCGGGAGTATGAGCCGGAACCCCTCCCGGCCGAGACAGCGCGACGTATCGCTGTCGTTGGCGCAGGCCCGGCCGGAATGATGGTGGCAGCGGTGGCGGCCGAGCGTGGCCACCGCGTGACCCTGTTTGAATCCCGTACCAGCCTTGGTGGCGAGTTCGAGATAGCCGCCCGCATCCCCGGCAAGGAGGAGTTCTACGAGACCCTGCGTTATTACGAAAAGCGCTTCGAAAACGCCGGTGTCGAAGTACGACTTGGCCAGACCGCCGACAGGGATCAACTGCTGCAGGGCGGCTTCGACGATGTGGTTATCGCCACCGGTGTACGCCCCTGGACTCCCCCTATTCCGGGTATCCAGGACGCACAAATCCTCGATTACCTGGACGTACTGGAGCACGGCAAGCCGGTGGGCAAACGGGTGGCGATTATCGGCGCCGGTCCGATCGGCTTTGATGTAGCCGAGTACCTGACCGAACCGGACGACCATGTACACCAGGGCAAGGAAGGATTCATGGCCGAATGGGGCGTGGATGCAAGCTTCGAGAGCCGCGGCGGCCTTATCGAGCCGCAACCGACTCCGAGCGTTGACCGCCAGATCCACATGCTGGAAGTCCGGGATGTGAAGGTCGGCTCGGAGCTGAGCAAAACCACCGGCTGGATCCACCGCGAGGTACTGAAAAAGCGCAACGTAGCGATGTGGGGCGGCGTAACGTTCAAACAGGTGGATACCCACCGCATCAGCCTTGAGCACCGCGGCGAAGACAAAGTACTCGATGTGGATACGGTGATTGTCTGCGCTGGTCAACGTTCCCGTGACGATCTGGGCAGCCAGCTGGAAGGAACCGACATCAACCTGCACCGCATCGGCGCTGCCAGAGACAGCCGTGGTATGGATGCCAAACTGGCCTTTGCCGAGGCCCTGGAATTAGCCGGAAAGCTCTGACCCAGCCCTGATACCAGTGGCCAGGGATAGGCCAACAACTGAGTGAAACAGGGACGTTTCACGGTTTATTTAACACTCTGCCTTCGGCGTACTCACCGAAGGACCGCCCCTTTCCGACCCACCTCATCCAAAACGCCAGCAAACCAATAACCTGTCGCCAAAAGCGTCGAAATCCGCAGCAAAATCGACAAAAACCACCACCCTAAATCCACACAGTTAATCTGTGTTCCAAGCATAATATGTCAAGCAGGCTGCGCATTTTATCAAGCAGCGCCTGGCCTTCGTCCCTAAAGTCATAGGCAAGTCGCAACAGGTCAGCCCCCCGCTTCAATACAGGCTGACCCGGACCAGAAAGAGGATTGGAAGTGCTCTCCCCGAATGTGGACGGCTTTCCTCTCAAGGCTCCAGAACATAATAAAAAGACGTGACCAGATGCGAACCGATATAAGCCTCAACACCCGACCAGTCGGTGTCATTCAAATCCCCAACCGAGGGGGCAGCGTTCCTTTCCCCGAGGAGCCCAACCGCCTCGACCCTAGTAGTGAACCCACAGGCGTTCGCACGCCGACCACAGCCGAACACTTTCCGTCATAAAAAAAACAAGTGAGGAAAAGATGATGAATCACCTTAGCTCCAGGCCAGGGCGAGCAAAGTTCAAACGCAAGCCACTGAGCCTGCGCATCGCCCAGGCAGCCTTTGCCGGCTCTCTGGCTCTTGCCGCTGCACCTCAGGCCTACGCGCTCAACTTTACTACCGACAGCGGCCTGTCCATCGACCTGGATACCACCCTTGGTTACAACGTCCAGTGGCGCCGGGAAAGCCAGGACCCGAATGTTCAGGACTTCGGCGGCCTGGGTTTCCTGGTCAACGATGGCAACAACAACTTCGACAAGGGTGATATGACCCAGAACCAGGTCAATTTCAGTTCCGACCTGGATATCAACTACGGCGCTGGCGGTGTCTTTGCCCGCGCACGCGGCTGGTACGACGAGGTCTACGATGACGACAGCCTGGCCGTGGCTGATTACCAGCAGGATGGTATAGACGA
Source organism: Marinobacterium sp. YM272 (assembly GCF_050908845.1). Classification (NCBI taxonomy): domain Bacteria; kingdom Pseudomonadati; phylum Pseudomonadota; class Gammaproteobacteria; order Oceanospirillales; family Oceanospirillaceae; genus Marinobacterium; species Marinobacterium sp. YM272. The sequence continues at coordinate 3,639,269 of NZ_CP194171.1, forward strand.
GCACAAATCCAAGATCGAACTGCAGGATCTGTTCTGGTACCACGGCTTCGATATGGGTGATCAGTACCTGAGCCTGCGTGTCGGTGAACAGGTGGTCAACTGGGGTGAAAGTCTGTTTATCCAGGGCGGTATCTCCACCGCCATGGGTCCGCTGGATGCGACCAAGGCGAGTTCCCCGGGTACTGCGCTGAAGGATATCTTCATGCCGATCGGCCAGGTCTACGGTGAACTGGCAATTAACGACGTTCTTTCTGTTGGCGCCTACTACCAGTATGACTGGGAAGAGACCCGTATCGATGCGCCTGGCACTTACTTCAACATCCTGAACGGTCTGGGTCAGGAATCGGTTGGTGATACCTTCGCCGGCATGCCGGTCACTGAAAACACCCCGGATAAGGGTCAGTACGGCGTAGCCCTGCGTTATCTCGCAGAAGACCTTAACAGCACCGAGTTTGGCTTTTACTACCTCAACTACAACGATTTTACACCGGGTCTGCAGGTGTTCTCCGCCGCCACGCCCAGCCCTACAGGCTCATCGTCCAACCTCAATCATGAATACTTCGAGGACATCGACCTTTACGGCATGAGCTTTGGCACCGTATTCGGTGACATGAACGTCAGCGGCGAGATCTCCTACCGCGACGGTATTCCGGTGCGTGTGGAAGCACCCGGATTCCTCTTCGTGCCCGGCGAAGCAATGCAGGCACAGGTATCCGGTATCTATATTTTCCCGCAGAACCCGCTGGCGGACACGCTGACTTTCACCGGCGAGGTGGCCTACAACCGCCTGATGGATATCGACTACGCGGGTGGCAAGGATAGCCTGCACTCGTCGAAGGATAACAGTGGTGCCAGTGCCGTACTCAGCCTGAAAGCCAGCTACCTGAATCTGGTAGGTGGTTTGGATATGGATATAACAGGTACCTACCGTAACGACTTTGACGGTCGCTCTCCGGTGGAATTCACCTTCACCGAAGGTACTGAGCAGTTCGCACTCAAGACCGACTTTACCTACCTGGGCCAGCATAAGTTCGGCGCCAGTTATGTCTGGTATCTCACCGATACCGATGACGTGATCGACAAGTTTGGCGGCCTCTCCTTCGGCCACCTCAATGCCGACCGCGACTACTTCGCCGCCTACTACAAATACACGTTCTAAATCATAAACCTATAAAAAAAATCGGGCTCAAGCCCGAGGAGACAGATGATGAACTTGAAACGTACTCTCCTGACCGCCAGCATCGCCGCTATCGCCCTCAACGCAGGCTCTGCCCTGGCGGCTGTCAGTGCCGAAGAAGCAGCCAAGCTGGGTGAGCAACTGACCCCCTTTGGCGCCGAGCGTGCCGGTAACGGCAGCGATATCCCTGAGTGGACCGGTGGCCTGACCACGCCCCCTGCCGGTTACACCGCCGGCGGCAACCTGGTGGATCCTTTCGCCGATGAAAAGCCGCTCTACACGGTGACCGCCGATAACTACAAGGAATACGCCGATCTTCTGTCCGACGGCCAGAAAGCGCTGTTCGAGAAGAAACCGACCTTCAAGATGAACGTCTATCCGACGCATCGTACCGCACCGATACCGGACTGGATCGCCAAAAACACCTACAGCAATGCGCTGAATGCGCAGCTGACAACTGACGGCAACGGCGTGACCAACGCCTACGGCGGCATCCCCTTCCCGATTCCGCAGAACGGTAAAGAGGCGATCTGGAACCACACCCTGCGCTGGTACGGTGAGGGTAAGGACGCAACCTATGAGAGCGCCACGGTCTACGCCAACGGCTCGCGCACCATCACCGCCGGCCAGCTGATCGAAACCTACCCGTATTACTACAAGGAAGGTGATCTCAACACCTTTAACGGCAACGTGATTCAGCTGATGCTGGAATATTCACTGCCGACCCGACGCAAGGGTGAAGTCACCCTGGTACGCGACCCGGTCAACGCCAATGAAGAGCCGCGCCAGGCCTGGCAGTACATCCCCGGTCAGCGTCGCGTGCGTCGTGCTCCTACCATCGCGTTCGATACGCCGGATCCGGGCTCCAACGGCCTGACCACCTATGACCAGGCGTTCATGTTCAACGGTTCTCCGGAGCGCTTCAACTGGGAGCTGATCGGCAAGAAAGAGATGCTGGTGCCCTACAACTCCTACAAGTTCCTGACGGCTCACAGCAAGGGCACGCCGATGGAGGAGATCGCCCAGGCCGAGCATACCAACACCGATCTGGAGCGCTGGGAGAAACACCGCGTCTGGGTGGTTGAAGCCACACTGCGTGAAGACAGCCGCCATATCTACGGCAAGCGCCGCTTCTACCTGGACGAGGACTCCTGGTTCGCACTGATGGCCGACATGTACGACGGCCGCGGTGAGCTCTGGCGCTACGGCCACTCACACCCGGTCGCGCTGTACGCCGATGGCAACATCATTGCGCGTGCACTCACCAACTACGATCTGCAGTCCGGTGACTACGCGATGCAGGAGTATGACGTGATCCCTTACTCCACCGTCGCCACCAAGGACGACAGTTTCTACACCCCGCAGACGGTGCGCCAGATGGCACGCCGCTAAGCAAAAACAACAGACCGGCGTTACTGCGCCGGTCTCTTTCGCACGTTATTTCGGGAATACGTTCCAGCAGAGCGTATTGCCGGAATGGCGGCCGATTGTCTGAATCTCAGTGGCGACAGCCAGCTTCATAATTCCGATAAAAAGAATAAGCCTATGAAAACGCACACTCAGTCCCTGACCGGGATAAAACCCCGGCTTACAAAATCCAGCCTGGGCATGCTGATCGGCCTGGCTATCTCCGGCAGCGCGGTGGCCGGTGATGCGCTGAAAGAGCCGGCACTGAAGTCTGACCTGGCAGCCAGCAGAATGGTGCTGGATGTTGAACGTGTCGGCAGCAACCTAGTTGCTGTCGGTGAGCGCGGCCATATCCTGATCTCCGCCGATGAAGCTAACACCTGGCAACAGGCGCTGGCCCCGGTTCGCGTGACGCTGACCAACACCTTCTTTGTGGACGATCAGTTTGGCTGGGCCGTGGGCCATGACGGTGTTGTGCTCAAAACCGAGGATGGCGGTCGCAACTGGCGTGCCGTCATGGATGGCAACCGCGCCAACGAACTGATGCTGGGACGCGCGCAGGCACGTCTGGCCGAGCTGGAAGAGGCGATCGAAAAAGCCCCCGAGGAGCAGCGGGAAACGCTGGAGCTCGATCTGGAAGATCGTACCTACATGGCCGAAGATGCCGAAGCTTTCGCTGACGAGGGACCGAGCCGCCCCTTCCTTGATGTCTGGTTCAAGGATCGTAACGAGGGCATCGTCATCGGTGGTTTCGGCCTGATTCTGCACACCACCGATGGTGGCGAAACCTGGTCGGCCTGGTTCGACCGTATCGATAACCCCTCCCTGTTCCACCTCAACGCCATCGCCCGGATCGGCGATCAGCTCTATATCGCCGCCGAAGCCGGCAATCTCTACCGCTCATCGGACTGGGGCCAAAGCTGGCAGATGCTGGACAGCCCCTACGACGGCTCGTTTTTCGGCATTACCGGCAGTGACCAGGGCCGCATCATCGCCTTCGGCCTGCGCGGCAACGCCTTTCAGTCCGACGACTGGGGCGACTCCTGGGAGACCATCGATACCGGCGTCGACGCCACCCTCTTCAGCGGCACCCTGCTCGACGATGGCTCGGTGGTGCTGGTGGGCGCCGCCGGGGTGTCCCTGCATATCGACGCCAGCGGCCAGGTGTTAGGCACCGACCGGGATCCGGCCCGTCTGCCGCAAAGCAAGGTACTGGTCAGTGAACAGAAACAGCTGCTGATCGCAGGCGCTCATGGCGTTCATGCGGCGACTGTCAGCGGAGGTAAACAACAGTGAACAAGCCACAACAGATCTCGACGACCGGGCTGTCCGGCACCGAATCGATCGTCGAACGTATCTTCTTCCATCACCGTCCACTGCTCATCCTGCTGATGCTGGCGGCCACGCTGTTCTTCGGCTATCAGGCCAGCACCATCAAGCCCGAAGCCAGCTTCGAGAAGATGATTCCGGCGTCGCACCCCTATATCGCCAACTACATCCAGCACAAGGATGACCTGGCGGGCCTGGGTAATGCCATCCGTATCTCGGTGGAAAACCCCAACGGCGATATCTTCGACAAGGAGTTTCAGGAAACCCTGCGGAAGATCCACGACGAGGTGTTCTACATTCCCGGGGTTGCCCGCGCCAATCTGCTGTCGATCTGGGCTTCCGGCGTGCGCTGGTCCGAGGTCACCGAAGATGGCCTCACCGGCGGTCCGGTGATCGCCGATACCTATGACGGTTCCCCCGAGGAGCTGGAAAAGCTCAAGACCAACATCCTCAAATCCGGCCGCATCGGCTCTCTGGTCGCCAACGACTTCAAATCGGCGATCATCTACGCCCCGCTGCTGGACTTTAACCCCGATACCGGCGAGCCGATCGATTACCAGCAGTTCTCCAGCCAGCTCGAAGAGCTGATTCGTGACAAGTACGAGAGCAACAGCGTAAAGATCCATATCACCGGCTTTGCCAAGGTGGTGGGCGACCTGATCGATGGCGCCAGCCAGGTGGCGATCTTCTTTGCCATGGCGCTGGCGATCACCCTGGTGCTGCTGTACCTCTATTCGCGCTGCCTGCGCAGCTCCATCGTACCGCTGATGTGTTCAGTGATCGCCGTGATCTGGCAGCTGGGCCTGCTGAAAACCCTGGGCTACGGGCTCGACCCCTACTCCATGCTGGTGCCCTTCCTGGTGTTTGCCATCGGCGTCAGCCACGGTGTACAGATCATCAACGCCATCGGTCATGAAAGTGCCCGCGGCGCCGGCAAGGAGCTGGCGGCCCGCCTGGCGTTCCGCTCTCTGTACGTGCCCGGCATCATCGCCCTGATCAGTGATGGTGTCGGCTTCGCCACGCTGATGGTGATCGATATAGCGGTGATTCAGGATCTGGCCGTGGCGGCTAGTATCGGTGTGGCGGTGATCATCCTCACCAACCTGATTCTGCTGCCGATCCTGATGTCCTACGTCGGCGTCAGCCAGACATCGGTGAAAAAACAGCAGCAGATCGAGGAGCACGGCAAGCATCCGATCTGGAACCTGCTGTCCAGCTTTACCCAGCGCCCCAAGGCCGCTCTGATGATCCTGGTGGCCCTCGGCCTTGTGGGCCTCGGTGTGTATCAGAGCCAGGGCCTGAAGGTGGGCGATCTCGATGCCGGTGCGCCGGAGCTGCGCCCGGACTCGCGTTACAACCTGGATAACGCCTTCATCAACGAGAACTATTCCACCAGCACCGATATCTTCGTGATCATGGTGCAGACCGCCAAGGACAAATGCTCCGATTACCACACCCTGGATGTGGTGGATCAGCTGCAGTGGCGTCTGCAACAGCTGCCGGGTGTGCAGTCCGCCAACTCCATGGTGAACGTGGCCAAGCGGGCGATGACCGGCTACAACGAGGGCAACATCAAGTGGATGGCGCTAAACCGTAACCAGGCACTGCTGAACCAGGCATCGATCACCGCGCCGCGGGGCAGCTTCAATGCCGACTGCAGCCTGATGCCGGTGTTTGTCTACCTGAATGACCACAAGGCCGAGACTCTTGCCTCAGTGGTACAGGAGACCGAGGCCTTCGCCGCCAAGTACAACAGCGATGCGCTGACCATCAAGCTGGCGGCCGGTAACGCCGGTATCGAAGCGGCCACCAATATCGTTATCGAGAAAGCCCAGTACGAAATGCTGATCTGGGTGTATTCGGTGGTGGGCTTCCTCTGCCTGATCACCTTCCGCTCCATCCGCACCGTGGCCTGCATCCTGCTGCCGCTGGCACTGACCTCCCTGCTGTGTCAGGCACTGATGGCGCGCCTCGGGATCGGCGTCAAGGTCGCTACCCTGCCGGTTATCGCCCTCGGCGTCGGCATCGGCGTGGACTACGGCATCTACATCTACAGCAAGCTGGAAACCTACCTGAAGGCGGGTCAGAGCCTGCGCCAGGCCTACTTCAACACCCTGAAAACCACCGGCAAGGCCGTGGCCTTCACCGGCCTGACCCTGGGTATAGGTGTCGGCACCTGGTACTGGTCACCGATCAAGTTCCAGGCCGATATGGGGATTCTGCTGACCTTCATGTTTGTCTGGAACATGATCGGCGCACTGGTGTTCCTGCCGGCCCTGGCAAGTTTCCTGATCAAGCGTCAGCCGGTCCGCGAAGAGCAGCCGGTAACACCGGCCTGCGAGAAGCGCGAACAGCCGGTCTGCGAGGTATCCCATGCGTGAGTTCAACAACCTGCTGGTGGTGATCAACCCCGGTACCGAAACGCAGATTGCGCTGCAAAAGGCGGCGCGGATCGCCGCTGACGGAGATCGAATCACGGCGCTGCTGCCAGCCGGCTCGGCCGCTGAAAGGTGTCGAGCGTCGGTCGACGCGCAGCTGGATAAGCTGCGCGCGCGGGGGCTGGATTGCGCTATTGAACAGGCGTCAGAGAAAAACCTGCAGCATGCGGTGCTGGTCGCCCAGCATCAGCACGGCACCGATCTGCTGCTGAAAGAGCCACAGTCCACCAGCCTGACCGACTCCCTGTTCACGCCGCTGGACTGGAAATTACTGCGCACCAGTCAGACGCCGGTGCTGATGGTGAGACAGGCGCAACACCAGGCCGATGCCCCTGTGCTTGCCGCCATCGAAGCCCAGCCCGGGGATTCGGAACACCTGGCGCTGGGTCACCGCATTCTGCATCTGGCGCGGGATATCAGCCACCGCCTGTCGGTGGAACTCTGCCTGTTCAGCGCAGAACCCGCACCAATGCAGAACCCGATGCATCCGGAGCTGTACCCGGACAGCCCTGCCGCGCATTACCGGGAAACAGCCCTTGAGCTGGCACACCGCTACGACGTCCCGATCGCGAACGTGCATATCGCTCAGGGACCGGCGGAAGTACTGATTCCTGAGCAGGCGCAAAAGCTCAATGCCGGGCTCGTGGTGCTGGGTACGGTGGCGCGGGCGGGACTGAGCGGGGTACTGCTGGGCAATACCGGCGAGCAGATCCTGGAACGGGTGAACAGCGATGTGCTGGTGGTTCCGCCGCTGCCTGAAACCGCCTGAGTGGCATCGGCTGCACCAAATAACAAGAACCAACAGTGAGTACAGACCATGACGCTTAAACAGGTTTCTCTGGACGACAAGTACACCAAAGAGCGCGGGACGGTCTACATGACCGGTAACCAGGCACTGGTCCGGCTGCCGCTGCTGCAGAAGCAGCGGGACCAGGCTCAGGGCCTGAATACCGCTGGCTATATTACCGGCTACCGGGGCTCGCCCATCGGCACCTACGACATGGAGCTGAGCCGCAATAAAAAGCTGCTCGATGCTCACGACATCGTGTTTCAGCCCGGCGTCAATGAAGACCTGGCGGCCACCTCTGTCTGGGGCACCCAGCAGATCGAGGCCGAAGCGGAGAAAAAATACGACGGTGTCTTCGCCATCTGGTACGGCAAGGGCCCCGGTGTGTTCCGCTCCGGCGATGCGATCAAGCACGGCAGCTTCTTTGGCGCCTCCCATAAGGGCGGCGTACTGCTTATCGCCGGTGACGACCATGTAGCCAAGTCGTCCACCATTGCGCATTACTCCGAGCCGGAGATGATCGCCCACGGCAGCCCGGTGCTTTACCCCTCCACCATTCAGGAGGTGATCGACTACGGTCTGATCGGCTGGGCGCTGTCACGTTATTCCGGCGCCTGGGTCACGCTGAAAGTGGTCAATGAAACCATCGAAGGCACGGCCACCGTGGAACTGGACCCGGACAAGTCGATAACCCGGGACCCGGAAGGTCTGGATATTCCGCCGGAGGCACACTTTGTACCGCCCACCGGCGGCCTGGGACCCGCCGCCACCGCCGAGCGTATGGCCTATAGCGCCCGTATACCGCTGGTGAAGGCGTTTGCGCGGCTCAACAAGCTGGATCGCATCACCCTGGAAGCACCGCAGCGCAAGCTCGGCATCGTCAGCAGCGGCAAGGTCTATCAGGATATCCTGCGCGCCTTCCAGCTGATGGGTATAGATGAAGACAAGGCCCGCGCCCTGGGCATCAGCCTGTACAAGGTGGCGATGGTCTGGCCACTGGAAGATCAGGGGCTGGCGGAGTTCGCCGAGGGACATGACGAACTGCTGGTGATCGAAGAGAAACAGCCGGTGATGGAACCGCAGATCGCCGACCAGCTGTTCAACTGGCCGGATGAGCGGCGTCCCCGCCTGATCGGCAAACGTGATGAACAGGGTCAACCGATCCAGAAAACCTATGGCGGTATGGCACCCCATGAGATCCTGGCGCTGCTGCGTGACCGCCTCGCCGCCAACGGCCTGCTCGATGACGCCATCCGCGCCAGCTGCGACCAGTATCTTGCGAGTATTACCGGCGGTTGTGGCGCGATCATCCCGCAACTGGTGCGTATCCCCTATTTCTGCTCCGGCTGCCCGCACAACAGTTCCACCAAGGTGCCCGAGGGCTCCCAGGCGATGGCCGGTATCGGCTGTCACGCCATGGCCGGGTTTATGAACCGCAACACCAGCTTCCCGACCCAGATGGGTGGCGAGGGCCACAACTGGGTGGGCCTGTCCCACTTTGTCGATACCAAGCACCGATTCCAGAACCTGGGCGATGGCACCTACACCCACTCCGGCCTGCTGGCGGTGCATGCGGCGGTGGTGCAGAAAACCAACATCACCTACAAGATCCTCTACAACGATGCAGTGGCGATGACCGGCGGCCAGCCGGCGGAAGGCCAGCTGACACCGCAGCAGATCAGCGAGCAGGTGACCGCCCTCGGCGCGAAACGCGTGGTGGTCACCAGCGACGATCCGGACAAGTACCGCAACCAGCCAAGCTTTGCCCAGGGCACGCAGATTCACCATCGCCGTGAACTGGACCGGCTGCAGCGCGAACTGCGAGAAATACCGGGCGTTACCGTACTGATCCATGATCAGACCTGCGCCGCCGAGAAGCGGCGTAGGCGCAAGCGCGGCCAGTTCCCCGATCCGGACAAGCGCATGTTCATCAACGAACAGGTGTGCGAAGCCTGTGGCGACTGTTCGGTACAGGCCAACTGTGTCAGCCTGCAGACTCGCAAGACCGAGTTCGGCAACAAGCGTGTTATCGACCAGTCCACCTGCAACAAGGACTACCGCTGCGTTGACGGCTTCTGCCCCTCCTTCGTCACCGTTCTCGGTGGCAAGCTGCGCAAGGCGGAAACCGCGAGCCTCGGCCAGTCACTGTTCGACGGCCTGCCCGATCCGCTGCGGCCGGAATTCGACGACTGCTACACGGTGATGATCAACGGCATCGGCGGCACCGGTGTAGTTACCATCGGTGCGGTGCTGGGCATGGCGGCCCACCTGGAAGACAAGTCGATCTCGATCTACGACATGACCGGCTTCGCCCAGAAAGGCGGCGCCGTACAGAGCCACCTGCGTATCGGCCACAACCAGAGCGACATCACCAGCCTGCCGATCGGCCCGGCGGATGCCGACCTGATTATCGGCTGCGACCTGGTGGTGACCGCCAGCGAAAGCTCGATGCGCTCCATTCGCACCAACCACACCAAGTGTGTGGTTAACAGCGACCCGGTGGCCACCTCGGTACTGCAGCTGATGCGTGACTTCGAACTGCCGACACAGCCGCTGCTCGGTGGACTGAAACAAGCCCTGCAGGACGATCTGTGCAGCATCGACGCTACCAAGATCGCCAATGCGCTCACCGGCAACAGCATCGCGTCCAACATGTTCCTGGTCGGTTTTGCCTTCCAGAAGGGCTGGCTGCCGCTCAGCGAAGAAGCGATCCTGAAGGCGATCGAGATCAACAAGGTCTCCATCGAATTCAACCAGAACGCCTTCCGCCTGGGCCGCGTCGCCGCCCACGACATGAACCGCATCACACCGCTGATCGAGGCGCAGCTTAACGCCAGCAAACCGGATGTAGCCGAGTCGCCGGAACAGGCGCTGCAGCGCCGTATCGATCACCTGACCGCCTACCAGAACACCGCCTATGCAGAAACCTACAGGGAGCTGGTTAACCAGGTGCATAAGATCGAGCAGGAGAAGATGCCAGGCCGCACCGAGCTGTCGGACGCGGTGATGCGCAACTACTTCAAACTGATGGCGTACAAGGATGAATACGAGGTCGCCCGCCTCTACACCGATGGCCGCTTCAAGGAGCGTCTGGAACAGCAGTTCGAGGGTAACTACAAGCTGCGCTTCAACCTGGCACCGCCGATCCTCAACCGCCGCGATCCGCAAACCGGCCACCTGCGCAAGCAGGAGTTCGGTCCCTGGGTGCTCAAGGCGTTCGGCCTGATGGCAAAGCTGAAAGGCCTGCGCGGCACCGCCTTTGATCCGTTCGGCTATACCGGCGAGCGTCGCAAGGAGCGTCAGATGATCGCCGAGTATCGCCAGACGATCGCCGAGCTGCTCGATCAGATGACCGAATCAAACTATGACCTGGCGGTAAAAATCGCCGAGCTGCCCGCCGGCATCCGTGGCTACGGTCATGTCAAAGAGACCGCGATCAAGCAGGCGGAAGCGCAGCGCAAGGTGCTGCTGGCCGACTTCAAAAGCGCCCGGAATGTAATCGCCTCCGACAAAAAGGAACTGTTCTACGAAGCGACCTGATGGGCATCGGCGTCAGCTCCTCCAGCAGGGGCTGACGCAGTCCATACGGCCACGCTGTCGTGTAATGTCAAAACGCTTTCATATTCTGTCAAATCCCGCTGCCTGGGATTCCTTACCCTTAAACAAAATAAAAACAGGTGCCCCTGAGCACCTATCAACCCGTAAAGGGGAGCCCTTTTTCATGAAGAAAACCCTCCTGGCATCCATGATTGCCGCACTCGCCGGCGCCGCCTCACACACTGCTATCGCCGCGCCGACCCAGGTGTTCTGGGGCGATACCCACCTGCATACTTCCTACTCCGGTGACGCCTTTGCCATGGGCAACGAGTCGGTGGATCCCGACACCGCCTACCGCTTTGCCCGGGGCTTGCCGGTGATCCACCCCTATAACCGTACCCGGGTGCAGCTGAACCGGCCGCTGGACTTCCTGGTGGTGGCAGACCACGCGGAATACATGGGGCTGATGCAGCTGGTGCGCGATAAAAGCCCGCTGCTGGACGGCGCCGAGAACGGCCAGAACCTGATCAAGCTGTGGGATACCCAGGGTTCCAAATCGGTTTACTATGATGCTGCCGGCGCGCTGGTCAAAGGTGCGCCCTACCAGGACCTGCTGACCAACGCGATCCGCCAGCCGATCTGGGACAAGATCATCAAGGCGGCGGAAGATAACAACCAGCCCGGCGAGTTCACCACCTTTATCGGCTGGGAATGGTCCTCCATGCCAGGTGGCGCCAACCTGCACCGTATTGTGTTTACCGACAAGGGCGGTGAGGTTGCCGAAAAGTTTCTGCCCTACTCTTCGGCCGACAGCGATCGCCCCGAAGACTTCTGGAACTGGCTCGATACGACTTCCACTGATACCGGTGCCGATTTTGTCGCGATTCCGCACAACTCCAATATCAGTAACGGCCTGATGTTCAACGACGTGGACAGCGATGGCCACCCGATCAGCGCCAGTTATGCCCGCACCCGCATGCGCTGGGAGCCGGTGGCGGAAGTTACTCAGATCAAGGGCGACTCCGAAACCCATCCGAGCCTGTCACCCGAGGATACGTTTGCGGATTTCGAAACCTTCGAACATGTGATGAACTTCGGTGCCGGCGACGACCAGGCCCAGGTCGATCAGGTCAGTAACTATGCCCGCAGTGCACTGAAGCGCGGCCTGGAAATTGATGCCAAAGTCGGCGCCAACCCGTACAAGTTTGGCATGGCCGGTTCCACCGATTCCCACACCGGCCTGACCACCGCCAGCGAGCCCAACTTCTGGGGCAAGTTCGGTATCGATTCCATCCCCGAGAACCTGGACAAGGAAACCACTCCCCACGCCGATGGCTGGAGCATGTCCGCGGCCGGCATGGTGGCGGTCTGGGCCGAGGAGAACACCCGCGAGGAGATCTTCGCCGCGTTCAAACGCAAGGAGGTTTACGCCACCACCGGTCCGCGCATGCAGGTGCGTCTGTTTGGCGGCTTCAACTTCGCTGCCAAGGATGCCGGCAACAATGATCTGGCTGAGCTGGGCTACCGCAAGGGCGTTGCCATGGGCGGCGACCTGAGCCAGGCACCGGAGGGCAAGGCACCCTCTTTCCTGATCCAGGCGGTCAAGGATCCGGAAGGCGCCAACCTGGACCGTGTGCAGCTGGTCAAGGGCTGGCTGGATGCCGAGGGCAAGAGTCATGAGCAGGTGTTCAACGTGGCACTCTCGGATGGTCGTGAGGACCTGGGAGCCGACACCCAACCGGTCGGCAACACCGTCAACCTGGAGACCGGTCACTACAGCAACAGCATTGGCGATGAAGAGCTGGTTACCGTCTGGCAGGATCCGGAGTTTGATGCCAGCCAGCGCGCCTTCTACTACCTGCGTGTGCTGCAGATCCCGACGCCGCGCCACACCATGCTCGACGCCGTAGCGCTGGGTCGCTCCCAGGATGAGGTTCACTTTCCGGCCACGATCCAGGAGCGCGCCTACTCCTCACCGATCTGGTACACGCCCTGATTCTCGACTGAGGGCAGCTCCCAGCTAGCCACCTACTAGCAGCCATCTATTACCGACCATCTTTTAGAGAGTATGCCAATGATAAAAACAACACTCTCGGTCATCATCTCAGCCACCCTGCTCTCCTCCGCCATCCAGGCGGGGGAGAGATCCTACTCGCCGATGGCGGGCAAGGATTACCCGCAGCAGGTGTACTGGGGCGATACCCACCTGCACACCTCCTACTCCTTTGACGCCGCGATGATGGGCAACAAGGGACTGGCTCCGGAAGATGCCTACCGCTTTGCCCGCGGCGAGGAGATCCGGGCTCACAACGGCATGATTGCCAGGCTCAACCGGCCGCTGGACTTCCTGATGGTGTCCGATCATGCCGAATACCTGGGGCTGGTACCGATGGTATCCGCCGGAAATCCGGAGGTACTCGGCGACCCTGTGGGTGCGCGCTGGGCCGAACTCCTGAATGGTGGCCCGGATGAACAGCTCAAGGCGCTGCTCGAAATGAATGTCGATATCGCCAAAAACCACAAAAGCATGGTCAACGCGTCCGTGGAGCGCACCGCCTGGGACGCGATCACGGCGGCCGCAGACCAATACAACGATCCGGGCAAATTCACCGCGCTTATCGGCTACGAATGGACCACCATGCCCGGCGGCGACAACCTGCATCGGGTGGTGATGTTTGCCGATGATGCAAGCAAGGCGGGGCAAATCATTCCGTTCTCCGCTTTTGACAGCGAGGACCCGGAAGATCTCTGGAAATTTCTCCAGGACTACGAAGACAACACCGGCGGCCGGGTGCTGGCGATTCCCCATAACGGCAACGTCAGCAACGGCCAGATGTTCGCGCTCACCGACCGCAATGGCGAACCGCTCAGCCGCGCCTATGCGGAAACCCGCAGCCGCTGGGAGCCGGTGGCCGAGGTCACTCAGATAAAGGGCGATGGCGAAACCCACCCCAAGCTGTCACCCAACGACGAATTTGCCGACTTCGAAAGATGGGACAAGGGCAATCTCACCGCCAATGCCGTTAAAACAGACGATATGCTGGCGTTCGAGTATGCCCGCTCCGCGCTCAAGCTCGGCCTGGAGCAGGAAGCCAAACTGGGCGTTAACCCGTTCAAGTTCGGCATGATCGGCAGCACCGACGCCCATACCAGTCTTTCCGCAGTGGAAGAAAACAACTTCTGGGGCAAGTTCAGCCTGTTTGAACCCAGCGCCAAACGCGGCGAGATTGCCGGCTATACCGTCGGCAAGCAGGGCAAGGTGTATGGCCTGACTATCGACGAATCGGTGGCCTCGGGCTATGCCGCCGTCTGGGCTACCGAAAACACCCGCGAGGCGCTGTTCGATGCGATCAAGCGCCGGGAAACCTACGCGTCCACCGGCCCGCGCATAAGCGTCAGGTTTTTCGGTGGCTGGGACTTTGCCAAGGATGAGGTCAGCTACCCCGATTACGTGGACCGCGGTTATACCAGGGGCGTGCCTATGGGGGGCGACCTGACTCGCGCACCTGCAGGGCGCGCGCCCTCCTTCATGGTGGCGGCAGCCCGCGATCCTGACGGCGCCAACCTGGACCGGGTTCAGATCATCAAGGGCTGGCATGACCGCGACGGCAGCCTGCAGGAGAAGGTCTATGACATCGCCTGGAGCGATAACCGCGTCGCGCAGGCCAACGGCAAGCTGCCTGGTGTCGGCAATACCGTGGATAGTGATGCGGCGACCTGGACCAACAGCATCGGCGCGGCGGAGCTGAGCAGCGTCTGGACCGATCCGGAGTTTGATCCGTCCGAGCGCGCCTTCTACTACGCGCGCGTGTTGCAGATCCCGACACCGCGCTGGACCACTTACGACGAGAAGCATTTCGATACCCAGCTCGACAGCGATATGCCGGACGCCATCCAGGAGCGCGCCTACACCTCCCCCATCTGGTACACGCCGAACGCGGAGAACTAAGCGATGATAAGCAAACTGATCAGAGACCCTCTGGTTCACTTCAGCCTGATCGGGGCCGCGCTGTTCGCTGCCTACGACCAGTTTAAATCACCGGACGCAGCCCTGGATCAACACACCATTGTGGTTGACCGTAATGCCCTGCTGACCTTCATGCAGTACCGCTCCACCAAGTTCCAGCCCGAGCAGGCCAACCAGCGGCTCGACACCATGCCGGCAATCGAGCGTGACAAGTTGATCCATGACTATGTGCGTGAAGAGGCGCTCTATCGTAAGGCTCAGGCGCTGGGTATGACCGAAAATGACTACATCATCCGGCGTCGCTCGGTGCAAAAACTGGAGTTTATCGCCCAGGGCGTGGCCGAGCAGGTGGTCAGTGTCGAGCCCGGCGCGGTAGAAAGCTATTTCGACAGCCATCGCCAGGACTATTACGAGGAGCCCTCCTACACCTTCACCCATGTGTTTATCAAAGGGGATCCTGCCGACAATGCCGGACGCGCTTCGTCGTTGCTGAAACAGCTCAACGATCAGGCGGTCGGTTTCTCCTCTGCAACCGGCTTCGGTGATCGCTTTCTGTATAACCGCAACTATGTAGAGCGCACGCCGGACTTTATCGCCAGTCACTTCGGCGAGGAGTTCCGCGCCCAACTGGCGCAGCTATCGCCGGACAACGAGCACTGGCAGGGCCCCATCGCCTCCAGCCATGGCCAGCATCTGGTGATGCTCAGTGAATACCGCTCGGGCCGGGTGCCAAAGCTTGCAGAGGTACGCTCGCGGGTCGAGCAGGATTTCCGTCGCGCCCAGGAGCAGCAGAAACAGGAACTGGCGATTCAACAGATAGTGGAGCAGTACGATGTTGAATACCGTCTTTAAGCTGCTGTTCGCCTGTGTGCTTTTAATGCCGGGCGCGCTACTCGTATCAGCAACAGCTCAGGCTCATGATGCCCGGCCGCTTTACATTCAGATCACCGAGCTGGATAAACCAGACTTTGAAAACAGGGTGCCAGTCGATCATCAGTACAGTCTGAAAATGCAGGTACCGCCCTCGGTGGAAGCGGGCAACCGCCCGTTTCTGACCCTGCCGGACAACTGCAGCCATGAGCGTTTTGGCCTGATTATCCAGCTGAGCTGCGCCAGCTCACTGGCCGGGCAGGAGCTGGAGATCAACTACCCGCAGTTCAACCCGTCGATCACCACGCTGATCCGTGCCAGCTTCAACTCCGGTGCCACCTATCAGACACTGCTGTCGCCCAGTGAAAGCCGCTGGCAGATTCCCACCGAGCAGAGTACCTCGGCGGTAATCAGCGAATACACGGTACTGGGGGTCGAACATATCCTGATCGGCTGGGATCACCTGCTGTTCCTGTTCTGCCTGCTGATCATTTCCGGCAGTTTCAAGCGAACACTGATAACCATCTCGGGCTTTACACTTTCACACTCACTGACGCTGGTGATGACCACGCTTGGGGTTGTCGAGCTGCCGATCGCACCGGTGGAAGCGGTGATCGCACTGAGTATTCTGTTTCTGGCCTCAGAGATCGTGCGTGACCGCAGGCACACTCTGGCCTGGCGCTATCCGGTCGCGGTCTCAATGCTGTTTGGTCTGATTCATGGATTCGGCTTTGCGTCGGTGCTGCAAGATATCGGTCTGCCACAGACCGAACTGACCACCGCCCTGCTGTTTTTCAATATTGGTGTGGAGATCGGCCAGGTGGCGTTTGTCGGCGCTGTTATGATGCTCTTCTTCCTGGTACGACGCTGGCAAGCTTTCCCGCTGGCTGGATTTCAGCAACTGCTGATCTACAGTACCGGTTCACTCGCGGCGTTCTGGACCATTGAACGCATCGCCGGTTTTTAAGCCGGCCCGGATTAAAGGAATAAACGAGGTCAGGCAGGTGACAAACGCGACAGTGCAAAACCGGCACGAAACGGCACAACACACAGCGATACTCCAGGCCCGCAGCAGCGTTCTGACCGGCTTTACGGAACTCTGCAGGCGACACCATATCAACCCGATGCAGATGCTGGCCCGAGAAAACCTCGGACCCGCTGTGCTGCGCTCACAGGATCTGCATATCCCCTACGAGAGCTGCGTTCGCGTGCTGTATCACGCCGCCCGGGAATCCGGTTACCCGCTGTTCTCGCTGACTCTGTCCCTGCGCCACGGCATTGAAGCCCTGGGTCCACTGGGACTGATGGCCAGTCAGTCCGCCAGCCTCGGCGAGGCCCTGGGCGTGGTGCAAAAATACCTGCACTTTCATGCCCAGGGTGTGCAACTGGAGCTTGTGCAGCAAGGGAGTGAGGCTCGCCTGATCTACGATGTGCGGATGAACCGGAATATCGACTTAACTCAGCTGATGGAGCTCGGTATCGGTCGTATCCATAATGTGCTGCGCTCGCTGGCTCCCGCCGGCATGAAAATCAGCGGTGTCCGGTTCCGGCATGAGCCCCTGGCTCCAGTGTGCGAATATGCCGCGCTATTGGGGCTCACTCCCAGCTTCAGCAGCCAGGAAAACAGCGTCAGTTTTCCCGCCGCTTTCCTCAGCAAGCCACCGGCACCGGCATCCGATCGTGTCAGGCTCTATTTTGAGTCGTTTCTGACCCGGATCGGCCAGAGTCATGCCCGCCCGCTTAAACATCAGGTAGTGCGGCTGATCCATGACCTGATCCCCACCGGCGAAGCCTCCGCCGCCTCGGTGGCGGGCCTGCTCGGCCTGCATACCCGCAGCCTGCAACGGCAACTGAAGTTGATCGACACCGATTTCAGAACACTGCTGGAGGAGGTGCGCTATGAACGCGCCAAAGAGATTCTGGCCAACACCGATACGCCGGTGACCGACCTGGCACTGCAGCTGGGCTATTCAGAACTGAGCGCCTTTTCCCGGGCTTTTAAGAGCTGGAGTGGCCTCTCACCTCAACAATGGCGTCAACAGCATAGTGAAATCGCCATTTAGGCCGGTAGCCGGGATATCGGTGCCGACACTGGCTGTATTCGGACTCTGTACCAGGACCCGGCTAGGATCAGGCCATTGAACCAAGTGAAAATAAAAATGCCCGTCAGGTAACTCACCTGACGGGCATGGTCATTCGCGATCTGTTGTTACAAACGGATCAGGAATCTGCCGGAGTCTTGGTATCCGGCGCGGTATCAGTCGCTACGGTCGGCTCGACCGCTGGTTTCACTTCCGCTGCGGGTTTAACTTCCGCTGCAGGCTTGGCCTCCGGTGCGGGCTGAACGGCCACGGCGGGTTTAACTTCTGCAGCGGGTTTCACTTCCGGAGCCGGCTGCGCTTTCGGCTCAGCCTTGACTGTAGGTTCAGCCTTGGCAGCCGCTGCGGGCTTGGCTGCCGGAGCGGCCTTGGCCTTGGGCGCTGCAGCTCGGGGCTTCGGCGCCGCTTTAGGCTTAGGCGCTGCAGTTGCCTTAGGTGCCGCTGCAGTTTTCGGAGCCGCACTGGCTTTCGGGGCTGCAGGCTTGGCTTTTGCGGTCGCTGTCGCTTTCGGCGCGGCGGTTTTAGCCTTCGAGGCAGCTTTGGCTTTTGGAGCCGCGGAGCGGGGTTTCGGTGCCGCTTTCGCTGCAGGAGCCTTCTCTACCGGGGCTTGCGTTTCTGCCGCCGCTTTCTGCTCCGGCATGTATTTGAAGGCGAGCGGCAGCTTGTCGGCCATTTCGGCAAAGCTCTTTTCGAACAGGGCTGTAACCTGCTCTCTCGCTTCGGTCAGCGCGTCCACCTCTTTTTCCGCAACACTGCTGATCTTGCCTTCCTGGGCTTTAACGAACTTGATCTGCAGATCCAGCGCTTCCTGCGGATCCTTGACGTCAAACAGGGCTTTGACCTGCTCGAGGCTAGCGTTGAAGAAATCTACAAGGTAATCGGACTGCAGGGAAATCAGGGTCTCGGCGGCCTTCTTGTTGATTTCAGCCAATTCAGCTGCAGGGCCCATCTTTTCTTTCATATCGTTTAGCATACCGTCGTACATCGCTACCCTCTCATCTGGATATCAGTTAAGCAGCTCGGCTTATTGTGCAGTGCACCATTTCATGCACGGTAGTCCGCGGCGGGGGTCCTGTCAAGGCTTTCGACACTCCCCCAGCCGCTGCCTCCAGCCCTTTTACTCGAGACCTGTTATCAAACTCAGAGAGCACCCCTCAGGGTTAGAAAGTGCCCGGATAATCACCGCCATCCAGCAACAGATTCTGGCCCGTGATAAAGCCGGCCTGCGTGCCGCAGAGAAAAGCGCACATGGCGCCGAATTCAGACGGATCACCAAACCGGCCTGCAGGATTGGCCTGCATCTGCTGCTGGCGAACCTGAGCGGCCGTGGTACCCAGCTTCTGTGCGTACGACTCCAGGGTCGAGGTCAGGCGGTCGGTCTCGAACGAACCGGGCAGCAGATTGTTGATGGTGACATTATCCACCACGGTCTCTCGGGCCAGCCCGGCAACAAAGCCGGTCAGCCCGCTGCGGGCACCATTGGACAGGCCGAGAATCGAGATCGGCGCCTTGACTGCCGACGAGGTGATATTGACGATGCGGCCAAAGCCGCGCTCGCGCATGCCGTCCACCACCGCCTTGATCAGGAAGATCGGCGTCAGCATGTTGGCGTCCAGTGCCGCATGCCATGTCTGCTCATCCCAAGCGTGAAAGTCTCCCGGTGGTGGACCGCCGGCATTGGTGACCAGGATATCGGGGCCCGGACAGGCGGCCAGTACCGCTTTGCGCCCCGCTTCGGTGGTGATATCGGCGGCGACCGCCTGAACACTGACACCGGTCTGCTGACGCAGCTCGGCAGCGGTCTGCGCCAGTACCTCGGCATTACGGGCATTGATAACCAGGTCCACGCCCTCTTCGGCTAGCGCCAGAGCGCAGGCTCGCCCCAGGCCCTTGGACGCACCGCAGACAATCGCCTTGCGGCCTTTGAGATTAAGATTCATACAGTGATTTATCCGTTGCTGGTGTTAGGGGAGCACCCCCGGAAGGGTTGAGATCCAGGCGCACCTCCAATGCGCCCGATAAGCTTTCCGAGCCTTCAGGTGCCTTCCACCGAAACCACACGCGCCGAGCTACACTCGTCTCGAATCGTTTTCAGGCCCTGGTAGACATCGCTGTAGTAAAACCCTTCCAGCGCCTCTTGTGACGGAAACTCGAACAGCACTATCCGGCGTGGTTCCCAGTCCCCTTCGAAGACTTTATGCGCTCCTCCACGAGACAGATACTTGCCACCACAGGACTCGATGACCGGCTTTACCTGGGACATAAAATCCTGGTACCGCTTGGGGTCGTAGATATCGACATCAAAAATCGCATAGGCACTCATCTGGTTTTCCTCCCAATTACGCAGACGTTTTTCATCTCGCCGCGCCGAGACGCTTCTCGTCCAGGTTCACCAAATAACGAAAAGCATCTTCCGCGGCCTGAGAGGTCCTAGAGTAAGAAAGTTTGCCAGTGAGAATTTGACCCAAGACGAACGCGACTTGATAGTTTGCGAGAGGCTGGCAAAAAGGCAGTACGCCAGGCCTTGTGCTTGCACATTTCGCGACACCGCAAGAGCGGCACGCCCACGCCCCCGAGGCCGATCACCGCAACGATAATCCCGTTGAGCAAGCGACCGACGCTCGACTTAACCGCTATCGATTTGACCTTTTGCGCAATCGGCTTGTCTTTTTATGACAGCGATACCGGTCCTGGCGCCGGAAAACCGCCTGTATAGCCCGTGATCAGTGGAGTTTCTGGATTTAAGGAGAGTTTCGCGGCGATTTGACAATAAGTGGCGGCGAATTGATCATCAGTGACACAGCCGCATAATAATAAAAAGGCCAAGTATGACTTACCCCAAAACTTCACCGAAGGTGAAAAGTAGTGCCCTTATGGGCTTCCTGCCGCTATGCCGGAGCCTGAATATCAATCCGATCGAGATTCTCGCCGCTGAAGGCCTCTCCAGCGCGGTATTGAGATCAATGGATCTGATGATCTCCTACAACAGCCTCGCCCATGTACTCAATCACGCCACCGATGCCGCAGAGCACCCACTGTTCGGCGCCTCACTGGCGGGTTATCAGGGCCTGAAGACCTTCGGCCCACTCGGCCTGCTGGCCTCCCAAAGCCAATCAGTAGCGGGCAGCCTGGATATCATTCAGAAGTATTTCCACTTTCACGCCGAGGGCGTCAACATAAATCTGCAGCCCCACGGCAAGGATACCCATCTGGGCCTGGAAATCATGACCGACCCCTCGATCAGCCAGGAGCAGGTACTCGAATTGAGCCTTGTTTTCGGCTACCGGATCCTGACGGAGCTGTCGCCGGAATTCGCCGACCAAACCCAGATTCATTTCCGCCACGCTCCGCTGGCGCCGCTTGAGCAGTACCAGGCGTTGACGCCTGCCAAGCTCTGCTTTGAGCAGGAGAAAGATGCGCTCGTCTTCCCCTCCCGGTTGCTGGACTGCAAACCCAAACCCGCCTCGGAAGAGGTGAAAAACTACCTGGAGACCTTCCTGGAGCGCGAGTCCAAGGGACAGCAGCAGCCGCTGCAGTACAAGGTATCCAAGCTGATCTACGAACTTATCCCGTCCGGAGAAGCAACACTGACCACCATCGCGCCGATGCTGGGATTGAATGTGCGGACCCTGCAGCGCGAATTAAGCCTGGCAGGCACCGAGTTTCGCACCCTGCTTGATGAGGTACGTTTCGAGATCGCCCGGACATCGCTAGAGCAGAACTCCCCGATCACCGACGTGGCGCTGAACCTGGGCTACTCGGAGCTGAGTGCTTTCTCCCGCGCCTTCAAGCGCTGGTCCGGTGTCCCTCCCCAGCAGTGGCGCCAGAGCCATTACCAGGCACTACACTGACAGACGCTTAAGCGAGCGCTGTTGTGCATCGAAAAGGGGCTTCGGACAAGCCCCTTTTCGCTTTTTTGGCTGCGCTGAACCCCGTCTCCCGCCACACCACGAAAGAGTGTTAACGCTGTCATAAAATCACCAATTGGCGTCATCTTTGGTCAAGCCAGCCCCCGCCCCGATCACTACCTTATAAAGCCTGAACCCTTGCCGGAGGCCCTGCCCTCCTGGCCCTAAAGCCATCAGGCAATAATAAAAAGCGGACTGCATTCATGAGCGTAGATTTGATTCAAGCACTGACCGACATAGTCGGCGAAAAGGGCATGCTGACCGGCAGCGATGTAAGCCAACGTCCGGATGCCTGGATGGGAGCTGCCACCTGTCAGGCCAAGGCGATCGTGCGACCGGCCAGCACCGAAGAGCTTTCCGCCGTTATGAAACTCTGCCACCAGAACGACCAGACGGTTACCACTCATGGCGGCGTCACCGGACTGGTCGGCGGGACGCTGAGCCAGCCCAGCGATATCGTCGTCTCCCTGGAGCGCATGCGCAATATTATCGAGGTCGATGAGCAAAACCGTACCCTGACCGCAGAAGCCGGTGTCACCCTGCAGGCGATTCAGGAAGCGGCCGAGGCAGCGGAGCTGTTCTACCCGGTCGACCTGGGTGCCCGCGGCAGCGCCACCATCGGCGGTAATATCGCCACCAACGCCGGCGGTAACCGGGTGCTGCGTTACGGCATGACCCGGGACTCCGTGCTCGGCCTCGAGGCGGTATTGGCCGATGGCACCGTTATCTCCTCAATGTCGAAGGTGATCAAGAACAACACCGGTTATGACCTGCGCCAGCTGTTTGTCGGCAGCGAGGGAACGCTGGGCATCGTCACCCGTGCGGTACTGCGGTTACGCGCCAAACCGCAGGGAGAAGCCACGGCACTGGTGGCGGTGGAGCGCTTCGCAGACCTCAGCAAGCTGCTAAGCCTCGCCGAAGCCGGCTTGAGCGGCGGTCTCAGCTCATTCGAGGTGATGTGGAACGATTTCTACAGCCTGGTTACCAGTTTCGAGCGTCACAAGGCTCCGCTGGAGGCGAGCTCGCCCTTCTACGTGATTCTGGAAACCCAGGGCAAGAGCAATGAGCTGGAACAGGCTCGTCTCGAGGAGCTGCTGGGCGAAGCCCTGGAACAGGAGCTGATCAGCGATGCGATCCTGACCCAGTCGGTCAGCGAGCGCGACAAGGTGTGGGCGATACGGGATGACATCGAGGCCCTGTTCAGCCTGGCGCCACTCCACGGGTTCGATGTCAGCCTGCCGATTGCAGCCATGGATGACTACCTGCGCAAGCTTCGCAAACAGCTGCTTGAGCGCTGGCCGGACAGCGCCTGTATCGTTTTCGGCCACCTGGGCGATGGCAACCTGCATATCATCATCGGCAAGATCCCGTCTGAAGATAAGAAAGCGGTGGAGAGGCTGGTCTATGGCGGCCTTGCGCCTCTGGGGGGATCGATCTCGGCCGAGCACGGTATCGGCTATGAAAAGAAACCCTACCTGTGCTGCAGCCGCTCTGACGCCGAGATCGCCCTGATGCGAACCCTCAAGCAGGCGATGGACCCGAAAAAGCTGCTCAACCGGGGCAAGGTTTTCGACTGAGCCTCCAATGCTCCTGCACATTTCTCCCGCTGAAGAGCAGCAATCGCGGCTCTTCAGCTTTGTGCTGCTCTGACGTGCTGTAACCCTCCACCCCTATCTCTCTGCCCTGTCGTTTTGTGTCAACAGCGAGGCAGTTTTTGTCAAGATCGCCAACCCGCTGCCACCTAGCATGTGACTCAGCACATTGCTCAAAGGCCACAGGAGTGCGGAGAACGCCAGCAATGCGGTTCCACTTGAGCAACGACCTCGTCGCGACAGGCCTCGACTGTCTCAACGATCCAGATACTTAGACCATAACTAAAACAAGGCTAAGAACGATGGGTAACAACTCTACACTTCCGTCGGCAACCCGCCGGCTGTTCCTGCAGCGTTCGCTGTTGGCGCTGGGAGCGGTCGTCGCCGCACCGGCGATCAGCACCGCAGCGTTTGCCGACACCTCAGCTATCGACGCACCGAGCCTTAAGGTACTCAGCGCCGAAGACTACCGCATCCTTTCCGTAGTGACCGATACCGTTATTCCGCGTGA
This sequence comes from Marinobacterium sp. YM272, assembly GCF_050908845.1. Lineage (NCBI taxonomy): Bacteria > Pseudomonadati > Pseudomonadota > Gammaproteobacteria > Oceanospirillales > Oceanospirillaceae > Marinobacterium > Marinobacterium sp. YM272. The sequence goes on from NZ_CP194171.1 coordinate 3,662,891, forward strand.
CGGTGCCTTCCCCCTGGGCGCACTGGATGTGGATCTGGCCGGCCGGATCGATGCCTACCTGGAGCCTGAAGATACCGAACTGCTGCAGGGACTGCGCGGCGCACTGATGTTCCTTGAGCATAAGGCGCCCGGTCTGATCGGTATCGACAACCCGTTTAGCGCCCTGCCCCAGGACCAGCGCGAATCCCTGTTGTTGACGCTGCGTGACGCCGGTGGCGATGCCACCGCGGTGTTCGCCGCGCTGCGTGGAATCAGCATGTTTTATTTCTATACCGATGAGCAGGCCTGGCCGCAGTTCAACTATGACGGCCCGCTGGTCAAGCGCGGTAAGCCGGTCTATCCGCAGGTGAGGGATTGAGATGATTATCCAAGGTCACGAGATTTTTTCCCCGCTCACGCTGAAGACTCACTCCGTTGTGGTCGGCTCCGGCGCCGGCGGCGGCGTGGCGGCCTACCATATGGCGGCCGCCGGTCTGGATACCGTTGTGCTGGAGGAAGGGGGTTACTTCCAGGCGAAGGACTTCAACCAGCGCGAAGAGGATATGATGCCGGCGCTCTACCGCAGTGCCGGCCGCCAGATGACCACCGATGGTCTGATCTACGTCTGGCAGGGGTCCACCTTTGGTGGCTCCACCGTGATCAACACCGCCGACGCCACGCCAATCGAGGCGGAGGTGCTGCACCACTGGCAGCAGAAGTTCGGCCTGAACGAACTCACCGAAGATAACCTGGCGGCGTCCTACGAGCGTGTTTACAAAACGCTGAACGTTCACCGCCTTGAGGAGAAGATCCTCAACCGCAACAACAAGGTGCTGCTGGAAACCGCCAACCGCCTGGGCTACAAGGCCGGCGTATTCAACTCTAACCGCAAGGGCTGTATCGGTAGCGGCTACTGCTTCCAGGGTTGCGCCTACGACGCCAAACAGGGCACCAATCTGACCTACCTGCCGATGGCATCTGACCTCGGTGCGCGGATCTACACCGATGTACGCGTAGACCGTATTGAGCCGATCTCGGGTAACCGCTACCGCATCCTCGCCAGCGTGGTTGAGCGCGGTACGCGTCGCTTCCGCCACCCGGTGGAGATCGACTGCGAGCGCATTATCATGGCGGCGGGCACCGTGCATACCCCGGCGATTCTGAAACGCTCCGGCTTCGACAAGGCGCTGCCGCAGCTCGGCAAGAATATCTCTCTGCAGCCGCAGATCGGACTCGCCGCCACCTTCCCGGATGAAGACAAGATGACCTCCTGGCGTGGCGCGCCCCAGTCGATCTACATGAGCGAGTTCGATGACAACCGCGCCGAGCATGGCCTGGGCGGCTTCCGTATGGAAGGCGTCGGTGGCATGGCTGGCGTCTTCGCCCAGTTCTCCAACAAGATCGGCCTGGACCACAAGCGGATGATGGAGCAGTTCCCCAGTACCCATTACTCCGCCCTGCTGGTTCCCGATCAGCCCAGCGGCACTCTCGACTGGGAATGGGCAGCCGATGGCAGCGTCAAGCCGAAGATCCAGTACGCCCTGACCGCCGAATGGAAACAGCGTTTCAAGCGCGGTTTTAAAACCGCGGCGGAGTTCCTGTTTGAGGCAGGCGCCAAAGAGGTCAACTGCAACAGCCCGGTGTTCGGCTCGCTCACCAGCCCCGATCAGCTGTCCCGCATCGATGACTTCCCGCTGGAACCGGGCCTGGTGGCGCTGACCTCCGCCCATGTGCAGGGCAGCTGCCGTATCGGCGTGAATGCCGATGTGGGCGTGGTGGACCAGAACCTGAAGCTGCACAACCTGGACAACATCTACGTGGTCGATGGTTCGGTAATGCCGACCACCGCCTCCACCCACACGATGATTCCGATCATGGTGATGGCGGACCGGGCGATGCACAAGCTGGCCCAGGGCGCCTGATCGATCACCGATAAATAGAATAAAAAGGAACCTCTTATGTTGAACGATACAACCCGCCAGGCGATCGCGGAGCAGATCCACACCTGCTTCAAAAGCACTGAGCAGATCGGCCTGCTGACCAAAGCCTATCCCGAGATGGAGATGGAAGACTCCTACCGCATTCAGGAGAAGGTGGTACAGAAATTTGTCGCTGAGGGCCGCAAGATCAAGGGTTACAAGATCGGCCTCACCTCCAAGGCGATGCAGGAGATGATCGGCGCCAGTGAGCCCGATTACAGCGCGATCCTCGATGACATGTTCGTTAATGAAGGCGCTGCGCTGCTGCGTGACGACTTCGCCATGCCGATGGTGGAGATCGAGATCGCCTTCGTCATCAAAAAGCGTCTTGAAGGCCCCTACGTTAACGCCGCCGAAGTGATTCAGGCTACGGATTTCATCCTGCCTTCCATCGAGGTGGTCGACTTCCGTGTGGCTCCGGAGCCCGGCATCAACGTGGTCGACACCATCGCCGACCTGGCCGCTATCGGCAAGGTTGCCCTGGGCGGTAACCCGGTACGGCTCGAAGATATCGACGTGCGCAACATCAACGCCGAACTGATCATCAACGACGAAGTGCGCGAGTCCGGCAACTCTGCCGCCGTGCTCGGCAACCCCGTAACCGCCGTGGCCTGGCTGGTGAACAAACTCTCCGAGTTTGGCGTCGCCTTTGAACCGGGCGACGTGATCTTTTCCGGTTCCTGCACCCGCGCCCTGCCGGTTCATCCCGGCGACAAGGTTACCGCCCGTTTCGACAAGGGTCTGGGTGACGTCAATCTGAGTTTTGAGTGAGAGGCCAACATGTCTAACTATCGTTCCAAGACCACTACCGAAGGCCGTCAGGCAGCGGGCGCCCGTGCACTCTGGCGCGCAACCGGCGTATGCGATGGCGATTTCGGCAAACCGATCATCGCCGTGGCCAACTCCTTCACCCAGTTCGTACCGGGCCATGTGCACTTGAAGGATATCGGCCAGCTGGTGGCGCGAGAAATCGAAAACGCCGGCGGTATCGCCAAGGAGTTCAACACTATCGCCATCGATGACGGTATCGCCCAGGGCCACGATGGCATGCTCTACTCGCTGCCGAGTCGTGACATTATCGCCGATTCCGTCGAGTACATGGTCAACGGTCACTGCGCCGACGCCCTGATCTGCATCTCCAACTGCGACAAGATCACCCCCGGGATGCTGATGGCTGCCATGCGCCTTAACATCCCCACGATCTTTGTATCCGGCGGCCCGATGGAAGCCGGCCGTGTGCAACTGGCGGAACAGGTACTGCGCATCGATCCGGTCGACGCCTATGTGGCCGGGGTAAACCCTGCCGTGGATGCCGATGAGGCCCTGAAGATCGAACAGAGCGCGTGCCCGACCTGCGGTTCCTGCTCCGGCATGTTTACCGCCAACTCAATGAACTGCCTGAATGAAGCGCTCGGCCTTGCCCTGCCCGGCAACGGCAGCATGCTGGCCACCCATGCCGATCGTCGTGAACTGTTCCTGCAGGCCAGCCGCCGCATTGTCGAGATCACCAAGCGTCATTACGAGCAGAACGACGACAGCGTGCTGCCGCGTAACATCGCCAACCGGGCCGCCTTTCATAACGCCATGACCATGGATATCGCCATGGGCGGTTCCACCAACACCATTCTGCACCTGCTGGCAGCGGCTCAGGAGGGCGAGATCAATTTCACCCTGGCCGATATCGACCGCCTGTCCCGCGAAGTGCCGCACCTGTGCAAGGTTTCCCCGGCAACAGCCGACTACTACATGGAGGATGTGCACCGTGCCGGTGGTGTATTCGGTATTCTCGGTGAGCTGGACCGGGCCAAGCTGCTGAGCACCCAGGTCAGCACCGTACACAGCGCCACCCTGGCCGAAGCCCTGGATAAGTGGGATATCTGCCGTACCGACAATGCCGAGGTGGAAACCTTCTATCGCGCCGGCCCTGCGGGTATCCGCACCACCGAGGCATTCAGCCAGGAGTGTCGCTGGGACAGCCTGGACCGGGATCGTGAAAACGGCTGCATTCGCCGTCTGGACAACGCTTACAGCCAGGAAGGCGGCCTTGCCGTGCTGTTCGGTAACCTGGCGGAAGATGGCTGCATCGTCAAAACCGCCAGCGTGCCCGAGCATCTGCTGCAGTTTGAAGGTGTCGCCCGTGTATTTGACGACCAGGACGCGGCAATCGCGGCGCTCAACGCAGATGAAATAGAACCCGGTACCTGCGTCATTATCCGTTACGAAGGCCCCAAGGGCGGCCCCGGCATGCAGGAGATGCTGATACCGACCAGCCTGTTAAAGGCCAAGGGACTTGCTACCTCCTGCGCCCTGCTGACCGACGGGCGCTTCTCCGGCGCCACCTCCGGTCTCTCTATCGGTCACACTTCACCGGAAGCGGCCAACGGCGGCGCCATCGGTCTGGTTAACGATGGCGATATCATCAAGTTGGATATCCCTGCGCGCAGTATCAATATCGCCATTTCAGACGAGGAACTGAACCAACGCCGTGAGCAGATGGAAACCAGAGGCCTCAAAGCCTGGAAGCCGGAAGGTCCACGCAAGCGCAACGTCAGCCTTGCGCTAAAGGCGTTCGGCATGTTGGCCACCAGCGCCGACAAGGGCGGAGTGCGTAACCGCGAACTGATCGAAAAGCATTTCGGTTAAGCACTTCCAGAAAGCACCGGTTCGCAGCCGCGAGCCGGTGCTTCCCTGCCGATACAAACAAGCTTTCCTCTACAAATTCAGCGAGAGTAAATCCCATGCTTAATCTTGCACTACAGAAATGGCGCGCCAAGGAACCGAGCCTCGGCATCTGGTCGAACCTGCCCGATATCCATATGGCCGAGATGCTGAGCCGCATGGATGTGGACTGGATCTGCTTCGACCTGCAGCACGGCCTGATGGACTACAGCGATCTGACCCGCCTGCTGCCGGCTATCACCGGCGTGGATACCACCCCGCTGGTACGTGTTGCCGCGAATCAGCCGGACCAGATCGGCAAAGCACTGGATGCCGGCGCCCAGGGCGTGATCGTCCCGATGGTGAACAGCGCGGAAGACGCGCGACGCGCTGTATCAGCCTGCCGCTATCCGCCCATGGGTACCCGCTCCTGCGGCCCGATGCGCGACGCCATGCTGGAAGGCATGAGCTACCTGGCCAGCGCCAACGGACAGATCGCATGCCTGGTGATGATCGAAACCGAAGAGGGTCTGCGCAACCTCGAAGAGATCGCCGCCGTTGAAGGCGTAGATGGTCTGTTCGTTGGCCCGATGGACCTGTGCTACGGGCTGGGTCTGGCGCCGGGCAGCTTCACCGATCCGGCGTTTGTTTCCGCCATTGCCGATATCCTCAAAGCGTGCGAAACCAACAACCTGGCCAGCGGCATGTTCGGCTACAACGCCGAGATGGCCGCCAATTCGATCAAGAACGGCTTTGATTTCGCGTCAATCGGCACCGATATCAGCTTTATCCGCGCCGGTGCCACCCTGGCCCTTCATACCGCCCAGGGCAAAGACCAGGAAGATGCGCCCAGTGCGCGGGGTGGATACTAAGTAACCTAAGCCTAACCTTCGCTATTAAAAAACCGGGCGGTCCGGTTTCACTGAAAAAACTATGAAACCGGGTCGCTCAGGGCAGGATCAGCGTGTTTAGGAAGCTATGAACTTGTTCATGGCTTCCTTTATACTCTCGGCTTCAACTCTCTTCGCGTGATTATCCGCAACGCTATCTCAGTGACTACGGCAACGACAACAAAGCCGATAAGAATGCTTACAACGTGATCCGCCGTTTTAAGGACGTAATCAAGTGCAAGGATCATCGCCGAAACGCTAAATACTATCGCAACAATCACCAGGGCTCGTGATGCACCTGTTTCTGCGATTAGTTTCAGGTGCCCTATATGAGTCACGGTATGAATAAACAGTATGGATATTGAGCCGATTGCGGCTATTTCAGACAGGTCAAACAATAACAGCGATATAATTATTAAAAATCCGCTAATGATTAGCCCTTCCCGGCTATGGCCAATCGGTTTTCCGAATTCAGCTGGAAGCTCACCATCCTTAGCCATTTGATAGGTCACATTAGTCACCGCATATAAATTGGCGTTTATAGCAGAGGCCGTTGCGACCAATGCAGTGATCGCGACTACTGTAAAACCTATGGGTCCAAATATCGGCAGGGCCGCCTGAGCCAACGCAAAGTCTTTTGCCGCTATCACCTTCGCAACCGGCAGGTTACCGAAGACGGCAAAGGCGATCGCCACGTAAAGCATCATAACCAGGGCTATGGCAAGTATCATGGCACGTGGCAGCGTTCGGCTTGGGTTTGGCATATCCTCTGCCACGTTGGTAATCACCCTGAAGCCCTCGTAAGCAAAAAATGTAATTGCCAGGCTGAAAAATATATTATTCACCGGCGGATAGTGTGAAGGGGCTAATAAATCAGGCTTGAGGACGGCAATACCTGCCACAGATAGTATCACCAGGACTATAAATTTTATGCCAACGGTGATCCTTTCCCAGATGGCGACATCCTTCGCGCCTCTGAGATTGATAAGAACAAACATGATGATAATGCCCACCGAAAACAGATGACGCCATAGGTCGTCCCCCGCAGATTTCGGCAGAAAGGTAATTGCATAATTCCCGAATGCCTTGGCGATTAAGCTCAGAGATACAACGGCGGAGAAATACATCATTATGCCCATGCTTCCGGTAAAGACTCCCGGGCCAAAGGCCTGTATCAAATACTCAATAATTCCGCCGGAAGAGGGATAACGGGCCCCAAGCTTGCCTAATGAGTAGCCGCTAAACAGCGCAATCAAGCCACCGATAATAAATGAGACATAAACGGCGCTGCCTGAGATATCACTGGCCTCCCCGAGTAATGCGAAAATCCCGGCACCAACCATGGCACCTATGCCCATGGCAACGGCTGACCAGAGTCCAATAGGCTTTTGTGACGTATGCATACAAGCTTCCCTTCTGCATTATCATAAGGCTTAACCGGGGAAGCCATGATCGGGATGTGGCGTCCGTCGTTATGCACCAAGGCATCCGGGGCCAGCCAAGTAGCGCTTAGAGAATAATAATAGCTGACTGAGCTTGAGAAATTTTTTCGGGGAATACCAGCTTCCCGTGAGGTGACTTATTGATAATAAAAGCGGCCCCGCCTCGGTTGATCAGCAGGGCCTGAAGAGGGTTAACGAGCCGTAAAGCCTCCATCCACGGTCACTTCAGAACCGGTCATAAAGCGCGAAGCATCCGAAGCCAGGAAGGCGATCACTACATGATGGCCTGCCTTTGCCAGCGCTTCTGCAGCAGCCAACCCGATACCCGAAGCGCCACCGGTGATCAAAGCTACTTTCTCATTCATCTGAATATCCTCGCAGTCGGCGGATCTGTTAGGCCAGGGCCATGCCGCCATCCACGCTCAGGCCAACACCGGTAATAAACGCAGCGTCGTCTGAACACAGGTAGGCCGCTGCCTTGGCCACATCTTCCGGCGTGCCCACACGTTTGAGCGGCGTGCGGGTAATGAGCGCGTCCTGCAGCGAGGCTGCATCAGGGGTTTTAGGAGCGCGAACTCGTTGAGATCGGGTCGATGGGCTTGGAATTATTGGTTAGCTTAAAAAGCTGATGTCCAGCAAGTGTGCTTCTCTATCAAGCAACTGATAATTAAAGAAAATATTTATCTGACTACTGTTTCACAACGTATATCAACGCAGGCCAGCGCTGTTTGATCAAAACCTGACCAGCGTCTACGCTGAGTCGAGACATAAAGGTGTTCGCCTCGAGCGAAGCTGTCACCTCTGCGCCTTGGTATGAATACCCGAAGGAGTAGCAGTGCTATAAGAGCTAAGCCTTCGTCTCATCAATTGATGGAGGTAAGCATGTTCTCTTCGTTACCCCGGTGTGCATCGCTCACACTGCTGGCCGCATCCGTCATGGCCGCTAATGCGGCTTCCGCCAAAACTGAGGACAAACTCCCCTCAGTCATAACAGAGGTGTTCGTTGATTTTGCGGGCGATTCGCTCTACATAGAGGGAAGCCTCTTCCCTGATACGGGCTCCTTGGTGGTTGAGTTGGGAAGTCCAACAAACCTAATCCTGGGAGATATTTCAAGCTCCTGCACTTCCTATCTAGGCGCTGTGCCCGAACAGGTTGTTTGTGAATTACCGCTAGGTTCACTTAGTGACGGCGATTATCTGCTACGGCTCAGCTCCATTGATGCCAAAGCGCCGGCGACAGATTTTGCCCTCACTATAGGCGCCGTTGGTCCCAAGGGAGATCAGGGCGAGCCTGGACCACAGGGGCCACAGGGTTTGCCTGGCCCCCAGGGTGAAACCGGCCCGATAGGACCGGCTGGACCGGAAGGACCCATGGGTGCACAAGGGCCGCAAGGACCAGAAGGTCCCCAAGGTCCAATGGGACCCACAGGGCCGCAAGGACCTGTGGGAGCTCAGGGACCACAAGGCCCGGCAGGACCTCAGGGCCCCGAAGGACCAGAGGGCCCCATTGGCCCCCAGGGTGAAAGCGGTTTGGCCGATGGTACGGCTACCGGTGAAATTCTTACCTGGAACGGCAGTAGTTGGATCGGCGCGACTCCTTTGCCCGAAAACAATATGCAGCCTTCGCTGGCGATAAATTACATCATCGCACTTCAGGGTATTTTCCCATCCCGCTCTTCGGCTGAGCCATTCATCGGGGAAATCATTATGTTTGGCGGAAATTTTGCCCCCAGGGGATGGGCGTTTTGTGATGGCCAGTTATTGCCGATAGCGCAAAATACGGCTCTGTTTTCTATTATCGGCACCACCTACGGTGGGGATGGCCGAACCACCTTTGCACTGCCTGACTTAAGAGGCCGAGTGCCGGTAGGAGAAGGTAGCGGTCCCGGCTTAACACCCCGAACACTTGGAGCAAAATTCGGTACAGAAACACACTGACCAGATTGTATGACTGCACCATCAAACTCCCAGCAAGGTAAGCATTTCGACTTTTTTCGAGTTGCTTACCTTGTTTCTTGTTTGCTTATCCCTTCGGTCTCGTTCGCAAGCGCCGGCTGGATTCAGGAGCTTAATCCTCCCTCTGTTGACCTTCATCCGCCGGATAAACCGATTGTCATTGCTGTAATCGACGATGCAGTGCTTGTTGAGCACCAGTCTATCAGCGAACTGATTTTTCATAATTCAGAGGAGATACCCTCCAATGGAGTGGATGACGACGGCAACGGCTTCATCGACGACAGCGCAGGCTGGGATATTTCCGATGATGATAATGATGTATCACCGCCCAGAGATCGCATCGAAGCCTATTATCACGGTACTCATCTGGCTGGAATAATTGCCGATATTGCCCATACAGTCTTGGGTGAAGACGCCGCAGATTACCTACGCATACTCCCCGTAAAGGTACTGTCAGACAGGGCAACGAATACTTATCTGAAAGATGCGTATAAAGGCGTCGAATATGCGCTGAAAGCTGATGCCGATATCATACTGGCTGCCTGGGCGGTACCCACCTTATCAATAGATGAAGATCGCCTGCTTGACCGAGCCATACAGCAGGCAAAAACCGTTGTTGCCGCTGCTGGAAACTATTCAAGAAACCAGCCGCAATTCCCTGCCGCTCACCCCGGCGTTATCGCCGTTTCTGCCATGGCAAACGCCTCACAACCCACTGAACATGCAAATTTTGGCAAGCACGTAAACCTGGTCGCTCCCGGAACGGAGATCCAGAGTGCGGGAGTCACCGGTGTCGACCATGTGTTGACGAAATCGGGTACCTCCCAGGCTTCCGCGATGGTTGCGGCCACCATCGCCCTTCTCAGGCTGCAATACCCGCAACTGACAACCAATCAGATTGAGGCATGCCTTATCACAGGTACAACCCCACTTTCAGGGCTGGATGATAAGTGGGTAGCACAGTTAGGTGCAGGCAAACTGGATATAAGCCGTGCATTAGGTTGTGATATTTACACCCATCAGGCAATACGGCATCGCCAGCTTAAGGCCTACCAGGGCTATTTAAACCTGTCGACAACAGAATTCGATGAGATGACATGGGTGGTTCGTCCACCGGGTTTGTATAAAGGTCTAAGGTTTACCAGGGTAAATACAAGGTCTCACCCAACCAGCGGTAAGCTAAGCGTTTTCAACGAAAACGTTCGTGATGCCAAGCCCTGGCGTGTGTTCTCCGTGGAGGATATACCCGATGAATTTTACATCCCGGGTGGCTTTGCCCGTTTGGTCTTCCAGGCTGCCCCCGGCACGCCGGCTAAAGATGGCTTGTTACTGGGGTATCGCACAGAGCCTATAGATGTCGCCACTCAGTTCTGTCGAGACACTATTTACCTTCAGAATGAAGGCATTATTAATGACAACAGTGCTGAAAAAACCTACGCACCTAATAGCGACTGCAGGTGGCAGATTAAGGCGCCAGCAGGTCAACGCATAGAATTTACCGCGGAATGGCTGGATACACAGGCCGGTGTAGACAAGATTTATTTCTTTAATGGTAATTCAACCCGAACAAGTGATCTTATGGCGGTCTTTAGCGGTAATAAAATCCCCCCATCATTTAAAAGCTGGGGTAATGAAGCGTTAGTCTGGTTTGTCTCCGATGATAAAAAGCAAGGAAACGGGTGGCAGTTAAAATACACATTTGTTGATGCTGAATAGCGATTTAAGAAACAGCCTCTTCCATAAAACATCTACCAGCAGATCGCGACCTCGGACCGCCGCTTCGATTTAAAAATAGGGTTTTGAGTTTTAGAAATCGAGTTCAGATGGCGATGACCCGGGGCCAAACTGGCCCCGGGTCAGAGGCTGCCGCGAACGGGCAGCCCGAGGGTTATCACCAGGGATCAGCAGCCCTTCTTCGGATGGCATTTGCCGCCGCCTCCGGTGTCGCCACCACCACCATCACTGCCACCGTCACTGTCGCCGTTCGGACTGATGCTGATGTTGACCGTAGCGGTTGCCGAGTTCCCGCTAGTGTCGATAACGGTATACGTAAAGCTGTCACCGCCACGCTTGTTACCGCTGGTATAGCTGACTGCTAGCCCGTCCACTATCTCCACCAGGCCCTTGCTGCCTTGAGTCACCTCCAAGATGCTCAGAGCGTCTACATCCGGGTCGCTATCATTAGCCAGCACGTAGATGGTCAAGGTCGCGTTGAGCGCAACGTTGGCGCTGTCATCTACGGCTACCGGCGGCTGGTTAACTTCGTTAACGCTAACCGTGACCGTTGCCGGAGCCGATTTGTCGTAGCCGTCGCTGACTGTATAAGTGAAGCTATCAACACCGAAGAAGCCGGCAGCCGGTGTATAGACCAGGCTGTTGCCGTTTTGCGTTACGGCACCGTTGCTGCCCTGCCCGTAACTTGAGATCTGCAGCGTAGCACCCTCAGGATCCGAGTCGTTCGCCAGTACGGCAACAGTGACGGCCAGGTTCTCGTCGGTGTCTGCGCTGTCATTCTGTGCCAGCGGCAGCTGGTTGGCCAGAGTGCTCGCTGACTGGATCGCGGACAGGCTGGTTTCGTTACCTGCGCCGTCGCGGGCCTTGACCTGGTAACTGTAGTTGGCGCTCGGTTCCAGGCCGATGTCGACGTAAGACGTACCGCTCTGCCAGCCACTGTCGCTGCACCCGGTCCCGGAAGAAGCAGCGCAGACAAAGTAATACTGCACAACGCCGGAGTCATCACTGGCGGGGTTGGCCGTCATCGCGATACTGCTCATGCTCTGAGCCGCCGGCGCACTTGCCCACCAGCCGGCCGGGTTGGGTGTCGGCGGCGTGGTGTCGGAATCCGCAGGCTGCACGGTGCCGGAGATAAAGTACATGCCGAGGCTGCCATAGTCGCTGTAGGGGCTGTCAACGTTACCCACGCCGGTCACTGCGAGATAGTAACGCCCGGCCGGCACAAGCTCGTCGATCTGCGCCATCGTGTCTCTCAGCGGATCGGCACTCGTGACCCAGTTGCCCAGCGCATCATAGAGGCTCAACTCGATATCGAGATTGGCCCCACGCCGGTCGTCACGGTAGTAGGACTCCCAGGCTGGAAGCGCGTTAAAGGTGACATAACCTTCGGCGGTATCAAACCAGAAGTAATCGACATCATCGCGAGTTTCGATCACGCCCTTGTTGGCCGGAAACAGGTTATGCGGATCGATTTCCGGGAAGGTGAAAGTGGCCGTGCCGTTGGCATCGATCGCCAACGCGGTCGCCTCGGCCAGGCTGTCGCCATGGTCGTCCGGGCGCAGGTCGAGCAGACCGGTAATGATCGCCACGTCATCCTGGGTATTGTTGGCATGCAGGTATTCACCCTGGCTCCATTGCGTCACGTTGGTGTAGTAACCCACGCCCATGATCGGGGCCCAGGAAACAAAGCCGGAGCCATGACCGGTGTAGTAGCCAACCTCGGTGATGCCGTCAAAAGTGCCGTCGTGGCCCAGTCCCAGGTTGTGGCCGAATTCGTGGCTGGCGGCCTCAGCGATAAAGGGCGCGAAGTTGGGACCAAGATTATTGGCATACACCAAAGCAGGCGAGTAATCGGGATAGTAGGATCTGCCCCAGACTCCAACATAAGCAACGCCGCCGGCGCCTTTGGCCGGCATATCATTGCTGTATTCGTCGGTATCCTCGGTAATCAGTACATGGCCGGTGGTCGGACCGAAGCTACCCGGGTCCTCGGTGGTGACGTCGATATCGAACGGCGCCATGTCTTCCGAGACCCGGTGCCAGATCTCGGCGATCTGCGCTCTTTCGCTGTCATTGAAACTGGACGGATCGCCGTCGGTGTCGAAAGCACGTGCGTACAACGTCGTACCGCTGTTCCAGGCCGTGCCACTGATGACATGACCGTCGAAATCGAGAAACACCACCTTTGCGGCGCCCGGACGGCTGTGCAGCAGGAACGTGTCCTCGGGTGCCACTGCCTGGGGTTCAAACGATGCGCCGCCGGAGGTTTCGTCGACCTCATCGGGCAGAACGGTGTCCTCGTAGTAGATACCCCCCTCCGGATCGACGCCGAGGAACTCGAAATCCGCAGCGGGAATATCGAGCCTTTTCAGCCACTCTATCGCGCGCTGCTGCGCTGCATAGGGCAACTTGTCGATCTGGCTCTTGAGGCGACCCGGCGGCAGGTTATCGGGGTTACCATCGAAGCGATTGCCGTTTGGCTCGGCGAGTACCTGGCCGCTGCCGGCAATCATCAGGGCTACCACGGCCCCGGCGAGGATACCTCTGCGTTTGTTATGCATTCTGAAGTCTCCTTGCGCGCTGCCGACCCGGCACCGCACCACTATTGTTATATTCCTAAAGGAGCCTAGGCCGCACCCGGAGCAACAACTGACAAAACCGGGCGGCGTGTATTGGTTCTGGAACGATGACTCAATAAATATTAATCGACTGCTGTTCGCCAAACTTAACAGCTTTTCAGCGACCGAGGGATGTAAGGGCGATGAAAGCCCCTGCTTTAAAGAGAAAGTTACAAGGTGGAAACGACAAGGCAAAAGCGCGGAAAAAAAGGTCAGACGCTGGGTACGGTGGTGCCCGATTGGGAGGAGAATCAAACGTCGCGGTTTAGTGCCTGTTCCGGGGCTGTCAGTCGCGCAAATCCAACAGACGCACAGGTTCTTGGGTTAAACCGGCTGCGTTGTGCCGATATTTCGAATCCGTACGCAGTGTAAAGATTCGCTCCAGGGAGAGGGTTATCCCTGGAGCGACAAAAACTGCCGGCAGCTAAAACACTACTTGCCGTGCAGGCTCCGGTAAGCAGCGTCCCCCAGTTCGCCGAGCAGTTGCTCCCCCTGACGCTCCACCTCGGCGAACGCCTGGCGCAGGCTATCAGGCGTCACCTCCACCGCCATATTGCCGATAAACGGAAATGCCAGAGTGGCTTCGATCAGGGTGTTTACGGCAGTCTCATCGGCCAGCGACATATCCAGCTGGGCGAAGCTAACCGGCAGGCCGACCTGGGCAAACAGACGGCCACAGCGCCGGGCTTCCACCTGATCCTTCTCCAACATCAACTGGGTCAGGGTGCCGATCGCCACCATCTCACCGTGCAGGTAGTTGTGATCCACCTCCGGAAGCAGCGTCAGCGCCTGCGCCAAAGCGTGGGCGCCAGCGACGCCGGTGCACTCAAAGCCTGCGCCGCTAAGCAGCGTGTTGGCCTCGACCACATGCTCTACCGCCGCGTTGAGCTGCCCCGCTTTAACCGCTTCCAGCGCATCGACGCCATGAGCGTACAGGATGTTCGCGCAGGTTTCCGATAGCGCTACACCGGCCAGTGTCGGGCGATCACCGTAGGGAGAGATCCCCGCCGGGTTGGTCTGACAGGCACGCGCTTCGTACCAGGTCGACATGGCATCGCCCATTCCGGCCACCAGAAAACGTACCGGCGCCTGGGCAACGATCTCGGTATCCACCATCACCAGTGCCGGGTTCTGGGCGAACACTTCGTAGGTTTCGGTGGCCCCTTCCGCGGTGTAGATCACGGACAGTGCTGAGCAAGGGGCATCGTTGGAGGCCAGCGTGGGCATAATAACCACCGGCACCTCCAGACGTTCGGCGATGCATTTACCCGCATCCAGCGTTTTACCGCCACCGAGAGCGATCAGTGCATCCAGCGGCCCCTGCTCGCGCAGCTCAGCGGTGCGTGCCTCGATCTCCCGAAAGGAGCACTCACCACCAAAGGTGGTAACCCTTGCGTCGATACCTGCTTTGTCGAGGGCGGCTAACAGGCGTGCGCCTTCGCCTTTCTGACTGCGCGGCGTGCAGAGCACGGCACAGCGCTTCACCTTGAGCGGAGCAAGATAGTCGGCGCTGCGATCGATCAGGCCCGGAGCCTGAACATAGCGCGGGGTGGTGCGGAATACATGGGCGGTAACGGGGTTAGATACATAAGCGGTCTGCTGTTCAGACATGGCAACGTTCCTATGTAAACTCGCCTGCTCGACCGGGCTGCAGGTCAAAGGATACGCCGGTATGGCGCTGAGCAGGCTCGGGAGCGGTCAATAAAAGGAATAGAGCCCCGGCGTGTGCCAGGGCCCGATTGCGACAGCTATTTTTAAAATAGCCAAGGATCAGAGGCGGAACTTGAATACCAGCTTCATCAGCTTCTCGTAGCGCGCACCGTAGGGCGGCGCCAGCATGAGGATGCCGGACTTTTTCGCCTGCTGGAAAACCGGGCGAATCTTCGAGAACTCCAGGAAGCCTTCCTTGCCGTGGTAGTGACCCATGCCGCTGTTACCCACGCCGCCAAACGGCATATCGTGCTGGGCTGCGTGCAGCAGGGTGTCGTTGATGCAGGCGCCGCCGGACAGGGTGTTATAGAGCACCTTATCCTGGGTCTGCTTGTTATTGCTGAACAGGTAGAGGCCCAGCGGGCGCTCACCGGCGTTGATGTACTTGATCACCTCGTCCAGGCTGTCGTACAGCTTGATCGGCAGCAGCGGGCCGAAGATCTCGTCACGCATGATCAGCATATCTTCGGTGACATCCAGCACCGCTGTGGGCGGATACTTGCGGTCTTTCGCATTGGGCTCACCCTTGGATACCAGACGCACGGTCTTGGCACCCTTCTGCGTTGCATCTTCGACGGTCTGCACAATACGCTCAAAGGAGCGATCATCGATGATCGACGTGAAGTCACGGGAGTCCGCGCTGCCATAACGCTCGCTTACCACCGCCTGGGCATGGCCGATAAATTCCTGTGCCTTGCCGCGGGGCAGGAACAGGTAATCCGGCGCGGTACAGGTCTGGCCGCTGTTGATGCACTTGCCCCAGAGAATACGCTCGGCGGCGGTACGCAGGTCATAGTCCGGTGCAATGATGGTCGGTGACTTGCCGCCCAGCTCCAGTGTAACCGGCGTCAGGTACTTGGACGCGGTCTCCATCACGGTTTTACCGGTGGCCGGAGAGCCGGTGAAGACAAAGTGATCCCAGGGGCGATCGGTAAATTCGCTGGCACGAACACCCGGAATAACGGCGAACTGCTCGTCGTTGAATTCAGCGGATACCAGCTTGTCCAGCAGGCGGCAGAGGTGCTGCGAGTTGGCGGCCATCTTGACGATAACGCGGTTACCGGCAGCCAGTGCCGCGATAGACGGGCCGATCGCCAGCGCCAACGGGTAGTTCCAGGGGCTGACAACGCCGACCACGCCCTTGGGCTGCGGAATGACGCGGTTTTTCGCACCGAGGAAGTTCAGGCCCACATGACGTTTCTCCGGCTTCATCCACTTCTTGAGATGCTTCTTGTGGTAAGCCACCGCACTGGTCATCTGCGAAATATCGAGCAGCTTGGTTTCCTGGGGGCAGCGATTGCCGAAATCGGCATTCACCGCCTCGCAGATCGCATCCATATTTTCCATCAGGATCTTGTCGATCTTGTTGAGGGCATCGATACGCTGCTGATAGCTCGGATAGGGCTTGTCACGTGAGGCGCGGCGTTGTTTATCAAACACCTGATCAATGCGGCTCTTCGCCTCGGTAATCTGGGCCTGGGTAATGTTTCCCTGTGGGATGGTCGGTGCGGCACTCGTCATGGTGACCTCTATCTTATTATTTCTGTCGGGGTTCAAGCAGTAGCGGCGTGCGCCTGCCTGAGCGCTACAGCCAAACAGCGGCTTCAAGTAAACACTGACAGACTAAAAGAGCACCCAGCCTCCAGCTTGACACTAAGCGATTGCGATTTGACAAAAGACGTCTGGGCCCAAGCCCGCAAGCATTGCCACCAAGGGCCGACTCACCCCTTATATATTCGCCGATAACCCGGCCCGGCCAGGCCAGCCTGTGCGGTCGCAAACTGTCAAAACCGGTGCAGCTTATGTCAAGCAACCGGCCTCCCCCTCTCGCACTATTCCTACAACTGAAAGGAGCATACCCCGGCCGCGTCCACACAAGGCGCGTTCAGTGTACCGCCATCGGTGATGGCCTCGGGGGATGCTTCAGGTCCGGTAAAAATAACTAAAAAGAGACATTCACATGGCGACTAGAATCCTGCAATCGGCCGACTCCGCTTACGACTATCCCCTGCTGATCAAACAGCTGCTGCAATCCAACCAGCGGTTTGAAACCGAGCACCAGATCGTATCCGGCGACTACCGGTTCAGCTATGCCGAGTTCAACGAACGTATCTGCCGACTGGCCAACGCGCTTAAAGCGGCAGGCATCGGCCCGGGCGATACGGTTGCCGTCATGGACTGGGACAGCCATCGCTATCTCGAGTGCTTCTTCGCGGTGCCGATGGTCGGCGCCGTGCTGCACACGGTGAATATCCGCCTCTCTCCGGGGCAGATTCTCTACACCATGAACCACGCCGAGGATGACCTGGTACTGGTGCATGATGACTTCCTGCCGATCATCGATGGCATCAAGGATCAGCTGGAAACCGTTAAAGGTTATATCCAGCTCACCGATCAGACTGAAAACGCGTGCAAATTCGACGGACTCGGGGAATACGAAGCGTTGCTGGCCCAGGCCGGCACCGAGTATGAGTTCCCGGACTTCGACGAAAACTCCATTGCGACCACCTTCTATACGACGGGTACAACCGGCAACCCCAAGGGCGTGTTCTTCTCCCACCGCCAGCTGGTGCTGCACACGCTGAACATGGTGAACACCCTGCAGTCGCGCAACAGTGAAAGCGCCCTGCTCAACCATGAAGGCGTCTATATGCCGATTACGCCGATGTTCCATGTGCACGCCTGGGGCATCCCCTATGCGGCGACGATGATGGGTGTACAGCAGGTTTATCCGGGTCGTTACGAGCCTAACAACCTGACCCGCCTGATCCGCGAGGAAGGCGTCACCTTCTCCCACTGTGTACCGACCATCCTGCAGATGGTGATGCAGTCCGGCGAAGCGGCGGACACCGACTTCAACGGCTGGCAGGTGATCATCGGTGGCAGCGCGCTGACCCCGGGCCTGGCGAAGCAGGCGCTGGAAAGCGGCATCCAGCCGTTCAGCGCCTATGGCATGTCGGAAACCTGCCCCCTGATGTCTATCACCCGGATGGATAAAAACAGCTATGCCCTGCCGGCGGACGAGCAGATCGCCCTGCGCACGCGCGCAGGCCTGCCGTCAGACCTGGTCGATATCCAGATCTGGACACCGGAAGGCAAGGTGCTTCCGAGCGACGGCCGCAGCACCGGTGAGCTGGTGGTGCGCGCCCCCTGGCTGACCCAGAGCTACCTGAACGAGCCGGAAAAAGGCGCCGAACTCTGGAACGGTGGCTGGCTGCATACCGGCGATATCGCCTGCCTGCACCCCGATGGCTGCATCGAGATCAAGGACCGCATCAAGGATGTGATCAAGACCGGCGGTGAGTGGATCTCCTCCCTGGAGATCGAGCGCCTGATCAGTCAGCACGCGGATGTTTCTGCGGTCACCGTGGTGGGCGTGCCGGACGAGCGCTGGGGTGAGCGCCCCTTCGCGATGATCGTGCCGCGCCGTGAAGAGCTGAATGTTGAGAGCATTCAGGCGCATCTGCAGACCTTCGTCGATGACGGCACCATCAACAAATGGGCGATCCCCAAGGCGATTCAGCTGGTCGACGACATCCCGAAGACCAGCGTCGGCAAGATCGACAAGAAGCGTATCCGCGCCCAACTGGCCTGAAGCCGGTCGCCCGCCACACCAAGACGGGGCGTCTTTGGCCCGCATGAAAGCGCCATTGACGCCCGCGTAAAGCAAAGCAATTCCTCACCCGCCCTGAACGACCTCCTCTTCAGGTGCCGGGTGCCCCTTTGCGGAGAATAATAAGAAATGGAATATGCCGGACTGATAGGCGGCGTTGTGCTGCTGATCCTGTTGGCGTTGCGCGGGGTGAATATCATCCTGTCATCGCTGATCTGTTCCCTGCTGGTCGTTATGACCAACGATCTTCCGCTGGCCCCGAGCCTGTCCGAATACTATGCGTTTGGCCCGCTCGGCGCCTTTACCTTTGCCGGCAAGTTCTTTCTGCTGTTTGCCGCCGGCTCTATCTTCGGCCGCGTCATGGGCGACAGCCATGCCGCCGCCAGTATCGCCACGGCGTTGATTAACCGTCTGGGCGCCCACCGGGCGCTCTGGATCACCACTCTGGCCTGCGCCCTGCTGACCTACGGCGGTGTCGTCGCCTTTGTGGTGATCTTTGCGCTCTATCCGCTCGGTCTGAAGCTGCTGCAGGAAGCGAATATTCCCAAGCGCCTGTTCTGTGGCGCCCTGGCACTGGGTGCCGGTACGTTTACGCTGACCACGCTGCCGGGCACGCCCTCTATTCATAACGTGATCTCGTCGGTGGCGCTGGGCAGCGATCTGTTCGCCGGTTTCTGGATCGGCACCGTCGGTGGCGTGGCGATGTTTGGGCTTGGGATCTGGTACCTGGAGCGTCAGCGCAAGCTGGCTGTCGCCAACGGTGAAGCCTTTGTCCCGGGAGCCTCCGATCGCATCTCCTCGCTGGATGACAGCGAGTATCCGCCCTGGCAGCTGGCCCTGATGCCGATGGTGGTGGTGATCGGGTTGATCCTTCTGCCCCGCGTTATCAGCATGTCGATGGATATCGGTGCGCTGAACGAAGGATCTCTGCTACGCACGCTGATCGAGTTTGCCAACGCTCAGCCGATTGTCTGGCCCAGTATCGCGCTGATCGCCGGATCGGTTCTGGCAGCGCTGATGTTCAGCCATATTCGTCGCGACTCGCTACATGTGATGGGCAACGGCGCCCAGGACTCGATCATGCCGCTGATCAACACCGCGGCAGTAATCGGTTTTGGCGGCATCGTCACCCACACCAGTGGCTTTCTCGAATTCACCTCGCTGATGCTGGCATCCGACCTGCCGCCGCTGCTGTCGGCATTTGTGTCGGTCAGCCTGGTGGCGGCCATCACCGGCTCAGCATCCGGCGGTCTGCAGATCTTCATGCAGACCATGGCGCCCGCCTATACAGAAATGGGACTCAACCCGGAGGTACTGCACCGTATCGCCACCATGGCCAGCGGAGGGTTCGACTCCCTGCCGCACTGCGGCACCGTGATCGCAACCCTGACCATCACCGGGCTCACGCACAAAGAGGCCTACAAGGATATCGGCATTATCACCGTGGTGATTCCTGTGCTGGTGACCCTGGCGTTGATTGCACTGCTGTTACTCACATCGGCCTGAGCAGGGGCTTGCCCTTCTCACTCTTCGAATAAAAACAGGCCAAATAAAAAGGACAGAAATATGAGTAAGCCAACCCTTCTCGTTACCCGCCCTCTTCCCCAGGCGATGCTCGACGCACTCGGTCAGTTTGGCGAGGTTAAGATCGTGGACCTGACGGCCGCGTCGATCCCTGAAGGCGATATTATCGTTGCCACTCCACTGGATCCGATTAAGATCGAGGTGCTGGCAAAACTGCCGAAGTCGGTGCGCCTGATCGCCAATATCGGCATAGGCGTGGATCATGTGGACCTGGCCGCAGCCCGCGAACTGGGCATTGCTGTGAGTAATACACCAGTAGTTACCGAAGATACCGCAGACCTGGCGATGGCACTGATGCTGGCAACCTGCCGCAAGCTGAGCGCCAGCGAACGTTACCTGCGCGCCGGCGACTGGGCTTCCGGCATGGGTCAGCTGGGTATCCGTGTTCACGGCAAGACCCTCGGCATCATCGGCATGGGTGCCATCGGTCAGGCGCTGGCACGCCGTGCCCAGGGGTTCGGCATGGAGATTATCTACTCCAGCCGCGGCCGCAAGCCCGAGGCGGAAGAGACGCTGAATGCCCGTTTCTGTGAAACCAAGGAGCAGTTACTGGCCGAAGCCGACATCGTTTCCCTCAACTGTGATCTCAACCCGAATACCCGCCACATCATCGATGCCGAGGCCCTGGGCAAGATGAAGCCTGGCGCAGTCCTGATCAACGCCGGTCGCGGCCCACTGGTCGATGAAGCGGCCCTGATCCAGGCGCTGGAGAGCGGTCATCTTGGCGGCGCAGGTCTCGATGTATACGAGTTTGAGCCCCAGGTCAGCCCGGCGTTGACCGGCTTCGATAACGTTACCCTGCTGCCCCATATCGGCAGTGCCACCCAGGAGTGCCGCGCGGACATGGCGCGCCGGGTCTGCATGAATATCGCCACGTTTATCCAGCAAGGCACTCCCCAGGATTGCTGCAACTGATAGCGCCCAGTTCGAGCTGTCAGCAAAACTAAAATAAGAAAGGTCGGCCCCATGAGTATTTTTAATGTAAACCCGGTCACAGTGGATGACTACCGACGCCTGGCCCGGCGCAGGCTGCCACGCTTTCTGTTCGACTATATCGACGGTGGCGCCAACGCCGAACAGACCCTGGCGGACAACGTCAACGACTTCGATCGCTACCGCCTCAAGCAGCGGGTGATGCGTAACGTCGATAATGTGGATACCTCAACCACCCTCGCCGGTTTCGAGGCGGCAATGCCGCTGACACTGGCGCCGGTGGGTATGGCCGGCATGTTCGCCCGCCGTGGCGAAACCCAGGGCGCGCGAGCGGCTAACGCGAGCAGCATCCCCTTCACCTGCTCCACCCTCGGCATCTGCCCGGTGGAGGAGATTGTGCAGGCCACCGGCAAGCCGATCTGGTTTCAGCTCTACATGCTGCGTGATCGTGAGGTGGTGCAGTCACTGCTGAAACGCGCCGAGGCTGCCGGTGTAAACACCCTGGTGTTTACCGTGGATCTGCCGGTGCCCGGCAAACGCCTGCGCGACTTCCGCAACGGTATGTTGGGGACAAATATCTGCAGCAAGATATCCAAGGCTGCGCAGTTGCTCTACAGCCCGCGCTGGATTATGGATGTGGGGATCAAGGGTAAGCCACACGTTATCGGCAACCTGAGCGAAGTGGTGCCCAATCCGGATGACCTGAACGAATACAAGGCATTCATCGACAGTCAGTTCGACGCCAGCGTCACCTGGAAAGATATCGCCTGGCTCAGATCTATCTGGCCCGGTAAGCTGCTGATCAAGGGCGTGATGGAGGTTGAGGACGCGCAGGCGGCGGTGGCGGCCGGTGCCGATGGCGTGATCGTCTCCAACCACGGTGGCCGCCAGCTGGACTCTGTCTCATCCAGCATCGCCAAACTCCCCGCCATCGCTCAGGCCGTCGGCGACCAAACCGAGGTCTATATCGACAGCGGGATTCGCAACGGCATCGATGTGGTCAAGGCGATCGCCCTGGGTGCACGTGGCGTTTTGATCGGCCGCCCCTGGATCTATGCCATGGCCGGCGCCGGTGAACAGGGCGTCAGCGACCTGCTCAACACCTTCCAGAATGAGATCCGCACCGCCATGGCGCTGTTGGGTGTTAACCGTATCGAGGAGCTTACCCCGGACCTGATCGAAAGTTAGTTGTTGGCCCTTCACAAACTGGCAAGCCTGCTGCGTAAAAGGTCAAGTGCGCCACCGCGAGCCAACATAGATTAAACGGGTCACCCTAATAACAATAACGAGGCTTTAACCATGACTCTGCCTACTGCCATTAACAAGCAGGACCGCCTGCTCTGCGTCCATACCGATGACATCGAGCCGGTTGATGTGGGTGCCGTTCTCCCGGGCCTTAAGGTATGGCCGCTGTACCTGGACTCGGAGCAGGGTTACTGGATTCTGCGCGTACAGTTCCAGCCCGGCACCCGCCTGCCGATGCACTTCCATACCGGAACCGTGCACTTCTACCAGCTCAGCGGCACCTGGCACTATGCAGAACACCCCCGGGACATGCTGAAAGCGAACAGCTACCTGTACGAGCCGGGCGGTTCCATCCACACCTTCTGCGTGCCTGATGATGCCACCGAAGCAGCGGATGGCTTCATGGTGGTACAGGGCTCCAACGTCAACTTCACTCCGGACGGCGAGTTCGTCAACGTCATGGACGCGGGCTGGATCGAAGAGGTCATTATCGAGTGCTGCAAGGCGCAGGGTCGCCCACTGCCGCGCTACATCAAGCCGAAGGCCAAGGCGGGGTTCAGCGATGTCGATTAACCTGGACGGCAAGGTCGCTGTTATCACCGGCGCCGCCAGGGGTATAGGTGCGGAGCTGGCCAGAGACTTTGTTCAGCGTGGCGCCAAGGTACTGCTGACCGATATCGCCGAGGAAGCCGGCAAGGCAACGGCCGCCGCCCTGGGCGACAACGCTGCCTTCGCCCAGCAGGACGTCAGCGATGAAGCGGGCTGGCCCGGGGTGTTTGATCAGTGTGAAGCCCATTTCGGCAAAGCCGATATCCTGATCAACAACGCGGGGATCGAAGTCACCTCGTTTATCACCGAGTGCAAACTGGATGAGTTCCGCAAACTGCTGGATGTGAATGTGGGCGGCGTTTTCCTTGGCATCAAGCACGGCATGCAGCGGATGAGTGCAGCCAACGGTGGCAAGGGCGGCGCCATCCTCAACCTGTCTTCCATGTCACATGTGATCGCCGGAGCCTGCTTTGGCCCCTATGGCGCCACCAAGTCCGCCGTCGACAAGCTGACCAAGGTCGCTGCCGTCGAGGCCGGTTTGCTCGATGCCAAGATCCGCGTCAACTGCCTCTATCCGGGTATCATCGACACCGGCATGCAGGACAAGCTCGGCCAGGACCTGCTCAA
Source organism: Marinobacterium sp. YM272 (assembly GCF_050908845.1). Lineage (NCBI taxonomy): Bacteria > Pseudomonadati > Pseudomonadota > Gammaproteobacteria > Oceanospirillales > Oceanospirillaceae > Marinobacterium > Marinobacterium sp. YM272. Next base: position 3,686,408 of record NZ_CP194171.1, read on the forward strand.
CCTGGGCCTGTTCCCGGACGCCCAGGCACTGCAGGAATACATCATCGGCCGTACCCCGTTGAAACGCACCGGTACGCCTGAAGATGTGGCCAAAGCGGCGGCCTACCTGTGCAGTGACGAGGCTGAATTTATTACCGGTGTCGGCATGAGCGTCGACGGCGGTATGGCACTGGGCTGACAGGGAGGTAAAGAAGATGAGCCAACAAGTCGCACTGATCACTGGCGGCGCGTCCGGGATCGGACTGGCCGCCGCGAAAGCACTGGCCCACGCCGGATTTCATGTGGTCATCGCCGATATTCAAACCGCTGCCGCGGAAGCAGCGGTGGGACAGTTACGCTCGGAACAGCTGTCGGCATCGGCGGTTACCCTGGATGTCAGCAATGAGGACGCCTGGCGCGCCGCCATCGACAGCGTCGAGAAAGACCTCGGACGCCTGGATGTGCTGGTCAACAATGCCGGCCTGGGTGAAGGCGGTACGCTGGCGTCGACGACACTGAAGGCCTTCAACCGGGTGATGGCGGTCAACGTGAATGGCGTATTCCTGGGGTGCAAGTACGGGATTCCGCTGATGGAGCGTTCCGGTGGCGGGTCGGTCATCAACGTAAGCTCCATCTTCGGCATCGTATCGGACCAGCTCACGCTGGCCTACTCCGCCTCCAAGGGTGCGGTGCGGACGCTGACCAAGTCGCTGGCGCTGGACTGCGCCGATCGCGGCAACGGCGTACGGGTCAACTCCATCCATCCCGGCTTTATTGAAACCCCGATGGTGATGAATGCCGCGGCGGCCACACCCGCGGAAGTGATCGATCCCTATGTAGCAAGAACCGTCGGGCAGACGCCCATGGGCCGGTTTGGTCAGCCGGATGAGCTGGGTGATGTGATCGCCTTCCTGGCCTCTGATGCATCGCGCTTTATGACCGGCTCGGAAGTCACCGTGGATGGCGGCTTTACCGCGCGCTAGTAAGTAGCAGCGGCCAGCTACCTGCCAAAGGTACCGGCCGCTCCAATTTTCTGAATTCTTACACTGCCTCCGAACTCCCTGACCGAAAACTCCCTCTTCGCGTCATTAAAACCCTTTGGCCCAACGACATATCTCGATATTGTGGATACTTTTCGGGAGCTAACCTTTGCTGGCCAGGCCAACGGCTAACAGAGCAACCGCCTCTTTAAATCCACCAGCGCGGCGACGTTCGAACTATCCATGCACACTGATCGACTGGTAACGACACACTTGCTCAACACCTGGGTTAGCTATGGCCAGTGGCTGGCGATCCTCACCATGACGCTTGAGCATAGTTTTCGCTTCGTCTGGCCCGATTCCGCCTTCACGCCCTGGGCGCAGTCGGCGGGGCGTACCGCCTTCCCGCTCTTTGCGGCCATCATGGCCTGGCACCTTGTGCATAACAGCCGCCAGCCCTTCACCTATGGACTGCGGGTATTGCTGATCGGGGCGGTCAGTCAGGTCCCTTACGGCCTGATCGTTACAACCGGGAAGCTCAATGTCTGTTTTACCCTGGCGCTGGGGCTGCTCGCGGTGGTTGCCTTCGACAGGCTGGAGAAACAGAGCATCAAGGGAATCGGCGCGGCGGCTCTGCTGGCGCTGGCCATGCTGGTTGAACCCTACCTTGAATACGGGCTTTGGGGTCTGCTGCTCGTTCCTGCCTTTGTACTGGGCTTTCGTTATCCAGAGCACTTTGTCAGCCTGCTACCCGCCCTGGTCTTCTGCGCACTGATTAACAGGCTTGAGCTGTCCATTGCGATCAGCTTTGCCACCGGCTGCGCAATTTTTTCCGTATCCAGGCTCAGCCTGGACAACCTGCCGCAACCAGGCCTGCCGCGCTGGCTGCGCCTCTCCTGGTATCCGCTGCACCTGGGCGCCATAGCGGTGGTTGTTTCGGTTTAGCCTCTCCAGCCGACCGACCCATCCAATCAACAGGGGCGCAGTCGCATTATGTCGAATACCGAAATAAAGAGTGCGGTAACTGGTTCACCAACGCCCCTGTGTTATATTCGCATCCTATAATGTACTAATCGTTCGACCCGGTCGGACCCGAGATGATTAAACGTCATTCAAGGAGTGGCTTCGGTTGAGAGTGGGTCACATTGAGCAGAGCCGGACGCGAGTCATCACCGTCTCCGTCATCGGCATCTTTGTCACCGGTACGCTGATCGGCCTGGCCAGCGCCCTACCGAACTATTTCTCTTCCAAGCGGAAGCTGGCACAGTTCAATGCGATGCATGTGGAGTCTATCGCCGGTACTGTGGACAGCCAGATGTCGCGTTACCTCGACATCGCCCGGCAGACGGCCAGCCGCAGTGAAATTCGCAAACGTCTGGAACTGTATGCAAACGGCGCGCTGGATTACGCGGCGGTAACCGATTACAGCAGTCCTCGCCTGGGCGAAGCCTTTCGCAAGCTACCAGACCTGGTCGCCGCTCTCCGCCTTGGCCCCGCACAGGAAGTGATTTTTTCGACCCGCCCGGATACACCTATCCAGCCCCGGCAGGGAAACCCGTTGCAGCTTTTGCCCTCCCCCGACGGCCTCGCCGAGACAAGCCACTGGCTGCTGCAGGCTCGCACAAGCATCTCTACCCCCGACGGCCAGCAGACGATAGGATCAGATGTACTGTATTTCGCTGCTTCAGGGCTAAACCATCAGCTCAGCCTGTCTCACCAGTTTGGCACAGAAGCCCAGCTCTACCTGCTGGACCGCAGAAGCGATCAACTGCTCGCATCCGATGGCGATTTTTTACACGCCAGGGGATTGCCGGACGCGCTGGCTCAGAAGCTTGCCGACAATGCCGGAGGCAAAGCCAAACGGCTGTACTACCAGGGCGAGCAGGGTTCCCAAGTCGTGTTTTATCGCCCTCTGACAACGTTCGATGGTGCGCTGATACTGGCGCTGCCGGAAAGAGTACTCTACGCCCCTGCACTGAAAGACCTGTTTGCCATCGGCCTGCTCACCCTGCTGATGATGCTGATAGCGGCACTGCTGACCCGCCATGCACTGAAGCCTCTTATGGGCCGAATCATTACCCAGTCGAAGGCACTGGAGGAATCCAACGCCGAACTGCGGATGGCCGCCAGCGTCTTCGAGAATACTCAGGAAGCGATCGTACTGACCGATCGCGACTTGAATATCCTGCGCATCAACAAGGCATTCTCTGACATTCTCGGTTACGGCCCGGACGAAGTAACGGGTAAGAGCCTGAGTGCGTTGTTTGAGCCTGAATATCGCGACCAACATACGTTAGAGGCGTTATCCGAACACCTGGCACGAGACAATGCCTGGCAGGGCGAGGTCTGGTACCAACGCCCCGACAATATCAAGGTTCCCGCATTACAGACCATCAGCGCTGTACGCGATGAATCGGCGCTCATCGTGAGCCTGATCCATATTTTTAACGACATCTCCGAACATAAGGCCAGCGAACGGCGTATTAAGCGACTGGCCGAATACGACTCACTGACCGGCCTCGCCAACCGAAGCACGTTACTCCAGAGCACCAGCGCCGCACTGCTCGAAGCTAAAGCGAAAAACGCGCCTCTGGCCGCACTGTTTCTGGATCTGGATAAGTTCAAACCTGTCAATGACACCCTGGGCCACCACATCGGCGATGAAGTTCTCAAAGCCGTCGCAGGGCGTATTGCCAACTCAGTGCGTAAAAATGATCTGATTGGCCGACTCGGCGGCGACGAATTTCTGGTGCTGCTGAAAGGTCCGCATGTACGCGAGGACGCAGGCATCGTCGCCCAGAAGCTGATCGAACAGCTCTCTCTGCCCTTCCAGATTGAGGAGCACAAGATCGAGGTCGGCGCCTCTGTGGGTATCGCCTTTTTCCCTGACGATGCAGACAGCAGCGAAAAGCTGATTAGCCTGGCGGACAAGGCGATGTACAGTGCTAAACACGCGGGCGGTATGACTTTCCGCTATGTCGATACGGACTGACGTGTAGCTGCCGTCTTCTTGAACTCAGGGTAACCTGCCCAACGCCGGTATTATGACTTCGCCGAGGCACCAGCTTCGCTGTCTCTGAGTGCTAACGGCTGCGGGCTCAATCGATCGACGCTAAATGAATCCACGCACAACGCTCCTTTGGGATCGCACTTGTTCACTTTAGTGGCAAAACACCGAAGTGCTTCCCCATGCTGGCACAGTACTTGGTCCATTCCATATTCTCACTGAAATTAGCCAGAAAACTGAAATCGGACGAATCGAACCAACGCTCAGCCCAATACAGCCGCTTATCCGCATAGGTATGCGCTATGAACTGTTCAGGGTTCGCTCTGCCCTCCGATTCGGCACGAAGAACGGCATGGGCCTTAAACTCAGACGATGCTGCTAGCATCTGCTGGATCTGATTCTCCGGCTTACCTCGGTAACCCGCTGACTCGGCCAGAACATCGTATATCGCTGAACACTCCGCCATGCTGACCGAGATATCCTGAGCCGCAGCTCGGTCAGCGGAGTAAGCCAGCAATACGGGTAGCAAAAGGTACTTGTATTTCGCCGGTCGAGTCATGTTCTTATCAAATCAAAGGGATTAATGCCTCAGATATGAACACAGTTAAGTAATGTCTGAAAGGGGCGACCTCTCTCGCCAGAGGGCCAGGGAAGTCAACAACGGGCACATTGCGGTCATTAGAAAGATATGGAGCTAACTTTACTCATCGCCCTAAAGTCGACATGCACATCAGTTCTAAAGTGCTATTCTTAAACCAAATCTCAATTTATATTTAAGTGTATTATTAATGGCTAGACTAATTATTCCTGAAATTTCTGCTAAAGTCGAAGACGATGTTAAGCTTTATTTAAAATGCGAAAGGTGTGATAACGGCATTGAATTTAATTCTGAACGGCAGAGACTTATTAGTAAAAATAATGGGGCAGGTCATCAATGCACTTATTGTGGTGATTTTTATATTCTAGTTATTTGTTCAGAATGTGAAGAGCAGTACACATTAAACCATTATAAATGGGATGCATACAGAAAGGGAAAAGAATTTTTATGTGAAGAGTGTGGTTCCTCCCTTAAAAGTAATTTCTTTGTTAGAGATTTAGAAATCAATTCAGCACAACAAAGGTGTAATCCAGTACCATCTGGAAACTTTGATTATGAAAAAAAGTATTTAAAATATGCATTAGCAAAAATAAGCGACGAAAGAAAATATTATTTCTCACAAGTGCATGGCGGAATAAACACCAGAATTAATATTGTACGAAGAGTAATAAAAGAAATAGATGATAACGGTTTTTCAGGTTGGGAAATTTATACTAGTGAAAATGATATTCACCCTACCGGAAAGATAATAGCTGAAGAGTCAGCTTTTATAATATCAAATTCTCTAATATCAATTCTCGACGTTTTTTCTCATGAAATGGTTATGCTTTCAGGGTTTAAAGTTAATCCTAGAGATATATCATTTAACAACCTGATAAGTAATAAATGGACTATTGGCATAGCTGATGGTATCCATGAATTATGCTGTTGTTTTAAAAATAAATTTAGCTATAAGTATCTTTGTAGGCTCCGTAATTGCCTGCAACACAGATATAGTATCCCTATTGTCAGAAAATCAACATTTAAACTAGAAATTCCAGGTTCAATTAGTGACTTTCACTTACCTTCTGAACATAAAATATATCTTCCAGATAACCCTCAATCTATGCCAGAAAATATAACATATAATAAAGAATATTTATTTGAAGATATTTTTTTAGAAATTCAAAAAGATATAATCGATCTAATATCAGAAATATATAAATTAATATCTATTGAAAATAGAATTGATTCAATGGGAAATGAATGAAAATTATGTCTGCTTATTCGCTGTAGCTCTCATAACGGCCAAAGCCAGCAATTGTCCCATACCGGACCTTAACGCCGTGCCGTGGGGCAAACTGGAGCGCAGCGTAGGTTTGTCCCTAGCAGCACTTTGTTAGCTTTCATATTCATTTAGCCACTCAAGTAGTTTATCGCGATCTACCAATGCCAAATCCCAACTACTTTGCGCCTCATTTTCAACAAACTTCCTTGCATCCTGCGTGAAAGTTGAGGTTGTTACGAGAATTGCTTTATTCGGGCCGTCTTTCGTGTTTTTTACCCCATAGAGAGCGCGAACGATATCGACGCTAATCTTATTACTCTCTGAATAATACTTACACTCGATAAAATATTTATTCTCTATGCCCATAGAGTCTTTATGGACTGCAATAATGTCTTTGCCTCCATCTCGCGTACGTTTCGTGAGGTCAACGGAGAAGCCTTTTTTCTTGAAAACCTCCGCAACGATCTCTTCAAACTGTCTTGGAGTTAGTTCTCCGAGAAGAGACATATCGGCCTTCAGGGCAATTATAAGCTCACTTACTGACTCATGTAACTCGAATAAATCTCTTGCGCTATATATCTCTATCAAATATTCGAACTTAGGCTCACCTTCAGTTTGCGCCCCAGCAGAGTTATTTATAAATAAATTAAACACTTCTACAGGATACTCACTTACTTGAAAAGCAAGTGATATATCAGAATCGCAGTTAATGCATTCAAATTCATACGTTATATCGTACAAACTTTCTGGCCCCATACCGCGCTCACTTCCACCAACACAGTCGATGACAAAATCTTCAACCGGTATATCACCACGATCACCGCAACTGTCACACGTATATTCAATTATCCCAGAAAATTTCCACACGGCTATTATCTCTCGTAAAAGCTAACGCTAAGCAAACGGGCGGCAAGACGCGCAGCGAGTTGACGTCCCAGCGGCCGCAGGCCGCGAGTGATGCACTTGTTAGCGCTGACGCCAGCGATTGATAATTGCATTTATATTTATTCCTATTCCAAACATATTGGGCTTGAGTTCAAAGAAATCACTTACGTCACAACCTGTCTTCTCCCTTTCTTCAAATTTTTCCAAGAAAGACGTATCTCGATTTTCCGAGAACTCACACAATTCGGAAAAGAATAGATCGAGTGAGCCGAAGCGGCTCTCGATTTGTTCAATAGGAGCTAATAGGAACAAGTCATCATCTGTAAGATGGCTAGGATGTGTGCCAACAAGCAAAACAGAAAGCCCTAGGGATTCGCCTTTTGCTACGAAATCGTGGATTGTCCTATTGGAGAGGGCAGCATTTGATAGCTCACGCGAAAGCTCTCTGGTAAGACTGATTCCATCATGGCCTGCCACTATGGCCCCCCTTTCCCCTAGGTGCTGAGCCAGCCTTGAGAAATTATCCTCTATTACCTCTGAATAGCCACCAGCCCATTTGTGCTGCCCTAGGATGAAAACATATAGGTCAATACTAGGAATTACAGGCAAGCTTTTTAGTGACGAAATCTTGTAGCCCATTGTTATTCCTTTTTTCGCTAACGCGTCGAACACCGGCGCAGCTCTGCTGCGTCAGCATGCTTTGATTTGTTAGGCTTTGACTTAAAAGTTATCTTAATCATAAACTCGTTACCGAGTAACCCATACTAGGCGTGAATTAGGGGCGCTAGCGGCAATGCTCTGCTTTGAGGCATTAGCACGTTGAGAGCTGCTTGGCATGCCTTCTGGACTAAATTCTCCAAGTGCCATTCTAAGATTCTCTGTAGAGCCCAAGTCTAAGACGATGGGCCTAGACCTCGCTAGCCCGTGAATACCTGGATGTTGACTAGAAACCACCTAGTCGCAGATCGAGACGTTCCCTGAATTTTTTTATCTCGGAGCATTGTTCAATCAGCCACGATTCTGTGAAGTTATATTTGAAGCACTCAGTAGCGATAACATCTGCTATCTTTGCTGTATAAATCAACTCTGTTGGCATCAGAAAACCGGCCTTGGTCAGAAGCGTATCTAACCGTTCTGCATCTAAATTTGAATTAGGGGATCGCCAACGTCTTATTCTTTGTCTTATTGTCGTAACATCCACTTTGTTCTTTTCGGCAAGAAGTTCATAAAGCTTATTCCAGCTTGAGGTATTAGCGTTTTTCTTAATACCTATGAACATTGACTGAACAGCCGATAAATAACGACCTTTTTCATCAAGTGATGGTAGGAACTGGCTAATAAATTCGTTATTTTCTACATCACCCTTATAGACTAACTTTAAATTTTGTTCTAATAAAACTGCAACGTGTAAATATTGCCTCACCAATATTGATACAGATAAGTCCATTAACTCCTTACTGTCTTTTAAACTTACAGGTTCATCCGACTTTAGATATGGAATTGCTTTATTCAAGACGTCATCTGGAACCATAAGAACATCTCGCCACACCTCACAAACATCATCAATCACTACCTTTTTATTAACTCTACGATTACGAATAAAATCCTTATCAATCTCACATAGCTCGGAAACGTAGGAACCGAAAGCTCGATCACTATCTGATTCACGAGCCAGGTGAGACTTCGCCACTGTGTAAAACGGGGTCCAGCAACCCAAATACTTTATATCGCTAATTCGTAACTTAATATCTGGGCCAATCCTCCCTCGCCAGTCATTGAAAAGAGTAAGTATCTGATCTCTAAGAACGCCAGGATCCGTTGAAGTATCGGCAAGATGATTCTCGTAGCCCCTTAACCGCCTAAATCGTGCCGCATCCGAGGTTATCTTATGCCTATCGCCTTCTGGAAGTGATGATCGTTCGATCCTCAGTGTCATCTCAGCGAGCGAGTCAAAGATTTTCCCATCTTGGAGAGCATGGGCGATGTTCGGAAAGATGACCCCTACAGACGCTTGAGATAGTCTTCGATGTAGATGACGCATTTCAGTCAAATGTCCCTATTTGTACTTTGGTTCCAGTGAGATCCTAGCCTCTCAATTCCATCAAATAGAGCAGAGGACACGTCATGAGTAAAGCTAAATCACCTATCTCCAAAGCGGATGCATCGCGCATTCAGAAATCAACTTCAAAAAAGAATGGCGGGCGTACACCTAAAGACTCTTTCGCAGCAAGAACACAATCTGCCGCAGATAAAAATGCGGCTAATGTCAAATAAGGAGCAGATCATGCCTGATACATCTACTATGTCAGACGCCGAACTTGATCTGTGGTCTGACATAAACAACCCCAATAATGACGCCGATATGGATGATTGGGCCGATGCTCATAATCCCAATAACGACGACTACTTAGGTGATGATAATTAAGGTCTATGGCCTGCGATCCTCTCGCAGGCCATTTTGAGTGGTCCTGAGTTGTATTAGAAGAAGTTGGAGTTGAGTGTGAATCGCCCCTACTCGGCTAGACACATCTATAACTCAAGCGCAGACCGCCAACCCATGCTCAAAGAGTGCTTAGTGCGCTGATCGGCCCCGTTGGGTGGGTCGCTTAATAGCTGCTCTATGCCGATAGCTAGCCCGGAGCACTACGCGCTGACGCCCGCTTCGGGTCGACTGCGGACAAACACCCGCCACCCCAGAACCCAAATGTTCAGTTTCGTGAAACCAGTTCCATTTGAAACTGAACATCACAACACAATCGTACTGGACGCCCCCTCTCTGCCCGGTTACACTCGCCTCAAACCATGTAACAGCATACTAGTACGTGAATACACCCTACATAGAAGAACTGCTCGATCATCTGCTGGAACAGCGGGATCGGGCCAGCCTGGAGCAGGCACTTGAGGAGCTGCTGACACCTTCGGAGTTGACCGAGGTGTGCAAGCGGCTGCAGATTCTTCGCCTGCTTGATGAGGGTGTGCCCCAGCGCGAGATTGCTCGTCGGCTCGGGGTTGGTATTGCTACTGTGACTCGCGGGTCACGCGCCCGAAAATCGGAAACCTCCTGAACGGAACTGTCCAGTTTTATGAATAAGCCCGCCAGAATCGAACTGCCGCGCAAGCCTCACTATGTCACGCTGACCGCGGACACTGACTTCTTCGGCCTGTTCAAGAAGATCGAAAAGCGCTTCGATAACTGCTTTATGCTCGAATCGCTGGGCGAGGAGAGCTTTATCTCCCGCTACTCCATTATCGGTTTCGATCCGGAACAGGTGCTCTATGCCACCGAAGGCGCGCTGCATATTCAGCAGCGTGATGGCAGTACCGAGACCTGGCCCAGCGAGAACCCTTACTACCTGCTGCGCGAGATCGTGCCGCAGAACATCATTTCGCGTAAGTACGCCGGCGGTCTGACCGGCTATATCGGCTACGACTGCATGAACTACTTCGAGCCGACGCTGAAACTGCAGCACAGCGAGATGTTCGATGTGTTCCGCTTCGGAGTGTTCAAGGATGGCCTGATTCTCGACAAGATGACCGGCGAGGTTATCTACTTTTACTACACCGACAGCCGCATGGAACTGATCGAGTCGATCCTGGCGGAGCCCGCCGTGGAAAACGGCGAACTGGCGATCACGCCCATGGGCGAGACCATGAGTCGGGAGGAGCACGCCGACGCGGTGATGAAGGTGAAGCAGGACATCATCGACGGCAAGGTTTTCCAGTGCGAGGTGGGCTTCAAGAAGCGCTTCAAGCTGGAGGGCGACACCATCGCCATCTACGAGCAGCTGCGTGAGGTGAACCCTTCACCGCAGATGTACTACGTGAAGTTCGGCGAGCAGAAGCTGATCGGCGCCAGCCCCGAGCTGCTGTTCCGCCTGCGCCAGGGCGAAATGGAAACCTTCCCGCTGGCCGGCACCACCAAGCGCGGCAAGGATGAGGTGGAAGACACCCAGTACGCCCGCGCCCTGCTGAACGATCCGAAGGAGATCGCCGAGCACAACATGATCGTCGATCTGCACCGCAACGATATCGGCCGCGTGGCGCGCTTCGGCACCGTGAAGGTGCGCAGCCTGATGGATATCAAGCGCTTCAGCCATGTGCAGCATATCTCCAGCGAGATTGTCGGCATCATCGCCGAAACCGAGGATATGTTCTCGGCACTGGCGAGCAACTTCCCGGCCGGCACGCTCACCGGCGCACCGAAAATTGAGGCGATGAAGATCATCGACGACCTGGAATCCGACGGTCGCGGCCCCTATGGCGGTGCGGTGGGCCACTTCTCCTTCAACGGCGACTGCACCTTCGCGATTCCGATCCGTACGGTCTTCGCCAACGGCGAGGAAGCCTACGTGCAGACCTGCGGCGGCAACGTCTACGACTCCAACCCGGCCGATGAATACGAAGAGATCAACCGCAAGTTCGCCGGCACCAAGAAAGTTCTGGATACCTTTATGAAGGAGGCCGCCGAATGAAGGTCTATATCATCGACAACTACGACTCCTTCACCTACAACCTGTACCAGTTTATCGGCGAGATACTCTCCAGCGCCAAGCTGACCGGCCAGATCGACGACTTCGATATCGTCGTCAAGCGGAACGACCAGGTGAGCCTGGAACAGATCAAGGCTGCCAAACCGGACCGGCTGATCATCTCACCGGGACCGGGCTCTCCCGATGACCCGGAGTACTTCGGCGTCTGCGCCGATGTGATCCGCGAACTGGGCCCGCAGATCCCACTGCTGGGGGTCTGCCTGGGAATGCAGGGGATCGTGCATGTATTTGGCGGCAAGGTGATCAAGGCGCCGCTGCCGATGCATGGCAAGATCAGCCCGATCAGCCATAACGGCCGCGGCGTGTTCGCCAACACTCCGGATCAGCTGGAGATCATGCGTTATCACTCGCTGATCGCCGAATCGGAATCCCTGCCGGAATGCCTGGAAGTGACCGCAGTGGTAGGCGACCTGACCGAATCAGAGTTCTCCGATCTGGAGCGGATCCATCAGGGCGGTGCATTCGAGATCATGGGCGTGCGCCATCGCGAACATCCGATCCAGGGGATTCAGTTCCACCCCGAGTCGTTCGCGACGGAAGGCGGCAAGGAGCTGATCGCCAACTTCCTGTTTGAGAAGTAAACGGAAACGGGCGTGCCGGTGCCTGAGTATCAGACGACCCGGTTACGCCCCGCCTGCTTGGCCGCATACATCGACTGGTCCGCTTTGCTGACCAGCTCGCGTATCGATTGTCCATCCTGCGGATAGCCGGCCAGCCCCGCACTGCAGGTGATAGTCAGCCTTTCACCGCTACTGGTCATAAAGGGCGCGGCCGCGACCTGGGCGATCAACCGAGTCATTAACGCTGCAGCCTCTGCAGATGAAACACCCGGACAGAGCAGCAGAAACTCCTCTCCTCCCCAGCGAAACAGGTTATCCCCGGCGCGCAGATGGCTCTTGAGGGTACTGGCGAAATGCTGAATCGCCCGGTCGCCATCAAGATGGCCATAGGTGTCGTTGAGCTGCTTGAACCTGTCCAGGTCGAGCATCGCCACCTGTAATGGTTGGCTGCTGTGCTGGCTCTTAATGAGGTAGCGCTCGAACATCTCATAACCGGCCCGCCGATTGTACAGCCCGGTGAGTTCATCCATGCGGGAGCGTTGCAGAAGCTCCTCCTCATGCTGCCGGGATTCGGTGATATCTATCACCAGCCCGACCATTCGCAGCGGTTCGCCCTGCTCCCCCCGCTTGGCGATCAGACCACGGTCATGCAGCCAGATATATTGGCCGTTCCGGTTGCGCAGCCGGTACTTCGCCTCGTAGCGGGCGGTCTCGCCCCGCAGGTGGCTCTGCAGCGATGCCATCACCCCTTCCCTATCGTCGGGATGGAGCGCATCGCTCCAGGTGTTAAGCGTGGGATGTTCAATCTCGTGGGGCCCATAACCCATAATTCTGAACCACTGCGGACTGAGAAACAGTGAGTCGTCTTCCAGGTTCCAGTCCCACAGACCATCGCTGGATTCATTCAGGAACAGGGTGTGGAGATGCTCGTTCTCCAGCAGGTAGTCGCGGTGGCGCTGGTAACCGGTCAGGTCCCGTGCCACTGAGACCAGCAGCTTGCGCCCCGCGTGTTCAATGCAGTCAGTGACCACCTCGACCGGAAAGTCGCTGCCGTCTTTGCGCCGGTGTCTGCCGATAAAGGTATAGGCGCCGTTTGCCTGAATCTCGCCGGAGATCTCCCGCCACTGATCCAGCCCGATCACATCCTTGTTAAGACTGAGTACGCTGTGATCGACAACCTCTTCCCGCGTCATGCCCAGTGAGCGGTACCCTGCCGGGTTGGCCTCGAGGATATTGGAGGTCTCCGGATCGATAAGGTAAACCGAGTCACTGATCTGGCGGAACAGCATTTTACAGATGGCCTCGGGCAGGCCGTGCACACTTCTATCCATGTAAATGTTGTCACTGAGAGTTGATCTAAGGCTGCCACCCTGGCGATGGCAGCCGGACAGCTGGATAGCTTAACCGTTCGGTCAGGATAAGTCCGTAGATCTGGACGTTTCCGCCAGGCTTGCTTCCAGCGCATCGGCCGGCATGGGTCGGCCAAACAGGTAGCCCTGGAACTGGTGACAGCCAAAACTGAGCAGCACTTCACGCTGCTCCTGGGTTTCCACCCCTTCGGCAATGACCGACAGTTCCAGGCTTTCACCCAGAGCCACCACCGTCCTGATGATCGCCGCATCGTTTTCATCACTAAGCAGGTCGCGGACAAAGCTCTGGTCGATCTTCAGCTGGTGCAGCGGCAGACGCTTCAGGTAAGTCAGAGAGGAGTAACCGGTACCGAAATCGTCCAGTGAGAAGCTGACGCCTCGCTCGCGCAGTCGGGTCATTTTGTCGATGGTTTCCTCGACATTGCGTACCAGAAGCGTCTCGGTCAATTCAAGTTTGAGTAGCTTGGGGTCTGCACCGGTCTGCTCCAGCACCGAAAGCACTTCGGTCACAAAGCCGGATTCGTGCAGCTGTTGAGCACTGATATTAACCGACACCCGTACACCTGACAGCAGCGGATGATCCGACCAGCGCACCAGCTGCTCGCACGCCTCCTGCAGGATCCAGCGCCCGAGGGGACGAATCAGGCCGGTACTCTCCGCCACAGGAATAAAGTCGGCGGGAGAGATCATCTCGCCCGAGGGTGGGCACCAGCGCACCAGCGCTTCCAGCCCCATCAGGCCGACGTCGGCGTCAAACTGGGGCTGGTAGTACAGCTCGAACTCCTCATATTCCAACCCTTGCCGGATGCCGGTTTCCAGTCGTGCCCGTGAGTGGACCTCGGCCTGCATCGACGGCTCGTAGAAGCAGCTGCTGTTGCGTCCACTGACCTTGGCCTGGTACATCGCCAGCTCCGCCCATTTGATCAGATCCCCCGGATACTCACTGGCATCGGAAAACAGTGCCGCGCCGATACTGGCGGTGGGTTCAAACACATGGTCGTCGTAATGGAACGGCACCTTGATCAGGTTACGCAGATCGCTGGCGAGCTGCTCGACCTGCTCGCGAGCGCTTTCTTGATCCCACTCCAGCCCCTCCACCACCAACACAAACTCGTCACCGCCGAAGCGTGCCAGGGTATCCTCCTCCCGCACCCTGAGCTGCATTCGCTCGGCCACCTGTTCTAACAGCCGGTCTCCGGCTTTATGGCCGAGGATATCGTTGAGGTCGCGGAAGTTGTCCAGGTCGATAAACAGCACCGCGCCCTGGGACTCATTGCGCACCACCCGGTCGGCGGCTTCTTGCAAACGTTCAAGCAGCAGACGCTGGTTGGGCAGACCCGTCAGCGAGTCATAAAAGGCCAGGCGATGGATTCGCTGCTCACTTTTCAACTTCTCGGTGATATCGGTGGATACGCCAACAAGGCCGATAACCGCACCGTCATCATCTTTTAACGGCTGTTTTACGGTGAGGAAGGTTCGCGGTTCGGAACCATCGTTCAGCGTACCGATGCCAACCTCCTCTTCCATGATACGTTCGCCATTTTCGATCACACGACGATCGGTATCGCGCACGCCCAACAGGGACTCTTCGCTCAGCAGATCTTCATCCCGCCGGCCGATAATCTCGTCCTTATCGCGACCGAGAAACTCGATGACCCGCTGATTGATATAGCGGTAACGGAAGTCGGTGCCTTTGACGTAGATAAGGGAATCCACATTACTCAGCAGCACACTCAGGTAGGTTTCGCTCTCTTTCAGGCTACCCGCTTTCTCGGCGACCTGACGCCGCAGCAGTGCCACGATAGAGATCGCAACCAGCAATGCCAGGGCCATCCCGACCAGCGACCAGACCAGCACATTGTCCACCTTGCTGTCCTGCTCTCCCCCACCCCAGCGGCTCAGGGCCTCAAAGTAGGGCGAGTCCGGTTGCCCCTTCCATTTATTCAGCCAGTGGTCGATGCGATCACGCAGCTGCTGTTGCTGGTTTAATGGCGTGGCGTAAAACAGCTCCACCGGCTGGAACACCAGGGCCGCCGGCGCAAGACCAAACCTGGGACCATTAAAATCGCCATAGAGCTGGTTGGCCACGGCCACATCCGCCCGGCCTTCCTGTACCGCATTAAACGCCTCTTCAAGACTGTTCACCTCAACGAAGCGGACATCGACAGCGAAACCGGAGGTCAGGTTACGCAGGTAGGCCTGCTGTACCGAATTGGCCAGAACCGCAATGGCCAGCCCTTCCAGATCCATCGGCGACTGCACGTTGATACCGGCACGCGTGAAGATTTGCGACCAGGCCAGTAGCGCGGGGGTTTGATGAAAAGAGAAAAGATGGCGCCGCTCCGGGGTGGCCGCCACGTCGGGCATCAGCTCGATCTGCCCTTTGCGCAGCATATTCAGGCACTGCTCCCACGCACAGGGCACGGCGGTCAGCTGCCAGTCTTCGCGCTCGGCGATACTGCTTAGAATATCGCCAAAAATGCCGCTGGGCTTGCCGTCGGCCAAACGCAGTTTCGGTGGGTTTTCATAGACACCAACACGCACCTGCTGCTGAGCAAAGGCAACCGGGCTCCCGGCCAGCCAAGCCAGCGACAATGCAATTATCACGGAGAGGGGCTTTAAAGTCAGGCGCATGCAATCATTCCTTCGGGCGTCCATTTCCTAACTGCCGCACAGAAAGCATAACACTAGCTGCCGACTTTACTAACGTCGTCAGCTTGCGCAGCATCAACACACTTGTGCCAGGATTCGCTAGACTGAACCCTTATCGGTTTTCCTGACCTGGAGGGATCATATGGAAGCACAACTCGTGGCTATCGCAACGGACGACAGCGGACAGGTCGCCCCTCACGCCGGTCGCGCCCAGCTATGGCATGTTTACAGGGTCTCGCCGGGCGACTCTCATCCTGAACTGGCCTGGGAGATACGCCTGACCGACACCGGCTGCCTGCACGAGTGGCATGTGAGCAACTCGCCGGAGCGACACCCGCTTCATGCTGTCGATACTGCCATTGCAGGTTCAGCGGGAGACGGCGTTATTGGCCGCCTGGCAGAACGCGGCACAGACCTGGTCACCACTGCTGAACGCGCCCCACTCAAAGCCCTGACCGACTACCTGGAAGGTATCCTGGCACAGGGTGTCCCCCATGAAGAGCAGCCTTGCCTGAACCCGCAACAGCGGGCGGAAAGGATGACCTAAGACTCCTCGAGAGCCGACTGGAGATCCACTTCGCCCGGCCGGTCATCGAGCAGCAGGTATCGCTGAATGGTCTTCATATGCTCGTCCATCAGGTACCGCGCCTGAGCACAATCCCTGGCCAGAATTGCATCGACCAGAGCCTGATGCTCTTCGATAGAACACTGTACGTTTGGTGTTTCCTGGTAGAGTGCGATGATCAGCGATGTCCGTGTAATCAACCCCGCCAGTAGCTCATCCAGCACCTCATTGCCGGCAATCTGCGCCAGCACCCGGTGAAAATTGCCCGACTCCCGGATCATCTCCTGGCGCTCGCCCCGCTTTATCGCCCCGTCTTCTTTTTCCAACTGTTTCAGCAGCCGATTACGGTTTTTAGCTGTCAGGTTCTCAATTGCCAGTTCAACAATTGAGCGTTCGATAACTATACGAGCCGCGAATACATCCTTCGCTTCCTTGATCGTTGGCTGGGCAACACAGGCACCTCGGTTGGGGACAATCGTGACCACCTTGTATTCCGAGGCCAGCTTCTGCAGTGCAGAGCGTACATGGTTGCGGTTGGCACCGAGCACCTCGACCAGTTTAGCCTCGGTAAGCCGAGCGCCCGGCGGCAAACGGTGCTCCACTATCGCGCTGGCCAGCCGGTCCACAATCCGCTTTATTTCAAGCTGGGCACGAGTCCCCATAAGCTCTCCCGATAAAATAAATTGTTAGCAATTTTACCGTGCACCGCCGGTAGATAACAGTCCGTTAGACCGGTTAAAAGTCGACCAACCATGCACCAGATTGTTGCAAGAAGCGCTTTTCGAGTGCACAGATAAAGCATCTAACTTATTAATTTCTATTAATATTTCCTGACCAAAAAGACAGAAAAGTCAAAATCTGTTTTTTTTATCTATCAAAAATAACGGCTTATCCGATCTCAGCCCAACATGGCACAGCCCTCGCAAACCATTACCAGTAAATTGCTAACAATTCTGGATTGCTAACAGTTATGAAGAAAGGCTCTGTTGAACTGGTAGGCGTCGTGAAACGTTACGGCGAAAGCACCGCTGTCAGGAATATCGACCTCCGCATTGAGGGCGGTTCCTACTGCTGCCTGCTCGGTCCGAGCGGCTGTGGAAAATCCACAACGCTGCGAATGATCGCGGGACATGAGAGTGTCACCGAAGGCGACATTCTTATGAATAACCGAAATGTCACCACACTTCCGCCCCGAAAACGCGGCACCGCTCTGATGTTCCAGAACTACGCCCTGTTTCCGCACCTCAATAGTCTGGACAACGTGGCCTTCAGCCTTAAGATCGCGGGCATGAGCAGGCAGGAACGCCACGCCCGCGCCATGGATATGCTCAGGCTGGTGAACATGGAGAGCTTTTTCGAAGCCTTCCCCGAACAACTCTCTGGTGGGCAGCAACAGCGAGTAGCCCTCGCCCGTGCGCTGATTAACCAGCCGGAAGTTATTCTGCTTGATGAGCCTCTTTCAGCACTGGACCCCTTCCTGCGCACGCGCATGCGTGCGGAGCTGAAAAACATTCAGCAGCAGTTGGGCATCACCTTTATCCACGTCACCCATTCCCAGGAAGAAGCCTTTGCATTGGCGGATCAGGTGGTGGTGATGAACAACGGCTACATCGAACAGGTTGACGAGCCGATCAGCATATTCAGCCGCCCGAGTACCGGCTTTGTCGCCAGCTTTATCGGCGGGCACAACATTATCGAGGGCACGCTGGCCGAGTCTGGCCTGAGTATCGGGGAACAGCGCGTCATCCAGCTGCCCTCGGCACTGGAAAGCGATGCCGATAACCGCGCCAGCGTGTCCCTGCGCTGCGACCGCATCCAGATCAGCCCTGAGCCTTTCGATACAGCCCAGCCCGACCCACTGCAGGTGGAGTCGGTGGAATACCAGGGCAGCTACGTTCACCTGAGAGGCCAGTTCAGTGACGGATTTGGGCTCTCCGTATTCCAGAGTGATGCGGACTACCTCGCCTCGCCTCTGCATGCCGGCGACCGTGCCTTTGTTGGCTGGCGCCATACCGATCTTAATCCCCTGCGGCCCGGCGGCGACGCCTTTTCCGGCCTTTGAATCCAACCTTGAATCCGACCTTTAATCCGATAGTAAAACTGGAGATCGATAATGAGCTTCGATGACAAGAAAGACCTGAAGGATACTCTGAGCGCCAGTACTGAACCGAAGGAAGAACGCAGCGGCCTGAGCCGTCGCGGATTCATCAAGGCCGCCGGCGTCGCGGGCGGCGCCGCTCTGGGCTCCGGTGCGATCACCGGTTTCCCGATGATCTGGGCACAGAACATCAAGGACATCACCCTGCGCCAGTTCGGTACCGGCGTATCCAACCTCAATGCCATCTCGCAGAAGGCGAAAGAGGATCTGGGTATCAACCTGGAGCTCACCGCGCTGGACTCCGATGCAGTCGCTCAGCGAGTGGTTACCCAGCCGCGTTCTTTCGATATTGCCGATATCGAGTACTGGATCTGCAAGAAGACCTTCCCGGCCGGCACCATGCAGCCGATGAACACCTCGCGCCTGAAGAACTTCGACAAGATCTCCCAGCTGTTTATCACTGGCAAGCTGAACGAGGACTCGGAGATCGCTCAGGGTACAGCACCGCATACAGTAGGCTTTGTCGAAGGTAAGGATTCTGTTCAGTTCGCAGCAGAACCGACCGACTGGATGACACTGATCCCGACCATCTACAACGCTGACACCCTGGGTATCCGCCCGGACCTGGTGGGTCGCCCGATCACCAACTGGCGCGACATCATGGACCCGGCGTTCAAAGGCAAGACCTCCATCCTGAACATCCCTTCCATCGGCATCATGGATGCGGCGATGATCTGCGAGTCCATGGGCGAAATTCAGTACGCCAACAAGGGCAACATGACCCGCGAAGAGATCGATGCCACCATCGAAATTCTCAAGGCTGCCAAGTCCGAAGGTCAGTTCCGCGCCTTCTGGAAGAGCTTCGACGAGTCGGTGAACCTGATGTCCTCCGGTGAGGTGGTGATCCAGTCCATGTGGTCACCGGCAGTAGCCGCTGTGCGCGCCAAGGGTATCGAATGCAAATACCAGCCGCTGGAAGAGGGTTACCGCGCCTGGGGCGGCGGTATCGGCCTGGCCAAGCACCTGTCCGGCCTGGAGCTGGATGCGGCCTATGAATATATCGACTGGTACCTGTCCGGCTGGGTTGGCGCTTACCTGAACCGTCAGGGTTACTACTCCGCCGCACCGTCAACCTCCAAGGAGCACATGAGCGCCGACGAATGGGGCTACTGGATCGAGGGTAAACCGGCCCAGGGCGACATCCTGAGTCCGGACGGCAAGGTGATGGAAACCGCCGGTGCCGTGCGTGACGGCGGCTCCTACTGGGATCGCATGGGCGCCGTCGCCTGCTGGAACTCGGTCATGGACGAGAACAAGTACATGGTTCGCAAGTGGAACGAGTTCATCGCTTCCTGATCTCGCCGTGATTCAGGGGGCGAGCACTCGCCCCCGCCTTTTGCCTGAGGCCGTTTTCTCAGAGCCGTTTTTTCAGAGAGCCCGTAGTTCGGAGAAAAAGTTAGATGCGTTTTCTGACCGCCAACCCCAGCTATCTGCAGGTCACGCCCCTGGCGCTGGTCATCCTGCTGTTTCTGCTGTTCCCCGTCGCGACCATCGTGATTGTCAGCTTCTGGGACTATAACGCCTATCAGCTACTGCCCGATTTCATCTTTGAAAACTACGAGTTTCTGCTCACATCGAGCGTCACGCTGAGCGCCTACCTGAAGACATTCTTCTTCGCCATCAGCACCTGGGTGATCACCCTGACGCTGGGTTTTACCGTCGCCTATTATCTGGCGTTCTATATCCGCAGTCCGCTGCTACAGGGCGTGCTGTTTGTGCTCTGCACGGTGCCTTTCCTGACTTCAAACATCATCCGCATGATCTCCTGGATCCCGCTGCTGGGACGCAACGGCCTGGTCAACTCAACGTTGCAGGAGATCAACCTGATTGATGCACCGATCGAATGGCTGCTCTACAGCGATTTCGCCGTGGTGCTTGCCTTCGTGCACCTCTACACCCTGTTCATGGTGGTGCCGATCTTCAACTCGATGATGCGTATCGACCGTAACCTGATCGAAGCCTCCATCGATGCCGGTGCCAACGCCTTCCAGACCATCTTTCAGGTGGTAGTGCCGCTGTGTAAATCAGGTATCGCCATCGGTTCAATCTTCGTCGTCACCCTGGTGATGGGCGACTTCATTACCGTCAGCCTGATGAGTGGGGGCTTAAGCGCTTCAGTCGGCGTACTGATCCGTAACGAGATCTCACTGCTGCAATACCCGGCAGCGGCGGCAGGCGCCGTGGTACTGCTGATCACCGTACTGATCATGCTTAGCATCATGTTCCGTTTCATCAATATCAAGAAGGAGCTGTAACCATGGCAGCCCTTGGCAAAACAAAGCGCAAGGCGGGGTTCATTCCCCTGACCATCATTTTCGTGCTGTTTATCATCTTTCTTTACGGCCCCACGGCAACCATCGCCATCCTCTCATTTCAGGGGCCGGAGGGCGGCCTGACTTTCCCGATGAACGGCGTTTCGCTGCACTGGTTCCGCCAGCTGTTTGAAGAGCAACAGGTAGGCGACTTTGGCGGTTCGCTGACCCGCTCGATCCTGCTGGGTATCGCTGTGATGCTCTGCACCGCGGTGTTTTCGCTACTGGCAGGCCTTGCTTACCGGCGCAGCTTCAAGGGCGGCAACGTGCTGTTCTACCTGACACTGGTAAGCCTGATCCTGCCGTCGATCCTGATCAGCCTGGGTATCGGCATCATGTTCGACCGTATTGGTTTTTCCCCCGCCTGGTACAGCTCAGCTTTTGGCGCGCACCTGACCTGGACCCTGCCGTTCGGCCTGCTGATCATGTTTGCGGTTTTCAACCGCTTCAACAAAAGCTATGAGGCCGCCGCCATCGATATGGGCGCAACCGCCTGGCAGACTTTTCGCCTGGTGGTATTCCCGCTGATTCTGCCGAGCCTGATCGGTGTCTGCCTGTTCGGTTTTACACTCTCCTACGATGAGTTTGCCCGCACTCTGATGACAGCCGGCACCTTTAATACCCTGCCGCTGGAGATCTACGGCATGACCACCAACGTGACCACGCCGGTCCTTTATGCACTGGGTACCCTGACAACCCTGTTCTCCTTCACCCTGATCTCCGCCGCTCTGATTGCCATCTGGGCAGTCCGCAAAAGCCGGGCGCGCAAGGCACCAACCGGAGTCTGAGATAATGAAACTGCGTGTTATCAACCCTAATGACAGTGAAGCGATGCGGCAGACGATCGCAACAAGCTGCAACGAGGTCGCCGCTCCAGGTACCAGCGTTGAAGTGGTCTGTGCCGGTGCCGGGATCGATAGTATCGAAGGTTTCTACGACGGTGCGCTCGCAGCCCCCGGGGTGCTGGAGCAGATTCGCCTCGGCGAACAGGCCGGTTGCGATGCCTACCTCATCGCCTGCGCCGATGACACGGCACTGCACGCCGCCCGCGAACTGGCCAACGGACCGGTACTTGGCATCGGCGAGGCGGGCGTTCACGCCGCCAGTATGCTCGGTTGCGGCTTTTCGATCCTCACGGCGCAGCAGAAGTCGGTACGCATACTCGAGCGCAACGCCCGCGAGTACGGCTTCGGCGATCACTGCCTGGGAGTACATGCGATGAAAATGCCGGTACTGGACCTGGAGCAATGCGGTGAACCAGCCCTCTTCTCAACGCTGGTCCAGCGGGCCGAGAGTGTTCTGGCAGCAGACGAGTCAGAGGTACTGGTGCTGGGCTGTGCCGGGCTCACCTTTCTTCAGCAAGAGCTGCAAAAAGCGCTGGGCGTCCCTGTAGTCGATGGCGTCCGGGTTGGCCTGTTAATGCTGGAAGCCCTGGTGAAGGCTGGGCTAAAAACCAGCAAACACAGCAGTTACGCTTTCGCCGGCTGAGACTCTTCAGGCACCATCGCCTGCTTGAAAACAGTACACAAGTAGCATTGTTAAGCGGCAAGGCGCTTCTAGACTGAAGCTACATTCAGTTGATGGGGTTGGCTTATGTCTTCGCGCCTTGCTGGCTTGATGTTACCTCTGGCGTTAGTCCTGCATACTCACGCCGCTGCTGAACTGGCAGGAGAGCGCCAGATCTACCTGATCGATCGCCAGGGCATGGAGCAGGCAATAGGATCGATAAGCATCGAAGCGGATGGCGCCAGTTATCACTACCGTATCGACCTGGACCTCAGCCGGTTTAAAGACCACTTTCTCTCAATGAAAGAGATGAAGTGCCTGGAGGGACCGGAACTCTGGTGTTATGTCCCCTACCCCTATGACAACCCCAGACGTATTGCCGCTGATGATCTGCAGTGGCTCGAACACGACCTGCTGTTTCTGTTCAAGGAGGCTGATACCTTCGGCGCCCGATTGTGGAATGGTATCTACTACTCCCTCGACGTGAGTGAGGATGGTGCGATACGTGGCGAAGCTCGTGCGCTCGACCTGAACCTGATCGCCTCACCACCGGACGATCTTAGGCTACCGCCCATTGGCCAGTACGACATCAGCGACTTCAAGCTGGAGAGCCGCTGGCTTCCTGATATAGAGATCCGCTAGCCGCAAACAGACCCTCCCTGACAGCAGATCGCCCTTGTCACTTCAGTCGCGCTACAATCATAGCTTCCCTAAGCCTGACTGCACCACCTGTGACAAGGAGAGCCCGTGCAACCGATTATTTCCATCAAGGGCGTCGGCAAAAGCTATGCATCCGGTTTTACCGCACTGAAGTCGATCGACCTGGATATTCAGCGCGGCGAGATTTTTGCGCTGCTTGGTCCCAACGGGGCCGGCAAAACCACGCTGATCAGTATCATCTGCGGCATCGTTAACGCCACCTCCGGCCAGGTGATCGCCGATGGTTACGACATCGCCCGCGACTACCGCCAGGCGCGCAGCCAGATAGGCCTGGTACCCCAGGAGCTGACCACCGACTCCTTCGAGACCGTGTTGCATACGGTGGCCTTTAGTCGCGGCCTGTTCGGCAAACCGGCCAACCCCGAATACCTTGAAAAGATCCTGCGCCAGCTCTCGCTCTGGGAGAAGCGTAACGCCAAGATGCTGGAGCTCTCCGGCGGCATGAAACGCCGCGTGATGATCGCCAAGGCGCTCTCCCACGAGCCCAGCATCCTGTTTCTCGACGAACCGACAGCGGGTGTCGATGTGGAGCTGCGTCGCGATATGTGGGAGATCGTCCGTGGACTGCGCGAAAACGGCGTCACCATCATCCTGACCACCCACTATATCGAGGAAGCCGAGGAGATGGCGGACCGGATCGGCGTGATCAACAAGGGCGATCTGGTACTGGTCGAGGAGAAGACCGAGCTGATGCAGAAGCTCGGGCAGAAGCAGCTGCACCTGCATCTGCAGTCTCCAATCAGCTCACTGCCTGAAGAGCTCGCCGAGTTTAACCTGGACCTCGCCGAGGACGGCAGCCTGCTGACCTACACCTTCGACGCTCATCAGGACACCACCGGCATCGCCCGTTTGATGCGCAGCCTGAGTCAGCTGGGTATGGACCTTAAGGACCTGCAGTCAAAGCAGAGTTCCCTGGAAGAGATTTTCGTCAGCCTGGTTCACGGCAAAGACGCATAACAGGATGTTGAAAATCGTTTTCGAGGCAGCCGAGGCAAGCGGAGCGCCGCCCGGGCAAAAACAGGCGAAAAAGCGCAGTTTAGTAAACTAAATGAGCATATTACTCGCTCCGCTCGCCCCTCTGGGGTCGCACTAAAGTGCGTTCAGGCAAAGCCTGTGAGCCTGTTTTTAACGCAGCATTCGGCAACGCAGATAGTTTTTCAACACCCTGGTAAGGAGTAAAGATGAACCTCAATGGTGTACTGGCCATCTACAAGTTCGAAATGTCGCGCACCCGGCGCACGCTGATGCAGAGCATCGCCTCACCGGTACTCTCCACGTCGCTGTACTTTATCGTGTTCGGCACCGCCATCGGCTCCCGCATGGGCGCCATCGACGGCGTCAGTTACGGCGCCTTTATCATTCCGGGCCTGTTGATGCTGTCGCTGCTCAGCGAAAGCATCTCCAACGCCTCGTTCGGAATCTTCTTCCCCAAGTTTTCCGGCACCATCTATGAAGTCCTGTCGGCACCGGTATCGCCGTTTGAGATTGTTGCCGGCTACGTGGGCGCCGCCGCCACCAAATCGCTGATTATAGGGATCCTGATACTGCTTACGGCGCGGCTGTTCGTCGATTACCAGATTGAACATCCGGTCTGGATGCTCGGCTTCCTGCTGCTGACGGCGCTGACCTTCAGCATGTTCGGTTTTATCATCGGTATCTGGGCGGATGACTTCCAGAAACTGCAGGTGATACCGCTGATGGTGATCACCCCGCTGACCTTCCTCGGCGGCGCGTTCTACTCCATCAACATGCTGCCGGAACCCTGGCAGTCACTGACACTGTTCAACCCGGTGGTATACCTGATCAGCGGCTTCCGCTGGGCGTTTTACGGCATCTCGGATGTCAACGTGGCGGTGAGCCTGGGCATGACCTTCCTGTTCCTGCTGATCTGCCTGACTATTGTCTGGTGGATCTTCCGTACCGGCTACCGGATCAGGCACTGAAACACCCAATAAAAAACCTACATTAGTCCCGCGAGGAGTTCATGAACAAGACCGAACCTATGCTCAATCTGACACTGGCCGCGGCGCAGCTGGCCGCCGGCCGCGCCATCGAGCGCGCACAGGAACTGGGCCGAAACATGTGTGTTGCGGTGGTTGATACCTCGGGTCATCCGCTGGTCACCCTGCGCATGCCGGGTGCGCCACTGCCATCGCAGGAGTATGCCCGCAAAAAAGCTTACACCGCGCTCGCGTTTGGCATTCCGACCCACAGCTGGAAACAGCGCCTGGAACCCAAGCCGGTAACGATGACAGGCCTTGCGCAGCACCCCGACGTAGCCCTCTTCGGTGGCGGAGAACCGATCACGATCGAGGGTCAGCGGGTCGGCGCCATCGGTGTGTCCGGTGGTTCGGAGGAAGAGGACGGCCTTTGCGCCCGCGCCGCCCTGGAGGCACTTGAGCAGGCCTGAGTTACTCAGGCTTCTCGCTCTTTGACTTCACCCGGACCGCGTCACTCCAGTTACTGATCATGTCGATCGGTAGCGGGAATACGATGGTGTGGCTGTTCTGCCCGCTGGCGATCTCGGTGAGCGTCTGCATGTAACGCAGCTGTATTGCCTGCGGCTCTTCCGCCAGCCGTTGTGCGGCCCCCAGCAGCTTTTCCGACGCCTCCAACTCACCGCTGGCGTGGATCACCTTGGCACGACGGGCACGCTCCGCCTCCGCCTGCTTGGCGATGGCGCGTACCATGCTCTCATCCAGGTCCACGTGCTTGATCTCCACATTGGCGACCTTGATCCCCCAGGCGTCGGTCTGCTTGTCGAGGATCTTCTGGATATCGGCGTTTAGCTGGTCACGCCCGGAGAGCATATCGTCCAGTTCATGCTGGCCCAGCACCGAACGCAGGGTGGTCTGCGACAGCTGGCTGGTGGCCTCCAGGTAGTTTTCCACATGGATAATCGCCTTTTCGGGATCGATCACCCGGAAGTAGATCACCGCATTCACCTTCACCGAGACGTTATCCATGGAGATCACATCCTGAGTCGGCACATCCATCACCAGGGTACGCAGGTCCACGCGTACCATCTGCTGTATCACCGGCACAACGATGATCAGGCCCGGCCCTTTCACCTTGTAAAAACGCCCCAGCAGGAAGATAACACCGCGCTCGTACTCCCGCAGAATGCGGAACATCGACAGCAACAGCAGTATTACCAACACCACAATGGTGGTCACAAAATAGGGAAAACCGATCATTTCAAGCCTCCAGCTTGTCGACTACAAGCGTTAGTCCGTCAATTTCATGGATTCGCACCCGGTCACCCACCGCCAGCGGCTCGGCCGATCGAACCTCCCATAGCTCACCCTCGAAGCGCACCAGTGTCTGTCCCTCGTACACCTGCTCGACAACCGCTTCCCGTTCTTTCAATGCCGTCGGCCCCAGCACCGCAGGCCGCTGGTGCGCTCTGAGCGCCATCCCCAGCACCGCAAACAGCAGTACGCCGGTGGTAACCGCCAGCGCAGCCACCACCGGCACCGCTATCTGGAATGCGGGAATATCGGTATCCATCAGAATGATCGAGCCGATCACGAACGCGATCAGGCCACCGACGCCAAGCACACCGAAGCTCGGCATCATCACCTCGGCGGCGATCAGACCGATACCGAGCAGAATCAGCCCCAGCCCGGCATAACTGACCGGCAGTACCTGGAAGGCGTACAGCGCTATCAGCAGACAGATGGCACCGAGCACGCCGGGCAACCCAAAGCCGGGGTTGGTGAACTCGAAGATCAGCCCGTAGAGGCCGATCAGCATCAGCATATAGGCCACGTTGGGGTTGGTGATCACGGCAAGAAATTCACTGCGCCAGTCGGGATCGAGCTGATACAGGGGCGCAGCAGCGATGAAATCCAGCTCGATCTGCTGGCCGTTGATCAGCGCAGAACGCCCGGCGAGCGCCGCAAAAAGCGCATCGCGATCAGCGGCGATCAGATCAATCACCCCCAGTTCCAGGGCACGGCTGGCGGTCAGGCTGGCGCCTTCCCGTACCGCCTTTTCGGCCCAGTCCGCATTACGCCCGCGCAGCTCAGCAAGGCCACGAATATAGGCCACCGCATCGTTGGTCACCTTGCGCTCCATGGCGCTCGTCGGCTGGGGAGCAGAGGATCCGCCCTCGTCGCCCTGTGGCGTGCCGCCACCGGGATCCGGGCTGGGCGTCATCGGTGTACCGATCGATACCGGTGTTGCCGCCCCCAGATTCGTGGCGGGCGCCATCGCCGCCACATGACAGGCATAAAGCAGAAAGGTACCAGCGCTGGCCGCCCGGGCGCCGCCGGGCGATACGTAGCAGATCACAGGGATCGGCGAGGCGAGCACCGCCGAGATCATTTCCCGCATGGAGCCGTCGAGCCCCCCTGGCGTATCGATTCTCAGCACTATGGCCCGGGCGCCGCCCTGCACGGCATCGTCCATACCGCGCACCAGGTAGTCCGCGGTAGCCGGTCCGACCACACCATCCAGCGTCAGTTGCCACACGGCGCCCTGCGGAGCCTGCCCGGTCTCGGCAAGGCCGGGTGAGGTGATGAACAGACAACCGATGACAAGCAGCATCGACTGCAGCCAGCGAGTATTCATAGCCTGGGCCTCAAAAAACATATATCTGAGTATAGATCCCCGGCCCCTATCCCTTATGAATCCAATTCATGCGCGTATAAATGCTTCCGCCACGCCCGACACACTGCTATACATAAAAGTGTTATACCTGCCATTTTAGGGTGCTAGCAGGGGACACTTAGTTGTCAGCTCGCCCCTTAGGTGCAGACCAGCGATACCCGTAGCCACAGCATGTCTGGCTTGTATATTGCACGTATGGACTCTGTGTTAACGGCGAGTACAGAAGTGTTTTGAGCGTCCCCCGTACCGGGCAGCAGCATCCCCGGTCGGCCAACACACATAGATAAAAGGGTTCGGCCCCCTGTCGGACCACACAACGGCCACCAGCAGATTAAAGGCTCAGGCATGAGTATGGATTGGAAGAGATACGAACCTCAGGACTTTTTCGATGAACTTGTTACCCCCGCGGGCAATCCCCGGCTTCCAGCCAAGCGATTGATTTCTTATCTGGGTTCACTCAGCGAAGACGAAGTAGAAAGCCGTCGGCAGATGGCAGAAGCCACTATTCAGGAGATGGGCGTTAGTTTCACGGTCTACACCGAAGAGGGCAATATCGACCGCGCCTGGCCCTTCGATATCATACCGCGCACCATTTCAGCCAAGCAGTGGGCCAAAACGGCCGCTGGCCTGAAGCAACGGCTCAAGGCGCTGAACCTGTTTATCGACGACCTCTACCACGACCAGAAGATCATCAAAGACGGCATAGTGCCGGAACATCTGATCAAGAATTCCAAGAACTTCCGTCCCGAGTGCGTCGGGGTTTCGCCCCCTTTTGGGGTGTGGGCTCACATCTGCGGCACCGATTTGGTGCGTGACGGCGACGGCGAGTTCTATGTCCTCGAAGATAACCTGAGGGTTCCTTCCGGCGTTTCCTACATGCTGGAAAACCGCGCCATCACCAAACGCGTGCTGCCGGAGCTGTTTGAAAACGACCGCATCCTGCCAGTGGATGATTACTGCGCCAACCTGTTCGACACGCTGGTGTCATTATCCCCACGTAAGATCAAGAAACCGGTGATCGCGGTACTGACGCCGGGGATCTTTAACTCCGCCTACTTCGAGCATGCCTTCCTGGCGCAACAGATGGGTGTGGAACTGGTCGAAGGTTCAGACCTGGTGGTCAACGATGATGACTGCGTCTACATGCGCACCATCAGCGGTCTGGAGCGGGTTGACGTTATCTATCGCCGCATTGACGACCTGTTCCTCGACCCGGAAGTGTTCCGCAAGGACTCGGTGCTGGGTGTTCCCGGCCTGATGCGCGCCTGGCAGAAAGGCAACGTGGGCCTGGCCAATGCGCCGGGTGCCGGGGTTGCCGACGACAAGGTCGTTTACGCCTATGTACCGGACATCATCCGCTACTACCTCAACGAGGAACCGATCATCAAAAACGTGGAAACTTTCCTCTGCGAAGATCCGGATCAACGCCAGTATGTACTTGATAACCTGGACAAACTGGTGGTCAAACCGGCCAACGAGTCCGGTGGCTACGGCATGCTGGTAGGCCCGCACTCCACCAAGAAGGATCAGGCCACCTTCGCCAAGCTGATCAAGGAAAACCCGCGCAACTACATTGCACAGCCCACCCTCAAGCTATCGACGGCCCCGACCATCATCGAAAAGGATGGCCTGGAACCGCGCCACCTGGACCTGCGCCCGTTCATCCTGCAGGGCAAGGATATCTATGTCACCACCGGCGGGTTAACCCGGGTGGCGATGCGCAAAGGATCACTGGTGGTCAACTCCTCACAGGGAGGTGGCAGTAAAGACACCTGGATTGTCGAAACAGGGGAGGCCTGATCATGCTGTCTAAAGTTGCTGAGCGCCTCTACTGGACGGCGCGTTACATCGAACGTGTAGAAAACACCGCCCGCCTTGTCAGCGTTTATGACAAGCTGCTGTTCGACCTGCCGAAGGATATCAACATCGGCTGGTACAACCTGGTGATCCTGAACAGCGCCACCGACCTGTTCGAGGACCGCTACAAAAACCAGGACGAGCGGAACGTCGTCAAGTTCATGCTCTCTGACGATACCAACCCGAGCTCCATGCTCTCCGCCCTGAAGATGGTACGCGAGAATATCCGTACCTCCCGCGATGTGGTGCCCGTTGAAACCTGGGAGCTGATCAACGAGGTTTACCTCTACGCCAAGAACAATATCCAGCTGGGCATCAACCGCAGCCGTCGCCACGATTATCTCTCCGAGGTGATCAAAGGCTGCCAGATGCTCTCCGGCCTGCTCTACGGCACCATGAACCATGATGCCGGCTGGCAGTTCATGAAGATCGGCCGCGACCTGGAGCGGGCGGACATGACCACCCGACTCCTTGATGCCGGCGCCTTCGGCCTGCTACAGGCCAATGGTGATGCCAGCGTCAACCTGCGCCAGATCGTCTGGGGTAACGTACTGCGCTCCGCCAGTGCCTACATGAGCTATCGCCGCACCGTGAAAGCCGCGGTCTACGGCCCGGATGTCGCCAACTTCATGCTGGAGGATCCGCATTTCCCGCGGGCGTTCAATTTCTGCCTGCTGCAGATCGATGTAGCCGCGGCCAAGCTGCCCAAGAATGATGCGGTGCGTAAGGTGATCAAAGCGATCAAGCCCGACGCCCTGAAAATCGAACAAGATACCGATCTGGGACAATCGTTCCACGACCACCTTAACGATCTCCAGGTTCAACTTGGCGAGCTGCATGAAGCGGTCGCCGAAACCTGGTTTCCCGTATCCTGAAGGATTTGAGCCGTGACTATCCGTATCGCGATTCGCCACTCGACCGAATACAGTTTCGACCGGGCCGTGTCCCTGTCTCCTCATGTGCTGCGCCTGCGACCAGCTGCGCATTCACGTACCCACATTCATGGCTACAGCCTGAAAATCGAACCGGAAGAACACTTCATCAACTGGCAGCAGGACCCGTTCGGCAACTACCAGGCACGCCTGGTTTTCCCGGAGAAGACCCGCAAGTTCAAGTTCGATGTGGAAGTGATCGCCGATATGACGGTGATCAACCCGTTCGACTTCTTCGTTGAGGAGTACGCCGAGAACTACCCGTTCACCTACGACGAGTCACTAAACAAAGAGCTGGAACCCTACCTGGAAGTGATGGAAGAGAGCGAAAAGCTCGACGCCTGGGTTGCCAGCGTGCCGCGTGACGAGAAGCGCATCATCGATTTCCTGGTCGAGATCAACCAGCGACTGGAACAGGAGATCGACTATGGCATCCGCATGGAGCCCGGGGTTCAGACCTGCGAAGAAACACTGACGCTGGCCAAGGGTTCCTGCCGCGACACCGGCTGGCTGCTGGTACAGGCTCTGCGCAAACTTGGCCTGGCTGCCCGCTTTGTTTCCGGTTACCTGGTACAGCTGAAACAGGACCAGGAAGCCCTGGACGGTCCTTCCGGTGCCGCTGAGGACTTTACCGATCTGCACGCCTGGTGCGAGGTCTACATTCCGGGCGCCGGCTGGGTCGGCCTCGACCCCACCTCCGGTCTTTTTGCCGGCGAGGGTCATATCCCGCTGGCGTGCACCCCCTCCCCCGCGTCAGCCGCGCCGGTCAGTGGTTTCACCGACAAGTGCGAGGTGGAGTTCGCCTACGTCAACGAGGTGTACCGCATCCACGAGGATCCGCGTGTCACCAAGCCCTATACCGAGGAGCAGTGGGCCTGCATCGATGCGCTCGGTAAGGCGATCGACGAGGAACTCACCGAAGGCGATGTGCGCCTGACCATGGGCGGCGAGCCGACCTTTGTCTCCATCGACGATATGGAATCGGCGCAGTGGAATATCGAAGCGCTGGGCGATGACAAGCTGAAACTGGCCAAGGATCTGCTGCTGCGCCTGCGCCAGCGTTTCGCACCCAAGGGCCTGCTGCACTACGGCCAGGGCAAATGGTATCCCGGCGAGGAAGTACCGCGCTGGGCGCTGGGCTGCTACTGGCGCACAGACGGCGAGCCAATGTGGCACGACCCGAACCTGCTGGCCCGGGTCGACAAGGATTACGGCCACGGTCTGGCCGAAGCACAGTGGTTCATGAAAACCCTGTGTCAGCGCCTGGAGCTGGATCACAAATACCTGATCGACGCCCATGAAGACGCGCTGTATTACCTTTGGCAGGAGCAGCAGCTACCGGTCAACGTGGACCCGAAAAAGGTCAACCTGAAGGACGATCTGGAACGCAAGCGTCTGGCAAAACTGCTGGACCGCGGCCTGGACACACCTACGGGTTATGTCCTGCCGCTGGCCTGGGATTACGGCAAACAGGGTTGGCGCTCATCTCCCTGGGAGCTGCGTCGCGACGAGCTGACGCTGATCCCCGGTGACTCTCCGCTAGGCTTCCGCCTGCCGCTGAACACCCTGCCCTGGGTCGCCCGCGAGAAGCAGGATATCGATCCCGAGCGCGACCCGTTCGCCGAGCAGGAGCCGCTGCCGAACTACCGTCCGTTTGCCGACATGGTGCCGCCGGCGGAGCCAGCCAACACCGCCGATCTGCGTCAGATGATGGACTCCGCAGACGATGAACAGCCCGCCGGCGAAGGTCGCTGGGTCAACGTCTGCAAAACCGCTCTCGCCATCGAGCCGCGCAACGGCCGTCTCTACCTGTTCCTGCCGCCGCTGCACTACCTGGAGCACTATGTTCACCTGATCAACGCCATCGAACACACCGCTGCCGAGCTGAAGTTGCCGGTGGTGATCGAAGGCTACGAGCCGCCCAAGGACTCGCGTCTGCAGAAACTGCTGGTGACGCCAGACCCCGGCGTTATCGAGGTCAACATTCACCCGGCAGGCAGCTGGAAAGAGCTGGTGGATAACACCAACGTCCTTTATGACGAAGCGCGCCTGTCACGTCTGGGTACCGAGAAATTCATGATCGACGGCCGCCACGGCGGCACCGGTGGTGGTAACCATGTCACCCTCGGCGGCGTCACACCGGCCGACAGCCCGCTGCTGCGTCGCCCTGACCTGCTGCGCTCACTGGTAACCTACTGGCAGCACCACCCGTCACTGTCCTACCTGTTCTCGGGCATGTTTATCGGCCCGACCAGCCAGGCACCGCGCGTGGACGAGGGTCGCCATGAGTCTCTTTACGAGCTGGAGATCGCCTTCCAGCAGATGCCGGAAGGGCTGATCGACAAGCCCTGGCTGGTGGACCGCCTGATGCGCAACCTGCTGGTGGATATCACCGGTAACACCCATCGCTCCGAGTTCTGTATCGACAAGCTCTATGCGCCGGGTACCGCCTCCGGCCGCCAGGGTATTCTGGAGTTCCGCGGCTTCGAAATGCCGCCGCACCCGCAGATGTCGCTGGTACAGGTACTGCTGCTGCGTGCGCTGGTGGCGCGCTTCTGGAAAGAGCCGTACAAGCAGCCGCTGGTACGCTGGGGCACCGAGCTCCACGACCGCTTCATGCTGCCGCACTACGTCTGGTCCGACCTGCGCGATGTGGTCAACGATCTTCAGGCCCACGGTCTGCCGTTCCAGCTGGATTGGCTGGCGCCGTTCGAGGAGTTCCGCTTCCCGCACTACGGCCGTGTGCAGATCGACGATATCCAGATCGAACTGCGCTGGGCGATCGAGCCCTGGAACGTGCTGGGCGAAGAGATCTCCAGCTTCGGCACCGCCCGTTACGTGGATTCCTCCGTGGAACGCCTGCAGGTGAAGGTCAACGGTCTGACCGACAGCCGCTACGTGCTGGCCTGTAACGGCCGCCGCGTACCGCTGAACAACACCGGTCGCCATGGCGAATATGTCGGTGGTGTGCGCTACCGCGCCTGGAATCCGCCGTCAGCCCTGCACCCGACCATCGGTGTTCACGCGCCACTGGTATTCGATCTGATCGATACCTGGAACGGCCACTCCATCGGCGGCTGCACCTATCACGTCACCCATCCGGGTGGCCGCAGCTACGATACCCAGCCAATCAACGCCTTCGAGGCGGAGTCTCGCCGGGTCAACCGTTACTGGGATCACGGTCACACACCGGGCGCGGTAACCCCGCCGCCTTTCCACGAGGCACTGCGCGAGTTCTTCCCGCACGGCGAGGGGCCACGCCCCATGGCACCGCCTCCGGAAGAGCCCACCGGCGAGTATCCGTACACCCTGGACCTGCGCCGTGGATTAGCCTGATGTCGGCAAATCGCCTATGATGTCGGACCTTGTGGACACTATAAGAGCTGAACAGATCACGTGGCGATGCAACAGACAATGTCTCAGGCTTCAAGCGCACTGAACTATGACCGGCCCAACACCTTCTACGATGAGGTGTTCGGGCCGGATGGTCAGCCCCAGGAGCATTGGCGCTACCTGCTCGAAGGTCTGGGCAGCATAGGTGAGGCCGGTCTTCAGGAACGGCAGCGCAAGGCTGAGCGCATCCTCAGGGACGATGGCGCTACCTATAACATCTCCTCCGACACCGAGAGCGACCGGAGCTGGGGCCTGGACCCGGTTCCACTGCTGATCGGCAGCGAGGAGTGGAGCCGTATCGAAATGGGACTGATCGAGCGCGCAGAGCTGCTCGATCTGGTCCTGAAGGACCTTTATGGTCCGCGTGACCTGATCCGGCACCGCGTTATCCCGCCCGAACTGATCTACTCGCATCATGGTTTTCTACGCGCCTGTCAGGGCATCAAGCAACCTGGCGACAAACAGCTGATCTATCATGCCGTCGACATGGTTCGCGGTGAAGATGGCAACATGGTGGTCATTGGCGATCGCACCCAGGCGCCCAGCGGCGTTGGCTATGCGCTTGAAAACCGCACGGTCATGTCCCGCGTTCTGCCCAGCCTGTTCCGCGACAGCCAGGTTCACCGGCTTTCACTCTATTTCCAGGCACTGCGCCGCAAGATGGCGTCGCTCTCGCCCAATGGCGACTCGCCAAGGGTTGTCATCCTGACGCCCGGTGCCTATAGCGAAACCTATTTCGAACACACGTACCTGGCCAACTACCTGGGCTACGCCCTGGTTCAGGGTGGCGACCTGACGGTACGCAACGGCTACGTCTGGATGAAATCTCTGGATGGTCTGCACCGCGTCGATATCATCATGCGTCGCGTCGACGACACCTGGTGTGACCCGGTGGAACTGCGTGCCGACTCTCACCTGGGTGTACCAGGCCTGCTGGAAGTGGCCCGCGCCGGTAACGTGGTGATCACCAACCCGCTTGGCAGCGGCGTGCTGGAAAATCCGGCACTGCACAAGTTCATGCCGAAGATCGCCGAGTTCTTCCTCGGTCACGAACTTCAGCTGCCCTCGACCCGCACCTGGTGGATGGGCGATCAGGAAGACCGCGACTACATACTTGCCAACCTCAGACAGCTGATTATCAAGCCCACGGCCAGACGCAGCGGCGAACACAGTATCTACTGCGCCAACCTGTCCGAAGAGGATTTCAATCAGCTGAAACGCCGGATCAGTGACGATCCGCTGAACTACATCGCCCAGCAGGCGAACCTTCCCGGCTCGTCGCCCTCCTGGCAACGGGGTGAACTCAAGCCCAGGGCAACGGTACTGCGCAGCTTTGCTGTGGCAGACCAGAGCGCCTACTGCGTCATGCCGGGCGGCCTGACCCGTGTCGCCAGCAGTGACGAACAGTGGATCGTATCCAACCAGCTGGGCGCCACCAGTAAGGATACCTGGGTGCTCGCCTCCGAGCCGCAGCGCCAGGTCAGCTACATAGAGGAGCGCGCCGCCGGCTACACCGAAGACCAGACCAGCGATCTGCCCAGCCGCGTGGTGGAGAATCTGTTCTGGCTCGGACGCTACAGCGAACGTGCCGAAGCCGGTATGCGCCTGTTGCGCACGGTGCTGATCCAGCTGAACAGCCTGAGTCATCTGCCCCTCTCGGTGCACGACCTGATGCTCAAGGCGATCACCCAGGTCACCACCACCTACCCCGGTTTCACCCAGAACCTTCCCGAGATGCTGGCTCAGCCTGAGAAAGAGCTGATGTCGGTGATTCTCGATCGCAGACGCCCCGGCAGCATCACCGCCAACCTCCACGCCATGCTTAACTGCAGCGAGGAAACCAAGGAGATGCTGTCAGCGGATACCCACCGGGTGATCAACGATCTGCGCGACGAGCTGGCACAGCTGCCGCAGCTACTGGGCAACGGACTGTCGGTTGCCCCCGAGGAAGCACTGGATCCGCTGGTCACCTCACTGCTGGCACTGTCGGGCCTGACCCAGGAGAGCATGATCCGCGGCTTCGGCTGGCGTTTCCTCGAACTGGGCCGACGCCTGGAACGTACGCTGCAGAGCACCGCCCTGCTGCGCGCCATGCTGGTGCCGGTGCTGGAAGATTCAGAACAGGAGCAGGTGATCGAAACCGTGCTGCTGACCACCGAAGTCCTGATCACCTACCGCCGCCGCTACCGTACCCGTCCGCAGCTGGACCACGGCCTGACGCTGATCATGCTCGACAAGACCAACCCGCGCTCCCTGCACTACCAGGTGGATCTGCTGCGCCAGCATATCGAGCAGTTACAGAGCCGTGAAAGCTCACCGGTCTTGACCGAAGAGCACCGCTGCATTCTGGAAGCGCTGACCCTGGTACAGCTGAGCCGACCCGCCGAGCTGGCGGTCGATAGCGAAGACAGCGGCGTCAGGGACGCACTGAACAAGCGCCTTGCCCGTGTGCAGACACTGCTGAGCAGCGTGGCTACCGCGATCTCCGACCGCTACTTCGATCATCGCAGCGGCCCGCAGCAACTTGTTCAGACCGGCTGGAGCGAAGAACCATGATCTACCGGATCCGCCACGTCACCCACTACGAATATGCCCAGCCGGTTTCGCTCTGTTTCAACCGGGCTCACCTGCTGCCGCGCGATACCCAGCGACAGCAGTGCCTGAGCACCCAGATCAGAATTTCACCGACACCGGTTTACAGCGTCCGTCGCCACGACTTTTACTCGAACCTGTATTACTACTTTTCGATACAGGAAGCGCACAAATCCCTGGAGATCGATGTCACCAGCCAGATAAAGACGCTGCAGCCCACGCTGAGCTTCGACCTGGACCTGGGGAACAGCTGTGCCCGGGCGCTGGAGCTCACCCGGATGGCGGTCGATGAAGAGACACTGCTGGCACGGGAGTTCTGCCTCGACTCGCCGATGATCCGGGCCAGCGAGCAGGTGCGGGAATACGCCGCGCCACTGTTCACACCGGAGCGGCCACTGCTGTCGGCGGTGCGCGAACTGACCAGCCGTATCTTCCAGGACTTCAAATACGACCCGGGCTTCAGCACCGTGGCCACGCCTCTCCATGAAGTGCTCAAGCACAAGCGCGGTGTCTGTCAGGATTTCGCTCACCTGGCGATCGCCTGCCTGAGATCCCTCGGCTACGCCGCCCGCTATGTCAGCGGCTACCTGGAAACCCTGCCACCACCGGGGCAGGAAAAGCTGATCGGCTCCGATGCCTCCCACGCCTGGTTCGCGGTCTACTCTCCGGGCGAAGGCTGGTTCGAGTTCGACCCAACCAACGATAATATCCCGTCCGAACAGCACATCACCACGGCCCTCGGCCGCGATTACGGCGATGTTACGCCGCTGCGTGGCGTGATTTTCGATGGCGGCGGCCCGCAGAAGCTGGAAGTATCGGTTGATGTGGCGGCGATGGCTGAGGCTTAGGCCGACTCGGGGCCTATTTAACCTCGCAGCTAATTTAAACTCGCCGCTCTTTCTAATAGCAGCTTTCTCCTGCTGGCGAATCAGGGGTCTTGGACGGCCAAGACCCCTGATAACCCCAAACCGCCCCGACAGTTTGGTCCGCTTCGCGGACTTCCCTGCGCTTCTCGCCTGAAAGAGCGGGACGGGCTTTCTTTAAAACTAAGTCACCGCTTCGCGGCTCAAACAGCCCGTCCCTTATTTCTCTTTCAGGCTGCGATGCTCGGCTGCGTCAAAGGGGAAAGATTTTCGCACTGAGAGAGTTCAGGCGAAATCGAGCCCTGATATAACACCCCTGCCAAATAACAAAACAACATAGAACGCAAAAAGCCCGGAGCTTAGACTCCGGGCTTTTGTTGTTGTCGGCGAATTTGATTATTCGGCGTCGGTCAGCAGCAGCACGCCTGCGCCGGTGTTGGAGATCGGTGCGTGGTAGTGCTTGTGCAGCACCTCGACCTTGTCGTTCAGGGCACCGCGCATCACCATCCACATGATCACTTCGATCCCTTCGGTGCCGGCTTTCTCCATGATGTAGTCATTGCTGAGGCCAGTCATCCAGCTCGGATCGTTGATGATCTTGTCCATGCACTCCAGGTCAAAGTCCACATCGATGATGCCGGCCCGTTCGCCCTGCAGCTGGTGCGACAGACCACCGGTACCGATCACTACGACCTTCATGTCTTCCGGGTAGGAATCGACCGCCTTACGCAGCGACTTACCCAGATCGTAGCAGCGCTTGGCGCTGGTCAGCGGATGCTGCACGGTGTTAACCGCCAGCGGTATCGCCTTGGGCCACTGCGCCATCGGCTTGTCGCGCCAGAACAGGTTCATCGGCACCATGAAACCGTGGTCCACCTTCATCTCCTGACAGGTGGTGATATCGAATTCATCACGGATCATCGTTTCAGCGATGTGCCAGGACAGCTCGGCATCGCCTTTGACGTCGGCGCTAGCCGGAATACCCCAGCCTTCATCGTCGTTCTGGTAGCTGTCGGCGCAACCCAGGGCAAAGGTCGGTACCTGGTTCAGGAAGAAGTTCAGGCCGTGGTCGTTGTAAACCACGATCGCCAGATCCGGCTGTACCTCGTCGAGCCACTCTTTGACCGGCTCATAGCCGTCGAAGAAACGCTTCCAGTAAGGCTCCTGCTCCAGCTTGTCGTGCATAGCGTTGCCGATAGCCGGGATATGGGATGTGGTCATGCCACCGATAATTTTAGCCATGCCAGAATCCTCCTTCCTGCTTCAGTCGTTCTTCAAACCCGGATGCATTGTTCAGCAGAATCTGCTTGAACTCGTCGGTGCTGATACCGTGGAAAGCGGCACCCGCATCCTGCACGGTCAGACCGTGGAAGACAGCGATCTTGGCCAGGTAATAAATATTGCCACCCATCTGCAGCAGCTTCAGAAATTCACCATTGAGTACAGCTTCCCGCTGTTCATCGCTCAGTCCATATTTGCGACAGTAAGCATCCATGTCGGCGGCGAATTCCTGGCGGTTCGCTTCGGAGTTAAACGAAAACGCCATGCGGTTCAGGGCATAACCTGAGTGGGAACGCTTGCCATCAAAGACATAGGTACCGGGAATCTCATCGTAATCGTGTTGACGCCACGCCATGATGAATCTCCTCTCTTGTTATTGGAAACGGTTATCGGGTATCTCGGTAAGTGGATACACGCTATCGAACGAGATCTATATTCGCGTTTTATCCTCGTAATCAGAAGGGACATTTAGCGGAAAAACTTGTACATTTCGAAGATAAGCGATTGGCTTACAGAGGCTAAAAACAGGGGGGCGATATGCCGCAGAACATCCTTACGGTGCAGCTTTACGGCGACGAGGTCTGGCAACAGACGTCCGATTACCTGCACTGTGAACCGCTGATCACCCGCTCCCGGGAGCACCAGTTCAAGATCCGTCCCCATCGCCATCCGGGTATCACCCAGGTGTTTCATCTGCGCCGCGGCCACGGCCAGGCCAAGATCGACGGTCAGAAGCTGGAAGTGAAAGCGCCCTCTTTGATCCTGATATCACCGATGAGCGTGCATGACTTTGCCTGGTCCGACGATGTCTCCGGTACAGTACTATCAATCGCCACCGCCCGCCTGGAGCGCGCACGCCGCTCCGAGGACGCCCCCTTACCCCTGTCATCGACCTCACTGGTACGGCTGGCGGGCCAGGACAGGGAGCTTGATCAGCTGTTTGAGATGTTACTCAAGGAGTATCGCCGCGCACCGGATGCGGCCCGGGATGGCGCGCTGCAGGCATACGTCAACCTGCTCAGCTTAAGAGTGGAACGACTGGAGCATGAACGACTGCACGACAGCGAGCGCCAGCACCGCGGACAGCAGCATCTGAAACGCTTTCTCGACGAGGTTAACCGGGACTACGTGCAGCAGCGCAGCGTGGAAAGCTATGCCGAGGAGCTCAGTATTACCGCACCCTATCTGAACCAACTCTGCCGCGAACTGACGGGGCGACATGCGCTGCAGATCATACACGAGCGGTTGATTATCGAGGCCCGGCGCAACCTGATCTACACGGCACTGAGGGTCAGTGAAATCGCCTACCAGCTGGGCTTTTCCGATCCGGCGTACTTCACCCGCTTTTTTCGCCGCCAAACCGGCTGTTCACCGCGGGAGTACCGCCGGATGAACACTCAGGAAGAGATCACCAGCAACAAAAATTCTGCCGCCACCGGACGTCCCAGCAGATAACCCTGAACACTGTCGCAGGCGTTCTCGGCCAGGAATGACATCTGCTCGTCGGTTTCGACCCCTTCGGCCAGCACCTCGATGCCCAGTGCGCTGCCAAGCGCGATAATCGCCAGGATCACCGCCTCGTCCTTGGGATTCTTACCGATATCCCGGGTAAACGCCTGGTCGATCTTGAGGCGATCCAGCGGCAGATGCTTGAGACGATCCATGGAGGAATAGCCGGTACCGAAATCGTCCAGGGCGATGCGGTAGCCGGACTCCCTCAACCGGTGCAGCTGCATCATCGCGAGGTCAGGATCCTGCATGATCATCAGCTCGGTTATCTCCAGTTCAAAGCGGTGGCGTTCCAACCCCTGGCTGTCGATCAGTTCATTAAGTTTGTCGACAAAATCCACCTGCAGCAGCTGCTGGGGCGAAATATTGATCGCCACACAGGGCATCTCCCGCCCCTGCTTACTCCAGCTCACCATCTGTTCACAGGCAAGCTCGATCACCTGCCAGCCCAGCGGGATAATAAGCTGCGTCTCTTCCGCCAACTCGATAAAGTGCCCCGGCGCCAGCAGACCGCGTTCGGGATGCTGCCAGCGCACCAGCGCCTCGGTACCCACGAGAGTACCGTTTTCCAGATCGAACTGGGGCTGGTAATGCAGCACCAGCTGGCGCTGCTCCAGTGCCACACGCAGATCCTGCTCCAGCGAGAATGACTGGAACGCCTGATCGCTGAACTCCTCGCTGTACACCACATGGCGGTTTTTGCCCTGGGCCTTG
This sequence comes from Marinobacterium sp. YM272, assembly GCF_050908845.1. Classification (NCBI taxonomy): domain Bacteria; kingdom Pseudomonadati; phylum Pseudomonadota; class Gammaproteobacteria; order Oceanospirillales; family Oceanospirillaceae; genus Marinobacterium; species Marinobacterium sp. YM272. Next base: position 3,727,272 of record NZ_CP194171.1, read on the forward strand.
GCCCTGTACATCGCCGTATCCGCATACTTGATCAGTGTGACCAGGTCTTCGCCGTGATCCGGGAAAAGGCTGATACCGATGCTCGCAGTCACCTGCAGGCGGATATCATCCACATCCAGCGGCAGCCCTGCGCTGATCAGCATCCGGTCGGCTTCAACGCAGGCTCGCTGACGGCCGCCATCGACCATCAGGATGAACTCGTCCCCGCCCATACGGAAAAGCCGCGCATCTGGCGGCAGGCGGCTCTCCAATACCCGGGCAAGCTGCACCAGCATCCTGTCGCCGACCTGGTGCCCGAGGCTGTCATTGATCAGTTTGAAGCGATCCAGATCGATAAACAGCAGAGCGAACGGCACACGCTCTTTCTGCTGCAGGCGCTGGCGGACCATTTCCAGCAGGTGACTGCGGTTTGGCAGTCCGGTCAGGTCATCGTGTTTTGCCTGGTACGCCAGGCTGTGGGTTTGACGCCGCACTTCCGCCAGCAGGATACGTTCGCGGTCATGGGTAGAGAGGATCAGCATCGTGCCGAAAATAGCGGCCAGTGCCAGCAACGCCTGCAGGTCCAGTGCATTGCTGGAAGGATGCGCCGCCATGTAGTCAGCGCTCGGCGCTGTTTCCACCTGCCAGCTGCCCTGCGCCACTTTCAGCTCAAACGAACTGGCCAGCCCCTGCCCCCCAAAGTTGGGAAAACTGGAATAGAAGGGTTCGCTGCTGCCCGCTTCGGTCAGCCTGAAACGGATATTGGCGAGGTTCTTTTCATTCAGCGTACCTTCCAGCAGTTGCTGCACCGTGAAAACACCGACCATAAAGCCGATCAGCCTGCGCTGCCCGGCCAAAATCATGCTGTCATCACTGAGCCGGTAAACCGGTTGCAGAATAAGGAATCCGGCCTGATCCGGAGCCTGGGTGAGATTGAGAATTTCGGTTACCACTGGCTGACCGGTCTTCTGTGCTTCCAGCACCCAGGTACGCCGGTCCTCCAGGGACAGCAGATTGAACCCGAGCGCAGCGCGGTTCAACGCTCTCGGCTCGACCAGTTGCACCGGGATAAGTGGATCTCCGGGAAGGAGCGACTCGCCATAGATCGCATAGTCCGGCTCGCCAATAAGCCGTGCGGTGTTCTGTTCGAACGCCTCACGCTCACTGCGCGGCACGATAGGGTCCCAGGAGTAAGCGCGGACCTCGGGGTTTTCAACCTGGAGCTGCGCCACCTTCTCGGCAAACTGATCCGCTGAATACCCGCCGGGGTCTGCAAAACGACGTCCGAGATAGGCCAGATCCGCCAGGTTCTTCTGTACCGCCGAAAACAGCCGAGCCTGTATCAACTGGGTGTCACGCACGAAATCCCGTTGCAGCTGGTTACTCAGCCGGTCCAGAAACACACTGTTGACGACCAGTGCCGCGGCAAGCACACCGCAGAACCTCAGTGCCAGACTCCAGCGACTGCGCTGCTTCAACTGCCCGGCGGCCAGCAGGACGAGCACCAGCGGCGTGACAACGATGGCGCCGAAGCTGTCGGCAATCCACCAGGTCAGCCAGTCCTGCCAATAGCCAGCGCTACCCGCGGCATCGCTGACATAAAACACCGCACTGCTGCCGATGGTTGCATTGATCAGGCAACTGAGCGGCCCCGCGATCAGCACATACCAGACCAGACTACGGGCACTTTTGGGTGCCAGCGGGTGCGCCTCAAAACGTTTGATAAAGTGCGCCGCTACGGCTGCCTGCAGCATCGCCCCGGACCCCGCCAACAGCGCGGTGGCCAGGTTGGGCAGGTCGATACTCGCTTTCCAGCTCAGGGAGATAAGAAGATTGAAGCTCAGGTTACCGAGCAGAACGCCGGGCAGGATGCGCTGACCAAAATGCAACACTGCCCCCAAGGCAACGCCTGCGGGCACCCAGAATGGCATGATTTGTTGATGCAGCCCCACCCCGGATGCGAGAAACGCGGTTGCCAGATAAACCAGCGCCAGTCCCAGTATCTGTCCGGTAACTCTGTAGAAAGCGATCTGCACACAGCTCCTTAGGCTCAGGCAGCTACCGGCAAGTCGATAGCGTCTCAGCACGGCCTGAAGTATTCATAGACACAGCGAGCTTTACAGGAAATAGCGCTCTTGGGTATTGGCCAAAAGCACACCTGCGTATACGAACTTGTTCCTAGCGTCCCAAGCCCTGTCGTAAAGTCACACTGATCCATGTAACTTATTGTTTAGGCACTGTATATAAATTGCCCAACGGTTAAAAGCCTGATCCGTCACACCTCTGCATCTGTTTCAGGCAGCTGATCTAAACTGATATTTAACCGCACTTTTCGGAGTACCCCGTATGAGCGATGTCGATACCGGTTTTTTGCGCAGCCTGCCCAAGGCTGAACTCCACCTCCACCTGGAAGGCACACTGGAACCGGAGCTTATGTTCCAGCTCGCCGAACGCAACGATATAACCCTGCCCTACAGCGATGTTGAGGCACTTCGCGACGCCTACGAGTTCGGCAATCTGCAGGATTTTCTCGATCTGTATTACCAGGGCGCCGGGGTCCTTCAAACCGAACAGGACTTCTATGATCTGACCTGGGCCTACCTGGAGCGCTGCGCGGCCGATGGCGTGGTCCACGTGGAGCCCTTCTTTGACCCCCAGACCCACACCGCCCGGTCAATCCCCATGTCGGTGCAGTTTCGCGGCATCACCCGCGCGCTGAATGATGGTCAGGAGAAACTGGGTATCAGCAGCAGGCTGATCCTCTGTTTCCTGCGCCACCTCAGCGAAGAGGATGCCTTTACCACGCTGCAACAGGCACTGCCCTGGCGAGAGCATTTTTTCGCCGTCGGCCTGGATAGCGGCGAAAAGGGTAACCCGCCGGCAAAGTTTCAGCGGGTGTTTGATGAGGTGCACAAACTGGGCCTGAAGATCGTTGCCCATGCCGGGGAGGAGGGTCCGGCAGACTACATCTGGCAGGCCCTTAACCTGCTCAAGGTTCAACGGGTCGATCACGGTGTCCGCTGCACCGAAGACCCGGCACTGGTGCAACGGTTGAACGATACCCAGATGCCACTGACGGTCTGCCCGCTGTCCAATACCCGGCTGAAAGTGTTTACCGATATGTCCGAGCACAACATCATGCAACTGCTGGAGCAGGGGCTGTGCGTCACCATCAACTCGGATGATCCGGCCTACTTCGGTGGCTACCTGCTGGATAACTATCTGGCCGTGCGCGATGCGCTGGGCATGACCAAAGCCCAGGCGATTCAGCTGGCACGCAACAGCTTCACAGCGAGCTTTCTGTCTGAAGAGGAGAAAGCCGGCCACCTGGCCACGCTGGACAAACTGGCTTAGCCGGTGCCACCGCCGCCACCGAGGAGCATTCCGCCGTGGTCGGCGAGGTACAGCAGAATATCGAGAGTCTGAACGCTCAGGCCGGCAATATCCGCGAAACCTCGAAGCAGACCTCCGATGCCTGTGCCAAGCTGCAGCAGCTATCGACATCGCTCGAGTCCATGGCCCAGGCATTCGCGACACGCTAATTTCCCGGGGAACAGAGCCGGGCTTTATCGCCCGGATCTACGCCAGAGTACTGGCTGAAAAAGCCAGATAATGCATAATCAGGGGATGAGTAAACGCCGCAGCAAAGCCGACATCCGTAAAGAACTGGAACGTCAGATTCAGGACTATGTGCGCGATGGCGGCGAGATCCAACATGTACGCCAAGGCGAAAGCGGAGTCGAGGACGGCGCCGCGTTCCAGCCCCCTTTCAGTGATGGCCGACCGGTGCAGACACGCACGCCAGCACTGGACGTACTGGCAACGATCGATGCACGGCGCAAGCAATCGAAACAGAAAACCAAACCAGCCCCCCGTCAGAAGCCGCGCAAGAAGATCATCTACGATGATTTCGGCGAGCCGCTGCGTGAGGTCTGGGTCGACAGCTGACGCCGCCGGATGCAACGTAAAATCATCCATATCGACATGGATGCCTTCTACGCCTCGGTAGAGATCCGCGACAACCCGAGCCTCAGAGGCAAGCCGATCGCCGTCGGCGGCAAGGCGGAATCCCGCGGCGTCATCTCGACCTGCAGCTACGAGGCACGCAAGTACGGCATCCACTCGGCGATGCCCAGTGCCGAAGCAAAACGCCTCTGTCCGGAGCTGATCCTGATCCCCGGGCGCATGTCGGTCTACAAGAGTGTTTCCGCCCAGATCCGCAAAATCTTCGCCCGCTATACCGAGCTGATCGAGCCGCTCTCGCTGGATGAGGCTTACCTGGATGTGAGCGAATGTTCCGCCTGCCAGGGCAGCGCCACGCTGATCGCCCAGCAGATCCGTGCCGAGATTCTCAAGGAAACCGGACTGACCGCCTCCGCCGGTGTGGCGCCCAACAAGTTCATCGCCAAGATCGCTTCGGATGAGAACAAACCCAACGGCCAGTGCGTGGTCACACCGGACCGGGTGGCCGAGTTTGTCGCCGCCCTGCCGCTGCGCAAGATTCCCGGTGTCGGGCCGCGCACGGCGGAAAAGCTGGAGCAGCTCGGCCTGACCCACGGCCGCGACCTGCTCGACTGGTCGCTGGAGGCGCTAACGGAGCGCTTCGGCAAATTCGGCCACAGCCTCTACCAGCGCGCCCGCGGTATCGACGAGCGCCCGGTGCAGCCCTCACGTATCCGCAAATCGGTGGGGGTGGAAACCACCCTGTCTCACGACCTGCGCACCGAAGCCCAGTGCGAGAAGATCCTGCTCAGTCTGCTGCCGGAGCTGAAACAACGGCTCAGGGGGCGCAGCTTCAAGGGAATCACCATCAAGCTTAAATTCCACGACTTCCAGCAGACCACCGCCGCCGGCCAGTCCGACCGGCTCAGCGAGGATGTGCTGCGCTCGATCCTGCACACCGCGTTTGAACGCGCCGCCGGACGCCGGGTGCGCCTGGTCGGTATCAGCGTGGCCCTGGCGGAAGAAAGCAGCCTGCGCCAGCTGGCTCTGGATTTCGGTAGCTGACCCAGGGCGCCACCTGCCCGAGCATCCGCCTTTGCCTTGAATCACCGCCGTGCCATGCCCAACCGGCGCGGGGGCTCACCTCCTACACGCAGTCCCCTCCTACAGCCTCGTCACTGCAGCCACAAAAAAACCGGCTCCAAGGCCGGTTTCTACATGCACCGCTTCGATTAAGCGAAGACGAAGTACTTGCGTACGGTTTCGACCACTTCCCAGGTGCCTTTCATGCCCGGCTCGATCACAAACACATCGCCGGCTTTCAGGTGCTTCGGCTCTTCCCCTTCCGGGGTGATGATGCAGTAGCCGTCGAGGAAGTGGCAGAACTCCCACTTGTCGTAGTTCACTTCGAACTTGCCCGGAGTGCAGATCCAGGTGCCCATGATCTTGCTGCCATCGGCAGAGGTGTAGGCATTCAGGTTCACTGTGTGCGGCTCACCGCCGATACGGGTCCATTTGGTCGCATCAACAACAGGCGTCGGGCAGGTTTCACGCATAACAGTAATAAAATCGGACATGTCAGCTCCATAAGCGTCGAAGTAAAGAAGACGCATTATGGGACCATTACCCAGGCTGGCGTTGTCTGGTTTCGACACTGGGACGGTCATAAACGGCAGTTGGCACCGGATTGGTTTTTGCCAGGAGCCACCGCTCCACCGCGGTCAATCCGGTCACTGTTTGCACATAAAAAAGGCCCTCACCAGTTTCCTGATGAGGGCCAAGCTCCATTGCAACTCGTAACGAGTCGTATCTCAGGTAAAGAAAGCCCCGGGCTTTCTTACCCCTCGATTTCGATCAGCACCTCGCCCGGGGTGACGCGGTCGCCCTTGGCGACATGCACGCCCGCCACCTTGCCGGCGATCGGTGCCTGAATTTCGGTTTCCATCTTCATCGCTTCGGTGATCAGCACCGCCTGGCCGGCTGTAACCTCATCGCCGACGGCAACAAGCACGTCAACAATGTTGCCCGGCATACCGGTAGTGACATGACCCGGTGCGCTGGCTTGTTGACGGCCGCTGGCGGTAGTGCCACCCACGTAGCTGTTGAGCGGTTCAAACATCACCTCTTCCGGCAATCCATCGATGCTCAGGTAGACATGGCGCTTGCCACTGTCCTTGCCGCCCACACCGGTGATCGCCACCTGGTAGGTTTCACCATGCACGTCGATCTTGAACTCGGTCGCCACACCTTCATCCATGGCGCGGCCACCTTCGCTGGCCGGCAGCAGCGGCTCCGGTTCCAGGGTGCCGGCTTCACGCTGTTCGAGGAACTGGCGACCGATATCCTGGAACATGGCGAAGGTCAGTACATCCTCTTCGGACTTGGCCAGGTCGCCGATCTCTTTGGTCAGGCGCGCCATTTCCGGGCTCAGAAGATCCGCCGGGCGGCCATCGATCAACTCTTCGTTACCGATCGCCTTAGTCAGCAGCAGGGCGTCGATCTGCGCCGGCGGATGGCCGTAACCACCCTGGAGGTAACGCTTCACTTCGTTGGTGATGGTCTTGTAGCGCTCGCCGGACAGTACGTTCAGCACCGCCTGGGTACCGACAATCTGCGAGGTCGGCGTGACCAGCGGCGGGTAACCCAGATCCTTGCGCACTGCCGGAATCTCGGCGAACACTTCGCGAATACGGCCCAGGGCGTTCTGCTCTTTCAGCTGGTTGGCCAGGTTGGACATCATGCCGCCCGGCACCTGGTTGATCTGTACCGATACGTCCTCGCGGGTGAATTCGGATTCAAACTGGTGGTACTTCTTGCGCACGTCGCGGAAGTAGTCGGCGATCTCGCCCAGCAGTTCCAGATCCAGGCCGGTGTCCCACTGGGTACCGCGCAGCGCGGCAACCTGGGATTCGGTGGCCGGGTGGCTGGTGCCGGAGGCAAACGAGGAGATCGCGGTATCGATATGCTCGGCACCGGCTTCCACCGCCTTCAACTGACACTGGGCCGCAAGGCCTGCGGTAGCATGGCTGTGGATAAACACCGGCAGATCAACCCCGCCCTTGATCGCCTTCACCAGATCGTAGGTCGCATAAGGGGTCAGCAGACCGGCCATATCCTTGATCGCGATAGAGTCGGCACCCATCGCCTTGAGCTCTTTGGCCTGCTTAACGAACAGCGCTTCGGTATGCACAGGGCTCGTGGTGTAGCAGATGGTGCCCTGGGCATGCTTGCCGGCCTTTTTAACCGCCTTAATGGCGGTTTCCAGGTTGCGCAGGTCATTCAGTGCGTCAAACACACGGAACACGTCGATGCCGTTCTCGGCCGCTTTCGCAACAAACGCCTCGACCACATCGTCGGCATAGTGGCGGTAACCGAGCAGGTTCTGGCCGCGCAGCAGCATCTGCAGGCGGGTGTTCGGCAGTGCCTTGCGCAGGTCGCGCAGACGCTCCCAAGGATCCTCTTTCAGAAAACGGACACAGGCGTCGAAGGTAGCGCCGCCCCAGACTTCCAATGACCAGAAGCCGACCTTGTCGAGCTTGTCACAGATCGGCAGCATGTCCTCGGTACGCATACGGGTAGCGATCAGGGACTGGTGCGCGTCACGCAGGATTACGTCGGTAACGTTAACTTTGCTCATCAATTCTCTCCTTTTCGCAGCCCGTTAAACGCCGGCGTATGCCGCGATAGCTGTTGCGATGGCCAGCGCAAGTTCGCTGGGATCGCGCTTGTCCGAGTAGTTCTGTAGCTCCGGATGGTTCGGCACGAAGCTGGTGTTGAATTCGCCACTGCGGAAATCCGGGTTCTGCAGGATCTCCTGGTAGTAGCGCGCGGTAGTCTTCACACCCTGGAGACGCATATCCGACAGGGCCCTTGCACCACGATCCAGCGCCTCTTCCCAGTTCAGCGCCCAGACGATCAGCTTCAGGCACATGGAGTCGAAGTACGGCGGAATGGTGTAGCCGGTATAGATCGCCGTATCGGTACGCACACCGGGGCCGCCCGGGGCGTAGTAACGGGTGATGCGACCGAAGCTCGGCAGGAAGTTGTTCTTCGGATCCTCGGCGTTGATGCGGAACTGCAGGGCATAACCGCGATAGGAGATATCCTCCTGACGGTAGGCCAGGGGCAAACCGGATGCGATGCGGATCTGCTCACGGACGATATCCACGCCGGTAATCTGCTCGGAGATGGTGTGCTCAACCTGCACACGGGTGTTCATCTCCATGAAGTAGATCTCGTTGCCGGTGACCAGGAACTCCACCGTACCGGCGTTCTCGTAACCCACCGCCTTGGCGGCACGCACGGCGAGTTCGCCCACGTAGTTGCGCTGTTCCGGCGTCAGCTGGGGGCTCGGCGCAATCTCGATCAGTTTCTGGTTACGCCGCTGGATGGAGCAGTCGCGCTCATACAGATGGATCGCATCGCCCAGGCTGTCCGCCAGGATCTGCACTTCGATATGCTTGGGATCGACGATGCACTTCTCGAGAAACACCTCGGCAGAACCGAACGCCTTGGTCGCCTCTGAGATAACGCGGGGATACTGGGATTTCAGTTCCGCTTCGCTGTCACAGCGACGGATACCGCGGCCACCGCCACCGGAGGTCGCCTTGAGCATCACCGGGTAACCGATCTCACCGGCGACTTTGATCGCCTCATCCAGGTCCGCCAGATTGCCTTCAGAACCGGGGGTCACTGGTACGCCGGCGGCGATCATGCTGGCACGGGCAGCGGTCTTGTCGCCCATTTTGGCGATCACATCGGATTTCGGGCCGATAAAGGTGATACCACGCTCGGCACAGATCCGGGCGAACTCGCTGTTCTCGGACAGGAAGCCGTAGCCGGGATGGATCGCATCGCAGCCGGTTTCCACCGCCAGGTTCACGATACGTCGCGCATCGAGATAGCCCGCCAGCGGATCTTCACCGAGGCTGTGTGCTTCGTCCGCACGCTTGACGTGCAGCGCATAGCGGTCGGCTTCGGTATAGATCGCCACCGAGCGGATATTCATCTCCGCACAGGCCCGCACGATGCGGACGGCGATTTCGCCGCGGTTGGCGATCAGGATCTTTTTCAGCATGGACCGTCTCCAAGAGAGTGTGTCGATCAATGCGAAACACCCTAAACGAGTCGGTTTAAATGTATAAATTGATATTTCTTCTGAGTATCATAAGAAATACCTTATAGCTTACTTTCAAACCTAAGCCGACAGCCCATTATCACTGGACTTCGCCCATGCCCTACTCGCTGAACCAGCTCTTGAACCGGCTCTCTTTTCGCCAGTTACAGGTGTTCAAAGCCGTGGCTCATCACCTTAATTACAGCCGCGCCGCCGAAGAGCTCGGCCTGACCCAACCCGCGGTCAGCGCTCAGGTACGCCAACTGGAGCAGGCGCTGGGCCAGCCGGTGTTCGAATATGTGGGTAAAAAGCTGTACGTAACCGCCGCCGGCGAGCAGCTGTCGAGAACCGTGGACACCATGTTTACCGACCTGGAACGGCTGCAGATGCAGCTGGCCGAACTGGATGGCCAGGTGCGCGGCGAGCTGCGCCTTGCGGCCGTGAGTACGGCGCAGTATTCCGTGCCCTACCTGCTGGAATCCTTCCTCGAGGCCTACCCGCAGGTGGATGTGAGCCTGACCATCGTCAACCGCGCCCAGGCGGTGGAGCGGCTGAACACCAACCAGGACCACCTGGTGATTATGGGGATGGTGCCGGAATCGCGCAGCCTGAACACCCTGCCGTTCCTGGATAACATCATGGTGCCGGTGGTGCGCTCAGACGACCCCCTGCTGCAGAAGAAAAACCTCAGCACCCAGGACTTTTTCAATGCCCGCCTGCTGATGCGTGAGTCCGGCTCCGGCACCCGCCACGCGCTGGAGGTCTGGTGTGCACAAAACCGGCTGAAACTGGTACCGCGCCTGGAACTGGGATCGAACGTGGCGATAAAACACGGGATTCTGGCGGGTTTGGGTGTCGGCGTCCTGCCGCGGCTCAGCGTCACGGCGGAGATCCAGCTGGGCCAGGTTACCATCCCGGAACTGGAGGGGTTTCCGCTGCGCCGCTCCTGGTGCGTGGTCTATCCGTCGAGCAAATACCCGACGCCGGTGATGCAGGCGTTTCTTGATCACGCGCGCCGCTCCACCCGCGAGCTGGCCCAGCGGGTGTATGGTGACGAGGCGTAATTAAAGATCCAGACCAAAGGTTGGCGTCTCGCGATCCAGTGTCGTGACCAGCTCAGTAACCAGTTCACGGACTTTCAGAATCTCCGGGCGTTCGCCCTCCTCGGTACGGGACCAAAGCGCAATATCGCGGCGCGGCCCCGGCTTGCCCTCGACCTCAATCAGCTGCTCCGGCACGATCTCCCCGGTCATCAGCGCCAGCCGCGCCGGCAGGCGCACCAGCATGTCGGTGGTGTTCAGCAGATGCAGCACCGAGCGGATACTGCCGGTAAAGGCCATTCGCGCCGCGTTGGGGCCCGCCAATTCCCCCTGACCATCCAGAAAGCCGGCACTGGCACCGGCGATCATCCAGCTTTGGCGCGCCAGCTCCTCCAGAGAGACAGCCCCCTTTCTTCGTATAAGCGGCGACTTTTTACCGGCAAAAACGCCGGAGCGGTCGCGAAACAGCAGATCACGCTGCAGACTTTCCTGAGCCACAGTCAGGTGCGCCGGCGCCAGCAGAAAGTCCAGTTCGCCCGCCTGCATCAGGCCGATCTGCACTGCGGCGGAACCGGTCCTCAGGTGGAAGACATAGCGCTTTTCCCGCAGGAAGTGATCGCTCATCTCACGGAAGGTGGCAAACTCCCAGAGTGGATCGATACCGAGGGTAAATTCATTGTGGTAGCCGCTGTGCCACTGGCGGATCACCTCTTCGCCGTGATCGGTATCCGCCAGGATCCGTTCGCCGATCTGTGCCAGCCGGGCGCCGATCTCGGTGGGGATCACGCCATGACGGGAACGTTTAAGTACCGGCGCCCCAACCTTCATCTCCAGCTGTTTTATACTTCGAGTCAGCGTTGGCTGCGTGATGTACAGCTGTTCACAGGCACGGCTTAACGAGCCCTGCTTCACGACAATAGCCAACTGTTTCAGCAGGTTAGGATTCATTTATTCATTTTCTTTTAGTCTAGAGATAAAAACCTATTTTTCCTGATATCTGAATAGATTTAAAGTGGCTCCCGAAATACATAATAAGTAAGAGGACGCACCCCATGCAGTTTCATCAGAATGGTTTTCACCCCGGCGATCCGCGCTTTTCCGATCCGCAGGACGCTGTTGTAGCCCCGCCCATCAAGCGCCCTCTACCCGAGCAGGTAGACGTATTGATCGTAGGCTGCGGCCCTGCCGGCCTCAACCTGGCCGCGCAACTGTCTCAGTTCGGCAATATCTCCGTCGCTATCGTCGACCAGAAAGATGACCGCCTGCTGGTGGGACAGGCTGACGGTATCGCCTGCCGTACCATCGAAATGTTCCAGGCCTACGGCTTTGCCGACCAGATCATTCAGGAAGGCTACCAGGTCAACGAAGCCGCCTTCTGGAAGCCGGATGCTGACAAGCCGCAGGAAATTTCCCGTTCAGGCAAGGTCCCGGACGTGGCCGACGATCTATCCGAAATGCCTCACCTGATCATCAACCAGGCCCGTGTACACGACGAGTTCCTGAAAGTGATGCAACAGTCTGCACTCAAGCTGGAACCGCACTACCAGCGCAAGCTGCTGGGTCTGGAAGTGGATCCGAACGGTGGCGACTATCCCGTGACCGTTCAGCTGGAGCGCATGGTCAACTTCTCCCAGTACACCCAGGAAGTGGAAACGGTTAAGGCCAAGTATGTCGTTGGCTGTGACGGTGCACGCTCTGCGGTGCGTACTGCCATCGGCAAGGAGCTGGTCGGCGACCCGCTGAACCAGGCCTGGGGCGTGATGGATGTGCTGCTGAACACCGACTTCCCGGATATCCGCCTGAAGTCACTGATTCACTCCAACAACGAAGGCAACATGCTGATCATCCCGCGCGAGGGTGGTTTCATGGTGCGTATGTACGTCGAACTGGACAAGCTGAAAGAGAACGAGCGTGTTGCCCGTGACCAGATGACCGCCGACGTGCTGATCGCTGCGGCCAACCGTATCCTGGCGCCGTACACGGTCGACGTGAAGCAGGTTGCCTGGTGGAGCGTGTACGAAATCGGCCAGCGTATTACCACGGCCTTCGACGACTCCACCGAAGACCGCGCGGCTCGTGTATTCCTGGCCGGTGATGCCTGCCACACCCACAGCCCGAAAGCGGGTCAGGGTCTGAACACCTCGGTGATGGATACCTGGAACCTGGGCTGGAAAATGGCTCACGTGCTGAACGGCCTGGCCGACGAAAGCCTGCTCAAGACCTACTCCGACGAGCGTCGCGAATATGGTCAGGCACTAATCGACTTCGACCGTAAGTTCTCCGCCATGTTCAGCGCCAAGCCGAAGTCCGCCGAGAACCCGGACGGTGTCGACCCCGCCGAGTTCCAGCGCTACTTCCAGCTGTTCGGCGAGTACACCGCCGGCGTCTCCATCCAGTACCGTCCGTCCATTATGGTCAGCGAAGGCGTGCACCAGGAACTGGCTACCGGCCTTACCGTCGGCAAGCGTTTCCACTCTGCACCGGTGGTTCGCCAGGGCGATGCCAAGCCGATGCAGCTCGGTCATTGCCACACCGCCAACGGCGCGTATCGTGTATACGCCTTCGGTGGCAGCGATGAGCCGATGTCCGATAGCTGCGGCGTGAAAGCCCTGTGTGACTTCCTGGCCGAAGACGCCAAGTCACCGCTGAAGCTCTACACCCCGGCCGGCGCCGAGGCTGATTCCGTGATCGATCTGCGCGCGGTGTTCCAGCAGCATCACCAGTCGGTGGAAACCTCAACCATCCACCCGGTATTGGCACCGCTCAAGGGCACGCTGGGCCTACGTGACTACGAGAAGGTATTCTGCGCCGACAACCGTCCGGAATCATCCGGCGGCGGCAAGGATATCTACGCCATGCGCGGTATCAACCGCGAACAGGGCTGCATCGTTATCGTTCGTCCGGACCAGTATGTCGCCGAGGTACTGCCGCTGAATGACTACGAAGGCCTGAGCAACTTCTTTGCCGGCGTACTTAAACCAGCTAGCTAATAGCTAGAGGTTAAAACAAAAGCCCCCTCCCGGATCTGTCAGGAGGGGGCTTTTTGTTTGGGGAGCCACAGAGCTATCTGGGTGGTGTTAAAGATTAATCTGGAAGCGGTTAATCCAGATCTGGCCGGTGATCACGAAAGTGATAATCAGCACCCAGCCACCCCAGAACAGAATCCGCGGGCTCAGGCGCTCCTGTGCCACCAGGCGAAAGCCATAAACGACAACACCGGCAAAGACGATCTGGGTAGCCAGCAGCGCCAGCGCCGGGCCTTTGGCGCCGATATCCGGCACCAGCCCCAGCACAACAGCAGCAAAGCCCACCACACCAAAGGTGAGCAGCAGCCAGCTGAAGATGCGTAGAAAGCTCATAGGCAGCCAGTACTCAGGGCGCGAAGCGCTGCTGCAGGTAGCTGTTGATCTCTTTGGACTCGTACATCCATTCGGTACGACCGTCTTCATGCTCGATCTTCAGACAGGGAACCTTCACACGGCCACCGCCCTGCTCCAGCGCCTGACGCGCATCGGCATCCTTCTGCACATTGGCCATGCCTATCGGCAGCGCCAGACGATGAACCTCTTTCTTCACCTTGATGCAGAACGGACAGGTCGCAAACTGGTACAGCGTCAGGTTGCGGCAGTCATCATTCACCTGCGCCTGCGCCTTCTCATCACGAGAAATCGGCTTGGGCTTGGAGAGCGCTGCGTAGATCAGCATGAAAGGCATCAGCAACCGGCGCAGCAGCCGGAAAAAGAGTCGGATCACCAGACGCATTCAATTTCCTCGTACAATCTTACGGGCGTTTCGTTGAGAGCGCGAAGTCTACCAAAATAGTCGGAGAAATCCTCATGAGAGATTTTGGGGTTATTTGGCTCTGCGCTCTGCGCTCCGCCTCTGCAACGCCGGTGCCGGCTGCTGACGAATCAAGGGAGTCCGATCACCCCGGCGAATACTTTTCAATACGCGGTGTGCGAACGATCTCCGGCAACACCAGACCGAACCGGATCGACTTGGCAATCGCAAAACTGCGCCCATGCACATCCAGTTTGTTGAAAATCTGCCGCCAGTGAAAACGGATGGTGTGAAAGGTGATTCCCAGTATCAAGGCGATCTCCTGGTCGGTTTTGCCTTCCGCCGCCCAATACAGCACATCACGCTCACGTTCCGTAAGAGCCGGCAGCGAATGCGCGCCGTTCTGAATCATATCCCGATAGCAGACGTGAAAGACCGTGCTTAGAAGGTAGGCTTTGGCCAGGAAGTCGTAGTCCTTTCGGTCTTGATAAGGATCCGTGCGCGCCAGCCCGACACCCGCGACCTCCCCTGCCTCACCGGGCAGTGAAATGCCAATCCCCGAATTCAGGCCCGCATCCGCCGCTTGCTGCATCATTTCACGAGCTGCTTTCGGAAGTTTGGGGTCATTCAGTAAGTCGCACCAGAAAAATGGGCCGGGCCCCGACAACACCTGACGAACGACCGGATCCAACGCCATGTAGTGGTGCTCTTCATAGAAACGCATCCAGTCCTGCGGATAACTGGTTGCCAAACCATGCTGTTTGGGAAGCCCTAGTGATGGATGGTCCGTGACCAGGCTGTAGGTGATACGGTCATAACCGCTCTGTGACAGGACGGCGCAAAAATACTTAAAGGCCTCTTCTGGCGTTACCGCAGATTGGATCAACTCAATACACAACTCCAGTTCGTTTATATCGTGCACGACAGCCTCCCGTTCACTCACAGATCCCCACAGGGTTGACTGCAAGCCATCGTAAACGTACTCCTTTGAACACTGCTCCTGTGTATGAAATGCCGACGATATTAACGGGGAAGAGAGCACGAGAGTGGTGGGAAATAGTTCTCGTCACGGTCGGCCTCAAACGGAGTTAATACCGCCTGATGTGCCTGGTAGCCCGGCGACCCCGTGCAGGAGCCCGTGGCTTTGCGTGACCGGCTGTGAACTGATCGTGCCTTTTTCAAACACGTTATAACCCTAGGCAGTTAAGCCCCCTGTATCTATAAGAATTTTTCTTAGTTTTTTAATAGATGAAAATTTGGAACGCTTGTGCTGACGACTGATCACACAGGATAAAAGCGAACAGGAATCATGCTCTAGAGCCTTGGGTTAATTACTTATAACCCCTAATCATATTGTTTATATATCCGAAAATTAGAGGGCCTTGGATTTAATAGAATGAAATCATTGCAATTCGAAAAACAGGCTCGATGAGACTGCCATCACAGCAATAAGCGCACTAGATGAAGAAAGGTCACCCCTGTTGAACCTCAATCCTTTCTGTTTTTTGAGCTCTGCCCTTCGGAGCATCTCAGGCAGGCGGACGTCGCAGCACATAACGCTTGGCGTTTTCGTATATCTTTTCGGTCACCGCACTTTCGCAGCCCCACTTGGACGCCATCCGGATCGCATCCTTTCTGCCCTGTTCTTTAAGTCGTTCCACCTCCGCGCCCTGACGCATCATCTGTTGCGGTCCGTTACGAAACATCATCAACATGCCCATCAGCTGCTCCGCACCCGCTTCGACAATCTCGTCCCGACTCGCAGGCCGGTCCAGCGTACCAAGACCACCAACCTCCATGGCCACATTCGTCAGCCCTCGATCCATCTCGGTATCAGTGAGCAGCGTACAATTGTGATCAACCTCCATCAGGTCGTCCGACAGCGTATGGTGCATGTGGCTGATATACACGACGACACCAAAGCGATTACCCTGAAGTGCGTCAAACTGACCAGAGTAAAGAGCTGCCAGCAGTTTGGGTTGCTCAAAGCGTGTAAAGTCTATGGACGACGTCTGTGAGGTTTCTTCAGTTCGTCCGCTGCTAGCCTGCGCGGGGGCCGGCACCTTGGTCTTAACCTCCGGCGAAACCAACGTCCCTGTTCCCGCACCGAACGCCTGTCGATTACGCGCTTCGGCGCGCTCGGCAAACTCCTTCAGGGATCTGTTGCGCGCCGCTTCAATCTCAGCCCGTCGCTTCTGTTCCGCTATAGCGGCTTTGCGTTGACGCTCTGCTATCTGCTCGCGCTCTGCATCGGCCCGTGCCAGAACCGGCGCCGCTGCCGAACAGGGCATCATGATGTAGTTTGCGGGTAAACCACCGTGGGCTTCCACGAGCAGCCCTTCATAAACACGGCGCACCTCTGCACAGGTGTGTAGCCTTGCCAGCGGTATCTCGGGCCCGATACACCGGTTTACATGCTCAGCCATTGTCTCCGGAGAGTAACCGGCACAGCCCTGCACCACCCGCGCAACCTCATTTTTGCCACCAAGGCTGGCAAATACCAACTGACAGTCGGGGCGCTGGTATCCCGGCGGAAGCTGACCGTCGGCGGACGCCGCACGCACCCCGCGCTCGTAATATGACAGGGCGCTGGCACAGCCGGTGACCTTTTCCGTCAGCGCGTTTTCAGATCCAAAATACCCTTTCACATATCCCTGAAGACATCGGCTCAGATGCGCTTCTGCTGATTGACGACCATATCCAATACACGCCTCCCAGTACGCCTCCTTACCACTGATCTCCCGCGTCGCCCGCGCAAAAATATCGCAGCCCGGCATCTGCTGCTTCGCCTGAGCCCGTGTGATACCAGCTTTTTCATTCAGCACTGCTGCATAGGTGCGGGCGATGGTACTACAGCTGGATGTGGCGATATTACCCTCGAAACGGTTGCGCCCCGCGCTCATACCCCGGCTCCAGCGGGCCGACGACATACAGGCGAACACCTGATCGAAATCAGTCGGATCGGTACCGACACAAGGCGCTGAAGCGAGTACTGTCCGTGCAGGCTCTCTGACTGGCTTCGATTTTGGCGGCAAAGAAGGCTTTTGTGCGACTGACCTTGACGGTTCTTTCGCCTGCGCACGAAGCGCTGCCATCACCTCATCCGTTAGCCCTCCTCCAGGACGAATCTTTGCCGCGCGTTTGAATTTCATTAACGCCAGGCTGGTATCACGGTCCATAACGCCATCTCGCTTACCCTTGTAGTAGCCCAGTTGCTGAAGATAGCTCTGAGCTTCTCGCACGATACTGGGCGGCTGAGATTTTCCGGCATACGCCAGCAACAGGGTACTCGAGCCCACGGCACTCTGTTTTTCTACCAGGTAGTTCCCCGCGTACGCCGGATAAGTCAAAACTGCGAGCACCGCAGCCAAAGCAAAAGCGCATCCAAACAACCGGCTTTTTATCGAGCGGAGTTCATTAGATAGCCAAACCATATCAACCTCCCCCTCGTCGCTAACCTCTCAGCAGGCGGGGTGTTCTGATAATTTCGGGTGTCATCAGGTCCAGGCGGATCGCTTTGGTGACAGCATGGTTGCGCCCCGTCACATCAAGCTTGCGAAAGATTTGTCGCCAATGAAAACGGACGGTGTGGAAGGAAATAGAAAGAATGAGGCCGATCTCCTGATCCGTTTTACCTTCGGCAGCCCAAAGCAGTACATCATGCTCTCGCTCCGTTAGATCGGGCCGTTGTAGCCGCGACTGTTGTAGATACATCGTCCGGTAGGTTTCGTGGAAGAAGGTTCCCAGCAGGTAAAGCCGCGCCATCAGCTCGTAATCGTTTCGCTCTGTTGTCTTCTTGTCACGCGCGATGGCAAAACCGGCAACCTCCCCCGCAAGGCCCAGCATTGGAAATGAGATACCGGAGCAGAGCCCTGCTTCCCCCCCCTCATGCATCAGGCGCTGAGCGTCGTCAGACAGATCAGAATTCGCCACCACATCGTCCCAGAAACAGGGCCGTCCCAAGCGGTATACGGTATGCACCACCGGATCAATCTCCAGGTAGCTCTTTTCCGCGTAATACGTCATCCAGTCTTCAGGGTAGCTGGAGGCAAGTCCATGCAGCTTCGGAAGCCCCAGTGAAGGATGGTCAGTCAGCAGGCTATAAACGACACGGTCATATCCGCTGGATTCCACAATCTGGCAAAAATAACGGAACGCCTCCCCAGGATCCCTGGCAGAGTGGATCAGTTCTATGCAGCTCTCCAGTTCATTCAAATTAGGCACTTGAGCCCCCTTGCCCCCGGTTAATAACAGGACACCTGGGATTCGAGTCTGACGCGCTGAATGTAACCCGAGTCCATGCCGGGCTCCGCGGAATAGCGGTCGGCAAAGCTACTCGCAAAACACTCGCACAACGCACGCCGCTTATCCGGCGTGTCCTGCTCCGGTGTCCAGAGGGACATATCCGTGCTGATTAACGCGGCGCACTGATCGTAGACATAACCAAATGCCCCATCCGGATTCACGCACTGCTCCGCAACCCGGGCCTGTACCTCCTCCTTAGCGGAGGAGCGATCATCAAAGCGCTCACCGATATAACGTTGCACCATGCACTGGCAGTCATACAGCTGACTCTGCACCGACGACTGTCGGCATGACGCTTCATAATCGCGCGCCTCAGCCACGATATCCGTATCGCTAACGGAGGCCGGCTGCTTGACCCGCTTCATACACGCCATGTACTGCTCGGTGTTCTGATCGTTCGAGTAGATGCTCCAGCAGTCATCTTCCGTTTTCGCCAGCGCGTACGCGCCCTGTACCGAAGAGTGCTCCTGCTGGGCACTATGAGTCTCCAGTTGGTTTCGTGGGTAATGCGGTGCAGGCGGTTGAGGTGCCTTTTCAATCGTACTCATTCCGGCCGCTGTGGCAGTCATTGTCTCTAACGCGACCAACAACGCCGGACTGGGCTGACCAGTGACTCTCATGCCGTTATCGATTTCGAAACGCGCAATCGCCCGGGAGGTTTTTCCACCAAAAACACCATCGGGAGGGCCGGGGTTGTAACCGAGTATTTCGAGCCTCAGCTGAATATCGGTCACCTCCTCTCGCGAGTAGTCAGTGCTATAGCGCGGTGCGACTTTTTGGGCTTTCGGTTGTTGGTAGGCGGGTTCCGGTGGTGGGGGTGGCGGCGTAGCTTGCGCCTCCTGCGCAGAATCGTCGTTACCCTGCTTCATATTCTCGACGCCCTGTTCGAGCATATCCTTCGCGAATCCCTTGAACACATCACTCCACTCGTCGGCCTGGAGCGTTGCTGTTAACCCAAACGTGAGCGTCACAGCAGCAAGCACGCAAACACACTTCGCTGTAACGTACCTTTTCAGTTCGACTACCGATTGACGGGTACGAGCTGAAAACAAAGATGACTGGTTCATTGTCATTTTTCCTTTTCAGCTATTTGTTGATTGTGGGAAATCGTTACTGTTTAAAAGAATAGGTACGAACCAAGACCTTCGTTACTACCATTATTGGTAGTAACGAATTAACTCTTAACTTCGGGCATGTATTGGACGAAACGTAACGATGTTCAAATCTATGAGTCCCGGGGCTGCAGCCCCGGGACTCATTTTCTTTTATCTGATTAGTTGATCGGGCAGCCTTTGCGATCAACGAAGTCAGGTTCACCCTCCAGCGGGCATTTATCACGGTTGTTCGGCACGCCATCACCGTCGATGTCATCATCGCAAACGTTACCAATACCATCACCATCAAAGTCATTTTGATCGGAATTTGCAATTAACGGACAATTGTCATCGACGTCGACGACGCCATCACTGTCCACATCACTATCGGGTGATGGTGGCTCGTCGCAGACATCACCGACACCATCTCCATCCAGATCACTCTGGTCAGCGTTTAGATCAAATGGGCAGTTGTCTTTATTATCGACAACACCATCACCATCCATATCACCGTTGCCGGTTAACTTTTCACAGGCATCGCCTAAACCATTACCATCGCTATCCGACTGATCGGCGTTAGGTACATTAGGACAGTTATCGATTGAATCAGGCACCCCATCACCATCGGCATCCGCTTGATTTGGCGTGTCATCACAGGCATCGCCTATCCCATCGACATCTGTATCGACCTGGTCTGGATTTACAACTATCGGGCAATTGTCCTTGCTGTCCGAAACTCCGTCGCCGTCCACATCGGTCTTACCCTTGATGTCGCACAGATCACCAATGCCATTTCCATCTGAGTCGGCCTGGTCTGGGTTAGGAACCAACGGGCAGTTATCAATACCATTCTCGATACCATCGCCATCACTATCGTTATTGGTCGGGTCGTTCGGGAAGGGATCGCAGGCATCACCCAAGCCATCGCCGTCGTTGTCGACCTGGGTCGGGTTCGCAATGGCCGGGCAGTTATCGGCCCCGTCAAGCACGCCGTCCTGGTCCTGGTCGCCGTTGGCCGGGTCATTGGGATAGGGGTCGCAGGCGTCGCCGAGGCCATCGCCGTCGGTGTCGATTTGATCTGCGTTGGCATCCAGCGGGCAGTTGTCGACATCACCGCCAACCCCGTCGCCATCAGCATCGTTAGCCGGGTCATTGGGGAAAGCGTCGCAGGCATCACCCAGGCCATCACCATCGCTGTCGGTCTGATCGCTGTTGGCCACCGCCGGACAGTTGTCTATTTCACCACCAACTCCATCGCCGTCGGCGTCGTTGGCTGGGTCATTGGGGAAGGCGTCGCAGGCATCACCGAGGCCGTCCCCGTCGCTGTCGGTCTGGTCTGCATTGGCTACAGACGGACAGTTGTCAATCTCATCAACGATACCATCTCCATCAATATCTGAGATACCTTCAGTCCGAAACGCCCATAATTCATTTCCATGGTCATAATCTCTAGCGCTGAACAATACCAGGCCAGAGAGATTAACCAGCCAATCTGGGTCACTACTTTCAACACCTGAATAAATATCTGATATTCTCTGAGTCCCTTCTGATGTGCCATCACTCATCCATAGTTCATTACCGTTTATACCATCATTGGCTGCAAAAAAGGCTTTACCATCAAATGACAATATTGTATCACTTTGGTAAATAAAAGAGCTTTCACTAGTGCCATTTATATCCTTTAATAAGATAGTTCCAGATTCACTTCCATCAGTTACCCAAGGTTCATAGTTACTACTACCATTAAATCTCGCAATAAAATAAAGAAGTCCATTTGATGAAGAAAAACTCCCCGGATCCGATCCAGTAAAACTACCACCTGGAATTATATCTTTAACCAATTGAACTTCCAGAGTTTCAGTATTAACACGCCATAACTCCGAGTCTGAAAATCCACTATCACATCCACAATATATATTCCCATTCATATAGTGATTAAATATACCAAAAGAAAATGACTCAGAAGGAGGAGGAACCTGAAAAGTGCCCTCCTCTGTTCCATCACTTACCCACATGATGTC
The DNA here is from genome assembly GCF_050908845.1 of Marinobacterium sp. YM272. NCBI lineage: Bacteria > Pseudomonadati > Pseudomonadota > Gammaproteobacteria > Oceanospirillales > Oceanospirillaceae > Marinobacterium > Marinobacterium sp. YM272. The sequence continues at coordinate 3,748,549 of NZ_CP194171.1, forward strand.
GTTCGTATTAAAAAATAATCGGCCATTACCATTAATTAAATGCCAAGGAAAACTGCTATGCGAATCAAAGGGGTTCATGTCCTTAACCAACACAGTGCCATTGTATGTACCATCACTTTTCCATAGCTCAGTGCCTTGAATTGAACTTCCTTGAGCACTGAAAAATAATGTTCCATTAACATTGGTTAACCAACTAGGGTTGCTTCCACTGCCAATCGAGTCAATATTTATGTTTCTAACCAAATAAGTGCCGTCAGAAGTGCCATCACTTCTCCATAGCTCTATACCATTTAGGCCATCATCCGCACTAAAATATAGTACTCCATCAACTCCGGTGAGTTCATGAGGGTTACTACTTCCGAATGGATTGATATCCATTACAAGCATAGTACCTGCTTCGGTACCATCTGTTTTCCATAACTCTGTTGCATTAAGCTCATCGGTGGCAGTAAAAAACAGTGTATTTCCAACTACGGTCAAGTTTTCAGGATTACTACTTCCTCCTTGAGGATAAATATCCTTAACCATTAAAGTTCCAGAATCAGTACCATCACTTTTCCACAGCTCAGTGCCACTTCCATCAAAATTAGATGAAGAGTAAAAAATTGATCCTGCAAAGCTTATAGAATTTGTTATAAAGCTATCACCGCTCCCAATATTACTATCTTGGACTAGATAGCTCGTATTAGAAAATGCCTTATTAGTAAGGATAATAGAAAACACAAATAAAACTGCTCTTATCCAGGCTAGTTGTGACATCATTCACTCCCTCCTGTAGATATTGGCATTTTGATTACACAGGCCAACATAGTTTCTATGCTGAGCCTGTCTGTTATCGAAAAATGTAGCTCGAATTCTTCACTTTATTTACTACCACTATTGGTAGGTCAACTTGGCATAGAGGTCTTGAGGATTCAGAGTAAAACCAGGATTTCCAGACTACTTAAAAGTACTACCCTATCCCTTCAAGACTTAAAGAGAAAAAGGGACAGGCTTGTTTGAGGCGAAGCCGAGTTTCCTGTCCCGCTCTTTCAGGCGAGAAGCGCAGGGAAGTCGGCGAAGCCGACCAAACTGCAGGGGCGGCTTCGGATCGCCAAGGGACTTGTCCGCACAAGTCCCTTGGCTCGCCAGCAGGCGAAACCTGCACTCAAACACTGCTCCCAGGCACAACAAACCACCACAAACAAAAACGCCCAGCACAATGGCTGGGCGTTTCTATGTCACCTGGGTGACTAAACCCCAAGATCACTCCTCGCGATAAGAATCCACCGACGGGCAGGAGCAGATCAGGTTACGGTCGCCGTAAACGTTATCGATACGGTTAGAGCTCGGCCAGAACTTGTTCTCACGGCTCGCCTGGGTCGGGAATACCGCTTCAGCGATGCTGTAGGCACGATCCCACTCGCCGGTGATATCGGCCAGGGTATGCGGAGCGTGGTGCAGCGGGCTGTTTTCGGCAGTCCACTCGCCGCTTTCGACGCGGGCGATCTCGGCACGGATGCTGACCATCGCTTCGACGAAGCGGTCCAGTTCCGCCTTGGACTCGGATTCGGTCGGCTCGATCATCAGCGTGCCCGGTACCGGGAACGACATGGTCGGGGCGTGGAAGCCGTAGTCCATCAGACGCTTGGCGATATCCTCTTCGCTGACACCTGTCGCTTCTTTCAGCGGACGGATATCGACGATGCACTCGTGGGCCACACGGTCGTGCTTGCCACGGTAGAGGATCGGGTAGTGCGCCGACAGCTTCTCGGTCAGGTAGTTGGCGTTCAGGATCGCCATCTGGGTGGAGCGCTTCAGACCGTTCTTGCCCAGCATACGGATGTACATCCAGCTGATCGGCAGGATCGCACCGGAGCCGTACGGAGAGGCGGATACCGCACCGTTGTTCTGCTTCTGGCCAGCCACGTGAGTGACGCTGTGACCCGGCAGGAACGGCGCCAGGTGCGCTTTAACACCGATCGGGCCCATGCCCGGACCACCACCGCCGTGCGGGATGGCGAAGGTCTTGTGCAGGTTCAGGTGGGATACGTCAGAGCCGATCACGCCCGGCTTGGAGATGCCGACCTGGGCGTTCATGTTGGCGCCGTCCATGTAAACCTGGCCACCGAACTTGTGCACGATCTGGCAGATCTCGACGATCTCCTGCTCGTAGACACCGTGGGTGCTCGGGTAGGTCACCATCAGTGTGGAGAGGTTGTCGGCGTGCTCTTCCGCCTTGGCGGCCAGGTCGGCCACGTCCACGTTACCCTGCTCGTCACACTCGACGATCACGACCTTCATGCCCATCATCGCGGCGGATGCCGGGTTGGTACCGTGTGCAGAGGACGGGATCAGGCAGACATTACGGTGGCCTTCACCGAGGGACTCCTGGTATTTGCGGATCGCCAGCAGGCCTGCGTATTCACCCTGGGCACCAGAGTTCGGCTGCATGGAGACAGCGTCGTAACCGGTGATGTCGACCAGCATCTCTTCGAGCTGACGGATCATCTCCAGGTAGCCAGCGGTCTGATCATGCGGCGCAAACGGGTGCATGTTGGCAAACGCGGCCCAGGTGATCGGCGCCATTTCGGAAGTCGCGTTCAGCTTCATGGTACAGGAGCCCAGCGGGATCATGCCGTGCACCAGGGAGTAATCGCGGTTTTCCAGCTTCTTCAGGTAACGCAGCATTTCGGTTTCGCTGTGGTAGCTGTTGAAGACCGGGTGAGTCAGGATCGCGTCGGTACGGCGCAGCGCTTCCGGCAGGCCGGTGGTTTCACCATCGACGATGCTGGCGTCCAGCTCGTCGATAGACAGACCGTGGTCGCTGCCCAGCAGCAGTGCCAGCAGGTTTTCCACATCCTTGCGGGTGGTGGTTTCATCCAGGCTGATGCCGACATGCTCGCCACCCACCAGACGCAGGTTGTAACCGGCCGCCAAGGCGCCTTCGATCACTTCGCCGGCGTTGGTTTCTTTCACGGTCAGCGTGTCGAAGAAGGTGTCGTTGCACTTCAGGCCGCCCTGACGCAGGCCGTTGGCCAGGATAGTGGTCAGGCGGTGTACGCGCTCGGCGATGCGGCGCAGTCCTTCCGGGCCGTGGTAAACGGCGTAGAAGGAGGACATGTTGGCCAGCAGTGCCTGGGCGGTACAGATGTTGGAGGTCGCCTTCTCACGACGGATGTGCTGCTCGCGGGTCTGCATCGCCATGCGCAGCGCCGGGTTGCCACGGCTGTCTACGGAGACACCGATAATACGGCCCGGTACCGAGCGCTTGAGCTTGTCGGAGGTGGCAAAGAAGGCCGCGTGCGGGCCACCAAAGCCCATCGGCACGCCGAAACGCTGGGCGGAACCGAAGACGATGTCGGCACCCAGTTCGCCCGGTGACTTCATCAGCACCAGTGCCAGCAGGTCGGTGGCAACGCAGACCATGGATTTCTGATCCTTGGCCTTGGCGATCAGGGCTTCCATATCGGCGATATCGCCGTGGGTGCCCGGGTATTGCAGCAGCACGCCGAAGCTGTCGTACTCATCCAGCTTCTCAGCCTTATCGACCACCACCTCGAAACCGAAGTATTCGGCGCGGGTGCGGATAACGTCGATGGTCTGCGGATGCACGTCACTGGAGACGAAGAAGGTATCGGTCTTCTTGCGGTTGGAGCGCTTGCACAGGGTCATCGCCTCAGCAGCGGCGGTGGCTTCATCCAGCAGGGAGGCGTTGGCCAGCGCCATGCCGGTCAGGTCCATCACCATCTGCTGGTAGTTCAGCAACGCTTCGAGACGGCCCTGGGCGATCTCGGGCTGGTACGGGGTGTAAGCGGTGTACCAGGCCGGGTTTTCCAGCACGTTACGCTGGATAACGCCCGGCACCAGCGTGCCATAGTAGCCCATGCCGATCAGCGAGCGCTTCACCTTGTTCTTGGAGGCGATCGCTTCGAGTTCGCTCAGCGCTTCGGTTTCGCTGATACCCTCCGGCATCGCCAGTGCGTCATCAAGACGGATAGATGCGGGTACTGCCTGCTCTATCAGTTCGTCCAGGGATTTCAGCCCCAGGGTATCGAGCATGGTCTGCTCTTCCTGCCCATCGGGTCCGATGTGACGCTGGGTAAATTCGTCGTGACCTTCCAGTTCACTCAATCCACGGAGTTCTGTTGCCATCTTGTCTGCCCTTTTCTGACGTTGCGGGGGTTGAAGAATAATAGTCGCATCGGGCGACACCTGCCGCCCGATGGAGATGTGGTCGTGCGTATCAGCCTTCGCTTACAGCCTTGGCGTAAGCTTCCGCATCCATCAGCTTGGCCAGCTCGGATGCGTCGGACATGCGGATCTTGCAGATCCAGCCGTCGCCGAACGGGGCTTCGTTGATCAGCTCCGGGCTGTCGTCGAGCTGTTCGTTGGCTTCGATCACTTCACCACCAACGGCAGCGTAGATGTCGGATGCCGCCTTGACCGACTCAACCACGGAAAACTCTTCACCCGCTTCAACTTCACGGCCAACTTCAGGCAGTTCAACAAATACCACGTCACCCAGTTGCTCCTGGGCAAAGTCGCTGATACCAACAGTAACGGTACCGTCACCGTTGTCGCGGACCCACTCGTGGGAAGATGCATATTTCAGGTCAGTCGGAAGATCGCTCATTGTTCGCTATCCATCTGTTAGTCGGTTGTAGTTTGGTGATCAGTAGCTTGGTGATTAACAGTTCACCACATTCACGGCGAGCCCCCCTGTGGAGGTCTCTTTATATTTATCCTGCATGTCGGCACCGGTCTGGCGCATCGTCTCGATCACCGAATCGAGCGAAACGAAGTGCTTGCCATCCCCTCGCAACGCCAGGCGGGCGGCGTTAATCGCTTTTACCGCACCCATGGTGTTACGTTCGATGCAGGGTACCTGGACCAGACCGCCGATCGGATCACAGGTCAGGCCCAGGTTATGTTCCATGCCTATTTCGGCGGCGTTTTCGATCTGACGGACACTGCCACCCAACACCGCACAAAGGGCACCGGCAGCCATGGAACAGGCCACACCGATTTCGCCCTGGCACCCCACCTCGGCGGCAGAGATCGAAGCGTTACGCTTGTACAGCATCCCGATCGCCGCCGCCGTGGCGAGAAAATTCACTATGCCTTCGTCATTAGCGCCCGGCACAAATCGATCATAGTACGCCAGCACCGCGGGGATCACGCCCGCCGCGCCATTGGTCGGCGCGGTGACAACACGCCCACCGGCGGCGTTTTCTTCGTTGACGGCCAACGCATAGAGGTTGACCCAATCAAGTACAGCCAGATGGTCATGCAACTGACCACCCGGCTTTTCAATCAGTTCCTGGCACAGGTGATGCGCTCTGCGCCTGATTTTAAGGCCACCCGGCAACTCGCCGGTCTGGCTGCAGCCACGGTGGATTGCCGCATCCATCACCCGCCAGATCTCCAGCAGGCGCGGGCGAATCTCCTCCGCTGCCGTGTACACCTCCTCGTTGGCGAGTACCAGTTCAGCGATACTCATCCCCTGCTGCTCGGCGAGCTGCATCAGCTCTTCCGCCGTGCTGAAGGGCCAGGCTTCTGGCTCCCCCTTGGGCTGAGGCGGGCTGGTTACTTCGTCCTCTGTCAGTACGAAGCCACCGCCGACCGAATAGCAGGTCAGGCTGTATACCTCAATGCCGGCTTCATCCCTGGCAGCGAAACGCACACCGTTGGGGTGTGCCGGCAGACTGGCGCCCATATTGAAGCGGATATCCTGCAACGGATCGAATCTCACGCCTTGCAGCGGGCCGGCGGGCAGGGATTGCGCCGCATTGATCTCTGCGATAATCCCGGCTACCCGGTCCGGATCGACCGATTCGGGCCGCTCTGCGCACAAGCCCAGCATCACCGCGGTATCCGTGGCATGGCCTTTACCGGTCATCGCCAGTGAGCCGTAAAGCTGCACCTGCAGTGACGCCGTCTGCTCTTTGAGACCGGCCTGCACCAGCTCATCGACAAACCGGTGAGCCGCTATCATCGGGCCTACGGTATGGGAGCTCGACGGCCCTATACCCACCTTGAACAGATCGAAGATACTGAGCGCCATCTGCTTTCTCCGTCTACACTCAACGCCGAAAACGCATTGCGATAACTGCAGTGTAAACCAGTTGCGCTGGATGGGGCGGCAGACTAACAACTGTCGACCGATCGGGCAAGAAAATAATTTCCTATTGGAAACATCACCAAACGAAGAAACGTTTTACACCGGGCACTTCAAGGCAGGAAAGTTTCCTTTAATAATAGGCAATTACACAGTGATATCGGCAGATATCACAACCCGAATCACAGCAGACGGACGCTACTGCAACGGTTAACCAAATTTGTTTCTTATAGGAAATTTTGGTTAACATATCGCCGGATTCACAACAGGATTTCAGAGGCTTCCTATGGAAGAGACATTGCTGCATACCCCCCTTTTCGAGCTGCATGAAGAGCTCGGCGCCCGCATGGTGCCCTTCGCCGGTTATGCGATGCCGGTTCAATACACCAGCGGCGTACGCAAGGAGCACCTGCACACCCGCGAGGCTGCCGGCCTGTTCGACGTCAGCCACATGGGCCAGGTGTATATCCGCGGCGAAAACGCCGGCGCCGAACTCGAGCGCCTGGTTCCGGTGGATATCATCGACCTGCCGGTGGGCAAACAGCGTTACGCGCTCTTCACCAACGATCAAGGCGGCATCCTCGACGACCTGATGGTCACCCGTATGACCGATGGCTACTACCTGGTTATCAACGCTGCCTGTAAAGAAGCCGACATCGCTCACCTGCGCGCCAACCTGGGCGAGGGCACCGAACTTGAAGTGCTGGACAACCACGCGCTGATCGCCCTGCAGGGACCGAAAGCGGCCGAGGTACTGATCCGTTTTCAGCCGGAACTGGTCAACATGGTGTTCATGGACAACCTGGTGGTGGATATTGCCGGCATCAACTGTTTCGTCAGCCGCTCCGGTTACACCGGCGAAGACGGTTTCGAAATCTCTGTCCCCGCCTCCCGCTGTGAAGAGCTCGCGCGCAAGCTGCTGGCAGAAGACGAAGTGGAAGCGATCGGCCTCGGCGCACGTGACTCCCTGCGTCTCGAAGCGGGGCTTTGCCTGTACGGGCACGATATCAGCACCGACACCACGCCGGTGGAAGCAAGCCTTCTCTGGGCGATCTCCAAGGTGCGCCGCAGCGATGGCGCCCGAGCCGGCGGTTTCCCCGGCGCAGACGTTATTCTCAAGCAAATTGATGAGAAATCGGCAGCGCGCAAGCGCGTCGGCCTGGTGGGCGAAGGTCGCGCACCGGTGCGCGAGGGGACGGAACTGTTTGATGCCGAGGGCAACAAGCTGGGTGAAGTGACCAGCGGTACCTTTGGCCCGAGTGCGGCGCTGTCGATCGCCATGGGCTATGTAGACAGCAGCGCGAGCGCGCTGGATACAGAAGTGTTCGCGGAAGTACGCGGCAAGCGTCTGCCGATGAAAGTGTGCCGTATGCCTTTCGTACCGCAGCGCTACTATCGAGGTTAACTAATTCGCGGTTAAGCAGCAAAAGCGCGATCAAGGCCCGGCTTCAGGCCGGGCCTTAGGATGCCTGATGCGATGCCACATCCACAAAGCGGTCGTTAATGCCGCAGATGGTGCGGGCCAGCTCTCGCGACAGGTTCAGCATCAGGATGCCGAAGTCCGATGGCAGATCGAGGTGCAGCTGATAGAAGAGATCGGTATCCACACGCAGGATGACGCTGCGCTCCAGTGCACTGGCGGATCCCTGACGATCCAGTAGTCCGATCATCGAGACATAGCCCAGCTCTTCACCGAACCCTACCTCGCGCATCAACAGCCGGCCGTTGTCGACCTCCCGGTAGTACCCCAGCCGACCTTCCAGCACCACGACAAAAAAGCCCCCGGGTTCACCGACACTGAATATCTTGTCACCCTTATCGAGCGCCTGCAGCTTGCCTTTACTTAACAGGAAAAGAATCGCCTCCTCGCTTAATGCGCCGAAGGTCGAGGCCGTCTTGAAATAATCAAGACCCGACTTCTCCAGGACTCTTTGCCCATCCAGATCTTTCATGTTTCACCCACTGTCCGCTTACCGATCGTTTCAGCCTTGCTAACCGGTAATTCGAACCCGTCTTGTTATCGATAACGCGTTAGAGCCGCTCAAGGCTCTCTTCCAGAGTGGACCCGTCGCCGCCTGAAGACAAGTTACACCTTGGTACAATAACAGGATAGACCGCCCTGCCGGATTCAGTGCTCCTGCGGCGGCTCATCCTCGCGCCTTTTGCCGGTTATACGTCGCAGCATCTGAAACTGTTTATCGCAACGCCGACAGTAGCGGCACATCATCAGGTGAGTTCGCAGAGAGAGACGCTCGCTCAATGACAGGGGCCGGTCGATCTGAATCGACATCAGCTCTGTCGCCCGCTTGCACGCCATTGTCATAACTCTTCCCCTTCTTTGCTGAACCAGCCCGACTCCAGGCAGGCACGCAGTTTCAGCCGTGCCCGGTGCAGAATGACCCAACAGTTCTTTTCGGTGATCTCCAGGCACTCACAGATCTCGCCGGTCTCCAGCCCCATCAGCTCACGCATGGTGAACACCTGGGCGCCGCTTTTAGGCAGATGGAACACGCACAGATCGAACACTTCCCAGAAGCGGTCGTTCTCACAGGAGGTTTCCGGCTGAACCCAGTTTTGCGGGCGCGCCCCCACCGCCCAGTGGGCGTGGTCGGTAAACATCTCATCGACCTCCGGCATGGCCTCGGGATTATGTTCGGCGACGACATCACGCCCCCGCCGGCGGATCGCATCCACCAACTTGTGACGCAGAATACCGAACACCCAGGTCTCAAACTGGGACTGCCCCTTGAACCGGTGCAGCGACTCCAGCGCGCCCGCCAGGGCTTCCTGCACCATATCCTCGGCGTAGACCGGATCCGACAACTGCAAACGGGCAAAGGCCAGCAGTCTGGGCCTTACCGCCACCAGTCGTTTCTGTAACTCGGCCGCGCTCTCCTGCGACGGGGCGCTATCCTTTTCTGTGCTCAAAAACGCTCTCCTTTGTTGCTCTGTCGCGGGTCGAGTAAAAACCTTACACCTCATTGACCAGTCACACTCGCCCCGAGGCTGAACGCGACAGCTAAAATGCAATCAGCTAAGATCCGACGAACAACCCAAACTAAGGATGGCAGAATGAAAGCTCCCGTCGGAGGAATCAAGAAAACCTGGGCCACCGCCGCACTTCTGAGCGGTGTTTTTCTGCTCAGCGCCTGCTCACCGGAAGTCGGCAGCCCGGAGTGGTGCGCCGATATGAAGGAAAAACCCAAGGGGGAGTGGACAGCCAATGAGCTGGCTGACTTCACCAAGAACTGCCTGATGCCCTGATTACAGGGCCGGGTGATCCAAGCAACTTAGCGAACAAGGAAAGTTTGATAATGGAACAAGCCGTGAGCACAAAAGCGGCCGGAAATGTCCGGCTGGTTTATATCCTTTACCTGGTCGGCCTGGTTGTCGGTGTTACCGCCCTGGTCGGGCTGGTGATGGCCTATATCAACAAAGGAGACAGTGACAGCGTCGCCGCCTCCCATTACCGCTTCCAGATCCGTACCTTCTGGATCGGGCTTCTGATGATGGTCATCGGTGTCATCACCACGCCGATCATCCTTGGCTGGTTTGTTTTCCTGTTCTGGACCATCTGGCTGATCATCCGCTGCGTCAAGGGCCTCAACTACCTGGAAAAGGGCCTGGCCCATCCTGAGCCTGCAACCTGGATGTTTGGTTAAAGCTCGCACCGCCCCGCTCAGACAGAGGCGATCTCCGCCTCTGTCAGTGCCCTGAAGCCACCGGGCACCAGGGCGTCATCCAGCGCAATCTCTCCCATACTCTCCCGGTGCAGAGACACCACGCGATTACCCACCCGGGCGAACATCCGTTTGATCTGATGGTAGCGCCCCTCATAGATTGTCACTTTCGCCTCACGCTCGCCAAGACGCAGCAGCTGCGCCGGCGAGGTGGTCAGGTTCTCGGTCGAAAAGTAGAAGCCCTCGGCAAAGCGCGCCTCGGCATCAGCGGCAATGGGCTCGGCCGTGGCCACCCGGTATACCTTGGGTAGCTTCTTACCCGGTTCGGTGAGACGGCGTGACCAGAGACCATCGTTGGTCAGAATCAACAGCCCCGTGGAGGCACGATCCAGGCGGCCGCCGATATGCAGCTCATTGCGAAGCGCCGGTGGCATCAGCTCCATCACCGTGGGATGCTGCGGATCACTGGTGGCACTGAGATAGCCCGGTGGTTTGTGCAGCATGATGTAGTGCGCCTTGCACTCCTGAAGGATCTGCCCATCCAGCGTCACCCGCACAAAACGGTCGATCTCCATCCGCGCATCCTGGATAACGGCATCGTTCACGCACACCCGGCCTGACGCCACGGCCCAGCGGGAGTCACGGTGAGAAAGATCGCTGTGTTTACAGATGAATTTATCGAGACGCATGGCGCAATTATCTCAGATCCGGCGGAGTCCTTGCCAAGCTTTATCGATATACGGATACTTCGCGGTTTCGCAACAGGCGCAAGGTAGACGCGATGACACAGATTACTGACGGCACCGTGGTGCAGTTTCACTACACCCTGACCGATGCCGATGATACCCAGATCGAAACCAATATCGGCGCTGATCCGCTGGCCTACCTGCACGGCCACGGCGGCATGATCCCGGCGCTGGAAGAGGCGCTGGAAGGCAAGTCCAAGGGCGATACGCTGCACATCACTCTGACACCGGAGCAGGCCTACGGCGAGCGCCGCGAAGGCCAGGAACAGCGCGTACCGCTGAAACACCTGCAGGGCCTGCCCAAGGGCGCCCGCAAGTGGCAGGCGGGCATGGTCGCGGTGGTGCAGACCGACCAGGGCATGCGCCAGGTCACCGTGGTCAAACCGGGCCTGAAAATGGTGCTGGTTGATACCAACCACCCGCTGGCCGGCAAGACGCTGACCTACGATATCGAAGTGGTCGACGTTCGCGAAGCCACCGATGAAGAGATCGCCCACGGCCACGCTCACGGCGTCGGCGGCCACCATCACTGAGTTATATTGAGGCGCCCGCCAGCCTGCAGGCGAGGGGCGCCTGAACGACTATGCTTAAACTGTTAACCCAACTGTTAGGGAGAAAACCCATGGCACGCGCAAGCGCACGTCACATCCTCGTCGGTACCGAAGCTGAATGCCAGGCACTGAAAGACCAGATCGCCAACGGCGCAGACTTCGCTGAACTGGCCAAAGAACACTCCCAGTGCCCGTCCGGCCGTCAGGGTGGCGAGCTGGGCAGCTTCGGCCCGGGCCAGATGGTTCCTGCTTTCGATAAAGTCGTTTTCAGCGCACCGATCAATGAAGTTCAGGGTCCGGTTCAGACCCAGTTCGGCTACCACCTGCTGGAAGTCACCAGCCGCGAAGACTGATCGCCACATTCACGACGCATAGCCTTCGTGAATCCAGCGCCCGGGCTGCCAGGGCCCGGCGCTCTCCCCTGCTCTTTTTCCTCTTCCTGCTGCACTATGTAAGCTGGCCCCATCTGGCCGAACCCGCCCCACCGGTCTAGGCTTCTGTTGATAAGGAAAACCGAAGACGCCTGCCAGGCACTGTTCACGGCGGATACTCCAGTGAAAAAGCGGCCCTACAACAAACACTTTCTCAGCCTGCTGGGCTTGCTGGGACTGCTGTTGCTCTGGGCAGCCGTTCAGCTCTCGATGACCGCCGCCGCCAGCCGCACCGCCTATGACCTGATCCTGCTGCTGCTCGACCTGGCCGCGTTCGCCATCATCGCCACCCTGCTCTATCCCAGCGTCAAACGCTGGCACCAGACCGGCTTGCTCAATATCCGCGAAGGGCCCAGGTACAAAACCGCCTTTGAAGAGGTCGCGCTGGGCCTGGCCCACGTCAATCTCGACGGCACCTTTCTCCATGTGAACAAGTACCTCTGCGACTTTCTCGGCTACTCTGCGGCAGAAATGCTGCAGAAACGCTTCCAGGATCTGTCGCTGGCAGAGGAACTGCCCGAAGCCATCCATTTCCTCAAGGAGGCCGTGGCCGGTGAGATCGACCAGAGTTTCTCTTCTATCAAGCGTTATCGACACAAGCAGGGCCACCTGGTGTGGGCGAAACTGACAACCCGGTTGATTCGGGACAGGCGCAGCAAACCGCTCTACTTCCTCTCGTCGATCCAGGATGTGTCGGAATTGATCCACAAGGAAAATCAATTGCGCCGCTCGGAAGAGCGCTTTAAAAACATCGCCGACTCGATCTCCGCTGACGTGGCGATCTGGCTCAGCAGCGAAAACCTCGGCCAGACCCTTTATGCCAACCGGGCTTACGCGAAGCTCTGGTCACAGGATGTCGACGCGCTCTATGCCGATCCGAAAAGCTTTCTCGCCCCGGTTCATCCTGAGGACAGGGAACGCGTGGAACATAGCGTGAACCAGGGCAAGTACACCGACTTCAGCGTCGATTACCGGCTCGTTGTCGGCGCTCATTCGATACGCCATATTCGCCACACCGGCAGGACAGTCGTTGACCTGGGTAGTCCGATCTCTTTTGTGAATTCCGCCATCGACCGAACCGAGCTGGTTGAACACCAGGCCCGGCTGGATACGTCGCTGTTAAAGCTCAACGCCACTTATCAACAGCTCCAGCAGGTGGCTCGGCTCGACGCTCTAACCGGTGCCCTCAACCGCAGCGCTTTCAAAGAGAGGGTCGAAGACGCTCTGCAGCGCTACGGCCGCTATCGAACGCCCGCAACCCTGGTGTTTATCGACCTGGATCGTTTTAGGGAGATTAACGACAGCTGGGGACAAAGCGCGGGGGACAGGGTTCTTGTCTGCCTTGCTGAGCGGCTCAAAAGCCTGGTGCGCCAAACGGACGCGGTCGGCCGCCATGGCGGGGATGAGTTCGCACTGCTGCTGCCGAACAGTAGCGCCGAGCAGGCACTGGAGTTCTGTCACCGGCTGGGCGAAACCGTCCGGGTTGAGGTGGAAAAAGGCGAGGCGGTCGAGGCGGGGATATCGGTAGGTATCTGTGAACTCTGCGACGATATTGTCGATGCGGAGGAATGGATGCGCCTGACCGATCAGCAGCTGTACCGCAAAAAACAGGAAGCCCCCGGCCAGGGGGCTTCGGATTGACCGCTATCAGGCCGCGTGTTCGCGAATCACGCTGGAGCGGTTCATGGCGCTGATAATCGCATTCAGCGAGGCACTGACGGTATCGGAGTCGAACGCCACACCGATCACCCGTTCACCACCGGCATTGAGCTGCACATAGGTGATCGCTTCGGCATCCGAGCCCTCACCCAGGGCGTGTTCGGAGTAGTCGACCACATTGATCGAGTCACCGGTGGCGCGCTGCCAGGCACCGGCAAAGGCGGAGATTGCGCCATCGCCCTCGCCGGTGATGGTGCGTACTTCACCGTTGAAGATTACGTCGGCACTGATACGTTCGCCCTCTTCGCTCTCGATGCGGTAGCTCTTCAGCTGCACCGGATCGGAATCTGCCACGAAGTGATCGCAGAACAGCTGGTAGATCTCGGCACTGGAGATCTCCTTGCCCTTGGCTTCGCTCACTTTCTGCACCAACGGCGCCAACTCGAGCTGAGCCCAGCGCGGCAGACGGATACCGTAGTCGCGCTCCAGCAGGAAGGACATGCCGCCCTTGCCGGACTGGCTGTTCACGCGGATCACCGCCTCGTAGCTGCGACCTATATCCTTCGGATCGATCGGCAGGTAAGCCACCTGCCAATGCTCGTCCGGCTGCTGACGGTGCAGACACTTCTGGATCGCATCCTGGTGGCTGCCGGAGAATGCGGTGTAAACCAGCTCGCCGACCCAGGGGTGACGCGGATGCACCGGCATCTGGGTGCACTCGGTGTAAACCGCGATCATCTCGTCCGGGTTGGACAGATCCAGCTGCGGATCCACGCCCTGGCTGTACAGGTTCATCGCCATGGTGACGATATCCATGTTGCCGGTGCGCTCACCGTTACCCATCAGCGTGCCTTCGACACGGTCGGCGCCGGCCAGTACCGCCAGTTCCGCAGCGGCCACGGCACAGCCGCGGTCGTTGTGGGTGTGCACCGACACCAGGATGCTGTCACGCTTGCTGACCCGGTTGCAGAAGTACTCGATCTGGTCGGCAAAGATGTTCGGCGTGGTGTTCTCCACGGTGGACGGCAGGTTGATGATGCACGGGCGCTCCGGCGTCGGCTGCCACACATCGATCACCGCATCACACACCTCGACGGCGTAATCGATCTCGGTGCCGGTGAAGCTTTCCGGCGAGTACTGGAACTTCCACTCAGTATCCGGGTACGCCTCGGAACCCTGTTTCACCCACTTCGCGCCCTGCACCGCGATGGCAGTAATGCCGTCACGATCCTTGTTGAACACGCGCTCACGCTGCACGGTGGAGGTGGAGTTGTAGACGTGAACGATGGCGCTTTTCACGCCTTCCAGCGCCTGGTAAGTGCGGTCGATCAGCTCTTTACGCGCCTGAACCAGCACCTGGATGGTCACGTCTGCGGGAATCTGGTCCTCCTCGATCAACCAGCGTACGAAATCGTAGTCCGGCTGGCTCGCGGAGGGGAAACCAACTTCGATCTCTTTCAGTCCGATCTTAACCAGCAGAGCCCAGAGACGCTTTTTCTGGGCCACGCTCATCGGGTCCAGTAGCGCCTGGTTACCGTCCCGGAGATCGACACTGGCCCAACGCGGTGCGTGGGTAAGAGTACGATCCGGCCACTGGCGATTCTGCAATTTAACGGCAGGAGCCGGCTGGTAACGCTGATGGTTAAAAACGGTCATGGGATTATCCCTTGTATCTGAATGAGTTCGATTATCTGTCCTTGTGGGCCGTTTTGCCGGCCTGTTTCCTCTCGGCTCTTGTGAAGCCTCATCACCTTGTCACCCGGGTAGGGAGCGTTGGCGAAAAGGGTGTCGCTCCTGGGTGGCGGCCCGACACCTGTACCTTTCGGCAAACGTCGTCTTGGTAAGTCGACAAGGCATAGTCTACGGAAAAGAAAGAGGCAGATGATTTCAAAGTTGCGCATATATAGATTTTTTTGGCAATATTATTCCAAACCGAGACCATAATAGAGCAATAAATTACAATCCTTAAAATATTGAAGGCAGAGTATGCGTATCGACCGTCACGACCGCCACATTCTGGAGATTCTGCAGACAGAGGGCCGCATCAGTAATCAGGAGCTGGCCGACCGCGTGGGACTCTCCCCCTCCCCCTGTCTGCGCCGGGTGCGTGCGCTGGAGGAATCCGGTCTGATCACCGGCTACCGCGCCATTCTGGATGCCAAGGAGATGGGGCTGACACTGATGGCACTGCTGCATATCTCCATGGACCGCCACACCCCGGAGCGCTTTGCCAACTTCGACAAAACCGTGCGCGCCATCCCCGAGGTACTGGAGTGCCTGCTGATTACCGGCCAGGATGCGGATTACCAGATCAAGGTGATCGTTCACGATATGGAGGATTACCAGGACCTGCTGCTGAACAAGATCACCCGGATCGAGGGAGTCACCGGCGCGCACTCCAGCTTCGTGCTGCGCACCATCGTCAACAAGACAGCGATTCCGATCCCGGATCAGCTTTGATAGGCTCTGCGCCTTTCCCTATCAGGCTTTTAGATGTACACCCTTCGCCCCTATCAACAGGACGCCGTCGACGCCACGCTGAACCACTTCCGCAAAAGCGATGCGGCGGCGGTGATCGTACTGCCCACCGGCGCCGGCAAGAGCCTGGTGATCGCCGAGCTGGCCCGACTGGCGCGGCGGCGCATTCTGGTGCTGGCCCATGTACGTGAACTGGTGGAGCAGAACCACGCCAAGTACACGGCGCTGGGGATGGATGGCGGAATCTTTTCCGCGGGCCTGGGGCGTCGTGACAATGAACACCAGGTCACCTTTGCCAGTGTGCAGTCCCTGGCGCGCAACCTGGAGAGCTTCGACGATCAGTTTTCCCTGTTGATCATCGACGAGTGCCACCGCGTCAGCGATGACGAAAACTCCCAGTACCAACAGATCATTGCGCATCTAAAAGAGCGAAATCCGGGGCTGAAAGTACTTGGCCTGACCGCCACCCCTTATCGTCTAGGCTATGGCTGGATCTACCAATACCATCATCGCGGTATGGTGCGCGCTGAAGAGCCGCGCCTGTTCCAGCACTGTATCTACGAGCTGCCGCTGCCATTCATGATCAGGCAGGGTTACCTGACCGAGCCCAAGCTGATCGACGCGGCGATCGCCCACTACGACTTTTCCTCACTGCAACCCAGTGACAGCGGCAGCTACAACGAGACCGAGCTGAACAGCCTGATCGCCAAACACCCGCGGGTCACCCGGGCGATCTGCGAGCAGATCGTGGAGCTTGGTGGCCAGCGCGAAGGGGTTATGATCTTCGCCGCCACGGTACGCCACGCCCAGGAGATCATCGGCTATCTCCCTGAAGCTGAATCGGCGCTGATTATCGGCGATACCGAGTCCGATGAGCGTGAGCGACTGATCCAGGCGTTCAAACAAAAGCAGATCCGCTATCTGGTCAACGTGGCGGTGCTGACCACCGGCTTCGATGCGCCCCATGTGGATATGATCGCGATCCTCAGACCCACCGCCTCGGTGAGCCTGTTCCAGCAGATCGTCGGTCGCGGCCTGCGCCTGAGCCCCGGTAAAACCGACTGCCTGATTATCGATTACGCCAGTTCCGGCTTTGACCTGTTCCATCCGGAAGTGGGCAAACCCAGACCCGACTCGGATTCCGAGCCGGTGCAGGTGTTCTGCCCCGGCTGCGGCCACGCCAATATCTTCTGGGGCAAGACCGATGCCGATGGCCAGGTGATCGAGCACTTCGGCCGCCGCTGCCAGGGCATTCTGGAGATGGAGGGGGAAACACCCCAGCAGTGCGATTACCGTTTCCGCTTCAAGGAGTGCCCGCACTGCGGCGCCGAGAACGATATCGCCGCCCGCACCTGTCATCAGTGCAACGAAGCGGTGGTGGACCCGGATGATCTGCTCAAACGCGCGCTGCAGCTGAAGGATGCACTGGTGATCCGCTGCGCCGGCGTCAGCTTCAGCAACGCCAACAGCCGGCTGCGGATCATCTATCACGATGAACAGGGTGAAGAGCTGAGCGAAAGCTTCGATCTGACCCACAGCGGCCAGCGCGGCGTGTTCAACCGGCTGTTTGGCCGACGCTTTGGCGAGGGTACCCAGCCGCGCAAGTTCAAGTCTGCCGATGAAGTGGTCAGCCAGTCAGAAGGCTTTCGCGCGCCGGACTTTGTCATCGCCCGCAAGGTAGGGCGCGGTCAGAGCAGCCACTGGCGGGTGCGGGAGCGGTTGTTCGATTATGAGGGGAAATATCGGAAGGCTAATCAGTTGTAGGGATTAGCTCGAACCGCCCTGGAAGAGGTATGAAGCCTCACCAAAGCTCTCTTAGTGACCTACATATTCTCGCCGGTGTCGAGGCCGGTTTCGCCTGCTGGCGTATCAAGGGCCTTGTGCGGACAAGGCCCTTGATAATCCCAAACCGCCCCTACGCCTTGGTCGGCTATGCCGACTTCCCTGTGCTTCTCACCTGAAAGAGCAGGATCGACTCTTCACCTTAAGGGAAGTCGCCCCTTCGCGGCTCAGAAAGCCTTTCCCTTGTTTCTCTTTCAGTCTGCGATGCTCGGCTGCGGCAAAGGGGACAAAGTGCTGCACTAAGAAAGCCTGTAGAAACATCACCTTGTTCATAATTTGGTAGAACCAATCTTGAACCGCCAGAGCACTGACTATGTCATTGGGCAGCGCCTGCAAAAAGCACTTCGTTAGCGTGCCTGAGCCTTCGCCTTCTCTCTCTTCAGCGCATCCGACAGGCTCTCCTCCGGTCCTATCAGTATCGGCACATAGCGAACGGCAAACAGCGCGAAAGCGATCAGCCAGGCCGTGCCGGCCAGCATCATCAGCACCAGCGCGTGCTCGGGGATTAACGCGGACAGCAGCCGGGTAAGCGCCGCCAGGTGCACCGCGAGGAAGCTCAGCGACATCAGCACGCCTGCTTTGAGCTCACGATTGGTATGCCCCAGCGCTGCCCGTGACGCCACGGCCAGGATCATGCCACCCATGGCGCCCACCGCGAGGGCGTGAATACCTGCAGTTACCGGCACAGCGGTGGTGAACGAGGACAAGCCCAGCAGTACAAAGCCGATGCCCACCCAGAGATAACCCAGGTGCAGCGCAAGCAGAAGCGGCTCCGCGATGCTGGTCAGCCCTCGCCAGCGCAGCAGACGAGCGATCTGTAGGCCACCGGCGATGATCAGCAGCGAGCCGGCGACAGGTGGCGCTGCCAGGGTCACCCAGGCCAGCGTAGCCAAAAGCGAAAAGCCCACGGCGAGCCGATCTATCCAGCCGAACGTAGCCGGCATTTTCGACTTGTCTGCCTGCTGGCGGATCAGCCAGTTGCGGGTAAACGCCGGCGTGATGCGGCCACCGATCAGAGAGATCAGCAGCGCCATCAGCAACACCTGGGATTCCAGCAGATGCAGGCGATCAACGGCACCGAGCTGGAACAGCAGGCTGAACCCTGCCATCACCGCCAGGGCCAGGATCACCACCCGGTTGCGTTTATTACGGCTGATCAGGACTTCTCGCCCGACAAGAATCGCCAGCAGCACCCAGTAACCGGTATTGGCCAGCGTCAGCAGCCATACCGAGCTGTTACCGCTCCAGACCAGTGCTCTGCCGGCAATCCACAACAGCGTAAGCGCTACCAGCGGTACCCCCTGCACCGGAGGCCGCCCGGTCCATTTCGCCACGGCAGCGAGCAGAAAGCCGCCCACCGCGGCGCCGACAAACCCGAACAGCATCTCATGACCATGCCAGGCAACAGCACCCCAGCCCTCAGGTGCGTCCAGCGCGAAACCGCCTCCCAGGTAGGCAAGCCAGATCAACATGATGACGATCGCCTGAACGGCACAGACCAGGAAAAGCGGCCGGAAGCCGTTACTGAAGAAACGCGCCCAGGCGTTCCTCGGTTCCTGCGGTGGTGAGATCAGCATAAAAAGGCTCCGGTACTAAAGATGCATAAATTTTACATCTTTAAACCAATGAGCCGACAACCGCTGAATACCAATAACCTGATCCAGGTCAGTCGATCTGAACGCTGTGCCCGTCCGCCGCTGCAACGCCGAAATCAACTTGGTTATACTGCGAGAATATCCGGAAGCCCCGATTCTGTCCCGGCCCATCTCTATCATTTTGTAGCTGCAGTCGCGGTTCGGGCTTCTTGCCGCAACGCTCTGGAGCTGTGAATCATGCAACTGACCAAGTACACCGACTTCGCACTGCGCACGCTCATCTTCCTTGGCATTCAGCCAAGCGGCGAGCGCGTGACTATCACCCAGGTCTCCGAGCATTTCGATATTCCACGCAACCACCTGATCAAGATCGTTCACCACCTGGCGAAAGCGGGGTTTATCGATACGGTGCGCGGCAAAGGCGGTGGTATCAGGCTGGGGAAACCCTCAGCCGAGATCAACCTCAGAGAGCTGGTCGAAGCCACCGAAGAGACATTGCGCCCGGTAAACTGTGCTCACCCCTGTTGTCCGATCGCAGGCCACTGCAATCTGCAGGGCATACTCTTCGGTGCGCAGGAAGCATTTTTGAACGAACTCGGCAAACACACGCTGGCAGACCTGTGCGGCTCAGACAGCAATATGAGCGAGCTGCTGCATTTGACGACCGACCGCGCAGCCCAGAAACCGGCTATCCGAGCTCACGCCTGAGATCGCCGGGAAACCGGCTCAAGTGCGGCAGCCAGCGTCGGCGTAAAGCTCAACTGTTTTTCCACCGGTTGGATATTGGCCCGGGCCAACGCCCGTAGCGGCTGAAACTGCAGATCGGCCACCACAAGTTCAATCCCCCGCGCCTCGCAGTTGCTGCGGAAACGGGCAAAGGCACTCAGACCTCCCGCATCCAGCAGCGGCACCGCATCCATATAAAGTACCAGGCCGCGGGTATCCTCAAGCAGAGATTCCACCTCGTCAAAGACCCGCTCCGCGGCGGCAAAAAACAGCGGCCCAGTGACCTTGATCACCCGCCAGCCCGGCAGGAGTGGCTCTGGCACATGCTTGCGCTGGGTGGAAATATCGTTAACCCGCGTCATTCCGGCGATATCGCGCATAAACAGCAGCGACGCGAGCACGATACCGGTGGAGATGGCGATCACCATATCGAACAGCACCGTCAGCGACAGGCAACAGAGCAGCACGAGAATATCCCCCATCGGCGCGCGGCGGAACAGCGCCACCACCTTCGGCGCTTCGCTCATGTTCCAGGCCACCATCAACAGCAGTGCCGCCATACTTGCCATCGGCAGCCAGGCCAGCGCCGGTGCCAGCAGCAGCAATCCGGCCAGCACCACCAGCGCATGGATGACGCTGGCCAGTGGCGAGCGCGCGCCGGCACGGTAGTTTGCGGCGGAACGTGCGATGGCAGCCGTGGCGGTAATACCACCGAAGAAAGGCGCCACCAGGTTGCCCAGGCCCTGCCCGAGCAGCTCACCGTTGGCGTGATGGCGCCGGCCGGTCATGCCGTCCAGCACCACCGCGCAAAGCAGCGATTCTATGGCGCCGAGCATGGCAATGGAGAACGCCGCCGGCAGCAGTTCGCGCACCGTTGTCCAGCTCAACTCGAACGCCTGCCCATCCACGCCCGGCTGCTGCCAGGGCCACTCAAATCCGGGCAGTATCGGGGGGATCCCCTGCCCGGTGGAACCATCGGGCAGCTCGTACATGAAGCGGCTGCCGATGGTATCGATGGCCGCTCCCTGCTGGTTCAGCCAGTAGGCCAGCCCGGTACCCAGCAGGATCGCCGGCAGATGCCCGGGGATCGGCAGACGCAGGCGTGGCCAGAGAATCAGCACAGCCAGCGTCAATCCGGCGACCAGGGCATTGGCCCAGTGCCACTGCGGTAGCCGCTGGATCAGCTCGACGACTTTGTCCAGGTAGTGTGCCGGCAGGTTCTCCGTCGCAAGCCCCAGCAGGTCAGGCACCTGCAGCGTGGCGATAACGATGGCGATCCCCGCCGTAAACCCCAGCGTCACCGATTCAGGGATGTACTCGATCAGACGGCCAAGCCGCGCCAGCGCCAGACCGATAAGGATAAGCCCCGCCATCACCGACGCCAGCAGCAGCCCCGCCAGCCCGAACTGCTGGGATACCGGGTAGAGAATCACCACGAAGGCGGCAGTGGGGCCGGACACGCTGAAGCGGGAGCCGCCGGTCAGCGCGATCAGGAAACCGGCGATGATCGCCGTATAGAGACCGTTTTCCGGGCGCACGCCACTGGCGATCGCCAGCGCCATCGACAGCGGGATAGCGATGATGCCAACGGTGATCCCGGCAATCAGGTCCGAGAATAGATCCCGTCGCTTATAGCCCTCGGCCAGAGACTCCCGTATCGCGCTGGCAAAGGAAAGGCTGTGCAACCGGGCTCGACGGGACGACATCGCTAAACGGACCTGCAGGTAAATGAGTAAGTATGCATAAACATTACAAGCGACTTTGGTTAAAATGCAATGTTAATAGCATTAACATATAGTCTACTTACCTGACGGCGCGGCCCGTCACCCGGGAGTTTGTATGGAAAAACGCACAGCCCGCCTGACCCTGTTGATCGATCCCAACAAGAAAGCGGTTTTCGAGAAACTCTGTTCCGAGCAGGACGTCACCCCCTCTCAGATGGTTCGCAAGTTCATCCGTGATTTCATTGAGGAAAACCTCGGGCCTGACTGGCGGGACCAGGTACTGGTTGACGATAAAGACAGGCCCAAAGAGCAATAACCACAGAGTGTAAAGGTTTATAAACTCGAGGCCTCAGAGTAGAATTCGCGCAATTTTTGACCACCCCTTTTGACCCTTACCTGGAGTAACTGCATGCGCCTAGCGGAAGCGGAAAGCCTGATGCTGAACATCGGCCTTGTGATATTTGCCGGTTTTGTCTTCTTTATCATTTATGACCTGGCGAAAAAGTCGAATGCCGGAAAGTTCGGTACCTTTGTGCTTTTCTTCGCTCTGGGCCTGGGCCTGGCCGCGTTTCTGCTGAAGACCGTGGTGGTCGAGATGATCGAAGGTGGCCACGTCTAAGGTCCACCCCGAACACATTCCCCGGGCAGGCCCTCTGCCGGCCCGGCATTTCACCTCCCCGCTTCAACTGGGTTATAGTCGCTGCAAACAGCTAGCTGCAGGGAGTGGCCCATGGATCCGGTTCTGATCACTATTCTGGTGATTATTGCGCTTGTCGTCGTTTACGCGATCTTTATCTACAACCATCTGGTGCGGCTCAAGCACAACGTCTCCCGCGCCTTCTCCAATATCGACGTACTGCTCAAGCAGCGCCATGACGAACTGCCCAAACTGGTGGAAACCTGCAAGCAGCATATGGGCTACGAACAGAAAACCCTTGAAGCGGTGATGAAAGCACGCTCGGCTGTGGCCAGCGCCAGCGATAGCGGCGATATCAAGGCACTGGGCCAGGCGGAGAGCCAGCTGCGCCTGGGCCTTGGCAACCTGTTCGCCGTGGCGGAGGATTACCCGGAACTGACCGCCAGCGAATCCTTCATGCACCTGCATGGCCGCATCAGCGGGCTGGAGTCTTCCATCGCCGATCGCCGCGAGTACTACAACAACTCGGTCAACCTCTACAACATCCGTATCGAGCAGTTCCCCGACATTATCGTCGCCCGCAGGCTGGGCTTTACCGGCGCCACACTGCTGGAGTTTGACGAGGCCGAGAAGGCAGACGTAGACCTCAAATCCCTGTTCAACTGAGGCGGTCATGCTGCTGGACCTGAATATCGAAAGTCATGAACGCCTGATCGGCCTGATAATCTGCATCATCGGCTTTCTGGTCTGCGTTTTCTTCGCCTTCCGCCGTTTCGGCCATTACCGCCTGATCGTCGACACCCCCACGGCGCTGATCCGCTCGGCGCCCCAGGGTTATGTGGAGATCAGCGGCAGCGTCATCGCCGGCGAAGACGGCCAGCTGCGCTCCCCGCTCTCCGGCCAGCCCTGCGTCTGGTACCGCATCAAGGTGGACCGCTACGAGCGCAACAGCAATAACAAGGGCGGGCGCTGGCGTTCGGTACGCCGGGAAACCTCACAAGCCTGGTTCCAGATCGATGACGGCACCGGTATCTGCCTGGTCGATCCTGAGGGGGCGATGGCGGCCACCCAGCACAAAAAAGTCTGGTTCGGCCACACCGAGATGCCTGGCGCCGCACTTTCCACCTCCTCCTTCCAACAGTACAGCGCCAGACTTGTCGGCAGCTTCGCCAGTGGGCGTTACCGCTATACCGAAGAGCTGATCTTCGAGCACGAACGTTTATATACGCTTGGCAGTTTCCAGAGCGTCGGGGGCGGTCGTGAGCGGCTCGACCTGAAAGCGGCCACCACCGACATCCTGCGCGGCTGGAAATCGGACCAGGCGGCATTAATTGGCCGCTTTGATGCCGATAAAGACGGCAAGATCGATCAGCAGGAGTGGTATGAAGCGCGCAAACAGGCACTGCGCGAGGCAAAACTGCAGCAGCGTGAAATGGACAAGATGCCAACTATGCACGTGCTCGGTGACCCAAAAGAGCAGGGCCACCCCTTTGTTATCTCCACTTTTGACGAAGAACGCTTGCTCAGCCGGTTTCGCTGGCAGCTCGGTGGTTTCATGGCATGCGGATTGCTTGCATTCTGGTTAGGGCTAGAGCTGCTTTTGACAACACCGGTCTAAATGCAGCCAGGGCCCACCGTTAAGGGAATCTAACAGCCTGAGAGGCAGCAAGCGATGACCTCTAACCGCAACCCTGTACACTACATGCAACACCCCACCAATATTGCACTGGTACTGACACCGATCGACACCAGCGCCACCGGCAACCCTACGCTTCCACTGGGACTTATCTGCAACACCGATACACCCTATGCCAGCGGTGAACAGATAGAGATTTCAGCGCCGAAACAGGCACCTGAAATGTCGATTCGCGGTGAGATCGCCTGGTGCCGTTCCACCGGCGCAGGCCACCAGGTGGGCGTGGCGTTCAATAAATCGGACGAGCTGTACAAGATCCGCATGCTGGAGCAGCTGTGCCATATCGAAGAGTATCGTCGTACCCACCCATCGCGTAATCACCCGGAAAAACAGGGCGCTGCGCTGGAGTGGATCGAGAAATTCGCCGCTCATTTCCCGACAGATGGCCTATAATGGGCAGTCGACGTCAACCAACTGAGTGTAGGACATGCAACAAAAAGTGGTACAGGTAGGCGATATCGCCATCGGCAACGACCAGCCCATGGTGCTCTTCGGCGGCATGAACGTGCTGGAGTCCCGCGATCTGGCGATGAAAATCGCCGAGCATTATGTCGAAGTCACCAACAAGCTGAACATTCCTTACGTTTTCAAGGCTTCGTTCGACAAGGCAAACCGCTCCTCCCTGAACTCCTTCCGCGGCCCCGGCATGGAAGAGGGACTGAAAATTCTCGAAGAGGTGAAAGCCACCTTTAACGTCCCGCTGATCACCGATGTACACGAGCCCTATCAGGCAGCACCGGTGGCAGAAGTGTGCGATATCATTCAGTTGCCGGCGTTCCTCTCCCGCCAGACCGACCTGGTCGTGGCGATGGCTGAGACCGGCGCGGCGATCAATATCAAGAAAGCCCAGTTCCTGGCTCCCCAGGAGATGCGCCACATCCTGCACAAGTGCAAGGAAGCCGGCAACGACCGCCTGATCCTGTGCGAGCGCGGCACCAGCTTCGGCTACAACAACCTGGTCGTCGACATGCTCGGCTTCAGCGTGATGAAAGAGTTCGGCTATCCGGTGATGTTCGACGCCACCCATGCCCTGCAGATGCCGGGCGGTCGCTCCGATTCTGCCGACGGCCGCCGTGCGTTGGTGGCCCAGCTGTCCCGCGCCGGTCTTTCTCAGGGCATTGCCGGCCTGTTCCTGGAAGCTCATCCGAACCCGGCCGAAGCCAAGTGCGACGGCCCCTGCGCCCTGCCGCTGGATAAACTGGAGCCCTACTTGGCCCAGATGAAAGCGATCGACGAGCTGGTCAAACAGTTCCCGGCGCTGGACACATCCGGCTGATGCCGCAGTAAACAGGGTTCACCCGCTCAGGAACAGAGGTTATGGATAACGCTACCACCCAGCTTCTGGCGTCATTGAAGCCAGAGCTGGTTCTGGGGCCGGAGCACCACCGCTTCCGGCTCAAGTCGGTTCAGTCACCCCATCCACTCGGCCAGCTCTGGGAGGCGGAGGATATCTCCACCACCACCCCAACGCCGGTGAGCCTTCTGTTCCTGGATGCCCCGCTACTGGCCCGGTCCGGTTTTGCCGATAAATTCCGCAACCTGATCAACCAGAACCGCAGCCTGAAAGACAAGCAGGCTGCACGCTGCTACGGCCTGTTCAACTGGCGTGGTCTGCTGTTTTGCTCCTGGGAGAGACTGGATGGACTGACGCTGGCGGTGATGCTCAGGTCCGGCAGCGCCCGCAAACTGAAAGACAAGCAGAAACAAGGACTTGTCACCCAGGTAGCACGCTCACTGGAGAGCAACCTGCGGCAGAACAACACTCCCCACGCCAGCCTCACCCCGGAGCTGATCTACGTTAACCGCAGCAACGGCGTGCGCATGATGGGGTTCGGCTGGCGTGACCTGATAGCGCCGATCAACCACAGCTTGCAGGCCCCGCTCGAATATACGGCCTGGCAATCCCCCGAAGCCTTCCACCCTTACCCGTTGACGCTCACTGAAGATGTCTACGCCCTCGCCTGCCTGATCTACCAGCTGTATGCCGGTCGTCCGGCGTTCACCGCCGACGAGGACGAGACCAGCCGACAACGGGAGTTGAAAGCGCCCTCAGGATTGAAAAAAGAGCAGTGGCGGGTTCTGAAAAGCGCACTGGACGAAGACCCGGAAGCACGCCCGAAGTCGCCACTTGAACTGGTCAGGCAACTCTATCAACCGGAGCCTGAAAAACCGCTTGAGGTCAGTGAAGAGACAGAAGCAGCCGCAGAACCGGAAACCCCGGCGTCAGCCCGCACCCGACGCTTTAGCCTGCCGGCTGTCCCGGCATGGCTAAAACCGCTGGCGGCAGGTGGCGGCCTGTTCCTGGCCGGCTTCATGTTGGGTTATTGGCTCTCGCCCGACGCCAGGCTTGCGGACAGCGACGAAAGCGTCCGTATCAGCGCTGAAAACCAGCGTCTCAAGGCGCAGCTGAGCGAGCTTCAAGCCAGCGCAGGCGACTTTGCCACGTCCGGTCAGGTTGACAAAAACACGGCAAAACCTGACACCGACAGTCAAAAAATGACACTGATTGACAGGCCAGAGCCATCGATTCAGTCCGGCGATGTCGCCCGCAATGCCGACAAACCGGCCGATAACCTGACCGTTTTCCGGGATGAGTGGAGCGATGGCGGCTTTGCCCCGCTGATGGTGGTGATCCCCAAGGGACGTTTCCGGATGGGCGACCTGCACGGCCAGGGCGATGACAACGAATATCCGGTGCACCAGGTGGTGATCGACGCAAGCTTCGCCTTCAGCCGCCATGAAGTCACTTTCGCCGAATATGACCAGTTCGCCAACGCCACCGGACGCCGGTTACCGGATGATGAAGGCCGGGGACGCGGCGATCTGCCGGTGGTCAATGTCAGCTGGAACGATGCCCGGGACTATGCGCGCTGGCTCGCCGAACAGACTGGCCAGCCCTACCGACTGCCCACCGAGGCGGAGTGGGAGTATGTCGCCCGGGCCGGTACCGAGACGATCTACTGGTGGGGTGATGAACTCACGCCCGGTATGGCTGTCTGTGATGGATGCGGCACCCAGTGGGATGCGAAGCAGCCAGCACCGGCTGGCAGCACCGCGGCGAACCCCTGGGGTGTGCATGATATGAACGGCAACGTGGACGAGTGGGTGGCTGACTGTTACCTGC
Source organism: Marinobacterium sp. YM272 (assembly GCF_050908845.1). Lineage (NCBI taxonomy): Bacteria > Pseudomonadati > Pseudomonadota > Gammaproteobacteria > Oceanospirillales > Oceanospirillaceae > Marinobacterium > Marinobacterium sp. YM272. The sequence continues at coordinate 3,775,538 of NZ_CP194171.1, forward strand.
CGAGGTATACGGATACCCCGACAGACGGCAGTGCCCAGCTCAGTAGCGGTTGTGATCAGCGCGTCATGCGCGGCGGCTCCTGGTTCGATATACCCCGGGTTATCCGCTCAGCCAGCCGTTACCGCCACCCACCGGACACCAGTCGTAACAGTTGGGGATTCCGCGTCGTGCTGGACCTGCCGGCATCCCCCTGACGGAACAGCGGGCATAAGGAGCAGCAGCATGTTTTTCCGCAAGCATTTGGGCCTGATCGGGCTCGCCATTATCAGCCAGGCAGCAGCGGCCGCACCGGATCTGGTGCTTGATGCCGATGCCCGCAGCAGCCGCACCCTGACCATCTATCAGCAGGATCTGGCCCTGTTCACCGAGACCTACCCGCTAAACCTGAATGGCGCGGGTCCTGCCGAGGTCCGCCTGGACGATATCAGCAACCGTCTGCTGCCCGACTCGATCTTCGCCACTGGCATCGGTGACCTACGCCGCATCGAACTCAGTGCACCAACACCCGGCTTTACCCAGCGTCTGCGCTCACTGCAAGGCGAACAGATCGAACTGGTGTTCCAGCCCGCCTCAGGCAAGGCGCGCAGCCGTGAGGTCACCCTGATCTATGTTGAACCCGCCGGCATCCAGGTAACCGATGGCGGCGCCACCGAATTCATTCCCTTCGACGGCCCCTGGCAGATCCGCCTGCCCGGTAGCGAGCTACCCGCCGAAGGCCCACAGCTGTCTCTGCGCGGTAGCGGCGCGCCCGGCGATCAGCTCAACCTTAGCTACCTGTCCAACGGCTTAAGCTGGCAGGCCGGTTATCAACTGGAAATGCTACCCGATGGCAAGCGGGTACGGCTCGAAGGGCGCGCCAGCCTGAGCAACAACACCAGCACCGATCTCGACAACGCCCGGGTGCGCCTGCTGGCGGGCAGCGTCAACCAGCCCAACGGCGGGCGCACACCGATGTACGCACTCGCTGCCAGCGCCGAGATGCGCTCCGACGCAGCGCCTAAGCGGGAAGCACTGGAGGACTACCAGCTCTACCCCCTGCCGGAGCCGGTGACTCTGAAACAGGGCGGCACTGTCAGTGTGCCTCTGCTGGCCCCACTGGAGATGGATGTGACCAGCCGCTACCTGTTCACCCAGCAGGTTTACGGCGGTGCCCAGCAGGAGGCTCAGATTGGCCACCCACGCCGGGATATCAGCTTCACCCTGCCCAACGATGAAGCCCGGGATGTGCCGCTGCCCGCCGGCTCCGCGCGGGTCTATCAGGATACCGAGGCGCATGGACTGATCTTTGTCGGTGGACAGCAGCTGCGGGCCACTGCAGCCGGTGAAGAGGTCAGACTGACGCTGGGCGAAGCGTTCGATCTGACGGTTGAACAGACACAGACCCGGTTTGAGCGTCAGGGGGTCAATACGGTGGTCGGTTACCGTATCAGCATTCGCAACAGTGGCGACGAGGACCGCAGCGTGGAATATCGCGCCGTCTTCAGCCAGCCACGCATCCTGCTGGAGAGCAGCGAGGCCGGCGAGGAACAGGGCGCAATCCACTACTGGCAGCTGGATATTCCCGCCGGCGGGGAAAAAGTGCTGGAGTACAGCGCGCGGCTGCTGCGCAACTGAAACAGCGGTGAAGAGGTCGCGCTCAGGCGGGTGAATGCTGCTCCTGCAGCTGCCGCCAGTGCTCAGCCTCCGCCCTGTCCGGTGCCTCGCCCAGACCGCCCTCTTCGTACACCGCACGCATCCGCTTCAGCGCCAGCGGGTGCCCCTGCTCCGCAGCGGCCCGGTAACAGGCCAGACTCTGGGCGGGCTTGACGGTGAAATAGTGCTCGAAGCCGGATTCATGTATCCGGCCCATCTGATAGAGCGCCTTGATATCGCCCTTCTCCGCCGCACGCTGAAGATAGATCCCGCCCTGAATCCGGCTTGAAACATCTTCGCCACGAAAGTGGAGCAGATGCCCATACATGGACAGCGCCCTGACACTGCCGCTCTCCGCCGCTACCCGAAACAGCTTCATCGCCAGTTGATGGCGCCAGCGCGACGTTTTAAACAGCGGACTACGGAACACCGCATTGGCGATCCAGAAGATAACCGGTGACAACCAGCGCGTCAGGGTGCGCATTCGACCTCCGCAAGCGATCTGAAAAGCCTCAATCTACAGGAGCCGCGTTTCAGCTCCAAGCAGCCTGCAGAGGCGTTAGATTATATGAGACCCGTTTCTTTATAACTTTATGCAAAGTCCGTATGAGCAAATCAGCACAAGTCGTTTACACTGTGGGCTGGCTAACCGGATCCAGTGACAGCGATCCATGCCCGATTCCAGGCGGTCCAGGTTCGTGGACCTGACAACCCCACAGTGCAAACCGGCTTCAAGGAAAAGGAGATCTATGAACATCTACGACGACAACTCCCAGACGATCGGCAACACTCCCCTGGTGCGCCTGAAGCACCTCTGGCCCGCCGGTAACGTTTACGCAAAACTGGAAGCCCGCAACCCGGCAGGCTCGGTGAAGTGCCGTATCGGTGCCAGCATGATCAACGCCGCCGAAGAGAGCGGCCAGCTGAAAGCCGGCATGACCCTGGTTGAACCGACCAGCGGCAACACCGGTATCGGCCTGGCGTTCGTCGCCGCCGCCAAGGGTTACAAACTGGTCCTCACCATGCCCTCTTCCATGTCGCTGGAACGCCGCAAACTGATGAAGGCGCTGGGTGCCGATATCCACCTGACCGAGCCGGCCAAGGGGATGAAAGGCGCGATCGAAAAAGCGAAAGAGCTGGTTGAGAGCAACCCGGGCCAGTACCTGATGCTGCAGCAGTTTGAAAATCCGGCCAACCCGGCAATCCATGAAAAGACCACCGGCCCCGAGATCTGGAAGGATACCGATGGTCAGATCGACATCCTTGTTGCCGGCGTTGGCACCGGCGGCACCATCACCGGTGTCTCCCGCTACATCAAGCAGACCCAGGGCAAGGCGATCACCTCTATCGCCGTCGAGCCCACAGCATCGCCGGTCATCACCCAGACCATCCAGGGTGATGAGGTGCAGCCGTCACCGCATAAGATTCAGGGCATCGGCGCTGGCTTCGTACCGAAAAACCTGGACCTGGATCTGGTGGATGTTGTTGAACAGGTCAGCAATGAAGAAGCGATGGAAACCGCGCGGGCGATCATGCAGCGTGAAGGTATCCTGGCCGGCATCTCCTGTGGCGCCGCTGCCGCTGTTGCGCTGCGCATCGCCGCCAAGCCGGAGAACAAGGACAAGCACATCGTTGTGATCCTGCCGGACTCCGGCGAGCGCTACCTGTCATCCCCACTGTTCGAGGGTATGTTCACCGAGAATGAGATGGTGCAGTAAGGCGATCGAAACCTGAACACCAGACACAAAAAAGCCGCGATAGAATCGCGGCTTTTTTATTTGCGACAGATATCAGTGAATCAACTCGCGGATCTGTTCGTGGCTCGGAAAAGCATCGAGCTTTTCGAAGCGGACGCTGCGGTCATCCGTCTTGGTCACTGTATACCAGCAGGGCTTATGCTCCTCACCGATATAGACACCGCCAACCTCGTAGTTATCGCCGTCAACGCCCAGAATGGCGATCGTTTTGACACGCTGCTGTACTTCCATGATGCACCCCAGTTTATTGTTTTTGTGTAATTTATTTACAGAAGTATAGCGTAAATGGCGTGTATGACAACGAAGTGACGCCTGGTCAATACCCCCTTCGGATGAAATTCAAGCAACAAACAACCGTTCCGGAGGCCTTCCTGTAAGAGGTTAACAGGCGTCGTTTTTGGCGACGGGACGACCGGTATCTCTTATCCATTCACTCCAGGAACCCGCATACAGGCGCGAGCCATTCAGCCCGCAATACTCCATGGCGAGCTGATTAACGCAGGCGGTTACGCCCGAGCCGCACATATGCACCACCGCTTCAGGTGAGCGCTCACCAAGCAGTGTCTGCCAGCGCTGGCGGAGTATCTCCGGTTCAGGAAAGCAGCCGTTATCGAGATTATCGGTGAACGGCAGGTTCAGCGCGCCCGGCACGTGACCGGCAACCGGATCGAGTGGCTCCACCTCGCCACGGAAACGTTCCGGCGCCCGCGCATCAACCAGCAGGCAGCTGTTCGTTTCAAGCTCCGTCTGCAGGGAGTCCGCAGTGACAACACAGGCTGGATCTGCAACGGCGTCAGTTATCCCCAGGACCTCCCGGTCAGCCTCTGCCCGTTCAACATCCCCCCCTGCGGCCTGCCAGGCACTCCAGCCACCATTCAGCACCGCCGTTGCCCGATGGCCGAGCCAGCGCAGCAGCCACCAGCCACGGGACGCAAAGGCTGCGCCGGAATCATCATACAGGACGACCTGACGCGCGGGTGTCAGCCCCAGGGCATCAAGTTTGGCTTGCAGGATATGGGCATCCGGCAGCGGGTGGCGTCCGGATTCGGGCGTGATCGGTGATGAAAAATCATCTTCGAGGTGCATGTAGGCAGCACCGGGAATATGACCCTCCCGGTATGCTCGTAAACCCGCATCGCGGTCATCGGGAGAGGTCGAGAGTACAAAACGGCAATCGAGTAACAGTGGATCATCCAGTGATTTGAGCTGTTCCACGGTAATCAGCGTGTCGTACATTCTCGGACCTCTCGTTTATTGGCGGGACTCAGAGGTAGCCGGCCAGCTCCTCTTTCAGCAGATCCAGCTCATTCTGGGCTTTCTGCTTGGCTTTTTTCTTCAGCTGCTCAACTTCAGCAGACTTCTCTTCGACCACGGCTGCCGCGACACTGCCCTTGTCGTCGGCGTTAACGACCCGGTCGATCAGGTGCTGCACCTGCTTGAGAATAGCGCGGCGCTTGCCCTCTTCGATACGGGCCAGCTCTTCGGCGCTCTTCTCTTTTTTCTTCTCATCCTGCCCTGTGCTGGCGTTAGCCACATAGGTCAGCGGGCGGATGCCGGCGGCAATACGTACTTTTTCCAGCAGAGGCGCGGCGTGGGCGCGGGCTTTCTCGGCACCCTTGTGCAATACCTCTTCCACATAACCCATGTCGTTCATCAGCTCGTTGTAGCGGCGGCGTGGTGCGCTCAGCTTGGCATCGAGGAACTCGAACAGCTCACGCTTGGCATCGCCCCAGGCGATCCCCTCTTCGTATTGGAGACGTAACTCTCCGCGTTCGATTTCATTGGCGAACAGGCTGTAGAGCTGGAACAGGGTGCTGGTGTCCGGATCCTTCGGCTCGCCCGGCTCGCGCAGGTCGGTCTTGATCTTGTTGATCAGGCTGCGCAACTCGTCGCTGGAGCAGAACAACGGAATGGTGTTGTCGTAGCTTTTAGACATCTTGCGACCGTCGAGGCCCGGAATCAGCTGGGTCTCTTCATCCACCAGCGCTTCCGGCAGGGTGAACAGCGGTTCGTAGACATGATTGAAACGGCCAGCCACGTCACGCGCCATCTCAATATGCTGGATCTGGTCCTTGCCCACCGGAATGATATCGGCATTGAACATCAGGATGTCCGCCGCCATCAGGATCGGGTAGCTGAACAGCCCCATGGTCACGCCGTCGTCCAGGTCCTCGCTGCCCGCATCACGGTTGGCATCGGTGGCCGCCTTGTAGGCGTGGGCGCGGTTCATCAGGCCCTTGGAGGTCTGGCAGGTCAGGATCCAGGTCAGCTCCGGGATCTCGCGGATGTCGGTCTGACGGTAGAAAGTCGCCTTGTCGGTATCCAGCCCCAGCGCCAGCCAGGTCGCGGCGATCTCGCGGGTGGAACGGGCAACCCGCTCCGGGTCATGGCATTTGATCAGCGCATGATAATCGGCAAGAAAGAAGAAGCTGTTGAAGTTCGGATTCTCGCTCGCTTCGATGGCCGGTTTGATCGCGCCCAGGTAGTTGCCGATGTGCGGCGTACCCGAGGTGGTGATACCAGTCAGTACGGTCTTTTTACTCATCGTTTACTCTTTGGATCCTTCGCGTGTGAGGAGCGATATGATACACGATATCGACCTTTGGAGGCTGTCTCCAAAGGCAACAAGATGATACAAAAAATCATCGGCTAACCAGCAACGAGAATAAAAATGTCCGAACTTATACCCTCTTTCATCACCCTGGCCGGATTTCTGCTGCCGGCGGGCATCCTGATCAAGCGCCGCCGCGCCCGCTCTGCCGGAGAAATTACCCACAGCCTGCTGATCGCACTGTTCTGCATGTTTGGCGGGCTGGTGTTTGCCGGCGCGTTGATCTCGCTGCTGGGCGAATCTCCGGCGCTACTGAACTCCGCCTTTGTTCTCCTCGGTGCCCTGCTCTGCGTGATCGGCCAGCAGTGGATGCAGCAGCGCCGCACCTGAACAAGCTTTGGTCTGAGGCTGTTGGCAGCGGCCCCGGGCTTTGACATCGACACCGGCCCATCCATACTTAAACCGGTTGCATCCCGCCGGCGTAGCAACGCCTGCGAACAATCAATTGAAAACAGGAGGTTTGAAGATTATGGATACCAGCGCCCATACGCTGAATACCCTGTTCGAGCAGCTGGGTCTGCCCAGTGATACGGCGGCTATCGACCAGTTTATCGAGACCCACCGCCTGTTCAGCGAAGAGATTCCGTTGCACAAAGCCACTTTCTGGACCGACTCCCAGGCCTCGTTCCTGCAGGATGCGATCCAGGCCGATTCCGACTGGGCCGAAGTGGTGGATGAACTCAACATCCGCCTGCGCAACGCCCATTAAAGCCATCAAGAAACCGCGGCCACTTCCCTCTCGTTGAAGCGGCCGCCTTTTGCCGACCAGGCAGGTTGGGTATCATCGGCAGTTCTCAATTCACGGATTGCAGGCCCAACTTCGATGCTGACTCTGATCTCCCCCGCCAAAACACTGGACTACGAATCTCCGCTCGCGACCGACAAGCACACCGAGCCGCGTTTTCTCGACCACTCCGCGGAACTGATAGAGCAGCTGCGCACCCTGGCCGTGCAGGATATTGCCGACCTGATGAAGCTGAGCGACAAGCTGTCGAGCCTCAACGTGGCACGCTACGAAAGCTGGGAACGCGAGCACAACCTGGACAACGCCCGCCCAGCCGTACTGGCGTTCAAGGGCGATGTTTACACCGGCCTCGAAGCGGAAAACTTCAGCGATGCGGATTTCGAGTTCGCCCAGAACCACCTGCGCATTCTTTCTGGCCTCTATGGCGTGCTGCGCCCGCTGGACCTGCTGGAACCCTACCGCCTGGAGATGGGTACCAAGCTGAAAAACAAGCGCGGCGATAATCTTTACCAGTTCTGGGGCAACATCATCACCGAGTCCCTTCAGGCGGAACTGAACGAACAGGAAAACCCGGTGCTGGTGAACCTGGCCTCCAACGAATACTACAAGTCGGTGAAGCCGAAGAATCTGGATTGCGACATCATCACCCCGGATTTCAAGGATCTGAAAAACGGCCAGTACAAGATCATCAGCTTCTACGCCAAGAAAGCCCGTGGCCTGATGAGTCGCTATATTATCGAGAACCGCATCGACAACCCGGAAGCGCTGAAAGCGTTCGATCTGGAAGGCTACTACTTCAGCCCGGAGCAGTCTGAGGGTAACAAGTGGATTTTCCTGCGGGATGAGCCGCCGGCGAAGTAAGGATAGTTTTTACTCCGCATCGTTTATTTGAATGAAGCCCAGTCGCAACTAATGCTGGCTTCATCTTTACCTCAAGCCTCTTCGACGCAGGTTTCGCCTGCTGGCGAGTCAAGGATCTTGGGCGCCCAAGATCCTTAACAATCCTAAACCGCCCCGACAGCTTGATCGGCTACGCCGATTACTCTGTGCTTCTCGCCTGAAAGAGCGGGATCTCCAAACTCGCCGCTACGCGGCTCAGACAGTCGATCCCGTTTCTCTCTTTCAGCCTGCGATGCTCGGCTGCGCTGAAGGGGATGATTGGTGCGCTTAGACGGCTAGGAGCCAAAGTGAAATTAAGCGTTCTGGTCAAAAGAGCAAACCTGGCACACCCGCCCCACTGAAGATGGTTTGACCAAAGTAACCCGATCCAATCAGAGCCTCGCTGCAGGTGCCAGACCGCGGATTATTTCCGAGTCTACTCCAGCCATTATTTCGGCCAGCAGCTGGCCGGTAGTCGGCCCCAGCGTAAACCCTTGATGGCCGTGGCCGAAGTTGAACCACATGCTTTGGTGCTTCGGTGCCGCACCCACCATTGGCAGCATATCGGGCATACAGGGCCGGCTACCGAACCACTGGGGCTCATCGATTCGTTCGCCCAGGTCCAGCAGGCTGCGCAGCGCTGCAGCACCACGTTCCAGCTGGATCGGTTTCGCTGCCGAGTCCAGACCCACCAGCGCCGCGCCCGAAGTGACGCGCATCCCCTTCTGCATCGACGCCACCACGACGCCGTTATCCACATCCAGGAACGGACGCTTCAGAGCCACCGGCGCATCGAAGTGGCCGTGATAGCCGCGTTTGTAGATCATCGGAATCCGGTAGCCAAAGCGGCGCAGCAGCTGCGGTGACCAGGGACCCAGGGCGATGACCGCCTGTTCGGCCTCGATCGATCCGTTTTCGCTCTTAACACACCAACCTTTGCCTGTCTGCCGCAGGCTTTGAGCATCACCCTGCCGACAGACGCCACCACGCTTAATAAACAGCGCACGGTACGCATCGGTCAGCGCGCCGGGGTCCCGGCAGCTCCAGCTCTGGTTCCAGTGGATAACTCCGGCGGGCGCCTGCTTTAGCGCGGGCTCCTCCGCACGGTAGGCAGCGCCCTCGAGAATGCGTGAGCTGATGCCGTACTGCTCTCTGAACCGCTCAGCGTCCCTGGCTGCTTGTTCAAAACTGCTCTGCTGGCGATAAACCTCCGACAGTCCATCGGTGGAAATCAGCGGGCGCATCCCCGCCGCATCCACAAGAGGCGCGTGGTCATCGGCAGCACGAGAGGTGAGCTGTGAATAGATGCGGCTGATACGGGCGTGCTCGGCGGGCGCGGAGTGGCGGAAGTAGCGCCAGAGCGCCGGCATCATCCGCAGCAGAGCACCCGGCTGCCAGAGCACGTCGTTACTGAGGCCAAGGCCGTAACGGAACAGGGTTGTCAGGTTTCTCGGCAAGGCATAGGGTTCCGCCGCCTCGGTCTGGATCACGCCGGCGTTACCGTAGCTGGTTTCGCGACAGCTGCTATGCCGGTCCACCAGCACCACCGAGTGCCCTTGGGCCTGCAAGGCGAGCGCGGTGGAAACACCGACCATGCCGGCACCCAGAACCAGTATCTCTGACATCCAGCCCTCCCTGCTGCCGCTTATCCGCCAGTGTTGTCCGACCTGGGCGCCCGCTGCGCCAGGCCATCGATGATGATATCGAGCAGCATCTCAAAGCTGCTGTCGTAGGAAACATCGGCGCCGTTCTGCCAGCGCAGCACGAAAATACGATTGCTGATCAGCGGCAGCACCGCGTGGGTATGGGGAAATTGTTCGGCATCGAAGCTTGCGACCCGATCGGCAAAAGTCTGCTGCCAGCCGCTGGAGTCATCCGCCGGTGGCGGCGCCAGCTCCATGGTGACAAAACCGGACAAGCCGCCGATCAGCACATTGAACGCATCGCGCAGACTCTCGCCCTCAAAGCCCGCTTCCGCCAGTGCCGCCAGCACCGTCTCCACCCAGACCAGGTTGGCAACACCGTTGGACTTCATTTGCGCACCGAGCAGCGGCGCCACCCTGGGGTGTTGATGCACCAGGTAACGGTAGCGGCGGAACACCGAGCGCAGGCGCTCCTGCCAGCCCTGATCCGGTTCGAAATCATCGGTCAGTGCAGCGGTGATCACCGCGGAAACTTCGGCGAACAGATCTTCCTGGCGCCCGCCCACATGCCAATAGATCACGGCGGGCGATACCCCAAGGGTTCTGGCCAGTTCGCGCATGGAGAAGGCGGCCAGCCCGCGCTGGTCGATCTGCTCTATGGCGGCATTAACAATCTGCGCCTTATCCAGGCCCACTGTTGCCGCCCTGCCCCGCAGCCCCGGTTTCTTATCGTTTTTATCGCTATGACTGGCCAAGAAGCTGCTTTCCCGATGACTACGATTGCCTTTTGATCGTTTTGACGATACTACTTAATAGAACACCGTTCAATTAAGCCTGCACAGCAGAAGACTGCAGCCGGGCCACATCATCAGCAACGCATAATTCACGGAGTACACAGCATGGTCACGGGTCCTGATCCGCAGGCACTGGAAGTAGGTTTTGAGCTGCCGGCTCAGGTCGGAATGGACGAGAGTGAGATTCAGACACCCTGCCTGATCCTCGACCTGGATGCGCTGGAACGTAACATCATCAAGATGGGCGAGTACGTCAAAGCCCACGGCATGCGCCACCGTGTTCACGGCAAAATGCACAAGTCGGTGGATGTGGCCAAGCTGCAGCAGAAACTCGGCGGCGCCGATGGCGTCTGCTGCCAGAAGGTCTCCGAGGCCGAGGTGTTCGCTCGTGGCGGTATCAAGGATGTGCTGATCTCCAACCAAGTGCGCGATCCGTTGAAGCTGAAACGTCTGGCAGCTATCCCCAAGCTGGGTGTCCGCACCAGTGTCTGCATCGACGATATAGCTAACGTGGCTGAGCTATCGGCAGCGGCAACAGCCGCGGGCACCGAGCTGGAATGCCTGGTAGAGATCGACTGCGGCGCCGGGCGCTGCGGTGTGGATACACCGGAGCAGGCAGTGGCGATCGCCCAGGCAATCGACGCAGCCGACAACCTGAAGTTCGGCGGCATCCAGGCCTACCAGGGCGATATGCAGCACCTGCGTACCTATGCCGAGCGCAAGGAGAAACTGGATATCGCCGTGGCGAAGGCTAAGCAGGTGGTGGACGCGCTGACCGAAGCCGACCTCAAGCCTGAGCTGGTCACCGGCGGCGGCACCGGCTCCTACTATTTGGAGAGTAACTCCGGCGTTTACAACGAACTTCAGTGCGGCTCCTACGCCTTCATGGATGCAGATTACGGCCGCAACCTGGACCAGGAGGGGCGCCGAATCGATCAGGGCGAGTGGGAGAATGCGCTGTTTATTCTCACCAGCATCATGAGCCACGCCAAGGCGGACAAGGCGGTCTGCGACGCCGGTCTCAAGGTGCAGTCGGTGGACTCAGGCCTGCCGGTGATCTTCGGCCGCGACGATGTGAAATACGTCAAATGCTCCGACGAGCACGGCGAGATCGAGGATCCGCACAACGTTCTGAAGATCAACGAACGCCTGCGCCTGATCCCCGGCCACTGCGACCCGACCTGCAACATCCACGACTGGTACGTGGGCGTGCGCAACGGCAAGGTGGAAGCTCTCTGGCCGGTCAGCGCGCGAGGCAAGGCATACTGAACGTACTGCAGCGCCTCATTCCAAAGCCATGCAAAGGGGTTCCAGAAAGGCAGCAACCCCTTTCGGCAGAGTGCGCCCCGCCATGGTCTGTACTTCGATGGTTCGGGCGCTCATCTCCCGATCCTTGATCGGCAGCGCCTTAAGTTCGGAGCCATCATTCAGATGACGGATAGAGACCTCGCCAAACAGCGTGATACCGCCCTCGCAGGCGGCAAACTGGATCAGTGAATTGACAAAGTTACACACCATCACCGGCTCGATCAGCAACCCCTGGCGACTGCAGCTCACATCGAACAGCTGACGTACCGTGGTATCCGGTGTCGGCAGCGCCAGCGGGTAGTTGCTGAGCTGGGCCAGGGTCACCTGCTTCTTCGATGCCAGCGGATGATCCTTGGCCATGATGGCGTAGATCGGTGCCATGATCCGCTTCTCCACCTTGATATCCCGCTCCGGCGGCGGCGATATGGCCAGGCCGATATCCGCATTGCCCTCACGCACCCTGCGGGTCACTTCGGCCGATGAGCAGATCTGCAGATCGAAGTGGATCCCCCAGTACTTCTTGCGGAACTCACCGATCACATGGGGCAGCAGATAGCTCGCCAGACCCTCGATACTGGCGATATGCACCATCCCCTTCTGTATCCCTTCAAGGCCGGTGATCTCATCGATAATCCGCGCTGCCTCCAGCCGCGCCTTGCGCGCATGACCGGCCAGCAGCTCCCCCGATGGGCTTAGCCTCATACCGGTGGGCAGGCGCTCAAACAGCTGGGTACCCAGCTCTGACTCCAGCCGCGCAATCTGCCGGCTCACCGCCGACGGCGCCACATGCAACTCGTTGGAAGCTTTGTTGATCGAGCCCTGACGGGCCACCTCAAGAAAATAGCGCAACGCATTGTCCACTAGCGCCCGGTCATTCATATCTCTATCCTTCCACGCCCCGAGGGTATTGCCGAAAAGGCAATACCTTATTCGAAAAATACATCTAACTGCATGCCCAAAGCCAGCGTTAGTATCGAATGCAACAGGGTTAAGGCACGACAAAAAAACAGTGCAGACCTATATAAAGTTATGCCCCTGAGATTAGACCCGCTAAGGAGTACCACACGATGTTGAAACCGAAGTTCAACCGCCGTTCGACAGGACTCGGTATGCTGGCAGTTGCTGGCATGGCCAGCGCTCTTTCCTTCGCTGCTAACGTTCAGGCTGACACCACCGTACGTGCCGTCATGCACGCAGCGCTGCGTGGTCTTGATCCGGTTGCCAGCAGTGCAACCATCACCAAGAACCACGGTTACATGATCTATGACACCCTGCTGGGTCTGGACGAAAACTACGCGCCCAAGCCGCAGATGGCTGACTGGGAAGTTTCCGAAGATGGTATGACTTACACCTTCTCCCTGCGCGATGGCCTGACCTGGCACGACGGCACGCCGGTCACCGCCGCTGACTGTATCGCTTCGCTTAAGCGCTGGGGCACCTTCGACGCCGGCGGCAAGCTGCTGATGGCTAACACTGAAAGCCTGACCGCTGTTGACGATAAAACCTTTGAGCTGAAGCTGGCCAAGCCGTTTGGCGAAGTGATCAGCCTGATCTCCAAGCCCTCCTCCGTTCCCGCCTTCATGATGCCGGAAGCGGTGGCCAGCGTGCCGAACGGTGAGCCGCTGCCGAACCAGATCGGTTCAGGTCCGTTCAAGTTTGTCGCCGATGAGTTCCAGCCAGGCGTCAAAGTAGTTTACGAAAAGTACGATGAATACGTACCCCGTACTGAAGCACCAGTAGCTACTTCCGGCAGCAAAGAGGTGTATGTGGACCGCGTCGAGTGGATCAACATGCCGGACGTGCAGACCACCATCAACGCCATCAACAGCGGCGATATCGACTACATCGAGCGTACCCCTTACGACCTGATGCCGCTGCTTGAAGCCAACCCTGAAGTGCACACTGCGGTGAACGACCCGCTGGGCTGGATGTCCGTGGCGCGCATGAACTTCCTGCACGCGCCGCTGAACGACGCCCGCATCCGCCGCGCCGCACTGCTGGCCGTGAGCCAGGAAGACGTGATGGCGGCGATGATCGGTGATCCGCGTTTCTACGAACTCTGCGCCTCCGTCTTCGGCTGCAACCACCCCCGCGAAAGTGAAGTTGACGGTGAATCTCTGACCAGCGGCGGCGACCTGGAAGAAGCCAAGAAACTGCTGGAAGAAGCCGGCTACGACGGCACCCCGGTGGTGATCCTGCAGCCCACCGACGTGGCCACCCTGGCACCGCAGCCAATCGTTGTTGCCCAGGCACTGCGCAAGGCCGGTTTCAAGGTTGAACTGCGCCCGATGGACTGGCAGACCGTGGTTAGCCAGCGCGCCAGCAAGGACCTGCCGAGCGAAGGCGGCTGGGGCATGTTTATCACCAACTACAGCGTCGATGCGCTCTGGTCTCCGGTGGTTAACCCGCTGCTGATCTCCAGCGGCGAAACCGGCAGCTACTTCGGCTGGCCGGATATCCCCGAAATGGAAAAACTGCGCTCGGACTACGCGGCGACTACTGATGCTGACGCCCGTGCCCAGATGGTGACCGACGTGCAGAAGCTTGCCATGCAGGAGGTCAACACCATCCCGCTGGGTCAGTTCAAGCTGGTCAACTCCTGGCGCGATGATGTCTCCGACATCGTCCAGGGTCCGCTGACTGCCTTCTGGGGCATGAAGAAAGAGGACTAAGCTTAAGGCTTGAAACCTCTCTTCGAACCCTTGTAACAAGCCCCGCCCGCCCGGGCGGGGTGCTCGATCCCGATTCACCTCTATCCGGGGGATAAACCATGCTTGGTTACTTTATCCGTCGACTGCTGGCCGCCATACCCGTCATGCTCGTCGTCGCTCTATCCGTGTTTTTGCTACTGCGCCTCTCGCCGGGCGATCCCGCTACCATCATCGCCGGTGAAATGGCCGATGCCGAGCAGGTTAACAACATCCGTACCGCCCTCGGCCTGAACGAACCGCTCCATACCCAGTTTTTTATCTGGATCGGCAACCTGCTTCAGGGTGACTTCGGCACCTCGCTGATCTCCCAGACCTCGGTGATGTCGATGATCTCCCAGCGTCTTGAGCCGACCATCAGTCTCGCTCTGGCCGCTATTACATTGACCGTTCTGGTCGCTGTGCCCCTGGGCGTGATTGCTGCCTGGAAACAGGGCAAGTGGATCGACAACCTGGTGATGTCCACCTCCGTGGTTGGCTTCTCGGTACCGGTCTTCGTCATCGGCTACATCCTGATTCAGGTGTTCGCCATCGAGCTGAAATGGCTGCCGGTACAGGGTTACCGCAGCATCGATGATGGCATCGGCGAATTCATCTCGCGCCTGATTCTGCCGGCGATGACCCTCTCTTCTGTCTATATCGCACTGATCGCCCGTATGACCCGCGCCAGCATGCTGGAAGTGCTCGGCGAGGATTACATTCGTACCGCCCGCGCCAAGGGCCTGGGCCAGCGCATCGTACTGTTCCGCCATGCCCTGCGTAACGCGGCCGTGCCGATCCTCACCGTGGTTGGTGCCGGTTTCGCGCTGATGGTCTCCGGCGTGGTGGTCACCGAAACCGTGTTCAACATCCCGGGCCTTGGCCGTCTGATCGTGGATGCGGTGCTGTCCCGTGACTATCCGGTGATCCAGGCGCTGATACTGCTTACTGCCGGCCTTTACGTGGTCATCAACCTGCTGATCGACCTGTCCTACGCCATCACTGACCCGAGGATCCGTTACTAATGCACGCACAGACTGTCTCCACCGAGATGCCTGCGAGCCGCGGCATCCACAAGCTGATGAGCAAGGTGTTCCGGGTACGCCCGAAAACCGCCACCATCATTGCCGGTACCATTCTTTCGCTGATCGTACTGATGGCTATCTTCGCACCGATGATCGCCACCCATGATCCGGTCGAACTCTCACCGGCCAACCGCCTGCAGGGAATGAGCGCGGAACATCTGCTCGGCACCGACGCCTACGGCCGCGACCTGTTCTCCCGGGTGGTCTACGGTGCGCAGGTCTCCCTCACCGTGGGCCTGGGCGTGGCGTTCCTCTGCGTGCTGATCGGTCTGCCGCTGGGGCTGCTGACTGGTTACTTCCGCACCCTGGATGCGATCCTGATGCGCTTTATGGATGGCCTGATGGCGATCCCCGGTATCCTCGCGGCGATTGCCATCGTGTCGCTGACCTCGGCCAACCTCTGGACACTGATGATTGCGATCATGGTGCCGGAGATCCCGCAGATCGTGCGACTGGTGCGCTCCCAGGTGCTGGCCACCCGCGAAGAAGCGTTCGTGGAAGCAGCGGTGCTGATGGGCACGCCGACCCGCACCATCCTCTGGCGTCACCTGATGCCCAACACCTTCGCACCGCTGATCGTACAGTGCACCTATATCTGTGCCGCCGCGATCCTGACCGAAGCGACCCTGTCGTTCCTGGGTGTGGGGCTGAGTTCTGAAACACCGACCTGGGGCAACATCATGTCCGAGGGCCGTATCTACTTCCAGCTCAACCCCTCGATGATTCTCTGGGCGGGTCTGCTGCTGTCACTCTGCATCCTGTCGGTCAACCTGCTGGGTGACGCGGCCCGCGATGCACTGGATCCGAAAATGAAGCGGAGGGAAGGCTGATGAGCACTGAAAACCCCGTACTGAAAGTCGATTCTCTGGTCGTTGAAACCGACGCCAAGGATCCGAAACAGATCCTTAAAGGCATCTCCTTCGAGATCAAAGCGGGCGAGACCCTCTGCCTGGTGGGCGAAAGTGGCTCCGGCAAGTCAGTCTCCTCGCTGACCACCATGGGCCTGCTGCCGGAAGGCGCCCTGCGCGCCGCCGGCGGCAGCATCACCCTGGATGGCGAAGATCTGCTCAAGGCGAGCCCGAAGCTGATCAGCGAGCTGCGCGGCAGCCGCATGGCGATGATCTTCCAGGAACCGATGACGGCACTGAACCCGGTGCTGACCGTGGGCCGTCAACTCGATGAAGTGCTGGCCTGCCACACCTCCGAGCCGGCCGCCAAGCGCCGCGAAATCGTGCTGGATGCGCTGGAGCAGGTACACCTGCCGGATATCGAGCGGATGTACGACAGCTACCCGCACCAGCTCTCCGGTGGTCAGCGCCAGCGCATCATGATCGCCATGGCGCTGCTGCTGAAACCCAAGCTGCTGATCGCCGATGAGCCGACCACGGCGCTGGATGTAACCACCCAGCACCAGATCCTGAAGCTGATCCGCGAGCTACAGGAGAAACACGGTACCGCCGTACTGTTTATCACCCACGATATGGGTGTGGTGGCGGATATCGCCCATCGCGTCTGCGTTATGCACTTCGGTGTCATCGTGGAACAGGGTGAGGTGCGTCAGATCCTGTCGAACCCGCAGAAGCAGTACACCCGCGATCTGCTCTCGGCGGTGCCGAGCCTGACGCCGCGTGACCCGCGCGCCCAGCGAGGCCCGCGCCTGGTACTGGATGTGGCCGAGCTGGTGAAAGAGTACGCGCCGCCGCGCAGCCTGCTGAGCTGGTTCAAGAAGCCCAAGGCCGGTACCAAGGCGGTCAACGACATCAGCTTCAAGCTGTATGAAGGCCGCACCCTCGGTATCGTCGGTGAATCCGGTTCCGGCAAGTCCACCCTGGCACGCTGTGTCATGCGCCTGATCGACCCCACCGATGGTGTGATCCGTGTCGATGGCCAGCAGATCTCCGGCCTCACCGCCGTGGGTCTGAAACCGCACCGTCATCGCATCCAGATGATTTTCCAGGATCCTTACCGCTCGCTGAACCCGCGCCGCACCGTGGGTGACAGCCTGATCGAAGGGCCGATGAACTATGGCGCCCAGCGGGAAACCGCCCTGGGCCGTGCCGCCGAGCTTCTGCAGCTGGTAGGCCTGCCGGCGGACGCCATTGATCGCTTCCCGCATCAGTTTTCCGGCGGTCAGCGCCAGCGTATCGCCATCGCCCGCGCCCTGGCCATGGAGCCCGATGTGATCGTGGCGGACGAAGCCGTCTCCGCCCTCGATGTATCGGTCCAGGCCCAGGTGCTGGCCCTGCTGGATGATATCCAGGAGCGCCTCGGTATCGCGGTGCTGTTTATCACCCACGACCTGCGTGTGGCCGCACAGATCTGTGACGACGTGCTGGTGATGCAGCGCGGCAAAGTGGTCGAGTACGGCCCGGCCAGCGATGTGCTCGGCAACCCAAAGGCGGAATACACGCGCCAGCTGATCGAAGTGGCGCCGGGACGCTCCTGGGATTTTGCCAATTTTTCACCAGCCAGCTAAGCGCCTGCTAGTAGAACACCTGGCAATTCAGCGCCAGGCATTTGAGACGAATTGACGATTTAGAGAGAAGTTTATGAACCCTTGTGATCTGAGTGCCTCCGAAGCCCGCCGTTTGATGGCTTCGAAAAAGCTGTCTGCGGTAGAACTGACCGAAAGCTGCATCGCCCGCGCCGAAGAGGTAAACCCTGCGGTTAACGCTCTGGTGGTTGATGACTACGCCAAGATGCGCAGCGCCGCAGCCGACGCCCAGAACGCCATCGACCGTGGTGACAAGCTCGGCGTCCTGCACGGCCTGCCGGTTTCCGTGAAGGATATGGTCGACGTGGAAGGCCTGCCCACCACCTTCGGCAGCGAGATTTACGCCGACAATATCGCCCAGGGCGATGATCCGATGATCCAACAGCTGCGCCAGGAAGGCGCGCTGATGATGGGCAAGGCCAACAACCCGGAGTGGAGCGCCGGTGGTAACACCCGCAACGCGGTCTACGGCGTTACCGCCAACCCCTTTGACCTGACCCGCTCCTGCGCGGGCTCTTCCGGCGGTTCCGCCGTGGCCCTGGCCTGCGGTATGAGCCCGCTGGCCACCGGTTCTGACACCGGCGGTAGCCTGCGTAACCCGGCCTCCTTCTGTGGAGTGGTCGGTTTTCGCAGCACCCCGGGGCTGGTGCCCGGCCACAGCCGCCCGCTGGGCTGGCTGCCGATGTCACTGAACGGCCCGATGGCACGCACCGTGGACGATGCCGCACTGATGCTCTCTGCCATGATCCGCCCGGATCGTCGCGACCCCTGGACCCCGGTGATCGAAGGTCAGGAGATCTACAAGCCTGAAGCCTTCCGTCATCTGCCGCACTACGACCTGTGCAACGCCCGTGTCGCGTTTACCCACAACTTCGGTTTCGCCATGACCGAAAAGCTGGTGGCTGACAGCTTCCACGCCAAACTCAAACGTTTCGGTCATGTGTTCGGTCAGTTCAACGATACCCACCCGGACTGCATCAGCGCCGATGACACCTTCGCCGTGATCCGTGCCCTGTGCTTCTCCGGCCATCACCGCGATCTGGCCAAACAGTACCCGGACAAGGTGGGCCCGAACGTTCACGACAACGTGATCGAAGGCGAAAGCTACTCGGCGCTGGACGTAGTACGTGCACTGACCAACCAGACCAAGCTCTACCGTCAGTGGCAGGCGTTCTTTGAACACCACGACTTTATCGTCGCGCCGACCACTACCATCAGCCCGCGTGACTGGCACGAGCTCTACCCCACCGAGATCGACGGCGAACCGACCCAGAGCTACTACCACTGGCTCTCCATGGCCTACGCCTCCACCCTGGCCGGCCACCCGTCAGTGACCCTGCCCACCGGTCGCGATGCCAACGGCATGCCGTTTGGTCTGCAGATCATCGGCCGTCGCGGCAGCGATCTGGAAACCCTGGCCTTTGCCCGTGAGCTGGAAACCCTGTTCGCCGGCGACGTGGAACTGGAGCGCCCACAGGTGGATCTGGACTACCTGAAGAACGCCAGCCCGATCAGCGAAGTGGAAGGCTTCCTCGGCTTCGCCTGATACGCTTTGGAAAACTGTTAGCTCCTCGTATACCCGGTGTCCCCAGGGACATCGGGACATTCTTCAAGCAGTACGGAATCTATAGATAATGGAGTGGATAACCTTCCTGATCCTCGGATCGGTAGCCGGTGTCCTGTCGGGCCTTTTCGGCATCGGCGGCGGCCTGGTGATCGTGCCGATCCTGGTCTACATGTTCACCGCCCAGGGTATCTCGCCGGAGATTCTTACCCATCTGGCGGTGGGCACCTCACTGGCCACCATCGTCTTCACCTCGATCAACTCGGTGATGGCGCATCACAAGCACGGCGCCGTGCGTTGGCCTGCAGTGGCTATGCTGAGCCTGGGGATCGTTGGCGGCAGCGTGCTGGGAGGCTATACCGCTTCATTCCTCAGCGGTGAGGTGCTGCAGCGGGTGATCGGCGTGTTTGCCATCGTCATCGCCGTGCAGATGTTCTTCCAGCTCAAACCGAGCGGCCGTGAGGAGAAACCGGTGGGCCGGGTGTTCCTGGGCGGCTCCGGTATTTTCATCGGCTGGGCATCGGCGATCTTCGGTATCGGCGGCGGCTCACTGACCGTTCCGCTGCTCAGTTGGCGCGGCTTCCCGATGAAAATCGCAGTGGCGACATCCGCCGCTTGCGGTCTGCCCATTGCCCTGTCAGGCTCCGCCTCCTTTATCTGGTTTGGCATGCAGGCACAAGGCCTGCCCGAGTGGAGCCTGGGCTATGTTTACCTGCCGGCCCTGATCGGTATCGGCGCCACCAGTATGTTTTTTGCCCGCTTCGGTGCGAAGCTGGCTCACCGTCTGGACCAGGTGCTGCTGAAGCGTCTGTTCTCAATGTTACTTTTGATTGTCGGCATCAACTTTCTGCTCTGACCCGACGCTCTGACCCAACTGCCCCAGCCCGAGGTTTAACTGATTATGGAAAACCTGAATTACATCGACTGGATAGCCAAGGCGACCACCGAGCAGGATCCGGTTCTCGACGATCTGCAGCAGTGCCGCGAGCGCCTCTGGATCAACCCCAAGGTCACCTCTTTCGAGTCGGTTAAAAACACGCTGCCACTGAGCTTCGCCGATATTGAAGACGCTAGAGCTCGACTGGATCGGTTCGCCGCTTACTTCAAGGCGGTGTTCCCTGAAACCGCCGAACGCGACGGCATCATCGAGTCCGACCTGATCCGCGTGGATAAAGGCGCGAAAGCGGTGGCCGACCTGCTCGCCACCGAAGCGCCGACCCACCTGCTGGTGAAGTGCGACAGCCACCTGCCGATCTCCGGTTCCATCAAGGCGCGAGGCGGTATCTATGAAGTGCTTCAGTACGCCGAAAAACTGGCCGAAGAGAACGGCCTGCTGCACGAGGGCATGGACTACACCTGCTTCGATAGCGCACCGTTCAAAGAATTGTTCGCCAGGCACGGCATCGTGGTCGGGTCCACCGGCAACCTGGGTCTGAGTATCGGTATCATGAGTGCCAAGCTCGGCTTCAATGTGACCGTGCATATGTCCGCCGACGCCCGCGAATGGAAAAAAGCGATGCTGCGCTCCAAGGGCGTCAACGTGGTCGAGCACCAATCCGACTACAGCGTCGCCGTGGCCCAGGGCCGTGAAGAAGCACTGGCCACACCCGGCTGCCACTTCGTCGATGATGAAGACTCCACCACGCTCTTCCTCGGCTATAGCGTGGCGGCCCTGCGCCTTAAAAAGCAGCTTGCTGAGCAGCAGGTTGTTGTGGATAACGAACATCCGTTGATCGTCTACCTGCCGTGCGGCGTGGGCGGTGGTCCCGGCGGCGTGGCGTTCGGTCTCAAGCATGTGTTCGGCGATGCCGTTCACTGCTTCTTTGCGGAACCGACCCAATCCCCCTGCATGCTGCTGGGTATGCACTCAGGCCTGCATAACGGTATTAGCGTGCAGGATATCGGCCTGGATAACCTGACCTGCGCCGATGGCCTGGCGGTGGGTCGTCCGTCCGCGTTTGTTGGCGAAGTGATGGATCCGCTGCTGGATGGCATCTACACCGCCAGCGACGACACTCTCCACGCGCTGGTGAAACTGATGACCGATGCCGAAGATCTTTCCATCGAGCCTTCGGCCGCCGCTGGTTTGCCAGGGTTTGCCTGGTTGCAGAAGGCTGGCAGCGAAACGCTTGCGCAGATCGGTTTGGCCGATAATCTGGCCAATGCCACGCATCTGGCCTGGGCGACCGGGGGGAATATGGTGCCTGCTGAAGAGCGCGCTAAGTATTACTCGCTGGGGGAGAAGGCTTTGAAAGAAGCTTCCGGACGTGATGATTAACCCCCTTCTTTGGGTTCGCTTTTTGACAATCCGTGGCTAAAACAGGGCTCGATCACACCGAGCCCAACTGAGCCAGACAGTGGTTCCCCTTCTGCGCAGCCGAGCATCGCAGACTGAAAGAGGAAAAAGGGATCGACTGTCTGAGCCGCGAAGCGGCGAGTTTGGAGATCCCTCTCTTTCAGGCGAGAAGCACAGGGCAGTCGGAGCAGCCGACCAAGCAGTAGGGGCGGTTTGGGATTGTTAAGGCACCTTTTCCCTCTAAATCAGCCGCACAAGTGCCTTGACTCGCCCAGCAGGGCGAAACCTGCACCTAAACGCGGCAGCGTAAAAATTTCCACATGAGAAAACTCATGAAAAAAATAGCCGTTATTACCACCGGCGGCACCATCGCCAGCACCACCGATCCGGAAACCGGGCGTTCTATCGCCGGCAAACTTACCGGTGAAAAGCTGCTAGGCGCGTATAGAGATCTCTCTTCGGATCAGGTCGAGCTGGAGGTGTTCAGCGCCTTTCAGATCCCCAGCAACGCCATGGATTTCGACAAGCTTTTGCTGTTGAAGTCTGTGGTGGAATCCTTCCTGCTGCGCACCGATATCAGCGGTGTGGTGATCACCCACGGCACCGATACGCTGGAGGAAACCAGCTACTTCCTCTCCCTGGCCATTACCAGCCACAAGCCGGTGGTGACTACCGGTTCCCAGCGGATTCCCGGAGAAATGGGCAGCGACTCTTTCGCCAACATCCGTGATGCGATCACCCTGGCGGCAGCTGACCAGCCAGATTGCTCCGGCACCCTGCTGGTGTTTAATGAAAAGATCTTCTCGCCCCGTTCAGTGCGCAAGGTACATACCTCAAACGTGGATGGCTTCGCCGGGGGCCAGATCGGCACTATCGACCGTGGTGAACTGTTTATCCAAAACACCCCAGGCGCACCGAAAGCCTGTTTCGATAACCTGCCCGCCATGGCGGAAGTACCGCTAATCAAGGCCGCTTCAGGCATGTCAGATCTGTTTATCCGCGCCGCCACCGCCAGCAATCTGGCGGGTCTGGTGATCGAGGGCTTCGGCCGCGGCCATGTCCCGCCGAGCTGGGTGTCGGCAATCCGTGAGGCGGTCGATAGCGGTATGACGGTGGTGATCACCTCTGCCTGCGATGAAGGACGCGTTTATCCAGCCTACGAATACCCCGGCAGCTTTGCCGATCTGACCGCCAAGGGCGTTATCGGCGGGCAGGATATGGATGCTAAAAAAGCACGAATTATGCTCGCTTGTTTGCTTGGTTCTGGGCACAGGGTAGATGACTCGAGCTTTCTATAACGCGCCACCACATTTCCAGCGTTATAAACAACAAGAGGTATGCGAAAAGCAGCCTGAATAGCTGCTTTTCCTGATTGCGCGAGATACAGGAATATGTCTTTTTAGCAGCTGTCGGCTGTCCGCAGTACAGAGCTGCCATTCGTTTAAGCGATGTGGACCCAAAGAGGTCTATAGAACCTGGGACGATTCTGTCCCTATAGCGTCCATGGAAAGTCCTCGACACGTCGGCGCAGACTTTCTCATGCTGACGAGCTTATTCGCACTAAGCCTCGCCTTCCGTTTCGCCCTCCTTTTGTACCCGGTATGCCACCTGGCGCCGGGTTACCCCGAGCATCCGCGCCGCTTCCGCCAGATTGCCACCGGCACGTTCTATGGCCAGTTGGTAGATCCGGTTCAGGTGGGTCTCAAGGCCATCGGCGCTACTGATCAGGGTATCGTAAAGCGCATTCATGCGACTCTCGTCCTGCTTGCACAGGCGTCCCCGGTTATCCAGATTAGCACCGCCCAGCGCCTGTTCGCTGTTACCGGGAAACAGGTGGCCGATCTCGATCTTACCGCCCTCGGGCACCAGCAACAGGGCACGTTCGATCAGGTTTTCCAGTTGCCTGATATTACCCGGCCAGCTGTACTCCATAAGCGCCTGCGTCGCACCATCGGTCAAGCCCGGCTCTGGCCGGCCATAGACCGGGGCATATTTCTTCAGCATCGCCTTGGCCAGCAGCGGCACATCGCTTTTGCGCTCACGCAGCGGCGGAATCTCCACCGGATAGGTGGCGATGCGATAGAACAGATCGGCACGGAACTTACCTTCGGCGATCGCCCGCTCCAGATCCAGGTTGGTGGCAGCAATAAGCCGCACATTGACCTTGCGGGCTTCGTTATCGCCAAGCCGCTCCACCTCACCGCTTTGCAGGGCACGCAGCAGTTTTACCTGTGCCGACAGTGACAGATCGCCCACTTCGTCGAGGAACAGGGTGCCGCCATCGGCACGCTCGAAACGTCCCGGACGCGACTCCTGGGCACCGGTGTAGGCGCCTCGACGCACCCCGAAGAGTTCAGCCTCGATCAGATCATTGGGGATCGCCGCGCAGTTGATCGCCACAAAAGGTTTGTCCGCCCGGTCGCTGTTCTCATGCAACCACTTGGCGAAAACCTCCTTGCCGACCCCGGTCTCACCCAGCAGCAGCACGTTGATCGGCCCCCTGGAGGCTTTGTGCAACAGGTCGAACGCTTTCAGAAACCCCGGCGACTGACCGACCAGATTGCCCTGCTCCAGCTGTGCCGTTGACGGTCGCGATCCACGCAATTGATGCAGCTGCTGCTCGATATCGCAGACAGGCGGCACCTTCTGGTCGATCCGGAACAGGTCGATGTAGGCGTCATCGTTCCAGTCTTCGGCCGGCTTGCCGATCACGGTACAGTGAGAGTCGCCCTTGCAGGCGCATTCAATTTCGCGGAACACGATAAAGCGTTTGAAAAAGGTGCTGACATAACCTGAGGCATAGCCCACCAGCGTCCAGCAGCCGACATCGTCACCGATACCGTATTGCTGGATATGGGCCTCGGCTTCCCAGGAGTGTTCCATGTGCACCCGACCATCGAAGCTGCCCTGCTCCCAGTCGATATCCGCCTGGGTGATCTCCGCCTTTACGTTACCTTCGAACGCGTGCAACTCGGGACCGATCTTGAATACGTCGTAGTCATCGCCGGCACCGTAAAGCTGGGTCGCCACCTCGGCATCCATCTGCCCGGCACGGAACCCCATGCGAATCAGCAGACCGCGGGCGCGGGATTGTCCTAGGTTGGCAAACAGTTCATCGCGCAGGCCGCTGAGGGCCTGGGTGTGGAGCAGCAACATCCGGTTTTCGCCGAACCAGATATGGCCGTTATCGATATCGAATTTCAGTTTCGAGCGCAGATTGAAATGCTCGATCAACCTTTTTTCGCTCATGGTCGTCACGCCTGTTTTTGTTATTGTCGGTGTTCTTCTCGGCTCATCTGCGGAACAACATAACACGCTGTTGCTGGCTGTCGAGGTTCCAAAGGTCTAGTGCTGTTCTAGTTTTTGGTTGCGCGGCAGTTAGTGCCATTGTTAGTAGCGAGCTCCCTGTCCCTGCAAAAACGCTTGCAGCCCCTGCAGCATTAACGAATACCGGTTAACGCCATGCTGATGCAGGGGCCGCAAGCGGCGGGTCTATCCGGCGCGGCCGGGCACCTGCTCAGGGCCGGGCCGGCTAAACAGGGGAAGCTCAGGTCGCCATCGCACCGCTCTTTTCCAGCTTCACTTCAACCTGCTTAACACCGCTGTCGCGTAGCAGGAAATAGCCCAGTGACGGCAGCAGTATCAACGCGCCGAGCATGTTCCAGATGAACATGAACGCCAGCAGTATCCCCATGTCAGCCTGGAATTTGATCGGCGAAAGAATCCAGGTGAACACCGCGACACCGAGGGTGATACCGGTCAGCACGACCACCTTGCCGGTGAACAGCAGCGCCTGGTAGTAGGCTTCGGACAGGCTCTTGCCCTCCTTTAGCCGTGCCAGTGTCACGGTCAGGATATACAGCGCGTAGTCGACGCCGATACCGACACCGAGCGCGATCACCGGCAGCGTGGCTACCTTGACGCCAATGTTGAGCCACACCATCAGCGCCTGACACAGCACCGAGGTCAGCATCAACGGCAGCACGGCACAGGCCACTGCACGCCAGGAACGGAAAGTGATAAACGCCAGGATAATCACCGCCGCGTACACCAGCAGCAGCATCTGCACGTTGGCCTTCTTCACCACGATATTGGTGGCGGCTTCGATACCAGCATTACCGGCCGCGCTGAGGAAACGGATCGAGTCGCTATTGTACTGCGCCGCGAACGCTTCCACGGTGGCGACCACGCTGGTCAGGGTGTCGGCCTTGTGGTCCTTCAGGTAGGCGTAAACGGTGAGCAGATCACAGTTCTGGTTGAACAGCTCGCGCGGGGCGCGGGTGATGATGGCGTTCAGCATCCCCTGCGAACGCGGGATACCGTACCACTTCAGGCTGCCCTCGTTCATGCCGGCCTGGGCGATCTTGGCCAGTCCCGCCAGTGAGCTGGTCGCTTCCACGCCGGGCAGCTGCGCCAGGCGCCGTTCCAGGGCATCCACCGCCATCAGCGTATCGTAGTGAGCACACTCGTACTGCCCGGTACGCACCATCACCACGTACACGTCGCTGCTGGCGGCGTAGTTGGCCACCATAAAGGCGTTATCCTGGTTGTAGCGCGAATCGGCACGCAGCTCCGGTGCGCCCTGCCCGGTATCGCCGATTTTGACCTGCAGGCTCACCACCAGCCCCAGCCCGCCCAGCAGCAGTGACGCCAGCACCACCAA
The DNA here is from genome assembly GCF_050908845.1 of Marinobacterium sp. YM272. Classification (NCBI taxonomy): domain Bacteria; kingdom Pseudomonadati; phylum Pseudomonadota; class Gammaproteobacteria; order Oceanospirillales; family Oceanospirillaceae; genus Marinobacterium; species Marinobacterium sp. YM272. Next base: position 3,801,696 of record NZ_CP194171.1, read on the forward strand.
GCCCGCATAACGCTTCTGCGTAAAGAGGTCGAGCCAGGCCCAGAACGGATGTTTGCGATGTTCAGTGTCGTTCAGGTCTACGCTTTCGGCACGGACACTGCGCTGCGCGGCTTTCGCGTTGACACCGGTATAGGAGAGCAGCACCGGCAGCAGGATCAGGTTGGTAAAGATCAGGGTCGCTACGCCGATGCTGGCGGTGATCGCAAGGTCGCCGATCACCGGGATATCGATCACCAGCAGTACGGCAAAACCTATGGCATCGGACAGCAGCGCGGTCAGGCCGGCCAGGAACAGACGGCGGAAGGTGTAGCGCGCCGCCAGCAGTTTATGAATGCCGCGACCGATATCCTGCATGATGCCGTTCATTTTCTGGGCACCATGGCTCATACCGATGGCGAACACCAGGAAAGGTACCAGGATCGAATAGGGGTCCAGATCGTAACCCAGCAGCGGCAGCAGACCGAGCAGCCAGACCACGGCAGTCAGCGAGCACACCACAACCAGCAGCGTGCTGCGGGCACAGCGGGTGTAGAGAAACAGCACAGTGGTCGCCAGGGCGATCGTGACCGCAAAGAAGAGCAGAACCTGTTTCAGGCCATCGATCAGATCCCCTACCACCTTGGCGAAACCGGTGATATGAATCTGAATCTTGTCCGATTCATACTTCTGGCGCAGCTGTTCCAGCTGCTGCGAGAAAGCATGGTAGTCGATGCGTTCACCGGTGTTGGCATCGCGCTCCTGCAGCGGCACCTGCAGGATCGAGGAGTGGAAGTTGGCCGCCACCAGCTGACCGATCTCGCCGGAGCGTTCCACGTTGTTACGCACCTGGTCGAGGCTGGCCGCCGAACCATCGTAGCCATCGGGAATAACCGGACCGCCATCCAGCCCCTCTTCGGTAACGCCGGTCCAGCGTACTGCCGGCGCCCACAGCGACTTCATGAACGGCCGGTCAACCCCCGGCATCAGGAAGATCTCGTCATGGATCTTGCGCAGTGTATCCAGGTATTCGGCGTCAAAGATCGTTCCCTCTCTGTTCTCCACCGCAATGCGCAGCGTATTGCCGGTACCGGCCAGCTGTGTGCGGTTCTCCAGAAAGTTGACGATGAACGGATGGTTGGTCGGGATCATTTTCTCGAACGCAGCGCTCATGCCGAGGTTGGCCGACTGGAACCCGAGATAAACCGTGATCGCCAGACAGATCAGGATCACCGCAATACGGTTGTTGAACAGCAGCCGCTCGGTGATGCGACCGGAACGGGTATCGAAATCCTCCAGGTGACGAATCTGCTCGCCAGCTGAACCTTGGTTTGGACTATTCATCACTGTGCTTCCGGCTTGGAGAATGGGGTATCCAGGCGTACCGGACCGCGTGCGGTCGACAGTACGATGGCGCCATCACGGGCCTGGACCATCGCTGTGATTGAGGCGGTCGGACTCACGTCCGCCTTGCTGAAGCTGCGTCCCCGGTCGCGGCTCACAACCAGATGTCCGCTCTCGTCTCCAAGCAGCAGTGTGCCATCGCTCAGACTCATACCGGCGGTCAACGTGGCTTCGCTGCCCAGATCGATACGGTGCCAGCCGCTGTCCTGCTCACGCCAGACGTTGCCGCGCAGGCCGAAAGCAAGCAGTTTCTGGCTGGGTAGTGGAATAAAACCGAAGAAGGTGCCGGCATAGGGGGTCTCCACGCGCTGGTATTCGACCTGGCCGCCCCCCCGGCTGAACAGGGAACCCTGCTCACCGGCCACGACCATGCCATCCTGCTCCGGTTGAATCGAATACAGATGACGCCCACTGTCGTTGTGCAGCAGGTCCACGATCGACTGCCAGCTTTTACCGCCATCACGGGTGGCCAGTGCTATACCGTAGGCACCGATCGCCCAGCCGTGCTGTTCATCCGCAATATAGAGATCAAGGAAAGGCTTATCCGCCCCCTCCTTGACCAGGTAATTGGCGTTGGTCAGCGCATCCTCGGCACCGGGCAGTCCCAGCTCCGCACGACGTTTCGCCTCGTTGTAGATGATGTCAGCGACGCGATAACCGTCGACCTGCAGCTCCCAGTTTTCACCGCCGTCTGCCGTATGCAGGATGACGCCACTGTGTCCGCTGGCCCAGCCCTGTTTTGCGGAAGCGAACTGCACATCGGTCAACGTAACGCTGACTGGCACACCGGTACTCTGGCGCCAGCTTTTACCATCGTCATCGGAGAGCAGGATGATTCCCTGCTCTCCGACCGACACCAGTCGCTCGCCGGCCCGGGCGATGCCGAGCTGGATCGAATGCAGGGCACTGGAGGCTTTCTGGGCCGGCAGCTCCAGCAGATCCGGCACAACCGCAGCTTTGCGTTCAGAGACTGCCGCAGCAGCAACGCCGGAGACCAGCAGGGAAACCGACAGCGCCACAGCAGGCCGGATTAGACGTTTTCGCGTTGTTATATTCATCACTGACTACTCGACTGACGCTCAAGGCCGACCGCTTTGCCGCCGGCCTTTATTTGACTCTGCGCTGCCTCCGACCCGTAGGCCGGAGGCAGGCTGAGTGGGTCTTAGCGCACCGCTTCCGCGGCCACCGCATCACCGGTGAAGAAGGTTTCCTGCTTGGTATCGACAATGCGGAAGTGCTCGTCGTTCAACGCCTGGATCACACTCATGGTGTTGGCCTGCAGGTTGAATACGGTGGCCGTCTTTTCCATCAGCGCCGGAATTTTCGGTACCACGAACGGTGTCACCATGGAGGTACGCCAGAGCTTGCCTTCAGCGTCGTAACCGTCCACCAGCAGTACCAGCCAGCTGTCTTCGTCGACATAGTAGGTACGCTTGGGCACCGCATGACGTTTGCCGTCCGCCACGTTCGCTTCAACCACCCAGACACGGTGCTTTTCCCAACGCACCTTGTCGGAATTCAGGTGGTAGTCGGACAGCGCTTCATCCAGCGATGCACCAACAAAGTTGTTGTTGTTGTACGGTACCAGCAGCTCCTTCTTACCTTTGAGCGTCCATTTGAAACGATCCACCGAGCCGAAGAAGCCCTGTACCTCATCAAAGTAGTTGGCACCGGAAGCGACGAAGTCAGGGGTATCGTAGGAGACCGTCGGCGCGCGACGCACCCGGCGCTGACCGAGCAGGTACTGCCAGGCCTGGCGCGGCTGATCCCGGTCGATACTGTCACGCACGACCAGGGATTCACCGGCCTTGAATGGCGGTTCCAGAGTGTTGAAACGGAACATGGAGTACTCGCCTGACCAATTATCCGGCGTCACGTCCTTGTAGTACGGCGGGTACTGAAAAGAGATATCGTTACGGGTCGCCAGGGTATGACTGCCATCCGCGTTACCGACAATGTTCTTGAAGGTGTACTCGATGGACGGTGCTTCCACCCGCATCAGGAAATTCCACATCACCTCCACCCCTTCCTGCGGAATCGGGAAGGGAATGCCGCCGGCACAGCCGGATACCGAATAGCCACCTTCAGCCAGCTGACAGCGGGTAGCGTTGGCCAGGGTGCTGTCATACACCGACTGCGGCGCGGCCATGGAGCGATGGGTTGGGTAAACGTCGAGACGGAAGCTGTCCGGATACTTACTCAGCATCGCCTTGATGCCGTCACTGAGCAGCGCGTCATACTCGGCGTGATTCTGTGCCGTCACCTGATACAGCGGTTGTTCATCGGCAAAGATGGACTTGGGAATATCACCCATGTAATCGCCCGGCAGCATCTCGATAATACCGCCGGTCCAGGCCGGGATACTACCATCGGCATTACCGGCTTTTTCACCGCCGAGAGGCGTGAGTTCCTGGCCAAGTTTGGCGGCTTCGTCAGCGGATACCGCCGCCTGTGCCTGTGGAGCCGCGATCAGCAGGGCAGCCACACCGGCGAGAAAAGAGGAATAGGGTTTCATTATTGTTCTCCTAACCACAGATTCGAGTCCGATCAGAACGTGCGCTGAACGGTGAATGAGATGAAGTCACGGTCACCGTGGAAGTTGTCGTAGGACAGCTCAGGCACTGCGGTACCTGGCTTGACGATGGAACCGGCACTGCCGATGTAGTGGGTGTAGTTCAGACCCGCCTGCCAGGTACGCTGGTAGTCCGCGGTCAGACCCAGGCTGATGTTGCCGCCGCCCTCCGAGGGGAACAGCACACCGTTGACCGAAGAACGTCCGAACAGGCCATAGCCCACGCCGATCGGGGTTTTCAGATCCAGTCCCGGCATCACCTGGAAGTACTCCGGCGTAAACACGAACTGCAGCGCTCCGGCATCCCTTGTCGCCAGCGGATCGAGCTGATCCTCGTTGTCGCTGATGCTCAGGCGCCGGTTGTAAGCGAACTCACCAATAAAGGTGGCAGCATCCCAGAGCGCGCTTTCGCCCAGGATACTGATCGCCGAAAGGTTGGCGTGCATAGTCCGGCCAACCGGGAAAGCAGCATTGGAGTCGCCATCGGAGGCAGCACCGGTAATCACCGCATTACCGCTGGCCACCAGCGGCATGTTGTCACGGAAGGAGATCTCACCGGCCACGTTGGTTTCGCCAACCAGGGTGCTGAAGCTGGCACCAAGGGTGCGGATGTCCTCACCGAACACCTCTACATAATCACCGAGGTAGGCGCCTTGCGGGTTTACCCCAGGACGCACATAGAACTGCGGCATCTTGTCGTGGAACTGGGCGGCATACAGGCCGTACTCCACATTATCGGTGGCAAAACGCAGCTGCATACCGAACTGGCCGCTGTCACTGGGCTCGATATCACTGCCACGATAGGCAACCGCCCCCGGCCCCAGGATCAGCGTTTCACCGCCCTCATCGACGAAGTCGGCAAAACTGAAATAGCTGCCGGCACCCGGCACCCGGGTTTTACGCCACTCCAGCTGGTAGTAGGCACCGATGGACAGATCCGGGCTAAGCTGGATCTGGCCGGAGACCTGACCGATCGGGCGCAGAATCTCCTGGAACTGAGAGTTGGGTACCGACAGTGCCTTGACCAGATCGAGCGAGGTCTGCGCCGCGGCAATACCGTTGGAACCGAAGAACAGGCTCTCACCATAAAGCTGGGTAAAACGACCCGCTTTCAGGTTCAGACTTTTATTGCCCAGGCTGAAGTTGCCGTAAGCGAACGCATCGAGCAGCTCCATATCGCCGCCATGCAGGTCTTTGGTGTCGTCGGTGAACTGGGTGTAATCCACCGAATTCGAGTTCACGAAAAGACCCGGGTTATCGGTATCCTGATGATAGACATCGTCATACCAGGCCGCGCCGCTGACGCGAAAACCGTATTTGCGCTTATAAGACAGGTTGAACTGGGACAGGATATCGACGCGGTTCGAGATCAGTCCCTTGTCGAAGTTGAGGTCGCCGTCGTTGGTATTGATGGGAGGTCCATCTACCGACGCCACATCGGGATCGGCATCCTTCAAACGGAATCCGGCGCTGTACTTGAAGGTGTTATCCCAATTCATGCGGATATCGGGATTGCCACTGTCGATCGACATTGCCTGCGCACCGGCAGTCCAGGCCATTCCCGTCGCCAGAGCGATCGCGACACAGAGTTGACGCCGACGGCTGACCCGTTGCGGCGAAGACGGATTGCGTTGCATGTTCATCATGCGTTTTCCTCTCGCGTCATTGTTATTTTTGTTACGTAACTGCAGGAACAATCACGGTTGAGACCTAAGGTATAAAAGTGCTCAATTACCTTCCAATACAATTGACGAGCACTTTTGATACCCTTAAGGTATGAGAAAAGATTCACGGGAGGGTCACCCAGGATGGATCTGCGCAAACTGAAATACTTCATAACCGTCGCCGAAGAGGGCCATATCAGCCGCGCCGCGACGGTACTCAACATCTCCCAGCCACCGCTGACGCGGCAGATTCACCAGTTGGAAGAAGAACTCGGCGTGCAGCTTTTTACCCGCACCGCCAAGGGCATGGAGATCACCCACGCCGGCACCCTCTTCCTTGAGGAGGCGCGCAACATCTTTGCGCTGATCGAACAGGCAACCGAGCGTACCCAGCGCGCCGGCCAGGGGCGCCTCGGTCGACTCGACGTGGCCACCTTCGGCTCCGGCATTCTCGATACCATTCCGCATATTCTGCTGGCATTCCGGCGCGACTATCCCGACGTCAAGGTGGTACTGCACACCCTGGAGAAGCACGCCCAGATCGAAGCGCTACGTCAGCGTCGCATCACCATCGGTTTCAACCGCATGCTTGAGCCGTTGAGCGATATCCGTTCCGAACTGGTCGTCACCGAAAAGCTGCTGCTGTGCGTCAACGAAGCCTCACCACTGGCGCAGCTGGACGGTATCGACTTCCGCGATCTCGAGCAGCATCCGCTGATCCTGTTCCCGGCCCAGAGCCGCCCCAACTTCATCGACAAGGTGCTTAAACTGTGCGAAGTGTCGGGCTTCAGCCCGCAGGTATCGCAGGAGGTGGACGACATCCTGACCGGTGTCGCATTGGTCGCCAGTGGATTCGGCGTCTGCATCGTCACCGAGGCAGCCCAGACACTGCGCCTGCCCGGCGTAGCCTACATCCCGCTGCGCAACACCCCTCCCGGAGCGTCAGTGGACCTGAGTTGTATCTACCGCGAGGATGACCGCTCGCCTATCCTCGAATCCTTTCTCGGTACGATCAGGGAGTACGCACGCTCACGACGTGAAGACGGTTAGTGAAAGGATCGAAAGGAATAAACAGCGCCAGTTGCATTCTGAGGTGGGGTTGTTCGTCTGAGACATCGGGGACAACCCCTCTGTTTTTTAAAAACCTGGTAGGGACAGGTTCTGACTCTATAGACCTGTTTCTTGCACAAATTCGTTGGGTGTTGATGTAAAGCAGCGGCTTTACGCACTTTGCAGCCGTAACAGGATCAAACTGAAATCCCTAAAGCGGACATTCGGTAAAAGCTGGCTCAACCGCCGCTATCGGCACAGAGCTGTCTCTCGCTATTCTTGATTGAGAGCAACCCTAATGCTCTTAGATGTCCAGAGAGCTAAGGGCGATTCTGTATCAGTTAGACTGGAAAACCCTCCCCTCGTATACAACTTCTTTTTTTCTACAATCCATTCGTGTCTTAATGTCGAGCCAAATTTGATCTCGAGGACTTAATGTTTTCGGCATTGCATTGCGTACATAATCCACACATTCTTGATCGACTTCATGGACTCGAACACATCTTAAATATAAATACTTAACATGTTTATACAAGCCATTATCAAATAAGTGAGACTGATGTGCTGCAATCGCGATTCTCATATAACGGTCATCTAATCCATCAATAAAGTTCTGACATTTACCAGTACCAACCGGAAAAGAGTTTATTCTGTTTCCTCTAAGGATCGACGGGGAAAATTCGTTTTCATCAAGCTCGAGACTTTCCTTGCTTTCGCCGAAACTCTGAGCGTCTATATACTCATACTCAGCAGCCTGAACTGTAGACGAAGAGAGTATGAAGATGAGCAAATTTATCAGTTTTTTCATATAACATCCTTGTGCCTTTTCGATACAAAATTTAATAAATTTTTTCACCAGAAATATTCAAGTTCTAATGGAAAGATAGATCGGTGACACATACCCGCAATCGGCACTTAGCTGTCATTCCTAATCCCTTTAAAGAATCTGCTTCTAGGCTGTTAACACATCTAGAAAATTATTGGAGAGAATTTAATTTTTTTGCTCTAAAACGGTACAACATACGATGCCATCGACTTATCTTAACCCGTTCTCCTTTCCATTTTGTAACTAATACTCCGTCATATTTTGTTGGCACAATACGAAAAGTATAAAAACTTGATTGTTTAGGAGGATTATGAATTGCCGGGCTCCATGAGAACCCCACGATCAATAGAAATGAAATATTCGTTAACTTCGGATTTTCGGAATTAATCGCAACATATGGACCAGGTCCAATCAACTCACGTAGTGGACTGTTATTTTCTCGAATCTCTACCTGGTTATCTCCCACACATGCCATAGCGTGCCCAATTCTCATACCAATAACGCCTCGATCGTGAGAGAGTCCATCAATCTCGTTCCAGTCATCCAAAAAATCCTCCCATAAAACCGAACCTCTTGAACCTACTAGAATAAACTCTGCGCGCAAGTCGATAGCCTTTTTATCAGTCGTATTTTTCCAGTCGACTACCATAGCAGGAAGATTTGTTGATCCAATGTCTACGCTTCTCTGTATATTTTCATAGCAGCCATTTATTGCTATATTTGATGCAACATCAATATCAAATGAAAATTGGAAGTTAGGATACTGATTAACACGAAATAACCTAAGAGCATGACGCCTTGACAGCAGGAGTGAAACAAGTGCTATGCATAATGAAGTAACCGATACTAATAATGTAAAAAACTCCCATGGGTTACTCTGATCGTGGGTTAAGATAGAATTAATCATTTAATATCCCCTATCCAACTTCCATTTTCGATAATAGACTACTAAAATCTGTATGAATTTGACCGGGAATCGTAGCTCATCCCTTTAATATCTTCACCCCGCTCCCCATTTAAGACTTTTGTAAAAAAATCTTTCACAACATTATTTGTTTTTTTGTAAAAAATTCCGTGAGTTTTACCTACGCCATTACCATTCGTGAAATCGAAATAGATGGCATTATCTGAATTTAAATTCTTTGCTGTTCTTCCAAGCCTATCTTTTTGAAAATTAGCATCGGACCATTTAAGAACCCAGTCATTCTCATTTATGGTTATATATACTTTTTTTCCGGTTTCAATTAGGTTCACCCAAGAAGCATGTCCCTTATTATCAACATCTGCCTGACAAAGAATAACATTATCAAATATTGATGTTTCATTTTCATACACAGAATCGATGATGTAATTTTGAAATAAATAATTACCTAGACTGTATGTCATTAAGGTAAATTTAATATTGCACGTCTCTAGTGCCTCTCTATTGAAAGGCTCTTTTAAATAGGAGCCAAGTTTCTCTAAAGTAGAATCCAGAGCACCCACTGACGCTTTAGCAGTTCGCTTAGCGTGTCGGTATTCCTTTGTTTTAAACCCTCCAGGATTAGAAGGCCAAGAAAAAACTATGACCTCTACCTTATGTTCTTTCTCTAAAGCAAGACTTTTCTCTAGGTTCTTTTCAAAAGACTGGTTGAATCCGTGAACAAAGAATACGCAATTCTTTCCTGTCTCTGTCAGTTTATCTCTAATTTTAGAAAACTCCTTTCTTGATGGAATGTTGTTTTCAGTTATTCTTGATGGCTCTTTAATTAATTCAACTTTCCACTTACCATTTATTTTCTCCGCTTTGGCCAGCCTAACTTCATTTGGCCCCTTTGAGTTAACACTATCTCCAAAAGCTTTATGATCCCCAACTCCATTTTTAAAATTGGAGCTATTAATATTTCTATTGGTGACTATTAACATCTTACATCCCCTTTGCTTGATTCAAGCTCACGCGTGCAATAACATTTTAATACTGCGCATGCGCATTTAAATACCTCTCGCAACGCTGATAAATTAGATCGAATCAACCGAAGAGAAAAAAGAAATCAAGATATCACAGCTATTCTCTTCCGATGAAAACGAGCATGTGCTTTTTCCTGCTTTACCGTGCGCAGTATCCCGCGACTTACTTTTCATAATGTTTTGAGATTAGACGACTTTCCACCTATCACAAGTGGAAACTGAGCACGGCTTTGCGGCAAGACGTGCAAAGATCATAATTACTGAATAAAACCAAAGAATTATGAGAGGTGTTAGCCACATGCGCCAATGGCAGCTCAGGGTCGAAAGTGACTATTTTCCTTGGTCTGAACAGCCGAAAGAATGTCCGCTTTTGGTTGGATCAGAGATCGCTAAACGTCCGGTCTGATCCATCACCGGAAGCCTTGAAGTTACACCCACGCCAAGCGTCCGGCCCCCGATGAGAGCCAACCAGCGCCAGCGATCAGGTTGAAAAGAATCAGGCGCCTCCACCCCTGGTAGGCAAATAGCCCAAAAAGAAGACCGTCCCTGGTCGAAGGGGTATCGAGATGAAGACCAATTTTTGCCCAGAGGTGCGGTAATAAGGCTCGGTAAACAGGCCCTTTGAGCCTTGCTGTTCAGGTTATCAATCCTGCCTTTCAGCCAGGTCGTGAGTTCACATGCGCTTTCTTAAAACACTTTTGCATCTTGCCGACGACGCGGATCTGCAGATCACTGTCCGGGTTGATACGGCAGGCCAGTACCCGCCCCTCGGCCAGATCATCTTCATCGACATGACAACTGCTCATACGTTGGCTGTGGTAATCGCCGTTGAGCACCTCCACCTTGCATACGCCGCAGCCGCCGCCGCGACAGCCACAGGGGATACCGCGTCGCCCCAGCCGCATCATGCCCTCCAGCACGTTCTGCTGCTGATCGCAGAGGAAGCTCTCTTCACTATCGACTATATCGATCTTGAATTTCATATCCGCCTCCATCGCCCTACCCCTGTGCTGCGCGCTGAGCAATTTCAGCACTACGTATCGCGCTGGCGGGACGCCCGGCGATACCCCAGTCTTCCGGCGCCACCGGAATGCAGGCGCCGCGAATCACCGCAGGATCGATATCCAGCGTCGTGGCCAGTAGGTCGTTGAACGCGGCCAGCAAGGCATGGCGCTGCTGCTGCGGGCGTCCGGCAAGGACGTAACACTCGAAAAAGGCCGCGCCAGCATCGGCGCTGAGCTGTCCGCCCACCGCCATGCGTCCCGCCTCATACACCTCGACAAAGGCGCGGATACGCTCGGGCGGGCTCTGCAGCAGTTTGGCAAACAGGGCCGAGCCCTGCACTAACAGTCGCTCACAGCGCGCATCAGTGGCGCGCGCCGCGGGAATACGGAAGGTAACAACAGGCATGGCTTTCGATCCCTCTTATTGTTATCTATCGGGAACTTCAAATCGTTTTGGGTTGGAGTCTTAACAGGGTGTTGAAAAGCGTTATCGAGGTAGCCGGCAGCACCGGCAGATTTTCAACGGCCTGTTAGGGCAAACCTTTACGCCGCCCACTATCCAGCATCAGGGCGGAACCGGTCATCGCATCGGCTTCCGACTCCAGCAGCATTTTCACTGCCCAGGCCACCTGCTCCGGCGTGGTAAAGGCACCCAGCGAGGACTCGCTCTTCATCTGCTCCAGCACCACCTCCAGCGTGATGCCCTGACGTTCGGCGCGGCTCGCTGCAACCCGGTGCAGACGTTCGGTATCGGCCGGTCCCGGCGCCACCAAATGCGCTGTCACGCCGCGACTGCCGTAAGCCAGACTTAACTGGCGCACCACATTGACGAGGGCGGCGTTGGCCACACCGGCCGCCGCCGCGTAAGCGGTGGGTTCAAAGCCGTAGTGACCTCCAATGGCGATCAGCCGCGACTGCGGTTGCAACCGGGCATCAATGGCTCGGACCAGTCGCAACAGACCACCGACCTTAATATTGACCGCCTGATTCAGCGTCTCGGTAGGCGCTTCGAGAATACCTCCGGCCACACCGACGCCCGGCCCATGCACCACGGCACGCACGGGGCCGCTGGCGACCTCGCGGATAGCGGCAATGGCCGAATCCTCCGCGATATCGGTCTGACAGATCAGCAGCTGCGGATACCGTTGTTGCAACGCCCGCAGGGACTCGGCAGTGCGCGCTACGGCGACAATCTGGTAACCCGCCGCCGTCAGCGTGTGGACCAGCGCCTGCCCGAAGGCACCGGTAGCCCCCACCAGTACGATCTGTTCCTGCTGTTCTTGCTGTTCCTGCATAAGCAGCCACCTTTGATGATGCTGTTGGCAATCTCTTTAACAGCGGAGGGCCGCGCCGGGTCAGCACCCGGGCAGGGCCTCCGGCTGGCAATCAGGCATCCGCCGACAGCAGGCCACGCTCCTTGGCCATGGTCATCGCAGTGTCCTGGATCATGTCCTCCTGGCCACCGATCATCTTCTTGCGGCCCAGCTCTACGAGGATATCCCGGGCTGGCACGCCGTAGCGCTCGCCGGCACGTATGGCGTGCAGCAGGAAAGTGGAGTAGACCCCGGCATAGCCCAGCGTCAGCGACTCGCGATCGACACGCACAACATGCTGCATCATCGGCACGATGACCTCTTCGGCCACATCCATCAGCTTGAACAGATCGACACCGGTCTCCATGCCCATGCGCTCACAGACCGCGGCGAACACCTCCAGCGGCGTGTTACCTGCCCCGGCGCCCAGTCCGGCCACCGAGCCGTCGATACGGGTCGCGCCAGCGGCGATCGCGGCGATGGAGTTGGAGATACCCATGCCGAGGTTATGGTGACCGTGGAAGCCGATTTCGGTCTCCGGCTTCAGCACATCGCGCAACGCACTCACCCGTTCCGTGACGTCCTGCGGCAACATGTAACCGGCGGAATCGGTGATGTAGACGGTGTTGGCGCCGTAAGACTCCATCAGCTTGCCCTGCTCCGCCAGCCCCTTGGCATCGTTCAGGTGCGACATCATCAGGAAGCCGGAGGTATCCATGCCCAGTTCACGGGCACAGGCGATATGCTGCGGCGAGGTATCCGCTTCGGTGCAGTGGGTGGCCACGTGAACGCTGCGGGCGCCGCAGTCATAGGCGGAGCGCAGCTCCTTCATGGTGCCCAGCCCCGGGATCAGCAGCACCGAGATTTTGGCCTGCTTAACTGCATCTGCCACCGCTGAGATGTACTCCTCGTTGCTGGCCAGCGCGAAACCATGCTGCAGCGAATTGCCGCCAAGCCCGGCACCGTGCGTAACCTGCAGGTAAGGTACACCGGCATCATCCAGTGCAGAGGCCACTTTGACCATCTGCTCGACACTGATCTGCTCGCGCAGCGCATGCATACCGTCACGCAGGCACATGTCATGCAGAATTACTTTACGACCTTCAAGCGCGCTCATCAGGCTACCTCCACGGGCTTAAGTTGGATTGTTCCGGCCAGGATCTCTTCGGCAAACATCTCCGCGGTGCGGGTCGCCGCGGCGGTCATGATGTCCAGGTTGCCGGCGTACTTGGGCAGGTAATCGCCAAGGCCTTCAACCTCCATGAACACCGCTACCTTGTTGCCGTCAAAGCTCGGCCCGTTGACCAGCTTGTAGCCCGGCACGTACTTCTGCACCTCGCTGATCATGGTCAGGATCGAGTCGCGGATACGCGCTTGATCCGGCTCACCCTCGGTCAGGCAATAGATGGTGTTGCGCATGATCATGGGCGGATCGGCCGGGTTGATGATCGCCAGCGCCTTACCTTTTTTGGCTCCGCCCACCACTTCGATAGCATTGGAGGTGGTGAAGGTAAACTCGTCCAGGTTGGCGCGGGTGCCAGGCCCGATAGACTTGGAGGATAGACTGGCGATGATCTCGGCATACTCCACCGGCTGGACGCGCGATACGGCGTTGACGATCGGAATCGTCGCCTGGCCGGCGCAGGAGATCATATTGACGTTCATCTCCCGCTTGTCGGCGTGTTCGGCCAGATTGACCGGCGGTACACACAGGGGGCCGATGGCCGCCGGCGTCAGGTCGATCATCATCACGCCCAGTTCGTTCAGCTTGCGGCTGTTCTCGGCGTGCACATAGGCACTGGTGGCGTCGAAAGCGATCTGGATGCCATCTTCAAGCACATGCGGCAGCAGGCCATCGACGCCTTCCGCAGTGGTTTTCAGTCCCATGTCGCGGGCCCGCGCCAGACCTTCCGATTCCGGGTCGATACCGACCATCCACACCGGTTCCAGCACCTGGCTGCGCTGAATCTTGTAGATCAGATCGGTACCGATGTTGCCGGACCCGATCAGTGCACATTTGATCTTCTTCACTTTACTGTCTCCTGTAGTGCAGCCTGCGCCGCCTGGTCGCTGGCCCGTCCGGCCCGACCCGCAACATAGAATTCATCTTTGGCGTGCTCGGTGATCAGGATACGTACCGTATCCGCACTTACCCCCAGGCTCTCCGCTGCTGCGGCCGTCACCGCACTGGCCACACGCGCCTTGTCGTCACTGCTGCGTCCCACCAGCAGATGCATCTCGATAATTGGCATGGAAAACTCCTCCGCCCTATTCGGCAAAACGGATCGATATGGAGCCCAACTCCTGGAAGCGGGCATTGATGTGATCACCGGGCTGCACCGCCACCGCGGCGGTGATACCGCCGCTCATGACAAAGCTGCCGGAGGGCAGGGTTTCGCCCAGGTCGTGCAGAATATTCACCAGCATCGCCACCGCCTCGGCCGGGTGCCCGAGCACTTCAGCCGCGGCCCCCATCCCGACGATTTCGCCGTTCTTTTCCATCACTACGCCGAGGGTGGGAATATCCAGCTCAGCGGGGTAACGGGCGCGACCACCGCCGACGAATCGAGCCGAGGATCCGTTGTCGGCCACCACGCTTTCCAGGTCGAACTTGAAGCCGGAGTAGCGGGAATCGATCACCTCGATGGCCGGCAGGATGTAGTCGGTGGCATCGAGCACCTGCTGCGCCGTGCAGTCGGGACCGCTCAGCTGTTTGGCCGTGACAAAGGCGATCTCGCACTCCACACGCGGATGCACCAGGTCGGAGACGCTGATGACCGAGTTCTCCGGCCGCGCCATGCGGTCGGTGAGGAAGCCGATGGAGGGAACATCAACGCCCATCTGCTGCATCTTGGCGCGCGAAGTGAGCCCCGCTTTCCAGCCCACCAGGGTGTGACCCTGAGCGATGAAGCGCTTACGCAGTTCGGTCTGTACCGCGTAGCCGTCATCCATCGTCATTTCCGGGTATTCGTCGGTCAGCTTGGGGATGGCGTAGGCGCGGGTTTGCGCCCCTTCGACCCGCTCGCACAGGCGGACTATCTCTTCACGTGACAGGGTGATCATCAGACTGCACTCCTTCCGCTGAATTTGACCCGGCAGCTGCCGAGCCCACCGACGGTGCAGACCAGCTCGTCGCCATCGTTGACCGGCACCAGTTGTGACTGGGAACCGGACAGGATCACTTCGCCAGCCTTGAACGGGATACCGAGCTCACCAAGGGTGTTGGCCAGCCAGGCGACGGCGTTGGCCGGCGAGCCCTGTACGGCGGCACCAACGCCGGTGGAGTACAGCTCACCGTTTTTCTCCAGCACCATGCCGGCCAGTGTCAGGTCGAGCTTGCGCGGATCGCCATGGGTATCGCCCAGCACGTAGACGCCGCAGGAGGCGTTGTCCGCCACGGTGTCCTGAATCTTGATCTTCCAGTTGTCGATGCGGGAATCGACGATCTCGAAACAGGGCACCACATAGTCGGTGGCCCGGATCACATCCATGGCGGTGATGCCGGGGCCATTCAGGTCCTCCTTCAGCACGAACGCCAGTTCGGCTTCTGCCTTGGGCTGGATCAAACCGTTCAGATCAAGGGTGGCGCCATCGGCAAACACCATATCGGAGGTCAGCTGGCCAAAGTCCGGCTGGAACACGCCGAGGAAGTCCTGCACCGCCTTGCTGGTTACGCCGATCTTTTTACCGACGACCTTTTCTCCGGCTTCAAGGCGGCGAGCAATAAAACGCTCCTGGATACGGTAGGCATCCTCCAGCGTGATCTCCGGCTCCTGTTCGGTCAGTGGTGCGATTGTGCAGCGGTCAGCGAAGGCCGCGTACAGCGCGTCGCCCAGCGCTTGAATCTTGTTAGCGTCCATTCGTCACCTCAGAGCTTGATGCAGACGTTGCGGGTTTCGGTATAGAACTCCAGCGAGTGCACCCCACCTTCGCGGCCGATACCGGACTGTTTTGAGCCGCCGAATGCGGTGCGCAGGTCGCGCAGGAACCAGCTGTTGATCCAGGTGATACCCACGTCGATACGCGCCGCCATGCGGTGAGCACGGGACAGATCGTTGGTCCAGATGGTGGTGGAGAGGCCGTACTGGGTGTTGTTGGCCAGGCCGACTACTTCATCCTCAGTGTCGAACGGACGGATATGGCAGCAGGGGCCGAAGATCTCTTCGGTAACCACGGCGGCATCGTCAGCCAGCCCGGTCCAGATGGTGGGCTCCACCCAGTTACCTTCGGCCAGCTCCGCCGGCATCTCCGGGATGCCGCCGCCGGTCACTACAGTGGCGCCCTCTTCCACCGCCTTGCGGTAGTAGGAGAGCACCTTGTCCTGGTGTTCGCGGCTGATTAGCGGGCCGTAGTTGGAGTTTTTATCCAGCGGATGACCAAACTTCACCGCTTCCGCCTTCTGTTTCAGCGCAGCAACAAAACGCTCAAACAGCGGGCGCTCCACGTAGACCCGTTCGGTCCCGAGGCACACCTGCCCGCTGTTGAGAAACGCGGAGCGGAAAATTCCGTCCACGGCGGCTTCGAAATCGCAATCCGCAAACACGATACCGGCGTTCTTGCCGCCCATCTCGAAGGAGACATCGCGGGTACCTTCGGCGGCCGCTTTCATGATCGCGGTGCCGGTGCGGGTCTCGCCGGTAAAGGTGATGGCATCGACCTGCGGATGCTGGGTCAGAAATTCACCGGCCGAGTCAGGCCCGAAACCGTTGATGACGTTGTAGACCCCGGCCGGGATACCGACGCTGTTCATCACCTCGCCAAGCAATGCAGAAGTCAGCGGCGTCTCCTCCGAGGGCTTAACCACCACGGTGTTGCCGCAGGCCAGTGCCGGACCAACCTTCCAGGTCATCAGCATGAACGGCGCATTCCACGGCGAGATCACGCCGATGACGCCCTTCGGCACCCGCAGCGCGTAGTTCAACGCGCCACGGCCGTCCGGGGTGCTGGTCTGGAAGGATTCGCTGGCGACGTTCTTCACCACATCGGCGAAGATCTTGAAGTTGGCGGCGCCGCGGGGGATGAAGACGTGGCTCATGACGTGGTGCGGCTGCCCGGTGTCGGCCATCTCCGCCTCGACGAAGTCGTCGAAGCGGCGGGTGATCTCGTCAGCAACACCGTACAGCAGATCGATCCGCTGTTCGGGCGTCAGCCCACCCCACCCACCGCTCAACGCATTTCGGGCCGCCATTACGGCGCGATCCACGTCGCTGCGCCCGGCTTCGGCAATGGTCGCAATGACCTCGTTGTTGACCGGGGAACGTTTGTCGAAACGCTTGTCGTTAACAGCGGTTTCGAACTGCCCGTTGATAAAGTTGTTAATAAGGCGCATCGCTTTTTTCACCTGTACTTGGTTTTTATTTGAATGTCCGGCGTTACCGCGCTTAAACCGCGCGCACCGCACAGGCAGGTGTACCCATGCAGCCAACCGGCGATAACTAGAGGTTAATCAACCGGGTAAATACCATCTAATACTATTTATCCGGACATTTGATACTTTTAAGGTATCGTTCAGAGCGGATAGATTTTTGCGCCGCCGCTCCCGCGGCATGACCGCCAGGGACGGCGGGAATCCTGACATTGCAGGAGCAAATGGCAGGGACCGTACTTCCTGTACATCGCCGCTCCTGTGCATCCATGCACCCGCGGCATGACCGCCAAGGATGGCGGGAATCCTGACATTGCAGGAGCAAATGGCAGGGACCGTACTTCCTGTACATAAAAAACAGCGGAACCACCCGCCTGGGCGATTCCACCAAAGGTCGATTCGGGCCTTTTGCAGGAGGACCACGCCGAACCAACGGTGCGACAGAGTTGAGCTAATTGGCCAATCAGTAGCGCTTGATCAGATTCGTTTAAACAGTGCCGAACGATTCTGTTCTTCTGCCCCATCGGCAGCGGTGACAAAACGCTCCATGTGGATGTCACGCTCGAACAGACGTCCCTGCATCAACGCGGTAATGGCGGCATCGATCATCGGCGGCGGACCACAGAGGTAGGCCTTGTGTCCGCTGAAACGGTTGTCGAAATAGTCCATCGCCGCTTCATGCACAAAGCCCTTGAACCCCTCCCATTTATCTGCCGGCTGGGGTTCGTTAAGGGCCGGGATGTAGTGGAAATTTTCGTGCTCCCGCTGCAGTTGCTCGAACAGCTCGCGGTTATACAGTTCATCCAGATTGCGGGCGCCCTGGAACAGGTAGATCGGCCTTTCATCACCGCCTTCCAGCATGTCCATGATCATCGACTGGGGGCTTGAAAGACCCGAGCCTCCGGCGATGAAGATCGCCCCCTGGGGATCAGACTTGCGCACGAAGAACTGCCCGTAGGGACCGGAGATCTCCAGCTTCTGTCCCACCTCCAGCTGTTCATGCAGCCAGGTGGTGCCCACGCCGCCCGGCACCTTGCGCACATGCAGCTCCAGCATTTCGCTGTCGCTGGGGCGGTTGGCGATGGAGAAGGCACGGGTACCCTCCACGCCGGGAATACTCAGGTTGATGTACTGGCCTGCCTGAAACTCCATACCGTGATCCAGCTGAAACCAGATCCCCTTGATGGTGGGCGAAAGGTCGCGAATACCGGTCACCGTGCCGACGAAATCGCGCACCGGGAAGCCGACAAAATCGGGGTCCACATCGATATCGGCCTCGATCACCAGGTCCGACTCCGGCTTGCAGCAGCAGGCCAGCACCTTGCCCTCTTCACGTTCCACATCCATCAGCGCAAACGGCGAGGCGTTACCGATATCGGCATCACCTTCCAGCACCTGCACCTTGCAGGTGGCGCAGGTGCCATGGCCGCAGGCAAAGGGCAGCCAGACACCCTGACGCAGCGCGGCGTCGAGAATCGTCTGCCCCTCTTCCACCTCGATCACATCGCCGGTGGGCTCAACCGTCACTTCGTAAGTCATTTTTGATCCCCCTCATCAGATGCCGGCACCGAACAGACCTTCCAGGCCCGGGGTGCTGAAACGCAGGCTGGCTTTATGGTCGATCCCCTGCTGCTCCAGCGTTTTATCCAGCGCCGGCTGGAAGGCTTCGCCACTCAGCGTCCAAAGTGCCTGATCCCAGTCGATCTGCTGCCATTGAGGATGGGCACTGTAGGCTTCTGCCATCACCTCATCACGCAATTGGCGGAAGGTGATCTGTGACGACAGAAGAAAGGCAAAGGGGCAGGCAAACAGCAGGTGGCGTTCCCAGCAAACGTATACCAACTGGTTGCCGTGAAAATTTTCGACTTTATCGCGAACCGTGCCGGTGTAATCCGGTGTGTATGCATGTACGGGCATGATCTTGTCTCCCGGCCGGGACAGGTCTCTCGCCCCGGCACATTTAGCTTTGTTTTATTTATCGGTGCTGTTTTTCAGTACGCTCGGTAGCCCGCTCAGGCCACCCCTTTCCATTTATTCCAGCGCTGTTCGTCGGGGGATCCCTTGATATCCATGTTGTCGCTGCCCACGTTGATGCCGCAGTGCTGGAGGATTCCCGGCAGATCTGGACCACCGCAGTTGCCCTGGAAGATCTGGTGCACCGGCAGCCAGGACTGCACGTACTTCTCCGGTTCCTCTTCGAAGATCTCTTTGCAGCCATCAGAGCAGAAGTGGTAGTGCTCACCCTTGTAGTGGGTTTCTCGCTGCGCGATCAGGGTCGGATCATCAGGTTCGGTGAACAACAGCGGCAGCTGACAGCAGGAGCACAGCTGCAGCAGTGTGCCGTTGTAGAAACGCTTGCCTTCCGCCTCCATTTTTTTCGCCAGCTCCCAGCGCGGACGGTAGTACTTGTCGAAGGTGCTGGGGTACTTCTCGCTGAGCCAGTCCAGCTCTTCATCGGTGGGGATCCAGGTGTGGAAACCGGCCGCCTGACCGTAGGTGTAGAAGGTCCACCAGGCCTGGTGCGACACATGCTCCTTCTCGATCTCCACCTGTTCGGCATACTTCGGCATGGTGATACCGTAACGGGCCAGATCCTTGAACAGCGCACCGCCCGCTTCCTCGAAGTACACCTCCCAGGCCTCCTTCCAGCTCATCACCTTGTTCGGCAGCATGTAGTCCATCATCATGCCAACCAGGCTGAGCAGACGGGTGCCGCGCCAGAACCATTTGTCGATCCACTTCTGCACGATCGGCACATTGTCCTCATGCTGTTCAAGCAGGAACTTGATCACCTCCAGCCCCAGGGTCATGTGGCGCGCCTCGTCGGACTGGGCCGAGAAGCCAAAGGTCACCGTCGCCATGTCGCCGTTGTAGGCGGCACCGGACATGAACGGTACGAACAGCAGGTTGGTCAGCACGTACTCGAAGCTGAAACCGATCGATACCAGGAACTCGAACGGACCGGCACTGCGCGCATCGTGGAAAAACGACGTCGGCACCGACAGGTACCAGAGTCTGTCCTGCATGTGTGACCAGTTCTGGAAGCCGTCGAAGTACTTGTTGTAGTGGCTCATTGCGTGAATCTGCGTCTGCACATGGCGCAGCTCGTCCAGCGACTGCATCTGGCAGGCAACGCGGGCGCCAACGCCGCCATACTGGCGACCGATATGGGCAAAACCCTGGTGCGCCTGGTACTCCTGCGGTGAAATACCGGTCAGGAAGACTTTGATGGCGTTGACGTAACGCGGATCGGTGACGTTGAGCTGGCCATTGTTCTGCGCGAACGCATCAAGGATGGCGTAAAGCTTCTTCTCTTTTTCCGCCTGGTATTTCCAGTAGCTATCCATGGTCAGACGGAAAGGATCCTCCCACTTGGACCAGTCGGTGATCTTGATCCCCTCGAACTCTTCAAACGGGAAGGCTTCCTTGCGGTCTTCATAGGTGAAGTCCCAGTCAAGGTCACGGGTCAGCAGCGCGTATTTGTCTTTCAGACTCAGTTTCTTGGTAGCCATTTCAATTACCTTTTTATTCTTGTCCCGGTTAGCGGCTTGTCAGACGTTCCAGGTCAGACTGAGCTGGTCGTCGTCTTCATCGACATTGCCGCCCAGCGTGATCAGGTTGATATGCAGTTCCTGCAGATCCCAATCGCGGCCCAGCTTCTCCTCCACGGTTTCGCGCTTGACCAGCAACCGGCCCTCGTTCTCGATGCGGATCATCGCCGGGTTGTGGATGATGGTGACCTCCGGGTTGTCCTCTTCAATTGCCTCGACGATGTAACGGGACTCGTCGTTGTCCTGCAGTGCGAGATAAACCTTCGACATGATCGACTCCTTATTTGATACCGGCTTTGGCGACGCGCTTATCCAACTCGGCCAGCGCCTGGTCCAGCGCACCTTCACCGAACATTTCCAGCGCCAGCGGCGCCAGGGCCTCGGCCGCCTTGCCACGCCATTTGTCGATCCAGCCGGCAACCAGCGTCTTGTTGTGATCCGACTCGGCCACCGCGATCTTGACCACTGCATCGCTCCAGCGCGTGGTTTCCTTGCTCCACTCCTGCATGAACTCGAGCAGCATGCCGATATCCTGGGCCTCTTCAGCCACCAGCTTGTCGTCGAACTGCTTGTAGAACAGCTGTGATACCAGTCCGTCGACCACCAGATCCTGCGCCAGGAACAGTTCGAACCAGTCCTTGGTAATCAGGGTGTTCTCACACAGCGCCCGCATCCCCTGCCAAACCGGGTCCTGCATCCACAGCTGTTTCGCTTGGACCAAAGACTCGCCGCTGTTACCGTCGAGGATCAGGCCGATACGGGACAGGTATTGAGCGATAGCCAGCCGATCCATGCCGTCGTACAGCAGCGCCTGGGTCATAGCGGTGCCATAGCCATAGGCCGTGCCGTACATGTTGTTGAGATTGGCGGCGTGCTCCACATGGCGCAGTGGCAGCAGGAAGCGAATCAGCAGGGCCTTAATCTCATCACCGAGACGGTCTGCCAGATTGCGCTTCTCGAAGAAGGCATAGTTGTTCTCGGCCACCTCCTGCATCCGCGAACGCTGCTGTACATAGGTGCCGTAGTAAAACTGACGCGGATCCTTGAACGCATACCAGTCGCTCATCACCAGTGCGGTGCGGCGCGGGTCATTCAGTTCATGTTCCGGATCCCAATAGGGGCGGTAATGGAAGTTGGTTTCGGCTTGCACATCGTAGGTGGCCTCCTGGTAGCGCGTAGCCGGCTTGTCGCCGAAGCGTCGCTCGATATGGCTGTAGGTGTTGCGCACCGGCTCCAGCGTCGATGTTTTGATCTCTATACTCATGTTCCAGATCCCCAATTTATTGTTATCTGCGGATTCGGCCAGCGCTCAGTCGCTGCCATGATCCTGATCGTGGTTATGGGCCATCAGCGTGTCCTCGCCGTAGCGCCACTTCGCCATCTCCGCATCCACGGCCTGTATCTGCTCGGCACTCATGTGCACCACCTGGTTGGCGGCACAGAAGGCATCGAAAGCGCCTTTCGGCATCACCAGTTCAACAAACAGCGCGGGATCTCCGATGGCGAAGTCGAACTCAACAAAACGCGCGTCAGGCTCACTACGCACACGGATGTACTTGGTCAGGCCGCCGACGCTGCTGCGCGGCGTGTCGTTTTTCACAAGATGCATGCTTCGAACTCCTTCATTTGTGCCACCCGCTGCCCTTTTTCGGCGTAGAGCGCCCCGGAAGAGCGGTCACAGAGACCGCTCTCCTGCGGGAAACAGTTGGCTGTTGGCGTTAGCGTCAGCTGACGACGGTCAAGAAGGTCTCGTGCAGTTTGCGCTGCGGGTAGTCGAGGCCCTGGCCGAAGTTATCGAAGGTCCAGGTCAGGGTTTCGTAGTCCGGGTAGGGCTGATAACCACCCATGAAGGTTTCGAAGCGGTTGCCGGAAGGATCCCAGGCATAGATGGTGCAGCCGCGGGTGATGCCGTGGCGGGTCGGACCGATATCCACGGCGACGTTGTTCATCGACATGATGTCGCCGGCACGCAGCACGCGTTCCCAGCTGTCCATCAGGAAAGAGCAGTGATGCAGCTTGCCCGGCTCCGGATATTCGGCGAAGGCGATATCGTGCACCTTGTGCGAGCAGGAGAGCCAGATCGCCGCTTCGGTTTCGTTATCCTCGCCAAGCACTCGTTCGACCAGGTAGAAGCCCAGCACCTCGGTAAAGATCTTCTTCACTTCAGCGATATTAGGACCGTACAGCAGGGCGTGATCGAGACGTACCGGCGCGATACCGCGTTCGGAGTCCGTATTCCACGGATCGGGGTTAACCATCGGCATGCCGTTACCGATGGAGCTCTTGGTGGCATAGAGTTCCATCTCATGACCGGACGGCAGAGTAAAGCGGACACGCTCGCCGGTTTCCAGCAGATCGCCAGCGGGGATACGGCGGGTTTCGATGCCGTACTCGATCAGGTCGCCTTCAAGTTTATCCAGCGTTGCCTCATCCAGCACTTTAAAACCGAAGAAGTCGATCCCGGCCTGATCGGCTTCGCGAATGATGTAGCTGTTGTGATCGCGTTCATCCCAGCACTTGAAATAAACCCTGCCTTGGTCATCGCGACCGGTTTCAACCAGTCCCAACACGTCACGGTAGAATTTAATCCCCTCTTCCAGATCCAGCACGCGAACCTGTGCATGTCCCGGGCGCAGAACACCAGTCATAGCCATACTTTGTACTCCGTCATTGTTTTTATATAGGTACGTTATGCATGTAGCACTTGACTCTGTGACGCCGGCCAAGCGACTTAACCCTAATAAGGCACAATGCGGACCAAAAATATTAACTTATTGTTTTATATGAGTTTTATATAAAGCACCGTCTTTAGCCCCTAGGAATAATTGACAATTTTGTCGACTCTTCCGCGTGGATTACAAATTTGTCACCCTTTCCTCCTCGCCGCCCCTGAGCGTAAAACGGGCTACCAGGTAGTCCGGCTTCTGTTTAAACTCCTCTGCCATTTCCCGAATACTCCATCTCGCGTCGCGGCTTCTACTCGCCAGCAGGTTTAGCTCGTCTGCGACAACAGAGAAAGCCAGGCCGCTGCGCTCGACTCCAGCGGATTTATTTGGTCTGCGATCGGGGAAATTACATCAACAACTTCAAAAATCTGGCCATCGACTTGCTGTGATCTGCTAAGTACAGCTCGGAGCGGCCTCTCTACAAGCGCCCCAGCGAGAAGCGCTCACCGGAGCTGTAAACAACCAGCTCTTCAGCGCCATCGGCACAGGGTTCGGCTGTACCCAGTTCGACCAACTGATAAAACACATTGCGGTGCAGCCGACCCCACATGCCAAAGCGCACAGCCAGGGCGGGTTGGGGTTCGCCGTTGCCCTCGCTTTCGGTGACGACCAGCGGGTTCTCTTGCCCGGCGACAATGGCATCGTCCGTACTGCTCAGGAAGTGCAGCTCCTGTCCCCGTGGGCCGTCCCTAACCTCGAGTGAGACAAACAGAAAGGGCAAGTCATCGACTTGGATGCCTACCTTCTCAACCGGAGTCTTCAAAAAATAGGCGCCGTCTTCCTGCCACAGGATCCGCGAAAACATCTTTACCATCGCTTGGCGAGTGATCGGCGTGCCTTCATGAAACCAGGTGCCGTCGCGTGCAATGCGCAGATCCATGTCGCCGCAGAAGTCCGGGTGCCAAAGCTCCAGCGGTGGTATCCCCTGGCTGTTGGGCTCAAGGTTACGGCTTAGTTTATCTAGATCAGAAATGCTCATGATGGGATATATCGTTTCCGTGTTGAGATAATGCAGTGGCTGGCATTTGCTTTCACTGTCCAAGTGGTTCGACTCTAACATGCCTTTTTCTGACTATGTGACCGAACGAAGAACAGGCAGGGCCAAGGGCTAACCTGAGCCTCCCCTGGTTTTGCAGACGTTTCAGTGCATTTGAGGAGAGCAAAAATCGCAAAGGCTAGATGACTGGTTTGTGCCTCTGGTTCGCCTGGAACACGGCACGCGCCATGCACGCTAAGAGCCAGCAACGGTCGATGCGCCAGCCCTTGCCATTCCGTCAGCCAGGAATCGAAATCTGCCCTCAGACCTCTATCTAATGGGGGCGCACCGCTACGGAAGCGCCCGCAAGATCGCCTTTTGCATTACTACCCAACCGCTATCTGCACCCACCCTCACAGATCAAATCAGCAATTGCCGCCTTGCCGCTATCCAGCAGATAAACCTCCGCCCAGGCCTCCTTCTCCCGCACCGCTGACTGTGCAGCCAGTGCTTTCTGCCTGGGCATAAAGAACGCTTCGATGCCATAGTCGATGGTGTAGAACTGGTCGTTGGCCCAGCGTATACGCCCCCGGATAACCGGGCCCTGTTCGGGAGGCTCATGCAGAAGTTTATCGGCCAGGTGGTATTTCCCCTCCTTCTTCAGCGTCACGTATACCTGCTGGTGTTTGCGGAAAGGCTCCGCCGCCAGCGCAGCATCCACACGGCTGATGCCGTAGTTAAGGCGCACGTAGTTACCGCGAAACAGGCTGCGCGGGTCGATCGGTTCGGTTTTCAGCAGCACCGGCTCGCCATATTTCAGCGGCCAGACTGAGCTCAGGTATTCGGTGCCGAGTACGCCCAGTTGCAGGACCAGTGTGAGCAGCAGACCGATACCAAGCAGTTTCTTATTGACCGGCACGGAAATCTCAGGGGTATGAAGCCCTTTCGTGTTAGACACAGGTGAATTAGACAACGTTGAATTAGACATGATCCTGGCCCTCAGTTGTACGGTTTCTCCAGAAGCGAGCGGCACCGAACAGTACTGCCGCGGCCACCATGAACAGCAGTGCGCCGCCGATGTAATCGCCGATCAGGTCGAAGTAGCGCAGCATGGCGGTGAGCAGCAGGACCGCCACACCGGTGTAGAAGAAGTGGGTAACGGCATCCTCCACGCCGCGGCGGATCAGCCAGATACCGGTGATAACCAACACCAGGTTGGTGGCGATGGCGAGCCAAACCGGTTCTGCCCAGTTCTGCTGCACCAGCAGCGCGGCCAGGGTGAAAAACGCACCGTTTAGCAGAATCGGGCCGCTGGCGTTCACACCAGAGGGACGCGCCAGGACAAAGCCGATCAGCGTACCCAGCGCCAGCAGCAGCGGGTTGAAGATGCCCAGCAGGTAATCCCCGCGCATCAGATCACGCCAGAAACCGGTGAAGCTGAGTATCAGCAGTGTCAGGATCGCGCCGCGTAGCAGATAGAGATGCAGCAGCTGACCATAATCACGCTTTAGCGGTTCACCGTGACGCATCAGCCACCAGGCAGCGCCGATCAGCGCCAGTCCCAAAGCCAGAGTCAGCGGTACCTGGTCAGCAAAGGCGTCGTAGTAATAGAAGTCACCGGCGCCCCAGGCGAGCATCAGGTTGATCCAGGCCACCAGTCCCACCAGAGAGCCCAGAAAGATCAGTGCCGAACGTCGATGGGTCCACACCAGCCAGAGACAGGCCAGCGCAAACAGCGGGTAGCTGGCCGGCATAAAGCCGGTACTGGCCTCGGTGTACATCCACAACGTTGAAAGCACCAGCACCTGCAGCGCGATCAGCCGTGAGCGGGTCAGGACCACCAGCGGCAGAATTCCAAGCGCCCACCAGAAGATGCCATCCGGAAAGTGTTCACCCAGATGGTAGATCTGCGCGATCAGCATGATCGATGCGCCGTAGCTGATACCGCCGAAGAAGAGCCAGAGCACACCGGCGCGCTGCCTGCCCTGCAGCAGTTCCAGACCACCGATCAGGTTGATCACCAGCGTGGCGCCGATCAGCCCCAGCATCCTCAGCATGCGCGGAATCTCGTCCCAGTTATGGGACAGCACCAGGATCATCGCGAGGCCCGCGAACATCACCGCCAGGGCGCTGAGCACGTAGTAGGCGAAGCTGCCGCCCTTGCCCTCATCCAGGCTTGCACCGTAGCGTGCGAGGATCGCCTCCCCCTGGGCACGCTCGATCAGGCCATCGCCGATCCAGTCGCGAACCTCATGGGCGAGATCTTTCTTGAACAGTCTCATGAGTCTCATCTGCTTCGCCTCCCTTAGGCCTGTGCGTCCAGCGCACATTGTTTCAGCCCCTTGTAATCGATCTTGCCGCTGCCCAGTTTCGGCAGCTCCTCAACAGCGATCACCTCTGAGGGAATCATCAGTGGGTTCACGCCGGTATCGATCATCTTCTGGCGCACGTCGTCAGCCGCACCGGTGACCAGCAGCACAACCTTCTCGCCCTTCTTGTCGTCTTTGATATTGGTGGCGGCGAACTCCATGCTTTCCGTATCCACTACGCCGGCCACGGCGGCTTCCACCGCGCCCAGGCTGATCATCTCGCCGCCGATCTTGGCAAAGCGGGAGTAGCGATCGACGATGGTCAGGAAACCATCCGTATCCAGATGCCCCTTGTCCCCGCTGCGGTACCAGCGGCGACCATCAAGCTCGACGATGGCATCGTCGGTTTTCTCCGGGTCGTTCAGGTAGCCCTGCATCACCTGGCCACCGGAAACCAGGATCAGACCATCTTCACCGGTGGGCAGGGTTTCCAGAGTTTCCGGATCGACGATGCGGAAGCAGCTACCCGGCAGCGGCAGACCCACACTGCCCTTCTTCTGGCCGGCCTGGAGCTTCCAGGTGTTCGGGTCCATCACATCGGGCACGTTGACGCTGGCCACCGGCGCGGTTTCGGTAGCGCCATAACCTTCGAAGATCGTTTTCTTGAACTTGAGCTCGAAGCTGTCGCGCACCTCGGCGGAGAGTTTTTCCGCACCGGCAACGATTACGCGCAGCGGCTCCAGCATCTCCGGCACCACCTTGCGGTTGCGGGTATACAGGCGCAGGAAGGTTGCAGTACCGCAGAGGATGCTGACCTTGTAGCGGTAGATCGCCTTGGCGATATTCAGCGCATCGGTGGGATCCGGATGACAGACCGCCGGAATCCCCTCCACCATCGGCAGCAGGCTGTTCACCGTCAGGCCAAAGGAGTGGAACAGCGGCAGGCAGGCCATCATGGCGTCATCGTTACGGGTGTTGAGCACATCGCTGATCTGCTTGATGTTACCCATCAGGTTGCGGTGGCTCAGCACCACGCCCTTGGGTGTGCCCTCACTACCGCTGGAGAAAAGGATCTGCGCCGGGCTTTCCAGTTTCACGCCACGACCATACAGCCGGCAAAGCAGCGAGGCTGGCAGCACATAAGCACCGATCAGAGCTCCGAGCAGACGGGTTTTGGTCATCTTCGCGCGCACATCTTCCAGGTACACGATTTTGGTACCGGCCAGCATGGCATCCATCTCGATACCGCGTGACTTGAGCTTTTTCGCAAAGCGGGTGGAGGTGTATACCGTATCGATAGAAGCGCTGCGGATCGCCGCCTGCACCGATTCCACACCGGCGGTGAAGTTCAGGTTCACCGCCGTCTGGCCGTTCAGCATCACCGCCAGGTTAGCCATGACACCGGCCGCACTGGAGGGCAGCAACAGACCCACATTCTGCTCACGGCAGATCTTTTTCATGCTGCGCGCCATAGCCGTGGTACCGGCGATGACACGGGCGTTGCTATACTGGGCATCACCCATCGTATCGATCAGGCTAACCGCCCGCGGATGACGTTTGGCCTGCTTCAGCCAGGCCAGCGGCAGCGGCTCCAGGCTGGCGGTGTAGTCTTCCCAGCCATTCACCGACAGCTCGAACACTTTCTGTTTCAGTGCATCGGCCTTGGTTTCCAGCGGCAGCGGCTCGCCCAGTGCCACGATCACATTACGCTTAAAGCCATCGCGGGTGTTCTCGCGCAGCTTCTCACTGTGGGAGCGGGACAGGCGACTGCCCCAGAGGCCGCGCAGGTAGAAAGGTACGATCACACCCTCTTCCACATCCTCCACCGCCTTTTCATAGCCGTTGCGGAACAGGCCGAGATGACCGGTGCGGCTGATCGCTCCCTCAGGGAACAGGCAGACCACCTCACCGTTTTTCAGGCACTCGTTGACGCTGGCCAGCGCCCCCTGGCTGTTGCCGGCGCTGATCGGAATTGCGCCGAAAAACTTCAGGAACGGCTTCAGGTACCAGGTTTCATAGATGCTGCGCAGCATTACAAAGCGCACCGGGCGTGGGCAGGCGATCTGTACGATAGCCCAGTCGATCCAGCTGATATGGTTACCCAGCAGCAGCACACCACCGCGCTTGGGCAGGTTCTCCAGGCCAGATACGCTGACGCGGTAGCTGCGCTTGAGGATCACGCCGGCAAAGATACGCACCAGCGAGTGCGGCAGGCAGTAGAAGGTATAAGCAGCACCGGCGATGGCGGTGATCGCCAGCAGGTAGAACAGGCCACGGCTGCTGAAGCCGACCAGGGAGAACACCACGGTCAGCGCCAGAAAACCGAGCATCGCCAGGTTCTGAATCCAGTTGTTACCGGCCAGCACCGTACCCAGCTTGCTGGCCTGGGCGCTGTACTGAATCAGCGCATTCAGCGGCACGATAAACAGGCCACCGCAGACACCGAGCAGCAGCAACAGCGCAGCCAGAGACACCAGGCTCTCTGACACCGGCATCAGCAGCAGGCAGAGTGCGATACCGATGGCGCCCAGCGGCACCAGGCCCAGCTCGATATGAGCGCGGGACGCACGCCCCGCCGTGACGGAGCCGATCAGAATACCGATACCGCTCACCGCCAGCAGGCCCTGAATCACCAGGGTGTTGGTTTCGGCCAGCACCTCTTTGGCGTAGGCCGGAAACGCCGCCAGTACCACCTGGGAGATCGCCCAGAACATGGCCAGGCCCACAATGGAGAGCCAGATCGCCCGGTTGCCACGAATCGCACCGATATTGCCACGCAGGTAACCGCCGGTGACGTAGGTCTTGAAGCTGAAGGTTTTGCCTGGCTCCCCCGCTTCACGCCTGGGCAGGCGACCCGCCAGAATCCACTCCACAAAAGACAGCGCCACCAGCACCAGACCCAGGGGGGCGATGGCATGCATCACCTCGGTGGTGCTGGAAAAATCCGGCTGGTAGAAATGCTCGAACAGCGCTGAAAACGCGAAGGTACCGCCCAGAATCGAGATAATCGTGGTCGCCTGCACCAGCGCGTTACCCTGGGCCAGACGCTCATCCCCAAGCAGCTCGCGTATATAGCCGTACTTGGCCGGCGAGTAGATCGCACTCTGAATCGACAGCAGCAGGGTCAGGCCGAACGCCACCCAGAACCAGCCCGCCAGATAGCTCAAGCCGATCAGCGCGGTGCCGCCGACCGCCGCCAGCGCGCCGTAGCGCATCACGCTGGGTTTGGGGAAACGGTCGGAGAGAAAGCCGGAGGGGGAGAACAACAGGATAAACGGCAATAGGATCAGGCCGTTGATCACGGCTGTCAGTATCACCTGCACGTCGCCATCCCAGGTTTTGAAGATGGTGTTCTGAATTACGATTTTGTGGCCAAGATCCACAAAGGCGTTGAGGAACACCACCAGCAGGTAGGCGATAAATCCCTTAACCTTCAAGAGCTGATTCATAGTGGGCAGATTCCAGTTTCTGTGCGGTTAGTCGTTCTGCCATTCTGGTCAGAACCACACCTGGTACAACTTCCTTATTTATAGTTGCGTCATAAACGCCACAAGGTATTACATATTAATACCTAACTTCGCTAAACTCCCGTTCTGCAGTCTCGCACCTCCCTGTTCTGCAGTGGGCTGCTACTCTGATCTTATACTCTAGAAGGCCAGCGACGATGAGCGAGCAACGGCGGTTTTCTGCAGCCCGGCAGATGTTCACTGACTTTTTCCAGATTAAACAACATGCCCGCCCCTGGCACCTGCCGGTGATGACCGGCCTTTGCGCGCTGATCCCGGCGCTGGTCGGCGCTTTTTACGGCGCCTTCAGCCTGGGGGTGATCGGCTGTTTGGGAACGATGATCTTTATCTACATCCCTCAGGCCACTCTGGCGAAAAGGCTGTTCACCCTGCTGATGGTCGCCATCGGTTTCCAGCTCTCCTACTACCTCAGCGCCACCGCTTCCGAAACACTGCCGGGCGCCGTGTTGATCCTGTTTCTGATCACTTTCGCTATGACGCTGGTGGTGCGCCTGCTACGGGTAGCGCTGCCGGGGCGCTTCTTCTTTGTGCTGGTCGCCACCACCGCCACTATTCAGGCGCCGGAAATGCCCCCCGTTGACGAGCGACTGCTGATATTGGGCCTGGGCAGCCTGACCGCCATGCTCGGCATGCTGATCTATCACCTGCTGGTACCGGTCAACCCGGCCGCTGGCCCGCCCAAGCTGCCGCCCAACCAGAGCGCGGAGGATCCATGGAGTGCCACCCTGGCCGATGGCCTGTGCAGTGCACTGTTTGTCGCCCTCACCTTCTACATCGCCAGTGAACTGGAGCTGCTCAAACCTTACTGGGCCACCATCGCCTGCGCCGCGATTCTGCAGGGCAACTCCCTGCAGCATATGTGGCAGCGCCAGGCGCAACGCATCGTTGGCACCGCCCTGGGCCTGGGTGTTGCCTGGCTGCTGTTCAGCTTTCAGCCTTCGACACTGGTGCTGGCCCTGGCCATCGGCCTGTTCAACGTCGCCATCCAGTCGCTGGTGGTGCGTAACTACGCCCTGGCGCTGGTGTTTATCACGCCAATGACGCTGATCTTTTCCGAAGCTTCCTCGCTGCAGACCGACCTCGGCACGCTGATCGAAGAGCGCTTTGTCGAAACCGTGCTCGGCAGCCTGATGGGCTTTATCGGTGGCTGGGTGCTGCACCGGCTGCTGAAGCAGGGCTGATTACCGCTTAATGATCCACACACCAAGGACTACACCATGGCTCGTCAGACCAAACCGCTGATCGATACCCTCAAGCGCTGCCTGAAAGCCAATAGCAAAACCTACGCCGATGTAGCGGTTGCACTGGAGCTGTCGGAAGCCAGCGTCAAGCGGCTGCTCTCCACCAACCAGCTGTCGCTGGAGCGGCTCGATGCGATCTGTCAGCTGATGGGGATGGAAATCACCGACCTGGTGAAACAGATGGAGGAGAATTCCGGCCGGATCGAGCAGCTGACCGTGGAACAGGAGCGGGAGATCGCCGGTGACCTGACACTGCTGCTGGTCGCCGTCTGCGTACTCAACCGCTGGACGCTGGAGCAGATTCTCAGCGTGCATAAACTCGACGAACACCTGTGCATCCAGAAACTGGCGCGGCTGGACAGGCTGCAGATCATCGACCTGCAGCCCAGAAACCGGATCAAGCTGAAGGTGGCCGCCAATTTCAACTGGATCGAGAACGGTCCTATCCAGCAGTTCTTTCAGCAGCGCATCGCCGCAGAGTATTTCAACTCCCGCTTTCAGCGCGAGGACGAAAGCCTGATCGTGCTCAACGGCATGCTGTCGAAGTCATCCAACCAGGCGTTCCAGCGTCGTATGCAGCGCCTGGCGCGGGAGTTCGAGGAGTTCAACCGGGAAGATGTAGCCCAGGAGTTCGATGACCGCCACGGCGCCACGGTGATCATTGCGATCCGGGGTTGGCGCTATGGGCTGTTTAATCCCGGCGCCGATTAAACACTGCACGCATACCGGGGAAAACCCCGTTCAGGATACGCGACTTAACAGCTCATCACGGGCGGCGGTGATCTTCACAAACTGCTCCTGGCTGCCACCGGCATCAGGGTGGTGTTTCTGCGCCAGCCGCCGGTAAGCGCTCTTGATCTGCGCCACATCAAGCGGCCCCTCGGCCGGCAGATCCAGGGATTCACGATGGCCACGTTCGGCGTACTGCTCAAAAGGGCTTGGCTCTGCCGCCATGCGCCGCCGGTTAAACAGGACAAACGCTTCCTGCTCGCGCTGCTGTGCCTCACGCCTCAGCCTGCGGGATTCGCGCCGCAGCTCCACCTGGTCACGCTGCCAGCGCTGGCGGGACATGACCCTGCAGGCGGCAAAGTTCACCTGCCCTTTCTCTTCCAGCGCATCCAGACTGATCGGCCCGACCATCTCATAGGGCTCATCGAGCCAGGCCTGGCGACCCTGAGGGCCATCTTCTATCCGCTCAATGCTGACCGTATCAACCACGCCAAGGCTGGGGCTCCAGATCACCCAGAATTCCTCTTCGGAGGATGGCGGAATATGCGACATAAGCGGCCCCGTTTGACGGTGAATGTGACAAATGTAGGTATGGTTCAGGCAATTCATTAACGAATTGCAAAATACACACCAGCGGACCGGGCCAGTCTTGGAGAGGAGGTAAGCAATTCCGCCCTGGCCTTGCACCAGGGCGGCGATTATTAAGAGATCAGGATGCGGCCATCTGCGCCGGCTGAGCCGAACTGCGTCGACTGATTCCCATGCTGAGCAGCGCCAGGGCACCGGAGCCGATCAGCAACGCGGCGCTGACTGAAAATGCGCTCTCGAAACCCCAGTGGTCAAATAGCACACCGCCCACCGTGGAGCCCAGCCCAATCGCCAGCTGGACGATGGCAACCATCAGACCGCCGCCGGCTTCGGCATCGTCCGGCATCGACTGGGACACCCAGGTCCACCAACCCACCGGCGCGGAAGTCGCCACCAGCCCCCAGACAAACAGCACCGGCAACACAACACCCAGCTGATCGCCAAACTGAACCAGCGCCACACCACAGATCGCCAGAATCACCGGCATCGCCATCAGCGCGCGGTAGATATTGCCTTTAAGCACGCTGCTGATCAGCGACGTACCGATAAATCCGGCCACGCCGATCATCAGTAGCACCAGCGTCAGCAGCTGCTCGCTGACACCTGTCTCGCCTTCCAGAAACGGTCGGATATAGGTGTACAGCGTGAACTGCCCCATAAACAGCAGCGCCGTGGCAAAAAAGCCAACCGCCACCATACTGCGCTTAAGCGGGCGAAAAATATGATGTAGCTTGCGGCCCTGGGTTTCGGCGGGCATCGACGGCAATTTTATCCACTGCCAGAGCAGCGCAATCAGCGCTACCGGTACCAGAAACATAAAGGCACCGCGCCAGCTCACCAGCGCCCCCAGGAAACTGCCCAAGGGCGCTGCAATCACCATCGCCAGCGCATTACCACCGTTAAAGATCGCCAGCGCCCTGGGCACCTTATCCATCGGTACCATGCGCATGGCCGCCGATGCGGACATGGACCAAAAGCCGCCCAGAGCAACACCAACCAGGGCGCGACCGACCATATAAACCAGGTAGTTCGGCGCCAGCGCAATCAATACGCCAGACACCAGCATCACGCCGGTCAGCGCCACCAACACCTTTTTACGATCCAGCTTTCCGGCAAGCGATGAAACGGACAGCGCGACAATCACCGCGAACACGCCAGACATGGAGATCCCCTGACCGACAGCGCCTTCACTCACCCCCAACCCTGCGGCCATGGGCGTCAGCAGACTGACCGGCATAAACTCTGCGGCCACCATCACAAAGGCGCATAGGGACATGGCAAACACGCCACTCCAGTTGGCTTCTTTAACACCTTCTTCCGCACCGCCGGATGCCTGATTGCTGGTATTGGCTAAATCCACTTTTCTGCTCTCGAATATCTTTTGTAGAACCACAACCACACAAATCAGAGCGCCTGTCTGGTGCCGCGTAGTTCTCCGGTTCAGGGGGATAACCGCTGTTAAAGGAGTAACGCCGGTCTAAGGAGCCGATATTAGAGCGAAAATATGTAAAGAAGAGGTAGCAAGTTCCTCCTTCAGACTTGCCTGATCCTGCGAACTTACATCGCCGATGAAGTCACTAGAGATAAAACCTCAAGATCTAAACGCCAGAGCGATAACAGAAGCCGAACAGATCGGAAGCGAGAGGAAGTGAAGCACCGCCGTGGGTGATGAACAACCAGAAACAGGGAGCCCCGGAGAGTTCCGGGGCTGAATTATAACCAGATCAGACCGCTGCGGCCTGGACGGAACTGCGCCAGTAGCAGCACTGCTCGACCGCTTCGATCAGCTGCTGGATATCTTCGGGCATCACATTGCCTATATTGCCGACGCGGAAGCAGTCCGCCGCCGATACCTTGCCCGGGTAGATCACAAACCCCCGCGCCTTCAGAAGGTCATAGAACTGCTTGAAGCTGTACTCATCATCTGTCGGGCTGTAGAAAGAGGTAATAATCGGTGACATCACCGTATCATCCAGCAACGTCTCGAACCCAAGCCCGCGCATCCCTTCCACCAGTACGCGGTGATTTTCGCGATAACGCAGGGCACGCGCCGCCACTCCGCCCTCTTCATCCAGCTCGTTCAGCGCCTGGGCAAAAGCACGCACCACATGAGTCGGCGAGGTAAAGCGCCACTTGCCGTTATTCTCCTCCATGCACTTCCACTGGCTGTAGAGGTCCAGGCTAAGCGAGCGCGCACGACCCTCGGTTTCCAGCATCGCCTCGATACGCGCGATAACGAACCCGAACCCCGGAACTCCCTGTATGCACTTGTTCGCACTGCTGATCAGGAAATCGATCTCCAACTCGGCCACATCCATCTCGATGCCACCAAAGCTGCTCATCGCATCGACAATAAAGGTTTTTCCCGCCGCCTTGGCCAATGCACCTACCGCCGCAATCGGATTGAGCATACCGGTGGTGGTCTCGCAATGAACAACCGCCACGTGCGTAATACCCGGGTCGGTCTGCAGCAGAGTTTCCAACGCGGCCAGATCAGGCAACTCGGTTTCCCCAGCATCGATCAGGTGAAGCGGAATGTTCAGATAGCTGGCGATCTCGGCGATGCGGCTGCCGTAAACGCCGTTTGCCAACACCACCAGTTTGC
This sequence comes from Marinobacterium sp. YM272, assembly GCF_050908845.1. Classification (NCBI taxonomy): domain Bacteria; kingdom Pseudomonadati; phylum Pseudomonadota; class Gammaproteobacteria; order Oceanospirillales; family Oceanospirillaceae; genus Marinobacterium; species Marinobacterium sp. YM272. The sequence continues at coordinate 3,837,069 of NZ_CP194171.1, forward strand.
CGTCTGCCGGGATCGCGGACCCGATCACCGCCTCAACACAGGCCGTGCCGCTGCCCTGCATCAGTACCGAGGTATAACCGGGCTTAGCAGTAGCCAGCGCCACCAGACGGGCGCGGACTTGCTGCACTACGCCGTTGTAATCGTCATCCCAGGTGCAGGCGTCGGCCAGCATCTTGCGCTTAACGCTCGCAGTGGTGGTCAACGGGCCCGGGGTGAGAAGGAAATAGGGAGTTTCAGGAAGATCGATCGGGGTCATAGCCTTACCTTGCTGATGCGTTCATCTGAGAAAGGGTTTTACACTCTGCCCTCAGTTGTAATAACTTTTATTTTTCTGAACAAATCGATAATTCATATCTTTAACATCGGTATTACCTATAAATGGTCGACTATGAATAATGCCCAGATCCGCGCCTTCCATGCTGTTGCCAGCCAGGGCAGTTACACCAAAGCCGCCGAGCTGCTTCATGTCACCCAGCCAACGCTGTCGGACCATGTGAAAGCGCTGGAAGAGCGTTACGGCGTCAAACTGTTCCAGCGCCAGGGGCGTGGCGTTAAGTTGACCGGCCTCGGCCGCGCACTGCTGGACATCACCCGACGCCAGTTCTATCTGGAAGCGGAAGCGGAACAGCTGCTGACCAGGGCCCAGGGTCTGCTCAGCGGCAGGATCTTTGTCACCGCAGACAGCCCCTACCTGGTGGTGCCACTACTGGGCGACTTTTATCGCCGTTATCCCGGCATAGAGATCTCGGTGCACTTCGGCAACAGTGAGAGGGTGCTGCAGGACTTGAAAGCCCACCGCGCCGACATCGGCGTGATGCCGGAATATATCGAAGACAGCCAGATGCATGCCCAGGCCTATAAGAAGGACCAGGTGGTGGTCCTCGTGCCCAGCGGTCATGAGTGGGCGCGCCGCAGCAGCATCCAGTTCGAGGAACTCAACGGACAGCGCCTGATCATGCGCGAGCAGGGCTCGACCACCCGGGCGATTTTCGAGCAGGCGATGCGCCGCTATGAGATCAGACCTGGCACCACACTGGAGATCGGTAGCCGCGAGGGGATGCGGGAGGCGGTCGCAGCAGGGCTTGGTATCGGCTACATAAGCGCCAGCGAAGTGGGCCATGACAACCGCATCCATCCCCTGGTCGTGCGCGACGCTGCGCTGAACGTCACCGAGTATTTTGTCTGCCTCAAAGAGTCCTACCCGATGCCCACGATCAGTGCATTTTTTGAACTGCTAAACAATACCCAGGATACCGCCGCGCTTGAGACGGACGCACAAAACCCAGCTTAGGCAAACCAAAATCTATCGACTCAACCTATGTCTTAGCACCACAAAGGCTCGCCCACACCCCATTAATGCACCAAAATAGAGCAAACTGACAGACTATCCTGGCCCGGGCTTCCCAGAAAAGCCCGGTTCACCCCCCGCTTACATGCAGCCTTACTTAAATGGCGTAGCTTTTGCTATCTCCTCGATCGATAAAACTGGCCGAAGATAACTCTTAACAGGGTGTTTTAAGGCTTTTCACAGTGCTGGCGAAAACCTAGGAAAACAAAACTCTCCCAACAATCAGCGCCACACAGAACGCTGTAGAGCAGGTTTATCTCCCTGTTTTTAAAGCCACCCCCTTGACCTGCCCTGTCGCGAGCTCGGCGGGCACGCTGCGTTGAGACCCAATAACAACGCCAAAAAACACATCGGTAAAACCTATGCTTTGTATAATAAATTACGATTTGTCCGCCCCAGCTGAACGCCTTAAAAATGGTTGCTAACACGAACAGTCATGCGATTTCATTTTTTGAGGATCAACTGGATGAAAGATAAGCAAACAACGGAACTACTCTCCCGCGTCATCAAGTCCACGCTCGCTACCGCACTGATCGGCCTGTCTCTGAATGCCCAGGCAAGCCAGACCGAACTGACTGTCTATACTGGCCTGGAAGCCTCCGATCTGAAAAAGTATGCGGAGCGCTTCAACGAAGACCACCCCGATATCAAGATCAACTGGGTGCGTGACTCCACCGGCATCATCACGGCCAAACTGCTGGCTGAAAAAGAGAATCCACGCGCCGACGTAATCTGGGGCCTGGCCGGCACCAGCCTGCTGCTCCTGAACGAGGAAGATATGCTGGAGCCCTACGCACCCAAGGGCGTCGAGCAGCTGTCTGAAGGCTTCAAGGATGCCGCAGCAGAACCGGCCTGGACCGGTATGGATGCCTGGGTCGCGTCAATCTGCTTTAACCCCTACGAAGCGGAAAAATATGACCTGCCCAAACCGGAAAGCTGGGAAGACCTGCTCAAGCCGGTTTATCAGGGTCACCTGATCATGCCGAACCCCGCCTCCTCCGGCACCGGCTACCTGGATGTATCCAGCTGGCTGCAGATGTTCGGTGAAGAGAAAGGCTGGGAGTACATGGACGGCCTGCACGCCAACATCGCCCGTTACACCCACTCCGGCTCCAAACCCTGCAAACTCGCTGCCTCTGGTGAAATCCCCATCGGTATCTCCTTCGCCTTCCGCGCAGCAAAGCTGAAGGAGAAAGGCGCCCCGCTGGATGTGATCGTGCCCACCGAAGGCGTCGGTTGGGAACTTGAAGCCGCAGGCATAGTGCGCGGCACCAAAAACCTGGAAGCCGCCAAGACACTGATGGACTGGTCCGTTACCCGCAAGGCCAACGAACTCTATAACGAAGGCTTTGCCGTCGTAGCCATGCCGGGTGTCGCCAAGCCGGTGAAACATTTCCCGCCGGAAATTACCGAGCGTATGATCAAAAACGACCTGCAGTGGGCTGCATCGAACCGCGCCCAGATTCTTGAGGAGTGGTCTTCCCGCTACGACTCAAAGTCAGAAGCGAAAGAGTGACCCCGCCCGCCCCGGCCTGCAGCGCCGGGGCATCGGCCCCTCGATTTAGAATGTCTGGAGTGACCATGTCAGAAGCACGCCGAGCCTCAGTATCCACCGAGCCTCATAACAGCCAGCCCGCTGCGGCCAAAGTTGTCAGCCACGCTGCCTCAAAAACAGCGCCCTATCTGCAGGTACATGACCTGAGCAAGAAGTATGGCGACTTCGTAGCCCTTAACCAGGTATCCCTGAATGTCAGCGAAGGCGAGTTTATCTGCTTTCTAGGCCCCTCCGGCTGCGGTAAGACCACACTCTTGCGGGCAATCGCCGGGCTAGAGTTTCAGACAGCGGGCAGCATCATCCAAGATGGCCTGGATGTCTCATGGCTGCCGCCCAACAAGCGCGATTTCGGCATAGTGTTTCAGTCCTACGCGCTCTTCCCTAACCTGACGGTGGCGCAGAATATCGCCTTCGGCCTGCAAAACCTGGGCGTTGCCAAACAGGAGATCGGTGTAACCGTTGCCAAACTTCTGGACAACATCGGCCTGCCTGACGCGGGAAACAAGTACCCCGGTCAGCTTTCCGGCGGTCAGCAGCAGCGCGTGGCGCTGGCCCGAGCACTGGCGACATCGCCCAGCCTGCTGCTGCTCGACGAGCCCCTGTCAGCGCTGGATGCACAGGTTCGCGTACATCTGCGTCAGGAGATCAAACAGCTGCAGCATCAATTGGGCGTAACCACCATCATGGTGACCCACGACCAGGAAGAGGCGATGTCTATGGCTGACCGGATCGTGGTGATGAATCACGGCCATATCGAACAGATCGGCACGCCTCAGGAGATCTACCAGAACCCGGCATCCGTGTTCGTGGCCAGGTTTGTCGGCACCATCAACCTGATCCCCTGCCGGGTAAGCGGGCCTGAACGGGTCGAACTAAACGGCATGCAGTTTCACGTTCCCACCACCAACCACCTGCTTCGCCACGAAGGGCAACTGGCGATAAGACCTGAGGATATCGAGCTGGTGGAGGATGATTCCAGCGAGGCGAATCTGCTCCGGGCAGAGGTGGAATCGGTAGAGTTTCTCGGCTCATTCGCACGGATCGAACTGCGCGGCGACAACGCGCTTAGGCTGACGGTGGACCTATCGATGCGCCAGATCCGCAGCCGCCAGATCGGAGCAGGCACTGCACTGACTCTGCGCCTGCCACCGGCATCGGTTCATCTGTTCAATACCGATTCAGCGACGGCCTGAGCGAGGATTTCACCATGACAACCGCAAAACACCGCACCGTGCACGCGCCGTTTCGCACCAGCCCGCAGCTGAGCGCCGACCAGATGCTACTGCGCGGCTGCGCCCTGTTTTCCGCCCTGGTGCTGCTGATCGCCGTGCTGTTCCCGCTCTACAGCATGCTCGCCAAGAGTGTGCAGAACCGCGACGGCGAGTTTATCGGCGTGGCAAACTTCGCCCAGTATTTCAGCAACTCATCCCTGGTGGATGCGATAGGCAATTCGCTCTGGGTGGCCGCGCTGTCGACCCTTATCGCCCTGCTGCTTGCCTTCCTTTACGCCTACGGCCTCAGCCGCACCTGCATGCCGTTCAAGGGGCTGTTCAAAACCCTGAGCCTTATTCCGCTGCTGGCACCCTCGCTGCTGCCGGCGATCAGCCTGGTCTACCTGTTCGGCAACCAGGGCATCATCCGTGAGGTGTTGATGGGCCAGACTATCTATGGCCCCATCGGTATCGTCATGGGGCTGGTGTTCTGGGTATTTCCATCAACGCTGATGATCCTGCTGACCTCCATGAAAATGGTCGACGGACGCCTCTATGAAGCCGCCGCGGTGCTTAAAACCAGCCCGATCAAAACCTTCTTCGTGGTGACTCTGCCGGGGGTCAAATACGGGCTGATCAGCGCCACCTTCGTAATTTTCACCCTGACACTGACCGACTTCGGCGTCGCCAAGGTGATCGGCGGCTCCTACAACGTTCTCGCCACCGACCTTTTCAAGCAGGTGATCGGCCAGCAGAATTTCCAGATGGGCGCGGTGGTCGGGCTACTGTTGCTGCTGCCCGCCGTGATCGCCTTCATGGTAGACCGCTACGCCAAACGCAAACAGGGTTCCGCCATGAACTCCCGCGCCGTGGTTTACACCCCCAAGCCGAACCCAGTGCGCGACCGCCTGTTCCTCGCCTACTGCAGCTTCATCGCCCTGCTGCTGGTGGGCATGCTGGCGATGGCCGCCTACGCCTCCTTCGTCACTTTCTGGCCCTATAACCTGTCGCTCTCCTTCGCCAACTACCAGTTTGACCAGATGGACGGCGGCGGCTGGGAAGCGTTCTACAACTCGCTGCGCATGGCGCTCTACACCTCGGTAATCGGCACCCTGTTTATCTTCATCTCCGCCTACGTGGTGGAGCGCTGCCAGGGCTTCAAGCCGGTCCTCAACCTGATCGGTGTCCTGACCCTGCTGCCGATGGCCGTGCCGGGAATGGTGCTGGGCCTGGCGTATATCTTCTTTTTCAACTCGCCGGATAACCCGCTGAACGGGCTCTACGGTGGCATGACCATCCTGGTACTGAGCACCATCGTGCACTACTACACCGTCAGCCATATCACCGCGGTGACCGCCATCAAGCAGATGGACCCGGAGATCGAAGCCGTCGGCGCCTCCCTGAAGGTGCCGCTGTACAAGGTGTTCACCCGCGTATCCCTGCCGCTGTGCCTGCCGGCGGTGCTGGAAATCTCCACCTACCTGTTCACTACGGCGATGACCACCGTGTCGGCGGTTATCTTCCTCTACTCCTCCGATACCAAGCTGGCTTCGGTGGCGGTGCTGAACATGGAGGGCGCCGGAGATATAGCACCCGCGGCCGCCATGGCGATGGTGATCGTCGCCACCTCGGCCGCGGTGAGAGCCCTGCACTGGCTGATCTGCCGCCGCCTGCTGCAACGCACCCAGAGATGGCGGGAATACTAAGCCACTGAGCCGCCCCGAGCAGCCCCTTAACCGAAGTAAATCGCCGCATCACCCAATCACTGCGCCTGCCCCTGAGACAGGGGCCTGGCAGGGTGCGGCCCGAGCTCAGCCTGACTTCAGTAAAAAACAGCGCAAGACCGACAACCGATCGCATAACTGCCTTAACAAAAAACAGCACATACTGGACCACCAAGGAGATCTCAGATGCCAAAGACAACCAGCCCCTACCTGTTCGAACGTCGCTACACCGGCCCGCTCGAAGCCGTGATCATGGACTGGGCCGGCACCACCGTGGACTTCGGTTCCATGGCGCCGATCCGCGCGTTCCAGCGGCTCTTTGCCGAAGAGGGTATTTCGATCAGCGAGGCGGAAGCCCGCGGCCCCATGGGCACTGAAAAGCGCGAACATATCCGCCAGCTCTGCGCCCACCCCCGTATCAACGAGGCATGGACCGCACTCAAGGGTGCCGCCCCGTCCGAGGCCGATATCGACCGGATGTATGACGACTTCGTGCCGCTGCAGATCGACTCCATCTCGCAAACAGCCAGGCTGATCCCGGGCCTGACCGAAGCCCTTAAGTGGATGCGCGGCCAGAATATCCGCGTCGGCGCCAACACCGGCTACGCCGCCAGCATGATCGAGGGCCTGGTCGCCATGGCGGCGGAACAGGGCTACAGCCCGGACAGCAACGTCTGTGCAACGGAAGTTCCCAAGGGTCGCCCCTACCCGTACATGAGCATGAAGAACGCCATGGACCTGGGCGTTAAGCACCTGGGCGCCTGCGTGAAGATCGACGATACCCTCACAGGCATCGAAGAGGGCCTGAACGCCGGTATGTGGACCATCGGTGTCGCCATCAGCGGTAACGAAGTGGGACTCAGCCTGGAGGAGTGGAACGAGCTGGACGCCAGCGAACAGGCATCACGACGCACTGCTGCCTATGCCCGCATGAGCAGCGCCGGCGCCCATTACGTGATCGACAGCATCGCTGATGTGATCCCCTGCCTTCAGGCGATCAACCAGCGCCTGTCCCAGGGTGAGAAGCCGTGACAGCCCAGGCTATCGCCCTGATTCTGGTTTCAGCCCTGCTACATGCGGGCTGGAACCTGATCGGTAAGCGTACCGCACAGACGGTACGCTTTTACGCCTTTGCCATGGGCTTTGGCATGCTGATTTTCAGCCCGCTGCTGGTCAGAGCCTGGGACGATGTGATCGACATGCCGGCCGCTTTCTGGCTGCTACTGATCCTGTCTGGCCTGTGCCAGACGCTATACATGACCGGGCTCTCCTATGCCTACCGCGCCGGTGACCTGAGCCTGGTCTATCCGCTGGCGAGAGCGATACCGGTGCTGCTGGTGCCGATGCTGGTCCTGCTGATCTACGGCCAAAGCGCACTGGATCTGCAGGATGTGGTCGGCATGCTGCTGATCATCCTCGGTTCCCTCGCCCTGCCGTTGAACCACTGGCGCAACTTCCAATTTCGCAACTACTGTACCCCCGCTATCGGCTGGGTGTTGATGGCCGCCAGCGCCACCGCCGGCTACTCACTGGTGGACAGCATGGCCATCGGCATGATGACCGAGAGCGGTATCGACGCTTTCAGCGCCGGCAGCAGCTTTGTCGTGCTGCAGGCCGCTGCGACCCTGCTCTGGATGCTGCCTTTCGTTCGCCTGGTGATGAAGGAGTCACTGCGCAAGATTCCAGATATCGGTATGACCGCCCTGGCCGGCAGTTTCATTATCGGCACCTACCTGCTGATTCTGATCAGCATGTCGATGGTGAACGAGGTCAGCTACGTGGTGGCCCTGCGCCAGATCAGCATCCCGCTCGGCGTTGCCATCGGCGTGATCTGGCTGCGCGAACCGGTCAGCACTCCCCGCCTTCAGGGACTGCTGCTGATGCTGACTGGGCTGGTTATGGTGTCTTTATAGCACTTCCAACACCTCGTTCAGGCTGCGGCCGACCACTATTGCCCTGACGGTACCGATCTATCAGAAGCTCGATGTAATCGGCCGCTAACCAATCAGGCTGACGCTGGGCGTAATCACCGGACTGATACTGACGCTGGTCTCCTCCACGGTACTGGATCACCTGTTCCCTCGACCTGACGAGCTGGCCAGCAGTCCGCTGGCTCGATTAGCCATCCCTCTCACCTGCGTCTACGCTGAATAACTTTAGACAGACCGGTTTCTCTGCTCCCTGGACGTAATGATCAAACAGCACCCGACACGTCACAGCAGCCCCTTGGTCCTGTCATCACCCGACTGAAGGCGGACCGCAAGATGCACACAAAGGTTGCGATTGCACAGAAACCACCGGTATTACTCGACCTCAAGGCGACCATGGAGCGCGCCCTGGAAACACTGGAAGAGGCCGCATCCAGCGGCGCAAAGCTGGTCGTCTTTCCCGAAGCCTACCTGCCCGGCTACCCCACCTGGATCTGGCGCCTGCGCCCCGGCGGCGATATGGCACTGGGCAACCGGCTGCACGCCCTGCTGCGCGATAACGCCGTCGATATTGGCTCCGGTGGGCTGGATAAACTCCGCGATGCGGCGGCCAAACACAAGGTTGTGGTCGTGATGGGGATGAACGAGGTTGATTCCGCCTACAGTGGCAGCACCCTGTTCAACACGGTGGTCGTCATCGGCAGCGATGGCCAGATTCTCAACCGCCACCGCAAGCTGATGCCCACCAACCCGGAGCGGATGGTCTGGGGCATGGGCGATGCTTCAGGCCTCAGAGTGGTCGATACGCCGGTGGGCCGCATCGGCTGCCTGATCTGCTGGGAGAGCTACATGCCCCTGGCCCGCTTTGCGCTCTATGCGCAGAACATCGATATCTACATCGCGCCCACCTGGGACAGTGGCGACACCTGGATCGCTTCAATGAATCATATCGCCCGCGAAGGCGGCTGCTGGGTACTCAGCACCGCCACCGCACTGGAAGGAAAAGACGTGCCGGCGGATATTCCGGAACGGGACAGCCTGTTTAACGATGACGAATGGATCAACCCCGGCGACGCCGCCATCATCAAACCCTTCGGGGGCGTGATCGCCGGCCCGCATCACAGGGATAAAAGCATCCTCTACGCCGATATCGCTCTGAAAGATGCGCGCAACGCCAGGAAGCCGCTGGATGTGGCCGGGCACTATGGCCGACCGGACATTTTCCAGTTGGAAGTGGACCGCAGCGTCAAACCGCCGGTGTTGTTCAAGGATAAACCTGACTGAGTCTGGCTGGCTTCACATGGCTGGCGCTCTGCTCAATCAGCCGCTTCAGTATCGTCTTCATTTCCATTCGAGCGCTGCTCAAGCTGCTTTTTTAAAGCCGGCAGGCGTTCACTGCGGATGATGACTACGATCTCATCATCGACCTGAATATGTTCGGTCTCATCCGGCAACACCAGCTTCTCATCACGGTACAGACAGATGATCCGTGTGCTCTTGGGCAGGCTCAGCTCGCTGATCGAACCCGCTTCGCACTCGGTGGCGAAAAACGAGAAAACTTCAGCGTCCGAATGGATGATGGCGGACAGTTCCAGGCTTTTTTCACCCTTGATCATATTCACCAGATGACGCGCCACCGCCCGGTTTGGCGCCACCGTATCCTCAAGCCCCAGTTCCACGCAGATATGCTCGAACTCCGGCGCCGTCACCAGCAGAATCACCCGCTTGAACTTCAGTGAGCGGGCGACCAGAGCGGCGATGATGTTGTCGCGCTCGTTATTGAGCAGCGCAAACAGTGCGTCGGTGCCGGCCGGGTCCGCCTGTTCCAGCACGTCGGGCAGACTGCCGTCGCCATGCAGAAAACCGCAGTCGATCTGCTCCGCAAGCTCGTCGATCCGGGCCTTGCTCTTCTCGACCAGCACCACATCGAAGCCTTCATCAAGCAACATGCGTGCGGTGGCCAGCGTCAGCGTGTTGGTTCCCAGAAATACAAATCTCATTTTCAATCATGCCTCCTGCCGATCCAGGTACGCGGACGAAACAGCACCAGCAGCGCGACGATCTCCACCCGCCCCACTAACATATCGATGCACAACACCAGTTTCAGCACCGGGGCCAGATCCGGCCGCGTCACGCCGCTGGATAGCCCCACGGTGCCCAGCGCCGAAACCACCTCGAACAGGGCATTCAAAGGCGGCTCACCGTGGAGCAGAAACACCCACCAGGAGACCATCACCACCAGTATCCACAACCCCAGCAGCACCAGCACGCTGCTGATATCCTCTGCATCGATCACATCCCGCCCCAGGCGCGGCGTGAGAACGGCACGGGATGGCGCATTGATCCGCTGCAGCGCCACCCGGATCACCTGAATCAGCATCAGTACACGAATCAGTTTCAGCCCACCGGCCGTGGAACCGGTGCAGCCGCCCACCAGCATCGACAGAATCAGCAGCAGCTTCACAGCGTTATCCAGCGGCGCCAGCTCCAGGCTGCTAAAACCGGTGGTAGACTGGGCGGACACCGCAAGCACCAGCGCGTTTCTACCCGCCTCGGTTAGCGTCATCCCGCCACTAACCAGAAAATAACCGGCAAGCAGCAGGGCGAGCAGCGCTATCGCCAGCAGTAGTGCCCGTGTCTCGTCCTCGAACAGGCGCTGCGACTGCCGCCGGGAGAGCGCGATAAAATAGAGCGGCAGGCTGATCGCCCCGGCCAGCGACAACAGCGTGATCGCCAGTTGCGTTGTGGCGGAGAGCGAGGCAAGACTGGCATCGAAGCCGGAAAAACCGCCCGTTGACAGCGCCGCCAGCGAATGGATCAGCGCATCGAACGCCTTGCCATGACTGAGCCAGATCAACAGGAAACCGAGCAACGTCAGCCCGGAATACACCCACAGTACCTGACGGGCGTAGCTGCGTGCGGTGGAACTGGCGCCCTCCTCGCCACTGGTCTGCAGCAGCTTTTTACTGGCCACCTGGTGCCCCATCAGCAGCGCCACCGCCAGCACCGCGATACCGAGGCCGCCATACCACTGCATCCACACCCGCGTGAACAAAAACGCCCGGGAATGGGACTCCACCGATGCCAGCGTACTCAGCCCGGTGGTCGTGATGCCCGAGACCGCCTCGAACCACGCATCGATCCACGGCAGGCCTTCCGCCATCAGGGGATAACTCATCAGCAGCGGGACAATCAGAAACACCAGCGCGGTGATGCAGAGCGCCTCGTTACGCTGGATATAATGGGGCTCGGGCAGGCGGGTGAACGGCACCGAGACGACCACCAGCCCCAGCACCAGAATGCCAAGCCGCAGCGCCAGTTCACCCGCCCCGGACCAGAACGCAAACAGCGCGGGCACGGCGGTCAGTACGCCAAGGGCGATCAGCAGTTGTGCAACAGACCTGAAAACCACCGGCGGCCTGACCGACCGCATCAGCGCATGAGCAGACGCATCCGGCACTGTAGAAACTCCCTGTTCAGCGATTTGTGGCACCCAGGTGCACACCAGGACAGATTCAGTTTAGGTCATCCATTGAACGCCGTATCGATGCTTTTTAAAGGCGCACCGGGTTACAGGGGCATCGGGATGGCTGCTAATCCAGGTAGCGGTTAATCGCCAGGGTACTGTTGGTCTGCTCATTGACCGATTCCGACAGTTCCTGCTGCAGCAGGCGGAACAGCGCAGCCGGGTAAGCTTGTCAGCGCGGCAACTATGCCCCACAAAGTTGCACAATATTCATGAGCCCAAGGGTAGCGATAAGGTCCATACTATCTATATATAATCGTATGAAATTCTTAACACTATGTTGAATGCTGAGGCCAGATCATGGAAAAGATAGCGCCGGTTGTCACATACAGGCACGGCAGCCTCGCTGACGCTGACAGCACACTGAACAATATCCTCGACCTGGTTGTTGAAGGCACCTGGGACTGGAGTCAGAAGACAGGCGAGGTGCTGCGCAGCCCCGGCTGGTACCGCATGCTTGGCTACGAGGTTGGCGAGTTCAAACAGGATGTGTTCACCTGGGAAAACATCATCCACCCGGAAGATTATGACCGGGTGATGCGCAATTTCGAGTTGTTCACCGGTGGCCAGATTGGCAACTACAGCATCGACTACCGGTGCAAGAAAAAGGATGGCAGCTACCTGTGGATCACCGACAACGCCAGAATGGTGGAACGCACCGGTGACGGCAAAGTCTCACGCATCATTGGCGCCCACCTCGATATCCATGAACGTAAAACAGCCCAGCTGGAGCTGGCTGAGCAAAACAGGCTGCTCAGGGAAGACAACGTGGCGCTCGAGAAGATCATCCTGAAAAAAGCGCAGGAGCTGGAGCAGAGAAACCGCGAGCTTCAACTCAAGATTGCCGAGGTTGAACAGCTGTCCAATACCGACACCCTCACCCGGATCGCCAATCGCAAAAAATTCGAAGAACAGCTGCAGAATGAAATGTCACGTGCGGATCGCTACGGCCACCCACTGTCGATCAGCATGTTCGATATTGACCACTTCAAGGCGATCAACGATACCTTTGGCCACGAGACCGGCGACCGCGTGTTAAAAAGGCTTGCCGACTTTATCTCCGCCAATATTCGCGATATCGATTTCTTCGCCCGCTGGGGCGGCGAAGAGTTCGTACTGATTTTTCCCGATATCGGGCTGGAGGGAGCGATCAGCTGCGCTGAAAAGCTGCGTCAACTGATCGATGCACAGGAGCTGGAACCCGGCTTGAAGATCAGCTGCAGTTTTGGGGTTACGGCCTATAAAGCGGGAGACCGTTTCGAGGACCTGTTTGCGCGAATCGATAACGCGCTCTACAAAGCCAAAAACAGCGGCCGCAACCGCGTTGTCGAGCTTCAGGTGGAATAAATCGCATCCGCATGCGGTGCGGACATTACCCAAAGGCAGAGACAGCGGCGCTTTTACAGCGCCTCTGCCTCGGCATACGCAAGCTGACTAAGGCTTTTTGCTCAGCGCCAGGTGGTTCTCTATTCCCTTGATCTGGTCTTCGGCGTGGTGATTAACATACAGCACGGTGGTTTCCCTGGCGGCACAGATCTTTTCGATCAGGGCCAGCACCAGCTGACGGTTCATGTCATCCAGACCCAGACAGGGTTCATCCAGAATCAGCAGCGGCGGGTGTTTGACCATGGCGCGGGCGATCAGCAGCAGGCGCTGGTCGCCGTAGGAGAGCTTGTTGAACGGCTGGTCGGCACGCTCGGTCATTCCCAGCAGGGCAAGCCATTCATCGGCGATTTTCTTCTGCGCATCGGTGGATTTGGTGTACATGCCGATGCTGTCGTAAAAGCCGGAGATGATCACGTTCTTACAGCTGGTGCTGACACGGTATTCCCACTGCAGGGCGGTGGAGACGTAACCGATAAACTGCTTGATCTGCCAGATGCTTTCACCGTTACCGCGCTGAAAACCGAAGACAAAGATATCGTTAACGTAACACTGTGGATGGTCACCGGTAATCAGCGACAGCAGACAGGTTTTGCCGCTGCCGTTGGGGCCGCTGAGCTGCCAGTGCTGGCCGCGCTCGATGGTCCAGTCGAGACCCTCGATGATCACATCATCGCCGTATTTGACGCCGATGTTTTTAAGCCGCACCAGCGGCTGCTCCGGATCCAGTGCCGGCAACAGGCTGGCCGGGTCCGCGGCGGGCACCTCCAGGTCCGTGGTTTTCAGGTGCAGTAGCTGGTACAGCTCGTTGAATGCAGTTTCATCCTGACGATCAACGGTGTACGTCAGCCGGCCCTTGTCGACATAGGCCACGTGAGTGATAAACGCCGGCATCTCGTCAAAGCGGTTCAACACCAGAATCATCGGCACCTGATCGACGATGGCAGCGAGATGTTCCTGCAGCATCACCAGGGTATTGGCATCCAGGCCATCGAACGGCTCATCCAGGATCAGCAGATCCGGCTTACTGGAGAGCGCGCGGATCAGCATCATTTTGCGGGTTTCACCGGTGGAGAGCTTGCGGAAGGCTCGATCCAGCAGTCCGGAGAGCCCGAATTTCTCAATCAGTTCGCTGGCCAATTCAGGATCGGCGCAGTCATTAAAAATCATTTCGCGGACGGGCGTGCCCTCGGCGATAACGTCCAGGATATCGGCGTCATCTTTTTTCAGTTCCTGGGCGATCAGCTCGGCCTGGGCCTCAAAGGAGACCAGCCCGACCTTGCCAGGAACACCGGACAGCGTGCCGCTTTCTATCTCGCCCGCACCGGCCAGTGCGGCGCCCAATGCGGATTTACCGGCGCCGTTGGTGCCGGTAATCACCCAATGCTGATCGGCGGTGATGCTCCAGTCGATCTCGCTCAGTTTAAAGCGATCATCAAAGTTCACTGTTAAATCTTGCAGGCAGATAGAAGCGCTCATCGTTACGAATCCAGGCAAAGGGTATTAAGAATTTACAGACAAAAAGGCCGGACTTCCCATCGGGAGAGTCCGGCCTTTTCTGCTTAACGGGCTAGAAGCCGATTAAACGATTTTCTTCATGTCAGCCATGTGGCCGCGCAGTACGGAGCCGATGGCTTCAACCGGGTGGCTGCGCAGAGCGGTGTTGACTTCGATCAGACGAGCGTTGTCTACACCGTTGTCGTCAACGCTCAGGCCTTTGCCGATCACGTCAGACTTGATGCCTTTCATGAAGTCAGCCAGCAGCGGTACGCAAGCGTGGTTGTACAGGTAGCAACCGTACTCTGCAGTATCAGAGATGGTAGCGTTCATTTCGTACAGTTTCTTACGCGCGATGGTGTTGGCGATCAGCGGAGTTTCGTGCAGAGACTCGTAGTAAGCAGACTCAGCGATGATGCCGGCAGCAGTCATGGTTTCGAACGCCAGCTCAACGCCCGCTTTAACCATGGCAACCATCAGGATACCGTTGTCGAAGTATTCCTGCTCGGAGATCTCTACATCGCCAGCCGGAGTCTTTTCGAAGTTGGTTTCAGCGGTGTCAGCGCGCCACTGCAGCAGGTTTTTGTCGTCGTTGGCCCAGTCTTCCATCATTACGCGGGAGAAGGTGCCATCGATGATGTCGTCCTGGTGCTTGTTGTACAGCGGACGCATGATCTGCTTCAGCTCTTCAGCCAGGTCGAATGCCTTGATCTTGGCCGGGTTGGACAGACGGTCCAGCATGTTGGTTACGCCGCCGTATTTCAGCGCTTCGGTGATGGTTTCCCAACCGTACTGGATCAGCTTGGAAGCGTAACCCGGGTCGATACCCTCTTCGACCATCTTGTCGAAGCAGAGGATAGAACCGGTCTGCAGCATACCGCAGAGGATAGTCTGCTCACCCATCAGGTCAGACTTCACTTCAGCGATGAAGGAAGACATCAGAACGCCGGCCTTGTGGCCGCCGGTGCCGACAGCATAAGCCTTGGCCAAGGCCAGGCCTTCGCCTTTCGGGTCGTTGTCTTCGTGAACGGCGATCAGGGTCGGTACACCGAAACCACGCACGTATTCGGCACGTACTTCAGAACCCGGGCACTTCGGAGCAACCATGATAACGGTCAGGTCGTCACGGATCTTCATGCCTTCTTCAACGATGTTGAAACCGTGAGAGTAAGACAGGCAGGCGCCTTCTTTCATCAGCGGCATAACAGCGTTAACAACAGCGGTGTGCTGCTTGTCCGGAGTCAGGTTCAGGACGACGTCTGCAGTCGGGATCAGCTCTTCGTAAGTACCAACGGTGAAACCGTTTTCGGTAGCGTTTTTCCAGGACTGGCGTTTTTCAGCGATGGCCTGCGGGCGCAGCGCGTAAGATACGTCGAGACCGCTGTCACGCAGGTTCAGACCCTGGTTCAGGCCCTGGGCGCCACAACCGATAACAACCATTTTCTTGCCTTTCAGCGCTTCAACGCCATCAGCAAATTCAGACATCGCCATGAAACGGCATTTGCCCAGTTGTTCCAGCTGCTCGCGAAGCGGCAGTGTATTGAAGTAGTTAGCCATGTTGTTACACCAATCCTAAATTTAGCGTTAAAAAGTATCGAACCCCCGGGTATCAATACTTCAAACAGGAGTCATATGGGTTACCGCAGAGAGAGCGGCCATCCCAATTAGGGCGCCACTTTACTCAAAGCGAACCTTTTCGTAAATTGATATATATGCAATGTTATATCCCACATAACGCAACATACCGGTAGCACTCCCCTGTATGAACCTTCGATCCCTGGAGCAGTTCCTCTCACTGGCAGAAACCCTGCACTTCGGCCGCGCCAGCGACGAGTGCAACATCAGTATCTCGGCCCTGTCGCGCAATATCCGTCAGCTTGAGGAAGAGCTCGGTGTGCGCCTGTTCAACCGCGACAACCGTACCGTCACACTGACGCTGGAGGGCAAAAAATTCGTCAAATATGCCCGCGAGACCTGCAACCAGTGGAACCTGATCCGCCATGAGCTGGCCGATGCCTCGGACCGGCTGCGCGGTGAAATCAGCCTGTACAGCTCGGTGACCGCCAGCTATAGCTTTCTGTTCGACCTGCTGCGCCGGTTTCGTCATGCGCATCCGGAGATCGAGATCAAACTGCGCACCGGCGACCCGGAACATGCGCTCGCCCACATTTTAGACGGGTCTGAGGATATTACGATTGCGGCCAGGCCCTCCAAGCTGCCAAACGGTCTTGCATTCAAACCGATTGCCACCTCGCCGCTGCTGTTTATCGCCCCGGTGGAGCAGCAGGTGCCCAACGTGCCTACGCATCCGCCCACCGACCCCAAGGAGTGGGCGCATATCCCGATGATCCTGTCGGAGGGCGGGGTATCCCGCTACCAGGTGGATGACTGGTTTGCACAGCATGGCATCAAGCCGAAAATCTATGCCCAGGTCACCGGTAACGAGGCGATCGTCAGCATGGTGAGTCTCGGTTTCGGGATCGGCGTCGTCCCCAAAATCGTGCTCGATAACAGCCCGCTCGCCAGCCGCATCCATGTGCTGGAGGTGCAGCCAGAGCTTGCCCCCTACGACATCGGTCTGTTCACGTTAAAGAAAAACCTGGCAAACCCGCTGGTCGAAGCGTTCTGGAATCTTATGTAGGCGGAAGACTGAAGTGCCGGTGGTTTTCTCCGTGCACGAGGGCACTCAGTTTGACGAGGCTTTGCCTTGCCACTCCGGCAGCGGAAACAGCCGGTCGTAGCTCCAGTTGAAGCCGAGCGCGTACAGCATATAGAACAGCGCAAAGGAGATATCCATGACCAGCGCCTGCCAGAGCGACACCCCGAGATACCAGGCGATAAACGGCATCAGCACAATCAGCAACCCGATTTCAAACAGCACCGCGTGAGCAACGCGCATGGCACCGGTTTTCAGGGTCGTGCCGGTCCAGCGCTTCAAGCCCAGGTCAAAGAGATAGTTGTAGATAAAGTTCCACAGGGTGGCGAGCGTGGCGCTGACCACACCGACCACGCCCATATCCTGCACCGGCATCTGAAACACCAGAGCACCGACGGGCACAATCAGAAACAGGGCGATAAGCTCGAAACTTAGCGCATGACGCAGACGATCAAGGGGGGAGCGCATAACAACCTCAACAACTGTGCCGGGTCGTCCCGGCTATAACCACTGGGGAGGTCGTCCTCCGGGCAGGATCATCACATCAGTGGAGCGATAGTTCAAGCCGATGACCACTTACGCGGCAGGCAAAATACACAGGTCGCGCTAGTTCAGGGATCTCTTCAAGCCAACGGCCGCGCTCAGGCCTGATGCCACCGGCTCTATCTCCCCGCTTGCAATCGTCTCACGCTCTTCTCGTTGCGGAACCAGCAGGGCCAACTGCCTTTTCAACGACTCCAGCTCCACCTGCACAATTTTGCGGCGCTCGGACGTCTGCTGCGACAGGGCCAGCGCATACTCGGCAACGTCGCGCTTGATGCGGCCGATACCGGCTTCGAGCGCATCACACTGGTCGTTCAGGTGTTCCACCTCGCCGGACAGGGCACTGATATAGTTTTCTCCGATCAGCCCTTTCTCGATCGCGGGCTCCAGGCTTTTCAACTTGCCCCGGATCATCGCGAGGCGGCGGCGATTGGCATTCAGCAGTTGCTGCTGACCGTCGATGCTGGCCACCGAATCCTGCAACCGTGTGCGCAGTTGGGCCTGCTTCTGCCGAACCTCCTCCCTGCGACGCTCGAACTGCATACGCGCTTCAGCGAGGATCTCTACAACGGCGGGGTCCACCTCGGCGGCGCTCAGCAGCCCGGGAGCGAAGCTTATCGCTGGCAGCCCCCGAGCTTCGGAATAGAGCTGATCGATGCGCGCCTGAAGCCGATAGCGCTGGTTATTCACTGACGCGCCCCCTGCCACCACATCAGCCGGATCAACCTCAGCGCTGCGCACCTCGGCACTCAGCGTCCCCAGCAGCAACAATGTCGATACAACAGCCCACATCTTCTTTACCCGGGGGTACCCGAATAACTGCCAACCTGCCATGCGCAATCCTTAACCCTTTGACACTCAAGACAAACGGCCGTTTAAGTTAGCAAACCCGGGACCTTATCCGAAGCGGAAAACCGCTATTTCTGCAACGGAGATGATCTGAGTCGCCCTGCCTGAGAAGCGAGGGGTCGATTGACGACTTACCCCAGATGCGCTGCACCAGACCCGTTATTGACGAATCCGCGATTGCGGCCCAAGATTGTTGATGCAAAAAACAGTAAGACCCGACATCAGCTGATCGCCTCACCTGATCGGGACGGTCACGGCTGACTCGACAATAACTATAAGTACCGAGGATCCAACCAATGAGAAGAATTTCTGCCAGCCGCAGTCTCGGCGTAACCACGCTGGGCGCTGCACTCCTTTCACTTGCCTCCCAGGGCGCCTCAGCCCAAATGAGTTGCGAGCAAATCAGCACCGAAACGCTCGGCGTTATCGGTGTTGAGGTAACCTCTAAACGGGCCGTTGCCGAATCAGAAACGCTTCCCGCTCACTGCGAGATCAACGCGTTGACCGCACAGCGTGTCGGCGAAGATGGCTGGGATTATGCCGTCAACTTTCAGATCAACCTGCCGGATGACTGGAATGGCGACTTCGTGCACCAGTTCAATGGCGGCAACGACGGTTCGGTGAACCCGGCCACCGGGCCGCTGTTGAGCGGTAACAGAGAACGTACCGCACTGGGACGAGGTTACGCGGTGCTCTCCTCCGATGCCGGGCACAATGGTTCCGCTCAGAATGCTGAAGCCGGGCTGGCCGCCGGTTCGCGCTTTGGTCTGGATCCGGAGGCACGTTCCTTTTACGGCTACAAAACCGTTGAAGTGCTGACCCCGATCGCCAAGCAGATCATCCATAACTTCTACGGTGACGACCCTCGCTACTCCTACGGTGTCGGCTGCTCCAACGGCGGCCGTCACGGCATGGTGACAGCATCCCGCCTCGGTGATGCCTATGACGGCTTCCTGGTGGGTGCGCCGGGCTTTAACCTGCCCAAAGCCGCGGTTCAGCACGCGCTGGATGTGCAGCAGCTGAGCTCACTCAACAGCGACATACAGAAGTCGCTGACCGATGAGGATCGCCTGCTGGTCGCCTCAGCTGTGCTTCATGCCTGCGACGCTCTGGATGGGCTGGAGGATTCCCTGGTGTCTGACACCGCCGCCTGTCAGGCCACTTTCGATATCGACAATTACGTCTGCCCGGAAGGCCAGACAGACGCCTGTATCGCCCCGGAAAAAGCCGAGGTGCTGAAAACCATCCACGCAGGCCCCATGGATCGCAAGGGCAACCCACTGTACAGCGACTGGGCCTGGGATTCCGGTATCGCCGGCAGTGACTGGCGCTTCTGGAAGATCTCCAGCGGCATTCCGCCCTGGGGCGGTAACCCGCTGATCGCCGTCATGGGTTCCTCTTCACTGGCACAGGTGTTTACAACACCGCCGACCAAGGTGGACGGGACCCCGGAGGAGCTGATCAACTTCCTGCTCGATTTTGATATCGCCAATGACGGCGACCAGATCTACGCCCGCCGCGGCAAGTTTCATGAGTCCGCCATGGCATTCATGACACCGCCAGATGCGAAAAACCCGAAGATGAAGAAATTTGAGCGCGGCGGCGGCAAGATGATTATCTTCCACGGCGTGGCCGACCCGGTGTTCTCCTACAACGATACCGTGAACTGGTATAACCGCCTGGATGAGAACTACCGGGGCGAGGCGGACAAGTTCGTCAAACTCTACCCGGTGCCCGGCATGAACCACTGTGCAGGCGGCCCCGCCACCGATGACTTTGACCTGTTCAGCAAACTGGTTGACTGGGTTGAAAGCGGTAACGAGCCTCAGGCGGTCACCGCCAGCATCGCGGCAGGTAATGGCGAACGCTTCTCCGACTGGTCGGAAGATCGCACCCGCAAGCTCTGCCCTTACCCCCAGGTTGCCCGTTATCAGGGCGGCGATCCAGAAAGTGCAGAAAGCTTCAGCTGCGAGTAATCCACACCTGCCAAGCAAACCGGCCGGCCTTTCGGGGCCGGCTTCTATCAGCGACCATCCCTTCGCAGAACGCCCACCGCTTCAGCCTAGCCATCAAAGCGGTAGCCCACACCATGCACGGTCACGATAATCTCAGGTGCCTGCACATCGCGCTCCACCGCTTTGCGCAGCTTGGAGATATGTTGATCCAGGGTGCGGCTGTTGGGTAAATAGCGTCGTCCCCAGCACTGATCGAAGAGTTCATCCCGGCTCAGTACCCGTCCCCTGTTGCGGTGCAGCAGTTGCAGAATTTTCATATCCCTCAGGCTCAGGTCGATCATCTCCCCGTCCCGCTCCGCCCGCAGCTGCGCCGGAAATATCTGCAGGTCCGCCATCTGGAAGCTCTCCGGCTGAGGCTCTGCGGCCCGGCTGGCGAGACAGCGCCGGGTCACGGCATGGATCCGGGCGATCACCTCGCGGCTGCCGAACGGCTTCTTGATGTAGTCGTCGGCGCCGAGCTCCAGCCCCAGCACCTGATCGATCTCCTCCGACTTCGCGGTGATGAAGATCACCGGAATCTGCTGATCCTGCTGACGGATACGCCTGCACAGGCTGTAGCCGTCTACCCTGGGCATCATGATATCGAGCAGCACCAGCGCCGGCCCCGGCTGACCGGCAATGCGCTCGTTATAGAGCGTCCAGGCCTGCTCACCTTCGGCTGCTTCGATGCAATCATAACCTTCGGCCTCCAGCAGATCGCAGAGCCCCAGGCGGATATTGAGATCATCTTCCGCGATCAGCACTTTCATCGTCCGCTCTCCAGTCTGATAGTGAAACAGGCACCTTTTTTACCGGTTTCAAGCGTGATATCGCCGCCATGGGCACGGGCCAGATCCCGCGCCAGTCCAAGGCCGATCCCGGTGCCGGAAACGCCATCGGTCAACCGGCTGCTGCTGCGATAGAACGGCTCGAATATTCGCTCACGCTCGCCGGCAGCGATACCGGGTCCGCTGTCCCGCACACTGATACAGAGCATTTCCCCCTCCAGCCAGGAACTTAGACGCAGCTCACCGCTGTCGGGCGCATACTTCTCGGCGTTACTGAGCAGGTTGTTGAGAATCTGCTCCAGGGTTGCCAAATCGTAGCGCCGGCTTGTGCCTATACCGGGATCGAACAGCGGCTCGATCCCGCGCTGCCGCAGCAGAGGCGCAAAGGTATCGAGCACTTTTTCGATCTGCGCGTCCGGCTCCGCCAGCTGCGGTGACAGCTTGAGCTGCTGACGTTGCAGCCGCGAGAAGCTGAGCACATTATCGATCAGCCGCGACAGCCGCTGGCTCTCATCGGTGATCACGCCCAGGTAACGCCCGGTGGCGGGATCCTCATCGCCATCAAGCCGCTGTTCGAGCATTTCGGCATAGAGACGCACATTGGTCAGCGGGGTTTTCAGCTCGTGGGAGACCTGGTTGACGAAATTGACCCGCTGCTGCGCCAACAGGGTTTCGCGCTTCTGCTCCCGATACAGCAGATAGCCCAGACCGATCAGCGCCACGCCCAGCAGCACCAGTGGTGCGGCCAGCGTCAGCCAGAGCGAGGGAACCGCCCGTTGCAGGTTGGGTGCGTGATACTCCAGGCGCCAGCTACCCAGGGGATGGCTCAACCCGAGTGTTCTCAGTGCCGGGCCCTCATCCCGGTAATCGCCCCAGCTGTAGACGCTGCGGTTGCGACTGTTGAGCAGGCGGATCCGCGCATCACCCAGCTCCCGGCTGCCCTGTTGCGCATCCGGCAGACGCGCGATCAGATCTGTCACCAGGCGGGCATCGTTAAGCACAAAGCCGAGCGTACGTCCGCTCGGGTCGCGCCACCAGAAGATATGCATCAGCCGCGCATCCACATACCAGGCGATCCAGCCAGAGCGCTCTTCATCAGCGGACACCAACTGTCCGCCATCCGCATCGGCATCGGCCTCGCGCCTAGCTTCCAGTACCCGGTTTCGGGATGAGATTTCCGGCTCTGCCATAATGCTGCTTTCCGACCGGCCGGCGTAGTCCGCCAGGGGCGCCGCCAGCTCGGCGGGAGCTCGCTGGGCCAGCTGACCACTGGCAAAGTACTCGCCGGATTTGGACAGCCGGGTATCTATCCGCCGTTCCTCCATCACTGGAGATGCCTGGGCATCCGCGGTCGCGGCATCGCGACGCTCGGGATGAAACAGGCCCGGCGACTGCCAGAGCGGCTCCAGCACATCCACCAGCCGCTGCTCTTCGCGGCTCAATGGCTGGTTGCGGGGAGGAAACTGACGCTGGTCGCGCTCGTCCAGCACGAACACCTGCTGTACCTGAGGGGAGTTACTGACGAAGTGGCGCAGCTGCGCGGCGGGATAACCGGGATCGGTAAGCCGGTAGAGATCCCCGGCCTGGCGCCTGAGCAGCACCTCGAGCTGCTGAAAGTGGCTCTGCAGCTGGTTGTCCACCGACTCGAGCTGCTGCTCGATCAGTTTCTGCAGTTGCAGGCCCACCAGCTCCTGCTCATTCTGCTGCAGCTTGAAGCCGAGCCCGCCGAGCAGCAGCAACGGCAGCAGAACCAGCAGGGTTAACAGTAGTGCAGCTCGGAGTTTCATCGGCCTCCCGGCGTTGTTTGGCGGTTATTGTGCATCGCCCGCGCAGCTAGTAGCTCTGCTGATTGGTGCGCTTATACTGTTTTTCGCGCATCTCTTTTCTCTGTCTGTTCCAGTCCTGTTCTGACGATAGCTTATCAGCATCCTGCAGCGCTTCCTCCTCCTGGGCCTTGAGTTCCGGTGAGGCCAGCGCCT
This sequence comes from Marinobacterium sp. YM272, assembly GCF_050908845.1. Classification (NCBI taxonomy): domain Bacteria; kingdom Pseudomonadati; phylum Pseudomonadota; class Gammaproteobacteria; order Oceanospirillales; family Oceanospirillaceae; genus Marinobacterium; species Marinobacterium sp. YM272. The sequence goes on from NZ_CP194171.1 coordinate 3,860,050, forward strand.
CGGCCTGAGCACCGAGGTAAGCCGCACTCTCCTCCATCAGTTGGCGCGCACCGGCCACATCGCCACTGTCACGGCGCTCCACGGCCGCCCGGCTGTACTCATTGGCCAGCTGCTCCACGGCGGATTCCAGCGCGGTTTTATCCACCGCCTGCTCCACCTCCCGGTCAGAGGCACTGAAACGGGCGATCACCCGGCCATCAAGCCGCGCCGGCCGGCGGCTGGCCAGGTTGGTGTAATCCACCTGTACGCTGGCCAGCGCCAGTTCGTTGCCGGCCTGCTGCGCCGGCACCTCCACCTCCAGCACCAGGTATTTTTCCTGCTCGCTATAGAGCTGATTCAGGCGGGTGCTGACGCTGTCTCCGCGGATTTCACCCTCTCGGCCCAGCAGACGCAGCGGTCGCACACCGTTCAGGCAGCGGATCTCGATAATAAGCTGCTGGGCCACCACAGACGTCAGATCGCCAAACTCGTACTGGAAGATCCTTGCCAGATCGGCGGCATTCTCGACAAATGCGTGGTTGCCGTCGCTCATACCCGCGAGCTGGGTCATCAGATCCTCGTTGTAGCCAAGACCCAGGCCAAGGGTGGTTACGCTGATCCCCTCCCGGGCAAGTGAACGACCGAGGCGGCCGAGATCGCTGGGCTGGTCCGGCCCCACGTTCGCCAGCCCATCCGATAGCAGGATGACACGGTTAACCCGGTTAGGGTCGAGAAACTTGCGCAGCTCCTTCGCGCCCTTGCTGACACCGGCGAAGAGCGCGGTATTGCCACCGGCGCGGATCTGGCGGATCGCCCGGTAAACCGGCTGCGGCTCCTGCAGTTTTGTCGCCGGCACCACCACCTCCGCAAAGGAATCGTAGGCGACTATCGAGACAATATCGCGGCCATCGAGACGCTCCAGTGCCATGATTGCGGCGTTGCGTGCCTGGCGTATCTTTTCGCCACTCATGGAGCCAGACCGATCCAGCACTATGGCCACATTGGCGGGGATACGCTCGCTCTGACCACCCAGTTCAAAGCCTTCGAGCGAGATCTTGATATAGGCTTTCTGTACTGCGTCCGCCGTCATCACCGGCGTGGCGAGACTGAGATCAAGCGCCACCTCCTGCTCCGCTTGCTGCGCCCGGCCCGGCTGTGCAAAACAGGCCAGCAGCAACAGCGGCATGATCCAGCGGCCAAGATTAGTGATTCTGTTCATCGCCTTTCTCCTTTTTGTGCGTTGAGTGCGGCTACGCCGCCTAACTGCACTCTAGGAGCAGCGGCTTCCCGGTTGGTCAGACAGATGTATGGAGTTTGTAATAGATTTGTAAATCACAGATGGTCGGATGGCAGCCAAATGACGCATTAGGCGTTACCCTAAGAGCCAGCCGCCACTAACCGTTGTTCATATAAGGATTGCCAATGAGCGCCTACCAATCTCTCGTCAATCAGTTCGCCCGCCTCAACAGGCTCGCCCATGCCAGCACCTTCCTCGGCTGGGATCAGGAGGTAATGATGCCGCCGGGCGGCGCCGAGAGCCGGGCCCAGGCGATGGCGGAACTGCACCAGCTGCAGCATGAAATGCTCACCGCCGACCCTCTTGGCGACTGGTTTGCACAGGCGCAGCAGCAGACGCTCAGTGCCGACGAACAGGCCAGCCTGCGCGAGATGCATCGCCAGTGGCTGCAGGCCAGCTGTCTGCCATCGGACCTGGTGCAGGCGCAGTCGCTGGCCTCATCCCGCTGCGCCCATGCCTGGCGAGAGCAACGCAGCAACAACGACTGGAAAGGGTTTCTCGGTAACTTCAAAGAACTGGTCAATCTCTCCCGGCTGGAGGCGAAAGCGCGCCAGGAAGCCGCCGACGGCGCCTTCGCCACACCCTACGATGCCCTGCTGGATCTCTACTCCAGCGGCGACAGCAGCGCATCGATTAGCGAAGTGTTCCACGGTCTGAAAGCGGAACTGCCAGGGCTGATCGACGCCGTCATCGAGCGCCAGCGTCGCAGGCCCCATGTGGATCTGAGCGGCCATTATCCGGTGCCTGCGCAGGAGCAGCTGAGCCGCGAGGTGATGCAACTGCTCGGCTTCGACTTCGCCAAGGGCCGGCTCGATATCAGCAGCCACCCGTTCAGCACCGGCGTGCGCGGCGATCACCGCATCACCACCCGTTACAACGAAAGCGGCTTTATCGATGCCCTGATGGGCACGGTGCATGAAACCGGCCACGCCAGCTATGAGGCGGGCCTGCCGGAAGCCTGGGACGGCCTGCCGGTGGGCGCGGCGCGTAGCATGAGCATTCATGAGAGCCAAAGCCTGCTGTTTGAGAAGCAGCTGCTGCTGTGCAAACCCTTCGTCAGGCACCTCACACCGATCATCCAACGCCACTTCCCGGCCCTGAACGAGGTCGACAGCGACGAGTTCTGGCAGGCGATGTCCCATGTGCAGCGCGGCTTTATCCGCGTGGACGCCGACGAGGTCACCTACCCGATGCATATCGTGCTGCGCTACGAGATCGAGTCGAAACTGATCAACGGCGAGATGGAAGCGGAGGATATCCCCGACGCCTGGGCGGAGAAGATGCACACCTATCTGGGTCTGGATACCAACGGCAATTTCAAGGATGGCTGCCTGCAGGATATCCACTGGCCATCCGGCGCATTCGGTTACTTCCCCTCCTACACCCTGGGCGCACTGAACGCAGCCCAGCTGTTCGCGGCCATGCGCCGGGATGTGGAGGATCTCGACGCCCATCTGGGCCAGGGCGATGTGGCACCGTTGCGCCAGTGGCTGGGCGAGAAGATCTGGAGCAAGGGGTCCTTCCTCAGTTCACGGGAGCTGATCACCCAGGCCACCGGGGAGGCGACCAATCCGGAGTACTTTATCCGGCATATTCGGAGTCGTTACCTGGAGGAGTAAGCTTACGCTTACTTGGTGGAATAGCTTATTTAGCTGAGTGGTCCATTAAATTTTTCCCTGTACCAAAGGCATATCAGCGTTTACTTAACTCGGATTTCGCCTACTGGCGAACTAAGGGACTTGTGCGGACAAGTCCCTTAGCGATCCCAAACCGCCCCTGCTGCTTGATCGGCTGCGCAGAAGGGGAATAAGAACAGCAGCCCTAAGCACGACTGTTCCACCGTTTAGGCCTTAGTTTTAGCCTGGTTTACAGGTTCCAACCCATTATCGCCAAAGCGCATCAGGTAGAGCCAGCCGTTGTTGACCAGTCTGGCCACCACTTCGTGTTTGTCGATCACGGCCTGGATCCGCTCGCGCGGTGCATCGATCACTACGCTCAGGCGCAGCGGCTGGTGGCGCCAGTTTTTGCCATCGTGCAGGGACTGCATCGCCAGGCCTATCCGCAGGTCACCGCCGTTGCCCTCGAAGACGCCGATACGGCCGCCCACCACATTGTGCAGGGTTTTATTACCTGCGCCGTAGCGGCGGTTATCCACAGTGGAGGCGTAGTACTGCATGTTGATCCAGTGCGTCACCACCATCGGTGCGGTCATGATCTGCTCCAGCAAGGCGCCTTCAGTGTCGCCCTGCGGGTCGTATTCATGCAGGAAGACACGTCCCTGCAGGTCGGCACCACGGCTGCGCCAGCGCGGGCCGATGATAAAGGCGGCATTGTTGCCGAGACCCCACTCTGGGCGGGTCTGAGCCCAGTCGTTGCTGCGCTGACGCACCTTTTTCAGCAGCGCCTCCGGGTCATCTGCCAGCTTTTCCAACCCCAGTGACACTGCGCGCTCACGCCGGGCCTGTTTTCCGGCGGCGGCCAGCTGCAGACGCACGTAGGCCAGTTTCTGTGCGGATTCGTTTTCAAGATCGGTATCGAACAGGCCCACTTCTTCGGTGGTTGTGTTGTGAAGCCCGGCGATAAAGCAGGTATCTTCCGGCAGGTTAATCCCCTCGGCTATCAAACCTTCGCGCACCTGTGGATTGTTCAGCAGGTTTGCCAGCGCACGGGCGTTCACCTCGCCGGTCTGACCACAGCACGCGCCGCAGTCCAGACCTGCCTTGTGCGGGTTGTTCTCGCTGTGGCTGCCGTGACCGATCAGCAGCACCAGCGGCGCCACCCGCTCGGTCAGGTTCATACCACCCAGCACCCTGGCCGCCAGCCCGATTTGCGTAGCCAGGTCGATACCGCTCAGTTGGGGCTTGGCGCCAGCGCTCGGTTTCAGCAGCTTCTGCTCCGGTAAGCCGCCCCGTGTGTGGGGTTTACTACGCTTGATCAGTTTGCCCAGGTATCCAAGGCCCAGGGTTTCCACCAGGCTGAAGGCGGAACCGGGCATGGAGGCAAAGGGCCGCCAAGTGCTGTTGCGTGCCAGCCTGCGCTGATGAGCGGCGGCGGTTTGTTTGTCTTTGGCCGCATCGCCGCTGCTTTCAGTCACCGACAGAGCCGGCGCCAGCAGACCCGGCAGCTGCGGCCTTGTGGCCTGGGTACCCAGGGGCGTGTAGTCGATGGGCAGACCAAAGAAACCGGCGAAGCCGAGGGTCTCGATATCCTCCGCCGCCTCCAGATGACGGCGGAACACCTCCGAACGCACATCGATACAGAACACGGCCTGGGCGGTCGGCCGAGCGGTCATCGGGGTTCCGGGGGCTTCGGCCAGGGCTTTCGCAAGGCGGCGCTGATAGCCCATTTCCATCGCCCGTTGCCAGAGACTGTGGGTCTGCACGGCAACATCATCCAGCGTGAGGAAGTGACGTTCCCAGCGCGAGTGCCACTGCTTCAGCAACGAAGCCTCACCACGATTGCCATCATCCAGCAGGCATTCCCAGGCCAGGCGGATCGCCAGCAGCTCGACGATGGCATCGTCATCCGCGCCCTGCTGATTAGCCAGCCAGCGACGATAGGCACACCAGGACGCCCAGCCACTGATTCGCAGCAGCACCGCGTGCAGGAACGGCTGCCAGTCGGATCGATCCACGTCGAGACGTGCCAGCGCGTGTTCAATCAGTTCCAGCGGCTGTTCCGGCAGCTGCCGGACGCGCTCGGCGATCCAGGGCGACTGCATCAGCAGCTCCACGCTGTGGCCGAACAGCATCACCTCGCGCCAGCCACTGAAGAGGCTGGCGTCATCCTCCGGGCGCCAGTCCGCCTGATCACGGTCAAACCAGGCACCGCAGAACTGCGACACTTGGTGGGTGATAGTGTCACACCAGGCGGGCTCGTGGCTCAGGTCACGCCGTGAGTCGAACAGGTCGCTGAGCAGCGGTGCCGAATAGCGTTGCGGAAAGCGCCGCTCCAGTGCTGCCACCAGCGCAGACGGTGTCAGGGATTCCCCCTGCTCATCGATGGCGGCCTGCAGATCCTCTTCGGTAATCTCCCCCTTGTGCCACTGCTCTGCGTAGTAGCTCAACGGCATGAACAGGCTGGAGCCGCCCAGGGATGCCAGTCGGCGGTGAGTGGTTTCAAAGCTGTTGTCGACCATGCCCCAGTAAGGGTTCACCGCAATCATCCGGTCCAGCGGCCAGTTGGGCGCGATAGACCCACAGGCCGCATCGATCGCGTCTTTCATTGCTGCGGCGCCAGCTCCTGTGTTAGCCAACGACGTCATGATGAGAACTCCCCTGCATTGGCCGATCTATGATCGAACTGTCGGTGATTGACCCGGGTTTTTGCCTGATGCTCATTGAGCCTGACCGGCCAGAACCTGAACGTCAGCCGGGTAAAGGTTTCATCCAGGTAGAAACCGTTATAGACCCAGGGATAGAGGCGACGCGACAGGGCGCCGCGCGGGTTGCTCTGCAGCTGGGCCTGGAGCAGGTAGAGCGCGATAAAGCAGACGGCTACCCAGCCGATCAACAGAGCCGATTCCAGCGGCGCTGCCGGCACCACCGCGGCAAACACCAGGTGCCAGATCAGGTAAAGCTGGGTCAACGCGAACACCTGCAGCAACGCCCGGCCAAAAGCGATAAGCGAGCGCTCACCGGCCTGCCAGAGCAGCGGCGCAAAGCCGAGCACAAGGATCAGGCCCACTACCGCCGGCAGCTCAAGGCCGATAGCCCAGTGCCAGCTGGTTGCCGAGAGGATCACCAGCGCGGCACTTAACACCAGCGCCAGCAGCATCCGCGAGAACACGCCAGGTTGTGCGGTATGACGGTAAAGATCCTGGGCACGCACCTGCGCCACGGTGTCGCCGCTGCTGAGGAAGGAGTACGCCTTGTAGAACGAGTGCGCGATCAGGTGCAGCATCGCCAGCTCGTACAGACCCAGGCCAACCTCCATCAGCATAAAGCCCATCTGGCTGCAGGTGGACCAGGCCAGGCGCACCTTGATGCTGATGCGGGTCATCATCACCAGGCCCGCCAGCACCGCGGTCAGGCTACCGACGATCACCAGCAGCCACTGGGCCACCGGTGCCAGGCTAAGCAGGCCCGCCAGGCGGATCATGACGAAGCCGCCCATATTGACCACTCCGGCATGCAACAGCGCCGACACCGGGGTCGGTGCTTCCATCACCTGGATCAGCCAGCCGTGCAGCGGAAGCTGCGCAGACTTGAGGATCGCCGCCAGCGCAAACAGCACCATCGCCGCATGGATGGAGGTCGGCAGCGTCGACCAGGACGCCAGCTCGCGTTGAATCACATCCAGGGACAGGCTGTCGGTCACGCTGTAGATCAGGCCCAGCGCCACCAGCAGACAGGCATCGGCCATGCGGCTGACGAGAAATTTCTTGTGGGCGACCACCTGAGCCGTCTTGCGCTCGGCATAGAAGGTCAGCAGGAAATGAAGGCCCACGCTGGTGGCGCCCCAGGCCAGAACAATCACCGCCAGGTGACGGCTCAGCACCAGCACACCCACGGCAGCCAGGGTAAACAGCATGGCGCTGACAAAGCGACGCTGGTTCGGCTCGCCCTGAAGGTAACGGAAGGAAAAACGGATAATGACCCAGGCAAGCACCGCGATCAGCAGCGCCGTGGTCAGGCCCAGTCCATCGATCACCGCACTGCCGGATGCAGCGGCAACGACTCCACCTATCGCTGTGACCAGCGTCAGCGGCAGACCGATATTGGCCGCGATACGGGCCGGTTTCCAGGGATCAGCCGCAACGAGAGAGAGTAAAAAAGCCGCACCAAATACCAGCGGTAGCAGCCAGGGCAGCGCTGAATTCAAGGTTGTACCTCCGGGGGAAAATAACGAATTCCGATGGCGCGTATGGTGCTGTGGGGGTCTTATTTTGTAAAATAGATTGATTCGAATAAATCGTTCTATTTTAAAGAACAAAAGCCATCTCGATATAAGGTCACGCCATGCGCAACCTGAACTTCCACCATCTCTATTACTTCTGGACCGTCGCCAAAGAGGGCCACCTGACCCGCGCGGCCCAGCAGCTGCACGTTTCCCAGTCCGCCCTGTCATCCCAGATCAAACAGCTGGAGGAGCAGCTGGGGCAACGCCTGTTCGAGCGCGAGGGACGCAAACTGGAGCTGACCACGGTGGGGCATCGGGTGCTGGAGTATGCCGAGAATATCTTTGGTCTCGGCAGCGAGCTGCTGGCAATGCTGGAAAGCGGTGAGCATCATCAGGTACAGCGCCTGCGTATCGGCGCCGTGACGACCCTGTCGCGTAACTTCCAGGATAACTTTCTGCGCCCGGTCATCGGCTCACCGGACGTGCAACTGGTGGTTGAATCCGCCACACTCGAGGAGCTGCTGGAACGGCTGCGGGTACACAAGCTGGACCTGATCCTTTCCAACCGTGCCGTGGCCGCCGATGCCACTACACCCTGGCGTTGCCGCCGTATCGCCCAGCAGAGCGCGTGCCTGGTAGGCCCGCCGGAGGGTGCGGACAGTTTCCGCTATCCGGAGGATCTGGAAAATGTCCTGCTGCTGGCTCCCGCCCCGGGCAGCGACATCCGCAGTCAGTTCGACCTGCTGTGCGAGGAGCAGGGGCTGAATGTGCATTACCATGCCGAGGTGGAGGATATGGCGATGCTGCGTCTGCTCGCCCGAGACTCCGGCGGGGTCACGGTGGTGCCGGAGATCGTGGTACAGGATGAGTTGCAGCAGGGCCTGCTGCGCAACTACCGCTCGCTGCCGACTGTGCAGGAAAACTTCTACGCCATTATGGGCAAACGCCAGTTCGCACCCAAGCTGTTATCAACCCTGATGGAGGGCGAGGTGCTGGAGCGGGAGGGTTGATTCACCTCCACGACCTTCGGTTCACTGCTTCTGCAGAAGTTGATTCAAGGCAGTAAAAACCCACCTGCATAGAAAGTGGCTTTGCATGAAGCTCGCTTTAACGGAGCCTGGGTAGACCTACCGACTAACGCTGGGATCACCCATATCCGCTTCCTTTTCGAGGCCGGTTTCGGCTGCTGCCGAGCAAAGGGACTTGTACGGACAAGTCCCTTTGCAATCCCAAACCGCCCCTATTGCTTGGTCGGCTACGCCGACTACCCTGCGCTTCTCATCTGAAAGAGCGGGACAGGAAACTCGCAGCTTTGCTGCTCAAACAGCCTGTCCCTTGTTCTCTTTCAGCCTGCGATGCTCGGCTGCGCCAAAGGGGATGGATTGCTGCGCTCAGGCAGCAATGAGACATCGAGCCCTGTCTTCACCAAGGCCCCATAAAGGCCAAGCCTCGATTAGACGATCACCACCTCCATAGGAGGTGGTTTAAGAGCGACACCAACGAAAAAGGGCCCGCATCGCTGCGGGCCCTTTTCTATTGCGACGGTGCCGTCACATTTACTTCGGCTGTTCGATACCGACGATAAACCAGTCGGCGTTTTCAACGCTCATATCGCGGCTCAGGTGCCAGATCTCGCTGAACTCGGACAGACCGGACTGCTCGTCTTCACGCAGCCAGCCGTAGAAGTTGATCGAGACGATGACCTGATCTTTTTCGTCGATGAAGTTGATCAGGTCCGCCATCACCGATTCCACTTCGGTGGTCTGACGCTCGGGGAAGCGGCCACGCTGGGCTTTCAGCTCTGCAAACAGTTCCGGCGTGGTGTAGCTGCTGATCTCTTCCCAGTTGCACTCGTCCCAGGCTTTCTGCAGGCCGGTAAAGTGGTTGCAGGCCTGATCCAGGAACGCACGCTTGTTAAACCATTCCGGCAGGTTCAGGTCCGGCTCAGCCAGTGAACCACCCATGCCTGCATCAAAAGCGGGGGCTGGCTGCGGCTGGGCTTGCGGCTGCTCCTGGTGCGGCTCTTGATGAGAGGTGCGCCACTGCCCCATATCGGGCTGCGGCCCCGCCCCTGCATAGGCCTGCTGCTGTTGCTGCGCCTGACGGCGGCCGGCAAACAGCTTGAACAGCACGAAGGCGATCACAGCGACGATCAGGATATCCATGATCTGGATACCTTCAAACGCGCCGCCGAAGAACAGCGCACCGAGCAAACCGCCGGCCAGCAGACCACCCATCAGACCACCAAAGCCGGAACGGCGCGGCGCTGCACCTGCCTGCGTGGTATTGGTCGTTTGCTGGGCATCCTGCTGCTTGTTGGCGGTCGGCGCCGGCGAGGTTTTCTTGGGTGCCGTATACGACTTGCCAAGAGAGAAGCCACCCCCGAGCCGCTTGGCATGGGCGTCCTCAACAGGCATTAGCACACTGAGAAGAAAAGCAAAAAGACTAACTGTCAAAATCCTCATGGGAATCCTCAATTTAGGAAAAACATGAACAAACCCGGGTCGCCAGGCTTCTTCATACCGCCCCTATCTTTCAGCGTTCTTCACCATCTTTTGCGGCTGCTAGACTGAGAATACATCCCTAACCGCGAATCGGGAGAAACCTAATGAGCTTTAAACACATACTGGTGGCCGTTGACCTATCTCCATCCAGTCAGGCTGTCATTAACAAAGCCGTTGCCGTCGCCAAAAGCGACAACAGCCAACTTTCTCTGGTGTATGTCGAAGTCGACAGCATGGCATTACCACCAAAGGAAGAACAGGAACTCCACGCCAAACTCCAGTCACTGGCCGATGAATGCGATTACACGGTCAGTGACGTTTCAGTCGTAGTCGGCGATCTGTCTCCCAAACTGAAAGGTCTGGTGAAACAGATGGATATCGATCTGGTAGTGTGCGGCCATCATCATAAAGTGCTGAGCCGTCTGTTCTCGTCCATTCCCAAAGTCGTCAACGCCGTCGAAACCGACCTGCTGATTGTCTATCTCGACGACTAGCCGTTACCCCTTAGCAACAGGCAAGGACCGCACAAGGCCAGTTTTATTTGCAGCTGGCCTTGCCTGTTTTTACCGCGCCGCGATCCAACCTTTTCAGCCAGACCTACCTACAGCTGTTTTGACTGTTCTGATAGTCACACAGGGTCGGCAGTCTGGATATTGGCTAGCTTTTGGTTCCTGCTTTACGCCCGGTTGTCCGTCGTATTGTTGCAAGATAGATACCTGTAAAGATCAGAAGAATACCCACTCCGTGGAAAAGGTACAAAGATTCGCCAAGAAAAAGTACCGACATCAGCACGCCAAATACCGGAATCAGATGGATAAACAGGCTTGCACGCGCAGCCCCCAGTTCCGCCACGCCCCTGTTCCAGAACAGGTAGGCAAGAATGGACGGGAAAATAGCCATGTAGATAACGGCGGAGACCACCGGCAGGTTCCATTGAATCTCCACTGGGCCACCCAGTCGACCCAGCGCGAAGGGGGCGAGCAGCAGAGTGCCGATCAGCACGTTGAAGGCAAACAGGGTAAATCCGTCCAGCCCTTCCGGCCGTCCTCTGAGCGCCACTGAGTAAAGCGACCAGGCCAAAACAGCGACACCTATCCAGATATCGCCACGATTGAAGTCGAGCCCCAGCACTAACGACAGGTCCGCCTGACTCACCAGTACAGTAACGCCCGCCAGTGACACCAGGGTACCCGCCCACTGACGCAGACTAAGCCCCTCACGCAGCAGCATAAAGTTAAGCAGTACGATGACCACCGGGGCCGCCGACTGCAGCATCGCCGAGTTGGCCGCGGTGGTATCCTGCAACCCCAGATAGATAAAGGTGTTGAAGCAGGTCACGCTGAGTACCGAGAGCAACAGTAGAATCGGCAGATGGGCGCGGATAACCGCCCTGCTCCTCCAGAGTCGCGGCAGACCCCAGGGCAGGATCAGCAACAGCACCAGCAGCCAGCGCAGAAACGCCAGCGCCACCGGGTCGAGATCGGCATGGATGGCACGTGCGCTGACCACGTTGCCGGCCCAGAACAGCGGTGTCAGGGCCAGCAGCAGATAAGCCTTCACTTCGTATCGCCCCCCTGCAGCCAGCGTTGCAGCCGGCTCTGGGTGGCATCGTTACCTGTCAGCACATAGTGCAGGGTGTTGTAGTTGAATGCGGTCCAGGCCATGCGATCCAGCGCCCCCTTGCGACCACAGAACAGGATGTCGTCGCCCTCCTGCAGCTCGGTCAACTCGCCCGGCAGCAGTTTCACCTCGTCGCCGCGGCGGATCATCAGCGGGAAGCAGTGCAGGGTTTCCTTGCGATAGAGGGGATTTTTCAGAAGCGCGATCAGTTTGATCGGTGCTTTATCATCCTCCGTGCCTTCCCGCAGTTTTTCCAGCACCGCCGGGGCTTCCTTTTCACCGATGCAGACCGAGCGACTCTCAAGAGGCTCTTCGCCCACGGTCGCGTTCATCCGGTTAAGCAGAGTGTGGGCCCAGACCTCGTCCTGCAACATCAGCTGGTCGAGGAATACCGACAGCAGCGGCGTTTTCAGCTGCGCCATGATGCGGGTGGCGATGATCTGTCCCGGCTGCATGATGAAGTCGCAGCGGGAGTTTTCAAACACCAGGTCGTTGGCACTCAGGTTCTGGCGCACCACCGTGATCAGTTTGGGGTTGAGTTCCCGCGCGGTCATGATGATCGACAGGTTATCGGCATCGTTGCCGGTACCCGCCACAATACCTACAGCGTCCTCGACGCCCGCCTGCTGCAGGGTCACCGCCTCGGTACCGACGCCGAGTACCGCACCGGGCAGATCGCGGATGTTGTTCGGATCCGGATCGATAATCGTGACCTCGGTATCCTCCTGTTTCAGCTCACGACTGATATTGCTGCCGAACCGGCCAAAGCCACAGATGATCCAGCGCCCCTTGGCATGGCGATAGACGCTCGCCAGGTTGCGGTGTTCAGGGTTCATCAGCCAGTCAAACACCAGGTGACGATGGGGACTGTGCGCCGCCAACGCCACGTATTCGGCATAGGAGCGAAACGGATCGACGATCAGGTCGGTGCCGAAGGAGGCCAGATTGGCGGTGGTAATATCGTTTTCCGAGCGGCTGATCGCCAGACGTTTGGGCTTGAGCACCTTGCTGGCGATCGACACCGCCAGGTTGACCTTGTCACTGTTGGTCAGCGCCAGCACGCCTGCGCAGTTCGACTGCTGCAGCCCGGCGTGATCGAGAATATCCGGCAGTGAGGCATCGCCGCACAGCGCCGGTACCGGCAGACACAGGCCATCCAGTTCCAGTTCGTCGATGCGGTCCTGGTCGATATCCACCACAACCACCCGGACACCGCGTTCGGTCAACGCCCGCGCCAGGTTGGAACCGGTCACGCCATAACCGCAGATCAGGTAGAACGGCTCGGTCAGGTTGCGCACATGATTGACGAACCGGCGCAGACGCAGCAGCCGGGTGAAACCGGAGTCCTGGAACACCGCCAGCGTCGTACCTATGCCGTACAGCCAGGCCACCACGCAGGCGTAGATGGTACACAGGGTCCACATCCGCTGGGCATCGGTGAAGGCGTAGGGGATCTCGCCAAAACCGATGGTAGAACCCATGAAGGAGACGAAATAGAAGGCGTGGAAGTAACTCATGTGCCAGACGTTGCCCTGATCATCCTGGCCGGGGATCAGAATAAAGCCAAGAATCGACACCGCGTAGACCACGATCAGCGTGATCAGCGGCGCCCGCAACCGTCTCAGCAGCACATAAAGAATATCGTACATGGAGCGATCAGCGCCGGATCAGGACAGTTTCAACCATCAGCAGAATCACCGAGGTGATATTCGCCAGCAGCGCCCCGCCGGCAAAGGAGACCACGCTGGCCATCACTTCCGCTTCCATGCCGGAGGCGGCGATATGCTCGCCGTAGCCCCAGATACCGGCGGCGATAATCAGCTGCAGGTCGGCCACCAGACTGGTCGCCAGCATCAGCGCGCCCAGGTGGCTGCGATCGCCAAACTTGAGCACCGTACAGATAAGGCTTACCACCAGCGCAAGGAAGAGTTCGAGGACATCGTGGTGATCAGGGTTATCGATCTCGCCAACAAAAAAACCAAAGTTCAGCGTTAATGCCAGCACAATAAAAAAAGCGAATATCACTTTCTCGCGATTCATCCGTTGAAACTCCCTGCTTGAGATATAAGGATTGTATCCAGCCTGGCGGATATACGCACCCGACAGGCGACGTTTTTAACCTACAGCTTGGAAACTCAGGCGCAAAGCCGAGGTCTGACAGCTACTATCGAGCACTATCGTGAAACAAACGGGGATCAGGATTCACATGCATTTCAGGCGAGTTGCCCAGGCCGTCAGTGCCGTTTTTCTGCTTCTTATCTTCACCGGCGTTGCCCATGCGGCGCTGATCCAGAGCCAGAACGACCAGCGCCAGTACGAGAATTTCCGCCTCGATAACGGTTTGCAGGTGGTCGTCATTTCCGACCCGGATACGGACAAGGCCGCCGCCTCGATGAACATTATGGCGGGCAGCGCCGACAACCCGGAAGACCGTCCGGGTCTGGCACACTTTCTTGAGCACATGCTGTTCCTTGGCACCGAAAAGTACCCGGAATCCGGCGCCTACCAGGAATTTATCAACGCCAACGGCGGCAGCCACAACGCCTATACCTCGTTTGAGAACACCAACTACTTTTTCGATGTTAAGGCCGACGCCCTCCCGGGCGCGCTCGACCGCTTCTCGCAATTTTTCATCGCACCGCTGTTCACCCAGAAATATGTGGACCGCGAACGCCACGCCGTGCACTCCGAGTTCAAATCCCAGCTGCAGGACGATGGCCGTCGCCTTTACAGCGCCAGCAAGCTGGCGATGAACCCGGACCACCCCTACAGTCGCTTCTTCGTCGGTAACCTGGACACGCTGGGCGACCGGCCCGGCTCCGATGTGCGCGATCAGCTGATCAGCTTCTATGAAAGCCACTACTCCGCCAACCTGATGGACCTGGTGGTGATCGGCAGGCAGCCCACCGCCGAGCTGCGCGCAATGGTGGATCAGTACTTCAGCGCGGTGCCCAACCGCAAGCTGGAAGACAGGGTTTCCGCTGAGCCGCTGTATAAGCCTGGGCAGTTACCGATCCAGCTGGATGTGGTCACCAACATGGAAACACGCCAGCTGACGCTGCGCTTTCCGATCGCCGGGTTGCGCGAGCACTGGCGGGAAAAACCGGTGAGCTATATTGCCAGCCTGGTCGGTTACGAGGGCCAGGGCAGTCTGCTGAGCCTGCTGAAAGAGAAAGGCTGGGCCCGGGCGCTCGGCGCATCCGCCGGCATCAGTCTGCCCGGCCAGGCCACCTTCGATGTGGGCATAGAGCTGACCGAGTCGGGCCTCACTCACTACGCCGAGGTAGTCGAACTGTTCTTTGCCTTTGTCGAGGAGCTGAAGAGCCAGGGTATCCGCGAAGAGCTCTATAACGAAGAGGGCCGCCTCGCGGCGACCGACTTCCGTTTCCGCGAGTTTGGCGAACCGGCCCACGAGGTGATGCGCCTGTCCGCCCGCATGCGGGACTATCCGACCATCCACCTGCTGGATGGCCCCTACCGCTACGACCATTTCGATCCGGCGCTGATCCGAAGCTACCTGGAGCAGCTGACACCGGATAACCTGATCCTGACCCGGGCAGCACCATCGCTCGACACCGACAGCAGCACCGATCGCTACGCCATCGACTACCGTCTCGGCGCGCCCTCTGCCGCGGACCAGAAACGCTGGAACCAGCCCACCGCACCCGAGGCGCTGGCCATCAGGCATCTGAACCCCTACGTGGCGGACAACCTGGAACTGCTGCAGCAGACCAGCGAACAGGACGACAAGCCCAAGGCGTTGTGGACAGCGGACGGCGCCGAACTCTGGTATCTGCAGGATGGCAGTTTCAATGTGCCCAGGGCGAACCTCTATTTCACTTTCCTGTCGGAAAACGCCAATCGCACACCGCGCAACAGTGTGCTGACTACGCTGTTTGCACGGATACTGGATGACCGCCTCAACGAAACTTTCTACGACGCCACCCTGGCGGGGCTATCAGCCTCGATCTACCCACATATGCGCGGTTTCGGCATCCGTATCTCCGGTTACAACCAGCGCCAGTCGGTTCTGCTGGACACCATCCTTGACGCCTTCAAGCAGCAACCGGCGTCAGAGGCCCGCTTCCGCCGCATCAAGACGGCACTGACCGAAGAGCTGCAGAATGCAGCCAAAGAGAAACCCTATAACCAGACCTTCAGCGCGCTGTACACCTCGCTGATGCCGCAGTGGTCTGAACAGGAAAAGCTGCAGGCCCTTGAGGCGCTGACACTTACAGACCTGCAATCCTATCTGCCGACGCTGTTCTCCGACCTCTACCTGCGCAGCCTGGCCCACGGCAACATCACGGCGGAGAGCGCTCACCAGATGGCCAGCAAAGCCTATCAAACCCTGGTTGCCGATGATCCTGCCGCCAGCGCCCTGCAGTTACCGGTGGTACAGCTGCCCGCCGGCCAGCGCCTCTACAACACCCTGGATATCGAGCATAACGACTCGGCGCTGACACTTTACCTGCAGGGTGACAGCACCGCGGTGACTGCCCGCGCCGAGGTCGCACTGCTGAACGAGATTATCAAAACGCCGTTCTATTCCGACCTGCGTACCGAGCAGCAGCTGGGCTATATCGTGTTCGCCACCCCCCTGCCGATGCAGGATGTACCGGGGCTCGCCCTGGTGGTGCAATCACCGGTAGCCAACCCGGACCAGCTGGAACAGGCCTACGATAAGTTTCTGGACGGGATGGAAGCGCGTCTTGCTGAACTCTCGGATGCGGAGCTGGCCAGCTTCAAACAGAGCCTGATCTCAAGGATCAACCAGAGTGACAAAACCCTGAAAGAGCGCTCCTCCCGCCTCTGGCGTGAACTGGACCGGGACAACCCGGATTTCAACACCCGCGAGGAGCTGACTGAAGCTACACTCGATATCGATCGGGAACGCTTGCTGACACGCCTGGATGAGCTTCGCAGCCGTGAACTGGCACTGCGCAGCTACGCCGGTAAACAGACCCAGGGCTCCCACGATGATGATGAGCTGCTAAATGCGCTGAAAGCCGACGAGAAGTTTGTGCCGGGCACCGGGGCACCCTGAACGCTCGCCGATCAAGCGTCAACTCAGAGTTCGATGACACTGCGCCGGGTGCCGAAAGGCGCCTCCGGCGTCAGCGACTCTCCGGGGGGATCGGTGATATCCGGTTCGAGCGGAACCATGCAGGGCTCGCCCGGCTTACAGCCAAGTTCCGCCTCCTGCTGCATAATCCGGGCAAATACCAGGTCTTCACCGCTGATTTGTACGCCAGCATCCGGCGCGACCACCACCTCATGCACCGGCGGCGGGTCGGACGGCGCCACCACGGTCACCGGCGGCAGAGCCCTGGGCTCACCCGGGGTAACCACGGCGTAGTTGATCTCGGAGGCGTAGCGTTCTGCCAGGCGCGGAGTGATCTCGGCGGCAACCAGCGGCGCGGATACGACGGTCAACGCCAGCAGGCTGCTGGTAATTTGAGCCGGATGTCCTTGCTTAATACTCCAGCGGGTAGATCGATTCGGCATAGAACGCCAGCTCTTCCAGAATGAGTTTGTCTCGTTCTGATAGAGTCGGCTGCTGCGCCAATTTATTTAGCTCTTCGTAAAACCGCGGAATCGTCAGGTAACCCTGGTTGTTTTCACCCAGCAGCTTGTTGGAGCGGTACTCCTCCCAGCGCTGGTGTTCCTCTTCACGCAGGGTTTCCGGGAAGTTACGCGCCTTGTAGCGCAGCAACATCTCCTCCAGGCGCGGATCCTGGAACGGCGGCTCCATGACCGCCAGCTCCTCTGGTGGCGCATTACGGATCTGCTCCATCAGCGCCCGGTCCGAGTCACCGAAAAATCCGCCCGAGTAGAGCATATGATCCGGGTCGCCATCGGCGGGCGGATGCTCATCCGTATACAGCGCGATCAGCTTTTCCTGCAGCCCCGGCTCAGCGCGCAGCATGGCCAGGTGCCGGCGACAGGTATCACCATCGATATTGAGCCGTGCGGCTTCCTCGCCATTGAGCATGCCCGCCGGCGCGACGATCGGGCAGCGGTTGGTGTGAAGCAGTTTGAGCGCCATCTGCGGCGCATCGGCCGGACGCTCATCGTGGCGCGTATACAGCAGTTCGCGGATCTGCTCGACACTGAGTTCGAACAGCGGCGTCGGATCGATACGCAGATCCCAGACCGCCACCGCGTTGCGGTTAACCGGATGCCAGGTCAGCGGCGCCACCACGGCGGCGTTACCCCACTCAGCCGGATACTTGGACGACACATGCAGCACCGGCTTCATCGCCGGCACGTCCAGCTTCGCCTGCACCGCCCGCTTGCCGCGATTGGCAAGCACATAATCGAACAGCTTGGGCTGACGCTCTTTCACCAGCTTGGCTACGGCGATGGTGGCGTACACATCCGACAACGCATCGTGCGCCTGATCGTGAGCCAGGCCGTTGGCCTTGCTGAGATCCTCCAGGCGCAGGCTCGGCGTATCGTCTTCGTACGTAGGCCACTCTATCCCTTCCGGGCGCAGTGCACGGGTCAGGCGCAGCATATCGATAATGTCCCAGCGTGAGCAGCCGTTCTGCCATTCCCGGGCATAGGGGTCATAAAAATTGCGGTACAGGGTGTTGCGGGTGACCTCATCATCGAAACGGATGGAGTTATAGCCCACGGCGCAGGTTCCGGGGCGCGCCAGCTGCTCATGGATCTGGCGGATAAACTCTGCCTCGCAGACACCTTCGGCCAGCGCCTGCTGCGGGGTGATACCGGTCACCAGGCACGCCTGCGGATGCGGCAATATATCCTCCGACGGGCTGGCAAACACAACCAACGGCTCTTCGATCACATTGAAGTCGGCGTCGGTACGCACGCCGGCAAACTGGACAGGCCGGTCCCTAGCTGGATCGGTGCCAAAGGTTTCGTAGTCATGCCAGAAGAATGTCTGTTCAGCGTTTGCCATTGCAGGTCCGTTGGTGTCTATCGTGTATAATCGATGCCTACACTAACATCGAAAGGGTTCCCCTGGCATGCTCCACGATCAGTTAACCGGCGCTTCCCCCTGCCCCTGCGGCTCGGGCAAGACCTTCGCTCAATGCTGCGAACCCGCCCTGAACGGGACCCGCCCGGCCCCCACCGCCGAAGCATTGATGCGCTCACGTTACTGCGCCTTTGCGATTGGCGCCGTGGAGTACCTGCTCCAGACCATCGCCCCGGAAAAACGCCAGGAAGGCGATGCCGAACTGCTGACCGAACAGACTCAGGTGACCACCTGGACTGGTCTGAAGATCCTGTCCACACGTAACGGAACAGAAAATGATTCTCTGGGTGAGGTGAGTTTCGAAGCCCGCTTCGAATCAGGCCCTAGCAAGGGTGTGCTGCGCGAACACTCCCGGTTCCGCCGCGATGCACAGCGCTGGGTCTACGTGGACGGTGATGTGGAACTGCTGCCCGGCTGATCAGGCATCGATTTCTGGCCGTTATTTGCGTCATGTCAAGGCTTTTCCTGCGTCACAGGACACCGGTAGAATAGGTGCCCGCCCGTCCGGATGCTCTTTGAGCGGCCGCACTCACGGGTCAGTCGGTTGAAGTATGAAAGCCGTAAGGCGTTCCTCCCGAGCCCCGGATATACGATTGAGTAGCCGAGCGCACAGCGCCGGTTTGTGGTGATTGATGTTTGCAAATCTGTTTAAACCCAAGTGGCGTCATTCAAGCCCTGATGTCCGCGTCCGCGCAGTCAACCGCTTGCGCTCCGACCGCCCCGCTCACTCCGACATCCTCCGCAGCCTGCTGCTGGATGATCACAGTTGCGAGGTGCGCCGGGCCGTTATCGAGCGTATCAGCGATCTCTCCCTGCTGATTCAGGCACTCGTCTCTGAGCAGGATCAGGAGCTTCGTCGCTACGCCGCCAGCGCCGTTGCCGATCAGCTTTCCGCCCTGTCCATGAACGAACAGCTGTCATGGGCCGAACAGATTCCCGATAACCAGAGCCGTGTCGAACTGGCGCTGGTGGATATCTCCTCAACACTACGTAGCCACCTTATCGACCTGATCGACGAACAGAGGTTCCTGATCAGCATCGCGACCAAGGCCGCCACGGCGCAGACGCGTCGCGAAGCCGCCCTGCGCATTACCGACCCGGAACAGCTTGAGATCCTCAGCCGCGAAAGCAAGGGCAGCGACAAGGCCGTGCACCGTATCGCCCGGGAAGCACTGCAGACACTGCGCGATCAAAAGCGCGAAGAAGCCCGCCTCCAGGCGCGTCGCCAGGAACTGCTTGAGGCTCTGAACAGCCTGGTAAACGGTCAGGACCATCAGTTGTTCCAGGCCCGCTTCGACGTTATCCATCGCGAGTGGGAACAGCTCTCCCACGACGATGCCGCCCAGGTGACGCGATACAACACACTCAAGACCCAGGCTGAGCGGTTTATCGCTGATGAGGCAGCACGCAAAGCCCAGGCCGAGGCAGAGGAAAATGCCCGCATCGAGCGCGAGCGCCAGGACCTGGCCCTGACCGAAACACTCGAAGCACTCTGCCTTCGCAGCGCTGAAACGGCTGAGTTACTGCCAGAGCTACAGGCAGCTATCTCAGAGGTAAACAGTTTCCGCGAAACCGCGCCGGTCTCCAGGGCACTCGAGGACAAGGCGGTACTGGCCGAAAAGCTTTGCCAGTCCCTGCTGCGCCTTGACGAGGTTGAAGCCAGCCTTCGCGAACAGCTGGAATCACCGCTAGAGGACAGCGACAAAGCACTGGTCGGTTTCCTGTCCAGCATCGACTGGCCACAGGGACTGCAGTCGCCAGCCCTGCTAAACCAGGCGCAGCAACTGCTGAACGAATCTCGCCAGAACCAGCAGCAGCTCAAGCAGCAGCATCTAGAGCTGGTAGCACGGCTCGATGCGCGACTGACCGACCTGGAAGCCGCAATCGAGCGCGGTGAAATACGTACCGCGCTTAAGCAGAGTGAACGCGCCGAACAGAAGATGCGCACACTGGGCGCAAAGCTGCCGGAAAAACTGGACCAGCGCCACAGGGCTCTGGTCGCACGTCTGCAGGAGATGAAGGACTGGCAGGGGTTCGCGGTCAACGGCAAGAAAGAGCAGCTGTGCGAACAGATGGAAGCACTGGTCGACTCAACGCTGCCGCCGCAGCCCTTGGCAGATCAGATCCGGGCACTGCAGAAAGAGTGGAAGGAACTGGATTCCGGTTCTGCCGTGCACTCGCAGAAACTCTGGCAGCGCTTCCGCAGCGCCGCCGAGGCCGCCTACGCGCCCTGCGAAGCACACTTCGGTGCACAGAAAGAGAAGCGTCAGCAAAACCTGGCCCAGCGTGAAGAGATCTGCCATCAGCTGGAAACGCTGATCGGATCGATCAACTGGGACGAGGCGGACTGGCCCGGACTGGAACGCATCTGCCATACCGCCAAGCGGGAGTGGAAACAGTTTTCGCCGGTGGATCGCGCCCCGGGCAAAGTCGTGCAGCAGCGCTTTAACCAAATCATCCGTGACCTGGACGCGCGTCTGCGTGACTGGCACCAGCAGTGCGCCACCAGCAAACAATCCCTGATCGATGCCGCAGCGGCACTGACCGAGTGGGACGACGTCAGCGCGGCCGCTCAGGAAGCCAAGGCGCTGCAGCGCCAGTGGAAAGAGACGGGACCGGCGTTTCGCTCCACGGAACGCGCACTCTGGCAAAGCTTCCGCGAGCATTGCGATACCATCTTTGACCGCCTCAAGAGCGGCGGTATGCCAACCGACCCGATCAAGGTCGACCAGGCTCCCGCGCTGCTGAAAGAAGAGGATCTGTCGCGACTGACGAGCTGTGCCGACCTGCTGAGCAAGGCGGAGAAAGCGATTCTCGACGGCGATCTCGGCATGCTCGATACTCTGCTTGGCGCCATCCGTGAATCCCTCAGCCAGGTACCCGATCAGTGGCAAAGCGCTCTGAACCGGCGCATCGATGCCATTGAACCGCTGATCACCGCCCCCCAGGGGCTGGAAGAGCAGCTCAGCGACAGCGAACACCAGCTGCGCGAACTCTGCATCCGCCTGGAGATCCTGCTTGGCCAGCCCTCTCCCGACGAGGATCAGGCCCAGCGCATGGAATACCAGATGCTACGGCTGCAGCAGGCCCTCGACGAGCAGAGCCGTAATCCATCCACAGCCGATGTGCTTGAGCTTGAGCTGGAATGGCGCACCATTCCGTTCAGCAGCGTTTTCCCGCAGCTGCAGCAGCGCTTCAACCAGCTTAAACAGCGCACGGAATAAGCAACCGGCAGCAGTCGCAAGACTGCCTGACCAACCGTCAGGCAATAAAAAACCGGCTATCAAGAGGCTGTGTAAAAACACAGTTCCCTCAGGCCCGGGTAAAGAACCCTGTCATTTGGCAGGGTTCTTTGTTTCTGAGCGCGGCTAATTTACAACCCATCTATCAGATCAGTTGCAGCATTCTCTGGACCCCAAGAGCATTGATCATGCGATTTAAGTTGTAAGCCATAACCGCCAACCCCATTTCTGATTCTGCACCGGATTGCCCCCAACATCCGAAACGCCGCATACCCATATTGTGCTTAAGTTGAGCAAACGGACGCTCGACAACGGCACTTCGTAACCGCATTAAACCTGGATTTTCATCAACTCTTTGCTGGGAACGATCCAGTGCGTCTTCATTGAAGTGTCGGGTGACCCAGCGTTTATCAGCGCTTGTGCACCGGCCCTGCAAGGGGCAGGCGTTACAACCAGTCCGGGCATATAGGCGGTGCTTTTTCTTGCGATTGTAGGTCTGGTAGGTCAACAACTGACCGGCTGGGCAAGTAAACTGATCTTGCTCACTGTCGTAGGTGAACTCACTTTTCTGGAAGTAGTTCCCCTTATTGTTAACAGCGCGATTGACCGGAACTGCGGGTTCGATGCCTTGCTCCTCACATCGCTCCAACTGCTCCCCATTGGAGTAGCCTGCATCGGCGAGAACTTGAAGTGTATCTGCACCAAGCTCCGACTTTGCAGCCGTTGCTATCGGCTCCAATTGACGGTTGTCGCTACCTTCGGTCGTGACATCATGATGGACGATCAGGCCAGTCTCTACGTCAACGGCACTTTGTACGTTATATCCAACCACAATGCCTTCCCGGCCGGAGCGCATACGCTTGGCCTCAGGCTCGGTTTCACAGCACTGTGATGCCCCTTCATCTAGAGAGCTTGAGAGCCCGTCGAGCTTTACTTTGCGCTTCTGGAGCTGACCCAATGCCTCGTGGATGGAGCCTTTCTCGTTCATATCCGATTGCTCGGATTTAGCCATCAGGTGCAGGTAATCATCAATCTTTCGGTTTAAACGTTTCTGGAGCGCGTCGAACTGCTTACGGTTATACGTTTTACTCATGCTGGCGGCCGCTCGGAACTTGCTGCCATCAATCGCTATCATCCGACTATCAAGTAGGCTCGCGTCACGGCAAAACTGAATGAAGCCGCGGCAGGCCTCGCGTATGGCTTTGCTGTTTTGTTGACGGAAGTTAGCCAGTGTCTTGAAGTCGGGCGCCAATCGCTTCATCAGCCACAGTACTTCGACGTTGCGGTGGCACTCTTTCTCTAGTCTGCGGGTACTGCGCACTTGGTTGAGGTACCCGTAGGTATAGAGTTTAAGGAGGTCGGCCGGGTCATAGGGTTTGCGACCGGTGTGTTTGGTAGCGGCCTGAGTAAAGCCCAGAGCTAGCATATCCAATGAATCCATGTAGGCATCGATAACCCTGACAGGATTATCTGCCGAGACATAATCATCTAAGCTTTCTGGAAACAGAGTGCTCTGCTGCCGGGGTTCCCCTTTGAGATGACGCATAAAAAAATACCCGCACTTATTGGTGCGGGTATTTTGTCGGTATAGAGAGTGTTTTTACACACCCTCATCAAAGCCGGTTTTTTTATCGATGCAGCTAACGCATCAGTGCATGTGCTGACCACCGTTGATGGAGAAGTCGGCGCCAGTGATATAGCCGGAGTGCTCGTCCGCCAGGAAGGCAACCATGCGGCCGATCTCTTCCGGTGTACCCAGACGACCTACCGGGATGTTGGAGGCGATCTTCTTCAGTACCTCTTCATCGATCTTGGCAACCATCGCGGTCATGATGTAGCCCGGAGAAACGGTGTTAACCGTCACACCCTTGGAGGCAACTTCCTGCGCCAGCGCCTTGGTGAAGCCGTGGATACCGGCCTTGGCAGCGGAGTAGTTACACTGACCGAACTGGCCTTTCTGAGCGTTGATGGAGGAGATGTTGATCACGCGACCGAAGCCGGCTTCCAGCATCGGGTTAATCGCCAGGCGGGTCATGTGGAACATGGAGTCCAGGTTGGCGGTCAGGACTTCGTCCCACTGCTCCCAGCTCATCTTCTTGAAGGTACCGTCGCGAGTGATACCCGCGTTGTTTACCAGTACACTGATGTCACCGCCAGTCAGTTCTTTGACCGTGGCCACACACTGGGCACAGGATTCGGCGTCGGTTACGTCGCCGTATGCCACCTCGATTTCGTAGCCGTCTTTCTTCTGCTCTTCCTGCCAGGCCTTGGCCTTTTCGTGCTTACCGCCGCTGTTGTAACCAGCGACTACGCGGTATCCCGCATCAGCCAGTTGACGACAGATCGCCGTACCAAGACCGCCGGTTCCACCGGTTACCAGAGCTACTTTCTGACTCATAATATCGCACCCCTCTGTGTTTACTTATAACGAACCAGTTAAATCCGGTTTTCGAATTTGTATTAGATTTTGTACGTGATCTTCCCTTGATCATAGTACGCACATGGTCTAACAAACAACCGTTAATCTGTTGTTCAGCTACAAAAGCATACCGACGGGGTTTGACTTAATGATGACAGCCAGGGAAGGATGCGGTGAATAGGTCCATGACACCTCCGGTCAGACGGAGATTCTCTCGGCCGGCTCAATGCTTCTCTAGCCGCGACAGGTAACGACGCATCCAGGTGTAGGCGAGGGTCGCAGTGATACCGTTGGCGATCACCAGCGCAGCGAACATGCCGTCCAAACCAAACAGCAGACTGCCGAGCCAGCCGAGCGGTACATACATGATAAACAGTCTGAACAGGCTGATGCGCATAGCCCGCATCGGCTGGTGCAACGCGTTGAACGAAGACGCGCTAAGGAAGGTGATCGCCTGAAAGCCGAATCCCGCCGGGACCAGCACCATCCAAAGCGCCAGCCAGCGGGACACATCGGCATCCTCGGTAAACAGAGCCGCCATCGGATCCGCGAACAGAAACAGAAGCAGATAGACCAGCCCCTGCCAGATCAGCGCGAAACGCACCGCCCACATATAGGCTTTTTTCACCCGCTCGACCTGACCCGCACCGTAGTTCTGACTGATAAAGGGAGGCAGGGTCATGGACAATGCCAGGCAGACCAGCAGCGACAGCGACTCTACCCGGTTACCCACCCCGTAAGCGGCGACAGCCTCGGCGCCATGCCCCGCTACCACCGCGGTCAACACACCGTTCGCCAGTGGCGTCATCATGTTCGACAGCGCGGCCGGCAGGCTTATCTGCATCAGCTGTTTCCAGTGACCCAGCATCTCCCGCAGATCGGGCCAAACCAGCAACAACATGCGGCGCCGGATATAGAGCAGGTAAAGCGCAAGCACCGTGGTGGTACTCCAGGCCAGAACGCTGGCGATGGCCGCGCCCTGAATCCCCAGGGCCGGGATCGGTCCCCAGCCGAAGATCAACAGCGGATCAAGCAACAGGTTCAACAGTGCGGAGACCAGCATCACCATGCCGGACATGCGCGTATCGCCGGCGGCCCTGAAAATGCTGTTGCACACCATGTTCAACACCAGGAACACCGAACCGGAAAACCAGACCGTCATGTAGGCGTGGATATAGGGCATCAGCTGCGGTTCTGCTCCCATCGCACGGAACACGGGATCGATAATCCAATGCCCGCCAATGCCCACCGCCGACATCAGCACAACAGTCATAATCAGGTTATCGGTGGCCATTCGCGACGCGTTACGGGTTTCACCCGCACCGATCAGCCGCGCCAGGGTGGCCGAGGTGCCGACACCCAGCCCGATCGCCAGACTGGTCACGGAAAAGGTGACGGGGAAGGTGAACGCCAGCGCCGCCAGCGGCTCGGTGCCCAGCTGACCCACGAACCAGATATCCGCAATGTTGAACAGCATCAGGCTGACGATGCCGACCATCATCGGCAGGGTCATGCGCACGAGCGTGGAGCGGATCGGGGCGTTGAGAATATCGGGAGCTGGAGACATGAGCGGGCCGGTTCACAGACGGAGGCGCAGTTTACCATAGCGCCCGGAAACTGACTAAGCCGTCAGGCCGGCCGGGCCTTGTCGACAGCCCGAATACCCGCGCTTATTGGCTACCCCTGACATAGCGATCTTCAGCTGTAGTATTATCCCCGCTGCTGTAGAAAACGGGCTCACCATGAATCTTATTTTGCTGTTCGAAGACGATTTCACCGCGCCGGGTGAGGTCCACCTGCATGATCGCCGCCTGACACATATCCGCGAAGTGCACAGGGCCGAGCCGGGCGACCGGCTCAGGGTTGGCATGATCAATGGCGCCCTCGGAAGCGGCCGCCTGCTGACTATATCCGAACATGAAGCGGTCATGCGGGTGGAGCTGGATAACGCACCGCCGCCTGCCCTGCCACTCACCCTGATCCTGGCGCTGCCACGCCCGAAGATGTTCAAGCGTACACTTCAGGCAGTGGCCAGCATGGGCGTAAAGGACCTCTGGCTGATCAACTCCTACCGGGTGGACAAAAGTTACTGGGGTTCTCCGCTGCTCACCGATGCCGGGCTTAGAGAGCAACTGCTGCTAGGGCTGGAGCAGGCGGGCGATACGATGCTACCGAAGGTGCACCTGCGCAAACGTTTTAAACCCTTTGTCGAAGACGAGTTGCCAGACCTGTGCCGGGAGAAAAGAGCACTGCTCGCACACCCGTATAATGCCGAGCCCTGCCCTTCAGCCTCAGCTGAACCCACCCTGCTGGCAGTGGGTCCGGAGGGCGGCTTTATTCCCTACGAGGTCGAAAAACTGGTGCAAGCCGGTTTAAGCCCGGTGCACCTGGGCCCCCGAATACTGCGGGTCGAAACCGCAGTACCGGTGCTGCTATCAAGGCTGTTCACTTTTTAAGGCAGGATTGAGTCGACACCTGGCATGGAGAGTGCCGCCGACTTTCTTTGATCTGAGTCATGCAAAAACCCATGAACTATACGGTTTATTTCGGTTAATATGCGAAAAGTAAATAAGAATCAGACTTAATACCGTTGACGCACGAAGAGAAAATGATAACAATTCGCATTATTGGTTCAGCGACAACGCCTCGCGATCCAGCGAACAGCTATCCATTTTCCAACGAACTACCGAGAGAGTCCGCGCCGATGAAAAAAGCTCTTTTATCCGCTGCCGTACTGAGCGCCACGTTCAGCTCCTTCGCCCAGGCCGAAGAGGTAAACGTCTACTCTTACCGTCAGGAATTTCTGCTCAAGCCCCTGCTGGAAGCGTTCACCGCAGAGACCGGCATCAAGGTCAACGTGGTCTTCTCCAAGAAAGGTCTGCTCGAGCGCCTGGAGCACGAAGGCCGCAACACCCCGGCTGACCTGCTGCTCACCGCCGACATCGGCCCGCTGTACGACGCCACCGAGCGTGACCTGGTCGCACCGATTCAGAGCGAGATTATCGAGCGCAACGTGCCCGCACACTTCCGTGCAGAAGATGGCAAATGGGTGGGGCTGACCAGCCGCGCACGTATCATCTACGCCTCCAAGGATCGCGTTGAGCCAGGCGAAATTAAAACCTACGAAGAGCTGGCCGATCCGAAATGGAAGGGTCGCATCTGCACCCGTAGCGGCAAGCACACCTACAACCTCTCGCTGATCGGCTCCATGATCGCCCATCACGGTGAAGCTGAAACCGAACAGTGGCTCGAAGGCGTCAAAGCCAACCTGGCCCGCAAGCCTCAGGGTAACGACCGTGCCCAGGTTAAAGCGATCAAGGAAGGGGTCTGTGACCTGGCGCTGGGCAACAGCTACTACTACGGCAAGATGGCCACCAACGAGAAAGAGCCGGAACAGAAAGAGTGGGCCGCGTCCGCCAACCTGGTGTTCCCGAACCAGGATGATCGCGGTACTCACATGAACATCTCCGGCGCCGCCCTGACCAAGTACGCCCCGCATCCGGAAGCAGCGGTGAAACTGGTAGAATTCCTGACTCAGAAACAGGCCCAGGAGCTCTACGCCGAGGCCAACTTCGAATTCCCGGTGCGCCCAAACACCCCCTGGTCCGATCTGCTGGAAGAGAAGATGAGCGGTTTTGATGGCGACGAGATCAACCTGGGTGAGATCGGTGCTCAGCGCGCTGCCGCTGCCAAGCTGGTCGACAAGGTTGGCTTCGATAACTGATTCTATGGAGTAGCGGATGACAGCCACAGCCGATACCACGCTGACCGAGTCCCGGACACTGCCCCGCCTAAGGGGGCTGCTGCCCGGCTGGTACAGTATCGGCTGGGGCACCGCTCTGCTGGTCATGTTACCGGTGCTGGCCGTGCTCTGGCTGGCACTCTTCCCCACCGAAAATATCTGGCCTCACCTGGCCTCAACGGTATTACCGGTCTATATCAAATCGACGCTGATCCTGATGGTCGGCACCGGTGCCCTGTCGGTGGCGATCGGCGTGGGGACCGCCTGGCTGGTGACGCTGTGTAACTTCCCCGGGCGACGCCTGTTTGAATGGGCACTGCTGCTGCCCTTTGCCATTCCGGCCTATGTAATCGCCTATATCTACACCGACCTGCTCGAATATGCAGGCCCGCTGCAGATTTTCCTGCGCGACCTGTTCGGCTGGGAAACCGCCCGTGACTACTGGTTCCCGGAGATCCGCAGTATCGGCGGTGCGATCCTGATGCTGACGCTGGTGCTCTACCCTTACGTTTACCTGCTGGCCCGCGCCAGCTTCCTGGAACAGTCGATGAGCATCCGCGATGCCAGCCGCATGCTCGGCTGCACGCCCTGGCAGAGCTTCTACCGTGTATCCCTGCCGATCGCGCGCCCCGCCATCGCCGTGGGCCTGTCGCTGGTCTCCATGGAAACGATCAACGACTTCGGCACCGTGGATTACTTCGCCGTTAAAAGCATGTCCGCGGGCATTTACGATGCCTGGCTCAACATGGGCAATGTGGGTGCCGCGGCACAGATCGCCAGCCTGATGATGATCTTTGTCGTGGTGCTGATCACTCTGGAGCGGGTGGCGCGGGCCAAGTCACGTCAGTACACCAGCGCCGATCGCTACCGCACCATCGAGCGCTACCGGCTGACGCCCACCCGTGCCTGGCTCTGCTCTCTGGCCTGTGCCCTGCCGGTTCTATTCGGCTTTGTCGTACCCTTTATCAGCCTGACCGATATGTCCCTGGCCCACCTGGACCAGTTCAGCGACAGCGACTTCCTCGGCTTTGCTACCAACAGCTTTACGCTGTCCAGCGTCACCGCCCTGCTGGCGGCGGCGATCGCCGTTGTGCTTTCCTACAGCAAGCGCCTCTATGCAGACAAACGTTCGCTGCAGGTGGCAGCGCGCATGAGCAACCTGGGTTACGCCCTGCCGGGTGCTGTCCTGGCGATCGGCGTGATCATCCCGCTGGCCGCGTTCGATAACAGCATCGATAGCTTTATGCGTGAGCATTTCGGTATCAGTACCGGCTTGCTGCTTAGCGGCACACCGTTCGCGCTGGTGTTTGCCTACTGTGTGCGTTTCCTCGCCGTCTCCGGCGGCGCCGTGGATTCATCGCTCGGCAAGGTCACGCCCAGCATGGATATGGCATCACGCTCACTCGGTGCCAATACGCTGAGAACCCTGAAAGAGGTCCACCTGCCGCTGATTCGCGGCGGCCTGCTTACCGGCCTGCTGGTGGTGTTCGTGGACTGTATGAAGGAGCTGCCGGCAACGCTGATCCTGCGCCCTTTCAACTACGATACGCTGGCAACCTACGTTTACCAGTACGCATCGGACGAGCAGATCGAGAGCTGCTCGCCGGCAGCCCTGCTGATCGTACTGGTGGGGATAATTCCGGTGATTCTGCTAAGCCGCACGATTACCGCGACACGAGCAAGCCGGTAAGCGGCGCGCGCCGCAACGCACGCCAGTTTGCAAAGCCTGCTGAAAGCTATTAACGGTCGAAGAATACTATCGGCCGGTGCGGTGCCACATGCAGGGACACCTGCTCACCGTTCGGGTAACGGTGCATACCGCTCTCCACGGCCTGCAGCTCTTTGCCTGACGCAAGTTTCAGATGGTAGAGGGTCTGACTGCCCTGGAACTCGCAACTGAGCACCTCGGCCCTGACATCCCCTTCATGGCTTAACTGGATATCCCCGGGCCGCAGAAACAACTTCAGCCCTAGCCCCTCACAGCCGTCCGCGCCAAAGGGCTCGGCAAATTCCAGGTCACCCAGCTCGCAGGACAGGCGGTCGGTGGAGAGCGCCGTGCCCGCCAGCATCACCCCCTTACCGACAAATGAAGCGACTTCCGGTGTTGCCGGCTGGTAGAACAGCTCCTCTGGTGTCCCCCACTGCTGCACCTGTCCCTGGGACAGCACCCCAAGACGATCACTGATCGTGAACGCTTCCTGCTGATCATGGGTCACCATGATCGAGGCGATCTGCTGCTTCTTCAGAATCCGGCGCATCTCCGCGGACAGCTGCCGGCGCAGATCCGTATCCAGGTTGGAGAACGGCTCATCCATCAGCAGCAGGCGGGGCTTCGGCGCCAGCGCGCGGGCCAGAGCAACACGCTGCTGCTGACCGCCGGAGAGTTCATGGGGATAGCGCTTGCCAAGATCCGGCAGCTCAACCAGGTTGAGCACCTCGTCGACCGCCTGCTGCTTTTCCCGCTTGCTCCAGCCCTTGAGGCCAAAGGCGATATTCTCGGCGATGGTCAGGTGTGGGAAGAGCGCATAATCCTGGAACACCATCCCCATGCCGCGCTTCTCCGGCGGCACCACCTGGCTGGCATCGCTGATCACCTCGCCGTTAATAAAGATGGCGCCCGCTTCGGGTTCGATGAAGCCGGCGATAGCGCGAAGAACCGTGGTCTTTCCGCAACCGCTGGGGCCAAGCAGACAGGCGATTTCGCCTTCTTGAATGGAAAAACTGACCGACTGCAGTACCGGGTTTCCCTCATAGGCACACTGAAGTTTTTCAACGGAAAGAAGTTCGCGCATAGATATCCTGCTCTCAATCCGGCGCAATCAGCCTCGCTAGCAGGAGACGAAATGCGCAACGGACGGCCTAAAAACCTGTAAAACCAGGGGATAATAATAATTGAAAATCATTCTTGATTACCAGCAACCAGTGACGTCCGGTAGCGACGCCAGTCAAACGCCGGACCCGGGTCCGTCTTGCGCCCCGGAGCGATATCACTGTGACCGCAGATCCGATCCAGGTTTATCTGCGGATAGGCCTGCATCAGCGTAGCCGTGATCTGGGCCAGCACGCGGTACTGCGCATCGGTGTACGGTGTGTCGTCGGCTCCTTCCAACTCGATACCGATGGAGAAGTCGTTACACGCTTCCCTTCCGTCAAAGCAGGAGCGCCCGGCATGCCAGGCCCGCTTGTCGAAGGGCACAAACTGGGTGACCTTTCCATGACGGTCGATCAACAGATGCGCCGATACCTCCAACTGGTGAATATCGCGATAGTAGGGGTGTTCATCCGGATCCAGGCAGTTGGTAAACAGCTGGCGGATCCCCTGCCCGCCGAACTGACCCGGCGGCAGGCTGATATTGTGGATAACCAGCAGCGAGATCTCGCAATTAGGCCGCTCATTTTGGTTGGCCGAGGGGCACTGGGTCGCCCCCTCCAGCCGATGTGCCTTAATCGAAAATAGAGTTGTCATGATGGATCCGGGTACCTTCTCCGGCAGCGCTAAAATAACCACCGCACCTGTTCTCGCCTCGATGCGGTTTCGCTAGAATATCGGCCCCGAACAACACCCGCAACGGAACTCCCCATGCTGAACCTGACCGACCTGAAACCGGTGATCGAAGAAAACGTCCGCCATGCACTCGCTGAAGATGTGGGCAGTGGCGACATCACCGCCGCTCTGATTCCCGAGTCTGATCAAAGCCAGGGGCGTGTTATCAGCCGGGAAAAAGCGGTTATCTGCGGTACCGCATGGGTGGATGAAGTATTCCGGCAGGTGGATCCTGACGTCAGTATCGAGTGGAAAGTAAAAGACGGTGACCTGGTCGAACCGGACCAGACCCTGTTTACGCTTGAAGGCGCATCACGCAGCCTGCTGACCGGCGAGCGCGCGGCGCTCAACTTCCTGCAGACCCTGTCGGGCACCGCAACCCTGAGCCGCAGCTATGCCGACCGCGTCGCCGATACCGGCGTCAGACTGCTGGATACCCGCAAGACCATCCCGGGTCTGCGTATGGCGCAGAAATACGCCGTCAGCTGCGGTGGCTGCCACAACCACCGCATCGGCTTGTTCGACGCATTCCTGATCAAGGAAAACCATATTCTCGCCTGTGGCGGTATCGCTGCGGCAGTGAGCACAGCCCGCAGCATGCACGCAGACAAGCCGGTGGAAGTCGAAGTGGAAAACCGCGAGCAGCTCGCTGAAGCGCTGGAAGCCGGGGCCGATATCATCATGCTGGATAACTTCAGTCCCGATGAAATGATCGATGCCGTGACCTTCACGGCGGGACGCGCCAAGCTGGAAGCCTCCGGCAACATCACCGACGAGACCCTGGTGGAGTTTGCCAGAACAGGCGTGGACTACATCTCAATCGGCGCCCTGACCAAACACTGCCGGGCGGTCGACCTGTCGATGCGCCTGGTTTAATTCTCTTGATACAAAAAGGCCAGCTACTGTGCTGGCCTTAAACGACTCACTGCGATTTTCTAGTCAGATTTACTGGCAGCTGGCGGCACCTATCTGCACCCACTCGTCGTCATTCTGAATCTGCAGCACATCGAACACCTCTACCTGAGCGGGACTGATACCGTTCTGCAGCATGATTGAACAGGCATCACGCGCCTCGGCATCACGATTGGAACCATCGGGAATCACTCCAATCCCCAGCCGGCGCCCCTTGTCCCACCAAACGGGCTGAGCCGGCAGGTCCAGCGTCTGCATCACCTCGGTCGCCACCTTATCACGCACCTCCGCAGACACCTCTTTACGACCGGTTTCTATGTACCAGGTTACCCCGATACTCAGGGCAATCAGGATAAGGACCATCAGGCGTTTGTTCATTACGGGGAATTCCATCGCGGGTTGGCATTATTCTTGGCTTGGGAGTGTGCCGGGATGCTCCCCGGCTGGCAACCGGACTAAAGCCTAAATTGGGGTCAGAGTAAAAATACTACGGCATCCACTGCATTCCACGTGGCTACGACACATTCACCACCTCTGGCTATGTTACCCTCAACGCCAGGCCCTGAAAGGAATCGGGGCCAGCTGGACTCAAGGAAGAGCTATGGCAAGAAGACCAAGAGCCTGCCCAGCAGGCATCCCTCAGCATATTATTCAACGTGGCAATAATCGGCAGATCTGTTTCGTTGGTGATGAGGATTACGCAGCCTATGCACAGTGGCTAACCGACGCATCTCAACGCTTCGAAGTACATATCCACGCCTGGGTATTTATGACCAACCACGTTCATTTATTGGCTACGCCCCTGAAGGCAGGTGCTGTCTCGGCCATGATGCAACACCTGGGGCGGCACTATGTGCGCTACTTCAACAGAGCCTATCAGCGCACAGGCACCTTATGGGAAGGCCGATTTAAATCCTGCCTCGTTCAGTCCGAGCAGTATTTGCTGACCTGCCAGCGATACATCGAGCTGAACCCCGTCAGAGCCCGAATGGTAGGACACCCTGCCGATTACCACTGGAGCAGCTACCACGCACACGCTCAGGGAATCGATACCGAACTGTGGACACCACATGAGCTGTATTTAAGCCTAGGTAAAAACAGCACAGAGCGGCAACAATACTACCAGGCACTTTTCAGCAACCCACTGCCCAGTGAGCAGCTGCAACGGATTCAGCAGTCGGTCAACCAAGGGTTAGCGCTGGGCAACGACCGCTTCCGTGATGAAATCGAGATACTTACTGGTGTTCGTCAGAAAATATTGAAGGCGGGAAGGAAGAAAAAGAAGGAGGAGGGATAAATTTTACTCTGACCCCGATTTCGCTGACCCCGATTTCGCGAAACACGAATTCGAAACAAAAAGGACCGCCGAAGCGATCCTCTCTGAAGAACCCGGGCTAGGCCAGAAATGTTACTCTGACCCCGATTTTGGGGATAAGGGGCGGCAGAAATATTACTCTGACCCCGATTTCCCTTAAAGAAAGAGCGCTATCGTCAATGATGCAGCATCTTGGCAGGCGATATGTTCGCTATTTCAACAGCAGATACCGACGAACAGGAACCTTGTGGGAAGGCCGTTTCAAATCCTGGCTCATTCAACCAGAGCAATACCTGTTGGCCTGCCAACGATATATTGAAATGAATCCAGTGAAAGCTCGAATGGTGGAGCACCCTTCCCAATATCACTGGAGCAGCTACCAGGCACATGCACAGGGTATCGATTCTGTGTTGTGGACGCCTCATCAGCAATATCTGAATCTGGGGAAGAATATGACGGAGCGGCAGCGGAACTATAAAGAGCTGTTCAAAAAACCATTGCCCGATGAGCGGATACTGCAGTCTTTCAATCAGGGTTTAGCCCTAGGCAACGACCGCTTTCGTGATGAGATCGAGCGACTTACCGGAGTACGCCAGCAACTACTTAAACCTGGCAGGAAGAAAAGAAAGGAATAAATGTTACTCTGCCCCCGGTTTCGTACTGTCAGGAAACGGCAGAAACAATGCTGGATGGGCTTAATTTAGGTTCTTCGCAGATTAGCGGGAAAGTGAGAAGTGCGGCAGCAAGAAGGGTTAAGGTTGTGTTCGCCAAAACTCGACCTACAACTCAACTGCTGCCGACGTCATGGATGCTAATCTGCTGAGCCTTTTCTGGGAAGGCTTCGAGCTTGAAAGCTACGAAGTCACCACCTCCAATACACTCTCCCTTCGACTACAACCGCGCTCTTCACAACCTCCTGTCTGTAGTGGTTGTGGTCAGGCCACGCTGTTGGTTCACGATGTCAGCAGACGACACGTGCGTGAGCGCGACCTGTTCGACTACCGCGTTTGGCTTGATGTACCCGTGCGCCGTGTGCGTTGTGTTGGCTGTGGTATTCGGCGTGAACAAATACATTGGCTTCCGGGGCGCCGAGGACTGACACAGGCTATGATTCGGCAAGTGGAAGTATTGGCGTCGTTGCTGCCGATTAAGCAAGTGGCAGAGCTGCTTGGCCTGCATTGGCATACGGTGAAGGCGATTGATCATCAGCGCCTGAGTCGCGAGGTGCAGGCGCCGGATCTAAGTCAGCTACGACGACTGATCATGGATGAGTTCGCGCTCTTCAAAGGGCATCGATATGCCACCGTGGCCACTAGGCAACGACCGCTTTCGTGATGAGATCGAGCGACTTACCGCAGTACGCCAGCAACTACTTAAACCTGGCAGGAAGAAAAGAAAGGAATAAATGTTACTCTGACCCCGATTTCGCGCCTGGGTATTTATGACCAACCACGTTCATCTATTGGCTACGCCCCTGAAGGCAGGTGCTGTCTCGGCCATGATGCAACACCTGGGGCGGCACTATGTGCGCTACTTCAACAGAGCCTATCAGCGCACAGGCACCTTATGGGAAGGCCGATTTAAATCCTGCCTCGTTCAGTCCGAGCAGTATTTGCTGACCTGCCAGCGATACATCGAGCTGAACCCCGTCAGAGCCCGAATGGTAGGACCCCCTGCCGATTACCATTGGAGCAGCTACCACGCACACGCTCAGGGAATCGATACCGAACTGTGGACACCACATGAGCTGTATTTAAGCCTAGGGAAAAACGGGACAGAGCGGCAACAACATTATCAAGCGCTGTTCGTTAACCCACTGCCCAGTGAGCAGCTGCAACGGATTCAGCAGTCGGTCAACCAAGGGTTAGCGCTAGGCAACGACCGCTTCCGTAATGAAATCGAGATACTTACTGGTGTTCGTCAGAAAATGTTGAAGGCGGGAAGGAAGAAAAAGAAGGAGGAGGGATAAATTTTACTCTGACCCCGATTTCCAAGAGAAAGAAAGGTAGGCGTGCTCCACAACAAAAAGGACCGCCGAAGCGATCCTCTCTGCTGAACTCGGGGCTAGGCCAGAAATGTTACTCTGACCCCGATTTCCAATTTTTATTTCGATCTCTCTTAGTCACGCTGCGGGCAGCGGTTAGGATCGATCGTAGCGGGATCGCAAACCATAGTCCACGCTAGGTTGCCCGCATTAGTTTCAGTTGCTGTAAAGGTAATTACGTCGTTGCCGCCTGACGGGTCGACTTCATCAGCAGCGGCTCCGCCAGCCTCAAAGACGGTAGCGACGAAACCTGCCGTAGAAACAGCAGCGCCACTTACAACAATCGTCATGTCTACATGAGAACCGAAGAGGGACGCTTCATAACCTTGAGCATCAGCTGCTACGTTAGTCAAGTCTCCCTCTTCGGAAAAGAACTGCTCTACAGCGATCTTATTCGTCCCGAAAATAGAAGGCGCCTCGGAAAGCTTCGAACGAATCGTGTAATCCTGATAAGCCGGCAGCGCGATCGCAGCCAGAATACCGATGATCGCTACAACGATCATCAATTCGATCAGCGTAAAGCCCTGCTGTTTCGCAAATTGTTTTTTCATCATTATCTCTCCAGCGAGTTTAACTTCCTGTAATTAAACGGCAGCTTGCCATTCAAAGGTTTCACAGCAAGAGTAGTGCCAACATCAAACTTTCCCGTTTTCTGAGGCCTTGGACCCTGTGCGTGTTAGCGATGCTAAGGCAAAGGCTGACAATCTGTCACCCCCAGTGTCAGATTTTGACAAACTAGTGTTTAAACTCTTGATCCACGTCCTGATCCAGCCCGTACTTCTGAATTCTGTAGCGCAGCTGTCGCAGGGTCAGGCCCAGCTGACGCGCCGCCGCGGAGCGGTTCCAGCGGAACTGCTCCAGCACTGCAACCAGCTGTTCGCATTCATCATTTTCCGACAGCGGCACCGAATGCCCCGCCGTTGATGGCCTATCCAACAGAGCCAGATCCTCAGCGCTAATTCGCCCATCCTCACAGAGAGCCAGGGCTCGCTCCAGAATATTTTCCAGTTCACGAACGTTACCGGGGAAGGCGTAGCCACAGAGTGCGCCGACGGCCTCTTCGGTCAGCTGGGCCGAGCAGCTTATACCACCCTCGCGGTTTCTGTTGACGATACGCTGCAGCAGGGCGTTTCCAAGCACTGGGATATCCTGCCGCCGCTCCCTTAGCGGCGGGACCTGAAGCTCAATAACGTTGACGCGGTAATAAAGGTCCTGGCGGAAGTTACCTAGGCTGACCTCTTCATGCAGCTGCTTATGACTGGCACTGAGAATACGTACATCCACCGCCTGCTCGTGTTCCGCCCCCACTGGGCGAATTTTACGCTCCTGGATGGCCCGCAATAGCTTGACCTGCATCGACATCGGCATGTCACCGATCTCATCGAGAAATAGGGTGCCGCCCTCTGCCGCCTGGAAAAAACCCTCACGCTGACCGGCAGCGCCGGTAAAGCTCCCCTTCAGGTGACCAAAGAACTCCGATTCGATCAGATCTTCGGGGATAGCGCCGCAGTTGACCGCCACAAAAGGTCCCGCGCCGCGATGACTGCGGGCATGGATCTGGCGGGCAATAATCTCCTTGCCGGTGCCTGACTCACCAAAGATACACACTGGCGCCTGGGTTCGGGCCAACTTGTCGATACGTGACTTCAGCGCCAGCATAGGCGCTGAATCACCCACCAGATCATCACTGCCGATCGGCGATGCGGCGTTAACCAGCGCCTGGTTTACCAGCGCCCTCAGCTGGTCAATCTCCAGCGGCTTGGAGACACAATCGAACGCCCCCTTGCGCAGCGCCTCTACCGCCAGTTCCATATCACCATAGGCTGTGATAATCGCCACCGGCAGGGCCGGATGCTTTTTCTGGATCTGTTCGACAAGCTCCATACCCCGGCCATCGGGCAGGCGCATATCGGTCAGACAGAGATCAAACGGCTGCTCGGCTAGAAGCTCCCGCGCTTCCCGTAGCGTTGCAGCGGCACGGCACTCGGCCCCCATCCGCTCCAGAGTAATCTCCAGCAGCTGACGAATATCGGCCTCGTCATCAACAACCAGCACACGTGGCTGCTCAGCTGTCCGTTCAACTTGCACTTGCTGTTTCCTTTACATCATTGACTGCAGTTACCGGCCTTTCCATCGGGAAGCTGACCTGGAAGCAACCGCCCTTTCGATTACCGGCACTATAACGCATTCCTTCACAGTACCGCAGTTCACAGTAGTTTGCTTCGCACAGTTCACGGGCGATATACAGCCCCAAGCCCGTACCCTCGTGCCTTGTGGAGTAGAAGGGTTCATAGATCATCGCCTGGATATCCCTGGGCACACCCGGCCCGTTATCCCAGATTTCGATACAGGGTGTGGCATTGGGCTCGGCCCGGTAAAGCGTCAACCGGATAATCGCCTCCCCCTGCTCTGGCGCGCCATGGCGGAGCGCATTGTCGAGCAACAGCGTCAGCAGCTGCCGCAGGTGATCGGGATCGGCACGCACCTGAACCGGCACACCATCCTCTTCGATGCTGACGCGCAGCGAACGGTACAGATCAGGCCAGCTGAGGCGCCACTCTTCCTGCAGCCCCTGCAACCAGGCCGAAAGATCTATATCCTCCCAGCGCGGCACCTTTCGACGAGACAGGGTAAGCACATCCTGAATCAGGCGGTTAAGACGCCGTACCTGGTTGAGCAGAATCGAAATCAACGGCTGCTCCTTATCCGACATTGCCGGCGACTCTGCCAGCAGCTGGGACGCATGGCTGATCGCCCCCAGCGGATTACGGATCTCATGGGCAAGACTGGCGGTCAGTCTGCCAAGCGCTGCCAGTTTCTCACGCTGCAGGCGGGAGTCCTGCTGCTCCGTGTTTTCCAGCATCATCAACGCCCGCTGATTGCGTCCCGGCCCGGTGGCTGTCAACTGGATACGCAGCGGCAGTATTTTTTCAGCGTTGAGGGGCTGCCCCAACCGCCAATTGCGTAATAGCTCCGCTAACGGACCGGAGAGTTCAACCAAGGGGCGGTGCAGCGCGTTTTCAGGCCGGATACCAAACAGCTCCGCCGCTGCCGGATTGATCATGCGGACCACATCCTGCTTATCGACAACCAGCACCCCCTCCTCCATACGCTGAACGATAAGTGCGTTGAGCTGGGTCAGGCTTTGCAGGTCGAGCTCACGCTCCCCCATCAGGGCACGGGACTCTTCAACCGACCGGCCAACGACACCGCTGACCAGGGCTATGGTGAGGTGTGCAAGCGCCAGTACGCCGATATCTGCGACGGAAATACTGTGACCAAGAAACCTCTGCGCTGACAACGACGCTGCAACAATCCCGACAATGGCAAGTACTGCATAGAGTTGTGTCCAGCGCCCCGGCTGCCAGAAACCGGCAAAAATCACCGGCAGCAAAGTCAGCGTGGCGAATATTCCCGGGCTGTTACCGCTGGAATAATCCAGTAAAGACAGCACGGTGATATCGACCAGCATCTGAAACACGAACTGCACCTGTCTCGACGCTTCTTTGCGCAGAAGACCAAAGCTGAAACCGATAGACAGCACCAGGTAGATCAGCGCCGTGATACCAAAGATGCTGGAGTCGTGATTGATAAAGGGAAGGCTGGCGACAGGAATCAGCAGCAGGGTGACCAGGGATCCGCCAAGCACCATCCGGTAAAAGTTGAACAGCCGTAGCGCCCGCCGATCCGACGTTGCCCCCATCAGAAAAAGACCCTGGTCAAGTTATGTCTAATCATATTTGCCACTACCCATTTGCCAGTATCCGGAGGCTACTATAGAGTATCCTTAACACCGTTTCTTTGGTCTGATTTGCAAAAGTAAGGTAAGGCAGTTGTCAAACGGATTTCAACCACTTAGCGGTCTCGCTAAGCGCCTCGTCAACGATGGCGCATTCTCCGCCGAAGTCGCCATGGAAGCGCTGACTCAGTCCCGCAATGCCAATCAGAGCTTTGTCAGCTACATCATATCCCAGCGTCTGGTCAGCTCCCACCGTGCCGCCTGCGCCGCGTCGGAAGAGTTCGGCCTGCCGCTGCTTGACCTGGATGCCTTCGCCGGTGATGCGATTCCCCAGGGGCTGATTGCCGAAAATCTGATCCAGAGCCACCGCGCCCTGCCGCTGATGCAGCGGGAAAACCGGCTGTTCGTCGCGATTGCGGATCCGACCAACATCCAGGCGCTGGACGAGATCAAGTTTCACACCGGTATCACCACCGAGGCGGTGATCGTCGAGGAGGACAAGCTCTCCCGCCGCATCGAAACCTTCCTGGATGCCGGCACCGAGGCTCTGGAAGACCTGGACGATGCAGACCTCGATAATATCGACACGGAAGACGACTCCAGAAAAAAGGAGGAGGAGTCCGCCGAGGAAGCCACCTCCGACGCACCTATAGTCCGTTTTATCAACAAGATTCTGCTGGATGCGATCAAGAACGGTGCCTCCGATATCCATTTCGAGCCTTACGAGAAGGCTTACCGGATTCGCTGCCGTATCGACGGTATCCTGCAGGAGGTGAGCAAACCTCCCACAAACCTGGCATCGCGGCTTTCGGCCCGTCTCAAAGTGATGTCCAATATGGATATCGCCGAACGACGCGTTCCCCAGGACGGGCGTATCAAGCTCAAGGTTTCCGCCAAACGCGCCATCGATTTCCGTGTTAACACCCTGCCCACACTCTGGGGCGAAAAGATCGTACTGCGTATTCTGGATCCCACCAGTGCAACCATCGGTGTCGATGCGCTTGGTTTCGAGCCGGATCAGAAAGAGGTCTACCTGAAGACGCTCGAGCGTCCCCAGGGGATGGTATTGGTCACCGGCCCCACCGGTTCCGGTAAGACCGTTACTCTGTATACCGGCCTCAATATTCTCAATACCGAAGAGCGCAATATCTCCACCGCAGAGGACCCGGTGGAAATCAATATGGAAGGCATCAACCAGGTCCATGTGAACGCAAAGGTCGGTCTGACCTTTGCCGAGGCGCTGCGCTCCTTCCTGCGTCAGGACCCGGACGTGGTCATGGTGGGTGAAATCCGAGATCTGGAAACCGCGGAGATCGCCATCAAGGCGGCACAAACCGGTCACATGGTGCTCTCGACCCTGCACACCAACAGCGCCCCCGAAACCCTAACCCGTCTGCGTAACATGGGCGTCCCATCGTTTAACATCGCCACCTCGGTGAGCCTTATCATCGCACAGCGCCTGGCGCGTCGGCTTTGTGAGTCCTGTAAGCAGCCGCATAGTCTGCCGGAAGCTGCTCTCCTGGAGGAAGGTTTCAAACCGGAGGCGTTAGGTGAACTGAAAATCTTCGCAGCCAACCCCGATGGCTGTAACAAGTGCAACCGAGGTTATAAGGGTCGTGTCGGTATCTATGAGATGCTGATGATGACCACGGAAATCGCTGAATGCATCATGGAAAACGGTAACTCGCTGGATATTCTGCGGGTAGCACGAGACCAGGGCTTCAAGACCCTGCGTCAGTCAGGACTGCGCAAGGTTGCCAGCGGACTGACCAGCCTTGAAGAGATGAACCGCGTTATCAAGGTCTGATACCCCGCTGACTGGAACCTATAGGCAGACAAGATTATGGCGACAAGAACCAAAGAAGCAAAACGCGTCACCTTCGCGTGGCAGGGCAAGGACAAAAGCGGCAACGTCAGCAAAGGCAAGATCGATGCTGAGAGTATTGCTGTCGCCAAGACACTGCTGCGCAAACAGGGTATCAACCCGGGCAAGGTGACCAAGGAACGAGCTTCACTGTTCAGCGGCGGACGCAACAAGCCGATCAAGCCTCTGGATATTGCGTTCTTTACCCGCCAGATGGCCACGATGATGAAAGCGGGCGTGCCGATCATCCAGGCACTGGATATCGTGGGCCAGGGTGCCGAGAAGGTGAAGCTTAAGGAGCTGATCTACACGATCCGCGCCGATGTCAGCGGCGGTAACGATTTTTCCACCGCACTGTCCAAACACCCGGATCACTTCGATGACCTGTTTTGCAGCCTGATCCAGGCCGGTGAAGCCTCGGGTCAACTTGAGACCATGCTCGACCGCGTTGCCACCTACAAGGAAAAGATCGAGTCGCTGAAGGCCAAGATCAAGAAAGCGCTGACCTACCCAACAGCGGTTATTATCGTCGCGATCATCGTTACCGCGATCCTTCTGGTCAAAGTGGTTCCGGTCTTTGATGAAGTATTCAGCAGCTTCGGCGCCGCCCTCCCCGCCTTTACGCTCTGGGTTATCGGCTTATCGGAGTTTGCACAACAGTACTGGTTCTTTGCTCTGCTCGGAATTATCGCCGCGATCGTCGCCTTTGTTCAGGCAAAGAAGCGATCACAGAAGTTTGCCGATTTTGTCGACCGTGCGCTGTTAAAGATACCTATCATTGGCGGTATCATTAATGAAGCGATTATCGCCCGTTTCGCCCGCACCCTGGCCACCACCTTTGCCGCCG
Source organism: Marinobacterium sp. YM272 (assembly GCF_050908845.1). Classification (NCBI taxonomy): domain Bacteria; kingdom Pseudomonadati; phylum Pseudomonadota; class Gammaproteobacteria; order Oceanospirillales; family Oceanospirillaceae; genus Marinobacterium; species Marinobacterium sp. YM272. The sequence continues at coordinate 3,901,965 of NZ_CP194171.1, forward strand.
GCGTCCCCCTTGTGCAGGCGCTGGACTCGACTGCAGGAGCCGCTGGTAACGTGGTTTATCGCAATGCTACGCTGCAGATCCGTAACGGCGTATCCACCGGCCAGTCATTGACCAACGCGATCAATATGACCGGCGTATTCCCGGTGATGATGGTGCAGATGACCTCCATAGGTGAAGAGTCCGGCTCTTTGGACATGATGCTCGACAAGGTTGCTTCCTTCTACGAGGAGGCGGTCGATAATGCGGTAGATAACCTGTCCAGCCTGCTTGAGCCTCTGATCATGTGCATTCTCGGTGTACTCGTCGGTGGCTTGGTTGTAGCCATGTACCTGCCGATCTTCCAGCTCGGTAACGTGGTGTAAGGAACCCCACAGGATCTGAATCCGTATTGTTAAAGGCCTCTTGATCAGAGGCCTTTTATTTTAAGCAAGCGCCTTAAAGAGACCCGTTTTGTCCTCTATTTACACCGTCTACGCCATCCTGGCCGAGCCAAGCGTTCTCTCGCTTGTTGCGGGGCTTATGCTTTCATTGATGGTCGGCAGCTTCCTTAATGTGGTGATCTACCGCCTGCCGGTAATGATGGAAAGAGAATGGGAGGCGATGACAGCCTCTGTCGACACCAGCTCAAGCGATGGAACAGATAGCGAGCCATTCAACCTGGCGGTGCCCGCTTCACGCTGCAGCCACTGTGGGCACTGGATCCGCTGGTACGAGAACATTCCCGTGCTGAGCTACCTGGCTTTGCGAGGAAAATGCAGCGGTTGCGGTGAAAGAATCTCCCTGCGCTACCCGTCCATCGAGCTGGCCACGGGCCTGCTGGGGGCCTTTATCGGCTGGCAATTCGGGTTGGGACTGACCGGTATAGCGATGCTTGCGCTGACCTGGGTTCTGATCGCCCTGACCTTTATCGATATCGACCACCAGCTACTGCCGGACCGGCTCACCCTGCCGCTGATATGGCTGGGCTTGTTGCTGAATACTCAGGGGCTTTTCACCTCGCTTGAGCACGCGGTCATCGGTGCAGCGGCCGGATACCTGGTACTCTGGAGCGTTTACTGGATCTTCAAGCTGCTGACCGGCAAGGAGGGGATGGGCTATGGTGATTTCAAGCTGCTGGCGGCCATTGGTGCCTGGGGCGGTTTTGAGGTTCTGCCGCTGACCATTCTACTCTCGTCCGTGGTTGGCGTGTTGCTGGCTCTCGTACTGATGGCGGCGAAAAGACACAAGGCGGCCAACCCTCTGCCTTTTGGTCCCTACCTGGCGATTGCCGGCTGGATTGCATTGATCTGGGGTGAGCAGATTAATGCCTGGTATCTGGGGATGCTGCTGTAGGATGGCATGCCCTCGTGCCGATTTGGGCTGGCACGGTGATGGTTCAAAACCATGGCGGGTGATCGGGGCGGGGGCGCCCCTCCTACGACGGGAAAGAACCGACAGGAGGCACGAACCCCTGCCGATTGGGTATACAGGGCCGTGGGTCGGTTTAATGCCTAGTCGGCGTAAAGGGCTGCTCTTCCGGATCCAGGCCACTGCTGTAATCATCGATGGAGGGTTCCGCCGCTATCTGGTAGCCCTCGCTGGCCCACTCTCCCAGGTCGATCAGCCGGCAGCGTTTGCTGCAGAAGGGTCTGAAGGTGTTTTCCTGGCTGTAGACGGTTTGCTTGCCACACTGCGGGCATTTGATCTTCATACTCATTCACTCTCTCCGCTTTTCTGCTGCAACCGGCGGTGAAGCGTCTCAACCTGCTCACGCAGATGTTCAAGACTGGTGCTGTTATCCAGCAGGTAATCTGCTGTCGCCTGCCGCGCCTGCCTTGTGGCCTGGGAAGCCAGGATACGCTCGACCTGCTCCCGGGTTACGCCATCGCGGGCCAGCGTGCGCTCTATCTGGGTGGTTTCATCCACATCAACCACGATAACCTCATCCACAAGGCTATCCTGCCCTGACTCGATCAGTAAAGGCGAGACCAGGAGCGCATAGGCCGACTGAAAGCTGGCCAGCTTCTCACGAATTCGCTTATTGATAAGCGGATGAAGCAGGTTTTCGAGCCACTTTCGCTGCTCTGCCTCTTTAAAAACCAGCTCACGGAGCCGCTTACGGTCAAGCCTGCCGTCCTGCTGTATAACCTCGGGACCGAAATGCGCGGCAATATTCTCCAACGCGGGCTCGCCGGGTTCAACAACCTCCCGGGCAACCACATCGGCATCCACCAGAGGCACACCGAGCGCAGAGAACATATCTGCCGCGGCGCTTTTTCCGCTGCCGATGCCACCGGTGAGGCCGACCTTTAACGTTTTACCGCTCACGAGCGCCACCAGTCCGAGATCGATGCTATACCCTGGCCACCCTGTTGCCAGGCCTCGGCGAGATCGACCTCACCGACACCGCCCAGGGCGTAAGCAGGAATCACAGCCTGCTCGGTTAACCCGTAAAAACGGGGCCAGCCCAAGGGCTCGGCATCCGGATGGGAAGCGGTCAGTGCGACCGGTGACAAGGTCACGAAATCCAGTCCCAGCTCTGCGGTGCGATTCAGTTCGGTTTCGTTATGACAGGAGGCGCTCAGCCAGGTACCGGAAAAGCTTGCGCGGCTTTCCAGCTCATTAAGACGCGCCGAACTCAAATGAAGACGGTCGGCGTTTAATTCGTTAGCAAGCTCTACACTAGCGTTAAGAATCAGCGGATAACCGTTTGCGTCGCACCAGGGCTTTAACTGCCGGTAAATCTGCGCCAGCCGGGCTTCATCCAGCGCCGGGTCGCGCAGCATAAACTGGCAAGGCCCTCGTTCAGCTGCAATCGCAATGTTATGTTTCAGAGTGCTCAGTTCGATACTGTCGAGCGCGCCGGTTATCCACAATCGCGGCGGAAGTTGAGCCGCTTTGACGATGGGTCTATTCGCCGCCGGAAAGGTGTAATTGCAGAGTTCGCCGGCACTTACCCACTGCACCGGCTGACCTTCACGACCGTGAGCGGTCCCTGCAAAGCCGGTGACTTTCCAGACATCGAGCAGTACCGATTTATCCGGGTAGTGGTGCGAGATACGGATCAGCGGCCGGGCCTGCTCGACCTGGATACCCAACTCTTCATCGAGCTCACGCGAAAGCGCCATCTGGACCGGCTCGCCAGACTCTACCTTGCCTCCCGGGAACTCCCAGAGACCGCCCTGATGTTTGTCATCGGGGCGTCTGGCTATCAGGATACGCTGCTGTTCATCGACGATCACCGCCGCCGCTACATGTATCAACCTTGAATCCGACATGGCCGATCAGCTGCGGTAGTCCGCATTGATATGCACGTAATCGGTGGAAAGATCTGTGGTCCAGACCGACTCTTTCACGTCTCCCCGGTTGAGAACCACGTGAATCAGGATCTCTTCACCGTTCATCACCGCCTGCCCCTGCTCCTCGGTATAGCTGGCTGCACGGCCGCCCTTTTCGACGATACAGACATCGTTCAGGTAGATTTCGATGGCGTTCAGATCCAGGTTATCCACACCGGCACGACCTACACACGCCAGGATACGCCCCCAGTTGGGGTCCGAGGCATAGAGCGCGGTTTTTACCAGCGGCGAGTGAGCGATGGTATAGGCCACATCCAGCGCTTCCTGGACAGCGGCGGCCTTTTCTACACGCACCTCGACAAACTTGGTTGCGCCTTCGCCATCACGGACGATCGCCTGCGCCAGCTCCAGCATGATCCCGTTCAGCGCAGTGTCGAATTTCTCCGCCAGCTGCGCATCGGCCGCGCTTACGTTAACACCACTACGGCCGGTGGCTACCAGGATGCAGGAGTCGTTGGTGGAGGTATCACCATCTACGGTAATACGGTTGAACGATTTCTCGGTAGCGGCACTGAGCCAGGCCTGCAGCTGGGCCTGATCCACCGCGGCATCCGTGGCCACGTAGCCGAGCATGGTCGCCATGTTGGGCATGATCATACCGGCGCCCTTGGAGATACCGGTCAGGGTCACAGTCTTGCCATCGTGCTCGAACTGTTCGCAGGCGGCCTTGGCACGGGTATCGGTGGTCATGATGCCGTGAGCGGCGTTCAGCCAGTTCTCCTCACGCAGGTCGGCCTTGGCATCGTCCAGGGCAGCGATAATTTTATCAACCGGCAGCGGCTCGCCAATAACACCGGTAGAAAACGGCAGCACCGCCTCCACCGCCACACCGGTGCGCTCAGCCACAGCATTGCAGCAACTCTTGGCATCAAGCATCCCCTGCTCACCGGTACCGGCATTGGCGTTGCCTGTGTTGACAAGCAGGTAACGTGCCGCGGTGCTGGCCAGATGTTTTTTACTCAGCACTACGGGCGCGGCGCTAAACGCGTTCTTGGTGAACACCCCGGCAACCGTCGCGCCCTCGCAGATCTCCATCAAGACGATATCGCGGCGCCCCGGCTTCTTGATGCCGGCGGATGCGACGCCGATGCGAAAGCCATCAATGGATTTAAGTTCTGGCAAGGTATCGGGACCGACAGCCATGGTGTTTCCTCATTCATGGTGGATAAAACGCCGGCACTGGGCCGGCGTAAATGTAGTTGAGTCTAGCGTCTCTTTTCGTAGCGTCTAGCAGCGCCGCGACGTCTTAACCAAGACGGCCGTGGCACTGCTTGTATTTTTTACCGGAGCCACAGGGGCAGGGATCGTTGCGCCCCACCTTGGGATGGTCGCGTACCACCGTCTTCGGCGCCTCAGCGACCGCCTGCTCACCCTCGGCTTCAGCCTGTGTCTGTGCAGCCTGCTGCTCCGCGTCCGCCGCGGTGCGCTGCTCATGCTGGAAGTCCATCTGCTGACGCTCGGCCTGTTCGCGACGCTGCTGTTCCATCGCTTCCACGTCTTCCGGCTGGCGTACTTTCACATGGCTGAGAATACGCACCACGTCGCGCTTGATGTTTTCAAGCAGGGTCTGGAACAGGTTGAACGCCTCACGCTTGTACTCCTGCTTGGGGTTTTTCTGCGCGTAACCACGCAGGTGGATCCCCTGACGCAGCAGGTCCATGGTCTGCAGATGCTCTTTCCACAGGGTATCGAGTACCTGCAGCATCACCTGCTTCTCGAACATGCGCATGGTCTCGGCGCCGACCGCCTCTTCCTTGGCACGGTACTGGCCAAGAATCGCCTCCTGGATACGCTCGCGCAGCGGCTCCTCGTGCAGGTTGGAGTCTTCATCCAGCCACTGCTGTACCGACAGTTTGACAGCGAATTCGGTCTCCAGGGATTTCTCCAGTCCGGCCACATCCCAGGTTTCCGACAGGCTCTGCGGCGGAATAAATTCGCTGATCAGGTTATCGACCACTTCGCTGCGCACCGCATCCACCGTATCGGAGATGTCATCGGTGGCCATAATCTGATTACGCTGATCGTAGATGGCGGAACGCTGGTCATTGGCGACATCATCGTATTCCAGCAGTGTCTTACGGATATCGAAGTTGCGTCCTTCCACCTTGCGCTGGGCTTTTTCGATGGCGTTGCTGACCATCTTGTGCTCGATCGCTTCGCCCTTTTCCATCCCCAGCGCCTGCATGAACTGGCGCACGCGCTCGGAGGCAAAGATACGCATCAGATCATCTTCCAGCGACAGGAAGAAACGGGAGGAGCCCGGGTCACCCTGACGACCGGCACGACCACGCAGCTGGTTGTCGATACGGCGGGATTCGTGACGTTCGGTACCGATGATATGCAGACCACCCGCTTCGATAACGATATCGTGGCGCTTACGCCACTCTTCTGTGGCCTGGGTCACGTCGCTTTCTGTGCTGCCCTCAGCCAGGGCATCGAGCTCCGCTTCCAGCTTGCCGCCCAGCTTGATATCGGTACCACGGCCGGCCATGTTGGTGGCGATGGTGACCGCTCCCGGACGACCCGCTTCAGCGATGATTTCCGCTTCACGGCCGTGGTTCTTCGCATTCAGTACGTTATGCGGCACACCCTGCTTTTTCAGCAGTGCGGAGATCAGTTCGGAGGACTCCACCGATGCGGTACCCACCAGCACCGGGCGGTTTTTCTCGCGGCAGTGTTCGATCTCTTTGACGATCGCCTCGTACTTCTCCTGCATGGTCAGGTAAACGAGGTCGTTGTAGTCGATACGGGCGATGGGACGGTTAGTCGGTATCACCACCACGTCCAGACCATAGATCTGACGCAGCTCGAACGCCTCGGTATCGGCGGTACCGGTCATACCGGAGAGTTTCTCGTACAGGCGGAAGTAGTTCTGGAAGGTGGTGGACGCCAGCGTCTGGCTCTCCTGCTGAATCTGTACACCCTCTTTTGCCTCTACCGCCTGATGCAGGCCCTCAGACCAGCGGCGGCCCGGCATGATACGGCCGGTGTGTTCGTCGACAATCACCACCTGCCCGTTCTGCACGATATAGTCCTTGTCGCGCTGGAACAGGTAGTGGGCGCGCAGCCCTGCGAGTACATGATGCAGCAGGTTCAGGTTCTGCGGTGCGTAGAGGCTCTCGCCCTCCTGTAGCAGGCCCGCCTTGATCAGCAGCTCCTCGACCAGCTGATGCCCCGCCTCGGTCATCTCGACACTGCGGTTCTTCTCATCAACACTAAAGTGCTCTTCGATAACCTGCTCGGTATCCTTGGGGTCGATCTCGCCATGGAACTGCTTGAGCTGGGGGATCAGCTGATTAACCGCCTGGTAGGTCGCCGAGCTGTCTTCCGCCGGTCCGGAGATGATCAGCGGCGTACGTGCTTCATCGATCAGGATGGAGTCCACCTCATCGACCACGGCGTAATTGAAATCACGCTGTACCTTGTCGGCGATACTAAACGCCATGTTATCGCGCAGATAGTCGAAGCCGAATTCGTTGTTGGTACCGTAGGTGATATCGGCGTTATAAGCCGCGCGCTTCTCTTCAGGGCTCTGGCCGTTCTGGATCACACCAACACTCAGACCAAGCGCTTCATACAGCGGGCGCATCCACTCGGCGTCACGGCTGGCCAGGTAATCGTTCACGGTGACAACGTGCACGCCCTTGGCGGGCAGCGCATTCAGATAGACCGCCAGTGTACCCACCAGCGTTTTCCCCTCACCGGTTTTCATCTCGGCGACCTTGCCGTCATTCAGGGACATACCGCCGATCAGCTGCACATCGAAGTGGCGCATACCCATGACGCGCTTGGACATCTCACGCACGTTGGCGAAAGCTTCCGGCAGCAGCTTGTCCAGGTCCTCCCCGTCAGCCAGCCGCTGGCGGAAGCTTTCAGTCAGTGCCTTGAGCTCTTCGTTGGAGAGTTTTTCGTACTCCGGCTCCAGTGCATTGATCTGTTTAACGATCCGTCCCATCCGTTTGAGTTCGCGATCGTTTTTACTTCCGAAAACTTTCTTGAGCATTGATGTCAGCATAATTCGACTTTTAACCGGTTGAATGCAAAGCGGGTCGGGCTCATCCCGAGTGGGGCCTGCATGACAGGATTAACGAAGCATTCTACCTATATTGGGCCTCAGAATAGAATGACAAGTGTTAAGAAATAAGGACCTGGCGCCCTGAAAAACGAAAGGGCCGAACCTGCGTTCAGCCCTTGATCGGGTATTCACCGGGGAAAGTGACCGGTAAAAGGGTTAAACGGCAGCAGCAGCCGGACGCTGGTAGGAGATCGGCGCTGTTTCTTCGCTGTCTTCAAAGGTGACCACTTCGAACGCATCCTCGTTGGCCAACAGCTCGCGCACCAGCAGGTTATTCAGGTGATGACCGGACTTGTAGCCGTAGAACTCTCCGATCAGGCTTTTACCCAGCAGATAGAGATCGCCCACGGCATCCAGAATCTTGTGTTTGACGAACTCGTTCTCGTAACGCAGCCCTTCATCGTTCAACACGCGGTAATCATCGACAACGATGGCGTTATCGAAGCTGCCACCAAGGGCCAGGTTCTGCGAACGCAGGTACTCGATATCACGCATGAAACCGAAAGTGCGCGCCCGGGACACCTCTTTGACGAAGGAGGTGCTGGAAAAATCCAGACAGGCTTCCTTGTGACTGTTGGCAAAGGCCGGATGATCAAAATCGATGCAGAAGCCAACCTTGAAACCGTTGAACGGTTTGAAGCTCGCGGTCTTGCCATCGTTGCTGACACTGACCTCTTTCTTGATGCGGATGAACTGCTTGGGCGCATCCTGCTCAAGAATACCGGCCGACTGAATCAGGAAGACAAACGGCGCTGCGCTACCATCCATGATCGGCACCTCTTCGGCGCTGAGCTCGACCACGACATTATCGATACCGAGGCCTGCCAGCGCAGACATCAGGTGCTCTACCGTGGCGATGCGCACACCGTCATTGGCCAGGTTGCTGGACAGCGTCGTATCAACAACATTCAGACCAAACGCTTTGACCTCGACCATCGGGTCCAGGTCCGTACGGCGAAAGACAATACCGGTGTTTTCCGCAGCAGGCTTCAGGGTCATATAGACTTTCTGCCCTGTGTGCAGGCCCAAACCGGTGGCTTTAATGCTGTTTTTGAGAGTGCGCTGTCTGATCATTCGTCATGCCGTTGGATTAGTCGGTCAAAATTAACGGGCTAGTGTAACAAAACTATGCTAGCCCCACCACTTCTGATCACTCCGCAACCACTACTCAGTCAGCCTGTCTGCGCAGGAAGGTCGGGATGTCCAGTGAACCGTAGTCATTGCCATCACGGCTCTTTTCACCGGCGCTTTTCTCGCCCGGCTTCTCGACCAGCGCTTCCTCACGCTGACGGCGCAGAATGGTCGGCAGCTCGATCTCGTCGAGATCCAGGGAACCATCCGCCTTGCGGCCGTTGCCGGTCTTGGAGTGAACCACCTTGAGTTCCTGTTCCGCATCGCGATCCAGGCCGGTAGCCACTACGGTGACCTTGATATCTTCGCCCAGTTCCGGATCGATAACCGTTCCGACCACAATAGTGGCATCTTCAGAGGCGTACTCCTCGACGATGTTACCCACTTCGGTGAACTCACCGAGGCTCAGGTCTTCGCCGGCGGCGATGTTGACCAGAATGCCGCTGGCCCCCTTGAGATCGATATCTTCCAGCAGCGGGCTACGGATCGCCGCTTCAGCCGCTTCCTGGGCACGGTTGTCGCCACGGGAAACGGCGGTACCCATCATCGCCATACCCATTTCGGACATCACGGTGCGCACGTCGGCAAAGTCGACGTTGATCATGCCGGGACGGGTGATCAGGTCGGCAATACCCTGCACTGCGCCCTTGAGGACGTTGTTGGCAGCGTTGAAGGCGTTGATCAGCGAGCAGTTTTTGCCCAGCACCTGCATCAGCTTCTCGTTCGGGATGATGATCAGGGAGTCCACGTTTTCACGCAGCTCACGAATCCCCTCTTCGGCGATCTTCATCCGCTTCTTGCCTTCGAACGGGAACGGCTTGGTCACCACGGCAACCGTAAGAATGCCGAGTTCACGGGCGATTTCAGCGACGACCGGTGCCGCACCGGTGCCGGTACCGCCCCCCATGCCGGCGGTGATAAACACCATATCGGCGCCATTGAGGGTTTCAGCGATACGCTCGCGGTCCTCCAGCGCAGCCGTGCGGCCCACTTCCGGGTTTGCACCGGCACCCAGCCCCTTGGTCAGGTCGCCACCGATGTGCAGAGAGGTTCGGGATGCCATCCGGCTCAGCGCCTGGGCATCGGTATTGGCGCAGATAAACTCGACACCCTCGACGGTATTGTCGACCATGTGCTGCACAGCGTTACCGCCACCACCGCCAACGCCTACAACTTTGATAACGGCGCTCTGCTGGATATTTTCAATCAGTTCGAATTCCATATTCACTCCTCCCGTCAGGGCCTGCGACTACCTTCCGGCTCCTAACCATTAACTTTTCAAAAAATTCAGAAATTACCCTGCAACCAGGTCTTGATGCGCTGCATAAAGCCCGGCCCAGAGCGGCTTGCTTTCGTCACATCGGCCTCCTGTTGAATCAATTCCGGCGCGCTCGGACCCTGGTCCGAGCGCGCGTAATGCAACAAGCCTATGCCGGTCGCATAGATCGGGTTGCCCAGCAGATCTTCCATGCCTCTGACTCCCTGCGGACGGGCCAGCCTCACCGGCATGTGGAATATCTCCTCCGCCAGCTCGACCGCGCCCTCCATTTTTGACGTACCACCGGTCAGAACGATTCCCGCCGCTGCCAGATCCTCGAATCCACTGCGGCGCAGTTCCGCCTGAACCAGTGTAAAAAGCTCTTCGTAACGCGGTTCGACCACCTCGGCCAGCGCCTGCCGCGACAGATCCCGCGCCGGACGGTCCCCAACGCTGGGCACCTTGATCATCTCTTCCGGCCGCGCCAGCTGGGCCAGCGCGCAGGCGTACTTGATCTTCAACTGCTCCGCGTTCAGCGTCGGCGTACGCAGCGCCATGGCGATATCGTTGGTAACCTGATCGCCGGCCACCGGAATCACCGCGGTGTGGCGGATCGCGCCACCAGTGAAAACGGCGATATCGGTAGTGCCGCCACCGATATCGACCATGCAGACACCCAAGTCTTTTTCATCGTCGGTGAGCACCGAGTAGCTGGAGGCCAGCTGCTCCAGTACCACCGCGTCGACCTCAAGACCGCAACGGCGGATACACTTCTCGATGTTCTGCACCGCGTTGATCGCGCCGCAGACCAGGTGAACCTTGGCCTCGAGACGCACACCGGACATCCCCAGCGGCTCGCGGATCCCCTCCTGATGGTCGATCAGGTACTCCTGCGGCAGAATGTGGAGGATCTTCTGATCCGCCGGAATCGCCACCGCCCGGGCCGCATCGATGACCCGCTCCAGGTCGTACTCGGAAACCTCCCGGTCCTTCACCGCCACGATGCCGTGAGAGTTGTGGCTGCTGATATGGCTGCCGGCAATCCCCACCGTCACCGAGTGAATCTTGCACCCGGCCATCAGCTCCGCCTCTTCCACGGCGCGCTGGATCGAGTGCACCGTGGACTCGATATTCACCACCACGCCACGCTTCAGCCCCCGTGACGGATGTGATCCGACGCCGACGATCTCGATCGCGCCGGTATCGGTTATTTCGCCCACCAGACACACCACCTTGGAGGTGCCTATGTCCAGCGCGACGATCATGCTGCTCTGGCTTACCGCCCCTTTATCCTGCATTTTCACTCTTCTCTTCGGCCCGCCAACGCACGGCGATGCCGTTGGTATAACGTATGTCGATCTGTTCTATCTGTTCTGACCTGTCCGCCAGACTGAGCTGATATACGGTCAGGAAACGCTTCAATCGTGGAATAAGCTTTTCCCGGCCGGCCACCACCTGGATACCGTTGTCCAGTTCGATGGTCCAGGCCCCGCGGGGTTCCAGCGTCAGGCCGGTCAGTTTCATCCCGCTTGCCGCAAACATACGGTTCAGGTCGTGAAACTGCTCCATGATCCTGACCGTTTCATGGGCCGGTCCACTCAACATCGGCAGGCTGGCGTACTCGGGTTTGAGCGCCGGCCAGAAGATGTCGCCCTGGTGGTTCAACAGCCCCTTGTCACTCCAGCGCGCCACCGGTACCTCTTCGACCAGTCGGACCTCCAGCGACGGCGGCCACTGCCGGCTGATGCTGGCATCATGCACCCAGGGGTTCGCGATCACCTGCTCCCGCAGGGGCGCAAGATCAAGCTCCAGCAGCGGCTTGTCCAGACTGGCCGCCAGCTCGTTGGCGATCGCCGCCTTATCCAGGTGACGGACTGCGCCCACCACCTCGATCTGCGCCACCGGGCCATCGAGCCAGCGCCACAGATCCCGCGACCCTGAGGTGAGTATTCCGCAGAACACCACCAGCAGCGTCAGCAGCACCATCGGACGCCAGTACCAGTCACTGTCCGCCGGCGCCGGGGCCGGCTCGGCTGCACGCACGGCGCCACGCGCAGGTGCTGTTTCCAGCGCCTCCTGCGAACGGTTCCTCCACGGCAGCGTCATCAGCATGACTCTTACTCCTGCTCCACCAGCGTGCCGCGCAGTATGCGCACCACCAGCTCTTCAAAACCTATACCCGACTCACGTGCAGCCATGGGGACCAGGCTGTGATCGGTCATGCCCGGTGCGGTATTGACCTCGAGCAGCTGGAAACAGCCCTGGTCATCCAGCATCACATCGACCCGGCCCCAGCCGCGACAGCCGACCACCCGGAATGCCTGCTCCACCAGCTGTTTAAGCTCGGTTTCTTCGGCACTGCTGAGCTGGGTATCAAACAGATAGCGGGTATCATCCGCTTCATATTTGGCGTTGAAATCGTAAAACTGGTGCGGTGTTTCCAGCCTGATGATCGGCAGTGCCTGCCCATCCAGGATCGCCACGGTGTATTCCGGACCGCTGATCCAGCGCTCGGCCAGCACCGCATCGTCATATTTACGCGCCTCGGCCACCGCTGCGGTCAGTTCATCACCGCTGGTCACCCGCGCCATGCCGATACTCGAGCCCTCGTGCACCGGCTTAATCATGATCGGGAAGCCAAGCTCAGCTTCGACCTCAGCAAGATCGGTATCGCTGTCGATAATCGCAAACGCCGGCGTCGATAATGCCGCCCCATGCCAGAGTTGCTTGGTGCGGAGCTTGTCCATGCCGATACCCGAGGCAGCCACGCCACTGCCGGTATAGGGCTTGCCCATCATCTCCAGTACGCCCTGGATGGTGCCATCCTCGCCACCGCGCCCGTGCAGAATCAGGAAAGCGCGGTCGAACTCGCTGGCGATCAGCTGCTGCAAGGGATCCTGGCCTTCACCACCCAGATCAATACCGAAGGCATCAACACCAGCGGCCAGCAGCCCGCGCAGAACTTCGGCACCGCTTTTCAGCGAGACGGGGCGCTCAGCCGACAAGCCACCGTAAATAACGACGACGCGCCCGAGCTGCTGCATTTCGGCCTGGTCGATCCTGAACTCACTCATGCTCACCTCCCGCACTGGAGAGATCACGCTGCGACAGATCATGTGAAATCGCGGTCACGTTGCCCGCCCCCTGGGTCAGCAGCAGATCGCCGGGCTGAAGCAGGTTACGTAGCGCCTGGGGCAGCTCGTCGGTGTTTTCGATAAACACCGGCTCCTTACCGCGCTGACGGATACTGCGGCACAGGCTGCGGCTGTCGGCACCGGGAATCGGCGTCTCTCCTGCGGCATAGACATCCAGCATCACCAGTTGATCAACGCCCTGGAGCACCTGCACGAAATCCTCGTAGAGGTCACGGGTACGGGTGTAACGGTGCGGCTGATAGACCATCACCAGCCGGCGTCCGGGCCAGCCCTCTCTGACAGCGTTGATCACCGCCTGCACCTCCCGCGGGTGGTGGCCGTAGTCATCCACCAGCGTTACGCTGCCACCGTCCACCGGCACTTCGCCAAGCACCTGGAAGCGACGGCCAACGCCCTGGAACTTGTCCAGCGCGCGACAGATAGCGGCGTCATCCACACCCTCGTCGGTAGCTACTGCTATAGCAGCCAGGGCGTTGAGAATATTGTGGCGCCCCGGCATGTTCAGAGTGACGTTCAGGTCCGGCAGTCCATCGGGGCGGCTGACGCGGAAGCTGCTGCGGAAACCATCCTGCTTCAGATCCAGCGCGCGGAAATCCGCATCTTCATCGAAACCGTAAGTCAGTACCGGGCGGGCCACGTCCTGCAGCAGCTCGCAGACGACAGGATCATCGGTGCACATCACCGCCAGTCCATAAAACGGCAGGTGATGGAGGAAGCTGATAAAGGTCTTTTTCAGCTTGTTGAAGTCACCGTCGTAGGTATCCATGTGGTCGGCATCGATATTGGTGACGATGGCGACCATCGGCTGCAGATGTAGGAAAGAGGCATCGCTTTCGTCCGCCTCCGCCACCAGGTAGCGGCTGCTGCCAAGCTGGGCATTGGTACCGGCGCTGGTGAGACGGCCACCGATAACGAAGGTCGGGTCCTTGCCCGCCTCGGCCAGGATCGACGCCACCAGACTGGTGGTGGTGGTCTTACCGTGAGTACCGGCAACGGCGATACCGTGGCGATAGCGCATCAGCTCCGCCAGCATCTCGGCACGGCGCACCACCGGCGTCAGTTGTTCACGCGCGGCGGCCACCTCCGGGTTGTCTTCACCCACGGCGGAGGAGATCACCACCACATCCGCACCGGCGATATTGTCCTGGCTATGACCGATAAAGACGCTCGCCCCCAGTTTCTCCAGATGGCTGGTCACGGCCGAGGCACGCATATCCGAGCCGGTTATCCGGTAGCCCTGGTTCAACAACACCTCGGCGATACCGCACATGCCTACGCCGCCGATACCAACGAAGTGGATCTGGCGGATGCGCCGCATTTCGGGCACTTCATACTGCTTGATCGCTGCAGCTTCTGCCGGTTTCACTTCATCACCTCCACACACACCCGAGCCACCTCTTGGCTGGACTCGGGTCTGGCCAGCGCCCTTGCGGCACGGGCCATCTTTAATAGTTCGTTTCTGTCATTGAGCTGCCTGAGCAGCTCGATCAGCCGTTGCGCAGACAGATCAGACTGCCTGATCCTCACACCGGCACCGGTGTCACTGAGAAAGCCCGCGTTCGCCGTCTGATGGTCATCGATCGCATGCGGCAGCGGCACCAGAATCGATGGCACACCGGCGATCGCCAGCTCACTGACGGTCAGGGCTCCGGCGCGGCACAGCACCAGGTCCGCCCAGGCGTAGGCTTCATCCATACGCTCAATAAACGGCACCACCCGCGCCTCAACTGCCGCCTGCTCGTACGCCTCACTGAGTTCAGCGATATTGCGTTTGCCACTCTGGTGCCAGATTTCGGGTCTTTCCGCTTCCGGCAGACTGGCGATAGCGCCCGGCAGCAGATCGTTAATCGGCTTGGCACCCAGGCTGCCACCGACAATCAGCAGCCGCAGCGGGCCCGAGCGCTCCCTATACCGGGCTTCGGGCGCCTCGACATCGAGAATCGGTCCGCGCACAGGGTTACCAACCACCGCGCCCCGGTCCTCGCCTTTATAGGCACCGGGAAACGCCTGCAGCACTCGGGTCGCGAAATGCGACAGAATGCGGTTGGTGGTGCCTGCCACAGCGTTCTGCTCATGGATCACCAAGGGTTTGCGCCTGAGCCAGGCGATCAGACCACCGGGACCCGAGGCAAAGCCTCCCATTCCCAGCACCGCATCCGGCTTGACCCGGTTGACCACGCCCAGCGCCTGCCAAAGTGCATGCATCAAACCGAACGGCGCCAGCAGCTGTTTCAGGCGGCCCTTGCCGCGAAACCCCTTCACATCAATACAGTGCAGTTTGATACCGGCTTTAGGTACCACCTCGGCCTCTATCCCCGCAGCGGTTCCGAGCCACTCCACCTCGATGCCCTGGCGCTGCAGCGCATCCGCTGTGGCCAACGCCGGGAAGACGTGTCCTCCGGTGCCACCGGCCATGATCAATACGCGCTTAGCGGCCATGTTTCACCTCCCGCTGGCGCTTTGGTCGGGACGGTTTCGGCGCCGCTATACGCATCCGCTTCAACTCGAAATCCACCCGCTGAACGATGGCGATCATGCCGCAGCAGGCAAGCAGGCTACTGCCACCGTAACTGAGCAGTGGCAGCGTCAGCCCCTTGGTCGGCAGCGCGCCCACGTTGACGCCGATATTGATCATCGCCTGCCCGGCGATGATGAACGCGAAGCCGTAGCAGATATACGCCATGAAAAACTGCTCCTGCTTTTCCGCCTGGCGGCCGATCAGGAACATGCGTGCTACCAGCAGGCCGTAAAGCGCACAGATCAGCAGTGCGCCTATCATGCCAAGCTCTTCGGCCAGCACGGAGTAAACAAAGTCGGTGTGCGCCTCGGGCAGGTAAAACAGCTTCTGCACACTGTTGCCCAGCCCCTCGCCGAACCAGCCGCCACGCCCGAACGCAATTTGCGCCTGGGATAGCTGATAACCGGCACCAAAGGGATCTGCCCAGGGATCGGTAAAACTCTGCAGACGTTCCATACGATAGGGCTGGGTCACCGCCAGGGCACTGACCAGAACACCTGCGACGACAACCAGAATGAAGAACTGGAACGCACGCATGCCGCCGAGGAAAATCATCCCCATTACCGTGCCCATCAATACCACCGTGGCACCGTAATCGGGTTCAAGGATCAATACGAACACATACAGCGCCAGCGGGAAGGCCGGTTTAATCACCCCCCACCAGGTGGAGCGCACCTCACCCAGGCGGCGCACCAGATAGCCGCCCATGAATATCACCATGCACACCTTGGCGATCTCCGACGCCTGCAGGTTAATCGGCCCCAGCCCTATCCAGCGGCGGCTCCCGTTGACCTCACGGCCGATACCGGGGATCAACACCACGACCAGAATGGCAAGGCCGACAAACAGCAGCAGGACACCGTACTTTTCCCAGATACGGATCGGGATCATCGCCGTCACCAGGGCTGCGACAAGAGCAAGAAGCATGAAACTGCCGTGGCGCACAATAAAGAAGTCGGCCGACCCAAAATTCTTCGCGGCCACATCCATGGAAGCCGAGGTAATCATCACGAAGCCGGTCAGCATCAGCGTAATGGTCGCCAGCATCAGCCAGGGGTCGAACGGCAACGTACCGCTGTTCAGCGCAGAATTACCCGAACCACCCACCAGCGGCAGACGCTTGAGCCAGGCATCGGTCTTCAGCGTTGGGCATGTCATCCGTGGCAGGCTCAGTCGCATACAAGCTCCTCCACGGCACTGACAAAGGCATCGCCGCGGGCGGGATAGCCGGAGAACATATCGAAGCTTGCACAGGCAGGGGATAGCAGCACGATGTCACCCGGTTGGGCAGCGCGCCTGGCCTGCTCTACCGCATCAGCCATATCGGTTGCGAAACGGTGTGGTACCGCTGCAACCGCATCGGCCAGCGCCGGAGCATCTTCGCCTATCAGTACCAGCTCACGACCGAAACGGGCCAGGGGGGCATCCAGCTCGGTGAAGCTCTGCCCCTTGCCGACGCCGCCGGCGATCAGCACGATGCGTTCATTCTCGCCGAGGGTGTCGCCAAGACCGTTGAGGGCGGCAAGGGTTGCACCGACATTGGTGCCCTTGGAGTCGTTGAACCAGCTCAGCTCACAGCGGCTGGCCACCCACTGGCAACGGTGCTTCAGGCCGGCAAACTGGCGTAGCGCCTGCAGCATCGCCTCGACCGGCAGGCCGACGGTTTCTCCGAGCGCCAGCGCCGCCAGGGCGTTGGCCTGGTTGTGGCTGCCACGGATTTTCATCTCTTTCACCGGTAGCAGACGCTCAAGGCCCCGTGCCAACCAGGTCTCGCCCTGGTAGTCGATCAGCCCGTACTGGTTCAGGTCCGGCTTTGACAGCCCGAAACTCAGCGCTTTGGTGCCCACCGGCAGCAACGGCCGGCTCAGTGCATCATCACGGTTTGTAACCGCACAGGCACAGCCACGATAGATACGGTGCTTGGCGGCGTGATACGCCTGCATCGACGCGTAACGGTCCAGGTGGTCGGGGCTCACATTGAGTACCGTGGCCGCCGCGGCGCGCAGGTCGTTGGTGGTTTCGAGCTGAAAGCTGGACAGCTCCAGTACATATAGCTCCGCGGCGTCATCCAGCAGGTCCAGCACCGGCGTACCCAGGTTACCGCCCACGCGGACATTGACGCCGGCCGCCATAGCCATCTCGCCCACCAGCGTTGTAACCGTGCTTTTCGCATTGGAGCCGGTAATCGCAACGATCGGCGCCTTCGCCTGCTCGCAGAACAGATCAATATCGCCGCTGAGGCGCACGCCGCGCTCCACGGCCTGACGAATGGCCGGCTCTGACTGGGCCACGCCGGGGCTTAACAGCAGCTCCGACGCGTTCGAGAGCAGCTCTGCATCCAGCGGGCCGCAGTAAAGCTGGGCGCCCGGGAACTGCTGGCGGAACTGATCGGCCGCCGGCGGATTCTCGCGCGTGTCACAGGCAATAAACGGAATACCCTGGCGGTACAGATAACGCGCACAGGCCATCCCGGTCTGTCCCAGACCGATCACCACACGCTTTTTATCTGTCGCTATCAGACTCATCTTTACTGCCTATCGAATTTTCAGTGTTGCCAGGCCGATCAGCACCAGTACGACGGTGATGATCCAGAAACGCACAATCACGCGCGGCTCCGGCCAGCCCTTGAGTTCAAAATGGTGATGGATCGGGGCCATACGGAAGATGCGACGTCCGGTCAGTTTGAAAGACGCCACCTGCAGAATCACCGAAACGGTTTCCATCACAAACACTCCGCCCATGATCACCAGCACCAGCTCCTGGCGCACGATCACGGCGACCACACCCAGGGCGGCACCGAGCGCCAGCGCCCCCACGTCGCCCATGAACACCTGAGCCGGATAGGTGTTAAACCAGAGAAAACCGAGGCCGGCACCGACGATGGCACCGCAGAAAATGATCAGCTCACCGGCACCCGCCACATAGGGGATATTCAGGTAGTTGGCGAACTGCACGTGGCCACTGAGATAGGCAAAAACAGCCAGCGCACCGCCAACCATAACGGTGGGCATGATCGCCAGGCCGTCCAGGCCGTCAGTCAGGTTGACGGCATTGGAGCTGCCCACAATGACGAAGTAGGTGAAGACGATAAAGCCTATCCCGAGCTCCAGGGCGAAATCCTTGACGAACGGCACGATCAGCTGGGTTTCCACGGGGCTCTGAGCCGTCATATAAAGCAGTACTGCCGCACCGAAACCACCCACCGACTGCCAGAAGTACTTCCAGCGCGCCGGCAGACCGCGGGGATTCTTTTCAACCACCTTGCGCCAGTCGTCGACCCAGCCCACCGCGCCGAAAATAAGCAGCACGCCCAGGGTGATCCAGACATAACGGTTACTCAGGTCACTCCAGAGTAGGGTACTGATAGCGATCGCCAGGATGATCATCGCACCGCCCATGGTGGGTGTTCCCGCCTTGCTCAGATGGCTCTGCGGGCCGTCATCACGGACCGCCTGGCCGATCTGCTTCAGCTTGAGCTGGCGGATCAGGCGAGGGCCGAAAAACAGCGACAGGCCGAGTGCGGTCAGAACGCCCAGAATACCGCGCAGCGTGATATAGCCGAAAACGGCAAATCCGCTGTAAAACTGGGACAGAAACTCGGTCAGCAAAAGCAGCATGCGTTGTTATTCTCCAGTCATCAGGGCGTTAACCGCCCTTTCCATACCGGCGCTGCGTGAGCCCTTGGCCAGCAGCGTTCCGGTAGTCAGTTCCAGTTGTTTCAGCTCGGCCAGCAGATCTTCAAAACGGGCGAAGTGCCGGGCTTCACAACCCGCTTCGGACGCCGCCACTGCCGACTGCTGAGAGAGCACACCACTTGTCAGCAGGCGCTCGACGCCCGCCTCGCCCGCATAACGCCCCACTTCCGCATGCAGCTCAGGCGCTTCGTCACCGAGTTCAGCCATATCACCGAGCAGCAGGGTGTGCGGTCCGGGCTGATCCATCAGCACATCGATCGCCGCTTTCACCGCGCCCGGGTTGGCGTTGTAGCTGTCATCGATCAGCAGCGCACCCTGCGCCAGCCGATGCGGGCTCAATCGGCCCGGCACCGCCCGAAACGCCTCAAGGCCCGTGGCCGCCTGCGCTAGTGGCAGGCCGGCGGCGACCCATGCGGCCGCAGCGGCGGCAGCGTTAGCCAGGTTGTGGCGCCCCATAACGCCCAGGGTGAGCGCGACTTTTTCATCGCGGTAATGCAGCTCGCCACCCCAGGTGCCGGCAGTAGCGAGCTGTGGATTACATACCCTGAGATCGGCCTGATCGTTATCGACCCCGAAAGTGACCACGGCTCGACCCAGATCGTTCAGTTTCCCGAGCCAGAAAGATGCATGCGGGTCATCGAGGTTCACCACGCCGACGCCAGATGCCTGCAGTCCTTCGTAGATTTCGCTTTTCGCACGGACCACGTTATCCAGGCTGCCGAACCCTTCCAGGTGTGCGCCCATGGCGTTGGTCAGGATAGCCACCCGGGGCCGCGCCATCCGTGTGGTGCGGGCAATTTCGCCAAGCCCGCTGGCGCCCAGTTCAATGACGGCGTACTCATGTTTCTGTTCGATCTCAAGCAGCGTCAGCGGCACACCGATTTCGTTATTGAGGTTACCCCGGGTTGCCAGGGTCGCCCCCCGCTGTGCCAGCATCGTTGCCAGCATCTCTTTAACGGTGGTTTTACCGCTGCTGCCCGTTACGGCGAACAGGCATCCCTGGAACGCCTGGCGGTTATAACCGCCCAACGCCCCCAGGGCCTCTAAGGTGTCGGCGACAGCCAACTGCGCAAACGCCTGATCAACCGGGTGGTCAACCACCGCTGCCACAGCCCCCTTCCCGATGGCGTCGCCGACATAATCGTGGGCATCAAATCGCGGCCCTTTCAGTGCCACGAACAGATCACCCTGTTCAACTTTTCGCGTATCAGTGCAGACACGCAGGCAGACTGCGTCTTCCTCGCAGCCCAGCTTTTCAGCGCCGAGCATCTCTGCCAGGGCAGACAGACGAAAATCTGCGATCATTCCGTCCCCCTGGCGTCTAGCGCCTTCAATACCTGTTCCTGGTCGCTAAACGGCTGCCGGACACCGTTTATCTCCTGGTAGGTTTCGTGACCTTTGCCGGCGACAAGTACGATATCCCGGTCGTTCGCCTGTGCGATCGTCCAGGCAATAGCCTGGGCCCGGTCCGCTTCAACATGGACGGACCGCTCGGCAGAAATACCTTCGTTAATCATCTGAAGAATACTGTGCGGATTTTCGGAGCGCGGATTATCGCTGGTCAGCACGACTTCGTCAGCCCCCCTGGCCGCGATCTCTCCCATCAACGCCCGTTTCGCGGTATCCCGATCGCCGCCACAGCCAAATACCACCCAGAGACGCGCCCGTCCATTCAGGTGAGCGCGGGTCGCCTGCAGTGCCTTATCAAGTGCATCGGGCGTATGCGCATAATCAACCAGCACCACCGGCAGACGGGATTCGCTGACCCGCTCCATGCGCCCGCTGACCGCCTTCAGGGATGCCAGCGCGGAGGCGATATTGCTGAGCTCATAGCCCATGCCACCGAGTACGGCGGACACCAGCAACAGATTGGAGAGGTTGAACTCCCCCAGCACCGGTGAGGAGGCCATGACCTCGCCCCAGGGGGTATGAAGTTCGAACATCAGCCCCTGGGACCGCATATCGAGCTGGTCGGCGTACACCGGGGCAGCGCTGGAGTGCACCGAAAAGCCGATACGTTCTCCGCCCGCCGGACAGGCCTGATCGAGCAGCCGGCGGCACTCGGCGTCGTCGGCGTTCAGCACCTGGATCGGCGCACCGTATTCGGTAAACAGCCGCGCCTTCGCCGCCGCATAGGCTTCCATGTTGCCGTGATAGTCCAGGTGGTCATGGGTCAGATTGGTGTACGCCGCCACATCGAACTGAACACCGGCGACCCGGCCCTGATCCAGGGCGTGACTGGAGACTTCCATCACCACGGCATCGGCGCCCTCGTTGCGCAGCCGCGCCATCTCCGCATGCAGACTGATCGCATCCGGCGTGGTGTGTGTGGCTTCGCGCAGCTGTCCCGGAAAGCCGTTGCCGATCGTGCCGATCAGCGCCGCCTTGAGGCCGCAGCTGTTTAACGCCTGGGCCAGAAAATGAGCGCAGGAGGTTTTGCCATTGGTACCGGTAATACCGATCACCCGCATCTCCCGTGTCGGCTCACCGTAAAAGTGACTGGCCGCCATGCCGATCTGGGTATCCAGGCCCGCGACACGAATCACCGGCAGTCCCAGGTTCTGCGCCTGCTGCTCATCGACTTCTCGCTCGTCGACGACCGCCGCTACGGCCCCCTTCTTGGCAGCCTCGGGGATGAAATCCACGCCGCGATGACGCACACCGGAGCGCGCAAAGAACAGATCTCCCGGACGCACACAGCGACTGTCCAGGCAAAGCCCGGAAACGCGCAATGCCGCAATACGCTGCGGCACCTGGGGCAAAAGCTGCTGGAGTTGAATATCAGGAGCACCTGTCATTTCGCTGCCACCTGCTGCTCGTCCGGTTTGGGCCATTTATCTGGCGGTACATTAAGCAGGCGCAGCGCGCCTGTCGCGATCCTGGAAAACACCGGTGCCGCCACTTCGCCGCCGTAATATTCCTGTCCTTTCGGGTTATTGACCATCACCGCCATGACGATGCGGGGATTCGACACAGGCACCACGCCGGAAAACACCGAAATATAACGGTCCGCGGCATAGCCACCGCCGCTGGCCTTGTGCGCGGTACCGGTTTTACCCGCCACGCGGTAACCCTCCACCGCTGCACGCCGGCCGGTACCCTGACGGGAAATCACGGTTTCCATCATCGCCAGCACCTCGTCTGCGATCTTCTCCGGCATTACCCGCTTGCCGGCCTGCGCCTCGTCATCCTCCACTTTAAGCAGCGACACCGGGCGCTGAATGCCACCGGATGCCAGCGGCAGATAGGAGTGCGCCAGCTGCAGTGCCGTCACGGAGAGGCCGTAGCCATAGGACAGCGTCGAGCGCTCGACGGTCTGACGTTCGCTCAGATAAGGCAGGGTGCCACTGCGCTCACCGGGAAAGCCGGTACCGCTGACCTGGCCGATACCGACGTTATGCATCACGTTGCGAATCGCATCCGGCTCCATATCCAGTGCCAGCCGGGTCACCCCCACGTTGCTCGACTTGGTGATAATGCCGGTGAGACTCAGCTCGCCGTAATTGCGGTGATCGCGGATGGTAGCGTTACGCACACGAATGTAGCCCGGCGAGGTATCAACGATGGTGTCCGGCGTATAGCGGCCGGTCATCATGGCGGTGGCCACCGTTATCGGCTTCATTGTCGAGCCCGGCTCAAAAATATCGGTCATGGCGCGGTTGCGCAGCGCCGAGGTCAGCAGGTTACTGCGATCATTGGGGTTATAGGAGGGCTGATTCACCATCGCCAGCACCTCACCGGTACGCACATCGATCACCACCGCCGAGCCTGAGTCCGCCTTGTGGGTGTTCACCGCATCCTTGAGCTCGCGATACGCCATGTACTGGAGTCGCAGGTCGATGCTCAGCGCCAGGTCCTTGCCGGGCTGGGCCGCTGCCAGGGAACGTATATGCTTGATGGTTCGACCGGTCCGGTCCTTCATCACCAGCTTGCGACCCGGCTCACCTCTGAGCCAGTCGTTATAAGCCAGTTCCAGCCCCTCCTGACCTTCGCCGTCCACGCTGGTAAAGCCCACCAGGTGCGTGGCGACCTCGGCGGCCGGGTAGTAGCGTTTGTACTCCTGATCCACATGAACCCCGGGGATTTTCAGTGCCGATACGCTCTGCGCCAGCTCCGGTGTTACCTGGCGTTTCAGGTACAGGAAGCGGCGATCGCGATCCGCGTTCAGGTCACGCAGCAGCTCCTCCCGGGAGATGTCCAGCAGCTGCGCCAGCTTACGCAGGCTGGCGTGTGTTACATCGGTCATTTTCGGGTCGGCCCAGATCGTAGCCACCGGCGCACTGACCGCCAGCGGCTCGCCGTTTCGGTCGGTAATCAGGCCCCGGTGCGCGGGCAGCAACATGGTTCTGAGCGAGCGCGCATCCCCCTGACTCTGCAAAAACGCCTGATCCTCGGTGGAGAGGGAAAGCATTTTTGCCAGGATCCCGACAGCAATCAGCGCCAGCAGCACGAATACAAGCCACAGCCGCCAACCTCTGGCAGCCATTGCCTGTACCGCGGCCACAGAGGCCCTGTTGTCTGTCTGCTTATCGCTCATGCCGCACTATCTCGATATTGTCCGCTTCCGGTGAGGTCATATGGAGATTTTTATCCGCCTGACGCTCCACCCGGCTGTTTGAGGCCCAAGCGCTTTCCTCCAGCAGCAACTGTCCCCACTCCACCTGAAGATCCTCCCCCTGGGAGCTGAGCACCTGATGCTGGTTGAACAAGCGCCGGTACTCATAGGCGGAGTAGATCACCAGCATCGCTGAACCGATCACCAACAGCACCAGCAGGCCCAGCGTAGCGGCCGGCTTTGCCAGATCCGCCAGTCCCAGCAACCGGCCAGCATCACTGCTGGGCTGATTCCCGGCAGCCTGAGCCGCAGGCTCTGTCCAAACCGACAAAAGCTGTTGGAATTTATCCTTCAGCCCCGTCATGCCTTTTTAACCGCCACTCGCATCACGGCGCTGCGCGCCCGCGGGTTAGCGGCAACCTCGTCCTTGGAGGCCTTGACCGCCTTGCCACCGCTGCTGAGGCGCTGGTTCAGCATCTCATCGGTGACCGGTATGCCTGGCGGCAGGTGCTCATCCCCTTTCACATACTTGCGGATAAAACGTTTCACCAGCCGGTCTTCCAGCGAGTGGAAGCTGATCACCACCAGACGACCACCGACAGCCAGCACATCCAGTGACTTCTCCAGCACCTGCTCGACATCCTCCAGCTCCCGGTTGATGTGAATTCGGATTCCCTGAAACGCACGGGTTGCCGGGTTTTTGCCTTTTTCCCAGCGGGGGTTTGCCTCGGCGATGATCTTCGCCAGTCGCGCCGTGGTGGTAATCGGCTCCTCTTCGCGCGCGGCAACGATCGCTTTGGCCATGCGACGGGAGAAACGTTCTTCCCCGTAGTGGTAGATAACGTCGGCGATCTCAGCCTCCGGCGCACGGTTGATCCAGTCGGCTGCACTTTCGCCGCTGCTGGTATCCATGCGCATATCCAGGGGACCATCGTTGAGAAAACTGAAGCCGCGCTCGGGATCATCGAGTTGCGGCGAGCTGACACCAAGGTCCAGCAAAATGCCGTCGACCTTGCCGGTCATGCCGGCATCGGCGACGAAACGATCAAGCTCGGCAAAGGAGCCGTGACAGATGGAAAAACGCGGCTCATCACCAAAGCGTTCACCCGCATGGGCGATCGCCTGGGGATCCTTGTCGATCGCCAGAATATGACCCTGATCATCAAGTTCGCGCAGAATACGCTCGGAGTGACCTCCGCGACCGAAGGTTCCATCCACATAGAATCCGGAGGGATTGGTGACGAGTGAGGTTACGGCTTCTTCCAGTAGCACCGTTGTGTGGCTGAACGCTTGTGGCATTATGCCCCGGCCCTTTAATTATAATGACAGTGTTTTGACTTCCTCAGGCAACTCCGCCCCCGGATTTTCATCCTGCAGGTACGTATCCCGGGTCGCGTTCCAGAGATCCTCACTCCAGATCTCGAATTTTTTCCCTTGCCCCAACAGGACAATGCGCTTCTCCAGCGCGGCATACTCCCTCAACGGAGCCGGCAACAGCAATCGGCCGGCCGCATCCATATCCAGGTCCGTGGCGTGACCGATCAGCAAGCGCTGTACACGTCGAGCGCCGGGGTCATAACTGGGCAGCGCTTCAAGCTTTTCCTGGATCAGGTCCCACTCGGGCTGTGGATAAAGCAGCAAACATTTGGTTTCGGTATCGATGGTCGCCACCATGCGCCCATCGCAGTGATCCGAGATCGACTCACGATAGCGCGAGGGAATCGCCAGGCGTCCCTTGCCATCGATATTGATCGGATTCACTCCGCGGAACATGATTCCCACCGGACACCCCAAAATTAACCACTTTCACCCACTTTGTACCACTATGCGACACTATAGGTATCAACACTACCCAAATCAAGGTTAATTGCAGGGGCTTTAGGCGCTGGATTTCGTGCCCCAGGGGTCGGCCAGGGCACTCTTAAAAGCAGCGCAACACCAGACAAAATGGGACCTGAAGCCAAAGAGCCATAGGAAACAATACGTTGTGGATATCTGCGCCCCAGGAGCCCAAGCCAGGCACGGGGAAAGGCGGAATTTCCAGCCACCCCATAAAGCGCGGTGGACAGGTCTGAAATCCAAGATCAGTTTTTTTCGCCCGAAACGGCAGATGTGGTAACGAGGTCCTTATTATCGCTTCTGCCGAGCCTTCCCAGGCAAGCTTGAGGTTCACCGCTGCATCGATGAGTCTGCCTCAAACTATCAGTGTACTGCTGTGGCTATTCAGCAACCGACCGATTAGTGTGGATATCTATCAACACCGTTCCAACCTCTGACGAAGTAACGAACCCTCTGCCTTATGAACAAGTCATTCTTCGTTTACCCTGTTTTTATCGCGACTGTTTTATCAGGCTGCACACAGATCGGCCTGATCAATTCCTCAGCACCGACCCGGGCACTCGCCGAATCCGCCAAACAGGGCGATGCCGAATCCCAGTATCAATTGGGGCTGCGCTTTACCAATGGCGCCGACGTGCTGCAGGACTACGCCCTGGGCGTTATGCATT
Organism: Marinobacterium sp. YM272; assembly: GCF_050908845.1. NCBI lineage: Bacteria > Pseudomonadati > Pseudomonadota > Gammaproteobacteria > Oceanospirillales > Oceanospirillaceae > Marinobacterium > Marinobacterium sp. YM272. Next base: position 3,928,197 of record NZ_CP194171.1, read on the forward strand.
TCAAGGATGCCGCCAGACAGGGCCATACAGATGCCCAGTACATGCTCGGCATGGCCTATTACCTGGGCCGGGGCACCAATATCGATTACGACGACGCTCGTTTCTGGCTGGAAAAGGCGGCCAGCGCCTATCACCGCGAAGCGATGCACTACCTGGGGGAGATCTATTTCAACGGCTATGGCACAGAAAAGGCGCCCGCCTGGGGAGTCCAGTGGGCGGGTCAGGCCGCCGAACGAGGCTATGCGGAATCCCAGTACCTGATGGGCGTCAGCCTTCTGTCCGGTATCGGCAGCTCCAGGAACCAGCCACTGGGGCAGAGATGGCTACGCAGCGCCCACCAAAACGGCAGCCTGAGAGCCAGGGAGCTGATGAAAAAGCTGAATATCAGCAGCACGGGCGTCACCGTCCAGGGCAGCAACCTCTCTGACAGCGCCCTGCGCAACAAATACCGCATCCGCTATGCACAGACCCGGCTGAATCAGCTTGGCTACCCGGCGGGTGCAGAGGACGGCCTCTGGGGAGGTAAGACCGAAAAAGCCGCGCGCCAGTTTATGAACGCCGGTGACATCTCCCTGGACAGCCTGGTCGACGCGTTACGCCAAAAAGCGGAAAAGCACTGAGATCCCCAGTGCTTTTCTGTCTGGCATCTCACTCGCTACAGACGCCTTAATACTGATCAGACTCCGACAACTCGGCCTCTACCTCTTCGGCAACCACCGATTCAATCCCGAGCAGCGCATTGACCTCGGCCACGACCTCTGCAGACAGGGTTTTGTTTGCCGCCTCAGCCAGGGCACTCACTTCAACCCGAGCCTGCTCTTCCAGCCCCGTGGTTGTTTTGGCGTCCAACTCTGCTTTCGCCTGCGCAAGCTGGGCCGACACCTGGTTATAAGCCGGGGTATCCACTTCCAGCTCTTTAAGCTCAGCCTCGAGCTCGGCGACGGTTTTAGACAAATCGCCGATATCATCGGCGAGGCTAATACCATCCTCAACGACACGCTCATAAGCTGCGATTAAGCCGACGCGGGAATTCGGTGCTGCGTGCGCACGGGCCGTTGCCGATGCATGGGCCGCATTCAGCGCACCCAATGAACTGGCCACAGCTCCACGATTATTGCCGACGCCACGACCCTGAGCGCCTTTAGCACCCGGGCCAGCGCTGCGACCGAGGCCTCCGGCGGCACTCTGCCCCTTTCCTTTACCCTGCCCGCCGGCATTACCACCGCCATTACCGCCGCCGTTGCCACCACTGTTGCCGCCCTTGGCATGGGCCTGCTGGCCAAAGTCGATGGGCATGATCTGCCCTGCCAGCAGGGGGCCGAGCGACAGCGCGGACACCGCAACGAGCGATACCAGGATACGAGTAAATTTCATCACAAACCTCCAGCTGGCTGCCCAAAGGGCAGTTTAGCAAAGAAGCGGACACGGGTAAGCACCCACATTTAGTATGGGTATAGAGAATAATCAGGAAAGAGGAGAAAGGCTGAACAGGCCGGGAAAGAAATGGGAGTCAGCCGATAAGCCGGGTTTTGTCGTGGACAATCATTCATCTAGGACCTGCGTCACCACAGGCCTCCAGCAACCTACCCGGACCCAGCGCGGGCCACGCCTTAAGGGTCCCTATTTGGTCTTGCTCCGAGTGGGGTTTTCCATCGCCGTGGAGTGTTGCCACCCACGCGGTGCGCTCTTACCGCACCATTTCAACCTTACCGGCGATCCGAAGATCGCTTAGGCGGTATACTTTCTGTTGCACTTTCCGTCGGCTTTCACCGCCCAGACGTTATCTGGCACCCTGCCCTCTGGAGCCCGGACTTTCCTCCCCTGCGCGAACGCAGCAGCGATTGCCTGGCTGACTCCCGCGGCGGAGTATAAACACTGCCGCGACGATAGCAAGCCCAAGCGCCAGACTCAGTCCTCGATCAGCACCTGGTACAACTGATTTTTTTTCAGACCCGTGATCTCCGCCGCCAGACCAGCCGCTTTTTTCGGCGGCAGCTCTGTCGCCAGAAGACGGACAATCCGTTCCGCTTCGGCATCGAGGAGGTTCTCTTTTTCCGCTGCGCCGTGAACCAGTACAACGAACTCCCCCTTCTGCTGCATAGGGTCAGCCTGCATCCATTCGATCACCTCGCTCAGGGCCCCGCCATGGATCGTCTCGAAGGTTTTGGTCAGCTCCCGCGCTACCACGACGTACCGCTCCGGACCGAAAACCTCAGCCATATCGGAGAGACTGGCAAGAATACGGTGAGTCGACTCGTAAAAAATCAGCGTCGGCGTCTCTTTAGAGAGAAGCTCAAGACGCTGCCTGCGGGCACCACTCTTGGGCGGCAAAAACCCCTCGAACAGAAAACGGTCCGATGGCAACCCCGATGCACTGAGCGCCGCAATAAAGGCACAGCACCCCGGCACAGGCGACACCCTGAAGCCGGCGTCACGCACTGCACGCACCAGGTAAAATCCTGGATCCGAGATCAGCGGCGTGCCGGCGTCGGAAACCAGCACTACCTGCTTACCTTCCTGAAGATAACGAATGATCAGATCAGCCCGTTGGCGCTCGTTGTGATCATGAACTGATATCATCTCGGCTTTAATGTTAAAGTGCGCGAGCAATCGACCGCTGTGACGCGTATCCTCGGCTGCAACCAGGTCAGCACTCGACAGGACGTCCAGCGCCCGCGGCGATAGATCGCCCAGGTTGCCGATAGGTGTCGCGACAATATTGAGAACAGGTTCCGACATCGTTATCCATCCATATTTCCGGGTGTCCGAGTATATGACGAATAGAACTAGACTGCCTCTTTGCATCCTGCTGATCTCTCTGTTATCCGCATGTGCGGCGCCGATGAGCACTACCCGCACGATCAGCCAGGGCAACGACGCTGAACAGCTGATTGCCCGCGCGGAGAGCGCGCCGCCCATCGAGGCCGCCGAGCTTAAGCTGCGCGCTGCCGAGATGCTGATGCGCCAGCAGCAGACAGAGCAGGCAGTCGCGCTGCTCGACAGCATCGACACCCGGAATCTGCCGCCCAGCCTCGCATTCGATATCACCCGCTTGCGGGTCAACCAGGCGCTGGAAGCTGATGACGCCTCACGGGCGCTCAGCCTGCTGGACACCCGCGCCCTGCCCAGCCTTTCTCAACCCCAGCAAACGGAGCTGGGTGAACTCCGGGCCGAAGCCTACAGCCAGCAGTCGCAGCCGCTTTCTGCAGCGCTGGAGCTGATCGCGATCGCCAACTTCCCCCAGAGCCCCGAGCAGAAACAGGCGATGCACGATCGCATCTGGTCTCTGCTACAGCAGGCCCCCTCCACAGAGCTGCAACAGGCCGCCCGCGCAAGGGACAACGGTTATTACGAACAGGGCTGGCTGGAACTAGCGCTTGCGTCTCGCGATACCCGAAACCTGACCGAGAGCAACGATGCCCTGAGCCAGTGGCGCACACTGTGGGAAGATCACCCCGCCTTCGCATTACCGCCGATGGATCTGGCAACTCCGCAGATCGCCCCGCTGCATGCAGGCCGAATCGGCCTCCTTCTCCCGCTGAGCGGACCTCTGGCCGAACCGGCTCGTGCCATCAGCGAGGGTTTCTACAGCGCCATGATGACGTCGCAGCAACCGAACAGCGCACCGGACGTGGTGACGATCGACAGCACCCGAATCTCCACACCAGCACAACTAGCCTCTCTGGCTCAGCAGCAGCGCCTTGAACTGATTATCGGACCGCTGTCGCGGGACTATGTGATGCAGCTGAGCCAGATTCAAAACTTTCCGCTGCCGATCCTGGCTCTGAATAAGGCGACACCGGGCTCGGCGCTTTACCAGCTGGAGCTCTCTTCAGATCAGGAAGCGCGACTCGTCGCCGAGCGCGCCTGGCAGGATGGGCACCGCCGCGTCGCCCTGATCGTCCCCGATGCCGACTGGGGTAAGCACCTGGCCTCTTCGCTCACAGACAGCTTTACCTCACTGGGCGGCCAGGTCGTGGAGACGCTTGCCTACCAGAGCGGACAGGATTTCTCCTCACAGATAAGCCAGCTCCTGCTCACCGACCGCAGTGCGGCCCGTGCCCGCGAGGTGCGACGTATCATCGGCCAGAGTATCGATTTCAACGAGCGCCCCCGCGATGACATCGATGCCATACTGCTCACGGCACTGCCGCAGGATGCCCGCCAGATCAAACCGATGCTGGCATTCCACTTCGCCGGCGACATCCCGGTCTATGCCACCTCCCATATTTACGAAGGCACCCCGGACCCGATGCGGGATGTGGACCTGAATGGCATTCAGTTCCTGGACCTCCCCTGGGTACTCAACCCACCGAGCGAGGCCCACCTGGCTCTGAACCAGACCCGCCAGGACACAGACAGCCGCTTTGGCAGACTCTATGCGTTGGGGATCGACGCTTACCGGGTGTTCCCCTACCTGTACAGCCTCAGCCAGAGCCCCGGCGCCTACATCGAAGGGGAAACCGGCCAGCTCAGCCTGGACAACCAGCGCCAGGTCAAACGCGCGCTGCCCTGGGCTGTCTTTAGCGATGGTGTACCCAGGGTACAGCCCGCGAAGACCTTAGAGTCAACGCAGCAAAACCTGCCCATGAACTGATACAAGGAGATGCGATGGACCGCAGAGCCAAAGGCAAGGAAGCCGAGCAGGCCGCAGAACAGTTTCTTAAAGCGCAAGGACTGAGGCCGCTGTTAAGAAACGCCAACTGCCGGCTAGGAGAGATCGACCTGGTAATGCAGGATGCAGACACCATCGTTTTCATCGAGGTTCGCCAGCGCACCCATAGCCAGTTCGGCGGCGCTGCCCAGTCCGTGGACAGCATCAAGCAGCGCAAACTGATCCAGACCGCGCAGCTACTACTACAACGACATCCCGACTGGAGCACCCGCCCCTGTCGATTCGATGTTATCGCGTTCGAATGCGGTTCGGCTCAACACCTGCCCTTGTGGTATAAAGACGCCTTCCGCCCATGACTACCGGATACAAGAGCGAATGGAACTAGAAGACCGCATCGTCAGCCAGTTTCACAACTCGATGGAAATCAATGCACAAACCATCGAGCACTACACACCGCTGATCGCGGAAGCCAGTGAACTTCTCCTGCACTGCCTGGTCAACGAGAGCAAGATTCTCTGCGTCGGTAACGGCGGTGCAGGCGCGCTGGCTCAGCACTTCTCGTCACTGCTGCTGAGTCGTTTCAGGCATGAGCGCCCGGGCCTGCCCGCACTGTCTCTGAACGCCGATAGCGCCGTAATGAGTGCAATCACCGAGGACAGCAGTTTTGCCGAGGTTTACGCCAAGCAGATTCGAGCCATCGGCCAGCCGGGCGACATCCTGCTGGCAATCTCACCTGACGGGCGCGGCACAAGTATGGTCCAGGCGATACAGGCCGCTCACGACCGGGAGATGCTGGTTATCGCCCTGACAGGGGGCGACGGCGGCAACATGACTGCACTGCTGGCGCGCGATGAGATCGAAATCTGCGTACCGAGCGACGACGAATCGCTGGTTTACCACACACAATTACTCGTTTTGCACTGCCTGTGTGATCTGATCGATCACCAGCTATTTGGAGCCTGACTATGAAACGATCCGCGGTAGTTCTTTCGCTTCTACTGGGCACAGCATTTCTCAACGGCTGCTCATCGATTGTGAGCGCCACGCGGGAGGGCCCGATCGATGAGGAACCCGGCAGCCGCACCTTTGGCAACTATATCGAAGACGAAATGATTGAGACCAAAACCCTGGTCAACATCAGCAAGGGCTCGGCCAAGCTCGGCCAATCCCACGTCAATGTCACCAGCTTCAACGGCCAGGTTCTGTTGAGCGGGCAGGTACCCGACGCAAATATCAAGCGGGAAGCGGAAACGATCACCGCCCAGGTTCGTGAGGTGGGTAAAATTCACAATGAGCTTGAGATAGCAGGCCCCACATCGGGCATCGTGCGCACCAACGATGTTTACCTGACCAGTCGGGTCAAGCTTCAGCTGCTGGCCGACAAGAACGTACCGGGAAGCCGCGTCAAGGTTGTCACCGAGAACAGCACGGTCTACCTGATGGGACTGGTTTCAAGAAATGAAGCGGACACCACGGTCGCTGTCGTACGCAGCGTGCCGGGTGTCCGCAAAATCGTGAAGGTGTTCGAATATATCGATTGATACGGCGTTACTTCACAACACGAAGTGACGGACGACCGCCGCCCGGACCCGGTTCGGGCGGCTCTGGATCAGGTTCGGTCTCATGACCGACCTCCAGCTCCGCAGCACCCGGCTCCATGCCGAAGCCCATCCCCATACCATTCTCACGCGCATAGATAGCCAGCACAGCGGCTACCGGCACGAACACATCCATCGGGACGCCGCCAAAGCGGGCGTTAAAACTGACGCCTGTGTTATCCATCAACAGGTTGCGTACTGCGCCCGGGGCGATATTCAACGTAATCTGACCGTCCTGGACAAAGTCCTGGGGTACCGCCACACCGGCAACACCGGCATCGACCACCAGATGCGGCGTCAGATCATTGTCGTTAAGCCACTCGAACAGCCCTCTCAGCAAGTAGGGGCGACTTGGCGTAACGGACATCAGTTACCTCCTTAACATGACAAAAAAGGGATGAAGTGTTCAGCTTCATCCCTTTTGCATCGAATCGAGATCTCGCTATCAGTCGCGCATTTCCCGTTCAGCATCAGACAGACTTGCCTGGAAAGATTCGCGCTCAAAGAGGCGCTCCATGTAGCCGATCAACGGCTTGCACTGCGCTTCAGGGAGCTCGATACCCATCACCGGCAAACGCCACAGCAGCGGCGCGATACAGCAATCCACCAGACTGAATTCGTCGCTCATGAAGAACGGCTTCTCAGCAAAGATCGGCGACACCGCAACCAGGCCGTCACGCAGCTCTTTGCGTGCCTTTTCGACCTGGGCGTCCGATGCGTTACCGGACAGAATCAGATCAGCCGGCGCACACCAGTCCTTCTGAATGCGATGAACAAAGAGACGACTCTCGGCGCGCGCAACAGGATACACCGGCAGTAGCGGCGGGTGCGGGAAGCGCTCGTCGAGATACTCCATCATCACATTCGGCTCATAGAGCACCAGTTCGCGGTCTAGCAGAGTCGGCAAACTGTTGTACGGATTAAGTGCCGCGACATCCTCCGGCAGATCGCTCTCCTTGCAGTCGACGATATCAACCGCCACGCCCTTTTCGGCCAGAACAATACGCACACGGTGGCTGTAATGATCATCGCCATTCGAGTAAAAGGTCATGGAAGAACGCTTAGCCACTACGCCCATCTACTATATCCCCATAAAAATAAGTCGGATGCTAAAACAAAAAATCTACGCGACCCGAAGAGCCGCGTAGTTTTTATGGTCACTAACAGCCGAGTGTTTAGTGAACGTCTTTCCAGTACTCTTTCTTCAGAGCAAAAGCGAACACGAAGAGGATCGCCAGGAAGATCAGTACATAAGTACCAATCTTACCAGATACCATCTTCGACGGCTCAGCCATGTAAGCCATGAAGTTGACCAGGTCGTAGACGTAACGGTCGAACTCTTCTTCGCTCATTGAACCGGTTTCCGGCTCAACCGACATGCAGCCACCGATACGGTCACCGGTCAGCGGGTCCACTTTCTCATGGCCACCGGCATGCATCTCTTCCGGAGTACAGTGGTTGATAACCGTACCCTGCAGGTGTTCCAGCACGTTCGGCATACCCACATCCGGGAATACCGTGTTGTTCACACCCCAGGGACGCGCCTCATCCTTGTAGAAGCTGCGCAGGTAGGTGTAAACCCAGTCCGGACCACGCAGACGCGCTTCCAGAGTCAGATCCGGCGGAGGATTACCAAACCAGTTCTGAGCATCTTCCTTCGGCATCGCAATGGTCATCTGATCGCCGACTTTCTTTTCAGAGTCAAAGATCAGGTTTTCCACAACCAGGTCGTTCGGCATTTCCAGATCAGTCGCCGCGCGTTCGAAACGCTGATACTGAGCTGAGTGACAACCCATGCAGTTGTTGACGAAGTTGGCCATACCGCGCTGCAGCGAAGCCTTGTTGGTCAGATCGACATTCATCTCATCCAGCGGCACTCCGGCGCCGCCGGCAGCGCTGGCCGTAACCGGGGCCAGCACCATCATCAGAGCAATAAGATACTTTTTCATTATCCTGTAACCCTTTCCGGAACCGGTTTAGTCTTTTCCATCCGTGTATAGAACGGCATCAGGAGGAAGAACGCGAAGTACAGTACGGTAGTAATCTGAGACACAAGGGTGCGTCCCGGCGTAGAAGGCAGCGCGCCCAGCACACCCAGGATCACGAAGCTGACGGCGAAGATAAGCAGCCACAGCTTGCTGAGCATCCCTTTGTAACGGATGGACTTAACCGGGCTGCGATCCAGCCAGGGCAGTACGAACAGGATTGCGATAGCAGCACCCATTACGACAACACCCCAGAACTTCGCATCTACACCGAACAGCGGGTAGGTCACCGCACGCAGCATCGCGTAGAACGGCGTGAAGTACCAGACCGGAGCGATATGGTCAGGCGTCTTCAGCGGGTTAGCCGGCTCGAAGTTCGGTTTCTCGAGGAAGTAGCCACCCCCTTCAGGGAACCAGAACACAACGATACAGAACACGAACAGGAAGACGACGACACCGACGATATCTTTGACGGTGTAGTACGGGTGGAACGGAATGCCGTCCAGCGGCTTGCCGTTTGCGTCTTTCTTGTCCTTGATCTCAACGCCATCCGGGTTGTTGGAACCCACTTCGTGCAGGGCGATGATGTGCAGTACAACCAGCGCCAGAATGACGATCGGCAGTGCAATCACGTGCAGTGCAAAGAAGCGGTTCAGGGTAATGCCGGAAATCAGGTAGTCACCACGGATCCACTGCTGCAGATCCGGACCGATCACCGGAATCGCACCGAACAGGGAAACGATAACCTGGGCACCCCAGTAAGACATCTGACCCCAGGGCAGCAGGTAGCCCATGAAGGCCTCTGCCATCAGCGCCAGGTAGATGGTCATACCGAAGATCCACACCAGCTCGCGTGGTTTACGGTAGGAGCCGTAAAGCATGCCGCGGAACATGTGCAGGTAGACGACAACGAAGAATGCCGATGCGCCGGTGGAGTGCAGGTAACGCAGTAACCAGCCATATTCCACATCACGCATGATGTATTCGACAGACGCGAACGCGCCTTCGGCGCTGGGGTTGTAGCTCATGGTCAGCCAGATACCGGTGAGGATCTGGTTAACGAGTACGAGCAGCGCCAGCGAACCGAAGAAATACCAGAAGTTGAAGTTCTTCGGTGCGTAATATTTGGAGAGATGATCTTCCCACATGGCCGTGGCCGGGAAGCGGTCGTCGATCCAGCCCATCAGGCCGGGATTTCCTTTGTTGCGAGAACCAGCCATTATCCTGCCTCCTGATCGACACCAACAACGAGCGTGTTATCGTCTTCGTACATGTGCGGCGGAATCACCAGATTGGTTGGCGCAGGCACACCTTTGAAGACACGTCCGGAAAGGTCAAACTTGGAACCGTGACAGGGGCAGAAGAAGCCGCCCAGCCATTCAGGACCCAGATCTTCCGGCGCCACTTCCGGGCGGTAGGTCGGAGAACAACCCAGATGAGTGCAGATACCCACCATTACCGCGATTTCCGGGCGAATCGCACGGGCCGGGGTATTCGGGATATAATCAGGCTGCTGCGGCTTTTCGGAGGTCGGGTCCGCGAGACGGTCGTTCATCTTTTCCAGATTTGCCAGTGCATCCGGTCCGCGACGAACAACCCACACAGGCTTACCGCGCCACTCTACAATCATCTGCTGACCCGGTTCCAGCTTGCTGATATCCGCCTTTGCAGGTGCACCTGCGGCTTTCGCCTTGGCACTCGGATTCCAGGAAGCCACGAACGGGACAGCAGCTCCAACGGCACCCACTGCCCCTACGGCAGAGGTAGCTCCAATCAGGAGCCGGCGCCGACCTTTGTTCACGCCGTCATTGCTCATTAACTTCATCTCCCCTCAATCGACGAACCAGCTTTGCACACACACAAAAGAATGGCCGCCCTTTCAGTCATGAAAACCACGAAATCTGGATTTTTCAAATGGCGCAAATGGTAATTAAATTACCCTATAGATACAAGGTAAAAAGGCCGCGTACGACCAAATATCAACTGTTTACTGACCTGCAGCAGAGCGCCGATAACAAAACGCAAAAAGCCCGCAACCATAGATGGCGCGGGCTTTTTTTCGTGTTTCCAGCAGGTTGCGGCACCAGGCCGCAGCCGGAAATTAACGCTTGGAGAACTGAGGACGCTTACGCGCTTTGCGCAGACCGACCTTCTTACGCTCGACAGCACGAGCGTCACGGGTAACGTAACCCGCCTGACGCAGAGAGGAGCGCAGAGTTTCGTCGTATTCCATCAGCGCACGGGTGATACCGTGACGGATAGCACCAGCCTGGCCATTACCACCACCACCAGCGACAGTGATGTAAACGTCAAACTTCTCTGCAGTTTCAGTCAGCTCCAGCGGCTGCATGACGATCATGCGCGCGGTTTCGCGGCCGAAGTACTGCTCCAGAGTGCGCTGATTGATAGTGATTTTGCCTGTACCCGGACGCAGGAAGACGCGTGCGGTGGACGTTTTGCGACGGCCAGTGCCGTAGTACTGAGTAGTAGCCATTATTCGCCTTCCCCTTAGATGTTCAGTTCTTTCGGCTGCTGTGCCTGATGCGGATGCTCAGCACCAGCGTACACTTTCAGCTTGGTGTACATGGAACGACCCAGCGGGCCCTTCGGCAGCATACCTTTAACGGCCAGCTCGACAGTACGCTCAGGGAAGGTTTCAACCATCTTGTTGAAGTTGGCTTCCTTCAGACCACCCGGGAAACCGGAGTGACGGTAGTACATTTTGGCGTTGCGCTTATTACCGGTAACGTTAACCTTCTCGGCGTTAACTACAACGATGTAGTCGCCGGTATCAACGTGCGGAGTGTATTCCGGCTTATGCTTGCCACGCAGACGACGTGCGATTTCAGTCGCCAGACGACCCAGGGTTTTGCCCTCGGCGTCAACAACATACCAGTCGCGTTTTACTTCGGCTGGCTTAGCGCTAACAGTTGTGCTCATTGATCTAGTACCTTGAACCTTTAAGTCTCGAACCCGAAAAAAATCCGGCTTCCGACTTACCTTATAGTTATTGGTTGCCAGTCACACAGGGCGGCCTGACAACGTACACTATCCCCTACCCCTTGCAGAGGAGCGCGAATTATAGACAAGTCAAAACATGAAATCCAGAACCGAATACACCCGATCAAGCAATTAACCAGCCCGGTGTTCGCGAACCAGGTAATCGTGGGACTGCATCTCCAGCAAACGACTCTGCGTACGCTGAATCTCAAATTCCAGACGACCTTCAGTGTAGATCTGATCGATCGACACTTCCGCTGACATGATCAACTTCACACCACTGTCGTAAAACTCGTCGACCATGTTGATGAAGCGTCGCGCGGCATCGTCATTGGCACGTCCAAGCTGGGGCACATTGCTCAAAATGACCGCATGGAAAATCTTCGCCAGCTCGATATAGTCATTCTGGGAGCGCGGTCCATTGCACAGCGCATCAAAGTCGAACCAGACCACATCTTCGCAGATCCGGCGACTCTGAATACCACGACTATTTACATCGACCACGGCTCCCTCGACCACCTCTTCCAGGTCCGGCGCCAACCCCTCAAAGCTTCTATTGAGGCTTTCGTCGGCACTGGCATCCAGCGGCCAGTGATAAAGCTCCGCCTGCTCCAGGGTGCGCAGACGGTAATCGACGCCACCATCCACATTCACCACCTCGGTGTAGCGGTTCAGCAGATCAATGGCGGGCAGAAAGCGCGCGCGCTGCAGGCCGTCCTTATAGAGGCCGTCCGGTACGATATTGGAGGTTGCAACCAGGGCGACGCCGTTGTTGAACAACTGCTCCATCAATCCGCCGAGGATCATCGCATCGGTGATATCGGAGACAAAAAACTCGTCGAAACAGATGATGCGCGCCTCATCCGCGTACTTGCGGCCGATCGCCACCAACGGATTCTTGGTGCCGTCGAGCAAGCGCAGTTCCTGATGGACTCGCTGCATGAAACGGTGAAAATGGGTGCGCATCTTCCGCTCAATCGGAAGACTGTCGTAGAAGGTATCCATCAGGTAGGTTTTGCCGCGACCAACCCCGCCCCAGAAGTACAGCCCCTTCACCGGCTCGACAGCTTCACGGCGCAACTTGCCGGTAAGGCGCTGCATAAAGCCGGGCTGCGGCGCGCTCTCGGCAGCCACCAGATCGTCATATAGACGCTGCAAGTGCCCCACTGCCATCTCCTGGGTAGGATCGTAGGCAAAATCCTCTCTTTGCAGGTCCTGCTTATAACGTTCCAGCGGTGTCATTTAGACGCTTACCCCCAGCATAGATATCACCCAATGATTGAAGCGGCAAACTTTACTGCTGTGCAACATATTTATCAAATTGACGACGTTCAAAATCCCGCAAGCGACACTAGCAAGGGCAGCAGAAACGCAGTCACCAGCCCGGCCACGCCCATGGCAAGCCCGCCGAAGGCACCAGCCATCGCACTCAAACCGAACGCATAAGCCGTTCCTATGCCGTGCGCCGACATGCCAAGCGCAAAGCCTCGCGCCTCGTCATCATCGATTCGGAAGATCCGGAATACGATCGGTGCCAGCACACAGCCGAGAATGCCTGTCATCAATACGATGCCGGCCGCGAGCGACGGGTACCCTCCTATCTTTTCCACTATACCTATGGCGATGGGCGAGGTGACCGACTTGGGTGCCAGGGTCAAAATAGTGCGCGGCTCACCGCCGAGAAGCCAGGCAATACCACTGGCGCTGACTACAGCCGTAATGACGCCACTGAGGGTCGCCACCAGAACCGGAAGCCAGATCTGCCGCAACCTGTCGAAATAGTCCGACAACGGCACCGCCAGCGCCACGGTGGCCGGCCCGAGAAGAAAGTGGATGAACTGTGCGCCATCAAAATAGGTGTCATAGTCGGTACCTGTAGCGGTCAGCAGCAGGATCAACACCGCCATGGAAAGCAACACCGGATGAAAAATGGACAGACCACCCAGGCGCCGGTGTAACCAGCGCGTAAACAGAAACACCGCCATTGTCAGCACAATCCAGAACAGAGGGCGCGCTGCAAAATATACCCAGAACGAAGTCATCTACCGCCCTTTTTCTCTAACCGACGCATAAGGCGCACCAGAACCCAGCCGGTTACCCCCATGGTAATCGCGGTACTCAGTACAAGCGTCACGCCAAACACCAGCCACTGACGCCCGATCAGGTCCAGGTGCACCATAACCCCAACCCCGGCCGGCACAAACAGCAGGGCGAGATTGGACAGCAGCGCATCGGCCACGGTGCGTAACGACTCCGGCACCACACCCCGGTTCAGCATCAGATAGATCACCAGAAACAGCATCCCCAGAACCGGCCCGGGCACGGACAGCCCCAGTGCCACCACCAGCAACTCGCCAGCCAACTGAAACCCCAGAAGTATCAACAAACCCGCCAGCATCGACCCTCTCCCACCCTCTCACAGGCACACACCCGAACAAACCCGTTCATTTTTCTGCACAGCCCCTTGGCATGTTTCAAACAGCTCACTATAATGCGCCGCGTCGCATCGGCAAGGGCTACCCGCCCAAAGTCTAGCGTTATGGAAGGGCCTTACCGGGCACTTCCTTCCAATCAAATGTCGGGGTGTAGCTCAGCCTGGTAGAGCACTGTCTTCGGGAGGCAGGGGTCGTAGGTTCAAATCCTGTCACCCCGACCATCTTTGGTCGGTTCATCGACTTTTTCCGCAACACGCTTATTTCTCCTCAGCAACACAGATTCCAACCACAGCTGCCGTCTTATCGCTCTCTGAAAGTTTTAGACAGGAGCCGCTCACACCGAATCTGAGCACAGATTGACCAGCACAATTTTCTTTCAAGAAAAAACTCGCATCTTGTTGACAGCAAAAGAAAAACCCTTATAATTCGCGCTCACTTGAACGGCACATCGGGTTTCCCGACCTGAATAAAAAATCGCCATTCAGGACACAAGCAGTACCAGAGTCGCATTTCCGCCCTGGAAAACGCGGCAGCATCGTCGGGGTGTAGCTCAGCCTGGTAGAGCACTGTCTTCGGGAGGCAGGGGTCGTAGGTTCAAATCCTGTCACCCCGACCATTTCTTCTGTTAGTTTTATCCCTTTTTATTTCCCACTCCAATATCTATTCAGACCCAGAATCCGGGCCTGAAACCTCGTTATTTATCCGCCGCAATCCACCACTACCCTTTATTGCCCTGGCACAAAAAACACCGTCAGCCACATAGACCAGGCCAGCCCTCCCGCGCCGGTTAGCAGCGACAAAAAAAAGACCCCCGAAGGAGTCTTTTTTCAATCAGCCTAAGACTGGATCGATCAGAGAACCAGGCGACGGATATCGCTCAGCAGTCCATTCAGATCGGTCAGGAAGCGACCTGCATCACCGCCGTTGATGGCACGGTGATCGTAGGACAGGCACAGCGGCAGCATCTGACGCGGCTCGAATTCCTTACCGTTCCAGCGCGGCTTGATATCCGCACGGGAGACACCCAGGATAGCCACCTCCGGCGCATTGACGATCGGCGTAAAGCCGTTGCCGCCGATACCGCCAAGGCTTGAGATAGTAAAGCAGGCACCCTGCATCTCGTTCGGCTTCAGCTTGCGATCCTTGGCCTTGCCAGCCAGCTCGATCGCCTCCTTGGACAGCTCGTAGATGCTCTTCTTGTCAGCATCCTTGATCACCGGCACCATCAGGCCGTTCGGCGTATCCACCGCGATACCGATGTTCACATATTTCTTGTAGACAATATGTTCACCGTCGGAGTGCAGCGACGCATTGAACTTCTGGTGACGGGTCAGAGCGATCGCCGCAGCCTTGATCAGGAACGGCAGCGGAGTCAGCTTGACGCCAGACTTGGCCGCTTCGTCCTTCATGGACTTACGGAAGGCTTCCAGCTCGGTGATATCCGCATCGTCGAACTGAGTCACATGCGGAATGTTCAGCCAGCAGCGGGACATGTTGTCGCGGGTGATCTTGTCAACCTTGGTCAGCTTGACCATCTCGGTCTCGCCGAACTTGCTGAAGTCCACCGCCGGGATCGGCGGAATGCCGGAACCACCGGTCACAGCAGCCGCGGCACCACCACCCTGCTCGACCTGCTTGATAAGCGACTTGACGTAAGCCTGGACGTCTTCCTTAACGATACGGCCTTTACGGGCAGAGCCCTTGACCTTGGTCAGATCGACACCGAACTCACGGGCAATCGCACGTACCGCAGGACCGGCATGAACAGACTTGTTCTTCTGATCCATTGCCGCCAGGTCAGCACCTGAGACCGGAGCAGCCGCCGCTTTCTGCGGAGCCGCAGCTGCAGGCGCTGCAGGCTTCGGAGCTTCCTGAGCCGGAGTCGCCGCTGGTGCGGGAGCCGCACCGCCTGCCACTTCAAGCTCAAGCAGCAGGTCGCCTTCGTTGACCTTGTCGCCTTCGCTGATCTTCATGGACTTGATAACGCCCGCTTTCGGGGCCGGCACTTCCATGGAGGCCTTGTCGGTTTCCAGTGTGATCAGGCTGTCGCCCTCTTCGACGCTATCACCGTCCTTGACCAGAACTTCGATAACATCAACATCACTGGCGCCACTCAGATCCGGAATCAGAACCGACTCCACACCACCACTTGCAGCAGGTGCTGCAGCAGCCGGTGCAGGCGCCTCGGCAGCAGCGGCCGGCGCAGCCGGAGCTGCACCAGCGTCGGCAATTTCGAGCTCCAGCAGCAGGTCGCCTTCGTTGACCTTGTCGCCTTCGCTGATCTTCATGGACTTGACCACACCAGCCATCGGCGCGGGCACTTCCATGGAAGCCTTGTCGGTTTCCAGGGTAATCAGGCTGTCGCCTTCTTCGACGCTATCGCCGTCCTTGACCAGAACTTCGATAACATCAACGTCGCTGGCACCGCTCAGATCCGGAATCAGAACCGATTCAATACGGGTACCACCCGCAGCCGCAGGTGCGGCCGGTGCAGGCTCAGCAGCAGGCGCAGGGGCCGGAGCCTCTGCAGCAGGCGCTTCGGCAGCCGGTGCAGCTGCTGCACCTTCCGCCTCAACTTCAACTACGGCATCACCTTCACTGCAGGTGCCGCCCTCGCTGACCAGAACTTTTTTAACGATACCGCCGACCGTTGCCGGCACTTCCATGGAGGCCTTGTCGGTCTCCAGGGTAATCAGGCTGTCGCCTTCGGCAATGGTATCGCCTTCTTTTACCAGAACTTCGATGATATCAACGCCTTCGTAGCCACCGATATCCGGCACTGTAATGGTTGTTGTGCTCACAATACTGTCCTCTCGTTAACCTTCAGATGTTCAGTAGCCGGATTACACGGTCCAGGGAGCCGGTTTTTCCGGGTTGATATTGAACTTCTGCATAGCCTTGGCCACGACGGCAGGTTCAACCTTACCCTCTTCCTGCAGCGCCTTGAGGGCAGCAATACAGACGTAGTAGCGGTTAACTTCGAAGAATTCACGCAGTTTGGTGCGAGTGTCAGAACGACCGAAGCCGTCTGTACCCAGCACCTTGTAACGACGCGGGATGTACTCGCGCAACTGTTCGGCAAACATACGCATGTAGTCGGTAGATGCAACGACCGGACCTTCATGCCCTTCCAGCACCTGCTGGATGTAAGGAACGCGCGCTTCAGCTTCCGGATGCAGCATATTCCAGCGATCAACTTCCTGCGCTTCGCGGCTCAGTTCGTTGATGGAGGTAGTGCTCCAGACATCCGCCTCGACACCGAACTCTTCACGCAGCAGCTTGGCACCTTCGCGAACTTCGCGCAGGATCGAACCGCAACCGAACAGCTGGACACGCAGATCAGCCTTGCCGCCCTCTTCCAGCAGGTAGATACCCTTGACGATACCTTCCTCGGCGCCCTGCGGCATCGCCGGGTGCTGATAGTTCTCGTTCAGTGTAGTGATGTAGTAGAACTTGTTCTCTTGGTCCTGGTACATGCGCTTCATACCATCCTGAACAATCACCGCCAGCTCGTAGCCGTAAGTCGGATCGTAGCTGACGCAGTTCGGAATCATCCGCGCCATCAGGTGGCTGTGACCATCCTGGTGCTGCAGACCTTCACCGTTCAGCGTGGTACGGCCAGAGGTAGCACCGATCAGGAAGCCGCGCGCCTGCATATCACCGGCAGCCCAGCACAGGTCCATGACGCGCTGGAAACCGAACATGGAGTAGAAGATGTAGAACGGCACCATGGTGCAGTTGTTGTTGGCGTAGGAGGTCGCCGCAGCGATCCAGGCCGACATGGAGCCCGCTTCGTTGATACCCTCTTCCAGGATCTGACCGTTCTTGGATTCCTTGTAGAACATGATCTGATCGGAATCGTGCGGAACGTAGCGCTGACCTGCAGAGGAGTAGATACCGAGCTGGCGGAACATACCCTCCATACCGAAGGTACGGGCTTCGTCAGGCACGATCGGCACCAGGCGGTTACCCATCTTCTTGTCCTTGGCCACAGTGCTCAACACACGGTTGAGAGCCATCTGGGTGGACAGGGTACGCTCGCCGGAATCCTTCAACTGACCGGAGAATGCTTCCAGCTCAGGGGTTTCCAGTTTTTCAAACTCGGTGCGGCGCGCCGGATAGAAACCGCCCAGCTTGCTGCGACGCTCCATCATATACTTCATCTCCGCTGAATCCGGAGACGGACGATAGTAAGGAACTTCTTTCAGCTGATCGTCAGCCAGCGGGATATTGAAGCGGTCACGGAAGGACTTGAGGTCGTCCATCGCAACTTTCTTCAGGGAGTGAGTATCGTTCTTCGCCTGGCCGGACTGACCGGTACCGTAACCTTTTACGGTCTGAGCGAGGATAACGGTCGGCTGTCCCTTGTGGTTCATCGCCGCGTGGTATGCCGCGTACACCTTGTACGGGTCGTGACCACCACGGTTCAGGTTCATGATCTCTTCGTCAGTCATATCCTTGACCAATTCGGCCAGTTCCGGATATTTGCCGAAGAAGTGCTCACGGGTGTAAGCACCGCCATTCGCCTTGTAGTTCTGCAGTTCACCGTCACAGACTTCGTCCATGCGCTTCTGCAGCAGGCCGTTGGTGTCCTTCTCGAACAGCGGATCCCAGTGACGGCCCCAGAGACACTTGATGACGTTCCAGCCGGCGCCGCGGAAGATACCTTCCAGCTCCTGGACGATCTTGCCGTTACCACGTACCGGGCCATCCAGACGCTGCAGGTTACAGTTGATCACGAAGACCAGGTTTTCCAGCTGTTCACGGCCAGCCAGGGAGATAGCACCCAGGGATTCCGGCTCGTCACACTCGCCGTCACCCAGGAACGCCCAGACCTTGCGCTCGCCACGTTTAACCAGATCACGCGCAGAGAGATAGCGCATTACGTGCGCCTGGTAGATCGCCTGAATCGGCCCCAGACCCATGGATACGGTCGGGAACTGCCAGAAGTCCGGCATCAGCCAGGGGTGCGGGTAGGAGGACAGACCGTTGCCGTCCACTTCACGACGGAAGTTATCCAGCTGCTCTTCGGTCAGGCGGCCTTCCAGGTAAGCGCGGGCATAGATACCCGGGGAGATGTGACCCTGGAAGAAAACCATGTCAGCTTCACGGTCGCCCTCGGCACCGTGGAAGAAGTAGTTGAAACCGATATCGTAGAGGGTAGCGGAAGAGGAGAAGCTGGAGATGTGACCACCCAGTCCCTCGTCGTTATCGTTGGCGCGCATGACCATCGCCATGGCGTTCCAGCGGATAAATGAACGGATGCGGCGCTCCATGAACAGATCGCCCGGCATGCGAACTTCGTCGCGCGGCGAGATCGTGTTCACGTACGGCGTGTTCAGAGTACCGGCACTGCCAACACCGATTTCAGCGGCACGAGTGCCAAGCTTAGTCAGCAGGTAGCGCGCGCGCTCATTGCTGTCGTTTTTGGCGACAGACTCAAGCGCTTCCATCCACTCGTTTGTTTCGATTGGATCGATATCTTCAATCATCTCATCATGCACTGTGCTTTCTCCGATTCCATAAGCCGTCAGTTTGCAGAGAAAACGCCCGATGCGCAGATCATGCGTTTCGAGCGCTTTCAGCTCGCACCTCTTGGTTTTTACAACCCCGAATGCGGCGTAGCACAGGGGATGAGGGTGCTTTAATTGTGTGTAAATATACTACACAGAGTATTACATTCAGTCTACAAAATGGCGTTTGAGGTCAAATTGATCAACAAACCACCAACAACCGATGTAATTTTCGTACACAACTCTTACGGATTAAGCTCAACCCGTCGCAATGCACGTTGCAGTCGGGAGTTTTCTCGCCCCTGCTCCAGCAAAGCCTCTTCAACATAGACCAAATGATCGTGCGCCGCCTTACGGGCGTGTTCAGGCTCCCCCGCACAGATCGCTTCCATCAATAACCGATGCTGCTCATGGATACGCTGACGGATCTCAGCCTTGGGGTAAATACTGCTCAGGTTATCGCCAATGTGCTGATGTAACAGCTGGAACAGCGCTCTCATCATATGTAACAGCACCACATTGTGAGCCGCCGCGGCGATGGCCAGATGAAACTCCACATCGGCCGCCACCTCTTTATCAAACTCCTTGCGATCGTGGTAACGCTGCAGGTCATCAAGCCTTGCCGCTATCACCTCCCGATCGGCGACTGTCGATCTGAGTGCAGCATAGTAGGCCGAGACGCCCTCCAGGGCGTGGCGGAACTCGAGCAGGTCATATTGCGCTTCCGGATGGCTGCGGAACAGGTCGAGCAGCGGGTCAACCAGGCCATCGCCCAGATTTTCCGCCACGAAGGTACCGCCCCCCTGCCGACTGACCAGCAACCCCTTGGCGGCTAGCTTCTGCAGCGCTTCCCGAATCGATGGCCTGGAGACATCAAACTCCTGGGCCAGCTCCCTTTCCGGAGGCAAACGCTGACCGGGACGCAAAGCCCCTTCCATAATCATCTCTTCTATTCTTTGCATGATTACATCCGAGAGCTTGGGCTGCTTCACGCTGCGATAATTCATCTGCTTCTCCACGGCACGGAAGGTGCCTGACTCCCCGGGACTGACGACCTATTACGCTGGCTGAAAATTGACAAGTCACGGTTAAAAAAAATACAGTACCCCAACGCTGATGGTAAATTGGTATTACCAATTTTTCAAGTTGTCCGCCAGCCCTATCATCCCTATAAAAAATCGCCCTTGGGGAAATGCATCCCCCACAGGGGCAAGACCTGTAAAAGAGGTACCCGACCCCATGCGTGCAGAATACCGGGAGTTTCTCTCAACCCTAGAGCAGTTCATCCCCGCCGAGCGCCTCGTGACCGACCCACTGAGGACACTGGCCTACGGTACTGACGCCAGCTTCTACCGGCTGATTCCCCGCATTGTGGTCAAGGCGGAAAGCGAGTGCGAAGTAGCACGCATCGTCACCGCCGCCCGGCAACACGAGATCGCCCTGACATTCCGCGCAGCGGGCACAAGCCTGTCGGGCCAGGCAATAACCGATTCGGTGCTGCTGGTGCTTGGGGATGGCTGGAACAGTCATGAAATTCTGGATGACGCCCGACGCATTCGACTGCAACCCGGCGTTATCGGCGCCCAGGCCAACCAGTACCTGGCACCCTATGGACGCAAGATCGGCCCGGATCCGGCTTCGATCAATGCCGCCAAGATAGGCGGAATCGCCGCTAACAATGCCAGCGGCATGTGCTGTGGTACCGCGCATAACAGTTATCGCACGCTCGACTCCATGCGCCTGATTCTAGCCGATGGCACAGTGCTGGATACTGCCGACCCGCAGAGCATCGACGCATTTAAAGAGAGTCATCACGCCTTGCTCGATGCGCTGGAGTCCCTCGCCAAGCTGACGCGTACCAACGAGCCCCTGGCGCAACGGATCGCGCACAAGTACCGGCTGAAAAACACCACCGGCTACGCGCTCAATGCGCTGATCGATTACGAAGATCCCATCGACATTCTTCAGCACTTGATGATCGGCTCTGAGGGTACGCTCGGCTTCATCTCGGAAATTGTCTACCGCACCGTCCCGGATCACCCACACAAGGCTTCGGCACTGGTGTTTTTCGATCAGCTGCAGACCTCCTGCGAGGCCGTCGCCAGGGTCAAGTCCACACCGGTCGATGCCGTCGAGCTGATCGACAGGGCCGGCCTTCGCTCTATCGAAACCAAAGCGGGGATGCCCGCCTTTATAAAGGAGCTGCCGGACAGCGCCGCCGCCCTGCTGATCGAAACCCGAGCCGCTGACGAGCATACGCTTTCGCAACAGATCAGCGAGATCTCAGCGGCCATCAGTGAGTTACCCACGACTCGACCGGTCGAGTTCTCAACAGATCCTGCACTGTGCGCGCAATACTGGGCCATTCGCAAGGGGCTCTTCCCGGCGGTTGGCGCAGTTCGAACGACCGGCACCACGGTAATTATCGAGGATATAGCGGTGCCGGTTCCGCAGCTCGCCGAAGCGGTGGCCGAACTGCACAAGCTGTTCGAGCACTGGGGTTACACGGAAGCGATCATTTTTGGACATGCACTTGAGGGCAACCTTCATTTCGTCTTCACCCAGGCATTTGATACCCGGGAGGCGATCGAGCGCTACTCGGGGCTGATGGACGATGTATCCAACCTGGTTACGGGACGGTACGACGGCTCTCTGAAAGCAGAGCACGGCACCGGCCGCAATATGGCGCCCTACGTGGAGCTTGAATGGGGTACAGATGCCTACGAGCTGATGTGGGAGTTGAAGCGCCTGCTCGATCCACAGGAGATACTTAACCCGGGAGTCATCCTGAACTCTGATCCACAGATCCATCTCAGCAACCTCAAACCTATGCCGGCAGCCGATCAACGCATTGATACCTGCATAGAATGCGGCTTCTGTGAGCCGACCTGCCCCTCCCGTGCACTGACCACCACACCGCGCCAGCGTATTGCGATCTGGCGCGAGATCGCGCGACTGGAAGCCAGTGGAGAGGACCCGAAAAGACTCGAAGCTCTGCGCAGAGACTACGCCTACCATGGCGAGGAAACCTGTGCCGGCTGCGGTTTATGCTCCATCGCCTGTCCCGTTGGTATCAATACCGGCGATCTGACACGGGCGATCCGTCACGAACGCAACCAAGGTAAAGAAGGCAGCGCGAACTGGATCGCCAACCACTTCAGCGGCGTCAGCCAGGCCGGGCGTATTGCACTGAAAAGTGCCGATGCGTTGCACGGGCTTATTGGCACCGACAATATGCAGCGCCTGACCAACGCGGCACGCAGGGTATCGGGCAACAGAGTCCAAAAATGGCTGCCAACCATGCCCACAGCAGCCTCCAGACCCAGGCAACGCAAACCGGAGGTGACCAGCCAGCGGGAAAAAGTCGTCTACCTGCCCAGCTGCGCCAGCCGCGTGATGGGGCCGCAACGTGACACCGAGCTGCAATCCAGCTTGATGGAGGTGACAGAGGCACTGCTTTCCAAGGCCGGCTTCGAGGTGCTTTACCCGCAAAACCTGGACGCACTCTGTTGCGGTATGCCGTTCCAGTCCAAGGGCCTGTTTGATACGGCCGACAGAAAATCTGCAGAGCTGAACCGGGAGTTGCTGCATATCACGGAAAATGGCCGCATCCCGGTCTATTCTGATACCAGTCCATGCAGTCTGAGACTCGGTGACCAGCTTGACCCCGCCCTGCAGCTTTTCGATAGCATCGACTTTATCGATCAGTTTCTGCTGGAACGGCTCAGGATTACACCGACCGACGAGGAAATTGCCCTGCATATCACCTGCAGTGCAACCCGTATGGGGCAGGCAGAAAAACTTAAGCGGATCGCCTCGCGCCTGGCGCGAAACGTGGTGATCCCGGAAGGGATCGGCTGTTGCGGTTTTGCCGGCGATAAAGGCTTCAGCACGCCGGAACTCAACGCCAATGCCCTGCGAACACTTAAAGAGCAGGTCGATCACTGCAGCGGTGGCTACTCCAGCAGCCGAACCTGCGAGATCGGCCTCAGCCAACACAGCGGGATCGAGTACCGATCCCTCGTGTACCTGCTGGAACAGTGTGCCGAATACAACCCAACAGAGGACCGGGCTGCGCGCTGATCGACAGCTTAAAGCCGGTTAAGGAGAACGCCATGTCACTACCGCAGATCAAGACCATCCTGTACACCACATCACTCGGTGAGCACACCCGTCCGGTATTCCGGCAAGCGGTGAATCTCGCCAACCAGTTCCAGGCACATCTGCTGATGCTGCATGTGGTTGAGCCCGTTGGCGAAATGGGGCGTGCACTTATCCACACCTACCTGCCCGAGGATGTGATCACGAAAATGCACGATGAGGGGATCGATCGGGTTCTGGGCCAGATGAAAGAAAGGCTGGAAAAATACCGTGACGAAGAACTCAAGGAACTCGACCACGATATCGCCTTTGATGTAGAGCCGGTGATCGCCGAAGGCCAGCATGCCGATACCATTCTGTCACAGGCTGCCAAGCTCAATGCAGACATCATTGTAATGGGGCAGGAGAACACCTTCGGCCACCACAGCGCCACTACACATCAAGTGGTAAGACGCGCTAAGATCCCTGTCTTTGTCGTGCCTACCGGCAAAGAATACCTGTAATTTTTCGACGCCTGCCGGGACGCCTTCAGGTGTCCCGGCACCGTTTTAACTCCATTTCACGGCGCCCGAACTTAAGGACCTAGGATGGACGCCACCGTATCAGTTCTGCTCGAACGTATTTTTCAGACTGTCTTCCCGCTCGTAGCCATCGTGGGCCTTGGCTATTTATGTGCCCGCCGGACTCACACCGATATGTCTGTCGCGAACCGCCTGAATATCGACCTGTTCGCACCGGCACTGATTTTTTCCGTCATGTCAGCAAAATCCTTTGACCCGATCGCGCATCAGAACCTGGCGCTGGCAGGACTAATGGTGGTCCTTGCCTCCGGGTTACTTGTCTGGCCACTCTGTCGTTTTATCGGCGTGTCACCGAAAACCCTGGTCCCGCCGGTGATGTTCAACAATAGCGGTAACCTGGGCCTGCCGCTGATCGTGCTGGCTTTCGGTGAAGAGGCGCTGGCCGCTGCCGTTGTACTGTTCGTGGTGGAAAACCTGCTCCATTTCACGGTGGGCATGTTTATTCTCGATAGCCGGACCAACCCGCTGAAACTGGTGCGCAACCCGATGATTGTGGCAACGGTGGCCGGCCTGGCCTGGAGCCTGTTCAACCTTCCGCTTCCCCAGGCAATCAAAACACCCATCGACATGCTGGGGCAGATTGCGATTCCGCTGATGCTCTTTGCGCTGGGTGTGCGGATGACCAGTATCGATTTCTCCAACTGGAAAACGGGACTCTGGGGAGCGGTACTGACGCCATTGAGCGGTATTATCGTGGCGATTCCCACCATTTGGCTGCTGGGGCTGGAAGGCCGGGATGCAGCCTTTCTTATCCTCTTCGGCGCCCTGCCCCCTGCGGTACTGAACTATATGGTCTCCGAACGTTACAACCAGGAGCCACACCAGGTCGCCTCCATCGTACTGATCGGCAATGTCGCCAGCCTTGTGGTGATTCCGTTGACACTGGCATTCATTCTGTAAACGCAAAAAAGCCGGCCCAGAGGCCGGCTCAATGACTCGCTCAGTTCACTCAGTTATTGCGGCGCAACCGCCTCAAGCTGGATCTGATCGCGGTTTTTATCCACGGTGGCCGGCCCAATGCCACTGACCTCCGCCAGCTGATCGACACTGGTGAACGGACCAAACTGGTCACGATACGCCACGATCGCTGCCGCTTTCGAGGGACCAACACCATTAAGTGCGGCGGCAATCTGCTCGGCAGACGCTGTATTGATATCCACGGGAGCGGCAATAGCGAACGGGGAAGCGATAGACAGCGCCAAACCAAACGCCTTAACGAAATTACGCATGGGAAAATTCCTTTTTTCAGTGCATGTATCGGCAACGTGACGTCACCGGCAGGTCGTCCTGACCTGCTTCCACTATATCGCCCCAAAACACGAATTCAACAACACAGCGCAAAATTCAGTCGATGTCGGGCTTGGTTTCGACCAGGCTCCCCAAACCCGAGCGCCGCTAAATCAAGCCTGCTGCGCCGCATCCACTTCGGCGAGAATCTCTTCGACGGCCCGTGACGGATCCGCCGCCTGGGTAATCGGCCGGCCGACTACCAGGTAGCTGGCTCCGGCCCGAACGGCATCAGCAGGTGTCAGAATACGGCGCTGATCGCCGGCACTGGCAGTAGCCGGCCGGATGCCCGGCGTCACCAGATCAAACTCACCCGCAATTTCACGGCGCAGCATCTCGGCTTCCTGCGCCGAGCAGACGACACCATCGAGACCGCAGTCATGGGTCAGTCCTGCCAGGCGACGCACCTGTTCCATCGGCTCCAGATCCAGGCCGATCTCGGCAAGATCGCTACGCTCCATACTGGTCAATACGGTCACTGCGATTAACTTGGTATCCCCGGAAACCTGTTCCAGCTCTTCCCGCGCGGCGGTCATCATTCTGCGCCCGCCACTGGCATGGACATTAACCATCCAGACGCCCAGCTCTGCTGCCGCACGCACCGCCTTGGCGACCGTGTTGGGGATATCATGAAACTTGAGATCCAGGAACAGATCGAAGCCCTGCGCCTGGAGCGCCTCGACAACGGCCGGACCCGAGCGGGTAAAAAGCTCCTTACCCACCTTTACCCGGCACTTGGACGGATCCAGCCTGGCGGCCATATCCAGCGCCGCTGCCTGTTCCGGATAATCCAGTGCAACAATGACCGGCTTTTCTATTTTCTTCATCGTTTCCAAACCTGTTTATTCGCCTTCCAGCCCCTGTATGGGCCTTGTACTGTCCCACTGACGACAGGAAGGGCAGTGCCAATGGAGCGTACGCCCGGCAAAGCCGCAATGACCGCATCGATAGACGGGCTTGCTCAGTTCCAGCTGACCGGTAAGCCCGCGCAGTATGGAGAGACTCTCCCGCGCACTGCTGGCGCCGTATTCGAGGTGCAGATCTATCAGCCGGTTAAAGCCGCGTATCGACGGGCGGCTTTTCAGTTCATCGGTAATGAATTGCCCGGCTGCCATTACACCGTCACGCTCTTGCAGCAGTTCTGCCCTGGCCAGCAACACCGTCGTTGACGGCGCGTGAACCATACACTCTTCAAGGTAGCTTTCAAACTGCGTAAGCCGATTCAGCTCCCGATAGCAGCGCTGCAGGTCAGCAATCGTTTCCGATACGAACAGCGGGTCCTGCTCGCGCACGGCTCGCAACGCAGTTATCGCCACCTGCCACTGACCACGCTCCATCGCCATCCGGGCCTGGAGCAGGTTGGCCCGCACTGCGTCAGCGTTAAATCTGAGCGCCTCGGCAAGGCAGGTCTGGACCTCTTTCCAACGCTTTCGCGCCAGGCTGTTTTCGGCCAGTTCACAGCAATATTGCGCCAGCTCGCGACCGATACGCTGCTGCCCTTCCGCCTCCAGCTGCCGCCCCATGCGCAGGGCATCACTCCACTCCCCCTCTTTTTCATAGAGTTTGACCAGCAGTTCGAGAGCGCTGGTTTTCATCTCCGGAGAAGGGTTTTCGCGGATTATATCGTGGAGCAGATTTTCAGCGCGATCGAGCAGTCCGATCGCCTCGTAGTCACGGGCGAGCGCCATCTGGATTCGGATAAAGTCTGCATGCTCAAGCCCGGGGCGGGCCAGCAGTGTCTGATGCACCCTGATAGCACGATCGACGTCACCCTTGCGGCGCAGTAACCGGGCGATCGCCAGATGCGCGGGGATGGTATCTGAATTTATCTCAAGAGCGCGGACAAAGCTTTCGATCGCCTCATCCGTGCGATCGCTCATCAGGTAGTTCAGCCCCTGGAAATACTCCCGGCTCAGACCTGATGCCTGATTATCCGCCGGGGAGGCTCTGTGTCCCAAGAGAGGCCAGCCGCGCCCGAGCGACCAACCTATCGCTATCGCGACAACCAGCAGAAGCAGGAGCAGTGGATCAAAGGGCATTTCAGGCTGAGTCTTTCAGCGCCATGGCGCGAAGCCGGTCTATCTCTTCTCTACTGTGGGTCACTTTGCGTTGCGCACGGCTCAAGCGCGTCTTGAGCGCCATGATGGTCAGACTGCTTAACAACACACCGCAGAACCCGCCAGCCACAAAGGCAAGAATAAGCCAGAGGGAAAGGGTCGCTTCCGGCAACGTGAAGAACACCAGGTCTATGGTTACCGGCTCGGTGTTATGTACGGTAAACAGTATACCCACGGCAAGTATCGCTAAACCGATCACCGCGGCTACCAGGGTTTTAATCCAGTTCACAAAAAGACCTCTAGCTTGCCTCAGGAATCGTCCTGAAGGCTATCGTTGACCTGATCGCGGAGTTCCTTGCCAGGTTTGAAGTGGGGTACGTACTTTTCAGGTAAGGGGACCGATTCACCGGTCTTGGGGTTACGTCCAATACGCGGCGCCCGGTAATGCAGCGAGAAACTGCCAAAGCCTCGTATCTCGATACGATCGCCTTCGGCCAACGCTTCCGTCATATGATCCAGCATGGTCTTAACCGCCAGCTCGACATCCTTAACCGATAACTGAGGATGAGCATCTATCAGGTGCTCAATCAATTCCGACTTTGTCATATCAGCTCCTCGCCGAAGTTACGGGGCCGGGACGCCGACCCCAGGCCGGCTGACCCGAGTGCCCGATCAGGAATCCCGCTTGTCCATCTGTGCCTTGATCAGATCACCGATCGTGGTTGGTCCCGACTCGTCAGCCTGTTCCTGAACCGACTTGAGCGCTTCCTTCTGTTCCCGGATCTCCACCTGCTTGACCGACAGATTGATCACTCGATTACGGCGATCAACACTCTGAATCGCCGCTTCAACCTCATCGCCAACACTGAGTTCGCTGGTCAGGTCGTCGATAAGATCACGGGACAGCTCCGATACCTTCAGTATCCCGTCAATCCCTTCCTGCAAGTTGACCGTGGCCTGGCGCGGAGTCACCTCGGTTACCTGACCTTTGACAACAGCCCCTTTCGGATTCTGATCGACATACTCGATGAACGGGTCCGAATTAAGCTGCTTGATACCCAGCGCAATGCGCTCTCGCTCGGGGTCGATGGAGAGTACCTGGGCCTCAACCTCCTGCCCCTTGGCATACTGCTTGACGACCTCATCGCCCGACTCATCCCAGGACAGGTCGGAAAGATGAACCAGACCGTCGATGCCCCCTTCCAGCCCGATGAACACACCGAAATCGGTGATCGAGCGGATGGCACCGCTAATACGGTCGCCTTTCTTGTAGCTGGAGGCGAATGCCTGCCAGGGGTTCTGCTTGCACTGTTTCATCCCCAGGGAGATGCGTCGCCGCTGCTGATCGATATCGAGGATCATCACCTCGACCTCTTCACCGACGGAGACAACCTTGGAGGGGTGAATGTTCTTGTTGGTCCAGTCCATCTCGGAGACATGCACCAGGCCTTCAATGCCTTCTGCGATCTCCGCGAAGCAACCGTAATCGGTGAGGTTGGTCACCTTCGCCGTGACTTTATCGCCAACGTTATAATCCTTGGTCAGCTGGTTCCACGGATCTTCCTTAAGCTGCTTGAGGCCCAGGGATACCCGGCTACGTTCGCGATCAAACTTGAGCACTTTAACGTCGATTTCATCGCCGATATTGAGCACTTCGCTCGGGTGCTTCACGCGTTTCCAGGCGATATCGGTTATATGCAGCAGGCCGTCTATGCCCCCCAGATCGATAAAGGCGCCATAGTCGGTGAGATTCTTGACCACACCCTTGAGAACCAGGCCCTCTTCCATCTTCTCAAGGAGTTTTTCGCGCTCTTCACTGTATACAGCCTCGAGCACGGCACGACGGGAGACGACAATATTGTTGGTGCGGGCATCCAGCTTGACCAGTTTGAACTCAAGCTCCTGCCCTTCGAGGTGAGAGGTATCACGCAGGGGACGAATATCAACCAGAGAACCGGGGAGGAAGGCGTTGATGCCGTTAACGTCGACGGTTAAGCCACCACGCACCTTGCCGGTGATGTGCCCGGTAACGGTCTCTTCAGACTCATAGGCCTGTTCCAGCACCGCCCAGGCTTCAGCGCGTTTGGCTTTTTCACGAGAAAGCTGGGTAGATCCGAAGCCGTCTTCGAGCGCCTCAAGCGCCACGCGTACCTCGTCACCCACCTGGAGAGTCACCTCGCCATCCTCATTGCGGAACTGGTCCAGCGGGATAACCCCTTCAGACTTCAGCCCAGCATTGACGATGGCAAAATCATTATCGATCGCAACCACGGTGCCCGTTACGATCGACCCTGGGGCCATATCCAGGTCTTTCAGACTCTCCTCGAACAGCTCAGCAAAACTCTCGCTCATCACCCTCGGTCCTCAAAATGGAGCCGCGTCAGCGCAGCCCTCTGTGTCTCGCTTCGTCCAGCACCGCCAGCAAAACCTCATCTATCGTCATCTTGGTGGAATCAAGAATAATTGCATCAGGCGCCGGTTTAAGAGGCGCGACGGCGCGATTCATATCGCGATCGTCACGAGCCTTTATATCGTCCAGTATTAAATCAAGGCTAGCACCCAGCCCCTTGCTAATCAACTGGTTATAACGACGCCGCGCGCGCTCCTCCGCACTGGCATCCAGGTAGATTTTCAGCGGCGCCTGCGGGAACACCACTGTCCCCATATCACGGCCGTCCGCGACCAGCCCCGGGGGCTGTACAAAATCGCGCTGGCGGCTCAGCAGCGCCTCCCGCACCGGTCCCAGAGCGGCAACGACGGAAGCATCGGCACCGACCTCTTCGGTCCGGATCGCCAGGGTAACCTCTTCTCCTTCAAGCACTATCTGAAGGTCTTCATCCTTGTCACCGGCAATAAACTTAACATCCAGGTGCGCGGCGAGAACCTCCAGCGCTTCGGTGTCATCGAGACTCACACCGTGGTGCCGCGCCGCCAGGGCGGTGAGACGGTAGAGTGCACCGCTATCAAGCAGATGCCACCCCAGCGAACGCGCCAGCAGTTTACACAGAGTGCCTTTTCCGGACCCACTCGGTCCATCGACAGTAATAACGGGCACTTGTTGTTCTTGGCAGGACATCAGTCCTCCTCCTTAAATAAAGCAATTCCAATACGTCTTGCCAGATCCGAAAATTCTGGACTGAATGAGGTAACCGATTCGCAGCCGGTAATTTCGAGAGGGCCTTCGGCGCGCAGAGCAGCAATGACCAGCGCCATCGCTACCCGGGGATCGCCGCCGGAATTAACCACGCCGGACTTTATCTCTCCCCCGCTCAGCCTCAACTCTTTATCTGTTATCGATATATCTACGCCTGCCTGCTGCAACGCCTCTGCCATCAGTTTAAGCCGTTTATTTGACAACGGCGTCTCCGCGCCGGCAAAAGACAGGCAGGTTTCCCCCCGGGCACAGGCCGCAGCCACCAGCAACGCCGGGCACTCGTCCAGTGCCAGCCGGCTCAATTCTGCCGGAATCCTCACCCCGGTCAGCGGCGCATAACGCACCCGGATATCGGCCACCGGCTCGGCGCAATCCTCACGCGCATTACAGAGTTCGATATCCGCGCCCATCAGCCGCAAAAGCTCGACCAGTCCTATGCGCGTCGGGTTGATTCCCAGGTGCTCCAGCGTCAGCTCAGCGCCCGGCGTTATGGTCGCGGCCACCAGGAAGTAGGCTGCCAGTGACAGATCCCCCGGTATGCGCAGCTGCGTCGCCTGCAGGCGTTTACCCGGCTCGATACACAGTTTGTCATTCAGCTGTTCCGGCGCGCAGCCAAAGCGACCCAGCATACGTTCGGTATGGTCACGACTGCGGCCAAGCTGCTCCAGACAGAGAGGACCTTCGGCATAGAGACCTGCCAGCAGCAGCGCGGATTTGACCTGAGCGCTGCTGATTTTGACGGCTTGCGCCGGGCTCTTCAGCTCCGCCGGGCTGATCTTCAACGGTGGGCGGAATCCTGGTCCGGTTTCAATCTTGGCTCCGAGCAGACGCAGCGATTCAACCACTGTCTGCATGGATACCTCGCTCAGCGCCTCATCACCACAAAGTTCGCTGGCGAACGGCTGAGCGGATAACAGACCACACAGCAGGCGCATCGAGGTACCGGATGAACCCAGATAGATCGGCCCCACCGGCGGTTGCAGACCGTTCAACCCGACGCCATAAACACGTACCCGCCCCTGATGGGGCCCTTCGATAACCACGCCGAGATCCCGAAACGCCTGCAGCGTCGCCAGGCTGTCTTCGCCATCGACGAAGCCTTCAATATCGGTAATACCGTCGGCAAGAGCGGCGAGGATGATGGCGCGATGGGAGATCGAGCGATCGCCCGATACCGCCACCGTGCCGGTAATTTTACCCTTGGGGCGCACCAGAAAACGTGCCGGTCGCTGCTGCTCGGGTGAGTACGCCGAGCGTGCCAGAATGCGGGAGAAATGTTCGCGCGCCGAGCGCGCCCGGGTAAATATGCCCAGCAACGCCTGGCTGTCGCCCCGGTCTATGGCATCACGCAGACGGGCAACACCGCCACTGAAACGGTCAATCTGCGTCAGCAACTGCTGCCGGTTGGCAAAACAGATGTCGTGCCACATGCTGGGGTCGCTGGCGGCAATGCGGGTAAAGTCACGAAACCCACCGGCCGCATAACGAAAGATATCGGTATTTTCTGCCTCATGGGCCAGGGTATCGACCAGGGAAAACGCCAGCAGATGCGGTAGATGACTGGTCGCTGCCAGCACCTCGTCGTGCCGCGCCACATCCATCTGCAACACCTCTGCGCCGACCCCCTGCCAGAGTCGTGCGATCGCCAGGGTGGCTTGCGGATCCGATTCAGGCAGCGGTGTCAGGATCACTTTGCGACGCACAAACAGATCACTGTCGGAAGCACCCACGCCGCTTTTTTCCGCACCCGCGATCGGATGTCCAGGGACGAAACCGGGCGGAAGCTCGCCAAACAGGGCTCGCGCAGCCATCACCAGGTTACCCTTGGTGCTGCCCACATCGGTGATCAGCGTATCTTCGCGCAGCCAGGGCCTGATCGTCGCCAGCACGGTTTCCATCACCTTGACCGGCACCGCCAGCAGCACCAGACCGGCCTGCCTGACCTCGGTTTCAAGATCCTCACCGATGCGGTCGATGACATTGAGCGACAGGCCCAGCTCACACTCGGCCCGGTTCAGGTCGTAGCCAACCACCTCGTCAATGAGGTCGCGCTGTTTCAGCGCCCGCGCCAGCGACCCGCCGATCAGTCCAAGGCCGATGACCAGCACCCGTGCAGTGGAGAAGTTCAACACGCCAGCACCTTTTCCAGCGCCACCAGCAGGCGGCGGTTTTCCTCGGCAAGCCCCACGGTGACACGCAGGTGATCATTGAGGCCGTAGGGCGCCAGCGGGCGTGGAATCACTCCCTCTCTGAGCAGCGCGTCAAACACCGGCTGAGCGGGACGCTTGAGATCAAGCAGCAGAAAGTTGCCCTGGGTCGGCAGGTATCCAAGCCCAAGCTGGCTGAAACCCTCGCTTAGCTGAGCCACCCCCTTACGGTTTACCTCCAGGGTTTTCTGCAGATGTTCACTGTCGAACAGCGCTGCCTCGGCAGCCGCAAGCGCCGCCGAATTGACGTTGAACGGATCCCGCACCCGGTTCATCAGATCGGTCACCGCCGGATCCGCCACAGCGAAACCAACCCGCAACCCCGCCAGACCATAGGCCTTGGAAAAAGTGCGCAGTACGATCAGGTTGGCATAGTCGTCGATCAGACTCAGACCGTCCGGCAGACCGGCGGATGGATCAACATATTCGGTATAGGCTTCATCCAGCACCACCAGCACCTGGGGCGGCACGGCGTCCATAAAGCGCACCAGCTGCTCACGGGTGAACCAGGTACCGGTGGGGTTGTTGGGGTTGGCCAGGAAAATCAGCCGCGTTTTCTCGCCGATGGCCGCGGCCATGGCATCCAGATCGTGGCCGGCATCCTTCGCTGGCACAACGACCGGCTCCGCATCGACGAAACGCGCTGCCAGCGCGTAGGCGATAAAGCTGTACTCGGAATAGATGATCTGCTCGCCCGGGCGCACGAAAACCCGTGCTGCCAGACTGATCAGTTCATTCGAGCCGTTACCCAGCGTCAGGCGCTCCGACGCCAGGCCGAACCGCTCTCGCAACGCCGCCTTCAGGCGAAAACCGGCGGCATCGGGATAACGGGTCATACCGCTGAGCGCCGCGGTCGCCGCCTGCAGCGCCGCCGGGCTTGGGCCCAGCGGGTTCTCATTACTCGCCAGGCTGACGATATCGGTCAGACCCAGCTCACGCTCCAGCTCTGCGGCGGGTTTGCCCGGACGATAGGGAGCAAGGTCGGAAACGCCTGCAGACGCAAGACTATAAAGATCAAAACTCATGGAGATGCACTGCTCCCACTCTCTACAACGTGCCTTTACAACACAGCCTTCGGATAGGATCCCAGGCGTTTCAACTCCACCGAGCCGGATTCCAGCTCCTGCAGCAGTTCGGCCACTTCCGGGCTGTCTGCGTGGCCTTCAAAATCCACGTAAAACAGCATATCCCAGGCCGACTGCGGCGCGGCGCGACTCTCCACACGGGTCAGGCTGATGTTGCGCTTACGGAACGGCTCCAGCAGCTCGTATAGCGCGCCGGGACGGTCGTGGGCCATCAACAGGATAGAGGTTTTATCCTGCCCACTGGCGCCCACCGCCTGACGACCGATGACCAGATAGCGGGTTCTGCTATCGGGCTGGTCTTCGATGTTGGACTGGGCCAGTTGCAAACCGAACAGATCCGCCGATACATCACCGCCTATCGCGGCGGCGCTGCTGGACTCGGCCGCTTTACGCGCCGCCTCGGCGTTGGATTCAACCTCAACGCACTTTACGTCGGCACAGCGGGCTTCCAGCCAGTGACGGCACTGATTAAACGCAAAGGGGTGGGCATAGATAACATCGAGACGCTCCAGCTCAGCCGGATCGGTCATCAGCAGATGTTGATGGGTACTCAGCTCTACCTCGCCACAGATGCCGAGATTAAAACGGCTGAACAGATCCAGGGCGTGATTGACTGCGCCATCTTCCGCGTTTTCGATCGGCACGACACCATAGTTTGCGTGCCCTGCCTCCACGTCACGGAACACCGCATCCAGGCTGTCCAGCGCCTTGCAACGTGCCGAGTGACCGAAATGCTTCAGTGCCGCCTGCTGGGTGAAGTTCGCCTCGGGACCGAGAAACACCACATCAAGCGGCTGCTCCAGCGCCAGACAGACCGACATCACCTCACGAAACAGGCGTGCCACCTCCTGATCCGGCAGCGGCCCTTCGTTGCGGGACATCACCTTTCTCAGCACCTGAGCCTCGCGCTCGGGGCGGTAGAATACCGCCTCTTCAGTGCCGCCGCGGGTTTTGATTTCCGCCACACTCTGGGCGCAACGTGCACGTTCGTTCAGCAGGCGATGGATCTCGCGATCGATCTCGTCGATGCGGTCGCGCACTTTACCCAGCGCCTGCTCCTGCTGCTGTTTACTATCGCTCATCGGTTACGCCGCTCATCCTGCTGTGCGTTCAAATTCACGCATAAAGGCGATCAGCGCATCCACGGATGCTTCCGGTACCGCGTTGTAGATACTGGCACGCATACCGCCTACCGAGCGGTGCCCTTTCAGGTTCAGCAGACCGTTGGCCTGGGCCTCTTCAAGGAAACGCGCATCGAGGCTGCTGTCGGCCAGGGTGAACGGCACGTTCATCAGCGAGCGGTTAGGCTTTACGATCGGGTTGGCATAGAAATCGGAGCCATCGATGGCGGCATACAGCTTTTCCGCCTTGCGCTGGTTGCGCAGGGCCATAGCATCAACACCGCCCTGCTGCTTGAGCCATTTGAATACCAGGCCGGTCATGTACCAGGCAAAGGTCGGCGGGGTGTTGTTCATGGAGCCGGCTTCGGCGTGAACCTTGTAGTCGAACATGGTCGGCGTGCCAGCCAGAGTGTCACCGATCAGATCGTCCCGCACGATAACCACGGTCAGACCCGCCGGGCCGATATTCTTCTGCGCGCCAGCGTAGATCAGGCCGTAGCGGCTGACATCGATCGGCCGCGCCAGGATATCGGAGGACATATCCGCCACCAGGGGCACACTGCCGGTGTCCGGCACATAGTCGAACTCGAGACCACCGATGGTTTCGTTGGTGGTGTAGTGGACGTAGGCGGCATCGCCGTTGAGGGCCAGCTCGCTCTGCACCGGTACGCGGGTGTAACCCTCCGCTTCGGTGCTGGCGGCCAGGGAGACACTGGCGTATCGGGAAGCTTCCTTGATCGCCTTGCGTGACCAGACACCGGTGTTGATATAGTCGGCGCTGTTGCCGCCGCGCAGCAGGTTCATCGGCACCATGCCGAACTGGCTGGTAGCGCCCCCCTGCAGGAACAGCACCTTGTAGTTATCCGGGATCGCCAGCAGGTCACGCAGATCCTGCTCAGCCGTTTCAGCCACGTCGACAAATGCCTTGTCGCGGTGGCTCATCTCCATCACGGATAAACCCAGCCCCTGCCAATCCAGCATCTCTTGCTGGGCCTGCTCCAGAACCTCGACAGGCAGTGCGGCGGGGCCGGCACTGAAGTTATGCTTACGTGTCATTTTTGGTATCAACTCCAGACATAGATACAGCAGCGGGGCCCGAGGGCCCCGCTCAATCACTCTTCGGACGAGCTATCCGCGTTGTCCTCAGCACTGTCGTCAGCACTGTTTTCTTCGCCACTATTACTCTCAGCGCCAGCGCCTTCGGATTCAGCACCGGCTTCCAGAGCATCTTCGATCTCTTCGTCATCCGGCTCTTCAATACGGGCAATACCGGAGAGTTTTTCCTCTTCCGCCAGGCGGATCAGCATCACGCCCTGGGTGTTACGCCCAAGCACCGATATCTCCTCGGAACGGGTTCGCACCAGGGTGCCGCGATCACTGATCAGCATGACATCGTCGCCTTCCATCATCTGCACCGCACCGGCGAGATCACCGTTACGTTCGGTACACTGCATGGCGATCACACCCTGGCCGCCACGACCGCGGATCGGGAAGTCCTCAACAGCGGTCTGCTTACCATAGCCGCGGGTTGAAGCGGTCAGAATACGACCACCCTCGCGCGGAATGATCAGCGAGATCACCGCTGCACTTTCATCCATTTTCACGCCACGCACGCCACGCGCGGTACGCCCCATGGAGCGCACATCCGCCTCGTTGAAACGGATCGCCTTGCCGGCGCTGGTGATCAGCATGATGTCGTCATGACCGCTGGTAATGGACGCGCCGATCAGACGGTCGCCATCAACGATATCCAGGGCGATCAGGCCAGTGCTGCGCGGACGCGAGAACGCTTCCAGCGGCGTTTTCTTGACCGTGCCGTTGGCGGTCGCCATAAAGATGAAGCGCTCGGAGTCGAACTCTTTCACCGGCAGAATGGTACTGATCCACTCATCCTCGGCCAGCGGCAGAATATTGACCACCGGGCGGCCACGGGAGGTACGACTCGCCGGCGGGATCTCGTAGACCTTGCGCCAGTAAACCTTGCCGTGGTTGGTGAAGCAGAGAATCGTATCGTGCGTATTGGCGATCAGCAGGTGCTCGATGAAGTCTTCATCCTTCATTGCCGTTGCCGACTTGCCCTTGCCGCCACGACGCTGCGCCTGGTATGCACTCAGCGGCTGGGTCTTGGCGTAGCCACCGTGGGAGATGGTGACCACCATATCCTCTTCGGTAATCAGATCAGCCACGGTCAGATCCTGCATGGAAGCCTGGATCTCGGTGCGACGCTCGTCAGCGTATTCGGCGATGATCGCTTCGAGTTCCTCGCGGATCACCTCCATCAGGCGTTCGTAGGAGCCCAGAATCGCCAGCAGCTCCGCGATCTTTTCGATCAGTTCGCGGTATTCGCCGAGCAGCTTTTCATGTTCCAGGCCGGTCAGGCGGTGCAGACGCAGATCGAGGATCGCCTGGGCCTGAACCGGTGACAGATGGTAGTTGCCATCGTGCATGCCGAACTGCGGCTCCAGGTCGTCCGGGCGGCAGGCGTCTTCACCGGCGCGCTCGAGCATCTCGAGTACGGAGCCCGGCGCCCAGGGGGTAGCAATCAGCTTTTCTTTGGCTTCTGCCGGTGTCGGCGAAGCCTTGATCAGCTCGATTACCGGATCGATATTGGCCAGCGCCACGGCGAGACCTTCCAGCACATGCCCACGCTCGCGCGCCTTGCGCAGCTCGTATACGGTACGACGGGTCACCACTTCGCGACGGTGGCGGATAAAGCATTCCAGGGTGCCTTTCAGGTCCAGAATCTTCGGCTGACCGTCGACCAGTGCCACCATGTTGATGCCGAACACGCTCTGCAGCGCAGTCTGGGCAAACAGGTTGTTGATGATCACTTCCGGCACTTCACCGCGACGCAGCTCGATCACGATGCGCATACCGTCCTTGTCGGACTCATCACGCAGCTCGCTGATCCCCTCGAGCTTTTTCTCCTTGACCAGCTCGGCGATTTTCTCGATCAGGCGCGCCTTGTTCAGCTGGTAAGGGATCTCGGTGATGACCAGCATCGGCCGGCCGTTCTTCGGATGATCTTCGATATGATGCTTGGCACGCACGTAGATACGGCCACGACCGGTGCGGTACGCCTGCAGGATACCGGCGCGACCATTGATGATGCCGCCGGTGGGGAAATCGGGACCCGGGATGAATTCCATCAACTCATCGATGGTCAGCTCCGGGTTGTTGATCAGTTCGATACAACCACGCACCACCTCGCCCAGGTTGTGCGGCGGGATATTGGTTGCCATGCCGACGGCGATACCGGCGGAGCCGTTGACCAGCAGGTTCGGCACCCGGGTCGGCAGTACGGCGGGGATGCGCTCGGTGCCGTCGTAGTTATCAACGTAGTCGACGGTTTCTTTGTCCAGATCGGCAAGCAGCTCGTGAGAGATCTTCGCCATGCGGATCTCGGTGTAACGCATTGCTGCCGCCGAGTCGCCATCCACCGAGCCGAAGTTGCCCTGACCATCGACCAGCATGTAGCGCATGGAAAAGTCCTGCGCCATGCGAACGATGGTGTCATAGACCGCGCTATCGCCGTGAGGGTGATATTTACCGATCACGTCCCCGACCACACGGGCGGACTTCTTGTAAGGCTTGTTCCAGTCGTTGTTCAACTCGTTCATGGCGAAGAGTACGCGGCGGTGCACCGGCTTCAGGCCGTCGCGCACATCGGGCAGTGCCCGGCCGACAATGACACTCATCGCATAGTCGAGATAAGACTGTTTCAGCTCATCTTCGATATTGACTGGCAGAACTTCTTTGGCTAGATCACCCATTCGCTCAGCTTTCCTTGGTTCGTAAGGCTTACAGCTGGAAATTCGCTGTAATTTTTAACCGCGCGAGTATATCACAATGCTGTTCCATACACTCGCCCCCAGCCCGGGCCAACTCACAATTCCTGGTCTCTTTACACTCACAGGGTCGAGTAATTTTCCGCGCCTTGAGGGCGGTGCTAGAATGCGCGATTTACGCCCCTTTCTATTCGAGAATGCTGAGAGCTGCCCATGACCGAAAACCAGGCCCAAAATATCGATCCGGCGGAAATCGCCAAGTTCGAAGAGCTGGCCAGCCGCTGGTGGGATAAAGAGAGCGAGTTCAAACCCCTGCATGACATCAACCCGTTGCGTGTAGGCTTTATCGACCGCATTGCACCCCTGGCCGGTAAACGCGTATTGGATGTGGGCTGCGGCGGCGGCATCCTGTCGGAGTCCATGGCCAAGCGCGGCGCCGAGGTCACCGGCATCGACATGGGCGCAGCACCGTTAAAAGTGGCCAAGCTGCATGGCCTGGAAAGCGGTGTGCAGGTACGTTACCGGCAGATCACCGTGGAAGAGCTGGCGGCCGACGAGCCCGCCTCTTACGACGTGGTAACCTGCATGGAGATGCTCGAGCACGTACCGGACCCTGCCTCGATCATCGCCGCCTGCGCCAAACTGGCCAAGCCCGGTGGACAGCTGTTCTTTTCGACACTGAACCGCAACCCGAAAAGCTACCTGTTCGCGATCCTGGGAGCCGAGCGCGTCCTGAAGCTGGTACCCAACGGCACCCATGATTTCCAGAAATTTATCCGGCCGGCGGAACTAGGCCAGTGGATCCGGCAAAACCAGCTGGCGATCACCGAGATGTCGGGGCTGGTATACAACCCCCTCACCCAGACCTATCGTCTGGACAGCCAGGATGTGAGCGTCAACTACATGATCGCCACACGCCGGGGCGACCTCTGATGCCAGCCGTCCGGGCGGTGCTGTTCGACCTGGACGGCACCCTGCTCGATACTGCACTCGATTTTTACTGGGTGATCGACAAGATGCTGGCCGATCGACAGCGCCCGCCTGTTGATCGCGCCACTTTCCGGCAGTACGTCTCAGAGGGCGCGCGCGCCATGGTTAGCCAGGCGTTCGACCTCCCGGCCACCACCGCGCAGACCGACCAGCTTCTGACCGAGTTTCTCACCCTCTACCAGCACAACCTGATGGTTGAGGCCAGGCTGTTCGAAGGGCTTGAGCAGCTGCTAGAACAGCTTGAGGCACGCGAAATCCCCTGGGGCATCGTCACCAACAAGCCGGAGCGGTTCAGCCGTCTTATTCTGCAGAAACTCAAGCTCGACCGACGCTGCGCCACACTGATCTGCCCCGAACATGTCAGCAACCGCAAACCCGACCCCGAGTCGCTCCACCTCGCCTGCGAGCAACTTCACTGTCGTCCTGAGGAAGCGATCTACCTGGGCGACCACCTGCGCGACATCGAAGCGGGACTGGCCGCCGGCATGCCTACCATTGCCTGCGCCTGGGGCTATCTGCACAAAGATGATGACCCCGAGTCCTGGCAGGCAGACCATGTCATCCGGGATACTCGGGAGCTGGGCGCACTGCTAAACTGCCTGTAACAAGTTGATAAGGAAGCTGTACGACGATGTTCACCTATAACGCTCCGCAGGACCTGCTCGCCGGCCGCATTATCCTGGTCACCGGTGCCGGAGACGGTATCGGCAAAGCGGCCGCGCACGCCTATGCTGCTCACGGCGCCACCGTCATTCTCCTCGGACGCACGCTGGAAAAACTGGAAAAAGTCTACGACGACCTGGAGGCCCAGGGTTATCCACAGCCGGCCATAGTGCCGATGAACCTGGAAACCGCCGCCGAACATGACTACATCGAACTGACCAACCAGCTGGAAGAGACATTCGGGCACCTGGATGGCATCCTGCACAACGCCGGTATTCTTGGCGTCAGAACACCGCTGGAAAACTATGACCCGATTATCTGGCAGCAGGTGATGCAGGTGAATGTTAACGCGCCGTTCCTGCTGACCCAGACCCTCATGCCGCTGCTACACAGAGCCGAAGATGCCAGCGTCATCTTCACCTCCTCTGGGGTTGGCCGCAAAGGCCGTGCTCACTGGGGCGCGTACGCGGTATCGAAATTCGCCACAGAGGGAATGAGCCAGGTAATGGCGGACGAGTTGGAAAACGTGTCCCAGATCCGGGTGAACTGCATCAATCCGGGCGCTACCCGCACCGCCATGCGTGCTTACGCCTACCCGGCCGAACCGCCGGAGACCAACCCGACACCGGAAGAGATCATGCCAGCCTACCTGTATCTTATGGGGCCGGACAGCAAACAGGTCAATGGCGAATCTCTGGATGCCCAGGGCAATGGACAGGCCTGACAGCATTCCACCCACAAAAAAAACGCTGCCTTTCGAGCAGCGTTTTTTATGCATAAGCCTTAGCGCTTCTTACCTACACGGCGCCCCACCGACCGGCCCCGAGGTTTGGTGTGCTGACGTTCAGGCACCTGTTTTTCGGTGGTTTGGCGGGCACGCTGACGGGTGTAACGACGTTTCTGATCGATCTGCTCTTCCCGGGAGCGGGCCTGGGGTTTAATCCGTTCCAGTGCCAGCTCATCACGCAGCACATTGATCTCGGTTACACCCAACTCGCGCCAGGTACCGACCTTCACGTCGGAGGGCAGAAATACCGGACCAAAACGTACCCGCTTCAGCCGGTTAACCTGCAGTCCCTGTGATTCCCAAAGGCGACGAACCTCACGGTTACGCCCCTCCATGACGACACAGTGGTACCATTTATTGGCCCCTTCACCGTCAAAGAACTGCACGTCACTGAAGTTCGCCATGCCGTCTTCAAGCAGCACTCCCTGCTTAAGACGCTCCAGCATCGGCTCATCGACAGTACCCAGCACACGCACCGCATACTCCCGGTCGATATTCGCCGAGGGGTGCATCATGCTGTTGGCTAATTCACCATCCGTGGTAAAAATCAGAAGTCCGGTGGTGTTTATATCCAGCCGGCCGATCACTATCCAGCGCCCAACTTTAAGTGGCGGCAGATTATCAAATACCGTGGGCCGCCCCTCAGGATCATGACGGGTACAAACCTCACCCACCGGCTTATTGTAAATCAGTACGCGACAGGGACTTTCGGATGAGTATACAAGCGGCACGGAACGGCCATCGACTGTAACCTCATCACCCTCTTTCACACGATCACCGAGTTGGGCCGACTCGCCATTGATCGTTACTCGCCCTTCACTAATATAACGCTCCATCTCACGACGTGAGCCCAAACCGGAGCGCGCCAAAACCTTTTGCAGCTTTTCATCTTGCATTCTGACGTCGCCTCAAACTAAAAAAGCTCCTCAGCATTCAGGCCGAAGAGCTTTATTTTTAAAAAACAGTAAAGAATCAGCTAACAGTCGGCAGCTGATCCTTTTCGATACCTTGTTCTTTCATGTAGTCAGCAAACACAACCGGCGTACGTCCGCGACCAGACCAGTAATGTTCTTCGCCATCGACTTCGATAACGTATTTAGCTTTTACGCTCTTGCGTGGCGATGAGTCGACCTGGTCGGCCAGTTCACTGAGATCAACACCCGCTTCCAACATCTGCTTACGGATCGCATCGATAGCCGCTGCCTTGGCTGCTTCTGCTTCTGCCTGCGCAGCTTCCTCGGCACGACGCTCTTCGAGAATATCAGTCAGGTCAGACATAACCTTTTCGATTTCAGCAACGCCCAGTTCCTGAGTCTGCTTACGAAGGGAGTTTTTACGCGTAAGTGTCTTGATGAAGTCTGTCATTTTAATCTCTTCAGCCATTCGATACTAAATATAATGGCAATTATCGTTAATAAATGACCATTTGCAAGAACTCCAGACAGA
This sequence comes from Marinobacterium sp. YM272, assembly GCF_050908845.1. Taxonomy (NCBI): domain Bacteria; kingdom Pseudomonadati; phylum Pseudomonadota; class Gammaproteobacteria; order Oceanospirillales; family Oceanospirillaceae; genus Marinobacterium; species Marinobacterium sp. YM272. Next base: position 3,970,610 of record NZ_CP194171.1, read on the forward strand.
GTTTTTATAAAAACCTCGATCAAGCCATTTTAATCAAAGACAGAACTATCACCGGCTCCCTGACGAATTACCTCTGGCAGCTCGTTTAAGAGACTAACCACGGTTGTTGCCTCCATACCACAGAAGCCACCATCAATAACCAGATCAACCTCATGCTGAAGCAGATCCCTGATTTCATAAGGGTCCGTTAATGGCATATCGTCTCCCGGCATAAGCAGCGTCGTACTCATTATCGGCTCGCCGAGGGCATCCGCTAATGCCAGTGCAATAGGATTATCAGGAATACGTATACCGATGGTTCTCCGCTTGGGGTGCAACAAACGTCGCGGCACCTCGCTGGTCGCATTCAAAATAAACGTATACTGCCCGGGAGTATGGGCTTTAATCGCACGAAATGCCTGGTTATCCACCTTGGCATAAGTGGACAGCTCTGACAGGTCGCCGCATACAAGCGTAAAGTTGTGTTTGTCATCAAGCTGACGTATTCGCTTAATGCGATCTACCGCTTTTTTGTCACCCAAATGACAACCGAGCGCGTAAGCGGAGTCGGTCGGATAAACGATAACCCCACCCGAGCGAATTATATCGACAGCCTGCTGAATAAGACGCGACTGTGGATTAACGGGATGGATCTGAAAAAGCTGACTCAACTCAGACTCCTGATTACTCTCTTTCATAGGATATACAGCACCAAGATCGGGGGAGGTGCGGGTACACGCACTCATGCATTCAGGTCGACCAGCGCCCCTGCGGCCCCTATGTCAGGCTAAAAGACTCTATAACTTAAAAGCTCTATAAACAGCTTAGCAGGTGGCGTGAACTGGTAAACGCAGAAAAGCGACCGAGTGCTGTCCAGCGCTGTGCCGGCGAGTGAAAATCGCTTCCCGCTGAAACAAGCAGTGATTTTCTATCGGCCAGGTTGAGCAGATCCCGAAGGTGATTGGGCGTAACCCCCGGATAACTGACCTCCAGCCCATCCCCACCGGCCTGGATAACGGCATCCATTAACTCCCTCAGGCGCGTGAATGTCATATTATATTTAGTCGGATGGGCCACAAGGGCATAGCCGGAAGCCGATTTAACCAGGTGCACCGCCTCTTCGAGAGAGGGCCATTCTGCTTTTACATCACCGGCCTTACCGGCCCCCAGCCACAGATCAAATGCCTGCTGGGCAGTTGTTACCACACCTTTATCGATCAGCGCCTGGGCAAAATGAGGCCGCCCTATTTGGCCGCTGCCCGCTATTTTCCGCGCCGCTTCCAGTATGTCAGGCAAACCTTTTTTCACCAGACGCTCGGCTATTTTTTCCGCCCGCGCTGCACGCAGGCAACGCAGCTCTTTCATATAGTCGACAAAGACCGGCGCTTGCGGGTCTATACCCACACCCAGGAGATGTATAACCCGCCCCCGCCAGATGCAGGTAAGCTCCACTCCCGGATAAAACTGCATATCCTCATAACCACTGGCTTCACGCGCGGCCTCATCCAGCCCCGCCAGCGTATCATGATCGGTGAGCGCCAACTGACGAACCCCGGCCTCATAGGCAGCCCGGACCAGGGCCGCGGGAGCCAGCGCCCCGTCGGAAGCCGTACTGTGAGTGTGTAAATCGTAACCAGCGTACTGTTTCACTCTCTACGGGCGCCCTTTATACTATTAGAGACAACAACCATCCTTGGATACTATGAAAATTCTACTCGATTTCCTGCCTGTTATCGTCTTTTTTGTCGTTTACAAGATGACAGGGGACATCATCCTCGCGACCGCAGTGCTGATTCCGGCCACACTCGCTCAAATGGCCTATACATGGTTTAAACAACACCGTATAGAAAAAATGCAACTCGTCACGCTTGTGCTGGTTGTCCTTCTCGGTGGAGCTACGATCATTTTTCACGACAAGGCATTTATTCAGTGGAAACCCACAATCGTGAACTGGTTATTTGGCATCGCCTTCCTCGGCAGCCACTTTATAGGTAGCAAAACGGTGGTACAGCGATTGATGGAAAACAGCATAGAACTGGCTCAGCAGACCTGGCGCCGCCTGAATATCGGCTGGGTATTGTTCTTTACGGCAATGGGCATCCTTAACCTGATCGTCGCTTATGGCTTTAGCGAGGCCACCTGGGTCAACTTCAAGCTGTTCGGAATGCTGGGATTGACGCTGTTGTTTATTCTGGGTCAGGGGGTCTACATCTCCCGACATATGCCGCAACAACCCAACCAAGACTGAGAATGGACAGGGATTAACGATGTATTACGCAATCGTAGCGGAAGATAAAGAAAATTCGTTGAACAAACGCCTTGAGGTCCGGCCGGACCACTTGGCACGCTTGGAACAGCTCAAGGAACATGGCAAGCTGTTGCTGGCTGGCCCCTGCCCCGCCATCGATAGTAGCGATCCTGGCCCGGCCGGTTTCACCGGCAGCCTGATCATCGCAGAGTTCGACTCTCTGGAAGAGGCGAAAAGCTGGGCAGATGCCGATCCGTATATGCAAGGGGGCGTATACAAAAGTGTAACCGTGAAACCGTTTAAAAAAGTTCTGCCTTGAGGCAAAACTGGTAAAATAAGGACGAACAAGGTATTTACCAAGATTAAGGAAAATTCAATACTAATGGTCTATACGTTGTAGACAAATTGATAAAGACTGTCACAAGGATATGATGATGATGAAAAAATTTGCGATTGCTGCAGGCCTGACTCTGGCTATGGGCGCATCACTGGCCCAGGCACACGAGGAAAATGCGGGTTACGTTACAAACAGCGCGGACACCATCTGGCGCACCGGCTTCGGTGAGTGCTGGCATGACTCATCCTGGACTGAAGATAAAGCAGTCGTAGGTTGTGACGGCAAAGTTGCCATGGCCGAGCCGGAACCTAAGCCCGTTGCTCCGGCTTATGTCATGATGGATGACACCAAGAAGTTCGCTCTCTACTTCGACTTCGACAGCACCGAAGTTGGCGATACCTCCAACATCGTTAACTACATCGGCACCCTGTCCAGCCTGGAAGAAGTAAACCTGGTTGGTCACGCTGACCCGATCGGTAGCAGCGAATACAACCAGCAGCTGTCCAAGCGTCGTGCTGAAGCGGTTGCCGCTGAACTGGCAGACGCTGGTGTTGATTCCAGCAAAATGAGCATCGGCTTCCTGGGCGAATCCGCTCCGGTTGCTAACTGCACTGGCCGCGGCGCCGAGCTGATCGCCTGCCTGCGTCCGGACCGTCGTGTAGACGTTGAAATCATGGGTAGCAAGCGCGTAGAGCAGTAATCGCACGCTTCCTGACAAAAAAGCCGGCATCTGCCGGCTTTTTTTGTATCTGCAGGAAACTCACCCTCGCGCCGAGGGCATCGGCACCGGCATCATTCCCTCAGCTGGCCACAACTAAAAAGGGCGACCAAGTGGCCGCCCTTTTTCAAATCCCGGACTATCAGCCCAGACGTACTCTGGCATTACGGAACATCCGCATCCAGGCACCATCTTCCTGCCACTCATCCGGCGCCCAGGAATTCTGAATCGCCCGGAAGACTCGCTCAGGATGCGGCATCATGATGGTGACGCGTCCATCCGGCGTGGTGATACCGGTGATGCCGTTCGGCGAACCGTTCGGGTTAGCGGGGTAGCGGGTCGTCAGTTCGCCACGGTTATCCACATAGCGCAGCGCAACCGCGCCCGAGTTCTCCAGCGCAGCCAGGTGCTGTGCGTCACGGAACTCGGCCTGACCTTCACCATGGGCAACCGCGATCGGCATCCGGGAGCCGGCCATACCCTCCAGGAAGATAGACGGTGAGGACTGAACCTCCACCATCGCGACACGCGCCTCGAACTGCTCGGACTGGTTACGCACGAAGTGCGGCCAGAGATCGGCACCCGGAATCAGCTCGTGCAGGTTGGAGAGCATCTGGCAGCCATTGCAGACGCCCAGAGCAATAGTGTCTTCGCGGGTAAAGAACCCGGCAAACTGTTCCCGTGCACGGGCGTTAAAGAGGATAGACTTGGCCCAGCCTTCACCGGCACCGAGGACATCACCGTAGGAGAAACCACCGCAGGCCACCAGGCCCTTGAACTGATCCAGAGTGACGTTACCACTGAGAATATCGCTCATGTGAACATCTACAGCAGCGAAGCCGGCACGATCAAATGCCGCACCCATTTCGATCTGACCGTTTACACCCTGCTCACGCAGCACAGCCACTTTCGGCCTGGCGCCGCTGGCGATGAACGGTGCCGCAACATCTTCATCGATATCGAAGCTCAGATCGGCATGCAGCCCCGGGTCTTCACGGTCCAGCAATGCATCAAACTCCTGCACTGCACATTCGGAGTTATCACGCAGCGCCTGCATACGGTAAGAGGTCTCTGCCCACCAGCGCTGCAACTGTACCCGGCCGGCCGAGTAGATCTCTTCATCATCGAAGAAGATATTCAGCTGATCGTCCGGGTTCAGAGCACCAACCACCTTGGCCACATCACCCAGACCTGCCGCATTCAGCTCGGTCAGAACCTGTTCGGTATCCTCGCGACGAATCTGCACGACCGCACCCAGCTCTTCCGAGAACAGTGCAGCCACAAGCTCTGATTCATTGGAGGCGAGCAGGTCCAGGCTCAGATCCACACCTGTACGGCCGGCAAACGCCATCTCGGCAACCGTTGCCAGCAGACCGCCATCGGCGCGGTCATGGTAAGCCAGTAGCAGCCCCTGCTTGTTGAGCTCCTGAACGGCCGCGAAGAAGGTGGCCAGCTGTTCGGCGTCATCAACGTCAGGCACATCACGGCCGACTTCGTTGTACACCTGTGCCAGCGCAGACAGGCCCAGACGGTTCTGACCGCCCCCCAGGTCCAGCAGGATCAGGTCGGTCTCACCCTTGTCGGTACGCAACTGCGGCGTCAGCACGGCGCGCGCGTCGGTCACCGGAGCGAAACCGGAGATGATCAGCGACATGGGCGCTGTGACACTCTTCTGTTCGCCGTCGTCTTCCCAAACGGTACGCATGGACATGGAGTCCTTACCGACCGGAATAGTAATCCCCAGCTGCGGACACAACTCCATGCCGACCGCCTTGACGGTGTCATACAGCTTTTCGTCTTCGCCTGGGTGGCCTGCGGCGCACATCCAGTTCGCGGACAGTTTGATGTCGGAGATATCGCTGATCGGCGCACCCGCCAGGTTGGTCAGGGTTTCACCGATCGCCATGCGGCCGGAGGCCGGTGCATCGACCAGCGCCAGCGGCGTGCGCTCACCCATGCTCATCGCTTCACCGGTGTAGCCTTCGTAGCTGCTGGTAGTCACCGCACAGTCAGCCACAGGCACCTGCCAGGGACCGACCATCTGGTCACGTGCCACCTGACCGGTGATGGAGCGGTCACCGATGGTGATCAGGAAAGACTTGGATGCAACCGCCGGCAGCTTAAGTACGCGCTCGATCGCTTCACCCATGTCGATTTTGCCGGCATCGAACTCCGGCACTTCGTATGCGATGCGTTCCACGCTGCGGTGCATTTTCGGCGGTTTGCCGAACAGCACGCTCATCGGCAGATCCACCGGCTTGTTCTCGAAGTGAGTATCGCCAAGCGTCAGGTGGTGGTCTTCTGTAGCTTCACCAACCACAGCGTAAGGGCAGCGCTCACGTTTGCAGATCTCCTCAAAGCGGGCCAGGTCTTCCGGCTTGACCGCCATAACGTAGCGCTCCTGCGCTTCGTTACACCAGATCTCCAGCGGCGACATACCCGGCTCATCGTTGTTCACGTTGCGCAGGTTAAAGTCGCCACCGCGACCACCATCTTTGACCAGTTCCGGGAACGCATTGGACAGACCACCGGCACCCACATCGTGGATAAAGGCGATCGGGTTGGTATCACCCAGCTGCCAGCACTGATCGATCACCTCCTGACAGCGGCGTTCCAGCTCCGGGTTACCGCGCTGAACCGAGGCAAAATCCAGGTCCGCGGATGAGCTGCCGGATGACATGGAGGAAGCAGCGCCACCACCCAGACCGATCAGCATCGCCGGACCGCCCAGACAGATCAGCTTGGCGCCTACGGTAATCTCGCCTTTTTCCACATGGTCGCCACGGATGTTACCCATGCCGCCCGCGATCATGATCGGCTTGTGGTAGCCGCGTACCTCTTCGCCGGCAGCACCGTTTACCTTCTGCTCGAAGGTACGGAAGTAACCCACCAGGTTCGGTCGACCGAATTCGTTGTTGAATGCAGCGCCACCGATCGGGCCTTCCAGCATGATATCCAGCGGAGAAACGATGCGCTCCGGCTTGCCGTAGCCGGATTCCCAGGGCTGCTCGAAGCCCGGGATGTTAAGGTCGGATACGGTAAAGCCGGTCAGACCCGCTTTCGGCTTGGCACCTCGACCGGTGGCACCTTCGTCACGGATTTCACCACCGGAACCGGTCGCCGCACCGGAAAAGGGTGCAATGGCCGTCGGATGGTTGTGGGTCTCCACCTTCATCAGGATGTGGATATCTTCCTGCGAATAACCGTACTCGTGGCTCTGCGGGGTCGGGAAAAAACGACCTGCATGATGGCCGACCATCACCGCCGCATTGTCCTTGTATGCGGACAGGACATTCTCGCCACCTTCGTTGTAGGTGTTGCGGATCATGCCAAACAGCGAGTGTTCCTGGGCTTCTCCGTCGATATCCCAGGAGGCGTTGAAAATCTTGTGGCGGCAGTGCTCGGAGTTCGCCTGGGCGAACATCATCAGCTCTACATCGTTGGGATTGCGTCCCAGCTCGGTAAAGCTTGTCACCAGGTAATCGATCTCGTCTTCCGCCAGCGCCAGGCCAAGCTCGCTGTTGGCAGTGACAAGGGCTTCACGACCGCCGCCCAGGATATCCACCGTCGACATCGGTCGCGGCTGCTCATGACGGAACAGCGCAGTTGCAGCATCGACAGAATCCAGTACGGCTTCTACCATACGATCGTGAATCAAAGCAGAGACAGTTTCGCGCCCTTCTGCAGTCAGCTCCCCGCTGCACTGAACGTAGTAGGCGACACCGCGCTCCAGACGAAGCACCTTGTCGAGACCACAGTTGTGAGCAATGTCCGTTGCCTTGCTAGACCAGGGGGAAATGGTGCCAGGACGCGGAACTACCAGATATATATCGCCTTTTGGCTCTTCTGTACTGGCGTTGGGACCATATCGCAGGATACGATCAAGCACCTGCTGTTCCTGCTCGTCCAGGTCCGCAGAGAGATCGGCGAAGTGAACGTATTCAGCATAGACACCGGTGACAGTGCTCAGTTTTTCGCTGAGCAGCGTTAGCAGTTTGTCATGACGGAAAGCTGAGAGAGCGGGCGCTCCACGCAGTACGAGCATGTTAGTTTCGAGCCTCTTGATAGACCTGCCGGGGCAGGCGGTGACAGCGGATAATAAGGCCCGAATTTTACCTGATCGCGGACATGGGAACCAGAAGAGCTGAGAGATGTTTGTACTCCGCCAAAAACCGCACTTTCGTGCACTGATCTATTTCTGGGGCCTGACCGCCATCGCCTTCCTGTTGGTTTTGATCAGCGTAAACACACCAACACAACTGGAAGCGATCAAGAGCAAAGGGGTCCTGCGCGTTGCCACCCGCAACATGCCGATGACCTACTACATCGACAAAGGCCGCCCGGCCGGGTTCGAGTATGAGCTGGCGCGCGCATTCGCCGATCATCTCGGCGTGCGACTGGAGCTGGTCATCCCACCGACCTTTGCCGACCTGTTTGAAACCATGCGCATGCGCAACGCCCACCTGGCGGCTTCAAACCTGACTATTTCCGACAAACGCCGCAAACAGTTCGACTTCGGGCCGCCCTATCGTAAAAGCGCGCCAACGGTTATCTATCGCATCCGTCAGGGACAGTCCCGGCCAGAATCTCTGGACGACCTGTTCGGCAAGACGATTCTGGTACTGCAGGACTCGGCCCAGGCAGAGCTTCTGACCAGGCTGCAGAAAAACCACCCCGAGCTGCAGTGGCTGGCATCGGAAGATGATGCCGCCAGCGAACTGCTCAACAAGGTCCATGACGGCAGCATCGACTTTACCGTCATGGACTCGGCAGTCTTCGATGCACAAAAGTCGTTTTACCCGGGCCTGGCCAAGGGGTTTGAACTGGAGAATCCCCAGCCGATCGCCTGGATGCTGCCCAAGCATTACGACGGCTCACTGAAGCAGGCCGTAGACGAGTTTTTCGCCCTGCCGGAAACTCGACAGCTGATCGACACACTCGAAGAGCGCTATTTCTCACGCCAGAACCAGCTTAACTTTTTCGACACCAGCGAATTTCGCCGGGCACTGGAGGAGCGCTACGCCCCATTGGAGCAGTTCTTCATGCTGGCCGAACAGGAAACCGGGATAGACCACCTGTTACTGGCCGCCATCGCCTACCAGGAATCTCACTGGAAAGCCGATGCGGTCTCCCCCACCGGGGTGAAAGGCATCATGATGCTGACCAACGACGCGGCCGGTGAAGTCGGCGTCAGCGACCGCACCGATCCACGCCTGAGTATTCTAGGTGGCGCCGAATACCTGGTTAGCGTGCGCGCCAAGATCCCCGACCGAATCCCGGAACCGGACCACACCTGGTTTGCGCTGGCAGGGTACAACATCGGCTTCGGTCACCTGGAAGATGCGCGTATTCTGACCCAGCGCGAGGGCAAGGATCCCGATCGCTGGCAGCACGTGCGCGAATACCTGCCCTTGCTGTCCAACGAGAAATACTATTCAACCCTGAGGTACGGCTACGCCCGGGGTTACGAACCTGTGACCTACGTAGCGAATATCCGCAAGTACATGGAGATGCTGCGCTGGGAAGAACAGGTCGCCCAGGCCCGCAGAAGCCACGGCACTGCAGCCACCCGCCCCGAGGCACCGCCGTCAGAAGAGCCAGACACTGAGCAGACCACGGAGGACGAGATCCAAGAGCTGCTGCCCGCCCTATAGCTCCTCGTCCCGACTGCGCTTTAGCTCCCGTTCGAGTCGTTTCTGCTCGCGCCGCCGGGCGAAAAACTCGCTGATGCGCTCACTGCAGCGTTGCCCGAGTACTCCACCCTGCCAGAGCACCCGATGATTCAGCCAGGGTTGATCAAAAAACGCTCCGCGGCTGGCTACGACCCCGGCCTTGGGCTCGCTTGCACCGAAGACAACACGGCGGATACGGGCATGGACTATCGCACCGGCACACATGGAGCAGGGCTCGATGGTCACATAGAGATCAGCCCCGACCAGGCGATAGTTACCCACCCTGGCAGCCGCATCTCGCAGCGCCAGAATCTCGGCATGAGCGGTCGGGTCGCAGCCGCTGATCGGCCGGTTCCAGCCCTCACCGATAACCTCGCCATCAAGCACCACCAGCGCGCCTACCGGAACCTCGTCCAGTTCGGCTGCACGTTCAGCCAGAAGTAGCGCCTGCTCCATCCAGCGCTCGTCCTGCGACGTCTTACCCTGAGATTCTTCACCTTGCACAACGCTCATACCCGAACTCTAAAGCCTTTCTCAAACCCAAAAAAAGCCCGCGAATGCGGGCCTTTTTAAAACCAGACTAATACCGAAGCATCACTCCCACTCGATGGTGGCAGGCGGCTTGCTCGATACGTCGTAAGTGACACGGGACACCTGCGCGATCTCGTTAATGATACGGCTGGAAACCTTCTCCAGCAGCTCATACGGCAGGTGCGCCCAGCGTGCGGTCATGAAGTCGATTGTTTCCACGGCGCGCAGTGCGATCACGTACTCGTAGCGACGGCCGTCACCGACAACACCCACGGACTTCACCGGCAGGAACACGGCGAATGCCTGGCTGGTTTTGTGGTACCAGTCCGCGTTATGCAGCTCTTCAATGAAGATCGCGTCAGCTTCACGCAGGATGTCGGCATATTCCTTTTTGACTTCGCCAAGGATACGCACACCCAGACCCGGTCCCGGGAAGGGGTGACGGTAGACCATGTCGTACGGCAGACCCAGTTCCAGACCGATCTTGCGTACTTCATCCTTGAACAGTTCGCGCAGCGGCTCGACCAGCTCGAACTTCATATCTTCCGGCAGGCCGCCCACGTTGTGGTGCGACTTGATCACGTGCGCCTTGCCGGTCTTGGCAGCGGCGGACTCGATCACGTCCGGGTAGATGGTGCCCTGGGCCAGGAACCGGCAGTCAGTCAGACGCGCCGCTTCATAATCGAACACCTCGATAAAGGTGTTACCGATGATCTTACGCTTGGCTTCAGGGTCATTGACGCCGCCCAGACGACTCAGGAACTGATCCTCAGCGTCGGAGCGGATCACGTTCACGCCCATGTTGCGCGCAAACATCTCCATCACCTGATCGCCTTCATGCTTACGCAGCAGACCGTTATCGACGAATACGCAGGTCAGTCGATCGCCGATCGCCTTATGTAGCAGCGCCGCTACGACTGAGGAGTCGACACCGCCGGACAGACCGAGCAGCACCTTCGCGTCGCCCACCTGGTCACGCACTTTTTCGATCAGGTCATCGATGATGCGGGCCGGCGTCCACAGCGCCTCGGTATCACAGATCTCGCGCACGAAACGCTCAAGGATGCGCAGGCCCTGTTTGGTGTGCGTCACTTCCGGGTGGAACTGTACACCGTAGAGACTGCGCTTCGGATCGCACATTGCAGATACAGGCGCAGATTCAGTGCCGGCAATCACGTGGAAGCCTTCCGGCAGATCGACCACCTTATCGCCGTGGCTCATCCACACATCGAGAGAGAGCGCGCCGTTGTTGGCGATGTGATCTTCGATACCCTCAAGCAGACGGCTCGGGCTATCGGCCAGGCGAACGCGGGCATAACCGAATTCGCGCTTGTCCGAGCTGGAGACACTGCCGCCGAGCTGAGTGGCCATGGTCTGCATGCCGTAGCAGATACCCAGCACCGGAATGCCCATATCAAAAACGCAGGCCGGTGCTCGCGGTGAATCCAGCTCAGTGACCGACTCGGGACCACCCGCCAGGATAATCCCCTTGGGTGCGAACTCCCGAATCTCCTCTTCGGTCATGTCGAAGGCATGAACCTCGGAATAGACACCGATCTCACGCACGCGACGTGCAATCAGCTGGGTGTACTGCGAACCGAAATCAAGAATCAGGATACGTTGTGCGTGAATATCTTTGGACATCTCAGGTAACTCCACCGAAACCCGCAGTTTTACAGCGCCAGAAACGAAAAGTGGGGCGGCACTCGCCCCACTCTGGTCGCTATTTCTATTTAGCGTTAGCCGATACGGTAGTTCGGCGCCTCTTTGGTAATGCTCACATCGTGGACATGGCTCTCGCCGATGCCCGCGCTGGTGATGCGTACAAACTTGGGCTTGGTACGCATCTCGTCCACGGTCGCGCAGCCGGTGTAGCCCATGGAGGCACGCAGGCCACCCATCAGCTGATGCACTACGCCGCCCATCGGCCCCTTACAGGGTACGCGGCCTTCGATTCCTTCCGGAACCAGCTTGTCGACACCCGCTTTGGCGTCCTGGAAATAGCGGTCGGAAGAACCGGTGCTGCCGGACATGGCGCCCAGGGAACCCATACCACGGTAAGACTTGAATGCGCGGCCCTGGAACAGTTCCACTTCGCCCGGCGCTTCATCGGTACCGGCCAGCATGGAGCCGACCATCACCGCAGATGCACCGGCAGCGATCGCCTTGCCGATATCACCGGAGAAACGGATACCGCCATCGGCGATCAGCGGGATACCGCGATCCTTGAGCGCTTCCGCCACGTTGGCGACAGCGGAGATCTGCGGAACGCCGATACCGGCAACGATACGGGTAGTACAGATAGAGCCCGGACCGATACCGACCTTGACGCCATCCGCGCCGGCTTCAGCCAGTGCGATGGCCGCTTCAGCGGTGGCGATGTTGCCGCCCACGACCTGCACCTGAGGGAAGTTCTGCTTAACCCAGGCGACGCGATCGATAACACCCTTGGAGTGACCGTGCGCAGTATCAACAACGATCATGTCCACGCCTGCAGCGGCCAGCGCAGCGACACGATCTTCAGTCTCGGCACCAGTACCGACAGCAGCACCGACGATCAGGCGACCCTGACTGTCTTTCGCCGCGTTCGGGAACGCCTGCGCCTTGTTCATATCCTTGACGGTCACCATGCCACGCAGGGCAAAGTTATCATCAACCAGCAGGATCTTCTCGATGCGGTGCCTGCGCAGCAGATCACTGATCACCGAGGTGTCTTCGCCTTCGCGAGCCGTGACCAGCTTCTCTTTCTGGGTCATGATTTTGCCGACCCGGGCATCCAGATCGCTTTCGAAACGAACGTCGCGGCTGGTGACAATACCGACAAGTTCGTTGCCATCAACCACCGGGAAACCGGAGAAACCGTACTGGTCGGCAAGATCGAGAACCTCGCGCACCGTGGTTTCTGAGGTGCAGGTTACCGGATCGGTGACGATGCCGGACTCGTATTTCTTAACCTTGCGAACCTGGGCAGCCTGTTCTTCTACCGTCAGGTTCTTGTGGATAACCCCGATACCGCCTTCCTGTGCCATCGCAATCGCAAGACGCGCTTCGGTTACTGTATCCATCGCCGAAGAGACCAACGGGATATTGAGCTCGATTCCCTTGGTCAGTCGGGTCTTCAACGAAACGCTTTTGGGCAGGACTTCGGAGTAACCAGGCACCAGCAAAACATCATCAAAAGTGAGAGCTTCCTCGACGATTCGCAACATTGTTAGCCAGCCTGTCTATCTATGAAAAATGAAACGAGCAATTCTACAGAAATCACCCGCTGATCACAATTTAACTGGCGATATTTACAATAGAAAGTCCGTTGCCCCTTCAGGAAAAAACAGCGGTAGAATGAACGCCATGACTATATCCTCCCACACCCTGGCCGCATCCAGTCGCGCGCTGTCTGTAAGCGCCCTGAACCGCCAGGTTAAATCGCTGCTGGAAAACTCCTTCCTGTCGATTCAGGTGATCGGCGAAATCAGCAACTTTGCCCGCCCCTCTTCCGGGCACTGGTACTTCACCCTGAAAGACAGCAGGGCCCAGGTACGCTGTGCCATGTTCCGGGGCCGCAACCTGGCGACCGGCTTTGTCCCGCGTGAAGGTGACGAGGTGGTCGTCACCGCCCGCGTCAGCCTCTACGAGGGACGCGGTGACTACCAGCTGATCTGCGAACGCATGGAGAAGAGCGGCCTCGGCCGACTGCAGCAGGCGTTCGAAGCACTGAAGGCAAAACTGCAGAAAGAGGGGCTATTTGAGCAGGGCCGCAAGCGCGCTTTGCCGACCCACCCGAAACATATAGGTGTCATCACCTCGCCCAGCGGTGCCGCTATCCACGATATCCTGACGGTGCTGAAGCGCCGTTTTCCCGGCCTGCCTGTCACCCTCTACCCCACGGCGGTTCAGGGGCAGGAGGCCAGGGCACAGATCGTCAGGGCGATCGAGCTGGCCAACCGGCACGCCGCCTGTGACGTACTGATCGTCGGTCGCGGTGGCGGCTCGCTGGAGGATCTCTGGCCCTTCAATGAAGAGGCGGTGGCCCGGGCTATCCTCAACTCACCGATCCCGGTGGTTTCCGCGGTCGGTCACGAGGTGGATATCTCCATCAGCGACCTGGTGGCGGACCAGCGCGCGCCAACCCCGTCGGCGGCGGCGGAACTGCTCAGTCCCGACCGGCACGCACTGAACCTGCGCCTGCAGCAACTGCAGCGCCGCCTGCAAAGCCGCATGCGCTGGCAGCTGGAGAAGAAACGCCAGCAGGTGAACGCGGCCCGCCAGCGTCTGCGCCACCCGGGCGACAAGGTGCGAGAACATATGCAGGCGCTGGACCGGCTCGAACTGCGCCTGACCCGCGCGACCACACGGCATATACAGCTCCAGCGCGCGCGTATTGACCAGCTGCAGCGCCGGCTGCAACGGGTGACACCCCTAAACCGGATCGCTCAACACCGCGAACGCCTGAGCCAGATAGATCAGTTGATGCCGCGCCTGATGCAGCAGCACCTGGAGCGCAGCCGGCTGCGCCTGGCACAACAAAGCGGGAAACTTCACTCCGTCAGCCCCCTGGCAACGCTGGAGCGCGGCTACTCGATCCTGCTGGACAGCACCGGGCAAGCGGTAACAGACAGTGCGCGGGTCCAGGTGGGCGACGCTGTCGAAGCGCGGCTTCACAGGGGACGCCTGCAATGTACGATCGACCGAATCGATGAGGAGAGCACATGATCAATTGGCGCAACGCTCTGGGCACCGCCCTGCTGAGTCTCGGCCTTATCCCCTCCCTGGCCCAGGCGTTACCGGAGGAGGCGCGGATCCCCGGCGGCATCGCGCTGATCCCGCTCACGGGTATTCACAGCGACCTAGCCCCGATCGCCCACTATGCCGGCCAGCGTGTCATGGTCGTCGCAAGCAAGGAAAGCACCGACAATGCGGACTGGATCGCCGTGGTCGGTATCCCGCTGAGTGCCAACCCCGCTGAAGCCCAGGCGCTGACACTTGGCAGTCAAACGTTCACATTCAGCATCGCGCCCAAAGAGTACGAGTCGCAGTACCTGACCGTGCCCAACAAGCGTCATGTGGACCCTGACCCCGAAGCTCTGGCCCGCTGGAAGCGCGAGTCAGCGGAGATGAACGCCGCCTTTGTGCGCTGGTCGGCACCTGACCAGGTGGCAGACAGGATGGCACTGCCACTTGAAGGACGCTTCAGCAGCGCCTTTGGCCTGCGCCGCTTTTTCAACGAACAACCGCGTAAACCGCACAGCGGCCTGGACATTGCGGCCCCGACCGGGTCGCTAATATCAGCACCGGCGGCCGGAGAAGTCGTGGCGGTGGGCAACTACTTCTTTAACGGCAACACGGTCATCCTTGACCACGGCTTTGGCCTGACGTCGATGTACTGCCATATGAGCGCCATCGATGTGGCAATGGGCGATCAACTCAACGCCGGTGACCCGATCGGCCGCGTCGGCGCCACCGGCCGGGTCACCGGGCCCCATCTGCACTGGAGCGTCAGCCTGAATAACACCCGGGTCGACCCGCTGCTGTTTGTCGAGGGGAAATAAAACCGGGGCTGTGATAGCCTTTCGCGCTTCAAACCAAGCAATTGATTGAGACAACAATGAGCGAACTGACTCTGGAAACTACCGAGCAACGCGCCAGCTATGGCATCGGCCGCCAGATGGGCGACCAACTGGCTCAGAACGGCTTCGACGGCGTGGATATTGAAGCGGCCGCCGCCGGCCTGCGTGATGCATTCAACGGCGAAGGCCTGCGCGTCAGCGCCGAAGAGCTGACCGCCGCATTCAACGAGCTGAACCAGCGCCTGCGCGAAAAGCAGGAGCAGGAAGCCAAGGCCGCCATTCAGGTCGGTGAAGAGTTCCTCGCCGAAAACGCCAAGCGCGACGGTGTGTTCACCCTGGAATCCGGCCTGCAGTACGAAGTGGTCGAAGCAGGTAGCGAAGACGGCGCCAAACCGGCCGCCAGCGACAAGGTACGCGTTCACTACCACGGCACCTTCATTGACGGCAAAGTATTCGACAGCTCCTACCAGCGCGGTACCCCGGCGGAGTTCCCGGTGGGCGCCGTCATCGCGGGCTGGACCGAAGCTCTGCAGCTGATGACCGCCGGCTCCAAATGGAAGCTGTACATCCCCTATCAGCTGGCCTACGGCGTTCAGGGTTCACCGGGTGGCATTCCGCCCTACTCTACCCTGGTTTTCGACGTTGAACTGATCGACGTTCTGTAAACCGCACTTCCACCAGGCAAGCACTCAAGGAGAGGCCCTATGCAACTGAATTACCACCGTACCGGCCAGGGGCCTGCGCTGATCATTCTGCACGGTCTCTTCGGCACCTGGGAGAACTGGGGCGCGCAGATCAAGATGCTGTCAGGGCAGTACGATGTCATCGCCGCCGATCTGCGCAACCACGGCGCATCGCCCCACAGCGACAGGTTCAGTTATCACCTGATGGCCGAGGATATGATCGAGCTGATGGACAGCCTGCAGCTCGACCAGGTCATGCTGCTCGGTCACTCCATGGGCGGCAAGGTGGCGATGCAGCTGGCGATGGATCACCCCGAACGGGTGCAGAAGCTGATCGTGGCGGATATCGCACCGGTCACCTATGGCCGTCATCATGATGACGTCTTTCAGGGTCTGTTTAACGTCGAGCTGGATGGACTGAAGTCACGCTCCGCCGCCGACAAACAGCTTGCAGAGCATGTAGAGATTCCTGGTATCCGTGCCTTCCTGCTGAAAAACCTGCAGCGGGACGAGGCGGGCAATTTTGCCTGGAGGATGAACCTGGAGGCCCTGCACCGTGAATATCACGAAATATCAGCAGCCCCCAGGGAAGGACAATACGAAGGCCCGACTCTGTTTATCAAGGGTGGTGACTCAGACTACCTGAAACCCGAGCATGCCGATGCCATCAAGGCGCGCTTTCCCGGCGCGGGCTTCAAGATTATCGAGGGAACGGGGCACTGGCTCCACGCGGAAAAGCCGGCCGCCTTTAACCGTATTGTGGAAAAGTTTTTGAACGATCAGGCCTGATCGTTGATCACCGCACCGATATAGTAGTCAGGATTGAGTACACCCATATCGACCAGTTTCTGGTTGAACTCGCGCAGACGCTGGCTCAACTCCTCTCTCGATGCCTGGTATTCGGCCAGTCGCTGACTACGCGCTGCGTCCTGCTGCTGCAATGTATCAAAATACTCCCCAAGCCTGCCGGCCAGCGCATCGTGGCGCTCGCTAGCGTTGCCGGGCAGCTCAGACTCGGCTGCAGATATCCTAGACACAGCGCTTTCAGCGACAGGCGTCTGGACGGGTGCCGGACTCTGTACTGGAGCCGCTGCCTGATCAGACATTGTCTGTGCCTGCTCAGGCGCTTCCTCACCAGCGAGGGGGTTTTTAACCTCTTGCTGATCAATGGAAGCAAGTTCGGCCTGGGCCTCATTGATCACCTGACGGGCCGCCTGGGCTACGCGCCGATCCTGAGCGGAAGGCTCCGCCGGAGCAAGTGCGGCACTAGCCACCTGCCGCGCTCTCTCTATATCACGCTGAGGGTCGCCGCTTCTGCTCGGCATCTGTACGCTGACTTCGCCCCCAACGGCGTAAAGACGACCATCGGGGCCTTTCTCGTAGGTGTAGGAAGCAGCACCCGTCAGCGCCCCTCCGGCATTCTGATGCGCCTGCTCATGAGTGCGCACCTCACGATCCCGGGCGCTGAGCGCCTGAACAATTTGCTGATCCTGCAGATTCAGGTCTGCCTGCGTGGCCGAGGCGGTGCCACTGACCCGCTGACCGGTACTCAGATCAGAATCGCGGCTCTCAGCAGAGGAAGAAGTCGTAGAGGATAAATTGTTACCGGAAGGTGACGATTCTTTCGATTCAGGGTCGTCCGAGCCCCTGGTCTGCGTATTTTCCGAACCAGACCATCGTGAAAAGGAGTTGTACGAACTTATCGCCGTAATCATCCTGCTCACCTGAACTCAGTTGAACGAAATTTCTCTGTCAGTAGCCTGCGTCGTTGCGACCTCAGGCAAAGGTGTCCACGCTCTGTCCCAGCCTCAGCCCCAGCGCCTCGGACGCGTCGGCAGCCTCCTCAACGACCTGGGTAGTGGCCGCCGGTGCGCTGGCATCCACCACCGCTTCCTGCAGGCTGGGGTTCGCTGTCACGCCGGAAGCCTGCTCCGGTGACTCGGGCTGCCCACTGCCCTGCAGATCACTGGAAGCTCGCTGAACGCCATCGAGGCTGCGGTTGGTCGCATAAAGCGCCGCGTTCTGAGCTGTCAAACCATTGATCATTAACGCACCTGTGAATTGATCGCGCATCCAAACCATCGCCAACGGGTCGCCGACATTAACGGCCACCCGCCCTGATCTCCATCGCGGGTTCCAGTATAGCGCTAAAAACCCAGGGTGTTCACTTTTTAAACACACCTATGGCCCCAAGATCCAGATGCGAGGCAACCTGCTCTGCCGATGGGCTTTCCAGATGAGGCACCACGCCCAGAAGCGGCGCGCGCAACGCCCCTTTGAGGGTATCGATATTTTCCTGCAGTACCGCCATTTCCGGATCCACCACATTGGCTACCCAGCCGGCCAGCTGCAGGCCATCGCGGGAGATCGCCTCGGCGGTCAGCAGCGCATGACTGATACAGCCCAGCTTCATACCCACCACCAGTATCACCGGCAGCTCCATCAGCTGCGGGATGCGCGACAGCATTTCACGGCTGCTCAACGGCACACGCCAGCCACCGGCACCCTCCACCAGAGCAAAGTCGGCAGGCTGCATCAGTGCGCCACGGCAGTAGGCGGCGATACGATCGGCACTGAGACTGCGCCCTTCCCGCTGCGCCGCCACATGGGGTGCCATCGGCTCTGCCAGCGCAACGGGGTTAACCTGCTGATAGGCCAGCTTTACGCTGGCGGTCTGCAGCAGAATTTCCGCATCGCTGTTGCGCAGCCCTTCCCCCCGATCCTCGCAGCCGGCGGCAACAGGCTTCAGCCCAATGGTTCTCAGCCCCAGCTCATTGGCGTGGTGCAGCATCCCGGCGCTGACCAGCGTTTTGCCTGCATCGGTATCGGTTCCGGTAATGAAAAAGGTCTGTTTCACGACTGCGGTTTTCTCCAGTGACAGTAATAAAGTTCGTAACTCGCCGGCAGGCTCCCGGATGTCAGACGCATGCCTTCGTAAGCCTGGGTCAGGGTCTTCAGCCGCGTCCTGCTTGAGAGCCCCTGATGGTTGCGGGCATTGACGTTGTGGGCACCCAGCGCCTTGAGCTCATGCATCAGCTGGCCAAGTTTGCCATATTCGAGCACTCGGAGCTGCGTCTGCTGCTCCACCTGATGCAGCGATTTCGCGGCATCCTGGATCCGCGCCAGTGGCCAGAACTCATTCACATGACGGTCTGCATCCACCGCGGCCCAGGCCTGCTTCAATTCGGCCAGTGTGGCCGGCCCCAGCGTTGCCACAATCACCCGGCCGCCGGGCTTCAACACCCGCCTAAGCTCGGCGAACAGCAGCTCGGGACGCTCACACCACTGGATCGCCAGGCTGGAGAACACCAGATCAACGCTGTTATCGGCCAACGGGAGCTGCTCTGCATCACCGCAAACCTGACAATGCTGCGCAAGCTGATGCTGACCGCGGGCATAGGCAAGCATCCCTTCGGCCAGATCCAGACTCAGCAGCAGCGCCTGTGGATAGTGCGCCCTCAGTTTCGGCGAGGCGTAACCGGTGCCGCTGCCCAGATCCATCACCACCTCTGGCTCCATATCCGGCAGCCAGGTGAGCAACCTGTCGGCGGTATCACGCTGTAACCCGGCAACGCTGTCATAGGTCGCCGCCGCGCGGCTGAAAGAGCTGGCCACCAGCCGCTTGTCTCTAAGCATGGCGGTCATAGGCAGGTCCGCCTTGTCAGACTGGCCAGAGCCTCGTCAAAGTGCTCCGGTTCGCTAAGAAACGGAAGATGCGCCGAAGCCTCGAAACTCTGTACCTCGATAGCTGGATTGATCTGCACAACCGCATCCGCCAATGAAGCGGGGACCAGCTGATCATACCGCCCCAGCACCAGGCTTGCGGGCACCGAAAGCTCGGCCAGTTCAGCCCGCAGATCCTCGCGCAGCAGCTCAAGCGTGCCAGCCAGGTTGTCAGGCTCCGACTGAGCTATCACCTGTTTCAGCATTTTCAGCTCAGTGCGCGCACTCTGGCTGCCCTGGGTCTGCAGCATGGCGAAGCGGCCCAGGGTTTTAGCGGGCAAGTGCGCCACACCCTCGGCAAAGGCGTCGAACAGGGCGGGATCCATGGCGGGCTGCCAGCCTTCGCGCTGCACAAAACAGGGCGTTGCCGCTACCAGCATCAGTGCACTTAGCCGCGCCGGCTGCAGGCTGGCAACCTTCAATGCCAGTGCGCCGCCGAGAGACCAGCCGACCCAGATGGCCCGCTGCGGAGCCTGCGCCAACAGCGCAGTGGCCAGCGCATCGAGCGAGCCGGTATCCAGTGCCGGGGAACGGCCCAGGCCAGGAATATCGATCAGCGTCAGACGGTATTGCCGGCTTAACCTTTCCACCACCGGTGCCCAGATTGCGCTGGAGAGTCCCCAGCCATGCAGCAGCACCAGTTCCGGACCTGTACTCCCGTAGCGTTCAACATGCAGGCTCACGCCACACCTCCGCGCAACTCTTCAAGCGCCGCCAGCAGACGATCGACCTGCTGCTCGGTATGTGTCGCGCTCAGCGTCACTCTCAGCCGCGAGCTGCCAACCGGCACCGTGGGCGGACGGATCGCGGATACAAACAGTCCTCGGGCTTCCAGCCCCTCGCTGAGACGCATCGCCTCGGCGGCATCGCCAACAAGGATCGGCTGAATCGGCGTTTCCGAGGCCATCAGCTCATAACCCAGCTGCTGTGCACCACGGCGGAAACGCTGAATCAGTGACTGCAGTTTTTCCCGGCGCCAGCTCTCTTCGCGCACCAGTTTCAGGCTGGCGAGCGTAGCCCAGGCCACGGCCGGCGGCATGCTGGTGGTGTAGATATAACTGCGGGCAAACTGGATCAGCGTTTCGATCAGCGCTTCGCTGCCGGCGACAAACGCACCAGCTGTACCGAAGCCCTTACCCAGCGTACCCATCAGCACCGGCACATCGGACTGACTCAGGCCAAACTGCTCGACACAGCCAGCGCCTGTCTCACCCAGCACACCCATGCCGTGAGCATCGTCCACCATCAGCCAGCCACCAGCTTCGCGGGTGGTACGGGCCAGTGCAGGCAGATCCGCTATATCACCATCCATACTGAACACACCGTCGGTGACCACCAGCTTGCGACGGGCATCACTCTTTGCCAGACGCTGCTGCAGGCTTGCGGCGTCGTTGTGCAGGTAGCGCTGGAAACGGGCGCCGGAGAGCAGGCCGCCATCGAGCAGTGAGGCATGATTCAACCGGTCTTCGAAAACGGCATCCTGCTTGTCGAGCAGTGCATTGATAACACCGAGATTGGCCATATAGCCGGTGGAGAACAGTAGCGCGCGCGGCCGTCCCGTCCACTCAGCCAGCGCCTCTTCCAACTCATGATGAGCGCTGGAATGTCCCATCACGAGGTGGGATGCACCACCGCCGACCCCAAAGCGTTCGACGCCCTCGATCATCGCCTGCTTCAGGGCCGGGTGGTTAGCCAGACCCAGGTAGTCGTTGGAGCAGAACGCAAGGCAAGCCTGACCATCGACGCTGACCTCCGGCCCCTGGGGCGACTGCAGCAGCCGACGGCGGCGATAAAGGTGGGCATCACGGCGCTCCTGCAGCGCCACTTCCAGCTGATCGAAGGACATCGGGATCAGTTCACCGCGTCGTAGAACAGTGCATCGTCCTGGCGCGCCTGCAGGTTGCGGGCGATCGCCTCTTCCTGCTCGGCGTCGGTCTGCTCGATACGCTGTTCCACATTGATGCCCAGGCGCTTGAACAGCTGCAGATCGCGGTTGGTTTCCGGGTTCGGTGTGGTCAGCAGGCACTCGCCGTAGAAAATCGAGTTGGCGCCGGCGAAGAAGGTCATCGCCTGCATCTCATCGGACATCTGCTCGCGACCGGCTGAGAGACGCACATGGGATTTCGGCATCAGTATTCGCGCTACCGCGATATTGCGGACAAACTCCAGCGGGTCCAGGTCTTCGACATTTTCCAGCGGCGTGCCTTCCACTTTAACCAGCATATTGATCGGCACCGATTCCGGCTGCTGCGGCAGGTTGGCCAGCTGTTTGAGCAGGCCGATACGGTCGTTGGCGGTTTCGCCCATGCCAAGAATTCCGCCGCTGCAGATCTTCATCCCGGCATCGCGCACATGGCCCAGGGTATCGAGACGATCCTGGTAGGTGCGGGTGGTGATGATCTTGTCGTAGAACTCCGGCGAGGTATCCAGGTTGTGGTTGTAATAGTCCAGTCCGGCCTCGGCCAGCTGATCGGCCTGATGCTCTTTCAGCATCCCCAGGGTCATGCAGGTTTCCAGCCCCAGCTCCTTTACGCCTTTGACCATTTCCAGTACATAGGGCATGTCACGGTCAGTGGGGTGTTTCCAGGCTGCACCCATGCAGAAACGGGTGGAGCCCGCCGCCTTCGCCTGCTTCGCCTTGGCCAGCACGGCTTCCACTTCCATCAGGCGCTGCTTTTCCAGGCCGGTGTCGTAGTGCGCACTCTGCGGACAGTATTTGCAGTCTTCGGGGCAGGCGCCGGTCTTGATCGACAGCAGCGTGCTCACCTGCACCTCGTTCGGATCGAAATGCTGGCGATGCACCGTCTGGGCACGGAACAGCAGATCATTGAACGGCAGGTCGAACAGCGCCTGGATCTCCGCCTCTGTCCAGTCGTGGCGTACTTCAGCGTGGGTTTGCATTGGGTGTGGCTCCCCGGTTTGAATTGGCATTGGACGCAAATCATAAACAGACAGAAGGAACTGTCAACTTATGAAAAACAGCAAGGTCTACCTTAGATTATTTTTTAACCAACCCTGTTTTCTTTGCCGCCTGCATACTGCCGGCGCCAGCGGCCTGTGCGATGCCTGTCATGCCGACCTCCCCTGGCTGATCGGCTGCTGTCCCCGCTGCGCCGAACCGCGCTCGCCCCGAATCCCGCCCGATCAGCCCTGCGGTCGCTGCCAGACCTCGCCGCCCGGTTTCGACCGGGTGATCGCAGCCTTTGGCTATGCCTTTCCACTCAGCCAGATGATTCCCGGCATCAAGTACCACCGCCGCCCCGCTTTGCTGGGCGGGTTGGCCGCTACCCTGGCCGGGTTGCTGCAGGAGCGGATCGAAACCCCGCCCGATCTGTTGCTGCCGGTGCCGATGCACCCCTGGCAGGAATCCGTGCGTGGCTTCAACCAGGCTGCACTGCTGGCCAGCGAGCTGGGCAAACGACTCGATATCCCCGTCAGCCACAGCACTCTCAGGAAGGTCCGCAGAACCGGCCACCAGGCGGAACTGGATCGCCGGTCCCGCGCCATCAACCTCAGAGGCAGCTTTGCCTTGAGTGGTCGTGTGCCTGAGCGCGTTGCAATCGTTGACGACATCCTGACCACCGGCGCCACCGCCAATGAGCTGGCAAAACTGCTGAAAAAAGCGGGCTCGAACGAGGTCCAGGTATGGGTTCTGGCAAGAACGCCATCCAATTGATAAACGGTAATAAAAACAACATCTGGTAAACTGTCCGTCTGGACAGACTCGTTTGCGGAGCAGGGAAATGACACTAGAGATGATTGGCCAGTTGGTCGGTGGCATCGGCCTCTTTCTACTGGGGATGCAACTGATGACGGCGGGCCTTAAACAGGCCGCGGGACGCTCCCTGAAACAGGCGCTGGAGGCAGCCACCCGCTCCCGCCTTCGCGGTCTGCTCTCCGGCACACTGATCACGGCCGCGGTCCAGTCCTCCAGTGCGGTGACAGTGGCTACACTGGGCTTCGTAAACGCGGGCTTGCTGACACTGGGACAATCTATCGCGGTGATTTACGGCTGTAATATCGGCACCACCATGACCGGCTGGCTGGTGGCGTTGATCGGCTTCAAGATCAAGATCAGCGCCTTCGCGCTCCCGATGATTGGCGCCGGCATCGCCCTGCGCACGATCAGCAAAAACGGGCGTATGGGCCACATCGGTACGGCGGTTGCCGGTTTTGGCCTGTTCTTTATCGGCCTCGATTTCCTGCGCGCCAGCTTTGATGGCCTGTCGGAGAACATTCCGCTGGATAGCATCGGCCACGGCCCGCTGGCCCTGGCGATCTTTGTCGCCGCTGGTTTCCTGCTCACCTTCCTGATGCAGGCCTCCGCGGCCGTTATGGCCATCGCCCTGTCACTGGTCCACACCGGCTCCATTACCCTGTCTGCGGCCGCCGCACTGGTGATCGGCGCCAACGTCGGTACCACAACCACTGCACTGATCGCCGCCATCGGCGCCACTCCCAATGCCAAGCGCATCTCCGCCGCCCACGTAATTTTCAACCTGCTCACCGGCGCAGTGGGACTGATTTTCCTGATGCTGCTGGCGGGCTGGCTCGACCAGCTGGATGCCAGCCGGTTCGACCTGGTCAGCCTGCTGGCACTCTTCCACACCCTGTTCAACCTCACCGGTGTGGCGATGATCTGGCCGCTGACCGATCGCATGGAAAAGATGCTCAACAACCGTTTCCGCAGCCTGGAGGAGAACGAGGCGCGCCCACGCCATCTGGATAAGAACATCATCACCACTCCCTCTCTCGCGGTGGAGGCGATGAACCAGGAACTGGCCCGCGTCAGTCGGCACTGCACCCGCCTGACCAAGGAGGCACTGAGCGCCGAAAGCGCCTCCCGGGATAAGATCGAAGCCGAGGCCCAGGGTATCTACCAGCTGGTCGGCAAAATTGCCGAGTTCAACCAGGAACTGGCGCGGCAGAACCTGAACCCGGAGATCAGCGAGACGCTGCCGATCTCCCTGCGCGTGGCGCGCTATTTCAGTGAAATGGCCCGCCTGAGTGCTGCCCTGCCGGAGTACTATCCACAGTTCGATGCCATTCAGGATGCCAGCGTCAAGAACAGCCTGTTCGAGTTCAAGCAGGCGATCATCCGCCTGGTCGACCTGGCCGAGATCCGTGAAGACAGCAGCAGCCAGGGTTATCAGACCCATCAGCTGATGCGCGAAGTAAAGGGGATCTACCAACAGCTGAAGAGCCTGCTGCTGGAGCAGGCGGTCAGTGGGCGCATGGACAACACCGAGAGCATGTCTCTGCTGGATGCGATCAGCCAGCTGCAGCGCCTGGCCGAGCAGGCGGAAAAAGCCTCCAGCCACTGGAGCTCAACACTGCCGGTTCAGGACCGCAGCCACCTGCACAAGGAACCTGAACACGCATGATCACCGATCCCTGGTTTTACCTCGCCGCCGTGCCGGCAATACTTATTGTCGGCATTTCCAAGGGTGGCTTCGGTGGTGGTCTGGGTCTGCTCGCCGTACCGATGATGTCACTGGTGATCAGTCCGGTGCAGGCAGCGGCGATCATGCTGCCGATTCTCTGCCTGATGGATCTGGTAGGGCTCTGGAGCTTTCGCGGCAAGGGCGACTTCAGCCTGCTGAAAGTGCTGATCCCGGCCTCACTGGTCGGCATTATCGTCGGCGCGCTGAGCTTCAGCTATCTCAGCGAGCGCAGCCTGCAATTCATCGTCGGCAGCATCGCCGTGCTGTTTACACTGAATTACTGGCTGAGGCCGGCGCGGCGGGAAGCGAAAGAGCCCAGCCTGGCCCGCGGCAGTTTCTGGGGCTGGGTGACCGGCTTCACCAGCTTCAGCGTCCACGCCGGCGGACCGCCACTGAATATCTACCTGTTGCCGCTGCAGCTGGATAAGAGCATCTATATCGGCACCACGATCATCATGTTCGCAGCGATCAATTATCTGAAAGTGATACCTTATGCCCTGCTCGGGCAGTTCAGTCTGGCCAACCTCAGCACCGCCGCCGTGCTGGCGGTACTGGCACCGGTGGGGGTGCGGCTCGGTTACTGGATGCACCACCGCATCGACGAGAAGTGGTTCTACCGCATCTGTTTCATCTTTCTG
The DNA here is from genome assembly GCF_050908845.1 of Marinobacterium sp. YM272. Lineage (NCBI taxonomy): Bacteria > Pseudomonadati > Pseudomonadota > Gammaproteobacteria > Oceanospirillales > Oceanospirillaceae > Marinobacterium > Marinobacterium sp. YM272. The sequence goes on from NZ_CP194171.1 coordinate 3,996,147, forward strand.
TTTGTCACCGGCAGCAAGCTGCTGTTCGACGCCCTGATTGGCTGAGGAAACCCATGAGCACCCCGATCAATTTTGAGCCCATCGGCGTGATCCACAGCGCTTTTGACGAGAAGTTCGGTATCCCACGCCAGCCGGGGCTGACCCCCTCGCTGAGTGCAACCATCGAGCTCTACCCGCCCTTTGCTTCACTGGAAGCGGTACGCGGGTTGGAGCAGGCCAGCCATATCTGGCTGATCTTTCTGTTCAGCGCCACCGCCGAGCAGGGCTGGAAGCCACTGGTACGACCGCCACGTCTCGGCGGCAACAAACGCCTCGGCGTGTTTGCCTCCCGCTCGCCGTTTCGCCCCAATCCCATCGGCCTTTCCCCCGTGCAGTTGAACGGCATTCGCCAGGACGGGGACCGCATCCTGCTCGACGTGGCCGGCGCGGATCTGCTCGACGGCACGCCGATTCTCGATATCAAACCCTACCTGCCCTACGCCGATATTATCCCCGAGGCTCAGTTTGCACTGGCGGAAAAGATCGAAACCCTGGACCTGCCGATACACTGGAGCGAGCAGGCGCAACAGGCGATCAACGAGCAGAGTCGACTCAAGCAGCAGCCGCTGACGACACAGATAGAGGAGCTGCTGCGCTGCGATCCGAGACCCGCCTACCAGCGCGACCCCGAGCGCGAGTACGGGGTCAGCCTGCACCAGCTCAATATCCGCTTCCGCATCAGCGACGAGTCGATCCACGTGCTCAGCATCACAGCGGCGGCCACACTGCTGTAACCGCCGCAATGCTGGTCCAGCCTCGCGAATGATCTACTCTGACCTCCCGGCACGTAACTGCTTAGGCTTCCGGGAGATCAAGATGACCACGACGCTGTACCGCTTCACTAACGACCTGCGACTGACCGATAACGCCGCGCTGGCACAGGCAGCCAGCCTGTCCGACACACTGATCTGCGTTTACTGCGTAAACCCTGGCTGGTTTCGCATGGGCAGATATCAGTCGCGCCCCCTGGGTGAGCATCGCTGGCGCTTTCTGTACCAGTCTCTGCGCGATCTCGACCGCCACCTGGAAGCGCTGGGACAGCGCCTGCTGGTACTTTTCGACCAGCCAGAAGCCAGCCTGCGCAGATTGTGCTCGGCGCTCAACGTGGATCTGCTGCTACAGAGCCATCCCAGCTGCTTCGACGAGCTGACGGAGTGGGACCGGCTGGAGTTTCCCGGCGTTCACAAAAGACTGATCTGGACCCATACACTGTTCACCCCGGACCACCTGCCGTTTCCGGTCGAACAGCTGCCGAGTTATTTCACCGCCTTTCGCAAAGAGGTGGAGCCGCTAACTGTTCCCGACACTCTGTCCCCACCGGGACGCCTGCTGCCGCCGCCACCACTCACTCTGCCGTTCTCGGACTGGAATCAACTACCGGATGCATCCAGAGGCGGAAGCGACCTGAGCGGTGGCAGCGAAGGCGCCGCGGCGAGGCTGGATTACTACTTTTCAACGCGTCTTCCGCACAGCTACAAGGCGACACGCAATGCGCTTCAAGGCGGCGATAACAGCACCGGCTTCAGCCCCTGGCTGGCCAACGGTGCGCTGTCACCACGACAGATTTCAACAGCCCTGTACCAGTATGAAACCCGGCACGGCGCCAGCGAATCCTCCCGCTGGATCTACGTTGAGCTGCTCTGGCGGGAATACTTTCACTGGTATGCCTACAAACAGGGTTCACAGCTGTTCCAGTTCCGCGGCATCAAGACGCAACCGCCACTGACCACCTTCTACCCGGCGCGCTTTCGCAAATGGACCCAGGGCAGCACGCCAAGCCCCCTGGTAAACGCCTGCATGAACGAGCTTCGCGAAACCGGCTGGCTCTCCAACCGCGGCAGGCAGCTCGCCGCCAGCTACCTGGTCAATGAGCTCGGTGTGGACTGGCGCTACGGCGCCGCCTGGTTCGAACAGCAACTGGTGGACTACGACCCGGCGGCAAACTGGGGTAACTGGCAGTATATCGCCGGGGTCGGCGCCGATCCGCGCGGCGGCCGCCATTTCGATATCGAATGGCAGGGGCGCCAGTACGATCCCGATGGCCAATATGTGCAACGCTGGACAGATAATCAGCCGGCACTGCCACTGGACAGCGTCGACTGTGCGGACTGGCCAATTAGCCTCGACGGGAATCAGCGGCGTGAGTGACCGCCCGCCGATCCAGATCGTCTGGTTCAAGCGCGACCTGCGCCTGAGCGATCACCAGCCCCTGGTTGAAGCCATATCGACCGGCCTGCCAACGCTGCTGCTCTATGTGCTGGAAACAGGGACCGACCTGGATCCTCATCTGAGCGGTCGTCACTGGCGCTTTATCCGTCAGTCCCTGGAGGCGATGGATCAGCAGCTTCGTCCCTTCGATGCCCGCATCAGCATTCAGTGCGGCACCCTGCCCGACATCCTGGCGCAAATTTCGACGTGCTACCGGATAACGACCCTGTTCAGCCATGAGGAGACCGGGACGGATATCAGCTTCCAGCGAGATCGAAGGGTCTCGCAGTGGTGTCGGCAACAGGGGATCAACTGGCGGGAGTTTCCAACCGGCGCGGTGATCCGCGGTTTAAACACACGGGATGACTGGGACGCGCACTGGTACCGGGTGATGCGCGCGCCACTCGCCGAGCCCGACCTGCACCGGCTGATACCCGTTTACCTGGAGCCGTTGTCCCAACTGATCTGGCCCCAGGCTAGCACTGAGGATTCTCTGCAGTTCCAGCGCGGCGGCGAACGACAGGCCAACGCGGTGATGGAGAGCTTTCTGACCGACCGTGGCCTGTCCTACCGCTATTCGCTCTCAAGCCCGGAAAGGAGCCGCGAACACTGCTCCCGACTCTCGCCCTACCTGGCCTGGGGCAACCTGAGCCTGCGCCAGGTGTACCGGCAGACCTGCCGGCAGCGCCACCAGCGAGAGTGGAGCGACAGCCTGCGCGCTTTTAGCTCCAGGCTGCACTGGCACTGCCACTTTATCCAGAAGTTCGAAAGCGAGTGCGAGATGGAGTTTCGCCCGGTCAACCGAGCCTATGAACAGCTGCCCTATCGACAGGATGCACGGGTAGAACAGGACCTCGCCGCCTGGCTTGCCGGGAGAACCGGCTTCCCGCTGGTGGATGCCTGTATGCGCGCGCTGCACGCCACGGGCTATATCAACTTTCGGATGCGGGCGATGCTGGTCAGCTTTCTCTGCCATCACCTGAATATCGACTGGCGACTCTGCACCCGGCCTCTGGCAAGACTCTTTCTGGACTACGAACCCGGTATCCACTACCCGCAGATACAGATGCAGGCGGGCGTCACCGGCACCAACACCATTCGCATCTATAACCCGCTCAAGCAATCCAGAGAGCAGGACCCAGAGGCCCGTTTTATTCGCCAATGGGTGCCGGAACTGCGGGATATCCCTACCGACCTTATCCACCAGCCCTGGTCCGCCGGTCCGCTGGAGCGACAGATGCTCGGACTGGAGCGCTACCCGGAGGCGATCATCGATCTGGAAAGCGCCAGCGCCGCAGCCCGTGAGCGGCTCTGGCGCTGGCGGGAACGGCAGGATGTGCGCAGCGAAGCCGAGCGTATTCTCAAGCGCCACGTGCGACCGCCCGGCGAGGATAGACAGGCCCGTGCACGCTAAGCCGCATCTACCCAGTAAGATCTGCCCGGTCTGTCAGCGTCCGTTCAACTGGCGTAAAAAATGGGCCAGGGACTGGGATTCGGTGATCTACTGTTCAGAACGTTGCCGACGCACAAAGAGCCGACCTATGAATGACAACCCGCCAGGAAGCGAAACATGACGCATTCCACAACAGATTCGACACCAGGTTCGAACTCCGAGGCTGAGAGCAACTCCACTACCCTCCGTCTGATCCTCGGCGATCAACTGAATGCCTCTCACAGCTGGTTCCGGGAAAAGAACCCACACTGCATCTACCTGATCGCCGAACTGAAACAGGAAACCGGCTACGTGCGTCACCATGTGCAGAAGGTCTGCGCGTTTTTTCTGGCTATGCAGGCATTCGCCTGCGCACTTGAGAAAGCGGGTCACCGGGTGATTCACCTGACGCTGGACGACACCGCCCACTGCACCAACCTGCCGCAGCTGCTCGACCAGGTTATTGCCGATTACGCGATCACAGCGTTCGAGTTCCAACGGCCCGACGAATACCGTCTGCTGGAGCAGCTGCGCACCTATGCCGCCGATCTCGACCTGCCCAGCCGGGAGGTGGATACCGAGCACTTCCTGCTTCCGTTCGAAGAACTTCCAAAAGAGTTCAAGGCGGGTACGGCGCATCGCATGGAGGCGTTCTATCGGCGTATGCGCAAACGGCACGACATCCTGCTGGATAACGGCAAACCGGCGGGGGGCCAGTGGAACTTCGACAAGGAGAATCGCGAGTCACTCAAGGCCGATGATCTGGACCTGCTGCCCCAACCGCTGCTGTTTGCCAATGCTGCCGGCGAGGTTCTTGAACGACTGGAGCGCCACCGGATCGATACATTTGGCCAGGCGCAGCAGCAACTGATCTGGCCAATCACTCGCAGCCAGTCACGACAACTGCTGGATTACTTCTGTGAGCATCTGCTGCCCAACTTCGGCCGTTTTCAGGACGCCATGACCCGACAAACCGGGCAGCGCTGGAGTCTTTACCACTCGCGACTGTCGTTTGCACTGAATGCAAAAATCCTTCATCCACGGCAGGTGATCGACAAAGCGATAGCGGCCTGGAAAGCCGACCCGCAGCGCATTTCCCTGGCGCAGCTGGAGGGTTTCGTGCGCCAGATACTGGGCTGGCGGGAGTTCGTGCGCGGTATTTACTGGGCTAATATGCCAGGCTATGAGCAGCTCAATGCGCTTGACGCCCGGGGCAAGCTGCCCGGCTACTTCTGGAACGGCGATACCCGTATGCGCTGTCTGCGTGAATCGATCGGACAGTCGCTGGAATACGCCTACGCCCACCATATCCAGCGCCTGATGGTGATCGGTAACTTCTGCCTGATCGCAGGCCTGGACCCGGACGCTGTGGATAACTGGTATCTCGGTGTTTACGTCGATGCGATCCAGTGGGTCGAGCTGCCCAACACCCGCGGCATGAGCCAGTTCGCCGACGCAGGCCTTCTGGCCAGCAAGGCTTATGCTGGCTCCGGCCAGTACATAGCCCGCATGAGTGATTACTGCAAGGAGTGCCATTATAAAGTCAGCCAGCGCTCCGGCCCCCGCAGCTGTCCGTTCAACAGCCTCTACTGGCATTTCATGCTCAGGCACCGCGAACGCTTTGAAGCCAATCCCCGCGTCGCAATGATTTACCGCAACTGGGAGCGCCAGGACGATGCAACCCGCGCTGCGATCCTCACCCAGGCCCAGGATTACCTGGCGCAACTGGAGCAGCTTTAGGGGCGGAAAACAGGCACCGAAGAGTTGTTTAATTTTTCACCGGCAGAGAACAGTGGAAGGTCTACACTTGTTAGTTGTCCATTAATACGGAGACCTTTCCATGTCGCACAAGAAAACCGTTTTCAAGGAAACTCACCAATCCATTGCCGAGCAGACCCGCTCCTACCTGAAGTCCGGCGGCAAAATCCAGCAGGTACCTGCAGGTTATACCGGTGAGGCAAAACTCACCGACAGGCAGCACCACTTTCTCGCGCCCTCTTCGGATCTGCATCCGGCCAACCCCAAAAAGCCAGGCCACAAACCGCACCGAAGAGTCCATTAAACCCGACGTTCAACCCACAGTGTTTGAGAAAGCCCCTGTGTTACACTGCCCGCCTCCAGATACCCAGCGTCCCCGCTTTTTTCACCGGAGGTAGTATGAGCATCAACGAAGAGCAGCTGGCCTTTGACCAGGCCCATATCTGGCACCCCTACTCCTCGATGATCAATCCGCCGCCGATGACGCCGGTGGAATCCGCCTCCGGCGTACGTTTGAAACTCAGTGACGGACGCGAACTGATCGACGGCATGGCCTCCTGGTGGTCGGCGATCCACGGCTACAGCCACCCGCGTCTGAACGCCGCCGCCCATGGCCAGATCGACAAAATGTCCCATGTGATGTTTGGTGGCATTACCCACGAGCCGGCCATTGAGCTGTCTCGCAAGCTGGTGGCGATGACGCCGGCAGGACTGGACCGCGTCTTTCTTGCCGACTCGGGCTCGGTATCCGCCGAAGTCAGCATGAAGATGGCGATCCAGTACTGGCACGCCCGCGGTAAACCGGGCAAGCACCGGATGCTGTCCCTGCGTAACGGTTATCACGGCGACACCTTCGGCGCCATGTCGGTGTGCGACCCGGTCACCGGCATGCATGAGCTGTTCAGCGGGGTGCTGGCCCAGCAGTTCTTTATTCCGCGCCCGGAAAGCCGCTTCGGTCAGCCGCTGCTCGATGGCGACCTGGAGCCCCTGGAAGCGATGCTCAGCGAGCACGCCGACGAGATCGCTGCACTGATCCTCGAGCCTGTGGTTCAGGGTGCCGGCGGCATGTATTTCTATTCGCCGGAGTGGCTCAAGGGCGCCCGCGCGCTTTGCGACCGCTATGACGTCCTGATGATTGCCGACGAGATCGCCACCGGATTCGGTCGCACCGGCAAGCTGTTTGCCTGCGAACACGCCGGTATCAGCCCGGATATTATCTGCCTGGGCAAAGCCCTGACCGGCGGCTACATGACCCTGGCGGCAACACTGACCACCGCCCATATCGGCGAAACCATCTCCAAAGGCGGCGCCGGCTGCTTCATGCATGGCCCCACCTTTATGGGTAACCCGCTGGCCTGCGCCGTCGCCAACGAAAGCCTGACGCTGCTGCAGGAACAGGACTGGCAGGCCGAGGTTCAACGTATCGAGGGGCAGCTCAAGGAGCGGCTCGCACCAGCGGCTGAACTGAGCAACGTGGCCGAGGTCCGCGCACTGGGCGCGATCGGTGTGGTGGAGTTGCACCAGGGCGTATCCCTGGCCGAGATCCAGCCGCTGTTTGTCGACGCCGGTGTCTGGGTGCGTCCGTTCGGCAAGCTGGTTTACGTGATGCCGCCCTATGTGATGAGCAACGCTGACCTGGCCACCCTGTGCAGCGCCATTATCGACGTGCTCGGCCAGCTGGAAAATTAACCGCTCAGCCCTGTCCCTCTGAGCGGTTTTTGAACTAGGATAAGGCTCATAAGAATAGAATATTCAGGGAGTTGTATTCATGGCACGCATTCGCATCGAGATGCCGGAAAACTATCTATTCAGTACCGAAATCCCACTCAGAATCAGCGATATCAATTACGGCGGGCACCTCGGTAACGACGCCGTCCTGTCGATTATCCACGAGGCGAGAGTCCGTTTCTTGAAGCAGTATCACTACACGGAAATGGATGTGGAGGGCGCCAGCCTGATCATGTCAGATACGGCGATCGTGTATAAGGCGGAGGGGTTCTACGGCGATCATATTCAGGTCGATGTCACCGTGGGTGATTTCAACAAGTACGGCTGCGATATCTATTATCTGCTGACCAACAAGAAGACCGCCGTAGAGGTCGCACATGCCAAGACAGGTGTCGTCTTCTTCGACTATGACGCCCGCAAGGTACGCCCGATACCGGATGCATTCCGCTCGCAGATGCTGAAAATCACCAGCTAAGCCCAGACCTGCGCCCGGACTTACTCGTCCGGGCCGTAATCGTAACCGTGTGCCAGGTTTTCAAAGCGGGTGTACTTACCGATAAACGCCAGTCGCGTGGTGCCGATAGGACCGTTACGCTGCTTACCGATAATAATCTCGGCCACGCCTTTCTCCTGACTGTCCTCGTTATAGACCTCATCACGGTAGATAAACATGATGACGTCGGCGTCCTGCTCGATGGCGCCGGATTCACGCAGATCCGAGTTAACCGGGCGTTTGTTGGGGCGCTGCTCAAGGGAGCGGTTAAGCTGCGACAGCGCCACTACCGGGCACTCCATCTCTTTCGCCAGCGCCTTCAATGAGCGGGAGATCTCCGAGATCTCCTGGGTACGGCCTTCGTTCTTGCCGTTTTTCATCGACATCAGCTGAAGATAATCGATCATTATCATGCCAAGCTCGCCGTGCTCACGGACGATACGACGGGCGCGGGCGCGCATCTCGTTGGGGCTGATACCGGCCTGATCATCGATGTAGAGCGGCTTGTTCTTGAGCATATTGACCGCTGCGGTCAGGCGCGGCCAGTCATCCTCTTCCAGCTGACCGTTACGCACCTTGGTCTGATCGATACGACCCAGCGATGACAGCATACGCGAGACAAGCTGGTCCGCCGGCATCTCGAGACTGAAAACCAGCACCGGCTTGTCGGTGCCCATCAACGCGTTCTCCACCAGGTTCATGGAGAAAGTGGTCTTACCCATGGAGGGACGTGCTGCGACGATAATCAGATCGGACGGTTGCAGACCGCCGGTACGCGCATCCAGATCGTCAAAACCGGTGGTGGTGCCGGTGAGCGCGTCAGAGTTGTTGAACAGGGTATCGATGCGATCCACAGCCCGCTTCAGCAGCGGATTGATCGGCTCGGGTCCGCCCTGATTGGGCCGACTCTCGGCGATCTCAAAGATCTTCTGCTCCGCCTCGTTGAGAATCTCGTCCGAGGCCCGCCCCTGGGGCTGAAACGCACTGTCGGCGATCTCGTTGGCGACCGAGATCATCTGCCGCAGCAGCGCGCGGTCACGCACGATCTCGGAATAGGCGCGAATGTTCGAGGCACTGGGGGTGTTACGCGCCAGGGACACCAGGTACTCGAGCCCGCCCGCCTGCTCCAGCTCGCCGATACGGTCCAGCTCTTCCGACAGGGTCACCACATCGATGGGACGGCTGTCATCGATCAGCTTCTGCATGGTGCGGTAGATCGAACGGTGATTACCGCTATAAAAATGCTGCTCGAGCACCACCTCGGACACGGTGTCCCAAGCGTTGTTATCCAGCATCAGGCCGCCCAGCACGGACTGCTCGGCCTCCATTGAGTAAGGCGGTACTTTGGCGCCTTCAAACGCCTCGTCGGTCTGTTCCGCGATATCCACTACTACCTGTCTCGCATCATGGGGAGTCTGAAAGGAGTCTAGTCTAAAGGCTCTTTTACTGACTAAAAAGAGCCGACCCGGATTGTCCGTCACCGGGCCATATTTCGGGCATAAAAAACGCCGCAATCCCGAAGGATGCGGCGTTTTCTCAAGCGTTAGCGCAACTTATTCAGCGACAACAGTCAGCTTCATGTTTGCGATAACTTCCGGGTGCAGCTGCAGAGCAACGTCGAATTCGCCAACGGTGCGGATAACACCAGCCGGCAGACGAACTTCGCTCTTTTCTACAGCGATACCGGCTTCGGAGATCGCATCAGCGATATCACGAGTACCGATAGAACCGAACAGCTTGCCTTCGTCACCAGCTTTGGCGACAACGGACAGCTCCAGATCGTTGAACTGATCAGCGCGAGCCTGAGCAGCAGTCAGCTTTTCAGCTTCAGCCTGTTCCAGCTCTGCACGACGCTCTTCGAAACGTGCTACGTTGCCTTCGGTAGCCGGTACGGCTTTGCCCTGCGGGATCAGGAAGTTGCGGCCGAAACCACCCTTTACTGAAACCTTGTCGCCAAGCTGACCCAGCTTGCCGATGCTCTCGAGCAGAATTACTTCCATCTCGTTAACCTCATCATATCTGCAGCCGTGGCTGCAGGTTTAATTCCTATCCGGTTGACGGGACTGCCCCGTCTCACCTCTAACCTTTCATCCGTACAGCGGCATGAGCCGCCATACGCAGGGTTCCGGTCGGGCCGGAACGGCCTTAGATGTCGTGGCTGTCAGTGTACGGCAGCAGAGCCACGTAACGCGCACGCTTGATAGCGGTGGCCAGCTGACGCTGGTAACGCGCTTTGGTACCGGTGATGCGGCTCGGAACGATTTTGCCAGTTTCGGTGATGTAGCCTTTCAGGGTATCGAGATCCTTGTAGTCGATCTCTTTAACGCCTTCAGCGGTGAAACGGCAGAACTTGCGACGACGGAAAAAACGTGCCATCTGAACTCTCCTTTAAATTACTCTTCTGAAGCGGCTTCAGCGTTCTGTTCAGCAGGTTTTTCCTGCTTCTCGGAGCGCTCTTCGCGACGCGGTTTACGATCTTCGCGTGCTTCAGCAGCTTTGATCGGAGAAGGTTCAGTGATTGCTTCTTTACAACGGATAACCATGTTACGCAGCACGGCGTCGTTGTAACGGAACAGGTTAGCCAGTTCGTCCAGCTCTTCCTGACCACATTCAACGTTCATCAGCACGTAGTGTGCCTTGTGAACATTGTTGATCGGGTAAGCCAGCTGACGGCGGCCCCAGTCTTCCAGGCGATGGATCTGACCGTTAGCACCTTCGATGAGGGCTTTGTAACGCTCGATCATAGCCGGAACCTGCTCGCTCTGGTTCGGGTGAACCAGAAAGACGATTTCGTAATGACGCATTATTGCTCCTTACGGGTTAGTAGCCTTCGCATCAGACAGCGCCGCAGTTCATAAACAGCCATGAACAGAGGCGTATTGCCGGCCGACCGAAAGCAAGGAGTTAAGTATTAACAGTATATGCCGAAAATATCGGACGCGAAATCATACCCGCCGCCAAGCCAGATTACAAGCCAGGCGGCGGACAGGTCGCCGGGCGGGGATTATTCCGCTTCGATGATCTCGAAGCTGTGGCTGATCTCGACACCGCCCTTCTCCAGCATCAGCGATGCGGAGCAGTACTGCTCGGCAGAGAGTTTGACGGCACGCTCGACAGCGGCCGGTTTGAGCTTGCGGCCGGTCACAACGAACTTGACGTGGATCTTGGAAAACACGGACGGCACGGTATCCGCCCGCTCGGCCTCGATCTGCGCTACGCAATCGGTCACATCCTGGCGCGCCTTGCGCAGAATGCTCATCACATCGACGCTGGTACAACCGCCAAGACCGGCCAGCAGCAACTCCATGGGGCGCGGGCCCTGCTTCAGGTCGCGATCGATCATGACATCGAAACCGGAATCGGTTGTCGCGTTGAAGCGCTCGTCACCGTCCCAGCGTACATTGACGTTCATCGTCATTTTTTCGCTTTTCCTCAGTTAAACAGTTCAGCCAGTTTCTGGCCCGGTTCCGGCGCACGCATAAATGCCTCGCCCACCAGGAAGGCATTAACGCCGTGCTCACGCATAGCGGCCACATCATCCGGTGCCAGAATGCCGCTCTCGGTGACCACCAGCCGATCGGACGGAATCTTATCCAGCATACGGAAGGTGTGGTCCAGGGAAACCTCGAAAGTGTGCAGGTCACGGTTGTTGATGCCGACCAGCTTGTTCCCCAGCGGCAACGAGCGCTCAAGCTCTGCTTCGTTATGCACTTCGATCAGCACATCCATACCCAGCGACAGCGACAGCGCATTCAGCTCCGCCAGCTTCTGATCGCTCAGTGCGGCCACAATCAACAGGATACAGTCAGCGCCGATCGCGCGAGCCTCATACACCTGGTAAGGCTCGACGATAAAGTCCTTGCGAATCACCGGCAGGTTGCAGGCCGCCCGGGCTTCCATCAGGTACTCATCGTGTCCCTGGAAGAAATCCACATCGGTCAGCACCGACAGGCAGCTGGCACCACCCTGGGCGTAGGAGCGAGCAATCTCCGCCGGGTGGAAGGGGTCACGAATCACGCCCTTGGAGGGGCTGGCCTTCTTGATCTCGGCGATCACCGCGGAGCGGCCTTCATCGAGCGCCCGCTGCATACTGGCGACAAAGCCGCGCGGATCCGCCTCGGTCCCCTGCTGCGCCTTAATCCGGTCGGTCAGTTGCTGAACGGATACTTTCGCGGAACGCTCTTCTATCTCTTCATGCTTGCGCGCGATGATCTTCTTCAGCACCGTAGGAGTATCGGTCATCGTTTTCAGTCCTTCAGTGACTGGCTGAACGTCGCCAGCTCCTGCATTTTCTTAATCGCCGCACCGGAGGCGATCGCTTCGATCGCCCTGGCAACGCCCTCTTTATGGCTGGCGGCCTGGCCGCCCAGGTAAATGGCTGCACCCGCATTCAACGCAACCATCGATACCGCTTTGCGCGCAGCAGTCTCTTCACTGCCGTTAAAGGCCGCCTTAATCAGTTCCAGCGACTGCGCCGGGCTATCCACAACCAGCCCGATCAGGCTCTGGCTCTCGACGCCCAGATCTTCCGGTGAAAGCCGGTATTCAGTGATTTCGCCATCTTTCAGCTCGGCGACATAGGTGTGGGTTGCCAGGCTGATCTCATCGAGCCCGTCCTCGGCGTGAACCACCATAATATGTTCACCACCGAGCTTCTGCATCACCTCGGCCATGGGGCGGCAAAGTTTCTTGGTGAACACGCCGATCACCAGGCGTTTGGCGCCAGCCGGGTTGGTCATCGGGCCGAGGATGTTAAACAGCGTGCGGGTACCCAGCGCCCGGCGGGCGCCGATAGCGTGTTTCATAGCGCCGTGATAACCGGGGGCGAACATAAAGCCCACGCCCACCTCGTCGATACAGCGCGCCACCGCCTCTGCACCCAAGTCCAGGTTGATACCGGCCTGTTCCAGCAGATCGGCACTGCCACTGCTCGATGAGACACCACGGTTACCGTGCTTGGCGATGTGCACACCGCAGGCCGCAGCGACAAAGGCACTGGCGGATGAAACGTTAAACAGGTTGGCGCCATCACCGCCGGTACCAACGATATCCACCAGCGGACCGCTCTTGGCATTGACCGGCGTTGCCAACTCACGCATCACCTGGGCGGCACCGGTGATCTCGTCGATCGACTCGCTTTTCATGCGCAACGCGACCAGGAAACCGGCGATCTGTGATTCGGCGCACTCGCCGGTCATCACCTGACGCATCACGTCTACCATTTCGTCGCGGCTCAGATCGATATGCTCGATCACCCGCCCCAGCGCTTCTTTGATATCCATCCTGTCGCCTCTTATCCGCGATTCAAAAAGTTGTTCAGCAGCTCATGGCCCTGCTGAGTCAGTATCGATTCCGGGTGAAACTGCACACCTTCGACATCCAGCTGACGATGTCTGACACCCATAATTTCGTCAAACCTACCCTGTTCATCCTGGGTCCAGGCGGTAATTTCCAGCTCATCGGGCAGGGATTCCTTCTCCAGGATCAGAGAATGATAGCGCGTAACACTCACAGGATTATCCAGCCCGGCGAAGACGCCCTCCCCGCGATGGTAAACCGGCGAGGTCTTGCCGTGCATCACCTTACGCGCCCGCACGACCTTTGCACCAAACACCTGGCCCAGCGCCTGATGTCCCAGGCAGATCCCCAGAATAGGCAGGCGGCCGGCAAAGTGCTCTATGGCTTTCAGCGAGATGCCCGCCTCATTGGGCGTGCAGGGACCGGGCGAGATCACCAGATGCGACGGCGACAGCGCCTCTATATCACTGAGGTCAATCTCGTCATTGCGACTGACGCGCACGTCGGCGCCCAGCTCCTGCAGATACTGTACGACGTTGTAGGTAAAGGAATCGTAATTATCGATGATCAGCAGCATGCCCGAGGCAACCTCTAGCTAATTCGTGAACCTGTTAACACAGCCTGGTTGCCGCTATCGCTATACCCAACCGCCAGCGCCCCGTCCGAGGCTCGAAAAGGTGCAATCATACAACAACGCCCCCGCAGCGCGCACCCGCCCCGGCGAGAAGACGGTGCCAAGCACCAAGCTCGAAATCCCTGATAAAAAACCTTGCATAGATTTTTTATAGGCATTAAATAAAAAAATACTAATTGTAATTAAATCCATTTCAATAGTATTAGTTGTCAGGATTAAAAAGCTAACCTGAACTCAATATAACCAGCAAAAAACCCATCCCCAAAAAAATCCTCAAAACCTGCTAGCGAAACATTTCAACTCCCTTCCCCCCCAGCATCAAGCGCTTAAAAAAACCACCAGAACCCCGCAACAAAACCATTAAAAATCATAACGATAAAAATAAAGAAAAGAAAAATCCGCCTAATACTTAAAAAAACGCACTGTTTTAGAGCCAAAAACAAAACCGCGCACCAATAATAAACAAAAACTAACAACTAAATAAAAAAACATTATCCAAAACCCAATAAAATGATAATTGTCAGAAAAGCACATCAAATATAGCTTTATAAAAAACCGATGCAGAACAGCTAATTTTATGGAGCGCATACTGATGAACTCAAAAGCTTTTAAAACAGGTCTGAAGACTCTCGCAGCCGCCTCAGTGGTTGCCTCTACCCTGGTATCAACACCCAGCTTCGCCGGAAAGCTGTCACTTGGTCACACAACCTGGGTTGGCTACGGCACCCTTTATTTAGCGCGCGATCTGGGCTTCTTCGAAGAACAGGGACTTGAGCTCGAACTTCAGACCATTGAGGAAGCTTCCATGTATATGGCCGCTGCGGCTTCCGGCCGTCTCTCGGGTTCGGCGTCCACAATCGACGAAATTCTGAAATACCGGCCGCAATTCTGCTTCAAGGCTGTTGCCGCGCTGGACGAGAGCTTTGGCGGTGACGGTGTACTGGTTAACGATTCCATTAAATCTATCCAGGACCTGAAAGGACAGCGCGTAGGCGTGAACGAAGGTTCAGTCTCCCAGTTCTGGCTGTCCTACCTGCTTAGCCAGCAGCAGATGGACATGAGTGACCTCCAGATCGAGAACATGACCGCTGATGACGCAGCCAGCGCCTTTATTGCAGGTCGTATTCCCGCCGCCGTGACCTGGGAACCGCACCTGTCGATGGTTCGTTCACACGATACCGGCGGCAAGGTTCTGGTCGACAGCAGCTCCACGCCGGGTGTCATCGTCGATGTGGTCGCGCTGAACTGCGACGTTATCGAGAACCAGCCGGAAGACGTCAAAGCACTGGTCAAAGGCCTGTACAAAGCGGTCGAGTACACCAAGGAAAACCCGGAAAAGGCGTACGAAATCATGGCCAAGGGCGTTGGTGGTTACCTGTCCGACCCTGCAGAACTGGCGGCTGCGGCCCAGTCTGTGCGCTTTTACAACAGCCCGATGAGCAAGCAACTGCTCGGCACGGACGACAGCCGCGGTGATATTGCCGACATCATCGAACTGGCAAACAAGACCTGGAGCAAGCTGCAGGGGAAAACCTACGACGTGAAATATAGAGATCTCGTCGATACCCGTTTTGTCACTGCTGAATAATAGGTAGCCCGGTCATGTCACAGCGTAGTTCTCTTGTACGCGATTGCCTGACCCCCAAGCAGGAGCTTCCCCGGAAGCTCGTGCTTGGCACTGGTCTCGCCGGCTGGATAGCCGTTATCGCGATCTGGATGATTTTTTCCGTCGGCGACATCGTTCCCGATATGTTCTTACCCTCGCCTTTTGATGTTATCGATGCCGGCGTCCGGCTAATCAACGACGGCTCTCTGATGGGCCACATCTGGGCAAGCCTGGAAGTCGTACTGATCGGCTTTTTTGTTGCCTCCGTGATATCGGTACCTCTAGGGCTGATGATGGGCAGTTTCCGCATCGTACAGGCGCTGCTCGATCCGCTGGTCAACTTCATTCGTTACCTGCCGGTCACCTCCTTTGTACCGCTGTTTATCCTTTGGATCGGTATCGGCCTCGAGCAGCGTGTCACCGTGATCATTTTCGGCGTTTTCTTCCAGCAGCTGGTGATGATCGCCGACGTGTCCCGCGGAGTATCCAAGGACCTGATGCAGGCGGCATACACACTTGGATCCAGCCGCAAAGACGTGGTTATGCATGTGATCGCCCCCGCATCGCTGCCGGGCGTACTTGATGCCCTGCGCGTCACCATTGGATGGGCCTGGACCTACCTGGTCGTGGCAGAGCTGGTCGCTGCCTCCAGCGGTCTTGGCTACATCAGCCTGAAAGCGATGCGCGGATTCCAGGTCGATGTCATCTTCCTGGCCATCGTCATCATCGGTCTGCTGGGCCTCCTCACCGATCAGGCATTCCGCATCCTCCGAATGAAACTTGGATCATGGGACAGGTAAAAGCGATGTTTAAACAATTCGATGACACACTGCTACAAGACACCGAGACAGCTGTTGATACCCGCGCAACCCAGCTGCATATCGATAACGTCAGCCTGCGCTTTCCCAAACCGGATGGCGGCGAATTCACTGCCCTTGAAAATGTCTCCCTGGAGGTCAAAGACCAGGAGTTCGCCGTCATCGTCGGCCCTTCAGGCTGCGGAAAATCCAGTCTGCTTTACCTGACTGCAGGCCTTAATACACCGAGCGACGGCGAAATCCGTGTGGCTGACCAGGTCGTCGACGGCCCGGGTGCCGATCGCGGCATGGTGTTTCAGAGTTACACCCTGTTTCCCTGGCTAACCGTTGCGGAAAACATTGAGTTCGGACTCAAGCGTAAAAAGATGCCCGCAGCCGAGCGCAAGGAGATCGTCAAGTACTACCTCAACGAGGTGGGCCTGAACGCCTTTGCCGATAACTTCCCCGCGCAACTGTCCGGCGGTATGAAGCAGCGTGTCGCCATCGCCCGCGCGCTGGCCAACGATCCCAAGATTCTGCTGATGGACGAACCCTTTGGCGCACTGGACAGCCAGACCCGTCTGCAGATGCAGCAACTGCTGCTTCAGGTCTGGGAGCACAGTAAAAAGACCGTGGTCTTCGTCACTCATGATATCGACGAGGCGATCCTGCTTGGAGACAGAGTCTTCGTGATGGGCGCCAAGCCCGGACGCATTCAGAAGATTCTCGATGTGGATATTCCCCACCCGCGCACTCTGGATATGGTGATGGAACCGGAGTTCATTGCACGCAAGCGAGAGATTCTCTCCCTGCTACACGACGACCTGGAAGAGATTCACTGAGGCCCGGTGATCGATTGGAGATAAACATGTCGCACAGTTCCCCGACTCATACAGCCTACGATTACCTCATCGTAGGCGCGGGCTCCTCCGGGAGTGTTATCGCGAACCGACTCAGTGCAGACCCCGCCATCAGTGTTTGCTTGATCGAGGCCGGTGGCAGCGATGCCAACCCGCGCGTACAAACACCGGCTGGCACCATCACCCTGTATAAAAGCCCCAGGTTCAGCTGGAACTACTTTTCTACGCCGCAGAAGGCTCTGAACAATCGCAGCCTGCATTGCCCCCGTGGCAAGGCTCTGGGCGGCTCCGCTTCGATGAACAGCATGATCTATATCCGCGGACACGCCAGCGACTATGACCGCTGGGCCGAGTCCGGCTGCTCCGGTTGGGGATGGAAGGACGTACTGCCTTACTTCAAAAAATCGGAGGCCAACCAGCTTGGCCAGGATCCCGACTATCACGGCACCGACGGCGAACTGCTGGTAGACAAGGCACGCGACCCCAACTTCTTTTCCAGGCTGTTCGTCCGTGCCAGCAGCAACATCGGCCTGCCGACAAACGATGATTTCAATGGTAAGAATCTTGAAGGCTGTGGCATCTACAACCTCACCCAGAAGCATGCCAGGCGCCTGTCGAGTTACCGTGCGTTCGTCCAGCCGGTACTGCAGCAACGCAGCAACCTGACGGTATTAACCGACTGCCAGGTAGAAAGTCTCATGCTTGAGGGCAAGCGTGCCAGCGGCCTGAAGCTGAGCGCCAAAGGTCAGTCTTTTGAACTGCGCGCAAACAAGGAAGTGATTCTCGCCGCAGGCTCTTTAGGGTCTCCCGAGATCCTGATGAAATCGGGCATCGGCCCCAAAGCGCAGCTTGAAGCCGCGGGCATCAACACGGTACTGGACCTGCCCGGCGTGGGCCAGAACCTGCAGGATCACCTGGACGGCCTGGTCACGGTGCGCTCATCAAGCAGCAGAACACTGGGCTTTTCTCTCGGCTCACTGCCAGCGGTCCTGGCATCTCCCTTCAAGTACCTGACGAAGCGCAAGGGCTGGTTAACGACCAATTACGTAGAGGCCGGCGGCTTCGCCAAAACACCGCTCAGCGACGGCCTTCCCGATGTTCAGTTCCATTTTGTACCTGGTTACCGCAGCCATCGCGGCCGTCTGTTCGAGTGGGGCCACGGTTACGCGATTCACACCTGCGTACTGCGCCCGAAAAGCATCGGCGAGTTGCGCCTGAGCCCCGACCGCAAACTTGAGCTCGACTACAACTTCCTCGCTGACATGGACGATGCAAAAGTACTGATCGAGGGGATTCGCCTGGCTCGAAAAGTCCTCGCCGACCCGGCCTTCGCCCCGCACCGCGGCAAAGAGATGCTGCCCGGCAAAGAGGTTCAGAGTGACGAAGAGCTGCTGGCCTACATCCGCGAGTATGCCGCAACGGTTTTCCACCCTGTCGGCACCTGCAAGATGGGTGTGGACGAGCAGGCGGTCGTGACGCCTGACCTCAGGGTAAGGGGCATCGACAACCTGCGCGTGGCGGACGCCTCGATTATGCCAACGCTGGTCAGCGGTAATACCAACGCGCCCTGCATCATGATTGGCGAAAAGGTCTCGGACTTTATTCTAAACGGTAGCGCGACCCGTTCGACGCCCGGATTTAAATCAACGTCACAAGTGCAGGAAACTGCCGAAATGGACACGGTACGCTAAGGAGCCCGTATGACCTTTTCCATCGCTGGATTCTGTCCAGAGACCGGAATGCTTGGCTGTGCAATCAGCTCCTCCAGCATCGCAGTCGCAAGCCGCTGTGCCTTCGTAAGAACAGGCACCGGAGTTGCACTCACCCAAAACGTCACGAACCCGAACCTCGGTCCAATGGCCTTGGACTATCTGCAGCTCGGTCATACCCCCGACCGTGTCATGCAGCTCCTTCACCAGGCTGACAGCGCCATCCAGTGGCGTCAACTGGGGGTACTCGACGCCCGGGGCGAAGGTATCACGTTCAGCGGCCAGGAGAGCCTTGGCATCCACTGCACCCAAGTGAATCGAGGTTGCCTGGCAATGGGTAACCTGCTGGCAAACGAGGATGTACCCCAGGCGATGGTCGATGCCTTTCTATCCAGCAAGGGCCACCTGGCCAGCCGTTTATTGGAAGCCCTTTCCGCCGGGTCAAAAGCGGGCGGAGAAATGGGACCGGTGTATTCTGCTGGCGTCCAGGTCTGTGCCGACCAGCACTGGCCCGTTGTCGATCTCAGGGTGGACTGGCATATCGACCCCATCCATGAGCTGAACATGATCTGGGGAAACTATGAGCCCCAGATGCAGGCGTATATCACCCGCGCCCAAGATCCGCTCAATGCCGAACGCTATGGCGTTCCGGGTGACCCGTAGAGGCCAATCGGTATCCACAAGACAGCGCCAGGTACGCCTTGTGGATACCCTTCTCAGCGCCTTGCTGCCTTCTTTATAAGTTTTTTGAATGCAAGCGAGAGATTAATAATATTTTAAGAATGATCTACGCCGCCCTATCCTGAGTTTCGATAACCGCTTTACCGATTACACTCAGTTCAGGACGTGAAATGGCAAACGCATTAACTCTTGAGGTTCTTCGTAACCTGATTGGCTTCGATACCACCAGCGCCAACTCCAATCTCGCGCTGATGGGCTATATCCAGACATTCCTCAAAAATCAGGGTGTCGAAAGCCAGCTGATCTACGACCAAGAAGAGAATAAAGCCAACCTTTACGCCACCCTCGGCCCCCAGGATAAACCCGGTGTCATGTTATCCGGCCATACCGACACCGTGCCGGTAACCGGCCAGAACTGGCATAAAGCCCCCTACGAACTGAGTGAAGAAGACGGTCGCTATTACGGTCGTGGTACCAGCGATATGAAAGGCTTTATCGCGGTAGTTCTGGCGGCCGTACCCGAGATCGTCAAACGCGATCTGCATACCCCGATCCACCTGGCCTTCTCCTACGATGAGGAGATCGGGTGTGTTGGCGTACGCCGGATGATCGACATGCTCAAGAAGCATCCTCTGAAACCCGGTATCTGCATCATCGGTGAGCCCACCAGTATGCAGGTCGTAACTGCACACAAAGGCAAGCTGGCAGCCAGGGTTAAGGTAAAAGGTAAGGAGTGCCACTCCGGCATGGCTCCCTGGGGAGTCAACGCGGTGAACTACGCCGCCCGGCTCATTAACTGGCTCGAACAGCTGGCACATGACAAACGCGACCAGGGACCTTTCGAACAGGGCTACGACATTCCCTACAGCACCGTACATACCGGCACGGTGCAGGGAGGCACGGCGCTCAATATCGTCCCCAACCAGTGTTCCTTCCTGTTCGAAATCAGAAATATCGCTGCCGATGATCCTCACGCCATGATGGCGGACTTTAAAGCCTATGCCGACACGCTGATTGCCGAGATGCGCGAGATCGATCAGACGTGTGACATCGATATCGACATCACCACTGAATACCCGGGCCTGAGCACCGCAGACGACGCCGAAGTTGTCGCCTTCGTGCGCGGCCTGACCGAGGAAAACGAGCCGGGCAGCATCAACTTTGGCACAGAGGGCGGCTTATTCAGCCGGGTTCTGGGTATACCCACAGTGGTTTGCGGTCCCGGCAGCATGGACCAGGGCCATAAACCCGACGAGTTTATCCATGGGAGCCAGCTACAGAGCTGTGAGCTCTTTATGGAGAAGCTGATACATCAGCTAACGGCGTAGCTACCGGAAGGTAAATGCTTCGGCCTGCGGCGGGGACTGAGACACTCAATGCCCACGCAGACCAAAACGTTTGTCATCCACCTGAAAGCTACACTATAAAAACTAATCAGGAGCAAATATGTCTGACTCCCAATCACTAACCGCAGATTCATCCTGTAAGGTCGAGAGCAAGAAAGGCTTCAGTAAAGTACTGGGCCTGGGCTCACTACTTGCTGTTGCCGTCGGTCTGGTCGTCTCCCAGGGCGTCATGGTCCTAATGCTGCAGGGCGCCGGTATCGCCGGACTTGGCTTTATCATCCCGCTCGCCATCGGCTTCCTGCTCGCCCTGACCTACGTTTTCTCCTTCTCCGAACTCTCCCTGATGATCCCCCGGGCCGGCAGCCTCAGCAGCTATACCGAGGTATCCATCGGCCACTTCCCGGCCATACTCGCCGTGTTTTCTGGCTACGTTGTGGTCGCCATGTTTGCACTCTCCGCCGAGCTGCTGCTGGTCGACTTCATCATTGAGAAGATCTACCCCGGACTGTTCCCGCCGATGACACTGGGCTTTGGTCTGCTCGGCGTGTTCACCGTGCTCAACCTGATGGGTATCGACATCTTTGCCAAGCTCCAGTCCGCTCTGGCGTTCATTATGGTGGTGGTACTGCTGATGCTGGGCCTCAGCGCCGTGGGCGGCTTCGCCAACCCGCACCCGGCCGGTATCGAACTGACCGCCGACTGGAACCCGCTGGGCGCCGGTGTGATTTCGCTGGTGGCTCTGGCCATCTGGGGCTATGTAGGTGCAGAGTTCGTCTGCCCGCTGGTTGAAGACGCGAAGAACCCCGAGCGCAACATCCCGCGTTCCATGATCATCGGCGTCAGCATCATTTTCGTCACCATCGCGATCTACTGCCTGGGTGCGCTGTTCTACATCCCGGCCGACCAGCTCGCCTCCTCCCCGCTGCCGCACTACGATTTCGCCAAGGCGGTGTTCGGTGACGCCGGCTTGATCTTCCTTGCAGTAGCCGCGATTACCGCCACCTGCAGTACCGTTAACACCTCGCTTGCCGCCATTCCCCGCATGCTTTACGGCATGGCACAGAACGGTCAGGCGTTTCCGCAGCTGAAGAAGTGTCTGCCCGGTACCAACACCCCCTGGGTAGCGGTGCTCTTCGTTGCAGCAATCACCGGCCTGCCAATGATCTTCATGGGTGATAATCCGGACGCTATCGGGCTGCTGCTGATCTCCGCCGCGATCGCCTGGCTGATCGCCTACATCATCACGCACATCAACGTTATGGTGCTGCGCAAGCGTTACCCGGATCTGAAGCGCCCGTACAAAACGCCCTTCTACCCGCTGCCGCAGATTCTTGGCATCGCCGGTATGGTCTATGCGATCTACTATGCCTCGCCGGCGCCGGAACTCAGCGGCCAGATCTTTGGCGCAGCCGGTATCGTTCTCGCCATCGTCTCAGTTATCGCGGTTTTCTGGGTAAAACTGGTGATGAAGAAACCACTGTTCAAAGCCGAGCCGATAGAGAAAGCGTTGAACGCAGAGTAAGCCTTACAGGCGCTCAGCGCTTAAAGGCTAAAACCTGGCCCCCGCACGCCCCGCCGCGTGCGGGGGCTTTCTCGTTATGGGGCTAGAATGAAAGAAGCAGCACCAGAGCTCTGCATCACTTTTACTAATCCTGTATCGAGGAAAATAATATTTTATCAATACCCCTGGCCCCGATAAGGTTGGAGGGGTCAAACAGCTAAGAATAGAAATTCAGGAGTACTCTCGAAAATGCCCAACAAGCAAACAACCGATATGCAGCAGGTGTGGCAGCAGGACAGAGACCACTACATCCATCCCTGGACAGATTTCTCCACCTTCAAAGAAGAGGGTTCCCTGGTACTCGCCGACAGTGACAATGTGCACGTCAAAGATGGCGAAGGCCGCGAATACCTGGACGGTATCGGTGGGCTTTGGTGCGTAAACATCGGCTATGCCCGTGAAGAGATGGCGCAGGCGATCGCAGACCAGATCCGCCAGATCCCCTATTACTCTTGCTTCGGTCACCACACGACTGTGCCTGCAGCGCAGCTGGCTGCCAAACTGGCAGAGCTGGCGCCGGGCAACCTGAACCACGTGTTTTACGGCTGCGGCGGTTCCGTCGCCAACGATACCGCGGTACGTATCATCCACTTCTACTTCAACCAGCTCGGTAAGAAGAGCAAGAAGAAGATCATTTCACGCATCGATGGCTACCACGGCAGCACCTACATGGCGATGTCGATCACCGGCGTGAAATTCGACCACATCGGCTTCGATATCGAAGAGCAGCTGGTGTCGCACATCTCCTGCCCTAACCCCTACCGTCGTCCGGCAGGCCAGAGCATCGAAGAGTTCTGTGACGAGAAAGTACAGGAACTGGAAGACAAGATCCTGGAACTGGGTCCTGACAACGTGGCTGCCTTCTTCGCCGAGCCGATCATGGGTGCCGGTGGCGTTATCGTTCCGCCCGAGGGTTACCACAAGAAAACCCTCGATGTGTGCCGCAAGTATGGCGTGCTGTACGTCTCCGACGAGGTTGTCACCGCCTTCGGCCGCCTGGGCCACATGTTCGCCTCCGAAGACGAGTTTGGCATCGTGCCGGACATCATCACCTGCGCCAAGGGCCTGACCTCCGGCTACCTGCCGCTGGGTGCCACAATCCTGTCTGACGAGATCTACGACGTCATCAGCAAGCCCCAGGCGGACGGCGCCCTGTTCACCCACGGCTTCACCTACTCCGGCCACCCGGTCAGCTGTGCGGCTGGCGTGAAGAATATCGAGATCATGGAACGCGAGAACCTCTGCGGCCATGTGAAGGATATGGGTCAGTACTTCGAAGACCAGGTGAAAACCCTGATCGATCTGCCGATCGTCGGTGATGTGCGCGGTCGCAAGTTCATGATGTGCATCGAGAACGTGGCGAACAAAGAGACCAAGGAACTGATCAACCCGGACGCCAAGGTCGGTAACCGTATCGCCGACCACTGCCAGGCGCGCGGTCTGATCGTACGTCCGCTGGCTCACATGAACGTGCTCTCTCCGCCGCTGACCCTGAGCAAAGAGAACATCGACTTCCTGGTCGCCACCCTGCGCGAAAGCATCGAAGCGACCATGGAAGATCTGAAAGCCGAAGGCTTTATCTAATCACTCCCTGTCAGTGACGCTTATCGAGGAGCCTTCGGGCTCCTCTTTTTTTGTCTGCCCCCTATTCAGCAGGAGCAGCGCCCCCGCCGAGATCCCCCCACCTCACCTCAAGATATTCACTGAACCTGACACAGCTTTGATTCGCGGCAGCAAACCACTGATGAAGCCCTATCCCTGGGACGCGAGCGCTTGAGCAATGCCGCTTCTCGAGCCATGCTAAAGGCACCTAAGGCTCAATACAGGGACCACGTCATGAGCAAATCGATCAAGGTTGTTGTGAAGCACAAGAGCGACGCAGCAGAAGACCCGGAACTGACAGCCAAACACGATGAAGCGCTGCACTTTGTGCAAGGGCTGCGCAAGAAGGGGGACAACGTCAAGGTTATGGTGGACAAGCTTAACGAGCACGGCCATTTAAGACCCGACGGCGAGCCCTGGGATTACGACAGCCTGAACAGTTTTATTCACGACGAGAAGATTTGACAGGTTCGCAGCAGTCAATCCGGCAAGCCGCTCTGCTGCCGTGTTGTTAGCGAGCGGCTTCTTCAAACACCCCGGGAATGGATAGCCCGCTCCTGCCTCTGTGATGTTCATAAGCGGACCGGCTGCTGAGCCTCAGCTGTTTATTTCGATACACATATCACTTAGAACCTCAGGTTGTTTCCCGCACCGGGACTTCTCCGATCTCTACTGCACAGATGTAACACTGATCGAGCACAGTATTCCGACAGACATATACAAGACTCGCTGTTACACTCGAGAACAGGAACCTTCCTTCCGGAGGCAGCAATGGATCGCTGGCCCAAAGGACTATAACCATAACCGGCAGGCCCCTTCTCTTGGCAAGGGTGATCTCCCGCCGGATAGCTCCGGAAACGCCCCTGTTGTCTCAGCACAACTTGTATCAGCAAAACGTAAATCTGAACCTCGCCGTTACCAGGCGGTGTCGGGTTAACCCGTTATTTGTCTTAATCGCGCAGACGGCAGCAGCACAGTCCACCTGTAGCCTGTTGATGTCCGCGTAAAAGGCGAGTTTCACTTCGATCAACCGAGTCACATGCATGGGCTGTCGGCGCTGCCGAACACCGCTACCCCACGCATACCACCAGTAATCGATAGGAGTCGTTATGCCGAGCTCAACAAAAACAACCACTGCGCCGCGGCTGGAAGGATTTGGTGCCGACCTGTCGCAAAGCTCGATCTCCGGATTGTCATCCGGAGCCTTCATGACAGTACAGATGCACCTGGCGCATTCATCCCGATTTGTTGGCGCCGGCATCATCGCCGGTGGACCTTTCCGCTGTGCAGAATCGTTCCGGGCCGCGGCGATGATCGCCGAGGATGCCTTTACGCTGAATGCACTGTACACCTGCATGAACCCGCTGATCCCGCAAACCGGCCCCAACCCCGACAAGCTGGTACAGGTCGCACGTGAGACGGCAGATGCAGGCCTGATCGACGATCTGAAACACCTCTCCAAAAACAGGATCTACATCTTCACCGGTTCGGAGGATAAAGTGGTCCAGTCCGATGTGGTCAATACCACGCGAGAGTTCTACAAACGGCTGGGCGTTCCGGTCAAAAACATACGCTATGTGGACGATATCCCCGCCGGTCATTCGATCATCACCGATAACCCGGAGGACAGCGCACTCTCACTGAATCAGCCGCCGTACATCAACAACGGCGGCTTTATGCAGTCCTGGGACATTCTCAGCCATATCTACGGTGATCTGGAAGATCCGTCGGAACAGCTGTCCGGCAGTATTGTGCGGTTCGACCAGAGCGAGTTTTTCGATCCCGACAATCGGCAGCAGGACCGGGAGCGGGCCAGCATGAGCGACTTTGCCTATGCCTATATTCCCAAAGCGGTCGCCGAGGGCGCGAAATGCCGGGTGCATATCGCGCTGCATGGCTGCAAGCAGGGTTACAACTACATCAACTATGTGAACGGCAAACCGGACTATCAAAACTCGCCCCCCTACGGTAATCGCTACTTCACCACCACCGGTTACAACCAGATCGCCGACAGCAACAACCTGATCATTCTCTACCCCCAGGCGCAGGGCGCCGATGGTAACGGTGTTCAGAACCCGGATGGCTGCTGGGACTGGTGGGGCTATACCAGCGAAGATCCGCAGAATCCGGATTATTACTCCCAAAATGCGATCCAGATAAAGGCAATAAACAGGATGCTCGAACGTTTGGGCGAAAAGCGCGCGACCAAGCCAGCGGCCTGAAGACACAGACTCCAGTCAAGGGATTACAACAATGAAGCTACCTCGAACCATACCGCATGATCCTGACCTGAAACTCTCGCCTCAGGCCCTGTTCGTCAATTCAGCGGCGGCGATGTCGAATCGCACCAGCCAACTGCAAACGCTGGTCAATAACAGCCTGAACCTGCAAAGCACCAGCCTGAGCCGCGGCATGCCGTTCTTTATGTCACTGGCAAAAGGTGAGCCCGATACCCTGTCCGAGCTATTCCAGCTGCAACAGGCCATCGCCGGCCGCTTCATGGAGCAGAACGAGCAGTGGATGCAGGGCGCCAATCAGATCGCCAACGAAGCAAGCCAGCTCAAAAAGGCCAACACCCTGTCCAAATACATGGAGCAGCAGTGCGATCTGGTTGGCCAGTGGATATCGCTGATGACGATCCAGTCAACCAACCTGGCCTCACAGCTGGAGAACATCCAGGTGGATCTGGCCTACTGGATCTCGCAGAAAACAGAGGCCCAGGCAAGTTTGGCTGCCAAAGCAGACCAGATTGACAACACCGAGATACCTACCCTGACAGAGCGAGCCGATCAGGACTGATCCGGCAGAAACGCCTCCAGCCACCCTTTTGCAGCAACCGACAGCGGCGAAGGGGTGGCCTTTAATTGGTGAAAAGTGTCGGTAAACCAACGACATAAACAGAAGCCGGTTGGAGTAAATGTCGGGGGCAGGTCAAGGACGCATCAGTTAGACTGAACCCAAAGTGTGAGACAATTGGCGTTGCTTCGCTAAGGTGACTTCATAGCCACCTGCCTTTTCAATCTGATTTCTGATGTGTGTATGCGGAAAAGTTTTTTACTCCTGGCGTCCTCTCTCTTGCTGGCTTCCTGTGCCAGTTCACCGCCCTCCAACGTGGAAAACGCGTGCAGAATCTTTCGCGAGAAGCCCGACTGGTTCGATGCATCCCTGGATGCTGAACAGAAATACGGATTACCGATCCAGGTACAGCTGGCGATTATGCGGCAGGAATCAAGTTTTAGGCATGATGCCGCCCCGCCAAGAGATACTTTTCTGGGCATCCCGATGTGGTGGCGTGTGTCCAGCGCCTACGGCTATGCTCAGGTGAAGGACGGTACCTGGGATTGGTACAAGGATAAGACGGGCAACTGGGGAGCCGACCGTGATGATTACGATGATGCCGTCGATTTCATGGGGTGGTATGCCGACCTGTCTCAACGCACCCTGGGCATCTCCAAATGGGACGCATACAACCAGTATCTGGCGTACCACGAAGGACATGGAGGCTGGAAACGGAAAACCTACAACCGCAAGGGCTGGCTGGTCAGGGTCGCCAGGAACGTTGATGCGAACGCCCGGATGTATGGAGAGCAGCTCAGAGGCTGCAGGGATAGCCTGGGATCGTCCCCCTGGTGGTGGCCTTTTTAAACGCCTGGATATGAGAGCTGCAAGTGCCAGCTATCGCTACCAAACGGGCAGCCGTCCTCTGATAGTAAAGAATCTTCTTCACGCACTTTACTGACGTAACAGGATCGAACTGAAATCCTTAAAGCGGACATTCGGTAGAATCTGCCTCAACCGCCGCTACAGCAAATAGCGGACATTATAAAATTTTGCTCTGCTCCTAATCTGGGATTTGAAAAATAATGCCCCCTTTAAGCTGACAGGGCTTAAATAATAGATGCATTTTCTCATTCACGGCACCGTAATTTAACTGAAGGATTTCCGTCAGAATATTGTATCCACCCTTAAACGTAACTGAAATTTTAAGTCACTGAGTCAGTCATATAACTTGTATAGACTTCTTCCAAATTAATTTTCAAATCTAAAGGAAGAAGTATGAACCGCTTGATGTCTTTAGCCGCCGGGGCAGTGCTTGGTATGGCTTCTCTTGCCGCACAAGCAGAAACTGTAAAGCTTGCAGTGACAGACTTGGTTGGCATGGAAGAACTGCAACGAGAATTCGGTCAGTTCGTTAAGGTCCTGGAAGAAAAGACCGGTGACGATATTGAGTTTTACCCGGTCACCAACCGTACTGCGGCGGTGGAAGCACTACGTTTCAAAAAAGTCGATTTCGTAATGACCGGCCCCGCTGAGTATGTCGTTATTAAAAAGCGTACCAACGCTAATATCGTTGTAGGCTTTTCACGTCCCGATTACTTCGCCAGCGTTATTACCCTATCCGACAGCCCCTATTCCAATGTGAAATCCCTGGCCGGACAGAAAGTCGCTTTTGGTTCTGTCGGTTCCACCTCAAAGCACCTGGGACCCATGCAGGCACTGGCTGACTACCAACTGAGCCGTGAAGATATTGACGAGATTCACACCAAGATCACTGTTGGCTGGGAATCCCTCAAGCGCGGTGATGTGGCTGCTGTTGGCATGAACCATCTTAACTTCCTGAAGTTAAGAGATAAGGAAGCTGAAAAAGAGGATGGACTGGAAGCCGGCGCATTCCGTGTAATCGCACGTGGTCCAGATTTGCCCAATGATGTTCTGATGTCCGGGGAACATGTGGATTCCGCTGTCATTGACCGTATGCGCACCGCATTCACCGAAAACTCCCAGGAACTGATAGCTGCAATTCTGGCCGGTGATGACAACAAAAAGTATACCGGAATGAAATTCCTGACCGGTATCCAGGACAGTGACTACGATTATGTCCGCTCCATGTATGCGACCGCCGGTTACCCTGAATATGCCGACTTCATCGGCGACTGAGTAAACGTTTGAGGGGGTTGCGATGAATATGGGAATGGCTAGCGCTATCGAGAGTGGTTTGAGGACTGTTGCGAAGCCCGCAACCCCCTTGCTGAGCGTTACTTCGCTCAGCAAATGCTACGACGGACAGGAAGTGATATTCCGCGATGTCAATTTTGAAGCACCCAAAGGGCAGGTGGTATCAATCATAGGCCCCAACGGAGCAGGCAAAAGTACACTGCTGAGATGCTGTGTACGCCTGGTCGAGCCGGATAGCGGTTCGGTGAAGATTGGGCAGTGCGAACTGACTGCCCTTTCACACCGGCAGTTGGTAAAAGCCCGCACACGCGTAGGTTTCGTATTTCAGAAACATCAATTGATCGGCCGCATGAGCGTGCTTTCAAACGTCCTACATGGCGCACTAGGTCGACATTCTGGGCCACGCTTGTGGGCTCAAGCGCTCGCGCCGAACGATCAGCGGGAGGCCGCTTACCAGTGTCTGCAGCAGGTTGGTCTACAGGATCTTGCCCTGCGTAGGGCTGATCAACTTTCTGGAGGTCAGTCACAACGAGTGGCTGTTGCCAGGGTACTTATGCAAAGGTCAGAAATGGTCTTTGCCGATGAACCAACAGCCAGTCTGGACCCCCGGTCAGGCAATGAAATCATGGAGCTTCTGCAGCGGCTCAGCCATGAGCAGAACCTTGGGGTACTCATGGTTTCCCACGACATGTCCCATGCACATACCTTCTCGGACCGGATAGTTGGTCTGCGCGACAAAAGCGTGAAGTTAAATGCTCCCGTTGAGTACTGCTCGCTGTCCGAACTCAAAGATTTCTTCTGACGATAGGTTCTCTATGGCTATTAAGTCTGACGCTTCTGCGTCGGTGATGCCGAGCCGTTTCGATAATCCAGGGTGGTTATCGGGGCTGCTTTTTGTACTGTTCATCGGCTTTTTCAGTTGGGCTCTCTATGGGTCGGAATTTTCCCTCAACAATCTGATCGAGGGAATTCCCAATATGGGAGTGATTATGTCGGAGATGATGCCGCCAGATACCGAACGTGTCTGGCCCATCGCCAAGTCGGTCTTTGTCACCCTGCAGATGGCTCTTGTTGGTGCAGTGATCGGCATTTTGTTGAGCTTACCCCTGGCTTTCCTGGCAGCGCGCAACACCTCTCCCCACCCGTTGGTTTACCGCCTGGTACGTGCCTGGGTCAGCCTAGTCAGAACAATCCCCGATTTGGCCTGGGCACTCTTCTTTGTCGCCTCTGTAGGGCTGGGTCCCTTTGCCGGGGTGCTGACGCTGATCGTCGATACCATTGGCTTCTGTGCTCGCTTTTTTGCCGAGGCTATTGAGGAAGCAGACCCTCAGCCCAACGAAGCGTTGAAAGCGATCGGTGCAAACACCTTTGACCGTTGGGTCGTCGCAATATTGCCAGAAGCCGCGCCAAGCATGATCAACTCCAGCCTCTTCTCGCTGGAGAAAGCGGTTCGCTCCTCTGTGGTACTGGGTCTTGTCGGGGCCGGCGGTATCGGGGCAGAGCTGGCTGTATCGATGGAGATGTTCCGCTACGACCAGGCCGCGACCATCATCTTGATGGTGTTTGTCCTGGTATACGGCGTCGAGCGTCTGAGTGGCTGGGCACGAGAAAAGTGCCTCTGATTATTAGTCAGAACATTCCAAACACGTCATTGAATTATAAAGAGTAATCAATCCATGCTAGAGTTTTCACAGCCACTTCAACAACGTACCGGACAGGTGAACCTGCTTACTCCAAATGGCTGGGCCATTGCCGATCAGGTCGTGTTGGAGGATGGGCTTATCGCCCAGATCCATTTTATAAAACCACAGGTGGATACACCGGATCCGGAGCTCCCTTACCTGCTGCCCGGCATTATCGACTCCCATGGTGATGCGTTTGAGCGCGAGATTTCACCACGTTCGGGCAGCGAGTTTCCACTTGATCTCGCCCTGGCGACCAACGATCACCTGTTGGTGGGCGCCGGTATTACCACATTCTATTTCAGCATTACTGATGGCTTTGAGCCGGGGATGCGCTCGCGTAAGACGGTACGTGAGCTGCTATCGCTGATCGAAAAGCACAAGCAACAGCTGAAATGTGATACCCGAATCCATATTCGCCATGAGCAGGTGAACACTGAGGACCATCAGGAGCTGTGCGAATGGTTGAGCGGAGGGCGAATCGACCTACTGTCGTTGAATAATCATCTGCCCCTGCCAGACGACGAGTACAAGGTAAAACGCTTCAAAACCAGTATTTCCCGGCGCCTGAAGATGAGTGATGAAGAACTCGATACCTTTATCGCCGGGCTTCAGACCCGGCGTGAAACCGGCCTGGAACAGCTTGGTGAACTTTCATCCCTGGCGCGTCAGCATGGGATTCCCATCGCCAGCCATGACGATGGGAATCAGGAGGATGTAGAGCGGGCAGTAGCATTCGGTGTGTCCATTGCCGAATTCCCGCTCACTCTGGAAGTGGCCAGTGCCATGCGCGATAAGGGAGTATCGGTTCTGGTTGGAGCACCCAACCTGGTGCGGGGAGGCTCTCACATTGGAGCACTGGCGGCTGCGGATGCTATACAGAACGATTGCGCCGATCTGCTATGCAGTGATTACCACTACGCCTCTCTTTTCAGAGCACCCTTTGTCGCCGCCCAAGAAGGACTTTGCAGCTTTGAGTCCGCATGGCAACGGGTCAGTACCGGCCCGGCGAAAGCCCTTGGTATTGACGATGTGACCGGTTCGATAGAGGAAGGCAAGGATGCAGATCTACTGCTGCTGGATCGTCTGGACGGTTCCCCACTGTCGATCAAACGTGTTTGGGTAAAAGGTCGTAGCGTTTTGAGCGTGGACTAAAAGAAACACCGTCGTTCACTATCACCGAATATCAGAACACCAATATCGGCGTGGCCCTGTGGTGCTTGGTCGGGGTTATCATTTTGATGTTGACCGCATTCTTGAACCCCACCTTGCTGGACAGGGACACGCGCCCTCAATCCTACCCCGATCCTGCCAGGGACACCGATCTCGCCCAGCGGAGCGCGAGCCAGAAAGTGCATAGCCCCGTTACCGGAGCTCAACCCCGTCGCGGACGATTGAGCATCCCCCCCCCCCAATCAAGCAAGTTTCAGGCACAGGATCCCGACTAAAATCACAACACTGCCGATCAGGCGACTTTTCCACGCTGTGAACTCTTGGAACCAGAAGATAGAGATCAGCGCCGCGATGACGATACCTGTGTTGGAGAAGGCCACTACCACCGCCGATGGCAGACTACGCATGGCATAGACCACCAGCGCATAGGCTAATCCTACACAGAGCCCGCCAATAACCATGGGACCCAGGCCGATATTCGCCTCGGGCCACCAGCGCCCCGCTTCCTTTCTGAGCAGCATCGTTATAGTAAGCCAGGAGAGCAGATAACCCACGGAGATAAACCCGATCACAGACCCCATATCGGGCAGATGTTGAACGGCCTCTTTGTCGCTCATGGAGTAGACGCTGGTGGCAAACATGGCCAGAAATGCCCAGGGTAGTGCTCCCTGCCCCTCTCCAGCATCTGCGCTGCGGGCCATGACCAACAACCCCGCAACGCTGATACCGATGCCCAACCACGCCGTGCCGGAGAGCCGCTCGTCCAGCAGAAGCAGACTCCATAGCGCTATAAGCAAAGGCGAGCTTCTAACCAATGGATACACCAGTGCTGCGGACGCCCTGCGATAGGCGTGATGCAACCCCAGGAAGTAGAGGCTGTTTGCCAGCGCCGAGGTAGCAAGTAGCAGCAGCAAATCCGGGTTCCAATCAACACGGGTTAGCAGCGACCAGAAGCCCCAGGGTGCTAGCAGCAGCAGGTGAGCCAGCAGTACCCACCAGAGCGGCAATGCCGCAGCAGGCTGATGACGAGCAATCAGGTTCCAGGTTACATGCATCGCCACTGAAATCAGAATCGCGAGTTGCGGATCAAAAGTCATGTGAGGGGCTTAAAATCAAGCCATCGTAAGCCGGTGCTACGCCATCGGGTAATTTGCCTCCCTCCATCAACCAGTTCTCCAGTCGATGACTGATATGAGTCAGCCACAATCGTTTGGCGCCCGTTTCACGCCAGGTCGACAGGGCCGCATTCAGATCATTGTGATTACGTGGCGGTGCTTCTCTGGGCGGCTCGCTGCAATCAAGTACCAGCTCATCCAGCGGATAGGCTTGCAGATGTTCCAGTGTCTGGTCCGGCAGGCCAACGGTATCCGTGAGGTAGGCCAGACGCCAGTTGCCCTTCCGAATCAGTAATCCCTGGGTAACGCGGGAGTGGATCAGCGGTAGTGGCGTTACGGAAAACTCACCGAAATCTATCTCGCGAAACAGCTCACTGGGAGGTAAAAACTCAAAAGCACCGGGGTGCTTGTAGAGGTCATCGGCGCCTTCAGGATCATCCGGCCGGTAGACCGGGATCCGCTCCCCACATTCAGCCCAGCGCAGCGGAAACAAGCCCTGCACATGATCCATATGAAAGTGAGTCAGCAGAACCCGCTCTACCTCCTCAAAGCGAAAATATTCAGCCAGCTCCGTTATGCCGGCATCGATCAGGGTCGCCTTTTGCCCACAACGGATGACTGCAGACGCGCTTTTTCGCCGTAACCGGGAGTCCTGCCTCGCCGACTCACACGCGGAACAATGACAGCCCCACAACGGCACGCCACCCGCATTGCCTGTACCCAGAAACTCGAACTCAAGCATCCACTGGCGCTCCGCCATAACGCCGAACCAACCGGGTCAGCTGGATCACGCTCTGTTCGAGATCACCGCTATTGTCGAGAAGCTCAGCCTGCCCTTCCAGCTGCTGCTGAAACAGCCGATTGCGTTCGAGCCGCTCCTCAATCTGCTCGGCGCTCTCTCGTCCGCGTGCTGTCAGCCGCTCTCTGAGCTGCTCTGGCTCTACGCATACCAGCACCGGCACCAGCGTCGCTCCGAAGCATTGCCGCACTTGATCGAGGTGGCCGCGTGAGCCGTTGACAAGCACCGAGTGACCCGAGCCAAGCCAGTACTCCACTTCTCTTCCGACAGCATAGCGGCAGCCATTGGCACTCCAGTGCAACAGGAAGAGACCGGACTTCATCCGCTGGTCAAACTCCCGTTCCGAAAGCTCCACATGGTTTTCGCCGCCGGACTGCCAACATCGAGTGATGTAGCGGTGAGCGAACAGCAGCGGACTCTGCCCACCCAACCGATGCCGCAGACCGGTGATCAGCGAGTCCTTGCCACTGCCCGAGGGGCCCATCAGGTAAAACAGGTGTGCCATGATCAGAATACCCGGCCGCCATCTTTCCAGACATGCTTGATATGGGCGTGATCCTCAAGCCCTTCGTACCAAACCAGATCAGCGCGCTTACCAATGGCGATTTCGCCACGATCCTCAAGCCCTGCTGCCAGGGCTGGACGCTGACTGACAAGGCGCGTGGCGGCAGCCAGGTCATATCCATTACGCTCATCTGCCGCCAGTTTAAAGGCAGCATCAAGCAGGCTGGCCGGGTAGTAATCACTGGAAAGAACATCCAGCAACCCCTCGCTGGCCAGACTATGGGCAGCGACGTTACCAGAGTGAGAGCCGCCACGAACCACATTGGGCGCCCCCATCAATACCGCCATGCCATGGCGATGAGCTTCCCGTGCCGACACCTCAGTGGTCGGAAATTCAGCGATTACCATGCCATGCTCCAGTGACTCGGTCACATGCTCCAGCGTGGCATCGTCATGGCTGGCCAACGGAATTCCCAGCCCAAGGCAGATATCGGCAATCGCACGACGATAATCGGTACTGTAGAGATTACTTGCCTCAGACTGGCGCACGATAAACGCTTCCATCTCGCTATCGGACATTTTGTATTTGCCCTGGTAGTACTGACGGTATTTATCGATATTGGCGAACTGACGCTGGCCCGGCGAGTGATCCATGATCGAGACCAGCTGTGGCGGGTGCGACTCGAGCAGAGTTCTGAAGTTGTGCAACGTATCCTGGTGACTTACTTCACAACGCAGATGCAGCAGGTGATCAGCGCGGGTCAGCCCCCGGTCGCGACTTGCATGCAGTGCATCCGCCATGCGGCTGAGATTATTCAGGCGCTCGCTGCCCTCCACCACATCACCCACGGAGATCGCATCAAACACCGTTGTGATGCCTGCACTGATCATCTGAGCGTCATGCACTTTGAACGCCTGCATGCCTGGCCAGGCTACACCGGGACGGGGCGTGAAGTGTTTTTCCATATTGTCGGTGTGTAGCTCGACCATACCCGGCATCAGGTAGCCACCTTCACAGTCTACGGCACCGGGCAGACTGACACCGCCGGAGTCTATTGCCTCGATGCAGCCCCGATTGATGTGCAAGCTGCCATTAATCACCTCGTTGCTAAGAACGATCTTGGCATTGGTAAGAATCATGATGCAGCCCTGTTTGCAGATTTTCGGGTGTGATCGATTTCAAATATCTGGTCGGCAACCGCCTCACGGGCATCGGCGTCATGGAAGATACCGACCAGCGCGGTGCCGCGCTGACGCGCTTCCCGGATCAGCTCGACAACAATATTGGCGTTACGTTGGTCCAGCGATGCAGTGGGTTCATCGAGCAGCAAAATGGGGTAGTCGACAATAAAACCACGGGCGATATTGACGCGCTGCTGCTCGCCACCGGAGAAGGTGCCCGGCGGCAATGACCAAAGACGCTCAGGGATATGCAGGCGCTCAAGCAGCTCACCGGCTCGCTGATGAGCAAGCGTCTG
Organism: Marinobacterium sp. YM272; assembly: GCF_050908845.1. NCBI lineage: Bacteria > Pseudomonadati > Pseudomonadota > Gammaproteobacteria > Oceanospirillales > Oceanospirillaceae > Marinobacterium > Marinobacterium sp. YM272. Next base: position 4,031,606 of record NZ_CP194171.1, read on the forward strand.
CTCCACGCCGCGCTCGCGCAGGGGCTGCGCAACCACATCCAGTGTGGATACACGGGGAATGACGCGCAGGAACTGACTCACATAGCCGATGGTCTCACGGCGAATATCCAACAATGTCTGACTGGGTGCACCGGTTAGCTCCACCATCTCACCACGATGACGGACCCGGATGCTGCCACTGGTGGGTAGGTAGTTGGCGTAGAGCGAACGCAGCAATGTACTTTTACCGGAGCCACTCTCACCAAAGAGTACGGTGCACTCACCCTGGTGCGCTCTAAAATCGATTCCGCTGAAAACAGGGAGCTGGATACCACCCTGGTTATGCAGGGTGAACACCTTGGTGAGCCCCTTTACTTCAATCATGGTTTGCATGTTCATCGCTCCAAAATCAGGGGGTCAACACCGAGGAGACCAGCAACTGTGTATAGGCGTGTTGAGGATCATCGAGAACCTGATCGGTCAGCCCCGTCTCCACCACCTGCCCCCGACGCATAACGATCAACCGCTGCGCCAGCAGACGCGCCACCGCTAGGTCGTGGGTAACAATGACCACCGCCAGATTCAGCTCGGTCACCAGGCGTCGCAGCAGGTCCAGCAGACGCGCCTGCACAGAGACGTCCAGGCCGCCAGTAGGCTCATCCATGAACACCAGGCGCGGATGGGTCACCAGATTGCGGGCGATCTGCAGACGCTGCTGCATCCCCCCTGAATAGGTGGTCGGCTTGTCGTCGATGCGGTCGATATCCAGCTCCACATCGCCCATCCACTGCTCGGCGGTCGCACGCAGGTTGCCGTAGTGGCGCTCACCGGTGGCCATCAGCCGCTCGCCAATATTTGCGCCGCCAGAAACGCCCATACGCAGACCATCCCTGGCATGCTGATGCACGATGCCCCATTCGGTTCGCTGCAACTGACGCTGACGTGACTCACTCAGGCTGTACAGATCCAGACACTCCCCGTGCCGATTGTGATAGTGGATCGAGCCACTATCCGGGGCCAGGCGTGCCGAAAGGCAGCTCAACAGGGTCGACTTGCCGGAGCCTGATTCGCCAACAATGCCCAACACTTCACCGGGGTAGAGATCGAAGCTGACGTCGGCACACCCCTTGTTCGCCGCATAGAGCTTGGTGATATCCCTCACCTGTAATAAAGGTTCGGTACTCATGCGCTCTCCTCCTGCAGGGCCAGGCGCGTCCGGCAGTAATCGGTATCGGAACAGATAAACTCGTGGTGACCCTGGTCATCCATCACCACCTCATCCAGGAAGCTCTCCTCGGAGCCACAGATGGCACAGCTCGCTTCCCAGCGCTGAACCTCAAACGGGTGGTCTTCAAAGTCCAGACTGCGTACTTCGGTGTAGGGCGGTACGGCGTAAATCCGTTTCTCGCGCCCAGCCCCAAACAGCTGCAGTGCCGGTGAATTGTCCATCTTGGGATTGTCGAATTTGGGAATCGGCGACGGATCCATCACAAAACGACCGTTGACCTGCACCGGATAGGCGTAGGCAGTAGCGATATGGCCAAACTGGGCAATATCTTCGTACAGCTTGATGTGCATGACGCCGTAATCCTCCAGCGCGTGCATCTTGCGTGTTTCCACCTCGCTGGGTTCGATAAAGCGCAGCGGCTCCGGGATCGGCACCTGGTAGATCAGGATCTGATCCTCGTGCAGTGGCTTTTCCGGAATTCGGTGACGCGTCTGAATCAGGGTCGCCTCTTCGGTCTGCTCGGTAGTTTCCACCCCTGTCAGGTCACGGAAAAATGCTCGAATACTCACCGCGTTGGTGGTGTCATCGGCACCCTGATCGATCACTTTCAGGCAGTCATCATCACCGACAACCGCTGCTGTGACCTGCATACCTCCGGTGCCCCAGCCATAGGGCATGGGCATTTCACGGCCGCCGAAAGGCACCTGGTAACCGGGAATGGCCACCGCCTTGAGCAGCGCCCGACGGATCATCCGTTTAGTCTGTTCATCGAGATAGGCGAAGTTGTAGCCCGCTCTGATGGGGGAACGACTCATGATTGATTCTCCTCTTGCGACGCCGCATCGGCCTGGCGAATTCGCCGTATCAACTCCAGCTCCGACTGGAAATCCACGTAATGGGGCAACTTCAGGTGGGACACGAAACCGGCTGCTTCCACGTTGTCGCAATGGGCGAGCACAAACTCCTCTTGCTGAGCCGGAGACTTGACCTCCTCGTCGTAGTCGCCGGCCTGCAGGGCACGATCAACCAGTGCCATCGACATCACCTTGCGCTCGCACTGACCAAAGCCAAGACCATAGCCACGGGTGAACTTGACCTCGCCCTCTTCAAGCCGGGTAAAGCCGTTGACCATCTCGCACTCGCTGACTTGGATCGAGCCGATCTCCACCTCGAATCCCAGCTCTTCCGGTACGATGCTCACATCCACCTCACCGATGCGGATCTCTCCGGCAAAGGGGTGGTTGCGGCCATAGCCGCGCTGGGTGGAGTACCCCAGAGCCAACAGAAAGCCCTCGTCGCCACGGACCAGCGCCTGCATCCGGGCGCTGCGATCACTGGGATAGGTAGGCGGGTCGCGGGTGATATCGGCAGGCTCAGAGCCGGTGTCCAACTCGGAAACCATCAGGCCTTCCTGCTCCAGCAGCTGGGAGACTCGGGCCATGGACTCCTCTACACGCTCAGCCATCTCTTCGGTGGTCAGCTCCCCGACCTTCCCCTCGGCCAAGAGCGCGAAGTCGAGCAGACGATGGGTGTAGTCGAATGTTGGCCCCAACACCTGTCCGCCCGGCAGATCCTTGTAAGTAGCGGAAATTCGACGCTCTATTTCCATGGCGTCGGTATTGATCGGTTCACTGCTGTAGAAACGGTTTAGCGTGGTGCGATAGGCGCGCAGAAGAAAAATCGCTTCCACCAGATCCCCGGCCGCCTGTTTGATCGCCAGAGCCGCCAGCTCAGGATCGTAAACCGAGCCCTCGGTCATCACCCGGTCCACCGCCAGTGACAACTGCTCTTCAATCTGGGAAACCGCCAGCTCAGGCTGCTCATCGCCGCCGCGACGGCGCCGGGCCAGTAACTCGTGGGCAGAGCGGATCGCCTTTTCGCCCCCTTTGACTGCGACGTACATCAGATCACCTCCACTTGAGTCGTGCGGGGAATGGCGGCTACCTGGGTACCACTCACCAGAATCATGTCCAGCCCCTGCGGGAAGGGATCAGGACGCTGCTGAAGATAAGCAAGCAGCGCTTCGCCCGGATGGCTCAACGAGAGTTTGCGCCGACCCGGTATTCCGGGCCCACTGAGCTGCAGCGTCAACAATTCGCTGTCGCCGCAGTCCGGCTCAATGCGATCAACCTGGATTACCAGTGTGCAGCTGCGATCAGGATACTCGGGCTCGCCGATCTTGAGTCCGTCGAGCGAGGTCAGTTCGCCCGCCTTCGCCATCACAAAATCTGCCTCGGCCGGCTCATCCACACAGGGAGCCCCAGCGTGAAAATTGAGGTTGGTGCGGATCAGGTCAGTGTCCAGCGACGGACTTAACCAGAGCCCTGTGGTCTGATCCATCAACGATAGCAGCGTGCTCAGTGCTGCCGGCGACAGCTCCGCTAACGCATCGGCATAATCAAGTGTGCGGATGACACCGGGTTCACTCATCACTTTCAGGAGCTGTCGGAATGCCTGCTGAGCATCGCGTACCGGCTCGGTAAAACCCTTTTGCAGTTGGGTATCAGTCATCTCAGTCCTCCCCCCTGACGAGCGTGAAGAAGTCGACACGGGTCGCATCGGTCTCACGGCGTTTCTGGCTGCGCGCTTTGGAGAGCATCGATTCGATCGGCTGTATTACGCGAGCAATCAAGGTTTCCCCCATCTGTGGATCCTGCAGCAGCGCATCGAGCTGAGCTGCGCGAAGCGCATGGGTCTTATTGCGACCGGCGATATAGCTGTACCCCACAGTATCCAGCGAGGACCGCACCACACAGCGAGTAAGCGTCATATCACCCAGATTGAAGCGTTCGCCCTTGTTACCCATCCGAGCGCGGACCTGGGTCAATCCGATCTCGGGTGCTCGGATCAACTCAAAACTCACCTCTTTGATGGCCTCTTCGGACAACTCCAGAAGCACCTCAACCGGGGCTTTGGCCAACACCGACATCCAGTGCTGGCGTTGTTCTATGGCGGTATTCATGGTTTGGGTTCCACACTGTATTCAAAAAGATCACTGCGACTGCGAGCGATGGAGTATTCCCGCAATTCATCGGTCTGCCGGCAGTGGTTGCGGGTATGCACCTCCATGACGGGCACGCCTCGCGTGATCGACAACTGATCGCACTCCTGGAAAGTAGGCATACGCGCCCGCAGACGGGTGGTACCTCTGCGCAGCTCGATTTCCCAGTTATCGCGCAGGAATTGATGCAGCGATCCACCCCCGAAGGTGCTCAACGCATCATCGGACAGCCCGAACAGGTAGTGACGGATAAGGCAGACCGGCTCACCCTCAATCAGACGTCGGGTTTTTAGCTCGTGAATTCGAGTGTCCGGCGCCATATCCAGCTGCTGGGCCAATGTCTCCGGCAATGTTGTTCGCTTGCAGTGAAGCACCTCGGTTTCGAGCCCCAACCCGATCTGGTTGAGGTTATGAGAGAACGCCGCCCGGTCATGCAGGGCATAGTCGATCGGCGTCTGCACAATTTTGCATCCCAGTCCCTGGTAGCGACGCACCAGTCCATCCTGAACCAGCTCATCAATAGCTCGCCGAACTGTATGTCGATTGACCGAGAAACGATCGGCCAGGCGACTTTCCGGCGGCAACAGGTCACCGGCGCTGTACTGGGAGATAATTTCGTTACGCAACTGAGTTGCGATTTTTAGATACAGGGCCATTTGTCTATACATGTCCTCAGATAGCAGCATTCATCTCAGATAAATGCCTTGCGCAACCGCTGAGACAGCAGGTCAGTGAGCGTCACGCTGATAATGATGACGATCATCACCGCGCAGGTTTGCTGAAACTGGAAACCACGGATGCTCTCCCAGAGAATCACACCGATGCCGCCGGCACCGACCATGCCTACCACGGTGGCGGAGCGAACATTGGATTCGAAACGATAGAGTGAATAGGAGATCCACAGCGGCAGCACCTGGGGAATCACGCCATAGAGAATCTCTTCCAGCATATTGGCGCCGGTGGCACGAACCCCTTCCACGGGGCCCGGGTCAATCGCTTCCACTGCTTCAGAAAAGAGTTTGGCTAGCACACCAGTGGTGTGAACGAACAGCGCCAGCACGCCGGCAAAGGGACCAAGCCCTACGGCAACAACAAACAGCATGGCGAACACCATCTCGTTGATCGCACGAGTGGCATCCATCAAACGGCGCACCGGCTGATAAACCCAGACCGGCATCAGGTTTTCGGCACTGAGAATTCCGAAAGGCACGGACAAAATAATGGAGAGTACGGTGCCCCAGAGCGCTATATGGATGGTGATAACCATCTCTTCCAGGTAAAAACCGATATCACCGAAATCAGGAGGAAAGAAATCTGCGGCAAATTCGGCCATGTTGCCGCTTTCGGTAATCAGTACCAGCGGATTGATTTCTGCCGCGTCCCAACCCCAGCCCAGCAGGGAGAAAAGTACAACCCAGCTAATCGCTGCGATCCAATTGAACGGCTTACGTTCCAGAGTCAGATTATGGGCACTAGACTCGATCATGAAAGTGAACTCGGCTAACAGTGAACGAAATAACCGGCACCACGATGGGTGCCGGTCAGGCTGGAAGATCAGTTAGCAGATGCTGCTTCCAGAGCATTCATACGACGGTTAAGGACCGCCAGCTGGTCGTCAATTTCACGCAGCTGAGTCTCTTTGTCCTTGGCAGAAAGTTTTTCATCGTTGGCGATGGAAGCACGCTTCTTGAACAGCGCCAATTGACGGATCGGCAGCAGCTGATCATTGCTGGAAGCCTTGAACGGAGCCCACTGCAGGCCTTCAAGAACCGCCAGCTCTTCAGCATCACCGGTAGTGCCGTAGGTCATGAAGAAGTCGTAAATCTTGGACTTAGCGCTCTCCTCGAGATTGGTGCGCCATACGATCGGGTCGGACGGGATCAGCGGAGATTTCCAGATCACTTTTACTTGGTCATATTTGTCCGGGTGAGTGACCTTGATGCGGGCCAGGTTCTCGGTGTTGTTGGTGGCCACATCTACCTGACCGTTAGCCACGGCAAGGAAGTTGGATTCGTGGCTGGCGTTAGTTACACGCTTGAACGCTTTTTTCGGCTCAACACCATTCTTGGCGAAAACGTAGTAACCCGGTACCAGGAAGCCAGAGGTGGAGTTCGGGTCACCGTTACCGAAAGCCAGATTGTCGGCCTGTGCCAGCATGTCATCCACATTGTTGAGCGCATCGTTATCCTTCTGCGCGATCAGCAGGCTCCAGTATCCCGGGTTGCCGGACACATCGACGGTCTGGGCGAAGATCTCGCCACCGGCACGATCTACCGCTTCCATAGCAGACTTGTTTCCGTACCAGGCCACATCAACCTTGTCGAAACGCATCGCCTGGATAATGCCTGCGTAATCGGATGCGAAGAACGGCTTCACTTCCATACCCAGATCTTCAGACATATCGGCCAGGAACGGCTCCCACACGGTGCGCAGGTTCTGGGAAGATTCGGTAGAGATGATGCCGAAGTTCAGCTCTTTCATCTCCTCGGCCTGGGCAACCTGGGTACCGGTTAGCGCAGCGGTAAAAGCAAGGCCGGCGGTAATTCCAGAGAACAGCTTCTTGAGTTTCATCAAAGGCTCCTAAACTCGTTTTTTAAGCAGGGTTAAGTTGGTAAGCAGGGCTTGCAGAGGAAGCTGCGACCGGATCGGACGCGGGCTCCGGGCTCATCTGAGTGCCATAAAGGCGACTGAGCATCTGCCCGTCCAGGGCAGTAATCGGTCCATCGAAAAAGATCTCGCCGCCTTGCAGCGCTATCGCGCGACGGCAGTATTTTTGTGCGTAATCAACTTGGTGCAGGGTAACAACGACGGTAATGCCCAACTCTCGGTTGATCCGCTCCAGGGTTTCCATCACCAAGCGGGAGGATTCCGGGTCTAGAGAAGCGATGGGCTCGTCGGCCAGAATCACTTCAGCCTTCTGCATCAATGCCCGGGCAATGGCGACACGCTGCTGCTGACCGCCGGAGAGTTCTGAAGCGCGTTTCAAGGCATGCTCTCGCAAACCCACCAGCTCCAGCGCCTGCAGCGCCTCAAGCTTTTCTTCGCGGGTAAACCAGCCCAGCATGCTGCGCCATACCGGTACGCGACTGAGACCACCGATAAGGACGTTGGTCAGAACACTGAGCCGATTGACGAGATTGAATTGCTGGAAGATGTTGCCTACACGCGCCCGGGTGCGACGGATATCCTTACAGGCTCGGCCCTTCTGTTGGACCGGAACGCCCAGGACTTCGATCTGGGAGTTACTGCCTTTGTCGGCCATTGTCAGGCAGGACAGGTGACGCATCAGCGTAGACTTACCTGAACCGGAAGAGCCGATAAGAGCGACCATCTCCCCCTCTTCAACGCTCAGGGAAATAGACTTGAGAACCCGAGCATCACCAAAGGATTTCTGCAGGTTGGTAATTTGGATGGCTGGCATGAATCGCCCCTCATGTAATCGCATGCCGCAATCCTAGAGGGGCTTTATGACACGTAGGTTGTCTAGATATGTTTGTTTGGTTGCGAAAAAATTGCGCCTTTCTTACAACTGAATGTCAGTCTAAATACTTTGCCAAGAAGGCCTCACCAGGCAGTGAGCGGAAGTCAGCCAATGACTCAGCCAGACGCTCATGGGACCAGTCCCACCAGGCCAGACGTTCAAATCCGTCGATGACAGAATCACTAAACCGTTTGCGAATCGGCTTTGCGGGCACACCACCGACAATCGTGTAGGGAGCCACGTCCCTGGACACCACGGCACCCGCCGCGATAACGGCACCATTGCCCACACTTACACCGGCAAGCACAACAGCTCCGTGGCCGATCCATACATCGTGTCCAATGGATACTGGCTGATCTCGGCGCCACTGGAAAAAGCTCTCATCGTCGTCACCAAATCCATAAAGTGAACTGCGATAGGTAAAATGATGCATGGCCGCTTTTTCAACCGGATGATTACCCGGGTTCAGGCGAGTATGAGCAGCGATGGAGCAGAATCGTCCAATCCGCGTGTTGATTACATCAGAGTCGTCACCGATGTAGGAGTAATCACCGAGGCTGGTGTTGACCACTTTGCAGCGAGCACCAATTTCATTGTACCGGCCAAACTCCACATCGCGGATCTCCACCTCAGGGTCCAGGAGGGGTTCAATGGGTAGACGTTTATTCACACCATTTCCTACTTCAGGTTATTTAACCGGAAGCAGACTAATGACCAATAGTGAACGCCCAATGACAAGCCTGTTGGTGAACTTATCCAAGCTCTACCGTAAGTGCCTTCATGCTTCTCTCTGTATGCAGCAAAACCTAGGGCCATTGAAATACGCTCTCAGCACTCTGGGCCAAACCAATCATAAAGACTGATTGCGTGAACGGGTGCTATGGGAAGGAAGTGTTCAGAGGGGACGCGGCCTATTTCAGTAAGCCTTAGTCGATAACGAAAAGATGGCCGGAGTGTGAGTGCGGGACAAGGGACCACCGGAGAGTTCCAGTGGTCCCGATTGGATCAACCCAGTTTGATCCAGGTGGTCTTGAGCTGGGTAAACTTGTCCAGGGCATGCAGAGACAGGTCACGGCCGAAGCCGGACTGCTTGTAGCCACCGAACGGCGTGCAGAAGTCCAGTGCATCCATGGTGTTGACGGACACGGTACCGGCCTTGAGTTTACGCGCGACGCGGTGGGCACGATTCAGGCTTTCGGTCCAGACAGATGCCGCCAGGCCGTAGATGGAATCGTTGGCGATAGCCACCGCTTCTTCGTCACTGTCGAAGGTGATCACCGCCACAACCGGACCGAACACTTCGTCACGGGCAATGGTCATATCCGGTGTTACGCCATCAACGATGGTCGGCGCAACATAGTTGGTGGCTTCATCACCGACGCCGCCGGTCAGGATCTTGGCGCCCTGCTCTTCAGCCTGGGCAATAAAACCGCGTACCCGACGGGCATGGTTGCTGTCGATCAGCGCACCAACCTGGGTATCAGCCTCGAGCGGATCACCCACTTTCATTGAACGTGCCTTGGTGATCAGCTTGTCGATAAACTGATCCTTGATGCTGCTCTCAACCAGTATACGGGAGTTGGCGGAGCACACTTCGCCCTGGTTAAAGAAGATACCCATGGCGGCGTTCTCCACCGCGGCGTCCAGATCGCAGTCGGCGAAGATCAGGTTCGGGCTCTTGCCGCCGGTTTCCGGCCACACCGGCTTCATGTTGGATTCTGCCGAGTAGCCCATCAGCAGCTTGGCTACGCCGGTGGAGCCGGTGAAGGTCAGGCAGTCCACGTCGTTGTGCAGGCCAAGCGCCTTGCCGACAACCTGTCCATAACCGGTCACCACGTTCAGTACACCATCCGGCAGGCCTGCCTCTTTCGCCAGCTCGGCCAGGCGCAGCGCAGTCAGCGGCGACTGTTCAGCCGGCTTCAGGATCACGGAGTTGCCCGCGATCAGTGCTGGTGCCAGCTTCCAGGCAGCGATATCAAGCGGGAAGTTCCAGGGGATGATAGCGGCAACGACACCGATCGGCTCACGGGTGATGGTAGCAATGTTGTTGCCATCGGTCGGCGCCACTTCACCGTATAGCTTATCGACGGCCTCGGCATACCATTCAAAGCAGGCAGCGGAGCCTGGAATATCCAGGTTCAGGGTATCTTGTACCGGCTTGCCCACGTTAAGGCTTTCCAGCAGCGCCAGCTCTTCAACATTCTCAAGGATCAGTGCAGCCAGTTTTTTGATCACAGCCTTGCGCTGCGCCGGAGCGGCTTCGGACCACTCACCGGAGTCGAACGCACGACGGGCTGAAGCCACGGCGCTATCCACATCGGCAGCACTGCAAGCAGCTGTGCTAGCCAGCAACTCGCCGGTCGCCGGGTTAAAGGTATCGTAGGTTTCGCCGTTACTGGCACTGACGAATTTACCGTCAACGAAAGCCTGGGTTTTGAGCTCGATCTGCTGTTGTTTGGCGAGCCAGTATTCTTTGGTCTGTACAGTCATAAATTACTCCGTTGGCTGCCGTGTTAGACGGCCTTACTGATTTCTGCCTGCTTCCGCATGCGTCGCGGAGCGGTCATATTGTCAACGCTAAGCACGTCGTCTAATTCGCTTGCACTCAGCAGCCCTTCAGCCAGGACCAGATTGCGCACGCTTTCGCCGGTGGTCACCGCCTGTTTGGCGATTCGGCTGGCATTGTCATATCCAATATAGGGGTTGAGCGCAGTGATGATGCCAATACTGTTATTAACAAGTTCAAGACAGCGTTCACGGTTTGCCGTGATACCGTGAATACAGCTGGCGGAAAGCCTGTTAATCGCGCGGATCTGCAGCCGCAGTGACTGCAGAACATTGAACGCCAGCACCGGTTCCATCACATTCAGCTGCAACTGACCCGCTTCAGCAGCAAGGGTCACGGTGATGTCGTTGCCGATCACCTGGAACGCCACCTGGTTCACCATCTCAGGGATCACCGGGTTCACCTTGCCCGGCATGATTGAGCTGCCAGGCTGCATCGGTGGCAGGTTGATCTCCTGCAGGCCCGCGCGCGGTCCACTGGAGAGCAGGCGCAGGTCATTACACATCTTGGAGAGTTTGACCGCGTTGCGCTTCAGCACGCTGGAAAAGGTCACGAAGGCCCCCATGTCTGAGGTCGCTTCGATCAGGTTACGGGCCCGGACCAGTTCTCTGCCGGAAATATTGGACAGTTCCTCTATTGCCAGACTGGAGTACTCCGGATCGCTGTTGATACCGGTGCCGATGGCGGTAGCACCCAGGTTGATCTCGCGGAAGAACTCCACCACATCCTTGGCTTCCTCGATATCCTCTTTCAGCGTCGCGTACCAGGCGTCGAACTCCTGGCCCAGGGTGATCGGCACGGCATCCTGCAACTGCGTGCGTCCCATCTTCACCACATCGGAAAACTCCACCGCCTTCTGCTTGAGTTCATAGCAGAGTCCAGACAGCGCTTTCACGTATTCATCGTGGCTGAGCAGAATGCCCAGTCGGATCGCGCTGGGGTAGACATCATTGGTGGACTGGGACAGGTTGACGTGGTTGTTGGGGTGCAGGTGTTGATACTCGCCTTTGGCATAACCCATCAGCTCGAGCGCCCGGTTGGCAATCACCTCATTGGCGTTCATGTTGGTTGAGGTGCCGGCACCTCCCTGAATCACGTCCACAACAAAGTGTTCATGCCATTGGCCGGCAATGATCTCATCGCACGCCTGGCTGATTGCGTTGGCGCGCTGTTCGTCGAGCAGATCCAGCTTGCAGTTGGCCCGCGCTGCGGCCTTTTTAACCATTGCCAGCGCCACGACCAGACGTGGAAAGTGCTGCAGCTGGATATCGGTGATAGAGAAGTTCTCCATCGCACGCAGGGTCTGCACCCCATAGTAGGCACTGCAGGGCACATCCCGCTCACCCAGAAGATCTTTCTCGCGCCGCGTATTAACGTTGTTGGCAGAAAGCGCAAGCGCCTCCTCGCGCTTGGCCGCCAGTTTCATCAACTGCAGAACTACCGCCGCCGCTGGGCCGGAGCACTCCAGCCACTTTCGCAACGCGACCAGATCCAACAGCATCAACGTTGCGTCGCTCCTGGCGGCAAGCCACCCCGTCGGCTTGGCCGACCGGTAAAGCAGCTCAATCTCACTGCAGAGAACAGGTCCTAGCAGCCGTGCGTTCTGCCCTTCATGCTCAAACTGGCACTCCCCCTCCAACAAAATCGTCAGATGGTCGGGCTGATCGGCCAGGTTGACTCGTACCCCGGACTTCAGCTCTCTCACTGCGGTAAAGCCCAACAGGGCGCCAAACTCATCCGCCGCAAGCTGCTCGCAATTCAGAACCGTCTTAATACATTTCTTTTTATTGGCGTTCATTTCACTTCTGGATGCGCTGTGGCATCAGTTTTAGACAGGACTAAAACCTCGAACCCGCGGCTCGAGAAACCGTACAATCCAGCCTAAGAAGGGCACCAATATTTGTAAAATACTATTAATTTACCGTTTGCATCAGTTTTTCAAATACTGCTGGCCTGAGCCTGCCCCAGGCATGTCGGCCGTCTCCGGCCCTGACATTTTCAGGCGTTAGCCTGTGTATCCATGGCAAAAACTGCGTCGGACATTTCCTGTGCCTGAGCTTCTATCTGCTTGATAAAGGCTTCAGCGACAGGGGTCAGGCGCAGGTCGGAGAGGCGTGCCACCCCCATACGCAGCGGCCTTAGCTTCTCTTTCAACGGCACCTGCCTGAGCTCGGTACCATCCAGCGCCAGGTTATTGGCCATGGGTGTATTCGCCAGTGAGTAGCCAAAGCCGTTGCCCACCAGTCCACGAACCATCGCCAATGACTGAGCTTCGTAGGCGTAATTGGGTTCCAGCTCCAGGCTGAGAAACAGTGAAAAGAAGTATTCGCGGCTCATCGGCCAGTCAAGCAGGACCATGGGGTACTCGGACAGCTGTTTCAGCGACACTTCAGCCTGATCCGCCAGGGGATGATCAACGCCCAGCACCGCATAAGGGGGGAACTCGATCAGGGGATGGAATTCGACATCGGCGGGCAGTTGCAGATCATAGGTGAGCGCCAGCTCATACTTGCCGGTCGCAAGTCCGTGAATAATATCTTTCTGATGAATCTCATCACACTGTACCCGGGCAGCCGGGTAATTTGCCTGAAAGCGCTTGATCAGCCCGGGCAATAGTATCGGCGCGAAGGTGGGGAAACCCGCTATCTTGATCGAGCCCGACACCTCTTCACCCAGCGAATGGGCATAACTAGCCAGCCCCTCGGCATCGGCGAGCAACTGTTTCGCTTTGCGCATGAAACGACGCCCCGGCGAGGTTAACGACAGGCCCTGGGCATGATGCCGAACGAACAACTGCAGCCCGGTCTCCTCCTCCAGATGCAATATCGCGGAGGAGATGGACGGCTGTGACACATGAAGTGCTTCCGCTGCCTGGGTCACGCTATTGAGGTCGCCCGCTGCGACAAAATAGTGAAGCTGCTTCAGGGTAAATCGCATCGGTATTATCTCTTATTGTTGTATTGCATTTGCCCGCACCTGCCGCCGGACCACGGCTTGATTTATAGCATATGAAAAACAAATTCAGCTGCCCCCAGGGGATCAAATATTCCTTTCCATGGATAACCCCAGACCGAGCAATCGGCCAGGCACGCCCCCTTAATCCTATATCCAGGATCTAAATTTGTTTTTCTAATGCTATCGTTAAATTAATAATATTTTAACAATACAAACCCATCCCCTAGGCTTGAAACCAACTCAGTAAGCAAGCCTGCCCCCTTTGGACGTCTGGCCCACCTCACTGAACCGCCCCTTTCCATGAAGGCCCGAATCGCAACACAGGATGCAGAAATGACAGCTACAAAAACAGAGATCGATACACTGGTTGTAGGCGCTGGTCAGGCCGGCGTAGCTATGAGTGAACACCTCAGCAAACTGGGCGTGCCGCACCTGGTACTTGAGAGAAACCGCATCGCGGAGCGCTGGCGCACCGCACGCTGGGACTCCCTGGTCGCGAACGGCCCGGCCTGGCATGACCGCTTTCCCGGATTGGAGTTCAGCGGTTTCGGCCCGGATGATTTCGTTCCCAAAGAGAAGGTTGCCGATTACTTTGTCGAATATGCGAAGAAATTCGAAGCGCCTATTCGCACCGGTGTAGAAGTAAAACAGGTCATCCGCAACACGGATCGTCCCGGTTTTACCGTAGAGACCTCCGAAGGCGTGATTCAGGCCAACCGCGTTGTCGCGGCGACCGGACCGTTCCAAAAGCCGTCTATTCCGCCGATCGCTCCCAAAGACGAGCAGATCACACAGCTCCACTCTGCCAACTACCGCAATCCTGAGCAGCTGCCCGAAGGTGGCGTACTGGTGGTCGGTGCCGGCTCTTCTGGCGTGCAGATTGCCGACGAATTGAACCGTGCCGGCAAGGATGTGTACCTGTCTGTCGGTGCCCATGACCGCCCGCCGCGCTCTTACCGTAACCGTGACTTCGTCTGGTGGCTGGGTGTACTGGGCCTCTGGGATTTGGAAGCGATGAAGCCCGGTACCGAGCATGTCACCATCGCCGTTACCGGTGCCCATGGTGAAAAAGGCACCGTCGATTTCCGTGAGCTCGGCGCCCAGGGCATCAAACTGGTCGGCCTGACCGAGAAGTTCGACAACGGCGTCGCTACCTTTGCACCGAACCTGGTGGAAAATGTTAACCGCGGCGACGAGAACTACCTCGCTCTGCTGGATGCTGCCGATGCCTACATCGAGCGCAACGGCCTGGATCTGCCGGAAGAACCGGAAGCCCGTCGCATGCTGCCGGACCCGGAATGCATGACCAACCCGATTCTGGATCTGAACCTGGCCGAAGCCGGTATCAAGACCATTATCTGGGCCACCGGTTTCAGCGTTGACTATAGCTGGCTGCAGGTAAATGCCTTCGATGAAAACGGCAAGCCTCAGCACCAGCGCGGTGTTTCCACCGAACCTGGCATTTACTTCATTGGTCTGCCCTGGCTGTCCCGCCGCGGCTCCACCTTCATCTGGGGTGTCTGGCACGATGCCAAGCACGTCGCCGACCACATCGCGACACAGCGCAAGTACCTGGAATATCAGGACGCCTCCGAGCGCCAGACTGAACAGCGCTGAGTGTAGGCGGCGGGCCGAAAGGCCCGCCGCATTGTTTCACCTGTCACCCCTAGTAAGCCGAGAGAATGCCGATGCCTACACACACTCGAATTCGCATGTTCAACACCAAGGAAACCTACCCTAACCAGACCCTGGACAACGACCTGTGCCAGGCGGTTAAAGCGGGTAACACGATCTATGTCAGAGGCCAGGTCGGTACCGATTTTAACGGTAACCTGGTGGGTCTTGGTGACCCTCGCGCCCAGGCCGAGCAGGCGATGAAAAACGTCAAGCAACTGCTCGAAGAGGCGGGTTCCGACCTGTCCCACATTGTTAAAACCACCACCTACATCACCGACCCGCGCTTCCGTGAGCCGGTCTACCGTGAAGTCGGTGCATGGCTCAAAGGTGTTTTCCCGATCTCAACCGGCCTGGTGGTCGCCGGCCTCGCTCAGCCCGAATGGCTGATGGAGATTGACGTGATTGCGGTTATCCCTGACGACGAATAAGGAGCAACCATGACTTTTTCCGTAGCCGGATTCTGTCCGGAGACAGGCATGCTGGGCTGCGCCATCAGCTCTTCCAGCATCTGCGTCACCAGCCGTTGCGCCTTTGTGGGAAGCGGTACCGGTGTCGCCCTGACCCAGAACGTGACCAACCCGGACCTGGGTCCTCTGGGGCTTGAGCTGTTGGCCGAAGGCAAAACGCCGGAGCAGGTTATTGCCGCGCTGGGCGAAGCAGATAGCGACGTTAGTTGGCGCCAGCTGGGCATCCTCAACAACCAGGGTGCCGGTGCCACTTTCAGTGGTGAAAAGGCCCTGGGCCTGCACGCCACAGCCGTGGGTAACAACTGTATTGCCATGGGTAACCTGCTGGCAAATGAAGGCGTACCCGCCGCGATGGTTGAGGCGTTTGAAGCCAGCAAAGGCCATCTGGCTGAACGCCTGCTACAGGCGCTGGAAGCGGGTCTCGCCGCTGGCGGTGAACTGGGTCCCGTTCATTCGGCGGGTCTGTTGATGTGTGCCGAGCCGAAGTGGCCGGTGGTCGACCTCCGCGTTGACTGGCACATAGAGCCGATCAGCGAGCTGCGCATGGTCTGGCAGAACTACCAGCCGCAGATGCAGGCTTACATCACGCGGGCTTTGGACCCGGACAACGCTGAAAGCTACGGCGTACCTGGCGACGAATAAGCAGGCCATGAACGGCGTTCACTGCCGGTATGCCGGGCCCACAGCTCGCCATACAGCTGTTTACGCAGACAGAAAGCAAGCCTGATTTACCAATAACGACAAAGTGCCCCGCCGCTGAATCCCTGTTTGGCGGCTCCCCTAACCCGGGCGCACCCTGGCTGCCCGGGTTAGAGGGAACTCATTCGCGCCCCTGGTACTGCGAAACGCAAAAAAACCCTAAAAGACGATATTGCACTTCAGGAGTATGTAGTAAATGAAAAAAGTACTGTTTGGTCTGGTCAGCGCACTGACCGTCACTCAGCTCTACGCAGCAGAAACTTCTGGCACCATCAGTTTCACCAATGACTACCGCTTCAATGGCATCTCCCAAACGGCTGGAGATGCCGCGGTCCAGGGCAGTCTGGATGTTGCGTTCGATAACGGCATCTACGCCGGTATCTGGGGCAGCAACGTGGATTTCGGCGACGATGCCAACCTGGAAATCGATTACTACGTCGGTTATGGCAACAGCCTCACCGATGATCTGAGCTACGACGTCAACCTGGCCTGGTACAGCTACCCGGGCTATGACGCCTATGACGGCGACTACGGCCAGCTGAATATGAGCCTCTACTACGGCAATGCCAGCCTCAGCTACGGATACGCCGACGATTACTTCAACACCGGTGAGTCCGGGCAGTATATCGCCGTTGCCTACAGCCAGCCGCTGCCGAAAGGCATCAGCCTGGACCTGCATGCCGGCCACAGCTTTGGTGATTACTGGGGCAAGGCGGATATCGAAGACTACGAAGACTACTCTATCGGACTGTCGGGCAGCGTAGCCGGGCTTGATCTGTCCGCCGCCTACATTTTCAACAGCATCGACAAGGCAGAGGAGACCAACAGTGGTCTGTTCCGCAACGATAACACCCTGGTGGTGACGGTCTCACGCACCTTCTGATCTATCACCCCTTCGGGAGCCCATTGACGGCTCCCTTTTTTATTCCGCCTGTCCGAATTCGCCAGCATTTAAAGCGAAGACCTCGATGTCTCATAGCTGAGAACGAGTATGCAGGTCCCGGCGCAGGTGCAGGCAGCAGATAACTCACGCCATTGCGGCGAATTTAACGCTGAGGCCTGAAACGAAAAAAGCACCTTTTGTGAGGTGCTTTTTGTCTAGCTCATCGTCACTGAATCAGGACGCCAGTTTCTTGGCCTCCATACCGCTTCCGCCAAGAAGCTGATCTGCGTAACTTTGCAGCATTTCAATGAAGGCGTTACCGGCCGGTGTCAGTCGCTGCTGCGCCAATCTGGCGACGCCCATTTTCAGAGGCATCAGCTCCTCTTCAAGCTCAAGTGCAACAAACTCCGAACCATCCAGGGCGATATTGCTAACAGCGGGTGTATTGAAGAGCGAGTAGCCAAAACCGTTAGCGACCATTCCCCGGACCATCCCCAGTGAGTGCGCCTTATACGCACAGTTCGGCGCCAGGTTCTGACTTAAAAACAGAGAGCTGAAGTATTCGCGGCTCATGGGCCAATCCAGCATCACCATGGGCAGGTCCGCCAACTCTTTCAGTGAAACCCTGCCCCGTTCGGCCAGAGGATGATCCCGACACACCACGGCATAGGGCGGCAGGGACATCAACGGCAGAAACTCTATGGAACCAGGCAGCTCCATGTCGTAGGTAATCGCCAGTTCGTAGTCACTGTTGAGCAGGCCTTGAATCAGATCACGCTGATGCATTTCATCACAGTGAACATCCACCTCCGGGTAGCGCTCGACAAACTGCTTCAGGATGCTCGGCATCATCAAAGAGGTGAAGGTGGGAAAGCCGACCAGGTTCAGGTTGCCACTGACGTCCTTGCCCAGACTATTGGCAAACTGTGCCAGTTCATCCGCCTCTTTCAGGAGGCTTTTTGCCTTGCGGAAAAACTGCCATCCCTGAGACGTTAGCGTAAGCCCCTGGGCGTGATGGCGGATAAACAACTGCAGGCCGGTCACATCCTCCAGGTGGTGAATGGCCGATGAGATCGAGGGCTGGGAAACGTACATCAGCTCTGCCGCTTTGGTTACACTGCTGTGCTCACCAGCCAGGACAAAGTATCTAAGCTGCTTAAGAGTAAAGTTCATTGCCCTACCTTCCAAGGATTAGCAGATTGATCAGTGAGGTGCTCTATCGAGGCTGTTGGTCGGGTGACTACAACTTGGATTTAAAAAATCCTATCCTGCTCCGAGCATCCGATAGAAAAACCTATGCAAAACCCTTGCCGCGAAAGGTGCAAAACGGCACAGAATTAAATTCTTTGATTTAATGGGCATTAATAGAAATCAGATGATGATCAGTCGTCTCGCCAGACGCGTAAGCAGCGATCAATAAGCACCAAAACCAGTCACTCACGCACCAACAGTAGGCAGAAGCCCCCTGAACCAGAACGCTACGGGTACGCTGGCTGATTGGATAAAGGACAAATCTAATGACTAACGCGGACAAACCCTTCTCCCCCGCCTGCGAGAACAACAAGGAGCCGATCCTCGAAGTGCTGCGCGATGCGTTCAGTGACTGCAGCTCGGTGCTGGAGATAGGCAGCGGCACCGGCCAGCACGCGGTGCACTTTGCCGCGCAGCTCCCGCACCTGCGCTGGCAGACCAGCGATCTGGCAGAGAATCATCAGGGCATTTTGCTCTGGCTCGAAGAGGCGGGGCTTGGCAACCTGCATCCCCCCATCGAGCTGGATGTGACCCAGCCGGACTGGCCCGGCGGTTTCGACGCCGTCTTTACCGCCAATACGACCCATATCATGCCCTGGCCGGCGGTTATCGAGATGATCAGCCGGATCGGCGAGCTGCTGCCCGAGGGTGGTGTGTTCTGCCAGTACGGTCCGTTCAACTATGCAGGCCGCTTCACCAGCGACAGCAACGCCCGCTTCGACCTCTGGCTCAAGCAGTTTGATCCGGCGCGCGGAATACGGGATTTTGAAGAGGTGCGCGATCTCGCCAGGCAGGCAGGCCTCAGCCTGGAAGCGGACAACACCATGCCGGCCAACAACCGGCTGCTGGTGTGGAGAAAACAGCGCTGAAAATCTACCACCAGGTACCGAGGAAACGACGCTTTGGCTGCCGGGTCACTTCAGGGTGATCGAACTGGTGTAGCAGCTGCTCCAGTGGCAGGCGATCCTCAAGCTCCAGCTCCTTGTCGAGTTCCAGCAGGCGCTCCACCCGCTCCTCCGTGCGAGGATGGGTCCGCAGCAGCGAAGGATCGGGCACCCGCCGGCCCGGCGTCAGGATGTGCTCAACCCAGCCGCCCTGCGCCTGCTCGATCTTCTCAAGTGCCGCCGCCAGACCACGCGGGTCCCCCGTAAGACGGGCGGCATTCAGATCGGCAGCATATTCACGGGTGCGGGACAGCGCCAGTTGCGCCAGCGCACTGACCAGCGGCGCGATCACCAGCAGAAGAATCAGGCCCCAGTCGATCGTCACCATCCCCATCAACAGAAGCGGCAGGTTCATCAGCAGTAACACCTGCCCCACAAACGCCATCAGGCTGGCCAGACGGCTGAACAGATCCGCCAAGCCCAATACCCAGAGATCGTTATGGCGGATATGGCTGACTTCATGGGCCAGCACGCCGGCCAGTTCCCGGAGACTAAGCTGGCGTAACAAGGCATCACTGAGCGCCACCACCGAGCGCCCGGAAGATCCCACCGAGAACGCATTGATCACCCGACTCGGAATCAGGTAAAGCTCGGGCGGCTTATCCAGCCCGGCACGCTGGCACAGCCAGGCTTTCAGCTCGCCCAGGGCGGGCGCCTGCCCGTCCGACAGCGGCTTTGCGCCGTACAGTTTCATCACCCAGCGGGGCGAGAGAGCCGGGTTGAACAGCGTCGTCACCATGCCAAGCGTCAGCAGCATGATGACGCCACTGCCCCCCCACAACAGCCAGCCCAGCAGCGCCATGAAACCACCCATAAACAGGATCAGCGCCACCGATTGCAGCGCATTCAGCAGCGCCTGATGGCGTCCGTAGTGGCGGCCGTTGCCCTGTTCTCGCATCTTGACTCCCCAGGCGGGGCATCTCCCCACCGTGTAAAGGCTATTTCAGGTAGTATTTGCGCTTAATTACACTCATGTACAGTCATAACGCATATAGCTATAGATGGATTCACTGCCGATCGATTCAATCCTGCCGGCGCTTGTCGACGCCCTTAATGGGCGCAACGAAGTTGTGCTTGAAGCGCCCCCCGGCGCCGGTAAAACCACCCGCGTACCGCTGGCTCTGCTGGATCAGCCCTGGCTGGCCGGGCAGAAGATCATCATGCTGGAACCCCGACGCCTGGCCGCCCGCGCCGCCGCCGAACAGCTGGCGCGCCAGTTGGGCGAAAAACCCGGAGAGACCGTTGGCTACCGTGTCAGGCTGGATAACCGTATCGGTCCGAACACCCGTATCGAGGTGGTCACCGAAGGGGTGCTGACGCGGATGCTGCAGTCCGACCCGGGCCTTGATGGCATCGGACTGGTTATCTTTGACGAATTCCATGAGCGTAGCCTGGATGCCGATCTCGGCCTGGCGCTTACCCTGCAGGGCCGCGAGCTGCTGCGTGACGACCCGCCCCTGAAACTGCTGGTAATGTCGGCAACCCTGGATGGCGGCAGCATCTCAGAGATGCTGAACGGTGCCCCGATCGTACGCTCCGAAGGGCGCAGCTACCCCGTAGACCTGATCTATACCGGCACCGCCGAACCCGGTGAGTGGATAGAACCCCGTGTCGTGAGGGTTATCGAGCAGGCCATCGCGGAGCGAAGCGGCAGCCTGCTGGTGTTCCTGCCCGGCCAGGGCGAGATACGCCGCGTGCAGCAGGAGCTGGAAACCCGGTTTGCAGCAAATCCCGACCTGCTGCTTGCTCCGCTCTACGGCGAGCTGTCGCTGGAGCAGCAGCGACGCGCCATCGAGCCGGCACCGGTGGGACAGCGCAAGATCGTGTTATCCACAGCCGTGGCCGAGACCAGCCTGACCATCGAAGGCATAGATACCGTGATCGATTCCGGGCTTTCCCGCCTGGCCCGCTTTGATCCCGCATCCGGCATGACCCGGCTGCACACTACTAGGGTCTCCAACGCTGCCGCAACACAAAGAGCCGGGCGCGCGGGACGCCTGGGCCCCGGCTGTTGTTACCGGCTCTGGTCTGAAGGACAACAGGAGCAGCTTGCCGCCTTTACTCCCCCGGAGATTCAGCAGGCCGACCTGGCACCGCTGGCACTGCAACTGATGCACTGGGGCTGTGAAGATCCAGACGAACTGAATTGGCTCGACGCCCCGCCAAGAGCCGCCTGGCAGCAGGGGATGGACCTGCTCATGCGCCTCGGCGCTGTCGAAACCCTGGATAACGGCCGCCACCGCCTGACCGAACATGGCCAGGCGATGGCGGGCCTGCCCTCTCATCCGCGCCTGGCTCACCTGCTGCTGATCGGGGCAAAGAGCGGCCTGCTGACACTGGCTGCTGATATCGCCGCGATCCTCAGTGAGCGCGACCCGCTGCGTGACAACCGGGCCGACCTGTCACTGCGTCTGGATTGGCTGCGCGGCGAAGGGCCGGGATCGAAAGCGCAGCGCCAGCGTTTCCGCCAGCTCGCCAAACAGTTTCACAACCAGGCCAGGCAGATCAGCATTGAACAACAGGTCAGCGAGCCGGCGCACCCGCGCTGGATCGGTTTTCTGCTGGCCTGCGCCTACCCGGACCGGATAGCCCAGAACCGCCGCGCCGGTGGCAACGCCTACCGCCTCGCCGCCGGTCGCGGTGCCGAGCTTGACAACACCGACCGCCTGGCCCGTGAGCGCTGGCTGGTGGTCGCTGAACTCAGCAGCCGCAGCGGCGATGCCATTGACCGAATCAGACTGGCGGCCCCGCTTGATCCTGCGCTCTTCGATCATCAACTGGCGTCACTGGTTGCCAGCCGGGAGCTGGTGGAGTGGAGCGAACGGGATGAACGTCTGATCGCCGAGAAACAGCGCCGAGTCGGCCAGCTGGTGCTGGATGCAGAACCGCTGGCTACGCCCTCCCCCGAGGCGCGCAGCGCCGCATTGACCAGCCTGGTACGAAAACGCGGACTTGCCCTGCTGCCTTGGAGCGATGAACTGCAGCTGTGGCGCCAGCGGGTTGCCTTCTGTCACCGCCAGGATCCGAACGGAGACTGGCCGGATCTGTCGGACAGGGCACTGCTCGACACACTGGACGATTGGCTGGCCCCCTACCTGGACCCGGTCAGCCATATCAACCACTTCGCCAAGCTCGACCTGGATTCGATTCTCAAGGAGCAGCTGCCCTGGCCGCTGCCACCGCAGCTCGATGAACTGGCCCCGGAACGGATCCGCGTGCCCTCCGGTGCCCGGCTACGCATCGACTACTCTGAGGATCCGCCGGTACTGGCGGTAAAACTGCAGGAGATGTTCGGCTGCACCCGCACACCGACCATCGGTTTTGGCGTCGCACTGAAGCTGCATCTGCTGTCGCCGGCAAGACGCCCGCTGCAGGTCACCCAGGATCTTGAGGGGTTCTGGCAGAACAGTTACGCGGAGGTGAAAAAGGAGATGAAAGGCCGCTATCCCAAACATCCCTGGCCCGACAACCCACTGGAGGCGGTCGCCACCGCGCGTACCAAGAAATCTCAGGGCCAATCGCGTTAAACTAGCCAGCGATAGCCAAGCACCAACAGCGGAGCAAGCGATGTTAGAGAAACCCACCCCGCCGATGGACGGTGAGTGCTGCGAGAGCGAATGCAGCCCCTGCGTCTGGGACACCTACTACGAGGAGATGCACGCCTGGCGCCAGGCGGAAGCAGCGCGTAAAGCCGCCGAGGCGCAGGCCGATGACGCCGCCTCAAACAGCGACAAGCCACAAGCCTGAACCGATGAGCCCGCAACTGGAGCTGCGCAGTTACAGCGCCGATATCGACCGCCATTCCCACGGTTACTCTCAGCTGGTGCTGCCGGTCAGTGGTGCGCTGGAGATCGAGATCGGCGGACGCGGCGGCCAGGTAGCTGCACATCGCGCTGCGGTTATCCACAGCGGCGAGGAGCACTGCTTTCAGGCCCGCGGCCGTAACGCCTTCCTTGTAGCTGACCTGCCTTCGGCCGACTGCGAGCGTCTGGAAGCTCTGCCTGCGTTCCTGCCCCTGCAGCACCCTGCACTCGAATACGCAGGCTTTCTCGCGCGGCTGCTGAACAGCGGCACTCTCGGCGCAACGGTTGCGCGCTCCAGCTGTGCCCTGCTGGTCGACCTGCTTTCTGAGCAGAATGAAAGCCAGGCAGCAGCGATAGACCGTCGCCTGCTGCTCGCCAAAACCTACCTTGACGAGCAGTTCAGCAACCCGGTCAAACTGGAACAGCTCTGTGCCATCGCCCACCTCAGCCGGCGCCAGCTGCATACGCTGTTCCAGCGTCAGCTCGACTGCTCTCCATCGGAGTACCTGTTGCGGCTGCGCATGAATAACGCCCGTCAGCTACTGCTGGAGACGCGCCTTAGCATCCAGGCTATCGCCGAGCAGTGCGGCTACCTGAGCCTCGCCGCGTTCAGCGACCGCTTCCGGCGCCATTTTGGCGTTGCGCCAAGCCATTTTCGACGCTGTCACTGAAGATCTTTTTTGCCAGCCTGTGCAAAAGTAGAAGGCGTTTGCGCGTATCAGGCAAGAAATATGAAGAATCGTTGTACGCCCGATTACCTTGCTACTGTTTTAATACTCAGATCAGCTCATGAAGCCGTTGACGAATCGCGGCTTTGGCCGGGATAGCCGCGGATGGCAATGACCGGCTGATACAACCCTCCGCCTGCGGACTAAAGGTACAAACAGGTGTCGACCCACTCCACTAAAACACTGAGGCAACGCATCAAGACGCTTATGTTCTGGTTGGCTGGATTTCTGATTATTGCGGCATCTGCCATATTCGCCTACATGCAACACCCCAAATTCGGGCGCCTGCCGGATGGCGATCATCTTGGCAAGATTCAATCTTCACCCAACTACGTGGATGGTGAGTTCCGCAATCAGATCGAGACGCCGATTTTTACCGGCGAGGAGTCTTTTGCGTCGGTGGTATGGAAGAATCTGACCTCGAGTTCTGCCGGCCTCGCGCCAGATAACGCACTGCCTTCGGTCAAGGTCGATATCCGCTCACTGGATCCCGCTGAGGATCTTTTGATCTGGTTGGGGCACTCCTCTTTCTACCTGCAACTGGCGGGTAAACGCTTTCTGATCGATCCGGTATTTGGCCCCAACGCCGCTCCCGTACCGGGCATGATCCCCGCTTTTCAGGGCACAACTCCCTACACCGTTGAAGATTTTCCAGCGATCGACTATCTGCTGATTACCCACGACCACTGGGACCACCTGGATTATCCCAGCCTCACCGCGTTGCAGAGCCGGGTATCGGAAGTGATCACCCCACTGGGCGTTGGCGCTTATCTGCAGGGCTGGGGATTTGATTCGGCGCGGATCACCGAGGGTGACTGGTATGACGAGTTCGGCCTGGACGGCGATCTGAAAATCCATGTCATTCCGGCCCGCCACTACTCGGGGCGCGCCCTGAAACGCCGCCAGACGCTTTGGGCCGGCTTCATCGTGGAATCACCGAGCTATCGCCTGCTGTTCAGTGGTGACAGCGGCTACGGGCCTCACTTCACCGAGCTGGGCAACAAGTTCGAGCGCTTTGACCTGGCCGCCCTGGATCAGGGGCAATACGACGACCGTTGGGCCAACATTCACATGACGCCGGAACAAGCCGCCCTGGCTGCCGAAGAGCTGGGTGCCCAATTCCTGCTGCCATCCCATGTGGGCAAATATGCCCTCGCCAAACACCCTTGGCAGGAACCGTTCGAGCGTATTACCGAAGCCAGTCGTAACCGTTCGTTTGGATTGGTTACACCAACGATCGGCAAGCCGATCCCGCTGCAGCAGCTTGATACGCGGGTATCGGAGGCCTGGTGGTCAAATACGCAGGGCTAGCGCTCAATCCGCTGCCAGCTTGGATGTAACGCTCTGAATTTTATCCTCGATACTCTGTTCGCGATCAGTCCGGGTGCCTAAACGCATGGACGAACTTACGCGTGGCGCACCCATTTCATGCATGACTTCGTGACAGCGCTTCACCGCCGCCATCACCTCATCCCACTCACCCTCTATGTTGGTGCCGTAGGCATGTAACTGATGTTCTAGCCCGGCATCCTCAAGTACCCGCTGGCAGGCGGTGACATACTCGGATACAGAAACACCCACGCCCATGGGGATGACGCAGAGATCGATCATTACGTTCATATACGCTCTCGTTTAACAGATTTACACCGCTGAAGCCTTCCGGATCCCACACTGCCTTGGTTGGCACAGGAAATGTTACTCGGCTGTCCCATTCCGGAAAAGCGCTACAGGTTATACCGGACAAACAACGGCGATCAGCCAACAGGGCCGGAAGTCACTTGCCACTGGGCTCGCTGCTTACACGCCCCATTTGCACAAACAATACTGCCAGATCGGCAAAGACCGTCGCTGCGCCCGGGGCTAACATAACAGCCTGTTTCAATCGGACCGGAAAAGCGCATGAAAACCCACAATGCCACGCTGATCGGCAGCATCTCTATCCTGCTCTGGGGTACTCTGGCCCTGATGACCCGCTGGACCGATGCGCAGATTCCTCCTTTTCAGCTCCTGACGATGACCTTCACCCTGGCCTGGCTGCTGATGCAGACACGCTGGTGGCTGCGCGGCGAGAGTGGTGCGCGCTTTCTGCGCCAGCCGCTGCCGGTCTGGCTGCTGGGTATCGGCGGGCTGTTCTGTTATCACCTGTTCTACTTTATCGCCCTCGCCAACGCACCGGCGGCGGAGGCCGGGCTGATCGCCTACCTCTGGCCCCTGCTGATCGTGCTGCTCTCTGCACTTTTACCCGGCGAGCAGCTGCGCCTTGCCCATATTGTCGGCGCACTGCTGGCCGCCGGTGGCAGTGCCATGCTGCTGCTCAAGGGTGAATCGGGCTTCAGCAGCGAATACAGCGCCGGCTACCTGGCTGCCGGCGCCTGTTCGCTGATCTGGTCCAGCTATTCGGTGCTGAGCCGCCGTCACGCGCATGTACCCACGGATACGGTGGGCTGGTTCTGTGCCGGCACGGCGCTGCTGGGCCTGGTCTGCCATCTACTGTTTGAGCAGACCGTCTGGCCGGAGCGTGCGCTACAGTGGATCGGTATTGTCGGCCTGGGATTAGGGCCTGTGGGTATCGCGTTTCTGACCTGGGATATCGGCGTCAAGAAGGGCAATATCCAGCTGCTCGGCACTCTGGCCTACGCGGCACCGCTGATCTCCACGCTGCTGCTGATCGCCGCCGGCGAGGCACAGGCCACACCAAGACTGTTGATCGCCTGCCTGCTGATCGTCGCCGGCTCGGCCATTGCCGGCGTGCGCCTGCGCAACCTGAGGATTGCGCGTCGCCGCTCCGGCGCGCAATCCTGACAGGGCGGCGATATACTGGCCGCAGTTATCGGGGATAAGTCTGTTACCGGGGGACAGGTCGCTTAAGACTATGGATCTATCGCGCATCAACCTGAACCTGCTGCTGGTGTTGCAGCAACTGCTGGAGCAGCGCAGCGTCAGTCAGGCGGCCCGCAACCTGAACCTGACCCAGCCGGCGATCAGCCGCAGTCTGGCACAGCTGCGCGAGCTGTTCGCCGATCCCTTGCTGGTGCGGGTGGGCAACCAGATGCAGCTGACACCCCGTGGCGAAGAGCTGAAGCAGCAGCTGCCCGGGGTTCTGCAGCCACTGGAGGCGTTTTTCACCCCTGGCAACTTCAACGCCGAGACCTTCCGCGGGCGCTTCAATATCGCCATCACCGACTATATCGCCGAGCGAATTCTGCCTGAGCTGGTGGGTGAGCTGATGCAGGAAGTGCCCGGTCTGCGGCTGCATTTTCGCCTCTGGGAGCCGGGTATGGTGGGCGATCTTCGTGAAGGACGCCTGGATATGGCGGCCTGTCTGCTGGACCGGGTACCCGATGATATTCATGGCCGGGCCGTCGGCTCGGACCACTGGACCTGCCTGATGCGCCGGGATCATCCGCTGGCCTCGGGACCTCTGGATATGGATGCCTACACCGCGGCGGACCATATCAGCATCAGCGGCGGCGGCGACAAAAACCGCGCGGTGGACGAGGCGCTGGCCGGGCAGGGTATGCGTCGACGTATCCGCACCAGCGTACCCTTTATTCAGGCGGCGCTGGCGTTCACCGCCAACAGCGATGCCCTGCTGACACTACCGGCACACATGGCGGCCAATATCGCCCCGGATTTCGGCCTGGTACTGCGCCCCCTGCCGCTGAAGCTGGAGCCGGTGCAGTATTACCTGCTCTGGCACCGGCGCCAGCAGCATGACCCGGCCCACCGTTATCTGCGTGAACGGCTGCACCGGGCACTGATCGACTCCCCCTTCTCCCGCTGACGCGCTGTATAGGCACGCCATTCAGACCGCCGCCACGTCATCACTTTTTGTTATAACCCAAATGAAAAAGCACGATTGGAAGCACTGCTTTTGAGCCAATAGACTGGCCCGCATCACTTCAGATTATGCGAGAACGGGATGTTGGACTGGCTGCTTTTTCTGGGAATCACTGTCGGTGGCGCCATGGTACCGGGGGCGAATTTCGCCGTGGTGCTGCGTAACACCCTGAACGGATCCCGCCGCACCGGCCTGCTGACGGTCTGCGGACTGGCCACGGCACTGATGATCCATGGCACCCTGACGCTGCTCGGTATCAGCGCGCTGATCCAGAACTCACCCGCTGCCTTTGAAGCGATCCGCTGGCTCGGCGCGGGTTACCTGATCATTCTCGGTGGCTGGCAGCTGTTCCATCGTCAGCCGCCCCAGGACAGGGTGGAACCGCAGCCGGGCGGCTCCCCCTTCCTGGCCGGGCTGCTGATCAGCCTGTTCAACCCCAAGGTGCTGGTGTTCTTTCTGGCGATCTTCTCCCAGGTACTGTCGCCGGATCAGTCCCTGGCGACCAAGCTGCTCTACGTGGCGACACCGGCGCTGGCTGAAATCAGCTGGTTCATGCTGGTACTGGCGCTGCTGGGAACGCCGGCAATCAGAACCTGGCTGATGCGGGTAAAAAGCAAGCTGGAGCGTTTTCTCGGCGGCGCCATGGTTGCCCTGGGGATCAAGATCGGACTGGGCTGATCCGCGTGTTTTGATTAACCCAGCCCCGGGTGCTGCGCCATCGGTTCCAGCGTCTCGGCGGCGCTGCGAACCAGTTCATCGGTGATCTGCCGGATCAGTTTCGATCCCAGGTTCCAGGCGTGCCAGTACAGCGGCACCGCGATGTAATACCCCGGCCTCATATCCACCACTTTTCCCCGCTCCAGCATCTCCCTGCCGAGCTGGTCCGGAATCATACCGCAGGCCAGACCGCGTTCGACGATGCCGTTGAAACCATAGAGCGAGGGAACCCGGTGACGCGGGTACTCGTGGGGCTTTACGCCAAAGAACTGCTCAAGATAGCGGTTCTGTAGCTGATCCTTGTGGCTGAACTCGGCCACCGGCGCCCGGCGAAATCCCTCACCCGTGATCCCGTCGGCAAAGTAGGTCTCAATGTATGCGGGCGTCGCCAGACAGCGGTACACCATCACCCCCAGCGGCACACTGACACAGCCGGGCATGGCGCGGCCCTCGGATGTGACGCAGCCCACCACCTCGCCATCTTTAAGCAGTTGCTGAGTGGCATCCTGGTCATCCACTTTCAGGTTCATCAGCAACCGTTCCCGCTCCACCAGGCGTGCCATCGCATCGGCAAACCAGGATTCGAGACTGTCGGCGTTGACGCCAATGGAGACCCGGGTGTAACCGCGCTCGTCGCGCTGCGCCAGGGCGCCGAGCAGCTCCTGCTCAAGCAGGGCAACCTGGCGATAGTGTTTCAGCACCTGCAGTCCCGTCTCGGTAGCCCGTACCGGCGTCGAGCGCACCACCAACACCTGCCCGAGACGCTCCTCCAGCTGTTTGACCCGTTGAGACACGGCGGACTGGGTCACATGCAGCTGCCGCGCCGCGCGCTCGAAACTGCCCTCATCGATTACCGCCGCCAGCGCGGCCAGTTGCCGGGAATCCAACATTATTAATTTATCTAATGAGTTATTAAAAACATTAGTTTTACTTACATAGGGTCAGACCGCAACATGGCGCCAGCAACCACGAATCAGTTTTTTGGAGGGGAAATGCTGCCGGTAATGAGCTTGGAATGGCTTGCCTGGGGCAAGGGACTGGCCACGTCCGCCGGTTTGATTATGGCGATCGGCGCACAGAACGCCTTTGTGCTGACACAAAGCCTCAGGCGCCAGTTTCACTGGCCCATAGCGCTGCTGTGCATCTTCTTCGATGCGCTGCTGATTACCGCCGGGGTTGCCGGGCTGGGCGTACTGATCAGCCAGTCTGACCTGCTCTCCGAGCTGGCCCGCTGGGGAGGCGCACTGTTTCTGCTCTGGTTTGGCTTTGGCGCTGCGCAGCGGGTATTCCGCGATGAGGTGATGGAAACCGGCGGCCGTGAGATCTCGAGTCTCAAGGGTGCCCTGCTGATGACTGCGGCCGTCACCCTGCTGAACCCACACGCGTGGATCGATACGGTGGTACTGATCGGCAGCATCGGCGGTCAGTACGACGCCAATCTGAAACTCTGGTTCGGTGTCGGAGCGGTCTGTTTTTCAGCGATCTGGTTTACCGGCATCTGCGCCGGCGCCCGCTGGATGGCGCCGCTGTTTCGCAAACCGCTGGCCTGGAAAGTGCTGGATGGCGCTATCTGGGCGATGACCTGGGGCATCGCCGCCGCGCTGCTGCTGGGCAGCTGAACCGGCCCGGGCAGCAGCTACAGCCGATTAACCGGGCCGGCGGGTCAGCAGCAGCTCCGCCGGCTCGTCATCATCCTCCTGGTGTATCAGACGCACGATCAGATAGCCCAGTTCCGGCGCCAGCCAGATACGGTCCATTTTATCGCCCTCCTCGCCGCGCTCCAGCAGCACCGCCTCAAAGCTGCCGGCCGGCGTTTCCACACTCTGCTCACCGACATAGCGGTAGTTGTAGTCACTGATCCCCTTTCGCCGCGCCACGGGGTACTGATAATCATCCCGGGGCGGCTTGCAGGCCAGGTCGATGCGGATCTGCATCTGATGGCTCAACAGGTCATAGATGGCGCCCTGGTAAGCGATTTCGTCATCTCCGCGGGGGGAGTAGACCTGGTACTTGCCCGCATTTTCAAAGCTGAGATGTAGATTGTTCTTTTTGCTTAACCCCTTGCGCTCGTAGCGGTAATCCTGGGGATAAAGGCTGGCATCCTGGAGTTTGAAGCGGCTCTCTTCGTCGATAGACATGAACAGCAGGCTGCTGTTGTTGCTGGCCTGCCAGACTCCGTCATCCAGCTTGTCCAGTGAACGGGTACTCTCCAGCGAAAACCCTTTCCAGTTCACCTGGTATTCAAGTGTGGCGCCGGCAAAGCGGCCCAGGGTCTGCTCGGCACAGGCCGCTGCAGAATCCGCGGCGGAGGCGGTCCACGGCGTCATCAGGGCGACGAAAGCGATACTCAAACGGTTCAATGTCGATTTCAAAAGCAGTCCTCCGTGGAGACATCTCGTCCATGGGTGCTATGGTTCATAAAGACGTCCGGCAATTAGGCCGGACCTGCATCCTAACCTCTTTGACGCCCCTTCCCAACAGGAGTGAGCCGATGACCGACACACTGGACCCCCATGCCTTCCGCCGTGCTCTCGGCAATTTCGCTACCGGCATCACCATCGTCACCGCCCAGAATCCGGCCGGCGAACGGATAGGCCTGACGGTGAACAGCTTCAACTCCGTCTCGCTGGATCCACCACTGATACTCTGGAGTCTGGACAAGCGTTCCGCCGACAGCCTGGAGGTGATCCGCGAAGCGGGGCACTTTGCCGTCAATGTGCTGGCTGCCGACCAGCTGGATCTGTCGAACCATTTCGCCCGCCCCCAGGACGACAAGTTTGCGCTGATCCAGTATACCGAGGGCCCAGGCGGTTCGCCGCTGCTGGAGAGCTGTGCGGCGCGCTTTCACTGCGCCCTGCATGAGTTTGTCGAAGCCGGTGATCACTGGATCCTGATCGGACGGGTACTCGATTTCGACGACCTCGGCCGCGCTCCGCTGCTCTATCATCAGGGCGCCTATTCCGTCGCCCTGCCGCATCCCAGAGTGGAGAAAAACCCGCCCGCCACGAGCACCGCGGGCAGTGCGCTGGCGCAGAACCTGTCCAATAACCTGCTCTACCTGATGCTGCAGGCGGTTAATGCCTACCAGAGCAGCTATCTGCCCAAGCAGCAGGCGCTGGGTCTCAGTGTCAGCGAAGCTCGCCTGTTGATCCTGCTCAGCGTGCTCGGCCCCTCCGGTGTGGAGCGTCTGCAGAAAGAATCCAGCCTGCCGGGGTCTGAGGTGGTTGAAGCAGCCGACAACCTGGAGATGGGGGGACTGGTCACCCGGTCCGGCCCGGTGCTGGAGCTGTCGGAAGCGGGGGCTGAGCGAGCCAGGGAATACTGGGTACTGGCCGAAAAAGAGCAGAACCAGGTGTTCAGCGAGTTTGACGATACCGAGATCAACCTGTTCAAGCAGATGCTGAACAGCGTGATCCAGAAAGCCTGAAGCGCCTGACTGCATCAGCGTGGCTCGATGACCAAGGCTGCTAAGGCCAGAAACGAAAGAGGGGAGCCATCGGGCTCCCCTCTTTACTGCTGCTGACAGATCAGCCGCGAACGACCGATACGTCCTCCGCCTGCAGCCCTTTGTCGCTCTGATGCACGTTGAATCGCACCTGCTGACCTTCGGTCAGGGAACGATGACCGCGACCACGGATGTTGCGGAAGTGTACAAACACATCATCACCGTTGGAGCGGGTGATAAAACCGAACCCCTTGGAGACATTAAACCACTTGACCGTACCCTCTTCGCGGCCGTCGTTTTCTGACTCTTCGTCATCCTCGACCTGCTCGGTACGTGCTGCCTGCGGACGCGGTTTCGCAGTGGCGCCAGCAGAATTACCCAGCGCAGACACCAGTGTCGCCGCCAGTACGATAACAAACGTAACGCCCAACACCACTGCGTTCAGTTCAATCTCTGCAGACGTCACCTGCGACAATACGGACGGAATAGCCACAGCCGCAACGATGCTAAGAACTATGCTTTTAAATACCTGAATACCACTCATTTATACGTTTTCTCTTCTCAGTAAAAATTTTATCGTTAGAAACGCCGTGCCTGTGCTTCCGACACGGTCAACCGTCGAGATATATCGCATTAAGCGCATTTTTTCAACAACTTATACCCTAAATACAGCGGTTCGGGTTGTTTTAACTCCCGCCGGTTTTGACTATGCTTCCCCAAAAGCCATCCACCACCAGAAACAGGAGATCGCCATGTCGGAAGCAGACAGGATCGCCGAGCTCGAATCGCGCATCGCGTTCCAGGAAGAAGCGATCGACAAACTCAGCGATATCGTGGCCAGGCAGGAGAAAGACCTTGAACAGCTGAAGCGGATGATTCAGTTCCTGAACACCGAAATCAAGTCAGCCGGCATCGAGGAAAACGACCAACCCCCACCTCACTACTGACAGCCGCATGTCGATGCTGGCCTCACTCTACGCACGTATCCGTCGCCTGCCCCGCGCACTGAAAGCCCGGCAGGAGCAGCGGCGCAGCCAGATCGGGGAGATACTCTCGGACGAGCGGGTGCGCCAGGCGATCGCCAGCGAGGCGCAGCGGCTCGACAGGCCGGCCTTCGAGCTGGAAAGAGAGGCGCACCAGAGACTTGAGTCAATGAGCGCCCACTATCACCACAACACCGTGCGCTGGCTCGACCCGCTGTTTGGGCTGCTACTGCGACATCTCTATCCACGTATCGAGTTCGAAGGCCTGCAGCGCCTGCAGCAACTGAGCGAGAGCTATCAGCTTGTCTACCTGCCGGCCCACCGCAGCCATATCGACTACCTGTTGATCTCCTGGGGCCTGTACCAGCGCGGTCTGCCGTTGCCGCACATCGCCGCCGGGGAAAACCTGAACCTGCCGCTGGTCGGCCGGATCCTGAAACGTGGCGGCGCGGTTTTCCTGCGGCGCAGCTTTCTCGACGATCCACTCTATACCTGCCTGGTGCGCGTCTATCTGGAGCAACTACTGCTCAAAGAGCACAGCTTCGAGCTGTTTATCGAGGGGCAACGCAGTCGTACCGGTCGCCTGCTGCCTCCCAAACTGGGTCTGCTGGAGATGCTGCTGAGCCACGGGGAACAGCAGAAGGCGGCCCCGCTGGCACTGGTACCTATCTCCGTCAATTACGACCTTTGCCTCGATAACAGCCAGTACCAGCGTGAACTGGCCGGCACCCCCAAGCGTCCGGAAAGCCTGCTTGGCCTGCTCTCCTCGATCACCCTGCTGTTCCGCCGCTGTGGCGGTGCCTATCTGAAGGTGGGGGAACCGCTGTTCACCGCTCCCACACAGGCGCGCCAGCCCACCCCAGAGATCGCACAGCAGGTTATGCAGCAGATCAGCGGCGCTACCCTGGCCTCGGAAACCGCCCGCGTTGCCACACTGGTCCTCGGCGGTGCCGACAACTCAATCCAGCGGCAGTCACTGGAACAGGGGATCGCGGATATCAACCAACTGCTTCCCGGGCTGGGCGTTGCCCTGCCGGCCGGGGACCAACCGCCGCAGCAGCTGCTCAAGTCGGTTATCCGCAGACAGCAACTCAGTCTGTACGGCCAGCATCTGGTCGCCTCGGAAAAACAGAGCGGCGAGCTCTGCTATTACCGTAACAATCTGGCACACGCACTGATCATGCCCGGCCTGCTCCTGCTGCTCGCCGCCCGTCTGCCCGCACCGAACCGCTCCACTCTCACCCGGCTGATGAACGCACTGGAACCCTATATCGCGGCAGAATTCACCCTGGCGCCGCAGGCACTCTCGGCCCAGCAGACACGAGAGGTTCTGCTGACGCAGGGGCTGCTGAGAGCCGAAGGGATCTATCTACGACCAAGGGAAAGTCTGCTGGCACTGGCATTGATGCGTCTGGCCGAAACCTTGCTGCTGCGCCAATATCTGCTGGTGCGGCTGATCGCCCAGCAACCGGAGATCCGGGAGCAGCAGCTGGTGGAAACCACCTGCGCACTGGCCACCCATATTCACCGCTGGTACGGGCACCAAGCGCCGGATTATGCCGACGAGCGCCAGCTGAAACCGCTGGTGGATACCCTGGAAAGACAGCATTTGCTGAACAGGAGGGAGGGCCGCCTGAGCGCAGCCCGGGATCTGTCCCCGATCCTGCGCGTGGGCCGAAAACTGCTGCCCGATGTACTGATACGTGAAAGCGACCACTGGCTGAGCCAGCACTAATCCAGTTTTTTCAGCGCATACACATCATAGCGGCCTGACTTGCCCTCCAGCCGATAGGAGGGCTCGGGACCGTCGATCGGGGGCGCCTTGCGCGGCCGTTTCACCACCACCCGGCACTGCGCCACGTCCAGAGCAGCCTCCAGCAGCTGCGCCTGATCCGCATCGGCACCGACCAGATCACGGAAGGCGAGCATCTCTTTTTTCACCTGCGCCGACTTATCGCTGTGCGGGAACATCGGATCAAGATGCACCACCTGCGGCCGCTCTGCCTCGCTCAGCGAACGGAGCCAGTCACGGGCATCGCCACCATGCAGCGTCATCCGCGCCACTATATCGGCCACCTCGGACTGCGCCGCCCGCGCCAGACCATCGGCCAGCAGCGCATGCACAACCGGCGAGCGTTCCACCAGGCTGACCTCGCAGCCCAGGGTAGCGAGCACAAAGGCATCCCGACCGAGACCTGCGGTCACATCCGCGATGCTTGGCCTGATACTCCCCTTGATGCCACAAGCCTTGGCGATCATCTGCCCCTTGCCACCGCCAAACTGGCGCCGGTGCGCCACGGCACCGGTGACAAAATCGGCCAGTACCGGACCTGGCCGCTTGCGCCCGGTCTGCTGCAGCACCAGTGCCTCTTCCGTCAACAGCAGGTACTGCGCGACCTCAGTGGATTCAAGATCCGGGGATTCGGCAAAAGGCAGCCCGAGCTGTTCGGCCAGCAGCCGCGCCTCGTCCAGACGCCCGGCACAGCTCGATGCGACCACCAGGAGCAGATTCTCGTCAGCCAGCAAACCAGACACCCAGGAGTACGAAGCCCAGAACCAGGCGGTAGATTACGAACGGCATCATGCCGATGCGGTCGAGCCATTTCAGGAACAGGTAGATACAGGCGAACGCGCTCAGTGCAGCCAGCACCGCGCCGCTGCCGATCATCATCCAGTGGGCCTCTGCGTCGCTCTGGATCAGCTCCAGGGTTTTCAGGCTGCCAGCCGCGAGGATAACCGGGATCGACATCAGGAAAGAGAAACGCGCCGCACTCTGACGCTCAAAGCCGAGCATCAGCGCCGCGGTGATAGTGATACCCGAGCGCGATGTACCGGGAATAAGCGCTACCGCCTGGGCCAGGCCGATAGTGAGCGCATCCTTCACGCCGAGGCTGTCGGTCTTCCTGACGCGGCTGCCTTTCAGATCCGCCCAACCCAGCAGCACACCAAAGATCAGCGTAGTAGCGGCGATCACCAGGATCGAGCGGCCATACTCATCCACCAGGTCACCAAACAGGCCGCCGAAGATCACCGCCGGGATAGTTGCCAACACCACCAGCCAGCCCAGCTTGCCTTCCGGGCTGCGACGCCCGCCCATGGCGGCAATGCTGGCCAGGCTGATGGTTAATACCTCGCGGCGGAAGTAGTACACCACCGCGACCAGTGTACCGACGTGCACCCCCACATCGAACGCCAGCCCCTGATCAGGCCAGCCGAGCAGCTGGGACGGCAGGATCAGGTGGGCCGAGCTTGATATCGGCAGAAACTCGGTCAGCCCCTGAATCAGGGCGAGAAAAACGGTGTGAATCCAGTCGGCCAGTGTCACTGTTGGTCCTTTTTCTTCCAGCTGCCTTCACGCAGGTACACCGGCAATGCGTCTTCCGGCTTGAGCCCCTCACCCGCCGCCAGCTGCGCCTCGGCCAGCACCAGCATGGCGCGGGCATCCGGGTAGCACTCCAGGTCGGTTTGTTGGATGGTCGCTGTCAGCGCCTGGGGCATCTGCTCGCTATAGCGCCAGCCGCTGCCAACGCCGATCCAGCTATCCGCTTCTGGCAGCTCAACATCCTTGGGGGCACGCACCGACTCGTCGATCAACGCCCGCGGCAGATCTCCGCTCAGATCGAAGGCGCCCCAGTAGACCTCGTCCATCCGCGCATCCAGGGCCGTGGCCACGCGCACTGCCTCGGGGAATCGCTCACCGGCCGTCACCGCCATCGCCGCCAGTGTCGAGACCGGCAGCAGCGGCAGATCCGCACCCAGCGCCAGCCCCTGGGCCGCACCGGTGGCGATCCGGATACCGGCAAAAGAACCGGGGCCGCGCCCAAAGGCGATCGCATCCAGGGTCGCCAGTTTTACGCCGGCCTCGGCCAGCACCTCTTCAACCATCGGCAGCAACAGATGGGTATGACGGCGCGGCTCGACGACGAATTTGTGGTGTATTTCCCCCTCAAGACTCAAGGCCACGGAGCAGGCATCGGTCGAGGTATCCAGGGCAAGTATTCGGGACATCGGTTTTCCGTAAGCTAAAAGCCTGCGTCACTCTAGGCGACGCAGCTTGAGGTTTTATTAAGTCAAAGCAGATTGTCGCCCCAGCGCGGCAGCAGGGACTGTTCGATCCCCAGCTGGGAAAGTATGCGGGCGACGATAAAATCCACCATCTCCTCGACACTGCCGGGGCGCTGATAAAAGCCGGGGCTTGCCGGTATCACCACCGCGCCCATGCGGGTCAGTTTGAGCATATGCTCCAGGTGGATCTCGGAATAAGGTGCCTCCCGGGGTACCAGTATCAGCTGGCGCCGCTCTTTGAGTACCACATCGGCGGCGCGTTCAATCAGGTTGTTGCTGGCACCGCAGGCGATGGCCGACAGCGAGCCGGTGCTGCAGGGGCAGACCACCATCGAGCTGGGCGCACCAGAGCCGGACGCCACCGGCGCCATCCACTGCTCACGGCCATAGACCTTCAGCTGCCCTTCCCGCGCGTCGTAAAGCTCACTGAGAAACGCCTCCTGCTGATCCGGCTGTCCCGGCAGCTTCAGGTCGGTCTCGGTGGCAATTACCACCTGCGCCGCCCGCGAGATAAGCAGCAGTACCTGCACGTCCGCCGCCAGCATGCACTGCAGCAGGCGCAGGCCGTACTGAACACCGGACGCACCGGTGATCGCCAGGGTCACGCGGCGTGAAAACTCTGCACTCATTGCCCGCTCCTCTGCTGCAGGCGTGCCAGCAGCTTGCCGTGGATACCACCGAAGCCGCCATTGCTCATCACCACCAGGTGAGTGCCGGGCTGGGCATCCAGCGCTAGCTGCTCGACCAGCGCAGCGATATCACGGTGCGGACTGGCCGGGTTCGTACTGGCGTCAATCACGCTGTCCAGCGACCAGTCGATCCCCTCCGGCTGATACCAGTAGACCGCATCGGCCAGTGCCGCCGACGCTGCCAGCGCCTGCTTGTGAGCACCAAGACGCATGGTGTTGGAGCGCGGTTCGATCACCGCCAGCAGCGGCGCATCACCTATCTTCGCGCGAATGCCGGCCAGGGTGGTTTCGATCGCCGTGGGATGATGAGCGAAGTCATCGTAGACCTTGACTCCATCCGCCTCACCGAGCAGTTCCATGCGACGTTTTACACCGCCGAAGTTGCTCAGCGCCTCGGCGGCGATCACCGGGGTCACGCCCACATGCCGGGCGGCCAGCAGCGCATGCAAGCCATTACTGACGTTATGGGCACCGGTGAGCGCCCAGTTAACCTCGGCGACGTTTTCGTCGCTCTGGATGATCGCGTACCGGCTGCCATCGTCACTCAGTGCTTCGGCTCGCCATTGCGCATCCTGTCCGGTCGGCAGGGTCTCACTCCAGCAGCCCATATCGATCACCTCGGCCAGCGCTGCGCTGTCGGCGGGGCAGATCACCTGCCCACCCGCCGGTACCACGCGAATCAGGTGGTGGAACTGGCGCTGGATCGCGGCCAGGTCCGGAAAGATATCGGCGTGGTCGAATTCCAGGTTATTCATGATCAGCGTGCGCGGGCAGTAATGCACAAACTTGGAGCGCTTATCGAAAAAGGCGGTGTCATATTCATCCGCCTCGATGACGAAAAACGGCGTTTCACCGAGACGCGCCGAGCTGTCGAAGTTGTGCGGAATACCGCCGATCAGGAAGCCCGGCGCCATACCGGCCTGCTCCAGGATCCAGGCCAGCATCGTCGCCGTGCTGGTTTTGCCGTGGGTGCCGGACACCGCCAGCACCCAGCGCTCCCTGAGCACATGATCGTGCAGCCACTGCGGACCGGAGGTGTAGTTCAGACCACGCTCCAGCACCGCCTCGACGCAGGGGTTACCGCGGGTCATCGCATTGCCGATCACCACGCAGTCGGGTACCGGTTCCAGCTGCGCCGGATCGTAGCCCTCGATCAACTCGATACCCTGCTGCTGGAGCTGGGTGCTCATCGGCGGATAGACATTGGCGTCGGAGCCGGTCACGCGGTAGCCAAGTTCACGGGCCAGCAGCGCCAGTGACCCCATGAAAGTGCCGCAGATACCGAGGATATGAATGTGCACGTCGGTCCCCCCGAAAAAATAAGCCGCCATGATAACTTTTTTGCCCGCGGGCTGTTACTCCCATCGGGTTGAAAGCCGCATAACGCCATGCAATATGGCCATTGTTGGCGTATAATTTAGCGCACTCTTGACCCGGAACTGACAAGGTCCACTAATCCGATGCAGCTGCTCAGCGCCTACTTAAAAAACCACGACACCGATACCGAACTGGTCGAATTGATCGACATCCTGATGGTCGCCTGCAAGGAGATCGCCCTGCAACTGCGTGAAGGCGCACTTGCCGGCATCCACGGCACCACCAGCGACACCAATGTTCAGGGCGAAACCCAGAAAAAGCTGGATGTCATCTCCAACGATATCCTCAAGGAAGTTCTGCTTGATAACCGCCTGGTACGCGGCGTTGCCTCGGAAGAGGAAGACGATCCTGTGTTCGGCAATCCCGACGGTCGTTTCCTGGTCACTTTCGATCCGCTGGACGGCTCTTCCAACATCGACGTCAACGTCTCTGTCGGCACCATTTTCTCCATCCTGGAAGTGCCGGAAACCGGCACCCCGGACAGCGTCGATCTGTTCCTGCAGCCTGGCCGCAAACAGGTAGCCGCCGGCTACGTACTCTACGGCCCGTCCGCCGTTCTGGCGTTGACCACCGGCCACGGCGTCAACATGTTCACCCTGGCGCACACCGGTGACTTCCTGCTGACCCGCGAACAGGTCAGCGTGCCGGAGAGCACCAAGGAGTTCGCAATCAACATGTCGAACCAGCGTCACTGGGAACCGGCCATGCGCAACTATGTGGGCGACCTGCTCGCTGGCGCCGAAGGCCCGCGCGGCAAGAACTACAACATGCGCTGGATTGCCTCCATGGTGGCCGAAGTGCATCGCGTACTGACCCGCGGCGGCATCTTCACCTACCCCTGGGATTCCCGCGATCCGAAGAAGCCCGGCAAGCTGCGCCTGATGTACGAAGGCAATCCGATGAGCATGCTGATCGAGCAGGCCGGCGGACGCTCCACCACCTGCTACGAAGACATCCTGGACGTCCAGCCGGCGCACATTCACCAGCGTGTCGCTGTTGCGCTCGGGTCCAAGGAAGAGGTGGAAACGGCAATGCAGTACCACCAGGACACGCCGACGATTATTCAGCAGTAAGTAGTATTCATCCCTGAGCGGCACGTTGCGTATAATGCCGTTCAGGTATCAGATCCGACCCTTTAACACGACTAACAGGAAGAGACGCATGAGCTTTGCGAAAGTGCCTGCCGGTAAAGAACTGCCGGATGACCTCTATGTGATCATCGAAATCCCCGCCGAAAGCTCTCCGGTCAAGTACGAGATCGACAAGGATGCGGACGCGATCTTCGTTGACCGTTTCATGGCGGCACCGATGTTCTACCCGGCCAACTACGGCTACGTGAACAACACCCTGGCTGACGACGGCGACCCGCTGGACGTGCTGGTCCTGACCCCGCACCCGGTAATGACCGGTTCCGTTATCCGCTGCCGTCCGGTCGGTATTCTGAACATGACCGACGAAGCCGGCGAAGACGCCAAGCTGGTTGCGGTTCCGCATCAGAAACTGAGCCAGGCCTACAACGACATCAACGATGTCGACGACCTGCCGCAGCTGCTGAAAGACCAGATCTCTCACTTCTTCGAAAACTACAAGAAGCTGGAGAAAGGCAAGTGGGTCAAGGTTGAAGGCTGGTCCGACGCCGAAGCTGCCCGCGAAGCGGTCCGCAAGTCTGTAGAAGCTTACGAAGCGCAGAAATAAGCGCCTTCCAGTGCTCCTGAAAAAAGCACCTGAAAAAGCCCGCAGCCGGTTAACGACTGCGGGCTTTTTTCATTCCCAGAGGAGCAAACCGGGCGGCCTTGGCCGCCCTTTCTGATCAGCGTGAATGCTCGACGATATCGTCGACCACCTCTTCCTCTTCGTGCAGATCACCGGGCAGCGGATCCGCCCCCGGCAGCACCAGGTTCAGGATAATCGCGACAATACCGCAGAGGCTGACACCCTGAAGGTTCAGATCGCCATTACCCAATGCCATACCGCCGATACCGAACACCAGCACAGTGGCCACGATCACCAGGTTGCGCTGCTTGCCCAGATCCACGTGTGCCTTGATCAGGGTATTGAGACCCACCGAGGCGATAGAGCCGAACAGCAGGATCATGATGCCGCCCATCACCGGCACCGGAATGGTCTGCAGCAGCGCGCCGAACTTGGCGACGAAAGCCAGGGTGATGGCGACAGCGGCGGCCCAGAGCATCACCACCGGATTGAATGCACGGGTCAGCATCACGGCGCCGGTCACTTCTGAATAGGTGGTATTGGGCGGTCCACCAAACAACGCCGCCGCACTGGTGGCCAGGCCGTCACCAAACAGGGTGCGAT
This sequence comes from Marinobacterium sp. YM272, assembly GCF_050908845.1. Lineage (NCBI taxonomy): Bacteria > Pseudomonadati > Pseudomonadota > Gammaproteobacteria > Oceanospirillales > Oceanospirillaceae > Marinobacterium > Marinobacterium sp. YM272. Next base: position 4,072,701 of record NZ_CP194171.1, read on the forward strand.
GCAGACCGGGCTTGCGGATATAGTCCTTGCCGGTGACATTGCCGATGGCGATCACATCACCCACATGCTCGATCGCCGGCGCGATCGCCACCGGAATCATAAACAGCAGCGCCTGCCAGTTGAATTCGGGCATCACGAACGACGGCACCGAGACCATCGGCGTTTCATTGATAACGCTCCAGTCCACCATGCCCATCCCCCAGGCGGCGAGATAGCCGACAAAGACACCGGACAGGATCGGCAGCAGGCGGAAAATGCCATGGGCAAACACCGACACCAGCAGTGTCGTCAGCAGCGCGATCATAGAAACGATGATGGAATCGACATAGGGGAAAAGCTCTACGGCGCCATCGCCGGTCTTGCCCATGGCCATATTCACCGCCATCGGCGCCAGGCCAAGACCGATAATCATGATCACCGGACCTGTGACCACCGGCGGCATAATGCGATGGATAATGCCGGGACCTTTCAGCTTCACCAGCAGAGCCAGCAGCATGTAGACGCCACCGGCCCCCATCAGGGCGCCCATGGTCGCCGGCACGCCCCAGGTCTGCGTCGAGTAGCTGATCGGCGCAATAAATACGAACGACGATGCCAGGAAGATAGGGATATTGAGCCCGGTTACCAGATGGAACAGCAGTGTGCCGATACCGGCGGTGAACAGGGCCACGTTGGGATCCAGGCCTGTCAGCAGCGGCATCAGCACCAGCGCGCCGAACGCCACGAACAGCATCTGCGCACCGGCCAGGATCATCTTCCAGTTAAAATTGCCCAGCGACTGGGTATTGGACTGAACCATGTCGCGCTCCATCAGCGGGTGCCGAAGATCTTGTCGCCGGCATCCCCCAGCCCAGGGATGATGTATCCCTGCTCATTGAGGTGGGAATCGATGCCCGCCGCGTAGATCTCCACATCCGGATGGGCCTCCTGCACTTTCTTGATCCCTTCTGGCGCAGCCACCAGTACCAACGCACGAATGCTGGTGCAGCCCGCTTCCTTGAGCATATCGATGGTGGCGATCATGGAGCCGCCGGTGGCCAGCATCGGATCCACAATCAGTGACATGCGGGAGTCGATATCGCTGGCGAGTTTTTCAAAGTACGGCACCGGCTCCAGGGTTTCTTCGTCGCGGTAAAGGCCGACCACGGAGATCTTGGCACTCGGCACCGCTTCCAACACACCATCGAGCATGCCGATACCGGCACGCAGAATCGGCACCACGGTAAACTTCTTACCCTTGATCCGCTCCGCCTGAATCGGACCGCACCAACCTTCGACTTCGTACTCTTCCAGCTCCAGATCCTTGGTAGCCTCATAGGTCAGCAGGCAGCCGACCTCGGCTGCAAGCTGCCTGAAGCTGCGGGTGCTTTTGTTGACCGAACGCATCAGTCCCAGTTTATGCCGCACCAGCGGATGACGAATCTCATGTACGCTCATGACCTACCCCCTCGTTGAACATTTACCACGCAAGAATCTGACCAACATATCAAAATTTCGCGGCAAGACTAACCAAAGCACCACCAACTGTCACCCATGAGAGTTGCCCTTACCGCCAAAGGGCATTATGGTTCGCGTTTTTACTGTCTGCGAAATCAGGGGATCAGCATGAGCAGCACCGATCTGGCGCACATCAAGCAGGTTTACATCGAATCAGACCTGCTATTCAGCGAGATGGAGGTCAAGTCCGCGATCCAGCAGATGGCCGCGAAGATCACAGAGCAGCTCGGTGATGCCGACCCGGTGGTCTTCAGTGTCATGAACGGCGGCCTGGTGATCGCCGGACAACTGCTGCCGATGCTCAACTTCCCGCTGCAGGCAAGCTATCTGCACGCCACCCGCTACCGCAACACCACGTCCGGCCACGAGCTGGAGTGGAAGGTGCCGCCGATGATCGACTTCAAGGACCGCCCGGTACTGATCATCGACGATATTCTGGACGAGGGTCATACCCTGGCCGCCATTATCGATCACTGCCGCGATGCCGGCGCTGCCAGCGTGCAGTGCGCCGTGCTTGTGGATAAGCTGCATGAGCGTAAGGCACGGCCGGATTTGAAAGCGGATTTCATCGGCCTGCAGGTGGAGGATCGCTACATCTTCGGTTACGGCATGGATTACCAGGGATACTGGCGCAACGCCCCCGGCATCTTTGCGGTGAAAGGCCTGTAATTACCTGAGCGCGACAGGTCCGGATTCAGGGGTTGCGTGACAGACAGCAGCCGTTAGAATCGGGGTAATTACAAATCAAACAGGTATACCATGACGGAAGTCGTGATCCTGACCGTATCGGCGGCTGCACTGGGGTGCTGGCTGCTGAACCTGCGCCGCAAGGCGCTGAACGGTCGCCGCCCGCAGCGCTAACGCGCCGGCATTCAAACTGATCTCAAGCGGGGTGCAGCTCGTCATAAAGGTTGACGAACTCGGCTGTCAGCCGGTGCTTGGGCGCCAGCTGGATCAGCGGCTGCGCCGCCGTGTGAGATTCTTTCATCTTCACCGATGACGGGATACGGGTGTTCAACACCGGCAGCGATTCCGACAGCAGTTCGGCGACGATCTTCTGCGGCAGCGACGCGCGCGGCTGATACTGGTTCACCACTATCCCCTCCACTTCCAGCGCATCGTTATGATCCATGCGCGTTTCCTGCACGTTGTTCAGCAGGCTGTAGAGTGCCTGGCGGGCAAAATCGTCACAGTCGAACGGAATCAGGCATCTCTCCGCCGCGCACAGCGCCGACAGCGTGAAGAAGTTGAACGCCGGCGGCGTATCGATGTAGATCGCATCGAACCCGTCCAGCAGCGCTTCCAGCGCCTCTTTCAACTTATAAATCTTGTGCTTGGATTCAAGCTTCGACTGCAGATCGCCAAGATCCGGGTGGGACGGGATGATCCACAGGTTGTCGAACGGCGTGGTGTGGACAAAGGTATTGGGGTCAGCGGGCTTAAGCTGGAAGCTCAGCGTCTGTTCAAAAAAGTCGCGAATGTCCGTATCCGGGTTATTGGCTCCATCACCCAGCAGATAATGCGTGGAGTTGCACTGGGGATCCAGGTCGACCACCAGTGTCCTCTTCCCTCTGGCAGCGCTGATCGCCGCCAGGTTGACAGCGATACTCGATTTCCCGACACCGCCTTTCTGATTGAACACAACTCGACGCATTAATACACCTCTATCACTCGCGCACTGGGGCGCCAGCAGGCAACTCGACCACTCAGCCCTGCGAGAGCAGGTCGCGTAGATCGATAATTGCAGCGTTGGCGCGTGAAATGTAGGAAGCCATGACCAACGAGTGGTTGGCCAGCAGACCGAACTCGGTACCGTTGAGAATCATCGGGCTCCAGATGGTTTCCTGGGTCGCCTCCAGCTCGCGGATGATCTGATCCAGGCTGACGCGGGCACTCTTCTGCTCCAGGGTGTCAGCGAAGTCGACCTCCACCGCCTGCAGCAGATGGATCAGCGCCCAGGCGGTGCCCCGTGCCTCGTAGAAAACATCGTCTATCTCAAGCCAGGGCGTCTGGATCAGCGATTCCGGCGCTGTCGCCGTGGACTGGGCCGCACCAGGGCTACCGGCAAGATCGGTGTTCAGGCGGCGCTGGCCGACGCTGGCACTGAGCCGCTGAGACAGGCTGCCAAGACGGGTGGAGACATCGCCGAGCCAGTCACGCAGGTTATCGGCACGAGCGTAAAACTGGGCCGTTCCCTGAGCGGGGTTGGACAGGTCCGCACGGTAGGCGCGCAACGCTTTCAGTGCCTTGCGGTACTGCCCTTCCGAGGAGGGCAGTATCCAGAAATTGGAGTCGGACTGCAGCAGCGGCTCCGCCTTGGCCAGGTTCGGGTCTTCGGTGGATTGAGACTGGGAGCGGCTGAATGTCTTACGCATCGCCCGGCCCATATCCCGGGCCTGAACCAACGCTCCGTACTCCCAGTGCGGCATGTTATCCAGCCATAGTCCCGGCGGGAAACGGTCGTTGGTGATATAACCGCCCGGCTTATCGAGCAGGGTTTCCATCGTGCGGATAAGCGCGGTGGAGGTCTGATAACCGATCACCGGCTTCTCACCAGCAGCCTCGGCATCGATCCTGGTCTCTTCGGCCACATCGAAACGACCCGGCTCGAAACTCCAGTAGATACCTATACCGGCAGCACCGACCAGATACACGGCCAGCAGCACCAACACAGCCTTGGCGACCTTGCCAGCCCCCAGCCGGGCGACCAGAGCATCCCAAAACTTTAACCAGGTTCGCTGCACACTCTCTAACATGCTATCCCTTTATACGTCCGAATTATCGCGCTGCTTCATCGGCGAGCCCCGTATACCGGGGCGCCGGCGGTAACCTCTACCGGCTGGCTTTCGGCAAGCTCCCGGTTAATAACACTGGGGTTTTGATATCAGGCCGCAACACTCCCAATGATGCGTTGCACTATGGCCAATTTACCCATTCCGGTCAACGCGCCCGGCCCCGTTCACGGGCAGACACACGTCACTTCCGCCAAAGTGGACAGATGCGTAATTATCGACCACCTTTAAGGCAAAAGAGCGGGAAACGTCGGCAAACAGGCGGGCTAATGCGGGAAAGATGCCGATTCCCGTGGACAGCTAAACCCCTTTAATGCACACTTACGCCTTTAGATGTTAATGCTCTTCTGTCGCCCGATTCAGCCGGTCAGTTCTCCGAGACATCAGCGCCGCCGAACGGTTCACAGGAGAAAAGCTATTCTCCCCAAACACCCAAAAGTTCCGAGACTCTATTCCGATGGATATCCGCAAAGTTAAAAAACTGATCGAACTGCTCGAAGAATCCAACATCAACGAGATCGAGATCAAAGAAGGAGAAGAGTCGGTTCGCATCAGCCGGACCTCTGGCCTGGTTCAGCAGGCTGCCTACGCTCCGATGCCGATGGTCGCGCCGGCACCGGCCGCCGCTCCGGCCCAGCCGGCGGCTGCTCCGGAAGCCGCAGTGGCAGCGCCCGCCGCAGAACCTGCAGGTCATTCCGTAAAATCACCGATGGTGGGTACTTTCTATCGCGCGCCGTCTCCCACCGCTGGCGCATTTGTTGAAGTAGGCCAGAGCGTCAAGGCCGGTGACGTTGTCTGCATCGTCGAAGCGATGAAGATGATGAACCAGATCGAAGCTGACAAGTCCGGCGTCGTCGAAGCGATCCTGGTAGAAGATGGCCAGCCGGTCGAATTCGACCAGCCGCTGATCGTTATCTCCTGATCCGCCGCGAACCGAGGATTATCTAACCATGCTGGATAAAGTGCTCATTGCGAACCGCGGCGAAATCGCGTTGCGGATTCTTCGCGCGTGCAAAGAGCTGGGTATCAAGACCGTGGCCGTGCACTCCGTCGCCGACCGCGACCTGATGCATGTACGCCTGGCTGACGAAGCGGTCTGCATCGGCCCCGCTCCCTCCACGCAAAGCTACCTGAACATCCCCTCGATCATCAGCGCCGCCGAGGTCACCGACTCAGTCGGCATCCACCCGGGCTACGGCTTCCTGGCTGAGAATGCCGGTTTTGCCGAGAAGGTCGAGCAGTCAGGCTTCACCTTCATCGGTCCCCGTGCCGAGACCATCCGCCTGATGGGTGACAAGGTCTCCGCTATCGAAGCGATGAAGAAAGCCGGCGTACCAACGGTTCCGGGTTCCGACGGCCCGCTGGGCGACGACCATGAGGCGATCTACAAGACCGCCAAGCGTATCGGTTACCCGGTGATCATCAAGGCGGCTGCCGGTGGCGGTGGTCGCGGTATGCGCGTCGTTCACACCGAAGCGCACCTGATCAACGCGATGCAGGTCACCCGCTCCGAAGCCAAGGCTGCATTCGGTGATGAAACCGTCTACATGGAGAAGTTCCTGGAGAAGCCACGTCACGTGGAAGTTCAGGTGCTCGCCGACGGCCAGGGTAACGCTATTCACCTGTATGACCGTGACTGCTCACTGCAGCGTCGCCATCAGAAGGTGGTTGAGGAAGCCCCGGCCCCGGGTATCGACCCGGAAGCACGTGCAGCGGTTCTCAAGGCCTGCGTCGATGCCTGCATCGAGATCGGCTACCGCGGCGCCGGCACCTTTGAGTTCCTCTACGAGGACGGCGGTTTCTACTTCATCGAGATGAACACCCGCGTCCAGGTCGAGCATCCGGTCACCGAACAGGTTACCGGCGTCGATATCGTCAAGGAGCAGCTGCGTATCGCTTCCGGCATGCCGCTGTCGATCAAACAGGAAGATGTGAAACTCAACGGCCACGCCTTCGAGTGCCGCATCAATGCCGAAGACCCGCGTAACTTCATGCCCAGCCCCGGCAAGGTAACCTATTTCCACGCCCCGGGCGGCAATGGCATTCGCTTCGACTCTCACCTGTACAGTGGCTACACCGTTCCGCCGCACTACGACTCGCTGATCGCCAAGCTGATCACCTGGGGTGAAGACCGCGAGACCGCTCTGCTGCGGATGCAGAACGCGCTGGACGAAATGGTGGTTGAAGGCATCAAGACCAACACCGCGCTGCATCAGGACATCGTTCGCGATGCCAACTTTGCCCGTGGTGGCGTCAACATCCACTATCTGGAGAAAAAGCTGGGGCTATAAAGCCAACGCTCTCCGTATAGACACAAGCCCGCGCATGCGGGCTTTTTGATCTCTGCAGCCCCGCCACAGGTTTCCCGCAGGCGGGGTTTGCGACATACTTCCCCCATTGCCGATGTTGGAGTTTTACCCCCATGCCCTGGTTACAGATCAAGGTCGAAACCGCCCCGGACCAAGCCGAGCATTATGAAGACCTGCTATTAGCCGCCGGCTGCGCCGCCGTCACCTATCAGGATGCTGCCGACCAGCCGATCTTCGAACCGGACCTTGGCACCACGCCGCTCTGGAACTCGACCGTTGTCACCGGCCTGTTTGCCGCCGAGCATGACCTGAAAGAGACACTGGCACTGCTGGCCCTGGCGCAGCAGCAACTCCCCGCCGGCCAGGGGCCGCTGCCGCAGTTCAAGGCGGAGATCCTGGAAGACAAGGACTGGGAGCGGGAATGGATGGAAAGCTACCATCCGATGCAGTTCGGGCAGCGCCTCTGGGTCTGCCCCAGCTGGCGGGAGGCGCCGGACCCCGACGCGGTCAACATGATGCTCGACCCGGGACTGGCGTTTGGCACAGGCACCCACCCCACCACGGCCCTCTGCCTGGAATGGCTTGATGGCCAGCCTCTCGACGACCAGCTGGTAGTCGATTACGGCTGCGGCAGTGGCATTCTCGGTATCGCTGCCCTGCTGCTTGGCGCCCGCGAAGTGGTTGCCGTCGATATCGATCCCCAGGCGCTGACCGCCACGCGCGACAACCTGGAACGCAATAAACTCTCCGAGGAACTGCTGCAGGTTTACCTGCCAGCCGCCACGCCCAAGGTGCAGGCCGACACTCTGGTCGCCAATATCCTGGCGGGTCCGCTGGTGGAACTGGCCCCGACACTGCAGGCGCTGGTGCGCCCGGGCGGTAAGCTGCTGCTGTCTGGTCTGCTGGCCGAGCAGGCGGACGAGGTTTCAACCGCGTACAGCGAATGGTTTGACATGGAGCCTGCGGTCGAAAAAGATGGCTGGATACGTTTAACCGGGGTCAAACACCAGGCAGGATGAGCGAAGCGATCGTCACCGAATGCCCGAGCTGTCATTCCCGCTTCCGGGTGACACAGGGACAGTTACGCATGGCTCAGGGGCAGGTCCGCTGCGGCGCCTGCCTGCTGGTGTTTGACGCCCGCACCGAGGCCCATCGTCTGGAACGACGTCTGGAACAGAAAGCCAAAAGCGAGCCACCCAAACCAATACTGAGCCAGGCATTGGACCCGCAGAACGGGTCGTTGGATGAGCCCCGCGAACCGGTTATCCGCATCGACGAACTCAAATCGTATATGAGTGCGATCGGTACCCGTTTATCCGGATCAGAGACGCAGTCTTCAGGCGCCGGCGCCAGCGAGACCCTGCCGGGCGATAGCGACACCGGAGCGACGCCAGAGCCGGTCACTCCCCCCCAATTACCGGAACCGCCGCCCGAACCGCCCCTGCATGACGCCGGCCAATTGCAAGAATTACATTCCCCGATCGAGGAAGCTGACGTAACGGCGTCCGAGGAGCAGGAGCAGGAGCAGGAGCAGGAGCAGGAGCAGGAGCCAGCCTCCAGTCTTGCGCAACCGGAGCAAGAGTCCAGCGAAGCGGACACGCCTCTGCCCGAGCACTCAGAAAGTGCTGAGCCCCTTCCTGCCGATGCCAGCGCAGATGAGAACAGCAGCCGGTCTGCGTCCAACATGGACGCCAGCCCCCTGGAGGAGCCAGCCCAAAAACAGGCGCATCCGCCGGAGACCGAGTCCGCAGCGCCAGCACCCGCTTCAGACGAGCGCAGCGATACGCCGCCGGAAAAGGATATCCCTCACCTCTACGCCGAACCCATACTGCTGGAAGTGAGCCGGGAGCAAAGCGATCCCTACGCGATTGCAGGTTGGTCCCTCGCCTCCCTGGCTGCCGCCCTGATGCTGGCAGCGCAACTGCTCTGGTTCGAGCGCGCCACCCTGGCCCTGGCTCCGGATCTCAGGCCGCTGTACACCCTGGCCTGCGAATCCCTGCCCTGCGCGCTGAACAGCGCCTCGTTCACCGAGATAGAAAACCAGCAGATGGTGGTGCGGCCTCACCCGGCATTTGCGGATGCCCTGCGCGTCGATCTCCGTTTGCAGAACGATGCCGCTTTCCCTCAACCTTATCCTTCCCTCGGGTTAACCTTCACTGATGTCAAAGGGCAGCTGGTCGCCCGCCGGGTGTTCCACCCCTCTGAATATCTCGCCACCGCTCGACAGAACACGATGATGCCACCGCACTCGCCGGTGGAGATACAGCTGGAAATCACCGATCCCGGTGAGAGCGCCATCAGCTATAGCCTGGACCTGCTTCCGGACCGCTGAAACTACGCTGCACACGCTTAAAACGCCACTCTGGTCAAGCCCGAAATCGATCAAAAAAGCAACAAAAACGGGTTGGACCACCTGCCCCGAAAGAGTATCATTGCCCACCTTCCAAACAGGGTGCCAGTACGGTATCGATCCTTTACGTCGCTTGTCGTTGTCGATCGAGCCCGTCCTCGGTTTCCCTGAGAACCCGGGACTCGGACCTTTAGGTCCGGGCCAGAATCCTTCTTCCTTTTGGCAGGTGCATGATGTTCCGAATCGGCCCTTACACCATTGACAGTCAGGTTGTACTGGCACCGATGGCAGGGGTAACGGACCGTCCTTTCCGTACGCTGTGCAAACGCATGGGTGCCGGACTGGTGGTCTCGGAGATGGTTACCTCCGATTCACGCCTGTGGAACTCACGCAAATCCTCCCTGAGACTGGATCACAGCGGCGAAACCGAGCCCCGCTCGGTACAGATTGCCGGTGGTGATCCGGAGATGATGGCCGACGCGGCCCGCATGAATGCGGAGCGCGGCGCGCAGATCATCGACATCAATATGGGCTGCCCTGCGAAGAAGGTCTGCAACAAGGCGGCAGGTTCCGCCCTGTTGCGCGATGAACAGCTGGTTGCCGAGATTCTCGACGCGGTGGTCAGCGCTGTGGATATTCCCGTGACCCTGAAAATACGCACCGGCTGGTCGCCGGAGCAGCGTAACGGTGAGCGTATCGCCGATCTGGCCGAACAGGCCGGTATCGCCGCACTCGCCGTACACGGCCGGACCCGCGCCGACCGTTATCAGGGCTACGCGGAGTACGACACCATCGCCCGTATCGTGAACCGGGTCTCCATTCCCGTTATCGCCAACGGCGATATCGACTCGCCCGTCAAGGCCCGCCAGGTGCTGGACCACACCGGTGCCGCCGCGGTGATGATCGGGCGTGCTGCCCAGGGTCGTCCCTGGCTGCTGCGCCAGATCGACGCTTACCTGCGTCATGGTGAGCAACTGGCCGAGCCCGAGACCGCAGAGGTTCTGTCTATACTGACCGGACATCTGCAGGAGCTGTACGATTTTTATGGCGAGTTCATGGGGGTACGTATCGCCCGCAAACATGTGGGCTGGTATCTGCAGCAACACCCGGAGGCTGCCGGGTTCAGGAAGCATTTCAATCAATTAGAAACAGCAAGCGATCAGGTAAGCGCTGTTAACGTCCTGCTGGGCGATTCGGTGGCTGCTTGAATCCAGGATTTGGGTACATGAGTACAGTGGATAGCAAAGATTTGGAACAGTATGCACAAAGCACCCAGCCGCAGGCGGGTAAACCGGCACAGACTCTGCGTGACACAGTTCACCAGTCACTGACCAGCTACTTCAAGCAGCTCGATGGGCAGCCGGTAACCGACGTGTACCAGATGGTCCTGTCTGAGATCGAAGCACCGCTGTTTGAAAGCGTGATGGCTTACACCAAGGATAACCAGACCAAGGCCTCCGAGGTTCTCGGTCTGAACCGAGGCACCCTGCGCAAGAAACTGAAGCAGTACGGCCTGCTGTAATCGAGCGAATAAGACAACTCGAAAAACCGTTAGCAGCGACTCAGAGGCAAGGCGCACGAAAACCGAACGTATTGAAGAATACATGAGGATTTCGACCGGGCTGGCGTACCAGCACCGCGCAACGCAGTCAATGAGGCGCGCAGTAGGTTTTCCGAGGTGGCTAATAGAGAGAAGCGAACCTAAGACTATGTCTGAGCAGAACACTACACCGATCCGCCGCGCCCTGATCAGCGTGTCGGACAAAACCGGTATTGTTGACTTTGCCCGCGCCCTGTCCGCACGCGGCGTTGAAATCCTGTCCACCGGTGGCACCTTCAAGCTGCTGAAGGACAGTGACATCCCGGCTACCGAAGTATCCGACTACACCGGATTCCCGGAGATGATGGCCGGTCGCGTCAAGACCCTGCACCCGAAAGTACACGGCGGCATCCTCGGTCGTCGCGGCACCGACGATGAGGTGATGAGCGAGCACGGCATCGACCCGATCGACATGGTCGTCGTCAACCTCTACCCCTTTGCTCAGACTATCGCCCGCCCGGACTGCGATCTGCCGATGGCGATCGAGAACATCGATATCGGCGGCCCGACCATGGTCCGTTCCGCGGCGAAGAACCATAAGGACGTTGCCATCGTTGTTAACGCCAGCGACTATGACTCCATTCTCAAGGAGCTGGAAGCTGACGGCGGCCTGAGCCAGGCCACCCGTTTCGACCTGGCGGTGAAGGCGTTCGAACACACCGCCGGTTACGACGGTATGATCGCCAACTACCTGGGCGCCATCGTTGAAGGCGATGCTGAAGAGCCGGCGGACTTCCCGCGTACCTTCAACACCCAGTTCGTCAAAGCGCAGGACATGCGTTACGGCGAGAACCCGCACCAGCGCGCGGCGTTTTATGTGGAAACCAACCCGGCCGAGCCGAGCGTTTCCACCGCCCGTCAGCTGCAGGGTAAGGCACTCTCCTACAACAACGTGGCCGACACCGACGCCGCGCTGGAGTGCGTCAAACCGTTCCAGGAACCGGCCTGTGTTATCGTCAAGCATGCCAACCCCTGCGGTGTGGCGATCGGCAATGACATCCTCGAAGCCTACAACCGTGCTTTCCAGACCGACCCGACCTCGGCCTTCGGTGGCATCATCGCGTTCAACCGTGAACTCGATGCCGAAACCGCCAAGGTGATTGTCGAGCGTCAGTTTGTGGAAGTGATCATCGCGCCGAGCGTCAGCGCCGAAGCGTCCGATATCGTTTCCAAGAAGCCGAACGTACGTCTGCTTGAGTGCGGCGAGTGGGGTGCTCAGCGCGCCCAGGCATTCGACTACAAGCGCGTCAACGGCGGCCTGCTGGTTCAGGATCGTGACCTGGGTATGGTCGACGCTTCCCAGCTCAAGATCGTTACCAAGGTTCAGCCCACCGAGCAGGAGATCCGCGATCTGCTGTTCTGCTGGGAAGTGGCCAAGTTCGTTAAATCCAACGCCATTGTCTACGCCAAGAACGGTCAGACCATCGGCATCGGCGCTGGTCAGATGAGCCGTGTTTACTCCGCCAAGATCGCCGGCATCAAAGCCGCTGATGAGGGTCTGGAAGTGGCCGGTTCCGTGATGGCATCCGATGCGTTCTTCCCGTTCCGCGACGGTATCGACTCCGCTGCTGAAGCCGGCATCAAGGCCGTGATTCAGCCGGGTGGCTCCATGCGTGACCAGGAAGTGATCGACGCCGCCGACGAACACGGTATGGCGATGGTCTTCACCGGCATGCGCCACTTCCGTCACTGATCGAGGCTAGCTGCTGATGAATATTCTCGTAATCGGTTCCGGCGGGCGCGAACACGCGCTGGCCTGGGCCGCTGCCCGTGACGAGGCCGTCGAAAAGGTCTTCGTTGCTCCGGGTAACGCTGCCACGGCGCAGGAAGCCAAGTGCCAGAACGTCGATATCGATGTGCTGGCTCTGGATGAACTGGCGGCCTTCGCCAAAGAGAACGCGGTTGACCTGACCATCGTTGGTCCGGAAGCACCGCTGGTGGAAGGTATCGTCAACAAGTTCAACGACCAGGGACTGCGGGTGTTCGGCCCTACCGCCGGTGCGGCCCAGCTCGAAGGCTCCAAGGCGTTCACCAAGGACTTCCTGGCCCGCCATGCGATTCCGACCGCGGAATACCAGAACTTCACCGAGGTAGAGCCGGCGCTGGCCTACGTTCGTGAGAAAGGTGCGCCGATCGTGATCAAGGCGGACGGTCTTGCCGCTGGCAAGGGCGTTATCGTCGCGATGACCCTGGAAGAAGCAGAAGACGCGATTCGCGACATGCTGGCAGGCAACGCCTTTGGCGACGCTGGTCACCGTGTGGTGGTCGAAGAGTTCCTCGATGGCGAGGAAGCCTCGTTCATCGTCATGGTCGACGGAGAACACGTACTGCCGATGGCTACCAGCCAGGACCACAAGCGTGTGGGTAATGGCGACACCGGCCTGAACACCGGTGGTATGGGCGCCTACTCTCCGGCTCCGGTGGTCACCCAGGAGATCCATAACCGCGCCATGGAAGAGGTGATTCTTCCCACCGTGCGCGGTATGGCTTCAGAGGGTAACGAGTACACCGGCTTTCTGTACGCCGGCCTGATGATCATGGCCGACGGTACCCCGAAAGTGATCGAGTACAATTGCCGCTTCGGCGACCCGGAAACCCAGCCGATCATGCTGCGTCTCAAGTCCAGCCTGGTTGAACTGTGCAACGCCGCGCTCGACAGGAAGCTGGATCAGGTGGAAGCCGAGTGGGATCCGCGTCCTGCCGTTGGCGTTGTCATGGCCGCCGGTGGTTACCCCGGCAGCTACAACAAGGGCGACGAGATCAGCCTGCCGGCGGAAGCCCCTGCCGACAGCAAGGTGTTCCATGCCGGTACCAAGCTGGTTGACGGTAAGGTTGTCACCGCAGGCGGTCGCGTGCTCTGCGCCACCGCTCTGGGCGACAGCGTCACCGATGCGCAGAAGCGCGCCTACGAACTGGTCGATATGATCAGCTGGAAAGACGCTTACTTCCGCACCGATATCGCCTACCGGGCGATTGCGCGGGAAAATGCGAACTGAGTAATACCTACTCAGCTCTTTACACGTAGCAACAACAGCCGCCCTCGGGCGGCTGTTTTGGTTTAAGGGAAAATTGTTTAAGGAATCCTATGCCACTGGAAGCCTGGCTGGCCCTGTTGAGCGCCTCAATTCTTATCAGTCTCTCCCCCGGAGCGGGGGCCGCCACGGCCATGACCTTTGGACTCAACCATGGCATCCGCGGTGCGGCTCCGGCGGTGGCCGGGCTGATCGCCGGCTACGGCACCCAGTTGTTGATTGTCGCGGTGGGCCTTGGCGGCCTGATTGCCACCTCTCCCCTGCTGTTCCAGACCATCAAGTGGATCGGCGCCGGCTACCTGATCTGGCTCGGCATCAACCTCTGGCGGGCGCGGGGGCACCTGCGCCTGGACCGTGACACCAGCGGCCGCAAACGCCAGCACTTTATCAGTGCTTACCTGATCAATATCACCAACCCCAAGGGCATGGTATTCCTGGTCGCGCTGGTGCCTCAGTTTATGGATCCGGCCCTGCCCAAAGCGCCACAGTTGCTGGTGATTGCGGCCACCCTGCTGTTCGTCGACTGGAGCGTGATGACCGGTTACAGCGGTCTGGCCTCCCACCTCAGTCGCTGGATGCAGAACCCGACTGCACTGCGCTGGCAGAACCGCGTCTCTGGCAGTGCATTGATAATCGCAGGTCTGGTACTCTCAACGGCAACACTTTGACAATCGCAAAGCATTCAAGGATCGGAACCCATGGCTCAGTCCAGTCGGCCAAATCACTACGGATTACGGATCGCCCAAACTACCCTTGCTCTGCTGCTGACAGGTTGCGGCACGATGGATTCGAAGCAGACTGACGCCGAGCAGTATTGCCTGAGCGCCGGCAAGGATCAGACCTTTGACTGCAACAGCGATGCCCCTGAAGCCTATACCGGCCCTCTTAGAATCCGCGATCTGCCGATCGACGACGAGACGCTGTATGCGCGCCTCGAAGAAACCAAACGCTGGCTGGCTGCCCGTAAAGCGGAGTTAAGTGGCGCAGCTCCGGTCGAGGAAGACGCGGCACCGCTGATCCCCGAGGCGCCGCAAGCCCCGCCACCGAACAGCACGCCCGAAGAAGCACTGGCGGCCGCCCTGGCACTTGCTCAGCGGGGCGAATATGGGCCAGCACTGTCCCTGACTGCGCAATTCAGAGCCCTGACCGGCGACGACCTGTCCGCCACCCTGGTGGAGTCACGGATACTGTTCCTGAGCGGTGATTACTCGCTGGCACGCACCCGGCTTGAGGCGGCTATCGACCGTCATCCGGGGGCGCCTGAGCTATACAATAACCTGGCGACTATCCAGGCCGCCGAGGGGCAAACCGGCGCCGCGATAAGTACACTGCAAAAGGCGTTCACGACAGATCCAAGCTTCGCCCGTATTCAGGCTAATCTGAAAGCGCTGTATTCAGCCTCTGCTCAACGGGCGCTGCAGCCGGACCTGCCGGCACCAAAGCCGACACTGGAGATGATTGACCACCTCCCCTGACACCGAGCTGCGATTAACTCCCCATCTTGGAGCACCCAAACCCAGGGGCGCCCTGTTTTGATCACGCACTGACCACTTATTGTGCACCCAGGTCTTTGTCAGCTTCCTCACGGCCTCCGCTTCGGTGCAGCCTCCATTCTGCACTTTACTGGCTATCGCCCTGCCTGAAACTGCAGAACCAATCCACTCAGACCTTTTTCTGCGTACACCGCCGAAAGCATCGAAATCCGGCGGCCGGCCGCTGATTATCCGATGCAACTTGACCGTTTAATGCTGTCTAATCAATTAACCCCGCCACGCTTCTGATTGCAGTAAAAACATCGCTGCAAGCGGAGAGCGGCACGTTTAATGCAAATTGTTTCTACAAGCGTAGCCATACCGGCTGTCGCAGCAGCTCTGAACATACACAGCAAAACACGCCCAGGGAGAGCCGGAAAAGAAGTCAGTACCAGCCCTTGCAACCAGCAGCTTTGGACTACACTGAAACAGGAATGCGGCGTAACACGCTGTGACAACAACTTTGAAAACAAGTTGTTATGCGAAGAATCGGCGTCCGAGTACAGGAAGGTGACCAATGAGTATATTTGATCATTACAAAGCGCGTTATGAATCAATCCAGCAGGAGGAAATGAGCCTGCAGGAGTATCTCAACCTGTGCAAGGAGGACCCAATTGCTTACGCCAATGCATCAGAGCGAATGCTGCAGGCGATCGGTGAACCAGAGCTGATCGATACCTCGCTCGAACCTCGAATGAGCCGCATTTTTTCCAACAAGGTGATCAAGCGCTACCCGGCGTTTCACGAATTCTACGGTATGGAGGAAGCGATCGAAGCGATTGTCTCCTACTTCCGTCATGCTGCTCAGGGACTCGAAGAGAAGAAGCAGATCCTGTATTTGCTCGGCCCGGTAGGTGGTGGTAAGTCCTCACTCGCAGAACGGCTTAAATCGTTGATGCAGCATATCCCGTTCTATGCCATCAAGGGCTCACCCGTTTTTGAATCGCCGCTGGGGCTGTTCAACCCAAGCGAAGACGCCCAGATTCTGGAAGAAGAATACGGCATTCCTAACCGATATCTTCGCGGCATCATGTCACCCTGGGCGGCAAAACGCCTGCAGGAGTATGGTGGCGATATCACCAAGTTCCGCGTCGTGAAACTCTACCCTTCTATCCTTAACCAGATTGCCATCGCCAAGACCGAACCGGGTGACGAGAACAACCAGGATATCTCCAGCCTCGTCGGTAAGGTCGATATCCGCAAGCTTGAGGAGTACCCGCAGCACGATCCGGATGCCTACAGCTTCTCCGGCGCGCTCTGCCGCGCCAACCAGGGTCTGATGGAGTTTGTGGAGATGTTCAAGGCGCCGATCAAGGTGCTGCACCCGCTGCTCACAGCCACCCAGGAAGGTAACTACAACAGCACCGAGGGGATGGGCGCTATTCCCTACGACGGTATACTGTTGGCTCACTCCAACGAATCGGAGTGGCAGTCCTTCAAGAACAACAAGACCAACGAAGCCTTTATCGACCGTGTCTATATCGTCAAGGTGCCTTACTGCACCCGGGTGACCGAAGAGATCCACATCTACGAGAAACTGCTGGAAAACAGCTCCCTGAACCAGGCGCCCTGTGCGCCGGACACGCTCGATATGCTGGCCCAGTTCTCCGTACTGTCACGGATGAAAGTCCCGGAAAACTCCAGCATCTACTCCAAAATGCGCGTCTACGACGGCGAGAATCTGAAGGATACCGACCCGAAAGCCAAGTCGATGCAGGAGTACAAGGATTCTGCCGGTGTCGATGAGGGGATGGAGGGTCTTTCCACCCGTTTCGCCTTCAAGATCCTTTCCAAGGTATTCAACTTCGATGCCGCCGAGGTGGCTGCCAACCCGGTGCACCTGCTTTATGTGCTGGAGCGCGAAATCAGTGCACAGCAGTTCCCGCCGGAGGTTCAGGAGCGTTACCTGGGTTATCTGAAAGAGTATATCGCGCCGAAGTATATCGACTTCCTCGGCAAGGAGATCCAGACCGCCTACCTGGAATCCTACTCCGAGTATGGTCAGAACATCTTCGATCGATATGTGACCTATGCCGACTTCTGGATTCAGGACCAGGAATACCGTGATCCCGAAACCGGCGACATTCTCGACCGCCAGTCGATCAACGAGGAACTGGAGAAGATCGAGAAACCGGCGGGTATCAGCAACCCGAAAGACTTCCGCCACGAGATCGTCAACTTCGTGCTGCGTGCCAGGGCCAGCAACATGGGTAAAAACCCGGCCTGGAACAGCTACGAGAAGATGCGTACCGTGATCGAGAAGAAGATGTTCGCCAACACCGAGGACCTGCTGCCGGTGATCTCCTTCAACCCGAAGGCCTCCTCCGACGAGCAGAAAAAACATGGCGAGTTCGTCAAGCGGATGATCGAGCGCGGCTACACCGAGAAGCAGGTCCGCCTGCTGTCGGAATGGTATATCCGTGTACGCAAATCCCAGTAAGCAGCTATGTTGGCGGACCCGGTAACCGGGTCCGCCAACCAGGGGAGTCTTCGGTATGAGCTATATCATCGATCGCCGACTCAACTCGAAGAAGAAGAGCACGGTCAACCGCCAGCGCTTCCTTCGTCGTTACAAACAGCACATCAAGCGTGCCGTTGAAGAGGCTATCCATGACCGCTCGATCTCGGATATCGAGCGCGGCGGCGAGGTCACCATCCCGCGCCGCGACATCTCCGAGCCAGTTTTTCACCACGGCCAGGGCGGTCAGAACACCCGCATTTACCCCGGTAACAAGGAGTTTGTCACCGGTGACGAGTTCCAGCGCCCCGAAAGCGGCGGCGGTGGCGGCTCCGGCCAGGGCAAGGCCAGTAACCAGGGCGAAGGCGAGGATAACTTCACCTTCTCGATCAGCCAGGAGGAGTTCCTCGACTTTATGTTTGAGGACCTGGAGCTGCCCTACCTCGTGCGTAAGCAGTTGAAGGATGCCACCGCGTTCGAAACCCGCCGTGCCGGTTACAGCACCAGTGGCTCGCCGGAAAAACTGCATGTCGTGCGCTCCCTGCGCGCAGCCCATGCCCGACGCATAGCGCTTGGCGGCAATGATCGCAAGGAGATACGCGCCCTGCGCAAAGAGCTCTGGGCACTGGAGGCGCTACCTGCCGATGAAACCTCCCAGGAACAGATGCAGGCCCTGCGGGATCAGATCGCGGAGCTGGATAAAAAAGCGCGACGCCTGCCGTTTATCGACGACTTTGACCTGCGCTACAACAACCTGGTCAAGGTACCGGTACCATCCAGCAAGGCGGTGATGTTCTGCGTCATGGACGTGTCCGGCTCCATGACCCAGTCGATCAAGGATATTGCCAAGCGCTTTTTCATCCTGCTCTACCTGTTCCTGCAGCGGAACTACAAGCAGATCGAGCTGGTCTTCGTGCGCCACCACACCCACGCCAAGGAGGTGGATGAGCAGGAGTTCTTCTACTCCCGCGAAACCGGCGGCACCATCGTATCCAGCGCGCTGCAGCTGACTGCCGATATCATTGACAAACGCTACTCTCCGGCGGACTGGAATATCTACATCGCCCAGGCATCGGATGGCGACAACTGGGATGGCGATTCGGCCACCTGTTCCGACCTGCTGATGAAGCGCATTCTCAAAAAGGTGCAGTATTACGCCTACGTGGAGATCACCACCGGTCCACACCAGAACCTCTGGTACGAGTACGAGCAGGTGCATGATGCGTTTCCGGAGGAGTTCGCCATGCAGCACATCACCGATGCCGGTGAAATCTATCCGGTATTCCGCAAGCTGTTTGAAAAACGCACGGAGGGTGCCGCATGAGTGCAGTAAAAGAGCGCACACCGATCTCCACCGGCTCCGAATGGACCTTCGACCTGATCAAGGAATACGACCGCGAGATCGGCCGGGTGGCGAAAAACTTCGGCCTGGACACCTACCCTAACCAGATCGAGGTGATCACCTCCGAGCAGATGATGGACGCCTATGCCTCCATCGGTATGCCGCTGAACTACAATCACTGGTCGTTCGGCAAGCAGTTTGTTGAAACCGAGCAGAACTACAAGCGCGGCCGTATGGGGCTCGCCTACGAGATCGTCATCAACTCTGACCCCTGTATCGCCTACCTGATGGAGGAGAACACCATCACCATGCAGGCGCTGGTGATTGCCCATGCCTGCTATGGCCACAACTCCTTCTTCAAGGGTAACTACCTGTTCAGGACCTGGACCGATGCCACCGCCATCATCGACTATCTGCTCTTCGCCAAGCACTACATCAGTCAGTGTGAGGAGCGTTACGGCACCGATGAGGTGGAGAAGATTCTGGACTCCTGTCACGCGCTGATGAACTACGGCGTCAACCGCTACAAGCGTCCCCGCCCGCTCACTGCAGCGGAGGAGAAGGAGCGTCAGATGGCCCGAGAGGAGTACATTCAGCGCCACCTGAATGACCTCTGGAATACCATCCCGAAAAAAGAAGCCAGCGGTGAAGAGCAGGTCATCCACTACCCGAAAGACCCGGAAGAGAACCTGCTCTATTTCATCGAAAAAAACGCGCCGCTGCTGGAGCCCTGGCAGCGCGAGGTGATCCGCATCGTGCGTAAGATCGCCCAGTACTTCTACCCACAGAAGCAGACCCAGGTGATGAACGAAGGCTGGGCCACCTTCTGGCATTACACCCTGCTGCACCAGCTTTACGATGAAGGCCTGGTCAATGACGGCTTCATGATGGAGTTTCTGCACTCCCACTCCAGCGTTATCTACCAGCCGCCGTTCGACAGTCCCTACTTCAGCGGTATAAACCCCTATACGCTGGGTTACAACATGATGACCGACATCCGTCGCATCTGTGAAAACCCCACCGACGAGGACCGTGAGTGGTTCCCCGACATCGCCGGAAAAGACTGGATAGAGACGCTCGATTACGCCATGCGTAACTACAAGGACGAGAGTTTCATCCTGCAGTTCCTGTCACCGCGGCTGATGCGCGAGCTGCATCTGTTCTCCATTCTCGACGATGCCGAGCGCCCAACACTGAGGGTCGATGCGATTCACGACGAGATGGGCTACCAGAAACTGCGTGAACAACTTTCGGCCCAGTACAATCTCGGTAACCGCGAGCCCAACATCCAGGTCTACAACGTGGATGTGCGCGGTGATCGCAGCCTGACGCTGCGCCACTATATGTACAATAACCAGCCCCTGGGTGAATCCACCGACGAGGTACTCAAGCATGTACACCGGCTCTGGGGCTTCGACGTAAAACTGGAATCGGTGACACCCGCCAACGAAGTAGTCAAAAGTTATCACTGCCCGCCCAAACCGCTGTCGATGGACCTGGCCTGACAGCCAGGTTCAGGGGCCGGCTTGAGCCGGTCCCTCGGCGCTCGTTATACTGCCGCTTTAAACGTTCACTATTGAGGGAGCCAGATGGACTGTCTGTTCTGCAAAATTGTCGAAGGCGAGATTCCCGCCGACATCCTCTATCAGGATGAGAAAGTCATTGTTTTCCGTGATATCAACCCCCAGGCTCCTTTCCACGCCCTTGTCATCCCGCGTCAGCATATTCCGACGCTGAACGATATCGCCGACGAAGACTGCGAACTGGTGGGTTACATGCTCAAGGTTGCCAGCGACGTAGCCGAAGAACACGGCTTCGCCGAAGACGGCTATCGCTCAGTGTTCAACTGCAACAGCCATGGCGGTCAAACCGTCTACCATATTCACCTGCATCTCCTCGGTGGCAAGCCGATGGGCTGGCCGCCCTACCAGGAAAAACTGAAAACACCGGTCTGATTACCACGAACGGGGGCCTCTGGCTCCCGTCTGCTCCCCTCCCCGCTCGCCGTCATGCCCTGCCTCAAGTTCACGTATAAATTCCTTTGCTGCACTGCATCATTATTCAGTAGTATCGAAGCAGTAGCATCAAGCTAACCCAAGGATCTGGAGAGCCCCCCATGGCGACGATTGAAACCGGTCAGCCGCCGGTGCACAACCAACTCGAATACTTTATCGAACAGGCGCGCCAGGCACGCCCTATCAGGACCGCCGTGGTTCACCCGGTAGATCACAACAGCCTGCTGGGCGCCATCGAAGCCGCCGAGCAGGGATTGATCGAACCGCTACTGGTGGGGCCGGCCCATAAAATTCAGGCTGCGGCCGACAGCGAAGGGCTGGATATCTCCGGCTACGAAATCGTCGCCACCGAGCACAGCCATATGGCTGCGGAGCGCGCCTGCGAGCTGGTGAGAATGGGTCAGGCGGAAGCGTTGATGAAGGGAAGCCTCGGCACATCTGAACTGCTCGGCGCAGTTGTCCACAAGACCCGCGGGGTACGCACCGAAAGACGGTTAAGCCATGTATTCGTGTTCGATGTACCCAACTACCACAAGCCGCTGGTGATTACCGATGCGGCGATCAATGTGGAGCCGGACCTCACGGTAAAACGCGATATCGTGCAGAACGCCATAGAGCTCTGTCAGTCACTGGGCAACCCGGAACCCAAGGTCGCCGTGCTGGCAGCGGTGGAGAAGGTCAAGCCCTCCATGCAGAGCACCATCGATGCAGCGGCGCTGTGCAAGATGGCGGACCGGGGACAGATTACCGGCGGCATCATCGACGGTCCGCTGGCGTTCGATAATGCGATCTCCCGTCAGGCCGCCATCGATAAGCATATCGACTCTCCAGTGTCCGGCGAGACCGATATCCTGCTGGCGCCGGACCTGGAGTCCGCCAACATGATCGCCAAGCAGCTTATCTATCTTGCCAACGCAAAATCCGCCGGGATCGCTGTTGGAGCCCGCGTACCGATCATTCTGACCAGCCGGGCGGAAGGCACACTGGGGCGGCTCGCCTCCTGTGCGCTGGCGTCTTACATGGTGCTGCATCCAGCAAAAGGAGACTGAAGCATGGATACCATACTGACGGTCAACGGCGGTTCTTCCAGCCTGAAATGCGGTCTTTACACCCTCAAGGAGGACGGCCTTCACTGCCTCTACCACCTCAAGGCGGGCAACCTGCAGGGCGACCCGGTGCGCTTCGACATCCTCGATGAAGAAGATAAGCCGCTGGATCACGAAGAGCTGCACTGGAACCATATCGACTTCGAGCAGCGCCATCAGGCGGCCCTGGAGCATATTCTCGACTGGCTCAAGGAGCACCTCAGCGAGGTACGGCTGATCGCAACCGGCCACCGCATCGTCCACGGCGGTGACAAATTCAGTCATCCGATCCGGGTCGGTAACGAGGAGCTTGAGCAGTTGCGGCGGTATATCCCGCTGGCACCGCTGCATCAGCCCTATAACCTGAGATTACTGGAAGCCTGCGGCACCCTGGCCGCCGACATCCCCCGTATCGGCTGTTTCGACACCATGTTCCATAGTCGTCAGCCCCAGCTGGAAAAGATCTATGCCATTCCCCGGGAGCTGACCGAAAGCGGCGTGCATAAATACGGTTTTCACGGGCTGTCCTACGATTACGTCCAGCATCAACTCGATGCACTAGGCTGCGGGGACAAGAAAACCGTCGTCTGCCACCTGGGGGCCGGCGCCAGCATGTGTGCCATTCGCGACGGGCAGTCGATCGCCAGCTCCATGGGCTTCACCGCTGTGGACGGGCTGCCGATGGGCAGCCGCTGCGGCTACCTGGATCCCGGTGTTCTGCTGTACCTGATGCGTGAAAAGCAGATGGACGTGGATGCCATCGAAGAGATGATCTACAAGCAGAGCGGCTGGCTGGGTGTTTCCGGTATCAGCTCCGATATGATCACGCTGCATCAGGCCGATGATCCGGCAGCCGAAGAGGCGATCGATCTCTTTGCCTACCGCATCGCACTGGAGCTGGGTCGCCTGACTGCGGCACTTGAAGGCCTGGAGCAGCTTGTGTTCACCGGCGGTGTCGGCGAAAACGATGCTGATCTGCGAGCCAGGGTCGCTGCGCGCTGCTCCTGGCTGGGCGTAGAGATTGACGCGAGTGCCAACAACGACAACGCCCGACGCATCGACTCGGTATCATCCAGGATACAGGTGCGGGTAATCCCCACTAACGAGGAAGCGATGATCGCCCAGCGGGTGGCGGAAGAACTGAAGCTGATCTGAACGCCCGGAGCCGGGCTTAATTCAGGCCCGGCCTTCAGTCTTGTGGCGGAACCGGCAGCCCCATCACGTTGAGACTCCAGTAAGCCTGGTCGCCCCCGGGCGAAGTGGCGAAGGCACCACAGTGGCGGCAGCGATAGAGCTGCCGTTCACCCAACTCCAGTATCGGCCGAAGCCCGGTATGCGGGGACGCCGCCCCGCCATCGTCACAGAGGCTGCGACAAGAATCACATAAGTAGCTGCGTGGCATGACTCAGACTTCCCTGTCCTGTTTCCATCGCTCTCAGCTCAAAGCACCTTTACGGCGCCTTACAATCTCAAACAGGCACACACCGGTGGCGACAGACACATTCAAACTACTGACCTCTCCGACCATCGGGATACGCACCAGCTGATCACAGTGCTCGCGGGTCAGTCGCCGCATCCCCTTGCCCTCGGCTCCCATTACCAGAGCCATCGGCCCCTCCAGATCCGCCTCATAAAGATCATGGGACGCTTCACCGGCGGTACCGGTTATCCAGATTCCGTACTGTTGCAGCAGCTGTAGCGTGCGCGCCAGATTGGTGACCTGGATGTAGGGCACCGCTTCGGCAGCACCGCAGGCAACCTTGACCGCAGTGGCATTAAGCGGAGCCGACTTGTCCTTGGGCGCAATCACCGCCTGGACCCCGGCCGCATCCGCTGTTCGCAGACAGGCACCGAGGTTATGCGGGTCGGTAACACCATCCAGCACCAGCAACAATGCCGGCCCCTGCAAGGACTCCAGCAGCGCCTCGAGATCTTTTTCATTACCGGCCTGCAGCGGTGTGGTCTCGGCGACGACACCCTGGTGAACCCCCTGGGCCATCTCATCGAGCTTGGCCTTGGGCACTACCTTGACCGCTATACCGGCCTGCTCAGCGCGCTCGAGCAGCACCTGCAGACGCTTGTCGCGGCGCCCCTGCAGCACCAGCAAACGGCGTACCCGGGCCGGATCCCGGTTAAGCAAGGTACTGATCGCGTGGATGCCGAAGGTGATATCTGCTTTCATTTAAACCCCTGAACGCCTGGGAAAGCCTTAAGAATGGCGCACATTATGGCCAAATTGCGCAGCAATGCCCAGAGAGATGGGTGCAACTCTTTCTGCCACTCGGTGCAGTCAAACGGCTGCGGGAAAGCCGCATTATTGCGGTATAGTGCCGGTAAACCGCCATTTAATGGAGCTAATGGCATGATTCGTCCGATTCTGCTGATCATCGCGCTGGTACTGGCCGCCTTTTACTTCTTCAAAGATCAGGGAAGGGATCAGCCTGCGGGCATATTGGTCTCTTCCGCACCACTACAGTTTGATACGCCGGCAAAGCGGTTTGAACATGAGGGTTACTCAATCCAGCCTCTGGCGCGTTTTGAGCTCGACGCCCGGGTTCTCGGCCGTGAAGGTTACTGGATGGACCGGGAGTCTGATCTTGCCAAGTACGACCTGGCACTGGGCTGGCAGCGCATGTCCGACACTCAGGTGCTCGATCAGATCGATATCTCCCAGTCAGGCCGCTGGTACCACTGGCGCACCGACCGCTTCCCGATTCCGCGCCGTGAAATCGAACGCTCGAGCGCCAATATGCATATGATTCCCGCCAACGAATGGATCGAAAAACAGATTGGCAAACTGGGTCCAGGTGATCTGGTACGGATCAGAGGCTACCTGGTGAAAGCAGAGAGCCCGGATGGCTGGCTGTGGAAAAGCTCTATGACACGCGAGGATACCGGTCAGGGTGCCTGTGAACTTGTCTACGTGGAATCCTTTGAGCTGTTATAGGCGGCGATGCCCGTTTCACACCGAGCGCGGTGCAAACATGATGATCGCCATCCCCAGAAGCGCAACGGCTGACCCCAGCAGATCCCAGATCGACGGCCGAATACCCTCCACTGTCCAGAGCCACAGAATCGCCATACAGATATAGACGCCACCATAGGCGGCATAGACGCGACCGGCTGCTGTCGGGTGTAACGAGAGCAGCCAGGCAAAGACGGCAAGGCTGATCGCGGCCGGCAGCAGCAGCCAGATCGATTTGCCCTCCCGCAGCCAGAGATAGGGCAGGTAACAGCCGATAATCTCGGCCAACGCCGTGACCATAAACAGGCCCAGCACCTTAAGTTCCGGCAAATCCCTGATTCCTCTTCAGCACTAAAGACCCTGTGGAGTCCGCTCGCAATGAAACCTTTCAACAGCAACCCGGATTCAGCAACAAAAAAGGCCGCTCGAGTGGCGGCCTTTCGATTCGCGTGAAGACGGCTTACGCCAGGCCTTCAAACACCTTGTCACGGATATCTTCAACGCTGCCAACGCCCGGCACGTAAACGTACTTCGGCGCGGTGGCGGCATCTTCTTCGCTCCAGCCACGGTAGTAGCTGATCAGCGGCTCGGTCTGCTCATGGTAGACCTTCAGGCGCTGACGCACGGTATCTTCCGCATCATCTGCGCGCTGCACCAGCTCTTCGCCGGTTTCGTCGTCCTTGCCCTCTACTTTCGGCGGGTTATAGACAACATGGTAGGTACGGCCAGAGCCCGGGTGTACGCGGCGACCGCTCATGCGCTTGATGATCTCTTCATCCGCCACATCGATCTCTACCACCGCATCGATGGATACACCGGCATCCTTCATGGCGTCAGCCTGGGGGATGGTGCGCGGGAATCCGTCGAACAGGAAGCCGTTGGCGCAATCCGCTTCGGCAATGCGCTCCTTGACCAGGCCGATGATGATGTCGTCAGAAACAAGACCGCCTTCATCCATAACTTTTTTGGCCTGCAGACCCAAAGGGGTACCGGCTTTGACGGCAGCGCGCAGCATATCACCGGTTGAAATCTGCGGGATGCCGAATTTCTCGGTAATGTACTGGGCCTGAGTCCCCTTTCCGGCACCCGGGGCGCCAAGAAGAATAATACGCATGGAAGACAATCTCCTGATTATTTTACGGTAAACCTTTCGCCTGCCCGCCAGGTCACCCTGGCCAGCAGACTTGAAAACCTTTTTTATTGCTCGACCTTAGCTCGTTGCAAACTCTCGCTACAATTCGACATTAGAACTACCAAACGAACCCAGGGTGCAAACTGAGGCCGAGCAGAGTACGTCATCTGACCGGCTCTGTTCAACCAGGCATGTCACCCAGTGTTACGCATACCGGCGGAGATACCCGCCATGGTCACCATCAGAGCCTGTTCAAGTCGTTGATCCGGCTGATTTCTATCTCGGTACAGCAGTTCCGCCTGGAGAAAATGGAGCGGATCGATATAGGGATTGCGAACGTCAATCGACTGGCTGATGACCGGGTTGTGTTCAAGCAGCTCGCTCACTTCCTTGATCTGTTTAACCTGATCTACCGCTGTTTGCAGGCGCGATCTCAGATTCGATCCCAGCGTGGTCAATTCCGGCGATACCAGCCGGTGCTCATAATACCCGGCGATATGGATATCGCTCTTCGCCAGTACCATCTCAAGCATATCGACGTAGGAGCGGAAAAACGGCCAGTTACGATACATATGCTGCAACGCCGGCAGCTCGCCCTGCTTGATCGCACTGCTCAGCGCCTGATCCGAGCCCAGCCAGGCCGGCAACATCAACCGGATCTGGGTCCAGGCAAAGATCCAGGGAATGGCACGCAGGGACTCGACACCGCCATCCGCACGACGCTTGGCCGGCCGGGAGCCCAACGGCAGCTTGGCCAGCTCCTGCTCAGGTGTCGCGGCACGGAAATAGGGCACGAACTGTGGATCCTCGCGCACGATGGCACGGTATGACTCAAGACCCGAGGCGGCGAGGCGATCCATTTCATCGCGCCAGTCGTCATTGGGCGCCGGCGCCGGCGCCAGCGTTGCCTGCAGTACCGCCCCGGTATAAAGCTCCATATTGCGGGTTGCAAGCTCCGGAACCCCGAACTTGAAGCGGATCATCTCGCCCTGCTCGGTCACCCTCAGGCTGCCGGCCACGGAGCCAGGCGGCTGCGCCAGTATCGCCGTGTGACTGGGGCCGCCCCCCCGGCCGACAGTACCCCCGCGGCCATGAAACAGCGTCAGTTTGATACCGTACTGGGCGCACAACCGGGTCAGTGCCTCCTGAGCCCGGAACTGCCCCCAGGCAGCGGCCAGCTGACCCGCGTCCTTGGAGGAATCGGAATAGCCGATCATCACCTCCTGGTTACCGCCGGCGTAGCTGCGATACCAATCCACCTCGAACAGCGACTGCATACAGTTGCTGGCGTTATCCAGGTCATCCAGCGTCTCGAAGAGCGGCACTACGCGGATGTTGTGGCCGATACCCAGCTCCTGCAGCAACAGGATAACCGCCAGCACATCGGAGGGCTGGCTGGCCATGGAAATCACATAGGAGCCCAACGCCGTCGGGTCCGCATCAGCGACAACCTTGCAGGTATCGAGCACCTCCTGAACATTGGCGCTCGGCTGCCAGCGATGCGGCAATAAGGGGCGGCGCGATAGGAGCTCGCGCAGAAGAAACGCCTGCTTGTCCGACTCGCTCCACTGGCTGTAACGACCGAGGCCATAGAAGCCGGTCAGTTCATCAAATACCTCCGCGTGGCGGTCCGCGTTCTGGCGGATATCGAGTCGCACCATGTTAAGCCCGAAACAGGCGACACGACGGATAAGATCCTCCAGCTTTCCGCCGGCGATGCTCGACATGCCGCACTCGATCAGGGAGCGGTGGCAGAGTTTGAGCGGCAGCAACAGCTGTTCTATTTTCTCGATCGGCAGAGGACCTTCGGGCTGGTGCCCATCCATCTGCGCCTCTATCCCCTCCCGGGAGATCAGCAGATCGTGTTTCAGATCGCCCAACAGCGTGCGGTAAGGCTCAGCCACATCACCTGTCAGCGCCCGCAATTCCGCACTGGCGCGGAACATGGAGAGTTCCGAACGCAACTCATCCACCGCCCCGGCGTAGAGATCCAGCGCCTCCCAGCGAGCCAGCAGCAGCACCTCTTTGGTTACCTCGGCCGTGACGTTCGGGTTACCGTCACGGTCGCCCCCCATCCAGGAGGAAAAGCGTATCGGGCAGCAGTCCAGCGGCAAGCTCTGGCCGAGCGAGCTTTCGACCTCCGCATTCAACTGACGCAGGAAACGCGGTACCGCATCCCAAAGCGAGTTTTCCAGCACCGCCAACCCCCAGCGCGCTTCATCCACCGGGGTCGGTCGCTGTTTGCGAATTTCATCGGTATGCCAGATCTGGCTGACCAGCTCGTCGACGCGGCTCTGGCAGGCTTCGCCCCTGTCGAGCTTTTTCAGGCAGTCGGTAATGCCATCATATTTCTGAATCAGGGTGCGGCGGTTAACTTCGGTGGGGTGAGCGGTGAGAACCAGGTCGATATTGAGATCGGCAAGCGTATCGATCAGCTGCTTGCTGCTCAAGCCCTCGGATTTCAGGTTTGACAGCAGAACACGCAGAGTATCCGGCATCTCCTGGGCTGCGGCATTGTCGAGACGGCGACGCACACGGTGGTGCTCTTCGGCAATATTGGCCAGGTTCAGAAACTGGGTAAAGGCCCGGGCCACGGGAAGCACTTCATCCTCGTGCAGTTTGCCCAGCTCTTCCAGCAGCTGCTGATGTTCGGGTTCATCCTCTGAACGCCCTGCTTTGGCGAGCTTGCGGATCTGCTCCACCCGGGCCAGGAATTCGGGGCCTTTATCACTGGAGATCGTGCGCCCCAGGCTTTCCCCAAGCATACGGACATCATCACGCAGGTCTTCGTGCAGATCGCTCATCTATCGGCTCCCTCTGGAAGATGGTCTGCCTTCATCCTACCCCATTGGAGTACGCTGCCAACCCCCTTAACGGAGTTTCATCGATGAGTCACAACTGACTGAAAGCGTTTTAGGGCCGTCTCTGCCTGGGCCTGGTCACCAAACTGCACTCTGCGCTGACGCTGCTGGCTGAAGCTGAGCTCGATACGGTAGTGATAGCGGGAGCGGTCTTCATGTTCGTCGAAGCCTATTTCGGCCCGATCCAGCTCACTGAATGCGAACCGTTCGACACGGTCGGGATGTACCAGCGCCATCTCCTTGCGACCGACATCGATGACCAGCTCAGGACTACCGCCGATCCGTTCGCTGATCTCGAAACCCGACTGTTGCAGAGCGGTTTTCTGCCCCTGGGCACGCTGATAGTTCCAGAACCCCAAAGCGGCGAGAATGATGATCCCGACGATAACGAGCTGAAAGCCTGACATGTTCAAAGCCCCCGCGTTTTGGCTTCGTCCCACCAGGCATCCAGCTGCGCCAGGCTGAACCGGGTCCAGTCACCACCGCGGGATTCAACCTGCTGTTCAATGTAACGGAAGCGGCGCTCAAACTTGGCATTGGTACCGCGCACCGCCTGCTCGGGATCCACCCCGAGGTGGCGCGCCAGGTTGACCTGCACAAACAGCAGATCGCCCATCTCGTCGGCGATCTCCGCCTGCCGGCCCGCCTTGATTGCTTCGCGCAGTTCGGCGACCTCCTCTTCGATCTTATCCAGCACCGGCAGCGCTTCGCCCCAGTCGAACCCCACCTTGGAGGCCCGTTTCTGCAGCTTGGCGGCACGACTGAGTCCAGGCAGCCCCAGCGGGATCTCGTCAAGCAATCCAGTGCGCAGCTTGGCGTTACGCTCCTGCTGCTTTATTTCTTCCCAGCGTTGGCCAACCTGCTCGGTATCTATCCCCTGTTCGCGGGCCTCTCCCCGCAGCGTGCCGTCGGTAAACACATGGGGATGGCGGCGAATCAGTTTTTCCACCAGTTGATCGACAATGGCGTGAAAATCAAAGCGCCGATCCTCGGAGCCGAGCTGGGCATAGAAGATCACCTGGAACAGCAGGTCGCCGAGCTCATCTTTCAGGTGAGGCCAGTCCTGCCGCTCGATGGTATCGGCCACCTCGTAGGCCTCTTCCAGGGTATGCGGCACGATGGACGCAAAATCCTGTTCCAGGTCCCAGGGGCAGCCGCTTTCCGGGTCACGCAGGCGTTGCATCAGGTAGATCAGATCGTCCAGGGAATAGCTCACGCCCGAGCCCCCCGGCGCTCACGATGTACATCCATGACGTTCTGAATCTGGTTGATCTTGTCCATGACGCGCCCGAGCATATCAAGGCGCGTGATCTCGATCGTCAGTGAAAGACGCGCCAGGTTGCTCTTCGGATCGGTGGCTGTGTTGGCGGCCAGCACGTTAATCCGTTCATTGGCCAGCACCATCATCACGTCGCGCAGCAGGCCGGAGCGGTCGAAGGCCTCGATCGACACATCGACCGGATAGGTCGTTGCACGCTCCTCTCCCCAATCAACGCCGATCACCCGATCCGGCTCCTGATCTTTCAGTGCCAGCAGGTTCGAACAGTCTTCGCGGTGAATGGAGACGCCGCGCCCCTGGGTGATGTAGCCCATGATCGGATCGCCCGGCACCGGCTTGCAGCAGGAGGCCACTGTGGTCAGCAGGTTGCCGACGCCATGGATGCTGACGCCGCTGCCGCCAGAACGCGGTTCACTGGCAGCAGTGTTGCTCGGCAACGCCAGATCCAGCTGCTGGTCGTCTTTTTCCTCGGTTTCCACCTGAGCCTGGGCGGCATTGATAATCTGCGACAGACGCAGGTCACCGGCGCCCAGAGCGGCATACATATCCTCGGCATGCTTGAAGTGCAGCGCCTTGGTGACTTCGTGCATGTCGATCAGGTGGCTGTCGATCGCCAGTCGCCGCATCTCACGCTGAACCATCTCCCGCCCGGCTTCGGCGTTCTGATCTTTCGCCTGCAGCTTGAACCAGTGCGCCACCTTGGCCCTGGCGCGGGAGGTCGTCACATAGCCCAGGTTGGCGTTGAGCCAGTCACGGCGCGGGCGCTCCTCTCCGGTCAGCACCTCAACCTGATCGCCGGTTTTCAGCGGCCGGTTCAGCGGCGCAATACGACCATTGATACGCGCACCCCGGCAACGGTGGCCGATCTCGGTGTGCACCCGGTAGGCAAAATCCACCGGTGTTGCCCCGGTGGGCAGATCGACCACATGCCCGTCCGGCGTAAACACATAGACCCGGTCCTGCACCGCATCACCGCGGAGCATATCGCCGAAGGTCTCACTGTCGCCGAGCTCGTCATGCCACTCGAGCACCTGACGCAGCCAGGAGATCTTCTCCTCGTAGCCGTCACGACGCGCCTTGGTATCCGTGCCCTTGTACAGGTGGTGGGCGCAGACACCGAGCTCGGCCTCTTCGTGCATGCTGAAGGTACGGATCTGAACCTCAAGCACCTTGCCTTCCGGACCGAAAACAGCTGTATGCAGAGAGCGGTAGCCGTTGGGTTTGGGCGATGCGATATAGTCGTCGAACTCGTGAGCGATGTTGCGCCACAGCCCGTGCACTATACCCAGCACGGTGTAGCAGTCGCGGATTTCCGGCACCAGAATACGCACGGCGCGCACATCGTAGACCTGGCTGAATTCGATGTTCTTGCGCTGCATTTTGCGCCAGATGCTGTAGATATGCTTGGCACGCCCCATTACGTCGCCTTCGATGTTGGCGTCGTGCAGGCGTTCACGCAGCATATCGACGACTTCATTGATATACAGCTGCCGATCAAGGCGCTTCTCATCAAGGAGACGGGCGATGTGCTTGTAGTCGTTGGGCTTGAGGTAGCGGAACGAGAGGTCTTCCAGTTCCCATTTGATGTGACCGATACCCAGGCGATGGGCCAGGGGCGCATAGATGTCGAACACCTCGCGCGCCACCAGGTAGCGCTTCTTGCGGGAACCATCCTTGACGCTACGGATGGCACAGGTACGCTCGGCGATCTTGATCAGCGCAACGCGGACATCATCGATCATCGCCACCAGCATCTTGCGCAGGTTATCCACCTGGGCGACGCCGGTGCCGAATACATTCTCTATGCTGCGGGGGTTCTTCAGCGATCCGATGGCGGCCATCTGCAGCACGCCATTGATCAGGTCGGCGACCTCTCCACCGAACTGCTCGCGCACGGCATTGAGGCTCAACTTAGCTTCACGCACCGAGCGATACAGAATCGCAGCGACCAGTGTCACCTGATCCTGATTCAGTTCCGCCAGAATCTGCGCCATTTCCAACCCGGTGAGGAAGCTGCCAGCTGTCGTTTCATCCCAGCTGTCTTCTTCACGGGGTACATCTTCATGGGACCGGTAAGCCAGTTCCGCTGCCCGGAGTACCTGTTCCGGATCCGTTAGCGGAACCTGCTCTTGCAACCTTTCAAGCCACAGATCCAGATCCACACTGCCATCATCCCTTACAGGGTGGTCTTCTCGAACTTTTACCATGGAGTCATACCGCTCCTGTCACTCGCTTCTGCTGTTACCCGTTTCGGTATCGGAAACCGTGTAACCCAAGTTCAGCACCGACCAAGCCGGCGGCGCTATTCTAAAGGTTCAGGCGTTGCGACGCGAGCAGCGCCCCCATCAGGGCGCAGGTCGCTCCGGATTCGAGACGGGACTGCAGGGGCCGGGTCTAGGGGTTATAGACACCGGTAGACAGATAACGATCCCCTCGATCACAGATGATACATACAATGGTAGCGCCTTCGACCTGCTCTGCCAGCCGCAGGGCACCGGCGACCGCGCCACCAGAACTGACACCACAGAAGATCCCTTCACGCCGCGCCAGCTCACGCATGCACTCCTCGGCTTCGGTCTGGGTAATGTCGATAACGCGGTCCACACGCGAGGCTTCGTAAATACTCGGCAGGTAGGCCTCGGGCCAACGCCGGATACCGGGTATCTGGGAGCCCTCCTGCGGCTGCAGACCGACTATCTCGATATTCGGATTCTGCTCTTTAAGAAAACGCGAGGTGCCCATGATTGTGCCAGTGGTTCCCATGGAACTGACAAAGTGCGTGATCGTACCCTGAGTCTGTTCCCAAAGCTCAGGACCTGTGGTCAGGTAATGGGCCTGGGGGTTATCCGGGTTGGAAAACTGATCCAGCACACGTCCCTCTCCCGCGGCCTGCATCTCCAGCGCCAGGTCCCGCGCACGCTCCATGCCCTCGGCCTGAGTGACCTCGATCAGCTCGGCACCGTAGGCGGTCATGGCGGCCTTGCGCTCGTCGCTCATGTTATCCGGCATGATCAGCTTCATTTTGTAGCCCTTGATCGCAGCCGCCATCGCCAGCGCTATACCGGTGTTTCCGGAGGTTGCCTCGATCAGCGTATCGCCCGGTTTTATCTCTCCCCGGGATTCTGCCAGCGAAATCATGCTCAGTGCCGGGCGGTCTTTCACCGATCCTGCCGGGTTGTTACCTTCCAGCTTACAGAGAATAATATTGTCATTCGCCGCCTGGATTCGCTGCAGACGAACCAGTGGCGTATGGCCGACGCAGTCGGCAATGGTGGGATAATGCACAGACATCTTATGATCCGGGAAGAGGTTTAAATTCCAAAAAGAAATAAGAGATAAAAATCTTATTCCTCTTTATTTTGGATAATATCAAGCGATCGGGCGGGTCGACAACTTCAGCCTTCAGCGACAACCATTGCCACTACATAGTGTCGTTCGTCACTGTAGGAAAGATGCCAATGCTGAATACCCAGATCTCTCGCGATCTCTGCTGCGGTACCGCTAAGCCTCAGCAAGGGTCTTCCCGCCTCAGTTTTCTCAATGCAAAGGTGGTGCCAGCTAACGCCCCGACCGATTCCGGTCCCCAGGGCCTTTACCGCTGCTTCCTTGGCGGCGAACCGCTTGGCGAGGAAACGGGCCGGGTCTGAGGCGACCTGAAACAGGTCAAGCTCAGCGGCTGTCAGTATGCGCCGGGCCAGGGTCGCCCGGCGCGCCAGGGCCGCCTCTATGCGTTCTATTTCACAGAGATCGGTGCCCAGCCCGATGATCATCGGCGTACCGCATCGCGACGTGCCTGAACCCGTTGCTGAGCCAGCATCATCAAATCACGCATTTCGACAACAGCCTGCTTGAGCCCGACGAACAGGGCATGTGCAATCAGGCCGTGGCCAATATTGAGCTCGTGCAGCTCGGGAATCTCCGCCACCTGCTCAACGTTGTGATAGTGCAGGCCATGACCGGCATTGACGACCAAGCCAAGATCCCGCGCCCGTCGGGCCGCCTGTTTGAGGCGTTCAAGTTCGGCCTTTTGTGCAGCACCCTCGGCATCCGCATAGGCGCCGGTATGCAGTTCAATCACCGGTGCCTGACAGCGGGCAGCGGCTTCGATCTGGGCACTGTCCGGGTCGATGAACAGGGAGACTTCGCAGCCGGCCTTCTGCAAGCGCTGACAGGCAGCCGCGACCGATTCAAACTGGCCGAGGACATCCAGACCACCTTCGGTAGTCAGCTCTTCCCGCTTCTCCGGCACCAGGCACACGTGGGCCGGGCGGATCTCCTCAGCGAACGCCAGCATCTCTTCGGTAACCGCCATCTCCAGGTTCATCCGGGTGTTCAGAACCTGTGCCAACAGGCGCACGTCACGCTCCTGAATATGGCGCCGGTCCTCACGCAGATGCACTGTGATCCCGTCGGCACCCGCTTCTTCCGCCAGCAGGGCTGCATGAACCGGGTCTGGATAACGTGTGCCCCGCGCCTGACGAAGGGTCGCAATATGATCGATGTTGACGCCCAGAAGCAGGCGATTGGGATCTACCACGGTTTACTCCTTAATTTTCGAAAACAGTAGCCGGCTGTGCAGTGGACGCTCTCCCAATAGCTCGGCAAGCACCTCGCGCATCAACCGCTTCGCACTGCGACGGACCTGCATATCGCTGTAGTTGTCTTCAGCCATCGCCAGCAGGTGACTACCGGGATATCCCGTCGCGGACAGGCTCGGAATCAGTCCCTGCTGTGATTGATAAGTATAGGAAAGCAACGGATCTTTCCGGGCCAGATCAAGAGAGAACCCCAGCTCTTCCAGCAACTGGCGCTCAAAGGTTCGCAGAGCGCCCTCGATATCGGTCCCGGACTGCAGCTCATTCAATACATAGCGATAGTAAAGGAACAGCCGCGGACAGGGCTCGCCCGGTTGAAGAAGCCGCTGCAGCAGCTCATTGACATACAGACCACAGAGCAGCGCCCTGCCGGTCAGAGGCGGCGAAATCTCAACAGTCTCCACCGGCCCCAGGGTCTTGAGTTCGTGCCTGCCCTGCCAGCCCAGCTGCAGTGACTGAAAGGGCTGCAGCGCAGACCTGAGTCTGGCACGGGGACGACGCGCCCCTTTCGCCACGGCTGAAATAACACCCTGCTCCAGCGTCAGGAAGTCAACCAGCAGGCTGGTTTCACGGTAAGGCCGGCTGTGCAGTACATACCCGGCCGACGCATCGACCCTCGGGCTCATTATTCATGCCTGTAGCCGAGGCTATGCAGTGCGCGCTCGCTATCGGCCCAGCCACGCTTTACTTTCACCCAGAGATTCAGCATCACCTTGGTATCGAACATCCGTTCCATATCCAGGCGGGCATCCCGGCCGATCACCTTGATAACCGCGCCCTTGTCGCCGATGACGATTTTTTTCTGTCCTTCACGTTCAACCAGAATCAGCGCACTGATGGTCAGCAGGCCTTCCTCGAACTTGAATTCCTCGATCTCCACGGCTGTGCCATAGGGCACCTCTTCACCGAGGTTGCGCATCAGCTTTTCACGCACCAGCTCAGCGGCCACGAAGCGGGAGCTGCGATCGGTAATCTGGTCTTCCGGGTACATGTGCATGCCCGCCGGCATATGGCTCTCAACCGCCTTTTCCAGTTGGTCCACGTTATGCCCCTTCTCCGCCGAAATCGGAATGATTTCAGCAAAGGAGAGCTTTTCCGACAGCTGCTCCAGCTGAGGCAACAGGGCGGCCTTGTCCTTGAGCAGGTCGACCTTGTTGACGGCCAGAATGATCGGGCAGCGAACATTGCGCAGCTTCTCCAGAACCTGCTCGTCCTCTTCCGTCCAGGCGGTGCGGTCCACCAGAAACACAACCAGGTCAACGTGGCGCAGCGCTTCACTGGCGGCCCGGTTCATATAGCGGTTCAGCGCCTTGCCGCGATCATCGATATGCAGTCCGGGAGTATCAACGTAGACAACCTGCATCGGTCCCTCGGTTTTGATGCCGAGAATCTGGTGACGGGTCGTCTGCGGTTTTTTCGATGTGATACTGAGCTTCTGGCCCAGTATGCGGTTCATCAGCGTGGACTTGCCCACATTGGGCCTGCCCACAATGGTGACGTAGCCGCAGCGGGTATCAATACCGTCCTGCATGCTATCTTCCTGCTGCTCGCTCATGCCTTGCCTCCACCGATATCCAGTGCCTGCAGCGCGGCGCGCGCCGCTTCCTGCTCGGCCTGTCGGCGGCTGTTACCTACACCCTCAGTGGGCTCCGGCAGCAGACCGACCTCGCAACGTATATGGAAAGTCTGGGCATGCGCCTCACCCTCAACCGACAGGAGTTCATACTTGGGCAGACTTTCCCGGCGTGACTGCAGAAACTCCTGCAGTCGGGTCTTGGAGTCTTTAAGTGACTCGTTGAGGTCCAGCGCATCCAGACGCGCCTGATACCATTTCAGTATAAACGGCCGCACACGATCCATATCCGTGTCCAGATAGATCGCGCCGATAATCGCTTCAACTGAATCGGCCAGGATCGAGTCACGACGAAAACCGCCGCTCTTTAATTCACCGGACCCCAGGCGCAGGTAATCACCGATACCAAGCTCACGGGCGATTTCGGACAGGGTTTCGCCCTTCACCAGGCGCGCCCTGAGGCGGCTCATCTGCCCTTCGCGGGCTGCCGGAAACTTGGCGTAGAGGGCTTCGGCAATCACGAAGTTCAGGATGGAGTCCCCGAGGAACTCCAGCCGCTCGTTGTTCTTTTTGCCGCAGCTACGATGGGTCAACGCCAGCTCAAACAGGCTGGCGTCAGAAAACTGGTGGCCCAGACGTCGGGCCAGTTCGTTAATAGGCTTTATCAAGGTTTTCTAGCTTCAAAATGCTCTTCAAATTTAACAACCGCATCTACGTTATAGAACATCGGCACACGGCGCTCATATTTCAGATCGAAATAGATCACACCCTCTTCCAGCTTGATCTTCAGATCTTCGCGTTCGGGTAGACGCACCTGGTTAATACCGAAACGGCGATCGATATCACGGCGAATCTCATGCAGGGGCTTTTTAAGTTCGTTTTGTTCGAGCGATATATCCTCGACAATCGATTTGATCGCCTGGTGTTGCCAGTAGGGGGTATACAGCTTGAACCCGACGGCAAAAAACACACCTGCGACCATAATGACGATCAATATCGACAGTATAGACGCCCCTTGTTCCCTGGCTTTGCAAACGCTCATCCCGCTCTCCTTCACTCGATTGAACGAATCGCACTCAAATCGGGAATGCTGAACAGCTTCTCCCAGTGCATCCAGACCGCCACGGCCCGCCCTACCAACAGTTTTTCCGGTACAAATCCCCAGTAACGACTGTCATTGCTGTTATCCCGGTTATCACCCATAACGAAATAGGAATCCTCTGGAACGGTCCACTGCGCGTTCAGCGTCGGGCGCTCCACATCCCGGTATATTTCGTGTTGAACGTCGCCCAGGGTTTCGTCAACCAGCAGTCGTTCAGGGCGTCCCGGGGGCAACTGGGCCACCAGAGACTGAGGCTGAGCCTCGCCGTTAACATATATCACTTTATTGCTATAGGTAATAACATCACCCGGCAAACCGACCACGCGCTTGATGTAATTGATACTGGGATTCTTCGGGTATTTGAATACCACCACATCACCGCGTTCGGGTTCATTG
Source organism: Marinobacterium sp. YM272 (assembly GCF_050908845.1). Taxonomy (NCBI): domain Bacteria; kingdom Pseudomonadati; phylum Pseudomonadota; class Gammaproteobacteria; order Oceanospirillales; family Oceanospirillaceae; genus Marinobacterium; species Marinobacterium sp. YM272. The sequence continues at coordinate 4,110,616 of NZ_CP194171.1, forward strand.
ATCGACAGGAACTTGGTATTCAGTACCGGTGCTCTCAAGCCGTAGTGATACTTGTTGACCAGTATGTAGTCGCCGACCTGCAGTGTCGGCAGCATGGAACCGGACGGTATTTTGAACGGCTCATACAGGAACGAGCGCAGCAACAAGACAATCAGCAGCACCGGAAACATCGACCGGGACAGGTCAGCCCATCCACTGGGCTGCATCACCAGCTTGCTTGCCTTTTCCGGCAGTTCACAGCCCGCCTGGCGTTCGGCCTCTGCCAGTTTCGCTTTACGCTTGGGGAGGAAGACCAGAGCATCCAGCAGGTAGAGCAGACCGGTGACCGCAGTGGCCACCACCAGAATCAAGGCAAAATCGAAATTCATCCCAGGCCTCAGCTATCCACTTTAAGTACAGCCAGGAAGGCATCCTGCGGGATCTCGACCCGGCCTACCTGCTTCATCCGCTTTTTACCCTCTTTCTGCTTGGCAAGCAGCTTTTTCTTACGGCTGACGTCACCGCCGTAGCACTTGGCCAATACGTTCTTGCGCAACGCCTTGACCGTCGTACGGGCGATAATCTTGCCGCCTATGGCCGCCTGGATCGCCACATCGAACATCTGGCGGGGGATCAGCTCTTTCATCTTTTCACATAGAATACGGCCACGGTAGGCGGCATTATCCTTGTGCAGAATCACGGCCAGGGCATCGACCTTCTCACCGTTGATGAGAATATCCATCCGCACCAGCCTCGCCGCCTCAAAACGCTGGAAGTTATACTCCAGCGACGCATAACCGCGACTGACCGACTTGAGCCGATCAAAGAAGTCGAGTACCACTTCCGCCATCGGCAGCTCATAGGTCAGCTGCACCTGCGAACCGACAAACTGCATGTTCTTCTGCACGCCGCGTTTGTCGACACAGAGGCCGATCACCTGGCCCAGATAGTCCTGGGGCACGAGGATATTGGCCTGAACGATCGGCTCACGCATTTCCCGGAGCGCCCCGGGATCGGGCAGTTTCGACGGGCTGTCGATATAGACCACCTCACCGCTTTGCAGCTCGACCTCGTAGACAACGGTCGGCGCGGTGGTGATCAGGTCGAGGTTATATTCGCGCTCCAGACGCTCCTGGATAATCTCCATGTGGAGCATACCGAGGAAGCCGCAGCGGAAACCGAAGCCCAGGGCATCGGAGGACTCGGGTTCAAAGAACAAGGACGCGTCGTTGAGCGTCAGCTTGTCGAGAGCCTCGCGAAAATCCTCATAATCATCGGCACTGGTGGGGAAAACACCGGCGTAAACCTGCGGCTGCACCTTCTGGAAGCCGGGCAGACGCTCGGTTTCAGGGTATTTGGCGTGGATCAGGGTGTCACCCACAGGCGCACCGTGAATATCCTTGATCCCGGCCACCACAAAGCCGACTTCGCCAGCACGCAGAACGCCTGTCTCTTTGCGCTTGGGCGTGAAGATACCCACCATCTCGGCCTGGTAATTCTGGCCGGTTGATTTCACCAGAATCTTGTCTTTCCTGTTCAGGGTACCCTGGGTGACACGTACCAGAGAGACAACCCCCAGGTAGTTATCGAACCATGAGTCGATAATCAGAGCCTGAAGCGGCGCGTCCACATCGCCTTCCGGTGCCGGAATGGTCTTGATCAGCGCTTCGAGTACATCCTTGACCCCCTCCCCTGTTTTCGCCGAGCAGGGAATCGCATCGGTCGCATCGATACCGATCACTTCCTCGATCTCATGCTTTACCCGCTCCGGCTCCGCCTGTGGCAAGTCCATCTTGTTCAGTACCGGCAGCACTTCAAGCCCCTGCTCGATGGCGGTATAGCAGTTAGCGACAGACTGCGCTTCCACCCCCTGGGCCGCATCAACGATCAGCAGCGCACCTTCGCAGGCGTAGAGTGAGCGTGAAACCTCGTAAGAGAAATCCACGTGCCCCGGCGTATCGATAAAGTTCAGCTGGTAGGTTTTCCCATCATCGGCAACATAATCCAGGGTGACACTCTGCGCCTTGATGGTGATGCCGCGCTCACGCTCAAGATCCATGGAATCCAGGACCTGCTGAGCCATTTCCCGGTCAGACAGCCCACCACAGGTCTGGATCAAGCGATCCGCCAGCGTGGATTTGCCATGGTCAATATGGGCGATGATCGAGAAGTTACGAATATGGTCCAGCTTGCTCACAATAGGGCTACTCGGTTCCAACTGAGGAGATACAAACAAATTTCAGAAGCGCAGCAGTGTACCGTATTTCCATGGCTACAGCATCTTTAGTCCCTGGCCCTGACTATGAAAAAAGGGGCATTACGCCCCTTGATATCACTCTATTCCGCTAATTTCAGTGGAATGAACAATGGACTGCCACGGCGCACAATCCGCATCGGCACTGAGCGGTCCGTGGGCAAGGCATCAACAACCTCGGCGAACTGCTCAACCGTCTGAATCTGCTTACCATTGAGCATGGTAATCACATCGCCTGATACGACCCCCGCGCTGGCACCTGCGCCTTCCGATACTTCGGTCACTATGACGCCCGAACGAAGATTCCATTTATCGCGATAGCTCTCGTTAAGCGGCTCTACCTTCAACCCGAGACGGCTCAGGGTCGCCGGCTCCGGTTCAGGCTGCATATTCAGACTCGGCTTCTCTTCGGGAAGCAGACCGACAACAACGTCCAGGCTGACTTTTTCACCATCGCGGACCAGGTTCATCTCAACCTCGGTGCCCGGTTTTACCCGCCCCACCATATGCGGCAGATCAGAAGAGAGAGCAATTGCACGGCCGTTGAACGAGGTAATTACATCCCCCTCCATCAGGCCGGCCGTCTGTGCCGGACTCTCCGGCAACACTTTGGCCACCAGCGCTCCCGCCGGCTTATCCAGACCAAATGATTCGGCAAGGTCCCGGTTCACCTCCTGGATAATCACGCCCAACCAGCCGCGGCTGACATGTCCCTGCGCTTTCAACTGGTCGGCGACGTCCATCGCCACGTCGATGGGTATGGCAAACGAAAGTCCCATAAAACCACCGGAGCGGGTATAGATCTGCGAATTGATGCCCACCACTTCGCCATCGAGATTGAACAGAGGGCCACCTGAGTTACCCGGATTGATCGCCACATCGGTCTGAATGAACGGTACGTAGGTTTCATTGGCCAGGGAGCGCTCCTTGGCGCTGACGATACCTGCCGTCACCGTGTGATCGAATCCGAAGGGCGAGCCGATAGCTAGCACCCACTCACCCACCTTCAGATCCCGTGCCTTGCCGATCCTAACCACCGGCAGATTTTCCGCATCGATCTTCAGCAGTGCAACGTCGGAGCGTACATCCGCACCAACAATTTCAGCCTCCAGCTCACGCCGGTCATTCAAGCGCACCAGAACGGTTTTGGCTCCCTTAACCACATGATTGTTGGTCAGTATGTAGCCGTCCTCCGAGATGATAAAACCAGACCCCAGGGACTCGGGCGCTCTGCGAGGGTGGGAATCAAGTTCGGGCATGTTGCGGAAGAAGTGCCGGAACATCTCCGGTATATCCTCAAGGTTAGGGGCCCCAAAGCTGTTCGCCTGAGACGGCTCCTCGGCCTGAACCGTACTGATATTCACCACCGCTGGCGAAGACTCTTCAACCAGTTCGGTAAAATCAGGCAGCGAAGCCGCCAACGCTGAAGGCGCTGCAACAAAAGCTAACCAGGCCATCAGGAGATAGCCGAGCGATTTGACCCTCATCACCGTGTACATAGAACCTCTCTCAATCTGGAGCCAGGATGGAACGACTAACCGGCTAGACGCAGGAGAACCGGCTGATAACATCCTCCTGCCGTATTGCGTGACGTTACCCAGCGCGCCGCCGCAAAGCCGAGCAGCAGCCCGGCCACACCGGCCAGAATCTGGAAGTTTTCGCTGCCACCCAGAGTACGTACGGCAACAGCCGCGAGAATAAGCGTTAGCAAAGGCAGGAAGTAAACCATCACCGAGGCCTTGATCAGGCTGCCTTCTTCCAGCCCGACCACCACTGACTGGCCTACCTTGGGGAAAATACTGTTCGGGTTAAGCACAGAAAGCTCAACCGATTTACCGGACATCCAGTCAGAAAGAGCTCCCTGCCCGCAGCTATTCTTCGAGCTGCAGGCGGCACAGGCGCTCTGCCGGCTGGCCTCTATCCAGATCTCCTCACCTTCGATACGCGAGACCTGAACAACTTCCTCTATCATGGGTTTACCTGATCATTTTCACATTCGATGCGATGCGATCGGCAATCATTAACGGAATATCGCCCACGACAGTAACAAAGTGAGAACCCTGGTTACGCCCGACGGCGATCAGTCCTTCAGATTGCGCGACGCCCTCTGATGAGCGCTGGTATCTCTTCGGCTCAACGGTAACCGAAAAAGCAGACTCGCCATTAGAGTACATCATAACCTCACCGTGCGGCATAAGGTCATGGCGAACGACCTTGAAGCCATCCGGCAACCAGGAACTTGTCCATTGCGGCTGCCTTGTCGTCAGCAGCTGCTCATGCTGATCGATATAGCGGTTAAGCCCCTGGGACAGGCGGATGACCTCCGGTTCAGTCGTGTTCTGCTCCACCACTCTTCCCGTCTCGCCAAACTGGGTCCGGATCAGGTCATTTGAAATGGGGGCTCTGCTTGCAAAAGTCTGTGCAGAGCCGGACATCGGCTGGCTGTTCTGTGCCACGCTCGCTGAAGCGGGTTCATCGCCTGCACCTATACCGAAGTTATTTGCACCGAGAATCACGACTGCCGTCACGGAAGCGGCAACGGCCATACTCGCGACAGAGCGTCCAATTGAGCTCAACGACACCTTGCTCAGTAAGGAGCGAGGCTCGTCCTTGGCCGCATACGCGGGCTCAGATTCCAGAGCCAGGGAGATCCGGGAGCTGATATCATCGCGGGATGCTATCGGTTCATTCTTAAGTACAGATCGAGTGAGTTGATAACGCCGCCAGGTCTGACCGACCTCTTCCGACTCACCTGCCCGCTCAAGCAGGCGCCGGACCTCGAAGTCGCCGGCCTGATCATCCATAAGAGCTGAGAGCCCTTCTTTCCACTCACTCATGGCTTGTTCCTCAAAATGCATACGCTTTTGGGTTTATCACTCATTTTAGTTATTGCCTCTTGCTCAGGGTTCGAGCAGTGGCTGTATTTCCCGATCAATCGCTTCTCGGGCTCTGAAGATTCGCGAGCGCACTGTGCCGATCGGGCACCCCATAATGCTGGCGATATCTTCGTAACTCATGCCTTCGAACTCACGCAGCGTCAACGCCACCCGCAAGTCTTCCGGTAACTGGTTCAACGCCTGCTTCACCACACTTTCCATCTCATCACGGTAAAGGCGGTTTTCCGGCGTTTCTATCTCTTTCAGTTCGCTGTCGCCCTCAAAAAAATGAGCATCGGCGACGTCGACATCCGTATCAGGCGGACGCCGGCTGCGAGCCACTAAATAGTTTTTCGCCGTATTGATGGCGATCCGGTACAACCAGGTATAGAAAGCACTCTCACCGCGAAAATTGGGTAGCGCCCGGTAAGCCTTGATAAATGCTTCCTGCGCCACATCAAGCGCTTCACTGTGGTCGTAGACGTACCGACCCACGAGCCCGATAATCTTGTGTTGATACTGTTTTACAAGAAGATCGAACGCCCGTTTGTCACCTGCCTGTACACGCTTTACTAGTTTCTGGTCAGCAGAGGCCTGACTCTCGTTAGACACTAAGATTCCTTTACATCCGACTTCGACATGTCCCATTTACAGCTGGGGGTTATTCAAAGAGTATGTCGTTCAGAACTAACGCATTGCAACAAGAACCCTGTACCGACCCTATCCATCAGATAAGAGTGACATAGCGTTTTTAAGTTCCGGCCCTTAGCGTTTTTTTTAACATCACCCTGCCTACACCCCGCTTCTGAGTGCATAATACGCCTTTGGTCGAATAACTAAGGATCAGACCGTCTGATGAGTACGCGAGAGTACGACGTTCTAATCATAGGTAGCGGTGCTGCCGGGCTGACACTGGCATTGAACCTGCCAAAAACCACCCGCATCTGCGTGTTAAGCAAGAGTGAACTGGAAAATGGCTCCACCTGGTTTGCCCAGGGGGGCGTTGCCGCCGTACTTGACGAGGACGACAGCGTCGACGCGCACATCAGCGACACACTGATCGCAGGAGTTGAGCTGAGTCGACCAGACTCGGTCAACCACACCATATCAGGCAGCAAGAATGGCATAGACTGGCTGGTCGAGCAGGGCGTTCCCTTCACCCAGGAAAAAGAGAATTACCACCTGACCAAGGAAGGCGGTCACTCTCACCGGCGTATCATCCACGCCGACGACGCCACAGGTCGCGCGATCGAAGAAACTCTGCTTGAGCGAACCAGCCAGTGCGATAATATCGACCTTCGCGAGCATCATATCGCGGTCGACCTGATCACCCGCCGCAAACTCCATCTTGCCGACAACGCCTGTGTTGGCGCTTATGTGCTCAATGCAGGCACCGGACATGTTGAAGTATTCAAGGCGCGCAATGTCGTACTGGCGACCGGGGGCGCATCCAAGGCTTACCTGTATACCAGCAACCCGGATGGCGCGACCGGTGACGGCATCGCCATGGCCTGGCGCGCAGGCTGTCGGGTAGCCAACCTCGAATTCAACCAGTTTCACCCCACCTGCCTTTACCATCCCAAGGCAAAGTCGTTCCTGATATCAGAAGCGGTGCGCGGCGAAGGCGGCATACTCAAGCTGCCTGACGGAACCCGTTTCATGCCGGATTTCGACACTCGCGCAGAACTGGCGCCACGCGATATCGTCGCACGTACTATTGACCATGAAATGAAACGTCTTGGCTGTGAGTGCGTATACCTTGATATCTCACACCGTCCGGCCGATTTCATAAAAAGTCACTTCCCGACCATTTACGAGCGCTGCCTCAGCTACGGCATCGATATCACGCGTGAGCCGATCCCTGTTGTTCCCGCCGCCCACTACACCTGTGGTGGAGTGATGACCAACCTGGCGGGTCAGACCGATCTGAAAGGCCTCTACGCCATAGGCGAGACCGCATTCACCGGTTTGCACGGCGCCAACCGTCTCGCATCCAACTCACTGCTGGAGTGTATTGTCTACGGTCGTTCTGCCGCCGAAGCGATCAGCGCCTCTCTGGCAAGCCGCCAGCCTCTGCCTGATGTACCGGCCTGGGATGAGAGCCAGGTCACAGACTCGGATGAAGACGTAATCATCGCCCATAACTGGGAAGAGTTGCGCCGCTTCATGTGGGACTACGTGGGTATTGTCAGAACAAACAAGCGACTGCAACGGGCGCAGCACCGCATCGATCTGCTGCAGCAGGAGATCAGCGAGTACTACACCAACTACAAGGTCAGCCGCGATCTGATCGAGCTGCGCAACCTCACAACCGTGGCCGAGCTGATCGTAAAAAGTGCGATGCTGAGAAAGGAAAGCCGGGGTCTGCATTACACGCTCGACTACCCGGAGCTGGCTCCCGAGCGCAAGGATACGATCCTCGCGCCAATCAATTACCCCTGGCCCGACGCTTCCCGCTGAGGGAAGCCGCTCCACTCAACGAGTATCTTTAAGCGACGCCAGTCCGGCTCATCCAGCTGGTCTCGCGTGACGACCAGCCAGACAGGTAAAACACGCCGTTCCGTAATTGCGCTGATTGAGATCAAGCCCGGAACGGCAGCAAGGCTAAGCGTTTTTTCCACATCCAGCTGGCTACCGTCCGCCATCACAAACACCAGACGTTTTTTGTCGGGATACCAGCTCAAACCCTTTACCAGCGCTGCTTCGCCGCTCTTACGCCAGGGATAAAGCAGCGTATAAAGCGAGATGGCAAGCCCGGCTACACACACCAGATAGGTGAAGGCCGGTAAACCTGCGCCAAGCAGGGCCAGGCCTGCCAGCAGATGCACCAGGATGAGTAGCGCCGGGAGTCTTCGCGAACCCCGAAACTCAAGCTCAAGCGGGCTGAACGCGCTTGAGAATGATGCTGACAATTCGGGCAAGATCCGGATCCTCTGGCGTTTCACGCTGCATAAACCAGACGAAAAGATCCTGATCCTCACAGTCGAGCAGCTTCACGAAGCGATCCTGGTCTTCAGCAGGCAGGTCACGAAAGGCCGTTTCAACAAAAGGTACAAACAGGACATCCAACTCCAGCATCCCGCGCCTGCTTTGCCACGCCAAACGCCGGATATCTTCTTCTGTATACATTTCAACCCTCTTGAGAACAGCTTTAATTGCCCGCGTATTTAACCGCTTTTTAATCGAAACTGCCATATCGGGCGTCAATGAAGAGCAGGGTGGGCTTTCGGGGGCTTCGAATGGTGTTATGGGTGTTGGCCAGCGATTCGTATGGGTATGTCGATTAACTAGAGATGGCTACTGGTTAGCGTTGGTAAAGTTTGGGCACTTTGCCTGGAGGGAGATGACCTACAGTGATCAGAAGCGTTGCTTCTGACCCTGCGGGCGTCGGCGTAGCCGACGTCCAAAGCCCGTTCCTTCGGAACAGGGCTTAGTCACATGGGCCTGTGTAGTAAAAGGCGGCAGCGCCGCCTAATACGAAAAAACCCCAGTACCAAGGGTACTGGGGTTTTTTCGTATTAGGTGCCTGGCAATGACCTACTCTCACATGGGGAAGCCCCACACTACCATCGGCGATGACGCGTTTCACGACTGAGTTCGGCATGGGATCAGGTGGTTCCACGTCTCTATTGTCACCAGGCAAAACTGGAACAAACTGAGATCTAAAAGCTTTTTAGTAGAAGACCCGCTGTCGCTTATCTCCTATCTGATGTCTTGTCGTTCGCTACAAGCTACAACCGCGATACGATCTATATATTCAATGTTCAAACGCCTTTGGCGTTATATGGTCAAGCCTCACGAGCAATTAGTACTGGTTAGCTCAACGCCTCACAGCGCTTACACACCCAGCCTATCAACGTCCTGGTCTTGAACGGCTCTTTAGGGACCTCAAGGGTCCAGTGAGATCTCATCTTGAAGGAGGCTTCCCGCTTAGATGCTTTCAGCGGTTATCCCGTCCGAACGTAGCTACCGGGCAATGCCATTGGCATGACAACCCGAACACCAGAGGTTCGTTCACTCCGGTCCTCTCGTACTAGGAGCAACTCTTCTCAAATCTCAAACGCCCACGGCAGATAGGGACCGAACTGTCTCACGACGTTCTAAACCCAGCTCGCGTACCACTTTAAATGGCGAACAGCCATACCCTTGGGACCGGCTTCAGCCCCAGGATGTGATGAGCCGACATCGAGGTGCCAAACACCGCCGTCGATGTGAACTCTTGGGCGGTATCAGCCTGTTATCCCCGGAGTACCTTTTATCCGTTGAGCGATGGCCCTTCCATACAGAACCACCGGATCACTAGAACCTACTTTCGTACCTGCTCGACGTGTCTGTCTCGCAGTCAAGCACCCTTATACTCTTACGCTCAATGCATGATTTCCGACCATGCTGAGGGTACCTTCGTGCTCCTCCGTTACACTTTGGGAGGAGACCGCCCCAGTCAAACTACCCACCACACAATGTCCCTGATCCGGATTACGGACCTAGGTTAGAACCTCAACAGTACCAGGCTGGTATTTCAAGGTCGGCTCCACTCTAACTGGCGTCAGAGTTTCAAAGCCTCCCAGCTATCCTACACAAGTAATGTCAAAGTCCACTGTGAAGCTATAGTAAAGGTTCACGGGGTCTTTCCGTCTAGCCGCGGGGACGCTGCATCTTCACAGCGAGTTCAATTTCACTGAGTCTCGGGTGGAGACAGTGTGGCCATCGTTACGCCATTCGTGCAGGTCGGAACTTACCCGACAAGGAATTTCGCTACCTTAGGACCGTTATAGTTACGGCCGCCGTTTACCGGGGCTTCGATCAAGAGCTTCGCTTGCGCTAACCCCATCAATTAACCTTCCGGCACCGGGCAGGCGTCACACCCTATACGTCCACTTTCGTGTTTGCAGAGTGCTATGTTTTTAATAAACAGTCGCAGCCACCTGGTATCTTCGACCGGTGTCAGCTTAGAGAGTAAATCTCATCACCAACGCCGGCGTGCCTTCTCCCGAAGTTACGGCACCATTTTGCCTAGTTCCTTCACCCGAGTTCTCTCAAGCGCCTTGGTATTCTCAACCTGACCACCTGTGTCGGTTTCGGGTACGGTCACACATAACCTGAAGCTTAGAGGATTTTCCTGGAAGCTTGGCATCAACCACTTCACTCCACATGGGAGCTCGTCATCAGGTCTCGATCTTAAGGAACCGGATTTGCCTAGTTCCTCAATCTACACCCTTAAACACGGACAACCAACGCCGTGCTGGCCTAGCCTTCTCCGTCCCCCCGTCGCAGTTATGCGCGGTACAGGAATATTAACCTGTTTCCCATCGACTACGCTTTTCAGCCTCGCCTTAGGGGCCGACTCACCCTACCCCGATTAACGTTGGATAGGAACCCTTGGTCTTCCGGCGAGGGGGTTTTTCACCCCCTTTATCGTTACTTATGTCAACATTCGCACTTCTGATACCTCCACGGTGCCTTACAGCTTCCGCTTCAACGGCTTACAGAACGCTCCTCTACCATGCGTAAAAACGCATCCGCAGCTTCGGTGTCTAGTTTGAGCCCCGTTATATCTTCCGCGCAGGCCGACTCGACTAGTGAGCTATTACGCTTTCTTTAAAGGGTGGCTGCTTCTAAGCCAACCTCCTAGCTGTCTAAGCCTTCCCACATCGTTTCCCACTTAACTAGAACTTTGGGACCTTAGCTGGCGGTCTGGGTTGTTTCCCTTTTCACGACGGACGTTAGCACCCGCCGTGTGTCTCCCATGATTGCACTCTTGGGTATTCGGAGTTTGCATCGGGTTGGTAAGTCGGGATGACCCCCTAGCCGAAACAGTGCTCTACCCCCCAAGGTGAGACATGAGGCGCTACCTAAATAGCTTTCGAGGAGAACCAGCTATCTCCGGGCTTGATTAGCCTTTCACTCCGATCCACAGGTCATCCGCTAACTTTTCAACGGTAGTCGGTTCGGTCCTCCAGTTGATGTTACTCAACCTTCAACCTGCCCATGGATAGATCGCCCGGTTTCGGGTCTACTCCCAGCAACTAAACGCCCTATTAAGACTCGGTTTCCCTACGGCTCCCCTAGACGGTTAACCTTGCTACTGAAAGTAAGTCGTTGACCCATTATACAAAAGGTACGCAGTCACCGTCCGAAAACGGCTCCCACTGCTTGTACGTACACGGTTTCAGGGTCTATTTCACTCCCCTCACAGGGGTTCTTTTCGCCTTTCCCTCACGGTACTGGTTCACTATCGGTCAGTCAGGAGTATTTAGCCTTGGAGGATGGTCCCCCCATATTCAGTCAAGATAACACGTGTCCCGACCTACTCGATTTCACTGTAAACGTACTTTCGCATACGGGGCTTTCACCCACTATGGCCACACTTTCCAGAGTGTTCTGCTAACACGTAAACAGCTTAAGGGCTGTTCCCCGTTCGCTCGCCGCTACTGAGGGAATCTCAATTGATTTCTTTTCCTCCGGGTACTTAGATGTTTCAGTTCCCCGGGTTCGCCTCTCTAAGCCTATGTATTCAGCTAAGAGATACCCGCAAGCGGGTGGGTTTCCCCATTCGGACATGTCCGGATCAAAGTCTGTTTGCCGACTCCCCGAACCTTTTCGCAGGCTACAACGTCCTTCATCGCCTCTGACTGCCAAGGCATCCACCGTGCACGCTTATTCACTTGACCATATAACCCGAAGGCGTCTGATCACTTGAATATATATGTAACGATCGATTTCGCCGGTTGGCGCTTGTATCAAACAATACAAGACAATCTTTTAGATCCAATTTG
>NZ_CP194171.1:4125000-4465342 GCF_050908845.1 Marinobacterium sp. YM272
CCCCGAAGGGCGTGTCGTCTCAAGCGAGGAGGCGCATTCTACAGACCTGCCGGAGGGAGTCAACAGGCTTTTTGGAAATAATTTACAGAAAGCTCCAGAGCACTCTTTTCACGTCATAAGAAAGGGAGCCGCAGCTCCCTTTCTTATTCAAAAAATGCATTAAGCTTTCTTGGCGCGCTTCTTCTGACGGTACTTGAGTTCCTTCACGTGCTGACGCTGACGCTCTTTTTTCGCCTGCTGTCGTGCGGTCAGGATATTGCGCTTGCCGGCAAAGGGGTTATCCCCGGTACGGAACTCAAAACGGATCGGTGTACCCTTCACCTTGAGAAACTTGATAAAGCGGTTTTCGAGGTAACGTTTGTAAGATCCCGGCAGCGCATCGGTCTGGTTACCATGCACAACGATGATCGGCGGGTTGGACCCACCCTGGTGTGCATAACGCAGTTTGATGCGACGGTTGTTAACCTGCGGCGGCTGGTGATCCGCAACCACATCCTCAAGCAGTTTGGTCAGCTGGTTGGTAGACCATTTCGCCATGGCGCAGTCATAGGCTTCATCGATAGAACGATAAAGATCACCAACACCGGAGCCGTGAAGCGCAGAGATAAAGTGGAAACGAGCAAAAGCAGCGAACATCAGACGGCGATCCACCTGGGCTTTGACCTTCTCTTTCTGCTCCTGCGTCATTCCATCCCATTTGTTCAGCGCCAGGACCAGCGCACGACCGGAATCGATAACGAAACCAAGCATATGCAGATCCTGCTCGGTCACACCTTCGCGGGCATCGATGACGGCAACCACCACGTTGGCGTCCTTGATCGCCTGGAGCGTCTTAACAATGGAGAATTTCTCCACCGCTTCACGAATATGTTTACGGCGCCGCACGCCTGCCGTATCGATCAGCGTGTAAGGCTGACCGTCACGCTCGTAGGGAATATAAACACTATCCCGGGTGGTACCCGCCTCGTCATAGACGACAACCCGGTCTTCACCCAGCATGCGGTTAACCAGGGTTGACTTACCCACATTGGGACGACCGACAATCGCGATGCGCGTACCCTTGTCAGCGGCATCTTCCGTGTCACCCTCTTCCGGCTCTTCGATACCCAGGTCATCAAGCGTCAATTCGATCAGCGAAGAGACACCACGCCCATGTGCCGCTGCAATCGTCAGCGGATCGCCCAAACCCAGGCTGAAGAACTCGCTGCGTGCGACCTCAGGGTCAATACCATCTGTTTTATTGACCACCAGGTAGCAGGTTTTTTCCTCCCGGCGCAGATGATTGGCGATCATCTCGTCTGCCGGGTTAAGCCCCGCACGACCGTCAACCAGGAACAGAACGACATCCGCCTCGTCGATAGCCAGCAAAGACTGCTGCGCCATCGCCTTATCGATGCCCTCTTCGTCACCGGAAATACCACCGGTATCGATAACGATATAATCCCGGCCACCCAACTTGCCTTCGCCATACTTGCGATCGCGGGTCAGCCCGGGCAGATCGGCAACCAGTGCGTCACGCGAACGGGTCAATCGGTTGAAAAGAGTAGATTTACCGACATTCGGTCGGCCCACCAGCGCGATCACCGGAAGCATAGCATTCACCCAAAAACAGCACGGCGGCGTTCCACCCCAAGCAGAACACCGCCGCCCTTCACTTAAGATTCAGTTCAATTCAGCTTGAGAGCCGCCAGACGACCATCATTGCTGAGTACATAAAGCACGTCATCGACCACAAGCGGATCACTGTAGATACCGGACGAGTCGAAATTATAGCGCGCTACAAAGTGACCATCGATCTGAGACATAAAATGGAGATAGCCTTCGCTATCACCCACGACCACCGTGTTGTTCAGTTCCGCCGGCGAGGTCAGACGACGATTAAGCAGAGCTGGCTGCTGCCAGACACTGGCACTGCTGCCCGCATCAAAGGCATCGACCTTGTCATCTGCAGACACCGCGTAGATGTTGCCAAACCCGGACGCCAGACCACGATAACTGGAGTAATCACGACTCCAGACGATTCTCGGACCATAAGGATTCAGCGCCACGAGACGCCCCTGGTAACTGGTAACGTATACGGTTCCATTGACGATCAGCGGGCGACCGTCCACATCTACGATACGTTCCAGTTCGGAGCGACCTTCCGCCAGCGCGATACGCTGCTCCCATACCGCGTTACCGGAGCGGTTATCGATCGCCAACAGCTTGCCGTTGGCAAAGCCGGTGAGCGTTACCTGATCAGTAACGACCGGGGCACCGGTTCCGCGCAGGCTAAGCTGAGGGATCTGGCTGTCATAGGTCCAGCGATGCTCACCGGTGACACGATCAAATGCGCTGACCTGGCCATTGATCACCTGGACAACGACGAGATCTGCATTCACTTGCGGCTGAGCGACAACCTCTGATGCCACCCGGCTGCGCCACCGTTCTTCGCCCGTGGTGGCATCAAGCACGATCACTTCGCCGTTTTCGGTAGCAACAACGACGCTACCAAAACCAAAGCCCACCCCGCCGGAGAGCGGCAGATCAAGCTCCACATCCCAGAGTTTTTCGCCTGAAGCCTGATCGATAGCGACTACCTCGCCTTCATTATCAGCCGCGAAAACACGGGAGTTGCCAATAGCCGGCTCGAACTGGTGGTAACCCAGTCCGGGTCCGTCACCGACCTGAGCACTCCAGAGCACAGAAACGTTTTTCTCTGCATCAAAGTCAACCAGCGCTGCCGGCTCTACCTCGTCCGGGCCACCCCAAAGGCCGCAACCGGCAAGCGAGGCTGTCAGCAGGCTCGCTGTAAGCACACGGACCATGGATTTCATGAGTTTTCTCCCTGAGCCAGATCGTCACGCTTCATCTCGATCACCGGACGCATCTGGGGAGTGGCACCTTCGAGCGCCTGCTCATACGCCTGACGCGCCTGATCCAACTGACCCTGAGCCACAAGCACATCGCCACGCAGCTCCTGATAGGAAGCCTGGTAATGCTCACCATTAGCCTGTTTCAGCAAGGCATCGGCCGCATCCGCATCACCCTGAGCCAGCTTGATGCGCGCGCTGCGCAGTGTCGCCAGCTGTTTAAGCTCGGCGTCCTCCGCATTCTGACGGACCCAATCCAGCTGTGCGAATGCCTGATCCAGGTCGTTGCTATCAACCGCTACGCGAGCCATGAGCATGGCGCCCAGCGCGGCATAGCCGCTGCTTTCGTAATCATCCTGCAGTACGCCTGCCAGATGTTTCGCGGTTGTCAGCTGCGCCTCATCTTCGGGAGCGGAGCGCAGAGCCATAACCGCATCGAGCAGTTCCTGGTAGGTGATTGACGCATTAGTGGACTGTGCTTCAACGCGTTTTTCCCATGCCTGCCATCCGAATACACCGGCAACAGCGACAGCAATAGCCAACAGCACCGAGCGTCCATTCTCTTTCCACCAGTTCTTGATCGCTTCAACCTGTTCCTCTTCGGTACGCAACTCCGCCACGATCCTGCCTCTCTTACTCAGTGCTATAAATGCTGGTCAGCTCTACTGCCAGCTCTTTCAGTGCGATCTGTCTTTGCTCGCTTGATTCACGCAGCGGTTTCAACGTGATAACGCCGTTCGCCAGCTCATCATCTCCCATGAGCAAACCGAACCGCGCGCCGCTTTTATCCGCCTTTTTCATCTGACTCTTGAAGCTGCCGCCACCACAGTGGAGCTGCACTCTGAGTTCAGTTTCATCGCGCAGCTGCTCTGCAATGCGGAACATCTCCACCTGCGCAGCGTCACCCATTGCCATGGCATAGACGTCGACCTTCTGGTGAACACTCTCAGGTACGGCACCCAGAGTTTCAAGCAGCAGAATCAGACGTTCAACACCCATCGCGAACCCCACTGCCGGCGTAGCGCGACCACCAAGCTGTTCCACCAGGCCATCGTAACGGCCACCGGCACAGACAGTTCCCTGGGAACCCAGTTCATCGGTGATCCACTCAAACACCGTCTTACCGTAATAATCCAGTCCACGCACAAGACGTGCGTTGACCTCATAGGCAACCCCCGCCTGATCCAGCAGGTGACACAGGCGGTCGAAATGCTCACGGGAATCCGCATCGATATAATCATGGAAATGCGGCGCCTTATCCAACAGCGCCTGGGTTCCCTGATCCTTGCTATCGAGGATACGCAGCGGGTTCGTCTTAAGGCGGCGCTGGCTGTCGCTATCAAGCTCCTCGATGTGGGCGCTCAGGTAGGCCACCAGATCGTCTTTGAAACGAGCCCGGTCAGCGGCGCTCCCCAACGTGTTCAAATGCAGAGTTACCGACTTTTCCAGACCCAGCTGACGCCACAGGCGCGCTGTCAGGATAATCAGTTCGGCATCGATATCCGGCCCCTGCATGCCAAAGGTTTCCACACCAATCTGGTGGAACTGGCGATAACGCCCCTTCTGAGGCCGCTCGTGCCGGAACATCGGTCCCATGTACCAAAGCCGCTGAACCTGGTTAAAGGTCAGGCCATGTTCCTCACAGGCACGCACACAGCTGGCTGTACCTTCGGGGCGCAGGGTAAGACTGTCACCATTGCGGTCTTCGAAGGTATACATCTCCTTCTCGACAATGTCGGTCACTTCGCCGATAGAACGTTTGAACAGGTCGGTCTGCTCGACAATCGGCATGCGCAGTTCGCTATAGCCATAGGCACCAAGCACCGCTTTGACCTGATTTTCCAGAAACTGCCAGACCGGGGTCTGATCCGGCAGAATATCATTCATGCCCCTTATGGCTTTGATCTTCGCCAAGGTTCTACTTTCCCGTATTTACAGATGCTAATTAACGCGACGACGCAGGCAGCGTCAGACGGGCGACATTCTTATCGCTCACTTGATCAAGATCAACCGGCTCGCCAGCGTACTGGATCGAGGTAACGGCACTGGCCCGCCCTATAACCACGGACAGAGGCTCCTCGCCTTCGAAACTGAGGTCACTGCCCGACTTGGCAATGCCATTGAATAGCGTCTTTCCTGCACTGTCTTTTACGCTCAACCAGCTGTCGTCGGAGAGGGACAGGTCCAGCTGAGGCGTCACGACCGGCAGCGGCTCAGCATCAGCCAGTGCGGACCCGGTTTCAGAGAGGGTATCCAGCGCCGAGTCGGCTGCGGATGCAGCTTCTTCCAGACCGAGGGCCACTCCAGTCGCGGCAGATGCGGCCAGGCTATCAGCTGCCGCTGATAACCCCGTCAGACTGTCGCCCTCTGCCCCCGCAACAGGCTCGCCGAACTCTGGCAGCGCCTGGGTGGAACCCGCGTCCTCGCTATCAATAGGAGGGAGCACCAGCGTATTGCCGTCTGCTGTCTCAACCGTAACCGGGGCATCGTCAGAGGAGAGGATCACGCTATCTATGGAGTACTGGGTCTGCCACCACCAGACGATGATGCCGATAATCGCGACGATAAAGACAAAGGTACCGAACCTCATGACCGAGCGGCTCTGCCGTGCCGGACTGGTCGAGACTGTACCCACAGCTCTCACCGACGCAGCGGTATCCTTGATACCGGCCTGACGGTCAAACTGGGCAACATAGGTATCAGGATTCATTTTCAGGCGTCGTGCATAGGCGCGAATATAGCCGCGCACAAACACCGGGCCACCCAAACCGGCAAATTCACCCCGCTCCAGCGCTTCAAGCGTGGCAACAGGCAGGTGCAGCTCCCGGCTCAGCTGTTCCAGACTCAGCCCGAGATCTTCCCTTGCCTTGACAAAGTTTCCGCCTGTGAAGGATGAAGAGGCTGCGTCCTGTGATGTTTCTTCGCTGCTCACTGCGCAGACTCCTTATACAGCCGGTATTCGTTGGACTCGGGATACATGTTCTTCAACAGCAGCGCGTAGGTCGCCGCGCGACTGGCGTTACCCTCATAACGGGCTACGCGCACACCCACCCAAAGACTCAATGGGAAATGGTTGACCCGTTTGCTATCGACCAGTTCACGAAAACGATCAAACAGGGCCGCCGCCTCGGTGTTATTACCCTGTTCAAGTTTCAGATCCGCCAACTCGACCAGCGCCAGAGGGCGCTGTCGCTGCAGGGTCAAAGCGCGCTTAAGAGCATGTTCGGCCACCGCATCCCGCCCGGTGCGGCGATAGCAGCGTCCGAGGTTTTCAAACGCCTGGGCACGGGCCTGATAAAACGGATCTTCGGTAGCGCGCGCAAGCTCGACACAGGCCTCGTCGTAACGCTCCTGACTGAAGAGAAAGGCACCGAAGTTGTTGTGAATCATCGCCGACTGAGAATCTGCAGAGATGGCTTTGCGGAAATAGTCTTCGGCCAGCCCCAGATCCTGCTCGGCCTGAAACACCAGCGCCAACGCATTATAGGCCGGCGCATAGTCGTCATCGATAGCCAGCGCCCGCTGCAGCGGGCCTTTGGCACCAGCGGTATCTCCCGCTCTCAGGTACTGCAGGCCAAGACTGGTGTAGGACTCCAGGGCATCTTCCTCGGAAGCACCACTATTGGCGTAACGGTCGGGGGTTGTCGAACATGCTGAAACCAGTATCGCCGTCAACAGCAGCATTACAGCATGGACTTGTCGCATCTTTCCCCCTTACAGAGCCTGGCTCTTCCCCTGAACAGGCTCCTCTTGTACCACAGCGATGTATTTTTGGCTACGCCGGGTACGGTCTGCCACCTGCCCGACCAGCTGTCCGCAGGCAGCATCAACATCATCGCCACGGGTGCGGCGAACGGTCGTCAGCACGTTGCTGTTCAGCATAATCTGCTTGAACGCAGCAATCGCCTCATCACTCGGGCGTTCATAGCCGGAATTGGGGAACGGATTGAAGGGTATAAGATTCAGTTTACACGGTAGTTTACGCAGCACCTTGACCAGCTGACGAGCCTGCTCCGGCTGATCATTGACGCCGGCAATCAGCGTGTATTCGACGGTTACCACACGCTTGTCGTTGAGGCCCTGAAGGTAACGGTTGCAAGCAGCGATCAGCACATCGATGGGGTAACGGCGGTTGATCGGTACCAGCTGATTACGCAGTTCATCGGTCGGCGCATGCAGAGACACCGCCAGAGACACGTCGCTGACCTCGCGCAGACGATCCAGCGCAGGTACCACACCAGAGGTACTAACGGTAACGCGTCGCTTGGAGAGACCATAGCAGTTGTCGTCCATCATCAGCTCGGTAGCCGCGACGACATTGTCAAAATTGAGCAGCGGCTCGCCCATACCCATGAAGACCACATTGGTCACCCGGCGCTCGCCGGAGGGATCGAAGGGACCAAAAGAGCGGATAGCCACACGCAACTGGCCGATAATCTCGGCCGTACTCAGGTCACGGTTAAAACCCTGCTTACCGGTGGAGCAGAAGCTGCAGTCGAGCGAGCAGCCAACCTGAGATGAAACACAGAGCGTCTTGCGGTCGCCATCGGGTATCAACACCATCTCGATAGCGGAACCACCGTCCATGCGGATGACCCACTTACGGGTGCCATCCTTGGAAAATTTTTCCATGACGATTTCCGGTTCGCGGATCTCCGCCACCTCTGACAGCTTGGCACGCAGCGCCTTGCTGATGTTTGTCATCTCCTCGAAGCTGCTGGCTCCAAACTGATGGATCCATTTAAGCACCTGGGTGGCGCGAAAGCGTTTCTCGCCCATCTGCTCGAAGAAGGCTTCCAGCTGGGAAGGGGAAAGACCGAGAAGATTGACCTTGGAGGGAGCGTCAGTCATGAAAAATCACCGGATTTAGAATGGTGGAGCCGCTCAATGAACGGCTCCTGTCGGATCAGCCACCGAAGAAGTAGGCGATCTCACGTTCAGCAGAGGTTGCAGAATCGGAACCGTGTACGGCGTTCGCATCGATAGACTCAGCGAAATCCGCACGAATGGTACCTGCAGCCGCTTCTTTCGGGTTGGTTGCACCCATCAGTTCGCGGTTCAGTGCGATTGCGTTTTCACCTTCCAGAACCTGCACAACAACGGGGCCGGAGGTCATGAAAGCAACCAGGTCTGCAAAGAAAGGACGCTCTTTGTGCTCAGCGTAGAAGCCTTCAGCTTCTGCTTTGCTCAGCGCTTTCATCTGCATTTCGACTACCTTCAGGCCCGCTTTTTCGAAACGAGTCAGAATTTCACCGATCACGTTCTTGGCAACAGCGTCCGGCTTGATGATAGAGAGAGTACGTTCAGTAGCCATGGTTCAACCTAATCCCAATTGATTATATAAATAATAAGGCGCGACATTATACGCGAGTGCTCAAACCCTGAACAGCTCAAAACCAGAGAAACAAAACCCGGCACGGGGCCGGGTCGGTAAGCCTGGTAAGGAGCCCGTTGTTCAGTCCTTTTCTTCGATCCAGGCCATCTGGATCGCTTCCAGTATTTTCTCACCACAGTGTGACGGATCGTCGTCAAAACCTTCCAGATCCAGCACTTTCTGGTAGAGGTCGGGGAAGCTGATCTGCATCGGATCCACGTCGGGATACAGCTCATCAAGTTCGATAGCGATATCCAACACATCAACCCATTTAAATGCCATAACGCCTACCCCGCTTAATGCTGTTCGGACACCTGATTGATGGTGTACTTCGGAATCTCCACAACCAGATCCTCGTCGGCCACCACCGCCTGACAGCTCAGACGCGACTCCGGCTCCAGACCCCAGGCCTTGTCCAGCATGTCGTCCTCGAGCTCATCAGACTCCTCGAGTGAATCAAAGCCTTCGCGGACAATGACATGACAGGTCGTGCAGGCGCAGGACTTTTCACAGGCGTGTTCAATATCAACGCCATTGGCGAGCGCCGCATCACAGATGGTGATACCAGGCTCGACATCCACTACTTTGCCATCGGGGCAGAGCTCCTCATGCGGCAGAAAAATAAGCTGCGGCATTACTCCGACTCCTTATCCAACTCATCAATTCGATGCCCCTGCAGCGCACTCTGGATCCCTTTATCCATCCGTCGTGCGGCAAAGTCATCACTCAGTTTAGCAAGGGATTCAACGCCCGCCTCAATAGCCGCAGAGTCCGACCCTGCGGCCGTCTGACGCAGACTGGCGACCCCCTGTTCCAGTTCGGCACGTTCTGCGGAGTCAAGCAGCTCACCATCCTGGGCGATCGCTGCTTCAACCGCCGCCGCGAGCCGCTCGGCCTCGACCTGCTGCTCGCGCAAAGCACGGGCGAGAAGGTCATCCTGCGCATGACTGAAGGAATCCTGCAGCATGCCGGTGATCTCATCATCGGTCAGTCCATAGGAGGGCTTGACCTGGATGCTGCTCTCAACCCCTGTGGACAACTCCTGGGCAGCAACGCTGAGTAGCCCGTCCGCATCAACCTGAAAGGTGACGCGAATCTTGGCTGCACCGGCCGCCATCGGCGGAATGCCGCGCAGCACGAAGCGCGCCAGAGAGCGGCAGTCCGCAACCAGCTCGCGCTCCCCCTGCACCACGTGAATCGCCATGGCAGTCTGACCGTCCTGGTAAGTCGTAAACTCCTGCCCGCGAGCGACCGGAATCGCCGTGTTACGGTGGATAACCTTCTCGACCAGACCACCCATGGTCTCAAGACCCAGCGATAGCGGGATCACATCCAGCAGCAGCATATCGCTGTCCGGCTTGTTACCAGCCAGCACATCCGCCTGCAGCGCAGCGCCTATGGCGACAACCCTGTCCGGGTCGATATCGATATGGGGCTCACGTGCGAACAGCTGACCCACCAGGGTGCGCACCAGGGGCACCCGGGTAGAACCACCCACCATGACCACATCGCGCACCTCGTCCGCCGCAACTCCGGCGTCTTTCAGGGCCCGTCGGCAGGCACGAAGGGTTTTCTTGATCAGCGGCTCGATAACCGCATCAAACTGGTCGCGGCTGACGCTGACTTCGACACGTTGGCCAGCCAAATCCAGCACAACGCTTACCTGCGACTGGGCACTCAGATCCTCCTTGACCTGTTTGGCCAGGGTCGTCAGGTAACGCGCCTGCTGGGCATCAGGTTCCAGCTCAATACCCGACTCACTCAGCATCCAGCGCGCGAGCGCATAATCAAAGTCATCACCACCCAGGGCACTGTCACCACCGGTCGCGAGCACCTCGAACACACCCTTATTAAGACGCAGCACAGAGATATCGAAGGTACCTCCGCCCAGGTCATAGACAGCGATAACACCCTCGTCACTCTGGTCCAGACCGTAAGCCACGGCCGCGGCCGTCGGTTCGTTAAGCAGTCGCAGCACATGCAAACCGGCGATCCGCGCGGCATCCTTGGTGGCCTGACGCTGAGCGTCGTCAAAGTAGGCCGGAACGGTTATAACCGCGCCGGTCAGCTCACCTTCGAGCGAATCTTCGGCCCGCTCTCGCAGCGCCCGCAGTATATCCGCCGACACCTGCACCGGACTGCGCGGCCCGGCACTGGTTTCGATGTAGGGCATACCACCCTCGCCCGGAGCAAAGCGGTAAGGCAGCTCATCACCGAAAGAGAGCACATCCTCGACACCGCGACCCATCAGGCGCTTGACCGAAATAATGGTGTTATAGGGATCGTCACCAGCCCGGCTCAGCGCTTCACGCCCAACCTCGGAGGTACCGTCTTCAGCGTAATGGACCACTGAGGGCAGCAGGTGCCTGCCGTCGATATCGGGCAGGGTTTGCGCCTCTCCGCTGCGCACGGTGGCAGCCAGTGAGTTGGTCGTTCCCAGATCGATCCCGACCGCCAGCTTGCGCTCATGGGGCGCGGCACTCTGGCCGGGTTCGGCGATTTGCAACAAAGCCATAGGGGTTCCGTTCAGTCGAACAATCGATCTTCGAGCGCTTCTATCTCGCTCTCGAGCTTGGCGGCAAACTGCATCTTGCGCACCACCTGCTCCGCGGCGTCGAGATCGTCGCTCTGGTAAAGTTTGACAAATTCCGCCCGCAGATCCCGGGATGCCTGCTCGGCCTCCTGCTGAAGCTGCTCCAGCTCGGATTCAGGATCATCCTGGTCCGCCACTTCGGACAGACGCTCACGCAACTCCATCTGCTCCATCAGGAACATGGGATCAAGCTGGGAGGATGATTCGCCGTGCGTATCCCGCCCCGCCAGAAGCAACAGGTATTGCGCACGGCGCAGGGGGGACTTGAGGGACTGGAAAGCCTCGTTCAGATGAGCCGTGTACTGCACGGACAAACGACGCTCGCGTTCGGAAAGATGGGCAAAGCGGTCGGGATGCCACTGCTTCTGGAGCTCCCGATACCTCTCACTGAGCACCCCCAGATCCAGATCGAACCCGGGCTGGAGATCGAACAGCTCAAAGTAGTTTCGGGTCATATCCATCGGTCAGCCTGACACCCCGCCAATCTATTCAGACGTTAAAGCTTTCACCGCAGCCGCACTCGCTGCTGACGTTCGGGTTATTGAACTTGAAGCCTTCGTTAAGGCCTTCCTTGACGAAATCCAGTTCGGTTCCGTCAAGGTAAACCAGGCTTTTCGGGTCGACCGCCACACGCACACCGTCGAATTCAAAGATCTGGTCTTCATCTTCAACCTGGTCGATGAATTCGAGCACATAAGCCATGCCGGAGCACCCTGAAGTGCGGACACCAACCCGAATACCGGCACCGTGGCCGCGTTTTTCGAGAAAGCGTGCGACATGATTTACCGCAGCGTCTGTCATGCTGATCGCCATATAACCCTCACGTTGTTCTACTGGCAAAGCCGAGGTCAGCGACCTCAGCCCTGCTTTTTACGGTAGTCTTCAACTGCAGCTTTGATCGCGTCTTCCGCAAGTACGGAGCAGTGGATCTTCACCGGCGGCAGCGCCAGTTCTTCCGCGATCTGCGCGTTTTTCAGCTCGGCCGCCTGATCCAGCGTCATCCCCTTGACCCACTCGGTGACCAGGGAGCTGGATGCGATTGCGGAACCGCAGCCGTATGTTTTGAATTTTGCATCTTCGATCACGCCGTCATCGCTGACGCGGATCTGCAGGCGCATTACGTCGCCACATGCCGGTGCACCCACCATGCCGGTTCCGACGTGAGTATCCTTGTCATCCATCTTACCGACGTTGCGCGGGTTTTCGTAATGATCAATAACCTGTTCGCTATAAGCCATGTTGACCTCCAAGAGCCTCTTAAAGCCCGCTTAGTGGTGTGCCCACTCAACTGTGTTCAAATCGATACCGTCTTTATACATATCCCACAGGGGGGATAGTTCGCGCAGCTTATCCACAGCAACACGAATCTGTTTAACGGCGTAATCAACTTCCTCTTCGGTGGTAAAACGACCGAAAGAGAAGCGGATAGAGCTGTGAGCCAGCTCATCATTCAGCCCCAGTGCACGCAGCACATAGGACGGTTCCAAACTTGCGGATGTACAGGCCGAACCGGAAGAAACCGCGAGATCTTTCAGCGACATCAGCAGCGACTCACCCTCAACGAACGCGAAGCTCACGTTCAGGTTGCCAGCCACGCGCTGTTCCTGCGACCCGTTCACATGGACCTCTTCCATGCTTTCGATGCCCTGCCAGAAACGGTCGCGCAGCGCTTTCAGGTGCTCGCTTTCCTGCACCATCTCTTCCTGACAGATGCGTGCCGCTTCACCCATACCCACGATCTGGTGGGTCGGCAGGGTACCTGAGCGCATACCACGCTCGTGACCACCACCGTGCATCTGGGCTTCCAGACGCACACGCGGCTTGCGACGTACGTAAAGAGCACCAATACCCTTGGGGCCGTACATCTTATGCCCGGACAGGGACAGCAGATCGACCTTCATCTTACCCATATCCAGCGGCAACTTGCCTGCGCTCTGAGCGGCATCCACATGGAAAAGCACGCCATGGCTGCGGGTCAGCTCACCAATCGCATCGATATCGGTGATGGTGCCGATCTCGTTATTCACATGCATCAGGGACACCAGAATGGTGTCTTCGCGCAGCGCATCGGCCACCATCTGCGGTGTGATGATGCCATCGCTGCCCGGCGTCAGGTAGGTGACTTCGTAGCCTTCACGCTCCAGCTGACGACAGGTATCCAGGACGGCCTTGTGCTCAATCTTGGATGTGATGATGTGCTTGCCCTTCTTGGAATAGAAGTGAGCGACACCCTTGATCGCCAGGTTGTCGGACTCGGTAGCACCGGAGGTCCAGACGATTTCACGGGGATCCGCGCCCAGCAGATCAGCCACCTGACGGCGAGCCGTTTCGACTGCCTCTTCAGCTTTCCAGCCGAACATGTGAGAGCGTGACGCCGGGTTACCGAAGTTACCGTCCGGTGTCAGGCAGCTCATCATCTTTTCGGCAACACGCGGATCAACCGGTGTAGTTGCTGAGTAATCGAGGTAGATCGGCAATTTCATTTCAATCTCCAAAGCTTTTCGCTATCAGGATGCGGATGCAACGCTGCTGGCGATCAATTGTTCTGTCTGCGGCCTGCTGCGCTGCCCCTGACGTTCTGCTACTTCCTGCACGTCGTTACGTACCACCAGATCCGCAAGACTGATATCGCTCAGGAAGTTATGAATCTGATCACTGAGATCGCACCACAGGTGATGTGTCAGGCACACCTCGCCACTTTGGCAATTGCCTGTGCTGCGACATCCCGTGGCATCAACCGATTCGTTCACGGCATCGATGACTTCCGCCACGTTGATTTCGCCGCGTTCACGCTTGAGCTGGTAACCACCACCAGGACCCCGTACGCTGTGCACCAGATTATTCCGTCGAAGCTTGGCAAACAGCTGCTCGAGATAGGACAATGAGATCCCCTGGCGTTCGGAAATATCCGCCAGACTGATCGGTCCTTTACCCTCATGAAGGGCCAGATCAAGCATCGCTGTTACAGCGTAGCGTCCTTTAGTTGTCAATCGCATAGTTACCCTCACCTGCTACTGCGAGTCTGGCTCTATTATGCAAAAACCAAGGATTTTGGTCAACTATATTCCCGACCAAAACCATCAGGATTTATCCGCCCCCGCATCACCCGCTTCAGGCGCAACGGACGAACGCTTCTCGGCCGCACGATTGACCGATTTGAGTATTCCGCGAAGCACGTTGACCTCGACCTTATCCGGCACGGCCCGCAGCACCAGCCGACGCAACCTGGGCATCAGCTGACGCGGATTATCAGGATCGAGAAAGTCGATATCCACCAGCGTCTGCTCCAGGTGCTCAAACAGACGCTCCAGCTCCAGGTGATCCGCGAGCTCAATATCCCAGTCCGTTCCCCACTGGGGCTTGCTCTGTTCATCGGCCAGCAGGTGCGCCATACGCAACTCGTAGCAGATCACCTGCACCGCGGCCGCGATATTCAGAGAGCTGAAACCTTCAACAGACGGTATATGAACATGATGATGACAGGCGTGGAGCTCGTCGTTGGTCAAGCCCCGGTCTTCACGACCAAACAGAATGGCCACCCGGGATTTCCCCTCAAGTGGCGCGGCGATGGCGCCAAGCTCCCGCGGATTAATCACCGGCCAGGGAATATGCCGCCCTCTCGCACTGGTTCCAACAACCAACTGGCAATCAGCCAGCGCATCGGCCAGAGTTGTAACGACTCGCGCATTGTCGAGAATATCGGTCGCACCAGAGGCTCGCGCAGTCGCCGCTTCATCCGGGTAGTGTTTGGGCTCAACAAGGCACAGATCACTCAACCCCATGTTCTTCATGGCACGGGCAACGGCACCAATGTTGCCGGGATGAGTGGTGTTCACCAGAACGATACGAATATGATCAAGCATGAGCAGCGATGACGTGGGTGAAAAAAAGGGCGCTTATCATACCAGAACTCGCTACCACTGAGCGATACACGCACTATCTTTACGTACAGTTTACGTACAGCATTTATTCCCCTACGCAGAGTGCGTTACAATTGGAGTTTGATTTTCCCACTCGAACGACTGGATTCCATACCCAATGCAACCAATGGTCAATATCGCTCTGCGCGCCGCACGCCTTGCCGCCGAGCAGATCGCCCGCGGCACAGAACGCCTGGACCTGATCAAATCAGAACAGGACAAGGTCGCCGCTTTTATCAATGACCTCTGCCAACAGGCTGAACGCACGATCGTTCACACGCTGCAGAAAGCCTACCCTCACCACACCGTAAGCGGTGATTACAGCGGCCGACACAAAGCTATCGGCGAAGGCCCAATGCCCTGTGAGTGGCAGGTCACGCCGATCGACAGCATCCCGAACTTCTCCAATGCCGTGCCCTCCTTCGCACTGAGCATGACCGGCCGCATCAAGGGCAAGGTCACCCACTCGCTGATCCTCAACCCGATCACCGGGGACGAATTTACCGCCAGCCGCGGCGAAGGCGCACAGCTTAATGGCAAACGCCTGCGCGTGAGCCCGCTGAAGGCCTTGAACGGCGCCCTGATCGGTACCGGCTTCATGGGCCGCAAAAGCGACCAGTCCGGACTCGAATCCCAGATCGCAATCATGCGAGAACTGGTCAATGCAGGCGCCACCCCGTTCAACACCGGCTCTGCCGCACTGAACCTGGCTTACACTGCCGCGGGACGCCTCGACGGATTCTGCCAGCTGGGACTGACCGATAGCGAACAGGATGCAGGCCTGCTACTGCTCCAGGAAGCAGGCGCACTGGTGGGTGACACCGCCGGCGGCAACAACCACCGCGAAAGCGGCAAACTGGTCGCAGGCAACCCGAAAATGTTCAAAGCGCTGATCAAGACCCTGCACCCGGCGATCAGCAGCAACTGAGCCACCAAAGCAGAACAAAAAAAGCCGCGCTTCTCAGCGCGGCTTTTTTATTGGTCTCTTGCGAGCATCACTCCTGGAACGGATCCCGCAGAACGATAGTTTCCACACGATCAGGACCTGTGGAAATAATGTCGATCGGCGTTTCAACCAGGGTTTCCAGACGCTTGATATAGGCCAGGGCATTAGCCGGCAGCTCATCCAGCGACTTCACGCCGACGGTAGACTCAGTCCAGCCTGAAATCTCTTCATAGACCGGCTTGATAGACTCGTAGTCTTCGCTACCACACAGAGAGGTCACCGGATTCCCAGCCGCATCCACATAGCCGATGCAGATATTGATCTGATCCAGACCATCCAGCACATCCAGCTTGGTCAGACAGATACCGGAAACCGAGTTGATCTGAATCGCGTGCTTAAGCGCCACCGCATCAAACCAACCACAACGACGAGCACGTCCTGTGGTCGCACCGAACTCGTGACCACGTTCAGCCAGGCGAGCGCCGATATCGCAGTTCAGCTCGGTCGGGAAAGGACCGCCACCTACACGCGTTGTGTAAGCCTTGGTAATACCCAGCACATAATCCAGGTACAACGGACCGAAACCACTACCGGTGGAGGTGCCACCAGCGGTTGTATTCGAAGAGGTCACGTACGGGTAAGTACCGTGATCGATATCGAGCAGGGAACCCTGCGCGCCCTCGA
Source organism: Marinobacterium sp. YM272 (assembly GCF_050908845.1). Classification (NCBI taxonomy): domain Bacteria; kingdom Pseudomonadati; phylum Pseudomonadota; class Gammaproteobacteria; order Oceanospirillales; family Oceanospirillaceae; genus Marinobacterium; species Marinobacterium sp. YM272. The sequence continues at coordinate 4,141,370 of NZ_CP194171.1, forward strand.
ACATGATGCTTGCGCCCTGCTTACGCAGCTGATGCAGACGCGCAGTCACGTCAGTCATCATCGGCACCAGCGTTTTAGCCATATCGAGACAGTGAGCAAGCAGCTGATCCACATCGATCGGATCAACCTTGTAGTAATGCTCCAGCATGAAGTTGTGATAGGCCATCACTTCGCGCAGCTTTTCCTCGAACCGCGCCGGATCGGCCAGATCACCCAGACGCAGACCGCGACGCGCGACCTTGTCTTCGTAGGCCGGTCCGATACCACGACCGGTGGTACCGATCTTGGACTCGCCACGCGCTTTCTCGCGGGCCTGATCCAGCGCCACATGATAGGACAGGATCAGCGGACATGCCGGGCTCAGACGCAGACGCTGCCCAACCGGAACGCCACTCTCCTCGAGCCCAGCGATCTCTTTCAGCAGCGCATCCGGGGACAGCACTACCCCGTTACCGATCAGGCACTCGACATTCGGCCGCAGGATACCTGAAGGAATCAGATGCAGTACGGTTTTCTGACCATCGATTACCAGTGTATGTCCGGCATTATGGCCACCCTGGAAGCGCACGACTGCCGCGACCTTCTCGGTCAGCAGATCGACAATCTTGCCCTTGCCTTCATCACCCCACTGGGTACCCAGAACAACGACGTTTCTACCCATTACTGTCTCTAAAAACTCTTGTGAATTGAGAAAATGTTCACCGGGCCTCAATGACCCACTGCCCGTCCTTCAGTACCAGCTGACGATCGCAGCAGCCCGGTACAACCTCTCCTTCCAGCGCCTGAACCACACGCACCCCCTGGGTACGCAGCTCAGCCACCGCAATCAATAGATCCGACTCTTCACTGGCAGGCGCCAGTACCGCCGAGCGATCGATCTCCGGCATCTCCAGCGCCACTTCCAGCAGCGTCTTCAGATCGGAGCTGAACCCGGTAGCAGGACGCGCCCGACCGAAATCCTTGCCGATACTGTCGTAGCGACCACCCTTGGCCAGTGCCTGACCGAAGTGCGGTGAATAGGCGGCAAACACGATACCCGTGTGGTAGTGATAGCCGCGCAGCTCACCAAGATCAAAGTAGAGATCCGTTGCCGGGTAACGGCTTTGCACCCGCTTAGCTACCTGCTCGATGTAGGTCAGCGCCGCGAGGATAGTCTCAGAACCCGAGAACAGCTCCCGCGCCCGCGCAATCACCTCGGCACCGCCGTTCAAGCGCGGCAGAGCCAGCAGCTTGCCAGCAACCGACTGCGGCAGATCGAGCCCCTCGATGAAGCTGGCGATCTCCGGCAACGCCTTACGCTGCAGCATATCGATAAAGCGGTCTTGCTGCTCACCAACCAGTCCCGCCTCCTGCATCAGCTCACTAAAGACACCAACGTGCCCCAGATCCAGACTGACCGGCCCTTTGACATCGATGGTACGCAAGGTCTCCAGCATCAGCGAGATCACTTCCACGTCACTATCGAGACCGGCGTGACCGTAGAGTTCAGCCCCCAGCTGCAGCGGATTGCGCGACGCCAGCATATTACTCGGCCGGGTGTGCAGCACCGATCCACAGTAACAGAGACGGCTTGGACCTTCGGTACGTAGCCGGTGCGCATCGATACGGGCGACCTGTGGGGTCATATCCGCACGCACGCCAATGGTATGCCCACTGACCTGGTCGGTCAGCTTAAAGGTTTGCATCTCCAGATCCCGACCCACGCCGGTCAGCAACGATTCAAGATGCTCCGCCAGCGGCGGCATCACCAAGTCGTAACCCCAGCTGTCGTATAGATCCAGCACACGACGCCGCATCACCTCGACCTGACGGGCACGGGGCGGCAGCATCTCTTTCATTCCATCGGGCAGCAACCAACGATCTGCCAATGTCATGCAGTACTCCAGTACGAAAATCTCAGAAAATCAGTGGACCAGGTAAAGCATTGCGACGCCCAGCACCATCGACACCAGACCCGCCATACGCAGTGACGAATCAGGGATATAGGCCAGCTTGGCGACCAGCCGACGCCAACGCTGCGGATACAGAAAAGGCACGACCCCTTCGATAACCAACACCAGGCAAACCGCGATCAACAGCTCGCGCCAAAAATCGACCATTACTCACCTTAAGTCCACAAAAAAACCGGGCCTCGACCCGGTTAACGAATACTACCACGAAACCGGGCGCCAAGGGCACCCGATTTCTGTTTTGCATTAACGCTCCGCAGCGCCCCTGCGTGAGGGCGGAAGCGCGTCATCCAGGTAGCGGAAGAACTCCGAATCCGGCTTCAACAGCATCACGTCACCGCCACCCTGGAAGGTATCGCGGTACGCCTGAAGGCTACGGTTAAAAGCGTAGAATTCAGGATCGGCTGCATAGGCATCAGCATAGATTCGCGCAGCATTGGCATCACCTTCACCACGAACCTGCTCCGACTCCCGGTAAGCTTCCGCCAGAATAACGGTACGCTGACGGTCTGCATCCGCACGTATACCCTCGGCCATCTCACGACCACGGGCACGCAGATCACGGGCCAGACGCTGACGTTCGGTACGCATACGGTCGAATACGGAAGAGGAAACCTCTGCCGGCAGATCGATCCGCTTGACGCGCACATCGATAATCTCGATACCGAACTGCTCGTCCGCACGACGGCTGAGGTCACGGATAACCGCATCCATCAACTCTTCACGCTCACCGGAAATAACCTCGGTCACGGTGCGCTCACCAAACTGGTTACGCAACTCTTCCTCGATGTTGTTCGCCAGACGCTCGGACGCCTGGAACAGATCACCGGAGATTGACGTGTAGTACTTGGCCGGATCGTTAATCCGCCATTTCACAAAGGAGTCAACGATCAGTCGTTTTTTCTCCAGCGTCAGGAATGACTGGGGCCGCGCATCCAGCGTCTGCACTCGCGCATCAAACGTACGCACGGTGTTGACGAAAGGAATCTTGAAATGCAGGCCGGGCTGAATATCTGCCTCGACGATCTCACCAAACCTCAGCTTCAGAGCGCGCTCGGTTTCGTTGACGATAAAGACCGACTTGGAGCCGATCATCACCACGACCAGCACGGCGATCAGAATATAGAGTGATCGAGCGTTCATCAGCGACCCTCCCGTGTAGTTGTGGATGAGTTCTGGCGCTGACGCACCTGATCCATTACCTGATCGGTAATTCTCTGCAGACTCAGGTCATCCAGGCGCACCGGACGGCCACTGCTGTCGCGCACCTCGTTCTGCTTATCCATCAGCTTATCGAGCGGCAGGTACATCATGTTGTTACCGCCTTCCACATCAACCAGCACCTTCGGTGTTTTACCCAGCACTTCCTGCATGGTTTCCAGGTAAAGACGCTGACGGGTAACATCCGGCGCTTTGGAATACTCGGTCAACAGCGCAGTGAAACGTTCCGCCTCACCCGTTGACCGTGCCACCACCTCTTCACGATAGGCATTGGCTTCCTCGATGATGCGCTGCGCCTCACCTCGCGCCTCCGGCACTATACCGTTGGCATAGGTCTGCGCTTCGTTGATAACACGCTGCTCATCCTCACGCGCCTTGATCACATCATCGAATGCATCCTGCACCTGGCTCGGTGCCTGGGCGTTCTTAATGTTCACCTGGACAATGTTGATACCAGTGCCATAGAACTCCATGTACCGCTGCAGACGCTCCTGCACCTGAATACCCAGCGTCTCACGACCCTCGGTCAGGATGGAGTGCAGTTCGGTGGTACCAACGACGTGACGCAGAGCAGACTCGGCCGCATGAGCCAGACTCTCTTCCGGCTCACGCACATTAAGCACGAACGCCTTGGGGTCGGTCGCCACGTACTGAACGGTCAGATCGACGTAAACGATGTTCTCGTCTTCGGTCAGCATCTGCGAGTTATGGTTGTGAGTCCGCACCATCTCGGTGTTCACCATGGTCACTTCATCGATCAGCGGCGGGTTCCACTGCAGACCGGGACGTACCGTATCCTGGTATTTACCCAGACGCAGAACAACACCACGCTCCGGCTGATCTACGGTATAGAAACCCATACCCGCCCAGAACAGCGCGGCAACCACAACGATCACAATCAAAAAGCCGAAGCCGCCGCCGGAGCCGCCCGAGCTGCCGCCCGAACCACCACTACGACGCTTACCACCCCCAAACAGGGCATTCATTCTGTCCTGCAGTTTACGCAGCGCCTCATCCAGATCAGGTGGTCCCTGATCCTGTCCGCGTTTGCCGCGGTCGTTTTTGCCGCCGCTGCTCCAGGGGTCATGGTTGTTTCCATTACCACCAGGCTCATTCCAGGCCATACAATTCTCCGTCGTTGTAAGGGCGTTATATTTTTAAAAAAATTCTAGGGACCGTCGGGCGTCCGCGCAACCGGAACTCTAGTGGACCTGCTCGGGCAGATAACGTTCAGCAGGGATACGCAAGCGGCTCAGCAGCTGGCGTATGTCCCGCATCGGCATTCTGACCTCGATATTCATACGGCCATCATCTTCAATCCGTTCAGCGACCACCGCCCCGCGGGCATACAGCTGGGCGCGAAACTGTCCCTGCTCAGGCGTCAGCGACAGCGTTTCGTGGAACATGTCACCACTTAAGCGCTGACGAATTGCGTCCATCAGCAGATCAATACCTTCACCACTCTGGGCAGAAAGCCAGACACGCTGCGGCAACCCGTCCTCGTCACAATCCACGCGCGGCGACTGTTCCGGCATCAGATCGATCTTGTTGTACACCTGCAGCACCGGCACCTCTTCGGCACCGATCTCGCCGAGCACCGCGTCCACCTGATCCATATGATCCTGCCGCTCCTCATCGTAGCAGTCGATCACATGCAGCAGCAGCGTCGCCTCAACCGTCTCCTGCAGCGTCGCACGGAAGGATTCCACCAGCTTGTGCGGCAGATGCTTGATGAAGCCTACCGTATCAGCAAGGATCGCAGGGCCGACATCATCCATTTCGATGCGACGCAGCGTCGGATCCAGCGTGGCAAACAACTGGTCTGCCGCGTAGACGCCGGAATTGGTGATACGGTTGAACAGTGTTGATTTCCCGGCGTTGGTATAGCCGACAAGTGCCACGGTGGGCACTTCGGCACGCTGACGTGCACGCCGCCCCTGCTCACGCTGGGTGCGTACTTTTACCAGACGTTTCTGGATCGATTTGATGCGCGCGCGCAGCAGACGACGGTCGGTTTCCAGCTGGGTTTCACCAGGACCTCGCAAACCGATACCACCCTTCTGACGCTCCAGGTGGGTCCAGCCGCGCACCAGGCGCGTGGACATATGCTCCAGCTGAGCCAGCTCGACCTGCAGTTTACCCTCATGAGTGCGGGCACGCTGGGCGAATATATCGAGAATAAGCCCGGTGCGATCGAGCACGCGACACTGAACCTCGCGTTCAATATTGCGTTCCTGAGCGGGGCTCAAGGCATGATTGAAGATCACAAGCTCAGCCTGATGCGCCTGCACCAGCGCCCGCAGCTCTTCCAGCTTGCCTGCACCGAGAAAAAATTTAGGACTGGGATCGGCGCGGGATCCGGTCAGAAATGCAACCGGATCGGCACCTGCGGAGAGCGCCAGCTCTTCCAGTTCCCGTGGGTCTTCGCTATCCGCATCAGAGGACAGCTCAATATGAACGAGGATCGCTACCTCGCCCGATTCGGGACGTTCGAAAAACAATTAGGACCTCAGTCTGCCGCCTTTTCGTCGCCCTGCGGCAACTTCACCGGACGCGACGGAACGACGGTCGAAATGGCGTGTTTATAAACCATCTGGCTGACGGTGTTTTTCAGCAGGATCACAAACTGATCGAAAGACTCGATCTGCCCCTGCAGTTTGATACCGTTGACCAGAAAGATGGATACCGGAATACGCTCCTTGCGCAGCACATTCAGATAAGGGTCTTGTAAAGACTGCCCTTTTGACATTGCAAACTCCTTCCCAAAAGTAATAAAACGTTTCGTTGTAATATGTAATCTATGGTCACCTGGCCGAAAAATCGACTGCGCTTAAGCCAAGTGCAAGCCTGTCATTATATAATGGTTGCTTCAGCCAGTTTCAAGGCTAAATTCAGTAATTTATCCGCCTCGCTATCCAGCCAGTGAAGCCCCTGCCAACCGCGCAGCCAGGTCAGTTGACGCTTGGCCAGCTGGCGGGTCGCGACAATACCGCGATACCTCATCTCATCATAGCTCAGCCGGCCCTCGATGTAGTCCCACATCTGTCGATAACCGACGCAGCGGATCGATGGCAGGTCGGCGTGAAGATCGCCGCGTTCATACAGGCGCAGCACCTCCTCCTCGAACCCCTGCGCCAGCATCTGATCGAAACGCTGTTCGATACGCTGATGCAGGCGTGATCGATCACCGGGCATCAGCGCCAGCGGCAACAGATTGTAAGGCAGTGCTGCCTGCGACTGCTCGGCCCAGTGCTCACTGATCGGCTTACCGGTCAACAGCACCACCTCCAGTGCGCGTTCGATACGCTGCGAATCGGTGGGTTTGAGGCGCTCCCCCGCGGCCGGATCGAGCTTGGCCAACCGCTCATGCAGCGCAGGCCAGCCCAGACGCTCAGCATCGGCCTCCAGCTCAGCGCGCAGTTCGGGATTCGCTTCCGGCAGAGGCGCCAACCCTTTTTGCAAGGCATTGAAATAGAGCATGGTGCCGCCCACCAACACGGGCACTTTGCCCGCTGCCGTAATTTCCGCCATGGCTGCGAGGGCGTCCTCGCGAAACTCCGCCGCCGAATAGCTCTCTGCCGGATCACGAATATCGATCAACCGATGGGGATAACTCTGCAGCTCTTCCGGAGCGGGCTTCGCGGTGCCTATATCCATACCCCGGTAAACCAGCGCCGAGTCCACGCTAATCAGTTCGCAGGGCAGGTTATCGTAGAGATGCATCGCCAGCGCCGTCTTGCCGGACGCAGTGGGACCCATCAGAAAGATCGCCGGGGGAAGCTTGTCCGCCAAAATTACTGGCCTCGCAGAAAAAGTTTATCCAGCTCATTCATCGACAGCTGGGTCCAGGTAGGACGGCCATGATTACACTGACCACTGCGCTCGGTGGCTTCCATATCGCGTAGCAGCGCGTTCATCTCGGGGATACTGAGCTGCCGGTTAGCGCGTACGGCGCCGTGACAGGCCATGGTGCCGAGCAGCTCATTGATACTCTCCTCGATCCGCCGACTGCTGCCGAATACCACCAGATCCGCCAGCACATCACGCACCAGCTGGGGCGCATCGGCTTTTGCCAGGGATACCGGCACCTCGCGCACGGTCAGCGTATCCGCCCCCATCCGCTCCAGGCGAAAACCCAGACGCTGGAACAGCTCGGGTTGTTCCTCGGCAAGGTCCGCCTCACGCTCACTGACGCTAAGACTGACCGGCACCAGCAGCGGCTGGGAGCGCACCCGATCCTCATCCCAGGCAGCCTTCATCCGCTCGTAGACGATACGTTCATGGGCGGCGTGCATATCCACCAGCACCAGTCCGGCCTCGTTTTGCGCCAATACGTAGACACCGTGCAGCTGGGCGATAGCGTAACCGAGTGGCGGCGCCTTCTCCGCATCCGCTTCCGGCATGCGCATGCCGGACTGAGCACCAGGCTGCATGCCCAGAGCCGGAGAGGCGGGCGTGTGCAGGTCCGCGTATGCGGAAATCTGCTCCCTGACCGCGGTGGCTGAGCCTGCCGAGCTGCCGTAATTGCCCGAAGACTGATACAGCGGCATCCGCCCCTGACTGAAGCTGCCGCCACCGGAGACACTGCCAGGCGATGACTGCATCGGCATGGACGGTGCGCCGGTTTCCTCCACCCTCGCCTCACCGGCACCCGCAGGCACCGCACCCTTGGGGCGCAGATCGCCAATCACCCGATGCAGAGTACGGAAAATAAAATCGTGCACCAGACGCGATTCACGGAAACGTACCTCGTGCTTGGTAGGGTGCACGTTCACATCCACCAACGCCGGATCAAGCTCCAGGTAGAGTACAAACGCCGGGTGCCGGCCGTGGAACAGCACATCGCTGTAGGCCTGACGCACCGCGTGGGTCACCACCTTGTCACGGATAATCCGGCCGTTGACGAAGAAGTACTGCTGATCCGCCTGACTGCGCGAATAGGTCGGCAGGCCGATCCAGCCCCAGAGCCTGAGGCCTGATGCCTCGGCGCTCACATCCAGGTGCACCGCCTGCTCGATAAAACTGCCACCAAGCAACGAGGCCAGACGACGCTCACGCGCCTGTTCGCTGTCCACAGGCCGCAACTGCTGTACACGGCGACCATTGTGCTGAAGATTAAAGGAGACATCGAAGCGGCTCAGCGCCATCCGCTTGATCACCTCTTCGAGATGACGGAATTCGGTCTGTTCCTTCTTCATGAACTTGCGCCGTGCCGGCGTGTTGAAGAACAGGTCGCGTACCTCCACGGTGGTGCCGCGGGGATGGGCCGCTGGCTCCAGTACCGCTTCCATATCGCGGCCTTCGGCACGTACCTGCCAGGCAGCATCCTGCTCCTCGGTGCGCGATGTCAGTGTCAACCGGGCCACGGAACTGATCGATGCCAGCGCCTCGCCGCGAAAACCGAGACTAGCCACCGCTTCAAGATCCTCCAGCTGAACGATCTTTGAGGTGGCATGACGACTCAGCGCCAGCGCCAGATCTCCCTTCTCGATGCCGCCACCGTCGTCACGCAGACGGATCAGTTTGATACCACCCTGCTCCACATCCACGTCGATCTTGGTGGCGCCGGCATCAAGGCTGTTTTCCAGCAGCTCCTTGACCACTGAAGCGGGGCGTTCGACGACCTCACCGGCCGCGATCTGGTTAGCCAGCTGCGGTGAGAGCAGGTGAATACGACTCATAATAAATTGGTGCCTGAATTCAGATCTGGAGAGTTGAAGCGAAATTAACTGGCCGGAATTTTCAACACCTGGCCGACTCGGATGCGATCGCCGCGCAGCTGATTGGCGCGGCGCAGCTGATCCAGGGAGATACCGTTGCGCACGGCGATCACCGACAGGGTATCCCCCGGCGCTACTCTGTAGGTACTCTCGCTGCGGGCCAGGGTTTCACCGGCGCGCTTGCGCGCGGCTATATGGGTTCTGCTCGGCGGACGGTCCCAGAAATGCGCTTTCACACCGCCAACAATGGCCCGCGCCATCTGTTTCTGGTAGCTGCTCTTTTTCAGGTTGGCCGCTTCGCCGGGGTTTGAGATAAACCCGGTTTCCACCAGAATCGACGGAATATCCGGCGATTTCAACACCACGAAGCCGGCCTGCTCAACGTGGTTTTTGTGCATCCGCGCGAAGCCGGCAATATTACTGTGCACCCGGTTGGCCACTTCGCGGCTGCTGGACTGACTGGCCGTCATCGACATATCCAGCAGCACACTGGCAAGCAGGTCATCCTTGTCCTCGAGGCTGACGCTGCCAACACCGCCGATAAGGTCGGCACCGTTCTCTTTCTGGGCCAGCCAGCGACCCATTTCACTGCTGGCGCCGCGGCCCGAAAGCACCCAGACCGACGCGCCGCGAGCACTCTTGTTCCGCGCCGCATCGGCATGAATGGAGACAAACAGGTCAGCGTTGATCTTGCGCGCCTTGAGTGTGCGCCCACGCAGACTGACGTAGTAGTCGCCGCCGCGGATCAGCTCAGCACGATAGCCAGGCTCAGCATCGATCAGCCGCGCCACCTCTTTGGCGATCGACAACACCACGTTTTTCTCACGCAATCCGCCCGGCCCCAGGGCCCCCGGGTCTTCACCACCGTGACCGGCATCCACCGCGATGACAATATCGCGCAGCGGACCGGTATTATTTTTCGCTTCCTGCTTCTGCGCCACGCTTTCCGCCCTGGCGGCTTCCGGCAGCGCCAGATCCAGCACCAGACGATGACCATACTGATCATTGGGCTTCAGCTGAAAACTCTTCGGGCTGATCTTTTCACTATCCAGATCCAGCACCAGGCGAATGCCATCGCCGCGCTTGCCGGTACGCACCTTCTGGATCGGTCCCTTGGACAGCCCAAGGGCGTTAACATCCAGGTCCAGCTTGGTATCCTCGATATCCAGCACCAGTCGCTGCGGGTTATCGAGCATGAACACCTTGTGTTTTACGGGCGAGCTGAGGTCAAACACCAGACGAATATTGTCCGGTGCCAGCCAGGCACGGATGTTGTCGACATTGGTTACGGCCTGAGCCAGCTGAGTCCATGTCAGCAGTAGCATCAGGATCAACCCGGTGAATATACGCACCAGTCTCTCTACCCCTTCACTTCGCGCGACCCAGCCAGTTATGACAAGCCACGACAGATGCCGCCACACTCAACCCTGTGATCATTGTTGAGAGTGAGGCGATTTCGGCGAAATTATCGCTTACATAAACTATCGGCCAATTTGCGGCCTTTTTCAGTATTATATTGCCATGACAGCAGACGTCCTGTCCCCTCGGCACAAATATTGATCTCCAGGTCGGCTACCGGCAGGATACCCGCTCCCCGCTCCGGCCACTCGATGAGACTCAGCGAACGCTCATCGAAATAGTCACGGATTCCCAGGAACTCCAGCTCTTCCGGATCACCCAGACGGTAGAGGTCAAAGTGATAGACCGGCCCGGCCGGGGTATCGTAGGGCTCCACCAGCGTATAGGTGGGACTCTTAACAGAACCTTGATGACCACAGCCGCGCAGCACACCGCGCGACAGCGTGGTTTTCCCCATCCCCAGATCACCGTGCAGAAAAATCACCGCACCTTCACCGCAGCAGGACGCCAGGTGCTCACCAAAGGCCACCATCGCCTGCTCGTCCGCCAGTTCAATCGAATACTCAGACATTTTCTTCCAACCCGTTGATAACCAGCGGAATGGTATTCATAAGGTCGGTCGCCAGCAATCCGCCGGCGCCAAAATGTCGGGCACAGAGGTCCGCCGCCCGCGCATGCACCAGCACCCCGATCCGCGCCGCATCCACCGCTGGCATGCCCCGCGCCAGTAAACCGCCGATGACACCACTGAGCACATCCCCCATGCCGGCGGTCGCCATGCCGGGATTACCATCGCTGCACAGATGAATCACATCGCCATCACAGCTGAGCGTTCCGGCACCCTTCAATACCACTGTGCCACCACAACGGCCCTGGAGTTCCCGTACCTGCTCAAAACGGTTGGCCTGAATATCCGCCGTATCGGTATCCAGCAGCCGCGCCGCCTCGCCCGGGTGCGGTGTCAGCACCCAGTCGTGCTCCGGCAGCTGGATATCGCTCTGGGCCAGCAGATTGAGTGCATCCGCATCGAGCAGCATCGGCTTGTCACTCTCCAGCACCGCTTCGAACATGCGCCGTCCCCAGACGCCCTGCCCAAGCCCCGGACCGACCACCACCGCATCCGCTTTCGCCAGCAGAGCCTCAAGCTCTTCGGCATCGTCAACGCCGTGACACATCACCTCCGGTACACGGGTAAGTGCCGCCATGAGATGCTCTTCCCGGGTAGCCAGGGATACCAGCCCCGCGCCGGCACGCAGCGCTGCCTGGGACGCCATTAGCGCCGCGCCACCCATACCCAGGTCGCCACCGACCACCAACAGATGGCCAAACATCCCCTTGTGGGACGACGCCGGCCGCGGCGGCATGAGCTCACGCAGATCTTCGCTATCGGTACGAAACGCACTGACCGGCACATCCTCAAACACCTCTTCGGGCAGGAGCAGGCCATCGAACAACAGCGTGCCCACATGGTCAACGCCCTGGTGGGTCAGCAACCCCTGCTTCAGGGCGATAAAAGTGACCGTCAGGTCCGCGCGTACCGCCATACCCAGTTCGGCACCGGTATCGGCACACAGGCCGGAGGGGATATCTACAGCCAGCACCGGCTGCTCACAGCGGTTGATCTGTGCAATTACGCTGGCCGCTTCGCCCCGCACCAGGCCACTCAGACCGATACCAAGCAGCGCATCGACGATCAGCTCCCCGTTAAACTCAAGCCCCGGCTGCCAGCTCTCGGCACTGACGCCAAAGCCTTTCAGCCACTGCCAGGCCTCCAGCGCCTCGCCGCGCAGCTTTTCGGCATAACGCTCGCCAACGACAACCAGCTGCACCTCGATTCCGGCCTGCCAGGCAAGCCCGGCGATCACCAGCCCGTCGCCACCGTTATTGCCGGCACCGCAGACAATGCTGATTCTGCGCAGCAGCGGCCAGCGCTGGCCGATCACGGCCCAGGCAGCCTGCCCGGCACGCTGCATCAGCCGAAAACCCGGGATACCAAACTGCTCGATGGCGGTTCGGTCCAGCGCGCGGCACTGCTCTGCCGTGTATAATGTGCTCGGCAACGCTTCTCTATTGATGCTCATTGGCCTTCACCCATCACTGATCTGCACGCCATTATAGTGGAACAGCTCGACGCAAACGCAAACCAGCCCACAGCTATGCAATCCCTGGCGCAGCGCCTTAAACAGCGTGCCCGCGAGCTGGGTTTTCAGCAGTGCGCCATCACCCTGCCGGACGCCTCCGCCGAAGCGGAGCATCTGCAGCAGTGGCTTGATGCCGGCTACCAGGGCGAGATGGCCTACCTGGAGCAGCATTTCGACAAGCGGCTCGCCCCCAAACTGCTGGTGCCCGGTTGCGAGCGGATCGTCATGGTCAGGATGGATTACCTGCCGCCCGAAACCACGACACTGAAAACCCTGGCCAACCCGGACAAGGCCTATATCGCCCGTTACACGCTTGGCCGGGACTACCACAAACTGATCCGCAAACGGTTAAAGCAGCTGGGTCAGTGGCTGGCGCAAGAGGCTGGCGATGAGGCCGCAGTGCAGTTTCGTCCCTTTGTTGATTCCGCGCCGGTGCTGGAACGCCCCCTGGCGCGCAATGCCGGTATCGGCTGGATCGGCAAGCACAGCCTGCTGCTGAACCGCCAGGCCGGATCGCTGTTTTTTCTTGGCGAACTGTTTACCAACCTGCCCCTGCCGATCGATGCGCCAGAGACCGAATCCCACTGCGGCCGCTGCAGCGCCTGTCTCGATATCTGCCCGACCAACGCCTTTCCGGAGGCCGGTGTGCTGGATGCCCGGCGCTGCATCTCCTACCTGACCATCGAATACAAGGGCTCGATCCCTCTGGAGCTGCGCCCACTGATGGGCAACCGCATTTTCGGTTGCGACGACTGCCAGCTGATCTGTCCCTGGAACCGCTTTGCCAAACGCACCGCGGAGGAAGACTTCAAACCGCGCCACAGCCTCGACGATGCCGATTTGCTGACGCTGTTTAACTGGGATGAGGAGCGCTTTCTCAAAAACACCGAAGGCTCGGCGATCCGCCGTACCGGCTTTGAGGGCTGGCAGCGCAACCTGGCGGTGGCGCTGGGCAACAGCCGCGGCGGAGCAGAGGTGGTGGAGGCGCTGCGGCAACGCGGGGAGAACGCATCGCCGCTGGTCAAGGAACATATCGACTGGGCGCTGGAACGGCTGGCAAGCGACGCAGGGCTGGCGCCGCTGCCGATTCAGCAGCACCCGGGCGCCCGCAGAATCAAGGATTAGAGCAGCAGGGATTAAAGCGTAAAAAAGTGTTCGCGGTAGTAGCGCAGCTCTTCGATGGAATCGCGGATATCGTCCAGCGCCAGGTGTGACCCCTTCTTCTTCACACCTTTAAGCAGCTCCGGCCGCCAGCGCCGCGCCAGCTCCTTGATGGTGCTCACATCCAGGTTGCGGTAGTGGAAGTAGGCTTCAAGCTCCGGCATGTACGCATACAGGAAACGCCGGTCCTGGCCGATACTGTTACCGCACATCGGCGACGCCCCCTTCTCAACGTGTTTCTGCAGGAACTCGAGCATCGTCTGCTCCGCCTCTGCCTCGCTGATGGTACTGGCCTTGACCCGGTCAGTGAGTCCGGACTGGCCGTGCTGGCGGGTACACCACTCATCCATCTGGTCGAGCAGCTCATCGGACTGATGCACGCAGATCACTGGTCCTTCAGCGATCAGATTCAGGTTGGCGTCGGTCACGATCGCCGCCATTTCGATGATGCGGTCTTTTTCCGGAATCAATCCGGTCATTTCAAGATCGACCCAGATCAGGTTCTGATCCTGCGCCATGTCAGCCTCTCCCTGTCCAAAGCTGTAAATTCTAGCGAATTTAGAATACCTTAGCACATCAAATAACTGGCCCCTGGGACAACGTCCGCAACGATGGCGAAACGTAAACTGACAAGACGCCAGGCCTGGCGCGTGGAAAAGATTCAGGCAGAACGCGCAAAACGTGCCGAACGCCGCGATAACCGACTCGATGAAAAGCTCGAAGGCGGCGATCTCGGCCCGGAACAGGCCGGACTGATCATCTCTCATTTCGGCCGCAGCGTGGATGTGGAAGCGCTCGAAGGTGACGACGCCGGCACCATCCACCGCTGCCATATGCGCACCAATCTGGGTCAACTGGTCACCGGTGACCGCGTGGTCTGGCGCGCCTCCAACGACGGCGGCGTGGTTGTCGCCACCAAACCCCGCAACAGCGAACTCCAGCGCCCCAACAATCAGGGCGAGCTGAAGCCGGTGGCGGCCAACATCGATTTTATCGTCATCGTCTTTGCGGTGGAGCCCCGCGCCCACGCCAACCTGATCGACCGCTACCTGGTCGCCGCCGAGGCCTGCGGTATCGAACCGGTGCTGCTGCTGAACAAGTTCGACCTGCTCGACACCGATGCCGGCGCCTACCTGCCACCGCTGCTCGAGCAGTATGAAAAGCTCGGCTACCAGGTGCTCAAGGCCTCTACGACAGCAGAACACGGCCTTGATGAGCTCAAGTCACTGCTGAACGATCGCGTCAGCGTCTTCGTCGGCCAATCCGGTGTTGGTAAATCCTCACTGATCAATTCGCTGCTGCCGGGCATCGACCTGCGCGTCGGCGAGCTCTCCGAGCAGAGCCGCAAGGGGCGCCACACTACAACGACAGCACGACTTTTTCACTTCCCTGATGGCGGCGACCTGATCGACTCCCCCGGAATTCGTGAATTCGCGCTCTGGCATATCGATGCGGAACAGGTGTTGGACGGCTTCCCGGAGCTGCGGGAATATCGCGGCATGTGCAAGTTTCGTGATTGCAAACATGAGCAGGAACCGGGCTGCGCCTTCAAGCAGGCCCTGGACGACGGCAGGATCAGCGAAAACCGCTTTAACAGCTACCGACAGATACTGGCCTCACTGGACGATGGACAGCTTCGCGACAGCTAATACATAAGCACTGCCGCACGGAACCCTATGACCGGCATACATCTTTTCGGACTTGACGACTGGACCGCCTACCTGGGAGAACAAACTCTTCCAGTACGCTCCAGTACGCTGGTACGCCTGAAGCGCACCCTGGCCAACGACGATACGACCCTGGCCAGCCTGGGTCAGCAGATCCTCAGGGACCCGGTGCTGGCCCTGCATGTGACCCGTCTGGCTCAAGCCCGCCACGAAGCCAAGGGCAGCGTGGTCACCAGCGTCGATCACGCCATCGCCTCACTGGGATTCGGCTCGATCGAGACGCTGATCGGCGAACTGGACAGCATGAAGATCCACCCGCACAACGTGGCCGAGCGCGCCTTTTTCCGCGCCGTTGCCGCCAGCCACCACGCCTCGGTACAGGTGGCCGACTGGGTCTCACTGAAGCAGCTCCCCTATGCCGAGGAAGCACGCCTGGCGGCGCTGTTCTACGGCCTGGTGCACTGGATGCTCTGGCTCCACGCGCCGCTGCACAAGCAGCGCTTCCTGGTCGGTGTCATGGAGCAGAACATCAGCCCTGTTGAGATGGAACGGCAGATCTTCGGCTGTACCACCCAGGAGCTGGGCCGCTCCCTCGCCGACCGCTGGAAACTGAACGAGCTGACGCAGCTGGCACTGGATCACGATACCTCACCCTCTTTGAGTCGTATCAAACAGCTGCATATGCGCGCCCTGAAAGATCCGAGGCTCGAAGACAAGGATATGCGGGAACTGAACCACCTGGTTCAGCAGCGCTATTTTCCGGTCAAGCTGGCCAACTGGATGGCACTGAATGTCAGCCGGGGCTGGAACAATGGGCGATCTACGCGAACCTTCGATATTATCAGCGACTACCTCGACCAGCCGCTGGCCGCCACCCTGGCGCGACTGCACCGCAACTGTGCCCAATCCGCGCGGGAGTTCCACGTACCCGGCGTGATGATGCCGGCCAGCGAACTGCTGTTGATACCCGGCGGCGGAGAGTTACCTCACCGCCTCACCGAGCAGGAGTTGAAAGTCTATGTCTCCCGTTTCCCGGAGCCGACTGCAGCCCCGGCCAAAACAGCGCCCGTGGTGGCAGAGATACCGGCACGGCCCGAGCTGCTCAACCCGCATATCTACAAGCAGATCCTGGAGCGTTTCCGCAACGGCTACGAGCTCTACACCAAGCCGGCGCATATTCTGCAGGGCCTGATCCAGGGACTGAACCGGGGCCTGGGTTTGGAGCGGGTGGCACTCTGCCTGGTCAACACCAGAAGCGCCACCCTGCGTGCCGCCAAGGCGGTCGGCGTTGACCCGGCGGAACCTCTGGCACAGCTTGAGATCGATCTGAAACAGCCCAGCCTGTTCTCGCGCCTTTGCGAAAAGCCCTCGTTACTGCATATTAACGAGGCCAACAGGATGCAGATTCATAAAAATCTGCGGCCTGAGCAGCGTGGGCTGCTGGAACAGAACGACTGCCTGATGATGTCGATTTTCAGCGGCAATGCACCGCTGGCTCTGATCTATGCCGACCGCCAGGGCAGCAGCAGCCCGCTGGAAGCCTTCCACCAGGAGCACTTCCGTATCATCTGTGCTGCGGCTACCCGCGCCCTGAAACCGCTGACAACCAGCACCGTTTCCTGATCTCGAACCGCCTAACCTAACGGAGTTTCGTTTTGACCCATCTACCGCTTGTTATCGAACCGGAACAGCTGGCCGCTCACCTGGGCGAACCGGACCTGCTTGTCATCGACCTTTCCAGCGCCGACAACTACGCGGCCGGTCATATCCCTGGCGCGATCAACGTCGACCCCAAACGCCTGCTGTGCGGCGAAGGGCCGGTGCCCAACAAGCTCCCCAGTGCCGATCAGCTCAGCGCACTGTTCTCCGAGATCGGCCTGAACCCGCAGCAGCAGGTGGTTGTCTACGATGACCAGAAAGGCCCCTGGGCGGGTCGCATGATCTGGACGCTGGCCATCGCCGGCCATGACAATGCCAGCTTCCTGAACGGCCATTTCGCCGGCTGGGTCGCTGCCGGACAGGCGATCGAGACCGACGCCAACCAGCCCACGCCCAGCGAATTCAAGGCGGCCTACGACACCGGCCTGGTGGTGGATATCCCCTGGATCCTGTCGCACCTGGACAACGGCGACCTCTGCGTCTGGGATGCCCGCGGTGGCGATGAGTACCGCGGCGAAAAAGTCACCAACGCCCAGGTTGGCGGCCATATCCCCGGTGCCCGTCTGCTGGAGTGGACCGACCTGCTTGAAGCCGGCCCGGTGCCGCGCCTGAAAGACCAGGACACTGTGCGCCAGCTGGTCGAAGACGCCGGTATCGACGCCGGCAAGACCATTATCACCCACTGTCAGACCCACCGCCGCTCGGGCCTCACCTGGCTGGTCGGCCGCTGGTTGGGTCTGGACGATATTCGTTGCTACGATGGATCCTGGTTCGAATGGGGCAACACCCCGGACCTGCCCGTCGAACGCTGAGCCTCAGGCCGGCACCACGGCCCATGGAGTAACCCTTGAAAGACAAACTGTTTATTCTTCTGCAGCACCTGCTGCCCCAGCACCTGCTGTCGCGCATCGTCGGCCAGATCGCCGACTGCCGCATCCGCTGGGTCAAGAACACCTTTATCGAGGTGTTCCGCAAACACTACAACGTGGATATGAGCCAGGCACTGGAGGAAGATCCGCGCGCCTATGCCAGCTTCAACGATTTCTTCACCCGCGCCCTGAAACCCGGCGCGCGCCCGATCGATGAAGCCGGCGACGCACTGGTCTCCCCCTGCGATGGCGCCGTCAGCCAGGCAGGGCCGATCCAGCACGGCCGCCTGATCCAGGCCAAGGGCCACGGCTACAGCCTGACCACCCTGCTCGGCGGTACACCCTCACGGGCAGAGCCGTTCATCAACGGCCGCTTTGCGACCCTCTATCTGTCACCCCGCGACTACCACCGCGTGCATATGCCAGTGGCCGGCACGCTGCGCGAGGCGATCTACATTCCGGGTGACCTTTACTCGGTGAACAATGCCACGGCACAAGGCGTGGACAACCTGTTCGCCCATAACGAGCGGCTTGTCACCATCTTCGATACCGAGTACGGTCCTATGGCGATGGTGCTTGTCGGCGCCATGATCGTGGCCGGTATCGAAACGGTCTGGAGCGGTCAGGTAGCCCCGACCAAGCGCCAGCCACAAACGCTCTACAGCCGCTCGGAACCCGCCCCGATCCGGCTGGAGAAAGGACAGGAGATGGGACGCTTCCACCTCGGCTCCACCGTTATTCTTGCCTTCGGGCCTGAAGCGCTGGAGTGGGAGGAAAGCCTGACCCACCTCTCCACAGTGACCCTGGGACACCGGATCGGCACCTTTAAATTCTAGCCGCCGGCCCCATCAACCAGCTATCAGATCGATCACGAGGCGGGATAACCATGAATACAGCCTGGCAGGAAAAACTCCAGACACTCGGTTACACATTCGATGAGCAGGGAGTCGCCACTGCCCCGGCGCCGTTCAGCGGCGAGGGCAGTGCCCTGGTGCCGTTAACCCATCAGCGCATCATCAGCATTAACGGCCCGGAAAGCGAAAAGTTCCTTCAGGGCCAGCTCAGCTGTGATATCGGCGATGTGGACCGCATCGGCAGCCGACTCGGCTCCCACTGCAACATCAAAGGCCATATGATCAGCCTGTTCCGGGTGATCAGGCAGTCGCCGGAGTGCCTGCACCTGCGCAGCGACGCCGGTAACGCCGACAAGGCGCTGGCCACGATCAAGAAATACATACTGTTTTCCAAGGCGGAAGCGCAGCTGAACGACGAGCTGGTGGGCTTGGGCCTGTTTGGCAGCGATGCAGCCCAACTGGCGTCTCAGATCGTTGCCACACTGCCGGACGAGGTCGATGGCGTCAGCGTCGACAACGAGCGTCTGCTGGTGAAGCTGCCGGGCGACAACCGCTTCGAATGCTGGCTACCCGCCGACCAGGCGATCGAACTGATCGACACTTTGAAACAGGGTGCTTCACTGGCCGGCTGCGACGACTGGCTGCTCGAAGAGATCCGTGCCGGTCTCCCCGACCTGCGTGCGGACACCTCCGAAGCCTTTATTCCGCAGATGACCAACCTCCAGGCGCTGAACGGCGTCAGCTTTACCAAGGGCTGCTACACCGGCCAGGAAGTGGTCACCCGCCTGCAGCACCGCGGTATCCTGAAAAAGCCGATGTATCGCGCCAGCGTCACCGCGGCGGAACGCCCGGCTCCGGGCCAGGCGCTGCATTCAGAGGCGAAGGAAAATATCGGCCAGGTGGTGATCGCAGCCCCCACCGGTGGCGACAACTATGAGTTGCTGGCCGTCATCACCAAGGAGCAGGCGGACAACTCAACCATCCACCTGGAGTCCACCGAAGGGCCAGCGCTTAGCCTGCTGGAGCTCCCGTATACGCTGGATCCGCGCCTGTTCGAAAGCAAGCGCTGAGCTTCTTCCTTCAGGTGGTGACTCTGAATGTCTCCGCCTGAAGGACTAAATCGGCTCCGCCTCTACTCCTCCACTTGCTCCGGCAACTGCCACTGTACCGGCTCACGTCCTTGGGCCTTGAGCCATTCATTGGCCTGGGAGAAGGGACGGCTGCCGAAAAAACCGCGATGCGCCGACAGCGGTGACGGATGCGGCGACTTCAGCACCAGGTGTTTGCTCTGGTCGATAAACGCACCCTTCTTCTGTGCATAACTGCCCCAGAGGATAAACACCACATGCTCGCACTGCTCATTGACCAGGTGAATAACCCGGTCGGTGAACTGCTCCCAGCCCTTGCCCTGATGCGCGTTGGCGCTGCTGTCTTCCACGGTAAGCACGGCGTTCAACATCAGCACGCCCTGCTTCGCCCAGGATTCCAGGTAACCGTGTTTTACCGGTGCAATACCGAGATCCGACTGCAGCTCCTTGTAGATATTCACCAGCGATGGCGGCACCTTCACCCCCGGTTTCACCGAGAAGCAGAGCCCGTGCGCCTGCCCCGGCTGATGGTAGGGGTCCTGCCCGATGATCACCACGCGCACGTTATCCAGCGCTGTAGCTTCCAGCGCGTGAAACCAGTTGCTGGAGTGTGGGTAGATGGTGACATGCTGCTCCTTGCGCTGTTTCAGAAACGCCTTGAGCTCCAGCATGTAGGGCTTGTCGAACTCCGGCGCCAGTAGCGGCTGCCAGCTGGGGGCATTATCCAGTGCCATCCTTACCTCGTTGTCCCTGGGGTTCATATTGGGATTCATATTAAAGCTGTCCGCTGTTGCGGATACGGCCATCGGCAGTACGTAGCGCCTTGACCACCTCACCGTGCCAGATCGAATAGTAACGAATCTTGCCCGGGGCATGGGAGAAGAAGGCGGACAGCAGCACGATCAGAATAAAGTTGATCGTCGCACTGGCGGGCCAGATCAGCGCCGCCGCCAGCAGTACCAATTTCAGCAGCACCGCCTGCCCCCTGAGCTGGAACAGCCAGACACCATCGCCCCAGATCTCCATCACCATCATCAGCACACCGCTGACCAGCGCCAACAGGCCGTAGAGGTACCACTGCTCAAACGGCAGCTGGAACAGAAACAGCCCTGCGACGCCGGCCACACCGACCAGGTGCAGGCCACGCAAGGTAAGGCTGATATAGCGCTTGCCGGGAATTTCCCGGGAGGTCTGAGGAAAGAGTATCTGCTTGAAGCCCATGATTTCTCCCAACGGGGCTTGGCCCCATGGATTTCAGCCAAAAAGAAAGCCGCACTGAGCGGCTTTCTTTGGTTAAATTGGGGTCAGAGTAACAATGCAAGAATTGTTACTCTGACCCCAATTTAGACCGAATCAGACCCGCGGGCGCATGGCCGGGAACAGGATCACGTCGCGGATCGATGCGGAGTCGGTGAACAGCATCACCAGACGGTCGATGCCGATACCTTCGCCGGCGGTCGGCGGCAGACCGTATTCCAGCGCGTTAACGAAGTCGGCATCGTAGTGCATCGCTTCGTCATCACCGGCATCCTTCTCTTCCACCTGCTTGCGGAAGCGCTCGGCCTGGTCTTCGGCATCGTTAAGCTCCGAGAAGCCGTTGGCCAGCTCGCGACCGCCGACGAAGAACTCGAAGCGGTCGGTGACGAACGGGTTGTCATCGCTGCGACGCGCCAGCGGGCTGACTTCGGTCGGGTATTCGGTGATAAAGGTCGGCTGCTGCAGGCGGTGCTCGCAGGTCTCCTCGAAGATCTCGATCTGGATCTTGCCAAGGCCCCAGCCATCTTTTACATCGATATCCAGACGCTGGGCGATCTCGCGGGCAGCGTGCTCGTTGGCCAGCGCTTCAGCACTGATGTCCGGGTTGAAGTGCAGGATCGCATCGAACACGGACATGCGGGTGAACGGCTTGGACAGGTCGTATTCGAAGGTTTCGAGAACCTCACCCTCTTCATTACGCACGGTATTGATGATCGTCGTGGTGCCCAGCACCTGCTCTGCAACCGTACGCAGCATCGCTTCGGTCAGGTCCATCAGGTCATGGTAGTCCGCGTAGGCCTGATAGAACTCGATCATGGTGAACTCGGGGTTGTGACGGGTCGACAGCCCTTCGTTGCGGAAGTTGCGGTTGATCTCGAACACCCGCTCGAAGCCGCCGACCACCAGGCGCTTGAGGTACAGCTCCGGCGCGATACGCAGGTACATGTCGATATCCAGCGCATTGTGATGGGTCACGAACGGACGCGCGGTAGCACCGCCCGGGATCGCCTGCAGCATCGGCGTTTCCACTTCCAGGAAACGGCGCTCGGCCAGAAACTGACGGATCGCTGCAACGATACGGAAACGGGTTTCGAACACATCGCGGGACTGTTCGTTGGTGATCAGGTCCACGTAGCGCTGACGGTAGCGCATCTCCATGTCCTGTAGACCCTTGTGCTTGTCCGGCAACGGACGCAGGCTCTTGGTCAGCAGCTGGTATGCATCCAGATTCACGTACAGGTCGCCCTTACCGGACTTCTGCAGCGTACCGGTGATACCGACGATATCGCCCAGGTCCAGGGACTTGGCGAACGGACGCGCCTCCTTGGTGACATACAGCTGGATGCGACCACTCATGTCCTGCAGCACCATGAAGGCGCCACGGTTAAGCATGATGCGTCCCGCCACGGATACCTTGATGCCCGCTTCGGCCAGCTCCTCCTTACTCTTCTCACCGTGCTCCTTCTGCAGATCGCCGGCATAGCTGTCGCGGCGGAAAGTGTTGGGGAAGGCGTTGCCCTGCTCGCGCTGAGCGGCGAGTTTTTCGCGGCGCTCCGCGATCAGGCGGTTTTCATCTTGTTGAGGGGTCTGAGCGTTGTCGGACATCAGGTCTGTACCTTAAAAAAATCGCTTAAATCGGTCACTGAAGGCGCGGATCAGAGTCCGGCCTTGAGACTGGCTTCGATAAACTGGTCGAGATCGCCATCGAGGACGCGATCACAGTTGGAGGTCTGCACGTTGGTGCGCAGATCCTTGATGCGCTGGTCATCCAGTACGTAGGAGCGGATCTGACTGCCCCAGCCGATATCGGCCTTGGTGTCTTCCACTTCCTGCGCGGCTTCACGACGCTTGAGCATCTCCATCTCGTAGAGTTTCGCGCGCAGCTGTTTCATACAGGTGTCGCGGTTCTGGTGCTGCGAACGCGCGGACTGACTCTGCACCACGATACCGGACGGCTCGTGGGTAATACGCACGGCGGATTCGGTACGGTTAACGTGCTGACCACCGGCACCTGAGGCGCGGTAAACGTCGACGCGCAGGTCCGCCGGGTTGATCTCGATATCCACGTTGTCATCGATCTCCGGAGAGACGAAGACGGACGAGAACGAGGTGTGGCGGCGGCCGCCGGAATCGAACGGCGACTTGCGAACCAGACGGTGAACACCAGTCTCGGTACGCAGCCAGCCGAAGGCGTACTCACCCTCGAAGCGTATGGTGGCGGACTTGATACCGGCCACATCACCATCTGACACCTCGATCAGCTCGGTCTTGAAGCCCTTGGCCTCGCCCCAGCGCAGGTACATGCGCAGCATCATGTTGGCCCAGTCCTGGGCCTCGGTGCCGCCGGAACCGGCCTGGATATCCATGAAGGCGTTGTTGCCGTCGGCTTCGCCGGAGAACATGCGGCGGAATTCGAGCTGGGTCAGCTTCGCGGTCAGGGACTCGACTTCGGACTCAACCTCGGCCACGGTATCTTCGTCGTCTTCTTCGACGGCCAGGTCGAGCAGTTCACGGGCGTCGGTGACGCCTGTTTCCAGATCATCGATGGTGCTGACCACGCCTTCAAGGCTGGAGCGCTCGCGGCCCAGCTGTTGAGCGTTTTCCGGGTTGTTCCAGATCTCAGGATCCTCGAGTTCACGCTCCACCTCTTCGAGGCGCTCTTTCTTGACGTCGTATTCGAGGTAGGTACGCAGCAGTTGGGTGCGCTCGCCGATATCCTTGAGACTATTCAGTATCGGGTTAATTTCCATCTGGGTTTCAAAAACTCGCTGCTTGGAAAAAGGAGCATATTCTACCTGATCTGACCGGCTGTTTGAATTGTGTACGCCGTTACGAAAGCCGAAACAGTGAAGCCAGGGGGATTAGCCCACACCAGCCCTGCCCAAAGTGGAAAAACCGGCCGCCTGGCGTCAGTTTTCAAGCGGGCGAAAGGAACAATTTGTTCACCAACATCTCTTAATATCAGTAAAATTCCAGCGGCGGGATCAGCAATAAGGATCAGCCGCCAAGCCTGTCAGTGACGATAAACGGAGCACACCACATGGACGCCACGACACAAACCCGATCACTTCCCGTATGGGATATTTTTACCCGCCTGTTTCACTGGAGCCTGGTAGGCGCCATCGGCTTCGCCTGGTGGAGTGGTGAAGAGGGAGGCACCTGGATGAACTGGCATATGATCGCCGGCTACGCGGTGGTTTCACTGGTACTGTTCCGGTTGATCTGGGGCTTTGCCGGCAGCCCCTACTCCCGTTTCAGCGACTTCCTGCGCGGCCCTGGTATAACGCTGAACTACCTCAAGCAGGTACTGAGCGGAAAAGCCCCCACCTACACCGGCCATAACCCGCTGGGTGGCTGGATGGTTCTGCTGCTTATTGTTCTATGCGCCGTGCAGGGCATCACCGGCCTGTTTGCCACCGACGATATATTCACCGAAGGTCCGCTGACATCCATGGTCAGCGGCGACACTGCCTCTTTCCTGACCAGTGTGCACGAGATCAACTTCAACATTCTGCTGACCGCCGTGGGCCTGCACCTGCTGGGCGTGGTTTACCACCAGCGTTTGAAGCGCGAGCCTCTGGTTCAGGGGATGATCCACGGGCGTAAACCGGTTACCAACAGCCACAGCCATCCGGCCCTGGCGCCGTTCGTCCGCGGCACTGTCGTTGCGGCAATCGCAGTGGCACTGTTTGTGCTGCTGTATTCGCTATAGGCTGATCGCTGCGCTGCATGCGACAGAAACAGCAAGGGCGCCTTCAGGCGCCCTTGTCAGACAGGTTAAGCTGCAGGATCAGTCACGGAAATTGTCGTGACAGCCCTTACAGGTTTTACCCACTTCACCGAAGGCCGGCATGATGGTGCCCATATCGCCTGAGGTTGAGGCTTCGGCCAGTGCGGCGGTGGTTTCCTGAAGCTTGTCAAAACCGGCGCTGAACTTATCCATCTCCTCCCAGATCACCGGCAGCGCATCGGTATCACCTTTATCTGAACCTTCGATAAAGCCCTCTTCCGGCATGTAGGTCAGCTGGTTCAACATCTCGGCGCGACGGGTAAATTCAGCCTGATCATATTCGATATCGCCTTTGGCCATGGCAGCCATCGGGCCGAAATACCATTTCATCGCCTGAAAAATTCCCTGGCGATACTCGATTGCATCTTCCACATCATCGGCATAAACGTTCAGACTGCCGGCGAGCAGCGCACCACTCAGTGTTGCAATGACAAGCTTCTTCATTTTCTAGATTCCTTCTATTGGGATGGTTTTCAACTCTATTAGACGATCAGCATGCACCAAGTTCCGCGCTGCACAACTCAAATCTCAAAGGCAGCCAGCACCTCCGGCACCCAGCGCTCAACACGCTCGCTGGTCTCACCCGACTGGGCATCCTCATCGATGGCCAGCCCGACGAAGTGGCTGCGATCCTCGCTCAGCGCTTTCGACTCTTCAAACTCGTAACCCTCCGCCGGCCAGGGTGCAACCAGCTCGGCCCCGCGCTCCTGCACCAGCTCCGCCAGCATCCCCATGGCATCCACGAACCATTCGCCATAACCGATCTGATCGCCAAGCCCGAACAGCGCGACGCGGCGGCCGCTGAAATCAAGCAGTTTCAACTCTTCCCAGATCGCATCCCAGTCCTCCTGCAACTCACCGTAGTCCCAGGTCGAGATGCCAAACACCAATCGGCTATAACCTTCGATGGCTGCTACCGGTTCCACCGCCAGATCATGCAGCTCGACCCGTTCGCCACCTATCAGCCCCGCGATCTGCTCTGCCACCGATTCGGTGTTGCCGGTGGTACTGGCATAGAAAAGGCCAATCTTGTCCATCGCTAAACCCACTAAACTGTACTGAAACGAAAAAAGCAGCCAACGGCTGCTTTTTCAATATTACCCGACACCAGGAACAGGTCGATAGCGTCTCGGCCCCTCAGGAACCGGAGAATTTATCCAGCGCATTCTCACTCAGCGCCTGCATCGCATCCCGCGCTTCGCTCAGCGCCTTCAGGTTCTGCTGGTTAGCCGATTTGAGTGTTTCCTCCAGCTCTTTGGCATACGCCTTTTGCAGCTCAAGTATGTCAGCAGGGGTTTTGCAGTTCTGCAATTCCCGGGTCTGCTGAACAGTGGCTTCAATGAAGGCCTTGGTGCAATCCATCTGATGTTTGGTCAGTTCCTCAAGCATCTTCGTCTGGATATCAGCCAGTTCCTTGAACGGTCCCATAGACTGACTGAACATTTTGTTCATATCTTGAAACATGCCACACCATCCTTTTTCTTCTACACATTATTTAATGATTTTAATTAAGCATTGTAGACTTGCTTTCGCAATACGCCGATCTCGGGAAGTTACGAAAAAGTCTATAGCGTCTCAGCGTGCCCTGAACTTGTACATAGTTTCCCTTTTCAATTCAAAGAGGTATTCCCATGCGCTTTCTTCACACCATGCTTAGGGTCTCCGACCTGGAAAAATCACTTTCGTTCTATACCGACGTACTGGGTATGAAGCTCCTGCGCCGCAAGGATTACCCGGAAGGCAAATTCACCCTGGCCTTTGTCGGTTACGGCGAGGAATCCGAACAAACCGTGCTTGAGCTGACACACAACTGGGATACCAGCGGTTACGATCTGGGCAATGGCTATGGCCATGTAGCCATCGAGGTTGAGGATGTCTATGCCGCCTGTGACAGCATCAAGGCCAAGGGCGGCGAAGTGGTTCGCGAGGCGGGGCCGATGAAACATGGCACCAGCATTCTCGCCTTCGTCAAGGATCCCGATGGTTACATGATCGAATTGCTGAGCCCCCAGCGCAACGACTGAGGCCTGTCCGCAGGCTTGCCGAGGCTGCGCTGAAACGCAAATTCCGGTACAATTCGCGACCATATTAGAAGAATCTGAATTGCCTCATCTGTCTGCGCCGCATCCGGCACACACTCCTCGAGGCAAAAGATGTAGCCGAACGCAGAGTTTACCGGCGGGCCCGCCCGGATGTGGGCCCGAACAGTCAGATTTATTGCAAGGCATGAGTTTTAATGAAAAAGATCGCACTGATGACAACCGCCGGCCTGCTGCTCAACCTGCAGGTCGAGCTGGTCTCCGCCGCCTCAATCAGCGCCGCCAAGCGCGCCTTTGACGAGCAGAACTACTCCGAAGCGCTCAGCGAACTGACGCCACTGGCACAGGATGGCAACCCCGCAGCGCTGAACATGCTCGGCAAGATGTACGAAAACGGCTGGGGCGTGGACGCTGACGCTGACACGGCCAAACGCTATTACGAGCGCGGCGCCCGCCAGGGTGACCTGGAAAGCGTCAACAGCCTGCGTGCACTGAAAAACAAGGCGTTCAAAAAAGAGTTCGACAGCCTGCTGCCGGACGCCGAAGCCGGTAACGCCGGCGCGCAGAACCGCATCGGCGAGATGTATGAATTTGGCCAGGGTGTTGAGCGCGATCCCGACGCGGCCTTCGCCTGGTACCAGAAAGCCGCCGACCAGGGCAACCTGACCGCCTGGCACAACCTGGGCCGCTGCTACAATTTCGGCACCGGAGTGGAACAGAATTACGAAACCGCGGAAGCCTGGTATCGCAAGGCGGCCGAGCAGGGCCACCAGCAGGCGATGTTCTTCCTCGGCACCCTGTATGCCACCAATCACGGCGGCGATACCAGCCACGATTCAGATGTGTTCGCTTATGCCTGGCTCTACAACGTAGCCGAGCAGGGTGACAGGACTGCCCGCGCCATCGAGTCCCGGCTGAAAATGAAGCTGACCGAGGCGCAGTTGAACGAAGCTCAGGCATTGGCCGAGGAGTACAAAACCAAGTACATCGAGCCATTCAGCAACTGATTTAAACGGTGGGCGACGCCGTTAGGCTGCCCACCCAGTTTTCCCTCCCAGGATTTCCCCAAAGATGCATCGCCCCTTTCGTGAAGAGTTCACCGATATCCGCCCGGCCAGTTTCAGCAAGCGCCTGCTGTCCATGGTTTACGATGGCCTGATCCTTGTGTCGATCTGGATAGGGGTAGCCATTGTCGGGACCCTGATTAACCATGGCGGCGTCATTTCGCCGCTGGGACGCGCGGCAATGCAGTCCGCGGCCTTCTGCTGCAGTTTCCTGTTCTTCGGCTATTTCTGGACCAAAAACGGCCAGACCCTGGGCATGCAGGCCTGGCGCCTGCGCGTGCAGACATTCGATGGTCAGCGCATCAGCTGGACCCAGGCGTTGATCCGTTTTATCTGCGCCATCGTTTCCTGGATACCGGCGGGCCTGGGTTACCTGTGGATGCTGTTTGGCGACGAACGCCTGACCTGGCATGACCGCTGGTCTGAAACCAGCGTGGTCAGCCTGCCGAAGCGGGAAAAGAAAAAGAAGAAATAGCGAAGTGGCTCAGTCGCTGCCGGAGCAGATGCAGAGGCGGGCCAGCCCGCCTTTCTGTTCTGAGCAGCCTTAGCCGGCGCGTCTGAGCAACCAGAACCCGGCCAGAAAACAGATCACAATGGGCAGACTGACCGCCAGCAAGGGTGCAAAGCCAAACACGCTGCTGGCCGGGCCGAGAATATCCTGCGCAAACTTGAAGCAGACCCCGCAGATCACGCCGGCAATCACCCGCTGGCCCGCCGTCACGTTACGCAGCGGACCGAAGATAAACGACACACCGATCAGCACCAGCGCCGCAATCGACAGCGGCTGCAACAGTTTGCCCCACATCGCCAGACGGTAGGTATCGGCGTTGATCCCCTGGTCGTCCAGGTAGGCCGCATAGCTGGCCAGCCCGGTGATCGACAGGTCCGTCGGTTCCACGATAATCACCGACAGCAGCCGTGGCGTCAGCCCCGTTTTCCAGCGTTCCTGCTCCAGGGTATCCGCTGCGGTGCGATCACCTTCGAAGCGGGTTTCCCGCACGCCGTTCAGCAGCCAGCCATCGTCCGTGGCCTCACCCGTTTTGGCATAACTCGAGCGCAAAAGCTGGCGCTGATCGTCAAATTCATAGCGGGTGATACCATGGATCATCCCGCCCGGTTCAATGGCCGCGATATGGATGAACTCGTTGCCTTCACGGTGCCAGGCGCCCTCTTCCGCATCGAGGATACCGTCGGTGGCCTTGGCGATGGCGCGGTTGCTTACCGCCAGGCGTTCGCTCACCGGCGCAAAATACTGGCCGAGAGACAGCTCGATCACCATCAGCAGCAACACCGGCTTGAACACCGCCAGCACGATACGGGCGGTGGAGAATCCAGCCGCACGCATCACCGTCAGCTCCGACTGACTCGCCAGGGAACCGAGACCGATCAGGCATCCCACCAGCGCACTCAACGGCAGCATCTCGTAGATCCGCCGCGGCGTGGTCAGTGCCAGGTAGCCCAGCATATCAATGAAGGTGTAACGCTCGGTGAGCTGATCGAGTTCATCGATCAGCGAGGAGAGCAGATCCAGGCCAACGACGACCAACAGCACCACGCCAATGGCGGAGAGCACATGACGGGCGATATAGCGATCCAGGCGAGCGAACATCATGCGCTGCCCTCCTTCTTCGCCTTCTTACCCCGGCCTAGAGCGGGAAGGCTGGGTATGCGACTGAACACCGCTTCCCAGAAGCGGTCGGCAAAAATCAGGTTTGCGGCCAGGGCCAGGAATCCCAAATGCACCGCCCAGAGCGCCCAGACACCGACCTCCTCATCCTCCACCGCCGAGCGCGTTGCCGTGAGCAGCGTGACATAGAGCAGGTAGATAATGATCGACGGAATCAGTTTGGCAAAACGGCCCTGGCGCGGGTTGGTCCGGGCCATCGGTACCGCAATAAGTGTCACGATAAACGCCAGTACCGGCAGCGACAGGCGCCAGTGCAGCTGGGCCTGCTCTTTCGATCCGGACGCGCCCCAGAGTGCCGTGGTCGGCACCGCTTCGATCTCGTTGATCTCGGCGGCCTGGGCTTCGGGCAGGCGAACCCCGTACTCGCCAAAGCGGGTGGCGCTGTAATCGGCCCTGCCGGGCTGACCATCAAAGCGGTAACCATCACCAAGCACCAGAAAACGACCCTGCCCATCGATGTAACGCTGCCTGGCATTCTCGGCAACCAGCACAACCGGGTGACCGTTATCGTTGCGCTGGGCGATAAAGACATCGTTCAGCGACGCGTCCTCCGGATTCAACGCGTGGGCATAGGTAACCTGGCGGCCATCGCTCTGGGATTGGAAGCGACCGGGAGTGAGCAGCTCGAGTTCGCTGCGCGCCTCCTGCTGGGCAAAGATCTTCTTCGCCTCGCCAACGCCCCAGGGAGATATCGTCAACGCGATGACACCGACAAGTGCAGAAATCAGCAGCGCCGGCCCAAGAGCATAGAGCACCAGACGTTTATGGCTGACACCGCAGGCGCGCAGCACCACCATTTCGCTCTCCAGATAGAGCCGGCCAAAGCCCAGCAAAATGCCAAGAAACAAGCCCAGGGGCAGCAGCAGTTCAAGAAAGCCCGGGATGCGGTAGGCCAGCACAAGCAGGACAAAATCGGCGTCCAGTTTGCCGGTGGCCGCCTCGGTCAGATATTTGATCAAACGGGCACTGGTAATAATCAGAAGAAGCACCGCGGTCACGGCCGTGGTGGAGATCAAAACCTCGCGGGAGAGATACCGAAAAATAATCAAAACTCAATCCCTGTCGCGAAACTGAAGGATGGTGTGAGGCGGGGGGACGGGTCCCGACCTGCTAAGTATTTAAAAGGTGCCGAGTCTGGCACTGTTTCCCGTAACCGCTGTATAGTGCGGCGAGTAAGAATACTGCTTGGCGCGGGGGCATTATCCCGCAATCAGTCTGCAATGTCTTGTATGGAGTCGTCATGGATTTCGAGATCGTCAATGGCCCGGTCGAAGCACTGGAAACCGATTGCATCGTTGTTGGGGTAGAAGCCGAAGGCAAACTTGCGCCTTCCGCAGCAGCGCTGGATAAAGCCACCTCAGGGTACCTCAGCGAACTGGTCGAAAGTGGCGACATCACCGGCAAGGCAGGCGAGCTGCTGACCCTGTTCAAGCTGCCCGGACTCAAGGCCCGCCGCGTCATGGTTGTCGGTCTCGGCAAGGCGGATGAACGCAAGGATCGCCACTACCGCAAACTGGCTGCCGCAATCACCTCAAGCGTGAAAAAGGCGGGTATCGCCAGCACCGCCATCGCTCTGGACGGTCTCGCCAGCGACCAGGAAGACACCTACCGCCAGACGCGTCAGCTGGTGGAGTGGATCACCGCGGAGCTGTACCAGTACGACGCCACCAAGAGCAAAAAAGCGGACCCGATCAAACTGGAGAAGGTCGCCTTTCTGCTGTCTGAAGAGGACACCGAGCTCGGTGAAGGCGCACTTCTCGATGGTGTAGCCATCGCCAACGGCGTCGACAGCGCCCGCGAAGTCGCCAACCTGCCGGGTAACATCTGCACCCCGAGCTACCTGGCCGAACGTGCCATCGCCCTGGCGGAAACCCACGACAGCATCCAGGTGGAGATTCTCGACGAAGCGCAGATGGAAGAGCTGGGCATGGGCGCCCTGCTGTCTGTGGGTCGCGGCAGCGCCGAGCCCTCCAAGCTGATCGTCATGCGCTACACCGGCACCGACGCCGAAGAGAAGCCCCACGCCCTGGTCGGCAAGGGAATCACCTTCGATACCGGCGGCATCAGCCTCAAGCCGGGTGCCGCCATGGACGAGATGAAGTACGACATGGGCGGTGCCGCCAGCGTACTCGGCGCCATGGAAGCCGTAGCCGAGATGCACCTTTCACTGAACCTGGTGGGTGTCATCGCTGCAGCCGAAAACATGCCCGGCAGCAAGGCCACCAAGCCTGGCGATATTGTCACTACGATGTCCGGCCAGACCGTCGAGATCCTCAACACCGATGCGGAAGGCCGCCTGGTGCTCTGTGACGCATTGACCTACGTGGGCCGCTACGAGCCGCAGAGCGTGATCGATATCGCCACCCTCACCGGTGCCTGCATCATCGCCCTGGGTCATGAAGCCACCGGCCTGCTGAGCAACGACGACGACCTGGCCGAGTCCCTGCTGGATGCCGGCGATTACGCTGCCGATCGCGCCTGGCAGCTGCCGCTCTGGGACGACTACCAGGAGCAGCTCGACTCCAACTTTGCCGATATGGCCAATATCGGTGGCCGTCCGGCCGGCACCATCACCGCCGCCTGCTTCCTGTCCCGCTTTACCAAGGAGTACCGCTGGGCACACCTGGATATCGCCGGCGTCGCCTGGAACAGTGGCAAGGCCAAGGGCGCTACCGGCCGCTGCGTGCCGCTGCTGAGCCAGTACCTGCTGGACCTGTCCGAGCAGAAAGACCTGGCCGAAGACTGAGACCGAAGCGGATCCGATGAGTCGCGCCGACTATTACATCCTCGCAGAAGCCGACCGGGACAGCCGCGAGCTGTTCCTCTGCCGGCTCTGCGAGAAGGTGCTTGCCCTGGGCAAGCGGATCTATATTCATGTCGCCGATGAAACCGAGGTGGAACGCCTGGACGCCCACCTCTGGTCGTTTCGCGCCGACGCTTTCGTCCCACACGTTATACTGGGAAAGGAACCGGCATCACCGATCGAGATAGGCTACGGCGAGCAACGCCCGGAACACCGCGAGGTGTTTATCAATCTCGCCCTGGAGCTGCCGGAGGATGCGTTCGCCTTCGAACGTATTGTTGAGATCGTGGTGCAGGACGCCGAGATACTCGGCGCCACCCGCCAGAACTATCAGCGCTGCCGGGACCGGGGCGTGGAGCTGCACCGTAACGATATGCGCTGACGGACCTGCCGCTTAACCTCGGTCGGCCCCAGGGAGATCGCATGAAGCGTGCACTGATACTGCTGCTGATCCTGCTGCCGATTGCGGCGGCACTCTGGTATTTTTCCCGCCCTACCCCCATCCCCGTCGAACTAAGCGTCGTTTCCACAGGCTCCGTGGAGGTCATTGCCGCCAACAGCCGTGCCGGCAGTATCCGCGCCTGTCAGCGTTCACGGTTGTCGGTACCCACCGGTGGCCGCGTTGACCACCTGCTGGTGGATGAAGGCGACCGCGTCAAAACGGGAGATCTGTTACTGCGCCTGCTTGATGACGAACAGCAGGCACTGCTGCGCGGGGCCGACGCCGATCTCAAAGCCGCCAGGCTCGCTGAAGAGCGCAGTTGCCAGCTGGCCCGATTCAGCCAGCGCGAGCTGGTCCGCTCGCGGGCACTGGCCGAGCGCAAACTGGTATCGGATGAGCAGCTGGACCGGCTCGCCACCGATGCGAGCGTGGCAGCCATCGCCTGCGACCAGGCCAAAGTCGCCATCGAACAGGCCAGCGCCCGCTACTCACTCTATTCAGCACAGCTGGAGAAGATGCATCTGCGCGCCCCGTTCGCGGGCATTATCGCCGAGATCAACGGCGAGCCGGGCGAGTACACCACCCCTTCCCCTCCCGGAGTCGCCACCCCCCCTGCCGTGGACCTGATCGATGACAGCTGTCTCTACGTGCGCGCCCCCATCGACGAGGTCGAGGCGGCACAGCTGGCGCCGGGACAGACCGCCCGCATTACCCTGGATGCCTTTCGTGGGCGGGAGTTCAGCGGCACGCTGAAGCGCATCGCCCCCTTTGTCTCGGAGCTGGAAAAACAGGCCCGCACCGTGGATGTGGATGTCTACTTCAATCCTCTGCCGGAAGACACCCTGCTGCTGGTCGGCTATAGCGCCGACGTGGAGGTGATCGTCGAGCAGCATCCGCAACAGCTGCGAGTACCCACCGAAGCCCTGCTGGAGGGCAACTCGGTGCTGCGTTTTGATGCGGACAGCTCTACGCTGCAGAAAGTGAACGTCGAAATTGGTCCCGCCAACTGGACCTGGACCGCAATCAGCGCCGGCCTTGAAGAGGGCGACCGGATCCTGACCCGCCTGGATACCGAAGGCGCTGTCGAGGGTGCCAGGGTCGAGCCGCAATGATACGGCTGGAGCAGCTGTGCAAAACCTATCATCTGGGCGGTGAAAGCGTTCACGCCCTGGATCATTTTGATCTGCAGATTCAGGCCGGCGACTACCTGTCAGTGATGGGACCCTCCGGCT
This sequence comes from Marinobacterium sp. YM272, assembly GCF_050908845.1. Taxonomy (NCBI): domain Bacteria; kingdom Pseudomonadati; phylum Pseudomonadota; class Gammaproteobacteria; order Oceanospirillales; family Oceanospirillaceae; genus Marinobacterium; species Marinobacterium sp. YM272. The sequence goes on from NZ_CP194171.1 coordinate 4,175,372, forward strand.
CCGGCAAATCAACCCTGCTGAACATGCTCGGCCTGCTCGACACCCCGGACTCCGGCTGCTATTGGCTCGAAAAGCAGGAGATGACAGCCCTCAGCGAGGAGCAGCGCGCCGCTATCCGCAACCAGCGAATCGGTTTCGTGTTCCAGGCCTATCACCTGATTGAGCGCCTGACGGCACGGGAAAATATCGAGCTGCCACTGGTCATCACCGGCACAGCGCCTGCCCAAAGACGCCCCCTCGTGGATGAACTGATGCAGCGCCTGGGCCTTGCCCGCCACGCCGAACACCTGCCCCACCAGCTCTCCGGCGGCCAGCGCCAGCGGGTGGCTATCGCCCGCGCCGTGATCCGCAAACCCGCCCTGCTGCTGGCCGACGAACCCACAGGCAACCTGGACAGCCACTCCGGGGCCGAGGTGATCGAACTGCTCGAAGAGCTCAACGACGAAGGCATCACCCTGCTGATGGTGACCCACGATCCCAACATGGGAGAGCGGGCGCGGCGCCAGCTGTGGTTGCAGGACGGCAAACTGATCAGTGAAAAGCGCGGTGAGCAGAATGCGCAGCGCTGATCTGATCCGCTTCAACATGCGCCTGCTGACCCGGCAGTGGTTCCGTACCCTGATGATTCTGCTGGCGACCTCCGTGGGCGTGGCCGCCGTGCTGCTGCTCACGGGCCTTGGCGAAGGCGCCAGACGCTTCGTGCTGGAGGAGTTTTCCCTGCTCGGCCAGGACACCCTGATCATGCTGCCCGGACGCAAGGAGACCACCGGCGGCCTGCCGCCGCTGACCGGCGAAGGCACCCGCGATATCACCCTGGAGGATGTGAACGCCCTGGGCAGACTGCCGGGCGTTCGCCGGGTGGCACCGCTGATCGTCGGCAACGCCCAGGTGGTGAGCGGAGGCCTTAACCGCGAGGTGGTCACCCTCGGCACCAGCGCCCGTTTTTTCGAACTGCGCGAGCTGTCCCTGCAGCGTGGCCGTTCCCTGCCGGATGAGCCCCTGGAGCGCGCCTCGTCGGTGTGTCTGCTCGGCCCCGAGGTGAAACAGTCTCTGTTTGGCAATACGCCGGCCCTTGGCGAGTGGCTGCGGATCGGTGATCGCCGCTTCCGGGTGATCGGGATTATCGAGGACCGGGGCCAGTCTCTGGGCATGGATATCAGCGACCAGGTGATCATTCCTGTGGCCTCGGCGCAGCAGATATTCAACGTGCAGGGGATGTACCGGGTGTTTCTCCAGCTGGCGCCGGGGGCCTCTATTGAAGCAACCCGACAGCAGATACTGGATCTGATGCAGCAGCGCCATGGCGGCGAGCGCGATGTAACACTGATCTCCCAGGATGCACTGCTGGGCGCCTTCAACGATATTCTGCAGCTGCTGACGCTGAGCGTGGCCGCGATAGCAGCGATCAGCCTGGTGGTCGCCGGTATCCTGATCATGAACATCACGCTGATCAGCGTCAGTCAGCGCACTGCCGAAATCGGCCTGCTCAAGGCGCTGGGCGCCCGCGCTGCCGATGTGCGGCTGATCTTTCTCAGCGAAGCGGCGCTGCTCTCCCTGCTCGGCGCCCTGTTCGGCTTTGCCCTGGGCTACGGGCTGCTCTGGGCCGGTCAACTGGTGTGGCCGGTGTTTCCGGTATCGGTACCGCTCTGGGCCCTGCTCGGCAGCCTGGCGATCGCCCTCGGTGTCGCTCTGCTGTTTGCCTGGCTGCCCGCCAGCCGTGCCGCGCGGCTCGCCCCGGTTCTGGCGTTGCGAGGCGAGGCTCAACATGCTTAGCGGCGATTATCTGCGCCTGACCTGGAGCACCCTGCGCAGTGGCCGTATGCGCGCCGTATTAACAGTCACCGGCATCGCCATCGGCATTACTGCGGTGATGATGCTGACCACGCTGGGCGAGGGTCTGCGTATCTATGTGCTGGAGAATTTTTCCCAGTTCGGCAGTCGCATCATTGCCATCAACCCGGGGAAAAGCCAGACCGGCGGCATGGGCGCGCTGCTATCCAGCACCCAGCCGTTAACGCTGGAGGATGCGCAGAGCCTGCGTTCCCTGCCCTATGCTATTGAGGTAGTGCCGCTGGTGCAGGGTGCCGGTGCCATCGAATTCGGCCGTCGCGTCCGCCATACCGACATTCTCGGCACCGGTAGCGATGCTGCCAGCGCCTGGCGATTTAACGTGGTACTGGGTCGTTTCCTGCCGCAAAGTGCCGGTTATTCCCAGCCCTTTGCCGTACTCGGCCACAAGGTTCGCGTGGAGCTTTTCGGCAGCGCCAACCCTCTTGGCAGTTTCATCCGGGTCGGTGGCGAGCGCTACCGGGTGATCGGCGTCATGGAAGAGAAGGGACAGATGCTCGGTTTCGACCTGGACGATATCGTCTACATCCCGATCGACCGGGCACTGACCCTGTTCAACCGCACCGGCCTGATGGAGATCGATATCACCTACCGCGCCGCCACCACGGCCGAAGCGATGGCCGAACGAATCAGGGAGCGGATGATCGCCCGTCACGGCGGTGAGGATTTCTCGATCATGACCCAGGACGAGATGCTCGCCAGCCTGGATCGCATTCTCGGCATCCTGACCCTGGCGATCGGCGGACTTGGCGGGATTTCGCTACTGGTTGGCGCCATCGGCATTCTGACGATCATGGTCACTACCGTGCGCGAACGGCGCGGTGAGATTGGTCTGCTACGGGCGATCGGCGCCACCCGCCAGCAGATTCTGCGCCTTTTCCTGGCGGAAGCGGTATTACTGGCGATGGCCGGCGGCCTGGTGGGACTCCTGTTGTCCGCCCTGTTCCTGGGGTTGCTGGCGCTGGCGATACCGGCGTTGCCGATACAGATCAGCCCGCTGTTTCTGCTGCTGGCCCTGGGGCTCTCGTTTCTTGTCGGCCTTGCGGCAGGCACCCTGCCCGCCCTGCAGGCGTCGCGCCTGAATCCCGTTGTCGCGCTGCAGGGGGAATAGCGTCTTCCCGCCAGCAGGCAATCCGGGTAACGTTAACCCAATCACACCCGTAAGCAGGACAACATGAGTACCGAGCTTCCGCCTATCCCGTCTCTGAATCTGCCCGACTGGACGCAGATGCAACAGATACCGATCAGCGACTGCGGCGAACCGCTGCAGCCCGCCAGCCTGAGCGATGACTGGAAAATCTGGCCCGCCTATTTCCACCAGGGTATTTCGGGGGCGATGCCGGAGTGCCTGGTCCGCCTGGGCGTGTATAACCGCCTGCTCGACGCCGCAGAGCGCCTGCCCGAGGGTTATCAACTGATCATTCTCGACGGCTGGCGTCCATTTACCGTCCAGCAGTATCTCTACGACACTCTGCTCAACCTGATGGAACACGCCAACCCGGATCAACCGGCAGAAGCCAGGGCGCTGGAAGCGCGGGCTCTGGTGTCGCCGCCCAGCACGGAAGCGGACGCGCCCAGCCCTCACCTGACCGGCGCCGCCGTCGATGTCACCCTGGCCGATGCCGAGGGCCGCTTACTGGATATGGGTTCCCTGTTCGACGAGGCGGGGCCGCTGTCCTGGTGCGCCGCACTGGAGTCTGACGAGCATCATGCCCTGGGAGAGTTCATGGCGCGCCACCACCGCCGCGTGCTGTACCACGCCATGACCGGCGCGGGTTTTACCAACCTGCCGTCGGAGTGGTGGCACTACGATTATGGCGACCAGCTCTGGGCCTGGTACAGCGGCAGCGATCACGCCATCTATGGCGCTACCCGACCGCCCACGCTTGAGCACCTCTGGCAGGAGCAGCTCAAACAGCGCTGAGGCGGGTGACTGGCAAACTCAGGACCGCCCGGGGCTCACCCGTAGCAGCCAGTCCCGGATTTCATGGCTGGCCTGTGCCATCAGCAACGAAAAGGCGTCTACCACCGCCGCCACCTCGACACCCTCGGCCGGCTGCGACAGCTCCAGCGTACGCTCGGCAATAATCGCCCGGCTATGACTGTCGATCAGCTGCAGGTAGCCCCGCATCACGGCTACCGGCTGGCCATCGCGGTATTCGCTTTGAAAGGCATCGATCCGGCTGACCAACTCGTAACGGGCATCGATTCTTACCGCGTCGCTGCTGATACGGGCAAAGCGGCTGTCGCGCTGCAGAGCGCTAACCAGGTAATCACGCCAGAGCGTCGGAATACTGGCGCTCCAGCGCTGGCCGCTATAGACACTGATCGGCTGCGCTTCGGGCACCACCAGCAGGTAACGGCCGCTGAGCAGATCCTGCGCCTGCGCACGTAACACCTGCAGATCCGTCACAGTCACAGGGCCTGCGTTTTCCGTGGTGGCCGGCCTTAGGGTCCAGCTTTGCACCGGCTCTGCTGCCGGCAGCAGGCTGCAGGCGCTCAGAACGACAGGGAGCCCCAGCGCCAGCCCGAGAGGCAAGCGCTGTTTTTTCATCCGTTGAATAATACGTCGCAACATGCCTGACCTCTCAGGGGGTAAATTCACTAGCCGGGGCTTTGCCTGTCAGATAACCGGCCGGGTCTTCCTCCAGCCGCGCCAGGATTCGATTCAGGGTACCCAGACTGCGCTGCAGCTCGCGCATCACCGGGCCGATCTCCGCCACGCCCTTGAAGCCCCGGTCCAGCTCGTCGGCATTGCGGCTCAGCAGTCCTTCCAGCTGCTCGCTGCTCTGTGCCAGCGAACGCATCACCTTCTGACCCTCGGCAAACATCGGCCCACCGCGTGACACCAGCAGCTCATCGGCGTGGGTCATCAGCGCACTGGCATCGCGCATCACCCGCTGTGCATCCTGCGCCGCCTGGGTCAGCTCATCCAGGGACTCGGCCACATCGGCGCGGGAGTCCGCCAGGTCCCCGGTGACCCGCTCCAGGTTGTGGATAATGTTGCCGATACGTTCGATATTATCCGCCGAGAGCAGCCTGGCGCCCTGATCCACCAGCTCATTGACGTTGGCGAACAGGGTTTCGCTGTTACCGATCAGCGAGCCAAACGCGGAGGGCTCGGCCTGAATAATCGGCGGCGAGTCCCCGTCTCTCTCCAGCGGCGGCGCCTGGGGGTTATCGGTGCTCAGCAGGATATTGGCGGACCCGGTGATGTTGGCGATCGCCTGTTTCGCCACCGTACCCTGGTTGATCGGTGTGGTGGCACTAACCTCGATATCGGCCAGCACCCGGCGCGGATCTGTCGGGTCCAGCGCCAGCTGTCGCACCTCGCCGACGCGCAGGCCGCTGTACTTCACCTGGCTGCCCACGCTCAGGCCGCTGACCGCTTCGGTGAATACCACCCGGTAGCTGAGAGTTTCCTCCTGCTTGCCCGACTTCACCAGCCAGACACCAAAGCCCAGCGCCGCCAGCAACGCCAGCAGTGTAAACAGCCCAATGATCACATGATGTGCACGCGTTTCCATCTCAGTTCCCTTTCACCGCACTATTTAGCACCGCGCTATTTTCCGCCGCGCTCTTTTTTACTGAGCTATGGGCGGCCCGCCCACGCGGACCTTGGAAATAGCGTTGAATCCAGTCGTCCTGATATTCGGCCACCCGCTCAGGCGCATCCGCCACCAGCACACGCTTCTGCGACAGCACGGCGATGCGGTCACACACGGTCCAGAGCGAGTCCAGATCATGGGTCACCATGAATACGGTCAGCCCCAGCGCGTTACGCAGGGTCAGCAGCAGCTGGTCAAACTCCGCCGCGCCGATGGGGTCGAGTCCGGCGGTAGGCTCATCGAGAAACAGCACATCCGGATCCAGGGCCAGTGAGCGTGCCAGCGAAGCACGTTTGATCATGCCGCCGGACAGCGAGGCGGGATAAAGATCGCCGGCGTGGGGCGCAAGGCCCGACAGCGCCAGCTTCACCTCGGCCAGCTCCTCGGCATCGTCGCGACTAAGGCCCGCATGTTCGATCAGCGGCAGCGCCACGTTCTCACGCACCGTCAGCGAGCTGAACAGCGCTCCGCCCTGAAACAGCACGCCCAGGCGCTGTTCCAGCTCCGCCCGCTCCTGGGCCGGCAGCTCAAGCAGGTTCTGACCAAACAGACGAACCTCACCGCTGTTGGGGCGGTTCAGACCGACGATGGATCTGAGCAGCACCGACTTGCCCGTGCCGGAGCCACCGACCACCCCCAGGATTTCTCCGCGGTAGAGGTCCAGATCCAGATCCTCATGTACCGAATTGTCACCGAACCGGTTACTCAACCCGCGCACCTCGATAATCGCCTCGGCCATGCCTTGTTGAACCTCCATCACCAGCCCAGCTCCATAAAGAATAGCGCCGCCACCGCATCAAGCAGGATCACCATAAAGATCGACTGCACCACGCTGGAGGTCGTATGCCGGCCCACCGACTCCGCACTACCACTGACTTTGAAGCCTTCCATGCAACCGATCACCGCAATGACAAAGGCAAACACCGGCGCCTTCACCATGCCAACCAGGTAATGTTTCAGCGGCACATCGGCGACAATCGACAGATACTGGCTCAGGGCGATGTCCAGCGAGACCACCGACACCACGGCGCCACCGACCAGCCCCGAGATCATCGCCACGAAGGTCAGCAGCGGCAGGGTGACCAGCAGCGCCAGCACCCGGGGAACCACCAGCAGCTCAATGGGGCTGAGCCCCAGGGTGCGCAGGGCATCGAGTTCCTCGTTGGCGTTCATGGAGCCGATCTGGGCAGTAAAGGCACTGGCCGTGCGCCCGGCGAGCATTATCGACGCCAGAATCACGCCGAACTCTCGCAGGAAGGAGTAGGCCACCAGGTTGACGGTATAGATCTCGGCGCCGAACTCACCCAGCACCGTGGCGCCAAGAAAAGCGACCACCGCACCCACCAGAAAGGTCAGCAGCGCGACGATCGGCACCGCATTGAGGCCGGTCTGATGGATCTGGTTGACCAGCGCCGTGAGGCGCCAGCGGGAGGGCCTCGGCAGCACAACAGCCAGGGTCTGCAGCACCAGGCCGACAAAACCGCTCAGCTGCCAGAAATGACGCGCCAGGTATTCGCTCTGCTCACCCAATAGCGCCAGTGCCTGCAGCAGTGCTGCCGGCTTTTTCGCCGCCGGGGCGGGCTCGCGTCCCATGGCGCGCAGCAGGGTTTCCAGCAGCGCACGGCGCTCCGGTTGCAGCCCGGTTTCGGCATTGATAATCGCTTCAAGCCGCTCCAGCCCCAGCCAGCGCGCAAGCAGTGCGGCGCCCGCGGTATCCAGCGCGCCGATATGGCGCAACTGTACCTCCCCCTCAGGCACCGGCGTCTGCGTCAGCAGGCGCTTCAACTGCCGGTGGCGGGACAGCGTCCAGGTGCCCAGAAGTCGCGTTGTTGCTCCCCGTTCGATGACGGGTTCAGCCTGATCCATCCGTTGATTCCACGCTTGTTGACTCAGAGTTATTTTTGCAGCGCTTAGTGGCCCGTTCCAGCCGCTCCCAGGCCCTGTAATCGCCCTCCCCCAGCCTGTATAATGCCCGGTTTCGACCGAGTTGCCGACGCCCCGTGTACGCCAGCTGTTTCAGGCATACACGCCGAGCCCGAGTCCGGCAGCCACCCGAGTGGCCAAAACGATCAGAGATACGGACCCAATGGACAAGACCTACCAGCCCCACGAGATCGAGAAATCCTGGTACCAGACCTGGGAAGAGAAGGGCTACTTCGCCCCTTCCGGCGAAGGTGATGCCTACAGCATCATGATCCCGCCGCCCAACGTCACCGGCAGCCTGCACATGGGCCACGCCTTCCAGCACACTATCATGGATTCTCTGATCCGCTACCGTCGTATGCAGGGCCGCAACACCCTGTGGCAGGTCGGCACCGACCACGCCGGTATCGCCACCCAGATGGTTGTTGAGCGCAAGCTGGCCGCCGAAACCGGCGAGAGCCGCTACGACCTGGGCCGCGATGCGTTTATCGAGAAGGTCTGGGAGTGGAAAGAGCAGTCCGGTGGCACCATCACCGGTCAGATGCGCCGCCTGGGTAACTCGGTTGACTGGCCTACCGAACGTTTCACCATGGACTCCGGTTTCTACCACGCGGTGCAGGAAGTATTTATCCGCCTGCACGATGAAGGTCTGATCTACCGCGGCAAGCGCCTGGTCAACTGGGATCCGAAACTGCACACCGCCATCTCCGACCTGGAAGTGGAGAACCGCGAAGTCAAAGGCAAGATGTGGTACCTGCGCTACCCGCTGGCCGATGGCGAAAAGACCAAAGACGGCCTGGATTACATCGTCGTTGGTACCACCCGTCCGGAAACCCTGCTCGGTGACACCGGTGTAGCGGTTAACCCGGAAGACGAACGTTACGACAACCTGGTCGGCAAGTTCGTGGCACTGCCCCTGACCGGCCGCCGCATCCCCATCGTCGCTGACGAACACGCCAGCATGGAGAAGGGTACCGGCTGCGTGAAGATCACCCCGGCGCACGACTTCAACGACTACCAGGTTGGTCAGCGTCAGCAGCTGCCGATGATCAACGTGCTGACCCTGAACGCCGATATCCGCGATGAAGCCCAGGTGTTCAACTTCGACGGCAGCGTTAACAACGAACTGGATCCGAGTCTGCCGGAGAAATATCACGGCATGGAGCGCTTCGCCGCGCGTAAGCAGATCGTTGCCGATATGGAAGAAGCGGGCCTGCTGGTCAAGATCGATGAAAACGATATGACCGTGCCCTACGGCGACCGTGGCGGCGTGGTGATCGAGCCGATGCTGACCGACCAGTGGTTCTGCGATGCCAAGACCCTGGCCAAGCCGGCGATCAAGGCGGTCGAGGATGGCGATATCAAGTTCGTGCCCAAGCAGTACGAAAACATGTACTTCGCCTGGATGCGCGACATTCAGGACTGGTGTATCTCCCGTCAGCTATGGTGGGGTCACCGTATCCCGGCGTTCTATGACGATGCCGGCAACGTCTATGTCGCCGCCTCCGCCGAAGCCGCCCGCGAGAAATACGGCCTGGACCTGGAGCTTGAGCTGCGCCAGGACGACGACGTGCTCGACACCTGGTTCAGCTCCGCGCTGTGGACCTTCGGCACCCTCGGCTGGCCGGAAAATACCGATCGTCTGAAGACCTTCCACCCGACCGATACGCTGGTCACCGGCTTCGACATCATCTTCTTCTGGGTTGCACGCATGATCATGTTCACGCTGCACTTCATGAAGGACGAGGACGGCAAGCCGCAGGTACCGTTCAAGAACGTCTACGTGACCGGTCTGATCCGCGACGAGAGCGGCGACAAGATGTCCAAGTCCAAGGGTAACGTACTCGACCCGCTGGACATGATCGACGGTATCGGTCTGCCGGAACTGCTGGAAAAACGTACCGGCAACATGATGCAGCCGCAGCTGGCCGAGAAGATCGGCAAGCGTACCGAAAAGCAGTTCCCGGAAGGGATCGCCGCTCACGGCACCGACGCCCTGCGCTTTACCCTGGCGGCGCTGGCCTCCACCGGCCGCGATATCAACTGGGATATGAAACGTCTGGAAGGTTACCGCAACTTCTGTAACAAGATCTGGAACGCTGCCCGTTACGTGCAGATGAACACCGAAGGCGAAGACTGCGGCCAGAACGGTGGAAATGTAGACCTGTCCCTGGCGGACCGCTGGATTATCAGCGAGCTGCAGCGCGCAGAAAGCACCGTCACCAAGCATATGGACGAGTTCCGCTTCGACCTGGCGGCGCAGACCATCTACGACTTCGTCTGGAACCAGTACTGCGACTGGTACCTGGAACTGTCCAAGCCGGTTCTATGGGACGAAAACGCCTCCGCGGAAGCCAAACGCGGCACCCGTCGCACCCTGGTGCGCGTGCTGGAAGCGATCCTGCGTCTGGCGCACCCGATCATGCCGTTCCTCACCGAAGAGATCTGGCAGGCGATCAAGGAACTGGCCGGCACCGATGGCGACACCATCATGCTGAAGTCCTACCCGGTAGCCGAAGAGAGCAAGATCGACGCCCAGGCGGAAACCGATATCGAGTGGCTCAAGGGTGTTATCACCGGCGTGCGTAACATCCGCGGCGAGATGAAGATCGCGCCGTCCCAGGACCTGGATCTGCTGTTCGCTCACGGCGACGCCGATGACAAGCGCCGCATGGAAGAGAACGCCGCCTTCCTGAAGAAACTGGCCAAGCTCAGCTCCCTGACCTGGCTGGACAACCCGGAAGACGCACCGATGTCCGCCACTCAGCTGGTAGGCTCCATGGAAGTACTGGTGCCGATGGCCGACCTGATCGACAAGGAAGCGGAACTGGCCCGTCTGCAGAAAGAGATCGACCGCCTCACCGGCGAGATCAAGCGCGTGGAAGGCAAGCTGTCCAACGAGAAGTTCGTCGCCAACGCCCCGGAGGCCGTGGTCGCCAAGGAGCGCGAGAAGATTGCCGCTGCTCAGGCATCCCAGGCCAAGCTGCAGGAGCAATGCGCCAAGATCGAAGCGTTGTAATCAGCAGCTTCGGTCGATGAACTAAAAAGCCCGCCTTTTCACAGGCGGGCTTTTTGTTGATATGTACAAATCACCTAGTGGCAGGAGCGACGGCCCCTTCGCGATCGACCGCCCTGTTTTAAATAACCATCGTGCCAACCTCAATCGGCACGGGGACGTACCCCGTACAGAAAACCTGCCAGGATCAGCGGGCTTCGAAGCCGAAATTCTCGCTGACGTAATCGATATCCTTGTCACCGCGGCCGGACAGGTTGATCAGGATCGTCTCGCCCGGATTTTCGCGGCCGTGCTTCATTGCCCAGGCGACCGCATGGGCGCTTTCCAGTGCCGGGATGATTCCCTCCATGCGTGACAGCTTGTAGAAGGCATCCAGCGTTTCATCATCGCTGATGGCGTGGTAGTTAACGCGGCCCGATGTCTTCAGGAAGGAGTGCTCCGGACCCACGCCCGGATAATCTAGACCCGAGGCGATAGAGTGAACCGGTGCCGGATTGCCTTCCTCGTCGCTCAACAGCAGGCATTTGAAGCCGTGAATCATGCCGGGCTTACCGAAGGTCATGGTGGCCGAGTGCTCTCCCAGCTTGGTGCCCTTGCCCAGCGGCTCGACACCGTTAAGGCTGACGCCCTCGTCATCGAGGAAGGCACTGAAGATGCCCATGGCGTTGGAACCGCCACCGACACAGGCACCGACCTGGTCCGGCAGCTCGCCAACCAGCTCCAGGAACTGCTCCTTGGCTTCGGTACCGATCACGGACTGGAAGTCGCGCACCATCAGCGGGAAGGGATGCGGACCGACCACAGAGCCGATCGCGAACAGAGCCGTTTCCGCCTGCCCCAGATAGGACTGGAACGCAGAATCCACCGCCTCTTTAAGGCTGCGACCGCCAAAGCCCACCGGCACCACCTCGGCACCCAGCAGCTTCATGCGGGTGACGTTGGGTGACTCCTTGGCGATATCGATCTCGCCCATATGGATCTCGCACTCCATGCCGAAATAGGCGGCAGCAGTGGCCAAAGCCACGCCGTGCTGGCCGGCACCGGTTTCGGCAATCAGCTTGGTCTTGCCCATATGCTTGGCCAGCAGCGCTTCCGCCATGCAGTGGTTGAGCTTGTGAGCGCCAGAGTGGTTCAGGTCTTCACGCTTGAGGTAGATCTGCGCGCCGGTTTCGCGGCTCAGATTGCGGGCGTAGTAAACCGGTGTCGGGCGGCCCTGGTAGTGCTTACGGATATAACGCAGCTCATTGAGAAAATCCGCTGAACGGCCCAGCGCCAGATACGCCTTGTTGATCTCGGCGAACTGGGACTCCAGCTCCGGCGGCAGAAACGCACCGCCGAAATCACCGAAATAGCCGTCATGGTTTGGATACTGCTTCAGATAACTCATACCGCTGCCTTATGCTGTCTATTTGTTGTGACGGACAACATAAAATCAACGGCCTGGCGAAGCAACTCAACCTTTGTTTGATACGACGCTTATCAGCCCCTTCAGCCGACCTGCTGCGGCACCCGCGCCCAGCGCGGTGGACGGTGATAGCGGCCGACCACTGAGCTCAACGCCAGAAACACCGCCAGGGACCAGGCCATCTGCAGCGGCGAATAGACCGCAAAGCCGCAGGCGCCGATCAGCAGATCACAGCCCAGGGTGGTTTTGCCGGCATGGATATCGAACCGCTTCTCAAGATAGATCGCGAGGATATTCACACCGCCGAGCGATGCCTGGTGACGAAACAGGATAATCAGGCCAAACCCCACCAGCATGCCGCCAAGCACCGCCGCCAGTATCGGCTCCATAGTGAAATCGGCCCAGAGCCGCATCAACTCGGACAGTCCCGCCAGCATGCTGACGGCGATAAAGGTGCGCCAGGCAAAAGCCCAGCCTAGACAGCGTAGTGCCAGCAGATAAAACGGCAGGTTCAACAGAAAAAACAATTGTCCGAAACTCAGCTGCGTAACCTGCTTCAGGATCAGGCCCATACCCGCAGTGCCGCTGATCAGCAGATCCGAGGTTTCCAGCAGATGTATGCCCAAGGCAACGAGCAGACAGCCTTCCAGAATGGAAAGCCAGCGATGTGTAGTAACCATGTGTACGACTCCCTCCGCTTGTGGCGGTCCGAGGCGAAAATGTGATGTGGATAAGAATCTTTTGAATTCTCCACCTGCGTTTCACTCTTTGGGCCGGTAAGCCCAGATGAAACAGCGCGTGATGATACAGCAGAGTTCATGCAGCAGGTATGCCATAGCCCCAACAAGACAAATCAAACACTTACCCCGAGTCGCCGTAAGCGACCTTTCCAGACTGGTGCTGTTTCGCCCCAGACGGGCGCATAACAGAGGCTGATAGCGTCAAATTGGTCTACAAATAAAGAAGTGGCTGCTGGATGGAACGCCATTGCTCAGGGTCTTGTCGCTTGGATAAAGCCCTACCGAAGAGAGGAGTGCAGGACAGGAAGCCGCCCCGTTCGAAAAACCAAAATAAGAGGTGTGCTATGCCGGATTGGATAGTCGTTGCAGATGCGTCTAAAGCTGTTATTTATTCTCAGGAGAAACCCCGCGGAGGGCTGGAAGAGCTGACGAATCTGGTACACCCACAGGCCCGGGTTAAGGAAAGCGACCTGGTGACCGATGCCCAAAGTATCGCGACAAAAACCTCAGCCAGGGAAACCGAAGACAAACGCTTCGCCCGCGATATTGTCGCCAAGCTGCGTAGCGCCGTGGACACTAATGAGATCAAGGGATTTTACCTGTCAGCACCGCCCCACTTTTTAGGCCTGGTGCGGGACGCGATGGATGACCACGTGCGTCAGCATCTGCGTGGTGACATCGACAAGAAACTCACCAACCTGCCGATTTCAGAGGTACAGAAGGCGTTTGCCTCCTTCCCCACTTTGCATGACTGACTCTGTTTAATCTGGCCCTGTGCCGCTGGGAATCCACGAACCTGTTCGTGGCTTCCCAAGCCCCCCCCCAAGCTATCCTCAACGCCGCTAGAAACCCCAGAACCCAGGGAAACGGTTGCGGTGGATGCCAAACACCCAGGGCTCATCGAACCTGTCCACCTCATCGATCCAGTAACGTATTTTGAACGCATCGCCGCGCTCGGCCTCGTCCGGTGCTGCGCTGTTACGACTGACCTCAAAATAACCGACACAGCCGAGCCGTTCATCCCCCGGCGATACGTTGACCCGGCCGGTGCCCAACCCCGTTGTTTCGTCCAGCTGCCCCCAGACATGCATCATCGGCGAGGTATCTAACAGCATGACACCGCCGTAAACCCAGGTGTCACCCTGGACCGGTTGAACCCGGCTGAAGCGGCCATCGGCATCTATACCTGTCTCAAACGCGAGCGCCGGATCACTGCCCAGACTGACCTCCAGCCTGTCCCCGTTACGGGTCAGGCTGACCAGATCGGTGTAGGCAGCACAACGGACAGAGATCGGTCGCATCAGGCGGTCACGACCGTAATAGTGCAGCGGACCATTACGCACCAGCCCCTGCCAGGTATCGGCCTGCTGCGGACCGGCAGAAGCCTCCGGAGGTTCGTGCCAGTAGGACGGCCCGGCGCAACCTGTCAGCCACAGCGCGCTAAGCCCGACAGCCAGAATCGAAGATTTCATTCACGCTCCTCCCTTGATAACAGCAGGACAAGGCGTCACGACTAACACCCCGTATTAACCGGGTGCCCCGGTCAGGTCGCAACGCACTCGACCTATGCGCAGTTTCCCTAATATTAGCGTTTTTACTCTTACCTACCTGTCGCCCGCCGCTTTCATACACTCCAGCGGCTCCGCAAGACCATAAATACCCGCCACGAGCAGGTACCGGGGATCGCCAGGCACGCGCTCAAACCGCCTCACTGGGGAGATCACGGATCACCTGCACGAAGGTCTCTACCGGCTGACCACCGGAGACCAGGTAACGCTGATCGAAAACGATCGCCGGCACCGAACTGACACCACGCTGCTGCCAGAGACGCTCTTCACTGCGCACCGCCTCGGCGTATTCGCCACTGTCGTAGACCCGGCCCGCCTCGGCGGCATCCAGGCTTGCCTCTGCTGCCAGCTCACACAACAGCGTCCGATCGGACGGATTGAGATTGCGGCTGAAGTAGGCCTCAAACAGTGCGAGTTTCAGTGCCAGCTGTTGGTCACGCCCCTGCTCGCCGGCCCAGTGGAGCAGACGGTGAGTATGGAAAGTATTCCACTTGCGGCTGTCGGCGCGGAAATCGAACGCGAATCCAAGCTGCGCACCACGCTCGGTGATATGAGCCTGGTTGTGCGCCACCTCCACCTCGCTCATGCCGTACTTGTGGCAGAGATAGGGTATAACCCGCTCCCCTTCCGCCGGCATATCAGGGGTCAGTTCGAACGGGTGAAAATAGATCTCTGCAGACACCTCGTCGCCAAGCTGCTGCAGCGCCTGTAGCAGGCTATGCAGGCCGATAGCACACCAGGGGCAGACAATATCGGATACGAAATCGATTCTAAGAGGTCGGCTCATTACGGGCTCCCGCCAGTTTAGGCCTGCTCCAGGTGGGCAGGTTAATGCTGCGCAGCGTAACGGCTTTTACGCCCAGGGCTCAACCACCCGAGAACCGCTTTGCGCGGCAAGCGCTGATCCAGTCTGTCGACCCCGTGCGCCAGCGCCATCAGCAGCACCAGGTATAAACCGATCGACAACGGCAGCGGCAACCCCAGCTCCTCCAGCCACACCACCAGGAACAGGAAGGGGTAATGCAGCAGGAAGAGTGCAAAGGAGAGGTCGCTGAGATAGTGCACGGGTCGAGCCAGAAAACCAGCTTTCAGCCAGCTCCAGACAGACCCCGGCAGGATAATCGCCAGGTAGATGCCCAGCGCAAACTCAAACAGGCGGCAGGGCGGAAACCAGTCACCGGGGCGACCCGGCATAAAACCAAACTGCCGGTATACCCAGCTTTCAACGCTGCCATATAGGCCCTCATCGACAAAGGGGACGCCCTGCTGCCCGACGTAGATCCGCGAGACAACACTGATAAGGAAGGTTGCCAGCAGCACCCGATGGGGCCAGCGTTTCAGCATCTGGTAAAGCGGCGGAAACAGCAGGTACATGACGATGATCAACGCGATAAACCAGCTCGGCGCGTTGTAGGGGCCGCCCCAGAGCCCCATCCAGGCGTAAAATCCGGTCAGGCTGCCCAGCAGATCGATGCCAAAACCGTTGGGAAACAGCACCGGCAGATCGCCGTTAAGCAGCAGATCGCCAAGCAGGTAGCCGATCATCGCCAGCGGCACCGACAGCAGATACAGGGGATAGATACGCAGCAGCTTTTTCAGCTGGTAGGTGAGGTACCCGGTTTTCCCGGTCGAACTCGTGAGCCCCGCCAGCACGCCGGAGAGGATCAGAAACAGACTGACGCCGACGCCGCCGAGGCTCACATAATAGAAATTCTTGATACCGAAAAAGCCGCCGGCGGAGGTACCCAGCAGCTGACCGAAATGAGCGATAAAAACCAACGCGATGGCGAAGATTCGTAACAGATCCAAAAGCACTGACCGGTTCATGGCGGCACCTTAGCTGGCTATCAAAAAGCGCTGTTGGGACACTGCCCTTTATACAGGCGCAATCTGACACTTCAGCGTCAGGCCCCCGGACTCCGGAGCCCACCCAACCGCCCCGGATCAGATCTGGATGCTGCCAACCAGGTAGAGAACAGCCCGGCCCCGGATTTTCACCCGTTCACCGGCCAGCTCGCAGCCTACCTCTCCGCCACGCGAGGATACCTGCTTTGCGCTCAGCTTCGCCTTCTCCAATCGCGCCGCCCAGTAGGGGATCAACTGGGTAAAAGCGGAGCCGGTCACCGGGTCTTCATCGATGCCAAGCTTGGGCGCAAAGAACCGGCAGACAAAGTCATAACGCTGGGACGGCGCGGTAATGATCACGCCCCGTGCACCCAGCGAGCGCAGTTTTTCCAGATCCGGCTGCGCCCCGATCACCGCCTGCTCCCGGTCAAACACCAGCAGATAATCGTCGCCACACAAACAGGCTCGGGGTTCGACGGAAAATGCGCTTTTCAGCGCCGGGGGCGTTTCGCAGGGCGCCGGCGTCACCGCCGGGAAATCCAGCTCCAGCCAGTCCCCCTGCCGGCTGACCTGCAGTGGTCCACTGCGCGACTGGAAGGTCACCCGTTCCGCGCCGTAGTCGAGGCAGTTGAACAGCACCCAGGCACTGGCGAGCGTGGCGTGTCCACACAGATCCACTTCGCAGGCAGGTGTGAACCAGCGGATCTCGAAGCCGGCATCGACGGGTACAAAAAACGCGGTTTCGGCCAGGTTGTTCTCGGCCGCAATCGCCTGCATCAACGCGTCGTCCAGCCAGTGTTCAAGAGGGCAAACCGCTGCCGGATTGCCCTCAAAGCAGCGCGATGCAAACGCATCGACCTGGTAGAGTTTGATCTCCATCTTTTCCTCCCGTTTGTACGTTGCGCCCGGCGGGCGCAACGATTGCTCAATCAGCTTTTGGTAGACACGAACCAGACGTTGGTCGGGTCATGCTCCAGGGTATGGCGTTCCACGGAGGCGAAACCTGCGTCATGCAGTATCCGCTCTGCGGTTTCCCAGCCCCACAGGGTACCCAACCCCTGGCCACCCTGGCCGAGCGAGATCGGCATGCAGTGGCAACAGGAGATCGCATACAGCAGCGACGCCAGCGGAAACTCCAGATTGTTTTCAAGATAGGCCGAACCGCCGATATCCTGCATCAGGTAAACACCCCCATGACGCAGGGCCCGGTGGTAGGAGCGCACCAGTTCATCAGGATCCTTCTGATCATGCACCGCATCGAAGGATGTGATCAGGTCGAACTGCTGATCCGCACCGAAATAGGTGAGATCACGGACGCCGAAACGGATATTGCTTATACCCAGTGCCGTAACCTCCCCGCTGGCAGCGGTGATGGCATCGTCACACAGGTCGTAACCGGTAAACCGGCTGTTGGGAAAACGGCGTGCAAGGGCGATCAACACCTTGCCGCGGCCGCAGCCGGCATCGAGCACATCAATGCCCTGCTCCAGCCGCTCCGAAAGCCCTTCCGCCAGCGGCAGCAGGGTGTCAAAGACCTGGCTCAGAACCGTCATCGCACTATCTTCCGCCATGATCGAGTGGAAACAGGGATAGTCGCCGTAGCTTGTGCCCTCACCGGTTTCAAAGCGCTGCAGAATCGAATCCTGCACGCGGCCCAGCAACGCGATGTGCTGGCTGTAGACCGCCAGATTACCCAGTGCACCCTCCGGGGTGATACTGGCTGCATGTTCCTGTGGCAGCGAGTAGGTCCGATCCTCGGGCCGGTAGTCGATAATCCCGCCGGTCACCATGCAGGCCAGCCACTCGCGCACGTAACGCTCATTCAAATCACTGGCGGCAGCGATTTCCACGCTGGTGGATGGCGACAGCTGCGCCATCCGCGCCAGCAGTCCGGTGCGATGTCCTATCGACAGCATTACGGAAACGGCGCCGGCATCCAGTGTTGCGACGATGCGATCGGCAAATGCATCCGCGCGTGCCTGGTCAAAGGTCGGGGGCGGGTTAATATTCAGTGTCGTCATTAAGAATTACCTCTGTTTTTAGACCTGTCGTTGGAGGTGTGCTTTTGCAAGCACCGACACTGAAAAGGTACGCCCGCGCCCACTGGCCAACGAGCGTGAAAAAAGACTAAAACGTGGCATTTGTGCCACCCTGAACAGATGAAGAGTTCACCCGATATCATTGAGGTTGCACTGATTGTCGTGCCCGAAACCGCACCGGCGGCGCTCTATAGCCTGCATGAGATATTCGCCAGCGTCGGTCACGCCTGGGAGTCGATGACGGGGCAACGAGCAGGCCAGGTGCACATGCATCCCTGGCTGGTGGCCGATACCAAAGAGGTCACCCAGTGCGCCATGGATACCCCGGTCAAACCAACAGCAACCTTCGCATCGAATCGGCAATATGACCTGATCGTCGCCACCGACCTGCTGCTGGACACTGCTACCGATCCGCGCGGGCGCTGGCCCGGTGCCAGCCGCTGGCTGGCTCGGCAGTACGCAGGTGGCGCCCTGGTCACCTCCGTCTGCACCGGTGGCTTGCTGCTGGCCGAGGCGGGACTGCTGGATGGCCTTGAAGCCACCACCCACTGGGGCATAGCGACGCAGTTCAGAGAGTATTATCCGCGGGTGCAGCTGAAACCGGAGCGCATCCTGTCACTGACCGGCGCCAGCCATCGTATCGTCACCGCCGGTGGTGCCTCGTCCTGGATTGAGCTCGCACTCTACCTGATCGCCCACTTCTGCGGGGCCGAGGAAGCCACACGTTCATCCAAGGTCTTTCTGCTGGGCGATCGCAGTGACGGCCAGTTGCCTTTTGCCGCGATAACCCGCCCGGCGAGCCACAGCGATGCGATTATCGACCAGGTGCAGGCGTGGATAGCCAACAATTACGAGCTGGATAATCCGGTCGAACGGATGGTGGCGCAGTCAGGCCTGGCCGAGCGCACGTTCAAACGGCGCTTCCAGGCCGCCACCGGCTACACGCCCATTGAATATGTTCAGACATTGAGAATAGAAGAGGCGAAACAGATGCTGGAGGCCACGGAGATGGGTACCGAGCAGATCGGCGCCGAGGTGGGCTACACGGATCCCGCCTCTTTCCGGCGCCTGTTCAAGCGCATGACCGGCATCACGCCGGCGCGCTACCGGCTCAAGTTCAGGCAGCTGCGACCGGGCCGTTAAGCTGGCTATTTCGAAAACAGCGAACGCCGGCCGGCGGAGCGGCTGGGCGCTTTCTCTTCTGTCGGTTGCGGGGCGTTTTTCGCTGCGGGCTTGGGTTTCTTGCCACCCTTGCCCGGCCTCGCTTTCGTCTTGGCTTTCGCGCCCGACTGCTTGTCCGGCAGCGCCTTGCCATCCACCAGCTTGCCGTTTTCCGCCACCGGCACCGGCTGCAGCTGCAGCGGCTTGTTGATCAGCTCCGAGATTGGCTTGAGGAAGCGACGCTCATCGGGGCCGACCAGCGAAACCGCCAGGCCTTTCTGACCGGCACGACCGGTACGGCCGATGCGGTGAACATAGTCCTGCGGCTGGTTGGGCAGATCGTAGTTGACCACCTGGGGCAGGCTTTCGATATCCAGACCGCGGGCCGCCACGTCGGTAGCCACCAGCACGCTTATGTCACCCTCGGCAAAGGCAGCCAGTGCCGCAATACGTTCACGCTGATGCTTGTCACCGTGGATCGCCAGCGCTGCGATACCGTCCGCCTGCAGCGCGGCGCAGAGCTCGTCCGCACGGCGCTTGGTGCGGGTAAATACCAACGTCTGCTGCCAGTGCGCGCCCTTGATCAGGTAGCTCAGTACATCGGCCTTGTCGGCATTATCCACGGCGTAGACCCGCTGTCTGACCTGGCTGGCGGCAGCATTGCGGGGGGCTACTTGCACCCGCTTCGGATCGTTCAGCAGCGCATCGGCCAGCACCTCCACGCTTTCGTCCAGCGTGGCAGAAAACAGCAGGGTCTGTTTCTTTTCCGGCATGAACGCCAGCAGCGCCTTGATTTCGTTGATAAAGCCCAGATCGAGCATGCGGTCGGCCTCGTCAAAGACCAGTATTTCCAGATGCTCCAGGGTGAGCTTTTTCTGCTTCAGCATGTCGAGCAGACGGCCGGGTGTGGCCACGAGGATATCGGCGCCTCGTTTCATTTTGCGGATCTGGTTATCGAAACGTACCCCGCCATAGATGGAGGTCACCCGCATTCCCAGCAGCTGACCGTATTCCAGGGTGTTATCGCCCACCTGGATCGCCAGCTCACGGGTCGGCACCAGCACCAGCCCGCGGATATCGTGGTATTCAGGATTACCCGGCTGTTTGCTCAGGCGCTCGATCATCGGCAGGGCGAAGCTGGCCGTCTTGCCGGTGCCGGTCTGCGCCTCTGCGATCAGATCATGCCCCGCCAGTACCAGCGGGATCGCCTTGGCCTGGATCGGCGTCGGTTCCCGGTAGCCCAGGGCTTCCAGCGTGGCATTGAGTTCGGGGCACAGGTTGAGATCGGCAAAGTTAGTCACGCGCAGAAGCCCCGCATTATTGGCGATACGGCCAGAAGTTAACCGGAAAGGAAGGGCCTATTATGTCACGGGGCTGGCAACCGCTCCAAGCTGCTGCCATAGCCCGGAGAACTGCGCCCCCGGATCGGTTTGCGCCTGGTAGCGTCGCGCCACTGCAAACAATGCCGGCTCCCGTCCCATCGGCGCGATCAACTGCATCCCGGCACGGGGAGCCGAGGCCTCCACCGGCAGAGGCAGGTTGATCGACGCACTGCCAACCGCATTGACCCAGCCGGTAAACACCGCGTGCCCGCGAGGCCCGACGGTTTCGCCATCGATCTGCTCCGGAAAGCGCTGTTCGGCAGGCCAGGCGGGCGCGGCAATCGACGGTGTCAGTATCGCATCCCACTCAGTGAAGATGTTGGCGATCTGCCCACGCAGCTCGTTCAACAGATCGAGTATCTGCCAAAGCTGTACCGCCGAGGCACCCGCCCCCCGCTCAGCCATGGCCTGGTATGGTTCCGAGGCCATCGCCAGCCACTGCGGATACCTTTGCGCCAACCGAGCCAAGCCGATCTCGCCAACCTGACTCCAGCACTGATTCAGCGCTTCGAGATCGATCGGTAACGGGCCCTGCACCACCTCTATCCCCTGCGCCTCGAGCAGCGCACGTCCCTGTGCCATCGCGGTTCGGATCTGCGGATCGACCGGGGTATCTCCGCCCAGCTGCTCAACACTCAACACCCGCCGCAACGGCGGCGATGCCTGATCCAGTTCATTTTTTGCGGTACCCGGCTTATCGGACAAGGCCAGATAAAGCAGCTCCAGATCTTCCGCACAGCGCGCTACCGGGCCCACCACCTCCATATCGAGCAGAAGCTGAGGTAAGCCTTCGCCGCGCTCAATGGCACCGATGGCCGGTTTAAAGCCAAATAGATGTGAGTGTGCCGCCGGACGGCGGATGGAGCCGCCGCCGTCGGTGCACAGTGCCAGGGGTCCGATGCCGGCGGCGACCGCCGCAACTGCACCGCCACTGGATCCACCCGGTGTCGTGGCCGGATCCCAGGGATTGCGGGTGACGCCGTAGACCGGGTTACCGGTATAACCCTCCAGCGTAAACTCGGGCACATTGGTTTTCGCGAACAGCACGGCACCCAGTTCACGCAGCCGGGCTACCGGCCGTTCGTCGTGATCGGCGATAGCCCCGGCCAGCGCTTTGGTGCCCCAGGTACAGGGCACCCCCTTAAGCATCAGGTTGTCCTTGATGCTGATCGGAACACCATCAAGCGCACTGCAGGGCACTCCCCGCCGGTAACGTTCGCTGGCCGCTTCTGCGCTGGCAGCCGCATCCGGCGCCAGCGCCACTACGGCGTTCAGCTGCGGATTTACCGCCTCCATACGCGCCAGCACCGATTCCAGTGCCTGCACCGGCGTCCAGCGCTGCTGTTTAAATCCTTCCACGAGCGCTGTCGCACTCAGTTGCCATAAAGGCGGTGTCATTTCGGTCAACTCCATTGGCATGCTCTTTAGCGCTTAGTGCATCAACCCTGGCAGCCAGGTGACTATACCCGGCACAGCGATCAGCAACAGGGTGAACGCCAACATCAACAGCGCGAACGGCAGCGCGCCCCACATGGCATCGGCGATACTGCCGTTATCGGGACGGATCCCCTGGACGACAAAGAGGTTCATCCCCACCGGCGGCGTAATCAGCCCCATTTCGCACATCATTACCACGAAGATGCCAAACCAGATCGGATCGATGCCCAACGCTACCGCCATCGGATAAGTGATAGGAATGGTAGCCACCTGCATCGACAGCACATCCATGAACATGCCAAGCACGATGTAAAACACCACTAAAGCGAACAGGAAGCCGGTCGGCGTCAGCCCCAGCGAGGTGATCCATTCAGACATCTCCTCGGCTACGCCCGTCAGGCTGATAGTCAGGTTGAGAATGAACGCCGCAGTGATAATCAGCAGAATCATGCCGGTGACCCGCGCGGTCTGGATAAAGCAGGTCTGCAGTACCGGCCAGGTCAGCCGCTTTTTCAAGCCGGCAAAAATCAGCGCCGTCACTACGCCCAGAGCGGCAGATTCCGTGGCGGTGGCCAGTCCCAGGTAGATGCTGCCCATCACCACCAGAAATACGATCAGTGGCGGTATCAGGTCCAGGGATAAGCGCCAGCGCTCGGCCCAGCTGACAGACTCGGCATCGGTCGCTTCTTTAGTCCAGATGCTGCTCAGGGCAATAAAGAACATGAACAGCAGTGTCAGGATTATCCCCGGCAGAATGCCACCGACAAACAGCTGGCCGATAGACGTGTTGGTCAGCGAGCCATAGACGATCAGGTTAACGCTCGGCGGAATCAGGATGCCCAGTGCGCCACCGGCAGCCAGCGAGCCCAGCGCCGTACTCATGCGGTAGCCGCGACTATTGAGCGACGGCAGTGCCACCGTACCCACAGTGGCGGCGGTGGCTACAGAAGAGCCGGAAGTGGCCGCAAACAGCGCACAGGTACCGATATTCGAGTGCAGTAACCCACCGGGTAAACGACCCAGCCAGGCAGAGAAAGCGCGGTACATGCCATCAGCGATACCGGCACGCAGCAGCAGCTCGCCAAGCAGGATAAACAGGGGTATGGAGGTCAACAGGAAGTTATTCTGTACCCCCCAGACCACGGGAGAGATCGAATCCATAAACGGAGCACCGTAGGCCAGAACCCCGCCGATAATACCCACGGCCGCCATCGCGACCGCGATAGGCATGCCGATCAACATCATTCCCAGCATCGCCACAAAGGCGATCAAAACATAGGCGACGGACATCAAGCCACCTCCTTTAAACGTTCAGGCTGCTCAGAACGTTCCGTCATATTATCGAGCTCCTCTTCGAGCTCCTGCTTGATACTCTTGGGATGAAACACTTCGTTCATCTGCTCCATACGGCCGCCAATCAGCAGCCACAGCCCTTTGCAGAGCATCACAAAACTGACCAGCATGAAGATCACCTGGCCTGCGAACCAGGCACTCTGTGGATAGATCAGCGGTGTCGCCCAGGAGGTCTGGGCTGTGGATCTATAATCGAGCGTATCGGTGATCACAGCCACCGACAGATACCCCAATAAGCCGGCAAACGCGGCCATCAACAACAACGACATCAGGTTCAATGCCGCCCGGATGGCCGCCGGCATCCGGTCATGCAGTATGTCTATGCGGATATGATTACGTCCGAACAGTGCCAGCGTGAAGGCCAGCGTCGACCCCACCGCCAGGGCATACCCCCCCAGCTCGAACGAGCCCTCCAGCGCAATGCCGAAGAACTTTCGAGCCAGCACCTCTACCGTGACCAGCACCGACAGGGCGAGAAATATCGCCCCGAAGATCGTTGCCAGCAGGGTTTCAATACGTGCAGACATAGTGACCTCCGGGTGCTTTTTAGTTCAGGCCGATGATCGGACCGACACTGGACTTCCAGTTGTCGGAGCAACCACTGGTTGAGGCATCGCAAATTTCGGCCCAGGCCGGCAGCGAGATATTGATCAGCGCTTCATTCACCAGCTCCATGTCGTTCGCGGTGGGATCCACATTGACAAGGTCGAAGGGTTTGCCGGTCTTGCACTCGCCACCGGTATTGCAGCTCAGCGCATCGTCGTACAGCGACTCGGAGTAGCTCCAGATCTCGGCACCGAGCTCATCGAAGGCCGCTTGCAGTTTCTGCTGCTGTTCAGCATCCAGCGAATTCCAGGCTTTCAGCGAAATGCCGTAGCCGTTCATTGCAATGCCCATCCCCAGCGGTACCTGGTGGGTTGCCACTTCAGGCCAGCCGGCGGAGTTGGCTGAGCTGGGACCTGTAATCGCGCAGTCGATTACACCGGTGGACAGCGCCTGGTGTACATCCGGGAAACTGATCGGCACCGGCGTTGCGCCGACCGACTCAACGAAGTTGGCCAGGCTCTGGTCATAGACACGCACTTTCAGCCCCTTGATATCGGCAAAGCTATCAACGGGTGCGTTGCAGAAAAGGATTTGAGGGCCAAACGGCCAGACACCCAGCAGCTTGGTATTGAAGCGACTCTGCAGCTGCGCATCCAGCACCGGGGTATAGGCTTCTGCGACCTTTGCGCCCTTGTCATACTCTGTGTTCAGACCAACCAGATCGAGACCAAGCAGTGCCGGTTCATCACGTGAGTTTTGCGAGACACGGATAGAAACAATATCGAACAAACCGGACTTGAGCATGCGCAGCTCTTCGGTGTCCTTGATCCCGGTGGTATCCACCGGTTTGTAGTCCACATCGATCGGCAGCCCGGTGCGCTCGGCAAAGTTCTCAAAGAAGGGTTGCTCCTTCTGGTTCTGAATAAGGCCCGTCGCGACTGGCTGGCCCAGCGCCTTCCACTGCATGTTTTCGGCTAGCACATTACCAGCCAGAGTAGCGGCGACTGCGCCGGCGGCGATCATCTTCACTGCTTTCATGTTGCATCCTCATCACGAGTCAGTTGGTCTGAGAGTTGCTGGCAGCACACAAACCAAATTGCATACAATTTTGCCAACAATAAGAAATACAACGCAGTAAACGTGCCAACTTTAAAAAGCACACTATTTTCAAGAGAATTGGCTAGAACCCTCCTTATCAGACTCTAAACCCGACCCAAACTAACGACCCGCCAGGACCCAAGCAGGTGCATTAAGAATAAAAATGCACCTATATAGTTCACAAAATCGTCCTCCAGATTGCTGTAAATAAAGTTAT
The DNA here is from genome assembly GCF_050908845.1 of Marinobacterium sp. YM272. Classification (NCBI taxonomy): domain Bacteria; kingdom Pseudomonadati; phylum Pseudomonadota; class Gammaproteobacteria; order Oceanospirillales; family Oceanospirillaceae; genus Marinobacterium; species Marinobacterium sp. YM272. Next base: position 4,200,558 of record NZ_CP194171.1, read on the forward strand.
AATCGCTGGAACACAATTTTTCCGATTCTATTTACATCCATACAGGTACTCAGAATGCCGGTTGCCGACGCCAACAAAACCCAGGCGGAGAAGATCGCCGAAACCATCACCAACGCGGTGATGGAGCATCGCATCGCGCCGGGCAGCAAGCTGTCCGAATCACGCATGGCCGAAGCGTTCAAGGTTTCACGCACGAAGATCCGCCAGGCGCTTACCATCCTTGCCGAAAGCGGGCTGGTGAGGCTGCTACCCAATCGCGGCGCCTTTATTGCCAGCCCGACCGTTCAGGAAGCACGAGAAGTATTCGCCCTGCGACGGGTGCTGGAACCCGAGATCATTCGCGGCGTAATCTCAAGAACAAACAAGAATGATATCAAACAGTTAAAACTCCACCTCCAGGCTGAAAAAGAGGCTCGCGCCAGCTCCAACCGGCGCGCGATCATCCGCCTTTCCGGTGACTTTCACATGCTGCTGGCGAGCCTGAGCGGCAACCGTTATATCGACAAAATGATGACCGAGCTCTGCCCCCTGACCTGCTTGATCATTGCCCTCTATGACGTTCCGCAGACCCCGGCATGCCCGGAGGATGAGCATGACAGAATCGTCGAGGCGATCGAGACCGGCGACGAGGAAAGCGCCATCGCACTGATGCAACACCACCTGGAACACATTGAAAACGCCCTCAACCTGGACGGCCGTTCAGACGACGATCAGGTCGACTGGGACAAGGTTCTGGGCTGATTCCCTCCTTCCCTATTAAAGGGCGAAGAAGCACCTTTCGCCCTTAGCCTCTTCTCTACCCAACCTCTACAAGCACCTCTGGCACGCTTTCTGCTTAACATTATTGCATACAATATTTTTGACAATTAAATGTGCAATATTTGAATTTACCGTTTAAGGTTAATTCAATCCGTTACGAAATGAGTGGATAAGTATGTCGTCAGCCGCATCAATCAAACCGGATCCGCGTACCCTGCTGGGGGTACTGACCCCCTCTTCAAATACAGCCCTTGAACCCCTCACCAGCCAGCTACTGAGCCAGGCCGATGGGGTCAGCGCACACTTTTCCCGTTTTCGCGTTACCCAGATAACGCTGGACGAGAAAGGCCTTAACCAGTTCGACCAGACGCCGGTTCTTGAAGCTGCCCGATTGCTGGCTGATGCCCGTGTCGACATGATCGGCTGGAGCGGCACCGCAGCCGGCTGGCTGGGGTTCGAACAGGATCAGCGCCTGTGCGCAGCCATAGAGGAGGTCACCGGAATTCGCGCCACCTCCTCCATTCTTGCGCTCAATGAAGTGCTGAACCGTCTCGGCATCTCCCGCATTGCCCTGGTATCGCCCTACACGGACGACGTCCAGCAGAGAATCATCGACAACTACCGTGACATCGGCATCGACTGCGTGGCCGAGCGCCATCTGGATATCAGTGACAACTTCAGTTTCTCCGAAGTCACCACCGACACCCTGACCGACTCTGTGCAACAGGTCGCTGAGGCAGCCCCGCAGGCGATCCTGCTCTACTGCACCAACCTGCGCTCGGCCCAGCTGGCGGAAGAGTGGGAGCGTCGTTTCGGTATTCCCGTCATCGACACCACTTCAACCGTTGTTTGGAAAATGCTGCGTGAAACCGGTTATGACACCACCGGCATCCAGGGGTGGGGCCGCTTCTTTCAGGAGGCCAGGTAATGAGCCAAGCTTTCGACCTTGTGATCCGTAACGCCCGCTGTGCGACCGCGGCCGATACCTTTGAATCCGATATCGGCATCCGTAACGGTGTTATCGAGGCTCTCGGAAAAGCGCTGCCCGCGGGGCACGAGGAGATCGACGCCGCCGGCGCCTGGGTCACACCTGGCGGCATCGATGGCCACTGCCATTTCGATCAGCCCACCAATGACGGTACCGAGATGGCGGACGACTTTCTCAGTGGTACCCGCTCAGCGGTCTGCGGCGGTACCACGACGGTCATCCCCTTCGCCCTGCAGCAGCGCGGCCAGAGTCTGAAAGACGCCGTTGCCGACTATCACCGCCGGGCCGGCGAGAAAGCCTGTATCGACTACGCCTTCCATATGATCATCAGCGACCCGACCGAGGAGGTACTGAGTCGAGAGCTGCCCGAGCTGATCGCCGCGGGTTATACCTCCTTCAAGATCTACATGACCTATGACGATCTGAAGCTATCTGACCGGGAGTTTATCGATGTGCTCGCGGTGGCACGCAATCAGGGTGCGATGGTGATGGTGCATGCCGAAAACGCCGACTGCATCGCCTGGATGACCGAGCGCCTGCTCAAGGCGGGCCATACCGCACCCAAGTACCATGCCGAATCGCGACCGATGCTGGTGGAACGCGAAGCGACCCACCGGGCTATCAGTTTTGCCGAACTGGTCGATGTACCGATCCTGATCGTGCATGTCTCCGGACGGGAGGCTGTGGAACAGATCCAGTGGGCGCAGAGCAAAGGCCTGAGGATCTATGGTGAGACCTGTCCGCAGTATCTTTTCCTCAGTGCCGAGGACCTGGGGGGCGATGATGACTACGAGGGCACCAAGTGCATCTGCAGTCCGCCGCCGCGCGATAAAGGTAACCAGCAGGTGATCTGGAATGCGCTGGAGTCTGGCACCTTCGACCTGTTCTCCTCCGATCACGCGCCTTTCAGGTTTGCGGACGACAAGGGCAAACAGGCTGCAGGCTCTGAACCCAGCTTCGACAAGGTCGCCAACGGTATTCCCGGGGTCGAGACCCGCATGCCGCTGCTGTTTTCTCACGGCGTGCTTAGCGGACGGATCAGCATTCAGCAGTTCGTCGCACTGACCTCCACCAACGTGGCCAAGATGTACGGCCTGTATCCGCGCAAGGGTTCAATTGCTGTGGGCGCCGATGCCGACCTGGTGATCTGGGATAACGATACCCACAGGGTCATCCGCAATAACGATCTTCACCATAACGTGGACTACACCCCCTACGAGGGGATCCATCTGAACGCCTGGCCCGCCATCACCCTAAGTCGCGGCCGGATCCTCTGGAAGGATGGACAATACCTCGGCCATGAAGGCCTTGGTGAATTCCTGCCCTGCGAGCGACCAGAGCCTGCACGCCCCAAAGTCACCCACTCGCCTTTCTTCAGGGAGATCAGCTGATGACCAACCCATTGATCGATCTTTTGAGTGAAGCCTGGACGACCGGTTCTGCAATGAGTACCGAGCAGGCAACGAAGCTTGCCCCCGCAGACTTCCCCAGCGCATACCGTGTTCAGCAGAAGGTTGCGGAAGCCCTTAACTGGTTCGACGAAACCGGCCCCAAATTCTGGAAGCTGGGCGGCCCCAAGGGGGGCTCAACGGGGGCTGGAGTTACCGACTCGCTGGTACGACAGGTTCCAGGCGGCACTCCTGTCCAGCTGTTCAGCGACGATGCCTGCAACTTCACCGCACTTGAGGTTGAACTGGCTGTGCGCCTGGGGCGGACACTTGAGCCGGGCTGCACCCTGGCGGATGCCTGCTCTGCGGTCGCCGAGGTTTACCTGGCCATAGAGGTGTGCGATCTGCGGGCAGAGAACTGGCAGGAACTTCCTCTGACCTATCGGCTGGCGGATCAGCAGATGAGTCGTGGCTTCCTCCTTATGGGCAAACCCATTGCAGGCTGGAAGGACGAACTTAAACAGATTGCGCCAGCAATCAGTATCAACGACACCCTTATCAGCGAAGGGCTACTCACTCACCCGCTGGATCATCCATTGGCGGCGTTGCCCTGGCTGGCCAACCTCAGTGTTGCCCTATACGGCACGCCTCTGACCGCAGGAACCGTCATCGCTACTGGCACCTGGGCGGGTATGCACCTACTGGCCCCTGGCGACCATTTCAGGGTGGCAGTAGACGGTTTCGACAGGGTCAACGTCACACTTGACGCCGAAGCCGAAGGCTCCACAGCGGTGCGTTTCCTGGATGCCTTCAAGCAAACGAACTAACTGACAACTCTAATTAACAAAACTAACTAAAATACATTGGAAGGAGTTCACTCCATGCAGATCAAACAGACTCTCCTGAAAGGCTGTTCCCTGGCACTGTTGTGTGCAGGGCTTACTGTACCGGCTCTGAGCCAGGCACAGACCCTGCGCCTGGGCGGTAACTTCGCCGCCGACCATTCCAGCAGCCGTGCGATGGAGATCTTCAAAACCGAGCTGGAGAAAGCCGATGTCGACCTCGACGCAGCGCTGTTCCCGGCCATGCAGCTCGGTGGCGCCCAGGAGAACGTGGACCAGGTGCGCTCCGGCGCTGTCTTTGGCACCTGGATCGGTATCGCCTATGTCTCACGCATAGTGCCCGAGCTGGAAGCGGTCAGCCTTCCCTTTGCCTTCGATAGCCGCGAGCAGGCATTTCAGCTGATCGATGGCCCGGTTGGTGACAAATTCAACGAGCTGCTGGCCAAGAAGGGTTTCACCGCCCTTGGCTACATGGAACTGGGCTTTCGCAATATCACCAACAACCAGCGCCCGATCACAAGCGCCGATGACCTGGAAGGTCTGAAGATCCGTCTGCAGCCTAACGAGACCCATCTTTCTACTTTCAGGGCACTGGGCGCGAACCCGGTTTCCATGGATGTCAAAGAACTCTACGGTGCGTTGCAGCAGGGCGTACTCGATGGACAGGAAAACCCCTACAGCATCATCCACACCAAGCGTTTCAACGAAGTGCAGAAGTACCTTTCCGATTCCAAACATTTCTACGACTTCATCGTGATACTGGCTAACAAGGACAGCTTCGATTCGCTGAACGCCGAGAAACAGGAAGCGGTGCGCGCAGCACTGGCCAAAGCGGTCAGCTGGCAGCGTGAGCAGGCGGCCACCGAAGATGAGCAGGCCCGCGAGGCGCTGATCGACGCTGGCATGGAGTTCACCCCGATCTCCGCCGAAACCCGTGCCGAACTGCGCAAGCGCAGTGCCAGCATCAAGGAGAGTCTGCGCGAAAAGCTGGGTGCCGAAATCATCGACCAAGTTGAAGCGGAACTGGCAAAGTGAACGGCGCAACAACCGGGAGCCGGGCAGATGCCCGCGCTCCTTTCCTTCGCGGCCTGAAAGCAGTGGTTGCGCGGATTGACCGGCTGTCATTCATCACTATCGCAGTGGCCTTCGGTTTGATGGCAACACTGGTGTCGGTCCAGGTGTTCATGCGTTATGTGCTGTCGTCGTCGATCGACTCGGCGGCTGAGCTGTCACGCCTGTTTTTTGTCTGGACTATCTTTCTCGCCCTGCCTCAGGGGATATCACGCGGCGTCCATGTCGGCATCGACGCACTCATCAATGTCATGCCCGGCTGGTTAAAGCACTGGTGCTGGCGCCTGACCACGTTGCTCAGTCTGGTGCTGATGCTGGCGTTGAGCTGGCTGTCCATCGGCGCGATCGGCGACAAGTGGCAGGAGCTGATGCCGACCCTCGATGTCACGGCGGCGGTCTACTACATACCGGTGCTGATCTGCTCCATTCACGCTTCTCTGCACCTGCTCCTGATGTTGCTGGAAGACAGCAGGGTTGAGACTCCGGAGGCACCATGAGCCTGACTATTATCCTTAGCTTTATCGTCCTGGCACTGCTGGGAATGCCACTGGCCTTTGCGCTGGGGCTCTCTTCCCTGGCCGGTCTTCTGATCGGGGATATGAACCTGGCAATCATGCCGCAGCGTATGATGCACGCCATCGATAATTTCCCATTGATGGCGATTCCACTGTTCATGCTTGCCGGCGAACTGATGGTCGCTGCCGGGATACTTCAGCGCCTGGTCGATTTTTCCAACGCATTGATCGGCCGTGTACACGGTGGCCTGGCACACGTGGCCATCGTCGCAGGCATGATCCTGGCCGCGGTCAGTGGTGCCGCGGCGGCCAGTGCCAGCGCCCTGGGCAGCACACTGGTCCCCTCAATGCGCAAACAATACGATTCCGGTTACAGCTGTGCCGTCATCGCCTCCGCCGCCAACCTCGGTGCGATTATTCCTCCCAGTAACGCGATGATCGTCTATGCACTGATGGCGGGCTCTACCGTATCCGTGGGCGGCCTGTTCATGGCAGGTGTCGTGCCGGGCCTGATTCTGACCCTGGGTTTTATGGCGCTGGCCAGCCTGATTGCCTGGCGCAGACGCTACCCCTTGAGTGAACACTCCCTGGATATGAAACAGATCGCCGGCCAGACCGTGCGTGCCCTGCCGATCCTGCTGATGCCGGTTATCGTTGTCGGCGGCATCGTGGCGGGTGCATTCACCGCCACCGAAGGCGCGGCAATCGCCGTGGTCTATGCGCTGGTAATGGGCTTTTTCGTCACCCGGGAACTGCGCCTGTCGGACCTGCCCAAAGCGATGTTCCACGCGGCAATTACCGCAGCCATGGTCGGCGCACTGATCGCCTTCGCTTCGACCCTGACCTTCGCCTTCACCATCGATCTGGTACCGATGCGACTGTCGAGCTGGATTCAGGGCCTGACCGACAGTCCGACCATCTTTATCCTGATCGTCATGGCGCTGCTGCTGGTTGTAGGCATGTTCATCGAGTCCAACGCCGCCTACATCATGCTGGTTCCGCTGCTGGCCCCGGTAGCACTCTCCTACGGTATTGACCCGCTGCTGTTCGGTTTCCTGTTTGTCTTCAACCTGGTGATCGGGATGATGACGCCACCTGTGGGTGTGCTGCTGTTCGTCATGTGCGGCGTATCGGGCGTGCGCCTGCAGACACTGATTCGCAGTGCCTGGCCATTCATTCTGTTCCAGTATTTTGTATTGGGCCTGTGCCTTACCTTCCCTCAAATCGTAACCGCGCTGCCGACAGCGCTGGGCTACTGAGTTCCCAGGAAAGCGAATGAAACTGCTAATAATAAATCCCAACATCTCCACTTCCGTCAGCGACCTGATCCGCACGGAAGCCGAGCGCTGCCTGATGCCAGGCACAAGCATCGAGGTGATGACCGCGCCATTTGGCGTTGCCTATATTGAGACCCGAGCCGAGGCCCTCATAGGCGGCTATGCCGCCATGCAGCTCGCTGCTGAGCACTACGCCGATTACGACGCTGTCATCATCGCCGCTTTTGGCGATCCTGGCCTGGAAGCAATACGCGAAATGCTGCCCTGCCCGGTCATCGGCATGACCGAAGCGGCGCTGGCCAGTGCTGCCCTCTATGGCGGCCGCTGCTCGATCATCGCGATCTCGAACCGCATCAAAAGCTGGTACCGCGAAACAGCCGAGCAGCAGGGCTTTGGCAGCCGGCTCAGCAGTATCCGTTCACTCAGCGAATCGCTTGCCAATATTGGAACTGTCCAGCAAGACCAGGGCACCCGCCTGATCGCCCTGGCTCATGAAGCGATCGAGCAGGATGGCGCCGATTGCCTCATTATGGCCGGCGCTCCCTTGGCAGGACTGGCGCGCTCCGTATCGGAACAGATACCGGTACCCGTGCTCGATGGCGTCAGCTGTGCCGTGCGCCAGGCACAGGTGCAGGTCCTGGCGGGAAGTCAGGTGCGCAGTGCCGGCAGCTATGCACCACCGCCCGAGAAGGGGCACCAGGGTCTGCCTCTGGCACTTGCCGCACTGATCGGCCGGGCATCCGATAGCTGACATCGACAGCCCGGCCCGACGGCAAACAACAACGTTTTCATTCATACGCAGCCTGTTGTCTTAAACCTTCGCGCTTGCTGCGCAATGAAGCCACCGTATTGCAACAGGATTAGGGTATGATCGGATGAATGTGCCAAAGCACATCCTGCATTCATCTGCAGACTACACCTCGACTTGCATTAACAGGGAAAGCACATGAGCAACGTTCATTTCATCGGCGGTGAAAAAGGCGGCGTCGGTAAATCGATGACCGCAAGACTGCTGGCTCAGTACTACATCGATCAGCAGCGTCCGTTTCTCGGTTTCGACTCCGACGCTTCACACGGCACTTTTTCGCGCTTCTACGGTGAGTTCGCATCACCTGTCATCGTCGGTGAGGATGACAGCCTCGACGGTATCCTGGAGGCCAGCGAATCCAGCCCCGATCACGATCTGATTATCGACCTTGCGGCCCAGACCTCCGCACGCCTGGGCGAATGGATCGAAGAGACCGATGTCTTCGGCCTGCTCGACGAGCTGGGTTACAAGGTGCATCTCTGGCACGTGATGGATGACGGCGCCGACTCTGTAGACCTGCTGGAAACGGCGCTAGCGCGCTACACCCAGCCTGAACTTCAGTTCGTGGTTGTTAAAAACCTGGGACGCGGTAGCGACTTCAGCGAGCTGCAGGATTCCGAGGCCTATCGCACCGCTGAAGAGCGCGGCGCACATGTATTTGAACTGGGCAAACTGCATCCGAAGCTGACCCACAAGGTGGATTTCGCCAACGCCAGTTTCTGGGCTGCGGCCAACAACAAAGAGATCGCTAATATCGCGGAACGCCAGCGTATGAAGGTGTGGCTGAGAAACAACTACAGCCAGCTGAATAGCCTGCTCGGCGACGACTGAACCCGCCCGGCAGCCATTAAAAGCGCCACCCACCACCCGGTATCTTCCGGGTGGTCTCTCCCTTACCCCCAGGCTCGCCAGACTATCAACGCTGCCCTGCGGTCACGCTGCGGTCATATGTCAGTTCTATGATTGTTCGATTAATAACCTATCGACCATCTACGTTCTGAGCATGGAGCAGCCAATGAAAAAGCTAGTTGCCGGTCTTGCGATCGGACTCACCCTTTCCATTCCCGCCTTCGCCGAAACCCTGGTCGTCTACAGCGCCGGTCCCAAACCGCTCTCCGGCGGGCTGGCCCAGGCGTTCACTGAAAAGACGGGGATCGATGTGGAGCTGTTCCAGTCCACCGCCGGCAAGATCATGGCGCGCTACCAGGCAGAGAAATCCAACCCCCACGCCGACGTGATGATCTCCGCCTCCTGGGGCCACGCCATCACCCTGGAACAGGATGGGGATCTGCTCGCCTACACCTCGCCCAACGCGGCCAATGTACCGGCTTCGCTGAAGACCGACAGCTACGTGGCCCAGGGTGCCGCTGCACTGGCGATCGCCTATAACCCGAAATCGGGCATGGCAGTTCCGCAGCACTGGGCCGACCTGACGCTGCCGGAGTATCGCGGCCAGGTGACCATGCCGGATCCGTCCAAATCCGGCTCTGCGCTGACCCTGGTACAGGGTCTGGTGACGCTGGATGCCGACAAGGCCTGGAATCTGTTCGATCAGCTGGCTGCCAATGAGATTCTGATCCCCGGTGCCAACAAGGCAGCCCTGAACCCGGTGCTTCAGGGCGCCAAGAGCGCAGTCTTCGGTGCTGTCGATTACATCGCCATCGGCGCAAAACAGAAGGGCGAGAGCATCGAAGTGGTCTATCCCAGCGAAGGCACCGTGCTGGCGCCGCGCCCGATCATGATCATAAAATCCTCAAAGCATCAGGATGCCGCCAAGCAGTTCGTCGATTTCGTGCTGTCCGAACAGGGTCAGAAACTGGTGGCCGAGCGCTATATCCTGCCATCGCGCACCGATATCGAAGCCAAACGCGCCGGCTGGAATGATCTGAAGATCATCGATTTCGACGCCCGGGAAGCGGCTGCCCACGCCGCCGATACCCAGAGCAGGTTTGCCGAAGTCATGGCCGCAAAATAGATGACCGCGCCGGCCATAGTCGCGGCAACCACCGGGCAGACGCGGTCGTTACGACCGCTGCTGCTCGGAGTCGCCGCCCTCATCATGCTGACACTGGTGGGACTGCCGGTGCTGGCGATTTTGCTGTACGCGCTGTTCCCGCATATTAATGAGTGGTCTTTGACGGAGCCGTTCAGTGCGCTTCTGCCCAACCTGGCAGACCCGCACCTGATAGGCGCCACGCTCAACTCCCTGGCGCTATCGCTCGGCGTGACCCTGCTGTCTGCAGCCATCGCGCTACCACTGGCCTATCGCCGCGCTCAGTTGCCCGAAAGCAGCGGCCGGATCTGGGACGCGCTGCTGATGGTACCCTTTCTGATTCCGCCCTATATCGGCGCGCTTTCATGGATGCAGCTGCTGCAGGTCAACGGTTTCAGCGAGCAGCTGCTGGGCTTTAACCTGGCCGGTTTTCTCTACTCCTTTCCCGGCATCGTCACGGTGATGGCGCTGCATCTGTTTCCGATGATCTACCTGGCAACGTCCAAGGCGTTCGCGGTGATCGGCGGGCGTTACGGCGATGTGGGCCGGGTGTTTGGCGGCTCCACGCTGCAGATATTTACCCGTATTCATCTGCCGATGGTGCTGCCCACCCTGCTCTCCAGCGGCCTGATCGTATTTGTACTGACCATCGAGGAGTTCGGCACACCGGAGATTCTCGGCAGCCGTTTCGGCTTTCGCGTGATCGTCACCTCGATCCATGAAAAGCTCTCCGACTGGCCCATCGACCTGCCCGGCGCCTCGGTACTGTCGATCATTCTGATTCTGATCGCGTTTTTCGCCTTCCGCATGCATCTGCGCTTGGCCAACCGTTTCAGCGCCGCCATCGATAACCAGCAGGTCGAAGCACGCGCCCTGGAAAGAAACGGTGTGCAGCGGAGCATCGATCTGCTTCTGTTCGGCAGCACCTTCTTCTTCGCCGTGCTGCTGCCGCTGCTCACCATCACGGCCAGTGCCATGCTGGATACTCTCTCCGGTGGACTGGCACTCTCAAACATGAGCCTGAAACACCTGGCCGGCCTGTTCGACCTGGATAGCGAAGCCTGGGGAGCGATCACTACAAGCTTTGGCCTGGCACTGCTGGCGGCCGTCTGCAGCGTCATCATCGCCGTGCTGGTGGCCTTCACCCTGGTACGGCTGCGCACCCGCGGCACCGCACTGCTCGATTTTCTGTCGATCCTGCCCAACGCGATTCCGGGCATGGCGATCGCCGTGGGGCTGATCCTGACCTGGAATCAACCGTTCTGGCCGGTCACACCGTACAACAGCTCGGCGATTCTGCTGGTGGCCTATATCTGCCTGACCCTGCCCTACCCGATCCGCATGCTCAGTGCAGCGCTGAAGCAGCTGCCGCAGTCGCTGGATGATGCCGCGTACATCGCTGGTGCCAGCGAAGCGCGGGTGATCCTGCGCATACTGACGCCGCTGCTGGCACCGGTGGCACTGGCGGCGGGCTTTATCGTTTTTGCCATCTCGACCCGGGAACTGGTCAGCTCGCTGATGCTGGCACCGCCCGGGGTGCAGACCGTCGCCACCTACGTTTTCCATCAATTCGACCAGGGTTCCATCAACGCCGGCATGGCGATGAGCCTGGTCACTATTCTGGTCTCGGGTTCGATTATCCTGCTGGGCCAGCGTCTGCCCGGGGGTAAGATCCGATGAGCCAACTGGTGATCAAACAGGTCTCAAAAAGCTTTGGCGCCAGCCAGATACTGCGCGACATTACGCTGGAGGTGGAAGCCGGCAGCATCATGACACTGCTCGGTCCCTCCGGCTGCGGCAAAACCACGCTACTGCGCATTATTGCCGGGCTGGAAACACCTGATAGCGGTGTGATCCGCGCCGGTGAGCGGGAATTTTTGGACTGCGACAAAGGATTGATCCTGCCACCGCAGCTGCGCCGCCTCGGCTTCGTGTTCCAGGATTACGGACTCTGGCCCCATATGAGCGTAGCGAAGAACATCGCCTTTCCACTGAAAATGCTCAAGCTCCCGCGGCACGAAATCGATAGCCGCATTACCGAGGTGCTCGGCGCCGTGCGCCTGACCGATCAGGCCGCCAAGCTGCCCGAACAACTGTCAGGCGGTCAGAAACAGCGCGTCTCCATCGCCCGCGCGCTTGCGGCCCGCCCGGCACTGATCTTGTTTGACGAACCCCTATCCAACCTGGATGCCAACCTGCGGGAGGAGCTGGGCCAGGAGATCCGTATGCTTGCGCAGCAGTTTGGCCAGACCTGCGTCAACGTCACCCACGACCGGCGCGAGGCACAGCTTTTATCGGATCGCATTGCGCTAATGAAGGATGGCGTCTGCCACCAGTATGGGCGCCCGGAGGAGCTGTTCCGCGCTCCGGTGGATGTCTGGGCGGCACGTTTTCTCGATGCCGGAAATATCCTGCCAGCCCGGGTGCTGCCCGGCCGGCCTGATGCCACCGCAGAGGTGATGATTCCGCGCAGCGCGGTACGTTTGGCTGAAACGGGTGAAGGGATAGAAGCCACTGTGCTCAGTAGCCTCTATATCGATGATCGTTACGAGGTGGTAGCCGAGGTAGATGGCCACCCGGTGAAACTGTTCACTGACCGGCTGCTCTCGGCAGGCCAGCCGGTGCGGATCACCGTGGAGCAGGAAACGCTGCTCAGTTATCTCTGATAGCTGAAGCCGCGTTCTCTGCCCACTGACCGGAGCCTTAAATCAGTTTCCCTGGCTTTTCAGGTACTCTTCGTAGTCGCCGTGGAAATCGACGACCCCATTGGGAGTCAGTTCGATGATACGGGTCGCCAGTGAGGAGACGAACTCCCGGTCGTGGCTGACGAACAGCAGCGTGCCGGGGTAGTTTTCCAGCGCCAGGTTAAGCGACTCGATCGATTCCATATCCAGGTGGTTGGTGGGCTCGTCCAGCAGCATGATGTTGGGCTGCTGCAGGATCAGCTTGCCGAAAATCATGCGGCCCTGCTCACCACCGGAGATCACCTTCACCGACTTGCCGATCTCCTTCTGCGAGAACAGCAGACGCCCCAGGGTGCCACGGATCACCTGCTCGTCATCGCCCTCTTTGCCCCAGTAGGACATCCAGTCGTAGAGGTTCTTGTCCTCTTCAAACTCGTGGGCGTGGTCCTGGGCGTAGTAGCCAAGCTCGGAGTTTTCCGACCATTTCACAGTGCCGGCATCCGGTTCCAGATCGCCGACCAGGCACTTCAGCAGCGTGGACTTGCCGATACCGTTGGGGCCGATGATCGCGATCCGCTCACCCACCGCCACATTCAGGTTCAGGCCCGCAAACACCGGCTCATCGAAGGACTTGGCCAGGCCTTCCACTTCCAGCGCGGTACGGTGCAGCTTCTTCGCCTGCTCAAAACGGATAAACGGGTTCTGACGGCTGGACGGTTTCACCTCTTCCAGCTGGATCTTGTCGATCTGCTTCAGCCGTGAAGTCGCCTGGCGTGACTTGGAGGCGTTGGCGGAGAAGCGGCTGACGAAGGATTTCAGATCAGCGATCTGGGCCTTTTTCTTGGCGTTATCGGAGAGCATCTTCTCCCGCGCCTGGGTCGACGCGGTCATGTACTCATCGTAGTTGCCCGGATAGACGCGCAGCTCACCGTAATCGATATCCGCCATGTGGGTGCAGACCGAGTTCAGGAAGTGACGGTCATGCGAGATGATCACCATGGTACAGGTGCGCTGATTGAGTACGCCCTCGAGCCAGCGGATGGTGTTGATATCCAGGTTGTTGGTCGGCTCGTCGAGCAACAGAATATCGGGATCGGAGAACAGCGCCTGTGCCAGCAGCACACGCAGCTTCCAGCCCGGCGCGATTTCGCTCATCGGGCCGTAGTGCTGTTCCACAGGAATCTCCAGACCCAGCAGCAGCTCGCCGGCACGGGAGTCGGCGGTATAGCCGTCCATCTCGGCGAACTCCGCTTCCAGCTCACCGGCGCGGATACCGTCTTCCTCGGTCATCTCCGCCTTGGCGTAGATGGCATCGCGCTCGGACTTCACCGCCCAGAGCTCTTCGTTGCCCATGATGACGGTATCGATCACGCTGTATTCTTCGTAAGCGAACTGATCCTGGCGCAGCTTGCCGAGACGTTCGTTCGGATCGGTGGAAACGTTACCGCTGCTCGGCTCCAGGTCACCACCGAGGATTTTCATGAAGGTGGACTTACCGCAGCCGTTGGCGCCGATAAGGCCGTAGCGGTTACCGTCGCCAAATTTGACGGAGACGTTTTCAAACAGCGGCTTGGCGCCAAACTGCATAGTAATGTTGGCAGTGGTCAGCAATGGAGACACCTGAAACTATAAAGAGGGGGAGTTATTCGGAAGGCGGACTGACGATTTGAAGAGACCGCTCTGTATGGCCGACATTATGCCACAGGACAGCATCTAACCACAGGGCAAGCCCGGATAAAGCGCTGACAAAGCAAGGGAAAAGCGTACGGATTAACAGCCCGATTAGCAGCGGGAATTTCGGGAGCTCTCCGGTAACTGTTCGGGACGCGACCAGACCACCAGCGCCCCCACCCCGATGGTGCCTAGAATCAGCATCAGCAGCAGCGGATGGCCGATCACATACACCACTATCACCGCCGCAAGGCACATGCCGATACTGGCGGTGATCTTGGATTTACGGTCGATCACACCGCCCTGCTCCCAGTTACGCAGGCGCTCTCCAAACAGGGAGTGATTTTCCAGCCAGTTGCGCAGCCGCGGCGAACATTTTGACGCGCTCCAGGCGGCTATCAGTACAAACACCGTCGTCGGCAGGCCCGGCAGGATGGCACCGAGTATCGCCAAGCCGAGTGCAACACCAGTCAACGCCAGCCAGAACCAGCGCAAACCGCCGCGACTGTTCACCTCCTGCTCGTTGACTCTGTTCATTCGCTTAACCTCCGCGCCCATGCCATTCAGTATAGATAACCCGCTGACCGAGCGCGCCAGATCCTGTCAATGCGTTTAATAAAGCGATGCTATAATAGGGAATCACAGTTACGTGGTGCCCAGTCCACACCGCCCTGCTGCGCGCTGGGTTTAAAACAGAAGCTCATCCTGAAGTCGGCACCGCAACGGTCCATGGTCCAGACCTCTTCCCAGACATTCTGTACTTTCTTCCCGGCGATCAAGCGTTCCGCCGGCGGCAGACTGACCCAGGTGTCGGTGACCAGCACCTTTTTACACTCTCCCTGAGACGCCGCCAGGTGTGATGACTCGACAGCAACCGCCTGCTCGTATAGATCCTTGATCAGACTGGGGCCGGCACGGGACTCACCCGGCACCTGAGGCTGCAGTTCCACATTCCCCTGTTTCGCGACCGCTATGGCGTTATAGGTGACCGTCTCGCCACAACGACTGAGACGGAAACGCTGCTGCCAGATGCCCCGCATCGGCACCGGGTTACCCGGCTCAAAGAGCGGCGGATCCATCAGCATGAAGGTGGTGGGTTCCACCTCGTACTGCTGTTCACACTGTGTCTGTCGCTTGAGCACTGTGCGGTCCCAGTAGAGCCCAAGTTTGAACAAACGGTCCATGTAGTGCTTGCTGCGCAGGTAGTTTTCCAGCGCCGCGTCATCGGCAGCTGCCGCAAAAACAGGGCCGGTGCTCAGCAGCGCGGCCAACGCGGTTGCAAAGATCGATACTCGCATGGGGTCCCTCGGTAAGCTTCTAAGTCCTGAACCTGACCCTACCAGAGCCAACCGGGGGAGTCAGTAAGTTGGACGCCAGGTATAGCGTTGCAGACGACCGGCTGCAGCCTTAGAAATCCTTGACCCGGCCGCGCATCGATTTGGTTTTGCCGCGCTGGGTTTTCTTGTCCATACGTTTTTTCTGCGAACTGCGGCTGGGCTTGGTGGCGCGCCGTGCTTTCTGCACCTTGGCGACACTCTGAATCAGCTCGCGCAGCCGCTCCAGAGCATCCAGCCGGTTCTTCTCCTGGGTACGGAACTGCTGCGCCTTGATCACGATGACACCGTCCTGGCTGATGCGGTTATCACTCAGACTCAGCAGCCGCTCCTTGTAGAAGTCCGGCAGCGATGAAGCGCGGATATCGAAGCGCAGATGGATCGCACTGGACACCTTATTGACGTTCTGACCGCCCGCACCCTGGGCGCGGATGGCGGTCAGCTCGATCTCATCGTCCGGTATCTGAACGCTGCGTGATATCTCCAGCATCAGAACCGCTTCTGATAGCTGTGGCAGTAAGGGGTTTTACCGGTGCGCACGTAGTAGTCCTGGTGGAACTCTTCGGCACGCCAGAACTTTTGCATCGGCAGCACCCGGGTCACCACATCCAGCCCCTTGTTTTCCAGCAGCCCGATCAGCTTGTCGCTGATGCCACGCTCCTTGTCATCATTAACAAAGATGGCAGAGGCGTACTGCGGACCGATATCCGGCCCCTGGCCGTTGTCCTGGGTCGGATCGTGAATCTCGAAGAACAGTTTTGCCAGGGTTTCGAAGTCGGTCTGGGCAGAATCGTAAAGCACCTCCACCGTCTCAAGGTGCCCGGTGGTTTTCGAACACACCTGCTCGTAGCTTGGGTTTTCCACATGCCCGCCCATATAGCCGGACACCACGGAAACCACGCCCGGAACCTGCTGCAGCAGATGTTCCACGCCCCAGAAGCAGCCGCCGGCAAAATACGCCTTTTTCAGGTGACCACCCGCTTTGTCGGCCAGCTCTTCAGCGCTGATAAAATCCATGGAAATGGAGTTAACGCAGTGGCGCACGTTCTTGCGGGTGAGCATTTCACCTTCGAAAACGTGCCCGAGGTGCCCGTCGCAGTTGGCGCAGAGGATCTCGGTCCGACGTCCGTCCGCATCCACCTCACGGCGAATCGCCCCCTCGATCTCGTCATCAAAGCTGGGCCAGCCGCAATGGGAGGGGAATTTGTCTTCCGAGCGGTAAAGCGGCGCACCACACTGTTTGCAGGTGTACACGCCGGTTTCGAAAAAGTCGTCATATTTGCCGGTAAAGGGCCGCTCTGTACCCTTGCGCAGAATCACGTACTGCTCTTCCGGTGTCAGCTGCTTGTAACTCATGTTCACCCTCAATCTCTGTCTGGTTGCCGGTCCGGCTGCTGCCGAACTGGCCGCTAATCTGTTTATGGGTACGGATGCTGCCGAAAAAAGGATGAGTCGGCGCTTTAATCCCGGTCAATGCTCAGGCTACAGGGCTTGCGCCCGGTTTCAAGTCGGCACGCCTCGGCACGTTCCGCCAGCTCGATGGCCCTGTTCATCGCTGATTCGCGGTACAGGGCACGCAACCTGGTCTCGATCTCGGCACCGACAAAACGCTGCGGTCTGGAAGGTATGAATGACTCGGACGCTTCCCGCTGCGTTACCCAGTCACGGGCCAGATCGAAGGCTTGGATAAAGCGTGGCTCACGTGGCAGAGCCTGGCGGAAATAAGCATCGCCAAAATAGGTAAAGTTGCTCTGCGCGCCACAGCCAAAGGAGCTTCGATCCGCCGCCGCTGCCGTGATCACCAGGGTTTCAGGGGACTTCAGGGCCTCGACAAACCCGCCGGAGTAGCAGCTTGAGACCAGCAGCACCCGCCAGCGGATACCGGCCTTGTCCAGCGCTTCGCGCAGCTGTACCGGCCGCAGGTCATTGAGGCCGAGATCACCGAGTTGCAAAGAGAAGTGGTGGTCAGAACTGCCGTGGGAGGTCATGAACAGAAACAGCAGGTCTTCGTTCAGGTTCATCCGCTCAGCGAGCGCATCCAGCGCGCTCTGAAGATTATGCGCATTGGCCAGCGGGTATCGCTCCGTGGTGGCCGGGTTATTGGCCAGCACCAGCGAACGCCCCGCGGTACCGAAATGAGTGTCGAACTGCTCACGCACATATTCCACTTCGTTGAGGAACACATTTTCTTCACCGTAGCCGCCCAGCGCCAGCAGATAGAGTTCTGTCTTGCCGCTTTCACCCGGCGCAAGCGCCGACAGGGACTCGGCCAGCAACTGCGGCTGGGCGTAATAGATTTTTTCCACATTCAGCGCAGCCCGGGGGGCTCGCTCCTGCTCGGGATAGTCGGTGTACCAGAGCAGGATCTGCGGGAACACCCAGAAACTGGCCAGCAGGCCGAGTGGAAACAACCCGGCGGTTAGGGCAACGCGCAACCGGGCCAGCTGCCGGTTTGCCCCCAGCGCACGAGCCAGCACCAGCCACTGCCAGCCAAGAAACAGGCACAAGCCGGCCCAGTAATAACTGAACGGCAGCTCTAGCAGGGCAATAAGCCCGGTGCCCAGCTGCGCCCCCAGCAGCATGAAACACTCTGCCGCCGCCACAGCGATCAGCGTGCGCCCGAATACTCTCGCCCCGCCGCCGGCAAGCCGCGTAATAACCAGCAGTAGAAGCATCACCCCGAGGTTCAGTGCCGCCAGGTAGTTGGCGCCATAGGGATTGAATACCCGAGGAGGATCAACCGCAGCAAAAGCCAGCACCACCTGAAGCAGGCCTAACAGCACCACCAGTGCGATCAGTTGACCAAGGCTGTAATGGAAACGGGCTTTGCTGAGCGAGAACCCGAAGGCGAGGCGGAAACCACCACCCAGATTGGCGCCCAGCTTGTCGATTTCCCGCCGCTGCTCTGTCATCTTCCACCTGTCGTTCGCACACCTCTGTCGATCATTTTTCAGTGTACCTGAATGTCGGCTATTCAGAGCCGGCGCCGGAATGAACTTTTGTCAGCACGCCCCTTCCGCCGCCAGGAAAACTCTGAAATACTCGAGGTTATGACGATCACATCCGCACTTCGACGACAGGCTCACTCCACAAGGTTTCCCTTGGGATCTCGCCTGCCTGCCCGATAAGTGCTCCCCTGCCTGACTGAGTCAGGCCGAGGTTTTCGACAAAGGCCGCCGGTATCCCCGGCGGCCTTTGTCGTTTCCGGCTGACTGAATCCAGCCACTTCACCGATATCTCTGACTACTCAACAACAGCTCACGAGCCCCGTCCTGTGCTGACCGGATGCGGCAGATCTCCGCTGTTGAAAAACCTGAGGAAACAGCATGAACAACGATTACAGCGCACTAATGCAGATAGCGCCCAGGCCGCAAATCACCTTTACCCGGGGTGCCGGCAGTTACCTGTTCGACGAACAGAACAACGCCTGGCTCGACTTTGTCCAGGGCTGGGCCGTCAATACCCTGGGCCACAGCCCGGCAGTGATCAGCACCGCACTGGTTGAACAGAGCCGCCAACTGCTCAACCCCGGCCCCGCGTTTTATAACGGACCGGCGGTAAAGCTGGCCAACCGCCTGGCGGCACTCAGCGGCCTGGACCAGGTATTCTTCGCCAACAGCGGAGCAGAAGCCAACGAGGGCGCGATCAAGCTGGCCCGGAAATGGGGCGCCAAGCAGCGTAACGGCGCCTGGAAAATCATCACCTTTGAAAACGGCTTTCACGGCCGGACCCTGGCCACCATGTCGGCCACCGGCAAACCCGCCTTCGAACCGCTGTTCAATCCCAAGGTGCCCGGTTTTACCAAAGTCCCCTATGGCGACCTGGACGCGGTGGCCGGGGCCATCGACGCCGATACCGTGGCAATTATGCTGGAGCCGATACAGGGCGAAGCCGGGGTAGTACCGGCCAGCGAGACGTTTATGCAGGGGCTGAGAGCGCTGGCGGACCAGCACGGAATACTGTTGATGCTGGACGAGGTGCAGACCGGTATCGGCCGGACCGGTAGCCTGTTCCGCTTCCAGGCGCTGGGCATCGAGCCGGATGTAATGACCCTGGGCAAGGGGCTCGGCGGAGGTGTGCCGATCTCGGCCCTGCTGGCCAAAGAGCGGGTCTGCTGTTTTGAGCCCGGTGATCAGGGCGGCACCTTCAACGGTAATCCGCTGGTCTGCGCTGTGGCGCTGGCTGTACTGGAGCAGGTCACAAATGACAGGTTTATGGAGCAGATAAACCTGAGCAGCCGGGCACTCAGCGCGGTGCTGACCGACCTTGCGGCCAGATACGGCATGGGCAGAGTCAGGGGCGCCGGGCTTCTGCTGGCACTGGATACCGGCACTGTCAATGCGCCGGCACTGGTTAAGCATGCTTTTGATCTGGGCCTGTTGTTGAACGCGCCGCGGCCCAACAGCCTGAGGTTTATGCCGGCATTGAATGTGACCAGTGAGGAGATCATCGAGATGGGCAGGTTGCTGGAGCTGGCGATTCAGCGCACCCAATCAAAGTAGGAGCGACGACACCGTCGCGATTGACCGCCGAGGTCGAAAATAACCACCATGCCACGGCCAATCTGCGCGGGGGCGCGCCTCATTCTATGCGAAAGCCCGACCCGCCAGAATCCGGCGGGTCGGGCGCAGGGGCAGAGCAACCTTCCCCTGACTTCCACGCTTATCCGGCCGTATCCTCCTTCGCGGCCTTGTAAGGATTTTCCGGCATCATGGACGGCGGTAGCGGCGGCCTGCGGGCGCCCTCCTTGGGTCCATAATGCTTGGCGAGGTAATCGAGAATCGTATTCTCCATCTCCGGTGGCAGAGGCCAGAGTCCCTGGGTTTCCTGCATCCAGCGGATCAGGTACTCCCAGCGGTTACGGGAGCCGGCATTCTGCGTCACCAGCGCACCGGAGTGGCAGGCGGTACAGGTGGATTTCACCGTTTCCCAGCCATCGTCGATCACCAGCCCGCTATCCGGATCGGTTTCAGCCCAGGCTCCCAGAGGGAGCGTCAGCGCCAGCGGCAACAGCAGCCGGCGCATGCGTCGCGCTAACATGGCACACCCCCTCAGACTATCTGCACCGCGATGCGGTGACAGGCGTTATTGAGATAGCCTTTCGGGTTCCATCCGGGAACGACCATCGGTTGCGAGCGACCTTCCGAATCTGTGGCCTTGGCCCAGATCTCATAATAGCCGATCTCGGGGAAATTGATCGCCGTACTCCAGCGCTGCCAGGCCAGCCGGTTGGCCGGTGCCTTCAGATCCGCTTCGATCCAGGTGGCTCCAAAGTCGATGGAGATATGCACCTTATCCACCGCCAGATCGCCGGCCCAGGCATGGCCACGCACCACCAGCGTCTCGCCCTTGGACTGGGTAAGCCCCGACTCGGGATAAGTGATCAGCGATTTCACCGGCATCGACTCGATGGTGACGAAATCGGACTTGGGCACGTCGGTACCCGGCGCCACCGGATTCTTCGGCACGCTGTATGACGGCGCTCCCATCTTGGTGCCGTCATGTTTCTGGTTGCGGATAACGATCCGCTGCAACCACTTGCCGGACACTGAACCCGGCCAGCCACCGCAGACAACGCGCAGCGGATAACCGTTGAGATACGGAATATCTTCGCCGTTCATCGCCCAGGCGATCAGCGACTCATCTTCCAGCGCCTTATGCATAGGTACGCCACGGGAGATCGGGGTGCGGCTGGGATCACCGCTGACGTGGGTATCGGCACCGTAGTAACCGATATAGACAGCGTCGTCCTTGATGCCGCAGGCTTCGAGCACATCGCGCAGCCGCACGCCGGTAAAGGTCGGACAGGCCACGGCGCCGGTGGTCCACTGGTTACCACTGGCCGAAGGCACATACTCACTGCGGCCATTACCGCCACACTCGACCTGCAACTGGTAGGTGTGGTGTTCAAACTTCTGCTTCAGCTCGGCGATGGTGAAGGTCATCGGGTTGGCGCAGGATTCACCGTCGATGCGCAGCTCCCAGGTGGCCGGATCGATATTCTCGATGGCCGGCGGAATACCGTTGTTGCGCACGAACATGCGGCTTCCCGGCGTAATATCATCATCAAGCAGATGAGGCGGGGTTTCGGCGTTGATTGGTCGGTCATTGAGGATGGTGAGACCATCCTTGCCCTCCAGCATGAAGGGGGTCTGGTCGTCGGCCAGGGCAACCGGGATCAGGCCACCCGGCATTTTATCGGCAAAGGGAATGGCTGCGGCACCGATCGCTGCCCCCATGGCGGCAAGCCCGCTTTTCTTGAGAAAACCGCGTCGCGATTCCGGGTCGACAACCCGCCCCCAGAGCAGGCGATCCGCCTTTTCGGGGTCCTCAGAATAAAGCGCGTGCAGGCCGCGCGTCTCGTTCTCTTTGTTTTTGGACATCACGCACTCTCCTAAGGGCCCGGTTCAGGAGTTCAGCGTAATCGGCAAGCGGCGGAGCTATTCATCTATGAATACCTGCGCCTGACCTTCACTGTTTACCGGGCATATTTTTATAGGTATTACCCTTCGGAGCTGGTCAGGGGAGTTATGTTTTAAATCAGGGCCTCCCGGGCCAACCAGCCGAAACCAACTCATTTCTATGAAATGTCAGTTTCAAGACTAGCAGCCACTTTTAAATTCGTCTTTCCTTATATTAATTTATTCTAATGATTGTTGGATCTATAAACCCTGCTTTGGCTTATGCGCGGATATAAGCCCAGCCGCTGGCCTGCTGCCTCGCCAGGTACTGCACCGCAGCGGCAACCACACGCACGCCCTCGGGTTCTTCAAGCTGCTGGCCATCCAGGCTGTTACGGCAAAGAACCAGCAGCGGCAGAATCGTTTCGTCGCTTATCGTCACGGCACTGGCAGCCGCGGGGCCGTTGACGACGATCTCCACCTCGGCATCGTCTTCAAGCTTCAGCAGGTTACGGGCATTGTTCTGTGCACGCTTCAGCGCCTCTGGGGTGGGCGCATGAATCATCAGTTTGATCGCCGCCATGGCTCTATCCTCAACAATCAGATGGCTTGGGAGATTTCGTCCGCCAGATGCTGTAACTCTTCAGCGCCGCGTCCCCGCGGCCGGGGCAGTTCGATCCGACGGTCCAGAGCGATTTTAGCAGGCGAACCAGCGAGTACGATCACCCGGTCCGCCAGATAAACCGCCTCTTCGATATCGTGGGTGATAAACAGCACCGCCTTGCGGGTCTTGTCCCAAATACTCAGCAGCTGATCCTGCAGGTGACGGCGGGTGATCGCGTCCACCGCGCTGAACGGCTCATCCATCAGCAGCAGATGCGGATGTACTGCCAGTGCCCGCGCAATGCCGCCGCGCTGCACCTGCCCGCCGGAGAGTTGATGTGGCCAGCGGTCGGCAAACTCTTCCAGTCGCGTCAGTTTGAGCACCTCATCGACCCGTTCCCGTTTCTGCTCGGCAGTCAGTTTCAGGCCCTTGAGGCCGTAAGCCACGTTGGCGCGCAGCCGGCGCCAGGGCATCAGGCGGCCATCCTGAAACACGATGCCGCGACGGCGGCGGGTGTCGTTATGGGGCACGTTCAAGGTGATATTGCCACCGCTGGCATCGGCGAGACCCGCCACGCAGCGCAGCAGCGTGGACTTGCCCACACCGGAGCCGCCGACCACAGCGATGAACTCCCCCGGTTCCAGGCGCAGATTCAGTCCGCTGAAGACCGGCGACTCGCTGTTGCCGTAGTGGTAGCTGAGGTTCTCGATATTCAGGATGGACGCCATCTCAGTACTCGCTTCTCAACCTGGGCAAAAATCGTATCGCTGAGGGTATAAACCAGTGAAATAACCAGCATGTAGACCACCACCGCTTCATAGGCACCGACGCCGGCGGCGGAGTTCATCTCCTGCCCCATGCCGGGCACGCCGAGCAGCTCGGCGGCGATCAACGTCATCCACGCCTGGCCGATGCCGGTACGGATACCGGAGAAGATCCCCGGCGCAGCACCGGGCAGGGTCACCTGCAGCCCCTGACGCAGATGGCCGGCCTGACCGAAAGCACGAGCCAATTCATAGTATTTCGGGTCCACATGACGCACGGCGGAATAGGTGGCGAAGTAGTTCACCCAGAATACGCCGATGGCGATAACGAAGGCCGCGCCGGCATGGCTGACCTTGAACCAGGCGATGGCAAACACCACCCAGGCCAAGGGGGGAATCGGCCGCAGAATCCGCGCCAGCCAGGCGTGCAGCGCATCCAGCATCGATGAAGAGGCGGCCAGAGTGCCCACCAGAAAACCAAACAGCGTGCCCAGGGCCAGACCCCAGGCGTAATGCACCAGGCTCGACAGGATCGCCGGCAGCAGCCGGTCGGAGCTCCACTCATCCTCGAGCGCCTGTGGCAGCAGGAAAGGATCGGGAATGGTGCCGGAGGGTGCCCAGCCGGACACCTGAGCGAACTTCCACAGGGCGACAAAGGCCGCCACACCGATCAGACCTAGCAAAGCCCGCCCCCAGGGGGAGCGGGCCAGAGGATGTACCTGTTGCGTCATCGCTGGCCCTTACTCCTGAGCCAGCTCATCGTAGAAACGGGTATCGAACAGCTCGTCCAGGTTGACCTGCGCTTTCAGCGTACCCAGCTCGGCCTGGAAGTCGCGCATGGTGAGGGTGCCATCGACAATGGCATTGGGGTTGGCTTCAAACTGATGGCCGGAGCGCTGCAGCGCCTTGAGCACGATATCCGCCGGCAGACGTCCACCGCCCACGTATTTACCCACCGCGCTGGCCACCTGTTCCGGCTGGTTGCGCAGCTGCTCGGTGGCGTCGATGTGCGCTTTAACCAGCGCCTTGACCAGCTCGGGCCGGTCGTTGATCAGGTGTTCGCGCACCGCCAGCACTGCACCGGGCTGGTTCGGGAACATCTCGGAGCCGGCCGCCACAACCTTTGCCTCCTCCTTGCGATCCAGCACGATGCTGACAATCGGCTCGAGGATCGCGGCACCGTCCACAGCGCCGGTCATCAGCGACTGCTGCACCTGGGCCGCGCCCTGGTAGATGATGTCGATGTTGTCGCCAATCTGCTGCTCGCTCAGACCCAGCTGATTGCGCAGCCAGTACTGCAGCACGGTCTCAGGAACCGAGCCCTGGGGGAAGGTGGTGATCACCGCCTTACGCCCCTTGTCCGCCTTGAAGCGCTGGAAAGCTGTGGCCGCTTCGCCGTCGGCAAAGTAAGGCGCCAGCTCGCCCAGTGAGATCAGGCTGATCTGTTCAACGATATTGGAGGCAACCACCTTGATATCAGCGCCCTTGGCGCGGGCCACCATGGCCGGGCCAATACCCATGTACGCCACATCAAGCTGACCGGCCAGCAGTGCCTGAACTATGGCGGGGCCATTCTGGAACTTGATCAGGTCGGGATCGCTGACGCCCGCATGCTCCAGGGCATCCCCTTCCAGCACCACAAAGGACTGGGAAACAGGGATGATCGGCATGTAACCGACTTCAAGCGATTGGTTGGCAAAGGCAAAACTGCTCCAACCCAGGAGCACGGCGGAGAGCAGGGAAAATAAACGACGCATGATGGCACTCCAGAGACAGTGTTTATCGGGAGCAATAATCCTATATAAACAAAAACAAAGTAAAAAGGTCGGAATTAGATCGTTTATGAATATGATTATTTTCGAATATTGCCTATCCAGGCGCCGTCACCGGGGCAGGAAACGCGGCTCTCCATGACGCCCCGTTTGATTTACGGGATAATCCGCGGCAGATCTTTTCTACTGCCATTCGCGGCCCATCAGGAAGACCACCATGGAACTGGATCTCAATCTGATCCTGCTGTTACTGATCACCGGCCTCGGTGCTGGCACCATCGATGCGATCGCCGGGGGCGGCGGTCTGATTACGCTGCCGGTGCTGCTGGCCAGCGGTCTCAGTCCGGTGCAGGCGCTGGCCACCAACAAGCTACAGGGGAGTTTCGGCACCCTGGCCGCGACTCTCTACTTTGTACGCAAACGCCTGGTCGATCTGCGTGAGATGCGCACCATGATCCTCTGTACGTTTGTCGGCTCGGCGCTGGGCACGCTGGCGGTTCAGTTGATCGATAGCACTGTTCTTGCCGCGGTGATGCCGGCGCTGCTGATTGTGATCGCACTCTACTTCGCTTTTTCACCCAGGATCGGCGACCAGGACCGGGAGCGGCGGATCAGCGTACTGCTGTTCAGCACCGCCATCACCTTCTCGATCGGTTTTTATGACGGATTTTTCGGTCCTGGCACCGGTACCTTTTTCACCCTCGCTTTCGTCACACTGGCCGGTTTCGGCCTGGCCCGTGCCACCGCGCATACCAAGGTGCTGAACTTCACCTCCAATTTCGCCTCACTGCTTTTCTTCCTGTTCAGCGGCCATATAGTCTGGCTGGCCGGTTTCGCCATGGCGGCGGGACAACTGATCGGCGGCCAACTCGGTGCCCGGCTGGTGGTCAGTCGTGGTACCCGCCTGGTCCGTCCGCTGATTGTCATTATCACTCTGTTGATGTCGGCTAAACTGCTGCTGGACCGGTTCGGACTTTCGCCCGGCGAATTGATCGACAGCTTCTTCGCCGGCTGATGTAAGGCACACCCGTACCGATGCCGATTCAATAACAGGCAGTCCCATTCAAGGAGAGTGTGATGAGCAAGAAGATTCTGATGATCACCGGCGACTTCACCGAAGATTACGAAACCATGGTGCCCTTCCAGGCACTAATGGCAGTAGGCCACCAGGTAGATGCGGTTTGCCCGGACAAAAAAGCCGGCGACAGCGTGGCCACTGCGATTCACGATTTTGAGGGTGATCAGACCTATACCGAGAAACCGGGGCACCGTTTTGCATTGAACGCCAGCTTCGATGAGATCGACCCGGCCAGCTACGATGCCCTGGTGATTCCCGGTGGCCGCGCACCGGAGTATCTGCGCCTGAATGCAAAAGTCATCGAGATGGTGCGCCACTTCTTCGATACCAACAAACCGGTGGCCGCTATCTGCCATGGTGCCCAGCTGCTGGCCGCCGCTGGCGTACTCAAGGGGCGCCGCTGCTCCGCCTACCCGGCCTGCTCACCGGAGGTGCGCCTGGCCGGCGGCGAGTTCGCCGAGATCGAGGTGGATCAGGCGACCACCGATGGCAACCTGGTCACTGCTCCCGCATGGCCCGCTCACCCCGCCTGGCTGTCCCAGTTTATGACGCTGCTTAACAACTGATACTGTCCTGCCGGGCCGGCAGATCTGTCGGCCCGCTGTTATCGCTCATCAGTCGATATACATCGGTCGCCCCTCGCTGAGACGCAGCCAGCCCTTGATAATCCGATAGATTACCCAGACCGTATTGATAGCCAGGATCGCGTAACCCACCAGGATGATCGTCGACAGGAAACCGACGAAAAACCAGAAGGCGCTGTACCAGAAGGTGCGCAGCTGCCATCTGAAGTGGGATTCATACAGGGTTCCGCGGACATCCTGGAGTTTCACGTAGTTAATGATCAGTGCTACCAGGAAGCTAATCCCGATCAGGAACGAGGCGGCCTGCAGAGCGTAAACCAGGGTGGTGATATTCTTCAGGTTCCGGTCTTCGTCTTCGGGTATCAGGGTATAGGTCATGGAGATGCCTTGAAGAAAGATCGTGAACAAAGAGAGGTTTTCAGAAGTCAGTATGACAAGGAAGCGTTGCCGCTCCAAGCCACCAGGCAGTGACTGACTGCCGACGTTACCAGACCCGGGGAGAGACAGATGTTGAAACGCATATCCGCCATGTTTTTGCTGACCGCACTGGTCGCTGGCTGTTCCAATGATGGCTGGCAAACGGCGAGCCGCGAGTCCGCCGGCATCGCCCCGGCCCCCTCGGCAACGCCGGAAGCCGTGGTGCAGGTCTATGCCGCGGACGCCTGGGGTTGGCGTGGCATTTTCGCGGTGCACACCTGGATAGCGACCAAGCCGAGCAATGCCGATCATTACACCGTGCATGAAGTGGTGGGCTGGCGCGAACGTCAGGGACTGCCGGTGCTGCGCTCGACCCGGGATAAACCGGACCGTTACTGGTATGGCGCCCGACCGGAGATCATTCTCGACAAGCGCGGGCCTGAGGCTGAGGCATTGATCGACAAGATCGAATCCGCAGTGCAGCGCTATCCGTGGAAGCACGAGTACCGGGTGTTCCCCGGTCCCAACAGCAACACCTTCCCCGCCTGGGTCGGCCTGCAGATTCCGGAACTGGGGCTGGATATGCCGTTCCGTGCCATCGGTTCCGGCTGGGCGGACTGAATCACTGGCGCATCGACCGCCACTGCTCTAGAGTGGCGGCCTTCTGATTAAGCGGGGGTTTGCGATGAAAATCTGGGTAGATGCGGACGCCTGTCCGGTGGTGATCAAGGAGATTATCTTTCGTGCCGCCGAACGCGCAGAGATCGAAACCCTGTTGGTCGCCAACCAGTATATCCGCACGCCGCCATCGAAGCTGATTCGGGCGATCCAGGTCAGCGCCGGGTTTGACGTTGCCGATAACGAAATCGTGCGCCGCGCCGAAGCCGGCGACCTGGTGATCACCAGCGACATTCCGCTGGCCGCCGAGGTGATCGACAAGGGCGCCCTGGCACTGAGCCCCCGCGGTGAACTCTTTACCGCCAACAATGTGCGGGCGCGCCTGAACATGCGCGACTTTTTTGAGACCCTGCGTTCCAGCGGCGTTCAAACCGCAGGCCCGGCCGCCCTCAACCAGACCGACCGCCGTGAGTTCGCACGCCACCTGGATACGCTGATCGCCAAGGCAAAACGCCAGTGAACTAATGGGGCAGTGAAGACTGCTCCTTCAGGGCCGCCATCATCCGGTCGACATCCTCGGCGGTGGTTTCACGGTAGACATCCCAATCCAGGTAATACTCACTGAGCAGCGGATACCAGTCCGGCTCCTCATCGGCGTTATCCGCCTGGCGTTCATGCAGCGCGATATGCATGGGTGATATATCCAGCACGCGGTGCTCCTCCTGCCAGAGGATATCCTGCAGATCGTAGAGCGCATTCATGATCAGGAAATGTTTGCGATACAGCGGCAGCAGTCCCGGCCCCGCTTCATTTTGCTCCTCGAACAGCTGCTGCCGATCCAGGATTTTCATCAGGCCGTATTCGCTGACCCCTTCCGGGTGCGCGCGCAATTCGGCAAGTACTTGGGGCAATACCGGGTTAACCATAACGACACCTGCTACCTTCGTTTCCCAGCCGGCTCTGTGACAACGTCATGATTAAATTATAGACAGGCTTCAGCGGCTCGGCAGAGGCGCAATGACCGGTATATCGAAATGGACGGCCAGGCTCTCGACCACCGCCTCCAGTGACTGGTTCTCATTGGCCTCGAACAGCACGGCGGCGGCCGACGTCGGCGGATATTCGAGGTGTATCCCATAGCGCCCCTCCTGCTGGCCAACCGTATAGAGGTAAGCACGCAGGGCAGGATCCTCGGCATGATGGATGAACACGGCGTTGCGATCGCACTCTGTCTGCTCATCGACAACAAAGGCGCCAGCACCCAGTTGGGTGGTCAGCATCAGCAGTAGATGGCGGATACTCTGATCCTTGTCCAGTGCCCAGATATTCATCAATCGACCTCTCCTTCCATCACCCAGAGGGGAAAACCTATACCCCTGCTCGCCACATGGGCAATAGTGAGTGCATCGATTATGCTTCAGACAACCGGGTTGAGGGAAATCAACACATGGCCGTGTTACTGATTTTACTGTTGCTGCTTCTGCTGGTTCTGCTGACCGGCGGCATCCTCGGCATGCTGGCGTTTAGCCGCCAAAACTCGCTGAATGAGCGGCTG
Organism: Marinobacterium sp. YM272; assembly: GCF_050908845.1. Taxonomy (NCBI): domain Bacteria; kingdom Pseudomonadati; phylum Pseudomonadota; class Gammaproteobacteria; order Oceanospirillales; family Oceanospirillaceae; genus Marinobacterium; species Marinobacterium sp. YM272. The sequence goes on from NZ_CP194171.1 coordinate 4,229,681, forward strand.
AGGGAGATGGAAGCAGAGATCGAGCAGCTGCGCAGGCAGTTGATCCAGCCCTCAGGTCCGGAATCATCCACCCCCGCCGCACCTTCCGAACAACCGCCCCCGAAACCTGACATCCCTGAACCGCCCAGCCCTGAACAGATACCGCCCGCTCCACAGCCACCGCAACCGCAACCGCAACCGGAACCCATGGATGCCTGGGGCCGGGAACCCGGCAAAGTGGCCGCCGACGTTTCCGCCGCCACGGCATCCAGGCAGGAACAATCAGCCCCCTTGCCCGGTAGCACTGCGCGTTCCGATCTACTGGCTGAACATCTGCGCCGGCACTGGATGATCTGGCTCGGCGGCACCTGTGTCGGCCTGGCCGGTATCTTCATGGTGCGCTACTCCATCGAACAGGGCCTGCTGGGACCGGGAGGCCGCATCATCCTGTCGCTGCTGACCGGGGTTGTGTTACACGGTCTCGCCGAGTGGTTACGCCAGCGCCAGGGACAGAATGATGTCTTCGCCGCTCTGGCCGGTGGCGCCAGCATTGTGCTTTATGCTGCACTGCTGGCCAGCCTGCACCAACTCGATTATGTACCACCCGGGCTGGTCTTTGCCGCTATGGCGCTGGTCTCCGTCATCACCCTGGGACTGGCCCTGGTCCACGGCCCGCTGCTCGCCGCACTGGGTATGCTCGGTGGTTACCTGGTGCCGGTTCTGGTCGATACCGGTAGCCAGCAGATCGAGGGCGCGCTGATCTACTCGTTGATACTGACCATCTCGGTGCTGGTGTTGCTGCGCTATGTCTGGCGGCTATGGCTCTGGTGTGGTGTGGTCATCGGTGCCCTGGCCTGGTGGGGACTGAGCTGGCTGACACCGCCGGCCGATGAGGTTAGCCGCACGCTTTACCTGTTCGGCACCGGCTGGGCCCTGCTCGCGGCGCCGCGACTGGATTGGCTGCTGATTCAAAAAGACAAGGCGAAGACTGAGCATCATTATCTGCACAGATTTATCGCCGCCAGCGGCGATGAACATGCGCTGTTACTGGCACTGCTGCTGGTGTGCGCCGCGCAGAGTTTCGACCTGCTTACCCAGACGCTGAGCTTTACCTCAGTATGGAGCCAGCTGTTGCTGCCGCTACTGTTGTTGCACGCGGCCAGCCGTCGCGCGCTGCTGGCACCACTGCCCGGCCTGCTTTTGATGGGTCTGGCGGCTGCTCTGCTCGGTCAGTTCCTGCAGCTGGATATCCATGGCGTGACGCTGCGGGCACCCGGCGAGAGCGAACGGGATTATCTGATCGCACTGCTGGCACTACTCGGCCTGCTCGGTGCCGCCTTCGGCAGCTGGAACCTGAACCGCAAAGGCGCTGTCCCCGGCATCTGGTCCAGCACCGCCTGCCTGTCACCACTGTTGATGCTGGCACTGGCCTACCTGCTGCTGGCGGAACTCGATACGGAGTGGCGCTGGGGTGGCGCATCACTGGCGCTCGGCATCGGCTACCTGGCACTGGCGCGCCAGCTACGCGCCCAATCGGCGCCCTCGGCGGTGATTATTGCCCTGATCGCAAGCTCGCACCTGGCCTATTCACTGGCCGCGGTGATCTGGTTCGATGAAGCCACGCTGACACTCGCATTGGCCCTGCAGTTGATGTCGCTGGCCGCCATACAACAGCGCTGCCCGCAGCCACTGATCCCCTGGCTGATCCGGCTGGTGATTATCGCGGTCGGTTGCCGGCTGACACTGAACCCCTGGCTTGCCACCTACGCCAACGATACGCATTGGTCTCTATGGACCTATGGCGGCTCAACACTCAGCTGCTTCATCGCCGCTCAACTGAGCCAAAGCGATATCAAGCTGCGCGCCTGGTTGCAGGGTGCCGCCGCGACATTACTGGTGCTGACGCTGGGCACGGAACTGCGCTACTGGCTGTATGACGGCGAGATTTTCGGACACCGCTACAGCTTTACCGAAGCATCGATCAATACGCTGATCTGGGGCTGTGCCGGCCTCGTCTATTACTGGCGAGCCGGATTGAGTCAGGTTCTGGGCCGCCTGTACCGGTTTCTTGCCGCGGCACTCCTGCTGATGGCCACGCTGAATCATCTGCTGATCGTGCTGATGCGGGATAATCCTCTCTGGGGCGCTACGCCGATTGCGCCCACACCGATCTGGAATATGCTGTTGTTGGCCTACGGCGCGCCGGTGCTGCTATTGCTGGCGCTGGGGCGCTTTTACCGGCCAAGAGTTCGACCCTGGGCGATGCTGGGCGCCGGCCTGAGCCTGCTGCTGTTCGTATCACTGGAGATCAGGCACCTCTGGCAGGGAGCAGTGAGCCTGGCGCTGCCAACGGATAATCCAGAGCTCTATACCTATTCAGTGGTCTGGTTGCTGATGGCCGCCGCCGGTATGACCTGGGCTATTCGGCGTGACAGCCAACAGCTGTACCGCGCTGCCATGGCGCTGCTGTTTCTGGATATCCTGAAAATATTCGTCATCGATATGGAAGGGCTCGACGGGCTTCTGCGCGTCGCCTCCTTCATGGGATTGGGACTGGTTCTGCTGCTACTGGCCTGGATTCATCAACACTTGGGGCCAAGCACTACTAGAGAGGGCCAAAAACGAAACAGGCCCGCCTAAGCGAGCCTGTATTACGAGGGACAACCGACAGTACTTTTTACCGACAGTACTGTTACTTGTGGCTGTGCTCTTCGTTCATCAATTTGCGCACTTTTACAAACGCCCAGATCATAACCCCGGCCATTGCGACAACGCCGACTACGCTGGGGACAAGCACTTCAAGGCTGTAGGCATCAACACCAAACATAACAGTCACCCTTTCTTTCTGTATTAACGTTGAAGCTAGAATACTCCTCACCGCCCCCTGGTATATTGACCCAGCTCAAGCCACTCTTCTCTTGAAAAAAAAGGTCTTCTGTCCCATTACTGAAGTAGACAAGATGCAATAATCTGCCGGCTTGATAGAGTTTTATTATCTACAGTAAACGCAGAGCAGAGACCTGTTGATTAAGGAGAAGACCATGCCCACCAAAACTAAAATCTGGTCAGCTGAACAGCTCAAACAGATGAATGAGGAACGCTTCCTGGTCGAGATGCTGGATATGTTCCGCTACACCCCCGAGCTCAGCGAGAGTGACGCCGCCGTCAAGGAGATGCAGGAGCATCTGACACGGGTTGAAGATGCTCTGCGAGCCCGCCTGGCGGTCGCCAAAGAGAGCTGATCGACGCTCTACATCGAGGTATAACAGGGTTCGGATTCCCTCCCGCCGAGACCCTGTCATACCTGGATTTTACGATTATTGCCCCGCGCCACTCCCCGCTTTATCCCCTAAACCGACCCGCCGGCCCCGGAGCCTGGGCTCCCAGCCCCGCGTATTCTGTTTTCAGGTCTAAGACCGCCACCAGGTGCCCAGCGCCCCGCTGAGGTGTCTGTATCCAGAAACGTTGCTACCCGGCTATTTTCGAGCCCTTGTCCCGCGCCTGTTCCCACTCCGGCCTGCTGCTCCGGTTAACAACATCATTCACTCTCCTGCTCTCCTGCTCATTCTCCTTCCCCAACGGCCTCTTTCTATCGGCATTTTCAACAGCCGTTATTCACTTTCCGCTTACAGTCTTTCATTTTCTATTTTTTGATTGATCAAAAACCCAATAACTAGAAATCTAAATATAAAATCAAACATTCATAAAACAAATTATTATAAAAGAATTAATGAAAAATTTACTTATAAATCAATAGCTTAAAACCAAAACTCAAACCCTGAAAAACGCCTGGAGTAAAGTCAAAAAATCTCTTTAAAAACAATAGCTTATTTGGTTAAAAAAGCGACGATTTAGTTGCTCAAATCAAACATTGGCTATAGAATAATCAATATAAGATTAACGATTAATCAAAAAGAGGTTTTAAAGATGCAGGAAAGGGAGATTAAGCTGCTTTTCAAAGCTGGAGTGTTTGAGTCATGCCAGGCGATTCCGATTTCGATGTCCCGTGGATGGACATTGAAATTTGTAACTCGCGATAGCGAAGTCGTGACACTGAATCTTCAGCGCTCAAAAGGGGAACGTGAATTTAAAAGCCTGGATGGGGCCGCTGCGGTCGCACGGCGTATAGGCTTTGAATGGCTGAACGTGCAGATTGGCGATCTGAAATGGCGGGAAAAGGTATCCTGAGCCGCCGAGTTTCGGCAGCTCGGATAATCGGGGCTGAGAGTGCGAAGGAGATTCGCGGGTTAGGGCGGATCTACGCCAAGCCGGCGTCGACGCCCAGGTTCAGTTGCTGACAGACTTTTCAGCCAACTCCTGCTCCGTGGCCGGGCGTACCTCAACCACAACGACACTGAAGGCCAGGTCCATGCCCGCATAGGGGTGGTTCATGTCCAGCTCGACCTCGCGGGTATCAAGCGCCAGCACCCGGGCAAGTGCAGGCTTACCCGACTCATCACTAACCTGCACCAGGGCTCCCTTGCGCAGGCTTTTAACGCCGGCAAATGCCTCCCGTTCCACCCGCTCGATGCGGCTTTCGTCGCGCGGGCCGTAGGCCTGATCCGCGCTCACCTCGACGTTGAAACTGTCGCCGGCTTCGTGGCCTTCCAGTGCCGCTTCCAGTCCAGGCACGATCTGCCCCTGACCATGCAGATAGCTCAGTACCGGATCGTCATCGACCGGCGCCTCCAGGGTTTCTCCTGCCGGAGCCAGGTTGTAACGGAAGTAAACTGCACAGTCGCGGGTGATTTTCATCGTTCTCGTGTCCGATAGCCGGTATTAATTCGGGTGGTAAAGTCTCAGGGCTGCAGGCGACAGGTCTGCCACTTGCCATCTTCCAGGGCGTAGACAAAGCGGTCGTGCAGACGGTTTTCCCGCCCCTGCCAGAACTCGAAACGCTCCGGGATCAGGCGGTAACCGCCCCAGGTGTCCGGGCACGCAATCTTACCATCAGGGTTCTGTGCGCTCATCTCGCTGACCGCTTTTTCCAGTGTAGCGCGGCTGTCCACGGTCGAACTCTGGTGCGAAACCGCGGCGCTGAGCCGGCTGCCCAACGGGCGTTCATTGAAGTAACGCTCACCGAAGGCGTACTCAAGCTGTTCCACCGGTCCGCGAATACGCACCTGGCGATCCAGTCCGTACCAGTAGAACATCAGCTCCGCATAGGGGTTCTGCTCCAGGTGCTGGCCCTTTTCACTGCGAAAATCGGTAAACCAACAGAAGCCATGACTGTCGAAGTGCTTCAGCAGTACGATGCGTGCAGCGGGACGCCCCTCGCTATCGGCGGTGGCCAGCGTCATCGAGGTGGCATCATCGGGGTGTGCCTCGCGGGCCTTGTCGAGCCACAGCTGAAACTGTGCGAAGGGGTCGGCATTCAGGTCGGCCTGGTGCAGGCCTGTGGCCGCATATTCGCGTCTCAGTGCACTGATGTCGCTAATCTGGTTTGCCATTGGGCTCTCCTGTGGGAAACTTCGAAGGCGGTACTATATACGATACGAAAGCGGATGTTCTGCGCCCGATCATTTTGCGCGCAGTTTGCTTGAGCCGGAGCTGGATGAGTACCCTGAATCGCAACGATCACATCGCCTGCCACGAATGCGACCTGCTGCTGAGCCGACCTGTCATCAGCGGCGACGAGGTCGTTTACTGCCCCCGCTGCGGTTCCCGCCTGATCTCCAGTCACCCTAACAGCGTGGAACGCTCGCTGGCCCTGGCCCTGGCCGGACTGATCCTGCTGCTGCCGGCCAACCTGTTCCCGGTACTGACGCTGGAGGTGCTGGGCCGCCAGCAGGCGCAGACCATTTTTTCCAGCGCCATGGCGCTTTATGACGACAATCTGCCGGTGGTGGCGCTCTGTATTCTGCTGTTTGCGGCGCTGGTTCCACTGACCAAGTTTGTGCTGCTTACCTACCTGTCACTGGCGCTTCACCTGCAGAAACCCTGGCCGGGACTGGCACTGGCGATGCGTGGCTATCAACACCTGGATGAGTGGAGCATGCTGGAGGTCTACCTGATCGGCGTACTCGTCTCGGTGGTCAAGCTGGTGGATATCGCCGAGGTCCATCCCGGGCTGGGCCTGTATTCACTGGGCACACTGATCCTGGTGACCACCTTGAGTTCATCACAGCTGGATCCGGATCTTTTCTGGCATCAGATCGAAGCGCTGTCGGAAGACGTCACAAAGAAGGAGTTCGCCGATGAATAGCTGGCAGCACAGCGCGCTGGCGCAGGGTCTGATCCGTTGCCATGACTGCGGCGCTCTCTGGCCTCTGGCCAGGGAGGGCAGCCACTGCCCCCGTTGCCACGCGCCCCTGCACGCCCGTACGCCCGGCTCACTGAAGCGCACCTGGGCGCTGCTGCTCACCGCTACCTTTCTGCTGTTGCCGGCCAACCTGCTGCCGATCATGCGGGTGACCACGCTTGGGCGCGGCTCCCCGTCGACGATTTTCAGCGGGGTGATCGAGCTGGCCCAGCACGGTCTCTGGGGCATCGCCATCATAGTGCTCGCCGCCAGCATATTGATTCCCGTCGGCAAGATCATCGCCGTGGCCGTATTGCTGCTGGCGATTCAGCACGGCTGGACCACCAATATGCAGCAGAAAATGGTGATGTTCCGCATCGTCCACTGGATCGGTCGCTGGTCGATGCTGGATATCTTCGTCGTCGGTATACTCGTGGCCCTGGTACAGTTCGGCAATCTGGCGTACATCGACGGTCAGGCCGGCGCACTGGCCTTCGCCGGGGTCGTCATTTTCACCATGCTGGCGGCCGGGTCGCTGGATACCCGTCTCATCTGGGACCGCCATCTGCAGGAGAGCACGAGTGGATCAAAATCCTGAAACCACAGAATCCGGGGCAACCCGACCGAGAATCCGCCGTCACCGCGGTCCTTCGGCGGTCTGGATTCTGCCGTTACTTGCCGCGCTCATCGCTGGCTGGCTGGTATTCAAGAGCTATAACGAAGCCGGCGTGATGGTTGAAGTGGTGTTCAGCTCCGCGGAAGGCCTGGAAGAGAACAAGACCCAGGTGATCTATCGCGGCCTGCCCAGCGGTACCGTGCGCAGCCTGCGCCTGAACGAGGATCTGCAGAGCGTTACCGCCGAGATCGAGATTGCCGCCCATGCCGAATCCCTGCTGCGGGAAAACACCCGTTTCTGGCTGGTCAAACCACAGATATCCCTGTCCGGTGTGCGCGGCCTGGAAACCCTGGTTTCGGGCCACTACATCGGCATCCGGCCCGGCGATGGTGCCGAATCGAGCTATTTTATCGCCGACGACGAACCGCCCCCGGCGGAACGTGACAAGGAAGGACTCTACATCACCCTGTTCGCCGATTCGGTCAGCGCGGTTCGGCGTGGCTCACCGGTCTACTACCGTGATGTCAGTGTCGGCGAGGTGATCGATTACCGCCTCAGCGCCAACGATGACCAGATTCTGGTGGACCTGTTTATCGACGCCCGCTACACCCACCTGGTGAAGAAACACTCCCGTTTCTGGAACGCCCGCAGCCTGGAGATCAAGGGCAAACTGCCCGATATCGACGTGCGACTCGGCTCTCTGGCCACCATCATCGCCGGCGGTGTGCACTTTTATACCCCCGATCCGCAGAACAACCCGGTCGCCGAAGATGGCGACCAGTTCCGGCTGTTTGCCGATTACGAAGCCGCCGAAGACGGCATCCCGGTGAAGCTGACCTTCGCCGCCAACACCCAGCTGAGCCCCGGCACCGAGGTCAGAACCGGCGGCATCCGTATCGGCCGCGTGCGCGATATCAAGCTCACCGACGATTTCGACGCTCTCCACGCCGAGCTGCTCATCGACCCGCGCGCCCGTCCGCTGCTGCGCGCCGGCAGCCGTTTCTGGCTGGTGCAGCCAAGCCTCAGCTCCAGCGACCTGAGCCTGCAGCAGTTGCTGGCCGGGCAGTATATCGAGCTGGCACCGGGGCCCGGCAACGAAACCTTCAGTTTCAGAGCCCTGGACGAACCGCCCGCCAGGCCACCGGTCCAGCAGGGGCTGGAGCTGGAGCTGCTGGCCGATGAACTGGGCTCCATCAGCCGCGGCTCGCCGCTGCTTTACCGCCAGTTGCCGATCGGTGAAGTCAACGGCTACGAACTTACCGCCGATGGCCGTCAGGTGCTGATCCATGCGGTGGTGCGTGAGAAGTACCGCCAGCTGATTGGTGACAACACCCGCTTCTGGAACAGCAGCGGCATCCACTTCTCCGCTGATATCGACGCGGTAACGCTGGATACTGAAAGCGTGCAGACCCTGCTCCAGGGCGGCATCAGCCTGTTCAACCCGAACAATCAACCGGGCGGGCTGGAGCAGGCGCTGCCACGCTTCGCACTCTACCCCGACCGCGACAGCGCCAGTGATAATGGCCGCCTTGAGACCGCCGCCTCAGCCTCGCTGAAGCTGCTACTGGAAGCCGATCAGTTGGGTGCGCTGGGCATAGGCGCACCGGTGCTGTACCGCGGACTGGAGGTGGGCGAAGTAAGCCACTACCGGCTCGGAGACAACGGCGGCTCGGTGCAGATCGACCTGGCGATCGATCCGGCCCACCGCTCCCTGGTCAGCAGCGCCAGCCGCTTCTGGGTGGCCGGCGGCATTGAGGCCCGCGCCAGCCTGCAGGAGGGCGTAAAGGTCAATACCGGCACCCTGAAGCAGCTGGTCAAGGGCGGTATCGCGTTCGACACGCCGGACGGCGGCGAAGCGATCGCCTCCGGCACCCGTTTCACCCTGTACCCGGATCGGGATGCCTCTCGCGAGCGCTCGCTGCCGATCCAGATCAGTTTTGCCCCCGGAATCGAGCTGCCCGACGGTGCGGCGATACGCTACCGGGGCCAGCAGGTGGGCCGTATCGACAAGGTCCGCATCGTCAGCGAAGACGGCGCCAGGGTCGCCAGTGCCAGCCTGTTCGAAGAGGGGCGTTTCCTGGCGCGGGAAGGCAGCCGTTTCTGGATCAGCGAGCCGCAGATCCGCCTCAGCGGTATCGAAAACCCGGCCAATATTATCTTTGGCAACCATGTCGAGGTGCTGCCGGGCGATGGCCCCAGCAGCAGCGACTTTATCGCCCTGCGTGAAACACCCGCCTATCAACCCCGGGCGGGTTTAACCGTAGAACTTCACGCCAAGCGGCTCGGCTCCATCGCCATCGGCAGTCCGGTATTGTATCGCGAGGTACCGGTGGGCGAGATCACCGGTTACGAGATCAATCTGCGCGGCGATGGCGTCAAGGTCTATGCCCACATCAAGCCGGCCCATGCCACACTGGTACGCCGCTCCAGTCGTTTTTTCAACGACAGCGGGGTGCGCACCCGGGCCGGGCTGTTCAGCGGCCTGGAGGTCAAGGTCTCGAGCCTGGAGACCCTGGTGGGCGGCGGTATAGGATTTAGCACCGAGGACCTCGATGCGCCGACGGTACAGGAGCGCACGGCGTTCACCCTGTACGACGACGAGGCCACAGCCATGGATGAGACAGAAGGAAAGGACTGATGACCCGCCTGCTGGTTGTTGCACTGCTGCTGATACTTCAGGGATGTGCCACGGGAGAGAAGGCCAAGCCGTTTCAATTCAAGAGCCTGGCCAAGTCGGATATCGACATGGTCGCCGACCTGCACATCCACGCAGTGAATGAACGGGTGCGGGAGCTGACGATCAAGCTCTACAAGCGCAACCCGCGCGAGCTGAAAAAAGGCCCGCCCGGCATCACCGTCAGCCGCCGCCTGCAACTGCTGCTGGACTCCCCGCGCCTGATCAACCACCCGGAACTGGGCGGCAAATACGGCATCGACGCCATCCCGCTGGTGTTTGATCCCGAGTTCCGCGGCGACCGGGTATTCGCCCTGATGGTGGGAATCAGCGGCATGCTGCATGCGTCCTACAGCTACCGGGACGAGTTCTACCTGCTCAACGAAATCGACCAGCAGAAACTGTTCAACAGCGCGCGCAATCTGGAGGCGATCGACTGGCGCCTCAACAACCGACGCCAGCCCGATGGCCGCCTGTTCCTGCTGACCAACGGCATCGCCGCGAACGGGGTGCCGAACTACAGTTTCGAGCGGATTTTTGCGCAGTTGATCGGCTACCAGGACATGATGGCGAGGATCGTCTCCGACAAGACCAACCGGGCGATCAAATCGGTGGTGGTGGGTTTTGCCTCCACCACCCTGCTGCCGATCTGATCGTTAATTGGCCTTCGCAGCGGCTAGAGGCTGAACGCCACGCTGCCCTCGCGCGCCGGTGACACGGGCTCACCGGCGTTGATCAGGATGTCGGAGATCTTGTGGTTTTCGTTCAGATCCAGACAGATATCTACCTGACCCGGCAGTTCGGCCAGCATGGCGCGGGTCAGACGTTCGTAATGGGCAATAAAGCGCTGGATCTCGGACGGATTCATGATCCTCAGGTGTGAGGTGGGCTGCTGGGTATCGTAGATATAGCGCATCCGGTCTGCGAGCTTCTCCTCCTGCTGGGCGCGCCACTGGTAGACCGCCTGCATGCTCGGTACCTTCAGCATCAGCAGCAGATCGAGCTGCTCAAACAAGCGCTGGTAAGGCCCCGCCAGTTGTTCGTTGACATAACGCCGCCAGGTGCCATCCGGATCTTCATCCTGTTCCAGCTGATTGACCGCCTCTGCCAGCTCCTCCTCCGTCTGCGCCTGGGCGCCAACGCACCAGCCCTCGAAAACGATCACGTCCGCCGGCCCCAGCCACTCCTGCCAGACCGTGGGCGGGCAGCGATCGTCGATCGATTTGTCGAAGACCGGAATCTTGGTCAGTGTCTCGGCACCGGCGTTCACCAGCGACTGCAGCAGTTCTATGCCCAGCTCCACGTCGTGGGTACCGGGCACGCCCCGGGTCTTCATCAGCGGATGCACCTGGCGCGCCAGCTCCTCACGCTCGGCCCGGGTCTTGTACAGGTCGTCGATGGAAAAGCCGACCACCCGCAGGCCAAACCCCTCCTCCATGATCACTTCAAGCAGGTTGAACAGGGTTGACTTACCGGCCCCCTGGGCGCCGTTGATACCGATAACCAGCGGCTTGTCCTGCCCCCTCTGGCGCTCCACCAGCCAGGCGGCCAGGGGCACGTAAACATGCTCAAACAACTCCTTGAGGCCGATATCCACCTCAAGGGACTTCAGTGTCGGCGCAAACGCCTGTTCCACGGCCTGCAGCGCCTGACCGCGTTCTTCAGCAGTCAACGCAAGTTGCTCTCTGGGCCAGCGGGTGAGCAGACTCATCGGTTTTAATCCCCTGTAAACACCTGCGACTGGGTCGCGCGCAACCACTCCACCAGCAGGGCGATCTGTTGTTTCGACATCAGTGCCGGCGCATGGCCGATACCGGGCAGGGAGTGTACCTGCAAAGCGGGCTGTTTGGCTTGCATCTGCGACACCACCTCCGCCGTCAGCACATCGGAATCTGCGCCGTGCAGCAGCATCTGTGGACAACCGACCCTGTCCCACAACGGCCAGATATCCACATCGGCCTGCGCACTCAACTCGGCGTTACGGGCGATACCCGGATCGTAGTGCAGCCCCAGGCGACCGTCTTCACAGCGACGCTGGCCATGGGCGATCAGATGTTTCCACTGGTCGTCGCTGATATCGGCAAAGGCGGTGTACAGGGCACGCATCCAGGTTTCCATCTGCACCTCGTCATCGAAGCGATGATCGCCCAGGTAATCGCTGATGCGCTGCAACGCGGACTGAGGCACAAACGGCCCGATATCATTGAGTACCAGGCGCCGGATCGGAGTGTTCGGCTGGGCCGCCAGGCAGATGCCGATCAGGCCGCCCAGCGATGTGCCGATCCAGTCCACCTTCTCCGCTCCGATACGGGCGATCAGCACCACCATATCCTGAACATACTGGGGCAGACCGTAATCCCCGGGATCGGTCAGCCACTCGCTCTCGCCGCGGCCCGGCAGGTCGGGACAGATCACCCGGTAGTTGCGACTCAGTGCCAGTGCCAGGTCGTCGAAATCCCGGCTGTTGCGTGCCAGGCCATGAACACAGATCAGCACCCGCTCGTTACTGGCGCTGCCCCACTCCTGGTAACGCAGGCGATGAAACCCGGCGCTGTCCAGTGACAGTATCTCTCCACGACGCATGCCGACCTCCCCGGTGTTGTATTGATTGTTAGACAGGGTTAACTGTAAAGCTTTGCAAATCCAGCGGCAGATGTCGCGCCGAATCGATAGAATCAAACCATCCAATATAGCGTAGCGCGCTGATCCAGACCGCGCGCTGGACAGTATCAGACAGGGAAATGTACATGTCCGCCAAAAGCTTTATACAACGGCACCTGAAATGGTTACTGCCGATCCTGATTATTCTCCTAGCGGTGTTCAGTTTCCGCGTGCTCAAGGCCACCCGCCCCCAGGCCCCGGCACAGCCGATCAGCGAACGCAGCTGGAGTGTTCATGCGGTTAGCGTCACGCCGGAAGAGCTGCAGCCGCAGGTGACGCTCTATGGCGCGGTGGAAACCCCACAGATGGCGACGCTGAGCGCCGCAGTGGAGGCGGACGTGATCGCGATTAGCGCGCTGGAGGGGGAGCAGGTGGACGCTGGCACCCCGCTGCTGCGCCTCGACCCGCGCGATGTGGAGATCAGCATCCGCCAGCTGCAGGCACAGCTCGACAGCGCCAGCGCCCAGGTTGAAGCGGAGAAGGTGCGCCACCGCAGCGATCTGACCGACCTGGAGCTGCAGCAGGAGCTGGTGGCTCTGAAAGAGCAGGATCTTCAGCGCTACAACAACCTGGTCGGCCGTAACCTGGTCAGCCAGCAGCAGATCGACAGTGCGCAGACCGCGCTGCAGCAGCAGCGTTTGAACCTCAACAGCCTGCGCGCAGCGATCGCTGATCATCCGCACCGGCTGGCGCAGCTGAATGCGGAAAAAGCGCGCCTGCAAGCCTCGCTGGAAAGCCTGCAGCTGGACCTGGATCGCACCCAAATCAAGGCACCCTATGCCGCCCGTGTTGCCGCAGTCCATGTTGCCCGCGGCGATCGCGTACGCAACGGCGATGCCCTGATCGACCTGTATGACCTGGAGCAGCTTGAAGTGCGCGCCCAGATTCCTGAGCGGCTGCTCAGTCAGCTGCGCCCGTTCATCCGCGCCACGGACAGGCAGGTGATCGCCCACACCCGCCTGGATGGAGAACCCCTGAAATTACGGCTCGACCGCCTCGGCGCCACCGTCTCCTCCGGCAAGGCCGGCGTCGATGCCCTGTTCCGCTTTATCGACCCGGGGCTGATACCCGAGCCTGGCCGCTCGCTGAGCCTGGAACTCTCGCTGCCGCCCCAGCCCGACCTTATCGCCCTGCCACCCACCGCTCTCTATGGCACGGACCGGGTCTACAGGGTGGTGGAGTCACGGCTTGAGCCGGTGCAGGTTCAGCGTGTCGGCCAGCTGACCCGCAGTGACGGCGCAGACCGCATCCTGGTGAAATCCGACAGCCTCAGGGCCGGGGAGCAGGTGATCACCACCCAGCTACCCAACGCCATCGCCGGTCTGCTGGTCCAGGTGACCGAAAAAGCCGCGGAATAATCCAGGGAGTCGAGCATGCAGCAGCAACCAGCCAGCGGCCATGGATTTTTATCCGGCCTGATCACCCTGTTCACCACGCACAGGGTCGCCGCCAACCTGTTGATGGCGCTGATGATCATCGCCGGCCTGTTCAGTATCAAGAAACTGAACGTGCAGTTTTTCCCCACCTTCGAACTCGATGTGCTGACCGTGCAGGTCAGCTGGCGCGGCTCCACCGCCGAGGACGTGGAACGTTCGATCCTGCTGCCGCTGGAGGAGGAGCTGCGCTCCCTCGATGGCATCGACCAGATCATCTCCACCGCCCGCGATGGCGTGGCATCCGTGCGCATCGAACTCACCGAAGATACCGATGTGGACTACGCCCTGTCCGAGGCCAAGCAGAAGGTGGATGCGGTGCGCGGCGACCTGCCGGATGATGTGGACGAGCCGCTGGTGCAGCGCGTTACCCGCTACGACAGTATTGCCGACCTGATTATCACCAGCGACCGCGCCAGCCTTGAGGAGTTGCGCACACTGGCGCGCCAGTACGAGCAGGAGCTGCTCGCCAGCGGTATCCGCAAGATCGATTTCGTCGGCCTGCCGGACCAGGAGCTGGCGATCCAGCTGTCGCCGGAGGAGCTGTCACGGCTCGGTATGACCTTCGACGAGGTGGTCGCCAACATCCAGCAGCGCAGTATCGACCTGCCGGCCGGCACCGCAGCCCAGAACGACGGCTCGCGCCAGCTGCGCAGCCTCGGCCAGCAGCGCGACGTGCGCGGTTTCGAGCAGCTGCCGTTGCTCGCTGCCGACGAAGGCCAGCTGCTGCGCCTGGGCGATATCGCCCTGATCGAGCGCCGTGCGGCGGATGACCAGGTGCTGCTCAGCTATCAGGGACAGCCCGCCATACTACTGGAGCTCAAGCGCACCGAAAATGACGACAGCCTGGTGGGCGCACGGATTTTCAACCAGTGGCTCGAAGCGACCCGCCCGACACTGTCCCAGGGGGTCGAACTGATCCCTTACCAGGAGCGCTGGCAGCTGATCCAGGACCGTATCGACCTGCTGTTGAAAAACGGCCTCAGCGGGCTGGTGCTGGTGGTCGCCATCCTGTTCCTGTTTTTGAACGGCCGCGTGGCGCTCTGGGTCACCGTGGGCATCCCGGTCTCGTTCATGGCCACACTGGCGATTCTTTATGCCATCGGCGGCACCATCAATATGATCTCCCTGTTTGGCCTGATCATGGCGCTGGGGATTATCGTCGATGACGCCATCGTCGTCGGCGAGGACACCCTGACCCACGCGCAGATGGGCGAGGCGTCGCGCCGGGCCGCCATCGGTGGTGCCCTGCGCATGAAGGCACCGGTTATCGCCTCGTCGATGACCACCATCGCCGCGTTTCTGCCGCTGCTGCTCGTCGGCGGCATCATCGGCAATATCATGGGAGACATCCCCACGGTGGTGATCTGCGTGATCCTCGCCTCGCTGGTGGAGTGTTTTCTGGTCCTGCCCGGCCACCTCTACCATTCCCTGCACCGCACCGATGCGGTCCACCCAAGCCGGCTGCGCGAGCGGCTGGACGCTGGCTTTAACCATTTCCGCGACCAGATGTTCAGGCCTTTTGTGGAGCGGGCGATCCGCTTCCGCTGGACCGCCATCGCCCTGGCGATCGGCCTGCTGATCATCAGTATCGGTCTGGTGGCGGGCGGACGGCTCAAATTCACCTTTTTCCCGTCGGTGGAGCAGGACACGCTTAACGCCAACGTCCAGTTCGCCGCCGGCAGCGATATCAGCCAGGTGCGAAACTTTATCGAACACCTGCGCACCAGCCTCGACGAGACCGACCAGGCCCTCGGCGGCGACCAGGTCAAGATGAGCCTGGCGCGACTGCGCACCGCCAGTTTCAGCCGCGCCGGCGCCGGCAACTCCAGCGGCGATGAGTTCGGTGTACTGTCGGTGGAGCTCTACCCGTCGGATGATCGCGGCATGACCACCTCCGGCTTCATCCGCGAGTGGCGCGAGCGTATCCGCTTACCGGCCGGTATCGAGCGTTTTTCCATCGATGTCAGTCAGGGCGGGCCGCCCGGCAAACCGATCGAGGTAAAACTCACCGGGCCCGACCTGAACGCCCTCAAGTCCGCCTCGTTGCAGCTGCAACGGGACCTGAAGGGGTACAGCGGTCTCTATAACGTGGATGACGACCTGCCCTTTGGCACCTCGCAGCTGATCTACAGCCTGACGCCGGCCGGCGAGGCAGCGGGGCTGAGCCTGCAGCAGGTGGGACGCCAGCTGCGCTCCGCCTTCGACGGCGCGGAGGTGCAGACCTTTTACGAGGGACAGGATCAGATCGAGGTGCGGGTCATGCTGCCGGACCGGGTGCGCAAACGCCTGGGTACCCTGGAGCAGTTGCCCATCGTGCTGCCGGACGGCAGCGTGACACCGCTGACCAACGTGGTCGATTTTACGGCGCGCCGCGGCTTCGACAGTCTGCAGCGTATCGACGGCCAACTGGCGATCAATGTCTCCGCCGACCTGAACGAAAACCAGACCAACGCCAACGAGGTGATTGAATCCCTGCGCCAGGAGGTGATTCCCGGGCTGAGCGCAGAATACGGAGTGTCCGCCAGCTTCGAGGGCAAAAACCGCGATCAGCGTGAAACCCTGGCCGACATGCAGCTCGGCCTGGTCATCGCCCTGGCGCTGATCTACATCATCCTCGCCTGGGTATTCGCCTCCTACAGCTGGCCTTTGACAGTGATGCTGGCGATTCCGCTGGGGATCACCGGCGCCCTGCTAGGCCACTTCATCACCGGGCAGACACTGACGGTGCTATCGCTGTTCGGGGTGTTTGGCCTGTCCGGTATCGTCATCAACGACTCGATCGTGCTGGTGACCTTCTACAAGCAGCTGCGGGCTCAGGGGCTGGACGTCCATGACGCCGTGGTGGAAGCGGCCTGTCAGCGTCTGCGCGCGGTGCTGCTGACCTCGCTGACCACCATCGGCGGCCTGACACCGATCCTGTTCGAAACCTCGCTGCAGGCGCAGTTCCTGATCCCGATGGCCACCTCCATCGTGTTCGGTCTGGCCTACGGCACCCTGTTGATTCTGGTTGTGGTTCCCTCAATGTTAACCATACTGGAAGGAGCCCGTGAGCGCCTGGGATTGCGCCCCCGCGAGGAGCACGAGGCGGTCACGGCACCCGAGTAGCAACCACACGGGAGGATGTATGACACGCAAAGAACACGACAGCCTGGGTACGGTCGAGGTACCTGAGGACGCACTTTACGGCGCCCAGACCCAGAGGGCGGTGGATAACTTCCACATCAGCGACCGACGCATGCCTCCTGCGTTCATCAAAGCCCTCGCCCAGATCAAATCTGCCTGTGCGCAGACCAATGCCGAGCTGGGCCTGCTTGAAGCCGAGCACAGCGCCGCGATCAGCGCCGCCTGCCAGCGGATCATCGACGGCGAGTTTCACGACCAGTTCCCGGTGGATGTGTTTCAGACCGGTTCCGGTACCAGCAGCAACATGAACATGAACGAGGTCCTATCGCACCTGATTGAGAAGGACGCGAACCTCAAGCTGCACCCCAACGATCACATCAACATGAGCCAGAGCTCCAACGATGTGATCCCCACGGCGCTGCATCTGAGCGCGCTGAGTGAGCTGCACCTGACGCTGCTGCCGGCGCTGCGCCACCTCAGCGATACGATCGATCACAAAAGCGATGACCTGAACAAGCGGGTCAAAACCGGCCGCACCCACCTGATGGACGCCATGCCGGTGACGATGGGACAGGAGCTCAGCGGCTGGCAGCAGCAGATCGATACCTCGCTGGAGCGGCTGGAGCAGACCTCACCGCGTCTCGCCGAGCTGGCCCAGGGCGGCACCGCCGTGGGCACCGGCATCAACTCCCCGGCGGAGTTTCCCGCCCGGTTCTGCCGCAATCTCAGCGCCATTACCGGTATGACCCTGTCACCGGCCCGCAACCGCTTCACTGCCCTGTCGAGCCAGGATACGGCGCTGGAACTTTCCGCGGGCCTGCGCACCTGCGCCACTTCGCTGATCAAGATCGCCGATGACCTGCGCTGGATGAACTCCGGCCCGCTGGCCGGCATCGGCGAAATCGAGCTGCAGGCGCTGCAGCCCGGCTCCTCGATCATGCCCGGCAAGGTCAACCCGGTGATTCCGGAAGCGGTGCTGATGACCTGCATGCAGGTGTGCGGTAACGACACCACCGTGGCGCTAAGCGCCCAGCGCAGCAACTTCCAGCTTAACGTGATGCTGCCGGTGATCGCCTACAACCTGCTGGACAGCCTCGTCCTGCTGGCCAATGCGGCCGTCAGCCTGGCGGACAAGGCGATCAGCAGCTTCAAGGTGCGCGAGGATGTGATCAACGCGGCTCTGTCGCGCAACCCGATACTGGTCACGGCGCTGAACCGGGTCATCGGTTACGAAAAGGCCGCGGCCCTGGCCAAACAGGCCTACGCCGAAGGGCGGCCGATCATCGATGTGGTGGAGCAGGAAACCGACCTGAGCCGGGAGGAGCTGGAACAGATGCTGGACCCGGCTCAGTTGACCGGGCCTTCAGAGTAACATTAACTTTTCAGTGGGCGCGGGCGGCCAGCAGCCGCTCGCCCAGCTCCACAAACCCCGCCCCCATCGGCCGGCTGAGCACCTCCAACGGCCGGTGCTGCATATACGCCAGGGCCCTGGCGATATTGGCCACGCCAAAGGTACAGCTGAGCCCCTCGAACAGGGTTTCGTCATTGGCGGAATCGCCCACAAACGCCACCTGTTCCTGCAGCGGTGTACCACTGAGTCCATAGAGGTCTTCGAGCAGTCGGACCGCCATGGCGTATTTGCTGAAACTGCCGCGCCAGGCGTTGATATGGATCGAGCTGGCCCGGGCATTGATACCGCGCCGGTGCAGGCGTTCGATAATGTCGGCCACCTGTTGCTGATCGAGCCGGCCATCCTGACCGATATCGATCGCCACATCGGCCAGCCGGTAGGGCTGATCCGCCGCCAGAGCCAGTCCCGGAAATTCAGGCAGAATCAGCGATTCAACGACAGTTTTCACCTCCGCCTGATCGGCACGCATCTGCGCCTGCGGCGTCCAGTCACTGCGTTCAAACCCGTTGTCGGTACGGCGCATATAAAACGCGCCGTTCTCACCAATCACAGCGCTAACCGGCCAGGCCCGGGCCATATGGTCACACCAGCCGGCACAGGCGCCGGTGATCGGAATCACCTTGATACCCGCCTCCTCCAGCCGATAGATCATCGCCAGGGTATCGGGCAGGAGGCGGCCGCTGCTGGTCAGCGTATCGTCCACATCGCTGAGCAGCACGCTTATCCGCGACAGACGCTGCGAATCAAAATTTGTCGCCAACAGGCTCACCTTCGGTTGTTGGAAAGATTAATCACCGGGACTCTTACACTGCCCTATTCTCATGCAACTGAGCTATAACCTTGAGGCAGATCGGTAATCAACGCATCCACGCCCAGCTGCAGCAGCTTGCGCCCTTTTTCCACATCGTTGACTGTCCACGCCAGCACCTTATACCCCGCCGCTTTTGCCTGCGTTATCGCTGACTCATCCAGCCCCTGCCAGAAGCAGTGCAGGCTGAACGCATCCAGTGTCTCGAGCGCATCCCGCCAGTTTGCATCCAGCTGCTCACATAACAGGCCGCGGGCAAACACAGGCAGCTGTCTGCGGCACTCTTCCAGCAGTGCATAGTTAAAGCTGGATATCACCATCTGTGCGGGATCGAACCCTGCCAGATCACGCGCTATCGCTTTAACTACCCGGCCCGGATCCAGCCCCTGGTCCTTGATCTCCAAGTTGAATCCCAAGCCCTGTTCCTGAAGCAGTCGCAGCATCTGTTTCAGTGTCGGCAGCGGCTCTCTGCCCCAGCCATCAAAGTGTGCGGCCACATTCACGTCGGCCAGTTCATCAAGGCGCAGCTCGGCTAACACACCGCGCCTGTCCGACAGACGGTCCAGGCTGTCATCGTGATAGATAACCGGCGTGTCGTCCGCCAGCAGACTGACATCCATCTCGACCCATCTCACGCCCTGGCGCGCCGCCTCCCGGACCGCACCGAGCGTATTTTCGGGCGCCAGTGAGGCGATACCCCGGTGACCCAGGATCGTCGGTAACTCAGGTTTATTCACTCTATTCTCCTCACTGACCACGGCCCCCTGCTCGCAACACTCTGCACAGCTGACCCGCGCCATTGTGGCGGCGCAACCGCGGGGATTGGGCTTACCCGCCCCGCCAGTTTAAAACTCAACAACCCGGCACCAGCCTATACCAGCATAATGCAGCGCTGAGCGGCCAACCGCTATTGCCTTCACGTTAATCCAAACAGCGCCAAATGGAACCTTTCACAGGGACAGAGCGATTGGCCGATTACTCGCCATCCGGTATACTTTGCGGCCCTAAATGCCGCCAAAACCGCATACTTGGCGTGGTTATAGTTCAGCCTGAAGGACAGCCCCATGAGCCGCATGAACCCCGATATGGATCGCCTACAGCCCTACCCGTTTGAAAAACTGGCAGAGCTCAAGCGCGGCGTGACACCGCCCGCCGATCTGGAACATATCTCCCTGGGGATCGGTGAACCCAAGCATCCGGCGCCGCCGTTCGTGCTCGACGTGCTGAAAAAGAACCTGGATCGCGTCTCCAACTACCCCAGCACCAAGGGGATGCCGGAACTGCGCCAGGCGATCGCCGGCTGGTGTGAGCGCCGCTTCAAGCTGCAGGCAGGCTCGATGGATGCGGACCGCCACGTACTGCCGGTCAACGGCACCCGCGAAGCGATCTTCGCCTTCACCCAGGCGCTGGTGAGCCGCGAGCCGGATGCACTGGTGCTGACACCTGATCCCTTCTACCAGATCTACGAAGGCGCGGCCTACCTGTCAGGCGCCGAGCCCTACTACCTGCCGACCCTGCCGGAAACCGGTTTTGTACCGGATTACGAGGCGATCCCGGCGGATGTCTGGAAGCGCTGCCAGCTGCTGTTCGTCTGCTCACCGAGCAACCCGACCGGCTCTGCCCACAGCATCGAGCAGTTCAAGAAGCTGATCGAACTGTCCGACGAGTACGATTTCGTCATCGCCTCAGACGAGTGCTACTCCGAGATCTATTTTGACGAGGCCAACCCGCCGGCCGGTCTGTTGCAGGCCTGCGCCGAACTGGGTCGTCACGACTACCGCAACTGCGTGGTGTTCCACAGCCTGTCGAAGCGCTCCAACCTGCCGGGTCTGCGCTCCGGCTTTATCGCCGGCGATGCGGGGCTGATGGAGCCGTTCCTGCTGTTCCGCACTTACCACGGCAGCTCCATGCCGATTCAGCACCAGCTGGCCTCTATCGCCGCCTGGAACGATGAAGACCACGTGCTGGAAAACCGCAGCCAGTACCGCCACAAATTCGACGCTGCCATCAAGGTGCTGTCGCCGGTACTGGAAGTGAAGAAGCCGGATGCCAGCTTCTACCTCTGGACGCCGACGCCGATCGCCGATGACGTCTTCACCCGCGGCCTGTACGAACAGCAGAACCTGACCGTACTGCCGGGCAGTTACCTGTCACGGCCGATGGAAGATGGCCGCCTGCCCGGCGCCGGCTTCGTGCGCATGGCACTGGTGGCCACCGTCTCCGAGGTGATCGAAGCCTCGGAGCGGATCCGCCGCTACGTCGAATCGCTGTAAGGATTATTGAGATGACCACCGTTTACGGAATCAGCAACTGCGATACCGTTCGCAAAACCCGCAAATGGCTGGACGCCAACGGCATCGAGTTCAGCTTTCACGATTTCCGCAAGGATGGACTGGACGCTGACAGCGTCAACCGCTGGTGCGATGCCCTCGGTATCGACACCGTACTGAACAAGCGCGGCACCACCTGGCGCCAGCTGCCGGAAACGGAACGGGATGTGGACGAAGCCGGGCTGCGCGCCCTGCTGGTGACGCACCCGACGCTGATCAAACGCCCGGTCCTGGAACATGGCGACACCATCCGTGTCGGTTTCAAGGCCGAAGAATACGCCGCACTGTTTGGCGTCTGACACGACTTATACATAAAACGATTTCAACGCATTACGAGGATATTCAAGATGGCAAACTTCGCATTCGGCCTGGGGGTCGGCACCAAATCCAGCGCCGGCGAGTGGCTTGAGGTTTACTACAACGCGCCGCTGCTGAACGCCAGCGCCGAGCTCATCGACGCCGTATCCGGTGTTGTTGCCTACGAAGGCGGCAACGCGGCGATCGAACTGAACGCTGCTGATCTGAAAAAACTGGAAGGCGCTTTCCTGTCTGTCGGCGCTGAAGATCAGGCACTGGTCACCGAGGTCCTGGAAGGTTCCAAGCAGCCGCTGGTTCTGTGCATCCTGGCCAGCGACGAAGGCCCGAGCAGCACCGCCGAGGTTTACCTGAAGCTGGCCCTGCTCTCCAACCGCCTGGTCAAGCCGCACGGCCTGAACCTGACCGGCATGTTCGGCCTGCTGCCGAACGTGGCCTGGACCAACGAAGGCGCCGTATCCCTGGAAGACCTGCCGCGTCGTCAGCTGGCTGCGCGTGCCCAGGGCAAGGTGCTCGACGTTCAGTCTGTGGACAAGTTCCCGAAAATGGCCAACTACGCGGTACCGGCCGGCATCCGTATCGGTGACACCTCGCGCATCCGTCTGGGCGCGCACGTGGGCGAAGGCACCACTGTCATGCACGAAGGCTTCATCAACTTCAACGCCGGCACTCTGGGCGTGAGCATGGTTGAAGGCCGTATCTCTGCAGGCGTCGTCGTGGGCAACGGTTCCGACGTGGGTGGCGGCGCTTCCACCATGGGCACCCTGTCCGGCGGCAACAACGTGGTCATTTCAGTAGGCGAAAACTGCCTGCTGGGCGCCAACTCCGGTCTCGGTATCCCGCTGGGCGACCGCAGCACCGTGGAAGCGGGCCTGTACGTGACCGGTGGTTCCAAGGTCACCGTTCTGGACGACCAGAACAACGATGTGGAAGTGGTCAAGGCCGCTGACCTGGCCGGCAAGCCGGACCTGCTGTTCCGCCGCAACTCCCAGAACGGTCGCATCGAGGTGAAAACCAACAAGAGCGCGATCGAACTGAATGAAGAGCTGCACAAGCACAACTAATCAGAAACGGCCCGAAAGCTGCTGCGTTTGTAGCACTTTCGGGCTGCTTTTTTGGAGCCCGTTATGTCCCCCCGCTCAGAAACACTGGAACTCACCTGCGACCTGATCAGCCGTCCTTCGGTCACCCCCGAAGACGCCGGCTGTCAGGAACTGCTGATCGGCCGTCTGCAAAAGCTCGGATTCAAGATCGAGCGCCTGCCGTTCGAAGAGGTGACCAACTTCTGGGCGCGACGCGGCACCGAAGGGCCCCTGTTCTGCTTTGCAGGCCACACCGATGTGGTCCCCTCCGGCCCGGCCGAGCAGTGGACCCATCCGCCTTTTGAGCCCACGGAAGAGGAGGGTTACCTCTACGGCCGTGGTGCTGCGGACATGAAAGGCAGCATCGCTGCCTTTATGACCGCGCTGGAGCGCTTCATCGCCAACCATCCCGAGCATGAAGGCTCAATCTCGCTGTTGATCACCTCCGACGAGGAAGGCCCGTTCGTCAATGGCACCACCCGCGTTATCGACCATCTTGAAGCGCGTAACGAGAAGATCGACTGGTGCATCGTCGGCGAGCCGTCCAGCACCGAGAAGGTCGGCGACGTGATCAAGAACGGTCGTCGCGGCTCACTCAGTGGCACCCTGAAGGTACGCGGTATTCAGGGCCACGTGGCCTACCCGCACCTGGTCCGCAACCCGATTCACGAGGCGGCACCGGCCCTGGCCGAGCTGTCATCGACGCTCTGGGACGAGGGTAACGACTTCTTCCCGCCCACCAGTTTCCAGATCTCCAACATCCACGCCGGTACCGGCGCCACCAACGTGGTCCCGGGCGAGGTGGAAGTGGCGTTTAACTTCCGTTTCTCCACCGAGACCACCGCGGATGAGCTCAAGCAGCGCGTCTGCGAGATTCTGACCCGCCACGGCCTGGACTGGGATATCGACTGGATTCTCTCCGGCAACCCCTTCCTGACCTCCGCAGGATCACTGGTGGACGCCAGCCGCGAATCGATTCGCGCCGTCACCGGCAACGAGACCGAGCTGTCCACCTCCGGCGGTACCTCCGATGGCCGCTTTATCGCGCCCACCGGTGCCCAGGTGGTGGAGCTTGGACCGGTCAACGCCACCATCCACAAGATCGACGAGCGTGTGCGCATCGAAGATCTGGATATCCTGTCCAGCGTCTACGAAAACATCCTTGCCCGCCTGCTGGTGAAGAGCTGAGCCGATGATCAAGCTGAGCTGTCCGGTATGCCAGGCACCACTGACTCTCGCCAACGAAGACCGTCAGCTGCGCTGCGACGCCGGTCATAACTTTGACCGCGCCCGCCAGGGTTACTGGAACCTGCTGCTGCCGCAGCGCAAGAAGTCAAAGAACCCGGGTGACAGCGGCGAAATGATCCAGGCACGCCGCCGCTTTCTTGATGCCGGTTACTACTGGCTGATTGCCGAGCGCCTGACCCAGCTTCTGGTCGAGCAGCTTGAAGGTGTCGCCAACCCCAACCTGCTCGACCTGGGCTGCGGCGAGGGCTACTACACCACGCAGATCGAGGAAGCGCTGGAGGCTGCCGGACTGGAGGCCAATATCGCCGGCCTGGATATCTCCCGGGACGCCGTACGCAGCGCCTGTCAGCGCAGCAAAAACATCGATTGGCTGGTCGCCACCGGCGCCGATATGCCCCTGCCGGAGGCCAGCCTGGATGCGCTGACCCTGATGTTCAGCCGGGTGATGCCGGAGCCGATGGCAAAGGTGATCCGTCCCGGCGGACTGCTGCTGGTTGTCTGGCCCGGCCCCGACCACCTGATCGAGCTGCGCGAGCTGATCTACGACGAGGTGCGTCGCCGCGAATTCGACCCCGGTGCCGATCTGGAACCGCTGTTCGAACCGGTCCGCACAGAAACGCTCAAGTTCGATTTTGAAGTCGGCGGCAGCGAAGCGCTGACCGACCTGCTGGAGATGACACCTCACGGCCACCGCATTCGCAGTGAAACCCGCGATCGAATCCTCACCCGCGAAAGCCTGGGCTGCCATGCCGACATCCGCTTCGGCCTGTACCGGCGCCAATAACACCGCCGCTCATTGATCCCGGCCCGGGCAGCAGGCTATAACGGAAGCTTGGAGGTCTTGATGCGCATCAGAGAGTGGCTGCACAAACGCGCCAACAGTCCGAGAGAAAATTTCTCCCTGCTGCTGAGCGGCTTTACGCTGTTTGCCCTGGGGCTTGGCCTGATCGGCGCCGGACAGTACCTGATGCCGCCCGGCATCAGCGCCGAACTGGCCGCGCTGCTTGGCTTGATCCTGATCGGTGCCGGCATCATACTCGCTGCGACAGGCTACCTCAGCCTGAGCGTACTCCGAATCCTCAGTTTCCTGGACAGCAAAGATGAGTGAACAGCGTCACCCCGATATCGAGGTCTACATCAAGAACCGGCAGTTGGAGGAGATTCTGCACTGGCTGGGCGAACGCTGCGACGAGGTTAAGCCCGTTAACAGCGTCGGCGGCACCCACGCTCTCGAGATCGTCATCGACCGCTGCCCGGTACCGGTCATGATTCATGAAAAAGCGGTGGGCAAAGCCTGGATCAGCATCTGGTTCCGCTCCGAGCAGACCCCCTGGGCCAAGGACCTGGACTGCGCTCATGAAATTGCCAACGCCCTGGATACCCAGGTACGCTGCATCGCCTCGGGCTGGTCGGAGGGTGACGATCCCGACGAGTGGTGGCGTATCGAAAACGGCAACGCCGAGAAGATTCAGTGGCAGACAAGCTGAGCCCCTCTTTCCTGGCGCTCAAACCGCTGCACGCCCTGCTGCTGGACGGCCAGGGCGGCGCCCGGGAAATGAGTCCCGAACAGATCAACACCTGGCAGCCGGATCAGGGCCTGGCCTGGCTGCACCTGGACTACACCGACGCCGAGCAGGCACAGTGGCTGCGTGATCAGGCGAATCTCAACGAACTGGTCTGCGATGCCCTGCTGACAGAGAACACCCGCCCCCGCGCCACGGCCGTGGACGGCGGTCTGCTGATCGCCCTGCGCGGAGTCAACCTGAACCCCGGCGCCGACCCTGAAGATATGGTGTCTATACGTCTTTTCGTCACGCCGGAGCGGATCATCTCCACCCGCAAGCGCCGCCTCATGTCGGTCTCGGGCCTGGTCGAGGAGTGCCGCAACGGGGAGGGGCCGATCGACAGTGCCGACCTGCTGGTGCGGCTCAGTGAGCGGCTGGTGGAGCGGATGGGCGATGTGGTCGAGGATATCGAGGAGCAGCTCTCCTCCCTGGAGCTGGAGCTGCTGGAAGACGCCAACCCGACAAAACTGCGCCAGTCACTGACCGCCCTGAGACGCCAGACCATTACCCTGAGACGCTACTTCGGCCCCCAGCGTGACGCCTTCAGCCAGCTGCTGAATGACCGGGCCGCCTGGCTATCGAACGACAGCCGCCTCGAACTGCGTGAAATCAGCGACCGCCTGCTGCGCCATATCGAAGACCTGGACATGATCCGCGAACGCGCCGCCATGGCCCAGGATACCCTGGTCAGCCAGCAGTCCGATCAGCTTAACCAGCGCATGTACCTGCTCTCATTGATCGCCGCCGTGTTCCTGCCGCTGGGCTTTCTGACCGGCCTGCTCGGTATCAATGTGGGCGGAATTCCCGGCTCGGACAATCCCTACGCCTTCGGGATTTTCATGCTGATACTGACCCTGCTGGTCGCGCTTCAGGTCTGGTATTTCAGGCGTCAACGCTGGTTCTGAGGCTCGGCCGTTTCCACCGCAGCGTCCTCAGAGCCACCGCGCTGCTGGTAGATTACCGCGCAGATAATCATCGCCAGGCCGATGAACGTGGCCGGAGCGATCGGCTCGTTGAGGAAGTAGCGGATAAACACCAGCGACAGGAAGGGTGACAGGAAGATCAGGTTGCTGACCCGGCTCACATGCACCGCTGAGCGCATGGCGCCGAGCCAGAGCATAAAGGTCACTCCCATCTCGAACAGCCCCACGTAGGCCGCCCCTGCGAGCCCCTGCCAGGTCGGCGCGACCAGCTCGCCCTGCCAGGCCATCAACCCCCATACCAGCGGCGTACCGACCAGGAAACAGGCCAGCAGCGAGGCTGTGGCCGGCGCTGTGGCGCGGGTATTCAGGATCCAGTACATGGCCCAGAACAGGGTGCTGACCATCGCCAGCACCACTCCCTCAATACTGTCGAAGTCCAGCGCCAGCAGATTTCCCCGGGTGGCAATGATCAGGGCGCCGAAGTAACCACCGGCCAGAGCGATCATATCGCGGCGGCGCAGTGGCTGTTTCAGAAAGGGTACCGCCAGCAAAGACAGGGTCAGCGCCCAGGTGTAGTTGATCGTCTGCGCCTGCTGCGCCGGCAGCAGATCATAGGCGCGAAACAGCACCAGGTAGTAGACCGCCGGGTTGATGACACCCAACAGGAGGGCAAACAGCGGCTGCTGGCGAAAAAAGTGACCGACTGCGCCCCACTGTTTCTGCCAGCTGACCGCGCCCATCAGAAACAGCGTGGAAAAAAGACTCGCCCAGGCCAGCAGTTGCAGGGGGCTTAACCACTCTAGCGCGAGTTTGAACGCCGTGGCGACGGTGGACCAGAGAAAAACAGCGAGGCCGCCAAGCAGCATCGCCCGGGATTGATTTTTGTCCGACATGAATAGCGCTCAGGGCAGAATAACAGGGGTAACACCAGCTCAGGCGCTGGTCGAAACAGACTGGCGCGACTGCGCAATGGTATCGAGCATCATACGGCCGCTGGCGGCGAGTGCAACCTGGGCAAAACTGTCCACAGCCCGGCTTGCCTGTGCCGGCGTGTGCGCCCCGGTATCGACATGACTGACCAGGTAGGCGAACTCGCCTCGCTCATGCAGATTAACGGCGCGATTAAGCCGGCCGGCCACCTCGGGGGTATAGAACTCATTCGGGTCCGGGTAGCTGAGCCCGGGTTGCTCCAGTTCGAAACTGCCATCACCCCGGACAGGCTGGCGCTGGGGGCTGTAGACCTCCTGATTGGAGGCGATCAGACTCAGCAGCATGGCGAACCGGGCACCATTGGAGGACTGCACCGCCTGCGGCAGATCCGCCGTGTAGGTCTCTATCCGTTGCTGTTGAATTGAATCCGTTTGCATCATTACTCCCAAGCCGTCTTTCCTCTATCGGCCCGACAGCGTTATCCTTTAATTCTTTTATAAATTCAGGAAGTTGCAATGTCCCGCTGGCGTCCGCCCGCGCCCCGTAGCGCGCCCTATATCACCCAGGAAGGCTACGATCGCCTGAATGGCGAGCTGAAGTACCTGTGGAAGGAAAAACGCCCTGAGGTCACCCAGGCGGTCAAGGAAGCGGCCGCCCAGGGCGATCGCTCTGAGAACGCGGAATATATCTACGGCAAGAAACAGTTGCGCGAGATCGATCGCCGCATCCGCTACCTGTCCAAGCGCCTGGATAACATCAGCGTGGTCGATCGCGCCCCGGATGACCGCGGCACGGTGTTTTTCGGCGCCTGGGTAACGCTTGAGGATGAACAGGGTGAAACCCGGGAGCACCGCATCGTCGGTGCCGATGAGATCGGCGACAAACCCGGCTATATCAGCGTGGATGCGCCCCTGGCGCGGCAGATGCTGAAAAAACAGGTCGGTGATGAGATCTGGCTGAAAAAGCCGGACGGCAGCGAAGAGTGGTTTGAGATTACCGCGATCGATTACCGCTGAACGGGCAGACAAATAAACGCCGGGGGCAGAATCAACGCACAGGGAAGTCGCGGAGAGAAAAAGCCGGTGTTTCCTGCCTCGGTATCAAAGATCGAGCCAGTACATGAAAATAAATACAGGGAAAATCGAATTACAGGGGAAGGGAGAAGAAAGTGGTGGGTCGTATAGGATTCGAACCTATGACCAATTGGTTAAAAGCCAACTGCTCTACCAACTGAGCTAACGACCCGCAGGAGTGAGTTGAGAGTGGTGGGTCGTATAGGATTCGAACCTATGACCAATTGGTTAAAAGCCAACTGCTCTACCAACTGAGCTAACGACCCGCTCAAACTCTTTCTACACTTTCCAACTCTTTACAGGGTAAAGAATCAGGGGTTGGCTCCTCGAGCTGGACTCGAACCAGCGACCAATAGATTAACAGTCTACTGCTCTACCAACTGAGCTATCGAGGAATAACCCGTTACCTATCTTTCGATAAGCACATCCTTAAATGGCGGAGGGACAGGGATTCGAACCCTGGGAGCCTCGCGACTCGTCGGTTTTCAAGACCGGTGCTTTCGACCACTCAGCCATCCCTCCGTAAGGATGGGCGCAAATATTACCTTCTAAATTTTGAGTGTCAACCGCTTATCTGAACTTTCTTTAACTCATTGTTTAAATTGATCAAAGAGTGTTCAGTTGTTTTCTGCCTGTTGCGCCAGATCATGCAGGTTCATCGGCCTGGCATAGTAGTAACCCTGGATCAGATCACAGCGGTTCGCGGTCAGAAACGCCACCTGCTCCTCGTTTTCGGCCCCCTCGGCCACAACTTTCAGGCCGAGTGCATGCGCCATGACAATCACTGTCTCGACAATGGTCTGGTCATCCGGGTCCTGGCCGATATCGGCAACGAAAGAGCGATCGATCTTCAGGTAATCGATCGGCATCCGCTTGAGGTATGACAGCGACGAGTAACCGGTACCGAAATCATCGATCGCCACCGCTATCCCCAGCTTCTTGATCGTCTGCAGTTGAAGGTTGGCCCGGGAGAAATCCTCCACCAGGGCACTTTCGGTGACCTCGATACAGAAGCGCTCAGGATCGATAAACCCGTTGCTGACGGCGGTCTTTATCTGGCGCAGCCAGCTTTCACTCTGGAACTGACGGGTCGACAGGTTGATGCTGATCTTGCACGCTTTGAGCGGCGCCTGCTGGCAGTCCTTGGCCACCTGCTCGATCATCCACTCGGTCAGTTCCTCGATCAGGTCGGACTCCTCCGCCACGGCGATAAACTCAACCGGTGACACCGCACCGATCTCGTTGCTGTACCAGCGCATCAGCGCCTCATAGATTCCCACCTCGCCGGTCAGAGGATCAACTTCCGGTTGATAGACCAGGCTCAGCTCCTCCCGCTGCCGCGCCAGTCTGAGGCCGTTTTTTATCTGCATGCGGCGGCGGTTTCGATCATCTATCTGGCTGTCAAAGAAGGCATAGCGGCCGCGTCCACAGTCCTTGGCGTGATACATCGCCGCATCGGCGTTGCGCATCAGCAGGTCGCTCTCATCGCCGTCCTTCGGTGCCACCACGATGCCGATACTGCAGCCGATACGCAGCTCCTGATCATCGATGCTGTATGGCTCGCTGATCGCATCAATCAGCCTGCCGGCGATAACGCCAAGCTGCTCTGCTTCGTTGACATGGGGTACCAGCACGGTGAACTCATCGCCCCCGAGGCGGCAGGCGATATCCAGCTCGCGGAGCAGATGCTTGAGACGACTCGCGACCTGTTCCAACAGTTGGTCGCCCCGTTCGTGACCGAAAGAGTCGTTCACCTCCTTGAAGCGATCCAGATCGATAAACAGCACGGCAAAGTGCTCATCGTAGCGCTTCAGGCGCTCCAGAGCCTGCTGCAGCTGCAGCTTGAACGACGCCCGGTTGTACAGCCCGGTCAAGGCATCAAAATAGGCCAGCTCCTGCAGTGACGCCTCGGCCTGTTTCTCGGCACTGATATCCTGGTAGATGGCGAAGAAACCACTGACACGGCCGTCATTGTCCGTGATCGAACTCACCGACAGACGCGCCGGATAGACCGAGCCATCGCTGCGACGGCAGTCCAGATCCCCCTGCCATCGCCCCTCCTCGGCCAGGGCGCTGTCCACCTCCTTGATCAACGCTGGCGATCCAAGCCTGGGGTCCACCAGGTCGATTCTTTTGCCAACCAGCTGCTCCTTGGAGCTGCCGTAGATACGGGCAAAGGAGGCGTTCACTTCGACAATACGGCTTTTATCATCAAGCACTACGATGCCTTCCGAGGTGTTCTCAAAGATGCGCCGGGAGAGCACCACCAGCTGCTCGTTGGTTTCCTGCTCGGTGATATCCAGGGACACGGTACAGACGGCGCGCCGGTCGCCATCCATGATGGGAAACTTGATCATGAACCAGGTGGTTTCCCGGCCTGCGTAGCTGGTTGTCAGGTGGAGCTGCATCGCTCCCCCCTTGGCCAGTACCTGGGCATTTAGCTGCTCGTGACGGCCCGATATCTGTTCCGGGAAATAACGCCTGATCGACAGTTTTGCCGCCACCGGGTCGTTACCGTAAAACTCGCGAAAGCGGGGATTCACATACAGGAACTCGTTTTCCTCGGTCACGATACTCACCAGCGCCGGCATATGGCTCATCACGCCGTCAAACAGCTGGATCTGATTTTCCAGCTCCCGTCGGCTGCAGTGCAGCGATGAAGCGAGCCGGTTCAGGGCCGTGGCGATCTGCCCCAGTTCATCCCTGCCCTCAAGCTCAACACCCGCGTGATAACGCCCCGCTTCCAGGTCACCAATACCCGCCATGATCCGTTTCAGCCTGCGGTTGACCAGGCGTTCGCCGGCATACCAGACCAGGAAAGCACTCACCAGGATAAAGCCCGCGATCCAGAGAAAGAAATTGTCGATCCGGCCCAGCAGGTTGTTACCCAGCAGCCGGGTATCTACCTCGATAATCAGCAGTCCGCGGCTGGACTGGCGCGCCTCCGCCGGGTCCGGCAATCGGACCGGCGCCGCTCCGTAGATGGTGTTCTCCTGTGGCGAATCGTAAAAACTCAGGCCGCCGGAGCGCTTAATCTCGGCCAGAAAGGAGGCCGGCAGGTGAAGGTTGAGGCGTTCAATCTCCTGGCCGCGGTCTGCAAGCCGTGAAGAGGCCAGCACCCGCTCCTTGTCGTCGAGAACAATCAGGTGTTTGACATACCTGCGCATGCTGGTCGCGGCGACCTCGCGCTGAACGCCTTGCAGGTCCCCGCGCAGCAGCAGGTATTCGAGGGATCCCTGCAGCCGGTTGACCGAATAGCTGATCTCGGTCCGGGCATTGGAATCGGTCAGGAACAACAGATAGGGACGCGCAACGAAGAGGACGAACAGCAGCGCCAGAACGCCGCCAATCAGAATGAACAGCGGTAACATCAAACGCAGTGGAGGTGACGCCAGTTTCAATCCCATACAGACTGCGCCGCCACGATTCGATCCAGGTCAATTTTCTCGGTGAGCAGTTTTTTCTCCTCCATGATCCGGTACACGCGCTGTGCCTGGGTACCTATGTTAGCTTCATTGCCGTATAGCATATCCTGAACCTCTGCCCGACCGGGAATCCTGAGCCCCTGCAGCGCTATTGCCACCTGTTCCTTGCTAAGGCCAAGCCGGTCCGTCATCAGACTCTGGGCTTCCGCGGGATTTTTCTGCAGGAACTCCACACCTCGATACCAGGCTTTAATCAGATGCTTGATCGCCTCGGGACGCTCGCTTAGCACCTCGCCACGAGCCACGAACAGGTCGATAATCTCACCGGGTATTTCACGACTGCTGAACACCTCTGTTGCGCCGGCAGCCAGCAGGCGGGAGCGCACCGGCTCGAAGGTCACCACGGCATCAACGCGTCCTGACAGGAAGGCTTTCTCGTGCATGTCCACCGACAGGGGAACCGGCTGTATATCGGCCAGTGTCATACCGGATTTACTGAGTGCGCGGGACAGGAAATAAGCGCCCAGCGCCGTGGAGTCGACACCGACCCTGCGCCCTTTCAGCGCCTGCATACTGCTGGCTCCACGTGTCAGTACCGCATCGGCACCGAACGAGGTGTTGGTAACAAGCAGAATCTGCAGGTCGTCCACCTCCTGCGCCAGCAGCAGCGTTTCATCCAGCGTCAGGGCGGCGAGATCCAGGGCGCCGTTGCGGAAGCCGCGCATCACTTCACCGGTGGACAACAATTCCACAAGGCGCAGCTGTTCGCTGTCCAGGTAGCCCTGAGAGCGCGCCAGATAGATGGGCTCATATCCGGGCCAAACCACGGTGCCTAATCGCAGCGGTTGCTTGTCGTCGGCACATCCCGACACCAGTATCGCCATCAGTAGCCATGTCAGGCAGTGGCGGATATAGATCATTGAGCTTTCCCGCAGCAGAAACGCTTTTCCGACCGCAGCGCCAGGGCTGCCGGCCTCCCGTTGAGCCTAATTTACTCCAGCCAAAAACAGCCAACCAGCCTAAATGTCGCCCGTTACTGTCAGAGTTATAAACAAAAACTATGCACAGACCCTTTCAGGGTCGTGACTGGATGGGCGTTTCCCCCAGAGCCGAGAAGTTATCAACACAACCCACACAGTCATCCCAACACTCTACCCACAGGGAAAAGCGCCCGGGAGTCCTGACCTTCTATGACACCCAGGTTGCAAACAGAATCTGTGTGCAACTGTGAGGATAAGTTTGGGACATCACGAGGAATTAAGATTCAAAGCCCCGTCATACCTGGGCTGAAGAAAAGCGATCACTAATCATACAGCGTGGGAAAACTTTTGATGACCGGAAAAATGTCAACAGGCAAATCGGGCCAATTTGCCTGTTTACAACGCTGAGGGCAGGTGATCTACCTCGTTTATCCCCAAGGATTACTCACAGAAACGTCGATCAAAGGTTATCCACTGGGGGTAAGTTGACTGGATGCTCCAGCGTGAAGGGATCGCAGTGTATAAAAGAGAGAAAACAAGCGGGACTTATACCAATTACTCAGTCGGCAAATCGCCTGGAGGTCCAGTAGTGGCGACGCCAGTAGGGGTTATCCAGCGATGAGATAACCACACCTCGGCTGGTGGAGGCGTGCAGGAACTCTCCCCCGCCGATGTAGATGCCCACATGGCGGGTACGCCAGCCGGTTTTGAAAAACACCAGGTCAGCCACTTCCAGTTCATCACGATCAACACTGTAACCGAGTTCAACCTGGCTTTCGGTGGTGCGGGGCAGCTTCATACCGTACAGATCATCGAACACCCGGTAGACAAATCCGGAGCAGTCGATACCACTGCGGCCCAGCCCGCCCAGACGGTAGGGGGTTCCTTTCCAGGACTGATACTGGCCGTGCAGATCGGCGCGGCGGGAATAATCGGAATCGGGAAGGTTTGGGGATGAATAGCGTGGGCCGTTACTGCTGCACCCCGCCAACAGTGCAACGACAAGAACAGCAATATAGACTCGCATCACCCTGCCCCCTCTGAAGTCGCTGCCGGACCGGCCAACAGCCCTCCAAGCTTTTGTATTCAAAAGATCGGGTGAACGCAAGTTCACGCCCTGTCGGATAAAAAAACAGCGCCGTGATGGCGCTGTTCCTGACAGGTTTCGGCTACAGAGTCCTGTTAGCGAGCCAACCAGTGCTCCAGCTCATCGGCGCCGCCCACATGTTCGCCATCGATGAAGATCTGCGGCACGGTGCCACGGCCACTGATCGCCGCCAACGTGGAGTAGGTGATGCCGTTTTGCCCCAACTGGATCTCTTCGTAGGCCATCCCCTTCTCTGCCAGATGCTTCTTGGCGCGCACACAGTGCGGGCAGCCTGGCTTGGTGATCATTGAAACCCGGTATGGCAACTCGGCCTTGGGGTTGATGTAATCGAGCATCGTATCGGCGTCTGACACTTCGAACGGGTCGCCCGGCACATCCGGCTCGATGAACATCTTTTCGATCACGCCATCCTTCACCAGCATGGAGTAGCGCCAGCTGCGCTTGCCAAAGCCCAGGTCACGTTTTTCTACCAGCATCCCCATACCTTCGGAGAACTCGCCGTTACCGTCCGGCAGCATGTAAAGGTTGGCGGCGCTTTGATCACCGGCCCAGGCGCTCATAACGAACGGATCATTTACCGACAGACAGATGATGCTATCCACACCTTCACGTTTGAATACCGGCGCCAGTTCGTTGTACCGCGGCAAATGGGTGCTTGAGCAGGTCGGCGTATAGGCACCGGGCAGCGCGAACAGGATCACGGTTTTACCGGCAAACAGCTCTTCCGTGGTGACATTGACCCACTCATTATTCACTCGGGTGGGGAAAGTGACTTCGGGGACACGCTGTCCTTCACGATTTTCCAACATCTTGTTCTCCTCGGATCTCATTGATTTGCAACTGGGTTCAGAGTAACCGCAGGAGAGGTAAGGGAAAAATTAATTATAGATAAACAAGCAATAGCTTTGAGCTATTTCAATAAACTGCCGTTATCGATTTCACGGCGATGAAGATACCCAATATTCGGCTCGACCTGCGTGCGTCGAAAATCGCTGGGAACACACCCCTTGCTGCAATGCACCAGGATGTTACCCACACTTATCCCCGGTATCTGTGGATAAGTGCTGGAAGAGTACGGGGGCAACTCAACCAAGGGGGCGCAGCAAGCGCGCTGGCAAACTCTGTTCATCCATTGATCGGCGTTACGCCGCTTTTCTGCTAGGATTCGTCTTTACATACACAAAGCGCAGAGCCTCCTTCAGCGCTATCCCATTTTGCGGAGAAATACCCCCCCGTGTTCGATGAGTTATCTCTTCATGAACGCCTGATGAAGGCGATCGATACCCTGGGTTTCACCAAGCCCACCGAAGTGCAGGCCACTGCACTGCCCCCCGCACTCGAAGGCAAGGACCTGATGGTCAGCGCAGAGACCGGCAGCGGCAAAACCCTGGCGTTTCTGCTGCCGATTCTGCAGCGCTGCGTTGAAGTATCAGCGCCGCGCAGCGGGACCCGCGGCCTGATCCTGACGCCAACCCGCGAGCTGGCCGAGCAGGTCACCGCGATGTGCGAAAAGCTCGCCGCTTTTACCCGCGTCACAGCCCTGTCGGTCTGCGGTGGAGAGAACTACGAGAATCAGGCGGCCAAGATCCGCAAGAATCCGGAGATCATCGTCGGCACCCCGGGGCGCATCAAGGAGCACCTGGAGCGCAGGACCCTGGATTTCGACGACCTCGAATTCCTGGTTCTCGACGAAGCGGACCGGATGCTCGATATGGGCTTCCGCGAAGAGGTGCTGTTTGTCACCGACGCCTGCCGTTCTGAGCGTCAGAGCATGCTGTTCTCCGCGACCCTGACCCATCGAGGCGTCGGCGACATCCTCGATCGCGTGCTGAAGGAGCCGGAAACGATCCAGCTCAGCACCGCTCAGACGGAACTGACCCACATCCGTCAGCAAGTGATCCTGGCGGACGATGCCAAGCTCAAGGAACGTCAGCTCGAGTGGCTGCTGAAGAACGAAACGTACGACAAGGCGATCGTCTTCACCAACTACCGTGCCCTCAGCGAATCACTCAATTCCAAGCTGCAGACCAAGGGACTGCGCGTGGGTGTGCTGCACGGTGAACTCAGCCAGCCGGAACGTACCCGCGTACTCAACCTGCTGCGCGAGGGCCGCATCAATATCCTGATCACCACCGATGTAGCAGCGCGCGGCCTGGATATCGAAGGCATCGACCTGGTCGTTAACTTCGACCTGGCGCGCAGCGGTGACGAACATGTACACCGCGTTGGCCGTACCGGCCGCAGCGGTCGCGAGGGCTTGGCGATCTGTCTGATCGCGCCCAACGAGTGGAACCTGAAGGCCAGTATCGAACGCTACCTGCACCTCAAATTCGAACCGCGCACGCTGCAAGGCATCGAAGGCAGCTATCGCGGGCCGAAAAAGGTGAAGAGCAACGGTAAGGCCGCCGGTACCCGCAAGAAGAAAGACAGCAAGAAGGCCGGGGATAAGCCGAAAGAGAAGAAACGCGCGCGGGATAAAAAGCAGGTGGGCAAACGCCGTGCTCAGCCGGCAGCGCCGACGCCCATCAGCAACGACGGTTTTGCGCCGCTGAAGAAAAAGTAGGTTCAGCGGCGACACCAGAAAACCAGCCCTGCCCGAAACGGCGGGGCTTTTTCTTCGCTTTTTGCATCGATTCCGGCCCCAAAACCTACAACACTTTGATGCAAAAAACAGCACAATGTCGACAACTTTGTTGCAAATTTAGACTAATAGACTAGATCCCCACCCTAGAGCCGGGCCTCTATCCCTTTATAATCGCCCTTCTTATAACTACCCCTTCGTCGGCAGCAATAACTCCAACTCCACACTTGTCGACAATTAAAAGATCTGAGGAAAGTCCTATGTCTTCCGAATCACGCATTCGTTGCGCGGCTCTGCGCGCTCGCGTCATGAGCGCCGCAGCGGCGGCCGAGCTGATCCCTGCAGGTATCAATGTCGGCATGAGCGGTTTTACCGGCGCGGGTTATCCCAAGGCTGTTCCCGGCGCCCTGGCAGAGCGTATCCGCAAGCTTAACGCCGCCGGGAACGACCCCTTCCGTATCAGCATATGGACCGGCGCATCCACCGCTCCGGAACTGGATGGTGTGCTGGCCGAAGTGGACGGCATCGACATGCGTCTGCCGTTCCAGAGCGACCCCATCTGCCGTGACCGCATCAACACCGGCAAGATGGATTACGTGGATATCCACCTGTCTGAAGTATCCCAGTACGCCTGGTCCGGCTTCCTCGGCAAGATGGATCTGGCGGTGATCGAAGTGGCCGGCATTCGTGAAGACGGCAGCCTGATTCCCTCATCCTCGGTGGGTAACAACAAGACCTGGATCGAGCAGGCGGACAAGATCATCCTCGAGGTCAACAGCAAACAGAACGCCAAGCTGGAAGGGATGCACGATGTCTATTACGGCACCGCCCTGCCGCCGAACCGCAAGCCGATCATGATTACCGATCCCTCTGACCGCATCGGCGAGCCCTACCTGGCCTGCCCGATGGACAAGGTGATCGCCGTGGTGGAGACCTCCGCTGCCGATCGCAACACCCCGTTCAAGGCGCCGGACGAGACTTCCCGCAAGATTGCGGAGCACATTCTCAACTTCTTCCACCGCGAGATCGAGCTGGGCCGACTGCCGAAAGAGCTGCTGCCGATCCAGTCCGGTGTCGGCAACATCCCCAACGCCGTGCTCGAAGGCCTGGATGCCGGTCCGTTCAAAAACCTGACCGCCTTCACCGAGGTGATCCAGGACGGCATGCTGAAGATGCTCAAATCCGGCACCCTCGCGACCGCATCGGCCACCGCGTTTTCGCTGAGCCCAGAGGGGATCGCCGAGTTCGATAACAACATCGATCTCTACCGCGACAAGATCATCCTGCGCCAGCAGGATATCAGCAACCATCCGGAACTGGCCCGTCGCCTGGGCGTGATCGCCATGAATGGCCTTATCGAGGCGGACCTTTACGGCAACATCAACTCCACCCATATCATGGGCACGCGGATGATGAACGGCATCGGCGGCTCCGGCGACTTTGCCCGTAACGGCTACCTGTCGATCTTCGTATCACCGTCGACCGCGAAAAATGGCGCCATCTCCGCCATCGTGCCGATGGTCTCCCATGTGGATCACACCGAGCACGATGTGAAGATCATCGTCACCGAGCAGGGCCTTGCTGACCTGCGTGGCCTGTCACCGCGCCAGCGCGCCCACGAGATCATCAACAACTGCGCCCACCCGGATTTCCGCCCGGCGCTAATGGACTACTACGAACGCGCCCTGCACTCTGGCCGCGGCATGCACACACCGCACCTATTGGAAGAGGCGCTGAGCTGGCACGTGCGTTACGAAACTCAGGGGCAGATGTAAGGGACTGCTGCCCTCACACCCCGTCAGGTTTAAAGGCTGGTTCGCTATCAAAGCAGACCAGCTACCTCTCCTGACACCGGGCTGCTGAGCGAATCCTGATCGCGGCGCCACTTTGAAGGCAGGCTCGTCGCCTGTCGAAAAGTGGCAACAAAGAGCAGGGTTCGCGCAGCAAGCCAGAACTTCGATATTGCTCTAAGCCTTGGGCGCTCTCATGAGCGCCATTTTTTTCTACGCTTAAGATAGAAAAGAGATTTTCCCGGCAAGGAGCCCTTCCCATGATCCACGAACCAATCGTCCAACTGCTGACAGCATTGGCGCTGGGCCTGCTTATCGGCCTGGAGCGCGGCTGGCACGAGCGCATGTTGCGCGCCGGTGGCCGCGTGGCCGGCATCCGTACCTTTGCCCTGGTGGCGGTCAGCGGTCAGGTCTCCGGGATGCTCGGCCTCCTGCTGACACCCTGGATCCCGGTGGCCACGCTGCTTGGGCTCTCCACCCTGCTGGCACTGGGCTACCGCCTCAACAGTGACGATGACCGGGACTTCGGCACCACTACAGTGATTGCCGCCCTGCTCACCTTTCTGCTCGGTCTGCTGGTATCGATCGGCGAATCCAGCCTGGCGGTGGGTGCCGCGGTGATCACCACGGTACTGCTGCATTTCAAGGAAACCCTGCATGACTGGATCTATGGCCTTAGTGGCGAGGAGCTGCGCGGCATCCTTCAACTGGGACTTATCTCCGCGGTGCTGCTACCGGTGCTGCCGAATCAGACCTACGGCCCCTGGGATGCGCTGAACCCCTACGAGATCTGGCTGATGGTGGTGCTGATCACTGCCATCAGCCTGGCCGGCTACTTTGCCATGCGCCTGACCGGCCCCGACAAGGGGGTGATGATCACCAGCGCCTTTGGTGGTGTCGCCTCCAGTACCGCCACCACCCTGAGCCTCGCGCGCATGAGCCAGCAGATGCCGATGTACCGCCTGCTGGCGGGTGGCATTCTGCTCGCCAGTGCCATCATGTATCCACGTATTCTGCTGCTGGTGGCGGTGCTCAATGTCGAGCTGCTGCAGCAGCTGTCGATCCCGCTGGGCGGCATGAGCCTGGCCAGCCTGGCCACCGCACTCTGGCTCTGGCACAACGATGAACCACACGGCAACGTGGACACCTCGCAGATGAAGCAGAAGCCGTTCCAGATCGGCCCGGCTCTGAAATTCGGCCTGCTGCTGGCGGTGATTATGCTGGCCGCCGAGGGGATACTCGCCCAGATCGGTGAGCAGGGGCTGTGGATAGTCTCCCTGGTGGCGGGGCTGACCGATGTGGACGCGATCACGCTGACGCTGAGCCGGATGGCGGAAAACGGTATCCGTGACCGGGTTGCCGTGGTCGGTATCACCCTGGCCGCGATCAGCAACACCCTGGTCAAGGGCATACTGGCGGGTATGGCCGGCAACTGGGAGCTGTTACGCCCGCTGATACCGGGTCTCGGCCTCAGTATGGCCGCCGGTGGGCTGCTATTGCTGGTCTGACGCAGGACAAACGGCAACACAGAAGTGCTGCCGCATTTGCGCCATCTGATCTACGCTGTCTGTGGGACAGCCATGAATAAGGATGGGTGTAATGGATCTGAAACCGCTGGATGCTGACCAGCTCTATCACCGCTGCGACCTGAGCCAGTTCGGCTTCAGGTCCACCGCCGATCTGTCGCCGGAATTTGCCGCGCTCGGACAGGACCGTGCCATGGAGGCGATCAACTTCGCCGTGGGCATGAAGCACCCGGGCTATAACCTCTTTGTCAGCGGCTCCACCGGCATCGGCCGGCGCGAGCTGGTGGCCCGCACCATCAATGCCCAGGCTGCCCAGGGCGAAGCACCCCAGGACTGGGTGTATGTGCATAACTTTGAACGCAGCCACGAGCCGAAGATGCTCAGCCTGCCCCAGGGCCTCGGCCAGGCCCTGTCACGGGATATGCAGCAGCTGGTGGAACAACTGCTGATCCGCATCCCTGCCACGTTCAAGAGCGACGACTACCGCAACCGGGTACAGGAGCTGACCGACGAGTTCGAACAGCGCGAGGAAAACGAGTTCAAGGCGCTGGGCGAAAAAGCCCACGAGGACCAGATCACCCTGATGCGCACGCCGGCCGGCTATACGCTGGGGCCGCTGAAAGACGGCAAGCTGATGACACCGGACCAGTTCAAGGCGCTGCCCAAGGAGGAGCAGGACCGGATCAAGGCAGCCCTCGAGCGGCTCAACGCCGAGCTCACGGAGCTGGTGCGGGAGCTGCCCAGGCTGCAGCAGGAGCAACGCGAGGCGATCAAGGCGCTGGAGGACGAGGTCACCCACTCGATCATCGACCCGGCCCTGTCCCAGCTGCGCGACACCTACGGTACCGAAACCGAAGTGCTGGCATTTCTCGATCAGGTACACCAGGACATGATCGAGAACGTGGATGATTTTTTTGCGCCGGAGAAAGACGATAACGCCAAGACACCGCTGCACAAGCTCGCCAAGGGCGACAGTTTCCGCCGCTACCATATCAACCTGCTGGTCAGCCACAGCAGTGATGTGGGCTCCCCGGTGGTGGTGGAGGATATTCCCAGCTACCAGAACCTGGTCGGGCGGATCGAATACCAGTCCTACTTCGGCACCCTGAGCACCGACTTCAGCCTGATCCAGCCCGGTGCTCTGCACCGCGCCAATGGTGGCTACCTGATCGTCGACGCGCAGAAACTGCTCTCCTACCCCTTTGCCTGGGAAGGGCTGAAACGGGCCCTGCGCAACCACGAAATCCGCATCGACCCGCTGGAAAAAATGTACGGCATCAGCGGTACCCGATCACTGGAAGCGGAACCCATGCCGTTGAAGGTCAAGGTGATTCTGATCGGCGAACGGCGGCTCTACTACCTGCTCAAGGCCTACGACCCGGAGTTCAGTTCGCTGTTCAAGATCTACGCCGACTTCAACGAGCAGCTGGACCGCTCCCGGGACAATATCGAAA
This sequence comes from Marinobacterium sp. YM272, assembly GCF_050908845.1. Classification (NCBI taxonomy): domain Bacteria; kingdom Pseudomonadati; phylum Pseudomonadota; class Gammaproteobacteria; order Oceanospirillales; family Oceanospirillaceae; genus Marinobacterium; species Marinobacterium sp. YM272. The sequence continues at coordinate 4,270,960 of NZ_CP194171.1, forward strand.
GCTATCTCGGCCTGATCACCCAACTGGTGCAGGAGGAGGCACTGGCACCCTTCGCCCTGTCGGGGCTTGAGCGGGTGATCGAACAGAGTTCACGCCGGGTGGATGACAGCGCCAAGCTCTCCCTCAATCGGGGCCAGCTGGTGGACCTGCTGCGCGAAGCCAGCTACTGCGCCACCCAGGCCGGCGCCAGCGAAGTGGCCGCCGAGCATGTCAGCCGTGCGCTGAAACTGGCGCGCACCCGCAGCGCCCAGTATTCCGAGGTGATGCAGGAACAGATCGAACGCGGCACCATTATGCTCGCCTCCAGCGGCACAGCCGTGGGCCAGGGCAATGGCCTGTCTGTATTCCAGCTCGGTGACCAGCGTTTCGGCAAGCCGGCCCGTATCAGCGCCACGGCGCGCCTGGGCAGCGGCAAACTGATCGATATCGAGCGCGAAACCGAGCTCGGCGGCCCGATCCACTCCAAGGGTGTGATGATTCTCGCCAACTGCATCGGTGCCCGCTACGCCCGCAACGCCCCGCTGTCACTGCACGCCAGCCTGGTGTTCGAGCAGTCCTACGGCATGGTCGATGGCGACAGCGCCTCCGCCATGGAGCTCTGTGTGCTGCTCTCCGCCATTTCGGGGCTACCGATCAAGCAGTCCTTAGCCGTCACCGGCTCGATCAACCAGCAGGGAGAAATCCAGGCGATCGGCGGCGTCAACGAAAAGATCGAAGGCTTCTTCGAACTCTGCCGCAACCGTGGCCTGAGTGGCGACCAGGGGGTGGTGATTCCGAAAACCAATGTGGACCACCTGATACTCGATAAAGAGGTGGTGCAGGCCTGCCGTGACCAGCAGTTCAGTATCTACGCCGTCAGTACCCTGGACGAACTGATCCAGCTGCTGTTCGAGCGCAAACCGGGCAACGCGGACGACAGCGGCCGCTACCCACCCGCCAGCGTCAATGGACGGGTTCAGCAGCAGCTGCTGGACTGGACCGAGCAGGCCCGCAAACTCAGCGGCAAGTCAGAGCAGTAACGAGGGGCCGTCATGATCCGGCAACTGCTGATTCGCTTCGACACCAGCCTTCCGGAACGCCAGGAACTGGCGCGCTGGGTGGCGCTGGCACGGGCCCTGGACGCCGACCTGCTGGCACAACTGGAGGAGGATGAAGCCCTCAACACCCTGGCCGAGCTCCCCTTTGCCACCGAAATCTGCCGCTCCAGCGCGACACACCGGCCCTTGAACAGCGCCAGCCTCGACCGGCGTATGCAGCGCCGGCTCAACCTGCTCAACCAGCTGCTCGCGGAGATCGCCCTGCAGCAGCCATTCAACTGGCAGGTCGATCGTGTCAGCCCCCATGCAACACGACGCCCCGAGGCGGATTCGGCACTGCTCTGCATCCGGGCAGGCTTCAAGCCCTACCGGGATGACCTGCGCCGCAGCAGCAAACCTCATCTGGCGGTTATCCACAGTGGCGACAGTGCCTCCGACCATGCTCTGGAGGACGCCCGCCGCATCGCCGCTGAACTGGACCTGCCCATCGTACTGCTGGCGCTGCCCGATTCACCCTGGCATCGCGCCCACGACCTGCCCCCCGGGGTTGCGCTGCGCACCGACCTGGCCACGCTGGAGAAAGCACAGCTCAAACCGCTGCTGCGCGCTTGGCACGTCAACCTGCTGATCCTTCCCGCCCCCCTGCTGCGCGACGAAGAGGCGCCCCTGTCGGAGGTGCCCACACTGATCACTCCCTGAGCCGCAACAGACCCAGATCAGCACCAGACCCGCTGTAAACCGCTAAGATCAAACATCCTCTCTGAACCGGACCCCCGATGACCACCAATCCGCCCTGCCCCCAGCCGCCGCGCAGCGCCCTGTTAGCGCTCAACCGCTGCAACCTGCCCGCCAAGGTCATCGCGAGCCTGGAATACCAGCTCGCCCCCGCACCGCTCGAGCTGGATGGAGTGAAGGCGCTCTACACCGACCTGCTGCAGCAGTTGGACAGGAGCGCCAGCGCAGAACAGCGCCTGGAGCGGTTCAGAAACTACATGACCCTGAGGTTCCGACTACCTGCCACTGATCTGCCGGACTCGGATCTGGACGAGCCTCAAGCGCGGCCCAAGGCGCACTACAAGCGTCTGCTGCGCGGCTGGTTCTTCGATTCCGACAGCCGCGAGGGTGCAGTCTGGAAAGGCTGGGTGGAATCGCGCTTCGGCCTGCTGACCCGCTTCCACCGCGAGCCGATCCCGGGGCCAGAAAGCGATGCCTACGATCGCTTCATGGAGGAGCGTGTGCGCGGCATCTACAACACCAACGCCCTGGAAACCCAGCTCGACCTGCTCTACACCTACTGTCAGTACGAACTGGCGCAGCGATATCCCTCACAGACCCACCTGAGGCTCTATCGCGGCAGTGTCGGCCACCTGTTCGGTGAATACCGGGGTAGGCCTCTCAAGCTGTTCAACAACCTGAGTTCATTCAGCCTGGATCCGGAAGAGGCGCTGCGCTTCGGCCACAGGATTCTGCAGGTGGAGGTACCGCTGACCAAGATTGTCTGTTTCGACAGCTTGCTGCCGGGGCAGTTACACGGCGAACAGGAATACATGGTTCTGGGCGGGCTGTACGAAGTGACGCCCTATCGGGGCGTGACCAGTGTCGAAGTGCATTCGACGGGTTGAGCGGCTATTAAACGCTTTAAGAAAGGTCAGGGAACGGATGTTACAAAACGAGCCACTCGTATCCTGACCACCCAGTCGAGAGAATTCAACTTTAGTTGAACCCTTTAAAAGCTATCTTTACTGCAAAAGTAAAATTTGACCAAAAATGTGCACAAAAAGCACAAAACCAGTGCATTTGTGCCTAGACTGCTTAAAGCGCCGTCTCAGGTTACCTCCTGAAACGACTGTAACGCGCCAGTTAGCAACAAGCTGGTACGTAGTTTGCCTTCAGGTAACACCATCGCGCGCCCATGGACAGCAATGTGAGGGGTTAAGAAGTGTCTGGTTCCGACGTCAACGACAAATACGTTCGCTTCATCAACGTCAAGAAAAGTTATGACCAGAAGAATCTGGTGGTAAAGAACTTCAACCTCGATATCCGTAAAGGCGAGTTCGTGACGCTGCTGGGTCCTTCCGGCTCCGGCAAGACCACCTGCCTGATGATGCTGGCAGGGTTCGAAGATGTCACCAGCGGCGCCATCGAGATCAACGGCAAGTCGGTACAGGATGTGGCGCCCTACCACCGCAATATCGGCATGGTGTTCCAGCACTACGCCCTGTTCCCGCACATGACCATCGCCGAAAATCTGGCCTACCCGCTGAAAGTGCGCAAACTGCCCGCCGCCGAGGTGAAGCAGAAGGTCAAGGACGCCCTGGCCCTGGTGGAACTCGATGCCTTTGGCAAACGTTACCCCGGACAGCTCTCCGGCGGCCAAAAGCAGCGTGTCGCCCTGGCCCGTTCGCTGATTTTCGAGCCCAGCATCGTGCTGATGGATGAGCCGCTCGGCGCCCTCGACAAGAACCTGCGTGAGCACATGCAGTACGAGATCAAACGTCTGCATGAGCAGCTCGGCTTCACCGCTATCTATGTGACCCACGATCAGACCGAAGCGCTGACCATGTCCGACCGCATCGCCGTGTTCAATGACGGCGTGGTGCAGCAGTGCTCGCACCCCTCGGCGCTGTACGAAACCCCGGCCAACTCCTTCGTCGCCGACTTTATCGGCGAGAACAACCACATTCACGGCACCGTGGAGGAGTGCAACGAGCAGACCGCCACCATCAGCCTGTCCCGTGGCGATCGCGTCACGGCACTGAATATCAACTGCCCGCCCCAAGGCGAGCCATGCATTCTGTCGGTACGGCCGGAAAACCTGTTTATCGCCGAGCCGGGCCGGGAATTCGATAACGTCATCAGTGCCGAATTTATCACCCGGCTCTATGTGGGCGATGCCATCCGCTACTTCTTCAAGATGAGCGACGGCGCCGAGCTGATGGTGAAAATGCTTAACGATCAGGATGCACCGGTCATCGAGCCGGGTTCCCAGACCCGCCTGACCTGGGCCACGGACCGTGGCCTGGCGCTCGACAAACCGGCCAGCAAGGATAGTGTCGCGGCAGCATGAGGCATGCCCGACGTCTATGGACCAATGACTCAATGTCTGGAAGAGGTGATCCAATGAAGAAGAAACTGTTAACCCTGGCGGCCGCTGCAGCCGTCAGCCTGTCTGCCAACCTGGCAAGCGCTGACGAACTGACCGCGGTCTCCTTCGGGGGCTCCTACGGAGCTGCGCAGCAGAAGCATATGATCGACCCGTACATGGAGAAAACCGGTACCAACATCCTGTTCGAGAACTACTCCGGCGGCGTCGCCGAGCTCAAGGCCCAGGTCGAGAGCGGCAACATTCTCTGGGATGTAATCGATATGGAAGTGATCGACCTGGAGCGCGCCTGCTCTGAAGGTCTGCTCGAAGTCTTCCCGATGGATCAGCTGCCCCCGGGCGACGATGGTACCCCCGCCGCCGAGGATTTCAGTGAGGACGCCCTGGCCAACGAGTGTGGCGTCGGCAACATCGTCTGGACCGTGCTCTATGCGTACAACCATGACACCATCGAAGGCGGCGAGCCCTCCTCGATGGAAGACTTCTTCGACACTGCCACCTTCCCGGGCAAGCGCGCCATGCGCAAGCGTCCGCAGGTAAACATGGAGTGGGCTCTGCTGGCTGACGGTGTACCCAAGGGCGAGGTTTACGACCTGCTTTCCACCGAGGAAGGCCAGGCCCGCGCCTTTGCCAAGCTCGACACCATCAAGGACGACATCGTCTGGTTCGACAGCTGGTCCCAGGCACCGCAGCTGCTGAACGACGGTGGCGCGGTCATGGTTCAGTCCGCCAACGGCCGTTTCTTCGCCGCCATCCAGGAAGAGAACAAGCCGTTTGAAATGGTCTGGGACGGTCATGTCTTCGACCTGGACGTCTGGGCAATCGTTGCCGGTACCGACAAGAAAGAGCTGGCGATCGACTTCATCAAGTTCGCCACCGGCTCCAAGCCGCTGTCCGGCATGCCTGACGTGGCTTACGGCCCAACCCGTCAGTCCTCCTACGCGTACATCGATGAAGCCATCGTGCCGAAGCTGCCGTCCGCTCACCTGGATGAAGGCCTGAAAGCCTCCTCCATCTTCTGGGCTGACTACGGCGAGTCTCTCGGCGAGAAGTTCAACGAATGGCTGCTGCAGTAAGCGGTTAAAGTTCGAGCACTTAAACGCGCACTACACCGGGCCGCCCTCGGCGGGTGGCCCGGCCTGACAGGGTTCTAACGCATGTCCAACCCAGAGTTGACGCCAGACGAGATCAGGCAGGCCGACCGCAACATCCGCCGCCGCAAATGGTTGGCGATCTTTTTCGTCGCGCCGCTGCTGCTGTTTATCTTCGTCACTTTTGTCGCCCCGATCGGGACGATGCTGTACCGCAGCTTCTACCACCCCACCGTCGCCGAGCTGATACCCGATACGCTGGCGCAACTGGATGACTGGAGCGAAGAATCCGGGGAGCTGCCGCCGACGGCCGCGCTCAACACCTTCGCCGTGGAACTGCAGACCCTGGCCGGCGAGCGCCGCTCCGGCAAACTGGCCGAAGAGATCAACCGCGCCTATCCCGGTGCCTCCAGCCTGATCAAGTCCACCGCACGCAAGGTGCGCCGCGTGGATCTCGCCGAGCTGCAAAGCAGTGGTGGCCAACTGGTACTGGATGCAAACAAGAAGTGGTTAGACGTAAACGTCTGGCGGGCGATGAAAAAGTCGGGGTCCGTCATCAAGGATGACTTCTACCTCACCGCCCTCGACCTGGAGCGCAATCCCCAGGGCGAGATCGTACAGCGGGATACCCAGATCTACCTGGATCTGTACTGGAAAAGTCTCAAGATCGCTTTCTACATCACCGCACTGACCGCGCTGATCGGCTTTCCGCTGGCCTGGTACCTGGCCAACGCGCCCTCGCGGATCGCCAATACACTGATGATTTTCGTGCTGCTGCCGTTCTGGACCTCGCTGCTGGTACGTACCACGGCCTGGATCGCACTGCTGCAGACCAACGGCGTGATCAACTCCACGCTGATGTCACTGCATATCATCGATGAGCCGCTGGAGCTGTTATACACCCAGTTCGCCACGGTAATCGCGATGACCCACATACTGATGCCGTTCATGATCCTGCCGCTGTACAGCGTCATGAAGGGGATAGATCCAAGCTACTTCCGTGCCGCCCTGTCGCTGGGCGCCAAGCCGATTCCGGCGTTTATTCGCATCTACCTGCCGATGACCGTACCGGGTCTCAGCGCCGGCGCACTGCTGGTGTTCATCATCTCCATCGGCTACTACATCACCCCCGCGCTGGTCGGTGGTACCGAGGGGCAGATGATCTCCAACATCATCGCCTTCCACATGCAGTCGTCCAACAACTGGGAGCTTGCCGCCGCGCTTGGTTCCCTGCTGCTACTGCTGATCACCCTGCTCTACTGGCTGTATGACCGCCTGGTGGGCATCAGTAACCTGAAGCTGGGCTGAGGAGTGCATTGAGATGGGTAAGTTTCCACGTTATTTCACAATCTGGCAGAAGCTGGGCCTGTCCGGCGTCAAGCTGACCGCCTACCTGGTACTGCTGTTCCTGATGGCGCCGATCCTGGTGATCATCCCGCTGTCGTTCAACGCCGAGCCCTTTTTCACCTTCACCGACGGCATGCTGGCGCTGGACCCCAACGCCTACTCGACCAAGTGGTACGAGGAGATCCTTGCCGACCAGAAATGGATCCTGGCGATCAAGAACAGCTTCTACATCGGCCTGATGGCGACGCTGATCGCCACGGTGCTCGGCACCACCGCCGCCATCGGCCTGAGCAGCGGCCAGATGCCGTTCCAGCGTATGATCATGGCACTGCTGCTGTCGCCGATGATCGTACCGCTGATCATCACCGCGGCGGGCATGTTCTTCTTCTACACCCAGCTGGATATCGCCGGTAGCTACATCGGCGTGATTCTGGCCCACGCCGCCCTGGGTACGCCCTTTGTGGTGATCACGGTGAACGCGGCGCTGGCGGGGTTCGATTATTCGCTGGTGCGCGCCTCCCTGGGGATGGGCGCCAAGCCGGTCTACACCTTCTTCAAGGTGATCATGCCGCTGATCCGCCCCGGCGTTATCTCCGGTGCCCTGTTCGCTTTTGTCACCTCCTTTGACGAGGTGATCGTGGTGCTCTTCCTGGCGGGTCCCGAACAGCGCACCATTCCGCGCCAGATGTTCTCCGGCCTGCGCGAGGAGATCAACCCGACCATCCTTGCCGTGGCCACCCTGCTGGTGATCATCTCCGGTCTGCTGCTGCTGACCATGGAATACCTGCGCGCCCGCGGTGAGAACATGCGTCTTGGCGCGATCGAATAAAATGTTAAAAAACGCAAAAAGCCCGGACGCTGCCTGACAGCGCCCGGGCTTTTTCACGGAACGTCGATCTGCCCTTTTGGACTCGCCGCGTTCCTCTATAGGCTCAGTCCAAGTTCAATAAAGGGGCATATGCCTCAATTGGACGAGCGGATAAAACTGCCCTCTTCATCTGACTCTATCGCAACCGACACATCAGCTTCCTTACTCTGTGCTTCCCCGTCCTGCAACGCGCCAACGCTGTTCATCTATACCTCTGAATTAAATTCACTAATGCTTATTTTTATTGGTGCCGAATTTTAACGTCACGGCCTTTGGCCTGACTTACTCAGATGCGGCGATCAGACTTGCATTACCGCCAGCAGCCGTCGTATCGACACAGAGGTGGCGCTCGATCACGTAGCGTTCGGCCAGCAGGTGCTCGGTCAGCAGCGGCAGCAGGGCTCCGCTGCGCTCGGCCAGCGCCTGGCGGTACTCCTTCAGCATGTCGGGTCCTGCACAGCTGATCACCGCGTCGAAACCGCTGGCGAGAATCAGCGCCTCCGGTTGCAGCACGCCATCAATACCGATCACCGGTAGCCCGGCTTCGGCGGCCCCTGCAAGCGCAGTAGCAGCGCCCGGGGCGATAACAACCGCCTTGTTGCCCTGGGAGAGCGCCACGACCGCCTGTTCCAGCGCTGTCGTACTGTCCGGGCCCAGGCAGAGAATCAATCCACGTGGGCAGTTGGACAGGCGGTTCAACTCGCCGGTCGGTCCCGGCAGCAGCTCAGGTTCCGCATCCAGCGCCGCTGGCGCCTTGGGGAAAAACGGCTTGAGCGCAGCGCCACGGGCCTCCACATCCGGAGCCTCAACATCGGCAAGCTGGCTGAGCCCAGCCTTCAGCTTATCGGCACCTACAACGACGGCCGCGTCGGCAGCGTCACACGGAGAAACGGCGCTGTTCTTGAAACGGCGCACATAGTGCGGACCGCCCGCTTTCGGCCCGGTACCGGACAGGCCTTCACCACCGAACGGCTGGGAGCCAACAATGGCGCCGATCTGGTTACGGTTCACGTAGGTGTTACCCACCTTGATCCGGTTGACGATGCGGTTCACACGGCTGTCCACACGGGTGTGCAGACCGAAGGTCAGACCGAAGCCCTTGGCGTTGATATCGTCCACCACCTTGATCAGCTCATTGGCTTCAAAGGTAGCCACGTGCAGTACCGGGCCGAAGATCTCCTCTTCGAGTTCTTCGATACCGTCCAGGCGGATCACCGTCGGCGCCACAAAGATCCCCTCTTGCGGCTTCGCCAGGGACTTCAGCACCCGGCCTTTCTGGGCGAACTTCTCGCAATGGTTCTCGATCTTCGCCTGGGCGACCTTGTCGATCACCGGCCCCACATCGGTGGAGAGCTCCCAGGGATTACCCATACGCAGCTCATCCATGGCCCCGAACAGCATCTCCAGCAGATGATCAGCGATATCTTTCTGCACGTAGAGCATGCGCAGCGCAGAGCAGCGCTGGCCGGCACTCTGGAAAGAGGACGCCAGCACATCGCGCACCACCTGTTCCGGCAGTGCCGTGGAGTCAACGATCATGGCGTTGAGACCGCCGGTTTCCGCCACCAATGGAGCATCGGGCGCCATTTTCTCCGCCATCACGCGGTTGATGATCTGCGCTGTACCGGTGGAGCCGGTGAAGCAGACACCGTTGATGCGCGGATCAGAGGTCAACGCCGCACCCACCGAAGCACCGGCGCCCGGCAACAGCTGTACCACCTCTTTCGGGATGCCTGCCTCATGCATCAGCTCCACGGCGCGGGTCGCGATCAGCGGCGTCTGGTCCGCGGGCTTGGCCAGCACACTGTTGCCTGCCGCCAGCGCCGCCAGGACCTGGCCGGTGAAGATCGCCAGCGGGAAGTTCCACGGCGAGATACAGGTGATCACACCCCGGGCGTCGCCTTCACCATCGATACGCACGCCCTCATTGGCGTAGAAACGGGCGAAGTCCACAGCCTCTCGCACCTCGGCGATGGCGTCGAGCAGCGTCTTGCCTGCCTCGCGGGAGGTCAGCGCAAACAGCTCGTGGGTGTTCTGTTCATACAGGTCGGCAACGCGATCGATTCGCGCGGCACGCTCCTCGGCAGAGAGCTGGGACCAGCTCGCAAAGCCCTGCTGGGAAGCAACAATCGCATTCTCGATATCTTCCGGCGCGGACAGGGTCAGCTGACCGACCAGGTCGTTCGGATCGGCCGGGTTACGCACCTCTTTCTGCTCGGCACCTACCACTGATCCAGCCAGTACCGGGCCGCCTTTCCAGGTGGAGCTGCGGAAGGCGCCACGCTGGGCTTCCATGAATTCCACTTCCACCGGATCGGTCAGATCCCAGCCCTTGGAGTTACGGCGACCTTCACCGAACAGATCCTGCGGACGCACGATCTTGTTGCTGGAGACGTTCTCGCCCAGCGACTGCACCAGTGCCACCGGATCGCGGGCGATCTGCTCCGGCGTAATGCGGGTATCGACAATCTGGTTAACGAAGGAGCTGTTGGCGCCGTTCTCCAGCAGACGACGTACCAGGTAAGCAAGCAGGTCCTGGTGTGCACCTACAGGCGCGTAGATGCGGCAGCGCTTGCCGTCGCCGTTCATCAGCGCTTCGTGCAGAGATTCCCCCATGCCGTGCAGACGCTGGAACTCGAAGCAGTCACGCCCCTTGGCCAGCTCAACGATGGCGGAAACGGAGTGAGCGTTGTGGGTGGCAAATTGCGGATAGATGCGATCGGTCATGCCCAGCAGTTTTTCCGCACAGGCCAGGTAAGAGACATCGCTGCACGCCTTGCGGGTATAGACCGGGAAACCATCCAGCCCCATCACCTGGGCACGCTTGATCTCGGCGTCCCAATAGGCGCCTTTTACCAGACGCACCATGATGCGACGATCCAGCTTTTCCGCCAGGGCATAGAGCCAGTCCAGCGCCTGGGAGGCGCGCTTGCCGAACGCCTGCACCACCACGCCGAAGCCGTCCCACCCAGCCAGCTCCGGGTCGGACAGAATCGCTTCAATCACATCGAAGGAAAGGTCCAGACGATCCGCCTCTTCCGCATCGATGTTGAAGCCCATGTTGGCGGCTTTCGCCTGCTTCACCAGCTCCAGCGCACGGGGCACCAGCTCGCTCATCACACGGTCGCGCTGACCGTATTCGTAGCGCGCATGCAGGGCGGAGAGTTTCACCGAGATACCGGGGTTGTCACGGATATCCTCATGCTTGCAGTTCAGCGCCAGCGCCTTGATCGCACTGGCGTAGTCACGCTGATAGCGCAGCGCATCCGCATCGGTGCGCGCCGCTTCGCCAAGCATGTCGTAGGAGTAGGTGTAGCCCCTGGATTCATACTTGCGGGCGTTTTTCTGCGCCTCTTCGATGGTGCGACCGAGCACAAACTGACGCCCCATCTCTTTCATCGCCTGATGCGCCACGGTACGCACCATCGGGTCGCCCATGCGCTTGACCAGCTGGCGCAGGGTTTCCACCAGGCTGCGGGTATCGGACGGACTGATCACCTTGCCAGCCATCATCAGGCCCCAGGTGGTGGTGTTGATCAGCGATGAGTTGGATTTACCGCGATGTTCGCTCCACTTGCCGGAGGAGATCTTGTCCTCGATCAGCTCATGGATGGTGACGTTATCCGGCACACGCAGCAGCGCTTCCGCCAGGCACATTAGTGCTACGCCTTCCTTGGTGGTCAGGCCGTACTCGGCGAGGAACTTCTCCATCATGGTCGGTTTGGAGTTGCTACGCACATCGCGGACCAGATCAGCCGCACGCCCGGAGATCGCTTTGCGCACCTGCTCGGAGAGGTTTGCCTGGGCAATCAGCTCGCTGATAACGCGGTGCTCATCGGCCAGATAATTGGCCCGCATCGCTTCGCGGCTTGTTTCCATTGTCGGTTGTGTAGTCTGCATCTGAGCCATGGTCGTCGCTCCTCCTTATACGTTTTCTTGCCGATGCATTCTACGCAAGCTATCGCATACACTTTTCCTATATAGAAAACATCAACGTGGTATATCGACTTTTATTCAAATACCAAAATGACTTTTGTCCTGTTAAATTAGCGTAAATAGTCAATTTCACCAGCGGCTGCGCTAATACCATGAACGATCTGGATAAATTCGACCGGGCCATCATCACGGAGCTGCAGCTCGATGCCCGAGTTACGGTCACCAGCCTGGCGGCGAAGGTGGGGCTATCCAAGACCCCCTGCCAGATCCGCATGCGGCGGCTGGAGGAGCAGGGTTATATCCGCGGCTACACCGCACTGATCGATCAGAAAAAGATGGGGCTGGACCATATCGCCTTTGCCCAGGTGACGCTTAACGACACCAGCACCGCCGCGCTGGAAGCGTTCAATGCCGCGACGCGGAAGATCTCAGCGGTGGAGGAGTGTCACATGATCGCCGGTAACTTCGACTACCTGCTTAAGGTCAGAACCCGCAACATGGAGGAGTACCGGGCAGTATTGGGCGAGCAGATCTCCGCCCTGCCCCATGTGCTTCAGACCAGTACGTTTGTGGTGATGGAAAACGTCAAAGACACCCGCGGATGAGACTGCCAGGCTGGCCTGCTCTCGGTGTTGGACTTTTTCGACCATGCATCTGTGTTGGACTGCCCCACTATGCCTACAAAAGTCCGCCTTGATAGCAAACCAGCCTGGAAGCCTCGTTTACAGGACTATTACCCCTAGCTTTTCTGTTTTTCACTGTTAATCACAGTGATCGAAGATCGGGTTGCAGGCGCCCTGGGCGTTGAGTTGCTCGATCGCCAGCCTGAGCCACTCACACATCGCTTCGACCCGGGCAAGACGTTCCTTACGCCGCGGTATATAGGCTTTATACCAGCGATCCTGGGGCGGAAAGTGCTCCAGCAACGGCACGATATTTCCAGACTCCAACCCCTTGTGGGCGATATAACGCGGCAACACCGAAATCCCCAGCCCACGCTCAACACCCCTGCAGAGAGTGTGGTTGTCATCCGATGACAGTCGCGTCTGCACATCCACGTACAGCGGGCCGCGCTCGGACTCAAACGCCCAGGTGGTGCCTTGTGGGCTAAAGGTCAGGCAGGTGTGATCCACCAGATCGCTGGGGTGATTGATGGGCAGCGCCTTTGCCAGGTATTCAGGTGACGCGCAGAGCAGCACATTGGTGGGCGCCAGCGGCACCTGGCTGACGCCGTCGTAGTGAGCTAGACGGCCACTGACCATGATATCCACATCCTCCTCCAGCGGGCTCACCGAGCGATCCGCCAGCACAGTTTCCACCGTGATGCGGTCATGCACCTTCATGAACTCGACGATGGCATTCGACAGGTGCGCCATCGACAGCGTCGTTGGCAACATCAAGCGAAGATGCCCTTCCAGCTTGCCGTCATCGCGCCGGGCATCCTTGAGCAGCTCCTCGAACTCCATCAGCGAATGCCGCACCCGCGGCAGCAGCCTCTGGCCCGCATCGGTAATAGTAATGGTGCGGGTGGAGCGCTCGAACAATCGCGAGCCCACGGACTTTTCCAGCTGCGCGATCCGCTTCGCCACCACCGAGGGCACCACATGCAGGTGCCGCGCGGCAGAGGCGAAGCTGCCATGATTGGCCACCGCCAGAAAGGTACGCAGATTGGTGATCATATCCATAAGGAGCCCCTCGGCTTCGGTCAGTGTGCTGGCAAAAGCGCCTGTTTAAGGACCGTATCTTTAGTTATTAATTCCATTTTGCGCTCAATAAATGCGCGATTAAGATGTTTTGATTCCAACCATGATCGATTAGGCTTTGATCCAGATCAATAAATATAACAATCAGCCTCCCGGAGGCGCCTCATGCAGTCCACTCCGAGCACAAACCCCGACTTCAAGCCCAACATGCGCCGTCTGCGCGCCGTGGTCACCGTCGCCGACATCGGCGGCGTTATGCGTGCCGCCGAAGCTCTGCACCTGTCTCAGCCTTCGGTGACCCGTGCCGTTCGCGAACTGGAATCATCCCTCGGTGTCGAGCTGTTCCAGCGCCACCACAGCGGCATGATCTGCACCGAGATCGGCGAGATCGTGGTGCGCCGCCTGCGCCGGGCATTGGGCCACCTGACCGATGCAGAGGCTGGGCTCGCCGCGCTGGAACCCGAAGGCAACTTCGAACGCCTGGCACAACGCCTTTCCTACCGACAACTCACGGTGCTGGTCGCGCTGGCCGATTTCCAGGTAGAACCCCTGGCCGCACAACACCTGAACCTGACCCAACCAGCCATCAGCAGCAACCTGCGTGATCTGGAACGTCAGCTGGGTGTTGCCGTTTTTTTGCGCACCCAGCAGGGGATGCGCCCCACCCAATGTGGCGCGCTGTTGATCCACCACGCCAAGGTAGCGCTGCGCGAACTTTGCCTGATCTCCCAGGATCTGCACGCCTGGCAGGATAATGGACGCGGGCACCTGGTGATCGGTGCGCTGCCCATGTCCAGCTCGCTACTGGTTCCCCGCGCCCTGGATCGCCTGACCCGGGAGATGCCGGGCGTCAAAGCCACGCTTATTGATGGCACCTACGAATCCCTGATCACCGCCCTGCGTAACGGCGAGATCGATATTCTGGTCGGCGCCCTGCGCGAGACCCCGGTTTACCCAGAGATCACCCAGACGGCTCTCTATGAGGATCGTCTGGCCGTGGTCGCCCGCCATGATCATCCGCTGGCCCGCCGCGACGATCTGACGCTGAGAGCCCTGCGGAACGCCAACTGGATCGCGCCGCGTCAGGGCACGCCAGCGCGCCGCTGTTTTGAGAAGGAGTTCCACGATGCCGGCCTCGAAGCACCGGAGATCGGCATCGAAGCGGGCAACCTGATCACGATTCGTTCCCTGCTGCTCGACAGCGATCGACTCACCCTGATGTCACCGCACCAGGTTCATTTCGAGGTCCACGGCGGTCAACTGACGCTGCTGCCGGTGCCACTTAAAGGTAGCCGGCGCGAGATCGGCATGCTGATCCGGAACGACAGTAAGCCGTCCCAACCGCTGAACACCCTGTGCCAGATTCTGGCCGATATCGGCAGTAACTTGAGCCTGACCGGTGGCGATAAACGCCACTTCCATTAACAGGACGTCGCAAAGCTATCTGCGTTGCCGAATGCCGCGTCAAAAACAGGCTCAAAATGCTCATTTAGACGACTAAACTGCGCTTTTTCGCCTGTTTTTTCCTTGCCTCGGCTGCCTCGATAACGCTTTTCAACACCCTGCTATGTATGATTTCTTACTTCGGCAGATTCACGGCTATGCCGGGGTATTGCCCTCGTTTTCCAAAGCAAGCACGGCCATGCCGGTGGTCATCGGTGCGTAGTAGAAACGGTGAACCTCTTTCACCTGCTCGGTCATCGCACCGCGCATCACCAGCCACATGATCACCTCACCGCCCTCGGCACCCGCGGCGGTCATCACCTCTTTATGGGACAACGAAGCCAGCGCCTTGGGATCGTCCTGGATATTCTGCAGCCAGGCCTGGTCCCACTCTTCGTTGATCAGGCCGAAACGTTCGCCATTGAGCTGATGGGAAAGCCCGCCGGTACCGACAATCGCCACGCGCAGATCCTCAGGGTAGGACTCCACGGCACGGCGTAGCGCCTGGCCGAGCTTGAAGCAGCGCTGTCCGGTGGGCAGCGGATGCTGGATCACGTTCACCAGCAGTGGCACCACTTTTACCGGCCATTCGTCTTCGCCCGGCTCCCAGAGCAGCGGCATGGCGGTAAGAAAACCGTGGTCCAGCGCCATCTCCTGGCACAGGGTCATATCGAATTCATCGCCCACCAGTGAATTGGCCAGGTGCTCGGAGAAGTTCGCATCGCCGGGGAATTCCGGCAGCGGCCGCTTGCCGTAGCCTTCATCGGCCACCTGGTAGCTGTCCGCCACGCCCATGGCAAAGGTCGGGTAACGGTCTAGGAAGAACTCGGTGCCATGGTCGTTGTAGACCAGGATCACCACATCGGCTTTGACCTCTTCTTCCAGCCAGCGTTTGACCGGCTCATAGCCATCGAACAGCGGCTGCCAGGCCGGATCCGCCTGTTTTTTCTGATCGTAGGCCCGGCCTATAGAGGGCACATGGGAGGAGCCGATACCTGCAACTATCTTCGCCATCAGGTGGCCTCCGGTACATTTCGTGTTTTAAGAAAATCCTCGTAGCTCTCACCGCGCATCTGTGCGCCGATGGGGTAGAGCCCATGGCCGACAGTCGCGCCCAGCTTAAGGAAAAAGAACAGATTGCCGCCCAGACGGGTCAGCTGCAGCCAATCACGATCGCGAATCGCCTGCTTCTGCTCCTCTGACAGGTTGTAGCGCGCCATGTACGCCTCTTCGTCGGCGAGATAAGCCTCGCGGTTTTCGGCATAGCGCAGCGAGTTACACATTTTGTTCACGGCATATCCCTTGCGGGATAAATTCAGGTCGAACACGTACGTGCCGGGTATGCCCCAGCGGTCCTGGTCTACTGACATTAGGATTGCTCCGAAGCTGAAACGCGTTACTTTCTAAACCCGTTAGAAGTCTGCGTTTACAGGGTTTGATGCAGGGTAAAACTGGCCCGGCGCTCGGCGATCAACCAGCGGCCAGCTTCGAACACACAGAGGTCATCGAACTCGCCCACCATGATCCTCGCCTCGGCGGGTGGGCCAAGGTGATCCCCGGCATCTTCGCGCTTGTCGGCACCAAACACCTGGGCATAACAGCGAACCCGGGCACGCTCGGCGCTTTCGATATCGATACGGAAGTTGCTGCAAAGATGGCGCGTTAGCCGATGCTCGGGGCGCGCGTTGTAGGATTCAAAGATCGCCTCTCGCCCCTGCAGCGGTTTATCCGGTGCGGTGGGGCGGTACAGAACCCCCTCTGTTACAAAAAGCTCCGCCAGTTGCCGGAACTCCCGACTGTCGGCAAAGTGCGCGGCATCCAGCACCAGCCGGGTCAGATCGCGCTCGATCTTGAGCTGCTGCAGAAGATCCAGATCGCTCATAGCTCAGCCTCCAGCCACTGCTTGATCGCCGCCGACACCTCATCCGGCCGCTCCATGGTGCTCATATGGCCCGCATCCTCAATGGCACCAAGCTGAGCGTTCGCCACCAACTCGGCCATCTCCTCGTGCCGTTCCAGTGGGCTCCAGCTGTCCTGACGCCCGCACAGCAGCAGGGTTGGGCAGGTCAGTGACTCCAGCACCGGCGTGGCGTCCGGGCGGTTCAACAGCGCATTGATCTGGGCGGCGAAGATCTCCGGCGTCTTGCGCTCGATCATCGCCAGAATATCTTCGATGAGCGCTTTGTCATCAAGACGGTCGGGATGCACCATGCCCTGGACCCACTGCTGGCCCATGACGCGCATTCCCTCTTCCCGGGCCTTGTTCAGCAGCGCAAAACGCCCGGCCTGCTCTTTATCACCTGCCTCGCCTGCGGCACGGGGCTTGTAGCCGGTATCCATCAGGATCAGGTGAGTGACTCGCTCCGGCGCCTTGCGGCACACCTCAAGCGCCACACGCCCACCCATGGAGTGCCCGGCGAGCACAAAACGCTGCGGTGCGTTCGCTAGCACCCGATCCGCCATCTCACCGATAGTTTCGGCCATGCCATAATCGGCAATCTGGCAATCAATCATCGGCACCAGCGCCTTTACCTGCTCTGTCCAGACCGCGTCATCGCACATCAGACCCGGCAGCAACATCATCTGAGGAAGCATTCCCAACCCTCGTCTTGTTCATCTCTTTAGCCCATCGTGCGGGCCGGATTTCATTGGTTCCATACTGGCACCGCACTAGGCCAGCAGACCAATAGTTTTCCCCATCAGCGCCATTCATTTTTCTTATTAACCGCGACCTGCACACAACAAATAGGAAAAACGTATGCCCGATCGGTGTTTTTGCATTGGTTATTGCTAACCTCCAGAGAGTAGGCTCGAAAGTAGAACTAAAGCCACGAATGGGCCAAGGCAGCGAAAGGTTCCTTAACAGGCCACCTGACCGACTAGCCCCATTCATCGCTTCCAAAGTCCTGAAAACAACAAAAACACAGGAGCCATCCCGATGGACCTATCTCTGCGTAAAGCCCTTCTCTGCCTCGCATCCAGCGCCGCGCTGCTGACCGCCAACATCGGCCAGGCCGCTGAAGAACTGAAGCTGGCCCACTTTGTATCCACCACCCATGTACTCAACAAATCGATTATCGATCCATTGAAGGAACAGGTTGAGAACAAAACAAACGGTGATCTGACCATTAAGGTGTACCCGGGCGGCGAACTGGGAAGTGGCCCAATGGAACAGTACGTGCGTGCGCTGCAGGGCGTAGCCGATATCACCTGGGGCCTGTCCGGCTATACCTCGTCCCAGTTCAAAAAATCGATGGTCGTGGAACTGCCCGGCGTGATTCCGGAAGGCACCAGTGGCTACGATATGCTCTGGAACGCCTACGACAGCCAGCTGAAAAGCGAATTCCCCGGCACCAAGCCACTGGCGCTCTGGGTCAGCGAACCCAACGTACTGATCATGAAAGACAAGGAGATCCGTTCACCTGAAGATCTCGAGGGGCTGAAGATCCGCGTATCCGGCGCCATGACCGGCAAGCTGATCGAAGCCTACGGTGCTACTCCGGTACAGATGAGCGCCGGCGAAATCTACAACTCTCTGCAGACCGGCCTGATTGACGGTGTCGCAACAGGGGCCAGCGCGATCAACGACTTCAAACTGGATGAGGTGGCCACCACTTATACTGTCGGCGCCCCGCTGGGACATATCATGTTCTACCTGGTAATGAACCAGAAAAAATACGACAGCCTCTCCGACGAGCAGAAAGCGGCTATCGACGCCAGCAGTGGCAGAGAGCTTTCTAAAAGCGGCGAGATGGCCTGGAATAAGTTGGCCGTTGAAACCATGGACCGACTGCGAGCCGATACCGACTCTACCGTTGTCGACCTGACAGAAGAGCAGATCGCAGCGTTCAGCGCTATCGCCGAGCCGTTTGTCGAAAAGAGCCTGGAAGAGATCGATGGCGGTAAAGCCGTACTCGACGCCATGCTCAAGCAATAAGCCCGGATAATCGAATCTATGGCAACGCTCACAAGACCCTTGATCGTTCTGACGGACAGGCTTATCAGCCTGTCCAGCATTTTCTCCACCGCAGTGCTGCTACTGGTGCTGGTGACCATCCTGGTGGATGTGATCGGCCGTTTCTTCGGTAGCCCGCTCTCCGGTTCTCAGGACCTGACACAGATGGCGATGGTGTTGATCGTCTTCGGCGGCATGGCCTACTGCGAAAAGAACAGTGGCTTTATCGCCGTGGATCTGTTCGAGAGAATGTTTCCGCCGCTGATGAACCGTGTTCTCGATATCATCGGCCATCTGGCCGGCGCTGCGCTGTTCGCAGCGATCGGTTACACCGTCATCGAAGCCGCCGAGATCTCACAGATGCTGGGCCTGAGCACCAATATTCTTGGTTTGGAAAAGGCGCCCTTTCAGTACGCACTGGCTGGCTTTTCTTTGCTGACCGCCCTGAGTCTACTGTTGAAGTCGATCAACCACCTGCTATCCCTGTTTGTCGCCCGTGAGGTAAACGAATGAGTAGTGAAATCATTGGCGCTCTGGGCATCCTGGCGTTACTGCTGCTGATGATGCTGCGCATCCCGGTGGCATTCGCCATCGCCGTTGTCGGTCTGGTCGGCATCACCATTCTGGACAGCAGCACCTCCGCCATGAGTGTACTGGCCAGCGAAAGCTTTACCCTGGCATCCAATGCCGATCTTATCGTGGTCCCGCTGTTTATCCTGATGGGTAATATCGCCACCGAAACCGGCATGAGCCGTAAACTCTATGATGCCGCCTATGCGCTGATCGGCTCCGTCCGCGGCGGCCTGGCCTCTGCCACGGTCATCGGTTGCGCTGGTTTTGCTGCCCTTTGCGGTTCATCCGTGGCATCCGCGCTGACCATGGGCAAGGTTTCCCTGGCGGAGATGCGCCGCTTCAACTATTCGCCCAAGCTGTCGGCCGGCGCCGTCGCGGCAGGCGGCACCCTGGGTATTCTGATTCCGCCTTCCACCGGCTTTGTGATCTACGCCATCCTCACCGAGCAGTCGATCGGCCGCCTGTTCCTGGCCGGTGTATTGCCGGGGATACTGCTCTGCCTGCTGTTTATCGCGTGGATTTTTGTACAGTCCTACCTCAAGCCAGAGAGCGCACCGGCCGGCCCTAAAACCAGCTGGCGCGAGAAAGGCGACGGGCTGCTGGGCGCTGTACCGATCCTGATGATCATCCTGCTGACCATCGGCGGTATCTACACCGGTATTTTCTCCCCGGTAGAGGCGGCTGCCGTGGGCGCGGGCCTTGCCATCGTTTTCGGTGTCGCCATGCGCAAGCTGACTATGAAAGCGACCTGGCGTGCGGCACAGAGCACACTGACCACCACCTCCACGGTGATGATTATCCTGATCGCCGCTCACCTGCTGAACCCATTCCTGGCGCTGAGTCATATCCCGCAGAACCTGGGTCATTTCCTCACCGGGCTGGATGTAAGCCCGATTCTGATCCTCTGCCTGATCCTGGCCTGCTACGTGGTACTGGGTTGTTTCCTGGAAGGCTTCTCCATGCTGGTGTTGACCATGCCGATCTTCTTCCCGGTAATCACGAACCTAGGCTTCGATCCGATCTGGTTTGGTGTCGTAGTGGTACTGGCGCTGGAGATGGGGCTGATAAGTCCGCCAGTAGGTATCAACGTGTTTATTGTTAAATCGGTGGCTCCGGATATCCGCCTGCAGGATATCTTCTCCGGCATCATACCGTTCTGGCTGGTGATGATTCTGGCCGTGGTTCTGCTGGTTGCCTTTCCGCAGATCGCCCTACTGCTGCCGAACACGATGATGAACTGAGACTCCCCAGCATTAGTTAACAATCTTCCCTATCCCCGTTCCTCCGGGGCGCAGTTTTCCAGCCGGACCTTTGAGTCCGGCTTTTTTCTGCCCAATACGCGGATTCTGGACTATCGTTACTGCAGCCAGAAAAGATGCCATTGGATCCAATAACCCAAGATAATCCGCATAACCGAAAAACTTTTATCTAATACTTAAATACTATGGATCCATTCTGGCCTTTTCTGCGTTAAATAAGGCAATATAGGTTCCTGTTGGATACATAAATACAAGAAGCACCAATCGAAGGAGTCCGTCATGTTCACCAAGAACTGCTGGTACGTGGCCTGTACACCCGATGAATTCGCCGAGAAACCGCTCGGCCGACAGATCTGTGGTGAACGTATTGCGTTTTACCGCAACACAGACGGAAAAGTAGGCGCCGTCGAGGATTTCTGCCCCCACCGGGGCGCCCCGCTCTCCCTGGGTTATGTTGAAGATGGCGGCCTTGTCTGCGGCTACCACGGCCTGAAAATGGGCGCGGACGGCAAGACTATCTCCATGCCGAAACAGCGCGTAGGTGGCTTCCCCTGCATCAAGAGCTTCCCCGTTGAAGAGCGCTACGGCTTTGTCTGGGTCTGGACCGGCGACGCCAGCCTGGCCAACCCCGACGATATCCCCCACCTGGAGTGGGCAGTCAGCGACGACTGGGCCTACGGTGGCGGTCTCTACCACATCAAATGCGATTACAAGCTGATGATCGACAACCTCATGGACCTGACCCATGAGACCTACGTCCACTCCACCAGCATCGGTCAGAAAGAGATCGACGAAGCGCCGGTCAAAACCAAGGTGGTCGATGGCGAGGTGCAGACCGTCCGCCATATGGAAAACATCAAGGCACCACCCTTCTGGCAGGCTGCACTCAAAGCCAACGGTCTGGACCCTGATGCCGACGTGGACCGCTGGCAGATCTGCCGTTTCAATCCGCCCAGCCATGTGATGATCGAGGTTGGCGTAGCGCTGGCCGGCAATGGTGGCTATGACGCCGATCCGCAGCACAAAGCCAACAGCATCGTGGTCGACTTTATCACCCCGGAAACCGAGACCAGTCACTGGTACTTCTGGGGCATGGCGCGCCACTTCAAGCCGACAGATGAAGCGCTGACCGACCAGATCCGCGAGGGCCAGGGCCAGATCTTCGGCGAAGACCTGGAGATGCTGGAGCGCCAGCAGCGCAACATCCTCGAGTTCCCCGAACGTAACCTGCTCAAACTCGATATCGATTCCGGGGGCGTTCAGGCACGCCGCATCATCGACAAGCTGCTGGAAAAAGAGCAGCAGAACAGCAAGATCGCCAGCGTCAGCCCCTGACCCTGGCAGCCGGTATCAGCTATTTATAATTAGAAAAAAGCTCGCCCGCGTGTCGGGACAGGAGACAGTGCCGTGATAGATGTAAACGTCGTCAGCAAAAGCTACGAAACCGACGATATCTGCCTGCTTGAACTGGCCCGACCGGATGGCGCCGCCTTGCCGCCGTTCAGTGCCGGAGCCCACATCGAGCTGCATCTGCCAGGCGGGCTGGTACGCCAGTATTCCCTCTGCAACCACCCAAGCGAAAGCCACCGCTACGAGATCGGTGTGCTGCGCGATCCCGAATCCCGGGGTGGCTCCGCCGCCGTGCACGACCAGGTGAATGAGGGCGATGCGCTGCAGATCAGCGAGCCGCGCAACCTGTTTCCGCTGGAGCACAGTGCCGAGCATCATCTGCTGATCGCCGGCGGTATCGGCGTGACGCCGATTCTCTGCATGGCAGAGCGTCTGGCCCATCAGGGCGCCTCGTTCGAGATGCACTACTGCACCCGCAACGCGGACCAGACCGCCTTCCGCCAGCGCATTCAGCAATCGGACTTTGCCGACCGGGTGAGTTTTCATCACAGCCGTGACGAGCCCTCTACCCGCATGGATGCCGCCGCACTGCTGGGCTCACCCAAGCCCGGCACTCACCTGTACGTCTGTGGCCCCAACCCGTTTATGGACCATGTCCTGGAAACGGCTCGGGCCGCCGGCTGGGAGGACAGCCAGCTGCATCGCGAATACTTTGCCGCCGAGGCGATCAATCATGATGATGATGGCGCCTTTGAAGTGCAGCTCGCCAGCAGCGGTGAGGTGATCGAGATACCGGCCGACAAGTCGGTGCTCGAAGTGCTGTTGGACAAGGATATGGATGTACCCTTCTCCTGCGAAGAGGGCGTCTGCGGCACCTGTGCCGTGCGCCTGCTCGAAGGAGAACCGGACCACCGTGACGTGTTCATGACACCCGCGGAGCACGCCAGCAACGAGGAGTTCGCGCCTTGCTGCTCGCGTGCCAAAAGCAAACGCCTGGTGCTGGATATCTGAGGAAGCGATGAACTTGTTCATGCATCCTTAAGCACCCTTGCCTTAAAACCAAGGGCTTATAACCAGTGCATAAAAACCAACCAACCCCATAAAAAACCATAACAACAACGCCTGATCACTCACAGCTTTTGAGTAGGGCGCTATAACAATAAACAGGATCATCTAATGAAACTGACACAGCTTGCTGCCGCCATCGCCACCACCGCTACAATGACCCTGGGCGCTGTCCAGGTTCAGGCCGCCGACGTTACCCTGCGTTTCGGCCACATCTGGCCTGCCGTGGCTGGCACCCACAAAAACATCTTCCAGCCCTGGGCTGACCAGGTACAGAAAGAATCCGATGGCCGCATCGCGGTAGAGATCTATCCGTCGGGTACCCTGGCCAAACCGCCGGCTCAGTACGACGCGGTTACCAACCGCATCATGGACGTGACCGCTACCGTCCAGGGCTACTCCGCCAACCGTTTCCCGCTAACCCAGGTAGTGGAACTGCCGGGCGTGGTCAAAACCGCGGTGCAGGGCTCTTGCATACTCCAGAGTCTGTATGACGAAGGCCTGATCGACTCCGAGTATCAGGATACTCACCCGCTGTTCTTCTTCACTCACGGTCAGGGCCACCTGCACAGCACCGACAAGCTGGTAAAAGTGCCGGAAGACCTGGAAGGTATGCGTATCCGCCGCCCGACCACCGTGGTTGGCGACATGCTGTCCCGCTTGGGCGCCCAGCCGGTCGGCATGCCGGCTCCGGAAACCTATCAGTCTGCCCAGCGTGGTGTAATCAACGGCATCATGTTCCCCTGGGAAGGCCAGCTCTCCTTCCGCCTGAACGAACTGACCCCCTACCACACCGAAGTGGGTGGTCTGTACTCCCTGTCGTTCATCGCCACCATGAACAAGGATGTCTACAACGGTCTGCCGGATGATCTGAAGCAGGTCATCGACCGCGCTTCTGGCCAGGCCTGGGCGAAGATCGCCGGCGTCAACTACGACCAATCCGATGAAATCGGCCGTCAGCAGGCGATCGATAAAGGTGACGAGATCTACACCGTTGAAGGCGGCGCCGAAAACCCGGCCTGGAAACCAGTACTGGATGAAGCCACCGAAAGCTATCTGGCTTCCCTGGAAGAGAAAGGCCTGCCTGGCCGCGAGGTCTACGCCCGCGCGCTGGAGCTGAGCGCAAGCTGCCCGACTGAGTAAACCTCTCTACAGGTTGGCAGGAGGAACAGACTCCTGCCAACCTGTTTCCAGAGACAGGCGGCTCTGTTATTCGTTTCAGAGGTTGCCAGTATGCCGTTACCCCGCCTTGTATCTCAGCCTCCCGATATCCCAAGCCTCATTTGACTCCCCTGATCTGATCACCGATTCGGATAGTTATAGTGTGTTTCTCCAAGCGGTAGACCCTGTTTAGAGCTTCGCTTCCAGCTCCGGCAGGATCTCGAACAGATCACCTACCAGACCGTAATCGGCCACCTGGAAGATCGGCGCTTCTTCGTCCTTGTTGATCGCCACGATCACCTTGGACTCTTTCATACCGGCCAGGTGCTGGATCGCACCGGAGATACCCACGGCGATGTACAGCTCAGGCGCTACGATCTTGCCGGTCTGACCGACCTGCAGATCGTTGCTGACAAAACCCGCATCCACCGCGGCACGTGAGGCACCGATGGCGGCGCCGAGTTTGTCGGCCACTTTTTCCAGCAGGGCGAAGTTTTCACCATTGCCCATACCGCGACCACCAGAGATCACCACGCCTGCGGCCGCCAGGTCCGGACGATCCGATTTGACCATCTCTTCGCTGACAAAGCTGGAGGTACCGGCATCGCAGGCGGTGCCCACGGCTTCAACGCTGGCACTGCCACCTTCGGCAGCGGCCTTGTCGAACGCCGAGGTACGTACGGTGATCACCTTGATGGCGTCCTGGGACTGAACCGTGGCGATGGCGTTACCGGCATAGATCGGGCGCTTGAAGGTATCGGCAGACTCAACGGCGATGATCTCGCTGAGCTGGCCCACATCCAGCAGGGCAGCGACGCGCGGCATGGCGTCTTTGCTGGTGCTGCTGGCCGCTGCAACGATGTGGCTGTAGCCGGAGGCCAGTTCCACGACCAGGGCGCTGAGGTTTTCCGCCAGGCCTTTTTCGTAGGCGGCGTTATCGGCCAGCAGGACCTTGGATACACCTGCAACCTTGGCGGCTTCATCGGCCACGGCCTGGCAGCCGTTACCTGCCACCAGAAGGGTGATGTCGCCACCGATCTGGCTGGCGGCGGTGACGGCACTCAGGGTCGCCGGGTTGAGTGCGCTGTTGTCGTGTTCAGCAATCAGTAAAATGCTCATCCCAGCCTCCTTAAATGACCTTGGCTTCGTTTTTCAGCTTGTCGATCAGCGCATCCACGCTGTCCACCTTGATGCCCGCTTCACGCTGGGCCGGTGTTTCCACCTTCAGCTGAGAAATATGCTGCTTGAGCTCAACACCCAGGTCCGCCGGGGTCTTCACATCCAGCGGCTTGCGCTTGGCTTTCATGATGTCCGGCAGCTTGGCGTAGCGCGGCTCGTTGAGGCGCAGGTCGGTGGTAACGATGGCCGGCAGGTCCAGGGAAACGGTACGCAGACCGCCATCCACTTCGCGGGTCACCTGAGCCTTATCGCCGTCGATTTTCACTTCAGAGGCGAAGGTACCCTGGGGACGACCGGTCAGGGCGGCCAGCATCTGGCCTACCTGGTTGTTGTCGGAATCGATGGACTGCTTGCCGAGAATAACCAGGCCTGGCTCTTCCGCTTCAACCACTTTTGCCAGCAGTTTGGCCACGTTGAGCGGCTCGGGCAGGTCATCGGTCTCAACCTGGATGGCACGGTCGGCACCCAGGGCCATGGCGGTGCGCAGCTGTTCCTGTACCGCTTTCGGGCCGATGGAAACCACGATGACCTCGGAGGCCACACCGGCCTCTTTCAGGCGGATCGCCTCTTCAACCGCGATCTCGCAGAACGGGTTGAGTGCCATTTTGACGTTGGCCAGATCCACGTCGGAGTTATCGGCCTTGACGCGTACCTTGACGTTGTAGTCGATGACGCGTTTTACGGAAACAAGTACTTTCATATGATCCATACCTAAAAGCTGTTTCAAAAAAAGCTCCCCTTTTGAGACTGCAGAGTGCAGCCTCAAAAAAGGGACCAAAGGGGACTCAGAGAGAAAAGGGGCTATCAGCTGCCGCCGAGGAACATGACGATCTCGGGGAAAAGAATGACCAGTGCCACAACGGCCAGGTCGGCTATAAGGAAGATAGCCACGCCCCGGAAAATATCCATCAGTGAGGCATACTCACTGGCGACACTGCGGATGACAAAGATATTCATCCCCACCGGCGGCGTGATCATGCCGATCTCCAGCAGTTTGACCAGCAATACACCAAACCAGATCAGGCTCAGGTCATAGAGCTCGAATACCGGCAGGAAGATCGGCAGAGTCACCAGCATGGCGCCGAACGGCTCCATAAACAGCCCCAGGAGCAGGTAGATCAGTACCACGATCAGCATCAGTTCCAGGTAGGAGAGACTCCAGCCCGTAACCGCCGTGGAAATGTATGCCGCCACACCACTGAGGCTCAGGAACACGGTAAACATGCTGGCACCGATACCAATAATCATCAGCGATGCGGTGGTCGAAAGAGTCTCCAGGAATGCCTTTTTCGCCTTGGGCATATCCAATCTGCGCAGCGCCAGAGAAATAAGGATTGACCCCATCGCTCCCACAGCGCCCGCCTCTGTGGCGGTAAACAGGCCGCTGAACAGACCACCGAATACCAGTACGCCCAGCACGATAACCGGCCAGATCTCAATCAGAGCCCGGGCCACAGAGTAATGGGAAACATCCTCCGCTTTACGCGGTGCGATATCCGGTCGCAACCAGCTGACTGCGAGCACGATCAAGCTATAGCTGACTGCCGTCAGCAGGCCGATAGTAATACCGCCAAGGAACACCTGGGTAATCGAGACTTGGGCGAATACACCGTAAACGATCATCAGGATACTCGGCGGAATCAGAGCTCCGATGGTCCCGCCAGCAGCAATGGTGCCGCAGGCAAAGCTGGGCTTGTACCCGCTTCGAACCATTTCAGGGATCGCTATCCGCCCCATCGCCGCTGCGCAGGCGACGCTGGAGCCACACACCGCAGCAAAGCCGGAACTGGCGAAGATACTGGAGATCGCTAGACCTCCCGGCAGCCAGCGAAAAACTACCTTGGCGGCATTAAATAGTCCGGATGTAAGCCCGGAGTGATAACAGACAAACCCCATCAGCAGGAACATCGGTACCGCACTGAGGGTCCACTTGGCGACAAATTCATAGGGTTTTGCGGCCAGCAAACTGATCGCCGTATCCGTGCCGAACATCAGACTGGCGCCCCCCAGGGATACCAGGATCAGCGACAGCGCAACGGGCACACGCAGCGCCAGCAGCACCAGCAGCAGAAGGAGTCCATACAAGCCAATTTCAACACCCATAATACTGCCTCATACCCGGTCGTAATTTTCGTTTTTAGTGATGATCAGAGGGACTCGCACCAGGGAGACCAGCGCGGCCAATGCAAAGGCGAGCGGTAGAACAAAATAGGTGGGCCAGACCGGCATCGGGAAGTCCAGTGACATGACGTAGGCGCCGATCTCGTACTGCTCCACCGCCTTGTTCCAGGTGGCGACCACCAGAACCAGATAGATCCCAGCCGACACTAATGCCACCAGAGCATCCAGCCAACGAGTCAGACGTTTGCCGAACATTCCGCTGAGCGATTCGACGAAGATCATCTGCTTGCGCCACTCCACCCATGCCAGGGGCAGCAGCGCCAGCGTGACCATGTAGTAACGCGTTACCAGTTCTAGCGTTGAAGGTATGGATACGGATAGCGTCGCCCGCAGTACCACATCGAGCACGATGTGCAGCATCATCGCCAGGATACCCAGGGTGCCGAGCAACGCCAGGCAGACCGAGGAGCGGTCCGCCAGTTTCACTAAAAGGCTCATATTATTCTTCCTGTCTGGCCAATATCGGGAAGTGGCGAGCCCAGGTGCAGGACCCGCCAATTTCAGGCGCGATCTCAGATCCCGTAGGTTGAGAAATCGACCTTGTCCCAAACTTCCCTGTTGACCGCCTGAGCCATCATCGCCGAATCACCCTCTACCTCTTCGGAGATGCTGTGCCACTTGTCCACAAGCTTCTGGAAACGGGCAATCTTCTCCGCGGCATGTTCAATGCCGTAGCGCTCGCCGGCCTGCGCGGCGGCGACACCCAGGTCCGATTCGACAAAAGCGTTGGTGGCTTCAACCAGCTCAGCGCTTGGCTCGATAATCTCCACATCCTTCTTCTCGGCCTCTGCGGAGATCTCGGTCCAGCGATCCGTGGCCAGTGCGCCACTCAGGGTCGACGAAACAGCAATCGCCTTACGCTCATCGGCACTGAGTGACTTCCAGGTCTTGGCGTTAACAGCATGGGTAATAACGGAGTGATAGGTACCCAGGTTAATCGAAGAGATGTAGCCCACCGTATCGTCCAGACGGAAGGAAACGATATCGGCAGATGAGGTCACCGTGCCGTCGATAACTCCCTGGGACAGCGCCTCGAAAGTCTCGGTCACTGGCGTGCTCACCGGCGTAGCACCCATGGCTTCGACCCAGCGTGAAAACTGTGGTCCGCCGACGCGCAGGCGCATCCCTTTCAGGTCCGCCTTATCCTTAATCGGTTTGGTGCTGAGCACGTGATAGATGTTGGATGAGTAGGAGCTGGTATAGGTTATGCCAAGCTTACGCAGTTCGTTCTGGCAGTCGCCGCAGGTGACGATGTACTCGGTCATCGCGGCACCCATGGCCTGAGGATCGTCCCCGAGAAACGCCAGGTCACCGACTAGGTTCATCTCCGGCAGATCCGCTGGAAAATAGGCGGGCAGGAAGGGACCCACATCCACAAGTCCGCTGCTGAGGCCGGTGCGCATCCCGCTAATCGATACCGCCTCGACACCCAGCATTCTGCCACTCAGCTTGCCACCGGACTGCTTCGGCAACTGGGTCTGAAACTCGGTATAGAGGGGGTTATAGCCGGGGTGAAACTGCACCACTCCTGGCGCCAACCTCAGGTCCCGGGCCTCGGCTGCCTGGGTAAACCCTGTAGTAAGGGCCAAAGCCAGCATTAGACCTTGAGTCGTTTTTTTAATCAGCATGGTTACGTCCTTCTTATTTTAATTTTCTATTGGTTACGCCGGGCCTGTAAGCCCTATACCAACGCTTGGGGAATGGAACGGATCGCTTTGCAGCGCTTTCGCTCTGTTATTTACCTTTGAAATCTGTGTTAG
Organism: Marinobacterium sp. YM272; assembly: GCF_050908845.1. Lineage (NCBI taxonomy): Bacteria > Pseudomonadati > Pseudomonadota > Gammaproteobacteria > Oceanospirillales > Oceanospirillaceae > Marinobacterium > Marinobacterium sp. YM272. Next base: position 4,299,971 of record NZ_CP194171.1, read on the forward strand.
GGGTTAAGAGGAAACCCAACCTCCGGCCGCACTCGGCCTGAGAGCACCCACTGGATGCCCATTCAGGCGGGTTTCCTACTGATCTGCTGCCTTAGCCGGCCGGTGAAAACATCGGCACCTTCTGCCCGTTTTCACTGTCGACAAAGGTCACCTTCACCGGCTGGCCTATCTCCAGGCGATCAAAGTCTGCGCCAACGATATTGGTCAGAATGATCGGCCCCTCTTCCAGCTCGACATAGGCGATGCAGTACGGCGGCCTGGCCTTTGGCAGCACGCTGAAGGAGTACAGCGTGCCCCGACCACTGGCCTCGAACCACTCACAGTGATTGCGGCCGGTGAAGGGGCTGTGCGCACGCGGGTAGAAGAACGCCTTGCCGGTATCGCAGCAGCGCTGCAGCATGAAGCGGCCCTGGTTGGCGGCTTCCCAAAAACGCTCGGTTTCCGGCCAGGGCTGCGGAGAAGCAGGTATACGACTTTCCATCATCAGTCCTCTCGCTCAAGAATCAGGGTTGCGCTGCCGTGACGGGCACCGAGTTGTCCGCCGGTGCCATGGGCCAGCGCCAGACGACAATCGGGCACCTGAACAGCAGGATGGGCCTCGCCTCTCAGCTGGCGAACAGCCTCGATCAACTTGGTCATACCGCCGCGGTTACCCGGATGGTTGTTACAGAGCCCACCGCCGTCGGTGTTTAAAGGCAGCTTGCCGACGCCCGAGATGAGGCCGCCATCAGCCACAAAGCGACCGCCCTGCCCCGGCTCACAAAAGCCCAGGTTTTCCAGCTGCACCAGCACGGTGATCGTGAAGCTGTCATAGAGAGAGGCGTACTGAATATCCCCGGGGGTCACACCCGCCTGTTCAAACGCTTCTTTACCAGTCTGCACCGCGCCCGAGGCGAGAATATCGAAGTAACCGCCGTTAAGGTGTTTGACGGTGAAGCCTGCTCCCGTTGGCGTAATCAGCGGCCGCTTGAGTCCCTTGGCCACCTCGGGGTGTGCCAGCACCAGCGCACCGCCACCGTCGCTGATGACACAGCAGTCGAGACGGTGCAGCGGAGTCGCGACGATCGGCGACTCGATCACATCCTCCACGGTCACCACTTTCGGCAGCACGGCATTGGGGTTGTGCTGAGCATGGTGCGACGCGGCGACCTTGATCCACGCCAGCTGTTCAGAGGTGGTTCCGTGCTCGTACATATGTCTTGCCGCACACATGCCATACACGTTGGTCACCACCGGACCATAGGGCAGCTCAAACTGGGACTCCGCCGTTGTCTGCGCCTGCATCAGATGGCTCGCTGCCGGCGAAAATTTTTCCGCCCGCGGCCTGCCCGCCTGGGTGATCAGAGCGACCCTGCACTTGCCGGCAGCAATCGCCCTCGCCGCGTGTTCAACATGGTTGATATAGGCAGAACCCCAGGATTCGGTGGTATCCAGGTGGCGCAGCTTAAGCCCCAGGTATTCGACCACCGACAGGGGGCCAATCCCGGGAGACTCCCAGCCCGGCACATCGCCGGCACAGAAGTAACCGTCTACATCCTCAATGCTGAGCCCGGCATCATCCAGGGCCCCAAGGGCCGCTTCCGCATGCAGCTGTCCCAGCGATTTATCGACCGCGTGTCTTGTCGGGTGCTCGAACGCGCCGACAACATAGGCCTGTCCCTTAAGACTCATGGCGTTTCTCCTCAGTGCTGCTGGATGCGCCCATCAAATGCCCGATACTTTTCGGGCTCTGCGCGATCGCAAGTTCCAACGCTTTGATTTCCGGTAATAACTGGTTGAAGTAGAAACGCGCCGTTTCCACCTTGAGTGAGTACCAGTCATCGTCCCCCTGACTCAGCGCGACCGCCGCCATCCGGGCCCAGGCCCAGGCAAATACCAGGTGCCCCATAAGCCGCAGATAAGCGGTGCAGGCACCCAATACAGAGATCGGATCCGCCGTATGTCTATCGATCAGTTGACGGGTCACCCGGTCGACCATTTCGGAAACTTCAGCCAGGGGTTTGCAGAAGGCCAACAGCTGAGCCTGACCGCTGTGCTCGTCCAGCCAGAGTCGAATCGAGGTCTGTAGACGATTGAGACGACGCCCACCATCAGACAGCACCTTGCGGATCAGAAGATCCTGCCCCTGAATCGTTGTCGTGCCTTCGTAGATCGTGGTGATCCTGACGTCACGGGTCAGTTGCTCAATACCGGTTTCGGTGACATAGCCGTGGCCGCCAAACAGCTGCAGCGCCAGCGAGGTGGATTCCTGCGCGTTTTCGGACAGGAACCCTTTCACGATGGGGGTTAGCAAAGGCAACAGATCCGCTGCCTCAACACGCTTGGTAACCTGGGGATGCGACTCGGCCTGGTCCATCAGCAGAGCCGTCCAATGCAACAGGAAGCGTCCCGCTTCGGTCCAGGCTTTTTGCGTCAGCAACATGCGCTGAACATCGACATGCTCAATCAGCTGGCAGGGCTGTTCACCTTGTGGAGAGCGCCCCTGACGACGCTCCAGGGTATATTCCCAGGCGTTCTGCATGGCAGTTTCGCTCATGCCCACAGCCTGCAAACCTGACAGCAGACGTGCTTCGTTCATCACGGCGAACATCGCCTTTAAGCCGGCGTTTTCTTCACCGACCAGCCATCCCTGGGCGTTATCAAAGCGCAAGGAGCAGGTCGGGCTGCCGTGCAGACCCATCTTGTGCTCGATCCCGTCACAGTGGACGCCATTGGACTGCCCGTCATCGGTCAGTTTTGGCACCAGGAACAGGCTTAAGCCGCGCGTTCCCGCCGGCGCCCCGGGAATCCGGGCCAGCACCAGATGAACAATATTTTTCGTCAGATCGTGCTCTGCGCCACTTGCGAAGATCTTCGATCCACTCAGGCGATAGGTGCCCTGACCATCGGGCTCAGCCTTGGTGGAGAGCAACCCCACATCCGAGCCAGCCTGAGGCTCGGTGATGCACATCGAAGACAGCACCTCGCCACTGGTCAGTGCCGGGATCCATTTCTCCTGCAACTCAGGTGTGGCGGAGCTGCGCAGACAGGTCGAGGTGCAGTGATTAATGGTCGCTATCATCACGAACGCATGGCTGCTCGCCGACAGGAACTCACTGACAACACTGAACGCCAGCTTGGGCAAACCCTGGCCACCCTCAGAGGGCTGAGCGCACATCGATGGCCATCCAAGCTCGCGATAGGCGTTCCAGGCCTCTGAGAAGCCAGGAGACATGGAGACCGTCCCCTCATTCCATCTGCATCCAACCCTGTCCGCCTGCTCATTAACCGACAGCAACTGCTCCGACGCGAAGCGTCCCGCCTCATCGGCAATCGCATCGAGGGTTTCAGCATCGAACTCCTCATAAGCAGGAAGCTCAGCTAACCCGCTCACACCATCCAGAACGTCATGAATAACGAACTGGAGGTCACGCAAAGGAGGATTGAACTTCAACATGAGATCATCTCCTCTTTTAGCGCGGAGCCAGCCGTGTGGCGCCGTCGATTCGGATTACATCGCCGTTCAGATAGCTGTTGGTCGCTATATGTGCGACCAGGTCAGCAAACTCTGCCGGCTGCCCCAAACGCTGAGGGAAGGGAATAGACTCACCCAATGCTTTCTGTACTTCCGGAGGCGCTGTATCGAGCAGCGGCGTATGAAAGATACCTGGCGCTATGCCCATCGCACGGACTCCGAACTGGGCAAACTCTCGCGCCAGCTGGATCGGCAGGGCGGCCAAGGCCCCTTTCGCCGCGGTATAGGCCGCCTGACCGATCTGGCCTTCATAAGCTGCTACCGAGGTGGTCAGCAGGATAAGACCCCGCTCTCCATTGGCATCAGGCTCGGCGGCGATCATGTCGGCTGCCGCCAGGCGCGTCATGTTGAAGCTGCCCACCAGATTCAGGTTGATGATCTTGGTGAAGTCCTCGAGCGGCATCGGGCCATCACGTCCCACCACCCGTTTCGCCGCACCGCCACCGGCGCAGTTAACCAGCAAGCGGGCAACACCCTGCGCTTCTTTCGCCCGCGCAATCGCGGCGCTGGCACTATCGGCATCGGTCACATCGCAACGAATCGCGATACCGCCTATCTCGGCGGCCAGCATTTCGGCCCGCTCCATCTGAATATCGAGAATGGCCACACGGGCGCCGAGAGAGGCCAGATGCCGCACCGTCGCTTCGCCCAGACCTGAGGCGCCACCGGTGACCAATACTGCTGTTCCTTCGAGCTGCATAACGTACTCCTTGATACGAATCAGAAATTCAGTTGCTAGAAAAATGACTTATTCAGTAACAATCAGTACGTCTTGAGCAGCGACGCCCTTGCCCTGCGCGTATACCACCAACGGGTTGATATCGATCTCCTGGATCTCAGGACGCTCGACCATCAATTGCCCGACCGTGGCCACCACATCGGCCACCGCTTCCACATCCACGGCGGGATCGCCCCGGAATCCGGTCAGCAGCTTGGAGGCTTTCAGGCCGTGCAGTTTTTCGATAATGGCTTCACGGGGAAGCTGAGGTGGAAGCAGCTGAACATCACCGAGCGCCTCGACCCAGACGCCACCCAGGCCGACCATCAGAATCGGGCCCCACTGCGGATCACGGCTGGCACCAACGACCAGCTCAAGTCCACGCTCACCCATTTTCTCTACCAGGGCGCCGTCGAGCTCCAGATCCGGCTCAGCCTTGCGGACATTGGCGTAGAGCTGTGTCCAGGCGCTACGCAGCTGCGCTTCGTCGGCGATGTTGAGCAGCACACCGCCCACCTCGCTTTTATGCGCCAGCCTGGCCGACTGCGCCTTGATCACCACCGGATAGCCGATGTCAGAAGCGATGCTCACCGCTTCATCCGCAGAACGAGCCAATGCACCGGCCGGTACAGGAATGGAAAGCTCACGCAATATCTGTTTGCCTGACCACTCGGGCAGTACACCCCGGCCAAGTTCGAGCCGGGTCAATGCATCACGGCTCACTGCAGCCTCTTGCTGTTGCTGCATCGCCTGGCGACGACCAAAACGGGTAATACGGGCAAGCGCACGGATGGCACGCTCCGGAGAACGCATAATGATGGCGCGATGGCGGCGTGCTTCCGCGATAAAATCCGCGGACAGCGGCACATCTTCATTCTGCATGACAAAAATGGCGGGCTTGTCGCTACCGGCAGTAGCCGCCAGGTAGTATTTCAACCAGACCAGTGAGGCTTCAGGTCCCGGCATCGCCATGGAGATCATAGCGCTACCGATTGAGGTGTCTGCCAGCAGGGCCTTGACCCCGGTTTCGATCAGATCGGGCTGGAAACTGACCAGGGTACCCAAATCAAGGGGGTTACGCGGCGGCAGAAAATCGGGCAGATGCTCCTTAAGTCCCGCAACCTGTTCTTCCGAAAGCGGCGGCAGTTCCAGCCCCAGAGGTTCGACGTAATCCTGGGTCAGACCGCAGATGGCACCGGAAGCTGTCGCGAGCCCCATTCCACCGACCGGCGCTGTGGGATAACGCAGCAGCAGCTGGCTGACATCGATCGCCTCTTCCAGGCTGTCGACCACCGTGACACCGGCATACTCAGCCATCAACTGCATGGCCGCATGGTTGCCCGCTAGCGCACCTGTATGAGACTTGGCCGCTTCCTGGGAGCGTTCGCTGCGACCGGGGTGGAGCAGCACGACACCCTTACCACGGGCGCGGGCGTCTTTTACGGCCCTGACAAAATCCGGCGCTGAACGGATCTGCTCGGCGTACACGACGATGGTTCCGGTATATTCATCAGCGGCGAAATGACTGATCATATCTGCCAGCCCGGTCTGCGCCTCATTACCGGTGGTCATCATGTAGGAGAGCGGCACTCCGCGCGCCCTTAGCGACGCGGCAATATGTGCGCCGATACCGCCACTCTGCGCAACAACTGCCACGGCGGGGCCCTCTTCGGGATCCAGTGGTGCTGGCAGATCCAGCTCCACCATCATGACGTAGAAGGCGTTGACGTAGTTGAAATAGCCAACGGTATTGGGTCCCAGTAGAGTCATGCCGCCGGCAGCTGCGGTCTCTGCGATAATCCGCTGCTGTTCGCGGCCTTCGGCACCCATTTCGGCAAAGCCGGAGGCAAAACAGACTGCACTGCGCACACCACGGGCCACACAGGCTTTGACCGCATCCAGCACCGCACCGGAGGGAAGCATCAGAATCGCCAGCTCCACGCCTTCTGGCAGCTCCGATATATCGGTCAGGATCTGACGATCTCCCAGCATGCCGCCGCTACGGCCTACCAGATGAACCTCACCCTTGAAACCACCTTCAAGCAGGTTGTTCAGCACCACCTGACCGGCGGAACCGGGCTTGCTGGACATACCGATGATGGCAACAGATTCAGGATTGAGGATGGGACGGATATCCCGGCGAGCATCGCCCAGGATGGACTGGCCAGCAGCGCCAGCACTGTTCTGCATATTCATAACGAGCCTCAACTATTATTTTTATGATGTTCGTTTAACTACAGTGAACTGTTTGATCTATAGGGATTTACTCGAGCACCACCTTGTTGGCACGCTTCTGCAGAAAGGCGTTTACACGCTCTTTCGCTTCCGGCGCATCCTGGGTGATCGCCGCCATCAGCGATTCGGTAAACAGGCCGTGAGTCATCGGCTGCTCGGCGATCAGCGGCAGCGCATTAAGAATGGCGAAGTTGGACAGCGGCAGGTTGGAAGCGACTTTTTCGGCCAGTTCGCGAGCCTTTTTCATACCCTCGCCCGGTTTAACCACGTAGTGGGCAAGCCCGATCTGGTGAGCTTCTTTAGCATCCACCACGTGCCCGGTGAGCATCATTTCAGCCACCCGTGAGAAACCGATAAGCTTGGTGATTCGGACCGATCCGCCGCCACCGAGAAAAATACCGCGCTGCCCTTCCGGAAGCCCGAAATAGGCGGTTTCTTCCGCGATACGCACGTGCAGAGCGGATGCCAGCTCCAGTCCGCCCCCTACTACGGCGCCATGCAGTACGGTGATAACCGGGGCACGGCCAAACTGGATTTGGCGAAACGCCTCGTACCAGAGCATCGAGCCTTCGATATTTTCTGCGGAGGACGACTCCTTGAGTTCGGAAAGGTCCAGGCCAGCACAGAAGTGTTCGCCGGCACCGGTGAGGATGACGGCCTTTACTGAAGCAGGTAGCCCTGAAAACGCCGCCTGCAGCTCTGTAACCATGGTCATGCTCAGAGCGTTGCGTTTGTCGGGACGGTTCAGTGTGATCGTGGCGATGGCTTCATCAATGGAAACCTCTACCAGTGGCATGGTGCCAACTGTTACTTCGGTCATTATTATTCTCCTTACACTGGCTTTTTTATTCTTGTCACGGAGAGGGCTAACCACCTTCTCCGCATCCTCGGCCAGCCAAGCTGTTTTGACAGACCGATTTGTAAACCGTGTTATTTGTTAACCTGGTTAGCATATTGTCATGGTATGATGGCCACATCAACAGGCTGGTGTGAAAAAATTCAGGTGAGACTGAAAGTGGAGTGCAGCCAGACACCTCAATCTCATGTTTCCAGCACAGGCAGCGAAACCTTCGCTCAATAAATCCAATACCCGAAGGAGGCCCTTAGTGGCACTTAAAGAGTCCCAGTCTGGCGAGAAAGCCCTATCCAGCAGCACAAACAGCACGGACAGCCTGGCAATCTTGAATGGCGCTCTGGGTTATGCCATCAAGCGTGCTCAGGTCTATGCATACGATCTGTTCTACAAATCCTTCGGTCAGGATGCGATCTCACCGGCCCGGCTGACAGCGCTGACGCTGATCAGCAAAAACGCCGGCATTACCCAGTCTGATTTGGCAAAAAAGCTCGATATCAGTCGTGCAGGTATCGTCAAGGTGATTGACCGGCTGGAGGAGATGAACCTGATTGAGCGCCGCGCCAAGAAAGGTGATCGCCGCAGCTACTCACTGCACCTCACCGAACCTGGTCAGGATGAGCTCGCCTTCCTGACCGAGCAGACGCTTAAATACGAAGCCCTGCTGGCATCCAACCTCAGCGATACCGAGCGGAAACAGCTCATCGCCCTGCTGGAAAAGATGATCTCGGCTGAAGCATCGCCACAAATCTAGCGCCAGGAGAAACCGACGGGGCTAACCAATCCGATGCCGGTCCCGTCATCCGCCTGGCGCCTGCTTCCAGGCGATCGAATTCAATAAACAGCAAAGTACCCTACCCGGACATCCTGTCCGCGATACCCCGTCTAAGTTTCGATAGTTCCTTCAGGCGTTAATTAATCGCCTGAAAATAATGCAAGCTCATAACCGACTATCACTAATTATTTTTCAGTTAAAGATTACATCACCTAATTTCATCTAAAGCCATAGATCAATTAATAAGAACACAGCGAGAATAAGCCAATTAAAAAAACGTATACCTTATAGATCATTCTGTATTGGTCATTGCAAATATCAAAGAGTAACTTTTCAAATGGAAATCAATATTTCCCTTACCTTCAGGCATAAAATTCTAAAAACTCTTAGAGGAAAAGCAATGAGCAACTCTCATTCCAACCGAGGTGTCGTTTACAAAGGCCCCGGCGAGGTAGCTGTCGAAAATATTCCCTATCCCAAGCTTGAACTGGGTAACCGGAAATGCGAGCACGGTGTCATTTTAAAAGTTGTCACCACTAATATCTGCGGTAGCGACCAGCACATGGTTCGCGGTCGTACCACTGCTCCTTCGGGCCTCGTTCTAGGACACGAGATTACCGGGCTGGTCGTGGAGTGCGGTAGCGATGTGGAGTTTATCAAGCCCGGCGACCTGGTCTCTGTGCCCTTCAATATTGCCTGCGGCCGCTGCCGTAACTGCAAAGAAGGCAACACCGGCATCTGTCTGAACGTCAATCCGGCGCGTCCGGGCGCGGCTTACGGCTACGTCGACATGGGCGGCTGGGTCGGCGGTCAGACCGAGTACGTCATGGTGCCCTACGCTGACTTCAACCTGCTGAAATTCCCGGATGCCGACCAGGCGATGGAGAAGATCCAGGACCTGACGCTACTGTCCGATATTTTTCCGACCGGCTTCCACGGCTGTGTAACCGCTGGCGTCGGCCCGGGTTCTACCGTTTATATCGCCGGTGCCGGCCCTGTCGGCCTTGCCGCCGCCGTTTCCGCACAACTGCTCGGCGCCGCCTGCGTTATCGTCGGCGACATGAATGAAGAGCGTCTGAAGCAGGCACGCAGCTTCGGTTGTGAAACCATCGACCTCACCGAAGAGGGCGATATGGCGGATAAAGTGGAAGCGATCCTCGGCGAGCGTGAGGTCGATGCCTTTGTGGACTGCGTCGGCTTTGAGGCCCACGCCTGTGGCTGCAACCACGGTAAGGAAGCACCGGCCACCGTACTCAACTCTGCCATGGAACTGACCCGTGCCGGCGGTGAGATCGGTATCCCGGGACTCTACGTCACCGAGGACCCCGGCGCTGTCGATGAAGCCGCCAAGCAAGGCGCGCTCAGCATGCGTTTCGGTCTCGGCTGGGCAAAATCCCACAGCTTCCATACTGGCCAGTGCCCGGTGATGAAGTACCACCGTCCGCTGATGCAGGCGATCCTGTTTGGCAAGGTCAAGATCGCCGATGCCGTCAATGTGAAGATGATCACTCTCGACCAGGCACCCCAGGGCTATGCCGATTTCGATGGCGGTGCGGCAACCAAGTTTGTTATCGACCCTCACGGTTCAGTCGCCGCCTGAACACAGACGCCAGCCCTCCCCCCCGGCTGGCGTCCAATCCCCATTCCGGTCTCAGCTTTACTCCTCGCCTGAGAGGTCCTTGAGAGGATAGCCTCCTCTCTTTTTTCGTCATCGCCGTTATCACGTCTGAGCCTCCCAACAACCGCTGGCTTCTCTCCCTATTACTCGGAAAAAAACCAAGAGTCACCGTAAAACGGGCACAAAAAAAGCGCTTCACAAACCTGCGAAGCGCCTTGAGAACCGGTGTACCACCGGTGGGACCAACTCAGAACCTATGCTCAGAACTTGTACATGGCCATCAGCTCAACCTGGGTACCTGCCGGTCGCAACGAAGAGGACGCGGAAGTCGGCGGGCGAGTCGCGGCATTCAGATCACGCCACTCGATTCCGAGATCCAGCTGGGGAAGGTAACTGTAAATCAGCGAAACGTTTGTGGACTTGAGCGTATCGTCATCAGTAAACGCGACCGCCGCATCGAACTCATCAGCGGTGACCTGGCCATAGCGCACTATGCCCTTTAGCTTGTCGGTAAACTGGTGAGCAACGCCGGCGGAAAAGCCGGTAACGGTAATCAGCTCCCCTTCTGCGTTCACATCGGAGGTCGCTGGCCCCTTAGCACCGTTATAACCCCAACTGGTATAAGCAGCTGCGCCCTTGCCGCTGAAACCGTTGATCGAAACGTCGGTATTGCCAAACTTGAACTTGGCACCGGCGGCCAGCGCCACGCCATAGTCGGAGTCGTCCTCTCCGGTATAAACTCCGGTATAAACTTCACGACCACTCATAGCGACATTGAAGATATGCCCGCCTTCTGTGCGCCAGGTATAGGCCGCTACCAAATCGGGGAAGTCTGCGTCGTCATAATACGGATCCTGAAGCGTGAAGCGGGCACCACCCAGGGTGTAATGCATGACCAGGTCCGGCCTTATCTCCGAGCCACTGCCGGCAAAGGTTCCGTTACCGGCACCGAAAAAGTTGATCGCACCTACGTCGACGGGAGCCGACGCCAAGAACTGTCCGTTCCAGGTTTGACCGATCGTCAGGTTATCCACGTTGATATAGGCGTGTCGCAGGCGAAGCGCATAGGAGCTTTCTTCTTCGGTGTTGTTATTCCAAAAGTCACCTTCGATAAAGCCGATAACCTTGTGTCCCTCGATATCGCGCTTCGCGGCGAAGTTCAGACGGCTCTGCCGTACACTGCCCTCGAAAGAGTTATCTCCATCATCAGGTTGGGTGAACATCCCTTCAGCTTTGACATAGCCACCTATGGAGAAGCTGGTGCCATTGAACTCACCCAGTTCCACTGCCGAAACCTGACCAGCCATAGAAGCCGCCATGACAGCAGCAGCCAGTTTGCTTTTGATATGCATTCGAACCTCATTATTTTTATTTATGGTTTTATTTGCAAATTGCATTTTATTTTTTGATTAATTTATTTTTAACCCTCAAACCTCCAAAATATAAATCGAAGCCTTTTATTTACTTAAAAGAAAAAAAACACCACTTTATTAAAATGATAATAAAGCCATTTATATACGGGATTTCATAACAGAAAATTTAAGTAAACTATGGTTACTGTTAACCTGGGTTACATATTGTCACGAGACGTTATCCACATCAACCACTATTGATAAAAAGTTCATCTAAAATGGGATAGAAATATCGCTAATGGATCTGTGCTACTGAGGCAAAGACTTAAAGCCTGCAAGAGAGGAAAATAGAGGTTGGTGTTCCCAAATTAACAACGGAAGACCATGAACTCATCATCGTCTTCCGTTGCGACATGCTCCCAGCGGATTACTTGCGTAGCTCCGGATCTCCTTTCCAGGCCGGGTCTACCGCTATCGAACCACTGACCACGCGCGACACACAGGTACAAAGCTGTTTATTTTCGCTGTGCTGCTCTTCACTGAAGAACACATCACGGTGATCGATCTCGCCATTGATAGCGGTCACCTCCATGGCGCACAGACCACACTCGCCTCGTCGGCAGTCGGACAGCACCTCAACCCCGGCCTCGGTCAGCACATCCAGGATCGAGCGATCCTTAGGCACTGTCACCTCCAACCCAAGGCGCGGGATCTTCACCGTGAAGGGTCCCGATGGATGGCGGCCACTGGAACCGAAGGTTTCATAATGCAAGGCCGCAGGCGCACGGCCCTGCTTATGCCACTGTCCGCGCACGGCCTCCATCAGACCGAGCGGGCCGCAGATGTAGAGCTCTCCCTTTGCATGAAGATTCTCGATCTCGGCGGCGATATCGATATGGGTACCATCGGCATCGGTAAACAGCTGAACACTATCGCCGAGAAGCGCACCCAATTCCTCTGCGTAGGCCAACTCATCCCGGCTGCGGGCAGCGTAAAGCATCCGCACCTTTTCACCGCGGGAAGCCAGGGCACGTGCCATGGCGAAGATGGGGGTAATACCGATACCACCAGCAATGAGCAGATACTCTGTGGCACCGTAAGAGAGTTCAAAATCACAGGCGGACGGTGTGACGCTGACCCGGGCACCCGGCTCCAGCGTCCACATGTAACGGGAACCGCCGCGGCTGTCGGGCAGCTGTTTTACTGCGATAACCAGGCCCCCCTTATCCAGTTGGCGCACCACCGAATAGGAGCGGTGATCCGGCCGATCATCGATCATCACCTTTACGTTGATATGGGAACCGGGCTGCGCCGACTCCGTGGCGGCGGGCTGCAGATGAATCTCCCTCACCGTCGGCGTGATGTTCTGTACGTCGATAACCTGCGCTTCGTGCCAGACACTAAGATTTCGCATAACGCACTCCTTACTCGACCGACACAGCGGGAATCTGCTGCGGATTTTCTTTGGCGATCATGTCGTTGATCCGGCGCCGCGCCCAAAGGGAGCCGGCGTCGATATTCAGGTTATTGAAATCACGCCCCGGATTCTTGTCGATGGCCCGCTGCTGCGCTTCGATCACATCCTCGTCCTCACGCAGGATACCCACCGCCGCTTCCATGATTCGACGTGTCAGCCCCTGCTCGCCTACCCGGTAGTTACGCAGATGGCACCAGAAGTAGTAACAGGTGTTCTCCGTGGATGGCGTCGGAATATGCACAACCCACATGCTCACCCCCTGACTGCGATCCCCCTCGGGCGCGCCTGTTCCTGCCGGCGCGACGCCCACATCAAGCACAATGGTGGCCGGCGCCAGGAAATGGATGTACTGCCACCGATCCACGGGGCCCGGCTTGTTCAACTGGGCGGCCCAGAACGCCGGCGCCTCTTCGTTCAGGACCCAGCGGGTGATCGTTGCGGTGCGCTCGCCATGGCTGGGTTCGAACGGCGCCTCGGCTAACGCCTCGTTACCGATACTCGAGGCATGCACATAGGTTTCATGGGTCAGATCCATCAGGTTATCGATCACCAACCGGTAGTCGGCAGCAACCTCGGTCATTCGGCCATCGCCAGCCCAGGCCGCGTCATCGAACCAGCCCAGGTCCGGAATCAGTGAAGGATCAGCCTTGGAGGGATCACCGGGCCAGACCCAGACAAAACGGTGCCGTTCGACCACTGGGAAGGAGTGCACACAGGCCGAAGGGTTCAGTGTCTCCTGCGAGGGCATATGGGTACAGCGCCCGGCATCGTTGAACTTGAGGCCGTGGTAGCCACAGACGACCTCATCACCGTCCAGGCTACCTACAGACAAGGGCAGCAGGCGATGCCAGCAGGCATCGGCCAATGCCACAGCGGTGCCATCCAGGCGCCGGTAAAACACCATCTCCTTGTCACAGATGGTGCGCGCCAGCAGCGTTCTTCCGACCTCAGCATCCCAGGCAGCCACGTACCAGGCATTCAGGGGAAAAGTTGGGTTAGTTGTACTCATTCTTATTACTCTTATTTTGCCTTCGTTCCGCACCGGCGGCCGGATGAACGGCCGTCACTGGTGACGGGAACAAGGGGGTTAACCGCAATGGACGCTTTCGTCGTGGTAGGAGGCATTGCTCTCTTCCACCGCCAGGTTGTGCAGGGTCCGGCGCATGAAGAGTCCCGGCTTGTCCGGTGCGAAGTTCAGGTCCGTCTGCGGTTCCGTATCGCTGGTCACTACCTCAAGAATCCACTCAAGCGCTTCGACGTCTTCCAGATAAGCCTGCTCCGAAGCGGACTTCAGAAACTCGTCCGCTTCCGCGTCGTCGTGCTTGAAGTCTCGGGAGTTGAACCACCAGTAATGGATACTGTGATTGGTCTCAGGGGTGATCAGGTGCGTAATGTTGAAACGGTATCTTTCAGGCGCTCCCTCAGCTGGCTCATGATCGATAATCTTTGCGAAGGCCACATGCATCGCCGGTGATATAAAGCGCGCTTCGGACAACCGGTCGACCTTTTTCTCCATGATGCCTGCTGGGATTCCGTAGATTCCCGGCGGCGCGGAGTTTTTCAGTTCCCGGTCGATCACAACCTGGTCACCCTCCTCGCGCACCTTCAGCTTGGAGCGCGCGTATTCCGGCGTACCCACGGTACCCGGGTGCAGAAACGGAAAGTGGGTCTGGTCCAGCAGGTTTTCGTGCATCGCCACATAGTCGGACTTCATGTGGTAATAGCCGGTCACGCTCTTGAACTCACCACCATCGAGCCAGTGGGTATCGGGAACCCGGCTTTCGTCCGCCAGATCCTTGTCGCCCATCCAGATCCAGATCAGCGGCCCCTTCTCGACCATCGGGTAACCGCGCACGTTGGCATTAGAGGGGGTCAGCGGCATCGACGGCATATTGACGCAGCGACCGGAAGGGTCGAACTGCATGCCGTGATAGCCGCAAACCAGGATATCCCCTTCCAGCTTGCCCTTTGCCAGCGGGAAGGAACGGTGTGGACAGCGGTTGCGAACGGCCACAGGACGCCCGTCCAGGGTGCGATACATGGCGACATCAACGCCCAGCAGACGGCGGCTGATCACCTCACGGGTTACCTCGCTGCTGCGAGCTGCCACATACCAGCAGTTACGCACCAGGGGAGTTTCATGGTCGGCAAATCCAGTACTGGTAATCAGGCGTTCTGCCTGAGTGTTCTGTGCATTTGAAACAGTCATCTTTCACTCCTGCTTTATTCAGGCGTCAATAACCAGGGTTCCGCCCTGGATTCGCGATACGCATAAACAGATGGCATCACCGCTGGCTTTCTCTTCATCCGAGAGATATCGGTCACGGTGATCGATAGGACCCGATGAACTGATAACCGGCAGGGAGCAGAGCCCGCATTCACCGCGGCGACAGTCGGACAGCAGGCTCAATCCCGCTGCTTCGGCGGCGTCCAGAATTGAAGTGTTGCGACCAACAGCCACACGTTTCTGGGAGTGCTCGAGTACAACCTCGAACGCCAGATCCTCACCCGCTGCGGCCACGCCGAAGCGCTCGCTACGAATTCTCTCTTCCGGCCAGCCCAGCTCGGCGCCTGCGGCATAGGCCGCGTTGACCATCGCTTCCGGACCACAGACATAGGCAATGCAATTCTCTGGCTGCGCGGCCAACAGCGCCTTCAGATCCAGGTGATCGATCGCTGGCTCGCCACTGAGGTGAACTTCGCCACGCTCACCAGCCAGGGCCATAGTTTCCTCGAGGTAAGCCATACCCTCTTCGGTACGCCCGGAGTAGACAAATGAGTAGTCACGCCCACGACGGGCGAGGCTCTGCAGCATGGAGTAGATCGGAGTGATACCGATACCGCCGGCGATCAGCAGCACCCGGGGGTCGTTGTGCCCGAGCACAAAATGATTCTTCGGCCAGGAGATACTCAACTCGGTACCAATATCCAGATGCTCGTGGATAAAGGCCGAGCCTCTGGCGCGATCCTCCCGCTGCACGGCTATGCGGTATCGGTTGGCCGGATCCTTCACCATCCGGTCACCACCGATCAGCGAGTAGTGACGAACGAAACGGCCCATTTCGGGCGCTTCCAGGTGAAGTTCAATGTGGGCACCCGCGTCGTATTTCGGCAGGGGATTGCCGTCGATGGATTCGAGCAGGTATTCGCTGATACGGGGAGTGAGATGGCGTATCCCAACCACTCGAACCTGTAGTAGCGGGGTCTTCATAAGGTGCAGCTCCAAATTTGACGTTTTTATAATTAGGATCCCAAACCGGCCACAATAGCCTTTCCAGGAAGCTTTACCGTTCATTTGGGATCCCATATTAGGTTCGAGACCAACAAACTGTCAACTTCGACAGCAGAATATATTGCTTTGGGATCCCAACTGTGGGGTAATCATCCGCCCCGACAAGAACCCGAGCATAACCCCCGAGGAGCACCGCCCCATGTCTGAAGCCACCCCAGCGAAGCTGCACTCCATCGCAGCCGCGAAGATTCGCGAGCTGATACTCAGGGGCGAGCTGGCACCGGGGGAACGCATAACAGAAGCCGCTTTGGCAGAAAGGCTGGGACTTTCGCGCACACCGATCCGCCAGGCTTTACCGAGACTGGCCAAGGACGGACTGCTGACCTCAGCTGGCAAGCGTGGCTACGCGGTACGAGCCTTTACCAAGGAGGAGTGTCGTACGGCGTTGGAAACGCGAACTCTGCTTGAAGGGATGGCCGCACGCATGATTGCCGATAAGGGGTTAACCCCGGAACTGGACGAGGCTTTTCAGGAGTGCCTGGACAGGGGGGACGCCATCGTCGCCAGTGAAGAGATTCGTGAAGCGGAAGAGAATGCCTACGGTGAAATGAACGACCGCTTTCACCAGCTGATTATCGAGGGCTCGGAAACACCGCTGCTGGCAGAGCTGGTGAACCGCTGCAATATTGTACCCTTCGCGTCACCGCTACAGATGGTATTTAGCTCTTCCGATCTGAAACTGGTCCATGACGATCTGATCTACGCCCATCGCCAACACCACTTTATCGTTGAAGCGCTGCGTCGCAGAGAAGGGGCTCGCGCAGAAATGTTGGTCCGCGAACACGGCCAGGTTCAGCGCCATAGCATGAACCTCTGAGCACGACATATCCGCGTTAAAGAGCCTAGACCTTCCCTTTCAGCCGATAACTGAGCTGCGCCCGGGTCATACCCAACATCTGCGCAGCCGCGGAGACATTGCCCTCGCATCTGTCCATGGCGGCGTCGATCAGCAGGGATTCCACCTCCGACAGCGAGGTCTCCAGCCGCTCACTGCTGCCACTTAAAAAGGCATCCAGCTCCGCCAGCGGCCGATGTTCCTCTGCCATGGCCTGACCGGCAGCATCCAGAAGAGGCTTGTGACGTTCTGCTTCCCTGTCCGCTGCCCGCTCAGAACCCTCAGCCTGCGCCCGAGCGCCCATCTCCGCTGCAGGATGACGCTGTGGCCAGGACAGGCTCTCGGTTTCGCCTCCCAGCGCCAGGTGATTGATATCCAGCGCTTCGCCATCCTCGGCGATGATCACGCCGCGCTCTATCAGGTTCTGCAGCTCGCGGATATTGCCGGGGAAAGGGTAGTTCAACAGGGTATGCACCAACCGGCTGGTAAAGCCGGTCAGGCTGCGCCCGTACTGGCGGCAGTAGTGCTGAAGAAAATGGTTCATCAGCAGCGGCAGATCCTCGCGCCGCTCCCGCAACGGTGGCAGATGGATAGGAAATACGTTCAGGCGGTAGAACAGGTCCTCGCGGAAACGGCCCGCCTGGGCTTCCGCCCGCAGATCCACGTTAGTGGCCGCGATGATCCGTACATCGACCTTGATGGTTTTACCGCCGCCGAGCCGCTCCAGCTCGCCCTCCTGGATCACGCGCAGAATTTTTCCCTGGGCCGACAGGCTCAGGGTGGCGATTTCATCGAGAAAAAGGGTGCCGCCGCTGGCCCGCTCGAAGCGGCCCTGGCGCAGGCGATCAGCCCCGGTGAAGGCGCCTTTCTCCACGCCGAACAGCTCCGCTTCGACCAGGTTCTCCGGCAGCGTGGCGCAGTTCAGCGCGATCAGCGGTTTGTCTGAACGCTCGCTCTGCTGATGCAGCGCCCGGGCGAAAATCTCCTTACCTACCCCCGATTCGCCGGTCAACAGAACGCTGGCGTCGGTGGGTGCCACGCGCGATAGCAGTCGGGTAGCCGCCAGAAAGGCCGGCGACCCACCCACCATCAGACGATGGGGATGGGCTGGCTCGTGCAGTTCGGAATAGAGCGCCACCTCGGTCTCGGTAAACAGCTCGTCACCGGCTTCGTCCCACTCGTCGGCGGGCTTGCCGATGATGCGACAGTGCGCTGCGCCACAGCCCTTGCACTCCACCTCGCGGAAAATCACGTTGCGTCCAAGCAGACCTGAGGCGTAACCACTGGCATAGCCCAGCTGCATCCAGCAGGCCGGTTCGCTGCCTATACCGTAGGTGGCCAGGTGCTGCATCGCTTCCATGGAGTTGTACCAGAGAAACTCGCCATAGAAGTGACCGCGGGCGTTATCGATCTCAATCTGCACCACCTCGATATCGATAAGCCCTTTCAGCTTGTGCAAGCGAGGGCCCGCCGAAAACAGGCTTTCATCATCGCCGTTGGGCCAGAGCTCAACGACCTTGGCGGCGTCACGGGCGCCCGCCTGCCAGCCCATCCGCTTGAGAAAACGGCGGCTGGCATCGATGCCGAGGCGGTCGATCAACTCCCGCCGGATGGCACCGAATATATCAGCCTGCAGCAGCATGACGCGCTGACCGGCAAGCCAGATGTTGTTGTCACTACCGGTGAAGTGAAAGCTTGCTGCCAGGTCATCGGCGGAGGGCGTACCACCGCTGGTGAACTCGCGCTGGTTATGCACTCTGAGGCCGGCATTGCGTTGCCTGAGCAGGCTCAGAAACTCATGTTCCAGCCCCTGAAAGCGCTTCGGACTCATGACTACTTTTATCCATTCTGCTAGATATTTTTATTAATAAAATTCTAACACCCCTGTTTACCAAGCGCTCACTCAAAAACCAAAAAACTCATAACAATATGTTTTATATAGACTAATTTAAAAGAATCTCAGTTGGCACCCGGTTTGCTTTAAGGCGCTGTGGATTTTCGCGATCCCAACGAGAGCGTCTGACGGGCCCCACCCTCAGCGCCATATAAGAAATCCAGCGGGTCCAGCCTCTTAGTGCTTACAGGCAACCCCGTCATCTGAGAGATAACAATGAAAGAGACACCCAACGCGTATCAAAACCTTGCGCTCCAGCCCCTCGCCGGAGACTGGCGCAACGGCAGCAGCGGCCGTGTTCTGACGGTCACCAACCCCTACAACAGCGAGTCACTGCTGGAGATCCCCCTGGCCAACCGTGCCGATCTGGACGCCGCCTTCGTCAAGGCCAGCGAGGCGCAACACGCCTGGGCAGCCCTGCCCGCCGGCGAACGCGCCCAGGTCCTCTATAACGCGGTGCAGATCTTTGACCAGCGTCGTGACGAGATCATCGACTGGCTGATCCGCGAATCCGGCAGCACCCGTCTCAAGGCCAGCATCGAGTGGGGCGCCGCCCGCGCCATCACACTGGAAGCGGCCAGCATGCCGAACCGCGTTCACGGCCGCATCCTGGAATCCAGCGTGGCCAGCAAGGAGAGCCGGGTATACCGCAGACCGCTGGGCGTGGTCGGCGTCATCAGCCCCTGGAACTTCCCCCTGCACCTGACCCAACGCTCCATCGCGCCGGCTCTGGCACTGGGCAACGCGGTTGTGGTCAAGCCGGCCAGTGATACGCCGGTCAGCGGCGGCCTGCTACTGGCCCGCATCTTCGAGGAAGCCGGCCTTCCCGCGGGCCTGTTCAGTGTTGTTGTCGGCTCGGGGTCCGAGATCGGCGACGCCTTCGTCGAGCATCCGGTTCCGGCCCTGATCTCCTTTACCGGCTCCACCGAGGTGGGCCGCAATATCGGCCGTATCGCCAGCGGCGGCGACACACTCAAACATGTAGCGTTGGAGCTGGGCGGCAACAGCCCGTTCGTGGTACTCGCCGATGCTGACCTGGAGCAGGCGGTGAATGCGGCGGTTTTCGGCAAGTTTCTGCATAACGGCCAGATCTGCATGGCGATCAACCGCATCATTGTTGAAGAGCCACTTTATGCGCAGTTCTGTGAACGCTTCGCTGCGCGAGTACGCGAGCTGAGCGTGGGCGATCCTGACCGGATCGACACCGCGATCGGCCCGGTTATCAACCAGCGTCAGCTCGAGGGCCTGATCACAAAGATCGAAAAGGCCCAGGCCGAAGGTGCCCGCCTGCTGGTTTCCGGCGAGGCTCAGGGCAACCTTCTGCCACCCCACGTCTTTGCCGATGTAACGCCGGATATGGATATCGCCTTTAACGAGATCTTTGGGCCGCTGGTGGGTATCCAGTGTGCAGCTGATGAAGCACACGCCCTCAGCCTGGCAAACCAGTCCGATTACGGCCTTTCCAGCGCTGTATTTACCTCAAGCCTTGAACGCGGAACCCGCTTCGCCCTCGGTATCCGCGCCGGTATGACCCATATCAACGACATCCCGGTCAATGATGACGCCAACGCCCCGTTCGGCGGCGAGAAAAACTCCGGTGTCGGCCGCTTCAACGGTGACTGGGCGATCGACGAGTTCACCACCGATCACTGGATCACCCTGCAGCACGAACAGCGCCACTACCCCTTCTGATGGCGAGGAGATAGCGATGACAACGACAATAAAACGACCATTCATGCGCCCACTTATCCTGGCAGCGGTCCTGCTTACGGGCAGCACGCTGGCACAGGCCGAAAGCCCCTGGAAAGACGGTGAACAGGTTTACGCCAAGGTGTGCGGTCACTGCCATGAAAAAGGCATAGGCCCAGTGATCAAGGGGCGCCAGCTGCCGCCGGCCTATATCACCGCCATCGTGCGCCATGGTTTCCGTGCCATGCCGGCACTGCGCTCATCCTTTATCGACGATCAGGCTCTGCTGTCGGTGGCTGAATTTATCAACCAGAGCCCTGCGACCGGGGAGGAGTAAGCGATGGATCCGAAACGACGTTTTCTCCTCAAGAGCGCGCTGGCCTCCGGCGTCGGCGGCGCCCTGCTCGGCGCGCCAGCCCTGTCCCGGGCGGCCTCAGGCCTGAACCCCGCCAGCAGCGTGGCGACTCTGCTGCTCAGCAGCGACGCCGCTGTCGAGGCCAGCTTCGGCGCAGGTGTCCAGGCGGCTCTGGGTAACGGCACTTCGCTGCGCAAGCTCCGCGCCGACCACAGCAACCTGCTGGACCCGGCTGTTGCCGCGCTTAACAGCGGCCGCCCGATACGCCTGATCGGCATGGTCGACGATGCCCTTGGTGAGCTGCTTATCGCCCAGGCCCGCCGCGCCGGCGCCCGCCTGCACTGGCTCGGCGAGCACGCCATTAGCCGCGGCCAGACCCGACACCAGGTCATCAACAGCCAGGGTACACAGGGAGCCGCTCTGGAGCTGGGTGAACAGCTCCAGCACTCCCCGGCCGGCTTTGCATTGAGTGCGCGCCAGCCCTTCTCACACAAGCGCAATCTCGACCTGGCTGGCAAACGCGCCGGCAGGCTCTCCACGCGCTGGGCCAGCCACCTTGGCTATGCGCTGGCAGCACCGGGCGCCGTCGTTGATAGCGCCACCCTGGAGCTGCGCAGCGAGCGCCTTGAAGGCCACTTTGTCTCTTTTGTAATTGAGGTTTGAAACGATGAGTCAGCAAACCAATACCGTTCTGCCCAAAGATGTCAGCGCCGGTGATTTCGACGCCGCCGTCAAAGAGTTCCGCGCCCTGCTGGGTGAGGAGAATGTACTGATCCAGAGCGAACAGCTCACCCCCTACACCAAGATCATGATGCCCGGCGATGTGGAGCGGAACACCCCTTCTGCCGCGGTCACCGCCACCAGCGTAGAGCAGGTGCAGGGCGTGGTCCGGATCTGTAACCGCTACGGCATCCCGGTGTGGACCATCTCCACCGGCAACAACTTCGGCTACGGCAGCGCCGCTCCCGGCCAGCGCGGCCAGGTGGTGCTGGACCTTAAAAAGATGAACAAAATCATCCATATCGATGCGGATCTGGGTACCGCACTGGTGGAGCCGGGTGTCACCTATCAGCAGCTTTACGACTACCTGGAGGAGAACAACCTGCCGTTGATGCTCTCCTTCCCGGCACCTTCCGCCATCGCCGGTCCCCTGGGCAACACCATGGACCGGGGTGTCGGCTACACCCCGTACGGCGAGCACTTCCTGATGCAGTGCGGTATGGAGCTGGTCCTGGCCAACGGCGAGATCTATCGCAGCGGCATGGGTGGCGTCGAGGGCGACAATGCCTGGCAGGTGTTCAAGTGGGGCTATGGCCCGACGCTGGACGGCATGTTCACCCAGGCCAACTACGGCATCTGCACCAAGCTGGGTTTCTGGCTGATGCCCAAGCCACCGGTTTCCAAGCCGTTCGAGATCAAGTTCGAGGAAGATACCGATATCGCCGAGATCGTCGAGTTCATCCGTCCGCTGCGCATCGCTCAGGTGATCCCCAACGCCGTGGTGATTGCCGGCGTACTCTGGGAGGCCGCCACCTGCAACACCCGCCGCTCGGACTATACCGATGAACCGGGCGCCACCTCCGAGGCGATCCTCAAGCAGATCCAGAAGGACAAGGACCTGGGTGCCTGGAACGTCTACGCCTGCCTGTACGGTACGCCGGAACAGGTCGAGGTGAACTGGAACATCGTCCAGGGCGCGCTCAAGCAGCTGGGCAAAGGCAAGCTGGTGACCGCGGAGGAAGCCGGCGGCACCGAGCCGTTCACCTACCGCTCCAAGCTGATGACCGGCGTACCCAACCTGCAGGAGTTTGGCCTGTACAACTGGCGCGGCGGCGGTGGCTCCATGTGGTTCGCACCGGTCAGCCAGGCGCGAGGCAGTGAATGCGACAAACAGTACGGGCTGGCGAAACAGATCCTCAACAAACACGGCCTGGATTATGTCGGCGAGTTCATCGTCGGCTGGCGCGATATGCACCACGTGATCGACGTGCTCTATGACCGCACCAACGACGAGGAACGCGCCCGCGCCGAGGCGTGCTTCAACGAGCTTCTCGATGAGTTCGAGAAACGCGGTTACGCCGTTTACCGGGTCAACACCCAGTTCCAGGACCGGGTCGCGCAGAGCTACGGCACAACGAAACGACGGGTTGAACACGCCATCAAGCGTGCACTGGACCCGAACAACATTCTGTCGCCGGGCAAGTCGGGCATCGACCTGAACAACGACTTCACACTTTAACCCCCGAACCGGCACGGAGCCGACCCTCTCTCCGTGCCGGCCCCCTTATCAACCCCGTTTTCCGTTGTTGTCGCCTCGGGATTGGCGTGCAGCCCCTGCGGCACGCCCTTTTTAACCCTGCCGACAACCCGTGAACCTGGAGAAAAACACCACAATGAAAAAAACAATACTAGCCGCTGCTCTCGCCTCCGTCTTTCCTGCCGCCGCCAGCGCCGGCCACTATACGCCGGGTGTCGAGGCGATCCGCGCCGCTGTCGTGCCGGGCCCCGGCCTTTACTACAAAGGCTACGCCGTGCGCTACGACGCAGACGAAAACACGGCACTGCCCGCCGATAGCGAGGTTAGCGTCAACGCCCTGGCCAACCGCTTTATCTGGGTGACCGAGCAGAAACTCCTGGGCGGCGACCTCACCTTTGAAACCATCATCCCGGTTATCCAGACCGACCTGTCCATCGCCGGTGGCGCGCTTGAGAGCGACGAGTGGGGCCTGGGCGATATCTTTTTCGGCAGCGTGCTGGGCTGGCACGGCGAACGCTGGGATGCCGTCGGCGGCATAGGCGTCTGGACCGAGACCGGCCGGGATGACGAACCCGCCGATCCGGGCCTGGGTTACACCGAAACCATGTTAACCTTCGGCGGCAACGTCTACCTCAACGACAGCAAGGATCTGGCGTTCAGCACCCTGGGACGCTACTCGATCGCCGACGACAGCGCCATCGAGGATGAGCTGCTGCTGGAGTGGGCACTGAGCAAACGTCTGGCCACTGGACTGGAGGTGGGCCTGGCCGGTTATGAACGCTGGCAGCTCGAAGGCGGCGACCAGGAAAAGCACGGCATCGGCATCGAAGCCGGTTACTTCTGGCCGCAGACAATGACCGGCCTGAACCTGGCCGTTTACGACGAATACAGCGCTGATCAGGATTTCGAAGGCAGCCTGCTGCGCCTGACGCTGACCAAAGTCTTTTAATCCATAAAAGCTTTTCAGGTCATCTAAGCTTTTCAGGCCACAGGACTGCCCTGTGGCCTGTTTGATCAACTACGGCCGGGCTGGCAGCGGGCATCAACACAGCCCCGCTCCGACCCGATCAGCCAGCACAGGGTTATCAGCAGCAGCCCCAGACTGCCCCAGGTCACCGGATTCAGATGCGCGCTGCCCGCATAGAGCGCAAGCCCCAGCGATACCAGCGGCGTCAGGTAGCTGTAGGCCGCTACACTGCTCGGCATCAGCACCTGCATGGCGCTCTGCAATATCCAGAACGTCATAAAGCTGGCGAACAGCGCCAGCAACCCCAGCACCGCCATATCGCCCAGGCTCAGCAGCTGCCAGAACTGGCTGCCATCGCCGGATTCGAACTGCGCCAAGCCTGTCATCAGCAGTGCGCCTATCAACAGGCTCCAGAACGTGGCAAGCAGCGGGTTGGCCGGCAGCCAGTCGCGCAGCACCAGTACGCGGGAAGAAACCGAGTAAGCGGCCGAGCACGCACAGCCGGCCAGAAATAGCCACTCCCCTGCGCCAAAACTACCAAGGCTGCCGGCACGTCCTTGCAGATTCAGCCCCAGCGCGCCGGCAGCACCGATCAGTAAAACCAGCAGGCGGCCTGCGCCTGAGCGCTCGATACCCACCAGCCGGGCCAACAGCCAGGCGATGGCGGGCAGGGTGACAAACAGCGCGGCCACCGACAGCGCCGAGGTCAGGTTGAGGGCGATAAACTGCGAGCCGAAGAACGCCGCCAGAAACACACCCAGCAGCGTGTAACCCAGCCTGGCCCTGGTGTTCTTCGGCCACCAGCCAGGTTGTTTAACCACCCAGGGATACATCAGCGCCGCGGCGATAAGAAAGCGCACCGCGGTCAGCCAGAGCGGCGACAGCGCTTCATCCAGGGTGGCCGCCAACGGAAAGGATCCGCCCACCAGCACAGCCCAGAGCAGCATCATCAGATGCGCGCCGAGCGGCGTTTTCATCAAACTGTTCATCATCATTCTCCATAGCTGTTTATGCACCCCAGGCGTTGCCGGGCGCGGGGAGTAGATGAACAGAGTGCGCCAGCGGCGCACTGGCGGGGTTTAAAGATTAAAAGGCGCGTTCGGATTTTCCGACTCCGGCCGGCTGGCCTGTCGCTAGTCTGGAAAACTCATTCATACAAGACCGATGGAGAACAGCATGACTAGCCTTTTGTACTTGAAGACCAGCGCCAACGCCGAGCGCAGCCGATCCTCCCTGCTGTGTGAGCGCTTTATCGCCCGACGCATCGAGAACCAACCCCGCACCCGGCTCCTGACACGGGACCTGGTCAGCGACCCGCTACCCCACCTCGGCCCGTCGCAGTGGGATGCGCTGCGTCTGCCTGTGGATAAGCTGAACGCCGACCAGATCATCTACCGGCGTCTCTCCGATGACCTGATCGACGAGTTCGACAGGGCCGATGCGGTGGTGATCGCCCTGCCGCTGTATAACGCCGGGATCCCGTCACAGCTGAAGGCTTATTTCGATCTGCTGGCCCGCGCCGGCGTCAGTTTCGAGTTCACTGCCGAGGGGCCCAAAGGGCTGCTAAAGGACAAAGACGTGTATCTGGTATCCACCCGTGGCGGCATCCTCGCACCTGAGGATGATCATCAGCTGCCGGCACTGGAACAGCTGCTCGGGCTGCTAGGTATCAGCCGCTTTCATCGCGTAATAGCACAAGGTCTGGACCTGTCGCCGGAAAGTGCAGACAAGGAATTGAGCACCGCCTGGAGCCAGCTGGCCGCCCTGGCCTGAGGTGCACTCAGCCGCTGCCGCCAAGCTGCAGCTCGCTCTCGCAGATCCGCACCAGTTGCTGCCGCAACCAGCGCCGCCCGGGGCTGTCATTGGAGGGCGCCCAGACCATATCGAAGGTGAAGTTGGGGCAGCCCAGCGGCGGCTGGTTGATCTGTACTCCAGGTGGAATCCGCAGCGCGGGCAGCAGGCTTTCCGGCAGCATCATCATGCAGGGCAACTGCTCCAGCATATTCAGACAGGCCTGATAGTTACTGGCCCAGGCCACCACCGTACGGCTGCGGCCAAGCTGCTCCAGCCAGAGGTCCACCATGTTACGTGGCGACTGCCAGGGTGAGGGATACAGATGCAGAGCATCGCAATATTCATCGATACTGATCTGCCTGGGCCTGTTGCCCCGCGCCATGCAGACAAAGCGGTCCTCGAACAGCGGCTGCCGTTCCAGCTGCGGATGCAATTGAAAATAGGCGCCGGGACCGGGCACGCAGAACAGGTCCACCTTGCCCGCCAGCAACTCTTCGGTGGGCAGTTTTTCACGCAGCTTCTGCATATGCAGGATGCGGCGCGGTGAGCATTCCAGCGCGGCTTTCATCAAACGGGGTAGCAGCAGGAGCTCAAAGGCCTCCGGCACGCACAGTTCCAGCGGCAGTTCCCGGTCATCCGCATCGCCCAAGCCTTCTGCTGAACGGTTGATCGCCTCCAGCGCATTGCGCAGGTAGGGCTCGATATAGAGCGCCCGCGCCGTGGGCAACAGACCGCTGCTGTCACGGACAAACAGCTCATCGCCAAGGCTTTCGCGCAGGCGTTTCAGCGAATAGCTCACCGTGGGCGGACTGACGCTGAGCTCCTCGGCGGTCTTGCGCGCGTTGTGCGTTTTGAACAGCGACAGGAAGATCGCAATATCCTGGATATCCAGTTTGCGCAGCAGGTTATTGCTCAGCATGGCACTGTACTCATCCCCGGTTATGGATAGTGACCAGCAGGTTACGCTCAAACTCGGCCCGCGCCCTGCGCATCTCTGCCGGATCATCCCCACGGGCGATGCCCGATACCATCAGTACAAACAGGTAGCGTTTTCCCGATGCCGCCTGGAGAAAGCCGGCCAGGTTGGAGGAACCGTTCACCGTGCCGCTCTTGGCGCGGATGGTGCCACTCAGCGGCGCTTCACGCAGACTACGGCGGTACTTCAGGGTACCGTTCTGCCCCGCTACCGGCAGCGCCTGGTAAGCAGCCATCTGCGGATTGCGGTTCAGAAAGCTCAGGACGGCCGCCAGCTGCCGGGCGCTGAGCTGGTTATCCCGCGACAGACCGGAACCATCCTTCAGGGTAGTCACCCCCAGCTCCAGCCCGGCCTGCTCACGCAGGATCTGGATGACCTCGCGGGCGCCAACCTCGAATGAACCGATACCACTACGCTGCGCGCCCAGCGTCTTCAGCAGGTTGTCGGCATAGAGGTTATCGGAATGCTGCAGCACCTCTTCGAGCAGGCTAGACAGTGGTGCGGAGCTGACCTGCGCCAGCGTCTGCCACTGCTCGCCGCTGGCTGACTGTTCCAGGCGGCGGGTTGTGCCGGCAAGCAAAATACCGCGCTGATGCAGCTCCTGCTGCAGGATATCCCCCAGGTAGGCTGCCGTATCATTGACCGCGAAGTTCAGCGGCCAACGTCGCTGCGCTTTGGTGATACAGCCACTCAGCTGATAGCGGTTGCCGGGGCCGCGCTCCAGCCTAAGATCGCAGAGGCTCTCCTGCTTCTCGCTGGCACTGACCAGTTCCACGTCAGCGGCGGCAGCAACCGGCTGATGTTCGGGCACAAACAGACGCGCCTTGTTGCCGTTCACCTTTGTATCGAGACTCGCTGCGACGCAGTTGTGCTCGATGGTGAAAGCCGACGCCGGGGCGCTGTAGCAGACGCCCAGGTTATCCCAGGGCCAGCCCCGTGCCCGCTCGTAACCGCTGAAGACACGACCATCGAGCAGCAGATCGCCATCGATCCGCGTAATCCCTTTAGCCTGCAGCTGGTCCAGCAGTTCGCCCAGCTGCGCCCGGCTCAGGTCGGGCGCACCGCTCAGGAGCAGCTTGAGATCACCCTGCCAACTGCCGTTCTTGACCCGGCCCTGGCCCAGCAGCCTAGTCTTGAAGCGATAATCAGCGCCAAGCTGCAGCTCTGATGCCAGGGCTGTGAGCAGCTTCTGAGTGCTGGCCGGAGGCAGCAGCAGATCGCTGTTATGCTCCGCCTGCAGTGCTCCGCCATCCAGCGGCCGCACCAGCAGCGCCACCTGGGCGCCCTGGGGCGACTGCGCCAGTGCCGTCTGCAGCGCCGTATCCGTTGCCGCGCGCAGGGGCGTCAGCGCCAACAGCAGCAAGACCCAGAAACTAAAAAATCGCAGTCGCATTACTTTCCTTTCAACCGATCAGGGGTGTTATTTATCCAGCCGACTTAAGCACAGGCTGCGCGATTATCTGATCCCGGCGGCTGGCCGGGAGTTCCGTCCGCAATCAGCCCCGCCGCACTCTGATGATACATTTGATGAACCGAAGAGGGGCAAGAACAGTGTGTTACATCAGAACGCCTCCGCGCCCCAGCGGCTTTACTGTGCACTCTGCACAAGCCATTGACGTAACACTCGTCGGAATTCCACAATCTTTCTTCACCTCCGCCACCGCACCCCGGACTGGAACAGGCCTTGCTATGTGTGCAGTGTCGTAAAGCAAACTCTTATTATCATTGCGGAGCACGCTATGGAAAACTCAGATTACCCGTTGAGCGAAGTGCCCAACAGCGAGCGCAAGGGGCTGCTCTCCACCTCGGTTGTACTGCTCGGCTTTACCTTTTTTACCGCCACCATGTGGGCGGGCGGATCTCTCGGCAGCGCCTTCGACTTCGGCGAGCTGATGCTGGTGATCCTGATCGGCAACCTGCTGCTGGGCGCCTACGCGGCGGCCCTGGCGTATATCGCCTGCAAAAGCGGTCTTAACTCTGTGCTGATGGGGCGCTTCTGTTTCGGCGAGATCGGCAGCAAGCTGTCCGACTTTGTGCTCGGTTTTACCCAGATCGGCTGGTACGCCTGGGGTACCGCCACCATCGCCGTGGTGCTGGTAAAAACCACCGGGATGCCGGAATCCCTGGAGATTCCGCTGATGATCCTGTTCGGCATGGCGTTCTGCATCACCGCCATGATCGGCTTCAAAGGCCTGGATCTGCTGTCGCGCTTTGCCGTGCCGGCGATGATGCTGTTTATCCTGATCAGCCTCTACACCGGCATGGTCGATGTGGGCGGCGTTTCCGGCCTGCTCGGCCAGAGCCCGTCGGAAAGCATGAGTTTTGCCGCTGCGATCACCGTGGTGATCGGTACCTTTATCAGCGGCGGTACCCAGGCCACCAACTGGAGCCGCTTTGCCAAAACGCCGAAGATCGCCGTGATCGCGACCCTGGCTGCGTTCTTTGTCGGCAACGGCCTGATGGTGCTGACCGGCGCACTGGGCGCGATGATCTACCAGCAGGCGGATATCGTCGATGTGATGCTGGCCCAGGGCTTTGTGGTACTGGCGGTGCTGATGCTGTTCCTCAACATCTGGACCACCCAGGACAACACCATCTACAACTTCGCCGTGGCCGGCTGCAACCTGCTGCGCACCGACAAGCGCAAGGTCGTCACCGTGACCGGCGCCGCCATCGGCACCGTGCTGGCAGTGGGCGGCATGTACAACCTGCTGATCCCCTTCCTGGTACTGCTCGGCACCTTCATCCCGCCGATCGGCGGCGTGATCATGGCGGACTTCTGGGTCAACCATAAGGGCAAGTATCCAAAGCTCGCCGATGTGAGTCTGCCGGCGTTCAACTGGATCGGGCTGGGTGGCTATGTAGTAGGTTCCGCCGCGGCTTACTTCTCGCCGGTACTGCCGCCGCTGGTGGGTGTGATCGTCGCCGCGCTCTGCTATAGCATCCTGGTAAAAATGCCGTTTGCCAGCCCGGCAATGGACGCGGCCGAAGGCTGATATGACAATAAGCTGCGCCGATATACCGCGCCTGCCCGGCCTGGAAGAGATCCGCTTCCGGGCCGGTCTGCAGGGCGGTAACCGACCTGTCCGCTGGCCCTACGTGGCGGAGAACGACTGCATCGCCCCCTGGGTTCGAGGCGGCGAACTGGTGTTTGTCACCGGTATCAACCGGCCCCGCTCGGAAGCCAACCTGAAGCAGCTGGTACATGAAGCAGTTGAGCATCAGGTCGCGGGGCTGGTGATCCTCACCGGGCCCGAATTTATCCGCGAGATTCCTGCCGGTGTGCTGGAGCTCGCCAACACCCTGAATTTCCCGATTCTGGAACAGCCCTACTCGCTGAAAATGGTAGTGGTCACCGAGGTGATCTCCAACGCCATCGTGCAGGACAACCTGATCGGCCAGTCCACCAAGCTGTTCCTGACCCGGCTGATCAACGGCTTTGCCGATGCGCCGGAGCTTATCCACCTGCGCGCTGCCGAGCTGGGCCTGAACGATAACCGCCCCTACGCGGTGGTCTCGGTGCGTATCTCCGGTTTTCACCAGCGCCTGCTCAGCGAGGACCGGGATCAGCACTGGCAGCTGATCCACCAGCGTAATCAGCTGGAACAGCAGTTCGGCGAACTGCTCAAACGGCGCGGTATCGACTGGCCCGTACTGGTACTGGAGCAGGACCTGATCGCCATCTGGCCCGCCGAGAAAGACCACGCCAGCGCCCTGGCCGACGAAATAGATTCCGCGCTGAATCAGCTTCAGAACCGGATGCCGGAGCTGCAGCTGTACGCCGGCGCCAGCGATCTGCAGCCGGGCCTGAGCCAGCTGTCATCTGCCGTGGAGCAGTCCCGCCAGGCGGTGCAGTTCGCCGTGCAGCATGGCGGCCAGCGGCTGTTTTTCTATGATCAGCTCGGCATCGCCCGGCTGTTTGCCGCGATCCCGCAGCGCAACCTGCTGGCCCAGTTCTGCCAGCAGCAGCTTGGCAGCCTCTGTTTCGCCCGCGACGACCAGTCGCTGATGCTGAAAGAGACCCTGACCCAATACCTGAATCTGTTCGGCAACCAGCAGCAGACCGCCGAGAGCCTGGGCATTCACCGCAACACTTTGAGACATCGACTGAAACGGATAGAGCAGCTGATCGGCCACCGCCTCGGCGACGCCTTCGTGCGGCTTAACCTGCAGAACGCCCTGCTGATCGAGCAAATCCTGTTTCAGCACCACAATATCGACAGCCAGCTCCCCACAGCTGGAGATCACTGAAGAGGTTCCTATGAAAATCGTTAATGCCCGTCTGCGACAGAAGCCCCTGCTCCACACCCTGGAGATCACCGCCGGGCTGTTCAGCCAGATCAGTGAACAGAGCGGCAGCATAGAATGCCCGGAAGGCGCCATCGACGCCGGTGGCAAGCTGCTCTGCGCGCCGTTTGTCGAGCCGCATATCCACCTGGATGCGGCGCTGACCGCCGGCGAACCCAACTGGAACCAGAGCGGTACGCTGTTTGAAGGGATCGAGCGCTGGGGCGAGCGCAAGCCGATGCTGAACGAGGCCGATATCCGCCGCCGCGTACTGGAAACCATCGAACTGCTGGTGCAGAACGGCGTGCAGCATATCCGCAGCCACGCCGACATCTCCGACCCCAGCCTGGTGGGCCTGAAAACGCTCTGCACCCTGCGTGATGAGCTGAAAGACAAGATCGACCTGCAGGTGGTGGCGTTTCCGCAGGACGGCCTGCTCTCCTTCCCCAACGGCCTTAAGCTGATGGAGGAGGCGCTGGAGTTTGGCGCCGATGTGGTCGGCGGTATTCCCCATTTCGAATACACCCGTGAGCTGGGCGTCGAGTCGATGAAAACCGTCATAGAACTGGCGAAGAAATATGACCGCCTGGTCGATGTGCACTGTGACGAGATCGACGATCCCAGCTCCCGCTTCCTCGAGGTACTGGCCTGCGAGGCGCTGTTCAACGAGCTGGGCTCAAGGGTCACCGCCAGCCACACCACGGCGATGCACTCCTACGACAACGCCTACTGCTCCAAGCTGTTCCGCCTGCTGAAGAACTCCGGCATCAACTTTATCTCCTGCCCCACCGAGAGCATCCACCTGCAGGGTCGCTTTGATACTTATCCGAAGCGTCGTGGCCTGACCCGGGTAAAAGAGCTGCGTGAAGCGGGCATCAATGTCTGCTTCGCCGAGGATTCGATCTTCGATCCCTGGTACTCCCTCGGTAACGGCAAGCTGCTGCGAAGCCTGGATTTCGGTCTGCATATCTGCCAGATGATGGGATACCGCGACTTCGAGAGCGCGCTGGACCTGATCACCGACAACAGCGCCCGCACCCTGAATATACAGGATCGTTACGGCATCGAAACCGGCAAGCCGGGCAGTTTTATTCTGCTCGACGGTGAAGATGACTACAGCGTGCTGCGCAAGCAGGGCGAGGTGCTGCTGTCGGTACGTCAGGGTGAGATTATCATGCGGCGCGAGCCTGCTCGCGTAAGCAGTGCACCTTATATTTCGGCCTGATCGCCGCTTACCTTTCCCGCACGGCCGCAGTCATTGTACGGCCGCGATCCAGGGTGCCGCGATAGCGACAGCATTAATGAAAAGCGCCTGAGCGGCATCAATCAGTGCGCCGCCGAGCCATCCTCATCGGAGCTCGGTGCGCCCTTGCCGATCACCCGAACCTCACTCTCGTCAGGATCCTTGTCAGCGAAAATATCGGCATATCGCAGCGTGGCGTTGGCATGCTCACGCATGATTGCCTCGGCACGGGTGCCCTGGCCCCGGTCGATCGCATCGAACACCGCATGGTGCTGCATATGGGCAAAGTTAAAGCGGCGGTATTCCTGCTTCATATTGTTCTGGTCGAAGGCGATCGAAGTGACCGAGGCGAACGGCAGGTGCTCGTTGCGTGACATGGCCGTGCTGATCGCCGGGTTGCAGCTCGCCTCTATGATCAGCGCATGGAAGCGCTGATTCAGGTCGTGATATTCCTCGATATCCTCTTCACTGACATAGCCCTTGTCGAACAGCTGATCGCCCTCGGAGAGGCACTCCAGAAGGCCGCGCCGGATCTCTGCTGACACGCCCAGCTCCGCCGCCTGGCGTGCGGCCAGACCTTCCAGCACCCCGCGTACTTCAATGGCGCCACTGACCTCGTCCTGGGTCACCTCACGCACACGGTAGCCGCGCCGTTCCAGCTTGGTCAGCAGACCTTCCTGCTCCAGGGCCCGGAAAGCGATACGGATCGGCGTACGTGAAACACCCAGCCTTTCTGCGGTGGGAATTTCCGCGATACGCTCACCCGCCTCCAGTTCACCGGAAATGATCATCTGCCTCAAAGTGCTCAGCACACGCTGACCGGCTCTGCTCATAGGCTGTCGCTACCCCGCTTCTGTTCACATCTGTTCATTGCACTTACTCATATCACTTACTGATGGCACTGAAGCTCATTACACCAGTTCGTCCGGATTGAAGACTGCGCCCTAAAAAACAATTATGACACCTGTGTGGATCCAATAAATGCACAGCAATATTCAATTTATAGAACAGCTTCGGCCTGATTAATAGCAAAATATTTTCATAAAACCCTTTTAAATACATTGTATTAAGCAGAAAAAACGGGCTATAAGCAGGACCCGCTCCGTGTAAATACACCTAAAGTACAACTTAATTTTTTGGATCCATTACTAGCAAAACACACACTATCTAGTGCATTATTCACTCAAATTGGATCCATAAGTAGAACAAACACAAATTAGGAGCCCTGTCATGTTCCCGAAAAACTGCTGGTATGTCGCTTGTACCCCCGACGAATTTGCAGATAAGCCGCTGGCCCGTCAGATCTGCGGCGAACGCATGGCTTTTTACCGCGATGGCGAAGGCAAGGTTGCCGCTGTCGAAGACTTCTGCCCGCACCGCGGCGCACCGCTTTCCCTCGGTTATGTTGAAGACGGTCAGCTGACCTGTGGTTACCACGGCCTGAAGATGGGTCGTGACGGCAAGACCACCTCCATGCCGAAACAGCGCGTAGGCGGTTTCCCCTGCGTCAAGAGCTACCCGGTTGAAGAGCGTTACGGCTTTATCTGGGTATGGCCGGGCGACGCCGACAAGGCCGACCCGAGCGAAATCCATCACCTGGAGTGGGCTGTCAGCGATGACTGGGCCTACGGTGGCGGTCTGTTCCACATCCAGTGCGATTACCGCCTGATGATCGACAACCTGATGGACCTGACCCACGAAACCTACGTGCACTCCACCAGCATCGGTCAGAAAGAGATCGACGAAGCACCGGTTCGCACCAAGGTTGTCGATGGTGAAGTTCGCACCAGCCGTTACATGGAAGATATCAAGGCGCCGCCGTTCTGGCAGGCCGCTCTCGAAGCCAACGATCTGGACCCTGATGCCGACGTGGACCGCTGGCAGGTCTGCCGCTTCACTCCGCCGAGCCACGTTCTGATCGACGTTGGTGTGGCACTGAAAGGTGAAGGTGGTCCGGATGCACCGGCCGACAAACGTGCCAACAGCATTGTTGTCGACTTCATCACGCCGGAAACCGAAACCAGCCACTGGTACTTCTGGGGTATGGCGCGTAACTTCAAGCCGCAGGACGCCGAGCTGACCGCGAAGATCCGCGAAGGCCAGGGCAAGATCTTCACCGAAGATCTTGAGATGCTGGAGCGCCAGCAGCGCAACCTGCTCGAGTTCCCGGACCGCAACCTGCTCAAGCTGGATATCGACGCCGGTGGCGTTCAGGCCCGCCGCATCATCGATCGCATGATCGAGGCCGAGCAGGAAGACACCAATCTGATCAAGACGGCTTCCGCCTGATCGGTTCCAACCTATAACAATAATTCGGGAGACGCGGTGCTAAAGCATCGCGTCTCCTGACAGTTCCGGCCCGGGCTGCGGGCCAAAGGACATGCTGTGATCGACGCAAAAATAACGAAGAAAAGCCGCGAAACAGCGGACATCTGCCTTATCGAGCTGGCCCGCCCTGATGGCTCGGCCCTGCCCGCCTTCAGTGCCGGCGCACATATCGACCTGCACCTGGGCAACGGCCTGATCCGCCAGTACTCGCTCTGCAACCACCCCAATGAAGACCACCGCTACGAAATTGCGGTGCTCAACGATCCGGAATCTCGCGGCGGCTCGCGCTATGTGCATGAGCAGCTGAACGAGGGCACCACGCTGCAGATCAGCGAACCGCGCAATCTTTTCCCGCTGGAAGCCAAGGCGGAACGCCACCTGCTGATCGCCGGCGGTATCGGCATCACGCCGATCCTCTGCATGGCGGAGCGCCTGAACCACCAGGGCGGCGAGTTCGAGATGCACTACTGCACACGAACCCCGGAAACCACCGCCTTCGCCGAGCGCATCAGCAACTCAGCCTTTGCTGACCGGGTGGAGTTCCACCACAGCCACACCGACACGCCCAGCACCATGGACACCAAGGCAGTGATGGAAGCCCAGGCAGCCGGTACCCACCTGTATGTCTGTGGTCCCAACGGCTTTATGGATCATGTGCTCGACACCGCCCGCGAATGCGGCTGGCCGGAAGAGCGCCTGCACCGCGAGCACTTTGCCGCCGAAGCAACAAGCCAGGAGGGCGACACCGCCTTTGAGGTACAGCTGGCCAGCAGCGGCGATGTTATCGAGATCCCCGCCGACCGCACTGTGCTGGAAGTACTGATGGAAAGAGACGTGGATGTACCCTTCTCCTGCGAAGAGGGCGTCTGCGGTACCTGCGCAGTGCGCCTGCTCGAAGGCGAGCCGGATCACCGTGATGTGTTCATGACGCCGACCGAGCACGCCGCCAACGAGGAGTTCGCGCCCTGCTGCTCCCGCGCCAAGAGCAAGCGTCTGGTACTCGATATCTAAAAGCTATCTGCGTTGCCGAATGCTGCGTTAAAAACAGGCGGCGTTCCGCTTGCCTCGGCGGCCTCGATAACGCTTTTCAATATCCTGCGATAAGACGCCACTGGCAGGGGAAAAACTTTCCCCTGCCCCACCAATTCCCCTTCGCCACTTCCTAAACCGCACGTGTAACAACAGCTTGCTGCCCAACCACCTAAGCGCAGCAATATCCCCTTCAGTGCAGCCGAGCATCGCAGACTGAAAGAGAAACAAGGGACAGGCTGTTTGAGCGACGAAGGAGTGACTTCCTGTAAGGTTAAGAGTCTGTCCCGCTCTTTCAGTCGAGAAGCACAGGGCAGTCGGCGCAGCCGACCAAACTGCAGGGGCGACTAGGGATTGTTAAGGGATTTTTCGCAAAATCCCTTAACTCGCCAGTAGGCGAAACCTGTAGTGGTTCAATGATTCCGGACACCCAGATAGGTGGTAACCTTGCCACCCAAGAGGTGTTCAATGAAAAAACAACGTCGTTCCTTCACGCCCGAGTTCAAGCTGGAAGCCGCCAGTCTTGTACTGGATCAGGGCTATTCCATCGTTGAGGCCTGCCGGTCACTTGGTATCGGTGATACCGCACTGCGTCGGTGGGTGGATCAGTTACGTGCCGAACGTGACGGGGAAACGCCCGCCAGCAAAGCTATGACGCCCGAGCAGAAGCGCATCCAGGAACTGGAAGCCAGGGTTAAACGCCTGGAGCAAGAAAAGGACATATTAAAAAAGGCTTCCGCTCTCTTAATGTCAGACGAGTTCAAACGTATGCGCTGATAGACCGTTTGAGAGAGTTAAAGCCTGTTGATCTGGTCTGTCAGGCATTTGGTATCAAACGTTCCAGTTATTATGACTACAGGAAGGCAAAGCGGCGTATCAAGCCGCAACGCCTTGAGCTTAAAGCCCACGTAAACCGTGCTTTCAAGCTCAGCCGTGGCGCGCTGGGAAGCCGGGGTATCTGTGACTTTCTGGCTTCAGAAGGGATCGTTGCCGGCCGCTATTTAGTCCGTCGCCTGATGAAAGAGTCCGGCTTAGTGTGTAAGCAGCCAGGCCGCCATAAATACAAACGGACGACCATTGAGCATGTGGACATACCCAACCGGCTGAACCGTGAATTTGATGTGTTACACCCTAACCAAGTCTGGTGCGGTGACATCACCTACATTTGGACAGGATCTCAGTGGTCTTATCTAGCCGTCGTTCTGGATCTGTACGCCCGCAAAGTTGTTGGCTGGGCAGTCTCCACGACAGCCGACGCGAGTCTAGTCATCAAGGCGTTGGATGACGCCTGGAACCGGCGTGGGCACCCTGAAGGCATCATGTTCCATTCGGATCAGGGATGTCAGTACACCAGTCTGAAGTTCCGCCAGCGGCTTTGGCGCTACCGCATGGAGCAAAGCATGAGCCGTCGTGGAAATTGCTGGGACAACTCGCCGATGGAGAGGTTGTTCCGCAGCCTGAAAACGGAATGGGTGCCAGAAACCGGTTATTCCTCGCTAATGGTCGCCAAAATGGATATGGGTCGGTATCTGATGGATTACTACAACCGCCAGCGGCCACATCGTGCCAATGGCGGCATCAGTCCGGTGGCGGCGGAAGAAAAACTTAAAACCGTGTCCGGGATTAGTTGACCACTACAACCTGGATCCAACAGTGCGCCAGCACAAAATACTAAACGACTTTTAAGAGAGGTCTCGGCGTCTGCAAGAGTATCACTGCACCGCTGCATCGGAGCGGGATTCAAGCGCCCGCCGGCGCCCGCTGTCCCAGACCATCAGCATGGCGATAGCGATAGCCGGCAGCATCAGCAGGTTGAGCAGCTCCCAGCCGAACAATGCCTGGAGCTTACCCGACAGCATGGCGCCCAGCGCCGAAAAACCGAACACCAGGAAGTCGTTCATCCCCTGCACCTTGGCCTTTTCCGCCGGGTAGTAGGTATGGGTCAGCAGCGTCGTTGCGCCGATAAAGGCGAAGTTCCAGCCCATCCCCAGCGCCACCATCGACAGCAAGAAGTGCCAATAGGTCACCCCGAGCTGATTCAGCAGCACACAGGCGATCAGCAGCAGACAGCCGCTCTGAATCACCCGGGTATCGCCAAAACGGGCGATCAGCTTGCCGGTGAAAAACGAGGGCAGAAACATTCCCAGCACGTGCCACTGGATGATGCTGGCGGTACTGCCGAAGCCGAAGCCGCAGGCCTCCATGGCCAGCGGGGTGGCGGTCATCACCAGCACCATGACACCGTAACCTATGGCGCCGGCCGTCACCGCCGCCACCAGAGCAGGCTGGCGTAGCAGTCGTGAATAGGGGCGAGTCTCGCCCTGCCGTTCCGCCAGGTTGACCGGCGGCAGCGGCAGGATGGCGATCAACAGGGTGGTAAACAGATAGAGTCCGATCAGCACGTAAAACGCGCCCAGGTACTGACTGTCCGGCACCAGTCCCTGGGCCCAGATCGCCAGGTTCGGCCCCAGTACAGCGGCCAGTACACCACCGCCCATCACCAGACCTATCGCCTTGGGATGTTGCGCCGGCGAGCAGCTTTCGATGGCGGCAAAGCGGTATTGCTGGCCGACACCGATCGCCATACCCAGCAGAAAGGTACTGGTACAGAACAGCGTGAAGTCAGACTGCGCCAGCGAGAACGCGGCCAGCGTGGCGCCGCCGACACCGATCAGGTTACCCGCCAGAAAGCCGACCTTGCGGCCAAACCAGCGCATCAACTGCGCCGCTGGCAGGGTGGCGCTCATGAGACCGAGAAACTGAAGCGAGGCCGGCAGCGTCGCCAGCCCCAGGTCCGGCGCGATCGACTGACCGATCAGCGCGGTCACCGCGACCAGCAAAATATTTCCGCTCACCAGCAGCGCCTGTCCCAGCGCCAGGCCCCAGACATTGATCGGTAACATGGTACAATCACTCCGTTCTGACAGGCGGCAAATATAACACTCTGCTAATCAACTTGCCGTTCGGAAATTCGAGCCCTCCCCATCAGGCAAACCGATGACTTGAACGTTTTTTGTTCAAAAAAACGTCAAAGAGTGAAACTTTCCTCTTCGCCTCCTGTCTTTTTCAGCCTCAGTATCTATCACTTTCAGGATTAGACACCCTCGATGTTTCGCAGTATTTCCACGCCGTCGTTCTCAGCGTTTCGCTCACTCCGTTTGCTGATCCTTCTTCCCCTGACCTTCCTGCTCACCGCCTGTGCCCAGGACCAGTACCTGTTTCTGGACCGCGCGGATCTGGCACCTCTGCAGAAACAGATGGCAGAACAACAGCTTGCAATCACCGCTCTGCGGCAACAGACACAAGAACAGTTCGACCTGCTGGAAACCCGCCAGCAGCTTCGCCAGAGTGACCTGAACGCCCAGCTGCAGGAGCAGCGCGCCCTGATCAAGAAGCGCCCCGCCCCCGTGGTCGAGCCGCGCAACCGCCTCAACACCCAGGCTCCGGCCGGCGGCCGCTACCAGGGCAAGCTGGTGGTGGGTGAGCTGGAGCCGGTTTACCTGGCAATACCCGGCGTCATTTATGAAGCACGCATCGACAGCGGCGCGGAAACCTCCTCCCTGCACGCCACCAACATCGAGCGTTTCGAACGGGACGGCGAGCGCTGGGTCCGTTTCGATATCGAAGATCCGAATCACGAGAAACCGATCACCCTGGAGCGACAGCTGTCGCGTAACGTGCGGATCATCCAGGCCTCCGCCGATGAGTCAGAGCGCCGCGCTGTCGTCGAGCTGCCGTTCATGATCGGCGACCACCGCCAGAGCGCCGAATTCACCCTGACCGACCGTGATCAGCTCACCTACTCGCTGCTGATCGGCCGCAACGTGCTGCGTGACGTGATGCTGGTCGATGTGGGCCGGGAAAACGTGACAACCCTGCCGGAAAATCTGGATAAGGTGGGAGACAGCGACGAATGACCCGCCACTCCAAAGCGCCGTTTTACATCACCACGCTGATGCTGATCCTGGTCGGCATCGCGCTGGCCGTGCTGCGTAACCAGTCCATGGGCGTCCCCTGGTTGCCCGGGGTACAACAGCCGGTCTGGCTGGTCGAAGCCCGCATCGACTTCGAGGCCTGGGGAGATCCGGTCACCGTGAGCCTCAACGTGCCGGATCGCGCACCGGGCTTTCATACCCTGTCGGAACAGGCCGCCTCCCCCGGTTACGGCTTCGCCATCACCGAAAACAACGGTGATCGCCGCGCCGAATGGACGATTCGCGAGGCCAGCGGCCCACAGACGCTCTATTTCAAGACCCGCCTGATCCCCAGCGAGGCGACCTCGACGCCGTCTCCGCGGGAGGGGGCTGTGAATACGCCGCCGCAACCGACGCCGGTGTTCCTTGAAGAGCCCCGGGCCACCGCCGCGCTGACGCTCATCGACCAGGCCGGCAGCCGCTCCAGCACCCCAACAAGCCTGACCCGCGAGCTGATTGCCCTGCTCAATGCGCCTCAGCCTGACCAGAACACCCAGCTTCTGCTCAGTGACACCTCGAAAATCCAGACCCTGGATCAGCTGCTCAACTACGCCAATACACCGGCGCGAATCGCTGAAGGCCTGGTGCTTGAGGATGCACGCCGGGCACAGAGCCTGCAGCCCTATATCCAGATCTTCGATGGCGACCACTGGGTCACCTTCAACCCGCGCACCGGCGAGCAGGGCGTACCGGAAAACACCCTGCTGTGGCGCCAGCAGAGCGGCTCACTGCTCGATGTGATCGGCGCCAGCGACTCCCAGGTGCACTTCTCCATGCTGCGCCAGACCATCCCGGCGCTGCAGGTCGCCCGCGCCGAAGCCGACCGCAACAACCTCGGCGCGCTGAGCCTGTACCAGCTGCCGGTGGAGCAGCAGAGCATGTTCCGTATGCTGCTGTTGCTGCCGTTCGGCGCACTGGTGGTCTGCCTGATGCGTATCCTCGTGGGGATCAAGACCTCCGGCACCTTCATGCCGGTGCTGATCGCCGTGGCTTTCGTGCAAACCTCACTGCTGCCGGGCCTGGCCGCCTTTATCAGCGTGGTGACACTGGGCCTGCTGATGCGCGGCTACCTGTCGAGTCTTAACCTGCTGCTGGTATCGCGTATCTCGACGCTGATAGTACTGGTGCTGTTTATCACCGTCGGCATCAGCGTGATCGGCTTCCAGATGGGCTTCTCCACCGGTATGACCGTGACCTTCTTCCCGATGGTTATCCTGGCCTGGACCATCGAGCGCGTCTCCATTCTCTGGGAGGAGGAAGGCGCCCGCGAGGTCCTGATTCAGGGCGGCGGCAGTCTGCTGGTAGCCGTCGTCGCCTATCTGGTGATGAGCTCGAGACTGGCAGAACACCTTAGTTTCAACTTCCCCGAGCTGCACCTGGTGGTGCTGGGCGCCATCCTGCTGCTCGGTCAATACACCGGCTACAAGCTCACCGAGCTGCGCCGCTTCTCACCAGTGAGGAGGTACCTGTGATCCGTAATCTGAAACAGCGCTTGTTCAAGGACTGGATCGCCCCGTCGCAGCTGAAGCAGGCGGGCATTCTGAACATGAACAAACGCAATGTGGACTATATCGCCCGCTACAACGACCGCAGCGCCTATCCGCTGGTGGATAACAAGCTGAAAACCAAGCTGGTGCTGGCGGAGTACGATGTCAGCTCCCCCAAGCTGCTGGAGGTGATCACCGAGCAGCACGAGATCAAGGGCTTCCGTGAGATGGTGCAGCAGCTCGACGGCTTCGCCATCAAGCCGGCCAAGGGTTCCGGCGGCAAGGGGATCCTGGTGATCACCGGCCGCGACGGCGACGCCTTCGTCAAACCCTCCGGCAGCAAGGTGGATCTGGCCGATATCCAGCGCCACCTCTCCAACATTCTCGCTGGGCTTTACTCCCTGGGCGGCTCCCCCGACGTGGCGGTGGTCGAATCTTTGGTGCGCTGCGAGCCGACCCTGGCGGGCTATTCTCACCAGGGGGTGCCGGATATCCGTATCGTCGCCTTCAAGGGTTACCCGGTGATGGCGATGCTGCGCCTCTCCACCCAGGCTTCAGATGGCAAGGCCAACCTGCACCAGGGCGCCGTCGGCGTGGGTCTGGATATCGGTACCGGCAAGGCGCTGCATGCGGTGCAGCACGACCGTTCCATCGAATATCACCCCGATACAGGGCAACCGCTGAACGCCATCCGCATCGAAAACTGGCACAAGCTGCTGGTGATGGCGAGCCGCTGCTTCGAGGCCACCAACCTGGGTTATATGGGTGTGGATATCGTCATCGACGCACAGCGTGGTCCGCTGTTACTTGAGCTTAACGCGCGCCCGGGGCTGGCCATTCAAATGGCCAACGGCACCGGACTGCTGCCGCGGCTGCGCGCCGTGGAAGCACTGCGCCGGCCACACTTCACGCCGCAGGAACGCGTCGCCTGGTCGATGAATCATATGGGCGTGAAACCCGCACAGGAAACGGGCGACGGCGAAAACGCGGCAATTGAGCTGCCCGTTGCAGGTCTGGGGTTCTCCAGCTGAGCCCCCCCCCCTGCAGTCAGCCCGCCTGCAGTCAGCCCGCCTGCATTCGCCTGCAGGGGGCTGAACCGCTGTGGAACGCCCTACGGGGCGGACAAACCCTAGGAGGCAGAGGCAGCCGCCCCGGAGAACATGGGGCTGTCCTCAATAATGCGCCCCAGTCTCTGGGTCGCCTCGTTCACTTTTGGCGCCATGAACAGCGTCACCTCGGTATCCGGCAGCGCCGGCATATCCTCGACCACATTGAGATCATCCTCCACCGTGTGATGCGGAATGATGGCGATGCCGATACCGGCGCGCACTGCGGCCAGCACCCCCGCCCTGCTCTGGCTGGTAAAGGCGATACGGTAGCGGATCCCGACCTCATCCAGCGCTTTGCAGGCATAAAGCCGGTGGTAGCAGCCCTCATCAAACACCGCCAGCGGCAACACCGGCTGCTGCTCCACGTTATGCCCTTTTGAGCTGACCCAGACCAGCTCATCGCGCCGCAGACGCGTACCGCCTTCGGTATCCGCGAGCATCTCCACCAGCGCTATATCCAGCTTGCCCTTCTCCAGCATAGCGACCAGATGATCGGGGCGGTGATCGCAGAACACCTCCAGATCCGCCTCAGGGTAGCTGAGGATAAACTCCTCCAGCAGCGGTGCCAGGGTGCGGCTGGCGTACTGGTCATGGGTGCCCAGTCGAACCTTGCCGCCGATATCGATGTTCTGGAATGAGCCCACGATCTGGTCGTGCAGATTCAATAACTGCTGGGCATGGGATTTCAGCTGCAAGCCGGCCGCGGTCAGCCGGACGCCATGCTGGCCACGTTCCATCAGCGGGTTGGCTACCAGATCCTCCAGCCGGTTCAGCTGCATGCTGATGGTGGAAGGCGCCTTATGCAGGTATTTCGCGGCCTCGGTGAGGTTCAGCGTATCCGCTACCACCATGAAGGTACGCAGCAGATTGATCGGTAAATCTCGCATCAGATCTGTCTTCAATAAAACCGAATGTAGATTTGAATATTTATCGATATTCCGAACGAATGCAAGAGCCTAATATCGCGCCACTGGCCTGAACAAGACTTTCAATAAGGGCCCTGAACCTGCGGAGCTTATTCAATGCGCATGACCGTTACGCTCGGGATCAACCAGATCATCAGCCACGGCTTCGGCCTGTTTCTGTTTGCGGCACTCGTGCCCCTGATGCAGACCTCCATCGAGATCAGCCACTGGCACCTGGCCACCATCGGCGCGCTGACACAGCTGTCTTACCTGGCCGGCGCCATGCTCCTGGGTCTGATCGGCCATCATGTAAACTCCGGCCGTCTGCTGCTCGTGACCGGCTCTCTGACCACACTGCTGCTGTTCAGCATGGCAACGCTGAACGACCCGATGGTTATCACCCTGGTACTGACCATCATGGCGGCCAGCGCCGCGATCAGCTGGGGGGCTATCGTGGAACTGATCACTCGCTTCGGTCGCCCGGAAAACTGCGCCACCAACCTGGCCACCGCGTCCAGCGGCACCGCTTGGGGCTATGGCCTGAACGGATTGCTGATTCTGCTGGTGATTCCGCTGTTCGGCTGGCGTAGTGGCTGGATTCTGGCCGGTGTTCTTGGCGCAGCGACCCTGCTGCTGACCCTGTCGCTGCTGCGCAGCCTGAAACAGCGTCACGCCAACCATCTGGTCGAGGAAACCAGCGCCGCCCTGAGCCCGCTGCAGCTGTTCCGCACCATCCTGCGCGAACGTACCGCTTTCTGCGCCTGCCTGATCTGCTTTCTGGTCGGCGCATCCACCATGCCGTTCTCGACCTGGCTCAACACTTACCTGGCCGAGATGGCACTGCCGCCGGCACTGGGCGGCTACACCTGGACAGTCACCGGTCTCACCGGCATGGCCGCCGGCTTTCTGATCGGTAAACTGGCCGACCGCCGCGGACACGGCCTGGCCCTGCTCGCTGTATTTGGCGGCTTCGCCCTGAGCCTGGTGGCCTTCGCCTACTCCCCGGCGCGCTTCGCCGCCGTGGCAGGCTTCGGCTACGGTCTGATGTACTTCCCGATGTGGGGCATCATCGCCGGTTGGGTCAGCAAGCAGTATGGCTCCAAGGCGACCATGCAGATCAACGGTATCGGCATGGTGACCTTCGGCCTCGGCGGTGCGCTGGGTAACCTGATCGCTGGCTTCGTCCGCGACAGCAGCGGCAGCCTGGCAGGGGTTTACGCGATGATTACCGCACTGGCCATCGTGCTCACACTGGTGGCAGGTTTTATCTGCGTGACCGAGCGCCAGCCGAAGC
The DNA here is from genome assembly GCF_050908845.1 of Marinobacterium sp. YM272. NCBI lineage: Bacteria > Pseudomonadati > Pseudomonadota > Gammaproteobacteria > Oceanospirillales > Oceanospirillaceae > Marinobacterium > Marinobacterium sp. YM272. The sequence continues at coordinate 4,344,228 of NZ_CP194171.1, forward strand.
CGCCGTTCCAGCCAGCGTTCTGAGCAACCTCGGTACGCTCCAGCAATACAATTACAACCGCTTGAAAAGGCTGGATAAAATCCCTGGTACGCTAAAACGTATTCAGGGATTTTATAGCTTACGTAAAAATAGAACTCACTCAGGGAAACTTAAACAACAACCACCTCTACCTTTCCTCAGTGATAGAGTTCTTTTCACCGCAGTCTATCGGTGGGCCAAACCTGTCCAGCCAGGCCCCGAGGCTATTGGAACTTTACTCTGGCCTGGGACAGCCTGTCATCACCGACATTGCCGGCGATAAAAAGATCTTCAGGAAGCGAGCCTGGGTGGGCGAATTCTTTAAAGCTCACAAGCTCAAAGCCGGCGATCAGGTCATTATCGAACGGACAGATACAGACCGTTATCACATCTATCCAAACCGCACACCCTGAGGCAACTCACCCGGCCAGGTATCAACTTTAAACACCGCCGCCCACCGCCTTGTAAACCACCACTCGCTGAATATTCAGCCGTGCCAGACTGTCAGCCAACTGGCGTTCCACACCGATTAATACGGCGCGGGCCTGAAGCGCGGCGCTGCTATCGGTCAGACCGGCGTCCCGGTTGGCGCTAATCAACTCCAGCTGCCGGCTCAGACTCTGCTTCTGCTGTTTCAGCCTTGCATAGCGTTCCAGCTCGGCGCTGTAGGCGGTCAGGGCATTGTCGACCTCCTGCCAGGCGGCGAGGACGGTTTTGCGGTACCGGATCGCGGCCTGCTGCTGCGCCAGTTCGCTGAGTTGCACCCGGGTTCTGAGGCGCCCCTGGTTGAACAGCGGCAGGTAGAACCCGGGGCCGATGCTCCAATGGCGGCTGGCCCACTCGCTGATGGCACTGTCGCGATAAGACTCGACGCCGAACCCCGCATTCAGGGTGATGCGTGGATAAAGGTCGGCACGGGCCACGCCGATCTGCGCCACCGCGGCATGCAGTCGTGCTTCCGCCACCTGGATATCGGGGCGACGCTGGGCCAACTCAGAGGGCAGGCCCAGTTTGAACGGTTTATCCAACGGCGTATCCGGCTGTTGATTGCCTGCAGGCTCCAGCTGGGATGCCAAAGCGCCGGGGCGCTCTCCGAGCAGCAGGGCAAGCGCGTTTTCCAGCGCCGCGGACTGACTGCGCAGCGGCGGCAGGCCGGCGTTAAGTTCACGCAGCTTGGTCAGTTGACGTTCCACCGGCAGTTCGGTGATCACCCCCGCCGCCTGCTGTGCCTGCAGCAGTTCCAGCTGCTCCCCTGCCAGATCGATCTGGCTCTGCAGCAGGTCAATCTGCGCCTCGGTCGAAACACGCTGGAAGTACGCCCGCGCCAGCTCCGCACTCAGTGTCAGACGCACCTCGGCAAGCTCGGCGGCGCTGGCCTGCATCTCGGCTTCCGCCGCTTCGACTGCGCGGCTGATCCTGCCCCAGAAATCCGGCTCCCAGCTGGCATCGAAACCGGCCTGGTAAAGAGTGTAGGGCTTAGCGAGACGCTGGATCAGCTGATCGGCGTTACCGGGTGCGGAGATCTCGGCCATGCGCATGGATGGGCTGTTCTCACTGATCCGCTGACGGCCAAGACTGCCGCTGGCGTCGAGCTCGACGCCCTGGGCGCCGGCGATCTGCTGCTGCAGGCGCGCGCGGGTGAAGTTCAGCGCCGCGCTCTGCAGATCTGGGTTGTTTGCCAGCAATCGGGCTTGCAACTGATCCAGCAGCGGATCATCAAACTCGCGCCACCAGAGCAGTTCGGCACTGGCAGCCTTATCCACATTGAGATCCGCAGTAGCCTGATCGCCACTGTGCCACTGGCTCCAGGCGTCCGGCGCATCCGGCTGCGGCGTCTCGAAATCGGGGCCCAGCGTGGTGCACCCCGCCAGTAGCGACAGCAGAACCACGGCGGCGGCCGAACCCAGGCGCTGGCGGTGTGGAAAACTCAGAGGTGGATAAAGCAACATTCAGCACTCCAGCTAAACCAGCCGGTGGCGGAACAGCCAGGCCGCCAACGGCAAGGTGACAACAGCGATCAGCATCAAAGGAATCATATCCCGCCAGACATCGGCCAGCTGCGCGCCTTCCAGGTAGACCGCCCGCACCAACTGTATGGCAAAGCGTAGTGGGTTGGCGTAGGTGGCGGTCTGCAGCAGATCCGGCATATTCGCCACCGGTGTGGCCAGCCCCGACAGCAGCATCAGCGGCATGATCAGCACAAAGGTGTAGAGCATCGCCTGATGCATGTTGGCCGAGAGCGCCGAGATCGACAGGCCGATGCCGACACTGGCGATGGTGAACATCAGCAGCCCCGTGTAGAGCGTGACCAGCGAGCCGGCCATGGGGACATGAAACCAGAACAGCGCCACCAGCAGCACCAGCGTCGACTGCACCAGGCCGATGATGATCGGCGGGATCGCCTTGCTGATCAGGATCTCGAACGGGGTGTGCGGCGTCACCAGCAGCTGATCAAAGGTGCCCTGCTCCCGCTCCCGCGCCACGGAAAGGGCTGTCAGCATTACGGTCTGGATCATGCTCAATGCGGCGATCATCGCCGGCATGATCATCCAGCGTGTTTCCAGGTTGGGATTGAACCAGCTGCGCGCCACCACCTCCACCGGCGACGCTGTGGCCCTGTTCAGACTCTGGTTGAAGTCAGTCACGATGGCGCGCACATAGCCCACCGCCGAGTTGCCGGTGGCGGAGTTGCGCCCGTCCACGATCAGCTGCAGCGGCGCCCGGTCGGCGGCGTTGAGGCGCTCCTCGAAATCGCTGGGAAAGTGCAACGCGATCAAGGCCTCGCCGTTACCGATAAAGCGCTCGATCTCGGCACTGCTGTGCAGCGTGGCGACGCGGTGAAACACCCCAGTGCCATCGACCCGGTCGAGCAGGGTCCGGCTGGACGCGGTGCTGCTCTGATCGAGCACCACGTAGGGCACATCGTTCAGATCAAAGTTGGCGGCATAGCCGAACAGCAGGCTCTGCATCAGCGGCGGCACGATCAGGATCACCCGGTTGGCGGGGTCCTTGAGCACCGCCAGCATCTCTTTACGGCAGAGGTTGATCACCCGGTAGATAAATGAGATCAGGCTTTCCATGTCGTCAGTCCAGGCTCTTTCGGGTTACAAAACGGGCCAGCCCCAGCAACACCACCGCATAGCCGGCAAGGATCAGGCAGTTCTTGATGATCAGCGGCCAGAAATCCCCCGCCAGGAACAGGGTACGGATCAGCTCCATGAAATAGGTCGCCGGCAGAATATGGCAGATCACCTGCACCGCCAACGGCAGGTTGCGAATATCGAATATAAACCCCGACAGCATCAGCGCCGGCAGAAAGCTGGCCAGCAGCGCGATCTGGCTGGCGAGGAACTGGTTGCGGGTTACCGCCGATATCAGCAGCCCTATCCCCAACGCGACCAGCATGTAGAGCGTGGCGCCGATCAACACCATCAGCGGCGCACCCACGATCGGCACATCGAACAGCACCCGGGCGGCGAGGATGCAAAGACCAAGGCCAAGCATACCGACGCAGAAATAGGGTGTGACCTTCGCCAGCAGGATCTCCGTGGGCCGCACCGGCGTGACGAACAGCGCCTCCAGCGTGCCCCGCTCCCACTCCCGCGCCATCACCATCGCAGTGAGGAAGGTACCCACCAGCGTCATGATCAGCACGATCAACCCCGGTACCAGGAACCAGGTGCTGGTATTCGCCACGTTGAACCAGAGCCGGTCCACCACCTCGACCCGCGGCCCCGGCGGGCTGGAGATACCCTGCCGGTCCGCCGCCTTGGCCGACCACTGCCCCACCACCTCGCTGAAATAGTTGATGATGGAACCGGCGCGGGTGGCATCGGTGCCGGAGACGACCAACTGCACCTGCGCCTGCCCGGCACTGAGATCACGGGCAAAGTCGCTGCCGAGATGAACGAAGCCCTCGATAGCACCGTCGTGCAGCAGCTTTTCCGCCACCGGCACCGAATCCGCATGTACCGGGTGGAAATAGCGCGACAGGGTCAGGCCGGAAACAAAGTCGCTGGCCGCCGGCGAGCGATCATCCAGCACCAGCGCCAGGCGGATATTGCGCACATCGAGAGAGACGCCGTAGCCGAAGATAAAGATCAGGATGATCGGCAGGCCGATGCCGATCAGCAGGTTGCTGCGGTCGCGCAGCAGCTGCCGCGTCTCCTTGCGGATCAGCGACAGCAGCCGGGTGAGAAAGCCGCCGCTGGGCATCAGGCAGCTCCCTGCTGCTGGGCACGACGGTTGCGCTCGACGATGCCGATGAAGGTCTCCTCCATGCTCAGCTTGCCGCCCTTCTCATCGACCAATTCGCGCACCTCCTGGGGCGTACCGATGGCAAGCCGCTTGCCGGCGTCCTGAATCAGGATACGGTCGCAGTACTCCGCCTCCTCCATGAAGTGGGTGGTGATGACGATGGTGGTACCGCCCTTGGCCAGTGCGGTAATACGGCGCCAGAACGCCCGCCGTGCCAGCGGATCGGCGCCACTGGTGGGCTCGTCGAGAAACAGGATCTCCGGCTCGTGGATCAGCCCCGCCGCCATGGCGAGGCGCTGCTTGAAACCGCCCGGCAACCGCCCGCTGGGGGTTTTCTCCTGGCCGCGCAGATCGAACTGATCGAGCATCGCATCGATGCGCTGTTTCAGCCCGCGTCCGCGCAGACCGTAGGCGCCACCGAAGAAACGCAGGTTTTCCAGCACCGTTAGATTGGCGTAGAGCGAGAATTTTTGCGACACATACCCCACCCGCTTGCGCGCCGAAGCCCGCGCCGTGCGCAGGTTAACGCCAGCCACCTGCAGAAAGCCGCTGGACGAGGGCAAAAGCCCGCAGAGCATTCTGAACGTGGTGGTTTTACCGGCGCCGTTGGGGCCGAGCAGGCCGAATATCTCGCCCCGCCGCACATCGAAACTGGTACTGGCCACGGCGGTAAAATCACCAAACTTGCGCACAAGATCGCGCACTTCGATGACAACCTCAGCATTTCGGGTTTCACCACCGGCCTCAAACGCCTCGGGATTCGCCTCCACCGCACCCAGGCGCCGGCGTAGCAGCACCATAAAGCCATCTTCCAAGTCCGGCTCCAGCTTCTGATAAGGCGCCCCCGCCAGCAGTTTGTCCAGCGCAGCGCTATCGCTGTCCTGCTGGGTGACAAAGCGCACGCCACCGCCCTGGGGCACGGCATCGATAATCAGCTCACTGGCATCGAGCAGCCGCGCCTGCAGCTCACGGGGCGGCTGGTCCTGGGGTGGCGTGGCAAGAAAGGCGCTATCTCCGGCCTCGCGGCGCAGCTGCTGCGGCGTTCCCTGCGCCAGCATCTCGCCGCCATGCAGTACATAGACGCGGTCGCAGCGGCTGGCCTCATCCAGATAGGAGGTGCTGACGATCACACTGAGCTGTTCCTCGTCGATCAGCTGCTGGATGATCTCCCAGAGCTCGCGCCGCGACAGCGGATCGACACCGACGGTGGGCTCATCGAGCAGCAGCAGCTCCGGCGAGCGCACCAGGGTGCAGGCCAGCCCCAGCTTCTGCTTCATGCCGCCGGAGAGCTTGCCGGCGAGACGGTCGGTGAAGCGGGTCAGATCGGTCATATGCAGCAGACGCTGGTAGCGTTCGTGCCGCGCCTCCTGCGGAAGTCCATGCAGGTCGGCATACAGATCCAGGTTTTCCTGTACGCTCAGGTCCTCGTAAAGACCGAAGCGTTGCGGCATGTAGCTGATCCGGTCCTGCACCGGCTGGGGCGTTGCCGCCACATCGAAGCCCAGCACCTGAAGCGAGCCGCTGCCGGGTTTCATCAGTCCGGCGATCAGGCGCAGCAGCGTGGTCTTACCGGCGCCATCGGGGCCGACCAGCGCGGTCAGTGAACCGGCGGGGATCTCCAGCTCAATCGACTTGAGCGCCTCCACCCGGGTGCGCGTCTTCTTGTCTTCGAAGGTTTTACACAGCGCGGTGGCGCTGACACAGGGCGCCACCCGATTCATTGGCTCTGCCCAGCAGGGGCGGAATGGCTTTCATCGATACGCACCGTGGCCGGCATCCCCATGCGCAGTCGGTTATCCGGATCCTCCACCAGCACCCGCACCTCGTAGACCAGCGCGGTGCGCAGGGACTCGGTCTGCACGTTTTTCGGCGTGAACTCCGCCACCGAGGAGATATAGCCCAGCGTTCCCGACACCGGCTGATCCGGGAAACTGTCGGTGTAGACTGCGGCACTCATGCCGGGTTTAAGGCGGCCCATATCCGGCTCGCTGACATAAACCCGTACCCATTTCGGGTCGTTCAACGCCAGCGTAAATACCGGCCACTGTGGCGAGGCAATATCGCCGGGCTCCAGCAGGCGCGCCCGCACCCGGGCATCGGTGGGAGCCAGCAGCTGTGACTGGTCGCGTTGATGATTCAACAGTGCCAGGTCGGCCTGCAGGGTTTCCAGCTGCGCCTCGGCGGCGGCGATATCCTCGTCCCGCGGGCCGATTTTTGCCAGTTTCAGCGCCTCGGAACGGATCGCCAGCTGTGCCCTGGCGGCGCGGACATGGGTGGTGGCGGTATCGATATCCTGGGCGCTGACACCGCGCCCGTCGGTACGCCGTTTCACATCCTCCAGCCGGTTCAGCTGACTTTGCGCCAGCTCCAGCTCCGCCTCGGCGGCACTGAGCTGAGCCGCGGCCTGGGCGACCTCTTCCGGACGGCTACCGTTACGCAGCTTTGCCACCTGTTGCTGCTGCGCCGCTATGGCGGCTTGCGTACGCTTAACCTGAAGGTTCAGTGTGCGGGTATCCAGGGTCGCCAGCAGCTGGCCGGTTTTGACCTGATCCCCCTCTTCGGCCAGGACCTGGTCGATACGCTCGCTCCGGGTAAAGGCCAGAGAGACCTGGCGGATATCCACATTGCCATAAAGCTCCAGCTCACCGGCATCGCGCTCCGCCTGGCTGTAATGCCAGCCGAAATAGGCCGCTGCCGCTAGCAGAATCAGAACCGGGAGCAGGATTTTTCGCATCGGGGTACTCCGTGTTACCGCCTGTTTATCTGATCAGAATAACGCCAGAAAGCAATAATTCAAATTTGAATTTAAACTATTTGCCGGCCCTGAAACTATCCGCTAGCATCGCCCTATGCTGAAGCCAACCCGCAAGCCCGACTCCCAGACCCGGCGCAGCCGTACCGACGGTGAAGCCACCCGCAGCCGCATCATCGACGCGGCGGGACAGGTGTTTGCCGAACGCGGCTATCACGACACCACCAGCAAAGAGATCTGCAAACGCGCCGGCGTAAACCTGGCTGCCGTGAACTACCACTTCGGCAGTCGCGACGGGCTCTACCTGGCGGTGGTCGGCGAGGTAATGAGCCATCTGCTGGAGCTGGAATATCTGCAGCAGATTGCCGCCAGCGACAAGAGCGCCGCAGACAAGCTCGGAGAAATGATCGACGGACTTGTCCACAGCCTGATCGAGGATCGCAGCTGGCACACCCGGGTCTGGGCCCGGGAGATCCTGACCCCCTCCCCTGTACTGGCCGCGATCACCGCCACAGAAGCGATGCCACGTATCGAGATCGTGTTACCTCTGCTGAGCGACTTAACCGGCATCCCCAGCGATGATCCCAGGCGCTTCTACGGTTTGCTCGGGCTGATGTCACCCTGCCTGATGCTGCTGATTATCGATCCGGACCAACCCACGCCGATCCAGTCGATCTATAGCCGCCCCGCCGACGAGATCGCTGATCACATCAAACGCTTTATCTTCAGCGGGCTGCGCTCGTTTGCCGAAACCAGCTGAGCCGGCCAGGCAGCGGGACAAAGAGGGAGATCTAACCGAGGCCTGATCTCCGGCAGCACTCAGGGACGCCAGCTATCCAGGGTTTCAAGATAGTTGGCACGTTCAAAGCCGGATGGATCGGCAGCGTTGCGATAGGACACACTGCCCTTCAACTGCAGCAGCGAGTCATATTCATTGACGTCCATCCACTCCAGCATCTGTGTTTCCATCTGCCGGATCACCCCCGGCCCCTGCTGCATCAGCACACTGGCCATCTGAGTGATATCGGCACCGCACATCTGCGCCTTGATCACATCGGAGGCAGAGTGAACGCCGCCGGTAACGGCGATATCGATCGCCACCTGGGCGCGTACGATAGCGATCCAGCGCAGCCGCTCGCGCAGTTCATCGGCGTGGGACAGCTCCAGCATCGGGTGCAGGGTGCGGGTTTCCAGCGTCAGTTCCGGCTGCAGAAAGCGATTGAACATCACCACCGCATTGACACCGATCTGCTTAAGCTGGGCAACAAAATGCACAGGGCTGGTGAACTGGGAGGAGATCTTCACCGCCAGTGGCAGCTCAGGTACCGATGCGCGCACCGAATGCACGATATCCAGGTAGCGCCGCTCCACATCCATGGAGGACTCCTCTACGTCCGCAGCGATGTAATAGATATTCAGTTCCAGGCCATCGGCGCCGGCGGCCGCCAGCTGGCGCGCATGCTCCGCCCAGCCCCGGCGGGTGACACCGTTGAGGCTGGCGATCACCGGGATCTCCAGCGACGCTTTCATCCGCTGCAGGTTATCCAGATAACGTTCCTCGGCGGTACGAAAGGTGTCCGGCACCGGCAGGTAGCCATCGGATTCCGAGTGGCCCAGCTCCTGCTCGTAGAGAAACTGGTGCAGCATGGCATGGTCCTGCTGGCACTCCTCTTCAAACAGGCTGTGCATAACGATCGCGGCAGCGCCGGCTTCCTCCAGCTCACGGGCGCCACTGAAGGTGGCGGTCAGCGGCGAGGCCGAAGGCACCAGGGGGCTTTTCAGCGCCAGCCCCAGATAACGTGCTTCGAGTCTATTGCTCATTATTATTGCTCCTCCCCCGCCGGGCTCTGTTCATTATTTTCAGGCGGGGATTCCACCTCCTCCCAGCTGAGCTCGGCCAGCTGGGCATAGCGGTGATAACGTTCGGTCACTTCATGCTGGGCCGCCTCCAGAAATGCCTTAGCGGCCTCGGGATGGGTACGGCTCAACATGCTGAAGCGCGCTTCGGCACGCGCAAAGTGGCTGTAGGGGATCGACGGCGGCTTGGAATCCATCCGTAGCGGATTCTTGCCCTCGGTGGCCCGGCGCGGATCGTAACGGAACAGTGGCCAGTGGCCGGACTCGACCGCCAGGCGCTGGTGTTGGTGATTGTCTGCCAGGTCGTAGCCGTGAGCGATACAGGGCGAATAGGCGATGATCAGCGAGGGGCCGTCATAGCTTTCCGCCTCCAGGAAGGTACGCAGGGTCTGCACATCCTTGCCGGCGTAGGCCACATGTGCCACGTAGACATGTTCATAATCCATGGCGATGCGCGCCAGATCCTTTTTCGGCCCCGGTTTGCCGCCGGCGGAGAACTTGGCCACCGCCGCCCGCGGTGTTGCCTTGGAGGTCTGGCCACCGGTGTTGGAGTAGACCTCGGTATCGAGCACCAGAATATTGACGTTGCGGCCCGAGGCCAGCACATGATCGAGCCCGCCATAGCCGATATCGTAGGCCCAGCCATCGCCGCCGACGATCCAGACGCTGTGGCGCGCCAGCTTGTCGGCCACCGCTTCCAGCGAACGTGCCACCGGATCATCGATCGGCGTCAGCTGTTCCTTCAGCCTGTCGATCCGTTGGCGCTGGTCGGCAAGCCCCGTCTCATTGCTTTCATCCGCGTTCATCAGTTCACTGATAAAGGTGCCATCCAGCTTGCCTGCAAGGCTTTCCAGCAGTGCCCGGGCATAGGCCTGCTGGGCATCCAGGGCGGCACGCATACCCAGGCCAAACTCGGCGTTATCCTCAAACAGGGAGTTGTTCCAGGCGGGCCCGCGGCCTTCGGCGTTATAGCTCCAGGGCGTGGTGGGCAGGTTACCGCCGTAGATCGATGAACAGCCGGTGGCGTTGGCCACCAGCATATGGTCGCCGTAGAGCTGGCTCAGCAGCCGCACATAGGGAGTCTCACCGCAGCCGGAACAGGCGCCACTGAACTCAAACAGCGGCTGGTATAGCATGGCCCCCTTGAGCGTGGTCTCTTTTACCTGGGTGCGGTCAAACTCCGGCAGCTGTTTAAAGAAGGCCCAATTGGCCTTTTCCTCGTCGACCCTTTGCTCCTTGGGCACCATATTGATCGCCTTGCGGCTGGCGTTGCTCTTGTCGGCTATCGGGCAGATTTCCACGCAGAGCGTGCAGCCGGTGCAGTCCTCCGGCGAGAGCTGGTAGCTGATCATTGTATCCGGCGGAAAATCCTTGGCCCCCTTGATCGGCACCGCCTGGAAACTCTCCGGCGCCCCTTCCAACAACCTGGCATCAAACGCCTTGGAACGGATAACGCTGTGCGGACAGACCAGCACACACTTGCCGCAGTGGGTGCACAGATCCGGTTCCCAGTGGGGAATATTCAGCGCCAGATCGCGCTTTTCATACTGCGCCGTGCCGGAGGGCCAGCCACCATCCAGCGGCAGTTTCGATACCGGCAGGCCATCCCCCCGCCCGGCGATCAGTTCGCTGGTGACCTGGTGCAGGAAAGGATCCTCACCGGGTATCTCCAGCACCCGCATCGGTATCTGCCCGGCATTGCTGTCCGGTACGCTGAACTCCGCCAGATGCGAAAGCGCATTATCGATGGCGCTGATATTCATATCGGCGATGCTGCGGCTGCGTCGGCCATAGCTTTTCTCCACCGCTGCCTTGATGCGTTTGATCGCCTCCTCTTTCGTTAACACCCCTGCCAAGGCGAAAAAGCAGGTCTGCATAATGGTGTTGATGCGCTTACCGAGGCCCGCCTCCTGTGCCACCGAGTAGGCATCGATCAGATAGACCTTGAGCCGCTTCTGCTGCATCGCCCGCTGCACCGGCCCCGGCAGCGATTGCCAGAAGCTATCGCCGCTCAGCGGTGTGTTGATCAGAACCCTGGCGCCTTCGCGGGCCAGATCAAGCATTGGGTAGCGATCGAGAAACTGCGGCTGATGGCAGGCGACAAAATCCGCCTGCCCCGGCTGGATCTCGTAGGCGGCACGAATAGGTTTCGGGCCAAAACGCAGATGCGACACCGTCACCGCGCCTGACTTTTTCGAGTCATAGACAAAATGCCCCTGGGCGTAGCGCCCTGCCTCGGCTCCGATAATCTTGATACTGTTCTTGTTGGCACTGACGGTGCCGTCGGCACCCAGGCCGTAGAACACCGCCTGGGTCCAGTTCTCCGCCGCACCGGTGCGATAATCCGGATCCCAGGCCAGGCTCAGCTGGCTGACATCATCGTCGATACCGACGCTGAACTGGGGACCGAGCTGTCCGCTGCTCAGGCCATCGAATACCGCCTTGACCATGGCCGGGGTGAACTCCTTGGAGCCGAGCCCGAAGCGACCGCCGGCGATTCGCGGCAGGCCATTTTCAAGCTGGCCGGCGTTATATGCCTGGAACAGGGCGGTGGCCACATCCTTGTACAGCGGTTCACCGTCGGAACCCGGCTCCTTGGTGCGATCGAGCACGGCGATGGAAGCTACGGTTTTTGGCAGGGCCGCCACCAGCCGCTTACTGTCGAAGGGACGGAACAGGCGCACTTTCAATACGCCAACCTTTTCCCCCTTACCGTTCAGATCCGCCACCGTCTCGGCGGCGGTTTCAGCGCCGGAGCCCATCAGCACCACCACCCGCTCCGCCTCCGGGTCACCCTCATATTCGAACGTCCGATACTGGCGCCCGGTTACTGCAGCAAAGCGATCCATGGCGGACTGCACGATATCGGGGAAGGCGGCATAAAAGGGGTTGATCGCCTCGCGGGACTGGAAGAACACGTCCGGGTTCTGCGAGGTACCGCGAACGCCGGGTCGGTTGGGCGACATGCCGCGGTCCCGGCAAGCCTGTACAAGATGCGGTGGCACCAGTTCGCGCAACTGTTCGCTGCTGATCAACTCGACCTTGCTGACCTCATGACTGGTGCGGAAGCCATCGAAGAAATGCAGCACCGGCACCCGCCCTTCCAACGTGGCCATCTCGGCGATACAGGCGAAATCCATCGCTTCCTGGGCGGTGTTGGCGGAAAGAAGGGCAAAACCGGTACTGCGGGTGGCCATCACGTCGGAGTGATCGCAGAAGATCGACAGCGCATGGGTCGCCACCGAACGCGCCGCCACATGGAACACCGTGGGCGTCAGCTCACCGGCGATCTTGAACATGTTGGGGATTTTCAGCAGCAGTCCCTGGGAGGCCGTAAAGGTGCAGGTTTTGGCGCCCGCCTGCAGGGAGCCGTGAACGGCACCAGCGGCACCGGCCTCACTCTGCAGTTCAATCACATCGGGGACGGCGCCCCAGAGATTGGTCTTTCCCGATGCACTCCAGGCATCACAGAGTTCCCCCATGGGTGAGGCGGGGGTGATAGGGTAAATCGCGATTACGTCGTTGAGCTGATGGGCGATGGTGGCGGCGGCCTCATTGCCATCCATCATCCGGTATTCGGGTGCCATGCCGACTTCTCCTTCTATCCTGCGACGGCCGTTACCGGGCTCTTGCCTGCCGGCCTCAACCTGAGTATCTCAGCTGAGCGCCGGCAAGGTACTGACGCAGACCAACAATTGCAGGTCTACGTCAGATTCAGGATAGACAAGTCGTGTAGGATCAGCCCACGTCGCGACCGGAAGAGATCACCTCGACCAGTTCACGGAAGCTGGTGGCACGGTGGTTGATCTCCACCGACACATGCAGACGACGGGCGATATCGCTGGCGGAGATGATACCGCGGATACGCTGATTCTCCGGATCGACCACCAGCATATGCTGCTGGCCTTCGTTCTTCAGTGTCTGCAGCAGGGCGCCGATGCTGGCGGTTTCGATCACATTGATCGGTACCCCTTTGAGTTTCGCCTTGGGGATCATCAGATCGCTGATCGCCAGATCGCTGCGCGACTGGCCAGAGCTGGTCGCCAGGCTCAGCACCTTGCGACTTTCCAGGTCGGCCACCGTAACGATACCGCGGAACTCACCGTTGGCGATCAGCACCGAGCGCACATGGGCACGACGCATGGCGGCAATCGCATCATCCACCCCGACATCGGGGTTCAGCACCAGCGGCTTGTGATAGAGAAAATCGGTAACGACCAGACGTGCCGGACTGTCCAGATCAAAGCGTTCAACATCTTCAGATTCAACAACAGACTGGTAATCGCTCAGGCTGACAGTTTTCAGTTCAGAATAACGGTCCATGAGATACTCCTCCCTGCGCGTGGGCGCAGTAGTAAAAAACACAACAGATTTACAAGCTCAGGCTGAAATCAGAAAACTACAGGAGGTGCACGCGAGCGCGGCAGAAGACTAAATTCCGAGGGGGGATATGCCCGGCCGACCGGCGTTTCCAGCAACTGACCGTTTGATACCGCAGGGAGCGGCGAGGCAGGCATTGCCGGGTTGTGATCGCTATCACCCAGCTGTCCAAGTGCAGGGTCGGTGATGCAGCTATCGACGATGATGGCGGGGGATGCAACGCCACGATCTTCATTAACCCCGGCCTCTGCCGACAACGCGACAAGCATCACCACCAATGCGAAGAGCAGCGGTGTGATGAGGGGTAAAAGACGACTCTGGGATTGCATACGAAACACCTGCGAACCACGGCCAGAGGGATTTGGCCTGCATGATTCAGATTAGACCTTTATTGACCTGAGTCAAATAGTGTTTCGCTATCCAGCCAATAAATTCAAGACACCGTTTAGTCTAAACCGCCAGTCCATACGCAGTTTGATTAACCTTATGTTTAACTACGGATATTCTGTTTCGAAGCTGGCAGCCATACCCTCCTGCCAGCCGCTTTCCACTTAACCTGCCTCTGGAGAAATTTGCCGCATGACCCTGCCCGAGATGATCGAAATCCCTGCCCGGGGTGAAGCCCGTTATCTGTTTATCCTGGCTCACGGCGTGGGCGCCAATAAAGAAAACCTGGCGCCGTTGGGGCAGGCCCTGAATGCAGCCTTTCCAAGCGCCATCTGTTGTGTGGTCGATGGTTTTGAACCTTTTGACGGCGGCTTCGGGGGCCGGCAATGGTTCTCTCTGAGCAATATGACCAATGACGAACGTCCGGCACGGGTCGCCAGGGTGCTGCCCGACTTTATCGCCATGGTGGAGGCACTGCAGCAGCGCTACGGCATCGACTCCGCAAACACCGTGCTGGTCGGCTTCTCCCAGGGCACCATCATGTCACTGGAAGCGATCAAGGTGCGCGATGGACTGGCCGGCCAGATACTCGGCTTCTCGGGCCGCTACGCCAGCCTGCCGGACAGCGCGCCGCAGCACACGGTGATCCACCTGCTGCATGGTGAGGCGGACGAGGTGATCCCTGTGGAGTTAGCCCGACAGGCCTGCGAACGGCTGGAATCTCTGGGTGCCCGGGTTTCCCTGGATACGGAGAAGAATGTGGGCCATGAGATCAGCCCGCTGCTGCTGGAAACCGCAGTCCAGCGACTGGGCGAAACACTCGAGGCCTAATGCCGAGGCTAACCCGGGCCAGGCTTGACGCTCAGCGGCCCGGGTCAAAGGGGCTTACTGCCGGTACTGGTTGAATATCTGATCCAGCTGACCCACATAGGGCGTGACCGCCTCCCGGTCAGCGGCCGGTACCTGCGCCAGCGCTCTGGCGATCACCAGCGCCTGTTTGAACTGTTCCCGCTGCTTTGGCGGCAGCGCCTGCATCAGCAGCTCCTGCTCAGGCCCGCTCTGGGCAGCCAGCGCCAGCATCTGCGGACTTTCCGCCGCGACCTTGGCAGCGCCATAGGCCAGAACCACCTGATCACCGGTCCGCGCCCAGGATTCTGCGCTGGTAAAACCTCTTGGAACCACCCGCTTGCCAAGCTCGGCGTAATAGCCGGGTTCGTCACGTTTGAGTACCGACACCGCGCGCTGGTGAGGATCAAAACGCTCCCCTGCTCCCGGCATGATCTTGCCTGCCAGAAACGCTTCTTTACCCTCGGCCTTAAGCTGATCACCCAGTTCGCGGACATCCGTCAGACTGTCGATGTATGCCTCGATACGTACCGGCGCCAGTTCGGCCAGTGTCACGGAAGACAGCATCAGCAGCAGAAGCGCTGCCAGGACCTGATTCAATAGTTTGCTCGGTGTCTGCATGGTTCAATCCTTGGCTATCGGGCGAACGAGGAGTCTATACGCGGCGTGGAGGTTAAGACAGCAGCACCTGGATTACATTCCACCAGACGCAAAAAACCGACCCGAGGGCCGGTGAAAAAAGGGTTTCGGAAAAGCCGAAAGCCGGTCTAAGAGCCTGACATGAACTTGCCTGCCATGGCCCTTCCAAACCCCGTCACAGCATGGCGAGGGACGTAACCGGCTGGTGCACGTCCACGGCCATGGCAATACTTAACGCGGTGATGGTGACGATGGAGAACGCAAACACCTGCCGTGCCCAGCGAGTCTCGTCGATGCCGACGCGATAGCCCCGCAGCGCCAGCACCAGCCACCAGATACTGGTCACCGCCGCTACCGCCAGGTAGGCCATACCGACGTGACCGCCGATCACCAGCGCCAGCGCCGCCGGCAGGAAAGCCAGGATATACAGCGCGATATGGCGTTTGGTCTTCATCACACCGCTGACCACCGGCAGTACCGGAATCCCGGCCGCTTCGTAGTCACGGTAGCGATAGATGGCGATCGCATAGGAGTGCGGCATCTGCCAGAGGCAGAACATCAGCAGCAGAATCCCTGCCTGGGCATCGAACTGACCGCTGACGGCGCAGTAACCCACCACCGGCGGTACCGCGCCGGACAGACTGCCGACCAGAGTTCCGTAGACCGACTTGCGCTTCATCCACAGGCTGTAAGCGCCGACGTAGATGACATAGCCAAAGGCGGCAAAGAAAACGGTGACGGCATTGGTCTGCCAGGCCAGCAGCGAGAAGCCCGCCACACCAAGCACAAAACCATGCGCCAGCGCCGCCGTCACCGAGATTTCCCCGGTGACGGTGACACGGTTGCGGGTGCGCTTCATGCGGCGATCGATATCCCTGTCGATGCAGTTGTTCACCGCACAGCCGGAGGCAACCACCAGCGATATCCCGAGTACGGTTATCGCCAGCAGCAGCCAGTCGACCTGGCCCTGGGACGCCAGCAGGAAGCCCCCGCCGGTCGCCACCAGGTTGCCGAAGATAATCCCCGGCTTGGCCACGAGTAGGTAACGTTTAAGCTTCAGCATACGACGCTCACATCATCATCGCGTTGGATTCGTAGATGATCCACAGCGACAGACCAACCACCAGCACGATAATCAGCGCACTGAACAGGAAAGCCAGGGTGTTCGGCTTGCCTTCGTGCGTGAAGTCCAGGTGCAGGAAGTACTTCAGGTGAACGATGATCTGTACCACCGCCAGGATGCTGATAGTCCAGAATTTCACGCTGGTCGTGAAGTCGCTTTCCATTACCATCCAGAACGGGATCGCCGTCAGGATGATCGACAGTACGAAACCTGTCAGGTAGCCCTTCACCGTACCGTGATACGTGCTGTGAGAGCCGCTGTGAGAGTCATGAGAGGAATGTGCCATTACAGAACCCCCATCAGGTAAACGCTGGTGAACACGCAGATCCAGACCACATCCAGGAAGTGCCAGAACATGCTCAGGCAGCCCAGGCGGGTCAGGGTTTTACCACCCAGACCGCGCTTGGAGACTTCGATCATCATCACGATCATCCACAGCAGACCTGCAGTGACGTGCAGACCGTGCATGCCGACCAGCGAGAAGAACGCGGTCAGGAATGCGCTGCGCTGCGGGCCTGCGCCCTCAGCGATCAGGTGATGAAACTCGTTGACCTCCATACCGATGAACACCGCACCGCAGACAAAGGTCACCGCCAGCCAGAACAGGGCGCCGCCCTTACGACCGGCGTGGGCCGAGATCATCGCGAAGCCGTAAGTGATACTGGAGACCAGCAGCGCGGCGGTTTCGATCGCCACGTAGTCCAGCTCAAACAGATCCTTCGGTCCCGGACCACCATCGGTGGCGAAGTAGAGCACACCCCAGGTAGCGAAGACAGACGCGAACAGCAGGCAGTCCGTCATCAAGTAGAGCCAGAAACCGAACAGAGTATTCTCGCCCGGATCGTGGTGCTCATCTTCGGGCACCGGATAGGTGTTTGCGGGATAAGTTACTTGTGTCGTCATGATTTATACCTGCTCCGCCAACTTGGCGCCGGCCTTGCCTTCGATCCGCTCAATCTCGTCCGGCTGGACGTAATAGTCGGTATCGTTGTCGTAGGCGCGTACCAGCAGCGTAACGATGGTTGCCACGAAGCTTGCACCTGCCAACCACCAGATATGCCAGATCAATGCAAAGCCCATCAGGGTCAGGAATCCGGCCATCAGGATGCCTGCAGAGGTGTTGCGCGGCATGTGGATCGGCGCGAACTTCTCGGGACGCCAGCCGGCATAACCCTTCTCTTTAGCCGTGGTGTGGGCATCGATACCCTCAACGTGCGGCGTAGAGGCGAAGTTGTAGAACGGCGGCGGTGAGGTGGTGGACCACTCCAGGGTGTGACCATTCCAGGGGTCGCCACCGGCCTTGTTCTGCTCGCGATCGCGGATGCTGACGCAGAGCTGTACCAGCTGGCAGACAACACCGACCAGGATCAGAGCCGCACCAAAGGCCGCCAGGTAGAGCCAGGGCTCCCACAGCGGGTTGTCGGTGTGGTTCAGACGACGGGTCATACCCATGAAGCCCAGTACGTACAGCGGCATGAACGCGACGTAGAAACCGATCTGCCAGAACCAGAAGGCCGCCTTGCCGAGACGTTCGTTGAGGTGGAAACCGGTCGCTTTCGGGAACCAGAACGCGAAACCGGCCAGGTAACCGAACACCGCACCACCGATGATGGTGTTGTGGAAGTGCGCGATCAGGAACAGGCTGTTGTGCAGCACGAAGTCCGCACCCGGTACCGCCAGCAGTACGCCGGTCATACCACCGATGGTGAAGGTCACCATGAAGCCGAGGGTCCAGAGCACCGGTACCGCGAAACGCAGGCGGCCGCGATACATGGTGAACAGCCAGTTGAACAGTTTCACACCGGTGGGCACGGAGATGATCATGGTCGCCACGCCGAAGAAGGCGTTGACGTTGGCGCTGGAGCCCATGGTGAAGAAGTGGTGCAGCCAGACGATGAAGCCCAGGATAGAGATCGCACCGCTCGCCCAGACCATGGACTTGTAGCCGAACAGACGCTTGCCGGTGAAGGTGGAGATCACCTCGGAGAAGATACCGAACGCCGGCAGAATCAGGATGTATACCTCGGGGTGACCCCAGGCCCAGAACAGGTTGATATACATCATCGGGTTACCACCACCTTCGTTAGTGAAGAAGTGGAAATCCAGGTAACGGTCCAGAGTCAGCATCGCCAGTACGGCGGTCAGGATCGGGAAGGATGCAACGATCAGGATGTTCGCCCAGGTGCAGGCCCAGGTGAAGATCGGCATATCCATCAGCTTCATGCCCGGTGCGCGCATCTTGAACACGGTCACCAGGAAGTTGACGCCGGTTAACAGCGTCCCGAGCCCCGATATCTGTAGTGCCCAGATGTAGTAATCGACACCGACGCCGGGACTGTAGGAGAGCTCCGACAGCGGCGGGTAAGCCACCCAGCCGGTCTTGGCGAACTCACCCACACCCAGGGAGATGTTGATCAGTACAGCACCGCCAACCGCGAGCCAGAAGCTCAGGTTGTTGAGGAACGGGAAGGCCACGTCGCGCGCACCGATCTGCAGCGGCAGCACGATGTTCATCAGACCGATCATCATCGGCATCGCCATGAAGATGATCATGATCACACCGTGAGCGGTGAAGATCTGGTCGTAATGTTCCGGCGGCAGATAGCCTTCCGAACCGCCGGTGGCGACAGCCAGCTGGGTACGCATCATCACCGCATCGGCAAAGCCGCGAATCAGCATCACCAGCGCCAGGATGATGTACATGACACCCAGGCGTTTGTGGTCGACGGAAGTCAGCCATTCGCGCCAGAGGTAACCCCATTTACCCATTTTGGTAACGGACGCCGCCACAAACAGGCCAACGAGGCCTACTACCGCGAGCGTGATAACGATAATCGGCTCGTGGTAGGGAATGGCGTCCAGAGAGAGTTTTCCGAACATACTTGCTTACTCCTGCGCCAGGTGCTGAACGGCACCCTGGGCGCTTTCGTGGCCACTCATGGCCTCTTCTTCATGCATTTCCATGCCGTGCATGCCCTCTTCACCCTCGGAAGGCATCGTCATGTACTGCTGCAGAATGCTGGTAAAGAGGCCCGGCTCCACATCGGAGAAGGTCTCTACCGGATGGTTGATGGAACGCTCGGCCAGCAGCTCGTAACGCGCCTGATTCAGCGGCTCGCTGCCACTGCGTACCTGGGCAACCCAGGCATCAAAATCGGCTTCGCTGTCCAGCGCTTCCGTCTTGAAGTTCATGCCGGTAAAGCCGCCGCCGCTGTAGTTGGCGGAGAACCCGTCGTAGGTTCCGGGCTCATCGGCAATCAGGTGCAGCTTGGTTTCCATACCCGCCATGGAGTAGATCTGGCTGCCCAGCTGGGGGATGAAGAAGGAGTTCATCACCGAGTCAGAGGTGATCTTGAAGCGCACCTGTTGGTGGGCCGGGATCACCAGCTTGTTGACCGTGGCAATCTGCTGCTCCGGGTAGATGAAAAGCCATTTCCAGTCCAACGACACGACTTCCACTGTCAACGGATCTTCTTCACCGGCCACGCCCTTGAGCGGCTGATAGGGATCGAGCTCATGGGTCGTACGCCAGGTGATGGTGCCAAGCGCGATAATGATCAGGCAGGGGACCAACCAGACAACAAGTTCGATTTTGGTGGAGTGCGCCCATTTGGGCATGTAGGTAGCTTTGGTGTTGCTGGCACGGTATTTCCAGGCAAACACCAGGGTCAGGACAATCACGGGGATTACGACGATCAGCATCAGCAGGGTTGCCGTGATAATCAGCGATTTCACATCCGCCGCCACCTGCCCTTTGGGATCAAGGACGCCATCCTTGCAGCCGACCATAATGGCCGTCAGCAACAGCAATACCCCGCCCCGGACAAGAGAAAAAGCTCTGTCTGTCATCTTATTACAACCTTCGGTAAGAAAGTGCCTAAGTGGGTCGCGGGACGCTCAACGCGGCCCTGGGAAACCGAGTGGAACCAAGGCATTGCTGGAGACGCGTTGAACGGCTCGCGAAGGTCATGGAACGACCATGCCGAGATACAAATCAGTGCCGCTGGTTTCCCGAGACCCCTGGGTTAAAAACCTGCTCGAAGCCGTTCCGCGGAAGGGGAGATGAGATTCCCGCGGGGACGGCCTCACAGAGACCTACTGGCTGACTGGGAAACACAACGCTGGGTACATTGATCTGTATCAACGGCGCGCAGAAAATAACGCCATACACGAAGTAACTTCAAAGAAACGGACCATTGCAGAAAACAGCACAATAAGACTTTTGTCTTACAATTAACTTTTACAAACAAAAGGTTAGTAACAGTCTGAATAGAAATTAGGCAGCAGAGAAACAGTCCGTCCTTTTTTTAGAACAGCACTAAAAAACATACACTTATAAGAAAAAGAGATAACAGACCAGGTACCGCAGCTGCCTGGCAGGCCGAAAAGTTCTGTTTCAGACGGCGGCATTGAAGCCGGTAGAGGAAACCGGTAGAGAGTGCAGCGTTTGGCAGATATCGGCCTAACCGAGCCCTTTTCATCTTGCCGGTATACATGCCAGAGCGCCGCTTAAACGTTCAGCGCCGTATAGAGTGTGGTTTCGAAACAATAAAAAAGGGAGCCCGGGCCCCCTTTGGAATCAATCTTTAACATCCCGCAGTCAGCGCTGAACCAGCACCGCGCATTTAGCGTCGGCCGTCACCTTGCGGGTATTGGAACCGAGAAAATAGCGCTCCAGCGGTTTCTTGCAGGCGGCCATGATAATCAGGTCTGCCTGAATGCGACCCGCGACCCGCAGCACCTGGTCGTGCACCACACCGCGCTGGCTGTAAACCTGTCCACGCAGCGCTTCACTGACACAGGTTTCAAACCGCTCGATCACCTGATCCAGCACCGCCTGCTCCACCTCTGTCGGCTTATCCGGCGTGGTTGCCGCCATCAGACTGTGGGTGTAGTTCGGATTCACGTACAGCACCGATATCCGGCCGCCGGAGGACAGCAGTTTTTCCGCGGCCTCCACCTGTGCGGGGAACAGGTCCGCATGATCCGGGTCCATCGGTATCAGAATATTGGTATACATCGCATCACCCCATGATCAGGTTGGGCAGCCAGAGCACGATCTCCGGCACCAGCATACAGAGCACCAGCACCGCCAGTTTGATGGCGATAAATGGCAGTACCGACTTGTAGATATCGCCCATGGTCACACCCGGCGGCGCGATCCCTTTCAGGTAGAACAGCGCAAAGCCATAGGGCGGTGTCTGTACCGCAATCTCGATATTCAGGATCATCAGAATGCCGAACCAGATCGGGTCATAGCCCAGGGATACGGCAATCGGCGTAAACAGCGGCGCGCACATCAGCACGATGATGAATTCGTCGATGATGAAGCCGAGCAGCAGCATGATTACCTGCATCAGGATAATCACACCGATCGGCGGCAGCCCGAGATCCTGGGTAAAGGAGGCGACCATATCCTGAACCCCCATCAGCAGATGGAAGTTACTGAACAGCGTGGCACCGAAAATAATCCACATCGCCACGCTGATCAGAATCGCGGTCTCCAAACCGGCTGATTTGAACATGGCAGGTTTGAAGCGTTTGAACAGGATCGCCAGGATAATCGCACCGACCACGCCGATGGCGCCGGACTCCGTGGGTGTGGCGATACCGGAAATGATGCTGCCAAGTACCGCGAAGATCAGCAGCACCGAGAACAGCCCGTCACGCAGGGTGCGCACCTTCTGACGCGGCGTCATGTTGACCTCGGCACCGGTACCGAGCGGGGCTCGGGTCGGGTTCAGCTTGCAGCTGATAATCACGTAGAGCGCCAGCGAAATAATCGAGATCAGCGCCGGCACCAGCGCCGCGATGAACATCCGGCCCACGGAGTTCTGCGTCGAGGAGGCAAACATGATCATCGGTACGCTCGGCGGAATCAGGATACCCAGACCGCCACCGGCCATGATCACGCCCAGCGCCAGACGCCGGTCGTAGCCACGCTCCAGCATCGGCTTCAGCGCGATACTGCCGGAGGTCATGATGCCGGCACCGATGATGCCGACCATGGCACCGATCATCGAGCAGACACCGATAACGCTGATCGCCAGCGATCCGCGTACCTTGCCGATCATCAGCTGGCTGGCGTTGAACATCGCATCACCGATGCCGGAACGGGTCAGCAGCTGTCCCATATAGATGTAGAGCGGGATCGCCAGCAGGATAAAACTGAAATAGGTGGAATCGATGGTGGACGGGATAATGTTGAAGATCCCCTCCCCCCAGGTGGCATAACCCACGGCCATGGCGATACCGCCAAGCGCCAGGCCCACCGGCGCCCCAAAGGCAAACGCCAGCAGAATGCAGCCGAGCAGCAGCGCGGTCAGCAGTTCGATACTCATCATGACTCTTCTCCCGCTTCAAACAGATCGCGACCGCTGATCAGGCTGTACAGATCCTCCAGCCACTGCGCCAGCAGCTGCAGCGCCATCAGGCTGCCGGCGGTGATCATCATCACCCAGAAGTGGTGCATGTGCGGCGCCCACTCGCTCTGGCGGCGATAGTTGAACTTGATCGCCTCTATCAGCTTGTCGACGCTGATATCGATAAGCACCAGCATGAAATAGAACGCCAGGGCATAGGTCAGCAGGTTGAACACCCGCCGCGTGCGCTCCGAAACCTTGAGATAGAGGATATCCACGTTGATGTGGGCACGGCGCTGCTGGGCGTAGGCACCGCCCAGTGCCGCGATGTAAGCGAAAATAAACAGAGACAGGTCGTAGGCCCAGATGGTCGGGCTGTTCAGCACGTAACGAGCGAACACCTCGAATGCCACCACCAGCGCGAGCACCGGCACAAACCAGGCCATCGACTGCCCGATCAACCTGACGATAAACTGAACGCTGAGGACATAGCCTCTCAGCAGAGTTGCGATCATAGCGATTACCCCGAAATGAATTCAGCTTACGCCGACGCCGGCCGAGCCTTGCGAGAGAACTCCTTTCCTCGTCCGCGTAAACTGAAAAAGGGTGGACTCTCGCCCACCCCCGGTATCCGATGCGGATTATTCAGCCACGTCTTTCTCAAGCACCTCGATCAGACGGGCGCTGTAGTCGCTTTCCTTGGCATACTCTTCCCACAGGTTGGCGCCCGCCGCCTTCCAGGCCTGGCGATCTGCTTCGCTCGGCTCCGGGCTCCACTGCAGACCCTTGGCCTCCATATCGGCAATCGCTTCAGATTCCCACTTGCGGGACTTGGTCAGCTGATCCTTGGCGTGCACGCTGGTTGCCGCCTTGACGATCGCCTGCAGGTCTTCCGGCAGTTTGTTCCAGGCCTGCTGGTTAACGATCACCGGCAGTACCTGGGCACCCGCCAGCGGCAGACGGTACATGTACTTGGCCACTTCCACATGGTTGCCGTCGCGGTGGTCGATCATGTTGGAACCGATGGAGCCATCGATAACGCCGGTGGAGAGGCTGGTGTAGATCTCGCTCCAGGCCAGGTTAACCGGAGACGCACCCAGGTTACGCAGGAACTTGCCGTAGGCACCCGGCGCACGGATCTTCAGCCCTTCAAAGTCGGCAACCGAGTTGATCGGCTCCTTGGTGATGATATAAACCGGCGGCTGGATGTAAGGGTCCAGGTACTGGACGCCGTGCGCAGCGTAGGCCTCGCTGAGCACATCAGCGAAACCTTTTTCGTAGAACAGATCCATCAGTTTGGCCGGGTTGTCGGTACCGCCCGGCAGACCCACTTCGATCACGCCTTCGGACATTTCACCGGCGTGCATCGGCTGAAAAGGCGCCCCCATGGTGATCAGGCCGCTCTTTACCGCGCCAAAGATACCGTTGGTGCTGACGCCCTCACCGGCGTACATCATTTTCACGGCAATGCGACCGCCAGACATCTTTTCGATGTTATCGGCCATGCTCTGGTAGACCTCGCCAAACGCAGTGCCGCGGCTGTAAAGGTTTGCAAACCGCCAGTTGTATTCTGCGGCGGTAGCGCTGGCGACCGAACCCAGGGTCAGCGACAGCGCAACGGCGCCCGTAGCAACGGTGCGAGACATTTTTCCGAGCATGCTTTTCATGGACCTATTACCTCTTTCTTTATAGTGGACAGCGGTCTTTGCCGAGTCCTTTTGAGTCAGTCGGATGACAACTGGATTTGGACTATGGCAAAGGGCTTACAGGCGTTAAACGCCGTACGCCACATGTTTACTTTGAAGGTGATCAAACAAAATCAATATCCAGGAGGGGGTATTTTTGTTGCAGAAATCACGCACCAGACAGGTGCATTCAAGATGGTTCATTAGCCCGGCCGGGCGGCAGAAAGCGCGCCATTATCCACAAAATCCGAGCATATAAAAGACAGAGCATTACATTAGTGCACACACATTTTTTGATGCTCAAATATGGTGAGACCAGATTAAGGCAGGTAAAAAACAGCGCAAGCCCGCAATCAACGATAATTTTTTTTATCGGACCCTTAGCATTGCCTCCGACAGTGGATTGCTTGCGGCTGGAAATCACCGGCTGTCGATAAAGCAGGTCTCTTTTTCATCACTCCCCACGCCATCAGCGTGGCCTGGCGCTGCCAGTGACTCTTTACCAGGCCCCATTAAAAACCCCGGCCTGGTCGGGCCGGGGTTTATCGGAGGCAAGGGCTGCTGACGCCCTCAGGACTGTTACTGCTGCGGGAGCCGGATCAGATACCGCCCATGCAGAGGTATTTGATCTCCAGGTAGTCGTCCAGGCCGTGCTTGGAGCCTTCGCGGCCAATACCGGATTCCTTCACGCCACCAAAGGGGGCCACCTCGTTGGAGATAATGCCTTCGTTGATACCCACCATGCCGTACTCGAGCCCTTCGGCCACGCGCCAGCAGCGACCGATATCGCGGGAGTAGAAATAAGCCGCCAGCCCGAAAGGCGTGGCGTTGGCGCGCTCGATCACATCCTCTTCATCATCGAAGACAAACAGCGTGGAGATCGGGCCGAACAGCTCCTGGCTGGCGATCGACATCTGTTCGGTCACGCCGCTGAGCAGGGTCGGTTCATAGAACAGCTCACCGGCATCGGAGCGCTGACCGCCCATTTCCAGTTGCGCACCCTCTGCCACCGCATCTTTAACCACCTGTTCAACACGCTCAATCGCTTTCAGGTTGATCAGCGGTCCGATTTCGACGCCTTCCTGATTACCGGCACCTACTTTCAGTGCGCTGACACCCTGCTTGAACTTTTCAACGAAGGCATCAAGCACCGAACGCTGCACGTAAACACGGTTGGTGCAGACGCAGGTCTGACCGGCGTTACGGTACTTGGAGATCAACAAACCTTTGACGGCCGCATCCAGATCCGCATCTTCAAAGACGATAAACGGCGCGTTACCGCCCAGCTCCAGCGACACCTTTTTAACGGTATCGGCAGCCTGATGCAGGATATGCTTGCCCACCGGGGTGGAACCGGTGAACGACACCTTGCTGACCAAAGGATGAGACGTCAGCGTATCGCCCACGGAAACCGGGTCTGCCGTGGTGACAATATTGATGACACCGGGCGGGAAGCCGGCCTCCTCTGCCAGCGCGGTCAGTTCAAGCGCCGACAGCGGCGTATCTTCGGCGGGCTTGAGCACCACGGTGCAACCGGCCGCCAGCGCCGGTGCGATCTTGCGAGTGATCATCGCCACCGGGAAGTTCCACGGCGTAATCGCCGCGACCACACCGATCGGCTGGCGAATGGTGACGAGACGAGAGGTCGGTGACGGCGACGGGATATGCTCGCCGTAGGCGCGCTTGCCCTCTTCCGCGAACCACTCGGCAAAAGAAGCGCCGTAGGCGACTTCGCCACGCGACTCGGCCAGCGGCTTACCCTGCTCCGCGGTCATCAGCTGAGCCAGTCTTTCCTGATTATCCATGATCAGCTCGTACCAGCGACGCAGCATCTGGGCCCGTGCTTTCGCGGTGGTCTTCTTCCAGCTGGCAAAGGCCCGGTGCGCGGCTTCGACGGCGGCACTGGCTTCGCCGGCGCTCATATCAGGTACGTCAGCCAGGTGCTCACCGTTCGCCGGATTCAGTACGGCCAGCGTTTTACCGGAAGCAGCGGAGACCCACTGTCCATCGACATAGGCCTGAGTCTTGGTAATCAGTGTGCTTGTCATAGTTAACTCTCGGAGATCCTAGGGTGATGGATGGATACTAACACCGGCACCCTGGTGCCGGTTGATCGCCTGTAAACGTTCAGTTTCACCCGCCTCAAACAATACTCTTCGTGCGCCATTACAGATCGAACTGAGTACTGGCCTCAGCAATGATGTAACGACCGATCGGCAGCGCCGAGGTCGCGGCAGGAGAAGGCGCGTTGCAGACGTTGATAGTGCGGGCGGTTTTGACGAACAGAAAGTCGTCCACCAGCTTGCCATCCCGGGAGACCGCCTGAGCGCGCACGCCTGCAGGGTAGGAAGTCAGATCCGATTTTTCCACCGAGGGGCAGTATTTCTGCACCTGTTTCAGGTAACCGCCCTTGAACAGGGAGTTTTTCAGCTCGACCAGGCCCGGCTTGAGGTTCTTCTGCAGCACCTTGCGGATACCGGGATAGCCCAAGGTTTCCAGACTGTCCGCCAGGGAGATATCGGTCTTGCGGTAGCCTTCGCGCTTCCACGCCAGCACCGCGTTGGGGCCGACGGTAACGGTGCCATCGATCATGCGGGTCAGATGCACACCAAGGAACGGCATCGACGGATCCGGGATCGGGTAGATCAGGTGGTTGACGATCTGGTTGTGCTTTTCCGGCAGCAGATAGTACTCGCCACGGAAGGGGCAGATGCGGAACTGCGGCTCCAGCCCCAGCATGCGCACCACGCGGTCGGCCATCAGGCCGGAGCAGGAGATCAGGTAGCGGGCGTTGAAACTGCCCTGGGTGGTGCTGGCAACGACCTCGCTGGAGGACTCTTTCACAGCGGTCACTTCAGCGCCGTAGCGGATCTCGCCACCGCGTTCGATGAAACGGCGCGCCATCGCCTCAGTAACCTGTTTGTAGTTAACGATGCCACTGGAGGGAACAAAGATGCCACCGATACCGGTGATGTTCGGTTCCCGCTCGCGCAGCTCCTCGGCATTAAGCCAGTAGCGCTCAAGCCCGTTGGCCTCGGTGCGCTCCCAGAGCGCCTTCATCCGCTCCATTTCCAACTCGTTGGTGGCCACCAGCAGCTTGCCGCACTCTTCGTATTTGATGCCGTTTTCCTGGCAGAAATCCTTGGTATTGCGGTTGCCCTCAAGGCAGAACTTGGCCTTCAGGCTACCCGGCGTGTAGTACACACCGGCATGAATGACGCCGGAGTTATGCCCGGTCTGGTGTTCCGCCGGGCCGGCCTCTTTTTCCAGCACCAGCACTTTCTTATCCGGGTAACGTCCCAGCAGCTGCATGGCGGTAGACATACCGACAATGCCGCCACCAATAATCAGAAAATCGTACATCTATGTCCTCTCAAGAAGAGTTCTCACGAAGAGTTCTCACGAAGAGCGTTTACATAAAAACCACCGGTATCGCTACCGGTGGTTTTCGATCATAGCCGTTTTAGCTTTGCGATCACCAACCTACTGGTTGGGCTTGCGCAGAGTTTTGGCGCGGGTGAAGTAGCCGCGCTGACGCATCAGCTCGCGACGCAGACCCGGGTTGGCTGTGAACTTGTCACGGCCGTGCAGCCAGAAGTGGTTATTGATCAGCAGGAAGCTGCCGGTGGGTACCGGCACCGACAGGATAGACCGGCTGCCTTCCAGCGATTCCGACAGGTCGGTGAGCCAGTTACCTTCGATATCATCTTTCGGCTGCACGAACTGGTCGATGTAGGACATGATCGGACGCCCGCTGCGGTCCAGATCGAACACCGGGTGGTACACATCCTTGGCGGCATTCTTGCTCGGCGGCGCCGCCCAGCGCATTTCCCGGTGAGCCAGGGTATCGGTACTGAATTTTTCCAGCTCTTCCCAGTCGTCCAGATGCAGCAGCAGGGAGTTACCGCCTTCCATGTTCTGCTCATCGATCTTCAGCATCAACACGTAATCGGTGTCCTGCTCGACGTAGGTGCCGTCGTTGTGCAGTTCCATGACGCGATGTGCCTGGCGCAGGTAGCTGTCGGAGTTGTCCTCGTTCTGGACCACGAAGCGGGCGTAGTACTGGCCGCTCATCGCGTCGAAGTTGGAGCGCCCGAACAGGTGGGCCACGGCGGTGGTGAACTTGACCATCTCCTCCGCCTGCTCCACCTGGTCCAGCCCTTCCGGCGTGATCAGCAGAGCACCAGTGTCGCGATCCACCAGTTTTTCGACCAGTAGCGGCTGCAGCTGGTTGCCACATAGATCATCCAGAATTTTGCCGACGCGGAAGCGCAACATCGACTTGTATTCCAGCGCCTGTACCGGCCAGTGGGTGACCGCCTGCAGAAAGGCATCAACCACCGGCTTTTCAAAGCGCAGCTCCAGCAGGCGCGGGCTCAGGGAGGAAGGTTCCAGGGTAAAACCGGCTGAGTGTTCAGTTTCAGCGGATACCGCAGCGGCTAGGGACATGGGGCTACCTCGGTTTTCTCTGTTATTGGTGAGTTGTTGTTGGGGTCTAAAAACAACTTAATATTTACGTTATGCAAAAATATCTACATTTTTAACTTTCGTCAACAAAATAACCCTTTTGCTGATATATCGGGCTAATCGCTATAATCCCCCCCACCCTGATCAGAGACCGCACACGCCATGCCCGCTAACGAAGAAAAAAGTAATCTGGCAAACCTCGCCTATGCCGCGCTGAAGCGGGATATCACCGAAGGTGTATTCCAGCCGGGCGACAAACTGCTGATGAGCGGGCTCAAGGAGCGCTATGAGATCGGCGCCGGCCCGATGCGTGAGGCGCTGTCCCGGCTGGTATCAGAACGGCTGGTCACGGCGATCAGCCAGCGTGGTTTTCGCGTCGCGCCGATGTCGATCGAGGAGCTGAAAGATATCTACTTCGCCCGCGCCCAGCTGGAGGCGATGATCACCGAGCTGGCCGTGGCCCGGGGCGGCGATGAGTGGGAAGCGGATGTGATTGCCACCGCGCACAGGCTCTCAAGGGTGACTGAGGTGCAGAGTGCTGATGAGATGCTGAGCGTCTGGGACAGCCGCCACAAGGCGTTCCATTACGCCATCGCCAGTGGCTGCGGCTCCGCCAAGCTGCTGGAGCTGCGCGAAACCATGCTGGATCAGGCGGAGCGCTACCGGCAACTCTGGCTGCGGGAAACCGTTTTCTCCGCCGATGCGCTGCACACCAAACAGGAAGAGCACCGGGAGCTGATAGACGTGCTGATGTCAGGCGATGCCCAGGCGTCACGCCGCATGATGTTTGACCATATGATGAATCCGATCCCGATTATCATTCGGATACTTGAAGCCCGCGGCCTTGCCTGAATCGAAACCGGAAACCGCCCGGTCAGCCGGATACGCCAGCTAAACGGAGAGATCCAGAGCCAAACGGGCTGAGTCTCGACAGCGATCTATCGCCGGCCGTTGCTATTCTGCTCTGACTCCATCGGCCATGATCGGGAGGTTCTTCCTCAAACCCTCTGGCTATCGCTATAGGTGCCGCCCCTCAAGAAACTGCCGATAGCGCAATATCTTGCGCCATCCTCCGTCTTTGGGCCGGTATTTGTAATAGCGATCGCCCTCACGAAACACTGCTCGGCAGGAAAACGGTTTGTTCTCCATACTTAGACAGATCTGATCATCCTCAGTGAGTTTCCAGCGGCCGTCTCGCTTCTCCCAATACCGGACCTGCTCAACCTTCCCGTCGGGGTGATAGTAACTAAAGCTAGTTGTGCCCGAAGAGAGGCTGTAGGACTCAACCGTTTTGCCAACAAAAAGGGCTTTCAGCTCTCCCTTGCTCAGTCTGACCGCCTCAACCTGCGGTTTGACCTGGCATCCGGTCAGGATCCCAAGGGTTAACGCACCTATTGTTATCTTTGCCCACATCTTCACCTAGCCCCCCAGATTTCGAATAAATTGTTCTAATGGCGGCAACATCAGCCCGCTCTTTACGCTCGCATCAAAATCATGCGACTGCCCCTGCATCAGCTCGAGCGATACAGGGGGCGAGACCCCAAGTTCAGAACGCTGGCCATTGATAGTCTCAACCCATCTGTTTGCCCTCTCTATACGGTCTTTACCCTGGCTCCTATCAAGGCGCGCATTTGTGCGCAGTGCAGAGTCACGCTGATAGTCCTGGTCTCCAACCAGCGCCAGCATAGGCAGCATTGCCAGCTCGTTCCGACGAGGCTCCCCTAACCATTCCGGCCAGTTTTTGACTCCGTAGGGATAGCTAACATCCGGGTCGGGCAGCGTGTACCAACCCGCGCTACAGACACTCAGCGAGGCCACGCGTTCGGGATGCAGATACGCATAGCGATGGGCAAACTGTGCTCCACCCGAATAACCAACCAGATGCACTTTCAATTGAGGAAGCATTCGAGCCGACTGCCAAGTGAGCAACAGCATGCTTAGCGCGAGATCAGCCCGCAGCTGTTCCGGATTTGCGGCAAGCCTCTGATAGTTAGGAAAGCGTTCCCGATCGAATAGCGGCGCCATCAGGCAGATACCAAGGCGCTCGGCCAGAGAACGAAACGCTTCTGCCTGGCTAAGGTAATTACGCGATATACCGTGCACTGCCACAAGCACGCGATCCCTCCGCCGCTCGTTGGATGGTCTGTAGATCGCGCATTTCATGAAGTATGCTGATCTCAGATTCACATCAACACACTCACCCGACACCGGCATGGACAGGAACTCAGACAGCATAGACTCGTCCCCCTTCCGGCTTTTTATCTCCCGCAGGAATACGAACAGCGCTGAATTGGTGATCTGCCGTTAACTGCCAATGCTGAGTACAATGGGCCTTAAGCTCTGGGAGATTAGTGCAGAGCAGAACACCACCAGGATAGCAATCGAGCACTTTGATAAGGATATAGAGGATGGCGGCATCCAGGTGAGCCTCATGACTGTCGATTAACAGATACTCTGGGCGTCGCAGCAGCGCTCTGGCCAACATAAGGCGATAGCGGTCACTGCTTGGGAGGTTTGCCCCGGCCTCAAGCACTTTCGTATCCAGGCTCAGGCCATTCTCGATCGACCACTCAAGACCGCAGAGTTGAAGCACCTCTTGATAGTAGTTTTCTTCATAGCCGCGGCGTCCGTAGAACAAATTGCTACTCACCGTTCCACGAAGTAATGGGAGGTCATTACTGACCAGTGATACACTTTTACTCCAGACTTTTGGATCAAGCCGGTTTTGCGGGGTACCTGCCTTCTCCACGCGTCCGACCGTATCCGGTTCAAGCCCCGCTAGCAGACGCAGCAGAGTACTTTTCCCACTCCCACCCGGACCACTCAAGACTATCCTGTCCTGAACACCGAAAGTGGCATTAACCGGAGGCAACCGCTTCGGAACCTCGGCCCCTACAAGCGTCAACGGGCCGCGCCGTTTTCTCTTCAGACCATGACCTGATCTTCGGCTCGGATGTGACTTGAGGGATAGAAAACGCTCCAGTTTATCTGTCGCGACCCGGTTCAGGGTCCACAACTCATAAACCCGACTCAATCGTCGAAGGTTGGCAAGAAGGTAGATTGCGGCGATCAGAATCAGCGAAAAATCGGATGCTGTGATGAGCGAGCGTGAAACCAGCGTCTGGCCTGTTAATACCAAAAAAACGAGGGTAATGAGCACCATGGCCTCGTTTGCCCCGCGCAGCATTCCTGATGTCCGGGCGCGCCGATTAAGTGCATTGCGCAATCGATTTCCCTGACGCTCGAAGCGGCGCTGCTCACGCCCCAGCTGATTGAACAACCTTATCACGTCGATCGCCGCCAGCTTCTCGCTTACGTTACGGATCATGCGCGCCCGCTTCTCACGCGCCTCCTCCGAGACTCGGTATAGGATTCGGCCCAGGCTGTAATTAACCACAGCCGACAGGAGTAAAGGCAGCACAACCGATAACGCCAGGCTCCAGTGCAGCAATGTCAGCGCCATCAGTGAAGCCGCCAACCAAGTGCCTAACACCACCATCGGTGCTAACCCCTGCACTATCCAATTGCGGATAGCTCCCATATCTCCAGTCAGCCTTAGCAGCGTCCCACCTTTGGTAATTCTGGCGTTGTGGCGAGAGGGAAGGTTTAAAGCATGCACCAGAACCCGTTGGCGTAACTCCTGTACATAGTCCTGCGCCAGCACCTCAGCCCCGTAACGCTCCACGAAACGTCCTACAACCAAAACAACCAGAGCCAACAAAATGCCCAGTAACGGATAGAGGTAATCGGAAGCCTGCGCAACTCCGCCCAACCTCCGCGCAAGTAGAAACAGACCAGCCAAGGCTGCTGAAAGCAGAAGCCCACTGACAATCAGTTGGCAGAATAGTCGCCGTCGCAGACTAGTCGACAGCACCGAGGGCAACATCACAGCCTCTGAACAGGGAAGCTAAAACCGACTGTATAACCTCTACCGACTGCAACTGTTCCGGTGTATGTACCGGCAAAGCAGTTGCAGCAGCCACCTCCCGCGAAGCCACTGGCGATCGCGTAAGCACCCCGCTGATGGCAAAAACCGGCAGCCCAGCCATCGCTACCCGCTGCGCTACGTAGGTTGCCGCTGCCGCACTGTCTCCTGCCACTAAGACGCCACCGAAGAGACCAACAAATTCCTGCGTTGACATCAACGCCTCTGTTTCCGGCTGTAAAAGGCCATCGGCGACTTCGACAACCATCACATCGGCTTGCTTTTGCATCGCACGCCGACCGATTCTCGATAAAATATCAATCACCTGTGCTGGTGTTGCTCCTACCGTGGATGCAAACCCTGCATCAACAAAATCAGCGACATCTATCGCTCCCGCGTCATACATTCGCCAGTAATCAGGCCCAGCACCGGTGCCTGTCAACTTGGCTCCCTGTACACGATATCCAGCATTACTTAGGCCGCGGATAGCAGCGCAGGCCATAGTCGTTTTGCCCGCGTCCATATCGCTGCCGACAACCATTACCAGCGGAAGGCCATGATTGCCTATCGATGCCGGGGGCAGTCGCTGAAAACGTTTCAGATTGAGAGGCACGCCCTCAGCATCAGCCAAGACCCCTTCAAGAAACAACTCGGTAGCGGGTTTTACCTGACTGTTGCGATCGGACACACAGGCTGCGATCCCGCCAGCGGCCACCAGATGACAGGCACCCAAAGCGGATGGCAGTTCTGCTCTGTATTGCGCGGTTGCGTAACGCGAACCCGCAGCCAACACCAAACGGTCTCCTCGGTATATCCAGACGCGCCTCCCACTAGGGTCCTCCAGACGCGTATGCTGTCGAATACGTTCGACACGCGCTAATACCAAGTCACCCGCCTCTGGCGCCTGATTTCCAAAGCGTTCTGCCAACGACAGGTCGACATTTCGTGTTATGAATGCCCGTTTGGCATTAGCTACCTGAATCGCAACCAACGCTCTCCCCTCATTATTTAAGGCTTTTATTCTGCCTGATATCAGTGACGCAACCCCTTGACCATATCGGCTATGAGGTTCGCATTCGCCTCTTTTGGATTCAGCAAATACTCCAGGCGAGTCACTTTGATCTGACGACCGGGTCGCGAGACGCTTTCCTTGACGACCATCCCCAGATCAGGCGCGTAGCTTATTTCTCTACGCTCCTTGAAAGGTTTTTTGGAGAATGGGTTGAAACGGTTGCAACTGTAGTTTTCGACAAGCCATTCTCGTTCCATCAACGACTCCCGTGCCTTACCGTCATAGCGGCATCGCCAATGGCGCTGCGCGCTAGTTCCATCAGTTTTGGTGCGTTGGCTGATAAAGGCGATTGATTTGCTATCCCCGAAAGGCATGAGCAACGGCACTTTTGTCAGATCAATATGCCGCGTGTAGCCGCCGCGCTCACGGGGGAAACGCTGGTATTCCAAGGTAGGGAAGTAAGGCAGGAAAGAAAGTCTGTAAAGCCTTTTACGCGCGCTTTCCCAAAGAGTCCAATCGGGCGTCTGCTCGACCAGTTTTTTGACCTGCCCATTTGAGTAGATCGCCACAGAGCCGGTCTGAAGCTCAGTCGCCTGAACCAGCGTCACAACCGACAAGAGCAGGACGGCGAATATCGAGGTCAGTAATTTCACGCTGATATCCCTTATTGTTGTTCTCATAGAGTGCCTCCGTGCCCTTACCCAAACATTAAAACCTTAGAAGTATAGTGGATATTTCCGTAATACTCCGT
This sequence comes from Marinobacterium sp. YM272, assembly GCF_050908845.1. Lineage (NCBI taxonomy): Bacteria > Pseudomonadati > Pseudomonadota > Gammaproteobacteria > Oceanospirillales > Oceanospirillaceae > Marinobacterium > Marinobacterium sp. YM272. The sequence goes on from NZ_CP194171.1 coordinate 4,378,689, forward strand.
TAGCCAGCACGTCCCCTCACCTTCCTTAAAGAACATCGACCTGCATTTACCGCAGGCATAAAAAAACCGGCTCCCACAAACGTGGAAGCCGGTAAAGCACGATGTGACAATCCACACCAGGGTGTGCGTCAGAACAGGGGGCGGGTCACAATCCTCCCCCTGCTTTTTCAGGCAAACATCTCGCGAGCAATGGAGCCGAGGGTATCGACGATCTGGTCGATATGCTCCTTCTCGATGATCAGCGGCGGCGAGAAGGCGATGATGTCGCCCACGGCGCGCACCGACAGGCCTTTCTCATAGCAGCGCTGCATGATCTTCGGTCCTACCAGCGAGCCATCCGGCGCTGCATACTGAACCGCCGCCACCAGGCCGCAGTTACGCACATCAACAATGCCGGGCTCGCCCTGCAGTGAGTGCAGTGCGGTTTCAAAGTACTCGCCGATCTCACCACTAGCGCGCTCGAGCAGACCTTCGCCCTCATAGATATCCAGGGTGGCCAGACCCGCCGCACAGGACACAGGATGCGCAGAGTAGGTGTAACCGTGGAAGAACTCGATGCTGCCTTCCGGCGCCGCGTTGACCACGGTGTCGTAGATTTCGTCGCGGACGAAGACCGCACCCATCGGCGCGACACCGTTGGTGATGCCTTTGGCTGAGGTGATCATATCCGGCTCGACGCCGAATTTCTGCGAGGCGAACGGCGCGCCCAGGCGGCCCCAGCCGGTGATTACTTCATCAAAGATCAGCAGGATATCGTGACGGGTACAGATCTCACGCAGCTTCTGCAGATAACCGATCGGCGGCAGCACCACGCCACCGGCACCGGAAATCGGCTCAACGATCACGGCGGCGATGGTCTCGGCACCGTGGAACTGCAGCAGGTTTTCCAGCTCCAGCGCTTTTTCAATGCCGTGCTCCGGCAGGCCCTTGCTGAAGGCATTGCGCGCGATATCCAGGGTGTGCGGCAGGTGATCAACCGGCAGCAGCGGACCGAAGCCCTTGCGGTTCGGCGTTAGACCACCCACGGAGATACCACCGAAGTTAACCCCGTGATACGCCTTTTCACGGCCGATAAAGCGGTATTTACCGCCCTTGCCACGGGCATTCTGGTAAGCCAGCGCGATCTTCAACGCACTCTCTACGGCTTCAGAGCCGGAGTTGGCGAAGAAGACGCGGTTCAGGTTTTCCGGGGTGTGCTTGACAAGGCGTTCTGCAAACTCAAAGCCGATATCATGACCCAGGTTGAACGGCGAGGTGTAATCCAGCTTCATTGCCTGGTTACCCATGGCTTCTGCGATCTGGCGGCGACCGTGACCGGCGTTGACGCACCAGAGACCTGCGGTGGCATCAAGGATTTTGTCGCCACGATCATTGTGCAGCCAGACACCTTCCGCCCGTTCGATAATCCGGGGCGCGTTTTTGAAAGCTCTGTTGGCCGTGAACGGCATCCAGAAATGATCCATGCTTTGATAGTTTTTCATGGTGCAGACCTTGTTGGGCATGTTGGCCGGGCATGGCCAATTGAATGACAGTGAGGCCAGTGTAGGGCCGGGACCGTTGGGCAAAAAAGGTTGACCGATAAAAGCCCAGTTTTAACTGCATCAAACTTTAAGGCGGCTACAGACTCATTGCGCGCGTCCTCCCAAATGGCTATTGGGTAAGCGATCGGCTTTTATTACCATTCAATGCTCAGGGTTTTCAGGATCGGCACAGGCATGAACTCACGCAAATACTGGCTTGGACAGGTTGGCGACTTCGAAATAAAGCAGCTCCGCGTATTCGCCACCGTGGTTCAATGCGGTGGTTTTTCCGCGGCGGAAACCGAGCTCAACATCACCCGCTCCACCATCAGCATCCATATCGCCAACCTGGAAGCACGGCTGAATCTGAAGCTTTGCCACCGCGGCCGCTCCGGCTTCTCCCTCACCGAAGAGGGCAGGATCATCTACGAATCGGCCAAGAACCTGTTTGGTTCGCTCGAGGAGTTCCGGGCTACGGTGAACAACCTCAACGCCACCCTGTCAGGCGATCTGCGGCTGATCTTTTCAGACACCGTCAGCGGCGACTCCCGTCTCGGCCTGTCGGATCTGATCAGCGAGGTCAGCGAACGGGCGCCCGATGTCTATATCACCGTCGATGTGGCCTCCATGGCAGAGATCGAGCAGATGGTGATCAACGAGGAAGCCGAGGTGGGCTTTGTCCCCCGCCACCACAATATCGACGGCCTGAATTATCTGCATCTGTTCACCGATACCTGCCGCGTCTACTGCCACCGCAGCCACCCACTGTTCGATATCCCGGACGAGGAGATTAGCGACGCCATGATCGACAGCTATCCTTTTATCCAGGCAGGCCTGAAGCCACACCAGGGTGCGGCGAGCATGATTGCCAACAAGGAGCTGCGCGCCACCGCCTACTATTATGAAACCCGACTCGCACTGATCCGCTCCGGCCGCTATCTGGGCTTCCTGCCGGAGTACTACGTGGCCAGCGAAACCGAGGCTGGCGAGCTGCGCCCACTGAAGCCGCAGCTCAACTGTTACGATCTGGATCTGTGCGCCATCGTGCGCAAGTCATCCCGGGCCAACAAGGCCAGGGATCTGTTTATCAACCTGTTGCAGGAGAAAATGACCCGCCTGCACGAAGGTGACGCGAATCACTGATTTTAGGCGTTTTTTCCTGAAAACCTGCCTGTACCGACGAAAACCTTCTGTGTAATATCGGATGAAAGTGAACCATTGAACGATTCTTCACCGGATCAAAAAAAGATGGACTGAGGGGAGACAACATGGCGATTACGATGAAAGGCTTCAGCAAAACCCTGTTGGCAACCGCAGCCGCACTGGCTATTGCCGGTACTGCGCAGGCGGAAACACTGAAGATTGCACTGGCAGGCCCGGCCACCGGCCCGGTTGCCCAGTACGGCGATATGCAGAAGATCGGCGTCGAAGCGGCAATCGACTACTTCAACGCCAATGGCGGCATCAACGGCATGGACGTGGAAGGCGTGATCTACGACGACGCCTGCGATCCGAAACAGGCCGTGGCCGTGGCCAACAAGATCGTCAACGACGGCATCACCCACGTGGTGGGTCATCTCTGCTCCAGCTCCACGGAACCTGCCTCCGATATCTACTACGAGGAAGGCATCCTGATGATCACGGCGGCTTCCACCTCGCCGAGCATCACCGAAAAAGGCTACGACACGATCTTCCGAACCATCGGCCTGGATAGCCTGCAGGGCACACTGGCGGCGGATTACATCAGCGGTACGGTGAAGCCTGAGCGCGTCGCGGTTATCCATGACAAGCAGCAGTACGGTGAAGGCCTGGCCACCACCGTGCGCGACGCTCTGGTCGACGCCGGCATTGAGCCGGTGATGTTTGAAGGTGTCACCGCCGGTGACAAGGACTTCTCAGCGCTGATCGCCAAGCTGCAGAAAGCCGACGTGGATTTCGTCTACTACGGCGGCTACCACCCGGAGCTGGGCCTGATTCTGCGCCAGAGCAAGGAAAAAGGCTTCGAAGCCCAGTTCATGGGCCCTGAGGGTATCGTCAACTCCGACCTGGCGAAGATCGCCGGCGACGCCACCGAAGGCGTGCTGGCCACTGCACCGAAAAGCTTCGACCAGAACCCGGAAAACGCCGAGCGCGTAGCGGCCATCGAAGAGAAAGGCCTGGACCCGACCGGTCCGTTCGTGTTCCCGGCCTACGCGGCGGTGCAGATCATGGCTGACACCATCGCGGCGATCGACAGCACCGATCCGATGGCGATGGCCGAGTACATCAGCGCCAATGATTTCGATACCGCCATCGGTCACGTCAAGTACGACGACAAGGGCGACCTGACCGAGTCCACCTTCCTCGTGTACCAACTGCACGCAGACGGTTCCAAGACAGCGGCCCAGTAAGGCCGCTCTTTTCTCTCTGAACCCAATACCCCTGGCATCATCCGGTGCCAGGGGTATTCCCTGTTTCACTGGTAAGCCGCGATGACTGAAGCCAGCCTCTACCTCCTGCAGCAGATAATCAATGGACTGACCATCGGCTCAACCTATGCCCTGATCGCCATCGGCTACACCATGGTGTACGGCATCATCGGAATGATCAATTTCGCCCATGGCGAGATCTACATGATCGGTTCCTATATCTCCTTTATCGTCATCACCGGTCTGCTCGCGATGGGACATATCGCCCTGCCGGTGGTGCTGTTCATCGCCATGCTTGTGGCCATGCTCGTGGCCAGCAGCTATGGCTGGGCGATAGAACGGGTCGCCTACCGGCCGCTGCGCGGCTCAAACCGCCTGATCGCACTGATCTCCGCCATCGGTATGTCGGTGTTCCTGCAGAACTATGTGGTTCTGGCCCAGGGATCCCGCGATATCGCCATGGCACCGCTGATCTCCGGCAGCATGCTGGAATTCGGCTCGCTGGAGACCTTCGAGGTCACCATCTCCTGGATGCAGATGCTGATCTGGCTGGTCACCCTGGTCTCGATGACGCTGCTGACCCTGTTCATCTCCCGCTCCCGCATGGGCCGCGCCTGTCGCGCCTGCGCCGAAGATCTGGGAATGACCAACCTGCTGGGCATCGATACCAACCGCATTATCGCCATGACCTTTGTGATCGGCGCCGCACTGGCCGCCATCGCAGGTCTCTTGCTCGGCCTCTACTACGGCGTGGTCAATCCGTTCGTCGGTTTTATCGCCGGCCTGAAAGCATTTACGGCCGCGGTGCTCGGCGGTATCGGTTCGATCCCCGGGGCGATGCTCGGTGGCCTGATTCTTGGCGTCACCGAGGCCCTGACCGCGGCTTACTTCCCGTCCGAATACAAGGATGTGGTCTCGTTCGGGCTGCTGGTACTGATCCTGCTGTTCCGGCCCACCGGTATTCTGGGTAAACCGGAGGTGGAGAAAGTCTGATGCACGGATCTCTGTATAACGCGGTTTTCGCAGCGGGTATCACCTTTGTGCTGACCTGCCTGATGCTCGGCGTCGAACTCGGTACCGAGGGTACTACGCTGACGGTCCGGGGGGCCGACGCCGAACGCTGGACCTGGATCGGCGCCGGTATCGCACTGGTGTTTGTCGTCCAGCTGTTCTCGGCCCGGATCGATGCGTTTTTCGGCCGCATCCCCAAACCGAACCTGAGCGCACTCAAGCCGGAAGAGTCCAAGTGGCGGGTGATCAAGCCCTGGGCACTGGCGGCACTGATCCTCGGCATGCTGATCTGGCCCTTTATGGCCTCCCGCGGCGCGGTGGACCTGGCCACCCTGACGCTGATCTACATCATGCTGGGTCTGGGCCTTAACATCGTTGTCGGCCTCGCTGGTCTACTCGACCTGGGTTATGTGGCCTTCTATGCGGTGGGAGCCTATACCTACGCCCTGCTGTCGGAGTATTTCGGCTTTTCGTTCTGGGCCTGCCTGCCGATCGCGGCGCTGCTGGCTGCCACCTTCGGCTTCCTGCTCGGCTTCCCGGTACTGCGTCTGCGCGGTGACTACCTGGCGATCGTGACGCTAGGTTTCGGTGAGATCATCCGTATCCTGCTGAACAACTGGACCGGTCTCACCGGCGGCCCCAACGGCATCTCCGGTATCGAGAAACCAACGTTGTTTGGCCTGGAGTTCAGCCGCCGCGCCAGCGAGGATGCCCAGACCTTCCACGAGTTTTTCGGTATCGACTACGCCAGCAGCCAGAAGGTGGTTTTCCTCTACCTGATCGCCGTGGTACTGGTATTGATCGTGCTTTACCTGATCAACCGCCTGATGCGGATGCCGATCGGCCGTGCCTGGGAGGCGCTGCGCGAGGATGAGATCGCCTGCCGCTCCCTGGGCCTGAACCGCACCGTGATCAAGCTGTCGGCGTTTACGCTGGGCGCCTCCACCGCAGGCTTTGCCGGCTGTTTCTTTGCCGCTCGCCAGGGCTTTATCAGCCCGGAATCGTTCATCTTTATCGAATCGGCAATCATCCTGGCGATCGTGGTGCTCGGCGGCATGGGTTCCCAGGTGGGTGTTATCTGCGCGGCGATCGTGATGACGATTCTGCCGGAGCTGGCCCGTGAGTTCTCCGAGTACCGCATGCTGATGTTCGGCCTCCTGATGGTGCTGATGATGCGCTGGCGTCCCCAGGGCCTGGTACCGATGAAGCGTCCCCACCTGGAGTTGAAACAACAATGAGTCAGTTACTGCTTGATGTTAACGAGCTGACCATGCGTTTCGGTGGTCTGCTCGCGGTTAACGAGGTCAATCTGAAGGTCAAAAACCGTCAGATCGTCTCCGTTATCGGCCCCAACGGCGCCGGCAAAACCACGGTGTTCAACTGCCTGTCCGGCTTTTATATCCCCACCGATGGCAGCGTACTGTTCAACGGGCAGCAACTGGCCGGGCTGAAGGATTTCCAGATCTCCCGTAAGGGGCTGGTACGCACCTTCCAGCATGTACGCCTGTTCAAGCGCATGACGGTGATCGAGAACATGCTGGTGGCCCAGCACCGCCATCTGAACACCAACCTGTTCTCCGGCATGTTCAAGACGCCCAGCTACCGCCGCCTGGAAAAGGAAGCGATGGACCGGGCGATCTACTGGCTCGAAGAGGTCAACCTGCTGGAGCACGCCAACCGCGAGGCGGGCTACCTGGCCTACGGTCAGCAGCGCAAGCTCGAGATCGCCCGCTGCATGTCGACCCAGCCGCAACTGCTGCTGCTCGACGAGCCGGCGGCCGGCCTTAACCCCAAAGAGACCAGGGAGCTGGATGAGCTGATCATCCGACTGCGCGACGAGCACGAAATATCGGTGCTGCTGATCGAGCACGATATGAGCCTGGTGATGGGTATCTCGGATCATATCTACGTGATCGCCCAGGGCACGCCCCTGGCGGACGGCAGCGCAGAAGAGATCAAGAACCATCCCGATGTTATCAAAGCGTACCTAGGGGAGGGCTGAGCATGCTGAAACTCAGAAATGTGAATACTCACTACGGCCAGGTCCAGGCACTTCACGATGTATCTATCGATGTAAACCAGGGCGAGATCGTCACCCTGATCGGTGCCAACGGCGCCGGCAAGAGTACGCTGATGATGACCGTCTGCGGCTCGCCCCAGGCCTCCTCCGGCAGCATCGAATTCGAAGGTGAGGCGATCGAGAAGCAGCCCACCTCGATGATCATGCGCAAGGGGCTGGCCGTGGTACCTGAGGGTCGGCGCATCTTCCCCGGTCTGACCGTGGCGGAAAACCTGCACATGGGTGCCTACTTCAGCGACAAGGCCAGTTACGAGGCGCAGCGGGATCATGTGCTGCAGCTGTTCCCGCGCCTGCAGGAACGCTACCACCAGCGTGGCGGTACCATGTCCGGCGGCGAACAGCAGATGCTGGCGATCGGCCGGGCACTGATGAGCCACCCACGGCTACTGCTGCTCGATGAGCCCTCACTGGGTCTGGCACCGATCATCATCCAGCAGATCTTCGGCATCATCGAACAGCTGCGCGATGAGGGGGTAACGATATTCCTGGTAGAGCAGAACGCTCACCAGGCCCTGAAGATAGCCGATCGCGGCTATGTTCTGGAGAACGGCCGTGTGGTGATGAGCGATACGGGAGCCGCTCTGCTGCAGGATGATTCAATCAGCAAAGCCTACCTCGGCGGCTGACTCTACACGCTAACCAGAGCGACGCTATCAGGGCGGTGCCGGTCATGACGGCACCGCTTTATTTTCTTTGAACGGCGCGACTTAACCGTTACATTCACAGGCGATACTGCTCGGCAGCCTATCGCCTGCACCCGCTGCTCTGGCGGGGTTTCCATGGCAGGCTTAATTGCTAGACTGTAACCGCATTTTTGTGAGGGATAACGGCGCGCCAGCCGGCATGCCGACTACCCGCTGTTTGGATGGAGTCACCTGTGCGACTGATAGTTATCTCCCTGGCTGCTCTCTTTATCAGCCTGATGCTGGTTATCGGCGGTAACGCCTACCTGCTGACTTACCTGGGTATCCGTCTGGGTGCCGAGGGTGTGCCGCCGACCCAGGTCGGTTTCGTCATGGTGGCCTACGCCATTGGCTTTGCCATCGGCTCCCACTATGCAACGAACATGGTGGCCAAGGTTGGCCACATCCGTACCTTTGCGGCCATGGCATCGCTGACGGCCATGGCATCGATCAGCTATCCACTGCTCGATTCCGTCTACTTCTGGGCACTGCTGCGTTTTGTCGGCGGCATCACCGCCGCGGCGCTGTATGTCATCATCGAAAGCTGGTTCAGCGCCGTCGCCACAAACAATAATCGCGGCACACTCTTCGCGCTGTACCAGATCGCGGCGTACGGCTCCTCAACCCTGGCACAGCTTACCGTGGGTCACAGTGAACCGCTGGGCTCGGTGCCCTTCACCGGTGCCGCACTGGTGCTGCTGGCAGCGATCATTCCACTGTCCCTGTCGCGCATGCAGTCGCCGCATATGGAACCTGGCCCCAAGATGTCGCTGTTGACGCTCTACCGGGAAGCGCCCCTGGGCCTCACTTCTGCCTTCGTTGGCGGCATCCTGCTCGGCGCTTTCTATTCAATGGTGCCTCTGTTCGGCAGCCTGACCAACATGAGCATCGCCGAAGTATCCAAGCTGATGACAGCATCCGTATTAATGGCTCTGATACTGGCCTGGCCTCTGGGCTGGGTCTGTGACCGGTTACAGCGCAGCCAGGTGATGCTGGTGATCACCCTGACCGGTACCTTCCTGAGTATCGGCATGGTGGTGAGCGTGGATCAAGCGTTTATCCTGCGCCTGGCGCTCTCGGCGCTGCTGCTCGGCACCCTGTCTATGGTGTATTCCCTGGCGGTGGCGTTGACCAATGACCGCATCGACAGTAGTGCCCGTGTCGCGGCCAGCTCTGCACTGATGCTCTCCTACGGGGTTGGCAGCATAATAGGTCCGGTGGCGGGTTCCATGCTGATGGAAGCCTTCCAGCCGCAGTCCATGTTCCTGGGATTCGCGGCGCTGCTGCTCGGACTGACCATCTATGCGCGCCACCGCCAGAAACTGATGCCGCCGCTACCGGTTACCGCGCAGGAGCACTATGTGGCCACCATGCCGGAAACCCAGATTTCCAAGGAATTCGACCCGCGTTATGAAACCGAGGAGGAAAACGGCCCCACCATTGAGGATATTTTCCCCGACGAGTGGGTCCAGGCCTGGGGCGACGACGCCAAAGAGAAAGAGCCCGATGGCGACCTCTCTGCCGCCGGCGAGGAGATCGAGGTGGGTGGTGAGATGATCGGCATGGAGGAGCATGAACCCGGTTACTGGGAAGAAAAACACAAGGCCAAAGAGCAGGCCAGCGTCACTGACACTGACGGGGCAGCAGAAACGCCCGCTGCAGAAGAGGTGACGGCAGCAGAGGCAGACAAGCAGAGCCCAACGCCGGGCGAGACGACTGAAAGTCGCGCCGATGACACGGATGCCGAATCCAGCAGCAAGGATAAAAAACCGGATTAACCCCTGCCTGACAACAGATAGAGGGCGCCAGCCGGCGCCCTCTATCTGTTGTTTTACCTGCCATCCAGATCGCAGATAAATAGCGCAACGGGCCCCAAAGAGGGGCAGTTCATCCGCCCGGAAACCGATCAATCCCCGCCAACGTCCCCATCGCTCAGCTATTACCCGGTTCATCAATCAGAGTGAAAGGAACCGACATTCAACTGTTTAGTCTATTTTTCATACAGCTCTTGTTGCTGTCGTCTGTTCCTCTGAGACGATAACAGCCGTCACGGCACGGCACTTGCTCGCCCTTCTGTTATCGGCTTTATGCCAAACACCAAGCGGGAGAACGCCATGATCAGCCAACTGCTTGAGCATTCACGCCCACTGGATGAGATCGCGCCCCTGGGCCGTATCGGCCTGGTGGCGCTGTCCACCGACTTCAATAGCGAGCAGGACCTGCGCCGCCTCTACCCTGCCGGGGTTGAGGTATTCACCAGCCGGGTGGCCAATCACAACCCGATGACGCTGGAAAACCTGCGCGCCATGGCGCCTGGGATAACCGGTGCCGCGGAGCTGATCCTGCCGGGCATAAAACTGGATGTGATGGTATACGGCTGCACGGCAGGCACGGTGGCCATAGGCCAGGAACGGATCGAAGACCTGATCAGGTTGGCCCGCCCCGGCGTGCCGGTTACCAACCCGCTTTTGGCGGGCATTGAGGGCTGCCGCGCCTTGGATGCACGCCGCATCTCCCTGCTGACGCCCTACACCGAGGATGTAAACCTGGAACTGGCAGAGCAGTTCACGGCTCGGGGTTTCGAAGTTCTCAGTATCGCCGGACTCGGGTTCACCGACGACCGTCTGGTGACCGGCATCTCGCCGCTGGATATCGTCGACGCCGCCGTGACCGCCTGCGATCCGCTGGCGGACCTGCTGTTTATCTCCTGCACCGCGCTGCGTGCTTCCCTGGCGATCGCACAGATCGAGGCACGCCTGGGCAAGCCGGTGGTCAGCAGCAACCAGGCGATCGCCTGGCACAGCCTGCAACTGCTTGGCTTTAGCGGCCAGATCAGCGGTTTCGGTCGCCTTTTCGATCAGCCGGCCGAAGAAGAGATCCCGGCCAACCTGGCGCACCTCCTCAACCTGCCGCCGGATCCCGGCACCTCTCCCAAGTAACCACCCCTGTTCGCCACCCGCTGTCTTAAGGCCATAGCGGGGGCGAGTCCTGTTTTTACCCAGCGAAAAAGTTTTTTCGTTTTCCGTGTAAGGAATGCGTTGCCGCGCCGACTATCGCAGCAAGAAGAGGATGTGCTGTTTCTCTTCTCGAAAAGAAACGGCTGCAAAAGCCAACGCACACAAAAAACCGGAGAACGATCATGTCTATTAAGACTACCACTGCTACGACCTTTGCACTGGCTCTGGGTACTGCGCTCAGCCTCAGTTCCATCCAGGCTTCGGCCGCGAGCGACGGCATGGAGAAAAGTGGCGATATGGAGAAATGCTACGGCGTTTCTCTGAAGGGCCAGAACGACTGCAAAGCGGGCCCCGGCACTACCTGCGCCGGTACCGCGAAGAAAGACTACCAGGGTAACGCCTTCAAACTGGTGCCTGCCGGCACCTGCACCGAGATGTCATCCCCCACCTCGCCCACCGGCATGGGCCAGATGGAAGCCTTTGAAGAGAAAATGTCGTAAGCCAGAAAGACTGGCAACAGTGGGAGGTTTGACCATGAACAAGCAAACGCAGAGCATAAAGCTGCCGGCCAGACCTCCCAGTGCGCTGCCGGTGAGCGCCGGTATCGGACTCAAGCCGGAACACTTCACGCCGCTTCTGGAGACCCGCCCGGCGCTTGGATTTGTCGAGGTCCATGCCGAGAACTACATGGTGGCGGGCGGCCCCTTCCACCACTACCTGCAGCAAATTCACGAACACTACGCACTGTCGGTCCACGGCGTGGGACTCTCCATCGGCGGCAGCGAACCGCTGGATGAAGCCCATCTGGACCGGCTGAAAACCTTGATCGAGCGTCACCGGCCGGAACGCTTTTCGGAGCATCTGGCCTGGTCCAGCCACGCCGGTCATTTCATGAACGACCTGCTGCCACTGCCCTACACCAGGGAGCGCCTGCAAAGGGTCTGCGACCATGTGGACCGGGTGCAGGAGCGATTGGGCCTGCAGATGCTGCTGGAAAATCCGGCAACCTACGTCCAGTTCAGCGCCTCAACCTATGCCGAGCCCGAGTTTATCGGCGAGGTGATCCGCCGCACCGGCTGCGGCCTGCTGCTGGATGTAAACAACGTCTATGTCAGTGCGATCAATCACGGTTTCAGCAGCCAGGCGTATATCTCCGCTCTGCCCTGCAACCGGGTTGGCGAAATCCACCTGGCCGGCTTCGCCCGGGACAGCGATGCCCAGGGCGCACCGCTGCTGATCGACAGCCATGATGCGCCGGTGGCCGATGAGGTCTGGAGACTGTATGACTACGCCCTGCAGCAGACAGGGGCCGTTGCCACGCTGCTGGAACGAGATGCCAACCTGCCGCCCCTGACGACGTTGGTGGCGGAGGCACAACGCGCCGCGGAGCGGCTCAGGATGACATCCCTGGAGGTGGCGTCATGACAACCGAAAGCAGTTTTCAGCAGGCGCTGCTCTGCGCTGAGCAGCCACCTCCCGATGGCCTCACCAGCTGGCACGGCCAGACTGACCCACTGCGTTTCGATGTCTATCGCAACAACGTCATTGTCTCGTTGGTCGACACCCTGGCCAGCACCTTTGCCGTGGTTCAGCAGCTGGTTGGCACTGCGTTCTTCCGCGCCATGGCACGGGAGTTTCTGCGCGACCCGGCCCACCTGCCGGAAAGCCCGGTACTGGCGCATTACGGCGCAGACTTTCCCGCCTTTATCGCCTCTTTCAGGCCCGCGGACTCGCTGCCATTTCTGGCGGACGTGGCACAGCTTGAGTGGCTGAGGCTGCAGGCATTGCACGCAGCTGACGTAACAGCCGTGGATAGTGAGGACTTAGCAACACAACTTGGGAAATACCCGGGCCGGGCGCTGAGACTGCGTTTTCATCCAGCCATGTCGCTGTTCACCAGCCGCTACGCGGCGGTATCGATCTGGGCGGCTCACCAGGGGCTACTGGAGCTGGCCGATGTGCGTCCGGATCAGCCGGAGCAGGCGCTGATTCTAAGGCCCGGGCTGGAAGTGGAACTGATCCCGTTGGAGCCTGAAGCCGCAGGGCTGATTGGCCGTTTGCTGGCCGGCGAAGCGCTTCCCCTGTCCAGTCGCAGCCCCGCCCTGGAGGCAGTTATTCAGCTGTTGTTGCACCAGGGCGCGATCACCGGCATCGATGCCAGCGTTTAACAGGAGAGACGCCATGAACCGTTCAGCCTGCAACCCGCTTATCCAGGGGATCGTTAAAGCCAACGCACTGTTGGGCCGTATTCCTGAAAACCTGGTTCAGTTAGTGGCGCGTTTTTCCCTTGCAGCCATTTTCTGGATCTCGGGACAGACCAAGATCGAGGGTTTCGCGCTCAATATTATCGACGGTCGCTTCGAACTGGGCTGGCCGCACTTCGCCGGCTCGACACTCTATCTGTTTCGTGAGGAGTACGCCCTGCCGCTGATTCCGGTGGAGCTGGCGGCAACCCTTGCCACCACCGCCGAGCACCTGTTCCCGGTACTGCTGTTGCTGGGTCTGGCCACCCGCTTCTCGGCACTGGCGCTACTGATCATGACACTGACAATCCAGCTGTTTGTTTATCCCGGCGCCTACCCGACCCACGGTATCTGGGCCACCGCACTGCTGTTCCTGATGATGCGCGGTGCTGGTACCCTGTCCCTCGACTACTGGTTAACGCGCCGCTGCGGGAGATAAGTCCAAGCCTCCCAGGCGCTCAACCTCCATGCTCACCCCGGGGCCGCATTATCGATGCGGTCCTTTTGATTTTGAGCGCTAACCGGGAAAGGATACTCCGTTGCTGATTCCTGCTGCTTACCTCACCGTGGTGATTATCTGGTCCACCTCTCCGCTGACCATCGCCTGGAGCGGTGAAACCGTGGACCCGATCATCGCTGCCGGCCTGAGAATGGCACTTGCCGCCACCGCCGGACTGCTGCTGCTCGCCGTGCGCCGCGTTGCACTGCCACTGCATGCAAAGGCATTGCGCTCTTACGCCTGTGCCACCCTGGGCGTTTATGGCGCCATGTGCAGCGTTTACCTGGCCGCGCGCTATGTCCCCTCCGGACTGATTTCGGTACTTTTTGGTCTCGCCCCGATACTCTCGGCCCTGTTTGCCCGGGTGTTGTTTCGCAGCGAGCAGTTCCCGCTCTACCGCTGGCTCGCCTGTGCCTTGGCCCTGGCGGGACTGGCGGTGATCTTCATGGACGATGTGGCACTGGGTCCCGGCAGTCTGCCCGGTATTCTGCTGCTGGTTCTCGGTGTCAGCCTGTTCAGTGTCAGTGGAGTACTGGTCAAGCAACTGCGCGCCCAGCTCGACCCGCTGGCTCAGACCGTCGGGGCACTGATCCTGTCGATCCCCTGCTATCTGGTGACCTGGCTGTTGATTGGCGGCGACTGGCAGCCACTGGATCCCGCCTCCCGCTCCTTCTGGTCGATCATCTACCTCGCGCTGATCGGCTCGCTGCTGGGGTTTGTCTCCTACTTCTTCGTCCTCAAGCACCTGAGCGCCAGCACCGTGGCCCTGGTCACCCTGATTACACCGGTATTTGCCCTGCTGCTCGGTCACCTGCTTAACGATGAGCCCCTGAGCGAGCAGCTTTACCTGGGCTCGGCGCTGGTGCTGGCCGGACTGGGCCTGTTCTTTTTCGGCGGTTCCCTGACATCTTTCAGACGCCTGGGCTCAACGCGCTGAATTGCCTTTCCCGGCATCGGGGTCAATACTGATCTGAAATCTATGAGCAAGTACCTTGTAAGGCTTGTTCATAGCCCCCCCCTGGGCCCTGCCTTCCCGGAGTGTGCAGCATGAAGCAGTTAATTCTGATCCGTCACGCCAAATCGAGCTGGGAACATACACACCTGGCGGATTTCGACCGGCCGCTTAACCCACGCGGGCAGCGAGACCTGCCCGCCATGGCGGAGCGTGTTCGCACCAGGGAGCTGATTCCCGACCGGCTGCTATACAGCAGTGCCCTGCGTACCACGCTCACCGCCTGGGAACTGAAATCAGCACTGAACCTGCCAGAATCGCACTGCCAGGATGTGCCGGAGATGTACCAAGCCTGCTGGGAAACCCTGCTCAACCTGCTGCAGGGACAACCGGACTCCAGCAACTGCCTGATGCTTGTCGGTCACAACCCGGGCATCGCCGATTTGGGCGCCTGCCTCAGTGGCACAGCGCCACAGCACTTTCCCACCGCCTGTGTACAGCATTTGATCCTGAACGTTCTGAGCTGGAGTGAGCTGGCCGAGAGCTGCGGCACGACCCAGTGGTTCGATTACCCCAAGCTTCACCGCTAAGAACAGCTCGCCACTGTTGACGCCGCTGCCAGAGGTGCACTGATACGCAAGGGCCGATTCAGGTACACTAGCGTCCCGTCTCTCTGCACCTAAGGGATTAGCGTTGGAACTCTACCTGCAAACACTCGCCTTCACCGGCAATATCGTCGCCCCCATCTTCCTGATCATGTTTATCGGCTATTTCCTGGTCCGGATGGGAGTCTTCAACGAGAACTTCGTCAACGTGGGCTCCCGCTTCGTTTTCACGGTGACCCTGCCGACGCTGGTGTTCCTCTCCATCGCCCGGATGGATTATCACGCCACCTTCAACCCGGCGATGCTGCTGTTCGTCCTTGTCGCCACGCTAATCTCCTTCGGCCTGATCTGGTGGCTGGGTAAACGCTGGATCGACTCGCCGGAGGATCTGGCCTCGTTTATCCAGGGCGCCTTTCGCAGCAACTACGGCATCATCGGCCTGGCGGTCAGCTTCAACCTCTTCGGTCAGGCGGGGCTTGCCGAAGCTTCGCTGATACTGGCGCTGGTGATACCCATGTATAACGTGCTGGCGATCATCTGCCTGACGGTCCCGCTGCAGAAAAGCGGCGGCATGGATGTAATGAAAACGGCTTACCAGATCATCCGCAACCCGCTGATTATCGCGGTTATTATCGCCCTGCCATTCTCCTATTTCGGCCTGGAGCTGCCGCATATCGCCGAGCGCACGGCGCGCTATTTTGCCGATATCACCCTGCCACTGGCGCTACTGACGATCGGCGGCTCGCTCAATATGAAGAGCCTGCGAAGCACCTCCAGTACCGCATTCTGGGCAACGCTGACCAAACTGGTACTGCTGCCGCTGATTCTGGTGCCGCTGGCCTGGCTGTTCGGCTTCTCCGGGCAGGATATGGTAATGATGATGGTGCTGTTCGGCTGTCCCAGCGCGGCCGCCGGCTTTGTGATGGCCAAAGCGATGGGCGCCAACGCCCAGCTGGCCGCCAACATTATCCTGACCACCACCCTGGGCTCTGTGGTCACACTGAGTACCGGTATCTTTATCGTCCGTTTTATCGGCATCATCTGATACCTGAAAACTGAGACTCCGACATGCTCAAGCTGTTTAAAGATGCACGGACAGCCAAACTGGTTAATGCGCTGCGCAGTGGTGACAGGGAAACACTGAACCGGCTGGCGAAGAAGTTCACGCCGGAGCAGCTGACACAGCCGCTGACGGATAATCTGAATGCGCTGGAGATCGCTCTGCAAGCGGGGCAACCGGCCGCGCTGCTTTGGGTGATAGAGCAGCTGCCAGAGCATTCACAGCGGGATAGGGATCAGGTCCCCTACCTGCTGCGCTCACTGCAGCACGAGAGTGAAAGCCTGGCACTGATCACCGCCCTGCTGCAGGCCGGCTTCGACGCCAGCATCAGCCATGACGAGCGCAGCCTGCTGGAGTGGTGTTTCGAACATTGCGAGCCGCAGACACTGATGCTGCATCTGAGCCGTCTGACCCAGCACGGTGCGACACTGGAGAACACAGAAGTGCTTGTTATCCGGGCGCTGGAGCGTGAAGACCAGGCCTGCGTCAACTATCTGATCAGCTCCGGCGCGCCGCTTCCAGCAGAACTCGACCAGGTGCAGTGCAGCGACGCTCTGCGCAGTTACGCCCGTCGCTGTGCCGATGACAAAAAGATCCGCGAGATGATGCTGGGGCGCTAAAGACCCAGCTCTGTAACACAAGACGCAGTCAGTGCCAGTCAATGGCGGGGCAGCGATCCATCACCACATCCAGACCAGCTTCACGGGCGCGTTCCGCCGCAGCTTCGTTAATCACCCCAAGCTGCATCCAGACCGCTTTCGCGCCAACGGCGATCGCTTCATCCACCACCGTGCCGGCATCCTCGGAGTTACGGAAGATATCCACCATATCGATGGGGCCGCTGATATCGGCAAGGCTGGCCACAACCGGGCAGCCCAGCAGGTTCTGTCCCGCCAGCCTGGGGTTCACCGGCACTACGCTGTAGCCGTGGCGCAGCAGGAATTCCATCACTCGATGACTGGCCCGGTGCGGTTTGTCGCTGGCACCCACCAGCGCAATCATACTGACTTCACGTTGCAAGCGTTCGATCAGCGCTTTTTCGTTACTACTCATGATCGCGATCCCTATCAGTTATCTGCCAGAGCTATTTTCCACTACAGACCGGACACTTTGGATCCCGGCGCAGTTTGAGGCTGCGCCACTCCATGCGGCGGGCATCGAGCATCAGCAGCTTGCCCACCAGCGGCTCGCCGATACCAGCCAACACCTTGAGCGCCTCGGCGGCCTGTGTCGCCCCCACTATACCGACCAGCGGGGCAAAGACGCCTGACTCAGAACAACTGAGCTCCTCGTCCTCGCCTTCAGCATAGAGGCACTGATAGCAGGGCGCGTCTTCGACGCGGGAATCAAACACACTGATCTGGCCATCGAATCGGATCGCCGCGCCTGAAACCAGCGGTGTGCCGGTCTCTACGCAGACCCGGTTGAGGGCAAAGCGGGTACTGAAATTATCGGAACAGTCGAGCACCAGATCCGCTGCCGCAACCTGCCGTGCCAGCGCATCGCCCTCCAGCCTCTCGGCCAGGGTATCGATACGGATCTCCGGGTTCAGCGCGCTCAGCGTCTGTTTCGCCGACTCGACTTTTGCCTCACCGACACGGTCGCTGGTATGAACGATCTGGCGTTGCAGGTTGGTCAGATCCACCTGGTCGTCGTCCACCAGCACCAGGTGCCCGACACCGGCGGACGCCAGGTAGATCGACGCCGGGCTGCCGAGACCGCCCAGACCGACGATCAGCACCCGGCTGTTGAGCCAGGCCTCCTGGCCGTCGATCTCCACTTCCGGCAGCATAATCTGGCGGCTGTATCTCAGCAGTTGTTGATCGGATAACACCTGTACGCTCCTGTTATTGTTTCTCGGCAGGGTTGTTTCTCAGCTGGATTGTCGCTCAGCCGGGCCAGCGTGCCCGGGTCACCCGTGGCTGACCGGCCAGATCCCGGATCAATCCGATATCGCTGTAGCCCAGGGATGACAGCAGTCGGGCGACACTCTGAGCCTGATTGTAGCCGTGTTCCAGCAGCAACCAGCCACCGGGCTTTAATTTTGTGCGGCACTGCTCGCCGATCAGGCGGATATCGGCCAGGCCGGACTCGCCGGCCACCAGCGCCGACAACGGCTCATAACGCACATCACCCTGACTCAGATGGGGATCATCCGCTTCGATATAGGGCGGATTGGAGACAATCATATCGAACTCGCCACTCAGCGGCTCACACCAGCTGCCGGTGACAACGTCCACGTTTTGCACGGCGTTGCGCGCCCGGTTGCGCTTTGCCAGCTCGGCCGCCGCCTCGACCCAGTCGCTGGCGATCACCTGCCAGTGGGGCCGTTCGCTGGCCAGGGCCAGGGCTATAGCGCCGGTGCCGGTACCCAGATCCGCCACCCGGAAAGGACCGTCGGGCAGCAGTTCCAGCGCCGCTTCCACCAGGGCTTCGGTATCACCGCGCGGGATCAGCGTGTCCGCCGTCACCTCCAGCGTAAGGGTCCAGAAATCGCGCAGGCCGGTCAGGTGCGCCACCGGCTCGCCGGCCACGCGGCGTTCCAGCAGCGCCATGAACGCGGTCTGCTGCGCATCGGTCAGCGTCCGCTCGGGCCAGGTAAACAGGTAGCTGCGGGGCTTATCCAGCAGATGACAGAGTAGCAGTTCGGTATCGAGACGGGCGCTGTCGGAATCGATCCTGGCAGCGCCCAGGGCGAGCGCTGCATCGATCGACAGAGGAGACAGGGGAGCGCTCATAATCAGCCCTCGGCCGAGAGCTCACCCAGCTGCTCCGCCTGGTGTTCCTGCAGCAGCGGAGCGATGACGGCGTCCAGGTCGCCCTGCATCACCTCACCGAGCTTGTACAGCGTCAGGTTGATACGGTGATCGGTAACCCGCCCCTGGGGGAAGTTGTAGGTACGGATCCGCTCGGAGCGGTCACCGGAGCCAACCAGACTCTTGCGGGTGCTGGCCTGGGCGGCGTTGTGCCTGTCCATCTCCGCCTGCTGCAGGCGCGATGCCAGCAGTCCCATCGCCTTGGCGCGGTTCTTGTGCTGGGAGCGTTCCTCCTGGCACTCCACCACCACACCGGTAGGAATATGGGTGATGCGGATCGCCGAGTCGGTTTTGTTGACGTGCTGACCACCAGCCCCGGAGGCGCGGAAGGTATCCACACGCAGATCGGCCTTGTTGATCTCGATGGCAGCGGCTTCGTCCATCTCCGGCATCACCGCCACGGTGCAGGCGGAGGTGTGAATACGGCCCTGGGATTCGGTCTCCGGCACACGCTGTACACGGTGGGCGCCGGATTCGAACTTCAGGCGCGAGTAGACCGCTTCGCCGGCCACCCGGGTGATGATCTCCTTGTAGCCGCCATGCTCGCCCTCGCTGGCGCTGATCACCTCCACGCGCCAGCCACATTCCTCGGCGTAACGCGAATACATGCGGAACAGGTCGCCGGCGAAGATCGCCGCCTCGTCGCCGCCGGTACCGGCGCGAATTTCAAGGAATACGTTGCGACCATCGTTGGGATCTTTCGGTAGCAGCAGAATCTCAAGCTCGCCTTCGAGGGATTCGCTCTGCTCCTTCGCTGCATCGATCTCCTCCTTCGCCATCTCGCGAAGATCGGGATCGGAGTCATCCAGCATCAGCTGCGCCTCGGCCAGATCCTCCTGGGCCTGGTTCCAGTCGCCAAACGCCTTCACCACCGGCTCAAGTTCCGAGTATTCGCGGGAGTAATCACGAAAACGGTTCTGATCGCTGATTACATCCGGCTCGCTGAGCAGCGCAGCCAGTTCCTCATAGCGCTCACTCAGCTTCTCGAGCTTGGTTTTAATCGAGTCTTTCATCTAACGGAGCCTGTCAGTTATCGCGCTCGGCGGGCGGACTGAGCTGGTAGAGTTCCTGGACCAGCCCCGCCAGATCGGTGCGCCCCTCGGAGGAGGCCTTGCGCAGCTGCACCGTGGGCTGGTGCAGCATCTTGTTGGTAATTCCCCGGGCCAGCTGTTGCAGCACCTGGGCGGGATCGCGTCCCTGGCCAAGCAGTTTCATCGCTTTCTCAAGCTCGCCATCGCAGATCGCCTGGCCCTGCTCGCGCAGCGCGGTGAGGGTATCCACCGCCTCGAGCTCGCGCAGGCGGCTCAGAAACGCATGGGCGCCGGCTTCGATAATCGCTTCGGCGTCAGCGGCGGCGGATTCGCGGTTACGCTGGTTTTCCTCGATCACCTCGGTCAGGTCATCGACGGTATACAGATAAACATCGTCCAGCTCCGCCACCTGGGGCTCGATATCCCGGGGCACGGCGATATCGACCATGAACATGGGACGGTGCTTGCGCTTTTTCAGCGCGGTTTCCACGGCGCCTTTGCCAAGAATCGGCAGCTGGCTGGCGGTGGAGGAGATCAGGATATCGGCCCTGGGCAGCGCATCCGGCATCGCCGACAGCTCGATCGCCTCGCCGCCGACCTCATCGGCCAGGGCATGGGCCCGCGCCAGGGTACGGTTGGCCACGGTGATGGAGCGCACGCCTGCCTGTTTCAGGTGACGCGCCACCAGCTCGATGGTCTCGCCGGCACCGATCAGCAGGGCATGACTTTCGCCCAGATCGGCAAAAATGTGCTCCGCCAGACTCACCGCCGCGTAAGCGACAGAAACGGGGTTCTGGCCGATAGCGGTTTCGGTGCGCACCTGCTTGGCGATGGAGAAGGTGTGCTGGAACAGGCGTCCCAGCTCGGCACCGACCATGCCGGCCTGCTGCGACACGCTGAACGCGTTCTTCAGCTGCCCAAGGATCTGCGGCTCGCCCAGCACCAGTGAGTCCAGCCCGCTGGCTACACGCATCATGTGGCGTACCGCCTCTTCATCGCGGTAGATATAGCTGCACTGTTCCAGCTCCGCCGGATCGAGGCCATGGTAACGGCCGATCCATTCGAGCACCGTGCGGATATCGGTCAGTTCCGTGGCGCAGTAGAGTTCGGTGCGGTTGCAGGTGGAGAGAATCGCCACCTCCTGCAGACTGGCGTGATCACGGGCGGCACTCATCGCCTCGCCAAGCTGCTCGGGGGCAAAAGACACCCGCTCCCGCACCTCGACCGGAGCCGTCTTGTGGTTGATCCCTAATGCCAGCAACGCCATATATAGAGGTTCGCACTACCCAATTTGAACAAGCGCGACATCATACACCTTTCACCGCCATGGATTAAGCCACCCTGGATCGGAACTCAGCCGGCAATACCGGGCAGAGAGCATTCAATCTGCCCGGCAAGGATCCTCACAGGGACGGTGATATGCTCATACCCGGGCGCAACTTTCCAACGCCGGCGCCTGTCCACTATAGTGACGCTTTAGCTTTAAGGATCAGAGCAGCAATGAGAACTACCGGGCTCGCACTATTGATCGGCACACTGCTACTCGGTGGCTGTGCCAGTGTTTCATCGCCGGGCGCCAGGGATGCCGACGCCGGCCTGAGCACCGATTACCAGCCGGGGCAACCGGTCTACACCCCGGGCGAGCTGAACCGGGAGTCGGTGTACGAGTTGCTCGCTGCAGAGGTCGCCGGCCAGCGCCAGGAGTTCAATACCGCGCTGGAGTTCTACCTGAGCCAGGCTGAAAAGACCCGCGATCCCGGGGTGGCCGAACGTGCTACCCGCATCGCCCAGTTCATGCGCAACCCGGAAGCGGTTCTCCAGGCCGCCAGCATCTGGTCGGAAGTGTCCCCGGATCCGCAGGAACCGGACCATATCCGCGCCAACATTCTGATCAGCGAGCAGCGCTTCGATGAAGCCCTGCCCGTGCTGGAAAGCATTCTCGATGATGGCAGTACCGAAGCAGTACTGATGCTGGGCAGCAAAAGCCAGCAGCTGTCCGCAGCGTCCGCCCAACGCTATGAAGCCCTGCTCGCCAGGTACTCCGCCAACGAACCCGAGCGCCTGGACCTGCTGCTGACCCGTGCTCTGCTGAAACGTCGCAGTGGCGATGTAGACGGTGCGCTTGCGCTGATCGATGAGGGACTGGCAATCGAACCGGACCAGCCCGACCTGCTGCTGCAGAAGATCGATATCTACCGCACCCGCGGCGAATACGACCGCGCCCTGGCGCTGACCGAGCAGGCACTGCGGGCTAGCCCCGATCAGGAACAGCTTCAGCTCCAGAAGGCACAGCTGCTGATCGCGAGCGACCCGGCAACCGCCATTGACCTGATCAACGAGCTGATCAGCCGCCATCCTGACGACGCCCAGATGCACTATTACTTCGCTCTGCTGACCCTGGAACATGAGCAGTACGAAGCGAGCCGCAACATTCTGACCGATATGGCCGGGCGGGACCCGCACAACAGCAATCTGAATTTCTATCTCGGCGTCATCGATGAGGCTACTGGCAACGGTGAAAACGCACTCACCCGCTACCTGTCGGTAAGCGACGGTCCGAACCTGCAACAGGCCTACACCCGCGCCGTTGGCCTGTTCGATACGCCGGAACAGGCCAACGAGGTAAAGCAGATCATCGATCAGGGGATCCAGCGCCACCCGGCGATAACCAACCGCCTGCGCCTGACCCAGGCGGACTGGCTGCAGCAGCAGGGGCTGGAATCCGAGGCGCTTGAGATCGTTACCAATGCACTCAAATGCGACCCGGCCGATGTGGGCCTGCTGTACACCCACGCACTGCTGGTGGAAGACCAGGACCCCGAGCGAATGCTGTCAGACCTGGAAACGGCCATCGCCCTTGAGCCTGACAACGGCATGCTGCAGAACGCGCTGGGCTACTCGCTGACCCTGTATACCGAGGATTACGAACGTGCTCACGACCTGATCTCCCGGGCATTGGAACAGCACCCCAACGATGCCGCCGTGCTTGATTCCATGGGCTGGGTGCTGCTCAAACTCGACCGCGACCGTGAAGCGCTGAACTTTCTGCGCCGCGCCTACGACGCGTCCGGCGATCCCGAGGTAGCCAGCCACCTGATCGAGGCGCTGTGGAAAGTGGGTGAAAAAGACGCGGCGCGTGAGCTGCTGCAGAAAAACCTGGAAGCCGCACCCGACAGCGATCACCTTAAACAGGTGGCCGACAAACTCGGAGCCAGCCAGTGAAACGGTTTCTGCTGCTCTCCATCGCCCTGTTGCTCTCGGCCTGCTCCTCGCTAAAGGGACCGACACAGCCCCCTGAAGAGGAACTCCGTGGCAGCCTCGATAACAGCTGGCAGTTCTCCGGCAGAGCCGGCATCCGCCAGGGCAACAGCGCAGATTCGGCATCGATCGACTGGTCGCAGCAGGATGACGCCTTCGAGATCCGCCTAAGCGGTCCGCTGGGTCAGGGCGGCGCCCTGATCAGCGGTAATGACAGCCGCGTTGAGATGCGCGTTGCCGGCGAGGATGAACTTTACCGCGGCAGCAGCCCGGAAGAGGTGATGTACCAGGCGCTGGGCTGGTATCTTCCGGTCAGCCAGGCACGTTACTGGGTTCAGGGACGCCCCGCACCGGGTTATGACTACACCGTCCTGCCCACCCAGCCCGGCTTCGAGCAGCTCGGCTGGCGCGTCGAAATTCAGCGTCTGACCCCCGTCACACCCTCGCTGACACTGCCGGGCAAACTGGAGTTCAGCTACAATGATCTGAGTGTCAAACTGGTGATTCGCACCTGGCAACCCTGATTAAATCACCTGTTCGCCGATTCCCTGCGTTCAATTTCCCTAACGGGGGTTGATTTTCCCAACCTGTTTGCCGAAAATACGCGCCTTCTTGGATCGGCGGTGTGCCGCCATGAATACAGGGGTATCGCCAAGCGGTAAGGCACTGGATTCTGATTCCAGTATGCGCAGGTTCGAATCCTGCTACCCCTGCCAAATAAAGTTATCGATGACTGACTCCCTTTCAGCGACTTCGTCCGCCAACCCAGACTCAACCAAAAAGGTACGCGCCGTGTCTAAAATGATGGTTTTCACCGGCAACGCTAACCCTGCGCTGGCGCAGAAAGTGGTCGAGCGGCTGGACATCCCGCTGGGCAAGGCCAATGTCACCCGCTTCAGCGATGGCGAAGTCAGTGTCGAAATCCAGGAGAACGTGCGTGGCAAGGATGTTTTCATCATCCAGTCCACCTGCGCACCGACCAACGACAACCTGATGGAACTGATCGTGTTTGCTGACGCCATCCGCCGTGCATCGGCGACCCGTGTCACCGCGGTCATCCCCTACTTCGGTTACGCCCGCCAGGATCGCCGTCCGCGTTCCGCCCGTGTACCGATCAGCGCCAAGGTCGTTGCCAGCATGATCTCCAACGTCGGTATCGACCGCGTGATGACGGTCGACCTGCACGCCGACCAGATTCAGGGCTTCTTCGATATCCCGGTAGATAACGTTTACGGCTCGCCGGTACTGCTCGACGACATTCTCGACCAGACCTACGACTACCCGATCGTTGTCTCCCCTGACGTGGGCGGTGTAGTCCGTGCCCGCGCTGTCGCCAAGCAGCTCGACTGCGACCTGGCGATCATCGACAAGCGTCGCGAGAAAGCCAACGAAGCCCAGGTGATGAACATCATCGGTGACGTTTCCGGCCGTACCTGCATCCTGGTCGATGACATGTGCGATACCGCCGGTACCCTGTGCAAAGCCGCCAAGGCACTGAAAGACAAGGGCGCGTCCCGCGTGGTTTCCTATGTGACCCACCCGGTACTGTCTGGCCCTGCGATCAGCAATATTGCGAATTCAGAGTTGGATGAGCTGGTTGTGACCGACACCATCCCGCTCTCCGATGCTGCAGCGAATTGCGAAAAGATTCGCCAGCTGACCCTGGCTCCCATGCTTGCCGAAGCGGTTCGCCGCGTCTGCAACGAGGAGTCAATTAGCGCCATGTTTCGCTAAGCGATTCAGGCCTGAAAGTACCGGATACGTCCGGTACATACGTACCCGAAAGGGCTAATAAATACTGCACGCTTCTGGTCGCGGAAGCCTGCAGTTTTTATCTATTTAAAGGTAAACAAAATGTCTAACATTGTAATCAACTCCCAGACCCGTAACGATCAGGGGAAAGGTGCGAGCCGCCGCCTGCGTCGCGAAGGTCAGATCCCGGGCATCCTGTACGGAAGCGGTGAGCCGGTATCCCTGTCTGTCAACGCTAACGAGCTGTACAAGGCTGAGCTGCTGGAAGGCTTCTTCTCCTCCAAGCTCGCCCTGAACGTTGATGGCCAGGAAACTACTGTCATCATCAAGGACCTGCAGCGTCACCCGTTCAAGCCGCTGATCCTGCACGCTGACTTCCAGCGCGTTGATGACAGCAAGAAGATCAAGATCCAGGTTCCGCTGAACTTCGTCAACTTCGGTCGTTCTGCAGCTGCCAAGGCTTCTGCCAAGTTCGCCGTTGAAGCTCAGACCGTCGAAATCCTGTGTCTGCCGACTGCTCTGCCGGAAGCTCTGGACGTTGATCTGTCCAACATCGAACTGGGCCAGATCGCTCACCTTTCCGACATCACCCTGCCGGAAGGTGTTGAGATCGTCGCTCTGCGTCGCGGTGAAGACCACGACCAGGGTATCGGTTACTGCTACTCTCCGCGTGGCGCTAAGAAGTAATCGTAGGTTGTTCGTATCGGCATGAATGACACTATCTCTCTGATCGTCGGCCTGGGTAACCCCGGGCCCAAGTATGAGCAGACCCGTCATAATGCCGGTGCTGAGCTGGTGGAGCAGCTTGCTGCCCACCAGCGCACTACCCTGCAGCCCGAAGCGAAGTACAAGGGGCTGTACGGCAAGATTCTGATTGAAGGTCAGCCGGTACATCTGCTGATACCGACCACCTTCATGAACCTGAGCGGACAGTCTGTCGCCGCCCTCGCCAATTTTTTCAAGATCCCGGTCAGCGCCATTCTGGTCGCTCACGACGAGCTCGATATCGCACCAGGCACCGCGCGCCTGAAAAAAGGCGGTGGCCACGGCGGTCACAACGGTCTGCGCAGCATTATCAGCCTGATGGGCAACAACCGTGACTTTTACCGGTTACGCCTGGGTATCGGCCATCCGGGACACGCCAGCCAGGTGTCCGATTTCGTACTCAGCAAGGCACCGCAGAAAGAGCGCGAACTGACCCAGGCTGCAATCGACGAGGCACTGCGCCAATTGCCGCTGGCTATCAAGGGTGACTGGCCCCGCGCCATGAACCACCTGCATAGTTTTAATGCGAACGCCTAAGTAGATTTAGTGCAAACGCCTGAATAGTTTAACGCGAGCGCCTGACCCCAGGCCCCAAACAGGATTTTCATCATGGGATTCAAATGCGGCATCGTAGGCCTGCCAAACGTCGGTAAGTCCACACTGTTCAACGCCCTGACCAAGTCTGGCATCGCGGCGGAAAACTTCCCGTTCTGCACCATCGAGCCCAACTCAGGCATCGTTCCCATGCCGGATCCACGTCTCGATGCGCTGTCTGCCATCGTAAAGCCGGAGCGCGTGGTACCCACCACCATGGAGTTCGTTGATATCGCAGGTCTGGTGGCCGGCGCTTCCAAGGGTGAAGGTCTGGGCAACAAGTTCCTGGCCAACATCCGCGAAACCGATGCCATCGCCCACGTTGTGCGCTGCTTCGAAGATGACAACGTTATCCACGTGGCCAACCGCATCCACCCGCTGGAAGATATCGAAACTATCAACCTGGAGCTGGCACTGGCGGACCTGGAGTCCTGCGAGAAGCAGCTGCAGCGCGTTCAGCGCAGCGCCAAGGGTGGCGACAAGGAATCGATCGCAGCCAAGGCGGTGCTTGAAAAGCTGATCCCGCACCTGGAAGAGGGCCAGCCGGTTCGCTCCCTGGAGCTGTCCGAAGAGGACCAGAAGCTGCTGCCAAGCTTCCACCTGCTGACCACCAAGCCGACCATGTACATCGCCAACGTGGCCGAAGACGGTTTCGAGAACAACCCCTGGCTGGACCAGGTGCGTGAACTGGCCGCCAACGAAAACGCCAGCGTCGTACCGGTCTGCAACAAGCTGGAAGCGGAAATCGCCGAGCTTGAAGATGAAGAAAAGAGCATGTTCCTCGAAGAGATGGGCATGGAAGAGCCGGGCCTGGACCGTGTTATCCGCGCCGGATACTCCCTGCTGGGTCTGCAGACCTACTTCACCGCCGGTGTGAAGGAAGTGCGCGCCTGGACCGTAAAGGTTGGCGCTACCGCTCCGCAGGCGGCTGGTGTTATCCACACCGACTTCGAGAAAGGCTTCATCCGCGCCGAAGTGGTCAGCTACGATGACTTCATCGAGTACAAGGGTGAGCAGGGGGCGAAAGACGCCGGTAAATGGCGCCTGGAAGGCAAGGAATACATCGTCAAAGATGGCGACGTAGTCCACTTCCGCTTCAACGTCTGATCCTCGCGATCGATACAGAAGAGCCAGCCAGAGTGCTGGCTTTTTCATGCCCGTTTTCTACGCGCGCCTCCTACTGCATTTCGCGGAGTGCGCGTTTGGCGGACACATGGCCCTGAGCGGCAGCCTGCTTCAGCCAGTGCTTGGCCTGATCGCTATCCTGCTCCAGCCCCACACCGGTCATCAACATAACGCCCAGCGCATACTGGGAGCCGGCATCACCAAGTTCCGCGGCCCGTTCAAACAGCTGCGCCGCACGGGACAGGTCTTTTTCCACGTGGACTCCGGACTCGTAGATCCAGGCAAGGCGGTTCATCGCCGCCGTATCGCCCTGCTCTGCCAGCTGCGTCAGCAAGGCGACCGCCTCGGCCGATTCGTCTTCCAGCAGCAAAGACTCGACCTTCTGCATGCCACTGCTTTCAGAGCTTTCGTCAGTCAGCCCCTTCAGCAACGCAGCCGCATCCTTATCACCGTCCAGTGCCGCTCTGGATAACCAGTAACGCGCTTCATCGGTATTTGTCGCCATGCGTGGATCTCTCAAATAAAGAAGTCCAAGTCGATAGGCCGCCGAGCGGCTGCCTGCCTTAGCTGCCTCGCTGTAATAGCTCAGCGCCTGCTCCAGATCCTCAGTCACGCCCAGGCCGTCATCGTAGAGGATCCCCAGATTAAAAAGCGCCTCGGCACGCGCGCTGCCATCGATGCTCTGCCACATCAAGCGCGCGGTCTCGTAGTTCGCCATCTTGAACTCGGCATAGGCTTTGAATAGCTGCACGGATGGCTGGGCCGAGTAAAAGTCATCCGGTAACTGAGTGTCACTGCCCGCCTGAACCAGGCGCACGACACAAAAAGCCAGTAAAGGCCAGGTACGCACCACGGCACATCTCCTTATTTTTATTATTGAGAGCATTGAAGTCCGCCAGTGTCCGGGCGGCAATACCACCTTGGTATCCCTACTTTCCCGGTGGATTCGGTGAGAGGAGCCAAGTCTATAAAAACAACCAGTTTTTTGTCGGCTTTGAGTGTTGACAGGCAACCAGAAAAAGAGAATAATTCGCGCCTCTAAAGCGTGGCAATATAGCTCAGTTGGTTAGAGCATCGCATTCATAATGCGAGGGTCGCAGGTTCGAGTCCCGCTATTGCCACCATTTAGACTTTGATATTTAGGGGTATAGCCAAGCGGTAAGGCAACGGGTTTTGATCCCGTCATGCGCAGGTTCGAATCCTGCTACCCCTGCCATATTTTGAGTGTGGCAATATAGCTCAGTTGGTTAGAGCATCGCATTCATAATGCGAGGGTCGCAGGTTCGAGTCCCGCTATTGCCACCATTCAAAGTCTGCATCACATCGTAGGGGTATCGCCAAGCGGTAAGGCACTGGATTCTGATTCCAGTATGCGCAGGTTCGAATCCTGCTACCCCTGCCACACTCCTTCTGTTTCAGCTTCTTTACATCGACCATCAACGGTGAATATCCCCGCTGACAGTCTGGTTTCGTCACGCTACTATGTAGCTAACATCGTCGACGAACAGGTAACAGAGTCCCCTCCTGCTTATGAAAGCCCTATCAGAGTCCAATTACAGCATGCTTGATAAACTCTCGAGCAGTAAAAAGCAGCATCGGTCGATCAATCTGCTGTTTGTCGGCTTCCCGAGCGAAAAGGTCGATCCTCTGCTGTCCCTGATCCGCACCGGTCGCATGTCCCCGCGCGGTCGCCACGTTGGCACCAGGGAAGAGCTGTCCCAGGCTTTAAGCGAGCGCTCCTGGGACCTGCTGCTTTGTACCGGTAATCAGGATGATCCACACCTCGCCTTTACCGTGGCCAACCAGCTCTCCCTCAGCGAGAAGGATATACCGATCATCCAGCTGAGCGACGATCATTCGCCAGCCGCGCAATTGAAGGCCTACAAAGAGGGCATCCACGCGCTGCTGCCAAGCTCGCCCGGTGAACTTCTGCTGCACGTGATGCGGCATCTGATCAATGAACTGTCGGTCCGTCGCCGCCTGCGTCAGACCGAAGCGATGCTGGAGGTCGCCGAACGGCATTACCACGAACGCGTCGTCAGCTCCCACCGTGCCACCGGCTATATTGCCGAGAACCAGCTGATCTTTGCCAACGACAGTCTGGTCGAGCTGCTCGGCTTCGAAGATGCCCATCAGGTCACGCAGCTGAGCCTCGACCAGCTGTTTCCGCCGGATGATCGTGTTGCGATCACCGACACACTCAGCAAGCTATACGACAAGCACGAGCCCGTAGACACCTCGCTTGATCTGCAGGTACTCGGGGCTGACAACTCCCCGATCAGTATCAGCGCCACACTGCAGACCAACCGTTTTGAAGGCCAGCTCTGCCTCGCCCTGTCGATCGAGAGCGAGTACGACCTGACACTCGCGCTGGGCAACCGGGACGTAGATCCCGTTACCGGCCTGAAAAACGGCACCTACCTGATGCAGCGTCTCGACGAGACCGCCCAGCGTGCACTGTCAGGCGGCCATGACGCTCACCTGATCTACCTGCGGCTCAATGACTACCGCCAGATCGCCGAACAGCACGGTAACGAAGCCGGCGACCTGCTGCTCACCGCCATCGCCGAGCGTCTGGACAAAGCCTTTGGCGCCCCGCATCTGACCTGCCGCCTGGAAGACGACAGTTTTGCGGTTCTGTTCCAGCACGCCGATTCTGCTGACACCCAGAAAATAGGCCGCAAGCTGTTCCGCCAGGTTTCAGAACTGAACATCCCGTTCGAACAGAGCACCCTGTCCACCAATGCAGCCGTTGGCATAGCCAGCATTACCGATAGCGCCCCACCGGCCAGCGAACTGCTGCATCGCGCTCACCTGGCTGCAGACTCCCTGGACGAAGGCACCGGCTGCGCCATGTATCGCAGCCTGGCCAGCAAATCCCCGGTTAACGCGGACCAGACCGAAGAAGCGATCAAGCGGATCCTGGCAGCTATTACCGATCATCGCCTCAAGATGATGTTCCAGCCCGTGGTGTCCCTGACCGAAGAAACCGAGGAGCACGTCTACGAGGTACTGATCCGCCTCCAAGACGAGAATGACGCCACCCTGGCACCCAATGTGTTTATGACGGCGGTCGAACAGAGCGACGTGATGGTCAAGATGGACCGCTGGGTGATAGAGCGCTCACTGCAGATGCTCAAGAGCGAACTCGACAAGGGGCATACAAACCGGCTGTTTATCAACATCTCCGGCCGCTCCCTGCACAGCAAGTCATTGCTGACCTGGGTCGGCAGCCTGATAGATGAACTCAAGATTCCCCCCCGGCAGGTGATCTTCCAGATCAGTGAAACCGATGCCGCCAGCGAACTGGAAAAATCCCGCGCATTTACCGAAAAGGTCCATGCAATCGGCAGCGAACTCTGCCTGAAGCATTTTGGCAGTTCACCGAACTCTCACCGGGTGTTTGATCAGGTCAATGCAGACTTTATCAAGCTGGACGCGTCCTACATTCAGGACCTGGACAGCGACGATATGACCATCAAGGAGATGCAGTTGCAGCTGCAGCCGGTGGTCGACAAGGGACGCACCATCATTGCGCCGATGGTGGAAAACAACAAGATCATCAGCAAGCTGTTCCGCTGCGGTATACAGCTGATCCAGGGCTACTACCTGCAGCCGCCACAGGAGACGATGGACTACGATTACTTCGCCGAGCAGTAGTCCATCCAGGGGATTCCGCAGGCAGCCCGCCTGCGAATCTTCGTATCGATCAGGGTCGTCCTAGCAGGGACCTGTAAACAGGCCCCTTAGATGGCCCGGTCACGATCCCTGAAACCGATCAGGTACAGGATACCGTCAAGGCCCAGTGTCGAGATCGCATTCTTGGCGCTGCGGCGTACCAGCGGCTTGGCACGGAAGGCGATACCCAGGCCCGCAATCGACAGCATTGGCAGGTCGTTTGCACCGTCACCGACGGCGATAGTCTGCTCCAGACGCACGCCCTCTTTCTCGGCGATTTCACGCAGCAGCTGCGCCTTGCGCTCGCCGTTGACGATCTCGCCAACCACCTCGCCGGTCACCTTGCCGTCGCGGATATCCAGCTCGTTGGCGTGAATATAGTCGAAGCCCAGCTTCTGCTGCAGATGACGCGCAAAGTAGGTAAAACCACCGGAAAGGATCGCGGTCTTGAAGCCCAGGGCACGCAGGTTGGAGACCAGCTCTTCAACACCCTCGGTCATCGGCAGACGCTGGGCGATATCCTCGAGTACGCTGGCGTCCAGTCCCTCCAGCAGGCCCACACGGCGGCGGAAGCTCTCGTTGAAATCGATCTCACCACGCATCGCCGCCTCGGTGATCTCAATCACCTGATCGCCGACACCGGCCTCTTTCGCCAGCTCGTCGATTACCTCCGCCTCGATCAGCGTGGAGTCCATATCGAACACCACGAGGCGACGGTTACGGCGGTAGATATCATCTTTCTGGAAGGCGATATCCACATCCAGCTCGGACGCCGCTTTCAGAAACGCTTCACGCAGCTCCGCGGCATCGGCGGGCATCCCGCGTACCGAGAACTCGACACAGGCGTTGGTCTTCGCGCTGGCGTCGTCATCGAGCCCTACCCGGCCGGAGAGGCGGCTGATGTTGTCGATGTTGAGTCCGTGACAGGCGGCGATATCGGTGACGCGGGCGATATGGTTCGCACTGATGCGCCGTGCCAGCAGGGTGATGATGTGGCGGGTTTTACCCTGGCCTTCAACCCAGTCGCTGTAAGCGGAGTCACTGACCGGCTCGAAACGCACCTGTAGATTAAGCTCATGGGCCTTGAACAGGATATCGCGCAGCACCGGCGAGGATTCCGCCTCATGCGGGACCTGCATCAGGATACCGAGCGACAGCGTATTGTGGATAACCGCCTGACCGATATCGAGAATACCGATCTTGTAACGGGCCAGAATGGCGGTCATCTCGGAGGTAACACCGGGTTTATCCTCACCGGACAGGGTGAGCAGAATGATTTCGTGCATCGCGTAAAGATCCGTTCGTCGCCGAACTCGTGAAGAGAGCCGTTTAATGAGAGCGCAGATTATACCGTTTTTCGCCCCACCTACGCAGTGCTGCCGGGAATCCAGTATAGTTTGTACAGATCCCGAGATGATTCAGTGACGCCGTGACCGAACAGCTGCTCGACCTCGCCCGCCATCATCCCCTGCTCCTGCCATTGCTGGTAGGCCTGTTGGCCTTCGCCGAAAGCGTGGCTTTCCTCGGCATTCTGGTGCCGGGCGTGGCGATCCTCTTTGCCCTTAGCGCGCTGGCCGGCAGCCTGGAATCGACCCTGCTGCCACTGCTCATCGCCGGGGTGATCGGCGCGATCGCCGGTGACCAGCTCAGTTTTCTGCTGGGCCGCTACTTTGGCCCCCACCTTCAGCAGCACTGGCCGCTGAACCGCTACCCGGAATGGCGCCATCGCGGTGAGCGTTTCTTCCACCGGCGCGGCGGAACCAGCATCGTCATCGGCCGCTTTATCGGCCCCTTCCGGCCGTTGATTCCTTTCATTGCCGGCAGCTGCAAAATGCCGGCGCCACGCTTTACCCTGATCAACGCCTGCTCCGCCCTGGCCTGGTCACCGGCCTATCTGCTACCGGGCTACCTGACAGGGCTGGGGTTCAAACACCTGCCGCTGATCGAGGAGCAGGGTGCCTTTATCCTGGTCGCCATCATCAGCCTGGTGATCGGTTTTCAGCAGATTCATGTCCGCCTGCACCCCGGCGCCGGGCTCTGGCACTGGCTGATCCAGCGCCGGCTGAATCCCCAGCTCACGGCTATACTGAGCCTGCTGCTGATCTGCTCATCGCTGTTTGGCCTGAGCGTCTGGGCGCAGCTTTCCAGCCGTTTTACCGGCATCAACGAGGGCCTCTACACCCTGCTCTATCAGCTCGGGCAGAAGATCGCGCCGGGCGTCGCATTTATCACCCATATGGGCGACCCGCCGCTGCTGATCGGGCTTGTCACCCTCGCCTCGGTCACCGGCTGGCTGGTGTATCGGGATCGCGGCAGCCTCGTGCTGTTGGCCGGGGGATTGACAGCAGTGCTGGTAAATTATCTGCTCAAGGAGAGCTTCAGGGTAGCGCGTCCGGAAGCGGGACAGGCCCTGCTGCAGAGTTACAGCTTTCCCAGTGGCCACGCCAGCGGCGCCTGCGCCATCTATGCCATGCTGGCGGTCTGGCTGCTGAGCACCCAGCGCCACCGTGTACGGCACATCGGTTACATGCTCACCGCCCTGCTGATATTGTCGATCGGCTTGTCACGGCCGATGCTGGGCGTGCACTGGCCGCTGGATATCATTGCGGGATTGCTGGAAGGATTGGTGATAGCGGCGCTTTACCGACTCTGGCTGCACCACTACCCGCAGAAACAGGGGCCGGCGCTGCACAGGGTAATGCCACTGATGTCAGTGGCAGTAATCACCTACGCCGGCGCCAGAGTGCTGATCTGAACCAGCAGATCAGCTTCAGGATTTACCGCGACGTGCCCTCGGCGGGTGCTTGGGCTTGCTGCTCGCCTTGCGCTTGGGGGTTTTGCGGGCGCTCTTGCCGTCGGCGTTGCCGCCGGACACCTTGGCCCGCGCCCGGCCACTACCACTGCGCTTGGGCTCACCGCGGCCATCGGCACTGAGCTTTCCGGCAGCCAGCATTTCGCGCTTGCTCGGCTTTTTGGTCGGCGCAGAACCCGGCTGGTCAGCCAGTTCGAAGTCGATCTTGCGCTCGTCCAGATCCACCCGTACCACCTTGACCTTCATCGGGTCGCCCAGCTTGAACACCTTGCGGGTGCGCTCGCCGATCAGACGCTGCTTGGCCGCCTCGAAGTGGTAGTAGTCGTTTGGCAGCGCCGTGATATGCACCAGACCTTCCACATAGAGGTCGGTCAGCTCGATAAAGGCACCAAAGCCGGTAACCGCCGATATAACGCCTTCGTACTCTTCGCCGATCTGGCTCTGCATGAATTCGCACTTCAACCAGGCCACCACGTCACGGGTAGCATCGTCGGCTCGACGTTCGGTCATCGAACAGTGTTCACCCAGGGAGAGCATCTGCTCCATGCCGTAGCCGACCTGGAACGCCGGATTGGCGACAAAGCCCTTGGGCCGTTCCACATGTTTGAGCCGCTTATTGCTGTGGATCGCCGAGCGGATCAGGCGATGAACCACCAGGTCCGGGTAACGCCGGATCGGCGACGTGAAGTGGGTGTAGGCATCGTAGGCGAGACCGAAGTGGCCGTGGTTGTCCGGACTGTATACCGCCTGCTGCATGGAACGCAGCATCATGGTCTGGATAATATGACGGTCCGGGCGATTGTCGATGGTTTCCGACAAACGCAGGTAATCCTTCGGCTCCGGCTTATCACCACCGGGCAGATTCAGGCCCAGCTCACCAAGGAAGGCACGCAGGTTTTCCAGCTTCTGCTCTTTCGGACCTTCGTGGATACGATAAAGCGCCGGCTTTTTCAGCTTGTCGAGGAAGCGCGCCGTGGCCACGTTGGCCATCAGCATGCACTCTTCGATCAGCTTGTGGGCATCGTTACGATGCACCGGCACCAGCTCTTCGATCTTGCGGTCCTCGCTGAAGACGATACGGGTTTCGGTGGTTTCGAAATCCATCGCCCCGCGCTCTTCTCGGGCCTGGCGCAGCTTCTTGTAAAGACCGTACAACGCCTCCAGGTCCGGCACTACCTCGGCGTACTCTTTACGCCACTGCGTGCCCTCTTCGCTGTCCGGCTCCTGCAGCATGGCACCGACCTTGGTGTAGGTCAGGCGCGCCTTGGAGTTGATCAGACCTTCGTAGAAGGTGAAATCCGACAGTTTGCCGGCCCGGGTGATGTTCATCTCGCAGACCATCGCCAGACGGTCTACCTTGGGGTTCAGCGAGCAGAGGCCGTTGGAGAGCAGCTCCGGCAGCATCGGCACCACGTATTCGGGGAAGTAGACCGAGTTACCGCGGTTGATCGCTTCCTGGTCCAGCGCCGAATTCGGGCGCACGTAGTAGGAGACATCGGCGATGGCGACGCGCAGACGCCAGCCACCAAAGCGTTTCTTCTCGCAGTAGACCGCATCGTCAAAATCGCGGGCGTCTTCACCGTCGATGGTGACAAAGGGCAGATCGCGCAGATCGACCCGGTTAGCCTTGTCCGATTCGCGCACCTCCGGCGTCAGTTCGCCGATCTCCTGGTGCACCTGTTCAGGCCATTCGTTGGGGATATCGTGGCTGTGGATCGCCACCTGGATCTCCATCCCCGGCGCCAGATGGTCGCCGAGCACCTCGATCACCCGGCCACGGGCGGGCTGACGACGGGTCGGCTGCTGCATCAGTTCCACCACGACGAGCTGACCGTTCTCGTAGCTCAAGCCTGTGGAGGGATCGGGAATCACCATCACCTGGTTGGTGATGCGCTGGTTTTCCGGCACGATGCTGCCGAAGCCGTTTTCGCCGTCGAACTTACCCACCAGCTTGCGGGTATTGCGCTCCAGTACTTCAACGACCTTGCCTTCGCGGCGGCCCTTGAAATCAACGCCGATCTCCTGCACCAGGGCACGGTCGCCATCGAACAGCTCACGCATATTGCGCGGACTCAGGAACAGGTCATCACCACCGGCGTCAGGCTTGAGGAAACCAAAGCCGTCGCGGTGACCGATAACGCGGCCGGCAATCAGGTTCATTTTCTCGATCAGACCGAACTCGCCCTTGCGGTTGGAGATCAGCTGACCGTCGCGGCACATGGCGATAAGGCGACGACGCACCGCTTCGATATCGTTTTCGTCGCTCAGGCCAAGTTCGCGGCAGAGATGGGGATGCTTGATGGGGGAGCCCCATTTGCGCAGAAATTCCAGCAGGAAGTCGCGGCTCGGGACAGGGTTGTCGTACTTGCTTGCCTCTTCCTGGGCATTGGGATCTTTATCTTTCCAGTTGTTACTCATTCGTTATCCATTTGGTCCGCCCGGTGGCGCCTCGTGCGCATCACCTGAAACAGCGGTGTATATATTTCGTACTAGAATAGTCGGTCAACGCCGCCACGCCTACAGATAGACGACGCAAAAAGCAAAAAAGCCGGCATAAGCCGGCTTTTTTTGCGTGGATCAGGGCATTTCGTCCACTTCAGTCTCTTCTTTCGGTGGCGGAATCAGGTCTTCGCGATCCACTTTCAGCAACAGCAACAGGTTTGCCGCCACATAGATGGAGGAATACGTACCCACACCGATACCGGCCAGCAGCGCGATGGCGAAACCGTGGATGGTGCTGCCACCAAAAATCGCCAGTGCCATCAACACCAGAATCGTCGTGAACGAGGTCATCAGCGTACGGCTCAGGGTCTGGCTGAGGGAGTTGTTCATCACCTCTACCGGCGTTCCGGTGCGCATCACGCGGAAGTTTTCACGGATACGGTCATACACCACGATGGTATCGTTAAGCGAATAACCGATAACCGCCAGCACCGCCGCCAGAACGGTCAGATCGAACTCCAGTTGCAGAATGGAGAACAGACCCAGCACGATGGTCACGTCGTGCACCAGCGCCAGCACCGCACCCACAGAGAACTTGAGCTGGAAGCGGAACGCCAGGTAGAGCATGATCATCGCCAGTGCCAGCAGCATGCCGAGACCGCCCTGCTCGCGCAGCTCTTCGCCCACCTGGGAGCCGACAAACTCGTTACGGCGCAGCTCCAGCGACTGGTCCGCCTCATCCGCCTGCAGCTTGGCCAGAATGGTATCGCCGAGCTTGGGATCGTGGGTTTCACCCAGACGGATCAGCACGTCGGTGGCCGCACCGAAGGTCTGCACCGTCACATCCGGGTAGCCCGCGTCCTCAAGCGACTGGCGGATCTTACCCAGCTCTGCCGGCTGTTCGTAACCGATCTCCACCAGGCTGCCGCCGGTAAAATCGAGACCGAACTTGAGACCATTGACCGCCAGCGATCCGACGGAGATCAGCAACAGAATGATCGAGAAAGCCGCCATGATCTTGCGCGGCCCCATGAAGTTATAAATTTTCTGCGTCTTGGACATCATACTGCTCCTGTCAAAGTCCGAGCTTCTTCAGCGTCCGGCCGCCATAGGTCAGGTTGACCAGGGCACGGGTGACGAGAATCGCAGTAAACATGGAAGTGATGATACCCACCGACAGGGTCACGGCGAAGCCCTTCACCGGCCCCGTACCCATGGCGAACAGGATTACCGCCGCCAGCAGCGTGGTGATGTTGGCATCGAGGATCGTGGTATGCGCCCGCGAGAAACCGGCGTTGATCGCCGACTGCACCGGCAGACCGTTTTTCAGCTCCTCTTTTATGCGCTCAAATATCAACACGTTGGCATCCACCGCCATACCGACCGTCAGTACGATACCGGCGATACCGGGCAGCGTCAGCGTGGCCGTCAGAATCGACATCACCGCCACGATTAGCACCAGGTTCAGGGTCAGCGCCACGTTGGCCAGCAGGCCGAAGACACGGTAGTAGAGCATCATGAATGCCAGCACCAGGGCAAAACCGATCTGCACCGAGGTCACACCCATCTCGATGTTCTCGGCACCCATGCTCGGGCCGACGGTACGCTCTTCCACGAAGTAGATCGGCGCCGCCAGGGCACCGGCGCGCAGCAGCAGCGCCAGTTCGGAAGACTCCTGGGAGCTGTCCAGACCGGTAATACGGAAGGAGTTACCCAGGGTGCTCTGAATGGTTGCCAGCGAGATAATGCCTTTCTCGGTGTAAGGCACACGCTTCTCGACCGTTTCGCCGTCCACTTTCTGCTCGACCATGCGCGACTTGTGCTCGACGAACAGTACCGCCATGCGGCGCTGGATCGCGTTGCGGGTCACGCGGCTCATCATCTGGCCGCCCTTGCCGTCCAGGGTGATGTTCACCTGCGGCATGCCGTTCTCATCGAACGATGCCTGGGCGTTGGCCACGTTGGAACCGGTAATAATGATATCCCGCTCCAGCTCCGCGGTACGGCCCGGCGTGTTACGGAACGGATAAACCTCGGTGTTGGCGCGGCTTTCGTCCGGCTTGGCTTCAAGACGGAACTCCAGGTTTGCCGTTTTACCGATGATCCGCTTGGCGGCGGCGGCATCCTGAATACCCGGCAGCTGCACCACAATACGATTACGGCCCTGACGCTGCACCAGCGGTTCAGCCACACCCAGCTCGTTAACACGGTTACGCAGTGTGGTCAGGTTCTGTTTGACGGCATAGTCTTCGATCTCGCGGATCGTCTGCTCACTCAGGTTGATATAGACGAAATTACCCTCGTCGTTATCTTCCGTGTCGGTCAAGAACTCGGGGAAGTTGCCACGCAGCAGGTCTTCTGCCTGATCCCGGGTTTCCGCATCGGCGAAACGCACCGACAGGCGCCCATCATCCAGGTGCTCCACCTGACGGTAACGCAGACGCTCGTCGCGCAGCTGGCCCTTGATATCACTGACATAAACATCGAGTCGCTGACCTACGGCCTGGGCCATGTCGACCTCAAGCAGGAAGTGCACACCACCACGCAGGTCGAGACCAAGCTTCATGGGACCTGCACCGATATCGGTGAGCCATTCCGGCGTGGTCGGGGCCAGGTTCAGTGCAACCACGTAGTTGCCGCCGAGCTGATCGGCAATCAAATCCTTGGCGCGCAGCTGGGTATCACCGTTGGCAAAGCGGATCAGTCCGGTGCCGTCATTAAGTTCAGCGGCCTTGTACTCAACCCCGGCCTGCTCCAGTTCCGTCTCCAGATTGGACATCAACGCCGAATCCACCGTGTAGGCTTCACGGGTACCGGATACCTGGACGGCAAAATCTTCGGGGTAGAGGTTAGGTGCTGCGTAGATACCGGCGACAACCAGTACAAGAAGTATCAGGAGATTTTTCCAGAGTGGATAGCGGTTGAGCATCGTGCTCCATCCTCAGCAGAAACAAAAGCGCCAGTGGCTAGAACTAGGCACTGGCGCTATCGGCGCGGTTCGATTAAATACCCTTAATCGTTCCTTTCGGCAGTTCCGCAGCCACATG
This sequence comes from Marinobacterium sp. YM272, assembly GCF_050908845.1. Taxonomy (NCBI): domain Bacteria; kingdom Pseudomonadati; phylum Pseudomonadota; class Gammaproteobacteria; order Oceanospirillales; family Oceanospirillaceae; genus Marinobacterium; species Marinobacterium sp. YM272. The sequence goes on from NZ_CP194171.1 coordinate 4,418,027, forward strand.
GGCTTTCTGGAACTTCATTTCGGTGCCTTCAGCCACTTCCAGCACAACGTATTCTTCATTCAGGCGGGTAACCTTGCCGATGATACCGCCGGCGGTGATCACTTCATCACCCTTGGCGAGACCTCCGATCAGGTTTTTGTGCTCCTTCGCGCGCTTGGACTGCGGACGCCACATGAAGAAGTAGAAGATCAGACCGAAACCAACCAGGAAGATGATGTTGAAGAAACCCGGATCCATCTGACCTGCGGATGCGCCTTCTGCGGCCTGGGCGGTAGCGATAAGGAAGCTCATTAAAGCATTCTCCTGAAAACTGAATTTGAATTCTTTATGTGGGGTTCAGGGTCGGTATTTCAACCCTCAAGCGGAGGTACTTCCTTGCCACGCTTGGCATAGAAGTCCGCTACAAAGTCGCTCAATGTACCCTGTTCAAGTGCACCGCGCAAACCAGCCATCAGCACCTGATAATAGTGCAGATTGTGGATGGTATTGAGCTGTGAACCCAGTATCTCGCCGCACTTGTCCAGGTGATGCAGGTAGGCGCGACTGAAGTTCTTGCAGGTATAACAATCGCAGGTTTCATCCACAGGTGCGGTATTGGTTTTATTCGCCGAATTGCGGATTTTTACGATACCGGTGGTAGTGAACAGAAAACCGTTGCGGGCGTTGCGGGTCGGCATCACGCAGTCGAACATATCTACGCCGCGGCGCACGCCCTCTACCAGATCCTCCGGCTTGCCGACACCCATCAGGTAGCGCGGCTTGTCTTCCGGCATTTTGTAGGCCAGATGATCGAGAATCTTGATCATCTCCTCTTTCGGCTCGCCCACGGAAAGGCCACCGATAGCGTAACCATCGAAGCCGATCTCGGTCAGACCTTCGAGGGATTCATCACGCAGGTGCTCATACATGCCACCCTGGATAATGCCGAACAGCGCCGACGGGCTGTCGCCATGCGCCTCCTTGGAACGCTTGGCCCAGCGCAGCGACATGCGCATCGACTTGGCTGCTTCCATCTCGTCGGCGGGATAGGGCGTGCACTCGTCGAAGATCATCACGATATCGGAGCCGAGCTTGCGCTGAACCTCCATGGACACTTCCGGGCTCAGGAACACCTTGCTGCCATCCACCGGCGACTGAAAGGAGACGCCCTCCTCGGTGATCTTGCGCATTTTGCCCAGGCTGAACACCTGGAAGCCGCCGGAATCGGTCAGGATCGGCCCTTTCCAGTTCATGAAATCGTGCAGGTCGCCATGCTGACTGATGATCTCGGTGCCCGGACGCAGCATCAGGTGGAAGGTGTTACCGAGAATGATCTGCGCGCCGATCTCTTCCACGTCACGCGGCAGCATCCCCTTGACGGTGCCGTAGGTGCCCACCGGCATGAACGCCGGTGTTTCCACCGTGCCGCGCGGGAAGGTCAGGCGACCACGACGGGCCTTGCCTTCACTGCCAAGCAGCTCGAAGTTCATGAAACACTGGCGGTTAGAATTGTCGCTCATGGGTTCTCCTGCGTATCGCGGCGGGTCAGGAACATGGCATCGCCATAGCTGAAGAAACGGTAGCGCTCGGCCACCGCCTGTTCGTAGGCGTGCATCATATGTTCGTAGCCGGCGAACGCACTGACCAGCATCAGCAGCGTCGACTCCGGCAGATGGAAGTTGGTAATCAGCGCATCGACGCTGACAAATTCATAGCCCGGGTAGATAAAGATATCGGTGTCCCCGTAGAAAGGCGCAATCTCGCCACCGCGGCTGGCACTCTCCAGGCAGCGCACGCTGGTGGTGCCCACGGCTACCACCCGGTTGCCGCGGGCACGGGTCGCTTTCACCGCCTCGCAAACCTCCGGGGATACTTCGATATACTCGGCATGCATGTGGTGGTCTTCGATCTTGTCGACCTTTACCGGCAGGAAGGTGCCGGCGCCAACATGCAGGGTAACGAAGGCGGTTTCCACGCCCTTCTGTTTCAGCTTATCCAGCAGCGGCTGATCAAAGTGCAGACCGGCCGTAGGTGCGGCAACAGCGCCCGGCTTGCGGTTGTACACCGTCTGGTAACGCTCACGATCAGACAGCTGATCGTCACGTTTCATGTAAGGTGGCAGCGGCATATGGCCAAACTCCTCCAATGCCGCTACCAGGTGCCCGTCAATATCGAAACGCAGCTCAAACAGATTTTCCTTGCGGCCGGTGACCTCGGCCTTGAGCCCCCCCTCCAGCAGCAGCTGGGCGCCGGGCTTGGGAGAGCGGCTGGAACGTACATGGGCCAGCGCTTCATGCTCGCCGATGACGCGTTCGATCAGCAGCTCAACCTTGCCGCCGCTCTCTTTCTGACCAAACAGGCGCGCCGGAATCACACGGGTGTCGTTGAAGATCAGCAGATCGCCGGGCTCCAGCAGTTCGAGAATGTCACTGAACACCCGGTGCTTGAGTGCTCCGCTGTTGCCATCCACACAGAGCAACCGGCTGGCACTGCGCTGCTCAAGCGGATAGCGCGCGATCAGCTCTTCGGGCAGTTCGAAATAGAAGTCTTTAACCTGCATCGGGAGAAGGAATCGATAGTCAAAAGGGGCGCAAATTTTAGCAGATTAGTCAGCTTTTTAGCACTCCCTGACTTGAGTGGATTGACCCGGCCGACCATCTGCTTATAATGTCGGCCTTCCACATCGCTGAGGCCCGACCCTGCGGCTACAGCAACAGTGCCGGTGTGGTGAAATTGGTATACACAGGGGATTCAAAATCCCCCGCCTTAACGGGCGTGTCGGTTCGAGTCCGACCACCGGCACCATCTTCTCTCCAACAGCTCCAACCAGCCCGGTCATGGGATACTCTCAGAAAACCAGCCCATCATAGTACCCATCGTAGGTAGCCAACATCCGCTGCGCCTGTGCATGAACCGATGCTTGAGCAGCCGAGTTTCGATCCTGTAGTTCAAACCGCCCTTCTCGCGAATGCCGCAACGTGTTGATGCCGGTTAACGCTCCCGCAGCCGATCCAGCGCCTCTCGCCACAGCTTTCGGCCATCATCGTAGGTATTGACCAGCATATAGGCATGATTGAGCTGCTCTACACTTTCGGCAGCTTCCGGCGTTTTCAACAGAGCCTTCGCTTCGCCAACAGGGATAGTCAAATCATCGGCAATCCCGCTGACTCTCTTGCACTCAGCCCTGTCCCCACGGTGATGGAAGGCATAGTTTGAACAGCGGCGCGCCTGTTTTTTGAACTCGTTGGCCGTGTCGAAATAGCGCGTAAAGTCGGTTTGCGAAATGCCCAACAGGCGTTTCGGCGCCGTCCTGGTATAGTCGCGCGCAGGTGTATGGGGCTGCGGTTTCTCTTCGACGCCGGGCACGAACTCTCTGCGTTTAGCGGGGTGAGTGTCGTAAAAAGAGCAGGGGTAAAGAGTGAAAACCCTGCCCTCATAGGGCGTATCGCACAGGTGGGGTTGGCGTTTTTCCGCGGCGTACGCGGGCTGGGGCACGAGCGCAACAAGCGCCAGCGAGAGGCTTACTGACCTAAGCATGGGAACTCCTTTTCACATGTTCTGCGGCTTCCTGCCGCACAGTCTGCAACGTAAAACGAGCTGTTATTCAGCGGGCTCTTGCCAGGCTAACGCTATTCCACGGCAAGCTGCTGTATTTTTTCAGCGACCAGGTCGCGATGCACCTTGACCGGTTCGTCGGTTACCCGGCGTCCATTGGGATGAATAGATGCAAACCTATTGCTCCTGTCCAGGCGCTGTCGCTTGTCTTCGTTACTGCGGCGGTCGATGATCGATGACCTTCGTTCGGTACCTTCATAGCGGGAAAACATCTCGGCTTTCCACCACTCTTCGGCATGTTGAATCGTGCTAAAAAAGGCACTGACAGGATTTTCTTCTTCGTCCAGCCAGTAATGCACGATGCGGCCATCAACGAGATCTTTAATCAGGTACATAGCGGGTCCGTCCCTGCTGCTGTTGGGGGGGGAATAAGGCGACTACCTAAGCTTCCTGCCCCGCCCTGTTCCTTATGATGTATCAAACATGAAATTCTTCTTATCTATGTAGTAAATATTTCGATACATCGCAAGAACCCGACCGTCACACCCAGGATACGTTTTTCTACTCTGCCCCCAAGCACCTCGATAAATGACCCTACGCCGTCACCAGCTGTACTTATATTCCGGGTGAGATTTTATGGAAGCGCCCCATCGCAGCAAAAACGCGGCAGACGCCGCTCTACACAGAAAAGAAAATGCCCGGGCATCGATCCCGGGCATTTTGGTTTTTGAAGGTTTAAGGCTTAAGGTGTTTAACCCCCACTGCCGTCGGTTTCAGGGTCACAATAAAATACATCCCTGTCTTCCCCGGTCTCCTCGACCTCTACGCGTGTCAGACAGCTGAAGGTGAATATCCACAGGCCTGTGTTGCGATCGGAGGCCAGGATAATTTGCGTGTCGCCCAATGTATCCACATGGACGCCCCAGAAATTCGAGCCGTCGTCCGCAATAAACCGACCGACTTCATGCACGTTCTGTGAATAACTGCCTTCGCCATTGGCGTTGTTGTGGAAATGTCCGGGGCGATACTCGACGGCGCGCATCCCCAGTGAATACCAGGAGATAAACATTCTGGGTCCTTGGTTATAGGACGGTATCAGGTGCTGTGTCAGCGGATCGGCCTCGATGTTATGCATGGTCAGGTCACCCACCGAGTCGGCATCCGATGCAGGTGCTTCCACGGCTTCTGCCGGGGCGTAGTAGCCCAGCTCACCGAGATAGGGCACATCCATAACCTCTGGGTTCATAAAGCCGCGTTCAGGTACTGTCAGAGTGTCCACTGTGTTGTTGATGATATGCAGGTACCCCCAGCCATCGAATATATCGCTGGCGGAGACCAGGTCGCCCTGGGCGCCTTTCATGATTTCGCCGGTGCTGTAACCGACAAAAACACCGGGAATATCCGGATAAGGTCCCTCGTCTCCTGGACTCATATTAATCAGAGCATCACCACGAGCTTCATCGTTTGCCACGATGTAGCCTGCGTAGCCCTGTGCATAAGCGCTCTGGGCTTTATCCTGGAAGAAACAGCTGCCGCGCTGGATAAGCGCAATCGGATTGATTGCCCCTACCGGTGGAGGCAGGACTTCAGCGGCCGTACAGCCTTCACCACCGGTCCAGTAGACTTCGCCGCTCAGGTCGGTGGATGGCGGACCAAACAGCGCCGGCGCTGCGCCGTAACTGGCGCCACCAAACAAAACACCAAAGGAGGAGGCCGAGAAATCCTCATCGCCGCCAAAGATGTAATCCCCCCCACCGCCAAAGACCGCAGCGTGTGCGTTACCCTCATAGGGTTGCCCGACTATGGGCTCGGGGTCCGGGTAGGTTGTATCACCAAGGAAGAGGGGGTTAGCCGGGTCAGTAACATCAAGCGTGACAAAGCCAGCGTCCCAATATGACACGACGGCCGTTGGTACACCGTCTATCAGCTCTACCCAGACATCGTGATTGAACAGGCCTCCCGATGTGCCGGTCTCCAGCTGATCCAGGTTAAGACCCTGTGGCACCCAGTCCAGCGCACCTGTGATGGTGATCAATTTTGGCGATTGCGGTTTGCTGATATCGACAAAGAAGGTGTCGAAGAAGTCGAAGGTATTGGCGGTACCAATCAGATAACTCTTGCCGTTGAAGTCCCAGGCGAAGGTGTTATGAACGCCTTCGAACTCCAGAAAATTCTTTTTCAGTGCCCTGGGTTTGGTTGGGTCTGTCACGTCATACAGACTGATGCCGCCCTGCCCGAGCTGAAAGGCCGGTCCTTTGCCATTGCCATCGGCCTGCGACCAACCGGGTATAGCAGAACCACAGGGTTCCTGGGTAGTTATCAGCACATCAATATCGCCGACACGGTGAACTTTTACATCGTTAATGCGGGTATTCGGTGCCGAGCGGATTTCAGCGACCAGCGCACCCTCCATGACCGGATATTGCGCAACGGCCTGATGAATATCGACGACAAAAACACCGGCATCGGTGCAGCCGGGTTCCTGAAAAGTACCCACATAGGCATAGCCGTTGTGTGACCAGACATCGGTGTATAAACCATCACTGACACCGGCGAGCAGATCCCGACCGATAACTTCAAAGCCATAGTTGGTATTGGCGGGCACATGGCCTTCGGTATTGCTTTCGTGGGCGCTAACCGAGATTGATACCGCCAATCCCGCAGCCAACAGTAGCGCACGCTGGCCTGGTAACCCCTTGTTTAACCTGTCCATATACTGTCTCCAGCTATTCTTCTTATTTGATAGCCGCTGCGAAGCCGGAGTGGAATCAACTACAGAGTCGGTTTGTAAAACCTGCAATACGACAGATTCTCGGGGTAAAAACAGCAGGGCAGCTGCAATGTGCAATTAAATCTGGTTAATAAATGCACAATCGTCAAATGAGAATTATTCCGCTATAGCGAGACAGGCATGAGAAACGCACGGAATGACAGAAAAGCAGAGCACAGGCCCTAGAGTGCCTGAATGCACACCAGGCCCTGCAGATGTTCAACGACCGGCTCAGGATGCACCTTGACCGGATCATCGGTTACCCGCTGCCCATTAAGAATTCCCCTTGGGTGAGCCATAGAGATCCCGTACTATCCCGCGCTGCGTCAGTGATCGACGCTTAATCAGGCAGGACGCCTTTTATCCGTTTGTTGCAGTAAGGATAAGTTGTGCGCCGTACACTCCTGGCTTTTCTGCTTGTTGGTTTGCCGCTGACTGCCGCCGCCGACAGGCCCTCCTCTTTTTATTCCGCAAAAAAGGTACTCGATAAAACCATCTATCAGGGCCACCAGGTAACCTTCTACTGTGGCTGTGACTACGCCGAGGCGCAGAATCCAAACAAGCCAAACAAGACCCGTCTCACCCCGGATGCCAGCACCTGCGGCCTTGAACCGCGCAAGAATGCAGACCGTGCAGGACGTATCGAGTGGGAACACGTGGTGCCGGCCTGGGAGTTCGGACATCAGTTGCAGTGTTGGCAGGAGGGTGGTCGGCGCGCCTGCCGCAAGGATCCGCGCTTCAAGGCGATGGAATCGGACATGATGAACCTGGTACCGGCAGTGGGAGAACTCAATGGCGACCGCAGCAATTACCGCTACGGCATGGTCAGCGGTGAACCCAGGGCTTACGGGCGCTGCGATTTTGAAGTGGACTTCAAACAGCGGGTGGCGGAACCCCCGCTGCAGGTCCGGGGTGATATCGCGCGGATCTATTTCTACATGTCCGACACCTACGGCCTGAAGATCAGCCGTCGGCAGAAGCAACTGTTTGATGTCTGGAACCAGCAGGACCCGGTCGATGCCTGGGAAAGGGAACGCGCCCGGCGCATAGCAGAGAGCATCCGCTGAAGCGCACAAGCCAGGCTTCGCAGGTAAACGCACAGGCCCGGCTCCGCTATGCTGTGGGGTAGAAAGTCGGCAGCGGAATCAGTCATGTGTGGACGCTTTAACGTTATTGACGACCCGCGCACCCGGGACCTGCTCGAAACGCTTGGTATCAAAGCCCGGCTGCATACGCGGTACAACATCGCCCCAACCGAGGAGATCCAGGTGATCCTGAGCGAGGATGGCGCCCCGCGTCTGCGCAACATGCTCTGGTGGCTGACACCGGGCTGGGTGAAGGAGCCGGGCACCCGCTACTCCATGTTCAACGCCCGCGCCGAGACACTGTCCAGCAGCCGCGCCTTCAGAGCCCCGTTCAGGCATCAGCGCTGTATTGTGCCCGCGTCTTCGTTTATTGAGTGGAAATCCGAGGATGGCCACAAGGTGCCTTATGATATCCAGTTGCAGGACGCGGCCTTTGCCTTCGCCGCTATCTGGGATCACTGGGGAGAGGGTGCCGAGGCTTTCCACAGCTGCGCCATTATCACCACCGAGGCAACCCCCGCGTTCCGGGCTATCCACAACCGTCAGCCGGTGATGTTGCCGCGGGACTGTATCCAGCGCTGGCTGGACCCGGAGATCGAGGGGAGCGACCTGAGCGATCTGCTGCAGCCGATGCTGCCCGGCGAGCTGGAAGTCTTTGCGTCGGATGACCATATCAATAACAGCCGCCACAAGGAGGCTCCCCGGCACCTCGCAGAGCCTGTCCGGCTCGGTTGAATAACGGCTTCAGGCCTGGCGAGCCGTCTCGAAGCGCGCTTTAAGATCGGCAATATCCATCGGGCGGCCGAAGTAATAGCCCTGCCCTTTCGAGCAGTTCTGCGCCAGCAGTGCCTGTTCCTGCTCGACGTTTTCTATCCCCTCTGCCACGACATCCACACCGAGCTCCCGGGCCATCAGGATCGTGGTGCGCACGATCGCCAGGTCATCTTTATTGTCGGGCAGCTCATCGACAAAGCTGCGATCGATCTTGAGCTCATGAATCGGCAGCTGCTTGAGCTTGAGCAGGGATGAGAAGCCGGTACCGAAATCATCTATGGAAAACCGCGCGCCCTTTGCACACAGTCGTTGCATCATTTCCAGACAGGCATCCACATTTTCCATCGCCGCCGTCTCGGTGATCTCGAAGGTCAGGTAGGGCATAAACTCCGCGTAGGGCTCGAGCATCTCTTCCATGCGCACACAGCTGAGCTCACTGCCGACCAGTCGCTCGGAGATATTGACTGACAACCGCCCCACGCCACCTTTACCCAACAACCCCTGTGCGCTCAGCTGTTCGATCGACTGACACACAACCAGCTCGGTCAGCGGAAAAATCGCACCGTTATTTTCTGCCACCGGGATAAAGTCATCCGGTGACACCACGCCCCGCTCGGGGTGGTGCCAGCGTACCAGCGCCTCGACGCCGGATATGCTGTGGCTGCGCAGTTCGTACTGCGGCTGAAACAGCACCTTGAACTGCTCGGCCCGGCTGTTAACCGCAACACCGAGCTCCTGGGATATGGCCTTTAACCAGCGCTGACGCTCATAGAGATCCAGGTGAAAATGACACACGCCGCCTTTTTCCCGTTTCGCCCGTTGCAGCGCGGCATCGGCAAACCTCAGCAACTCGCTCTGCTCACGGGTATCGTCCGGGAAAGAGGCGATACCGATGCTGGCGGACAGCGAATAATGGGCATCACCGGCCACACTCAGTTCAGCCGACACCCGGCTGCCGATCTGCCTGGCCAGGCGCGCACTCTCTGCAGCGGACGAGGCATGCGAGAGAATGACAAACTTGTCACCGCCAAAGTGGTAAAGGCCGGCCCCTTCCGGGGCCTGTGTTTCCAGCAGGCGGGCAAAGGATCCGATCAAGCGGTCTCCGCCGTGATAACCGGAAATATCGTTAACCGATTGAAAATCGTCCACATCGATCAGCAACAGGCTGACCGTCCTGGAACGATGATCGGCCTGTGCAAGAAAGTCTTCGGCATCCTCTTCAAATGCCAGCCGGCCGGGAAGCTGCGACAGGATATTCAGGCGCGAGCTGGCGCGGGCCTGCCGGACCACCGACGCTGTCATCAGATACAGCAGCACAGCGGTTGTGCCTACATAGAGCCAGCCTTTGATCAGCTGCCAGACAGCCTGCTGCTCGGGGGATGAGACCATTGTCGTCACGAGCAGATCAGACAACAGTATCCATAACACCCCGACCAGCACGTAGGCCAGGGTGACCTTCAATGCCGAGCGTGCGGAGAGTTTCACGATAATTTTTATTCCAGCCTACAGGCGTCACACGTAGAGCAACGCCATTATTAGATCTCGCGTAACGGGCCTCCTGCCCTCCCCGCCGCCATGCCCGTGGCAACAGGGATTATCTTTGTAACATTCTTTGCACCGCCCCACCAGCGCCACAGCGCAAAAAATCCAACAAAAAACCTATAAAAACATAAACTTAAATAACAAACAGCAGAGCAAAACGCGCCTAAAGCCGAAACCAAAAGTGATCAGGACCCGGAACAAGGCTGCGATCACAGCTCCCCCTCTTGGGCCGCCCGGGCTAAGCTGCTAGTCTTCGCGCAATGAACCCCACACCTGGCAACGGATAACCCGCCATGCAGATCGAATCTTTCCCCGCACTGCCTGCGTTTCTTCTCGAGCGCCTGCTCCCTTTTCAGCACGCGCCTGACTGGCCGCTGCTTTACGACGCGATCGCTGCACTGCGCCAGGCTTATCCACAGCACTGTTTCAGCTCCGAGCCTTACCTCTATATCGATCTGCGCGGCAAAAGCTGCGGGCTGCTGTTTCGGGAGCAGGCCACGGATGAACTGTTTTATGTGCGCCGCGAGGACGAATCCGCCAGCTGAAACTCATCCGCATCTTTCCAGGCCGGGAAGCGCTCGCGAAAGCTGCACAGTGCCCCGGCATCCAGTAAGCGGGTTTCCAGCCAGGCGTCCCCGTCGTCCCGCTGGTTCAGTGACTCGCCCTTGAAGTCCAGCAGCAGACTGTCACCGGCATAATCCAGACCCAGACCATCGCGGCCGATGCGATTCACACCGGCCACGTAACACTGGTTTTCCATGGCCCGGGCCATCAACAGGGTGCGCCAGACATGGCGTCGCGGGGCTGGCCAGTTAGCCACGCAGATCATCAGGTCATAGTCGTTTCGGTTACGGCACCAGACCGGAAAACGCAGGTCGTAACAAACAATTGGCAGCACGCGCCAGCCACGATACTCGATGATCGGGCGCTGATTCCCCGCCACATAATGCTCCGGCTCCTCACCCATACGGAACAGGTGGCGCTTGTCATAGAACTGCTGTTGGCCATCCGGTTCCACCCAGAGAAAGCGGTTTACAAAGCCGCTTTCCGTGGACACCGCCAGGCTGCCACAGATAGCGGCACCGGTGCGCTTCGCCTCGGCACGCATCCACGCCAGTGTCGGCCCTTCGGGCGTCTCCGCCACACGCTCCGGCGCCATGGAGAAACCGCTGGTGAACATCTCGGGCAGGATAATAAGATCGGTGTTTCCCGCCAGCGCATCGAACCGCGACGAGAAATGCCTCCGGTTGACGTCAGGCGCCTCCCATTCAAGCGCCGACTGGACCAGTGTCACGCGCATCTGCTTATCCATTATCTCCTCCACACTAGATCCTCTAGGCGCCCATGCTTATGTCTATTTTATAGACAGTCAACAACGCTGGCATAATGACCACACTTTGTGCATTCTGAATCCAGGCCGATCCCCAACCGGGGTGTCAGGCAGTTTATAAGTCACTTTTTTGCAACGGAATTTCGGTGATCGAATGGATTCTGGAAAATAACGGCTTTATTCTTGAAGCCCTGCTCATGGCCGCTGTAGTGCTCTATGTCGGTCTCAAAATCAAGTAAACGCTATAGCCACCAGACCGTATCGATGAAAACGCATCACTCCATGTTACCTCGCAGCCTGCCCCTTCTACTTGTTCTCGCGACAGGTACGGTCGAGGCTGAAGAGCTGTTGAGCGAAGCCGCTTTCTTCGTCAACATCCCCGAGGTCACGTCGGCCACACGCATGCCGCAGAAACTCTCCGAGGCACCGGCATCGATCACGGTTATCGACCGCGAAGTCATCGCCGCCTCGGGGCTGCAAACGATCCCCGACCTGATGCGTCTGGTGCCGGGTTTCCAGAGCTATACGCTGAACCCTGATACCGCTGCGACCTCCTACCACGGCGCCTCCGGTGAATACCCCAATCGGCTTGAAGTGATGGTCGACGGCCGCTCGGTCTACCTGCCGCTGCTATCCACCGTGCGCTGGGAGACACTGGGCATTTCGATTCACGATATCGCACGGATCGAAGTGGTGCGTGGCTCCAACGTACCGACCCAGGGCTCCAATGCGTTTCTCGGCTCGATCAATATCATCACCCATGAGCCCACGGCCAGCAGTGGCCTGGACCTGACGACCCTGTTCGGTAGCGATGACACCCGCAACGGCCATCTCAGCTACGCCGACAGCAACGGTCTGGTCAGTTACCGGATCAGTGCCAATCATGAGCAGAGTGACGGTAACGATCATTACAGCGAGTTCTACACCGGCCCCTGGTTCGCCCCCGATGGCAGTGACGGAAACTGGCAGGACAAGCAGTCGCGAGATTATCTGAACCTCAGTGCCACCTGGACACCCGACCTGATCAACAGTTTCTGGCTGCAGGCGGGTATCGACCGGGGCCAGAGCAGGATGGGCCCTCTGGACAAACCCGATGCGCATTTCACCGAGCGCGATCACGAAAGCACCTTTATCAGCGGCCAGTTCAACCACCTCTACTCCGATACCGGCATGCTGCAGCTGCAGGCGTATACCAACCGCCTGTCGCTTGAAACACCCAAAGCCTCTCTGGCCGAAGCGTTAACCGAACTTGAGGCAGGCTCCCCAACCGACTGCGGCGCTGCAGACCTGGCTGCTTTCGACCAATTGCTCTGCGGTTACTCCCTGGTCGCCGAGCGAGATGGAGTCGCCAAGGCATTTGTCGACCAGAATAACTACCACCTGATCGAAGAGCACGGTGTCACCCGCTCCAGCGATATAGAACTGCAGATCAATGACACCCTGGGTAACTTCTCTTTTGCCGCCGGTCTTGGCTACCGGTACATGTCGGCCCGCAGCAAGGTGCTGCTGCAGAGCGGCGAGGTCGAGGACGAGCTTTCCCGTCTGTTCGGTAGCGGCGAATGGACCTTGGCACCACGCTGGAGCCTGAGCTCGGGCATGATGTATGAATACAGCAGCGAATCCTCCGAGGCCTTTTCTTACCGCAACGCTCTGATTTTCAAACCTGGCAGGGGCAGCAGCCTGCGCCTCGGCTATTCCAGGAGCGAACGCCTGCCCTCGCTGCTGGAGCGTTATGGGGAGTCTTCGCTCTACATTCCCGCCTACCCAGGACTCAGCGATACGCCGATACTCTACGACCGGGTCCGCGAGGCTAATCCGGACCTGGATACAGAGCAGATCTCCAGCTGGGAGCTCGGCTACTATCAGGCACTGCCCAACCAACCGGGTTACCTGGATATAAGGATCTTCCGTGAAGAGGTTAGCGATGGAATTTCGTCTTACTGGGTTTACGACCCTACGGATCCCGATTCACGACAGCGTTTCATAACATCACGCAATGTGGCCGGCTGGACAAATGAAGGGGCAGAGATGCAGCTGCGCCTGGATCTGACGCGAGATCTTTGGGCCCTGTTCTCCTACGCCTATCTCAACACCAACCATGAGAATTGGCCGGAGGGTGATGCAGGCACTGATAAGACCTTTTTCAGTTCCAAGAATATCTCACCGGAACATACAGCCTCATTGCTGGTAAACTGGTCAGCAACACCGACACTGGACCTGGGCCTTACCCACTATTACATGAGCGGCCTTGAGTGGATCGATTCAGAGGAATTGCCCGGCTACGAACGCACTGACTTGCGATTAGCAAAACAGTGGCAGATCGATAACACCACCAGTATTGCAGCTGCGCTAGTGCTGCAGAATGCGTTTCAGTCCAATCACCAGGATTTTTACGAGGACAACCAGTTCAACCGCCGCACCTTCCTGCAACTCAGTATGAGATACGACTGACCGGCCAACGGCATCAAGGACGATACCCGCTCGATGAAACACCGCTTACTCCTTCCGCTGGTCACCACCCTGGTCTCCCCCGTACTGCACGCGGATGAAACCGGTTACCTTGTGGATATCCCCCGGGTTACCGCCGTCTCCGGCAGCAGCCAATGGCTTAACGACGCTGCCGCGTCTGTAACCATTATCACCCGGGACCTGATCGATGCCTCCGGCGCCCGCACCATCCCCGAACTGCTGCGCCTGGTGCCCGGTTTTCAAAGCTACCGGGTGGATGCCCATAAATGGGGAGTCTCCTACCATGGTGTCGCCGACGATCTGCCGAACCGGCTGGAGTTTCAGGTCGACGGCTGCTCCGTGTATCTGCCGCTACTGTCGACCGTGGAATGGATATCACTGGGTATCACGCCGGACGACGTGGAGCGTATCGAGGTGGTGCGCGGCTCCAACGCCGCCACCCAGGGTTCAAATGCGTTCAGCGGTTCGGTCAATATCATTACCCGCTCGGCACTCAATGAAAGTGGTTTCAGCAGTACCACCCGCGTGGGTTCACGCGGTGAACGGTTGCAGACTGTGCGCGCCAGCGGGCTGGCCGGCGACGGGCACTACCGCCTCTCCAGCGGTTACCGGGAAGATCGGGGCAGCAAGCGCTTCGGCGACGGTTATCATGACAGCTTTATCAATACCCAGCTGCTGCTTCCCCTCAATCTCAGCGACACCCTCAACCTCCGGGCGGGCCTTGGCCGGGGGAGCGTTGCCAGCAGCACCGATTACGGGCCGGAAACCGGTCGTTACCATGGCGACCGCGATCACCGCGCCTTCCACTGGGCGGCGGACTTCGAGCATATCTACTCACCGACCGGCACGCTAAACCTTTCCGCCTGGCAGCAGGCCGTCAATCTGGAAACAGACAGCGCCCGCGACGATGTCGTGCTGCGCTTTTTTGGCGACCTGGTGTCTGCCGATGACCTGGCCGATTTTCGCGCCGCCAATAGCGGACTGCGCCCGGTGGCTGAGCATGGACGCAACCGGGTCAGTGACCTGAGCCTGAGGATCACCGAAACCTGGCAGGACCTGACGCTGAGCGGCAGCCTCGGGTGGCGTGAACTGACGGAGAAAAGTGATGTGCTGTTGGTGGAGGGTCCGGAAAGCGAAGAGCGCTGGCGGCTGCAATCCGCCCTGGAATGGCACCCCGCACGGCACTGGACCCTCAATAGCGGTGTCCTGTTCGAGTCGTCCGACATCGAAGATGCCCTGTCACTGCGCCAGTCGGTCAACTACAAACCGGATCGGCGCTCGGTGATCCGTCTTGGCTGGTCCCGCAGTGAGCGCCTGCCCTCCCTGCTGGAAAGCTACCAGAACTCCACTTTTTACCTGCCTTCCCTGGATGGCTACCTGGTGGATTACAGGCAGTACCAACCGCTGGCGCCGGAGCTGAACCAGACCTGGGAGCTGGGCTATCACCGTCACTGGAAAAAGACGGATTTTGTCGATCTGCGACTGTTCCGGGAAAAGGTCAGCAACGCCATCCACGGTGCAAGCTACAGGCTGTCAGCGGCAGAACAGGCCGATGGCCCGGTATTGAACAGCGTCGCCAGCAGCCGTGCCAACGGCGCGCAATGGACAGCCAGCGGTATAGAGGGGCAGTTCCGCCTGCAACTGAGCCCGGCGCTTTACACCCTGGCCAGTTACAGCCATGTGGATATCAGCAGTGAAAAAGGCCTGCTCCGGGGCACGAACCCGCTTGCCCCCAGGCATACAGCCTCACTGCTGCTGAACTGGTCCGCCAGCGAGAACCTGGATATCAGTCTGATGCATTATTACCTCAGCGATATCCAGTGGCTGCAAAATGAGCGTACCTACACCGACAGCCAGTCGCTGACCAACCTGCGTATCGCCTACACCTGGCCGCTGGTTGACTACAAGCTGGAAACTGCTCTATTGATAGAGGGGCTCGGCGCCCCCACATGGCCGGAGTTTTCCCAGGATAACGCGTACGACCGTGGCGCATTTTTTCAACTTAAGCTGGCATACCGATGATTGGCGCACCTGCAAGGATGGCGAGTGTGAAACCCAGGCTACACAGGCTCTTACTGTGGTTATTACTGCTACTGCCAACGACAGCAGTGGCGGCGCCCCCTTATGTGCTGCTCAGTGCGGCAGGGGGCAGTTATGGCTGGATGCTGGAAGCGCTGAGCCAGCAGTACGGTGGCACACTCGAATCCGCCGTGTTGACGGATCAGACACCGGCATCACGCCCGTTTACGCTGGCGGTGGGCTCAAAGGCCTGCGAAGCGATGATCCGTTATACCGATGAAGAGCAACGTACCCTGTGCCTGTTTCTGCCCTCGCAGACCTTTGTCGAGCTGACATCCGGCGCCAGGGGCCAGCAGCTCCTGGCGGATCGCCGCATCAGCGCCATCTACCTGGATCAACCCCTGCAACGGCAGATGTTATTGGCACAAATGCTGAAGCCAGAGCTGAAAACCATCGGCACCGTACTCGGCCCCGGCAGTGACAGCCAGGCGGAACGGTTCGAGCAGGCCGCCGAGAGCCTGGGACTGACGCCGCTGATCGGCCGACTGCAGGGCAGCGAAAACCCGGTGCGTGCGCTTACGCCGGTCATCGAACAGAGCGATGCCTTCCTGCCGCTGCCGGACAGCTCTGTATTCAACCGCGCCTCGGCGAAATGGATACTCTATCTCACGCTGAAAAACCGCATCCCGTTGATCGGCTTCTCCGCCAACTACGCCAACGCCGGTGCCGTAGTCGCTCTGTATTCGGATTTGGGACAGATCGCCCAACAGGCGGTCGACATCATCAACAACCGCGTCAGCGACGCCGGGCAGCTGCCGCCACCGAGTTACCCACAGGCGTTCAGCATCAGTATCAACCACACCGCCGCAGGCAACCTGGATATGACGCTGCCGACATCCAGCAGCCTGGTGGATGAACTCAAGCGGCTGGAAAGGAACGCGCGATGAAACGCCGTTCGCTGAGCATCCGCTACCGCGTCATGGCACTGACGCTGCTGCCGATGACTCTGCTGGCACTGGTTCTCGGTGGCTACTTCACGATGACCCGCCTGGCCGAGACCCGCGCCAACCTGCTGGAACGGGGCCAGTCGATGGCCAGCCTGATCGCCTCCGCCTCGGAATTCGGTGTCCTCAGTGGCAACCGTGAGCTGCTGCGCAGCCTCAGCAGTGCGCCGGTCAGGACCGCCGAGGTGGTCGACATCGTGTTCTACGATGCGGACTTCCGTCTGCTGTTCCGCAGCAGCACCTTCGAAGTGCAGATTCAGCGTGACCAACCCGAACCCCGTTTACACGAAGGTATCTGGCACTTTACCGCCCCGATCACGGCCAGCGCCCTGCCGCTGCAGGATAACCCGGAGCTGCTGCCGGGAAGCAGCGAGAGCGAAAACCTGGGCTGGGTCGTGGTCCTGCTTTCCGCCAAGCCCACCCTCAAGCAGGAGCGGGAGATTCTGCTGCGCGGGGCCGGCCTGACCATCATCTGCCTGATCATTGCACTGATGCTGGCCAACCGCTTCGGCCGGCGCATCACCTACCCGGTGATCGGGCTGACCCGGCTGATCGAGCGACTGCAGAAAGGCGAGCTGGATGCCCGCGCAGATACCAGTTACACCGGCGAACTGCGCACCCTGGCCACCGGTATCAACCGCCTGGCCACCCGGGTACAGGAGTCCAATCTGCAGTTTGAATTCCGGGTCGAAAGCGCTACCCGGCGACTGACCCAGACGCTGCGCCACCTGGAGCGGCGCAACCGTGACCTCCTGGAGGCACGTCAGCGTGCCGACGACGCCAACCGTGCCAAGGACGATTTCCTCGCCCGCATGAGTCACGAGCTGCGCACACCGCTGACCTCGGTGATCGGCTTTACCGAGCTGCTCGAACACACCCCGCTGGAACGCGAGCAGCAGCAGTATCTGCAGATCATCAGCCGTACCTCCGAACTGCTGCTGACGATCATTGACGATATCCTCGATTTCTCCCGCCTGGAATCCAATGCCATAGAGATCGAGACCCTCAGCTTTGATCTGCAGCAGCGGCTGTTTGACGTACTTGAGGCCCAGTCACCGGCAGCGGCGCGCAAGGGGCTGGAACTGACCGCCCATATTCCCACCGATCTGCCGCTCAAGGCCCTCGGCGACCCGACACGGCTCAGCCAGATCCTCAACAACCTGCTGGGCAACGCCATCAAGTTCACCGAGCAGGGCGAAGTCAGGCTGGATGTGGAGGCACAGCGGCTGCCGGGCAGCGATCCCAGGCTCAGGATCTGCGTCCGCGATACCGGCATCGGCATCGCCGCCTCCCGCATCGATCACCTGTTCAGCGCATTCACCCAGGGTGACAGCTCCATCAGCCGACGCTTCGGCGGTTCCGGGCTGGGACTGGTGATCGCCCAGCGCATGACAGAGTTGATGGGCGGCACCATCCGCCTCGACAGCGTGGAGGGCGAAGGCACCGAGGTCTGGCTCGATCTGCCCCTGCACTACTCGCCCGAACGGCCGGAGATCAAATGCCTGGACCAGGAGATCGACGTTAACCTGGTGCTGTTCGAGCCCCATGCCGGCAGCCGTCAGATGCTGATGAGCCAGCTGCAGATCCTGCCGGGACAGGTACGGGCGATCCGCCATCTGGAGGAACTCCGTGGCCTGTCCGAGGCAGCGAGCCCCTGTACCCTGGTGGTGGGGGTCAGTCCGCTGGAAGCCAGCCAGCGCAAGGTACAGCTGCTCTGCGATCGTATCCGCGCCTACACCTCTGCCAAGTTAATCCTGCTGGTACCGGGCCGCGGCCCCATGCACCTGCATGCCGATGACTTGAAGGTACTGTCCAAACCGCCGCGCTGGCGTGAGCTGCTCGGGGCTCTGGGTCTGCCGTTCAATGACAATGCCGGCCCCCGCAGCCTGGAGCTGGAAACCCGGCTGCCCTACCCTCTGGAGATACTGCTGGCGGAGGATAACGAGTTCAACCGGCTGCTGATCCGGCGCCTGCTCGAAGGACTCGGTGCCCGGGTCACGGAAGTCAGTTCCGGTCAGGAGGCGCTCGATCATCTCGACGGGGCCGATCCGGACCTTGTCCTCATGGACGTGCATATGCCGGGCATGGACGGTATCGAGGCGACCCGCCGGATCAGGCAGAACGACACCCGCCTGCCGATCATCGCGCTGACCGCCAATGTGGTGCCCCATGAGCACCAGGCGCTGGAGCAGGCGGGTATCAATGACCTGCTGCTCAAGCCAATCAACGTGCCGGAACTGCTGCGCGCTCTGGTCCGGCTCTGCGAACAGAAAGTCGGCCAGCAGCTGGAGGTACCGCAAGCCACACCGGAACTGACCGGTTCACTGACTAACCTGACCTCCCCCGAGTCTCTGCATCAGGAGGTGCGCCGGCTGACAGATGCGATCATCCAGGCGCTGGGGCAGCAGGACCGTGAACAGGTTCGTGCGCTTGCCCACCAGCTGATCGGCGTCGCCGGCCTCTACGACCTGCCGGTCCTGGAGAGCTGCACCTCGGAGCTGCAGCAGGCAGCGCAGGATGGAAGTATGCGGGCGCTGTGGCAGGCCGGCTCACGCCTGAAGAGGATCGCGGAGCAGGAGCACCTGGAATAGGCGGCAACCGCCAGGATAAGGCTAAAACTCGCGGGTGATCGGTGCTTCGCGGATAATCCGGTCAAGTTCGTCCAGCACCTGCTGTATCCGCTCCCGGCCGTCGCGGTCATAGAGGTAGCCATCCATGCCGCGACCGGCAGGCGCCTCTCCGTCCAGCCCCTCATGAATAGCGATACAGCGGCGGCGCACCTGTTCCAGCTCCGCATCGTGTACGATCGGCAGGCCGAGAAACATGTCCCAGGCCTCCACCGAGGTGGTGCGTTTCAGCACCCCGGCGAGAATCTCCCGGACCTCTTCACGGCTGGGTCGGTAGGTGGGGGCACGGCCGAAACTGAGAAAAAAGACCAGAACCAGCAGGAAGATCAGCGTCAGCCCGAAGACCAGCACGAACTCCCACATTACTGCATCTGCTCAAGCGGGTAGCTCTGCAACTCGGTCATTGCCTGGCGCACCTGCTCACCGTGCTCCTTCTCGAGCTGCGCCATCTCTTTCTGATAGCTGCGTTTCTCGTCGCGGCTAAGCGCTTTCCAGTCTTCAAGGAAGGGGATGTGCTCGGTGGCCTGGTAAACCCGCTCAATCACCGAAAAAAGCTCATGCTGATGCAGATGCGGCGCCAGATTGTCGAGCATCACTTTGACGCGGATACAGCCCTCGGTCATGGTCATCTTTTCGTCGTGCAGCACCGCCGAGGCGATAATCCGGATACTGTCGATCAGGTAGCGGCGCTGCTCCTCGGCGCGCTGTTCCAGCTCACGCGCCTGCAGTGCCTGCTGTTCACGCTGCTCGCGGGCGGTTTTAAGCTGGCGGCGGATAACGACACTCAACACTACTATGGCGACCAGGCCGATAGCGATCAGCGTGTAGGTTAAACTGGCACTCATCAAAACTCTCTTGCTTGGGTTTCAGGGGTAGTCTTCGGGTGTACGCAAAGCCCGGGCGAAGCGTTCAACTACGAGGGCTATTATAGCGGCAGGGGATGCAGAGGATAACCGCTCCGGGGAAGCGAAACAGAAACAGCCGCCCCGGGCGGAGCGGCTGTGATACAGCGGTTACTCGAAGGTGCGCGGGCGCAGCACATCCGGTTTCAGGAACGGCTTCTCGCCGGTGTTGTCATGCTGACCAAGGATCTGGCCGTTGAACTCGGTGCCGTAGCGGGTCCACTTGTGGAAGTTGTTGTACTTCTCGCGGGTTTCCCTGGCATCGCCTGTGTAACGCGGGTCCTGGGGACGCTCATGGCTGTTGACGAACATCGCCACATCCCAGGCCTGCTGATCGCTCAGTGAACCGGGTTTGCCCAGCGGCATGTTGTTCTTGATGAACGAGGCAGCGGTGAAGATACGGGTCATGCCGGCGCCCCAGTTGTAGGAACCATCACCCCAGAGCGGCGGGAACACCACCTTGCCATCCACTTTCTGGCCCTGGCCGTCAGCACCGTGACAGACGGCGCAGTTATCGGCATACACCTGGGCGCCGCGCTCGTAATCGGCGGGCTGTTCCGGTTCGCGGCCCAGATGGCTGAAGCCACGCCCCCCAATGTTCTTCTCGTAGACCCTGGCACCCTTGGCCAGCCACTGGTGGTAGGCCGCCAGCGCCAGCATATCGTCACTGCCGTAGGCCGGTGGCTTGCCGTTCATGGAGAAGGAGAAGCAGCCTGCGATGCGCTCTTCCAGCGAGTTCACATGCTGGTTCTTGCCGCGGAAATCCGGCAGGGTTGTGGCCGCCGGCCAGACCGGCGCCGACCAGTTCATGCGGCCTTCGCCCATATGGCAGCTTTTGCAGTTCATATCGTTGAATACGTACTCACCGCGCTTCTGCTGGGTATTCATGAACAGGTCGCGCCCCTTGAGGATAACCTCCTTCAACTGGGGCTTGATCGACTCGTCATTGATCAGATCGTCAACCGTCGGGGCCTGATGTACATACTGGCCCTCCTTGTACTCCGGCAGGTTCACCGGCACCGAAGGCCCTTCTGCCAGTACAGGCAGGGAGACTGCGCCCAGAAGCGCCATGGAGATCAGCGTCTTCATTGTGCGCCCTCCTTCATCGACTGGTGAGACAGGTAGGCGGCCACCGCCTGGATCTGTTTCGGGTTGAGACGCGCGGCAATCGCCAGCATCAGCTGGTTTTCATCGTTGCTGCGGGCGCCACTCTGCCAGGCTTCCAGCTGCTTGCGCAGGTAACCGGCGTGCTGCCCGGCCAGCGCCGGAAAGGTACTGCCGACGCCCTGACTGTCGGGACCGTGACAGGTCTCGCAGGGGGCGATGTAGTTATCCCAGTCACCCTGTTTGACCAGTTTTTCTCCCAGTGCCAGCAGGTTTTCATCGGCAGCGGCAGGGGTCGGCTGCGCCGACTGCCCCTGGTAGTAGGCGGCCACATCGTCGATCTGCTGATCACTGAGGTTGGCGGCGTTGGGCGCCATCACCGGATCGCTGCGCCGCCCATCCCGGTAATCGCGCAGTTGGCGCGCCAGGTAACCGGCATCAAGCCCGGCTAGGCGCGGGAATCCCGCTGCATCGTTGCCTGCGCCATCGACACCGTGACAGGCAAGGCAGGGCGCACCGCCCTTGCCATCGCCCTGCATAACCAATTGCTGTCCGGCTGCCGGATCTCCCTCGGCCCGGGCGACCCCGAGCGTCAGTACCAGAGCAGCCAGGCCTGCACCTGCCTGGATTTTTATCATTGTATAGCTCCTGTTCGCGTCCGAATGGCAAAGACCAAATCTGCTTTATGCTAAAAATCTGCTTTTCGCTAAGTTGGATAATAGCCATTATCACCCAGAATTTTAAATTAAACTAATGTAGAGAAAACTAATATATTTATTTACCCCGACCCCTGCCGTGATCCCTAAGGCTCGCTGTGTTAACATTGCTGGCTGTTTTACCCCACCCCATTTGCAGCAAACTGACTTGGTCCGCCTGTGCTCGACAACGAGTATGTTAGCCGGCATTTCTCGGGTTGCTGCCCAGCGGCAGACGCTGCATCTGCCGGTAATAATCCAACTGTTAAATTAATTCGTCTGAACTACGTATCGGGACTCTCATGATTGCAACGCTAAAGTCGGGCTGGTCTCTTCAGAACTTACGCGGCGATGTGCTCGCCGGGCTTGTGGTGGCACTGGCACTGATTCCGGAAGCGATCGCGTTTTCGATCATCGCCGGCGTCGACCCCAAGGTCGGTCTCTACGCCTCTTTCTGTATTGCCGTCGTCACCGCCTTCTTCGGTGGTCGCCCGGGGATGATCTCCGCCGCCACCGGCGCCATGGCGCTGCTGATGGTAACCCTGGTCAAGGAGCACGGCCTGCAATACCTGCTCGCCGCCACCCTGCTGACCGGTGTGTTCCAGATCATTGCCGGCTACCTCAGGCTCGGGTCGCTGATGCGCTTCGTGTCGCGCTCGGTGGTCACCGGCTTCGTCAACGCCCTGGCGATCCTGATCTTCATGGCGCAGCTGCCGGAACTGACCAATGTCACCTGGCACGTCTATGCCATGACCGCGGCAGGCCTTGGCATCATCTACCTCTTCCCCTATGTGCCCCGACTGGGCGCGCTGATCCCCTCGCCGCTGGTCTGCATCCTGGTGCTCACCGCCCTTTCCATCGCGCTGGGACTGGATATCCGCACCGTGGGCGACATGGGCGAGCTGCCGGACGCGCTGCCGCTGTTCCTCTGGCCTGACGTGCCGCTGAACCTGGAAACCCTGTGGATCATCCTGCCCTACTCACTGCCGCTAGCTGTGGTGGGTCTGCTGGAGTCCCTGATGACCGCCACCATCGTCGACGATCTGACCGACACATCCAGCGACAAGAACCGCGAGTGCAAGGGCCAGGGTACTGCCAACATTGTCGCCGGCCTGTTCGGTGGCATGGCCGGCTGCGCCATGATCGGTCAGTCCGTGATCAACGTGAAGTCCGGTGGCCGCACCCGCATCTCCACCCTGATCGCCGGTGTGGTGCTGCTGATTCTGGTGGTGTTCCTGGATGAGTGGGTTTCGCAGATTCCGATGGCCGCACTGGTGGCCGTGATGATCATGGTCTCTATCGGTACCTTCAGCTGGGAGTCTATCGTCAATCTGAAGAAGCACCCGATGTCCACCAACCTGGTGATGCTGGTCACCGTGGCCATCGTCGTCGCGACCCACAACCTGGCACTGGGTGTGTTCGCCGGTGTGCTGCTGGCCGCCCTGTTCTTTGCCAACAAGATCGGCCAGTACCTCTATATTGACAGTGAACTGAGCCAAAACCAGCTAGAGCGCCGTTACCGCATCGTCGGTCAGGTGTTCTTCAGCTCGTCGGAGAAATTTACCGCCGCGTTCGATTTCAAGGAGGATATCGACAGGGTGGTGATTGACGTGAGTCATGCCCACTTCTGGGATATCACGGCAGTATCGGCACTGGACAAGGTGGTGATCAAGTTCCGTCGTGAAGGCACCGAGGTCGAGGTGATCGGTCTCAACGAAGCCAGCGCAACCATCGTTGACCGCTTTGCCGTGCACGACAAGCCAGAGGCGGTTGACCAGCTGATGGGCCACTGATATTCCTGACAGAAAACAGACAACAACCAAGGAGTGCCCATGAACCAAGTAATCGCCTGTATTGACGGCGTCGGCGAACGTTCCGCCGCCATCTGTGACGCGGCGAGCTGGGCCAGCCTGAGATTGGAAGCCCCTCTTAAGCTGTTGCACGTCCTCGATCGCAGTCAGTACCCCACCGAGACCGATCTGACCGGGTCGATTGGCCTCGGCAGCCGCGAAAGCCTGTTGCAGGAGCTCGCCACGCTGGATGAACGCCGCGGCAAGCTGGCCCGCGAGCAGGGCCGGCTGATGCTCGATGCCGCCAGGGATCATGCCCTGGAGCAGGGTATCGACGAGCCCCAGGTGCTGCAGCGCCACGGCGACCTGGTGGAGACCCTGGAAGAGCTGGAGCAGGAGACCCGCCTGCTGGTCTTTGGACGCGGCGGCAGCGCCGGCGAGGCGCTGGGTCATCAGGTGGAAGCGGTGATCCGCGCACTGCACCGGCCGATGCTCGTGCTGACGGAGGAGTTCAAGGCGCCGGAGCGCTTCCTGATCGCCTACGACGGCAGCCCCACGGCACGCAAGGCAGTGGATATGGTCGCCGGCAGCCCGCTGTTCAGCGGTATTCCCTGTGATCTGGTGATGGTCGGCCCGTCCACCACCGACGTGAAGATGGAGCTCAAGCGCGCCGAGGAGGAGCTGACCCGGGCCGGGTTCGCTGTGACGGCGGAGATCGTTGCCGGCGACGTTGAACAGACCCTGCTCAACGAAGTGGTGATGCGCCGCGCCGACATGCTGGTGATGGGTGCCTATGGCCACTCGCGGATCCGGCAGATGCTGGTGGGCAGCACCACCAGCAACCTGATCCGCCAGACCTCGGTGCCGCTGCTCCTGCTACGCTGATTCCAGGATCCGCTCGCGCAACGCGCTGGCACGATGCACCCGGGTGGTGACCGCCTCGTAGAGGCGCGCCCGGGACGGCAGCACCAGCGTAAAGCTGTCGCTGGCCCGGGTGATGCCGGTATACACAAGCTCCCGGGTCAACACCGGGTTCGGCCCCGGTGGCAGCACCAGCGCGGTATGCGCAAACTCCGAGCCCTGGGACTTGTGCACCGTCATCGCGAAAACCGTCTCCACATTCTGCAGCCGGCTCGGTAACACCCATTTCAGGGTGCCATCCGGCAGCGGAAACACCACCCTCAGCACCGATCCACCCTCGCTATCCGGCACCGTCAGGCAGATACCGATATCCCCGTTCATCAAACCCAGCGAGTAATCGTTGCGGGTCAGGATCACCGGGCGCCCCTCGTACCAGAGCGCTTCGGGCGCGATCAAGCCGGCACTCGCCAGTGCCTGTTCGATCAACCCGTTCTGTCCCTCCACACCCCAGGGTCCCTTGCGCAGGGCACAGAGCAGACGGAAACGGCTGAATGTCTCCAGCACCGTCCGCCCCCAGGCCTGCCACACCGGATCAGAGAAATCGCTGCCCGCGGGACGCTGAGCGTGCAAATTTTCCAGGTAGTGGCGGTAACCCGGAGCTCCGCGGCTGCGCCCCAGCGGCCCGCCCTCCAGCATCAGCGGTTGCAACGCCCGGCCCGGCTCAGTACCCGGCTCGATCAGCGCCAGCTCGGCGCTGTTGGCCAGCAGTATTTTTTCCACCCGGCGGGTATCGCCGTCATTCACCGCCCGGGCAAGCTGCCCTATGCCGCTATCGGCACCGAAACGGTGGCTGTGCCTCAGCATGACGATCTGCTGTGCCAGCGGCTGCTCACCCGCCACACCCTTCTCCTGCAACCAGAGGCGTAAGCCTTCGCTGCCGGTCTGCTCCGCCCAGCTCAGGGTGGTTTCGCCATATCCTCCCTGCTGCGCCTGCTGACAGAGGTCACCAAGTACCGCGCCGGCTTCCACCGACGCGAGCTGGTCCTTGTCACCCAGCAAAACCAGGCGGGCGGTGCCAGGCAGAGCACCCAGCAGCGCGTGCATCATCTCCAGATCGATCATCGAGGCTTCATCCACCACCACCAGATCGGCATGCAGCGGATTGCCGGCGTTATGGCGGAAATGGCGGCTGTCCGGGCGCGACCCCAGCAACCTGTGCAGGGTACTGACTTCGGTGGGCACAGCCTCGCCCATATCACCGGGCAGCGAATTGACCGCCCGGCTGATCGACTCGGTGAGGCGTGCCGCTGCCTTGCCAGTGGGCGCCGCCAGGCGGATGCGCAGTGCGCCGCCCTGCTGCCGCGCCTGGCTCTGCAGCAGCGCCAGCAAACGCACCACTGTGGTGGTTTTACCGGTACCGGGGCCGCCGGTAATGATCGCAAAGCGCCCTTTCGCCGCCAGAGCACAGGCCAGGCGCTGCCAGTCGACCCGCTGCGGCGCGTCGTCCGGGAACAAACGGTCCAGCGCCGGCGCCAGCGTATCCACCGTCGCGGGCAGGGAGGACTCAGCGACCCTCTCCCGGATCGCTGCTGCCACAGCCACCTCGTAACGCCACTGACGCCGCAGGTAGAGACGCGCAGGCTTACCGGGCTGAAGCACCAGGGGTGAATTGCCGGCGCCGGTCTGCACCAGCGAAGAGGTGTTGATCCGCTCCAGCCAGGTATTCAGCGCCAACCCCTGCAGCAGTTCGCTGGGCCGATCCGGCAGCACCTCGCCGTAGGCGCCTTCGGGCGGGAGGGAAAGCGCCGCATCCGGGTCAGCCAGGGTGGCTTCCAGGTCCAGGCAGATGTGGCCTCGGCCCAACTGATGACTGCACAGCACCGCCGCCAGCAGCAGCTCCGGCGCGGCCTTCGGGTCCAGCTCGGCCAGCATCCGCGCCAGCGACAGGTCCAGGGCACGGATCCAGCCCTGCGCCTGCCAGCGCTCCAGCACCTCCCAGAGCCGGCCGCCGTCAAATCCCGGCGCCATGGCGAACAGATCCTCCTGTCCCGATTCAAACTTATCCACAGGCCGCCTCCTTCTCTTCACCAGCAAACAGGGCATCCAGTTCCAGGATCAGCTCAACCGGAGGTCGGTCAACAAAGGCACCCCGCTGGCGGGGCTCATCGATACCGCGCAGGAACAGGTAGACAGCGCCGCCCACATAGGACTCATAGCCCGCGGCGGGGTCCGCCGCGTACCCGGGCAGACGCGCCTTTAACAGGCGATGCAGTGCCAGGGTATAGAGCACGTACTGCAGATCGTAGCGTTTGTGCAGTATCGCCGTGCGCATCGCCGCCTCGGTGTAGGCGCTGGCATCCGCGCCCAGCCAGTTGGATTTGTAATCCGCGACCCAGTAGCGCCCCTCATGTTCAAACAGCAGGTCGATAAACCCCTTCAGCATGCCGTTGAGCTGGCCCTGTTCCAGCTCCGGACGGGACTCGCCCTGCAGCACCGCAGCCTGCACACGGCGGTCCAGCTCGCTGACCTGCACCCGGGCACTGGCAAACCAGAACTCCATCTCCGCTTTGGCGTTATCGAGCTGCGCAAGGCTCACAGACGCCGCCGATCCCAACGGCAGCGGTGTACTCAGCAGGCGCTTGAGCCAGTCATCCAGCAGCGCTTTCCACGGCTCCCAGTCCCGGCGCTGACAGCGGGGATCCAGGAAGCTGTTGCGCAACGATTCACTCCCGGCGACCCGGTCAAAGCCCTCCTCGGCGGCCCACTCCAGCATACCGTGCAGGAAGGTACCGGCAGCGGGACCTTTCCAGAAGCGGTGGATATCCGGGTTGCCGTCGACCACCGGCTGAACGCTCGGTTCGTCACGGGTCTCCAGGGCGTTGTCATCGTCGGCGGTCTCTGCCGCTTCGGCAGGTGTCGCCTGCACCTCGGTCTGCCCCTTGGGACGGCAGATCGCCGAGTAACTGGCGATCCACCAGCGCAGGCTCTCCGCCGCACGGGTGACCCGCTCGGCGGGGCGCAGTATGAGTCCCTCACTGCTGGCAGGCAGGCGTTCGCTGTCGGCTTGCGGCAGAGGCTGGAGCGCCAGGGAGGAACCGTCGCAGAGCTCCGCGAAAACGCTGTCCAGGGAGGCGGCATCCGCCTGGCTACCGGCCAGTAACTGCCCCAGTGCGCTCTTACCCACCTCCTTGAGACCGGCCAGACCGACCCAGCAGGCATGGACCGGACGGGTCAGCGCCACGTAGAGCAGGCGCAGATCCTCCTGCAGCCGCTCCCGGTCCGCCAGCGCGCGGGCATTTTTGTCATTCTTGTCCAGCTCCAGGGCGGTGCCGCCCTCCTCATCGTGGTAGAGGTAACTGCTGTTCTTGCCGCTGACCGGACGGCAATCGCTGATAAAGGGCAGGAACACCAGCGGATACTCCAGTCCCTTGGATTTGTGGATGGTGATCACCTGCACCCGGCCGGCGTCGCTCTCCAGTCGCAGCACACGCTCTTCGGCGTTGCCCTGGCGCTCCACCAGCTGTTCGGCGAGCCAGCGTACCAGTGCCAGCTCGCCATCCAGCAGCAGGCTCGCCTGCTGCAGAATCTCTCCCAAATGCAGAAGGTTGGTAAGCACCCGCTCACCCTCAGTCGTCTGGAGCAAGCGGGCAGGCAACTCGAACGCATCCAGCCAGCGGCGGATCAGCGCCAGCACACCGTGGCGCCGCCAGTGCTCGCGCAGACTGCGGAACAGCTCCACCCGGGACTCCCAGAGCAGCTCGTCCCGGTTGAGCCGGTCCAGTTCGTTCAGCGCCAGACCCAGGGTCTGGCTGGCCAGCGCCTCATGGATCAGCCCCGGCAGCTCCGGCTCGGCACAGGCCTTGAGCCAGCGCCAGAGATCCTGTGCCTCGGCGGTATCAAACACCGATTCCCGGTCCGACAGATAGACACTGCGCACATCACGCCTTTCCAGCGCCTGGCGCACCAGCTGCGCCTCACTGCCGGTGCGCACCAGGATAGCGATATCCCCAGGCCTTAGCGGATCGAGACCACCGTCCGGTTTACGGAACCCGGCCCGACCCTGCTGCGACAGCCGCAGCAGGCGGCAGATCTGGCTGGCAGTGGTTTCCGCCAGGGTGCCACGAAAGGCGGGCTTGCTGGCCGCACCCTCCGAATCCAGCCACCAGGCGGTCAGCGCGGCTCCAGTGGCGCCATCGATCTCAAGCTCCTCCTTGCGTCCGTTGGCACTTACCGGGGTGAACGGCAGCGGGCTGTCACCCTCGCTGCCAAACTGAAAGGCCCCCTGCGGCTGCGTTTTTTCCGCCTGTTCAAACAGGCGGTTAACAGCGCCGACCATCGCCTCGCTGGAGCGGAAGTTGGTGCCCAGGGTATAGAGCTTGCCGGCACAGTCCCGGCGGGCGCGCAGATAGGTGTGGATATCGGCACCACGGAAAGCGTAGATCGCCTGTTTGGGGTCGCCGATCATCAACAGCGCAGAGCGTGCCGGATCCTCGCTGGCGTAGATGCTGCTGAAGCTCTGGTACTGAACCGGGTCGGTATCCTGGAACTCGTCGATCAGCGCCACCGGGTACTGCTGCACGATCTGCCGCGCCAGCCGCTGCCCCGCCTCGCCCTGCGCCAGAGCATCGGCCAGGCGGGTCAGCAGGTCATCAAAGCCGAGCTTGGCCACACGGCGCTTGTTCTGCTCGACCCGCTCACGTACCCAGAGCGCGGCATGACGACGCACCGGGTTCAGGTCAGGCGCAGCGGCCAGATGCTCGACCAGGTCGGTGAGCGCATCGAAGGCAGGATGCACCGGCGTACCGTCCGGCTGGAATTTCTTGTTGGTCTTGGCGCTGAGCCTGGCGCTGCTGAAGTTGTCGAGCAGTTTTCTATCGCCCTCCTCACCCCGGCTCCACTCCAGCATCGCTTGCAGCTGCTCCGGCAGCTTATCCGGCTTGTAAACCTGTTTGCTCAGGGCGCCACGATCTACCGCTTCATGCAGCCGGCTTTCAACAGCCTGGTTATCGCTGTTCCAGAGCGCACGGGCAGCGGATTCTAGCGCCTCACGCTGCTGCTCCCAGCTCACCAGCCTGGCGGCGAAATCCTCCGGTGACACCGGGGCCGGCAGGGGTTCACCGGCCTGGTAAAGCGCCGCCCCGCTGTTGTTGATCAGCGGCCGGATCACCTCGGCGAGCCGATCGGGTTCCGGCGCCAGGGCACTCAAACCCCGAGCCGCCGCTGCAGACAGTGGATAACAGAAGGTGCGCCAGTAATCGCGTACCGCCTCCGCTTCGATCTCGCTGTTATCGCCCTCCAGTTCCTGGTCGAACAGGCTGCCACTGTCGAAGGCGTGCTGGGTCAGCATGCGCTGGCTCCAGCCGTGGATGGTGTAGATCGCCGCTTCATCCATCCATTGCGCCGCCTGATCGAGCTGGTGAGCGGCGCTGGCCCGGGCCGCCGGGTCGGTATACCTGGGTTCGTCCAGCAATGACTGCAGGAAGGGGTCGCCCGGCGCCTGCTGACCGCGGAATACCCGGGCCCCCTCGGCCAGGCGGTCCCGGATCCGCTCACGCAATTCCCGGGTGGCGGCGTTGGTAAAGGTCACCACCAGAATCTCTGGCGGCAGCAGCGGCCGCGGATAGGCAGCGTCGTCGCCATGACCCAGTACCAGCCGCAGGTAGAGCGCGGCGATGGTGTAGGTCTTGCCGGTACCGGCGCTGGCCTCGATCAGACGGCGGCCGTGCAGCGGAAAGCGCAGTGGATCCAGCTGGATGATGTCGCTCATGCGGTCTCTCCTGTAGCCGCAACGCGGGCATGCTGTAACAGTGGCTGGTAAAGTGCCCGCGCCCAGGATTCCAGACCCTGCTCGGCCAGCGCGTCGAAGTCCGGCCGGGCCCGCGCCAGCGCCGGATCCTCCTGCACCTCGCCGCTGACCTGGCTGTTGCCGACGTAGGCCTGGTACGCCGCCATCAACGCTTTGTCCTCCGGCTCGGTGATCAGGGCCAGTCCTGCGCGGCAGGCCAATGGCGGTGGTGTCTGCATCGCCTGGGCCCAGTGGCCGATGATAGCGGCGAGTATCTCCAGGGCACCGGCGCGGTCGAGAGGTTCCAGCAGCACGCTGCTGTCCGGTCCCACCAGCCAGCTGCGCAGGTCATAGCCCTGGGCGCAGCCGCACAGGTGCTCGACCCAGAGACGCAGCAGGCGGTGCCAGCGTGGCCCTTTCCTGTCGGTCACCGCCTGGGGCGAGGTGCGGATCAGCGCATAACGCCCCTCCTGCTCGGATACATCGCCGAGCCAGTCTTCGATCAGCACCGGCTCACCCTCTACGTCGAACCTCAGTGCGATCTCCAGCGCGCCCTGCAGCGGCGCCCAGTCTGCCAGCGGTTCCAGGTGACGCAGGGTCGCCTGCACCGGGCTCAGTATCGGCTGCAGCGACAGGCGGCCATATTCGCCCAGCGGCAGGCGCCCCGCCCTACGCCAGCGCGCCAGCTCCTCATTCAATGCCTGGTTCGGTTCCTCCCCGGTCCGGGCGGCGACGATCATCTCCTGACCCAGCTGGAACTGCTCCAGCCGATTGAAGGCAAAGGGCTCATGTTCTTCCTGCTGCGCGGCCGGCTGCTGGAAATAGACATGGAGACGCTCGTTAAAGAAGCTGCGCACCGGATAACGCAGGAAGCGTCCGAGCCGCTGCAGCGTCAGTGCACCATCCGGCAGTGCCGCCGGCAACGCAGCGCGCTCACCCGGCTCCGCCGTCTCATGGATCTCGCGCCACTCCTGGGCATAGGTAAACAGGCGCGGATCCGCTGTAACCGAGGCATCAAAATATCTGGTACTGAACGGCTGCAACGGGTGCTCCAGCGTCAGTTGCGCCAGCACCTCGGCGCCATCGCTGCTCCAGCCCTGCTCCAGGTGATCGCGCAGCTGCGCCACCAGCACCGATGGCGGCTGCGGCTGGTTATCACGGATGCTGCGCCCAACCCAGCTGATATACAGGCGCTCGCGGGCGGAGAGCAGCGCCTCAAGGAACAGGTAGCGGTCATCCTCACGCCTGGAGCGGTCACCGGGACGGTACTGCCGCGCCATCAGGTCAAAATCCTGCGGCGGCTTGATCCGTGGATAGTCGCCGTCGTTCATACCGAGCAGGAACACCTCCCGGAACGGGATGGCGCGCATCGGCATCAGTGTCGAGAAGGTCAGCCGCCCGGCCATGAAGCGGGCCGACAGGCTGCCCTGATCGATGGCGCCAAGCCAGGCCTCCCGCGCCACGGTCAGCGGCAGTTCGGCGCTCAGCCCGGCGTCGATACAGCCCTGGGTCCAGGCCTGCAGCTCGGCGCTCAGGCGTTCGACCAGCAGCAGGTCGGCATCGTCGCTCGGTTCGAAAAAGCGCTCCAGCAGCCAGTTCAGCTGCTCGCGCCAGCCCAACGCGTCCTGCGGCTGAGCAAGTCCCTGCAGCAGCTCGCGCAGATCATCGAGCAGCAGCGCCAGGGAGCCTGCCAGGGCGGCCTCCAGACCGGCCACTTCGTCGTAGGGCTCGATCTCGGCAAAGGCCTCACCGTCACCGATGGCGTAGCCCAGCAGCATGCGGCGGATACCGAACAGCCAGGCGTTCTGCTCCAGCCCCTGCGGCAGCTCCAGACCGGCACGGTGGGCGGCATCCAGGCCCCAGCGGATACCCGCGCCGTCGATCCAGCGCTGCAGCGTGGGGATATCAGCCGGGTCCAGCCCGTAGCGGCGCTGTAGCGCCGGTACTTCCAGCAGATCCAGCAGGTCACTGGCACCGAGGCGCAGCTCCGGCAGCCGCAGCAGCTGCTCCAGCGCCACCAGCAGGGGAACCTGACCACGGCTGGACTGGTCCGCCAGGCTGTAGGGGATATAGCGGGGATCATCCGGCTCCAGGCGTCCGAATACCGCCTCGATATGCGGCTGGTAGACGCCGATATCCGGCACCATCACGATCATGTCACGGGGTTTCAGCCCGGGATCCCGGTCCAGCCGCCGCAGCAGCTGGTCCTGCAGAATCTCGACCTCCCGCTGCGCACTGTGCGCCACGTGGAAGACCAGCGAATCATCTGCCGGCGGCAAAGGGCGCGCCGGCTGGGGCATGGGGTTGAGCTCGAGAATATCCTGCTGCAGCTGCTGCAGTAACGCCAGGCCCTCCGGGTTCTCGTCAGGCTCGTCGAACAGGTCGATGCGGCTGTCATTGAACCAGTGCCGGTAACGCTCACTCTGATCGAACTCGTCCAGCAGGCGGATATAGTCTCGCCCCTGTTTTCCCCAGGCCGCCAGCAACGGCGGCGCATGCAGATGCATCTCTTCACTGCCCAGGCTCAGCGGAACCCCGGCACGCCGCTGCTGGCGTTTGTGTTCGGCCCGCAGCAGCTCCTTGCCCTCGATGATATCGGCCCAGTAATAACGGCAGGGGTTGAGTACCGCCACCATCACCTGAAGCTGACCGGAGAGCGCGGCCAGTGCTTCGATCATCTGTTGCGGCAGGGCTGAAATGCCAAACACCATCAGCCGGGGCGGCAACCCCCGCGGACGTTGCTGCAGCTGCCGGCAGGCATCGAGAAAGCGCTGGTGAAGATCGGCCCGGGAGCTGTTCTCGGCCTCATCCAGGTCGGCGCGGATCTCGCGCCAGAGTCTGGGCTGCCAAAGCTGATCCTCCGCCAGCGGCAGCGGATCGCCCTCGGCGCTGCGCATCTGGTCGAGCCCCTCGGCCCAGTCGGCGAGCCAGTCGGCGCGGTACACCTGGTACTGGTCGAACAGATCCGCCAGGTGCTCGGCCAGCTGATACGCCTTGCGCTCGCCCGGGTCTGACTGCAGATACTGCGCCAGTGAAGCAAACTCCGGCGTGCTCAGAAGCCCCGGCAACAGCCGTAGCAGGCGCCAGCGCAGCTGGGGTTTATCGTAGGGGGACTGGCGCGGCACCGCCTCTTCACCGAGCACCGCCCGGTAGGCACGCCAGAGAAACGCGGACGGCAGATCCACACTGAGCCCGGCGGCGATTCCACAGCCTCCCTCGGCAACCGGAGCCGCCAGCGCCAGCCGCAGCCACTGGGCGATACCGTTACTCTGTACCAGGATCTGCTCATCCACCAGCGGTGGCAGGGGGTTGTCACGCATCCAGCGCACCATCAGGTCACGCAGGGTCTCTAGACGGTTGGCATGGATAATCGCCAGGCCGGTGGGCAGCTCGGACATAGATTCTCACAGATCGACTTGCGCAAACCCGACAGGGGTTTTCATGGGTGGAACAAGTCTGCAACAGCAGTGTATGGCGGAGCAAGCGCTAGCCGGACGGGGAGCTGTTGCCGCTGGCAGCGGACCTTAGCGCGCCTCGTTGACCTGGATCAAACAACCAGGAGTGTTACCGATTTCATTCAAAACAGGGGCAGGTATGATCGACCAACCCCGCCTTAACAACCAACGGTCGCAAACTGCCGCCGGGGCTCGATACGTCTATCCGAAGTACTGGGATTATGATCAAAAAAACACCCACCATCCGCCGTTACCTGCTGCAACGCACGCTGCTGTACTCTCTACTGGGCTTCGGTGTGCTGTTGCTCGTCGCCAGCCAGGCCTACCAGAGCAGTGTTCGCGAAAGTGGCAAGCTGGTGGCGCGTACCGTCGCCGAAACCACGTTCAACTCCATGTATCTGGTGATGAGCCAGGGCTGGACCCGGACGCAGCTGGAACAGTTTGTCGGCCAGCTGGAATCGGATGATATCAACGACACCCTGAGAGTCTCGGTGTTGCGGGGCCCGGTGGTGATGGAGAAATTCGGCCATATCGAGCAACCCGCATTCGACCTGCGCATGACCGAGGCGCTGGAACAGGGCGAGATTATCGAAATAGCCAATGGCGACCACCTGCGCACGCTTTATCCGCTCAAGGCCCGCGAAGTCTGCACCGCCTGCCACACCAACGCCAGCATCGGCGATACCCTCGGGCTCATCGAAGTGCGCCAGAACCTGAAGCCCCAGTTGAGTGCCGCCAACAAGAGCCTGCTGCTCTACCTGCTCGCCCTGGCCCCGCTGCCGCTGTTCCTGGCCTACTGGTCGGTGCGCCGGATCACCCACAACGTCAACGACTCGCTTGACCAGCTCACCTCCAGCATCCAGCAGGTGGAGTCACTGGCGGATCTGAACTCCATCAAACGTCGCGATATGCAGTTCGGTTTCAAGGAGCTGAACCGTATCTTCGGTCAGGTCTCGCACCTGGCGGGCAAGCTTCACTCCATTGCCGTGGACAAGGATCTGCTCGAGTTCGAGATCCGCCTGCTGGAAAAATGCGTGATCACCTCCGAGGTGGTGCGGGACTGGCGCGAGTACGTCAACGCGCTGATTCTCGATATTAACCAGGTGATCCCGATCTACACCATGTTCTCGATCTTCAAGGTGGACGAGGAGCAGTTCGACCTGGAGATATTCTGGCTCTCGCCGCCGTCGGAACAGAGCCGTTCCATGATGGAGCGGACCATCGTTGAGCGGCTGCGAATCCAGAGTAACCTCTTTGGTATCGGCGATTTCAAAATACGCCACAACGTGGCCGACCCTCAGCGCGAGCCGCTGCATCTGAGCGTCGAAGAGGTGGAGCTGCAGGCGAAATCCCTGCTGGTAGAGACACCCAAGATTGGCGGTATCGTCGGTATCGGCGTCCAGGCCGAAACCGTGCGCGACCAGACCAAGCTGCTGGTGATCGAATCCATTCTGTCGACCCTGCTCAACGTGGTGGGATCGGTCAAGGCGATCTACAAGTACACCCGCGACCTGGAGTATTACGCTACCCGTGACCCGCTGACCAACCTCTACAACCAGCGTATGTTCTGGGAGCTGCTCGATTACGAACTGGATCGCAGCAGCCGCCACGGCTACAAAACCGCCCTGCTGCTAATCGACCTGGACAACTTCAAGGCGATCAACGATGGCTATGGCCACAGCTGCGGTGACCGCCTGCTGACCGGCCTTGCCAATGCACTGGAACAGCAGCTGGAAACCGGCACAGTCCTGGCCCGTTACGGCGGCGATGAATTTGTCGTGGTGCTGCCGGAGGCGTCGCTGGAAGCCGCCGGCGCGCTGGCCGAGCGGCTGCTGCACGCGACCCAGAGCTACATCCTGGAGCGCGACGACGGCAGCACCATCCGCGCCACCTGTTCCATCGGCGTGGGTGTGTTCCCGGATCACGGCGACAACCGCAAAGACCTGTTCATGTTCGTGGACAACCTGATGTACCGCGCCAAGTCCCAGGGCAAGGACCGCATCGCGCTGCCCCACGACAAGGACCTGGCGGACATTTTCCGGGATATGAACGAGAAGAGCCTGCTGGTCAGCAAAGCGATCGAGGAGCGCAGCATTCTGCCCGCGTTCCAGCCGATCTGCCCCACCGGCGACGGCATCCGTGCCGTAGAAGTCCTGAGCCGTATTCAGTTGCCCGGCAACCAGTTGATGAGTGCCGGCGAGTTCATCGAAATCGCCGAGACCATGGGCAAGGTCCACCTGATCGATTACATCGTTACCGAAAAGGCGTTCGAGAAGGTACGCCAGACCGGCTACGACGGGCTGATCTTCATCAACCTGTCGCCGCGCTCTGTCCTGGTGGCTGACTTCCTCAAGCGGATCCACGCGCTGGTTGAGGAGTACCGGATCGACCCGACCCGCATCGTGTTTGAAATTACCGAGCGCGACACGGTGAAAAACATGTCCCTGCTGGAGAAGTTTGTCCACAACCTGAAGGATCAGGGGTACCAGCTGGCGATAGACGATTTCGGCTCAGGCTTCTCGTCCTTCCATTACCTGAAATACCTGCCGATCGACTTCGTCAAAATCGAGGGTGAGTTCATCGCCAACATGGCCCACGACCAGCGGGATATGGCGTTCGTGACCAGTATCACCCAGCTCACCAAGGAGCTGAACGTGAAGACCGTGGCGGAGTTTGTAGAGACCGAAGAGGTACTGCAGCTGGTCCGGGAGGCGGGTATCGACTACGCCCAGGGCTACCTGCTTGGCCGCCCCGGGCTGGAGCTTGAGGGGCTCTAGCAGACTGCTCCCCTCCCGTCAGGCTCTTTAGCCGATCAGGTGACGCCCGGCATCCACGAAGACGCGGTTACCGGTCTGGGTTTTCGCCAGATCGCTGATCAGGAACGCCGCCAGTGCACCCACCTCGTCCGGTGTGCCCAGGCGCTTCAGCGGGGATTTGCTGGTCGCGTCCTCCATCAGTTCATCAAAGTGGTCGATACCGCTGGCCGCCCGGGTCGGCATCGGGCCCGGCGAGATGGAGTGCACCCGGATCTGCTGCTCACCCAGCTC
Source organism: Marinobacterium sp. YM272 (assembly GCF_050908845.1). NCBI lineage: Bacteria > Pseudomonadati > Pseudomonadota > Gammaproteobacteria > Oceanospirillales > Oceanospirillaceae > Marinobacterium > Marinobacterium sp. YM272. The sequence continues at coordinate 4,454,820 of NZ_CP194171.1, forward strand.
CGAAGCAAGATAGCGTGCGCAGCTATCCAGCGCTGCCTTGATCGGCCCCATCAGGTTGTAATGATCAACCACCTTCTCCGCGCCTTCGTAGCTCATGGTCAGCAGCGTACCGCCATCCGGCATCAGGCGCTGGGACTGTTTCGCCATGCGTACAAACGAATGACAGGAGATATCCATCGCCTTGCAGAAGCCGTCGCCGCTGCTATCCACCAGACGACCATGCAGCTCATCCAGCGGTGACCAGGCGATGGAGTGCACGGCAAAATCGATCGTGCCCCAGTGCTTTTCCATCTCATGGTAAACCGACTCAAGCTCACCTTCGACCGAGACATCACAGGGCAGCAGCAGCTTGGCACCCAGCTCGTCCGCCAGCGGCTGAACGTAAGGCTTGGCCTTCTCGTTCAGATAGGTCACACAAAGCTCTGCTCCCAGCTCGGCGAGCACCTTGGCACAGCCGTAAGCGATACTGTGGCGGTTGGCAATCCCCAGGATCACTCCACGTTTACCTTCCAGACTCAGGCTCATATGCAATCTCCTTATCCATTCAAGCAGGTTAACCGGAGCACGCCGGCACAATACCGCAGTGCAGCATAAATCATGCCGATTGACCAGTAGAAACTCGCAGGGAAGTGACTGGCCGCATCAGCAGGCAGCCAGTCTAGGGGAGAAAAATGACAGTTCGGGGATTGCCGGAGTGGGTCTCAGGCGATGCAGCCGGCGGCACTCAACTCATGCACCACAACGGTGGTGTAGTGGATATTGTCATGCAGCGGACAGCGGGCGCATACCTCGTCCAGAAACGCCTGCTTGGCCTCGTCGCTCATATCCGCATCGATCTCGGCACTGATTTCGATGGTCTGGAAGCCGACCCGGTCGTCGCTGGGCTTGCCCAGCAGCCCCGCCGGGTTCAGGTCGCCCTCAACCACCACACGCATGCCGCGCAGATCGAGTTTCTGCTGCGCAGCTGCGATACGTGCGATGGATCCGACACAGCCGGCCAGGGAAAACAGGAAATATTCCAGCGGCGTCGGTCCCAGGTCCGTACCACCCCCGGCTGTAGGTTGATCGATCACAACGTTGTGGCCGCGGATGTCGGACTTGATCGCGAAGCTTGGTCCCATCTCCGCAGTGATGGATATGCGTTTGGTAGCCATGACTGGACTCCTATAATTTAGATATTACTAATTTATAGTGCAGTCGCAGCATTCACAAGCACGGCCAAGCAAGATTCACGGAAACAGAGGCAGATATTGATCCAGGCCCGGATCCACTATGACAGGAACCGCTCGGCGCGCCGTTTGGCACCGGTGCGGCAGTTAATCGCGGCAGAATTGTTAGCCCCATTGGACAGCTCTTCCTATCTGAAAAGCGGGGCTTAAAACGCAAAAAACGCGCCGGATGAGAGTGTGTAAAAACACAGTTTCCTCAGGCCCGGGTAAAGAACCCTGTCATTTGGCAGGGTTCTTCGTTTCTGAGCGCGACTAATTCACAACCCATCTATCTATCAGATCAGTTGCAGCATTCTCTGGACCCCAAGAGCATTGATCATGCGATTTAAGTTGTAAGCCATAACCGCCAACCCCATTTCTGATTCTGCACCGGATTGCCCCCAACATCTGAAACGCCGCATACCCATATTGTGCTTAAGTTGAGCAAACGGACGCTCGACAACGGCACTTCGTAACCGCATTAAACCTGGGTTTTCATCAACTCTTTGCTGGGAACGATCCAGTGCGTCTTCATTGAAGTGTCGGGTGACCCAGCGTTTATCAGCGCTTGTGCACCGGCCCTGCAAGGGACAGGCGTTACAACCAGTCCGGGCATATAGGCGGTGCTTTTTCTTGCGATTGTAGGTCTGGTAGGTCAACAACTGACCGGCTGGGCAAGTAAACTGATCTTGCTCACTGTCGTAGGTAAACTCACTTTTCTGGAAGTAGTTCCCCTTATTGTTAACAGCGCGATTGACCGGAACTGCGGGTTCGATGCCTTGCTCCTCACATCGCTCCAACTGCTCCCCATTGGAGTAGCCTGCATCGGCGAGAACTTGAAGTGTATCTGCACCAAGCTCCGACTTTGCAGTCGTTGCTATCGGCTCCAATTGACGGTTGTCGCTACCTTCGGTCGTGACCTCATGATGGACGATCAGACCAGTCTCTACGTCAACGGCACTTTGTACGTTATATCCAACCACAATGCCTTCCCGGCCGGAGCGCATACGCTTGGCCTCAGGCTCGGTTTCACAGCACTGTGATGCCCCTTTATCTAGAGAGCCTGAGAGCCCGTCGAGCCTTACTTTGCGCTTCTGGAGCTGACTCAATGCCTCGTGGATGGAGCCTTTGTCGTTCGTACCCGATTGCTCGGATTTAGCCATCAGGTGCAGGTAATCATCAATCTTGCGGTTTAAGCGTTTCTGGAGAGCGTCGAGCTGCTTACGGTTATAAGTTTTACTCATGCTGGCGGCAGCTCGGAACTTGCTGCCATCAATCGCTATCATCCGACTATCAAGTAGGCTCGCTTCACGGCAAAACTGAATGAAGCCGCGGCAGGCCTCGCGTATGGCTTTGCTGTTTTGTTGACGGAAGTTAGCCAGTGTCTTGAAGTCGGGCGCCAATCGCTTCATCAGCCACAGTACTTCGACGTTGCGGTGGCACTCTTTCTCTAGCCTACGGGTACTACGCACTTGATTGAGGTACCCGTAGGTATAGAGTTTAAGGAGATCGGCCGGGTCATAGGGTTTGCGACCGGTGTGTTTGGTAGCGGCCTGAGTAAAGCCCAGAGCTAGCATATCCAATGAATCCATGTAGGCATCGATAACCCTGACAGGATTATCTGCCGAGACATAATCATCTAAGCTCTCTGGAAACAGAGTGCTCTGCTGCCGGGGTTCCCCTTTGAGATGACGCATAAAAAAATACCCGCACTTATTGGTGCGGGTATTTTGTCGGTATAGAGAGTGTTTTTACACATCCTCGGATGGCGCGTTTTCAACGATTAAGTGCGGCGATAGATCAGCCGACTTTCTCACCTTTCGCCTGCAGATCGGCGTGGTAGGAAGAACGCACCAGCGGGCCACTGGCCACGTGGGAGAAGCCCAGCTCACGGGCGACACGTTCAAACTCGGCGAACTCTTCCGGAGTTACAAAGCGGTCCACCGGCAGGTGATCGCGGCTCGGCTGCAGATACTGGCCGATGGTGACCATGTCCACGTTATGGGCACGCAGATCCTTGAGTACTTCGACGATCTCTTCGTTGCTCTCACCAACACCGACCATCAGACCGGACTTGGTACGGACCTCAGGACGCAGTGCCTTGAACCCCTTGAGCAGTTCCAGTGACCAGGCGTAGTCGGCGCCGGGACGTACCTGGCGGTACAGACGCGGCACGGTTTCCAGGTTGTGGTTAAACACATCCGGCGGGGTCTGGCTGAGGATCTCCAGCGCAATATCCATGCGGCCGCGGAAATCCGGCACCAGGGTTTCAATCTGGATGGAATCGCTGCGCTCACGGGTTTCGCGGATGCAGTTGGCAAAGTGCTGGGCACCGCCATCACGCAGATCGTCACGATCCACGGAGGTGATGACCACGTACTTCAGGCCCATGTCGGTGATCGCTTCTGCAAGTTCACGCGGCTCATCTTCGGCCAGAGCGTTGGGACGGCCGTGCGCCACATCACAGAACGGGCAGCGACGGGTGCAGATATCACCCATGATCATGAACGTGGCGGTACCGTGGCTGAAGCACTCGCCCAGGTTGGGACAGCTGGCTTCTTCACAGACCGAGGCAAGCTTGTGCTCGCGCAGTTTCGCCTTGATACGTTTGACTTCCGTGTTGGAACCCATGCGGACACGCAGCCATTCCGGCTTGCGCGGCATGGCGTCTTTTTCGGTCGGGATCACCTTGACCGGAATGCGCGCCACCTTTTCTGCGCCACGCAGTTTGACACCCTGTTCTACGCGGTGGGTGCTTTTTTCGCGGGAGTCTGACATAGAACTATTCGTCCCAACTGGTTATTCGAGAAACAGAAGTATACCCGATTTCTGCGATCAAGTAATTGACTAGCTTCGCAGGCACCGATGCCAAATCAGCATCGGGGGCGAGCTGACTCAACTGTGTCATGGCCAGCCCGGCATAACCGCAGGGGTTAATGCGCAGAAAAGGCTCCATCTCCATGTCCAGATTGAGCGCCAGCCCGTGGAAGGTCGCACCGCGTCGCACACGGAGTCCGAGGGAGCTGATCTTGGCTCCGTCGACATAGACACCGGGGGCATCCGGCTTGGGATAGGCATCGACCCCGAAGTCGGCAAGCACGCTGACCACCGCCTTCTCCATCAGGCTGACGGTGTCACGCACGCCGATATTGCGCCGACGCAGGTCGATCATCAGGTAGGCGATCAGCTGGCCCGGACCGTGGTAGGTCACCTGGCCACCCCGGTCCACCTGTACCACCGGGATCTCTCCCGGGTTCAGCAGGTGTTCCGCCTTGCCCGCCTGCCCCTGGGTAAAGACCGGCTCATGTTCGAGCAGCCAGATCTCGTCCACCGTCTGTGCATCACGCTGGTCGGTAAATGCCTGCATCCGGTGCCAGGTGGGCTCGTAGGGCTGAAGCCCGAGCTCACGTACGATCAGTTCGTCCGCGACCGCCATCAGAGAACCGTCTGCACGCGGCCCGAGGCCTTCAGGTCTTCGTGCAGGGTCTTCAGGTGCTGCTCGCTGTGGGCGGTGATGTTCAGGCGCACAGAGAGGTACTTGCCGGTACGGCTTTCCGCCACCGTAACCTGGCTGATATCGAGATCCGGTACGTGGATCTGCACGGTTTCAATCACGAAACCACGGAAGTTATCTTCATTGAACCCCACCACTTTGATCGGGTAGTTCTCACAGGGGAACTCGATCTTCGGGGCTTCAGGTGTATCACTCATTACTCTTCTCCGGTCATCAACCGGCGATGAAACTGGCTGAAAAGCTCAAACATCCTGCGCCAGAGCGGCCCTTTCGTGCCATCTCCGACCGTCTTTCCATCCACCCTCAGCACCGGGACTACGGCTCGGGTCGAACTGGATATCCACACCTCGTCCGCCTCGAGCAGATTCTCGTAACTCAGATCGGTCTCCTGGTAGGGGATACCGGCAGCGCGCGCCAGCTCCAGAACGAGCTCGCGGGTGGTACCACCCAGGATTTCCGAACCGAGTTTCGGGGTATAGAGCACCCCGCTTTTGACAATAAACAGATTGGAGGAGCCACCCTCCGTCAGCACGCCGTCCCTGATCATCAGGGCCTCGTCGGCGCCCTCTTCCCGCGCCTGCTGCAGCACCAGAATGTTCGGCAGCAGACCGTTGGCCTTGATATCACAGCGGTGCCAGCGCAGATCCGCGGTAACAATCACACCGATACCGGCAACGCCGTCTGCACCGTCCGCATAGATATCGCGGATCGGATTGCAGCAGGCAAAAACGGTAGGTTTCATGCTGGCATCGTATACCGGTGTACGCCGACCGGCATCGCCCCGCGTCACCTGCAGGTAAACGGAGAGGTTGCCACCGCCATTGCGGCTCACCAGCTCATCCAGCACCGCCGGCCAGTCCAGCGTCAGCGGTATCCTCAATGCGGCCAGGCTGTGTTCCAGCCGCTTCAGGTGAGGTTCGAGACGAAAACTGACACCGCGGTAGTAAGGGATCACCTCATAGACGCTATCCCCAAAAAGAAAGCCCCGGTCAAACACCGAGACTTTCGCTTCCTGCGCCGCTATGTAAGCACCATCAAGGTAGACAATATCGGAACTCATTTCGAGACTCCGTTTCCGGCTTTAGCCTTTATTGTAAAGGCTTAGGGTCCGGGTGCCTACTTGAACAGGCCGGTGAAGAACAGCAGGATCTCATCCCAGATTCGCTTGAAGAAGCCGCCCTCGGGCACCGCTTCCAGCGCCACCAGCGGCACTGACTTGACGGTTTCGTCACCCAGGGAGACGACAACCTGCCCCAGCACCTGGCCCTGGTCGATCGGCGCCTTGATCACCTTGTTCAGATCCAGGTTGGCCGCCAGCTGATCGTCCTGACCACGCGGGATAGTCACCGCCAGGTCTTCGCTCAGCCCCAGACGAACCTGATCAGCCGCGCCGCCCCAGACACGTGCCTGGTTCAGCACCTGGTTGGCGGCATACAGCTGGCGGGTGCGGTAGAAACGGAAGGCGTAGGAGAGCAGTTTCTGCGACTCCTGGGCACGGGCTTCATCGCTCTTGGTTCCCAGCACAACAGTGATCAGGCGCATGCCGTCACGCTTGGCCGACGCTACCAGGCAGTATCCCGCCTCATCGGTATGGCCGGTCTTGATGCCATCCACGCTGTCATCGCGCCACAGCAGACGGTTGCGGTTGGGCTGGCGGATTTTGTTGTAGGTGAAGTACTTCTCGGAGTAGATCGCGTAATGCTCCGGGAAACTGTTGATCAGTGCCCGGCCGATCAGTGCCAGGTCGTGCGGCGACGAGTAGTGGTTCTCGTGCGGCAGGCCGGTGGCATTTTCAAAGTGGGTGTTTTTCAGCCCCAGTCGCTTCGCATGCTGGTTCATCAGGTCGGCGAAGGCGCTTTCGCTGCCGGCCACATATTCAGCCAGCGCGACGGAGGCATCGTTACCCGACTGGATCACCACGCCCTTGAGCAGATCGCCCAGACGTACCTGGGTGCCCTCGCGGACAAACATCCGAGAACCCTCGGTGCGCCAGGCTTTCTCGCTGATCGGTACCATGTCGTCCTCGGAAATATTCCCTTCCGACATCTCGTACTCAACGATGTAGCTGGTCATCATCTTGGTCAGGCTCGCCGGCGCGAAGCGCTGATCCGCGTTCTCGGACAACAGCACCTCACCGGTATCGCCATCCATGACCAGGTAGGCGGTACCCGCAATCTGCGGAGGCGCCGGCACCATGGTGCTGGCCGCCTGCACATTCAGCGCAAACAGGGTGAACAAAAGAGCCGATAACAGTGCGAGGGGGGAGCGAAAAAGTCTCTGCAACATGGTTTTCTTCATCGGGTAGTTAGAAATCAACGACAGATGGACCGATGGAACGGCTATTCGTTCCCCGGCCGGCGAATCAGGGGTTGTACTCAGGGGTAGTCTACCAAGATCGGTGACGAAAGGCCTGCGGCCTGGACCCTGGATATCAAATCACTGGCCACGACCTCGGCGGACAGGGGACCGATCAGCACCCGGTACAGCGAACGTCCATCCCGTTCGACGCTCTTTACCTGCACCTGACTGCCCTGGGCCGCGGGGATCAGCTTGGTCTGAACCCGGCGCGCCGCCGCGTCGCTGGAAAAAGCCCCCACCTGGAGATAACGCCCCGCCACCGAAGTGTGTGGCGTTGCGGCGGCAGGCGACTGGAGGACCGGCTCCGCACTGGCCAGCACATTGCTGCTGTTCCAGGCGACAGGGTCGATCGCTTCCACCTCAACCCGGGCGGTACCGTGGTTGAGCATCCCCAGTTTCGCCGCGGCGGCGTAGGATAGATCGATTAACCGGCTATCGTGGAACGGCCCCCGGTCGTTGACCCGGACGATCACCTGACGCCGGTTGGACAGATTGGTGACACGTACATAACTCGGCAGTGGCAGCGACTTGTGGGCCGCCGACATCTTGTACATGTCATAGACCTCGCCATTGGAGGTCAGATGGCCGTGAAACTTCTCGCCATACCAGGAGGCGGTACCCTCCTTGCGGTAACCGATGGCCGAGGGCAAAACGTGGTACTTCCTGCCCAGCACCCGGTAAGGGCTTTTATTACCGCCCCGGCTGTGCGGCTCGACCCGGGGCACGGCGTCAGGCACGTTGGAAACATCCGCCGGCGTGTCCGGATAGCGGTCATGCTTCATGGCATAGCGGCCGGCATTGGGGTTGTCACTGTCTCCACCCGTCGATGCACAGCCCGCCAATCCCACCAGGACAAACAGCAGCAGCGCTCCCAATCGTGCCATCGGATTACCTCGTTTAATTGCTGTTTCTGGCCTCGGCAATCGCCTGGCTCAGTTCGTACACCGCCATGCCGTAAAGGCGGCTGTGGTTATAACGGGTGATCACATAGAAGTTGTGCAGACCAAACCAGTAGTGATCGCCATCGGCCATTTCCAGCCGCATCAGCGTCGCTGGCTGCGCCATATCCAGCCCCTTGTGGGTGCGGATATCACGCTCGCGCCACTGCGCCAGGGTCACCTCCGGCTTCAGTCCGGCGTTAATCCACTCGGGATCCGCCGGTGTTCCCATCACCACGTTGGCGCGTACCGGCTCACCGGTTTTCCAGTCATGCTCGGCGAAATAGTTGGCCACACTGCCGATGGCGTCCACCGGGTTGGACCAGATATTACGCTTGCCGTCACCATCAAAATCGATGGCATAGTGTCTGAAGCTCGACGGAATGAACTGACCGAAGCCCATGGCGCCGGCGTAGGAGCCTTTCAGGGTACCGGGCTCGATCGACTCCTCACGGGTCATGCGCAGGTAGTCTTCCAGCTGCCCCAGGAAAAACTCGCTGCGGCGGGGGTAATCGAAGCCCAGGGTCGCCAGTGCATCCAGCACCCGGTAGTTGCCCATGATGCGGCCATAGTGCGTTTCCACGCCGATAATCGCGACGATAACTTCTGCCGGTACGCCAAACTCCGCCTCGGCGCGCGCCAGCGTGTCTTCATGTTTCTGCCAGAACGCCACGCCACGTTCGATGCGCTTGGGCTGGATAAAGATGTTGCGGTACTCACCCCAGGTCAGACGCTTTTCCGCCGGGCGCGACATCGCCTTGAGAATCGACTCCTGCTGCTCGGCGTCGTTGAGCACCGAACGCAGATAGTCACGTTCGAAGCCTTCCGCCTCCAGAGTTTCGTACAGCGCCTGGGCTTCGGGGCGATCGGCGTAATTGTCCGGCTTGGAACCGGCCTGAACCGCCAGCGGCAGCGTCAACCCAAGGACCGTGGCACCGAGTGCTATCCCTGAACGTAGTGCTTGTTTCATCATGATCTCCAAAGGTGTTTAGCGATTCAGCATCTGTTTATGGGTCTGGATCGACATCAGAATGCCAAATCCGGCCATCAGCGTCACGATCGATGTTCCGCCATAACTCACCATGGGCAGAGGTACACCCACCACCGGCAGAATGCCACTGACCATGCCGATATTGACGAACACATACACAAAGAACGTCAGCGTGACACTGCCCGCCAACAGGCGGGAGAAACTGTCCTGCGCCTGTACCGCGATGACCAGGCCACGGCCGATGATCAGCAGGTAAAGCGTCAACAGTACGATCACGCCAGTCATCCCCAGTTCCTCACCGATCACGGCAATAATGAAATCGGTGTGGGACTCCGGCAGAAAATCGAGCTGCGACTGGGTACCGTGCAGCCAGCCCTTGCCGGACAGCCCGCCGGAACCGATCGCTGTTTTCGACTGAATGATATTCCAGCCCGCACCCAGCGGATCACTCTCGGGATCAAGAAAAGTAAGTACTCGCTGACGCTGATACTCTTTCATAACCATCCACAGGCCCGGCAAGGCCGCGCCGGCAAGCGCCAGGGCAAGGAAAATCCAGCGCCAGTAAACCCCGGAAAACAGAATCACGAAAACACCGGAAGCGGCAATCAGCAGGGAGGTTCCGAGATCCGGCTGCTTCATGATCAATACCGTGGGTACACCGATCAGCGCCAGCGCGGCGAACAGCCGCGGCATGGTGGGCGGCAGACTCTTTTTCGCCAGGAACCCGGCCACTACGATGGGCAGGACCAGCTTCATGATTTCCGACGGCTGGAAACGGAAGCCCGCGATCTCGATCCAGCGCTGCGCGCCTTTGGCCCCTACACCGAACAGCAGCACGCCAATCAGCAGCCCGACCCCGGCCACATAGGCCCAGATACCGATACGTTCAAAGGTTCGGGGACGAAACTGCGCCAGCACGAACATGACAAAAAAGCCGGCGGCCATGCGCACGGCCTGACGCTCTACGTAGCCCAGATCCCGCTCGGAGGCGCTGTAGAGCACAAACAGACCAAAACCGCACAGCGACAGCAGCATCAGCAGCAGCCAGGCATCCAGATGGGTGTAACTCCAGAGCCCGGTAGGCCGACTCAGATGCGCCGAACTGTCGGAGAGCGTGCGCTGAAAGTCACGATGAATCATTTATCCCCCGCCAGATCGTTCACATAATCATCGGTCAACCAGGCATCGAGCACCTCGCGCGCAATCGGCGCCGCAGTACTGGAACCACCGCCGCCGTTTTCGACCACCACGGCCACGGCTATTTTGGGATCTTCGACCGGCGCGAAGGTGACAAACAGCGCATGGTCGAGATGGCGCTCTGCGAGCTCTTCCGGGTTGTACTCGGCATCCTGGGCGATCCCCACAACCTGTGCGGTGCCCGTCTTGCCCGCCATGGTGTATTCGGCACCCTGCGCTGAACGCCGCGCGGTGCCATAATCGCTGTGCATAACATCAACCATGCCCTGTATCACAGGCTGCCAATACTCGGGATGGTTCAGTGTGACGTCATCGGG